>CP172536.1:747500-3735591 GCA_044598425.1 Bacillota bacterium Lsc_1132
GCTTATCTCCCCCAAGAGTCCACATCGACGGGGAGGTTTGGCACCTCGATGTCGGCTCATCGCATCCTGGGGCTGTAGTCGGTCCCAAGGGTTGGGCTGTTCGCCCATTAAAGCGGTACGCGAGCTGGGTTCAGAACGTCGTGAGACAGTTCGGTCCCTATCCGTCGTGGGCGCAGGAAATTTGAGAGGAGCTGTCCTTAGTACGAGAGGACCGGGATGGACGCACCGCTGGTGTACCAGTTGTCTTGCCAAAGGCATCGCTGGGTAGCTATGTGCGGACGGGATAAGTGCTGAAAGCATCTAAGCATGAAGCCCCCCTCAAGATGAGATTTCCTTTTAGCGCAAGCTAAGTAAGATCCCTGAAAGATGATCAGGTGGATAGGTCAGAGGTGGAAGCACGGTGACGTGTGGAGCTGACTGATACTAATCGATCGAGGACTTAACCAATTTTTTGATATGCGAACTCGTTCTTCGCTTCCTTCTTCTTGATTACCTAGTTTTGAGAGAATGAATTTTCTTTTTTCTCTTGAAAAAATTAAAAAAGACATTATAATAAAATATGTCTTGTTAATAGTCTGGCGGCAATGGCGAGAAGGTCACACCCGTTCCCATACCGAACACGGAAGTTAAGCTTCTCAGCGCCGATGGTAGTTGGAACGCAAGTTCCTGTGAGAGTAGGACGTTGCCAGGCTTGAATTATTCCGCAGTAGCTCAGTGGTAGAGCTATCGGCTGTTAACCGATCGGTCGTAGGTTCGAATCCTACCTGCGGAGCCATTTTGGAGAGCTGTCCGAGTGGCCGAAGGAGCACGATTGGAAATCGTGTAGACGGGTAACCCTGTCTCAAGGGTTCAAATCCCTTGCTCTCCGCCATACATATTTTAACGGCCCCTTGGTCAAGCGGTTAAGACACCGCCCTTTCACGGCGGTAACACGGGTTCGAATCCCGTAGGGGTCACTTTAAATTGGAGGATTAGCTCAGCTGGGAGAGCATCTGCCTTACAAGCAGAGGGTCGGCGGTTCGATCCCGTCATCCTCCACCATTATAAATAATATTATCGCGGGGTGGAGCAACGAGCAAAGCATCGTTGAAATAACTGCGAGTTGTTCTCAACGAACAGCATCTTGAATAAACTTTATGAGTTGAGGACAGTCCATTGCTATCTAAGAGCATGGATAAATTAAATACTTTTTATTATCGCGGGGTGGAGCAGTCCGGTAGCTCGTCGGGCTCATAACCCGAAGGTCGCAGGTTCAAATCCTGCCCCCGCAATTTGGTCCGGTAGTTCAGCTGGTTAGAATGCCTGCCTGTCACGCAGGAGGTCGCGGGTTCGAGTCCCGTCCGGACCGCCATTTAGATTTATGGCTCGGTAGAGCAAGTTGCTCACATCAATGACTATGCTTCTTGTGCAACATGCGAGAAAGATCGAAAGATTCTTTCGAGCAAAGGACGATTGTAAATAGTTTTAGGGGTTTTTATTATTATGGCTCGGTAGCTCAGTCGGTAGAGCATGTTGCCACACCAATGATTGTACTTCTTGTGCAACATGCGAGAAAGATCGAAAGATTCTTTCGAGCAAAGGACGATTGTAAAATAGTTTTAGGGGTTTTTATTATTATGGCTCGGTAGCTCAGTCGGTAGAGCAAAGGACTGAAAATCCTTGTGTCGGCGGTTCGATTCCGTCCCGAGCCACCTTTTAAGTTGGTTTTGAGCCGGTGTAGCTCAATTGGTAGAGCAACTGAATCGTAATCAGTAGGTTGGGGGTTCAAGTCCTCTCGCCGGCATCATGAGCTGGCATAATTAAATTAAAAATGTGGAGGGGTAGCGAAGTGGCTAAACGCGGCGGACTGTAAATCCGCTCCCTCTGGGTTCGGCGGTTCGAATCCGTCCCCCTCCACCACTATAGGGGTATAGTTTAAAGGTAGAACAGAGGTCTCCAAAACCTCCAGTGTGGGTTCGATTCCTACTACCCCTGCCAATTAAATAATGGCGGTTGTGGCGAAGTGGTTAACGCACCAGATTGTGGCTCTGGCACTCGTGGGTTCGATTCCCATCAATCGCCCCATTAAACTCCTAGTAATTATGTTATGAATATGTTAATATTGGGCTATAGCCAAGCGGTAAGGCAACGGACTTTGACTCCGTCATGCGTTGGTTCGAATCCAGCTAGCCCAGCCAGTTTGCGGAAGTAGTTCAGTGGTAGAACACCACCTTGCCAAGGTGGGGGTCGCGGGTTCGAATCCCGTCTTCCGCTCCAAAAAATGGCGGCATAGCCAAGTGGTAAGGCAGAGGTCTGCAAAACCTTTACCACCGGTTCGAATCCGGTTGCCGCCTCCAAAATTTTAATATGCCGGTGTGGCGGAATTGGCAGACGCGCACGACTCAAAATCGTGTTCCTTCTGGAGTGTCGGTTCGACCCCGACCACCGGTATCGAAACAGCGGGAAAATCCCTGTGAAATCAAGGGTTCTCACAGTTTGTGAGAGCTCTTTTTTGTTATTCACTTCGCATGATTCAGATAGGAAAAATCGTGTGCAGTGAGGTGGAAAAAGTATGACCAGAAGGAAAAATGAGAATTGGCAGGAAAAACGCAAGAGTGAAAGAAGGGGGGATTAAGTAAGGAAGAATTACGAAACATCTTTGACGAACCATCAGATTTGGACTACAGTTTAGATGAGTTAGTTGACGTTTTTATTGAGGAGTTTGGCACTGTTACACCCGAACCTCCTTGACCACAAGCGATTCCTGTTTTTCGTAGAATTCTTTTGGAGACAAGTCTAGAATACTGGAATGCATCCGTCTTTCGTTATAAAACACCATAAACTCCGTGACAATTTCATACGCTTCTGCATATGTTTTACCTCAATTTTTATTTCTCATGTCACGGATCCAGGTCCTTTTTTATTTGGAGAATAAAGTCAAAAAAACATATAACCAGTAAAATTAGTCTTATATAAGGAACCAATAAATTTGATAATCTTCAAATTGTAAAGGTTTTCAAAAATAGCTGCAGAAGAGTTGAAAAGTAAAGGACCGCTTCAAGAAATATGATTTCATTATCATTTAGGTTATTGAGTTTTAAGAATAGCTCCTTTTCAAAGGTTATTTTTAAATATGAAAAATGGGGACAAGTCTGAAATAAATACTAGAGGTAGTCGTTTATAAAAGTGGGCATAGCAAAATAAGCCACCCATTGATAATGTTTATGAGAAATTTTGGTTAAAATTATAATTCATCATTGTAAGGCTCTTTCTTTTTTAGAATGTTGTAAATAGCAGTTAAAAACATTCGTGCAATTGCAATAATGGCTCGATTATGAGCACGGCGCTTTTTGAGTCTTAAATAGCGGTTTCGAATTTCGGGATGCATTTCACTGTTGACTACAGCTGTAGCACATTGTACCAAAAGGGGCTTGATGTAGCAGCCAACTCTCGAAATTCTGACTGACTTTTTCTTGCCGGCACTCTCGTTATTCGTAGGTGTAAGTCCTGCCCAGGAACATAAATGCTTAGCTGTCGGGAACACGTCTTTTCAACCCTTTTGTATAGGTAGAGAAGCGATGGCGTCTGTAAGTAGTAACCCTCTTTTTGTTGGTGAAAGCGATACAGGCAACAAAAAAATTTTGTGGACATCAATCCAACAGCAAATGGTATGTTAGAAAATCTAACATATATATGTAATTCTAATTCACAAAAAACTATAATAGAAGGGAGCCGGAAATTATAGAATAGGTGAGATTATGCAATTAGGAATGGAGTTATCCCCAACTCAAACACTTAAACTAAAAATACCCTTAAGCTGAGGCAGTCTATTAATATATTACATTGTTCATCCCAGGAACTTGTTGATTTCATCCATCAACAGGCAGTTGAGAATCCTGTTTTGGAGTTCAAGGAAAATCCGGGATCTGACTTTTCTTTACATCAATCCATGAAACCTTCATAGGGAATCTTTCCCTAGATCCGGATTATAATCCGATTAATAACTATTCAGATACGAAACTTACGCTTGAAAAGCATTTAATCGAACAAATGATGCTGTTAAAAATCACTATTCCACAGTAGATTAACATCTTAAAATTTTTGATCGGAATTTAAACCGGCATGGTTTCTTGGAAATTGAACCAGCGATTGCTACTCGTTATTTTTCAGTAACAATAGAAGAAATGGAGCAGGCTGTTCATATTTTGCAATCGCTTGACCAGATTGGCGTTGGGGCGAGAAACTTCGTTGACTGTTTGCTTATTCAAATGCGGTCTAAGTCAGGAAAAACCCGCTGGCCTAACAAATGGAAAGCTGATTCTTCTGTAGTTATTAAAGGAAAAATAAAGCATTCATCGATGAAGAAGATAAACAAAAACCTTTATCTGATCAAAAAATCGTTCAGCTTTTAGAGCAAAGTGGGATCCTGATTTCCCGCCGTACCGTTGCTAAATACCATGAAGAAATCGGATTCCCCGGGTCTTTGAGAAGAAGGAGATTTTAGTCATGGGGATAGTTTTTGGGGGAGGAAAATGGGAAAAATGGCTAAACCAATGATCGGTGTTTTACCATTATATGATGAGGAAAAAGCAAGCTATTGGATGCTGCCTGGATACATGAGGGGTATTGAGGAAGCAGGTGGAATTCCGGTGGTGCTACCATTAACAACTGATAAAGAGGTAATCCTGTCGATTTTAATGACTTTCGATGGGTTTCTTTTTACCGGGGGACAGGATGTGAATCCTCATCTTTATGGTGAAAAGGCAGAAAATGTTTGCGGGAGGCCTTGTGACGAAAGAGATCAAATGGAAGCTACACTTTTTCAGCAAGCCATTGCTTTAGATAAGCCGGTATTTGGGATTTGTCGCGGGGTCCAATTGTTTAATGTCTTGTTAGGAGGCACGCTTTATCAGGACCTCCCGTCTCAATTCCCCTCAGAAATAATCCATAAGCAAAATCCACCATATGACCAGCCTGTTCATATGGTGTCGATTGAAAAGGAAAGTCCGCTTTATTCCATAGCAAAAGTGGAATTTTTACCAGTAAACAGCTACCATCATCAGGGAATTAAAAAGCTGTCGGATCAATTAGTTTGTGCAGCAAAAGCAGATGATGGTTTGATCGAGGCTGTTTATATGCCAGGAAAAAGATTTGTCCTGGCTGTGCAATGGCATCCTGAATACATGTATCAATCCGATAAAATAAGCTTAAGGTTGTTTAAAGAATTAGTTTTGAAAAGTGGAAGTTGGGCAGGGATTAAGGGATAACCTTAATGTACATTTCCCCTTTTGTCCCAATTCCCTAAATTTTAACAGAAGATATTGGCTGAATCATGATATTCTGAATCCGTGACATGAGAATAGCTTCTTTGAAATAACATCGAACGAAGGAAATGCGATAAGCATTTTCGGGGAGTCTCTCGCCTTCCGCTCCAATCAACATAGTGAGCAAAATCAACCATGAGCTTAAAAAAAATCATTACCTACTCATCCAAATCGCAGATATCATAATGCAACTTTATGAGAAAGGTTCCAGTGCATTGGAGGCCATTAAAAAAACAGCAAAAGAAAAATCCTCAAATCTGTTTGAAGCGAATAGCAATGGAAGGGATGAAAAGAAAGAGTTATTGATTTATTTACCAATTAAATACCAAAATTTATCAATAGGTTAGCCTTTTTGGCGAAAATATAGATAAAGATATATGGTAGAATTTTACTTTTGTTTTAAAGGGTTTTACCAAGCAGGATAAATATCGATAAATTTACTCTTCAGTTCTAATTTTTAATGTAAATGCTAGTCTTGAGTTCAATAGAGTGCTATAATAATGAGTGTTTTATTTGATTTGGTAGGCTATAGCAGTGGAGAAGACCAGATAAATAAATGAAATTCACAAGCTGCCTATAACATTCTGCCAATGAAGAAATAAAAGAGTTAAAGTAATTAAAAAAGATAAAGGGATTGTTAGCAAAGTAATACTATCCAAAAGGTATCTAACACAGGTATATGGCTAATCGATATTCCTTCACTGTAACCCAATAAAAAAAGGGTATGGGGGTGAAAAAATGGATTACGGACTTTATGTTATTTTAGGATTGTTTGTCGCAGCTATGATATTAAGTTCCTATATGTTCAATAAAATGATGAAAGAATAAAAATAAAAAAGCGGCAATTAAATGCCGTTTTTTTTTATCCATTTAGCATTAGCATTAGCTATGGTTAATGGTTGAATTATTGGATTTGGCAGAGAGATAACAGACGGTGTTTTTAATGCGGCTATTTAGGATGTTGTAGTTCACCGGGATTTTCAAAAACAAGGAACAGCTAAACAAATTATGGAGTTTCTGTTTGATAAACTAAGAAATGTTTCTTGTGTTCATTTTTATATGTCTGCTAAGAATTATATAGAGGGATCGGTTGCAAAGAATTTCATTTGATGTTCTAACTGGTTAAAGCGTAAAATGATTTTCTGAACTTTGAAAGGAAGTATTTTAGTGATTATCACAATTTCATTATTTATTTTAGCTGGACTTGCGGAGATTGGCGGAGGATATTTGGTTTGGTTATGGTTGCGAGAAGGAAAACCTTATTGGTATGGGGTGATCGGGAGTATTGTCTTGATTGCATATGGTGTAATGCCTACTTTGCAAAAGTTTCCAAGCTTTGGGAGAGTTTACGCAGCATATGGAGGGATTTTTATTGTCCTCGCTGTTTTATGGGGGTGGGCAGTGGATAAGAAAACACCTGATTTTTATGATTGGCTGGGTGCAATGATTTGTATTATTGGAGTTTCAATTATGCTGTGGGGGCCACGGCAATAGCTTACAGATTCTATCTGTTTAGCTTTTTATGTCTACTCAAATGCTTCTTTCGCTTTTAAAACTTCTAGGTTCGTACTTAAATAATTTTTAAATAAAAGCTGTTTGATCCAGTTTTCACTGTTATACGGATAAAAATGAAATGATCCTCTGCCACGGTTGTAATATTGTATAAACATCTGTTTTATTCCTTTCAAAAAAAGTTAAGGACATGCGGTAAATCAGGAAAGCGGCATCCTTTTGTTAAGGTAAGTTTCATCAGTATCCTATGTCAAGGTATTTGTCTTAGAAACTAGGTATATGCCTTAAATTAAAAAAATGGTGTGTTTTTTCCGTCTCCTCGCTGCCAGACCGGCAGATATGTAAGTTATTTATCTATAACAAAATACGACAAATAATCATAAAATCCTTGACAGTTTGTTGATTAATCGATATATTAAAATAATTAAATTATCAGAAATATTAAACGTATAGTGTTATAATTTTAGGAGGGCTTCTTTTGGAAAAACGTCAGCAGTGGGGTTCGAGGTATGGGTTTATTATAGCGGCAATTGGTTCCGCAGTCGGTTTAGGGAATATTTGGAGGTTCCCTGCGGTTGCCTATGAAAATGGCGGAGGAGCATTTTTCATTCCGTATCTGTTTGCTCTTTTAACCGCAGGAATTCCCATTTTGATTATGGAATTTACCATCGGTCATAAATTTAGAGGATCATCGCCACTCTCATTATTCCGAGTGAATAAAAATGCGGAATGGCTAGGCTGGTGGCAGGTATTTATTTCGTTTATCATTTCAACCTATTATGCTGTCATTATTGCGTGGGCTGTTAAATACAGCATTTATTCATTCAACACTAAATGGGGTTCGGATACGAGCGGATTTCTTTTTGGCAAGGTTTTGCAACTTTCTAAAAAGCCGGGAGAAATTGGCGGGTTGGTACCAGGTATTGTTGTTCCATTGCTTATTGTGTGGGCTGTTGCCCTCTTTGTCCTTTATCGAGGTGTGTCAAAAGGGATTGAGAGATTGAATAAGATTTTTATTCCCGCACTAGTTGTAATGTTTATGATGATTGTGATTCGTGCCTTGACATTAGAAGGAGCAAGCGAAGGGTTGAATGCTCTTTTTAAGCCAAACTGGGATAAAATTCTTGATGGAAAAGTATGGGTAGCAGCATACGGCCAAATTTTCTTTTCATTATCAATTGGCTTTGCCATTATGATTACGTATTCCAGCTATCTTCCAAAAAAATCAGATATCACTAATAATGCCTTCATTACTGGTTTTGCCAACTCAGGATTTGAGTTATTAGCGGGTATCGGAGTTTTCTCCGCTCTCGGATTTATGGCCCATCAACAAGGCGTTCCTGTTGATAAGGTAGTAGAAAGTGGAGTTGGACTCGCTTTTGTTGTTTTCCCAAGCATCATTAATGAATTCCCTGGTTTGAATGGCTTGTTTGGGTTGTTGTTCTTCCTTTCACTTGTTTTTGCAGGGATGACTTCGCTCATTTCCATTATTGAAACATATATTGCGGCTGTTCAGGATAAATTCCATGTATCTCGGGCCAAAGCTGTATTAATCGGCGGACTAGGCGCCACTTTGATTTCTTTACTTTTTGCTACACACGGCGGATTGTATCTGCTAGATGTCACAGACTATTTTATTAACAATTTTGGGGTGGCTCTTGCGGGTTTATTTGAAGTCGTTTTAGTTGCTTGGGTCTTTAAACAGCTTGGCGTATTACAATCGCATGCGAATGCGGTTTCCGATATACGTACGGGAGCATGGTGGAAGTTTTGTCTGGCTGTCATCACTCCTCTTGTCCTAGGTTATATGATGTTTGATTCTGTACGCCAGAATATAAAACACAACTATGGTGATTACCCGATAGAGCTGATTACTTTGGCTGGGTGGCTAGTCGTATCAGTCACTCTGGCAGCTGGCGTCCTGTTTTCCATTAAGCGTTGGAAATCGATATCTACTGTTGTAGAAAATAAGGAGAGTGCTTAACATGTTAGGAAGCGCAATTACGATGATGGTGATCGGTATCGTTGTCATATGGGGCGGCTTAGCAGCCAGCATATTGAATGTTGTGAGAATATCCAAGAGATCATAAAGTCAAGACAGTTTGGGTATTAAAAGTAGGGGAATGAAAAAACTTATCAAATAACAATTTAACGAATGACAATTGCCTACCGAAAAATAAAAGCGCTCAGAGCATTATCGCTCTGAGCTTACTAATTTGTTACGCTACTATTTTCTATTGCGAAACCAGAAAATACGAAATGAAAATTTGAAAATTAAGAGAAAAACGGCTGTTTATTTGCCATAATCGATAAGTCCTTCACAGAATATCCCTCGTTTTGAAATTCCTCAATAGCCCGAACGACATCACTTGGCTGGTTAGTTTTTCAGCAGCTGCTTGTCCAATGTGCTGTTGGCTCCGGTAATGACAACAATTTTTCCTTCAATCGTCAAAAGAAATCCCTCCAATTACTGAAATATACTCTCGGCATTCGCCGAGTTAGATGAGGTAAGGGTTTCCTCTCCCGATCAAATGCATTATTTGACATATTTCTTCATCGACTTTACGAGAAAACCGCCTTTAAATCTTCGCGGTTCATAGGAAATAATGAAAGCTTTCGGTTCATATTCTTCGATTAAATCCAAAACTTCATTTTCCCGGCTACGTTTTGTGAGAATTTCCAATTGATATCTTTTACTGTCGCGCCCCATTCCTTCAAAGACGGTAACGCCAAAACCTTTATTCCTTAATAGATCAATCAGTTTTTCATTTAGTTCCATTAGATTTACCACTAAGGATGTGTAACCGATCGCAAGTTTATTTTCAATTCGTGTTCCAATGTAAAGCCCGACTCCGAATCCGACCGCATAAACGATCATTTCGGCAATGCTTTGGTGACCGGAGAAAACCAATGAAAGCCCAAATACATAAATCAAGGCCTCAAGGACGCCAAATGACGATGCAGCAACACTCATATTTTTTACCAAAAAGATTGTCCTTAGCGTTAAGACTGGTACGTAGATTAATTGTAAGGCAAAAATCAAAAGAATATTGAACATAACAGACTCCTTAGTGATTGCTTTTAATTTCATTTAAACTATTTTAGCATGTAAAACAAACAAGAAAGCGTCCAATTGTGGAATTTTACAAAAAAATAAAACACCCTCATTTGCAGTATTCTGAGTGAGCGGGACAGCTCCCCATTTTTCATCTGCCTTGATTTTTTGATGGGTCATTTCATGCATCGTCTGGATGACGTCTTCTTCGGCTGGTTGATCATTGATTTGCAAATCCGCTTTAGCTCCACTGATCTTTGAAGTGCCAGCAGGAGTTGTATTAGCCGCTTGATTACCGTTTTTATCGACAAGAAAACTGCTCGAAAGAGTTAGATTTATCGAAGCCCCAAAAATAAACATCCGTTGCGGTGATGGCAAAGGCAACAATAGCGAAGCTGGTAAAAAGTAGTTTCTTTTTCCCTTTTGTCCTACTATCAGAATTTATATATGCACTTCGATAACGGTCTAGCGCAAGCGCCCTATTGACTATGTCGCTTCCCTCGCCTCGTCTACGGATTGTCAAATTGTAACATAAGGGGAAAAATCAGCAACTCGAACGAAAAATTTGAAATAATCTTGACAATGTAATGGAAAAACGTATAATTATGTTTAATCCAAGTAAAATAATATGAATTATATGAATAGGCGGTAATTCGGTTGATTACGATAAACCATGTGAATAAACAATATTTAAACAAAGATAAACAACCGGTTGAAATTTTACATGATATCCACTTAACGATTGAAAAGGGTCAGTTTATTTCCATATTGGGACCTTCGGGGTGCGGAAAGTCAACACTTCTCTCGATTGTAGCCGGTTTGACAAAGGCCACAAGTGGTGAAATTCTCGTCGAAGATCGTCAAGTTACGAAGCCCGGGAAGGACCGCGGCATGGTTTTTCAGCAGGCAGCATTGTTTCCTTGGCTTAATGTAACTGAAAATGTCATGTTTCCTTTAAAAAAAGAAATGTCAAAAATAGAGGCAATGGAACAAGCAAAGAAATTTTTAAAAATGGTTCAGTTAAGCAAATATCATGCACACTATCCCCATGAGCTATCCGGAGGCATGCAGCAGCGGGTGGCAATTGCCAGAGCACTCGCAATGAATCCGGAGATTCTGTTGATGGATGAACCATTTGGCGCTCTTGATGAGCAGACACGCAGCCGCCTTCACGTCCAGCTTGAAAAAATCTGGATGGAAACGCATAAAACAATTTTATTCGTAACCCATAGCATCTTTGAATCTATTAAGCTCTCAGACAGGGTGATTGTGATGGGAACGAAGCCGGGGACTGTTTTGCAAGATATAAAAATCAACCTGCCCAGACCAAGGGATCAGTATAAAAAAGAAATGTTTGAAATTGAGGAATATATTATGAGTTTTTTAAAAAATGAGATTGATAAAGTTGTAAGGGAGGAATTGGAAGATGAAACCGGCCACTAAACGAATGATATTTTTTGCCATTCTGATTGGCTTATGGGGGCTGGGTTCATGGATAAATCTTTGGCTGCCGACAATCCTGCCGTCGCCATTAACGGTATGGAAGTCGCTTCTTACAGGTTTTGGAGACAAAACGCTTTTGTTTGATCTGCTCGCCAGCTTCAAACGGCTGATTATTGGGCTTGGATTATCACTTGTTATTGGTTCGCTTCTTGGAATACTTTTAGCAAAATCAAAAACGGCAGATGAAACCGTCGGGTCGCTGCTGCTGGCACTGCAAAGCGTTCCGAGTATTGTTTGGCTGCCGCTAGCGATCATGTGGTTTGGAATGAATGAAGTATCCGTTATTTTCGTTGTTACATTGGGTGGGACCTTTGTTATGGCTTTAAATATCCGCATGGGATTGAAAAATGTTTCACCATTATTTATCAATGCAGCAAGAACAATGGGCTCAAGCGGACTGAATTTATTTTGGCGGGTCAGCTTCCCAGCTTCGATTCCATATGTGGTGACCGGTGCCAGGCTGGCATGGGCCTTTGCCTGGCGAGCGTTGATGGCTGGGGAATTGTTGAGCACTGGTCCAGGGCTAGGATACACCCTAAGGTACGCATCCGATTTTGGCAATATGGGACTTGTCATTGCCGTCATGATTATTATTGGCGTGATTGGATCAATTGTAGATCAGCTGCTTTTCCAGCGAATTGAAAAATCCGTACTGGAGCGCTGGGGACTAGCAGGATAAAAGGGGGAGAAGGTAAATGAAGAGAAAATGGTTATTTTTAGCAGCATTATGGGCTTTATCGATGGTACTTGCTGCTTGCGGTAATACACAAAAGTCGGCTGCGGCTCCGAAAGAAATTGTCATTGGTTATTTTCCGAATATTAATCATGTGCCGGCGATGGTGGCAAAGGATGAAGGATTTTATGAAAAGCACCTTGGTGATGGAACGAAGGTGGTCTATAAAACCTTTGCTGAAGGCGGCTCATTCATGCCGGCCCTCAAAACAGGCGATATCGATGCCGGGCTGGTGGGACCCGGACCAGCAATGAACAATTTCACCACCGGAGCAGATGTTCGAATTGTTGCTGGCGCCTCTACTGGCGGAACAGTGGTTCTTGCTAGAAAAGGCAGCGGAATCAAAACCGTTAATGATTTTTCCGGTAAAACTTTCATTACTCCTGGGGTTGGCTGCACGCATGATGTTCAGTTTGAAACGTATTTAGAAAAAGCAGGTATTACTTCGAAAAGAATTGGCGGAACGATGAATCATTTAACCGGAAATCCGGCACAGTATGCGAGCATGCTGCAAGCTGGAAAAATTGATATTGCTGTTGCGCCGGAACCTTGGGCCGCCGTTATTGAGCAGCAAACAGGGGCAAACGTTGTAATTGACTGGGATCAAGTTTCTTTCGGTAAGACACTGCCAGCCTCCGTTCTTGTAACGACAGGCAAAGAGATTAAAGAAAATCCAAAAGTGATTCAAAAAATCATTGCCGCCCACAAAGAAGCAGTTGATTTTATCAATAAAAATCCGGAACAGGCCAAGGAAATCGCCATAAAAGATATTAAAGAAACAACAGGGCAAAAGCTTGAAAAATCAGTTGTCGACCTAGCCTGGAAGCGGATTGGCTTTACCTACCAGGTGGACGAAAAGGCAATTCAGGATTTTTCGGATTCCTCATATGAATTAAAGTTTTTAAAAGATAAGCCGAACTTTAAAAATTTGATTGATAAACAATTTATTAATTGACAGCCATCGAGTGTCAGCAGAATTGTAAACGGGCAGAGGAGATCCTTCTCCAGGGCCCGTTTTTAGCGTTAAGAAAAAAATTCGAATGAAGCCTTGACGAATTAGTGAAGTTGGCGCATAATAATAACTATATTGTTCAAAAAACAACAAGGTTCGACAAACTTCGACATGCGGGTGTAGTTTAATGGTAAAACTCCAGCCTTCCAAGCTGATGTCGTGGGTTCGATTCCCATCACCCGCTCCATACATAGTTAACTAACGCAGTGTACCGTTTCGCAAAGAACGTTGCATTGCGTTTTTTCATGTTTTTAGCCAATCTTTTAGGAAAAGCGGAAGCTAGTCACTTGCGATTATGCGAAGAGATGCTTCACCGCCGCTTATTTGAAGAATCATTTTCATTAGCGATTCAGTCAATTTTTGAGCATTTTTTATATCCAGCGATGGTCTTAGGTAAATGATTTGCAGGGCATTTTGGGTGTTTTCCGTTACTGGAGCCCTGTCGGAATCGACAAATGGACTGCCAAAAGGCCCAATTAAATCAGCTGATAGAATTAGCTTGTTTAGAGAGTTCGAACGCCCGTTTAGTCCAGTATACTCTTCGCCTTCCCTTCCAATCCTAACTGTGACCGGACCTGTGAGTTTCTCTGCATCATAAATGCCAATTGGTGACTGATATTGCAGCGAGAGAAAATTATTTAAGTCAATCGCGCTGTTAACGGTTGGGAGATAGTTTTGCATTTGTACTCTTCTGTATAGCGCTTCTGCTGAAGGGCGATAGCGGTTCGGGTCTTTCCCTGTTTTTTTAAAAATTTGCCGCCATTCCTGGATCCCTGGCAGTTCAGTCACACTTTTTCCTTCCATGTCAAAAAAGATTGATTCCTGAAAAAGCTGCAGTCTGCCTTTTAACATTTGCGGAGAAGGACCAACCGTAATATTCTGATATTCTATGATTCCAAGCTTAAAAGTGGGAATTAACTTGGTCAATTCTGATGAAATTCGAATTTCCAACGATTGCACCTCCAAAATTTATTAAATGTAGTTTATCATAAAGTGGACTGAAAATCTTTTTCATGCATTTTTTCCCTGTAAGAAAGGGGGACAGCAAAATGGATGTCACAAAATTAAAACAAGAAGTAATTGAATATAGCAAGCAAATCGGTATTGATAAAATTGGCTTTACCACTGCAGACCCATTCGTGGAGTTGAAAAATCGGCTGATCCGCCAGCAGGAACTGAACTATCAATCCGGTTTTGAAGAGCCTGATATCGAAAAACGGGTTACTCCTGCTCTGTTAATGGAAGAGCCCCGCTCGATTATTTCGGTGGTTCTTGCCTATCCTGCAAAAATGAAGGTTCGGGTTCAAAGCAAAAAGGGAGAGAGGCGAGGGATCTTCTGCCGGGCATCATGGGGAATGGACTATCATCACATTCTGCACGACCGGCTAAAAAAGCTTGAGGACTTTATCCGGTTACGGGTTCCCGAGGTCAGGCTCAAATCGATGGTTGATACGGGAGAGCTGTCGGATCGGGCTGTTGCAGTAAGGGCCGGAATTGGCTGGAGCGGAAAAAACTGCGCCGTGATTACCCCGGAATTTGGCTCCTATGTTTATTTAGGCGAGATGATTACGAGCATTCCTTTTGAACCTGATACTCCAATGGAAGACCAGTGCGGCGAATGTACGAAATGTTTGGAAGCTTGTCCAACCGGTGCATTAGTTCAAGGTGGGCAAATCAATGCCCAACGGTGCATCAGTTTTTTAACCCAAACGAAAGGATTTTTGCCTGATGAGTTTCGGGAGACGATCGGAAACCGCGTCTATGGCTGTGATTCATGCCAGACAGCTTGTCCGGTAAATAAAGGAAAAGACTTCCATTTTCACAAAGAAATGGAATTCGATCCAGAGATTTTGAAGCCAAAATTAAAGCCTCTTTTAAAAATAAGCAATCGTGAGTTCAAAGAAAAATTTGGTTTGCTGGCGGGTTCCTGGAGAGGGAAAAAGCCGATTCAGCGAAACGCAATGATCGCGCTGGCTCATTTTAAAGAGGAGACAGCCATCCCTGAGTTAATCGATGTCATGATGAATGACTCCCGGCCGGTCATTCGGGGTACAGCCGCCTGGGCACTTGGGAAAATTGGCGGAGAAACAGCGTTCAAAGCTTTGATAGAGGCCAATGAAAGAGAAAAAGATGAAGAAGCAAAAGCCGAAATTCAAAAAGGCATAAATTTTTTAAGATGAAAAATTTTTTTAACTGCAAAAAGAAAGACAAAAAAAGGAGCGGACAACTTGTGTTCGCTCTTTTTCGTTACACCGCGCATATTCATAGTTATATGGATAAAAAAAGAGGGGTGATGAACTTGTTTAAGCAGTTGCAGGATTTATTTGAAAAAAGGGTAAATCATTATGTATCTGAGCCACGCAATTTTGATTCCTTGTATCCGAAGGCGGAAAAAAAGAAGGAGTCACTCGCGAAAAGGTCGGCTGAAATTGTAAAAGTGAAAGCAACTGGAAAATCGCTCGGAGAAGTTGTTGAAGGCGAGATAACGAGAGCGAAATATGCGGCTCAATTTCAATATTTGATTAAACAAAACGGTCATTTGTATTTGGAGGAAGAAATAGAAGAAAGAGTCGCCAGATTTTACAAGGATGAACTGATTTCAGATGACGAAATCAACCCTTTTGCCGATCGGAAACTTCCTGAAGATATGCCTGTTTTTGCAGAAGGCAGCGGCGATGAGCGGCTAAGTTATCAATACAATCGCCTAAAGGCAGTCCAATATGCGGAGCGCTGGTGGAATAGCTATAATCCCGCATATAAAAAATTTGAAGTGGATTGCACCAATTTTATTTCACAATGCCTGCATGAAGGCGGTGCGCCGATGAATGGTTATCCAAACCGTTCGAAGGGGTGGTGGCTGATGAATCACAATTGGAGTTACAGCTGGGCGGTGGCAAACTCCTTGAGGCTTTATTTATCTACTTCAAGAGTTGGTTTGCGGGCAAGGGAAGTATCAAGCCCGGATCAATTATCACTAGGCGATGTAATTTGCTATGATTTCCAGGGAGACGGACGTTTTGATCACAATACCATTGTTACCGGAAAGGATGCTTACGGCATGCCGCTTGTCAATGCCCACACGTACAATAGCCGCATGCGGTATTGGGCATACGAAGATTCTTCTGCCTACACACCGAACATAAAATATAAATTTTTTGCGATTTATGATGGACAGTAAACATTCTTGCCGACGCCTGTAAGAGTGGTATAATTGCAAATAGAGTTTTTTAAATTTATGGGGTGAAAAACGTGGCAAATCATGTAGTATTATATCAACCAGAAATTCCGTCCAACACAGGGAATATTGCAAGGACTTGTGCGGCAACGGATACAACGCTGCACTTAATCCGGCCGCTCGGGTTTTCAACCGACGATAAAATGTTAAAAAGAGCCGGACTTGATTATTGGGAATTTGTTAATATTATTTATTACGACTCTCTCGATGAGTTTTACGAGAAAAACCAAGGTGGCGAATTTTTCTACCTAACAAAATTTGGTCAAAAGCCGCATACCACATTTGATTACAGTGACACAACGAAAGACTACTATTTTATTTTTGGCCGCGAAACGTCAGGGCTGCCAAAAGATGTGATTGAAAAAAATAAAGATGCCGCTTTAAGAATTCCAATGAACGAAAATGTCCGTTCATTAAACCTTTCGAATACTGCAGCCATTTTAGTATATGAAGCGCTGCGCCAGCAAAACTATCCAAATTTACGATAAAGGCTGTCTTAAGTTTTGAAGCGGTCTTTTTGGCTAATCCGAATTTATATCTTAACTTTGATAACTGTCTAGCTCCACAAGAATAAGCTTCGGAAGCGTAGCCTTGCGCTTTTCTTATTTTTTAATGGCGGTTCTGTTTAAATGGTAGTAGAAAACATTTTGAAAGGAAGATTTGCAATGAACGAGGTTATTTCGACGCTACTGAATCATCGGTCAATTCGTCATTTTGAAGAAAAGCCGTTAACAGATGAACAAATAAAAACCATTGTTGCCTGTGCGCAGTCAGCATCCACATCCAGTTATATTCAAGCTTATTCGATTATTGGAATCAAAGATAAGGAAAAAAAGAAAAAACTGGCCGCAATTGCAGGAGAACAGGCATATGTGGCAAACAATGGCCATTTTTTCGTTTTTTGCGCTGATCTTCATCGCCACGAAGTCATTGGTGAATTGGAACACAAAGATGTCATTCCATCGATTGAAAGCACGGAAAAATTTATGGCGGCCATTATCGATGCCGCACTGGCAGCGCAAAATGCAGCAGCAGCAGCTGAATCAATGGGACTTGGAATCTGTTACATCGGCGGTATCCGCAACAATCTTGAAGAGGTAAAAAAACTGTTAAAAACGCCTGAGCGTGTGATCCCGCTGTTTGGTATGGCGATCGGCTATCCGGCAAAAATAACGGATAAAAAGCCAAGGCTGCCTTTCGAGCATGTATACCATGAAAATGAGTACGAGCAGGATGAAGGAGTATTTGTAGAACAGTTAGAGGAATATAATAACATCACATCTAGCTATTATGAAAATCGAACCGGTGGATCCCGTAAAGATCAATGGACGGAACAAATCGCCCGAATGCTTGAGAAAAAGTCAAGGATGTATATGAAGGAATTTGTTCAAAAAAATAAACTGGATTTGCGTTAAGCACAAAAGGCTGTCATTAAGGGCAGCCTTTTGTTTGGTCTAGGAAATTATAAATTTTTACATTGTGGGTAACCTTGCATAAGTTTTCTGAATCTAGCTCCAGCGCCTAGCCCCTCGAGGTCTTAAACCGTCCCCCCTCCGGAGGTCAGGACCGTCCTGCGGGTGCCGTCTTAAGCTTGTCGGGGCTGACCAAGGCGCTTGCACCTTTTGTTCTTGCAGTTGGAGATGGCTTACTTCGTAGATCCTGGCTTATCATTATATCCGGCGGTGAATATAGCAGACAAAAATGTGATCATGACTAAAACAATTAAAAATGTTCCCATCGTCTGAAAGCCCCCTAACGATCGTTTTTTTAATTTTTTGATAATGGGTACTACCACCTATTATAGCCCACCTGAATAAAATCAAAAAGAGGGAGTTCATCTTTTTCTTCGGGAAAACGAAGTCTCGGCCTTCGCAAGTTTTCTTGATGGCGTGCATGTTCAATTGGCAAAACGCATAGAGTATATTAATCGTCTCTGATTACGCGACAGGGGGAGGACCAAATGGATATTTTAAAAAAAATTGAAATGTATCGAGAGGAAGAAGAAAAGCTTCGTTGGGAAGGAACATTCGCAGATTATTTAGAGCTGTTGAAGGAAAGGCCATGGGTAGCCCAGTCAGCACATTCTCGGGTTTATAATATGATCAAGGATGCTGGAATTGAAGAAGAAAAGGGAGTAAAAAGATACCGTTTCTTTAATAATCAATTGTTTGGCCTAGAGGAAGCACTGGAACGGCTGGTTGAAGAATATTTCCACCCTGCTGCCAAAAGGCTGGACGTCCGAAAGCGTATCTTGCTATTAATGGGACCTGTAAGTGGCGGAAAATCAACCCTCGTAACGATGTTAAAAAGAGGATTGGAGGCCTATACCCGGACGGAACGGGGCTCTGTTTTTGCGATAAAGGGCTGCCCAATGCACGAGGATCCCCTGCACCTCATTCCGCACCATTTGCGGGAAGACTTTAATAATGAATATGGAATTCGCATTGAAGGAAACTTGTCGCCGCTCAATATGATGCGTCTTGAAGAAGAGTATGGAGGAAGAATTGAGGACGTTCTTGTTGAAAGAATCTTTTTCTCTGAGGATCGAAGAACGGGGATCGGAACGTTTAGCCCATCCGATCCAAAATCGCAGGATATCGCTGATTTAACCGGCAGTATCGATTTTTCAACGATTGCTGAGTACGGTTCTGAATCTGACCCACGGGCTTACCGCTTTGATGGCGAGCTGAATAAAGCCAATCGTGGAATGATGGAGTTTCAAGAAATGCTGAAATGCGATGAAAAATTCTTGTGGCATCTTTTATCACTAACACAAGAAGGCAACTTTAAAGCGGGAAGATTTGCGCTTATTTCCGCAGACGAACTCATTGTTGCCCATACGAACGAAACGGAATACCGTTCATTTATTTCCAATAAAAAGAATGAAGCTCTTCATTCGCGGATTATTGTGATGCCGATTCCTTATAACCTCAAAGTCTCACAAGAAGAGAAAATCTATGAAAAAATGATCAATGAAAGCGATGTGGCCAATGTTCATATTGCTCCGCATACGTTAAAGGTTGCCGCTATGTTTACGATTTTAACCCGCCTGAAGGAACCGAAAAAGGGCGACATCGATTTAGTGAAAAAAATGCGTCTTTACGATGGCGAAAGTGTTGAAGGCTACAATTCCGCAGATGTTGATGAAATGAAAAAGGAATATCCGGATGAAGGAATGAGCGGCATCGACCCTCGTTATGTCATTAACCGGATTTCTTCAACCATCATTCGAAAAGAAGTGCCCTCTATCAATGCTCTCGATGTCCTTCGTTCTTTAAAAGACGGGCTTGATCAGCATCCATCCATTACGGCTGAACTGCGTGAGCGCTACATGAACTTTATCTCATTGGCACGGAAAGAATACGATAATCTTGCTAAAAAAGAAGTTCAAAAAGCGTTTGTTTATTCGTATGAAGAGTCAGCTAAAACACTGATGGACAATTATTTAGATAATGTGGAGGCATACACCAATAAAGCAAAGCTGCGCGATCCGCTGACAGGGGAAGAAATCAATCCAGATGAGAAGCTGATGCGTTCTATCGAAGAGCAAATTGGCATTTCTGAAAATGCCAAGAAAGCATTTAGAGAAGAGGTTTTAATTCGCATCTCGGCCTATGCAAGGAAAGGAAAGCGGTTTGACTACAATTCACATGACCACCTCCGCGAAGCGATTCAGAAGAAGCTTTTTGCTGATTTAAAAGATGTAGTAAAAATTACTACATCCACGAAAACACCGGATGAACAGCAGTTGAAGAAGATAAATGAAGTGGTTGCAAGACTTGTCGATGAGCATGGCTACAATACGACATCTGCAAATGAATTGCTGCGCTATGTCGGCAGTTTGCTAAATCGGTAAAAGTTCATTTGGGAAATTGGAAGAAGGCTGGCAGAGATAACCGCCAGTCTTTTCTTATGCTTCAGAGTTTCGTTTTTTGTTTCTTCGAATTTCCAACTGACTAAAAATAGTGCGCTCGCTTTTTAAAAAAAATAACAAATGCAGAAGGTTGAAATAAAAAGTGGTAATATGAATATAGCGCATAAGTTTATCCAGACAGGAAGTGGATTGAAAATGTACAAGAAAATTGCATTAGCAACAGATGGTTCTGAACACTCCAAAAGAGCGGCAGAAAATGCGATTAAGATTGCTAAATGTAATCCTAATTCCAATATCGAGATCTTATATGTTGTCGATCCCGACAAAGTAAAATCTGACGTTCTTAGTAATTGGAATACCGCCGATATAGGTGACCACCGTAAAAACCGATTGAAGGAAGTAGAAAGAATGGCCCAACAATCGAATGTGACATATGAGATTAAGATTCTGCATGGTGAGCCAGGTTCTATCATAGTTGACTATGTAAATAAGAATAATTTTGAAATCGTTATCATTGGGAGCAGAGGGCTAAACGTGCTTCAAGAATTTGTTTTAGGAAGCGTAAGCCATAAAGTGGCTAAACGAGCAAATTGTCCTGTGTTGATTGTAAAATAAACAATCCTTATTACCATTCTGTTTTTCTTTTATAATAGTTGTCTTTAATAGTCTTTTGTAACAAAAACATCTAAGTTTTAGCGTGATGTGGAATTATTTCATGCTCCGATCGTCCTTTATTTATCAACATTTTTTCGTGAATTTTGAAATTTGCCCGAAGAACGAAGGAAAATAGCGCAAATCAGAGAAAATGTGGAATGTTCTCGCTTTCATTGCATTTCACAAATTTGTCACAATCCCTTATACTCTGTTTTGTTAACAACGGACCCGACTTTTATGAGAGTTGAAAGTCAAAAATAAAAAAACATTTAAGGGAGAGGTGCTAAGTTTGAATTTAAGTACAATTAAATATTCATGGTTTGGTAACGTCAAAGGAGATATATTAGCGGGGATTGTTGTTGCCCTTGCTTTAATACCAGAGGCAATTGCCTTTTCAATAATTGCAGGTGTTAATCCGATGGTAGGTTTGTACGCTTCGTTCTGTATTGCAGTAACGATTGCATTTGTTGGAGGACGCCCAGCGATGATTTCTGCTGCGACTGGCGCGACTGCGCTGTTGATGGGTTCCTTAGTTAAGGAACACGGCTTGCAATATTTACTCGCAGCTACTATTTTGACAGGTGTTATTCAAATCATTATGGGAGCGCTAAAGTTAGGACGTTTAATGAAATTCGTACCTCGTTCAGTTATGACAGGTTTCGTAAATGCTCTTGCCATTTTAATCTTTTCAGCTCAACTCGTTCAGTTTAAAGGGGCAACATGGCAAATGTATGCGATGGTTGCTGGAGCTCTCGCGATTATATATATCCTGCCTCGTTTTACAAAAGCTGTACCATCCCCGTTAGTTGCAATTATGGTTATTACAGCTATCTCGATTTTTACTGGAAGCGATGTTCGTACAGTTGGAGACATGGGTGAATTAACAGCTAAATTACCTGTTTTTTTGATTCCGGACATTCCATTTAATTTTGAGACGTTGCAAATTATTTTTCCATATTCCTTATCTATTGCTGTTGTAGGGCTAGTGGAAACATTATTGACTGCCTCCATTGTGGATGATTTGACAGACACAGATAGTGATCAAAATATGGAAGCGCGCGGTCAGGGAATTGCTAATATCGTATCGGGGTTGTTTGGTGGTATGGCTGGCTGTGCGATGATTGGTCAATCTGTCATTAATGTTAAATCTGGTGGCAGAGGGCGCTTATCTACATTTGTTGCAGGTGCGTTTCTATTGACACTTATTGTCTCACTTCAAGGATTACTCGTCCAAATTCCAATGGCGGCACTAGTTGGTGTAATGTTTATGGTTTCAATCGGAACATTTGACTGGTCTAGCTTAAAATCATTAAAAAAGGTACCGTTTACGGATACAATTGTTATGATTGCAACAGTTATAACAGTGGTGAAAACGGACAACTTATCTATGGGAGTTTTAGTCGGCGTTATATTAAGCGCAATATTCTTTGCATCAAAAATCTCAAAAGTAAGTGTAACCAGTCTTTCAGCAAAGGGTGCTCATAAAAAGGTTTATCATGTTTCGGGCCAACTCTTCTTTGCTTCTGTAACCGATTTTTTAAACAGTTTTGATTATAAAGAGGAAGTAAATGAAATTGATTTGGATCTATCAAATGCCCATATTTGGGATGATTCTGCTGTTGGTGCCATTGATAAAGTTGTCATAAAGTATCATCAAAATGGTGTTAAAGTGAATCTTAAAGGGTTAAATACTGAAAGTGATAAACTCATTAACAAAATCGCTGTTCATAACAAGCCAGGTGGACTTGAGAAAGTTGCTGGTCATTAATATTAAAAAAGTTGAACCTTTTGGGTTGAACGCAGTTCATCTAGAGCGTCAAATTAAACAAAATTATTTTCGACCCGAGGGAGCCTATCATTAAGGGGATATTTATACTCTTGATGATAGGCTTTTTTTTACATATTGCAATACATGTTTGGCCAATTTTTGCAGTACTAAACATAAACCAAGATACCCTCTAATACATATTGAAGTAACGATATGAGAAAAAGGGGAATCAATGCCAATGAAAAAATGGTGGTTTTTGCTGCTGATTGTTTTAATTGTAGCCGAATTAAAGAGCGGACAAGCAATTAACTTAACATCCTCGACTGATCCAAGCCAGGTTCACAAGATTGCCATCAATAAACCCATCTTTTTTTCTTCAACTGCAAAAATTACCGAAAACAATATTACATATATGCCAATTTTTAATCTTGGCGAATCACTAAAACTTAAAATAACCAGCGATTCAGTTACGGAAACTATTTTGTTAAAAAAAGACAATCAATGGATTCGCTTTTTCATAAATCAACAGATGGTCACATCTTCAATGGGGCTGAGAAAATCTATAAAGATCGTTAAGAAAAATAACAATCTTTACTTACCAATGGAATTTGTAACAGATTTTTTCGGTTATCGTGCACAGCTGACCAACGGCGAAAATCCAATTTTGCAAGAACAGGATTTCAAAAAACACCTGCTTAAAACGATACCAATCGCAGCGAGAAAAGAACAACCGAATGCACAAAAACCAGTTGTGTATTTAACGTTTGATGATGGACCCAATCAACATCTCAATGAAATTCTTGATATTTTAAAAGCCAAAAATGCAAAAGCAACCTTTTTTATGCTTGAGCCGCAAATTCGCTCATTTCAGGATGCTGTTAAGCGTCTTGTTGCCGAAGGTCATTATCCCGCCTTGCATAGCGTCTCACATGATAAAAATAAGCTTTATGGAGGAAACCCAAGCAATGTCATTAATGAAATGGAGCAGACAAGAAAAACTTTGTTTGAGGTAACCGGGGTGGATTCAAAGCTGATAAGAGCGCCATATGGCAGTAAACCGTTTATGACGGAACCGTTCCGCAAGGCTTTAGCGGATGACGGATTAAAAATGTGGGATTGGAATATCGATTCAATGGATTGGAAATACCAGCGAACGGATCCGCCGAAAATTTTAGAAAATATCCAAAAAGGTTTGGAAGTGGTAAAGAATAAACAGGAACCGATTGTGATCTTAATGCACGTAACAAAAGGAACGGCGTCGATATTGCCCCAAGTAATTGATTATCTTTATTCCAATGGCTATGAGTTTGCTGCCTATAACCCACTACATCATCAAATATTGAATTTTTGGAGTGACCCGAGATTTTAAGATTGTCCAATTCCTAGGTTTGTTCATCAATTGTCGCAATTATTTGTAAATTTTTCTGCTTTTCTGCATAGGATAAAGTAATCAACATTTATAATGAATTTTTTACACTCGGGATATTCTATGTTTGGTTTATAAAAAGGTGCAGCAGATTTTTGAGAAATTTTTCAAGGAGGGGTTTATAGTGACCGACGATAACCATCAATTTGTGATTTCAAGAGAAGATTGGTCCCTCCACCGGAAAGGCCACGATGACCAGCAGCGACATCAGGAAAAAGTCCAAGAGGCGATTCGCAACAATCTTCCAGACCTCATTACAGAGGAAAGTATCATTATGTCAAATGGTCGCGATGTGGTAAAAATTCCAATTCGATCTTTGGACGAATATAAAATTCGCTATAACTATGATAAAAATAAACACGTGGGCCAAGGTGAGGGTGATAGCCAAGTTGGTGATGTAATTGCACGTGACGATTCCGGACAAAAAGCTCCGGGGAAAGGGCAAGGAGCAGGAGATCAGGCGGGTGAGGATTATTACGAGGCCGAGGTTTCTTTAATGGAATTGGAGGAAGCCCTTTTCAAGGAATTGGAGCTCCCCAATTTAAAAAGAAAAGAGCAGGAAGAAAATCTTGTTGAGAATATTGAATTCAATGATATCCGAAAAACGGGATTGATGGGGAATATCGATAAAAAGCGGACAATGTTGTCGGCGTTTAAGCGAAATGCAATGAACGGCAAGCCAGCTTTCCATCCCATTTATAAAGACGATTTAAAATTTAAAACATGGAATGAGGTGCTCAAGCCAGATTCTAAAGCAGTCGTGTTGGCAATGATGGACACGAGCGGCTCAATGGGGATTTGGGAAAAGTATATGGCCCGCAGCTTTTTCTTCTGGATGACCCGCTTTTTGCGAACGAAGTATGATACGGTGGAAATTGAGTTTATTGCCCATCATACGGAAGCAAAAGTCGTTTCAGAGGAAGATTTTTTCTCAAAAGGAGAGAGCGGCGGAACCATTTGCTCTTCAGCTTACCGAAAAGCGCTGGAGCTGATTGATGAAAAATACAATCCAGCCAAGTTTAATATCTATCCGTTTCATTTTTCCGACGGAGACAATCTTACTTCGGATAATGCCCGCTGTGTCAAGCTTGTCGGCGACCTGATGAAGGTATCCAACATGTTTGGCTACGGCGAGGTGAATCAGTACAACCGCCATTCGACCTTGATGACCGCCTATAAAAATATAAAAGATGAAAGGTTTATGTATTACATTCTAAAACAGAAATCGGATGTATTCCAGGCGATGAAGCACTTTTTTCACAAGGAAGAGAGCAGTAAGCAGTATGCTTGAAAAAGAACCCGGCAGGTGCGGAGCCTGCCGGGTTTTTATGGATGTCCAATTAGGGGGGTTACCCATTGTCCTTTTGTTTTCTGTGAATATTTTTATTATTATATATATTAGAGAATATACTAAGGGGGGACGAAGGGTGAGAGTAATGATCGCTGAAGATGACGCTGCATCTAGAAAGTTGTTAAAGCATTTTATTCTGAGCCTGCCAAATTACGAAATTGTCGGAGAAGCAGAGAATGGGGAAGAATTAATCCACTTAGGGATAAAAGAAAAACCGGATATCGTTTTGGTTGACATAGGTATGCCTTTGTTAAATGGAATGGAAGCGGTTAAATCATGTAAAATAATCCTTCCTTCCATACAAGTGATCTTTATTACGGGGCATGATGAATTTGCTCTAGAAGCTTTTGGTGTAAGTGCAATCGATTACATCGTTAAACCAATAGGGAGAGAGCGGTTATATGCCTCATTAGAAAGAGCTGCAAGTTTGTCTGCTCAATATCAGCAGAGTAGTCCAATTAAAAAGGATTTAATGATTAAGCATCACAACCAAATGATATTTGTGCCATTAGAGGAAATTCTATTTGTTGAAAGAGCTGAACGGAAGGCTGTTATTCATACACTTGACAAAAAGTACGAAATAAATGAGGCGTTATCAAATTTGGAGAATACGCTTGATTCGCGATTCGTCGCTTCTCATAGATCCTACATCATTAATTTGGAAGCGCTAACAAGAATTGAAACCGCTGACCAAAATTATAAGGCATATTTTAAAAACTATTCAGAAACAGCTAAGATTTCTAAGAATAAGCTTGCAGAATTACAAAAATATAAATCGTTGTAAGGCTCGGTATTATTCTCGAGTCTTTTTTTTATTTTTTTTTAAAATCTACTTTTTTTGTCTAAAAGAATAAAATCAATGTCTGAATAGAAATAAATTGTTTTCAAAATGATTATTTCCTTGTCTGAAGCGAGTTCGACACCACTTTTGCAATCGATTACAATCCAATTATAGAGACAAGGAAGGAAAAGAGAGCACTATGGTAAGAATTGTGGATGTGGCAAAGAAGGCCAATGTATCTACTGCTACAGTCTCCAGAGTATTAAGCAGACCTGGTGCTGTAAAAGAAGCAACTACAGAAAAGGTTTTAAAAGCAATTGAGGATCTCAATTATCAGCCGAATGTTTTAGCCAGGCAACTAAGAAGGTTAGAAACAAATACCATTTTAGTCGTTGTTCCAGACATCACAAATCCTTTTTTTTCCAACGTTTTAAGGGGAATACAATCGGTAGCAGTAGACAATGGATATCAGGTTCTCCTTGGAGATACCTGCAATGATGTTGAACTGGAAAATGGATATTTAGACATCCTCCAGCAAAAAAAAGCCGATGGAATGGTCTTGCTTACCGCAAGAACGGGAGTGAAGGCAGTTAAGGAAGCAGCCCAAAGTTATCCAGTAGTACTTGCATGCGAGTATATTGAGGGCTCGGGTATTCCGACCGTATCAATTGATAACATAAGCGGTGCCAGGAAAGCAACGGAATATTTAATTGATTTGGGTCATACGAGAATTGGCTGTATAACAGGCCCTCTTAATGTGGTATTGGGTAGGGATCGCTTGAAGGGATTTTACCAGGCAATGGCTCAGCGAAGTATAGAAGTTGAACCTGTTTTGATACAGGAAGGTGATTTTACATTTGAAAGCGGTTTTAATCTCATGATGAAGTTTTTAGCGCTAGGTGAATTGCCTACGGCTATCTTTGCTGCAAATGATGAAATGGCGATGGGCGCCATTAAAGCGATTAAAACTAAGGGAATGAAAGTGCCTGAGGATATTTCCATCATTGGTTTTGATGATGTGAAATTTTCCGCAATTTTTGAACCAGGCATTACAACGATCGCCCAGCCGGCATTTGAAATTGGGACAAATGCAATGGAATTATTGCTTAAACTCATCAACAAAGAGGAACTCCAAAGGGATCAGATTATTTTGGATGACCAACTTATTATCCGTGAATCATGCAAAGGAATTTAACCAAATTTTATTTTCGAAAAATATGCAATCCATTACATTTTGAAATTACACTATTTTTATAGTAAAAAATGCAATCGATTACAAATCTAAAAACTATTGATCTTTCATTTTTAGAAAATGAGGTGATGCATACTTTCGGTCTTTAGCAAATGGATGTAATGAATTTTGACAAAATAAAAAAGTGCGCTTGTCGATTAATCACCCTCGCGTATGAGAATTCACTCTGGTCTATGAGCTGCCTGGAAGCTGCAACTTCCAGTATGGGGTGCCAACTTGAATTTTTCAGATAGTGGGGGCTTACCCCCACTATCTGAACTACCTTCTATGAAGAGTCAAAGAACAAAAAACAAACGGGAAATTATTTCGAAAGAGGAATCTAAACTTACTATACAAGGAGGTTATTCTATGAAAAAGAGTTTTCTAATTTCCGTCTTTTTTCTATTAATTCTAAGCACAGTACTTGCAGGGTGTGGGGGCAGTAAGTCAACTACCGCAAGTAATACAAGCACAGAAAAGAATAAAAACTACTCAGGCACAGCAACAGGAGAATTAACAATCAATCCAAAGATTCCGGATTTAGCCGTGCAAGATAAAGGGCCAAATGGTGAACAAGCCGTGTCTGCCAAAACGTTAAAGCTGACGGCAGATGAACTTAAGAAAATTAAGGCTGGCCATTATACTGCTGCGATTGTCATGCATTACTCAGGAACGGATTATATGAATGCAGAAGTAAATGCTATGAAAGATACTTTTCAAAAAATGGGCATCAAAGTCGTAGCTGTTACGGATGCCCAATTCAAAGCAGAAAAAGAAGTAAATGATATCGAAACAGTTTTAGCGAAAAAGCCTGACGTAATGATTTCTGTGCCAGTGGATGCGGTATCTACTGCAGATGCATATAAAAAGGCAGTGAAACAAGGAGTTAAGTTAGTATTCATGGATGGGGCTGCTAAAGGTCTAGAGCCAGGCAAAGATTACATTAGTGTTGTCACTGGAGATAACTTCGGTAATGGGGCTCTGGCTGCTGACATAATGGCTGAAAAAATTGGTGGTAAAGGTAAAATTGGCGTCGTTTATCACGATGTAAACTTCTTCGTGACAAAAAACCGTTCAGATGCTTTTATTGCCAGGATCAAAGAAAAATATCCTAATATTCAAATTGTAGCACAAGGTGGTATCACCGATCCAAATCAAGGGGAATCCGTAGCATCTGCTATGTTGACAAGACACCCTGATCTAAAAGGAATTTTTGCACCATGGGATGTCCCGGCTGAAGGTGTGATGGCTGCTGCTCGTACTGCGGGAAGAAATGATTTAGTGGTTACCACTGTTGACTTAGGGACAAATGTTGCCATTTCCATTGCTGGAGATGGTATCGTAAAAGGTCTTGGTGCTCAATTGCCATATGACCAGGGGGTTGCTCAAGCGATTGTTGCCGGATATGCCCTAATAGGAAAACAAGCACCGCCATATATTACTTCTCCAGCTATTAAAGTAACAAAAGATAATGTTTTGGATGAATGGAAGCTCATCTATGGGACAAATGCTCCGAAAATAGTTCAAGATGCAATGAAAAAATAATTTCTATTAATTGTTCGAGGGGCTGCGAGTATGCAGCCTCTGAACCAAAAGAAGGTGAACATAGATGGAACAACCTATCCTGGAAATGAAAAATATTTGCAAAGCATTTAATGGAATTACCGTTCTTAACAATGTAAATTTCTCTGTTAAAAAAGGTGAAGTTCATGCCTTGATGGGGGGGAATGGGGCTGGTAAATCGACGTTAATGAAAATACTTACCGGCGTTTATACAGTTGACAGTGGTGAAATAGTCATTGAAGGAAAACCAGTAAGTATAAAGAGCTTTGAGGATGCCAAAGAAAATAAAATATCGATGATTTTTCAAGAGTTTAGTTTAATTCCAACCCTTACTGTAGCCCAAAATATCTTTCTTACTCGGGAGAAGAAGACATCAATAGGGCTGCTTGATGATAAGGATTGTGAAAAGAAGACAGAAAAACTGCTGGAAGAATTAGGAGTAGATATCAAACCGACCGATATTGTCCAAAACTTGGGAGTAGGCTATTGGCAAATGACTGAGATTGCCAAGGCACTTTCTCAAGAAGCAAAAATTTTGATCATGGATGAACCTACTTCGTCTTTAACGAAAAATGAAACGAAAGTATTATTTGACTTTATTAATCAGTTGAAAGCAAAAGGTTATTCCATCATTTATATATCACACAGGATGGATGAAATTTTTGAAATATGCGACAGAATTACAATTTTACGAGACGGAAAATATATCACGACAGAAACATGCAGTGAAACAAACCTAGACACTGTCATTCAACATATTGTCGGTATGGAGTTTGACCAGGCCTTTGAATGGAAGGAACGCTCTTATTCAATAGATGTACCGCCAGTTTTTGAAGTGAAAAACTTGAGTTCGGATAAAGTCCAAGATATTAATCTCAAAATTCAACCTGGTGAGATTGTAGGAATTGCTGGATTGATGGGAAGTGGAAGAACAGAATTAGTCCGCTGTCTATTTGGGATTGACTCAATTGATCGAGGGGAAATTTATGTTAATGGCAAGAAGCAATTGATTAAAAATACAAAGAATGCGATAGATGCCGGAATTGCTTTGATTCCAGAGGACCGGAGAATGCAAGGGTTGGTTCTTGAACATAGTGTCATGGATAACCTGACGCTCCCAATTCTTTCAAATCTAAATAAAGGGCTTTTTCTTGATAATAAGAAGTCTAATGAAATAAGTAAACAGTTTGTCCAAAAGCTGAATATCAAAACAGACAATATTTTTAAACAAGCTAATCTTTTATCAGGCGGTAATCAACAAAAAATTGTTCTGGCGAAATGGCTGGCTAGTAATCCTACCGTATTATTACTAGACGAACCAACCATCGGTGTTGATATTGGTGCAAAAACAGAAATCATCGATATCATTCGTGAAATGGCCGAAAGCGGCAAGGCAATACTTGTTATCTCTTCGGAGCTCCCAGAACTTCTGGCACTTAGCGATCGAGTGGTCGTTATGCATGAAGGAAAAATAAAAAGGGAAATGAAGCGAAGGGAGATTAAATCAGAGGAGGATTTACAATATGCAATCCAAGGTTTCTAATATACAAAAACCGACAACTCCTATCTTAAAAAAGTTCGAGTGGCGCAATTATATTGTCTATTTAGCCTTCGTTGGAGTTTTAATCTATTTTTCTATTACTCTTTTCAGCCAAGGGTTTTTAACAAGCGGCAATTTATTAAATATTGTCAGACAAACAGCAACGATTTCCATAATGGCTTTAGCGATGACATTTGTAATTAGTACTGGTGAAATTGATCTTTCAGTGGGTTCGGTAACTGCATTATCCTCACTGGCAGGAGCATTAGCGATTCAATCAGGCTTTGGAATTATCGGTGGACTTCTTGCAGGTGTCGGCACAGGGCTGGCAGTGGGATTAATCAATGGCTTACTTGTTACAAAGGTAGCCATCCCTTCATTCCTAGTAACTCTTGGAACTATGGGAGCTGTTAAGGGTCTCGCGATGTGGATCACAGATACTGCACCCGTTCCGATTGTAGATGCAAAGTTTAATTTTATCTTTGGATCAGGGGATATTGGACCAGTTCCTGTTCTCCTTATATGGACTGTTGTGTTTACGGTTATTGCTCATATTCTGCTTCGAAAAACATCATTTGGCCGCCAGGTTCTTGCAACAGGCGGTAATGAAAATGCAGCAAGATTCTCAGGTGTTAAGACGTTGAAAATTAAGCTTTTTGTATTCTTGGGTACAGGTGTAATGGCAGGCTTAGCCGGACTTCTCTATGCTGGCCGCATGAATGCAGGAAGATTTTCTTTTGGTGAAGGAGATGAACTTTCCGTTATCGCCGCTGTTATTCTTGGTGGAACCAGTTTGTTTGGCGGAGTAGGAACAATCATTGGAACGCTTGTTGGTTCATTAATGATTGGTACGATCAACAATGGTTTGATCATAATGGGGCTAGATGTCAGTCAACAAATGATTATCAAAGGAATCATCATCATTTTGGCGGTGGCTTTTGGTAAGAAAGCAGTAAAGAGGTAGTTTATTTTAGAAAGATTAGAGTCCTAAATTTGGTAATTGTAACATTAAGGAATGAATAGTAAATTTCCGCGGAAATAACATTTACAGCATGTCAAACAGGAGGTAGAGAGATGAGAAAAATTAAGGTTGGAATCATTGGGACTGGTTTTATCGGTCCAACCCATATTGAAGCGCTTAGAAGACTTGGCTTTGTGGAAGTGGTGGCATTGGCAGAAACAAGTCAGGAAGCGGCAGAAAAAAAAGCTAGAGAGCTTGGCATTCCAAAAGCCTATGGTCAATACCGTGATATGCTTCAGGACAGCGAAATACAAGTTGTGCACAATTGTACACCAAACCACCTTCATTTTGAGATTAATAAAGAGATTATTTTAGCAGGAAAGCATGTCATTTCTGAAAAACCTTTAGCGATGGTTAGCAAAGAATCGGCAGAGTTATTGGCGTTGGCAAAAAAACGTGGGGTTGTACATGGGGTGAATTTTAATTACCGGCAGCATGCAAGTGTCCAAAACTTACATGCGAAGATTACAAACGGTGAACTTGGAAAAGTGAATCTCGTCCATGGGAGCTACCTGCAGGATTGGTTAATGTATGAAACAGATTTTAATTGGCGACTCGCACCTGAAGTTGGCGGGAAATCGCGGGCTGTAGCCGATATTGGTTCGCACTGGTGTGATACTGTGCAATTTGTTACCGGAAAAAGAATTGTTGAGGTTTTTGCAGACTTAGCAACAGTGATACCAATCCGCAAAAAACCAAAATTTCATGTGGCAACATTTGAAGCCCAGGCTGCTTTAGAAGAAATGTATGAAGATGTATCAATTAACACCGAAGATTACGCGTCCGTCCTTGTGCGCTTTGAGGATGGGTCAAGAGGAGTGTTTACCGTATCGCAGGTAAGCGCCGGGCGTAAAAATCGGCTTAGCTTCGAAGTTGATGGAAGTATTAGCTCAGCTTTTTGGAACCAAGAAGAGCCGGAAAAATTATGGATTGGTCATCGGGATAAGCCTAATGAACTTCTGTTAGCCGATCCTGCTCTGTTTAAAGCGGAGGCAAGGTCTTCGATTCACCATCCTGGAGGGCATAATGAAGGCTGGCCAGATGCATTGAAAAATATGATGATCAATTTCTATACCTTTATTCGTGAAGGTAAGAATCTGGAAACAGACAAGCCTAATTTTGCGACATTTGAGGATGGACACTTATCGATGTGTATTACGGATGCCATTTTAAAAAGCAGCGCTGAGCAAAAATGGGTGAAAGTGAAAGTGGATGAGGTGGAATATTCATGAAACTAGGTGTTTTTACTGCTCTTTATCAAAATCTCCCCTTCGAAGCCATGCTGGACAAATTAGTGGAAATGGGTGTAGAGACTGTTGAGCTCGGGACTGGGAATTATCCAGGCAACCATCACTGTAATCCTGATGAACTGCTTGAATCTCCTAAAAAAATAAAGGAATTCAATAGGGCTTTAGAAAGAAGGGGATTATCCATCAGCGGATTAAGCTGCCATGGAAATCCGCTGCATCCAAATAAAAAATTTGCTAATCAATCTCATGAAGTATGGAGAAAAACGGTTTTGCTTGCCGAACGCTTAGGAGTGCCAGTGGTGAATGGCTTTTCTGGCTGTCCCGGGGATCATGCGGACGCCAAAAATCCTAACTGGGTCACCTGCTCGTGGCCGCCGGAATATTTAGATGTCCTTAATTGGCAATGGAACAATGTTGTGATTCCTTATTGGAAGGAAGAAGCGAAATTCGCTGAAGTGCATGGTGTAAACCAGATAGCTTTTGAAATGCACCCAGGTTTTGTAGTGTATAACCCCGAAACATTGCTGAAATTAAGGGAATACGCAGGTGAAAACATTGGAGCCAATTTAGACCCAAGCCATCTTGTGTGGCAGGGGATTGACCCAGTAGAAGCGATTAAAAAGCTTGGCCGTGAAAAGGCGATTTTCCACTTCCATGCAAAGGATACTTATTTGGACAAAGCAAATATCAGCGTTAATGGTGTGCTGGATACAAAGCATTATAGTAATATACTAGATCGTTCATGGATATTCAGGTCTGTTGGCTACGGTCATGATGAAAAACTGTGGAAGGACATGGTAAGTGCTTTAAGGGCGGTTGGTTATGACTTTGTGCTTTCTATCGAGCATGAGGATATGCTTGCTTCGGTTGATGAGGGATTAAGTAAAGCTATCAATCTTCTAAAAGGAATTTTATTTAAAGAGGAAATCACAGAGATGTGGTGGGCATAGGATCAAATCTTCAACCTTAAATAAATTGTGGAGGTTTTAAACATGACAATGCAAGCGGTATTTTTTCCAGGAGATAAGAAGGTAGAAATTCGTGAGGTTGAAATTCCTTCACCTGGTCAAGGAGAAGTGTTGGTTCAATTGAAAGCGTCAGCGATTTGCCGTAGTGATATGAGTTTGTACTATGGAACATCCGTTTTTGAAGGAACAAAATGTGGGTGTACGGTTCCAGGACATGAGCCTGCAGGTGTTATTTCGGAAGTGGGGAAAGGAGTATCCAACTTCAAGCCTGGAGACCGGGTTGCAGTATATTTGGCTCTAGGATGCGGAGAATGCCCTCATTGTAAGAGCGGCTATAAAATGTTCTGTAAGAAATTTAAGTGCATCGGTTTTGATGCACACGGCGGAGACGCGGAGTACATGGTGGTCCCGGCTGAAAATTGTATGAGACTTCCGGATGGAATGAACTTCGTAACGGCAGCTGTTTCAACAGATGCGGTTGGAACTCTTTATCATGCACAAAAGCGCATAGGAATTTCAGGGAGAGATTACCTCGTTATTTTTGGAATGGGACCCATGGGCGGAGCAGGAGTGATGATTGCAAAAGGCTTAGGAGCAACTGTTATTGCTGTCGATATGCTGGATGAGCGCTTGGAACTTGCCAAGGAATTAGGTGCAGACTACGCTATAAACGGTAAGAATCAAAATGTGCAAGAAGAAATTAAACGTATTACGAATGGTCTGGGTGCAGACGCAGCTATCGATTGTTCAGGAAGCCCATTTGCAGAGAACGATGCATTAGATTGTGTTCGTGCTCATGGACGTGTTGCTTTTATCGGCGAAAGCAAAGAAACAATGATTAAGCCAAGTCAGCAGTTAATTCGTAAACAAATTACTGTGATAGGTTCTTGGTACTTCCCAATCCAAGAGTTTGATGAGATCGCTGAGTTCATTGTGAGAAAAAAACTGCCTGTTGAAAAATTAGTAACGCACCAATTTAAATTGGAAGAGGCTGAAACAGCATTCCGTATGTTTGATGAAAGAAAAACAGAAAAAGCTGTATTTGTTTGGCAATAAAAAAATGGAAGCTAGACTATCAATTAAAAAATAAATTTTTAAAAGGAGCTGTTCATAATGAAAGGTCTTTCTTTTAACACATGGGTTTACAGTAGTTTTCCAAATTGGGTTTCTTCTTATCCTTTAGAGGAAGTCATCAATCGTATTTCTTTATTTGGCTATGATGCGATTGAGATTGGCTGTGCGGCACCGCATGCTTGGCCTGATTATTTATCTCCTGAAAAAAGGCAAAAGATTCTAAAACTATTAAAAGAAAAAAATTTAAAGGTATCCTCCATGCTCCCTGCACCTGGCGGTGGACCGGGTATGAATCCGAGTTCACCTTTAAAAGAAGAAAGGGAATTTACGATAAATCACTACAAAGAAGTCGTTCGTCTCGCACATGAATGGGAATGCCCAACCGTCATGTGGATTGCCGGCTGGGTCGTTTTTGGGACATCGCAGCAAGAGGCTTGGGATTACAGCTTAGCAGGCTTAAAAGAAGTAGCAGCATATGCAAAGGATCTCGGTGTGACGCTTGTAGTTGAACCAACTCCTGCTGATAGTAACTTAATTGAAACGGCTGACGATGCTCTGCTTTTGGCGGAACAAACAGGAATGGACAATGTGAAGGTTATGTTTGATACGTTTCATGCTCTATATCGGAATGAAGTAGCAAGCGACTATGTATACCGCATGAAGGATAAGCTTCACCATGTTCATCTTGCTGATAGTGACCGCTTGCCTCCTGGTCAAGGCAAATGTGATTTTGAAGCGGTGCTTAAAGCACTAAAAGATATTAATTATAGTGGCTATCTATCGATGGAAGTTGGATTTAATTCAAGAACATCTGAACCGGATTGGTTTGCGAAAACATCGATTGCTTATTTAAAAGAAAAGATTAGTGAGATTTTTTAACTTCAAAGACAATATAAGGGGCTGATCTGACAGCCGCCCCTATAATTCAATAATACAACAATATATATCCACTAAATTTACGTTAAAAGACGCATGATTTAAAAATAATTAAAAATGTAATCGTTTCCTTTTGCGAGGGAGGTGGTGTCCTTTAAAGAAATTAAAAATTACAGTTATTGCTGAAAATGCTAAAAAACTCAAAAGGTGGTTAAAAGCAATGAAAATAGGCTATCAAACGAATACGTGGGGCGGCGTGGTTGGTCACCCGGCAGGAGTGACTTCTGTGAAGGATCTCTATTATCTGGCAAACGGTTCGACTGAAGAAGCACTCAAGGATATTGCTGCAGCAGGCTACCAAGGTTTTGAGCTTCTTGATGGAAATCTTATGCAATATAAAGATAAAAAAGATGAGTTTTTAAAACTAATCTCTGATAATTCTTTAACATTCATAGGCGTATATACCGGCGGGAATTTTATTTTTCCTGAAATAGTAGAAGAAGAATTATCGAAGATTGAAAATGTAGCGACATTTGCTTCTGAATTAGGTGCACAGCATCTTGTTGTAGGTGGGGGTGCTATTCGGACAAATGGCATTATGGAAAGCGATTACATGGTTTTAGGAGAAGCACTTAATAAAGTAGTAGAGATCGCAAATAAATATCATTTGATACCAAGCTATCATCCGCATTTAGGGACATGTGTTCAGTCACCTGATCAGTTAGATAAATTAATACCTTTAACAACGATTAATTTATGCCCCGATACCGCCCATATTGAAGCGGGCGGAGGAGATCCTGTTGAGGTAATTAAAAAATATGTAGATCGCATCAAATATGTACATTTCAAGGACTACGAAAATGGTGAATTTTTACCATTGGGGGAAGGACATCAAAAGTTTGATCAAATGCTCAAGGTATTAGATACTGCAGGGTACGATGGCTGGATAACGGTTGAATTGGACAGCTATCCAAATCCTAAAAAGGGAGCAGAAATAAGTCGGCAATTTCTTTCAATGTATAAAACGTTGAAGTCCATTTAAATTTTCTAGAAAAAACAAAGGGGGGCTCATAATGAAAAAGATTCTATTTATTATTATGACAATTCTATTTATTACAAGTATTGCACTTGTCGGCTGCAGCCAGAATACCAATACTAGCAGCCAAGGGAATGATAAAGCAGCTAAAACAGAAGATGCAGCTGCTAGTTCTGGTCCAATCACCATTAATCAGAATATTCCAGATAAAGAAATTTTAAGTAAAGGGCCTGGCGGAGAATCGGCCGTTTCAGCAAAAACGTTACAGCTTACAGAAGCGGATGTTCAAAAAATCAAAAAAGGACATTACAAAGCTGCTATTGTGATGCACTATGCTGGTAACGACTGGGCAACTGCACAAATCAATGGCTTAAAAGCAACCTTTGCAAAAATGGGAATTGAAGTGATAGCGACAACAGATGCCCAATTTAAGGCTGAAAAACAAGTATCAGATATTGAAACTGTTTTGGCTAAAGAGCCAGATATTATCGTAAGCATTCCCGTTGACCCTGTTTCTACAGCTTCAGCATATAAAAAAGCGGCTGAAGCGGGAGTGAAAGTTGTGTTTATGGACAACAAGCCGAACGGATTAATTGCTGGTAAAGATTATGTAAGTGTTGTTTCTGCTGACAATTATGGCAATGGGATCATAGCAGCGGATACGATGGCTGAAAAGCTTGGCAAAAAGGGGAAAATCGGCGTTATCTATCATGATGCAGATTATTTCGTTACAAAACAGAGAACGGAAGCATTTGAAAAAACCATCAAGGAAAAATATCCGGATATTAAAATCGTTGCTCGCGGCGGGATTGTATCCCCTAACGATGGCGAGAAAGTAGCTTCTGGGATGCTAACAAAGTACCCGGACCTGGATGGCATGTTTGTAGTTTGGGATGTTCCAGCTGAGGGTGCCATAGCAGCTGCACGTACAGCAGGGAAAAAAGATTTTGTAATTACGACGATTGATTTAGGAACGAATGTCGCTTTGGACATGGCTTCAGGCGGTGCTATTAAAGGTCTAGGAGCTCAGCTCCCATATGATCAGGGAATTTCCGAAGCTATTTTAGCAGGTTATGGGTTGCTTGGTAAAGAAGCACCCGCATATGTGGCAGTCCCATCAATGAAAGTAACAAAAGAAAATGTTTTGGATGCATGGAAGCTAGTTTATCACCAAGATGCTCCGAAATCGATTCAAAATGCTGCAAAATAAAGAATCAGGAGGATACGAAAATGAAAAAATTAAACGTAGGAATGATTGGCGGTGGTTTTATGGGAAAAGCGCATGCTCTTGCATACGCAGGAATGCCAATGTTCTTTTGGCCAGCTCCAGCTATTCCTCATCGCCATACAGTAGTTGATGTTACCGAAGAATTAGCAAAGGATGCGGCTGCAAAACTAGGATTTGACCACTATTCTACAGATTGGAGAGCCGTTATAAACGATCCGGAGATTGATATTATCGATATCGTAACTCCTAATAATACACATGCTGAAATTGCAATTGCCGCCGCAAAAGCCGGTAAGCATATTATTTGTGAAAAACCTTTAGCTTTAGGCGCTGAGCAAGCAAAGGAAATGTTGGAGGCTGTACAAGCGGCCGGTGTTAAACATGCAGTAGCTTTCAACTATAGAAGAACACCAGCCGTTGCTCTTGCGAAAAAATATATTGAAGAAGGAAGAATTGGGGACATCTTAAGCTTCCGCGGAACCTATTTACAAGATTGGTCTGCTGATCCAAATTCACCATTATCCTGGCGTTTCCAAAAGAAAATAGCCGGTTCGGGTGCTTTAGGTGATATTGGAACACATGTTGTCGACTTTGCCCGATACCTTGTGGGTGAATTTGCAGAGGTAAACGCTGTAACCAGAACATGGATTCCAGAGCGGCCAATTCAAACAGGTGGAATTGACAAGTTAGGTACAGTAAAGAGCAGCGGAGACGAGGTCCCAAAAGCTCCAGTAGATGTAGATGATGAATTTATAACGATGATTAAATTTGAAAATGGTGCGATCGGAAGTATTGAGGCAACCCGTAATGCATGGGGGCGCAATAACTTCTTAACATTTGAAATTCATGGTGAAAAAGGTTCATTATACTTTAACTACGAGCGCCGAGATGAGCTTCAAGTTTGTTTTGCTGATGATCCAAGTGATGCGAAAGGTTTCAGAACAGTGTATACTGGTCCGGCCACACCCTATGGAGAAGGATTATGGCCAATTCCAGCATTAGGAATTGGTTACGGAGAAACAAAAATTATTGAAACATATGATTTCTTTAAAGCGATAGTGGAAGAAACTGAAGCATCACCTAACTTTAATGATGGCTATCGCATTGAGTTGATTGCAGACAGCATTCTTGAATCCGCTCAAAAAGGTGAATGGGTACAACTTAATAAAACGGCTGCTGCAGTAAAATAATTTGAAAAGAGGCTTCTCACGTGATTGTGAGCAGCCTCTTTTGCTGTATTTTGCGGGGGGGGGGGGGGGGGGGGGATTGCGATTGCGATAGGAAAATAGTTCGTTTAAGATGGGTTTAATTAAAACAGATTGGATGGGGTGCTTAGTCAAAGATGCCATGGCAAGGAGGAATAGAATGATCGATTCAAATAGTTCCGAAAAAGAGACTTTAGAGATGGAAGTCATCCATAGGGAAAACCTATATCAGGAAGCTCTACAAATCATGTCGGAATGTGTATTTATACTCGAAAAGTCAGGTAAAATCGTTGTGCTGAATGAAAATGTGGAAAAAGTAATTGGCGTAAAATCAAACCTTTTAACTGAATCTTTTTTGATGCAATTAGAATATGTCCGAGAGGACGGATCCCCTTTACTCTATTCCGAGTTACCGGCAATGATCACCCTAGAAAAGGGAATTTCTTTCCAAGACGTAATTATAGGAATAAACGACCGAAAAAAAGGTGTTAAATGGATTTCAATCACTTCAAAGCCGCTTAAAATAAGCGAAAATGAGAGACAGGCGGCACTGGTCACAATTTCTGATATTACAGAAAGAAAAAAAATGGAAAACGCCTTAATTCAAGCAAAAGAAGAGGCAGAAAAATTGAACATGGCCAAATCAGATTTTCTTTCTAAGATGAGTCATGAACTCCGTACCCCGCTGAATGGAATTCTTGGTTTTGCTCAGCTATTAGAAATGGATGAATCATTAAATGAACAACAACTTGATTTCGTGCAAGAAATTTTAAATGGAGGCGGCCATCTCTTAAACTTAATTAATGATATTTTAGATTTATCTAGAATAGAAACAGGGAAATTAAATGTCTCTATAGAAGAGGTTGATCTTCTAAAAATGATCAATGAATGTATTAATATCGTTCTGCCACTGGCCAATAGGAAGAATATCAGTATTCATAAGCAATTCGATCAAGGGCAAAACCTATTTGTTCTTGCTGATCCTATTCGGCTAAAACAAGTCCTGCTTAATCTTCTGGATAATGCTATTAAATATAATGTAAAATATGGTAAAATAACTATTTTGTGTAATGTAGAAGAGGACGAGCAGGTAATTCATATTGTGGATACCGGTGTCGGACTTTCAGTTGAAGAATATAATAAAGTGTTTGTTCCTTTTTATCGAATTGAAGGTACGAAAGAAGAAGGTACAGGCATCGGATTGTCATTAGTTAAACAGCTCGTGCTTTTAATGGATGGGAAAATTAATGTGACGAGCCAGAAAGGTAAAGGAAGCGATTTCTTCTTTAGTCTCCCTCTCCCTAATGATTTAAAGGCTGTCATGCGATGGGGGGAACAGATTGAATCTCCTGCAGAAAAAGACGGCAAGGAAGAACAATACCGATTGTTGTATATTGAAGATAATGAGTCCAACTTGAATTTAGTAAGAACCATTATTAACTCGCATCCTTCCTATTCGCTACTATTAGCTCGCACCGGAAAAGAAGGATTGTATATGGCTTCGTATGAAAAAGTGGATTTGATTTTGCTTGATCTTAACCTCCTGGATATCGATGGTTATGAAGTGTTTAATGTTTTGAAAATGAATGAACAAACGAAAGATATTCCGGTTATAGCTGTTAGTGCAAATGCTATGCCGGGGGATATTCAACATGCATTAGACAAGGGATTTGATAACTATGTAACAAAACCCATTAATGTACAGGAGTTTTTGACAATCGTAAGTGAGACACTAAATAGCGCAATTAACCAAAATATTCCAAACCATAAAATTTTAAGCATGGGACCGCATGGAGAGGAAGCTGTTTCGGCAAAAACACTTCAGTTATCTTTACAAGATCTGAAAAAGATTAGGGAAAAGGAATATAAGGCTGCCATCGCTATGCACTATAATGGAAATGATTGGTCAAAATCTCAAGTAAAAGGGTTGAAGGACACATTTAACAAAATGGGCATTGAGGTAGTAACTGTGACAAATGCACAATTTAAATGGGAAAAGCAAGTGGATGATATTGAATCCATTTTAGCCATGAAAACAGATATCATTGTGAGTATTCCCGTAGACCCAGTATTAACAGCAAACGTATATCAAAAAGCGGCTCGTGCTGGTGTAAAGCTGGTTTTCATGGAAAATACGCCCAAGGATTTACGGTATGGAAGGGATTATGTAAGCGTGGTTTCCGCAGATAACTATGGAAACGGTATCGAGGCTGCCCATATTATGGCCGAGAAGTTATGCGGCAAAGGCAAAATAGGGGTTATCTACCATGATGCTGATTTCTTTGCAACTAAACAAAGAACGGAAGCATTTGAAAAAACGATAACGGAAGAATACCCTAACATTCAAATCGTAGATCGCCGCGGCATTACTGATCCGAATAACGGAGAAAAAGTTGCATGCGCTATGTTAAGCAAGTATCAGGATTTGAATGGAATCTTTGTCGTATGGGATGTACCGGCAGAAGGTGCGGTAGCAGCAGCCCGTAGTGCGGGAAGAAATGATTTGGTCGTCACAACAGTCGATTTGGGGATTAATGCAGCTTTAGAGATTGCCCAAGATGGAATCATCAAGGGATTGGGTGCCCAGCTTCCATATCAACAGGGAGTGGCCGAAGCAATTCTGGCAGGGTATGCGCTAATCGGAAAACAAGCCCCGCCCTATGTTGCTGTTCCAGCTTTAAAAGTAATGAAAGAAAATGTCCTTGACGCTTGGAAACTGGTATATAACAAGGATGCTCCGGATATCATTCAATATACTGTTAAATAGAATTGAAAAAGGTGAAGCTAAAAGTTGTTTTGGTAGCGTTTTAACATATAGGATAGTATGCTTGAAATAGAAAGAGGCTGACCCAAAAGGTTATGAAACATTGACCTTTAGGGCCCAGCCCTTTTCTTTTTATTGTTTTTTTGGCTTTTTTTGGATGATGCGGGCCAAAAGAGCGGGGATTTCCCCATTTTATTTTGCTGTTTTTTGCTCTTTTTGAGTGGATGTTGCCCACTTTTTCAACTTGTGGGCAACACAAATAAGACCCCATTCCACCGTTGTTTTTGTTTTGGATAGGCCTCTTAATGTGAACCGTTGGAAGTGGCTGTTATACTTAATTTGACCAAATACAGGCTCCGCTTCAATTTTCCGTTGTCTATACTTCTTTTCCCCTTCCTCAGAGGTTAATCTTTCCCGGACTACTTGGCGCTGTTTCTGGTTCTTCATGGAAACACTGATGCTTTTTGTGTCCTTTCCTTTTGCACAAGAAGATTGAAAAGGGCATCCATGGCAGTTTTTTTGTACAAAGCTCATAAATAATTTTTACCCTCTGTTTATCAGCCAAACCAAAAAGGATCGGGCGATTTTTCTTATGAAGTGTTTTCTTATTTTTTACCGGTATCAAAGTTGCCGTTTAGTGGAATAAATAGCTAAATTGACGGAATTATTGCTTGTTTTGGCGAGAAAATTGAAATTTTTTATGCTTCGTATGAGGAGAAAATCTGAAAAAACGCCCCATTTGCATTCCAAATAATAAAGATCCTTTGCGAGTTCACTTATTTACGAACTGCCCGCATTGAGTTGAGTACTGAACTGCTTCATGATCAAACTGCTCAATTTTTCAGAATAACATTATCCGAAAAGAGTTTTATATAAAATGTCAATCTAATTTTACCGAATAAATATTTTTTTAAAGAAGTTTTCACTATATTGACATTATTAATTAAAAAAATTACACTTGACATTGTGGTGTTCAAATTTTATTCACAAGTTTGGATGCTACTTGTTGAATGTTAAATGGATTGGTAAAAAGTATTGGAATGCTTGCTATACATCCATCGCGAACGTCTATGTAGAACGGTTACATAGCAGTTTGTGATGGATTTTTTATTTTTACTGGAGGAAGGGGAATAGCTATGAGTACAATTACGGTATCAATCAATGGGGAAGTGCAAACAGTAGAAGAAGGGGAACGCATTTTAGACTATTTAACAGCTCAAGGAATCGAACACCCGCACATCTGTTATTCCGAACTAACAGGGCCGATTCAAACATGCGATACATGTATGGTCGAAATAAATGGCGAATTAATGCGTGCGTGTTCTACAACTTTCGAAAACGGAATGGATATTAAAACGAGTTCAACACTCGCAAAAGCTGCTCAAACAGAAGCAATGGACAGAATACTGGAAAACCACATGCTTTACTGTACGGTATGTGACAATAACAATGGCAATTGCCGCGTGCATAACACTGCGGAACTTTTGGAAATAGAACATCAAACCCGGCCATTTCGACCAAAAGGATACGATGTGGATCTGTCCCATCCTTTCTACCGCTACGATCCAAATCAATGTATTTTGTGCGGCCGTTGTGTAGAAGTATGCCAGGATATTCAAGTAAATGAAACGCTTACGATTGATTGGGAAAGAGAAATGCCGCGAGTTCTTTGGGACGGCGGGAAATCGATTAATGAGTCTTCCTGTGTGTCATGCGGCCAGTGTGCAACCGTTTGTCCCTGTAATGCATTGATGGAAAAATCAATGCTAGGTGAGGCTGGATTCATGTCTGGCATAAAAGAAGACTTGTTAACGCCAATGATCGATCTAGTGAAAGCTGTTGAACCAAGCTACAGCGGGATTTTTGCGGTTTCGGAAGTGGAAGCAGCAATGCGGGAAACACGGACGAAGAAAACGAAAACCGTCTGCACATTCTGTGGTGTCGGCTGCTCCTTTGAAGTTTGGACAAAGGGACGGAAAATTTTAAAGATTGAGCCTGTTGAACAAGCACCGGTAAATAGTATTTCAACTTGTGTAAAAGGAAAATTTGGCTGGGATTTTGTCAACTCAGAAGAGCGTTTAACGACTCCGCTAATTCGTAAAGGCGACGAGTTCGTTCCTGCCAGCTGGGATGAAGCATTAACCCTTATTTCTGAAAAAATGGGCAGCATTCGCGCAACTCACGGCAGTGATGCAGTCGGTTTCGTTTCTTCATCAAAAATAACTAATGAAGAAAATTATTTAATGCAAAAGCTGGCACGCCAAGTTTTCGGGACAAACAATGTCGATAATTGCTCAAGATATTGCCAATCGCCTGCATCAGATGGACTGTTAGCTACAGTGGGTTTCGGCGGTGATTCAGGAACAATCCAGGACATTTCCAAAGCGGGTCTGGTGATTATTGTTGGAGCCAATCCAACTGAAGGCCATCCTGTATTAGCAACTCGAGTTAAACGAGCACACAAATTGAACGGCCAAAAACTGATTGTTTCCGATTTACGAAAGCATGAAATGGCTGAACGAGCAGATCTTTTCATCCATCCAAATCAAGGAACAGACTTTGTCTGGCTTAGTGCGGTTGCAAAATATATTATTGACCAAGGCTGGCAAGACAAACAATTTATTCGCGAAAATGTGAAACAATATGAAAATTATAAAGAACTGCTGCAATCCTATACATTGGATTATGCGGAAAAAGTGACGGGCATTCCGCAAGAAGCCTTAAAAGAAGTTGCCAGAACCATTCATGAAGCAGATGGAACATGTGTTCTTTGGGGAATGGGCGTAACGCAAAATATTGCTGGGAGCTACACTTCCGCAGCTATTTCGAACCTTTTATTGCTGACTGGAAACTATATGCGTCCGGGTGCCGGCGCTTTTCCATTGCGCGGACACAATAATGTTCAAGGTGCATGTGACATGGGAACACTTCCTGGATGGCTGCCTGGAAACCAGCATATTACAGATGAAGCGGCACGTCATCGGTTTGAGCAGGCATATGGAGTGGAAATTTCAAATAGACCAGGAAAAACCAATATTGAAATGCTCGATGCAGTGGAAACAGGCGATCTTAGAGCGATGTATTTAGTAGGAGAAGAAATGGCTTGGATCGACTCCAACTCTAATCATGTTCATGAAACCTTATCCAAGCTTGATTTCTTTGTCGTTCAAGATGTTTTCTTTACAAAAACAGCGCAGTTTGCTGATGTCATTTTACCGGCAGCACCATCGTTGGAAAAAGACGGAACATTTACCAATACTGAACGACGTGTGCAAAGACTTTATCAAGTATTTGAACCGCTTGAAGATTCGAAGCCAGATTGGTGGATTATTCAGCAAGTGGCAAATTATATGGGATTTAATTGGAACTATCAGCATCCAAGTGAAATTTTTGCAGAAATGGCCAGTCTATCTCCAATTTTCTCACAAGCGAATTATGAAATGCTTGAGGGCTGGAACAGCTTTTTCTGGGGAAGCAATACAGGTGAAAGCACACCGCTTTTATTTAAAGATGGCTTTAATTTCCCTGATAAAAAAGCAGTATTTTCCCTAGTGGAATACGTTCCGCCAGTCCAATTTGCAGAAGAATTTGATTTGGTTCTTAACAATGGACGGCTGTTGGAACATTTTCACGAAGGGAATTTAACCAACAAATCAAAGGGTCTTTTATATAAACTGCCAGAGGTATTTGTTGAGGTTTCTCCAGAACTTGCGGCAGCCCGGGGAATTAAAGAAGGAGCATTAGTCCGCTTAACCTCTCCTTATGGAGCGATTAAGATACGGGCAACTGTTACAGAAAGGGTGCAGGGTAATGAATTGTATGTTCCAATGCACTCTGTCAGCCATGAGAATGCTGTTAACTTGCTGACAGGAAGCGCTGGTGATGTGCGTACTCACACTCCTGCCTATAAGCAGACACGGGTGCGGATGGAAATCCTTAAAAATGGCGGAGGTTCGCCGCTTCCGGTATTTAACCCGCGCAATGCGAAGCGTAATCCGCAAATGGGAGTAGAAGTTTTCCGTAAATGGCAGCGGGATGACTACCAGCCAATTGCATCGGTGAATGAATATATTAAACCAGGGGTATAAAAGGGGAGAATCTACATGGCTAAGCCAATTACGTCATTTGCAAAAAATGAAATAAAATCTGAAACCATAGAGCATTTAGCTGAACATGCAGTAAAAAATTCAGAGGGGCTAAAACAAGCAATTGAGCTGTTGCAAGAGTTACATGAAAGCGGGATATTAGATGCAATGGTTTCCCTTGTTCAAGCAAAAGAAAAAGTAGCCAAGATTGCTGTTGGCCAGATGACCAGGACGCCTGTCACAAACATCATTAACAATGCTATGGCTGCTGCAGGAGCCTTGACGGAGATGGATCCTGCCTTTACCCAAAAATTAATCGGCGGCCTTTCGAATGGAATGAAAAAAGCAGAAGAAGGTTTGAAAAAAGGTGAGAAGGCTGGTGTTATGGACCTGCTTAAAGCACTCAAGGATCCTGACATTAATCGCACTGTATTATTCGGCATTAACCTGTTAAAAGGTATTGGCGAAGGGCTAAAAGAATAAGTCATTTTTGCCTCTTATAAGGATTGATTTATCGAGAAAGGGGAAAATAAATGAAATATAAGATGTTACCCCAAGCCATAATCAAATTTGCTAAAATCATTCAAAATATGACATTAATTGCCTTGCTTCTTCTACTGAGTTATTTAATGATTAGGCAGACTTATGTTATTGGGGCTTATGCCATTAATGATACGCAAAATATTCATTTAATACTGGAACAAATCTTAAACTTCTTTCTTTATTTTGCCTTTTTCTCAATGATTGTTATTTACTTTAAACAAGGTGAACATTTCCCGTTGCGCTATTTAATTTACGTAGGCATAACAGCAACGGTACGTTACATTATTGTCAACCGTTCGGATGCTTTGCAAAATTTGCTACTAACATTGGAAATTCTCTTGCTGATTCTGGGATACTTGCTGTTAACTCCTTCAAAAAACAGTTTGTTAAATTATCTGTTGGAGAAAAGGAGGCAGCGCCTTGAGCAAAAAGGAACATCAGTTCAATGAGCTTGTCCGTAAAGTCAGGAAAGATTTATTTGGAAAAGGACCTGAGTCAATCAAAACGATCTTTGCCGAGAATATGGCCATTACTACGCTTAAAGGGAACTTAACACCTGTTGAGCAATTTATTATCCAAAGTCCTGAAGGTTTTGAACAAGTCCATAGGGCAAGGACAAAAATGATTCAGGATCACTATAAACAGCATAAACCAGAAGAAATGGAAGAATTAATTCAAGCTAAATTACTAAATCTATTCTCAGATATCAATATTGAGGAGGATATCGCGATTTCGGTTTTCGTATTTGATAAACCGATTGAGAGGTGATAAACGTGTTATTGCAAAATGAAACCAATTTTACAATTGTTCGTTTCCAGGACGGGAAATTGTCGCAAACCGACGATACGATTGTGACCGAATTCCCGATAACGATCAAACTAAATCAAGAGGAATTTGCCACCCTTGTTTGCACTCCCGAGCATTTAGAAGAGATGGTAATTGGGTTTTTAGCATCAGAAAATGTCATAAAAAGCATGAGCGATTTTGAGAACATTTGGATTGAGGAAGGGCGAGGCTTTGCCCATGTTACCGTGAAGCAAAAGCCGCAATTATATGAGAAATTCCGCTCGAAACGCTATATTACTTCATGCTGCGGGATGTCTCGGCAAAGTTTTTATTTTGTTAATGATGCGTTAACGGTAAAAAAACTGCATGATGTCAAGCTGACATTATCACCTGGTGAATGCCTTTCGCTCATGAGATCATTGCAGCAGGAAGCGGCGACCTTTAAGCGGACAGGCGGGGTACATAATGCTGCCTTGTGTGACAAAGATGGGATGCTCTTGATGCGAATGGACATCGGCAGGCATAATGCTTTGGATAAATTATATGGATATTGTATTAAAAACTCGATTCCTACTAGCGATAAAATTCTCGTGTTCAGCGGGAGAATTTCCAGTGAAATTTTGATCAAAGCATCGAAAATGGGCTGCCCAGTGGTTTTGTCAAAAGCAGCTCCGACAGAATTAGCGCTTGAGATGGCCGACAATCTTGGGATCACGACAGTAGGGTTCATTCGGAACCAAAGCTTTAATATTTATACCCATGACTGGAGAATTACAAAGGAAGAAACAGAAATGGGATCATAAAATCAAACCCAGCAGGAATGAAACATTCTTGGTGGGTTTTTATATGTTAACTTATCGCTCAGTAGATACCAATAAAAGGGAAAAACCTAGTTGATAGAGGTGCCTATCGCCCGGTAAGTACCAGTAAAAGGGAAAAATATGGTTGATAGAGGTGCCTATCACCAAGCAAATACCAGTAAAAGGGAAAAATCTGGTTGATAGAGGTGTCTATCACTAATAAAATACCAGTAAAAGGAAAAAATCTGGTTGATAGAGGTGTCTATCACTAAGAAAATACCAATAAAAGGAAAAAATCTGTTGTTAAAGCTCTCTATCACCAAGCAAATACCAGTAAAAGGGAAAAATCTGGTTGATAGAGGTGTCTATCACTAAGAAAATACCAATAAAAGGAAAAAACCTGTTGTTAAAGCTCTCTATCACCAAGCAAATACCAGTAAAAGGGAAAAAAACGGTTGATAGAGGTGTTTATCGCCCGGTAAATACCAGTAAATGAGAAAGGCCTAGATAAACTATGCTTAATTCAGTTCTTGCACCCTGTTGATTGGAGCGGAAAGCACCGACTCCAGCGGAAAAAGCAGGTTAAGGGAGACCCCGCAGAACATTGAAAAAGCTCCCTTGAAATAGCACCGCACGAAGGAAATGCGCATGCCTTTTCAGGGAGCATAGCGACAAGGAGGCTCCCTGGCACGCCCGCGGAAAGCGAAGCCGCCTGGAGCGGAAATCAACAGCCAATTTAGACACACAACCCTAAATTTAAAGGGACTTTTTCAGTGCCCTCGGTTTTTGCCCGGTTTTTCTTATACTCAGGAAAAAATAGTAAACGGCTGCCTATACGCATCGACTTCAAATGAATAAGATACATCGAATTACTTTTTGGGGAGGTGTGGAGATGTCCGAAAAAAGAGGAAAAACCATCCATGTCGATCATTTAACGATCCATGCAAAAAATGTTGAAATTGTTGATCCGGATAACGTTGTCGTAAACCGGAAAAATCCGATTGATACACCTGTGGAGGATCATTTTCCTAGGAGTGACCCTTGGGGATTCTTCTGGGGTCGGCAAATGAGGGAAGACGAAAATGAATTAAATGAAGAAAGCGGAGTAAATGGCAATTTGACCGCGAGTATGGAGTAAGTAAAGAGGAAAAATCAAAAGCAGAAACGGTTTATTTTAATTTTACCTATACACTAAAAAAGAGAAGAGTTTGAATTACATTAGGCAGTCCGCAACTTTGCAGGATTGCTTTTTTTATATTCAAATCGCATTTTTTATGAATAGAAAATGAAAATGGGACTGAAAGAAGGTTCTATAAAGTAACCACTCATTGTTACTTTTTTTGTAAGGAGTTCTGCATTTTACTTATTTAAAGTTACTTTATTCACAAAATTGAAACAGACATACGGGTAGGGGTATGGATATAATGGAGGTGTAGTTAAATCAATCCAATTTGGAGGAATGAAAAATGGAGAATCAAGTACCATCTCTAGCGGTCATTTTATTATCTGAGGATTTAGAAAAACTTCATGCAGGTGCTTTAGTTGGCTCTGTTGCAGCAATGTCTGGAATGTCTGTAAACTTTTTTGTCACAATGAATGCATTAAAAGCTTTTAAAAAGGAAGTAATTGCAAGCAAAGACTTCCAAACTGGAACAGTTGGAGAAGAATTACTTATGAAACAAGTTCCACTATTTTACGATATGTTAAAAGAAGGAAAGGAAAATGGTGATGTCCACATTTATGGCTGCGCAATGGCTATGGATGTAATGGGATGGGAAAAGGAAGATATGTCCGATCTATTTGATGATATTATTGGTGTTACCAAATTTTTAGGAATGGCTCAAAACGCACAGCTGATGACAATGTAATAGTAGAAGATTGGCGGAATTGGATTCTACCAATCTCTTTATCTTAAAATAATGGGAGGAATGGAAAATGTCAGAAGTCGTTATTAGCAAATCACTTGATGCAAGAGGTTCATTTTGTCCAGGGCCTTTAATGGAACTGATTAAAGGAATCAAAGTGAGCCAAGTTGGCGATATTATTGAAGTTTTGTCTTCGGATAAAGGATCCGCAACAGACATTCCTGAATGGGTTAAAAAAATGAAACATGAGCTTGTTTATTCAAAAGCAGAAGATGGGTATTTCCGAATTGCTGTGAAAAAAATGAGGTAATCTCTGATTTATTGACTCAGAATTACAGCGCGGTCGAGCTTACAAGCTCGATCGATCATGTTTTACTATTGAGAGGGTGAGAACGTTGAAAAAACGTGTTATTGTTCTTGGCGGTGGAAGCGGCGGATCGATGGTGGCCAATAAACTTGCACGTCAGCTAAGCAAGGAAATTAAAAATGAGGAAATTGAAATCGTTCAAATTACGAATTCTTCGAAGCATATTTATCAGCCTGGATACTTATTTATTGCCTTAAATGAAAAGGATCCAGATCACTTTATTCGCAGCCAGTCCTCCATTGTCCATCGCAATGTTCAATTAATTGAGGACGAAATAACCGAAATTGATGTGAACAATAAATTGTTAAAATCAAAATCAACTCAATACAGCTATGACTATTTAGTGATTTCAACAGGCTCATACCCTGATTTCAACAGCCTTCCAGGGTTAAAGGAAGCTGCAAGTAACTTTTATACGCTTGAAGGTGCCATTCAATTGCGCGATAAGCTTGCTAATTTTGAAAAAGGAACGATTCTGATTACCGTTGATGTTCCACACAAATGTCCTGCAGCTCCATTAGAATTAGTATTGATGCTTGATGACTATTTCCGCAAAAAAGGAAACCGAAAAGATGTTGTTCTAAAGTACACGTACCCAATCGGACGGGTTCATTCGCTGCAGCCGGTTGCAGAATGGGCAGAACCGCAATTCGAACAAAGAGACATTCAGTTTGAGACCTATTTTAATCTTGAGGAAGTAAAACCAAAAGAAAAGCTTGCAGTAACAATGGATGGCGAGGAGCATCCATTTGACCTCTTGATCAGTATCCCGGCACATAAAGGAGCGGATGTGATCATTCAGTCAAACTTGGGCGATGAGTCGGGGTTTATTGATACAGACCGTTATTCATTAAAAATGGCTGGTCAAGATGATGTGTATGTGATTGGCGATGCAACGAACTTGCCCATTAGTAAAGCAGGTTCTACAGCCCATTATCAATCGGAGATCTTAGTTAAAAATTTAGTTAATCGTCTTAAAGGATTACCGGATACAGCCACATATAACGGCAAGGTTGCTTGTTTTCTTGAGGCTAGCTTAGAAGAGGCGAGCATGATCACATTCGATTATCAAACTCCCCCTGCTCCAGCACAGCCATCTGATTTTATGCATTGGTTTAAGGGAGTTTACAACGAATTGTATTGGCTTAATGCAAAAGGGATTATGTGAGGAGTGTGTTTAAAATGACTTTAGCAGTCCCGAAGCAGGAACAACAACAAGCAATGGAAAAAATACAAAGCTTTACTGAATCGGTTATGCCTTCCTTCACAGGTGATATGGTTCAGGACATCGCGGAAAAGGCCGTTAAAGGGATTGAGCTCGCAGATGAAATTTTGCAGCCTGAAACGCTTGAACTATTAAGAGTTTTACCTGAGGTAAGCAAGAATTTGGAGCGCACCTTGTTAGAGATTAAAAGACTCGAAGAGGGCGGTGTTTTTTCAACACTTTTTGATCTAGCCCAATTGGTTTCAAATGCAAAGAATGCGTTGACGGGTGACATGATCTTTGACATGACTGAAAAAGCAATAGCGGGAATTGAACTAGCAGATAATTTTGTTCAAAAGGGTACAATTGACTTGGCAAATCAAGCACTGACAGCATTTGAAGAAGCAAAAACTGAGAGCAAAGAAAAGAAATCGATGACAAAATTGCAACTGTGGAAACAATTAAATCAGCGGGAAACAATGGAAGCAATGAGCTTTTTCTTGACGTTCCTGCAAAAATTTTCAAAGGAAATGAATAAATAACCGGAAAAAGAGCTGTAACGTGCAGCTCTTTTTCTGTTGGGAAAATTTTTTTTGCAAGGTTTGAAAGTGGGAATTCGTGATTGTCTCTATTAGAAAAATGGTGAACTTTTGATCAATGAATAAATTAGTAATTGACGAAAAGAGTATTATTTTATAAGATGAAAACGTAATCAGAAAGTAAACGTTTACGCGACGTTTTGCTAAATGAAGAGGAAGGGAAGCGCATGACCCCCACCATAAAGGATGTGGCAAAAAAAGCAAATGTATCGATTGCCACTGTATCAAGAATTATAAACAACAAACCTGGTTTTTCCGTAAAAACAAAGCAAAAGGTTCTAAAAGTCATTGAAGAACTTGGTTATCAGCCGAATGCAGTCGCTCGCGGGCTGGTGAACAAAAGGACCGAAACAATTGGTGTTTTAATTCCAAAGGTTTCGAACATGCTTGCAGCCGAAATCTTAAACGGCATTGACGATTTTGCCCATCGTTTAGGATTGAGTGTAATCGTTTGCAATACAGACAGTAATGGCAAGCGGACGATGGACTATTTAAGGATTCTTGCTGAAAAACGGATTGACGGGATTATTTTTGTAAGTGAAATGGTAACAGACGCCTATTATCAAGCGATATTGGAAATGAAGGTGCCGGTTGTCCTTGTTTCAACGATTTCCTATCAGTTTCCGCTTCCTTACGTAAAAGTGGATGACAGGCACGCGGCCTTCAGTGCTACAGACTATTTAATTCGGCATGGCCATCGGAAAATTGCGATGATTACCGGCAGTGAAAGCGATCCGGTTGCCGGAATTCCAAGAATTGAAGGATACAAATCGGCACTTGCATTAAATGGACTCGAAATGAACGAAGAACTGATTGTTAATGCTGCCAATTTCGGGTATGAAGATGGAATCAAAGCAATGGAAGAAATCATCAGTCGAAAGCTTGATATTACCGCGATCTTTGCCAGCAGTGATGAACTTGCTGCTGGAGCGATGTCGAAAGCTTATCAACAAGGAATTCAGATCCCCGGCCAGCTTTCGATTATTGGCTATGATAATACAAAACTGGCAGAGATGGTGATTCCCCCGTTAACAGCCGTTTCCCAGCCCCTTTATGAAATGGGGAAAGCAGCTGCAACAATGCTCTTTGAAATGGTTGAAACTGGTGAAACGATCATTGAAAGCCGAATCATGCCGCATAAAATTATTGAACGGCAGACGATACAAACAATGGATTCATTTTTGTCAGAAAAGTAAACGTTTACGCAGGTGGTGCTAAATGAAAAAGCAGTGGTGGAAAGAAGCGGTAGTCTATCAAGTTTATTGGCAGAGTTTTTTCGATTCAAATGGTGATGGAATTGGCGATTTACAAGGCGTCATCAACAAGCTTGATTATATAAAAGAACTGGGGGTTGACGTGGTTTGGTTAAACCCAATGTACGAATCGCCGGATGAAGACAATGGCTACGATATCTCCAATTATTATGGCGTAATGGAAAAAGCAGGAGATTTGGAAACAGTGGATCTTTTGATTCAGGAAGTTCATCAGCGCGGAATGAAAATCATCATGGATTTAGTTGTCAATCATACTTCGGATCAGCATCCATGGTTTATCGAGTCAAAATCATCGAAAGAAAATCCGAAGCGGGATTGGTATATTTGGAAGGATCCAGTAGATGGTGGTGCACCCAATAATTGGCGGTCTTATTTTACACCTTCTGCGTGGGAATATGATGAAAAAACGCAGCAATATTATTTCCATTCTTTTGCCGTTCAGCAGCCTGATTTGAATTGGGAAAATCCAGAGGTTCGCGAAGAGATTTATCGGATGATGCGTTATTGGCTTGATCGCGGCATTGACGGTTTTCGGATGGATGTGATCAACCTTTTGGCAAAAATGGAAGGGCTTCCTGATACAGAGAATCCATACGACATTTCCTATTTAGGAAATAATTCGGGCATTCATGAGTACCTTCAAGAAATGAATCGGGAAGAGCTGCAGCAATTTATAAAAAATTAATTGCATTACGCAAGGAAAATGAAGTGATGGTATACGGAGACTATAATGATTTGTCTATTGATGAGCCGGTAGTGTATGTCTATTCCCGTTCACTTAACGGGCAAACATGGCTCGTGCTCTTAAATCCGAATGCGGAGGAAAATGAGTACCAGCTGCCTGAAGCGTTAGCGGATCAGGAGAAAAAGCTTATTATCGCCAAATATTCTGATGTTGGGACTGAACCGGTAAAGGAAACAATCCGTTTGCGACCCTATGAGGCAAGAGTTTACGAGCTCTAAACTAAACAAAGAAAATTGTTGAATTCTACGAGCTTTGGCAGGAATTCGACAAAATTGTAGTTGGATTCGACGTATTTTCATGCGAATTCGACGTCTATTAGAATAATTTCAAAAACTCTACTTAAAAATGGAGGTTTTATCGGATGGAACGTACATGGTGGAAAGAAAGCGTTGTCTATCAAATTTACCCAAGAAGTTTTATGGATGCCAATGGAGATGGAATTGGGGATATTAAAGGAATAACTTCAAAACTGGGTTATCTTCAAGAACTCGGCATTAACGTCATCTGGCTGTCGCCTGTATACAAATCACCAAATGATGACAACGGTTATGATATCTCCGATTACCGTGATATTATGGATGATTTTGGAACGATGGAAGATTTTGATGAAATGCTTGCCGAAGCTCATAAACGCGGAATCAAAATTATGATGGATCTGGTTGTTAATCATTCATCGGATGAACATCCATGGTTTATTGAGTCACGGTCTTCAAAAGATAATCCGAAGAGGGATTACTATATTTGGAAGCCTGGAAAGGATGGCAAAGAACCGACGAACTGGGAGGCAGCGTTCAAAGGATCGGTTTGGGAATATGACGAGACGACAGATGAATATTATTTGCATCTTTTCAGCAAAAAACAGCCGGATTTAAACTGGGAGAATCCGAAGCTTCGCCGCGAAGTATACGATTTGATGACGTGGTGGCTTGAGAAGGGGATCGATGGTTTCCGCATGGATGTTATCAATATGATATCCAAGGATCAGAGCTACCTTGACGGTGAAGTGTCCGAAGGGAAAAAGTATGGCAATGGCAGCCCTTACTTTTTAAATGGACCGAGAATCCATGAATTTTTACAAGAGATGAATCAGGAAGTGCTTTCGAAGTACGACATTATCACAGTTGGCGAAACTCCAGGAGTGACGCCGGAGGACGCGATATTGTACACAGGTTCTGAACGTGGAGAGTTAAATATGGTTTTCCAATTTGAACACATGGGAGTAGGCGATGGTCCGGAAGGCAAATGGAGCAATCAATCATGGAAACTGGCTGATTTAAAACGAATTCTTTCAAATTGGCAAACAAAATTGGAAGAAGACGGCTGGAACAGTTTGTATTGGGACAACCACGATCAGCCGCGTGTCGTTTCTCGCTTTGGCAATGATTCTGAAGAGTACCGTGAAGTTTCCGCAAAAATGCTGGCAACCTGCCTGCATATGATGAAAGGAACTCCTTATATTTATCAAGGAGAAGAACTTGGAATGACAAATGTCCGTTTCGATTCAATTGATCGGTATAAAGATATCGAATCGCTCAATGCTTATCGCGAATATGTCAATGAAGGCGGTATGGACCCTGAGGAATTTTTAAAAGTGATTCATGCACGCGGCCGTGACAATGCGCGCACCCCATTTCAATGGGATGACAGCGAACATGCTGGTTTTACAAGCGGTACACCTTGGATTGAAGTCAATCCAAACTATCCGCAAATCAATGCGAAAGAGCAAGTCGCGAATCCTGATTCCGTTTTTCATTTTTATAAAAAATTGATTGAGCTGCGCAAACAGCATAAGATTATTGTTTACGGACGTTACGAGCTTCTTTTGGATGAGGATGAGCAGATCTATGCTTTTACAAGAACACTCGGAAATGAACAACTGCTTGTGATCTGTAACTTTTCAAGCGAGCAGCCGAATTTTACACTGCCGCAAGGAATGGATGATTCAAGTAAAAAGCTAATGATTAATAATTATACAGTCTATGTGGAAGAAAGCATTCAACAATTCACACTGCGTCCGTACGAAGCCCGTGTCTACCAATTTGAAAAATAAAACATATGGCAAAAAATGAACCGGTTCTGGGTTCATTTTTTGCCATATAAGTTAGTAAGAAAAGGAGAAAAATTGTATGAGACATCAGCAGGCCATTCAGAATGCAACCGATTTCATCCGAAATAATATTAAATTTTAAACAGGAGGGTTAAAAGTGGGAATTACATTTGACTCCAGTCAGCGAGTATTTCATTTGCAGGGTAAAGATACAAGCTATTGCCTGCAAATAGTTAGAGAGGGTTATTTAGCCCATTTATATTGGGGAAGAAAGATAAAAACCTACAATGGAAGCAATCCGATTCAATTTGCGAATCGTAGTTTTTCCCCAAATCCTGTCCCGGCTGACCGGGCATTTTCACTCGACACGCTGCCTCAGGAGTATCCAGCGTACGGCAACACCGATTTTCGCGCGCCAGCATACCAGATTCAATTAGAAAATGGCACAACGATCAGCGACCTTCGCTACAAAAGGCATCAAATTTTTCGTGGAAAACAAAAGCTTCCCGGGCTTCCCGCCACTTATGTGGAGGAGGAGCACGAAGCGGAAACATTGGAAATTACCTTGGAAGATTCCTTGATTGGATTAAACGTTATCTTAATGTACACGGTTTTTGAAAATTATAATGCCATCACACGTTCAGTAAGCATTCAAAATCATGGTAAGCAAACATTAAAAATTCTTCGTGCGCTAAGTGCCAGTGTTGATTTTCGCGATGATCAGTTTGATTTATTAACTCTATACGGCGCCCATGAAAATGAACGCAATATCACAAGACGCGGCATTGTCCCCGGAACACAAGCAATCGAAAGCAGAAGAGGAGCAAGCAGCCATCAGCAAAATCCGTTTATGGCATTGCTAAGAAAAAATGCCGCTGAAGATTATGGTGAAGTGTATGGATTCAATCTTGTCTATAGCGGGAATTTTTTAGCGCAAGTTGAAGTGGATCAATTCCACACAGCAAGGGCAGCGATTGGAATAAATCCGTTTGATTTTAGCTGGCTACTCGAACCTGGTGATTTTTTTCAAACACCGGAAGCAGTCCTCGTTTATTCTAGCAAAGGATTGGGAGGCATGAGCCGAACGTATCATGAACTATATCGAACCCGCTTATGCCGCGGAACATACCGTGATCTTCTGCGGCCAATTTTAATAAACAATTGGGAAGCCACTTATATGAAGTTTACCGCAGAAAAAATAATCGAAATTGCCAAAGCGGGAAAAGAAGCTGGAATGGAATTATTTGTTTTGGACGATGGCTGGTTTGGCAAGAGAGAGAATGATAAAAGTTCACTTGGAGATTGGATCGTAAATAAACGTAAACTGCCAAAAGGACTAAAAGATCTTGCCGAGCGAATTCGTGGATTGGGCATGGATTTCGGTCTATGGTTTGAGCCGGAAATGGTTTCGGTTGATAGTGATCTTTACCGGCAGCATCCTGATTGGTGTTTGCATGTTCCGGATCGGAATCGTTCAGAAGGCAGGAATCAGCTGGTTCTTGATTTATCCAGACAAGAGGTTTGCGATTATATTATTCAGGCGGTTTCTAGGATTTTAACGAGCGCCCCAATTACATATGTAAAATGGGATATGAATCGTCATATGACTGAGATCGGTTCCGCTTCATTACCGGCTGATCGGCAGCGGGAAACTGCCCATCGGTATATGCTTGGACTTTATCTTGTTTTGGAGGAAATTACTTCACGCTTTCCAGATGTCTTGTTTGAAAGCTGTTCCGGCGGCGGCGGCCGTTTTGACCCAGGAATGCTTTATTACATGCCCCAGGTCTGGACAAGTGATAATACGGATGCCATTTCTCGTTTAACTATTCAGTACGGAACAAGTTTGGTTTATCCAGCGATTACAATGGGGGCACATGTTTCGGCTGTTCCTAATCACCAGGTTCACCGTATTCCCTCTCTGGAAATACGCGGACATGTTGCAATGTCAGGGAACTATGGCTATGAACTGGATTTAACAAAATTATCAGCAAAAGAAAAAGGGGAGATCAAAGAGCAGGTTCGGTTGTATAAGGACATACGTCCGCTTGTTCAATTTGGTGTTTTTTACCGGCTGCTTAGTCCGTTTGAAGGCAACCAAGCGGCATGGATGTTTGTTGCGGCAGATCAGTCAGAAGCAGTGGTTTGCTGGTACCAAGTTTTTGCAGAGCCAAATGCCCCCTTAGTTTATTTGCGCTTAAAAGGCTTAAATCCCGATGCTTTGTATGAGCATCTCGACACGAGGAATGTTTTCGGCGGGGATGAATTAATGTATACAGGGATGGCAATCCCACGCTTTAAAGGCGATTTCCGAAGTTTTCTTTGGCATTTCAAGAAAATCTGAACAGAAAAAACCGGATGTCCAAGTTGAAAAACAGCCGGTTTTGCTTTTTTTAAAACTCAATGTGCTTTCGTCTTTTCTTCAGCCCACTTCACTTCAAGCAGCAGACGCTGTTTGAACAACTGTAAAACAAACTCTTCGTAAAAATCCTTACGAACGATTATTTGATAATGATGGTTTTTGTGTGCATAAACAAGCACATCTGTAATCAAGTTATTTTCGCTAAAATGTTTCTCGACTTTTTCAATCTGTTGTTTAAACTCATTTGTCAAAAAGGTAATATTGAATTCAATATCCTCGCCATTTTTTGTTTCGGTTAATTCCATCACAGTTTTATCAAATTTATAGGTTAATTTCAAAAGCTCCAGCTCCCTCTATATCAAATATCGCAAATACACGTAGGCCGTAGCGATGATGATGGATAGTATCATTAAAGGAAAAGCAACGAGTAAAAACTTCCCGAATGAGATTGGATAACCTTCTTTTGCTGCAAGTCCGGCAACGATGACATTGGCACTTGCGCCGATCAACGTGCCGTTGCCGCCAAGGCAAGCTCCCAGAGCAAGACTCCACCAAAGCGGATCCAAATTCGAAATCCCAATTGAGCCCATTTCTTTAATCATTGGAATCATCGTAGCGACGAATGGTATATTATCAATAAATGCCGATGCAATTGCACTAATCCAAAGAATGAGAATAGAGGTCGATTTTACATCGCCCCCGGTAAGGCTCACGGAGTAATCGGCTAATTTGGAAATAACGCCAGTTTCAATCAAACCGGATACAAGGACAAACAGTCCAATAAAGAAGAAAATTGTAGTCCATTCCACTTTATGAAAAGCTTTATCTAAATATTTCTCTCCGGTCAGTATAAGCAGTAAAAAGGCGCCGGCTAAAGCAACAGTGGCGGACTCTAAGTGAACCATCTGGTGCAGGAAGAAACCTAAAATCGTCACGAGCAAAGTTACGAGGGCCTTCATTAATAACTTTTTATCAACAATTTCTTCTTTTTCATCAAGATCCATTAAACTTGCTTTTAATTCTTCGGATGTGTGTAGTTGCTTACGATATAAAAAGGCAAGAATCGCGATGTTCACAAATAGTATGAAAAAGGAAATCGCGGTTAAGTTATTGATAAATTCCATGAAGGTTAATTCTTTTACGGCGCTGCCAATCATGATATTTGGCGGATCGCCAATTAAAGTAGACGTACCGCCGACATTTGAAGCGATTATTTCGGTAATTAAAAAAGGAATTGGATTTACCCGCAGCTGTCTTGTGATGCTGAACGTTACCGGAACCATCAGCAAGACTGTTGTAACATTATCAAGAAATGCTGAGCCAATTGCGGTGATCATACCTAAAACGAGCAGGATTTTTAACGGACTGCCTTTGACTTTTTTTGCGGCCCAAATCGCAATGTAATTAAATAAACCAGTCTCAGCTGTGATCGCCACAATAATCATCATTCCGGTCAATAATCCAATCGTATTAAAATCAATATGTTCCAGTGCTTTTTCCTGGCCGACGATGCCCAATAAAACCATCAAAATGCCGCCCGTCATCGCCACAATCGTGCGATGAATCTTTTCTGTAACGATAAAGGCATACGTTACTAAAAATACTCCAATTGCAATCATTGCTTGATTTGACAAGCATTCCACCCCATCTCTTTCTTGCTCTCGATGTTTTTACAGTTCCGTTTTTATGGAAAAAAATACGTCTTTTCCTGAAAAAAGGCAAAGAGGAGCCTGCGGTGACAGGCTCCTCCATAAACATCAGCTTCTTTTTCTTTTTATTTTATAGAAAGATCAAAAACTTGTAAAGGAATGAGATTTTTCTTGAAAAAAGAGCAATAAGTTGTTCATTTTCGTTTAAGGCGTAAATCGATTGCGATGAGTACGCAAAAAACATTTAATATTGTTAAGCCAGCCGACACAGGCTTGCTTAAGTTTTTAATCCCTCCTAACCACTTTCTTCGCGCCAAAAAACCACCAATTCCAGTCTCCTAGCAGCTTCATCAAAGCGGGCACAAGAACCATTCGAACGATGGTTGCATCAATAAAAATCGCAATCGCAATTCCCACCCCAAGCTGTTTAATTGGCATGACGCCAGTAAACGCAAAGGCTCCGGTAACGACGATCATAATCGCAGCAGCGGAAGTAATGATTTTGCTCGTATAGGTCAATCCATTAACCGTTGCCAGGCTGTTATCCCCTGTCTTGATATAAAATTCCTGGATTCTTGAGATTAAAAACACTTCATAGTCCATCGAAAGTCCAAATACAAGGCTGAACACAAAAACGGGCAAAATGAGAGCAATATCCACCGGTTTCATTCCAAAGTGACCCTGCTGAAAAATCCAGACAACTACGCCAAACGTACAGCCAAGGCTCAATATATTCATCAATATCGCTTTAAGCGGTATTAAAAAAGAACGGAATGCCAGCATTAGAATTAGAAAAGTTGAAAGAAAAATAAGCATTAAACCATAGGGAGCTTTGTTGAAAATTTCATCAAAGATCTCCTGCTCAAATTTGATATGACCGCCGAATGAAGCTTTTATACCAAGATTTTTCCTTGACCAATTCCGGATCCATTTTCTTCCTTCTGTCGTATCTTTTCCATTCTTTAAATACACCTCTAATAGCATTTTTTGATCCTTAACAAAGTAAGACAGAACCGGGGCTAATTTTTGTTTATCCCCATATTGGATCATTTGCGCAAGCTGGGCGACATTCTTTGCACCTGTTGCGGAAAGTGGTGAGTTAACTTCACGAACGAGTGGATCCCTTATTAATTGAGCAATCACTTGGTCCATTTTTTCAAGATTAGCTTGATCCAGTGCTTTTCCTTTCGTTTCTAAAACAACAGTAACTTTGTTTTGATCCTGCTTGTCAGCCGGAATAAATTGTTCTTTAAACGTTTCATACGCGATTCGTGATGGATAATTTGCTGGCAGGGAGTCGATCCCTGGAATGGCCAGATTCATTTCTTTTGCCGGAATGAGTCCGGAAAGAAGAATAGCGAGAGCAGCGACTGTCATCAGCACTGGCCGTTTCATCACATACTTGGCAAAGCGGTGCCAAATCGACCGTTGCTTTTCCTTCATCGGCAAAATGCTTAATTTGTTAATTTTTTTCCCCATCACTGAAAGCAATGCTGGCAAAAAAGTATTTGCGGAGAGGACGGAAATCAATACAACGGTCATACCGCCAAACGCGACATTTTGAAAAATATCAATTTTGATAAATAAAAGTCCAGATAAACCGATAAATACACAAAGTCCGGAGAAAATAATGGAACGGCCAGCTGTCGCCACTGTTGTTTGGATCGCATCACGCACCGGTTTACGATTTAATTCTTCCTTAAAACGGTTAATAAACAGCAGGGCAAAGTCAATGCTGAGCGCCAGCCCGATCATTGGAATAATATTTAAGATAAAGATCGACAAGTGCGTTACATAACTATAAAAATAAACAACACCCATTGTTGTTAAGATGGAAACCATTCCGATGATCAACGGAACAGCAGCGGCGACTGCACCGCCAAATGCAAGGATTAAAACAATTAAGGCGATCGGCAGACCAATCATTTCCGCCTTTGCCAAGTCTTTCTGGCTGGCATTATTTAAATCTTGAACAATAATCGGTTCACCTGTCATCGTTACAGTCATCCCAGGCTTGTCTTTTAAAAGCTTTTTTAGCTGGCTGATTTCTTTTCCAAGAATTTCTGGATTTTTGTCAAAAGTGATCATTCCATAAGCATAGTTTCCCTTCATCATCCCTTGTTGACCGAGAGGAGAGGTGACTGTTTTTGCCTCTTTAAATTTTTTCAGAGATGTAAAGGTGTCTTGTATGTAATCTTTCCAATCGTTAGTGCTGACTGAACGGTCTTTTTGAAATAAGAGAATAATGGATGATTTCGGCTGGCCAAAATCGTTCTCTAATAATCTTTTTGTCTGGTTGTATTCGCCATTGTATTCAAATCCATTTCCGCTTAAAACCGAAGGTAATTTTAAGGCGAAAAACCCGGATGTTAAAATAATCAACAGCCAAAAGAGAAGCGCCCATTTGCGGTATTGGTATATTGACTTTCCTAGTTTTTGCAGCATCATATCCCCTCCCTGATAAAAATATCATACACCTTTATCTGTTTGAATACGCATAGATTGTTTTCGGAAAAATATGATCGTTTGTTCAATATGAATTTAACATATGTTAATTTTTTGCTATAATTAAAGAAATCGAAAAATTCCGGGTGAGAAAAATGGATCGTGAAAAATTAAATAAAATCATCGAATCGGCCAAGCTGTATTATTTGTTAGATTATAACCAAAACGAGATTGCTAAAATTCTGGGGGTCTCGCGTCCGACTGTTTCCCGGTTTTTACAAATGGCAAAAAGTGAAGGAATTGTTGAGATTACCATTAAAGATCCAAATGAAAATGCTTCAAGCCTTGCCGCACAGCTTGAAGCAAAGTTCCATTTAAAAAAAGCAATCATTGCTACTGTTCCGCAATTCGAAGATCATATGATTAAAAATTACATTGGCGAAAAGGCTGCTGCTGACTATCTGCATGAAGTGGTTAAAGACAATGACATTATCGGCGTATCCTGGGGAACAACCCTTTACCACGTTGCGATTGAATTGAAACAAAAATTTGTCAAAGATGTGAAAGTTGTTCAATTAAAAGGCGGTGTCAGCCATGCGGAGACAAATACGTATACTTCAGAAATACTGTACTTATTCGGAAAAGCCTTCAATACAACTCCGCATCATTTGCCGCTTCCGGCCATTGTTGACCATGTCGTGGTCAAGCAGGCGATGGAAGCAGACCGCCATATTCGCCGGATTCTCGAGCTGGGGAAAGAAGCGAACATTGCTTTATTTACTGTTGGACCGGTGAAGGAAGATTCCCTATTGTTCAAATTAGGCTATTTTTCTGAGGAAGATTTGAAGTCTTTATATGGAAAAGCAGTCGGCGATATTTGTTCGCGCTTTTTTGATAAAGAAGGAAAAGTGTGCAACGAAAGTCTGAATGACCGAACGCTTGGGATTAACTTTGACGACTTAAAAACGAAGGAACAATCGATTCTCGCAGCAGGAGGGCCGAGTAAAATTGAAGGGATTTACGGAGCATTGAAAGGGCGGTTTGCCAATGTATTGGTGACAGATCAATACACAGCTCAATTCTTGCTTGATAAAAACGAGGGGAAAATGGAACAATAAAGAAAAGAAAATATAATTACAATTGTTCAGCATAAAGGTTACATTTGTTCGTATGTTTTGTTATATTTACAAAGAGGAGTCTGAATTTTTTTAGTGAAAGGAAGTTTTCAATATGACGCAAAATATTGCCAGCATGATCGATCATACATTATTAAAAGCAAACGCAACGAGGGCAGAGATTGTAAAATTGGCTGAGGAAGCGAAGAAGTATTCTTTTGCATCGGTTTGTGTCAATCCAACTTGGGTGCAAACCGCTGCGGAATTGCTTGCAGACACCCCGGAAGTTAAGGTTTGTACGGTTATTGGTTTCCCGTTAGGTGCCGCCACTTCGGAAACAAAAGCGTTTGAAACGAAAAACGCGATTGAAAATGGAGCAACTGAAGTGGATATGGTTATAAACATTGGTGCTTTAAAAGATAACCAAGACGAATTCGTTGAACAAGATATCCGTGCGGTTGTTGAAGCAGCAAAAGGGAAAGCATTAACAAAAGTGATCATTGAGACATGCCTGTTAACAGATGAGGAAAAAGTCCGGGCATGCCAGCTCGCTGTTAAAGCCGGGGCTGATTTTGTCAAAACTTCTACCGGATTCTCAACTGGAGGAGCAACTGTAGAAGACATCCAATTGATGAGACAAACGGTTGGACCTGAAATCGGGGTGAAGGCTTCCGGAGGCATCCGCAGCCGGGAAGATGCAGTAGCGATGATTGAAGCGGGAGCCACCCGTATCGGGGCAAGCTCAGGGGTCGCGATTGTAAAAGGCGAAACTTCTACAAGTACTTATTAATTTTAAAAAGAGGATATTTATATATGAAAGAAATCGTTATGGCATTATTGGCAGGCGTTTTAGTCGGGATGTTGTTTAAGTTTTTAAAGCTTCCGCTGCCGGCACCGCCTGTTTTTTCAGCAGTAGTCGGCGTGTTTGGCGTTTACTTTGGAGGCGTGTTGGTTGAGTGGATTTTAAAGTTTTTCCAGCACTAAAATAGAAGGAAACCACGGTGGAGAGTGAAGAAAATTGGAAGAAAAAGAGCTAATGAAGGAAGCGTTGAAAGCTAGGGATTTTGCTTATGTTCCATACTCGAAATTTAAAGTGGGAGCAGCCTTGTTATCGAAGGATGGGACTGTTTATCATGGCTGCAATATTGAAAATGCTGCATACAGTGTCACCAACTGTGCTGAACGAACGGCTTTGTTTAAAGCGTATTCGGAAGGCGTCACCCATTTTGAGACGCTGGTTGTTGTTGCCGATACGGATCGTCCGGTTTCGCCATGCGGCGCCTGCCGCCAAGTCATTTCCGAACTTTGTGATGCGGAGATGGAAGTCATCCTGACAAATTTAAAAGGCGATATCCAAAGAATCAAAGTAAGTGAGCTTCTTCCAGGAGCTTTTTCACCGAAAGATTTAAAAAAAGAAACAGAATGATCATGGGAAAACACAGACCAGTGGCTGTGTTTTTCCATTAGCTTTCTTTTTTGTTTCGTGAAACAAACGGGTTATCCGTCACCCAGAATCGCCATGGATATTCCCTTGCCTCTCCTGTGTTCTCTATGCCAATTCGCTTTCCTTGGGAAATTCCTATTGGTACCGCACCTGGAGAAATAAAGATCGGCGGTTCCCAGAACTTGCGTCCATAATCTTCCATCGTAATTCCCAGCGCTTTTGTTAATTTTCCAGGACCGTTTGTAAGGTTTTTTTTATCATTGATTCCTCTTCGTTTATACATAAGATCGATGCCAATAATGGGTTCAACAGCACGAATCAGCACGGCTTCCGGTATATCTTTTTCACTGCTGACAACATTTACAAGGCAATGGGTGTGCATGACGTAAGTATAGACATGACCGGCCCCTGCAAACATGATTTCCGTTCGTTTTGTACGCCTGTTTTGAAAACTATGTGCTGCCCGGTCAACTGCCCCTAAATAAGCCTCCGTCTCAACAATCATTCCCGCAGCGACACCTTCATTAGTTTCTTTTACTAAAAAACCTCCGAGCAGGGACTTGGCAAGCTTAAGTGTAGGCTGATTGAAAAAATCTTTGGATACTGGCTGCAATACGCTCATACCTTGCTACCTCCACGTATAAAACAATTCCTTCTATATTTAATTTATACCCTTTCTATTTTTACTTAAATCTTTTAAGATGGATAAATGGATACTTTCAAAAAAGGTGTGAACCAACACGATGACAAACAAGATTGGTTTTATCGGATCGGGCAAGATGGCTCACGATAATTGAAGGGATACTTAAATCAAACAAAATTAGCAGGGAAAACATCATGTCAAGCGCTGCAACAGAAGCAACGCTGCAAACGATCAATCATTCCTATGGAATTTTAACTACAATTTTAAATACCAGCAGCCATTTGCGCGAAGATTTGTGCATGCCGCTGCTCATCGTTGGCTGCTCGTAAAAAACGCTGGCTGATTTGCTGGTTGCTGATTTGTGCTGCAATTCTGCGATAAAATGGAGCGGCTTCCTGCTCATCTTTAATGGAATCACGCACCCCTCTTTTAAAAGAGCCCGGGAGCTCCACTCCGAGAGTGATCGGCGGATATTTGCCGGATAATTCTTGATAGACCCTCGAAAACCAATGAAGGTGTTTGATTTCATCTTGACGAATAGCTAAAACAGCTTGGCGAAATTGGTTGTTTGGCGCCAACTCCGCCAGCCTTGTGTAATATTGGACTGCTTGAAGTTCATCGTTAATGGCTTTGGCGATTTCCCTTAAAACTTTTTGCGGCTGACGCCCTTCATACTCATTAGGTTCGTACGAAAACGGTTGATAATACATGGGTATTCTCCTCCTCGCTCTTTCCTTGCATATTATGCAAGGATAAAGCGTATAGAGCGCCTATTTTCTAAAGGGCTATGTCAAAGCTTATTGTTGATTTTGCTCACTATGTTGATTGGAGCGGAAGGCGCGAGACTCCTCGAAAATACTATCGCATTTCCTTCGTGCGATGGTATTTTCGAAGATGCTATTGCAAAGTCCTGCAGGAAAAGCTGGTCAAGGGAGATCCCGCAGGTGCTTCAAGCGCCGAGGATGCTCCCGGACTGCCCGCTGAAAGCGAGCACATGGAGCTGAAATCAACAGGCAAATTTAACAGAGCCTTTTAAATAAAAAAAAAGGGATGTCTTAACCCTGTTTTTAAAAAAAGATGTTCAAAATGAAATAAATGCTTGCGGCTAGTAAGGCCGATATTGGAAGCGTAATGACCCAAGTAACCAGCATTCGCTGGGCTGTGCCCCATTTTACCCCTTTTAAGCGGTGAGAAGAGCCAACCCCTAAAATACCGGATGAAATAACGTGTGTGGTACTAACAGGCAAATGAACATAGGTGGCACCGAAAATAACAAGTGCTCCCGTTAAATCGGCTGCAACTCCGTTAATTGGCCTGATTTTCATAATTTTCCCGCCAACTGTTTTAATGATTTTCCAGCCACCGACTGAGGTTCCTAGTCCCATTGCAAGAGCACAGGATACTTGAACCCAAAACGGAATATCTGTCGTTGTCAGATAATTATTCGCAATAAGAGCCATCGTAATGATCCCCATGGATTTTTGCGCATCGTTCGTCCCATGGGAATAAGATTGAAGGGCCGCTGTAGCAATTTGAATCAATCGGAAACTGCGATTGGTTTTAGTTAAATTATTGTTTTTAAAAATAACTTTAAAAATACTGTACATTATGTATCCGATCACAAATGCCAATAGAGGAGAAAAAATGAGCCCCTCAATAATTTTTAAAAATCCAGCATATTTTAAAGACGCGAAACCTGCTGCAGCAATTGCCGCGCCGGCAATAGAACCGATAATCGCATGTGAAGAACTGCTTGGAATTCCGAAATACCAAGTGATCAAGTTCCAAGCTATCGCTGACAGCAATGCCGCGAGAATAACAACATGTCCATTTTGAAGGTGAAAAGGATCAACAATATCCGATGTAATGGTTTTGGCTACACCAGTAAAAGTCAACGCACCTAAAAAGTTCATTATCGCTGCCAGCACAATGGCTTGCCGCGGTTTTAACGCTTTTGTCGAAACGGAGGTAGCAATGGCATTTGCAGTATCGTGGAAACCATTAATAAAGTCAAATACAAGGGCGCCAATAACAATCAGAATCGTTAAGATCAATATACCGCTCATACTAAGACTCCCTTATGCATTTTTCATAATGATGGTTTCAAGCGTATTTGCTACTGATTGGCAGTAATCGGCAATATCCTCTAGATTTTCATAAATCTCTTTATATTGAATAATCCGAATCGGATCTTTTTCGACTGAAAATAAATGTTTGATGGATTGTCTTAAAATATTATCGCATTTTGATTCGTAATCCTTTGTTTTAATCGCATGCTCGCGAATTTGCATTAATTTTTTGTTTGCCAATAATCCAATTGCTTTATCAATTTCAATGATGCTATTTTGAATCGCATCGACAAATTTCAGCATGTATTCATCTGCCTGTGTGATCGAATACATTTCAAATAATGCTGCACAACCTTCAAGACCATCCAATACATCGTCCATGCTGATAGCTAGATGGAGGATGTCTTCACGCTCGATCGGAGTAATAAAGGCGTCATTTAGCTCCTTAATCACTTCATGAACAAAATTGTCACCTTTTGTTTCATACTCCTTCATCTTTTCTGAAAAAATTTTAAGATCGCTGACGTTTTTTAATTTGTACTCTGTAAAGAAGTTCACACTTTCTTTTAAGTTTGCAGAGATGTTCAACAGCATGACTGAAAACTTATCATTTTTTTTAAAAGCCATATTTTTGCCCCCTACTTATTCATCCAAAAGATTTTACCAAACATTCCTATTTTAAATGAAAATAAAATTTAAAGGAATATCGAATTTACAAAAATGTAACATTATAAAATTCAGAATAGTTTCAAAAAATGTTTTTTATTTTTACGCTATAATGCTCTATTTATAACATGTATTTTGGAAAAACGGCATCCCGCTTTTCAAATAGGAAAAGAAAAAGGTAAAATATAAATAGTACTGTTGATAGGAGGGAAAAAATTGAAAAGTTTGCAGGATACGATTCGCCTACATAATGGGGTAGAAATGCCCCGTCTTGGACTAGGAGTGTATAAAGTTGAAAAAGGACAGCAAGTAGAAGAAACGGTGACAACTGCTCTCAAGCTTGGATACCGTTCCATTGATACCGCGGCATTTTATCAAAATGAGGAAGGGGTAGGGAACGCTGTCCGCCAAAGCGGAATTGCTCGGAAAGAACTTTTTATCACAACCAAAGTTTGGAATAGTGAACAAGGCTATGATGAAACGTTAAAAGCATTTGAGGCAAGCATGAAAAAGCTAAACCTGGAGTATTTAGACCTCTATTTGGTACATTGGCCAGTCCAAGGAAAATATTTGGAAACATGGCGGGCACTTGAGACCCTTTATAAAGAAGGACGAGTGCGAGCGATTGGCGTCAGCAATTTTAAAATCCACCATTTGGAGGATTTATTAAACAATAGCGAACTGAAACCGGTCATTAATCAAGTTGAATTACATCCTAGACTTTCACAGCCCGAATTGCGTGATTATTGTAAAGAGAAAGAAATTGCGGTCGAGGCATGGTCTCCCATTGCGCGCGGACGGATTTTGAATGATCCGGTTTTAATGAAAATTGCCGAAAACCATAACAAAAGTTCTGCCCAAGTGATTTTGCGCTGGCATCTGCAAAATGATGTTGTCATTATTCCAAAATCGGTAACTCCAGCCCGTTTAAAAGAAAATATTGCTCTTTTTGACTTTGAGTTAAGCACCGATGAAATGGCACAAATCAATTCCCTTAATCGAAATGAACGTTTTGGAGCCGACCCAGACCATATTGATTTTTAAATGACCTATGAAGGCATTCGATAGCAGCAAATGCCGATGAGCGGTTTATGCTGATCGATTTGCCATGAAGAAATGAACAAGTATACTGAAAAAAACGGACTGCATTAAGCAGTTCGTTTTTTACGTTTATTTATAGCAAAATCGGGTAATTTAAGTGTACAAGCAGCTAAGGATTAGAGTCAAACATGCTCTTTGAACTTAGCGGTTTGCAGCCAACTAGCTGGTTTTACATGAAATAATTATCAAATGCTAAAAAGGAGTGGATTGACATGAGTTTTCTTTGGTCATTAATCATTGGAGGAATTATCGGCTGGATTGCTGGTTTAATCGCAGGGAAAGATATTCCAGGCGGTATCGTGGGTAATATCATCGCAGGATTTGTTGGAGCGTGGCTCGGTACCTTGATCTTAGGTAATTGGGGTCCACATGTTGCTAACTTCGCGATTATACCAGCTATCATTGGCGCTGTCATTCTTGTGTTCTTGTTAAGTCTGATTATGAGATCGTTTAGAAGAGCAGAGTAAAGCGAAAAGCGGAAGCGCCCTAGTGTCAATAGGGAGCTGAAGCTAGACAGTTTTATCAAAGTAAAGAATGAAATTATAATGTTACAGCAAAGCCTCCCGGCCAGGGAGGCTTTTCGCTGCTTAAAGTGCCCTAATATCAATTCCTTTAAAAATCGGAGGGGAATCAATAAATGGTGCATGACTTACGATTTGTTCCTCTGTTAGAGGGTGTGTAAATTCTAGTTTAGCAGCATGTAGCGCCTGCCTTGGAAAAATCGCTTTTCCTCCATATAAAAGATCCCCGGCGAGCGGATGGCCTAAGGAACTAAAATGGACTCGAATTTGGTGGGTTCTTCCTGTTTCAAGCCAGCATTTTACATAGGTGAGCTGATGGGTGGGGTCTTCTTTGATAACTTGGTAATGGGTGATGGCTTCTTGTCCAGTAGGAGATATCCGCCTCCTTGTTGCATGATGCCTGTCCCGGCCAATCGGTTCGGAAATGATGCCATTTTGGGCAGCCATGATTCCATGGACAATGGCAACATAAGTACGCTTTATTTTTCGCTGCTTCAACATTTGGTCGAGGAGAGAACCGGCAAATGAATGTTTAACGAATAATATAGCCCCCGATGTGTCCCGATCCAAGCGGTGAATATGGCGAATGGCTCCTGTTTCTCCATTTGCCTGCATATGAAACACAGCTGCATTCAGGAGAGTATTTGTCTCCAAAGCCATATCATTCGGATGGGTTGTCATAAATGGCGGTTTATTAAAAATAATTAGATGGTCGTCTTCGTAAAGCACCGGAACTTCAAGATAGGCTGACGGTACATCTGATTTCTCTTCGGAAAACAATTCAAGTGATAGCTTTGCTCCCTTTTCAAAAGGGTGGCGCCAATTGGCTGGCTTGCCATTTAGCAGTACTTTTTGTCCCATTCGAAACAGGTGGGTTATTTTTTTTGGACAGTTCCATACATCAAGAAAAAGATTTTCAACCGTTAAGTTTTCCCATTTCTTTGGAATTGTGATCTCAAACCAATTCCCTTTTCGATTTGTTTGCAGCATCCATCATGCTCCTTCGCTCTTTTTCATATCAACAGGTATTCTTTCGTGGGCATAATTACCACCCATTTCATACTGGCAATTATGATATTCTTAAGCTATATATTACGACAGATCACTGCGTAGGCAAAGGTGGGTTTTGTGTGAAGATTGTTTTTGCCTCGACACCAGGGCAGGAGGAAGAAATCAGTGAACTCGTGAAATACATGTATTCGAATGTATTCCCAACCTATTTCACTGATCAAGAGATTAGAGAATTTGAACAATTGAAAGTTTTGGATACTACAAGAAAGCATTTTGATGATTTCAGTACGTTAAAAGACGCTTTTCAAGTGATGGTTTCTTTGCAGACAATCATTTCAATATTGGAATCGGCGGTATTAAAGGCTGAGCAAACAAGGCTGTTTGAAAAAAATTCCAAAACTTTACAAAAGTACGGTCTTTTTTTTCCATTTAATTTACAGCGTTTTATTGAAGCAAAAAATGCGAAAAAGCTGGGCAGGTTAAGCGTCTATACAAAAGCAGCCAATGAAATGCTGATTTAAAATCGCCTTGTTTAAAGGGCGCTTTTTTTTGCAAAGTTTTTTTTAGCCATGTACTTTCATTTGTTCAAATTATAAAATAGAAGAGAGCGAAAGGGAATGGACCGTTACTCCTTTAAGTGAATGCGAAAAAAGTCATAAGAATGAATGTTTTTTTAAAAGGAGTATCCTGCCTCGGCATCGAAAATGATAAGGGTATAAGAAATTGGAGGAGATTGAATGAACTGGAAAACGAATGCGAACAAATGGATCCAATTTGAAAATCTGGACCCTGAGTTAAAAAAAGAATTGGATGAAATTGCGAATAACGAGAAGCAATTAGAGGAAGTTTTTTATAAAAACTTAGAATTTGGAACCGGAGGGATGAGGGGAGAAATTGGTGCCGGAACAAACCGAATGAACCTCTATACAGTAAGAAAGGCATCTGCCGGTTTAGCAGCATACATAGAAGAGAACGGGATCGAAGCAAAAAAACGCGGAGTTGTCATTGCTTTCGATTCTCGCCATAAATCACCTGAGTTTGCCATGGAAGCAGCTAAAACGCTAGCAACAAAGGGGATCCAGACGTACGTGTTCGACGAACTGCGCCCGACCCCTGAACTATCCTTCGCTGTTCGCTATTTGAATGCTTATTCCGGCATTGTCATTACAGCGAGTCATAATCCGCCTGAATATAATGGCTATAAGGTCTATGGCGATGATGGCGGGCAGCTCCCGCCTGCGAGCGCAGACAAAGTCATTGCAAAGGTAAATGAAATTGAAAATGAACTGCTGATCGAGGTTGACAGTGAGAAAAAGCTGCGGGCTGCAGGATTAATTGTTACAATTGGTGCAGAAATCGACAATGCCTATGTTGAAAAATTAAAAACCATCACCGAAAATCCAGTATTAGCAATGGAGTCGGATATTAAGGTCGTTTTTACTCCGCTGCATGGAACAGCCAATAAGCCAGTGCGCAATGCGCTGACTGCCCTTGGTTATAAAAATGTCCATGTTGTCAAAGAACAGGAAATGCCTGATCCTGAGTTTTCAACTGTTCAAAGCCCAAATCCGGAAGAACATGCTGCGTTTGAACTTGCGATTCGCGACGGAAAACAAATGGGTGCGGATATTTTAATCGGTACAGATCCTGATGCGGACCGCTTGGGCGTTGCGACGCGTAATCGAGAAGGTGAGTATGTCGTACTAACGGGAAATCAAACTGGTGCGCTGCTCCTAGACTACCTATTGACGCAGAAAAAAGAAAAGAATAGCATTCCAAGTCATGGGGTTGTCCTTAAGACGATTGTCACATCCGAAATCGGCAGAAAAATTGCTGCGGCATATGGACTGGAAACTGTTGACGTGCTGACAGGCTTCAAATTTATTGCTGAAAAAATTAATGAATACAAAGCAACAGGCGAGCACACATTCTTATTTGGCTATGAAGAAAGCTATGGATACCTAATTGGGGATTTTGTCCGTGATAAGGATGCAGTCCAAGCAGCTATTCTGGCGACGGAAGTTTGTGCCTATTATAAAAAGCAAGGCCTATCTCTTTATGAAGGTTTGATGCAAGTTTTTGAAAAATATGGCTACTTCTTAGAAGGACTTCGTTCCATTACATTAAAAGGAAAAGATGGAGCCGAAACGATTTCTAGAATTTTATCCTCCTTCCGCGCTGAACCAATGAAGGAGCTCGCTGGTATAACTGTGCAAGCGTCAGAAGATTATTTAACTGGAATTCGTGTGACAAAGAACGGTTCAGAAAAAATCGATCTTCCAAAATCGAATGTATTGAAATATACGTTTGAAGACGGCTCCTGGGTATGCCTAAGACCATCGGGAACAGAACCAAAGGTAAAATTCTACTTTGGTGTCAACAGCACCAGTCTTGATGTAAGTAAAGCTAAATTACAAACAGTTGAAAAGGCCTTTATGGATTTAGTTGATCAAAAAATAGCGATGGCTGCTGAGAAATAAAAATATTTCGAAATGATACTCATGTAAATACGGTTCCCCGTTAAGGGGAACCGTATTTTTTGGTGGTGGAATTCTTTTGTCCGGTTGTAAAAATTGGTAACACTAATCATTGTATTTGCCCTCAGATTCAGGAAAGACTATACATCGGTGCAGTTAATTCAGAGTTGATTGCTTCGTTTGCATGGTCGATGTAACGCAGCAATGAATATAAATTTTCCTCAATTACTTTGTAGTCATGTTCAAAATTGTAAGCATGCAGGAAATGTTCGATTTTTTTTGATAAAAAATGATCCTGGGTGCGAACCATAAGAATTAATAAGTTGTCCCATTCAGACCGGTGTGTATAATACAGCGCCCGATCATAATCCAATTTATTCATTTGTTCATTCTCCTCCTTAATAGGAGTTGAGTTTAGTTTATGATTTTCTGACAAGAACTTTCGCAGAAAATGTTGGTCAGTCTTATTTCACGCGATTACCAAATCTTACTTGAATAAAAATGAGATGCATTTTGTCTGTTTTGTCTTAAATCTCATTTCATCATTCCTTTTAGAACTTCATACATTGTGGTAAGAAGAAGAAAGGGGAATGGTCAATGAATGTGGAGGATCGCAAAGCTCTTGAATATGCCATTAGTGAAATAACCGAAATAGCGAGCGGTTTTGGATTGGACTTTTACCCGATGCGATATGAAATTTGCCCTGCTGATATTATTTATACGTTTGGCGCTTATGGAATGCCCACCCGTTTTTCCCATTGGAGCTTTGGAAAACAATTTTACAAAATGAAATTGCAATATGATTTAGGTTTAAGCAAAATATATGAATTGGTCATTAATTCAAACCCTTGCTATGCTTTCCTTTTGGATTCAAATTCGTTAATTCAAAACAAGCTGATTGTGGCACACGTTTTGGCACATTGTGACTTTTTTAAAAACAACGTCCGGTTCCAAAATACGAAACGGGATATGGTGGAAAGCATGGCAGCAACAGCAGAACGCATCCGCCAATATGAAATCAAATACAGTAAAAGCGAGGTTGAAACGTTTCTGGATGCCGTTTTAGCGATTGATGAGCATATTGATCCATCACTGATGCGCCCAAAACTGGCATGGTCGATTGACGATGAGGATGAGGAGGAAGAGAATAAGCCGGCTCACACGCCGTATGATGATTTGTGGAAATTGGATGAAAAAACGAAGCAAGAAATTTCGAAAAAACAATCTAAAAAGAAATTTCCGCCAAGGCCTGAAAAAGATTTGCTGCTGTTCATCGAAACCTACAGCAGAGAACTAGAGGATTGGCAGCGCGATATTTTAACGATGATGCGCGAAGAAATGCTCTATTTTTGGCCGCAGCTTGAAACCAAAATTATGAACGAAGGCTGGGCTTCGTATTGGCATCAGCGAATTTTAAGGGAAATGGATTTGACAAGCGGAGAAGCGATTGAATTTGCAAAATTAAATGCCGGTGTCGTACAGCCGTCGAAAACAGGTATCAATCCTTATTATTTGGGGATTAAAATTTTTGAGGATATTGAAGAGCGCTACAATCATCCAACAGATGAGATGAAACGCCGTGGCGTCAAACCTGGATCCGGACGGGAGAAAATATTTGAAGTTCGGGAAATCGAATCGGATATTTCTTTTCTACGGAATTATTTAACCAAAGATCTCATCATGCGGGAGGATATGTATTTATTTCAAAAACAGGGTCGCGATTACAAAATTATAGATAAACAGTGGGAGCAAGTTCGCGACCAGCTTGTTAACATGCGGGTAAATGGGGGATTCCCCTATATTACTGTCAATGAGGGGGATTATTTAAAGAACGGCGAGCTGTATATGAAGCATTGGTATGAAGGCATCGAACTTGATGTAAAGTATCTGGAAAAAGTATTGCCCTATATCCATCAGCTTTGGGGAAGACCCGTGCACATGGAAACAATCGTCGAAGACCGCACAATGCTATTTACGTATGACGGTAAAGCGATTCACAGGAAATATCTTTAGGAAGAAGAGGGACGGCTCTTGTGTTTCTTAGAAGGAAGCACGCGAACCGTCCCCTTGTTTACACTTTCTACACATTCTTTTTACAAAACTCCACATTCATTTTATATTTCCTTTATAATCATCGGTTATGATGAATATGTGTACGAAAAGTGAATAAAACCGGTTATGAATTTGAGAAACCATAAAAAAACAATAGGAATGCGTGGCGGCCTTTGTGTTTTTTATGGTTTCTTTTTTATGACTTTGGCAGGGAGGAAGGTTCTTGAATGCTTCTAAAGATTTTTTAAATTACTTAAAAGAGGATCGAATGATTGCAGCTATTAAAAGTCCCAAAAATTTGGAGAAATTTTTAGAAACAGATCTTCAGACCGCTTTTTTACTAATTGGAAATATCAGTGTCATAAAAAGATATGTGGATCTTCTGAAATCCCATCATCGCCGAGTATTTTTACATGTCGAAAAAATTCCGGGGATTAGCTATGACAAGGAAGGACTTAAATTTTTAGCTAAGTTTGTGAAACCTGATGGCATCGTATCAACCAAAAGTTCGCTCATCCAATTTGCAAAAAATGAGGGATTAGCAACGATCCAGCGTCTGTTTTTAGTTGATACGGATGCGGTTAATCACGGACTTGATACTATAAATGAAATAAAGCCGGATGCTCTGGAAATTATGCCGGGTATTATCCCAGATATGATCCACAAATTAACAAAAAAAACGGACATCCCGATCATTACAGGCGGTTTGATCGAGAATAAGCAACAAATACAGGCAGCCTTGGACAGTGGGGCGATGGCCGTATCGACTGGAACACCGCTGCTATGGAAAAAGGGGTTAACAACTGGAAAAGCCAATAAGAACGGAGAGATTTTATGAAAAAAGTAGAACTTATCAATGTTAGCAAATCATATGACAAAAAAACGAAGGTCATTGAGGATATTTCTGTGACGATTGAACCCGGAGAATTTTTCGTATTAGTCGGACCCTCCGGCTGCGGAAAAAGTACGATGCTGCGAATGATTGCCGGGCTTGAAGAGATAACCGGCGGAAAGCTGCTAATCGGGGGGCAGCATGTCAATGATTTGCTGCCGAGCCAGCGCAACTTATCAATGGTATTCCAAAACTATGCCTTGTATCCGCATTTAACTGTGGAGCAGAACATTACCTTTGGCTTGCACACGAAGAAAATAGCGAAACAGGAAATGAAAAAACGCTGTGACGAGGCCGCTGAACTGTTGGGGTTGACAGAGTTTCTAAAACGAAAGCCACGTCAATTATCAGGGGGGCAACGTCAGCGTGTCGCCTTAGCCAGAGCCATTGTGACCCATGCTCCGATCTGCTTAATGGACGAGCCCTTGTCCAACCTGGATGCAAAATTACGTGCAAAAATGCGCTCGGAAATTCGCCAAATTCAGCGCAAGCTGGGGATTACGATGATCTATGTAACCCATGATCAGACAGAGGCGATGACAATGGCTGACCGGATGATGATTTTAAACAGTGGACATATTCAACAAATTGGCAAGCCGCTGGATATTTATAACGAGCCGGCTAATACGTTTGTGGCATCGTTTATCGGTTCTCCGCCGATGAATTTAGCAGATGCCCGCATTCAAGGACAATCGTTCATTTTTGAAAAAAATGCTGTTATGTTCAAACAATTGCCAAATGAAATTGCCATAAAACAGCAAGTAACGGTTGGAATACGTCCAGAGCATATTCAACTTGCTACATCTCCTCAAGAGGCAAGCTTCATGGCGGAAATTGAAAATGTTGAAATCCTGGGAACGGAAACTCTTTTAACCTTTTCAATGGGGGATCAGCAACAGTGGATTGCCAAATGGAATGGTCAATGGAATATTTCAGTAGGGGATCAAATTCCAATGTACATTCAGCCGGAGCATTTGTTTATTTTTGATGCAGATATAGGGAACGTTCTATACCACGAAACAAATCTGAAAAATAAAATGGTAAAGGAGGCATTTTAAATGAGTGCCGTTGCGAAAATGGCTGTATCTAATCCCTCAGAGACTCCAACTGATCCACCAGTAAAGAAGATAAAGTCGAATTTTATTGTTGGTTTGGCGTATCTTTTACCGTCATTCGTACTATTTGGAATTTTCCTTTTTTACCCGATGTTGCGCACGCTTTATTTGAGCCTGTTTGCCACGGATAGTCAAGGAACCCCGTTAAAGTTCGTTGGTTTGGACAATTTTACGTATATACTAAGTGATCCCAATTTCCTGCAAAGCATGAAAGCAACCTTATTATTTGTGCTTTACACGGTTCCAAGCGGTGTGATTTTAGCGTTATTTCTCGCGCTAATTGCCAATGAAAAGCTGAAAGGAATTGGTCTGTTTCGAACATTATTTTCCTCCACGATGGGAATGAGTGTTGCCGCTTCATCTGTTATATGGATGTTTATGTACAATCCGGCGATTGGGGTCATCAACAAAGTATTGTCTGCTTTGGGCGTGAAAAATATTCAATGGCTGCAGGATCCCCATTATGCCTTGGCAGCCGTATCGATTGCGACGGTTTGGATGAATGTCGGATTTGCGTTTTTGATTCTGCTTGGGGGATTGCAAAATATTGATGAGAAGCTATATGAAAATGCGCAAATTGCCGGTGTTAGCTACTGGTATCAGCTGCGAAAAATTACGATTCCAATGGTATCGCCAACCCTGTTCTTTATTATAACAGTATCCTTTATCAATTCATTTCAAACCTTTGGCCAAATTGATATTTTGACGAAAGGCGGACCAATTGATTCAACCAATGTCATTGTTTATTCCATTTATAAGGATGCCTTTATTAATTATAATATTGGGTCAGCAAGCGCACAGGCCGTCATTTTATTTTTCTGCATTTTAATTCTTACCATTTTGCAATTCAAACTCGGGGAAAGGAAGGTTCATTATCAATGATCAGCAAAACGAGAAAATCAGTGACCTATTTTTTATTAGTCCTGGCAGCCATGGTAATGATGTTTCCGATTCTCTACGCTTTTTCGATTAGTTTTATGAGCGGCGCTGAAGTTCTTGAAGGAAAACTGTTGCCAAAATCATTTTCCTTCAGCAATTATCAAGCAGCTTTTGAAAGAGTACCGCTGCTGCATTATTTGCTGAATAGTTTCGTGGTCTCCGTCAGTGTGATGATTGGTCAGCTTATTGTTTCAGCACTGGCAGCTTTTGCTTTCGTATTTATTCCCTTTAAAGGGCGCGAGGCAATCTTCTTTCTATTTATTTCAACCATGATGATCCCATGGGAAGCAACGATGGTGCCAAATTTCATTACGGTTCAAAAGCTTGGCTGGATTAATCAGTATTCGGGATTAACGATTCCGTTTTTCGCACTCGCGTTTGGTACATTTTTGTTGAGGCAGCAATTCAAAACAATCCCGAAAGAATTATATGAGGCTTCACAAGTCGCGGGCATTAGCCGCTTCCGCTTTTTATGGAATGTGGTGCTGCCGGTATCGCGGACAAGCCTCGTGACTTTAAGTGTATACAGTTTCTTAACTACTTGGAACATGTATTTATGGCCGCTGCTTGTTACGAATACAGAAAAAGTTCGTACTGTTCAAATTGGTTTAAAACAAATGCAATCACAAGAAATTTCATCCGATTGGGGGGTGGTGATGGCGGCAGTCATTGTCGTAATTTTACCAACATTACTGCTATTATTTTTAGGACAAAAACACTTGCAAAAAGGATTAACACAAGGAGCCATTAAATAGGGGGAAAATTCGATGAAGAAAATTTTAGTAGTCATTACAGCAGCAATGATGTTTCTCTTAGCTGCTTGTTCAAGTGGGAATAATAACGGAGCAACGGTTGACAAACAAAATACGAAAAAAACAAAGTCTGGGAAAACAGAAGTTATCTTTTGGCATGCAATGAGTGGAAATCTCGAAAAATCATTAAATGAGATTGTTAAGAAATACAATGATTCGCAAGATAAGGTGGAAGTGAAACCTGTTTTTCAAGGTACGTATGAGGAAGCTTTAACAAAATTTAATACCGTTGCCGGGACGAAAGACGCTCCTGCGATTATGCAAACCTTTGAAGTTGGAACAAAATATATGATTAACAGCGGCAAAATTCAGCCGGTGCAAAAGTTTATTGATCAAGATAAATATGATACATCCCAGTGGGAGAAAAACATTTCCAATTATTATAAAGTAGACGGCAAACAATATTCGATGCCATTCAACTCATCAACACCTGTTCTTGTCTATAACAAAGACGCTTTTAAAGAAGCTGGATTAGATCCAGAAAAAGCTCCTAGAACATATGATGAATTGAAAGCCGCTGCGAAAAAATTAACAAAGAAAAACGGCAATAACACAACACAATACGGTTTTTCGATTTTAAATTACGGCTGGTTTTTTGAAGAACTACTTGCTTCACAGGGCGGTTTATATGTAGATCATGAAAATGGCCGCAAAGGAAATGCAGAAAAGGCTGTTTTCAACAGCAAAGAAGGACTAAATGTTTTTAACTTAATTCGTGATATGTATAAAGAGGGAACATTCTATAATGCTGGAACGAACTGGGATGATATGCGCGCAGCTTTCCAATCAAAGAAAATTGCGATGTTCCTTGATTCTTCAGCGGGGGTAAAACAATTAATTGATAATGCTTCGTTTAATGTCGGCGTTTCTTACCTCCCTGTTCCAAATGAAGCTGACCGCAAAGGCGTTATTATTGGTGGAGCATCATTATGGATGTCAAAGGGCATTAGCGAAGAAACTCAGAAAGCGGCATGGGATTTTATGAAGTATTTGGCTACACCTGAGGTACAAGCAAAATGGCATGTAGACAGCGGCTATTTCGCAGTTAATCCTGCAGCCTATGATCAGGATATTGTGAAAAAAGAATGGGAAAAATACCCGCAATTAAAGGTAACAGTTGATCAGCTTCGTCTGACAAAGTCGATTCCGGCAACTCAAGGTGCGCTGATTTCGGTTTTCCCAGAATCTCGTCAAAAAGTTGTATCCGCTATGGAAAGTTTATATCAAGGAGTTTCACCAAAAGAAGCACTTGACCGTGCGTCAGAAGAAACAAACCGTGCGTTAAAAACAGCAAACCAAAAGTAAACTTCTGGAGCCTGTCTAGAGATAGATGGGCTCCTGCTGTGGAATTACTAGTATGTGGAATTGGGTACTCTGTTGGGATTATTGAAGCAAAAAAATAAGCCCGGACAAGGAAAAAAGTACTCAATCAAAAGTAAAAAGCTTTCAATGGAGGAATCAACAGTGGTACCATCTACAAAAGTATTTGCTCACAGAGGCTTTAGCGGAAATTTTCCGGAAAATACAATGATTGCCTTTAAAGAAGCCGGGAAATTCGATATAGCTGGTATCGAATTGGATGTTCAATTAACAAAGGATGGAGAAATGGTTGTCATCCATGATGAGCAGATTGATCGTACAACGAACGGCAGAGGTTTCGTGAAAGATTATACGTATGAACAGCTGCTGACATTTGATGCCGGAAGCTGGTTTCATCCGAATTTCCATGAGCAAAAACTCCCAAAGCTATCCGAAATATTAGGATGGATGAAAGAAAGGGAGAAACCCCTTACCTTAAATATTGAATTAAAAAATGACCAAATTCATTATGAGGGTTTAGAAGAAAAAGTGCTTAATCTGATTGAGGAATACCAATTAAAGGATCAAATCATTCTTTCCTCTTTTCATTACGAAAGCCTCGTTAAAATAAGGGAGTTAGACAAAAGGATTCCCATCGGCTTTTTAATTCAAGGAATCCATACAACCGCGATTGAAAATGCAAAGAAGATTGGAGCTCATATTCATTGCGATGCAACTTTTGCCCTATCCGGCGAAGGAAAGCGTGCAAAAGAGGCAGGACTAGAAATAAGAGTTTACACCATTAATGACGCGGATGAGTTTATTAATCTGGAGAAAGCCGGGGCAGATGTCATTATGACGGATTTTCCGGATCAATTTGCATGAGGGAAACGCGGGGACGGTTCATGTGCTTCTTTTTTCCGAAAAAAGAGGCAAGAGAACAGTCCCCTTGTTTTTTGCCTATAAGTATATTATTATATGTATATGAATTTATTTTCTGTTTTCCCTGGAGGTGAAGGTACTTGATAACCAAATCTGGGCTGGAAATCGAACAAGCTGCCAATATTTTAAAATTATTAGGCGATAAAACGCGTTTAACCATGATCAAAATTCTCGATCATCATGATTGCTGTGTATGCGAGTTTGTTGAGATTTTTAAAGTCAGCCAGCCTGCCATCAGCCAGCATATCCGCAAATTGAAAGACGCGGGTCTGGTAAAGGAAACAAGAAAGGGGCAGTGGATTTTCTATTCATTAAAAAAGGAAGGTATGTTTTACCTACCCATTGGTTCAAGATTTATTGAAGCACTTGCCAAGCCAGGACGATCGCTTAAATGAACTGGTTAAGCAAGGTTTAAGAATTTCATGTGAATAATTGGAGGTTTCAACATTGGCTTCAACCATACTGGCATTCATTATTTTCCTGCTTACTCTTGTGCTTGTCATTTGGCAGCCGAAAAAATTATCCATTGGCTGGTCTGCTTGCGGGGGAGCTGTTCTTGCATTACTAGCGGGTGTTGTTAATTTTCAAGATGTATTGGAAGTAACGCGCATCGTCTGGAATGCAACTTTTTCGTTTATCGCGATTATCATTATTTCACTCATTCTTGATGAAATTGGCTTCTTTGAATGGGCTGCATTACATATGGCTCGGGCTGCAAAAGGAAATGGAGTGAAAATGTTTGTTTATGTAACCATCCTTGGTGCACTTGTAGCCGCATTCTTTGCCAATGATGGCGCTGCACTGATCCTTACACCAATTGTTTTAGCGATGGTGCGAAATTTAAAATTAGAGGAAAAAATGATTTTTCCCTTTATTATCGCGAGCGGATTTATCGCCGATACTACATCCTTGCCGCTTGTTGTCAGCAACCTTGTCAATATTGTCTCAGCTGACTTTTTCGGTATTGGTTTTGCCCGCTTCGCCTCAAGAATGATCGTGCCAAACTTATTTTCCTTAGCGGCGAGCATTTTGGTTTTATATCTTTATTTTCGACAAAATATACCTAGACAGTATGATTTAGGACAATTAAAGAAACCTGTTGAGGCGATTCGCGATATCAAAATGTTCCGGTTGTCCTGGCTTGTCCTTGCCGTTCTATTGGCCGGGTACTTTATCAGCCAAACGTTCCATATCCCAGTTTCAATTATTGCCGGGGTTGTGGCGCTGTTCTTCTTATTTATGGGTAGAAGAAGCAATGCGGTTGAGACAAAAAAGGTTATCAAAGGCGCACCATGGGCAATCGTCTTTTTCTCAATCGGAATGTATGTCGTTGTATACGGTTTGCGAAATGCTGGGCTAACCAGCATCCTTGCTGATGGGATTCAGTCTGCCGCCAATCATGGAATGTTTGCTGGAACCATCGCGATGGGCTTTATCTCGGCAATTCTTTCTTCGATTATGAATAATATGCCGACGGTTATGATCGATGCCCTGGCGATTGCCGAGACGCATACAACCGGTTTGGTTCGGGAAGGCCTCATATATGCGAATGTCATTGGTTCAGATTTAGGACCGAAAATTACACCAATAGGCTCATTGGCTACATTGTTGTGGCTGCATGTGTTGTCGCAAAAAGGTGTGAAAATTTCTTGGGGGACTTATTTTAAAACAGGTATTATCCTAACAATTCCAACGCTGTTTATCACATTAGTTGGACTTTACCTGTGGCTCAAACTTTGGTAACAGAGGGCGGTTCTCTTGCTTCCAAAAAGGAAACAAGAGAACTGTCCCCAATAAAAAAGGAGAATGATTAGTATGACAAAAAAAACAATTTACTTTTTATGTACTGGCAATTCCTGCCGCAGTCAGATGGCGGAAGGTTGGGCAAAAAAATATTTAAATAGCGATGATTGGGATGTGAAAAGTGCAGGCATTGAAGCGCATGGATTAAATCCGAATGCGGTCAAAGCAATGAAAGAGGCTGGAATCGATATTTCAAATCATACATCGGATGTGATCGATCCCGCCATTTTAAACAATGCTCATTTAGTCGTAACTCTTTGCGGCCACGCGGATGAACACTGTCCAATGACACCGCCGCATGTAAAACGCGAGCACTGGGGCTTTGATGACCCGGCTAAAGCAGAAGGCACTGAAGAAGAAAAATGGACCGTCTTCCAGCGCGTTCGTGATGAAATCGGGGCAAGAATTAAACAATTCGCTGAGACCGGGAAATAATAATTTTTAAGACCGAATCATGGAGTATAGTAAAAAATGAAAGAGGGGCTCTCTTATGTCCCTCTTTCAACAATTCCTGAACTCCGTACTTGCCATCATTTGAAGGCTATTAGACAATAAAGGTATACGAAGCAATTTTCGTCATTCCCCCATATTGAACCAAAGTGGATCGTTATTGTCTACTTCACCATTATAATTGATTAAAATCTCTTCACCTGCTTTTATGTCGGTGTAGGCGTAAAAATCAAAAGTATGGTTGGCAAAGTTTATTTCATATCGAGCATTCGGCTTGTAGGAATGATTAAATAGCATTCCGTATCCGAGCAGAATGGCGGAATGGTTTTTTCCATATTCAAAGGCATAATCAGCTAACAGCGTTTTTTCAATATGAACATGTTCCTTATTAGGGTAAGCAATTACTGGTGCTTCATGGATAAGCTCTCCTTTTTTTATATCGCGGGTTGCAAATACACCTCTATTAAACTCCCCGTCGCTTAAAGTTGAAGTTTTGATCTCGATCATAGATGTCACCTGGCCAATCTTTTTCTTTAAGCCTGACAGCTATTTGAATAAAAAGCAACTGTTTTCTGTCCGATCAACTTTTTTTGAAACTTTCTCGGCATTATCAACGTACTAATGATATAATTAATAAAAACTATAAAAGATTCAGGGAAGGAAACACGAGAACCATCCCTGTGTTTTTTGGAGGAGCCTGCCACCAAGGGGATCGTATGTCCTTTTGGTACAGGCTTTTTTGCATGGTTTTTGGGTAAATACAAATGCTAAAAAAGCAGGAAAGGAGCTATTTACGTGTTAATACTACAATTAGCCATTATCTTGATTGCATCAAAAATCGCCGGGAGCTTAAGTGTCCGTCTAGGGCAACCATCCGTACTTGGCAAACTGCTGATAGGGATTGTACTTGGACCTTCGTTATTGGGGCTTGTGACGGAAACGAAGACTTTAGAGGAATTTAGTCAAATCGGTGTCATCCTCTTGATGTTTATGGCTGGCCTGGAAACAGATTTAGACGAATTTAAGCGTACCGGAAAAGCATCTACATATGTTGGTTTCGGTGGTATCATTATTCCGCTTGTTTTAGGATACGTGTCTGGAAGTTTTTTGAATTTGACTTCGATTCAATCATGGTTTTTAGGTTTGCTGCTTTCTGCCACCAGTGTAAGCATTTCTGTTCAAGCCTTAAAGGAAATGGGACAACTAAAGACACGTGAAGGGACAACCATCCTTGGAGCGGCAGTCATTGATGACGTAGTGGTTATTATTGCATTAGCCTTTTTAATGAGTTTTGCAGGCGAAGATGTGCTGCTGGGGACGATTGTATTTAAAAAGCTTGTCTTTTTTATTGCGGCGATTCTCATCGGTTGGAAAGTCGTTCCACTCTTTATGAAAAAATTCTCTTTCTTAAAAGTAACAGAAACAACCATTTCATCTGCGTTAATCATCTGCTTCGTCTTTGCTTACTTTGCAGAATATACAGGTGTAGCTGCCATTATCGGAGCATATATTGCCGGAGTTTCGATCAGTTTAACAAATTTTAAACATGAGGTTTTTGAAAAGGTTGAAACCATTAGTTATTCAATCTTTGTACCCGTATTTTTTACTTCTATAGGCATAACGGCAGAATTTGCTGGGATTCGTGAAAATTTAGGTTTAATCGTGCTGTTTAGTATTCTAGCGATTCTCAGCAAATTAATCGGAGCTTCGCTAGGTGCAAAAGCAGCGGGCTTTCCGTTAAAAAGTTCATTCGGGATCGGTTCCGCTATGGTATCCCGAGGTGAGGTGGCGCTGATTATTGCGTCGATCGGACTTGAAGCAAAACTGCTCAGCCAAGAACTTTTTGCTATAATGGTTGTTGTTGTCCTCGTAACAACCATTGTAACTCCTCCGATGATGAAAGTTTTTTTAAAAAAGGATGGGACTATGGAGAAAAGAAGTTTTTAAAAATAATCCGCTCAATTGGAAAAAAGTTATTAGGGCAAATTCAAATTGATGTGGTACAATAAGAAAAGATTTAAAATACTCATAGGGGTATGTGGATTTAAGCAGCATGTTTATTAAAACGAGAGGAGAAGCAAAATTGAAAATTACAGACGCGGCGCGCGACATTTTAAAACAAGCGATGCAAGAGCAAAATGCGAATAGTCTTCGCGTATATTTTGCCGGTTTTGGCTGAGGAGGGCCTCAAATAGGGCTGGCTCTGGATGAGCCGGAAGCAGATGATAAAGTAATTATTGAAAATGAAATTCAAGTTGCTTATGAAAACAGCATTGAGCCATACGCAGAAGATTTGGTTCTTGAGTACGATGAAGACCGGGAAGGTTTGGTTTTAATCGGCAATGAAAGTTACTGCTAATTTAATAAAGAGCAAATAAAAAGGCATCACTCTTATTGGAGTGGTGCCTTTTGTACTTTGTCCGGAAAAGGAAGCATCCTAACAGCAATTGGAGTTCGGTCGGAGGATGCAGCACAATTGCGGAGAAAGAAGTCTATTGATTTCCTCCTCATTGATCGAGTAATGGCTCCAGGTTCCTTTTGTTTCTTTTGTAATTAAATTGGCATCAAGAAGAATTTTTAAGTGATAAGAAAGTTTCGATTGCGGCATTCCCATTAGGACGGTCAAATCACAAACACAGGTGGAATCACACTGGCTTAATAGATTGATGATGCGAAGCCTTTTTTGGTCCGCTAATGCTTTAAATTTTCCTTCATATTCTGCAAGAGTTTGATCAATTGTCAACTCCGTCAGCGGAATAAATTTTCCCATTTTATCATCACCTTGTTTATATCAAAATACTTTGATGTAAAAATTATAAATCGTAAAAAAGCAATTAGCAAATTATAGGGAGGATTCACAGAAAAGACAAAATTCTTTTTGAATTCCAATTGACAATCATTATCATTATAAATACAATAATAAATAGAAAAGTGATATTGATATTCGTTATCAATTAGAAAGATAAATTTGTAATAAGAAGAAGGGGAGCACAATGGGGAAAAATTTATTTGCAAAGATACTTGTTCTTCTGTTAGCTATAAGTTTTGTTATACATACACCGGCATTGGCCGCTGGTAATGCCGGTGAAGACCTTAAGAAAGCTGAACAATCTATTGATGCGGCAATTGATTTTGCTGCAAAAGGTGACCTAACGGAAGTGCAAAAGGCATATGATCAATTTAACAAAACATGGCGTGAAATTGAGCCCGGCATTAAAGCTCACTCCATCACAGCCTATCGGGATATCGAATCCAGCATGGGTCAGGTCGTTTATGCTTTAACCATAAAAAAGCCCGATCAAGTACAACAGGCGTTGAACGACTTGAAGGCGGTTAATGAAAAATTTATTAGCGGAGGCTATCCAAAAGAGACTGCAGTAAAAGAAAAGGATATGTCAATCGATGATTTCATCCTGCTCCTGCAAAGTACAAAGAAGGCTGCAAAAGAACAGCAGCAATCGCAAGCGCTTGAAGGTATTAAAAAAGCAAGTGATAGCTGGTTAAGTGTGGAAGGAATTGTTGTTGCTCAGTCGGCTACCGTTTATAGCGATTCCGAGCGGGATTTGGTAACGATTCAAGCCATGCTTTCTGCAAATCCGCCGAACTATGACAAAGCGGTGCAAACAACTGATCAGATGATTAATTATCTAACCCCATTAGCGAGCAAATCCGAGTACACATACTGGGATGCGGCGATGATTCTTATTCGTGAAGGACTGGAAGCCCTTCTTGTTGTTATCGCCCTGCTGTCCTTTGTAAAAAAATCTGGCGCAACAAGCGGGAAAAAATGGATTTGGTCCGGTGTTCTAGGCGGTCTGGGTGTAAGTGTCGTTCTTGCTTTAATTGTTAAATTTGTCCTTTCATCGGGTGCATTCGGTAATAACAATGCCTTGATTGGCGGTTGGACGGGAATTTTTGCAGCGGCAATGCTGCTTTACATGAGCTACTGGCTTCACAGCCAATCAAATATCGCTGACTGGAATCGATTCTTACGGGAAAAAAGCCAAAATGCGATTTCAACAGGAAAGCTTGTGTCATTAGGTGTCCTTTCTTTTCTGGCGGTATTTAGAGAAGGAACAGAAACAGTCTTATTTTACATCGGTATGGCAAGTCAAATTAAACTGCAAAATTTATTGCTAGGATTTTTAATTGGTGCGGCCATTCTTGGAATCATTGCTTTTCTAATGGTGTATGTTGGATTAAAGCTTCCACTGCGTCCATTCTTTATGGTATCAAGTGTAATCGTCTTTTATTTGGCGATTAAATTTACCGGCATGGGCATTCATAGCTTGCAGTTAGCAGGTCTGATTCCAACAACGAATGCACCGAGCGGGCTAAGTATGGAATTTTTCGCTCTCTATCCATCTTGGGAAAGTATTATTCCGCAGTTAGTATTGATCGCAGCAGTTGTGGTTTTTCTTCTTATTAAAAAAGTTGCAAATAAAAAAATAATTACAAATTGAAGGGGGAGACTCTTAATATGAAAAAAATAACTACTCTTTTTGCATCATTGTTTCTTGTTAGCATCTTTGTTTTAGCCGGCTGCGGTTCAGGAAATTCGAAAGTTTCTGATGGGGTTAACAGCATGCTGAATACAACAAAACAATTGTCAGAGTCAATTAACAGCGGTGATCAGGCGAAGGTGAAAGAAGTTGGTCCAAAATTAGAGGATCAGTGGAAAGGTTTCGAGGATGAGGTAAAGAAAGTTGATCAAGCTTCATATGAGAAAATTGAAAAGTACCTTGACCCGACAATTGCCGGTTCGCAAGCTCCAAAGCTTGACAAAGAAGCGCTAGGTACGCTGAACAGTCAGCTTTCGGATGCGTTGAAAGAGCTGCAGAAGAAAGCTAAATAATCCATTCACTGAAAAACGCTTGGAAATTCTATTTCCAAGCGTTTTTGCTTTTGTTTGTGGACCCACTTATACCTGATTATGAAATCATTGCCCGCTCATGACGTGCCAAGCCTCAAAAATCAATTATACCCGTCATGAAGAGGGAGTTCATGACGCGTTAAGGCTCAAAAAAAAGCTCCATGCGTCATGAAGAAGGAGCTCATGACGCGCTAAGCCTCAAAAAAAAGCTCCATGCGTCATGAAGAGGGAGTTCATGACGCGCTAAGCCTCAAAAATCAATTATACCCGTCATGAAGAGGGAGTTCATGCCGCGTTAAGGCTCTAAAAAAAGCTCCATGCGTCATGAAGAAGGAGCTCATGACTCGCTAAGCCTCAAAAAACAGCGTCACGCGTCATGAAAACGAAAAACCATCCTCGACGGTCAATGAAAAAATAAGAACGAAAGGGAATTGCCTGTTGATTTCCACTCCAATCAACATAGTGGCAAAACCAACCATAGACATGATCATTGCCAAAAATGTGCTGATTCCTGCTTCAAATGTGCCGAAGAATGCAGAAAAATGGCAGTTTGATAACAGTAAAAAATCGAGCTGGCTCAAAAATCGAGACCAGCTCGATTTTTTTTTTGAATTTTATTTTGGGGGATTTTTAAGGTTTTGTAGCCTACTTCCTGATTAGATTCCGAAGTTTTTTTCGTGTTGCGCGCTTTTGATGGCTAGATAATCAACTGTTTCTTGTGTTTCCGTCAAGTCCACTCTGAGACCGTTAAGTTTTGCTTCATTCCGGTCAAATCTTACGTCCATTCGAGTCTAAAAGCAGTTCCCTAATGTCATTTATGGGCTGAATGGAGGTTAAGAACCTCCAATATTTCTTTACTTCCTGCTTGATCTGATGTGATCACCTCCCCACGTACATCTACTGCATATTCCTTCATCTTTCCCATCCTTTTTCTGTTAATTGACGACAAAATCTTGCAAATTTCTTGTCTTTTATTTTTCATTTGCATTATTATTAAACATTGAGGGGTATTATTTTTAAAAAGATAACGTTTTCTTGAACATGGGGGAATTTGTAAATGTCAAAAACGGTTCAGGATTTTAATGACATTATTCGTAAACTAAGGAAAAATTTATTTGGAAAAGGACCTGAGCGAATCCAAACAGTTTTTGTGAAAAATATGGCCGTTTCGACGCTCTATGGAAATTTAACGGCAACAGAATTATTTATTGCAGAAACGAAAGAAGGAAGGGAAATGGTGCATCGAGCACGAACAACCTTGATTCAAAATGTATATTCAATGAGTCCCCCAGAAGGTATGGAGGAACTCATTGGAGCAAAATTGGTTCATCTATTTTCTGATATTAAAGTAGAAGAAGACATTGCTGTCTCAGTTTTTGTGTTTGATAGAGAAATTAAATCAAGTTAGCACTTTAAAATGAAAAATTAGTCAAAAGCTATTGCACAGTTCATCCTCTTTTGCTAAAATAGACAACGTTTACAATATGTACATGTTGTTAAATACGAAAATGGAGAATGTGCAAGGCCTGCAGGTTTTCTATTTTACGATACTAATGATGTTTGATCACTTTGTAGGAAAGTGCAAAGAGATTTGGCAGCATTCTAATAACCTTATTTTTATAAGGTTTTAGAGTGCTGCCTTTTTATTTTATATTGGAGGGATCATGATGGGGTATCACAAGCCGGAGAGAATTGCAGAATTAGCGATTGAAGCGGGAGTAAATAAAACAAAACTGCCGATTCCCAATGTTTTCATGCTTGCATTTTTAGGGGGAGCATTTATTTCGTTAGGTTTTTTACTTGATATTCGGGTAATTGGCAACTTACCGCAACAGTGGGGCAGCTTTGCCAGCTTTTTAGGAGCAGCTGTTTTTCCGGTAGGCCTTATTTTAATCGTTTTGGGTGGCGGTGAATTAATCACAGGGAACATGATGTCAGTTTCGATGGCCTTTTATTCTAAAAAAATAAAGCTTAAGCATTTGTTAAATAATTGGGTTTGGGTAACATTGGGAAATCTTGTCGGTGCTTTATTTATCGCATATTTTTTTGGACATATTGTCGGGTTAACAGAAACGGGGCCGTTTTTAACGAAGACCGTTGCGATCGCCCAGGGGAAATTGCACGATACGTTTCTGCAAACGCTCATCTCGGCGATTGGCTGCAACTGGCTTGTCGGTCTTGCCATTTGGTTAGCATATGGGGCAGATGATTTTATCGGAAAAATTGCGGGAATGTGGTTTCCAATTATGGCTTTCGTTGCAATTGGTTTTCAGCACGTTGTTGCTAATATGTTTGTCATTCCAGCTGCCATCTTTGCCGGTCATTTTACATGGATGGATTTTGTAAGCAATATTATTCCTACTTACATTGGAAATGCAATAGGCGGGGCGATATTTGTCGGTTTTATCTACTTTTTCTCTTATCAAAAACAAAATAATCTTAATCGTGCCTTGAAAAAAGCCTCTTAAAATAAATGGCACGCAGGCAATATCAGACGATTCCCTGATCGTCTGAAAAAAAACGAGATAACTCCATAATTTCTTTAAAAAGTTTATCTATAATGTGCAATAAATTCAAAGTTCATTAAATCGATTAAGCGAGGATGAGAAATTATGGAACAAGAACAGGATCAACTCATCATAATAGAAAAGCTGCGTTCCCAAATGATCGCGGCAGGTATGGTGGAAGGTTGGACGAGTGAGAGAACGATACGTTTAAGTCAAACCCTCGATCAGTATATAGCCCATTTCCTTAATAATAAAAAAACAAAACCTGAAAACTCAAACAAAAGCACACAAATTTCCATTGTGAAATGATGTGTGCTTTCTTTTTCTGTTGACTTCATTGCGACGAGGATTTTAAACAGGAAAGTTTAGTAAGGGTCGTTACAGCGATTTCAAAACATAAACAAATTTTACAGGGTACGTCCCATTGCTTTTTACTGGAAACCAAAGTTAAGAATTCCCGATATCTATGAAAATGAAGAGAATAAACAAGCTTTTGGAAGATTTCTGAACTGTTCAAATGGAAGTATTTTTTCTCCTTTCCAATATATATTTTAATGGCTCTTTTTTTGAGATTGATCATGTTAAAATTAACGAAGATACAGCATGCCAATAAAAGCTAGTCATAACATATCACGTCTTGGGATAAGATCGCTCCCGAGACTTTTTGCTGTTATCAATATAAAATACAAAATCCATGGTTTTTTCACTTTTTTATGTAAAAATGGTACAGAAGAGATGATTGCAGAAAGGAAGTTTTGAAATGGACATCAAATTGAATGAAAAGATAAAAAAGCGTTACAACCGGGTATCGGGAATTTATGACATGATGGATAAAATGATGAAGGAGGAATGGAGAAAAGATCTCCTTGCACAAGTTTCGGGAAAAGTGCTTGAAGCAGGGGTTGGAACAGGAGCCAATCTTTCCTATTATCCAGCTGGCATACAATCGCTAACAGGTGTTGATTTCAGTGCAGGCATGTTGAAAATTGCAAGAGAAAAGCTGCCAAATAAACAGCTTCCCTTTCCGGTAGACTTGATCGAAGCAGATATTCAAGACTTGCCTTTTCCTGATAACACTTTTGATTCAATTGTGTCCACATGTGTTTTCTGCTCTGTGCCCGATCCGATTAAAGGGCTAAAGGAACTAAGAAGAGTGTGTAAACCGGATGGCCATATTTATATGCTCGAGCATATGCGAAGTGAGAATAAAGTTGCCGGGGTTGTCATGGATGTATTGAATCCGATAACCGTCAGAATGTGGGGCGCAAATATTAATCGGGAAACAGTGAAAAATCTTGAACAATCCGGTCTGCAAATTGAAAAAATTGAAAACTTAATGGGGACGATTATCCGCCGGATCGTTTTAAAAACAAACAAATAAATGAATTGAAACAGGCAATTTTCTTCTCTTTTTGCATAGGAATGGTAAGTGAAAATGGAAGAGGGGGGAAATTTGATGCAACAGGGAAATAGCCATTACCCAATTCCCATTTTTACGCCTAATGGTAAAACAGCTCAGTATCAACTGCTTCCAAACGGAGTAAAACGATTTCATCTCATAGCCGAACCAGTCGTCCATGAAATCGTTGGCGGAGTGAAGATAAAAGGCTGGGGATACAATGGTTCTATTCCGGGGCCAACCATTGTTGTGAATCAAGGAGATTATGTTCAAATCATTGTTGAAAATCGCCTACCAAACGATACTTCCGTCCATTGGCATGGATTAATTGTCTCGAACAAAATGGATGGGGTGCCGGGACCTGGCGGAAGCCCAATTATTAAACCTGGTGAAAGTTTTACGTATGAATTTTATATGCATCAAGCTGGGACCTTTATGTACCACAGCCACGTAAACAATGCGATTCAGGAACTAATGGGTCTCAGCGGCATGTTTATCGTAAGAGGAAAACAACAAGAACCCGTCCAAAGGGATTTTGTTTTGCTTTTACAGGAATGGGCGGTGAAGACTGAAAGTGAACCAGATTCAATGAATATAGGCGCAAATCAACAGTCCGGCAGTAAAAAACAAAATGGTATGCAACAGTCCAATATGAAAATGGGGATAATGCCAGGGACTTATGAAATCGATCCCGAAGCAATGACGTATAATTATTTTACGATCAATGGCAAAGCCTATCCAGATACAGAACCGCTTTTTGTTCGCTATGGCGAAAAAGTCAGGCTGCGTTTAGGAAATTTAAGTATGGACTCTCATCCAATGCATTTTCATGGCCATGATGTTATTGTAATCGCAGCAGATGGAAATACGATTCCAACCTATTCCCGGATGAAAAAAAACACCATCAATGTTGCACCTGGAGAAACGTGGGATATTGAATTTTTTGCGAACAATCCAGGCAATTGGGTATTTCATTGCCATAAACCCCATCATACCACCAATGCGCACTCAAAAGGTATTGGCGGGATGTTAACACTTGTCCGTTATGCAAAATAAGTTTTTATTTGGAAGCAACCGTATCGATGGCTAAATTCATCCATAGATACGGTTGTTTTTTTATACTATCAGAATTTATATCTGAACTTCGATAACTGTCTAGCTCCAGCGCCCTATCGACTAAGTCGCTTCCCTCGCCTCGTCTACGATAAGTTGAGAACGAAAGACTACCGTCTTTCGACTCTCCTTTATCTCACTCGGCTCAGTCCACCTCCTTACGTCGATGACCAAGGGCGCTTGCGCTTTTCTTACTTTCCTCGCTTTATCATGCTGAAGCGTGAGCATATGAAAAAATTAAATTCAAGAAATGTAGAATATGACTAACAAATATGAAATAATTATGAATTATACGCCTTTAATTATCTGAAAATTTAAATTTATTTCGAATGGAGCGTGATGGTTATTACAAAGATTTATCGTTTTAGAAAGGCAATCGCTAAGAAAAAGAAGCTTCTTAAACCTGCGATGATGTTGAACAGAGTTGCCTTGTTCTATTTTTTACTCGGGATCATCATGCTGTTGCTCTTTGTATGCGGCGTAAAGCATATGGTTGTTGCTACATTAACGTATGGCTTTATTTTCGCAAGTTTACAAATTTTTATTATTAGTGCAATCCTTTATTCAACGAATAAATATATTGAGTGCGGCAACAATTGACTTTTGATTTGCCCATTTATTTAGTCCTTTTTTTGAAAGGGCTTTTTTTGTTTTTAACTATTATTCGTCTAATACTTTTTAGGCTCTTCATACTTTCTTCATGTTTCGAACTTATATTTTAATTGTAGCCGATCACTATAACGGAAATGGCAAAAGGAGGCATCCAAAACAAAGGCGCTTCATACTTTCTACACAAATTCCCGTTAATGTAAAAATGTAGATAAAAAGAAGGAGGAGTTTATTATGATGGGTCAAGGATTTGGCTTTGGAGGCTTTGGAATGATGGGAGGTGGATCACTGGTGATGATTGTACTTATAGCTGCAATTGGTTTCTTATTTTACTTAGCACTGAATAAGCAAGCTCCAGTTCAAAAGGATGCAAACATGCCAATACAGCCGACAGTTGATTCAGAAGCTTTGAAAATCGCTAAGTCAAGACTTGCCAGCGGTGAAATTACCGTAGAAGAGTACGAACAAATTAAAAAGAACTTACAATAAAATGATGGAGGATTGAACAATGTTTTTACTACTTATTTTAGCAATTGGTTTTTATTTGTACAAAACAGGCGAATGGCAAAAGTTATCACAAAAGTTTCAGCCTAATGAAACATCAAATGTAAATGAAGCAAGGCGGATCATCGATATGCGATATGCATCGGGACAAATTTCTGATGAAGAATATAAAAAAATTAAAAATCTTTTATAAAAACATTGATGTCAGGAGGGAGATTCCATGATGAATGGAGCTTATGGTGCCGCGGGTGGGATATTTGGCTTTCATTTTTCAACATTGCTACTGGCGGGGCTGGGGATTTTTGCTCTTTACGTAATCTTTAAAAAGAGAAAACAGGCGCCGAAGAAAGAACCGATCTTTATAAGTGAAAAACTAAGCATTGATGCAGCGGAAATTGTCCGTTTGCGCTATGCTCGCGGTGAAATTTCCTTTGATGAGTTCCAAAATATTTTGAAAAATATTCAATCATAAAAAGGTGATGAATTTCAATGGTTAATTTGGCTTTAATGATTATCGTTTTTTACTATCTCGTTAAAACGAGAGATCTATTTAAAATCTTAAAAGTAGTCAAAAATATTGTGTTAGATCTGTTTGTTGCCTTGAAAAAAGAAAAGAAAACAATTGAAAATACACCGCTCGACATCGTCAAACTTCGCTATGTAAAAGGCGAAATCAGCCAGAGCGAATATGAAAAAATCATCAGTAATCTTTAAGTTTACAAACGGCTGGCAGCCATTAAAGCTGCCAGCCATTTTTAATCGTGATATTCAAACTTTCTTAACAATTTCATGTTATACTCATAAAAGCAGTGATTTCTTATTAAACCACCATTCATTGGGCAAAATTTTGATAAACATCACTGAAACTTTTTAGTTCAAAAAAGAGGTGAAAACACGAGTGGAGAAAATTCAACATCTTAATCGAGTTGCTTTTGAGCTGGGACCACTAACAGTTTATTGGTATGGTATTATTATTGGTACAGGTGTGCTTTTAGGGTGGATCCTCGCTCAAAGGGAGTCGAAAAGGCTTGGCTTAGGTCAGGATACTCTGGCTGATTTATTATTATGGGCAATCCCGATCGCCATTATTAGTGCACGGATTTATTATGTTCTTTTTGAATGGGGCTATTATCAAAAGCATCCAGGAGAAATCATTGCCATTTGGAATGGCGGCATTGCCATTCATGGTGCAATTCTTGGCGGTGTGATTACTGCGCTTGTTTTTTCAAAAAAGAAAGGTGTTTCCTTTTGGAAAATTGCCGACATTATTGCTCCAAGCTTAATTTTGGGACAGGCAATTGGCCGATGGGGCAATTTTATGAACCAGGAAGCACATGGTGGAGAAGTATCACGAGCCTTTTTAGAAAGTTTGCACCTTCCTAAGTTTATTATTGATCAAATGTATATAAATGGCATTTATTATCATCCAACCTTTCTATATGAATCAACATGGGACTTTATCGGCTTCCTGATTCTATTAGGTTTAAGAAGGCTGCCTTCGTTAAAAAGAGGAGAGCTATTCCTTTCTTATTTAATCTGGTATTCGATCGGCAGATTCTATGTCGAAGGAATGAGAACAGACAGCTTAATGCTGACGAGTTCACTAAGGATTGCACAAGTGGTTTCTCTTGTTTTGATTGTTGGAGGGATCTTCTTGATTTGGTATAGAAGATCGAAAGGATATGCAAAACACAACTACACCGAATTGGGTCTCGATAAATAATTCAATTGACAAAAGGCTGACTAGCGATCTAGTCAGCCTCTTTTGTTTTTATTAGGATCATTTCATGGGCACTGATACTTCCATTTCTAAATCGGAATCTATGTGGATGTTTAGAATGCGCCTTAGTTCGGCGGGGATCGATATTCTTCCGCCCGATAAAATACATTGGTTTAAGCGCTTATTTGGATGCCGGCTCTTCAGAATAATCTGCTCTTTTTGCTGGAAAATTGTTAACGAATCGCCATCTTTTATTTTTAATTGCTGTTGAATTTTTTTGGGTATCGATATTTGCCCTTTTTTATTTAGCCTTTTGAGTAACAAAATTAAATCACCTCGTTAGGACTTATTCGATGACGATTGCCAGGAGCCAATCGAAGTTCCCTTTTTGAAAAAAATATCGCAATCCATGATGGCAAACAACAGAGTAAAAGAAAGGGAAAAAGCTCTGACGGGGATGAAGTCAGAACTTTTTCATAGGGATAGGTATTCATTTAAGGAAGGAGGTTGACCGCCACAATGACTGTGACTGCATCTCCTTGATTGGTACGATTTAATGATAATCAATAATTCTGCATTTCATATGCAGAATTGATTACAAAATCAAGGTAGTTTATATTTTAAAACTTGTTGTTGATTTGTTTGCTAACCTGCGAAAAAAATTCCAATTCCCTACATACTTTCTTCATTTTTTCCTTTTATAGTTTGAGTATAGTCATTAAACAAGCTGAATGGAAAGGAGCAGAAGAAATTAATTTTGTTTCATACTTTCTACACAACTAAACGTTAAATTTAAAATTGTAAAAGCAAGAAGGAGGAAGCAAACATGATGGGTCAAGGATTTGGTTATGGAGGATTTGGTATGTTAGGAGGTGGATCATTGATGATGATTTTGTTAATTGCGGCTGTTGGCTTCTTAGTCTACCTCGCACTGAAAAAGCAGTCACCCGGGAATCAGCAGGCTTCGTATCCGGTACAGCATACGGCTCATTCCGAAGCATTGAGTATTGCAAAATCAAGACTTGCCAACGGTGAAATTACAGTTGAAGAATTTGAGCAAATCAAAAAAAATCTATTCTAAACCAAGGAGGAAACAAAAATGAAAAAGTTGATCGTAACAGGAACATTAGCAGCAGCACTAATTGCAGGTGGAGGAACAGGAGCATACATGGCATATGCGAAAGGGAACGATTCCAGCCCGGCAGCCTACATGCAGCAAGGGGCTAATGTTGAACAAATGTCGAATACGTTTGATTCCAAGGATATTCAAGATATGCAAAACTTAATGGACAATGGAAATGTGAACTTTGGCCAAATGAAACCGTATATGCAAAAAATGCACCCGGATTTAAGTAATCAGCAATTAGAAGATATGTATAAAGGCATGAATGGCACAGGCGGCTCTTCAAATAGCGCTAATTTTCAAGGAATGAACGGTTCTGGCATGATGGGAAATGGAAATCTGTAGAGTAAAGCCAAATAAAATGCAAGCCAGTTTTCTGCCGCCTTGCACGAAAATGAACAGGAGGAAAAAACAATGATTTTGTTACTACTTTTAGGAATTGGTTTTTATTTATACAAAACCGGTGAATTACAGCGTTTGACGCAAAAGTTTCAAGGAAACGAAAGCTCTGGAGTAGATGAAGCCAAGCGGGTTATTGATATGCGGTATGCTGCAGGCCAAATCACCGCTGAAGAATACAGTAAAATTAAAAATCTATTATAGGGAGGAGAATGACATCCAATGATGAATGGTGGAATGGGTAATTTGGGAAATGGATTCCCGAACAATGGAACAGGTGGATATGCAGGAGCAGTGAACAACTTCGGCTGGTTCCAAGGTGTTAATTTGACAATGGTGCTCCTAATCGGCATTGCGATTCTTGTTCTGTTTCTTCTTTTTAAAAATAAAAAGCAGCAAGTCAACAAAGAAGTCATCTTTCCAACTGAAAAGTCACCTGCATTAGATGCGGCAGAAGTAGTTCGCCTCCGTTATGCACGCGGAGAAATCTCATTTGAGGAATTTCAAACCATTTTAAAAAATATTCAAGTTTAAAACTAAAAATGGAATCAACAAAAAACTTCCACCAAACAGGAAGTTTTTTTGTTGATTGAAAGACATCGTCCAAATTTTGTTACGGATATTCGTCAATTGAAAGGTTTTTCTTTTAGCAAAAATTTCTGGTTTAACGAAAAATCTCCATAGTTTCTTTATTTTTTTCATTTATTCTGGAATTGTCAATAAATGAGCGAAGGTGGATTTGGATTGTTTGGGATCTTCTCTAAAGTGAGCTTGAAGTGCAGCCTGCTTTTGGCTACCAGAAAGGAATGGAAAGGTAAATGAAGAAAATGTGGCCGATGCTCCTTTTAATCATGTTTATATTTATTGGAATTTTGCTGCTTGCGTTTGTCATTCGTATTCTTAAGTTTCATGAAGAAAAAATGGGAATGACCCTGGGAAAAGATATGATGCTGCATCACCTAACATCCTGGGGGCAATTTATGTTTTGGATTTTGCTGATTGCTTCCGGAATTTGCCTGCTTGTTTCGCTATTTTTCAGAAAAAATTAAATCTTTCATTTCTGCACAGTTTTTCAATTTTTTTTTAGTAGAATAAAAATGATTATTTACTAGGGAGAACAACAAATGTCTTTTTTTATTCCATTCATCATCGGCAGCATTCTTAGCTTCGGCTTCTTTTTTGGAGCTAAATCAATCATGGTCAAGGCAGCCTCCTTTTTTTTCACTATCACCTTATTGATTGCGGCGATGTTTTCGCTTGTGACAGACAATGTAGAAGCAAGAATTTGGAATACTTTTAAAAAAAATAATCTTTTAAACTCTGAAGAAAAGACAAAAAATGAGGCTATTAAAATTGTGAAAATAAAAGATCAAGTATTGCTTAATGCACCTGTTTTCAAACAGTATCCCGAATTGCCGCGCGGCTGTGAAGTCACGGCATTGGCTATGCTATTGCAATACAAAGGAATCAATGTTGACAAAATGGAACTGGCCGAAAAAGTAAAGAAGGATGCAACGCCATTAGTGAACAAAAATGGTTCGGTCTTTTGGGGAAATCCAAATGACGGGTTCATTGGCAACATGTATACAAAAAGCGAACCCGGTTATGGAGTATACCACAAACCAATTAAACAGCTGGCGGAGCAATATTTGCCTGGACAAGTTATCGATCTAACCGGAAAAGGCTTCTCAGAGTTGGAAACCTACTTGTCATCAGGTGTTCCGGTATGGGTAATCACGAATACGACGTTTCGAAAATTGCCCGAATCGGCCATTGAAACATGGGAAACACCCAAAGGAAAAGTAAAAATTACCTATAAAGAACATGCGGTGATCATTACCGGTTACGATCAGCAAAATATTTATTTTAACGACCCGATCAGCGGTACAAAAAATATGGCCATTTCGAAGCAGGATTTTTTAGCAGCCTGGCAGCAAATGGGCAGCCAAGCGATTACATATATAAATAAATAAAATGAAAACTCTTCATATCGTATGAAGGGTTTTTCTTATGCAATTCTTAGGATCTTTTCAGATTGTTTTTACGAAAGCATCATATACTTAATTGTAAAAATAATGAATTTAAGGAAAAAACAAAACGGTTTGTCCGCTTTTTTTTTGAAAAAAATAAAGCACTTTTTTAACGACAAAGCAGTATACTAACATATCTGTTTTGATAATTTTTCTTAAAAATGATTGGAGTGGGAATGGAATGTCTATTTTTAAAAGGCTTCGTGATGTGACTTTAGCAAATATTTATGCGCTTATTGAAACCGTGGAAGATCCGGTCAAAATGATTGATCAATATTTGCGCGATATGATGGATGATCTCGAGGATGCTGAAAAAGCGGTTGTTGCCCAAATTGCAATCGAGAAAAAGTTTAAGCAGCTGTATGAGGAACAAGAAGAATTAATGAAGAAAAGAGACCAACAGGCCCATATCGCTGCCAAGGCACAAAATGCAGAATTGGCGCGGAAGGCAATCGAAGGGAAAAAAGTAGCCGCGCAAAAGATGATTGAATACAAAACAAGCTATGAGCAAAATAAGATCATTACCGAAAAACTAAGGGATAAATTAGATACAATGAGAAAACAAGTATCAGAGTTGAAAAACAAACGCGATACTTTGGTTGCCAGAGCGCAAACAGCCAAGGCTCAGCAGGAAATAAACAAAATGATGGCGGGAATAGATTCCAGTTCTGCAATGGCAGGGTTGAAACGCATGGAAGAAAAGGTAATGAGTATGGAAGCACAAGCAGAAGCAAGTGATGAAGTGTACCAGCAGGAAATTTCACTGGACGAGGAGATTCAAAGACTGAATCGTGAAAAGGAGATTGAGGAGGAACTAGCTGAATTATTGAACCAAAACGAAGGGGATGACCGTTAAAGCGGTTCCCTTTTTCTGTTTCCATCAAAGCTATGCGGGGGAGAGAAAAGGATGAAAATATTTCGCCGTCTGAAAAATATGTTTCAAAAAACAAAAAAGCCGATCAAAGATGATAAGGACACCGCGGTTCATCTTGGTGATGTTGTTGAAATCGCGATGGTTACGTATCAGGTCATTGGGCGAACGGAAGATCCGCAGTGGAATGCAGTCATGCTGACATTAGAGAACGGCAGCCAAATCCAATACCTTCTGATTGAACATCGGGAAAAAAACATTTATTCGTTGTTTCAGCCAATTGATGGAAGGATGGATACCTTTCACGAAATTCCGACAACTTTGGAAATAGATGATTCGATTTATTATTTAGAGGAACAGTATTCAGGGTTGATCAAAACGGAGGGCAGAACTCCGTTGCCAAATGGGGAGCAATACGTTTGGAAATTTCAGTCAGATGAGCGGAAATTAGCACGAATTGAGTGGCAAGATGGAAAATTTATGCTTTATGAAGGAGAGTCCGTCATGCCAGCGGAGGTACGAGTGCTGCGCGGAACATAGGAGGTAACGAAAAATGTGGAAATTTTTGAAAGTGTTAATAGCGATTTCATTGGTTGTCTCCCTCTTTAGTGTTGTTGTAAAATGGACTGCCACTGCTTCAACATATCCTTTGGAATCGATTGTTGAAAACGCCTCCCAAGTCTCAAAAGTTTATCGGGTCGAAAATAAAACAGTTCCCGAAGTGGCAGAAGAGATTTCTGCCAACAAAAAACCACAGGAAATATCAAAGCCTGATTCAGAGAAAATGTTTTTAGTCTATCCAAATGAATGGTATGTTTTGCAAAAGGATCCGCAAAAGCCGAAAGATACCCTCATTGAAGTCGACAACAAAGAGTTTATCCGCGAAAACTATAATCCTTCCTTTTTTAATGGCTTTATTACCGGTTATATTTTGAATGATTTATTTCGTTCAGGCAAAAAGTATGCTGGCTCATTTCAAGGTTACTCCCAAAAAAATATCTACAAGCCTAAGATTGATTACCGCCCCCCGACAACTCAACAAAAGAAGTCCTTTCCCCCTATTACGATAAAAGGCACTGGCTCAATCATCAAACGCGGTGAACAACTTTTTTCCAAAACATTTAATAATAATTCCAATGGAACGTATAAAGGGAAAGATCCATCAGTTAATCGGAGTGAACCTCCGAAACTTAAGAAGGGAAGTTTCGGAAAGATTAAACGACGAAAGTAAGCGAATTTCTGAAAAAATGATTAATAATTTGAATAATGGGTATTCCATAGGATGAGAATTTTTTAAGGGAGGAAGGGAATTGAATGAAAAAAGAGCAATAGCTATTTTTCTTGTTGCTTTTATAGCAGTACTAGGATTCTGGATCGGTGTTGGGTATCAGCCTGATCAAAAAACGGAAGCGAAAGCGAATGGAAACGAAAAGCCAGTTGATGTTGTCAGTCCTGATGTGCCAAACGCCAAGTATAAAACAGAGAACGGCGTAAAAGTTTTTAAACTGGATGCAGAGCCTGTGAAACAAGAAGTCTCTAAAGGTGTGTATATGAATGCGTGGGGCTACAATGGCAGCACGCCAGGTCCGACTCTTGTCGTAAACCAAGGAGATAAAGTCCGTGTCGTTGTAACCAATAAGTTGACCGAACCAACGAGTGTCCACTGGCATGGTTTGATTGTACCAAATAATATGGATGGTGTTCCAGCCGTTGAAGACAGTCCGAAAATTGAACCAGGAAAAAGTTTTGCCTATGAATATACAGTTAAGCAGGCGGGAACATTTATGTATCATTCACATGTGAATACAAAAAAACAAGAAATGATGGGCCTGGGCGGCATGTTTGTTTCACTGCCAAAAGATAATGGCGAGAAAATTGACCGTGACTATACTCTAATGACGCAGGAGTGGAAGCTTGAAAAACCAGGGCCCAAAATGGGAATGATGATGAGTCCGGATGATTATGGAGAAGGGGAAGTGCCTCCGGGAACATATGAAGTGAATCCAGAAGCCATGATGTGGAATATTTTTACCTTTAATGGCAAACAGCTCCCAGATACGACGCCATTGCAAGTGAAAAAAGGTGAAAAGGTTAAAATACGTTTAGGCAACTTAAGCATGGAAAGCCATCCGATTCATCTTCATGGCCACAATGCAACTGTTGTGGCAAAAGATGGAGTGCCATTGAAAAAATCGGCACAATATGAAGTCAATACAGTGAACATTGCGCCAGGTGAAACGTATGATATTGTCTTTACTGCCGACAATCCCGGAACATGGCCGCTCCATTGCCACTTACCGCATCACACAGCTGGACCGGATGGAAAAGAAGGCGGCATGTTTACAACGGTGAAATATGAATAATCATTGATGGAATAAAAAGGGCTGGCAGTTTTTTCTTACTGACGGCCTTTTTGTACAATTAAATATCTTGTTTAGTTGTCTCTCTTTTCAACAGATTGTCTTTGTGACCAAATAATAACCGGGATCAGCAGCAATGACAAGATTCCCCCAGCGAAAGAGAGGGTGGTGTAACTGGAATTGGCCACGACCATTCCGGATAATGCCCCACCGGCTGCTCCGGACAAAGCGATTAAGACATCAACCGATCCTTGGGTTTTTGCCCGGGTTGATGGAATCGTTGCATCCACAATGATTGCTGTTCCGCTAATTAAACCAAAGTTCCAGCCAAGACCAAGCAGAGCAAGAGCTGTGCTAAAACCGAAAAGAGAGCTCCCGGGGACAATAGCCGCCAATACTCCGGCTAGAAGCAGGGTAATTCCTGAAGCAACCGCCATTGCCGTGCGGCCGATTTTATCAACAAGGATGCCTGTTGCAAGGGACGGGAGATACATTGCCCCTATATGAATACCAATGACCATCCCGACTTGACCTAAAGAATGACCGTGGTGTCCCATCTGAACCGGCGTCATCGTCATAATGGCCACCATGACAACCTGTGTTAAAACCATAACGGTGGCGCCCATGATGATTCCGCGTTTGTTTATCGTTTCATCTCCCAAGCGATTGTCCGAAACAACGGCTCGATGTTGCTTCTGATCTTTTGCAATTGCCTGAGCAACAACGAGCGGGTCTGGACGAAGGAAAATGGCCAATACCAACCCTGCAAGAATATACGATGCCGCTGCCAAAATGAAAGGACCGGCAAGTGCGGGAACACCGATTGATGTCGCCAATTTTCCCATTATGCTAACCATATTGGGACCGGCAACCGCGCCGAAAGTGGTGGAGACCATTGCGATACTAACGGCAGTGGCCCGCTGCTTGGGATTTGCCAGGTCGGTGCCAGCATAGCGCGCCTGCAAGTTTGTTGCTGTACCTCCTCCATAGATGAATAGTGAAGCAAACAAAAGAACGAGATTATTCGTTAGAGCCGCAATCACGACACCAATTGCCCCGATGCCGCCAGCGAGGAATCCTGCTGAAAGACCGAACCGGCGTCCGGATTGTTGTGAAATCCGCCCGACAATCAGCGCAGCCCCGGCAGATCCTAAAGTGAACAAAGCGATTGGGACTCCGGAGAAACTATCCGTTCCCAGCATTTTTTGCGCAAGCAGTGCTCCAACTGTTATCCCTGCCGCAAGTCCTGCCCCACCAAAAATTTGCGAAATCACAATGATGATTAGGGTTCGCCGGTACAAACGTTGTTTCTTTTCAGGAGAATCAATGTAATTTTGCAACCACGTTGGTGGTGCTTCTGCAGCTTTCACTTCTTTGTCATTATTCATCAAAAGTGAGACCGCCTTTCAACCATAATTTGTTTTTATAAAAAGGAAAGAAGCAAATTTTTTCGCTATTTTTATACCCCTATAAGTATACACTGAAATGACAAGTTTGTCTTTTTGGGAATTTTTATTTTTAGCTTTTGACAGGAATATATATGAAGAGAGATGCATTTAAGTGAGGGATTCGATTCCTATTCAAATTCATGTTGTGCAACGGGGAGATCCTTTATTGGCCATTTTACAGCGGTACGGGATGACAATCAATCAAATCGTCCAAACAAATTAGTTGGAAAATCCGAATCAATTGTCAGTCGGAATGACTTTAGTGATTCCGACGGCATTGAAAACGCATACGGTAAAATTGGGCGAGACATTATGGCAAATTGCCCAAAATACGGCACGATTTATATTCGCAAAGTATGACAGAGAAACGGGCATTCACGTGTCTAGGCAATGCCCATCCTCTTTTTTTCAGTAAACTTGAAATTGACCCATCATCCCGGCATCTTCATGTTCGAGAATATGGCAGTGATACATGAAAATGCCGGTTTGATCAAAGGTTGCAATCGCTCGAACTTTTTCTCCTGGAGAGACAAGAATGGTATCCTTCCAGCCGGTTTCATTTGCAGGCGGAGGATTTCCATTACGATCGAGAATTTGAAACTGCACACCATGCGCATGAAATGGATGTGCCATGCCGCCCATCATTCCACTGCCGGTGCTGTTTGTGATTTCCCAGATCTCCGTGTTGCCCTGCTTTAATTTTTCATCAATCCGGAACATATCCATTTGCTTGCCGTTGATATTGACGTTCTTGCCCATCCCCTGAAAATCAAACCGGCGGGTTTGCCCTGCTTTTGTCCGGTCGATTGCAGGTATATCAACAAGCTTGGCAGGTACTTCCGCCGTATTCCCCAGCTTATTTTGCACAATAAACGACATAAATGCCGAGTTTTGATCCATTAATTGAATACGGTCGCTCTTTTGCTTGTTGGAAAAATCAACAATAATTTCAGCGCGTTCTGCCGGGCCGAGGACAACCTTCGTGAGTGGGACAGGCTTAGGAAGCAGACCGCCGTCGCTGCCAATTTGTTGTAATGCCTCATTATTGCTGAGGTGAATTTGATATGTTCGGGCATTTGAACCATTCAATATACGTAGCCGCACCTTTCCTTTTGGAACTTTTACATATGGATTGACCGCACCGTTCACAAGGATGGTGTTCCCTTGCTTCCCCATCATCACATCCTGCATTCCCAGCTTGTAATCAAAAGTACCGTCAGAATTAAAGTTTTTATCCTGAACTACGAGGGGAATATCATCGACGCCATATTGATTTGGAATATTCAGCTTGTCCGATGCATCATCGTCAATGAAAAATAAACCTGCCAACCCTTTGTACACTTGTTCACCTGTTTTATGCAATAAATGTGGATGATACCAAAGGGTCGCGGCCGGCTGATGGATCGTGAACGTGGGACTCCAAGTGTCCCCAGGCTTGATTCTTGTATGCGGGCCGCCATCTTTCTCGCCATCGACTTCAAGGCCATGCCAATGCACAGTCGTATCTTCATTTAAGTTATTTTTCACTTTGACGGTTATTTCATCGCCATTGCGAACTCGAATGACCGGTCCTAGATAATTGCCGTTATACCCATATGTATCCGCCTTTTTTCCATTAAAAAACTCAGTGGTAGATTTTTGAACGGTTAAATGGTACTCACCTTTACCTGGCTCCGGATTTAGATCTTTTACGAAAGGGGGGATGGGCAGCGGTTTTTCCGTACTAGCAGCAGATTGTGTTCCGGTTGAAGAGGATTGATTATTCATCATTCCTCCTCCCGTACGATTCATTCCGCCAGACATCCTGCCACCCATTCCTTGATTTTGGTTGAAAAAAAACCAAACTGCGCCAAAAGCAACAATAAGTAAGCCAACAATAATGCTCATTCGTTTATTCAAATAACAGAGCCTCCCTTTCGCATAGCTATTTTTAACATTCCAAATGATTGGAAGTTCATGCATCAGGAAAGGGAGGCGGAATTTATTTTCAATGGAGAACTTTAGGAAAGAAATACGGGGAAGAAAACTGTGGAAGGCGAGCAGATGCTGGTTATTTAGTAAATCGCCCGTATTTCTGAAAATCGAACCGAAAACATCTTTTGTTTTTCGTCTTTCAGGGAAAGAATCTGCTCTTTTAAATTTAGTCCATAGACACGCCCTTTAAAAACGGCTAACGAACCATTTGCGTTGTACTGAATCGTTATCGGTTTTTTGTTAATCAATTTTTTTAAATACATATTGATCTCCTCGCTTTTTTTGATTTACAAAATTGATTATAGAATGCGTTTTTTAATAAAGAGTGAAAAAGATGTAAAAGGATTATTAAAATTTGTTAATTATTTTTTGCAATGGTATGAAAGGGAAGGGACTAACCAGTTGTTCACCTTTTTGCCATTTATTCTGCATATATTATTCATTTTTTTTTGCGTATAATCATTTTTAATCCTTCTATATCTCAAAATGTGTAACAATCTTTTTTTTATGAATTAAATCCGTGTAAACAGATAGGATAAATCGAAAAAGGTGGGAATTGTATGATTATTAAAATTGGTGGCGAAAACAAGGAAGTCAAAGACAGCGTTACAGTATCGGAACTTTTGGTTCTTGAAAAAGTTGAGCAGCCGGATATGGTATCGGTGCAATTAAATGAAGAATTTGTGGATAGGGAGCAATATGAAACGACTGTTTTAAAACAGGGCGATGAAATTGATTTTCTCTATTTTATGGGTGGTGGAACATTTGACTTTTAATGAGGAGCAAATCGAGCGATATTCAAGACATATCATCCTATCGGAAATAGGTGTCGAAGGTCAGGAAAAACTTTTAAATTCAAAGGTTTTAATCATCGGTACAGGCGGGCTTGGTGCCCCTGCAGCGATGTATTTAGCGGCAGCTGGGGTCGGAACGATTGGACTTGTAGATGGTGATGTCGTTGATCTTTCAAATTTGCAAATGCAAATTATCCATCAAACGAAAGATATTGGAAAATACAAAGTTTTATCTGGCAAGGAAACGATCAACGATTTAAATCCAGATGTAAATATAATTCCGTACAATGAACTGGTGGATTCTAAAAATATTTTAGAAATCATCAAAGATCAGGACTACGACTTTATCATTGATGGAACAGACAATTTTCCAGCGAAGTTTCTGATTAATGATGCATGTGTACTTGCGAAAAAACCTTTTTCTCACGGAGGAATTATCCGCTTTCAAGGGCAACTCACAACGTACATACCGGATAGTGGCACTCCTTGTTACAGATGTATTTTTCAGTCCCCCCCCGCCTGCAGGTGTAGTACCAACGTGTAGAGAAGCGGGTGTTTTAGGTGTAATGGGTGGAGTAATCGGAACACTTCAAGCAACAGAAGCTTTAAAATATTTGATTACTCTAGGAGATACCCTAGCTGGCTATTTATTAACGTTTAATGCGTTGACCATGCAATTTAGAAAAATCAAAGTCAATAAGAATAAAAAATGTGGAATATGTGGTGATCATCCTTTCATTAAGAATCTTATTGATTATGAGCAAGCGACTTGCGATTTGAATGCAAGATAAAATAAGCAGGTGGTTAGTGATGATACATATCAAATCAGAAGAATATGAAAAAATAGTCGAACAGGCCATGAGAGAATTTCCACATGAATGCTGCGGATTTCTTGGCGGAAATAAAGTTGGAGAAGATATTTTTATCCAAAAAGTTGTGCCATTAACCAATATCGATCAAAGTAGTGAACATTATTCCATGGATCCAAAAGAACAGTTTCTAGCGTTAAAGCAAATAAGAAACCACGGTCTTCTGTTGGTAGGGAATTATCATTCCCACCCTTTCACTCCTTCGAGACCATCAGAAGAAGATAAAAAGTTAGCTTTTGACCCAAGTATCCTTTATGGAATTTTATCGTTAGAAAAAGATCCTGTTTTTAACTTGTTTAAAATAGACAAAGAGAAAAAAGTTGAAAAACTAGAATATGAGTTGAAGAGGTGAAGGTGAATGATAGAGTTAACGAAAGATGATTACCAAGCTGTCGAGGATTTTCATGTGAAGGCAACGGAATATGCACATGGGCAGATAGATCCTGTTCGATTTAAAGCTTTTAGGGTTTCGATGGGTGTGTATGAGCAGAGAAAAGAAGAAACCTACATGATTCGGACGAGAATCCCAGGCGGTTTTATTACCTTAGAGCAATTTAAGCGGATAAGTGAATTGGGCAGAAACTATGCTAACGGCAAAATTAGATTTACGTCCAGACAAGATGTGCAATTTCATAGTTTAGATTTAACAGATGTCTATCCTATCATGAAAGCTCTTGTAGAAGTAGGAATCATTACAAAAGGGACAGGGGGGAATACTGTAAGAAATATTGAATGTTCTCCTCTTTCTGGTGTTTCCCTGGATGATGTATTTGATGTCACCCCTTATACAAAAGCGGCTACAAATTATTTTTTAAAGGATCCATCGACTATGAATCTTCCAAGAAAATTTAAAATTGCCTTTTCCAATAGTTCTGCAGATACAGGCAATGCCACCATTTCTGATCTTGGTTTTATTGCCAAAATCTCTGGCGGAAGAAAAGGATTTGAAGTTTATGGCGGCGGTGGATTCGGCGGAAATCCGAGAGTTGCTTTAAAGCTTAGAGATTTTATTGAAGCCAAAGACATGCTTTATTATCTTCAAGCGATGAAAAACGTGTTTGAAAAAGAAGGTGATCGCAGCAACAAAAATCGTGCAAGAATTAGATACATTGTGAAAAGACTGGGGGAAGAAAAATTTATTCAGCTATTTAATGAAGAAGTAGAGCAACTACTAGCAAAAGGAAATCTTGATGTTCATGTTATTGAAGATGAGTTTACGTTAAATGCCTCAGCCCCATATGTTGATAAAGTTTCAGTGAACAAAGAGCTTGAAAATATATTGTTCCCACAAGAAGGTCTTGTACCGATGTTTTCTGTTTCATTTGGTGGAAGAGTGGGTTCCGGGGTAACAAACTATCATCTGAAATAAAGGAACTTAAATCCCATGCGATAAGTTTGCCAAACGGAATAACTTCTAATTCTTCGATATTGATAATCATTATCGCTTAATTGATAGAAAAAGGATAACACTTGAAAAAATGGGAACATGTTGTGAAGCATTTGCGATCCGGGTCTTTCCTCAGCATTTTCAAAAATTCTTACGTTATTCTCAGATTTGTTTCAGTTAGCTTTAAGCATCGATCGTTACAATACAAATAGTTAATCATTAGTACTCATTTTAAGGAGGAGATTTTTAATGTTTGGGAAAAAGAAAGCAACAGATCCAGTTTGCGGAATGGAAGTAACTGTGAATGATTCCACCCTAAGGTCCACTTTCAATGGAAAGGAATACTATTTTTGTGCTAAGGCATGCCTTACAAAATTTGAAGCAGATCCGCAAAAATACGTTTCTGGTTCAAATGGTCATTGCTGCGGGGAAGGACATTCAGAAGGATGTCAACACAACCATGGAGGACACGAACATCACGAGCAAAATGAACATCATAAACATGAAGGGCATTGCAGCGATGGAGAAGACCATAAGCATAAATGCCATGGGCACCACAATCATAGTCATCATTGATTATTTGGAAAATATTCTCGGGGAAAGGAGGTTGCAGGATGAATGCTAGTCATGCAACTCATATACATGAAGATCACTGTACCGATTTAAATCCAAACGATTTTCAGAAAGAAACGGAAGAGGAAGCAGAATACCGGCTTTTAATGAAAAAATGGTGGTTTGCAGCAGCGATTTCGGTTCCCATTATCCTTGTTTCCTATCCGAATTTTTTTCCTGGCATTCGCGAGTGGCTTTTAACGGGCAATCAGCGGTTGTGGTGGTCAAGGCTGATCATGGGATTGTTTGCACTCCTTGTAATGATTTTGAGCGGCGGACAATTTTTCACAGGTATGTGGGAAGGATTAAAAAAGCGCTCGGCCAACATGCATACATTAATTGCTACCGGAATTAGCGCGGCATGGCTCTATTCCTTTACAGCCCTCTTTTTCCCGGGGCTTTTTCCAAAATCAGAAATGGCAGAAGTTTACTATGACGTTACAACCGTTGTAACGGCTTTAGTCGTTCTCGGGATGGCAATGGAAGTAAAGGCAAAGGGCAGGTCATCGGAGGCAATTAAGAAATTGATTGGGCTGCAGCCGAAAACCGCGAATGTGATCCGGAACGGGAATGAAGTTAAACTCCCAATTGAAGAAGTCCGAATGGGTGACTTCGTTGTTGTCCGTCCGGGTGAAAAAATTGCGATCGATGGCATTGTCGTCGAAGGGAATTCGGCTATCGACGAATCAATGTTAACTGGAGAATCGATGCCAGTGGATAAATCTGCAGGCAGTGAAGTTTTTGGCGGTACATTAAATAAAACGGGTAGTTTTACGTTTAAGGTAACGAAAGAGCAGCAGGAGTCTGCGCTAGCCAACATCGTTGAAATGGTTAAACAAGCACAAGGATCACGTATTCCCGTACAAAAAATTGTCGACCAAGTTTCGGCGTATTTTACACCAGGGGTCATGATTGCCGCGATTCTAGGCTATATCACATGGTTTAATTTTGGTCCGCAGCCAAGCTGGGTATATGCTTTGATCGTTGCTGTTACGACAGTTATCATTGCCTGCCCGTGCGCACTGGGAATGGCAACGCCAATGTCACTGACGACAGGTGTCGGAAAAGGTGCCGAGAATGGAATTTTAATTCGTTCCGGTGAAGCACTGCAAATTGCCGAAAAACTGCAAACGATCGTACTTGATAAAACAGGAACAATCACGGAAGGGAAACCATCTTTGACCGATGTTGTCTCTCTTGGCAGTTTTAAGGAGGAGAAGCTGCTGCAAATTGCAGCATCAATTGAACAAGGATCTGAGCATCCACTTGCCAGTGCTATTATGGAGAAAGCAGGGGAAAAGCAAATTTCACTGCTCAAAGTAAACGGATTTAATGCCATACCGGGACACGGAGTAGAAGGGATGATCGAAGGAAAGAGAGTGTTCTTCGGAAATAGGAAGTTAATGAAAAAAGAAAACATCCCGCTTGATGAATTCAATCAATATGCAGCAAAAATGGCCGATGAGGGAAAAACGCCGATGTTTTTGGCGATCGAGGGAAAAGCTGCCGGGATCATTGCCGTTGCAGATACGGTAAAAGCAGATTCGGCTGAAGCGATTCGGGAATTGCAAAAATTAGGTCTTGAAGTTGTCATGATGACGGGAGACAACGAACGGACGGCGCGAGCAATTGCAAAACAAGTAGGAATTGAACGAGTTCTTGCCGACGTACTTCCTCAAGACAAATCGGAAAACGTCCGAAAACTGCAAAGCAAAGGCAACAAGGTTGCAATGGTTGGAGACGGCATCAATGATGCACCTGCCCTTACCCAAGCGGATGTTGGAATCGCTATTGGGACAGGTACGGATGTGGCGATCGAAGCAAGTGATATTACGCTTATTTCGGGAAGCCTTAAAGGGGTTGTCAGTGCAATAAAAATTAGCCGGGCAACGATGAGAAACATTTATCAAAACTTATTTGGCGCATTTATTTACAATACAGTTGGAATCCCAATCGCACTCGGAGTATTATATCCGTTTACAGGCATCTTATTGTCACCCCTTTTAGCAGCCAGTGCAATGGCATTTAGCTCCGTAACCGTTGTCCTAAATGCCAATCGATTGAAGCGTCTGCAATTAAATCATGGTTAAAAGGAGGGAGTAAAAATGGATGTCGCAAATATAAGTGTGACCATTGGCGGCTTGCTTTTAATCGGGTTGATTGCCTGGTTTTTCTGGGGACCAAAAAAAGGAGGAAGCCTTGCCGAGATTGGAGCTTCCGGATTTCAGGAAGCATCAATTCGAGTAAAAAACGGTGCATATACCCCTAATCGAATAATCGTTCAAAGCGGCAAGCCCGTAAGATTTGAATTTTTAAGGGAAGAAAAAGCGGCTTGTTCGGAAATGGTCGTTTTCCCTGATTTTGAAAAAAGCGCTACCCTTCCTGCCGGTAAGAAAGTAACAATCGAGCTTCCGCCTATGGAAGATGGAACGTATGAATTTACTTGTCAAATGGGAATGTACAGAGGAACGGTCGTTGCCAGGAAATAAGCAAGAGAATAAAAAAGGTAACCAACAGTTAAAAAAATTGCAATTGGCAACGCCAGAGTTTCTACTCCTAAAAAAATAGTATAGACAGGAAAATAGAAGAACAACTTATTTTTAGAATGAAGGTGATATTTTGAATTCAAATCTGGAAGAGCAGAGTCTAACTGTTAAGCAATCTGAACAACCAAAAAAGGAGAAAGGAATCCTAAAGGCAATCGGTTCTGTTCTTCTTGCAATAGTGGCTTCTTCACACCATTGGGTGCACACATTGCTGATTGCACTCGGCCTCACTACATTGGGAACAGGATTATTGTCCCTATCACCTGGGGTGAAGCTGGGGTTTATGCTCGTTTCCCTGATTGTATCCGTTTGGATGATCAGAGTGGCCATTCGAAAATGGCATCATCATCGCTCCGTTTCATGGGTGTATTTTGTCTCTTCCATTTTTTCGATCATTATCGTCTTAACTGCCTTGCCACAAGTGTTGGCCGAAAATAACCCAAGTCCGCAACCGATTCAACAACCGGATCATCAGCAGCATCATAATTAAAAGGAAGTATTTTAAAGCTGATCGCAATGAATCAGCTTTTTTTGTCTTAAAATAATGCCTTTCTACAAAGCTTCTCAAAAATTTTGTAATAAAACTGAAATGAAAAACGCTAAATTTCTCGATAATTCGACGGTATTCTTATAGTGTGAGACGAAGAATGACGCAATTCGAAATGCAACGTTTATGTGAAATCGATAACAATCTTTTATGAGTGAAGTCAAAAATATACATAAATTAGAAAGGAGAATCGTCATTGAAAAAGAATTTGATTGTTTTATCCTTAATTGCCACTTTAGGAACAGGAGGAATCATGGGTGTGGCTGTACCAGCAAAAGCTGCAGGCAATGCCCAAATTGATCTGGAGTCAAGGATCAGCGCGGCTAACAGTAAAATTAATTATTTACAAAATCAATTGGAAGCTGCGCAACAGGAATCTCAAAACCTCACCAATGCCATTAGCGATGCACAAATAAAAATAAAAGAAAAAAACGAGCAAATTACTAAAGCAAAACAGAATATAGACAATTTACAAGCTCAAATCAATGAAATAACGAAACGAATGGAACAACGAAAGGGTTTATTGAAAGATCGGGCGCGTTCTTTCCAAGATTCCGGAGGAGCCATTAAGTACGTGGAAGTTTTACTTGGTTCAAAAAATTTCAGCGATTTTATCGATCGGGCAGGGGCAGTGGCCACAATCGTTGAAGCCGATCGGGATATTTTGAAAGAGCATCAAACAGATAAGGAAACCGTCGAAAAATCCCAAGCAAAATTGAAATCCGAACTGGCAACATTAGAAACAATATTTACTGATTTAAAGAAACTGGAAGAAGGACTAACAGAAAAGAAGCAACAACAAACGAACTTTATCTTAGGGTTAAAAGATCAGGAAAAGGGGATTCAGGCTGAAGTTAGTCGATTACAGGGGGAAAAATCGGATTTAATTAACAAGAGTGTTGAAAATGAGAAAAGTAATTTAGCGGTGCAGAACAGTCAAAAGGATCAACAACAACAGACAGGTAGCAATCCTGCTATTGTAACACCAGCTCAAACGGGAGAAAGCGGATACTTTATTTGGCCGACAATCGGCGGCATCATTACTACATATCAAGGTATGCGCTGGGGGGAATTCCACAAAGGAATTGATATTGCGCGGCCAGCAGATTACGCGATTTTAGCTGCTAGCGGTGGGACCGTTTCATATGCAGGCTGGATCAATGGCTATGGGAATACGATTAAAATTAATCATGACAATGGATATTCAACCCAATATGCTCATTTAGATTCCATTAGTGTATCTGCGGGGCAGGCTGTTAAGCAAGGCAGCAGAATTGGAATTATGGGATCAACTGGATTTTCAACAGGCATTCATCTTGACTTTGAAGTCTATCAAAATGGCAAACTAGTAAATCCAACAGATGTTCTCCCGAAACGATAAATTGAAAAAATTACATAAGATCCGGCGACGTTTATGCGGTCGCCGTATTCTATTTCGTTAAAAAGTTTAGCTTGTTTACGAATTGCTATACAATTACGCCTACTGATTTGATGCAAAAAGCAAATGACTTTGAAACGATTAAATATTCTTACGTTCCTCTCAGATTTGATTCAGCTAACATTCAAAAACAAAGCGTAAAATGGATCGAAATGAATTCCGTCATACTGTTAATTGATATTGGAGATGAAGCTAGTGAAAAGAGGGAAATTAAAAAAATATTCATTAGAATTGGTGTTTGTCGCAATTGTGATTGCGGCTATAATTCCAATCGTGTTAGATGCGGTAAATAATTTTAAAAATCAAGGGGAAAAACAAGGGACGCGAATCGAAGTTTCGATGTCGGGGTACACTCCTCCCATTATTCGGGCAAAAGCTGGAGAGGAAATAACGATTCAATTAGTCAACCCGGATAACTCTAAGCACTCAGATGGAGGGGGGTGGCATCAATTTGCCAGCGATGAACTAAAGGTTGATTATAAGCTGCCACCTGAATCCACCAAAACAATTCAATTAAAAATAGATAAACCTGGAGAATATGAATTTTATTGTGATGTATGTTGTGGCGGCAGAGAGAATCCTGCAATGCAAGGAAAGTTAATTATTACTTAACAGAGGAAGAAGAAATGAAACTACCATTAAAAACAATTGTTACCTATCTGTTTGCGTTTTTTATGTTGCTCTTCTTTTCGATCTTATTTAATCAAAATTTTATGGCAGCGAATATAGCAGCAACCACAAGTATCGTACTTTTAATGGGTTTAATGTTGGTGGCGGGAATATTGGATGGATTTAATCCTTGCGCCTTTAGCACGCTATTGTTATGGGTCGGTTTTTTACTTAACCGTTTTGGTACAGAGATCGAGAATAATAAAAATATAGCGGAGCAGAGAAGGAATATTTTAAGTTATGCATTCATTTATGCATTTGGAATTTTTTTTATTTATTTTCTTTTAGGATTAGGAATAATCGAATTCCTTCGATTTTCTTCCATTCAAACCAGGTTATTGTTGCAAATCTTAGCGGTAACAGTTGTGGTCATGGGCGTTTTGATGATAAGGGATTCATTTTTTAATCAGTCAAAAGCCATTATTAAAATGCCCGTATTTTTACACCCGCTCTATAAAAAGTTTCGTAAACCAGCTTCGAAATTCGCCAGCTTTATAAGCGGCATCGTCATTGGGATTTGCAGTGTGCCATGTGGTGGAGCTATTTATATGGCTGTATTGATTATCATTCAATCGAAATCATTCGCTGTTAAGTATCCTCTTTTATTCATCTACAATATTGGCTTTATTTTACCAGTTGTCCTTCTTGCATTACTGCTTTCAAATAAAAAACTTTTGCAGAAGCTAAGCCAAGACTTCATAATGGTAAGAAAGAGACTAAGAATTTTGATCGCTTGATAACAATTTTACTGGGATACGCTTCAATCATTATGGCCTAAAGCGAACAGGTTACTTGTCACCCAAGTATATAAAAAAAATAATGAATCAATCTTAAAGTAAAATATATAAAAGAGCAAACTTATTTTTCGGTTTTTCGTATTATTATAGAATTGGGGCAGGAAGGGGATTGCGCATGACCGCTAAAATTCTAGTTGTTGACGATGATCAAAAAATTACAACAATGATGAGAAGAGGGCTTACTTTTGAAGGATATGAAGTAGCAGTTGCAAATAATGGCAGGGAATGCCTTATGAAGGTTTTAGAAAATTCTCCGGACTTAGTCATATTAGATGTCATGATGCCGAATATGGATGGATTGGAAGTATGCCGCAGATTAAGGAAGGACGGAAATATTCCGATTTTAATGGTGACGGCAAGGGATTCTGTAACCGATCGGGTAAAGGGGCTTGAAACCGGGGCGGATGACTATCTAATCAAACCGTTTGCATTTGAAGAGCTGGTTGCGCGAGTGAAAGCGTTGCTTAGAAGAACCGAGACGACCATAAATACTGATACTCTTCATTTTGCTGATTTAACACTTGATCTTGCTTCGTATTCAGCAATAAGGAACAAAAGACAAATAGAATTATCAACAACAGAATTTAATCTTTTGAAGCTTTTTATGCAAAATCCGAAAAGGGTTTTATCCCGGGATTTAATTATGGAAAAGGTATGGGGATATGATTTCCAGGTGGAATCCAATGTTTTAGAAGTGTATGTTGGTTATTTGCGGCATAAACTTGAGCAGCATTCCGAATCAAGATTGATCCATACTGTCCGCGGGACGGGTTATGTATTGAGGGAGTGAGAAATTTGCCGATTCGCTTACGATTAACGCTTTGGAACAGCGCCATTTTTGGAACGATTTTGGCCATAATCATTTCCCTCATCTACTATGCTCATTATCGGTCCCATTATGAAGATGTTGATATGATGCTCGGGACGATTACGTCTCACGTGCATGAAGAGTTGAATAAACAATTGAATAACGGAAAGAAACTTGAGAATATTCAAGTTTCAACAGATGAGCTTGGAATAAATCAAGTTGCGGTAATGATTAGAAACAGAACGGGGAAATTAATTGATACGAATGATCATCCATTTTTCAGAGACCATCAATTGATATGGAAGAATCTAAGCACAAAAGATGGTACTTACATGACTGTGACCGATAACACGGGCAAGAGAGTACGAGTATTAACTACATTGATTCATCAAAACGATAAAGTAGTTGGGTTCATTCAAACACTCTATCCTCTAAAAGAACTTGATCAATCATTGTTAAAATTTAAGTGGCTTGTTATTGGCTTGACGGTATTTAGCATTGTTCTCGCATCAATTGCTGCTTTGTTTTTAGTGAAAAAGATATTATCAAGAGTGGATTTAGTTCGAAAAACGGCCAATGCCATCGCTGTCTCACAGGATTTTCAGCAGCGTGTTATGCACACAGGCCCATCTGATGAACTTGGTAAATTAGCTGAAACGTTTAATAGCATGCTGGAAAGTCTGGAAAAAGCCTATACAAATCAGAAAAGGTTCCTCTCGGACGCATCGCATGAACTTCGGGCACCGTTAACAACGATTCGGGGCAATCTCGATATTTTAACCAATATAAAAAATATTCCTGAAGCCGAAAAAGAAGAGATTCTGATGGACATTCGGAACGAGGCAATCAGGATGTCAAAACTCGTTTCCGATTTGCTTTCACTGGCAAGAGTCGAAGCGGGGCAAGTAGGAAATAAAAAGTTTGTTTGCCTGTCAGCGATTGCAAAAGGAGTGATCGCGGAAATCGTATCCTGGGAGAAACAAATAAAAGTGAAATCACAAATTGATGATCATGTTTGCGTTTGGGGAGACGAAGATTCCCTCAAGCAGCTTATCATCATCTTGGTGGATAATGCGATAAAATATACCCCGCCAAGTGGTTCCATCCTCATTAAGATTACGGATGAGAATGAAAAAGCAGTAATCCGGGTGAAAGATACTGGCATTGGGATCGATGCGGGCGAATTGCCTTATATTTTTGAACGATTCTATCGTACGGATTCGGCTCGCAGGTACTCTCAGGATGGTACAGGTCTGGGACTTGCCATCGCAAAGTCAATTGTTGAAGAGCATCAAGGAAGTATTTTAGTAAATAGTAATGTTCGAGAAGGAACAGAGTTTGCGATTTCATTTCCTCTTATTAAGTAGTATTTCATAAAAACTCCATAAAAGTATTTTATGATGATGAAAAGGCGAAAAAGATCGGGACTTAATCAGAAATATATAGAAATGTTTTACGATCGAACGTTACTTTAGAAGAGAGGGACAAAAATGTTAGCAATCTTATTGGCCGGAACGGCGCCGGGTATGGCTTTATTAAGTTATTTTTATTTAAAGGATAAGTATGAGCCGGAACCTGTGCTATTGGTGGTTCGCACCTTTCTTTTTGGCGCCCTTTTAATGCTTCCGGTGGCTTTTATTGAATATGTTCTGGATATTGAAAACATTGGCGGTTCAGAATTAAGCAGTTCCTTCCTATCTACCGGAATGCTAGAGGAATCTTTTAAATGGATTGTATTATTTTATTCAGCATATCGGCATGTTGAATTTGACGAACCTTTTGATGGCATTGTCTATGGAACATCCGTTTCTTTGGGGTTTGCCACAGCGGAAAATATCCTTTATTTGCTTTCAAATGGAGTGGAATATGCTCTAAACCGTGCCCTATTTCCTGTATCCAGCCATGCGCTATTCGGTGTTATTATGGGATATTATTTAAGCCGTGCTAAATTCGCTTCAACATCAAAATGGGGTTGGATGATATTATCCATTTCAATCCCGGCAATTATGCATGGAATTTTTAATTATATCTTGATAAAACAAAACGCTTGGTTAACGATCATGATCCCTTATATGATTTTTTTATGGTGGTTTGGCATGAAAAAAATTCACATGGCGGAAATTTTAAGCAAAGCCCATTTCAGTAAGCAATACAGCATACAAAAGATATTAGACGCAAATTTAGCTAGTTATGGCTGATGGCATTATTCAGAATTTCAAAGGGAAACAGGCAGGGAGCGATCATGTATTCGCTCTCTATTTTGTTTTACCCATTTGCTGTGTAAACAGCTTGCACTATTTTTCGTAAAAATTCTTATATTGTTTTCATCTCGGTTTCAGTTTGTTCTTAGAATGCTTTTTTAAAATGGAAACAAATGTTGGCGTTACGGCTCAATAGCAATAGCGAGCTGAAAAGAAGGGAGAGAAATGGCTAAATGTCCGCTTAGAAATCGTCTTTCAGTGTAGGTTATTTAACTAAGCAGTCTAAACTATAAGAAAGATGGAGAAGGAGGTTTGATAACGAATGCTAAAAAAGCTTACAGTCCCTATATTTATTGTTCTTGCCATTGGAATTATTTTAGCCGTGTTAGGAAAATGGAATTGGTTAGTATGGGGTGTATTGCTTCTTTGTCCATTAATGCATCTATTTGGCCATAACCATTCAGGAAATCACAATCACAACCATGGGCAAGACCAAGGTTCAAAACATCATCATTAAACCCTATAGGAAAAAATGCTGCTGCTTAAACCCGATTATTGCTTAACCTGCCTTGGAAGATACGTGAAAAAGTATTAGTAGAACGAATTCAAGCAGGAAATACACAAGCAACTTTAAAAAAAATAATGAATTTAGTTGCACAAGGTCTTTGATACGATACCGGGGTATTCTATATTAAAAACAAGGAGGTAAAATAATATGTCATCCGAATTACACAATGGTCCACTTGATGATGGAAGCTGCTTTTCCTTTTTTGAGGAACAAAAAAGTTACCATTCTGATAAAGTGAAACAGAATCTTGTATCCCGGTTAAATCGGATCGAAGGCCAAGTTCGGGGCATAAAAAGATTAATTGAAAGAAATACTTACTGCGATGACGTAGTAACTCAGATTGCCGCTACTCAAGCCGCTCTAAATAGCGTTGCTAAAATTCTGCTTGAAGGTCATATGAGAAACTGTGTTGTCGAAAGAATTCAAGAAGGCGATCTGGCAGTTTTAGATGAAGTACTTATAACGATTCAAAAATTAATGAAAAAATAAAAAGGAGACGATTGAAGTGGAAAAAGTAACTCTTAATGTACAAGGTATGTCTTGTGGTCATTGCGTTAAAACAATTGAAGGCAGCGTAGGTGAACTTGAAGGAGTAGCCAGTGTAAAAGTGCACCTTGAAAACGGAACGGTAGATGTTGAATACAATGCGAATGAAGTGACATTAGAAACCATTAAAGATACGATTGATGAACAAGGTTACGAGGTAATTAAAAAAATAAGAGAGAAGTGCTAGCTATGTAGCACGTCTCTATTTTTCAAAAAAATATACCCTATATAGGTATGGGATTTAGATTTAACAAATTTATAAGTAGGAGGGAAAAGAATATGGCTGTACAGACAAATGCCAAGATGCAGTCAGCTGCCACAGCTGGTGAAAATATTACGTTGAACATCACAGGTATGACATGTGCATCGTGCGCAGCACGAATTGAAAAAAACTTAACGAAAGTACCAGGAGTCGAAAAAGCAATTGTAAACCTTGCAACGGAAAAAGCGTCGGTTTCGTATAATCCAACTGAAGTTTCCGTAGAAGATATTATCGCAAAAGTGAAAAAGACGGGCTATGGAGTCCAGGAAGAAAAAGTTCAGCTGGATATCATTGGGATGACTTGTGCAGCCTGTGCAACCCGTATTGAAAAAGGGTTGAATAAAGTGGAAGGAGTAACAAATGCCACCGTCAACCTGGCAACGGAAAAGGCAAATGTTGAGTTTATTCCTGGGAACACAAATATTGACCAAATTATTGCAGCAGTCAAAAAAGCTGGCTATGATGCGAAAGTAATTGGCGAAGCAGATGGCGATTATGAAAAAAGTGCAAGAGAAAAAGCATATAAAGTGCAAAAAACAAAATTTACTGTCGGTGCTGTTTTATCCATTCCTTTCTTAATGCAGATGATCTCGGATTTCATGCAGGAATATGGAACAGGCGGATTCTTCCATATAAACCCTTGGATTCAATTTTTACTTGCGAGCATTGTCCAATTTTATGTGGGTGGACATTACTACCGTGATGCCTTTAATGCCGTTCGCGGCGGCAGTGCTAATATGGCGGTTCTTGTTGTACTTGGAACGTCAGCCGCTTATTTCTACAGTTTAGTTGTTACGATTATGGGAACTGGACAATTCTTATACTTCGAAGCAGCCGCAATCGTCATGACGTTGATTGTTCTCGGAAAACTGCTTGAAACAAGGGCAAAAGGACAAACGTCAGAAGCGATTAAGGCGTTAATGGGTCTGCAAGCCAAAACAGCCCGGGTCATCCGCGATGGCGCTGAGCTGGATATTCCAATTGAAGATGTCCAATTAAACGATATTATTTTCGTCCGTGCCGGGGAAAAAATTCCGGTTGACGGAGAAATGATCGAAGGCAGTACATCTGTTGATGAATCGATGTTAACCGGTGAAAGTATGCCTGTTAGTAAAAAAGTGGGTGACCAAGTCATTGGTGCCACTGTAAATAAACATGGTACTTTCAAATTTAAAGCAACGAAGGTTGGCAAAGACACTGCATTATCGCAAATCATCAAACTAGTTGAGGAAGCACAAGGTTCGAAAGCACCAATCCAACACCTTGCTGATAAAATTTCTGGTATTTTTGTACCGATTGTCATTGTGATTGCGTTGGCTACTTTTGCCATTACGTATTTTGCAGCTGGATTTACACCTGCTCTCGTTAGTATGATTGCTGTTCTTGTCATTGCCTGTCCATGTGCCTTAGGGCTTGCAACACCTACAGCAGTAATGGTAGGTACCGGGAAGGGCGCAGAGAATGGCCTGCTGATTAAAGGAGCGGAACACCTTCAAAATTCACAACGTGTTACAACCGTTGTTTTAGATAAGACGGGTACAATTACAAAAGGTGAACCGGATGTTACAGATATCATCGCGTACGGCGATTATTCAGAAGATGAATTATTAAAACTCGCGGCTTCGGCTGAAAAAGGTTCCGAGCATCCACTTGGAGAAGCGATTGTTAATAGCGCAAAAGAAAAAGGGCTTCAGCTTCAGGATGGGAAAAACTTTACCGCTATACCAGGACACGGGATTCAAGTTGAAATCGATCAGCAATTAGTTTTGATTGGTAATAAAAAGTTAATGATGAAAAATAATATCGAAATGAGTCATGCCCTATACAAAATGGAAAAACTCGAAGGCGAAGGGAAAACGGCTATGCTAATGGCATTAAACGGCAATCTTGCAGGAATCATTGCTGTAGCAGATACCGTTAAAGAAACTTCCGCAGAAGCAATTAAGCGAATGAAGCAATTAGGCATAGAAGTCATTATGATTACTGGCGACAACCAGCTTACGGCGGAAGCAATTGCTAAGCAGGTCGGAGTCGACCGCGTGCTTGCCGAAGTTTTACCAGAGGATAAATCTGCAGAGGTTGAGAAGTTAAAGCAAGAAGGAAAAGTGGTCGCAATGGTCGGGGATGGAATAAATGACGCCCCTGCACTTGCCGCGGCAGATGTGGGTATTGCCATTGGAACAGGAACAGATGTAGCGATTGAAGCGGCGGATATTACTTTGATGCGCGGTGATCTCATGGGAATTGTCGATACTCTCCGGCTTTCAAAAGCAACCATGCGTAAAATTCGCCAAAATCTTTTCTGGGCATTTGCTTATAACATTATACTCATTCCGGTTGCCGCTTTCGGGTTTTTAAATCCGATCCTTGCCGGTGCAGCCATGGCATTTAGTTCTGTTTCTGTTGTAGGAAATACATTATTTCTGCGGAAATGGCAGCCAGTACGATGATGATGGTTAAAGAAATGGCTTCAACAAAACGGTTGGAGCCATTTTTATGGCTTCATGAATAAACCACCTTAACATTGGTTAAAAAGGAGGTAAAAAGTGTTAGGTGGTAAAGATGGGCGAAAGACTTTTGAACAGTTATCAAATTTTGGATTCTTTACGATTGCCGAACGGTTTATATTTAGCTTCTTCTTCAAAAGATTACGAATATGTCTGGTTGAGAGACTCTTTTTATATGTCCTTGCCATTTTTAAATAAAAATGATAGCTGCTATGAAAAAACATATCATCGCATTTTGGACCTTTTTAAAGAATATGAATGGAAAATTGATATTCACACACGGCAAAGACCGCGGGAACAATGGGAATATATCCATGCAAGATATTCGGCACGAGAGGTAAAAGAATTAGAAGTACCATGGGGTCACGCCCAGCATGATGCGATCGGGGCAGTCCTTTGGGGAATTGGCATGGGGCAAAAATATGGAAAATCGATCATTCGTGATGCAAAAGACCATGAAATCATTCAAAAACTTGTTTGGTACTTAAATTGTGTTCAGTATTGGGAAGATCCCGATAACGGCATGTGGGAAGAATGGCGCGAAGTTCATTCCAGTTCTGTCGGAGCTTGTGTTGCAGGACTGCAGGCAGTAAGGGAGATTGTCTTTGTCCCAAGAGAACTGATTTTAAATGGATACAAAACGCTGGCAGCCCTTTTCCCACGCGAAAGCGGCGATCGTCCGGTTGATTTAGCACAAATGAGCCTTATTTTTCCTTATAGAATTCTAATTGGACATGATGCCCAGATCGTTTTACAACAAATTGAAACTCATTTGCTGAGAGAACGGGGTGTCATTCGCTATCAGGGAGATTCTTATTATTCAACGATTGAAAGTGGAGGGAGACATCACCCTTTACACCATTATTTTGGGACGGAAGCGGAGTGGACTTTTGGCTATCCATGGCTTGCCCTCTGTAATCTTGAACTAAGGAATTTTTCTAAAGCAAGAAGGTATTTAGAACAAACGGAAAAGCTCATGCTGGAAGATGGAAGCCTTCCCGAATTATATTTTGCTAACAGCTGTAGCTATAACACCAACACCCCATTAGGATGGGGTAGTGCCCTCTATATTTTAGCAAAGGAAAAAATGGAGAGGATAAATTGATTGCTTTTGAAAAAATCGGACCCGCTCATATCCTGAACGGGTCCACTCTTTATTTAACGGCTCTTGACCAGTAGATTAACGGCTTCATCGACTAACGCTGTATGATCATCGTCTGATTCTTCGCTTTGCCGCAGACATTCCTGTAAATTCACAGCCACGATATAGGCAAGAGCTTTATCCGACGCGTTCCTTACTGCCGATAATTGATTGACTACCTCTTTGCAATCTTTGTTTTCTTCCATTAGCTTCAATACTCCTCGCACTTGACCTTCAATTTTTCGCAACCGGCTTTTGACATTGTTATTGTACAGCATTCTCATTATACCTCCCTGGCGGTTAACGGTTTGTATTTCCTGTATACCATTACTATATAGGGTATATATGGAGAATCTATATAAAAAGTGTGCAATTCCTGTGGAGTTTGCGCTTTCAAAAATCTGTCACCTTGGCTCCAGATAAAATGCATATTTATTTTGGAAAATAAAGTTGTAAAAAAGGATGGCCCTCCTACTAAAACATTATTCAAAATAATGTCAATTTTTTTAAAACATTTTGTGAAATGATTTACATTACCATCATTTTAATGGTGAAATACGATATGTTGTAAGTGTAATCAATAAATAAATTTTTGAAAGGGAGCGATTATGATGGTTGCCAAATGGTTAAGAGGAAATCCCGTCTCTGCAGGTATTTTAGTAGTCTTACGGTTATATCTTGGATACTCATTCCTAACAGCTGGTTTTCATAAATTATCAGGTGGTTTTGATGCTTCTGGATTTTTAAAAGGTGCGATTGCCAAACCAGTAAAAGGTCCTGAAGGAGATATCCTTTACGGCTGGTATGTATCTTTCTTAAAAGGATTCGCTTTGCCAAATGTTGATCTTTTTAACACAATAGTTCCGCTGGGGGAATTCTTAGTTGGCTTAGGATTAATTCTTGGCTGCCTAACAACAGCTGCAGCATTTTTCGGCCTTGTTATGAACTTCTCCTTCATGTTTGCCGGAACGGTTTCTTCCAACCCGCAAGACATTTTACTTGGAGGCATTATCCTCTTCTCAGGCTACAATGCAGGAAAATATGGATTAGACCGCTGGGTTATTCCTTATATCCGCAAAACTGTCTTTAAGCAAAAAATGGATGCACCAGCGGAAAAAGGTGTTTAATAGAATAAATGAAATGATCAAAACTCCTTCAATTTGGAGGGCACTGAAAAAGTCCCTTTAAATTTAGGGTTGTGTGTCTAAATTGGCTGTTGATTTCCGCTCCAGGCGGCTTCGCTTTCCGCGGGCGTGCCGGGGAGCCTCCTTGTCGCTATGCTCCCTGAAAAGGCATGCGCATTTCCTTCGTGCGGTGCTATTTCAAGGGAGCTTTTTCAATGTTCTGCGGGGTCTCCCTTAACCTGCTTTTTCCGCTGGAGTCGGTGCCTTCCGCTCCAATCAACAGGGTGCAAGAACTGAATTAAGCATAGTTTATGTAGGCCTTTCTCATTTACTGGTATTTACCGGGCGATACCACCTCTATCACCCGATTTTTTCCCTTTTACTGGTATTTGTTTGGTGATAGAGCGCTTTAACAACCGGTTTTTTCCCTTTTATTGGTATTTACTGGGCAATAGACAGCTCTATCAACCAGATTTTCCTCTTTTACTGGTATTTGCTTGGTGATAGACAGCTCTATCACCCGATTTTTTCCCTTTTACTGGTATTTGCTTGGTGATAGGCACCTCTATCAACCAGGTTTTTTCCTTTTACTGGTATTTTATTAGTGATAGACACCTCTATCAACCATATTTTTCCCTTTTACTGGTATTTGCTTGGTGATAGACAGCTCTATCAACTAGGTTTTTCCCTTTTATTGGTATCTACTGAGCGATAAGTTAACATATAAAAACCCACCAAGAATGTTTCATTCCTGCTGGGTTTGATTTTATGATCCCATTTCTGTTTCTTCCTTTTTAATTCTCCAGTCATTCAATTTGAAGGGGTTTTTGTTGATCGGATCAAATAATAGACTTATTGAACCTTAAATTGTCCCATCATTCCAGCATCTTCATGTTCAAGAATATGACAGTGGAACATGAAGGTCCCTGAATGATCAAAGGTGGCAATTGCTCTTACTTTCTCTCCAGGATTGATAAGGATTGTATCTTTCCAACCCGCTTCGTTTGCAGGAGGCGGATTTCCATCTCGATCAAGGATTTGGAACTGAACGCCATGGGCATGGAAAGGATGTGCCATACCGCCGCTTTCATTGGAAATTTCCCAAATCTCTGTATCATGCAGTTTCAGCTGCTCATCAATCCGATTCATATCCATTTGTTTTCCGTTAATATTGACATTTGAGCCCATTCCCTGAAAAACAAATTGGCGCGTCCTTACAGCGGCTGATTCATTCATTTTTGGAAAATCAACGAGTTTAGCTGGAAGGTCAAACGTTCTTGGCTGTTGATTGTTAACAACAAATTTCAGAAATTTCGCATCCTGATTCATTAAATAAAGGCTGTCACCTTTTTTAAGCGACGAGAAATCAACGATAATTTCAGCTCTTTCCCCAGCGCCAAGAACCACTTTTGTCATCGGAACAGGGGATGGAAGCAAACCGCCATCACTGGCAATTTGATAAAATTGCTGGTTGTTGCTTAATCTGAATGCATACGTTCTGGCATTCGATCCGTTTAACAAACGAAGTCTTACTTTACCAGCAGGCACGTTTAAGTACGGATTGACCGCTCCATTGACGAGAATCGTATTCCCCTGAAGCCCCATCATAATATCATGCATCCCTAATTTGTATTCAAAAGTGCTATCCGAATTGAAATTTCGGTCTTGAATTACGAGCGGAATATCATTTTTACCATAATCCTTCGGAATGTTCAGCCGGTCAGATACATCATCATCGATATAAAACAAACCAGCAAGTCCTTTATAGACATGCTCTGCCGTCTTGTTAAGCAGGTGCGGGTGGTACCATAATGTTGCTGCTGGCTGATTAATGGTAAACTGGGGATTCCACGTCTGCCCCGGCTGAATTCCCTGGTGCGGGCCGCCATCCTGGTTGCCATTTACTTCAAGGCCGTGCCAGTGAACCGTTGTGCTCTCTTTCAGATTATTCTTTACTTTAATTGAAACTTCCTCGCCTTTATGAACTCTGATCACAGGTCCTAAATAGTTTCCATTGTAACCGTATGTTTCTGTCTTTTTTCCTTTGAAAAATTCCATTGTTCCTTGCTGGGCGGTTAATTGAAACTCAGCTTTATTTGGATCAGGATTTTGATCTTTTAGCAGCGGAGGGATGGGCAATGGCGTTTCACCCACAGGTGCCGCTTCATTTTTTAGACTGTTTGATGAAGCACTATTCATCATTGACATTGGACTTGCATTGTTTCTCATAAAAAGGAACAAAAGACCACCAATGATTAAAATGAAGGATGCAATCAGAATTCCACCAGTTTTCTTCAACTTTTCGACCTCCTGTATTAAAATTGTGAATCACATCTTTGAATATGTCAATAAAGAATATGATAAAGGAATAGATTGATCATTTCGACAAAAATGCACTGAACCGCTGCAAAAAAAAAGAGGCTGACTATATAACATAGTCAGCTTTTTGGTATTATCAGAATTTATATCTTAACTTCGATAACTGTCTAGCTCCACAAGAATAAGCTTCGGAAGCATAGCCTCGCACGAAGGAAAAGCGATCGCTTTTCCGAGGAGCGTCCTATCGACTACGTCGCTTCCCTCGCCTCGTCTACGATAAGTCGAGAACAAAAGACTACCGTCTTTCGACTCTCCTTTATCTCACTCGGCTCAGTCCACCTCCTTACGTCGATGACCAAGGGCGCTTGCGCTTTTCTTAAAATCACAACCGTTATTCCGGTTTATTTTTTGCATTTGGGTCTGGTTGATAATTTGACTGATAATCTTGGTATTTGACCATCGTAATCATTCCTGCAGAGGCATGGTGCAGATCATGGCAATGGAAAAGCCAGTTTCCAGGATTATCTGCCTTGAAGGCGACAACGTATTCCTCGCCAGGTTTTAAATTGATTGTATCCTTAATAACCGGAGATCCTTCAACAGGATTGCCGTTTTTGCTTAATACCTGGAATGAGTGCCCGTGCAAATGCATTGGGTGATTAGCGGCGCCGGATTTATTGACCAATTTCACTTTAACCGTGTCGCCTTCTTTCACTTGGATATTATCAGTATTCGGGAATGTCTTTCCATTGATTGTATACGCCATTTGATTGTTGATCATGGCGGTATTTAAATCCATTGTGTATTCGACATCAACTTTTTGATTTAAGGTAAACGGTCCGTTTTCTTTCTTTCCGTAATTATCCAAATTGAAGAATGGAAGGCTTTGATCAGCATCGGATTTGTCTGCAATATTGCTTGAACCATCATACTGGATAAAAGTTGCCATTCCTTTTGCTGCCTTTTTATCAGGATCATGGCTTTCTAAATACCACTTTCCAGGGTTATCGGCGGTAAATTCAATATCATAACGTTCGCCTGGTGCAATCGTGATGAGCTGATCTTTGATCTCTTTAGGTTCATTTAGATCGATTCCATCTGTGGCCACCACTTTAAAGTTATGGCCATGAAGGTGGATGTTGTGCGGAAGGAAACCGATATTTAACAGCCGCAGGCGGACTTTCTCACCTTTTTTCACTTTGATCGGCTGAATGCTTTTTCCGCTTTTTCCATTAATCGTGTAGACATCATACATGCTCATATTATCCGCCATCATGCTGGCATCGCTGGAATTTTTACTGCTATTGCTGCTGTTGCTGTTATCCATGCCGGCCATTCCACTCATGCTGCCGCTTCCCATATTCATACCTTCCATGGAAGCATTTGGGTTGCTGATCCATTCGTCAAGCATGAGCGTATAATCTTTATCATATGTCTTCTTGGCAGATTCAACAATAAAGGCACCGTAAAGTCCTTTATCAAGCTGCTTCACACCATCTTGATGGGTATGGTACATGTAAGTACCAGGGATTGTTGGCGTGAATTCATAAGTAAAAGATTTCCCGGGCTGGACAGCATCCTGTGTGACGCCAGGAATTCCATCCATTGCGTTTGGTACCGTGATGCCGTGCCAGTGAATGGATGTTGATTCCGGTAGCTCATTTTTCAGCGTGATTTTGACAGGCGTACCTTGTTTTACACGAATTTCTGAACCAGGTACGGAACCGTTAAATGTCCAGGCATCAACTTTAAATTTATCTGTGATCGAAAGCGAAGCCTCTTTGGCAACAAGGGTAAATTCATTTCCAGTAAGAGTTTTCGTCTGAGTTGCTTGAATAGAAGAATCTGTTGTGGATGTTTTTTTGGCAGATCCCATATCCATATTGCCCATACTATTGCTGCTCTTGTCATTTGAACAGGCTGAAAGGATAAGCAGGACAAATAATCCTAAAATAGTAAACTTTATTTTCACTATCGAAACCCCCTAAAGTCTTTATAAGAATGATTATAAATAATATTTTTGCAGAAACTTGGGATTCGGAAAAATTTTTTCCTAATAAAAAGTCATGAGTTACCGGATTTGGACTGATGGGTTATACAAGCTGGGGATGCATTGACCTTGTCAGTGCATCATTAGGGGGAATATTCATAACGTTGGAAGGCTCAATGTGCCCGTTTTCGGGCTGGAGAGTAAAAAACGGTCACGTTGGAAGGTTTAATGTGCCCGTTTTTCGTAATAGGGAGCGGTTTGTCGTCACTAGGCTAATCAGGGCGAGTTCCCCCGTGTTTCGCAGCTAATGCAAGTAGCTGATTCCATTAGGGGTTTTATCCAATTTGATCTTTAAAATTGAATGTTTTATTGTTATCCTAAGATCTTATAACTCGACAAAGATAAGGAAAAGAACCTCCATTTGTTGAGGTTCTTTTTTCCTTTACTGCTGATAAACATCATTTACGACCCATTTATAGCCGACTCCCCAGACGGTAATAAGGTGCTGATCGATGGGGAATCCGGCGCCGCGGAGCTTCTCGCGGACATTGCGAATGTGTGAATCGATGGTGCGGTCATCTGTTAGGGAATTGCTGCCCCAAATTAATGACAATAAATGATCCCTTGAAAATACCTTTTGCGGATTTTTTAAAAACAAACCAATCAATGAAAATTCTTTCGGTGTGACCATGATCATTTGTCCTTTGTAGTTAAGCTCTACCGATTCTCCATTCCATTCCAACTCTTTAAAATTGATTTTTGAAGCTTGCTGGTCATTTGTTCTCCTTAGCAATGCTTCAATTCTTGCCACTAATTCATCTTCATGAAAAGGCTTTGTAACATAATCGTCTGCCCCGTACTTTAAACCCTTAATAATATCCGTTGTTTCATTCCTGGCTGTCAGCATGATGATGGGGATATCGGAAGATTCCCTAATTTTTTGACAAGTGATCCATCCGTCCATCTCCGGCATCATAACATCCAAGATAACTAAATCAACTTTGTTACCAGATAAATGTTGCAGTGCTTCTTTTCCTGATTTTGCTTTAAGGCATTGATATTTTAGCGGTGTTAAATACAAACTTAAAAGATCCAGCATACGTGTCTCGTCATCTACTAATAAAATCGTTGTTATTTTCCACACCCTAATCGTATTCATCTAGATAATCACTACCATTATAGAGGGAAAATGTGAAGATTTTTTGCAGATGAATGGATTATTGGAAGTAAACTGATTTGTGATCGGGAAAAAATGGAAGACTGATTTCCTTGGATTGTTGCATACTAATTTCGACTTTATACTAGGAGGTTCAGAAATGAGGAAAAAAATTGCATCAGTGATGATTGGAACGGCCGTAGCTTTCACTTTGTATCAGTCGAAGATAAATGCCGAGCCGATTACCAAGCCAACTGTCAATCTGCAAGAGCAAAATACGATGTCGGTACTTTGGTTTCAATCATCAGGAGAAGCAAAGGCTTTATACTATCAGGGATACAATCTTGCAAAGATGAGGCTTGATGAACTTTTAAAGAAAAAACCGAAAAACTCCCTCCGTAAACCGGCAATTGTTCTTGATATTGATGAAACGATTGTTGATAATAGTCCCAATCTTGCAAGGAATATAAAAACAGGAAAAGGAAATCCAGTAAATTGGAATAAATGGATTGACCGGGCAGAGGCAAAGCCCCTTCCTGGAGCAGTCGAGTTTTTAACGTATGTGAATGCCAAGGGAGTAGAAATTTTTTATATATCCAATCGTGAAGAAGCACAGAAGGCTGCTACGATTCGGAACTTAAAACGAATTGGAGCGCCGCAGGCAGACGCCCAACATGTACTGCTGCAGCAGCCTGATGAAGAAGGTAAAGAAACACGGAGGCAGCAAGTGGCGAAAAAATATGAAATTTTATTGCTGTTTGGCGATAATCTAGGAGATTTTAGCGGTTTTGATAACCTTTCTGCTTCAGGCCGTATTCAGGCTGTCGAACGGAAGAAAGCGGAATTTGGCAAAAAATTGATTGTTTTCCCGAATCCGATGTATGGGGACTGGGAAGGTGCAATCTACAATTATGACTACAGTATATCGGATGTTGAGAAGAATAAGCTCAGAAAAGACAACTTACAGCCATTTCAGCCATAAAGGAAAAATAAGGGTGTCCGCAAACCGGGGACATCCTTATTTTTAATCGAAAAATATTAAAAAAATCGTACGAAATCGTTAAATATTTAAGGCATAACTATTTCCAATAGACGAAGGTTTCCAATCGGAGTATAGTAGAATTCATGAGTTTATGTAACTGAGGTGGTTATCCATGTTCGGCATATCCTTGCCGCAATCTTTTTTGCAGATGAATACGATTTTTATCTCGATCTTAATTGAAGCTCTGCCTTTTGTTACTTTAGGCGTTCTTGTTTCAGGAATTATTCAAATATTTGTAACAGAAGAAATGATTACAAAAATAATGCCGAAAAATCAACTATTGGCTGTTATCTTTGCTAGTTTGCTAGGAATGTTCTTCCCTTCTTGTGAGTGCGGAATTGTACCGATTGTAAAACGCCTTGTTGCAAAAGGCGTTCCCATATCTGCAGGAGTTGCTTTTATGCTGACGGCTCCGATCATTAATCCTGTTGTTTTATTTGCCACTTATATCGCTTTTGGCAGCGATTGGAGGATGGCTCTATACCGTGCAGGCGGGGCGCTCGTTGTCTCATTAATTGTGGGATCTCTGATTGCTTCTTTTTATAAAGGCAATCCTTTAAAAATGGAAGAAGTCCATTACCATGAACATCACCATCATCATGCACATGAAAAAGCATCATTCTGGAAAAAAGTATGGCAGACTCTCGAACATTCAGTTGAAGAATTTTTTTCAATGGGAAAATACTTAATAATAGGTTCGCTCATTGCTGCTGCTGTGCAAACATTTATAAAAACATCTACCCTCGTGTCAATTGGACATGGCCAGGCATCCTCCTCGCTTGTGATGATGGCCTTAGCTTTTATTCTGTCTCTATGCTCGGAAGCGGATGCTTTTATTGCCTCATCCTTTAGAACCACTTTTTCGACAGGATCTCTTCTTGCTTTTTTGCTTTTTGGACCAATGATTGATCTGAAAAATTTGTTAATGATGTTTGCCGCATTTAAGAAACGGCTCGTATTCATGATAATTTCTTCCGTAACGGCGGTTGTTTTTCTTTACTCTTTATTCTTTTAAGGAGTTGTTGTCATAATGATCAGAAGTTTCATTTTAATCGGCTTTACTTATTTGCTTTTTCAATTGCATCTGTCCGGAGATATTAGTAAATATATTAATATGAAATACTCTTATCTATCAGCAGCTGCCGGGTATGCTTTATTGGTGCTCACGATTGCCCAATTTTTTATAATGGCAAAAAAAGATAAAGAAAAAGGGCATAGTTGTAATCAAGACTGCTGCTGTGACCACAATCATGCAAATGAAGGCAAATGGTATCAGAAACTGTTTATTTACACTTTATTTGCTTTTCCGGTTATTTCTGGGCTGTTTTTACCGATTGCTACCCTTGATTCAAATATTGTCAAAACAAAAGGATTTCATTTTCCAATTTATGATGCCGGTAAAGGGGATATCCAACAGCAGTTTTTGCGTCCGGATACAAGCATTTATTATGATAAAAACGTTTATGCTGATTTAATGAATAAGGAAAAGAAACAGTATGTCAGCCAGCAAACAATTGTTTTGAATGATGTGAAATTTTTACAAGGGATGGAAACGATCTATAATTTCCCAGGTGAATTTCTTGGAAAAGAAGTGGAATTTAAAGGATTCGCTTTTAACAATCCAGAAACGATTAATAAAAATCAATTGTTTATTTTTCGATTTGGAATTATCCATTGTATAGCGGACTCCGGCGTTTACGGCATGCTGGTGGAACTGCCGGACGGCGTCAAGTTGAAAAATGACCAGTGGGTTACCGTAATAGGGAAGGTTTCTTCCATCTACTATCAACCTTTTAAATCTAATATTCCCTATCTTAAGGTTGATAAATGGGAAGTAACCTCTGCGCCGAAGGATCCATATGTATATAGAGGAAGTTGACAAATAGGCTATCATGCTTAAGCAAGATAGCCTATAATTGTTTTGCTAAAATAATGCTTTGATTCCGACTAAGCAAAGGCCGATTAGAAAACCGCAAATCGCTCCGTTTACACGAATCCATTGAAGATCCTTGCCGACATTTGTTTCAAGCATTTCAATTAATGTGGCATCATTGAGCTTATTCAGGTTTTCTTCTACTAACTTGCCAATCTTTGAATGATTTTTGTCAACAAAATCAAAAACCTGGCTGCGAATCCAATTTTCCAACTGATCCATTTTTACACGATCATTTTGCAGATTTTCAATCATGGATGTAAGAAATGGAAGGATTGTTTCATCAAAAAAGGAAGGAGTATTGATAAAGTCGACTGCCTTTTGACGTAAAGCTGTTAAGGAATCAATGATTTTATCCTCCAGCTTCCATTCATTTAACAGCTGTGACTTCCAATGATTCAATTCCTCAGTTATTTTTTCATCCTCTTTTATTTTTTCAAGTTTCGTTTCAATGCTATAGAGCAGCGTTTGCCGGTTTTGATTCATTGGATCGCGAAAGCTTGCTATTCCTTTTTGAATTAACGACTGAATGATATTTCCGAGTTTTTCTTCGTTGACAAGGCTGCGGAATGATTTTAAAGCAAATTGCATAAAGCCGTCCGCTTGAATATTTTCAATGGCATCCACGGCCATTTGTCCTAGCCGGTTTTTCGTACTTTCCTTATTTGCCCATTCTTCAACCTCATCTAGAATAAAGTCGACCGCTTTCTCATCATACTTGCGTTTTAAAAATTGTTCAGTGATCATTGGCAAATAGGTTTTGCTATCCAATTGCTCTATTTGCGATTTCAATTCTCGTTCAACCAAGTGAGCTATTTTATTAAGATCGATTTGCTCAATGATTTGCTGGATCATCGTAGCAATGGTACTTCTTACAGCTTCTGACCCTTTCTCTTTTTCAACGATGGAGAACAACTTTTCAGTAAATCGAATTGCGCCGAGTTTTTCACGAATGCTTTCTTTTGTCAGCCAATCGTTTTCTAGCATGGATATAATGGTTGCGGTAATTCTTTTTCGATTTTTTGGCAAAAGTGCCGTATGGGGAATCGGGATGCCAAGTGGATGGCGGAATAGTGCTGTCACGGCAAACCAGTCTGCCAGCCCGCCGACTAAACCTGCTTCAAATCCGCCTTGAAGGATCATCCCCCAAAGAGATTGCTGAAATGGAATCGTTGCCGCAAAACCAGTTCCCATAATGGTTAGGGAAATAGTGGCTAAGTGTTTTGATTTTTTCGAACGTTTTGTCATCGTAATCCCTCAACTTTAAAATGTGCTAGTGCTATTATCTCAATTATCGTACGGATGGTGCAAGCACTCTGCAATTTCATATAGATCATTCAACTATCTTAATGAAAGTGTTATATTTCTTAGTATAAAACAATCCAATGCTAAAATAAAAAGTAAATAGACAGGAATGAGCTAGAGAAGGCGGGTATAGGAATGAAAATACTAGTAATTGAAGATAATGAAAGTGTTTGTGATATGCTGGATATGTTTTTTATGAAAGAAGGTTATGAACGGGAATTTGTTCATAATGGATTGGAAGGATATGATCGGTTTCGCGGTGATAAATGGGATTTGCTGATCATTGATTGGATGCTGCCTGGGATGGATGGAATCAGTTTATGCAAAAAAATTAGGGAGACAAGCAATGTCCCGATTATTTTATTAACGGCAAAAGACAGTGAATCCGATCAGGTTTTGGGACTGGAAATGGGAGCGGATGATTATGTAACGAAGCCATTTAGCCCGCTAACCTTGCTTGCGAGAATTAAGGCTGTGTCAAGACGCTTTCATCAGGATGTGAAGCAAAAAGAAGGACAATACATTGAAACGGAGCATTTTAAAATCAGTAAAGAAACAAGGGAAGTCTATTTAAATGGGGAAAAAATCACCAATCTGACTCCGAAGGAATTTGAACTGTTGTTTTTCTTCATTCAAAATCATCGCCAAGTATTTTCGCGTGAGCAATTGCTGGATAAAGTGTGGGGGTACCAGTATTACGGGGATGAGCGTACGGTTGATGTCCATGTAAAACGACTGCGCAAGAAAATTGGAACAGCGGAGACCCCGTTTATTCACACGATCTGGGGCGTTGGCTATAAGTTCGATGAGACCATGCCAAAAACAGGAGAATAGCGAGAGTTGGCGTAGTAGAAAAAAAGGCTATCTGGTGTAGATAGCCTTTTCGAATAGGCATGTTTACTGTTCTTTAAACGTAACGAGTAACTCTTCTGATTGAGAAAGTGTTAAGTAGGTTTCGGTGTCATCAAAAAACCAAGTGTCGTTCCCCTCCACATAGAAGGTGATTCCACTTATTTCTTTTGTAAATTCTGCATTAGTTGGTGCTTCACAGGAAAAGGCCAGACTGTATCCTTTATGCTTCTCACCAAAACCGGCATATTGCGGATACATCCGAATGCTGAAGGGCGTGTTTAACTCAAATTCTTTAGCAAACCATGAAAAAGCATTTTCGTCGATTGAAATAAACATTTTTTACACCAACCTTTTTCTATATTATCTATCCCGTTAAGGATAGAGTATAAGTTTTATCGATGTTTGCATGTGATAATTTACACACATTTGTTTGTTTTCTGTTTATGTTTAAAAAAATTCAAAAATCGGCTTTATTGTTGCTGTTTTTGTAACATATTTACGTTGAAAATGGTTTTAGAATAAAGTGAAATCATATAAAGGAATTTTTGAACAAGGGGACAAAAACTTGAAAAGCTGACTTGATTAGCATCTTTTAAAATTAGCAAAAGCAGAGGAAGAGGTCATTTTATTGAAAACAAAATAATGCATGTTAAAGACCACTTAGCAAGTGGTATTTTTTTATGCACTAGCTATGTCACGATTGACTATTCCCGTTTTTACTACTAATATATTAATGACCAGTCAGTCATTAGAATTGGGGTGAATGATAAGTTGAATGAAAAGGAGAAAACAATTATTGAATCCGCCATTAAGCTTTTTGCGCAAAAAGGCTTTTCATCGACATCGATTCAAGAAATTGCAAGCAGCAGCGGTATTTCCAAAGGAGCATTCTATCTGCATTTTAAATCAAAAGAGGCTTTGCTGTTAGCGATTCTTCAATATTACTTCGATAAGTTGAAAACAGAAGTGCTTTCCTACGAAGACCACCGGCTTCAGCCGAAAGAGATTTTTATCAAGCAATTGGAGGGATTTTTAAAAAATAGCATTGAACATCATGAATTTATTATTATGATTTCCCGTGAACAGTCGATTCCTTTAAATGAATCCACGAAAAAATTAATTTATAAAATGCAGATGGAGATTCATGGAATTTACCATAAGGCATTTATGTCGATTTTTGGTGAAGAAGTCGAGCCGTACTTATGGGATTTGTCAGTGATGACGGAAGGAATTTTAAATGGTTATATTAAAATGCTTCTTTTCAGTAAAGAAAAAAATCATTTTGACCAACTTGCTGTCTTTATTTTTAACCGGATAGAGGCGATCTATAAAGACTTAATGACGGGGAATGAAAAGCCAGTATTGTCTCATGAAGCAATGATGAAGCTTCTTGCTAAAACAAAGGCGTATGTTGAGAAAGAGACGGAAGATATCATCGCTGTAATTGAAAAAATAAAGCAGGATATCCTCGCACAAGAAATGGTTGCTAATAAGGAGGATTTGCTTGTGTCGCTTGATGTCATTGAAGACGAGCTTGCTAGGCAGTCGCCGCGTTCTGCCGTCCTTCACGGTATGCTTTCGAACTTTAACGGTTTGGAATGCTTTAAAGAAGAGATGAAAGTCATTTTCGAATATATAAAAAAACGTTATCAATAAGCTGACCGGATGGTCAATCCAAATTGATTGCTCTCACTTATGAGTACACCTAGGAAAAATAAAAGAAATGGAGAATGAATGATGGAAGGAACTGCAAACTTGGAATTACAAGTTGACCATACAAAACATCGTAAAATGTTAATCACCGGTCTCATTATTGCGATGTTATTTGGTGCTCTTGATGGCACGATTGTCGGTACTGCCATGCCGCGCATTGTTGGAGAATTAGGCGGCCTTGACTTAATGACCTGGCTGACAACTGCTTATATGCTAACGTCCACTACAGTCGTGCCGATTGCCGGAAAATTGGCCGATTTAATCGGACGGCGCGTGATTTATGTAACAGGATTGGTGATCTTTATGGCCGGTTCTGTCCTTTCCGGGATGACTGATAATATGACTCAGTTAATTATTTTCCGCGGCATCCAGGGGATTGGCGGCGGTATTATGATGCCAATGGCGATGATTATTGTCGGAGATCTTTTTACAGGAAAAGAGCGTGCCAAATGGCAGGGGGTCTTTGGTGCTTTATATGGATTAGCATCTGTTATTGGCCCGCAAATTGGCGGCTGGATTGTGGATGCTTTAAACTGGCGATGGGTATTTTACATTAACTTGCCAGTTGGAATCTTAGCGGCTGTTTTTATCTGGCTTGGTTTAAATAAGCATCAATCAACAGGAAAAGTTAAAATTGATTTAGCCGGAATGTTTACGATGATTGTCGGAGTCGTCAGCCTGCTGCTTGCCTTAACCTTTGGCGGAAAGGATTATGCATGGACGTCGTGGCAAATCATTGGTTTGTTTGTCTTAGCTGCTGTGGCGATTGCTGCATTTATTCTGATTGAATCAAAAGCAGCAGAGCCGATTTTGCCTGTTAGCCTGTTTAAGAACCGGACCTTCACCGTTTTAAATGGTATTGGTTTCTTAATGAGCATCGGTATGTTTGGTGCGATTGTGTTTGTGCCGCTTTATATGCAGGGAGTTGTCGGTGTCAGTGCATCCCAGTCAGGGACGATCATGACGCCAATGATGATTACGATGATTATTATGAGTGTGATTGGCGGTCAGATCGTTTATAAAATTGGTGTGAAAACGCAAATTTTTACTGGGTTAATTATTATGGCAGCAAGTTTTTGGCTATTAACGACAATGGGGATTGATACGACCAAACTAACGGCCACATTGTATATGATGATTTTAGGAATGGGATTAGGATTAGTGATGCCGATTCTCACACTTGCACTCCAGGAAAGCTTCCCGCCTTCGGAATTGGGCGTTGTTACTTCTTCAAGCCAGTTTTTCCGCTCGATCGGCGGTACGTTTGGGATGACGATCTTAGGAGCGATCATGAATAGTCAATCGAGTAAATTGTTGACGGACAATCTGATCCCGGTGCTGAATCAATTGCCAGTTCAGGCAAAAGGTGTGGCGGATCAGTTCAAAACAATGATCGAGAATGATCCGCAAGCACTTTATTCAATGCTGTTAAGTCCAAAAGCGTTGGCTGCAATGCCGGCGGAGCTGAAAAATGTAATCGTGCCGATCATCAAAAATTCACTAGTGGATTCGCTCAATAGTGTCTTTTGGTTTGGATTTGTTTTTGTTATTCTCGGCTGTTTATTGACAATCGCTTTAAATAAAATTAAGCTGACAGATCGGAAAAAAGTGCAGCCGAAACAGGAATAAAACAAGAAAAGCGCAAGCGTCCTTGGTCATCAACGTAGTCGATAGGGAGCTCTTCGATAAAGCTATCGTTTTTCCTTCGTGTGAGGCTATGCTTCCGAAGCTTATTCTTGTGGAACTAACAGTTATCGAAATTTAGATATAAATTCTGATATTATAAAAAAAACCAGGCCATTCAAAATGAATGGCCTGGTTTTTTTAGCATTATGAAAGAACTTCTGACTCTGTCAGGGGAATGGGCTGGACAGCCGCTTCACCGCTTTCGATTTTTTTGACGACTTCAATATATTTAATATGATGCTCTTCCATTTCAGTGATTTTAAATGTGTAGGCATCGTGTTGAACGACATCGCCTTCTTTGGCTTCATAATTTTCTGTTAAAATCCAGCCGCCGATCGTGTCGATGTCCTCATCATCAATTTCAATTCCAAGTAAGTCATTTACCTCGCTGACTAACACTTTGGCATCCATAATATAGTGATTCTCCGTGATTTTTCGAATCATCGGCACTTCATCCATATCGAATTCGTCGCGAATTTCCCCGACAATCTCTTCAAGAATGTCTTCAACAGTAACCAATCCAGAAGTGCCGCCATATTCATCCATTAAGACAGCCATATGCACGCGGTCTTTTTGCATTTTAACAAGCAAATCATGAATCGGGATTGTTTCAATTACCCTAATAATCGGACGAATGTATTTTTCCAATGACTGTGACAACAAGGCGTTCTTTTGAAGAACATCTGTCATAACTTCCTTACTGTTGATCAGTCCGATAATATGGTCTTTGTCGCCATCAATAATCGGATATCTTGTGAATTTTTCTTCCTGCAGCACTTCAAGGAAGGTATCCAATGTATCTTCTTTCGATAACGAGATAATTTCCGTCCGCGGAACCATTATTTCTTTGGCAATTCTGTTATCAAATTCAAAAATTTTGTTTACATACTTAAACTCAGATTGGTTGATTTCACCACTTTTATAGCTTTCAGACAAGATGATGCGAAGTTCTTCCTCAGAATGGGCAATCTCATTTTCTGAAACGGGTTTTAATCCGAAAATGCTCGTTGCAAATCGGGCAGACCCGTTAAGCACCCAGATGAACGGATACATGATCTTATAAAAAAGGATAAGCGGGCGGGCAACAAAAAGGGCAATCATTTCCGCCTTTTGGATGGCTAACGTTTTTGGCGCCAGTTCTCCGACAACCACATGGATAAATGTGATCAAGGCAAAGGCGATTCCAATTGAGAGCACTTGGGTAATGCTTTCAGGAATGTGCAAGCCTGTAAACAGTGGGTGGAGTAAACGCTCGATTGTTGATTCACCCAGCCACCCCAATCCAAGAGCAGTGATGGTTATTCCTAATTGGCACGCTGACAGATATTCATCCAGGTTTGATATGACCCTTTTCGCTGATTTAGCTTTTGTGCTGCCTTCCTCAATTAATTGATCAATCCTTGAACCTCTAACCCTTATGATCGCAAACTCGGATGCGACAAAAAATGCTGTTAAAGCAATTAAAATGGCAATAATCACCAAGTTAAATATGTCCAAATAGTTCCCTTAACCCGTTTGATACGAGTAAGGAGTCCACCTCCCAGTGTGAAGCGAGTCAACTTGTTAAATTCAAAAGGGATTCCATTAATGCCGCTCCTTGAAGCGTCAGCTTGGCAGCCAGCTTTTCTTTTTGCTGTTCATTTAACGTTTTCATTAAAGGCATAAGAACAGATAAATCGCTGCTTAATTGCTTCATTTGCTGGGCAACGGAACGAATTTGTTCTTCCACTTCTGAATCACGTATTTTCTTCGCTTTTTTCATTTCTAGTTTTCTTTTAATCTCGTCTAATGGATAGTGCAGCCTTTTGTATTCTTCAATAAATTTTAAGTCTTCGAGAGCTTCATCTGAATAAATTCGATAATTTGATTGTGAGCGTTCAGCCTGCAATAGTCCGATGGACGTATAATAGTCAATGGTTCTTTTAGAAACCATTGCTTTTTCTGCTAATTCACCGATACGATAGACAGCCCCATCATACCACCTCGATCATCTTTAGTAATTTTATTATAGAAAATTTAAACCGTACAGTCAAACGTTCTAGTTAATTCAGAGTGATTTGATACATTTTATGGAAAAATAAGATTGGTATGATCAAAAAAATAAAAAAATTTTAAAAATACCGCCCCCTTATTCAGGTGACGGCATCGATTGTTTCACTTCGATATACAAAATATGGTGACCCTCATTTTCCAGGATTTTAAAAACATACCCATCCTTTTCAATTGTATCTCCTTTTTGAATATCGAATTTTTGCGTAAGAAACCAGCCTCCGATTGTATCGACTTCATCTTCCTCAAGGGCGGTGCCCAACAAGTCGTTTACCTCTTCAATGAGAACTTTCCCATCTAAAATATAAAAGCCTTCATCTTTTTTCTGAATCAGCGGCAGTTCATCGACGTCAAATTCATCGCGAATTTCGCCGACAATTTCTTCAATGATATCCTCAACGGTTACAATGCCGGCAGTTCCGCCATATTCATCCGATAAAATCGCCATATGGGATCGACTTTTTTGCAGTTTGAGCAGCAGTTCCTGAATCGGGATGGTTTCAATCACATAGATTGCCGGATTTAGATAAGGAAGCAATGGGTTTTCTTCCGAACACTTCTGGTCGATGCAATCGGTTAAGACTTCTTTAATATTCACAATTCCTAAAATATTGTCTTTATCCCCATCAATAACCGGATAGCGGGTATAGCCTTCCTGCTTGATGGTTTCAAAAATTTCCTTCAGTGTTGAGTCTTTTGACAAGGTAACAATTTCCGTCCGTGGCACCATGATTTCTTTTGCAATTCGATTGTCAAATTCAAAAATTTTATTTACGTAGCGATATTCTGATTGATTGATTTCGCCGCTCTTATAGCTTTCAGATAGAATCATCCGAAGTTCTTCTTCCGATAAGACGATTTCTTGTTCAGTCAACGGCTTTAAATCGAACAATCCAGTAACCAGTCGAGCCGAACGATTCAGAGCCCAGATAAACGGATACATAATTCGATAAAACAAAATAAGTGCCGGAGCAAACAACAAGATAACTTTCTCGGCTTTTTGGATTGCAAAAGTTTTTGGTGCCAGTTCGCCGATCACGACGTTAAAAAAAGTAATGAGTAAAAAAGCAATAATAAAGGAAAGCACCTGCTTAAGCGAAAATGGCAAGGGAATTTTCGCAAACAGGGGTTCAAATATTTTTCGGACCGTTGGTTCACCAAGCCAACCAAGAATTAAAGATGTAATGGTAATCCCCACTTGAGTTGCCGATAAATATCCATCTAAATTGGTTAGTACTTTTTTTGCTGCTTCCGCTTTTTTATTTCCTTCACCAAGCAATTGGTCGATTCTTGTTACTCGAACTTTGATCATCGCAAATTCTGATGAAACAAAAAAAGCAGTAAAGGCAATAAGTGCAAAAATAATGAAAATGTTTAGTAGAACCATTTGATACCTTACAATCGGTAAGGCTGCCACCTCCATGTACAATTTTCTTTCGTTAAATACCATTATAAACCTTATTTATATTTTCTACTTCACCGTCGATTTGAAACCTTTTTTATAAAAAATAAAAAGCTGCCTACGCGGCAGCGTGAGTTTCTTACTTTTTATTTTAGCCCTTTTTTGAAAAATCAAAAGCTAGGAGGGTGTTACCCGATTCCACTCTCTAGCTAACATACTATAAAGAATAATATCATGAAATCCGCTTGGTAATTGCTCACCATCACGGATTTTTCCCTCTTTCACAAAACCGAGCCTTTCAGGAATAGCCCGGCTCTTCCTGTTTTTTTCCCCGCAGCGAATTTCAACGCGATTTAGACCTAAATCTTCAAAGGCATAATTAAGCAGCGCTTGGACCGATCTGGTCATGATGCCATGACCCTCGACATGTTTGGCAAGGTAATAGCCAATGCTTGTTTGCGAATTATGCCAATCGATTTGAAGCAGGCCAATTGAGCCTACAAGTACTCCTTGATAAAGAATCCCGGCGTTAAAGCCGTTATTTTCGGCAAATTGGCGGAGCCAGATGGGAATTACTGCCTCATATTGAAAAGGAGAGTCCATAGTATCCACCCAGGGCAGCCATTTGCGCAAATGGTCCCGGTTTTCATTGACAAGCTCAAACAATTTTAAAGAATCCTGAAGCTGAAATAGCTTGAGTTCAATTTCTTGATCCACTTTTAAAGTAAACATCCACTTACACTCCCAGCAGTATATGAAATACCAATTCTATTATCTCAGTGTATGGCGCAGCAAAAGGGGAGGAAGATTGTCAGTAAAAAAAAGTAAAGAAAACCTGCCAATTTGCGAGTCTCGGGCGAAGACAGAGGTGTAGTTGCACTTAAGCGTTCAGAATTTATGGACATACATTCTGATTAGCTAAAAAACTCGTCTTCCTTTAAAAGCCGGGTGTAAACGATTGGGTATTTCCATCTGTTAGGATTCAGTCTCTGTTGCAACAATTGGAAGGTTAATCGAAAAAGTGGTTTTGTTTGGATTCGATCGGCAGGACAGATTTCCTTTATGCTTTTCGATAATTTCTTTACAAACAAACAAACCGAGTCCTGTTCCCAACTTTTTCGTCGTAAAAAAAGGTTCGAATATCGTTTTCCGCAATTCTTCCGGAATCATGGGACCATTGTTTGTAATATCAATCGTAATATAGGAAAAATCATCCATATAACTCTTTATTTCTATCGTAGGATTTTCTTTACGATGGTGGCCAAGAACATCAATGGCATTAAAAATAATGTTAATAAATACCTGTCTAATCTCATCGGCATACCCTTGCAACGGGATATCGTCTGATAATTCTTTTACAATTTTAACCTTTCCATCCAATATACTCGGGTAAAGAAAATTCAACACTTCTTCGATCAATTTGTTTAATTCGAAAACAATTTTTTCTTTTCCAATCAGTTCTTTTTTAGACAGCAGCAAAAATTGAGAAATGCGGAAGTTTAATTGATCCAGTTCTCCCGAAATAATATCTAAGTAGCGCATATTCGGATAGTCGGCTTTAAGCAGCTGAATAAACCCCTGAATCGATGTAAGCGGATTGCGGAACTCATGGATAAAACTGGACGTCATTTGCCCTAATAAGGTAAGGCGGTCCTGATGGGTAGAATCGATAAACTTTGTTTTTTCCTCAATAATTTTATCTTTCGCCTCCGCATAATGAGAAACAGCATGATAAAGGAATTGGTCGAAAAAGGAGTTAATCACATTGATGGCTTCTTGCATTTCTTCCCAAGGCATCCCTGCATTGCTTAAATAGCGAAAAAAAGTTGTCCTGCCGATGTTGACATTGTAAACGAATTCTCCGATGTTAATATTTGCTTTTACTCTTTCTTCAGCGATTTCAAGTGCCAGCTTCCGAATTAAAGCGGTCTCGTCTTGATCGTTCGTTAGTAAAGTATGGACAAGCAGGTCGAAAAAAGCGGAAGCGTTTTTTGCTACTTTTTCTTTATAAGGATCTTCTTCCGATATTATATTTGCAAAGCTCCATCCTGAAAGCAGCGAAGTCTTTTGTTCTTCTAAAAAACTCACCATATGTAATTTTGTACTCGTTTGCATTTCATGGTTCCCCCTATAGCATTTACAAACCTAGCTAAACAAGTAATTCGCCAAAATATAGAAAAAATCCTTTTTGATCTAAAAAATCATCAGATTATGTTGGAAAGCTTTCCGTTGTAAATGAAAGAAAATAGTAGTATAGTCGAGTTGGAAAAATAAATGAATAGTTCCACAAGGGGAGCTGCAAAAAAGCGGCTGAGAGTGAACAGTTGTGTTCTGACCCTCTGAACCTGTTAGGTAACGCTAGCGCAGGAATGTGGTTTGCTAAAAAAAGCAATGCAGCCTCCTCGTGCGTCTGCATTGCTTTTTTTACTTCGAAACTAGAAGGTCGTCGTCGTTATGTCAGCTCCCTAATAAAAAGGGGGAAGAGAAAAGATGAATCAAGCAAAAAGTAGTACTTTATTTTTGGTGGAAGTGGCCGTGTTCACAGCTTTAGCGTACATCCTCGATTTGGCATCCGCTTTTATTTTTTCAAGAATTTGGCCACAGGGAGGATCTGTGTCGATCGCAATGGTGCCGATTTTTCTGATGGCTTATCGCTGGGGAATAAAAGGCGGCGTTTTGACGGGGTTTTTACTCGGACTGTTGCAATTTATTTTAGGTTTTTCGCAAATTTATACGCTTCTGCAAGGATTTATTGATTATTTTCTCGCTTTTTCTGGTGTCGGTCTTGCGGGTATTTTTGCTTCAAAAGTAAAGGCTACTTTAAACGAACAGAAAAAAGGAAAATGGATGTGGTACGTAACTATAGGGGCGTTTATTGGAAGTTTGATCCGCTTTATTATGCATTTCATTTCAGGAGTTGCCTTTTTTGGCTCCTATGCGCCCAAAGGTCAGCCCGTTGCCCTTTATTCGCTCATTTACAATGGCACGTATATGCTTCCTAGCTTTATCCTCAGTACAATCATTGTGATTCTGGTCATCAAGACCGCACCAAAGCGATTGCTATAAGTTTTAAACAAAGAAAAAGAGCTACTTCTTTTTCTTTTTTTCTTTTTTAAAAGTACCCACGAACAGCCCATGGAACAAAAAGAAAATGAAGAAAACGGAAACCATGAAAAATGGCTAAAGTCAATCATTAGATTTTGGATAAAAACAGTTGCTATTTCAAACTTTTGTCACAATGTATATGTGCCGATCAATCCCTTTTGATGATAAAATAACGATATAAACAAAGAGAATCATTCTCAATTACCATACCAAAAGGGTGATCTGGATGTTTGCTGAGTTAAAAACAGGTGAAAAAGGTAAAATTATTGATTTATCTACTGTGAGCCGGCTTGTGCAACGGCGGTTGCTTGATCTTGGGTTTACAGAGGGTTCTGAAATATGTGTGAAATGCGTCATGCCTTTTGGCGGCCCGATTATGATTGAGTCATGCGGACAATGCATCGGCATCCGCCGCAAAGAGGCTGATCAAATTGAAGTGGAGAGGTTATAAAATGGAAGTCGCTCTAATTGGAAACCCGAATACTGGCAAAACTTCATTGTTTAATAATTTAACTGGTTCCTATGAATACGTTGGAAATTGGAGCGGAGTAACGGTTGAAAAAAAGGTTGGTGTTTTGAAAAATAGCAGCGGAAAATTAATTGATTTACCAGGTGTGTACACGCTTAACCCGCTATCGAAAGATGAAGGGGTAGTAACTTCGTTTTTTCTGCATGATTCAGTTGACCGCTTTTTAAATATTTTAGATGCATCACAATTGGAAAGAAATTTGCATTTGACGATTCAATTGCTTGAATTTGAAAAGCCAATGCTGATTGGTATGAATATGATTGACGTTGCCCGCAATCGAGGAATTCAAATTGACGTCGATCAATTTTCCCGAGTACTCGGCGTACCGGTCGTGTCAGTCGTTGCACGGAGCGGCAAAGGCTGTGATCAGCTTGTTCAAGTGATGTCCACTAAGACAGATATTTCAAGACGAAAAAATCTTGTTTTCTACGGAAAGGAAATTGAAGAAGCGGTTTCGAGGCTGGCGGCAGAAATTGATGGGAAAACTGATCATTCGTATAGATGGCTCACCTTGCAATGGCTGGAAGGAAATCAATATGTGAAAGATTTTTTGTATAAAATAGCCTCCAAGGAGAAGCTGGATGCGATATACAAGGCAGTTGACACGAAACTAAAGCAGCATTATCAAGCAAAATCTCTTGCCAATTTTATCTACTCAAAAAGAAAAGAAGCGATTGAGCAGATTTTGGCAAAAACTGTTCGAAAACAGAACGCAGCGATTCCGCTGACAGAAAAGATTGATGCGATTGTGACCAACCGCTTTTTAGGGATGCCGCTCTTTTTGCTGCTGATGTATTTTATGTTCATGCTTACATTTGATTGGTTGGGTACACCGCTGTCAGATACGCTTGATGCTTTTTTGACAGGACCTGTAACAAATGGGGTTGAGCAGATTTTACGGTCTGTCCAAGCGTCGGAATTTATCCATGCCCTTATTATTCAAGGGTTAGTGGCCGGAGTGGGCGGGGTGCTAGTTTTTTTTCCGCAAATTTTTATTTTATTTTTCTTTATTTCTTTACTGGAAGACTCGGGGTATATGGCTCGTGTGGCACTTGTCATGGACCGAATCATGGAATTAGTCGGTTTAAACGGCAAAGCATTTATCCCGATGATGATCGGATTTGGCTGTAATGTCCCGGGAATTATGGCTGCCCGTACGATAGAAACCCCGCGTGAGAGGCTGTTAACTGTTTTATTAACACCTCTTATGTCCTGTTCGGCAAGGCTTCCTGTTTACGCCTTATTTGTTGGTGCTTTTTTTGCAAGGGATAAGGCGATCATTGTATTGAGTCTTTATGTACTGGGTATTTTGGTTGCCTTGGTGCTGGCAAAAATTTTTTCTTCCACTCTTTTAAAATCGGAAACTTCATTGTTTGTCATTGAGCTTCCCCCTTATCGGATGCCGCAATTTCAATCACTGTGGCGCAGTACGTGGGATAAAGGGAAAGGTTTTATCCGCAAGGCTGGAACGTTTATTTTCGCTGGGTCGGTGTTCATTTGGCTATTATCATATGCCGGACCGTCCGGATTAAATGTTGACATGAACAATAGCTTTTTAGCGGCAATCGGCAATGTGATTGCTCCGGTTCTAAAACCGATCGGCTTCGGTACTTGGCAGGCAGCAGCTGCATTGATTACTGGATTTCTAGCAAAAGAATCGATTATCTCAACGATGAACATTATTTATTTTGTTCCAAAGACGTCGAGCCTGCAGGGGCTGCTGACTGAGTACTATACACCGCTTGCGGCATACAGCTTTATGGTCTTTATTTTATTGTATATTCCTTGCTTAGCAACAACGGCTACCATTTTTAAAGAAACAGGATCGAAAAAGTGGACAGCATTTGCAATCGGTTATGCGCTGACTGTTGCGTATGTATTAGCCTTAATCATCTATCAGGGAGGGAAATTGCTGGGGTTCGCTTGATGAATTAAAAAATTTATGGAAGAGGTGGAATAAATGGTTGCCAGTATTGTCATTGGAGCTTTAATCTTTGGATATGCCGGCTGGGCAATTGTGCGCTTTATTCAAAAGTCGAAAAAAGGGAAATGTGCAGCATGTGATGTGGAAAAAACTTGTTCAGGCTCATGCTGTCCTCCCGCCAAAAAAACTGCCCGAAGCTAGTGCATCCTTCTCGCAGAAAAGATTGCTCGAAGCGAGTGTTTCTTTTTCGCAAGCCAAAAAGCTTTAATGTCAAAATATTTTTGTGTAAAATTACACTAGATGTCATTAAAGGAAGTGCTTTTTGGTGAATAGAGAAGAAATTATCATGCAAGTATCTGATAAGCTTCGTTTGATTCGTACAGAAGCGGGCTATACCCAGGATAAGATGGCCGAAATCATTGGTGTTTCAAAGAAAACCCTAGTGCAGATTGAAAAGGGCAGAGCGCGTGCGAACTGGGCAACGGTCGTATCGATTTGCGCGCTGTTTCGAGAGACGGAGACCGTCCAATTTCTATTTGGCAATGAACCCCTCGAGGTTTTAGAAACAGTCGCTCGGGAAGGGATCGATGTTCGAAAAAAAAAGGCATTGGGAGGAAAGATTTGGTGGAGAGAAATATCCCGGAAAAGTGGATATATTTTGCAGCAAAATATTCTTAGCAAGCATTTCCGAATTGTGAATGATAAAAATTATCGGGTGTTTAGCAGCTTTGATGAGAAATATTCTAAAATGCGGTTTAAGGAATTAACGAAAGAAACAAAGAAATGACAGAGTGCCGCGACTCTGTTTTTTTTTTTATTATCAGAATTTATATCTTAACTTCGATAATTGAGGGTTCCCAAAAGTATAGCTTTTAGGAACACCCTTTTTTGTTTATTGCTCTGAACCTTGTCTGTTGATTTTCGTTCCAGGCGCTTCGCTTTCCGCGGGCGTGCCGGGGAGCCTCCTCAGCGCTTTAGCGGAGGTCACTGAAAAAGTCCGTGAAATTTTATGAAAAGCAAATTCCTGAAAAATCCATCCCCACTTTCAGTTTAAAATTACTTGTAAAATAGATTAAACTCTCCCACTTTGATATTGGAAAACGGCGGTATTTTGGGATTAGGTTTTTCGGAAATTTTATTATTAAACAGAAAAAGCCCTTTTCAGTGGCCTCGCATACGCTGCCTGTGGGGTCTCCCTTGATCCGCTTTTCCCGCAGGACTTTGAAATAGCTTCTTTGAAATAACATCGCACGAAGGAAATGCGTATGCATTTTCGAGGAGTCGGTGCCTTCCGCTCCAATCAACAGGGTGCAAGAACTGAATTAAGCATAGTTTATCTAGGCCTTTCTCATTTACTGGTATTTACCGGGCGATAGACACCTCTATCAACCAGTTTTTCCCTTTTACTGGTATTTACCGGGCGATAGACAGTTCTATCAACCAGGTTTTCCCCTTTTACTGGTATTTGCTGGGCGATAGACACCTCTACCAACCAGATTTTTCCCTTTTACTGGTACTTATCGGGCGATAGACACCTCTATCAACCAGATTTTTCCCTTTTACTGGTATTTGCTTGGTGATAGACAGTTCTATCAACCAGTTTTTTCCCTTTTACTGGTATTTGCTGGGCAATAGACACCTCTATCAACCAGTTTTTTCCCTTTTACTGGTATTTACCGGGCGATAGACAGTTCTATCAACCAGGTTTTTCCCTTTTATTGGTACTTATCGGGTGATAGACAGCTCTATCAACCAGGTTTTTCCCTTTTACTGGTATTTGCTTGGTGACAGACACCTCTATCAACTAGGTTTTTACCTTTTACTGGTACTTACCGGGTGATAGACACCTCTATCAACCAGGTTTTCCCCTTTTACTGGTACTTACCGAGTGATTGGCACCTCTGTCAACCAGGTTTTTCCCTTTCACTGGTATTTACTGGGCGATAGACACCTCTATCAGTGGCCTCCCGTACTCCCGCAGGAGTCTGCGCGCCTTCCACTACAATCAACAGAGTGTAAAAATGATTTATGAACTTTGTACAAAAAAATAAGAAAATAAATTCCATTTGGTATAATGAAGTTACTATACACCAGAACATCAGAAAGGAAGATTTTCTTATGTACATGAATGATCGCACGACTAAAACTTTAAAACGATACGATACTATGGTGTTTATTCAAGAAGGAAGAAAGCTGATTGTAAACAAAAAGTAGCGATTTTTCAAGAAACAGTTAAAAGACAGATAGTAAAGGTGAAAAAAGTTCTTCGAAAGAGAAATTGGGGCCAAAGAATAAAGGACCTGACTGGTAAAGACCCAATGGTCTGTTCAAAGTGCTCGTGTTACTATGAGTTCAAGGGATCCGTCTGTCTTCAGGATGGAACCTTAAAGATAAAATAGGCCAAATGTAAGTATTCAAGGGCATATCTTGAAAGGATGATTGCGTATTTCACCGGTGTCAAAACAACGGAAAAAAGGGAAGAAAAAGAAACGTTTAATAAATCAAAGCCAACAAAAGAAACAGAGCGTCAGTTATGTTTGTTTAGCGTGTCATGAAAAAGAGGAAATTCAATTAAATGTCGTAAGGGATTTTGACTTAATGGATGATGGAGATCCAACCACTCCACCGATGTTTTCATGCGAAAAATGTGGTGGACAATTGTATCCATTGTACTACAAAGGAGTACATGGCATAGAGTACAAACTATTTGATGTTCTCTAACAAAAGGCCGCTTCGAATCCTATGGTTGATTTAGTTTATGGCACCCTGTTGATTGGAGCGGAAGGCACCGACTCCTCGAAAATGCATACGCATTTCCTTCGTGCGATGTTATTTCAAAGAAGCTATTTCAAAGTCCTGCGGGAAAAGCGGATCAAGGGAGACCCCGCAGGAGCGTAGCGAAGCCACTGAAAAAGTCCGTGAAATTTTATGAAAAGCAAATTCCTGAAAAATCCATCCCCACTTTCAGTATAAAATTACTTGTAAAATAGATTAAACTCTCCCACTTTGATATTGGAAAACGGCGGTATTTTGGGATTAGGTTTTTCGGAAATTTCATTATTAAACAGAAAAAGCCCTTTTCAGTGGCCTCAGCGTAGCGACGAGGAGGCTCCCGACCGCCCGCGGAAAGCGAGTGCCTCGAGCGGAAATCAACAGACTCCGTTTATCAGCCAAACCAAAAAGGATCGGGCGGTTTTTGCCCGGTTTTTTTTATACTATCAGAATTTATATCTTAACTTCGATAACTGTCTAGCGCAAGCGCCTATCGGCTAGCGTACTTCGTCCTTCTCCCTACGATAAGTCAACATCGGCTCGCTACGCTAACCGTGTTTCCTTTATCTTTAGTCGAAGGGCCTCCAGTCCGTACGCCGATGACCAAGGGCGCTTGCGCTTTTCTTATAGCAATCAGACTATCATGCCTGTCATCCCCAATTGGCTCATACCCCCATAAAATCTGCCCATCCGTCGAAAATTTTGTATCGGTATGATTACCCGAAAAATGAGTAAATATTTCCTATTATGGGTAAAAGAAAGTGGGACCTAATAATGGGAAGTTGTTAGAGGTGCATCGATGAGGAAAATTTTTCTTAATTGGAAAAAGTGGCATATGACTCAAATCTTAATTTTATTTGTTTTACTTATTGTTTTAGGGTTGTTTGGAGTCCTTCATACCTTTGCAAATAATGTAGACATTTCTACCCTTACAATTGAGCTTCCCCAAGCAACTGTTTTTTATGATAAAAATGGGAAAGTGGCGAGCAAAGTATCCGCAAACAAAAATGAAGGGGTCTCAATCAAACAAGTTCCTTTAAATATGCAGCATGCCGTTGTAGCAATTGAAGATCGCCGCTTTTATGAGCATCATGGGATTGATTTTATCGGAATTGCCCGCGCCATGTATCGCAATTTAATAGCGGGGGGCGCAGTTGAGGGAGGCAGCACGATCACCCAGCAGCTTGCAAAAAATGTCTTTTTAAACCCTCAAAAAACTTACAAGCGGAAATTTGATGAAATTTTAATCGCTAGAAAGATTGAGAAGAAATATACAAAGCAGGAAATCATGCAAATGTATTTGAATCAAATTTATTTTGGCGATGGTGCATGGGGAATTAAGAAAGCGGCTCAAAAGTATTTTGGAAAAGATGTAAAAGCTCTTACATTAAGTGAGTCAGCGGTGCTTGCTGGGCTTATCAAAGCGCCATCCGCCTTAAATCCATACAATCACATGGAAAAAGCAAAACAAAGACGCGATGTTGTTTTAGCAGCCATGAAAAGCCAAGGATTTATTACAGAGCAGCAGTTGAAAAAGGCAAAGAACGAGCAGATTGTCTTGCATGATAAAGGGGGAGATCCTTTCCGCGGCAAATACCCCTATTATGTTGATCAAGTGTTACAGGAAGCCATTGATGAATACGGATTATCACAGGACGATTTGCTAACGGGCGGATACAGAATCTATACGGAGCTGGATCAAACAATGCAGGCAGCGGCTGAAAAAACGTATCAAAATGATGCTTTATTTCCGAAAGGAAGCGACCGTTTTGTTCAAAGTGGGGCAGTCTTAGAGGATCCGAAAACGGGCGGAATACGGGCGATTGTCGGCGGCAGGGGTGATCATACGTTTAGAGGGTACAATCGAGCCTCCCAATTAAAGGCACAGCCTGGCTCTTCTTTTAAACCCATTGCCGTCTACACGCCTGCTCTTGAACAAGGATGGAAGCTCACTGACATGCTGCAGGATAAGCCAATGAGGTTTGGAGACTACGAGCCAAGCAATTACAATCAGCAATACTCCGGCGAGGTTCCCATGTATCAAGCGGTAATGGAATCCAAAAATGTTCCCGCAGTCTGGCTTTTAAATGAAATTGGTTTGGAGAAAGGCCTTGATACAAGCAAGCGGTTCGGCATCCCGCTTGAAAAGGGCGACCGGAATTTGTCAATCGCTCTTGGCGGCTTGGAAAAAGGCGTATCGCCCGTGAATATGGCTGAGGCCTTTGCTGTTTTCCCTAACCAAGGCATACGGGTTAAAAGTCATGTCATTCGAAAAATTGTCGATGCAGATGGCAACATTGTGGCTCAGTGGAAGGAAAAGAAACAAAAAGTAACAACGAAATCCGTTGCCGATAATATGACGTCCATGCTGCTGGGCGTTGTAAAATACGGTACAGGAAAAGGAGCGCAAATTCCGGGACGTGAAGTGGCGGGAAAAACAGGATCAACACAAGTACCCATTCAAGGCATTAATGGAGTAAAAGATCAATGGTTTGTCGGCTACACACCACAATTAGTTGGCGCTGTTTGGGTCGGCTATGATAAGACAGATGAAAAACATTATTTAACGACTACGAGCAGTGAAGGAGCAGCAATTGTTTTTAGGGAATTGATGGCAGAGGCATTAAAAAATACAGAGCCTGCGCGTTTCCGTGTCCCTTCGATTGATCAGCTGATGGAACAGAAGAAGCAGGAAGAGTATCTTCCAAATCCTAACAGTTTTGAGAGTCAGCTCAATAACGAACTGAAAAAATGGCAAGATAGATGGAATAAACAAAAAGGAAAATGGAAAAAAATAGAAAGAAAAAGGTGATGGCAAATGCCGTGAGCATGAGGGCGGTAAAGATGCCTGCCCCAAAAATTAAATGAACGAAAAACGAATCTCATTCGTCTTATAATTAAAACAATGGCAAAAGTGGTTCAAAAGCTTCCTTTATTTGATGGGAAAAGCAAATTTTCCTCGTGGTTGATCTCTATTGCGACCAATACGTATATTGTCGGCTTGATTCAAGCACCCATGCCAACATTGTTTTATTTAATTTTTGCCCGAAAAATTTTAAAAAAAGGCCTCAAGAAAAATTTAATAAGTAAGCCCGACGCGGCAACCGATAAATTCAGTTGAAAACAACTGGGCAAAAGCAAAATCCCCCGTATCGAAAACGGAGATGGAGGACGGATTCTCTGGCAGAAAGTCTATTTGGAACCGATACGTGCCCATTCGTTCGCCGACAGGCAAGTAGGTCGGGCAGACAATGGTCCAATCGAGTCCGGAATTTTTAAGATGTAAAAAAGCTTTTAGATGGTCTTCAGCATCTTTTGTCGTTTTTCGTTTGGATTCAGCGGATTGGAAGCGATAAAGAGCCGGATTGCTTCGGGCCTGAAGAATTCCGGCTGTGCCGATTGTGATAATCCGCTTGATCCGCTGCTTCTTCATTTGTTTGATAATAAGCGGCATTGAGTTAGAAAGGGTCGTCGAACCACCTGTGTTTAAAGCGCTGATCACTGCATCTGCACCGGTCATTGCAGCAGCAAGGTCCGCTTCTTGCAAAACATTTCCAACTATTGTTGTCAGATTTTTATGATTAAATGCAAGTTTGCTTTTCTCTCTAAGGATGGCCCGAACCGAATGTTGATCCGCAAGCGCGTTTTCAAGAATGACTCTGCCGACACGGCCTGTTGCACCTAAAAGGCAAATTTTCATAAAAATTCACTTCCTTGTCACTATATTGAAACATCTACTCACTGAAAATGATTTACGCTATGATATTTTAAATTTGTTACGGTAAAAAAGCCATAATAATTGGGGTGGGGTAATATGGGTGAATTTTCAGTTGTTTTGACAATTGGCAGCATCATGATTCTTGTCTATTATATCGGATATATGTTCGCAAAGTCATAAACTGCAGAAAATTGTCTGCAGTTTTTTCTATGAGGAAAAAAATGAATGCCCCCCGCTAAAAAGCGAGGGGCAAGCCATTTTTATTCAGTTATTATGTTATATGAAAGAAATTAACGTTGGAAACCGCCAAGTTGTTGCTCAGCCATTGAAACTAGGCGTTTCGTAATTTCTCCTCCAACAGAACCGTTGGCACGAGAAGTTGTTTCTGCACCTAATTGTACTCCAAATTCTTGTGCAATTTCATACTTCATTTGCTCAAGAGCTTGTTCTGTACCAGGGACTAAAAGTTGATTAGAGTTGTTGTTACTTGCCATAGTTGATAACACTCCTCTTAATAATTTTGGGGTTAGTATGGATTTGAACCACATTTGGAAGAATAATTCCAATGCCTCCAAGGCCTAACCCATCCATATAAAGAGATTTAAAACTCTTGAAGTTGGTCTTTGTAATCTCTATTATGCAGCAAATTTTCGAGCTTATTCCTAAAATGAATTAGGGAATTTATACCAAAAAGCTTTTACATACAGCTTCTATTGCTGTACAAACTAATCGTATAAATTGATTGTTAAGGGTTGTGAGGAAAAAATGCCGATATGTCCGATCTGTAACGGTTTAAGGGGGATTCCAACGTTTTGTCAGAAGTGTGGAAGCGAAATGATTGAAAGGGGAAGAATCATGGATTATTACGATGATTATAGCCCTTATATGGACATTGATTTAATGAAAATGGAGGATGGTTATCCGGATTCGTATAAAAATCATCAATGTCCCCATTTATGCACCTGCCCAAAATGCTTAACAGACGAAGTCGTATTAATAAAGGAATAAAAGTGGCAGTCATCTGATGAACTTTTCAAAAAAAATAACCCCGCTCAAAAGCAAGGTTATTGAATAAAAGATTATTTCTCATTTGCCGGGCGAATGCGGCTCTCCGTTTCAACATCGAAGAAGTGGGCTTTGTTCATGTCAAATGCAAGCTCTAACTTATCCCCTGGTTTGATGTCCGATCTTGAATCAACACGGGCAACAAAATCCTGTCCGCTAATGCTTGAATAGATCATTGTTTCGGCACCTGTTAATTCAGCTACGTCGATATGAGCGGAAATTTTAGAACCGCTGGATGCTTCAATAAAGATTGGCTCATCATGAATATCTTCCGGACGAACTCCAAGCGTAATTGCTTTGCCGACATAGCCTTGTTCACGAAGGTATTTCATTTTTCCTTCAGGAACGGAAATTGTTAGATCGCCAATTAAAAATTTACCATCTTGAAGCGTTCCATTAAAGAAGTTCATTGCTGGAGAGCCAATGAAGCCACCGACGAAAACATTTTCTGGTTTTTCATAAACTTCTTTCGGAGCGCCTACTTGCTGGATGATGCCATCCTTCATTACGACAAGACGCGTTGCCATTGTCATTGCTTCTGTTTGGTCATGGGTAACATAAATGGTCGTTGTTTGCAGACGGCGGTGAAGCTTCGCAATTTCTGCGCGCATCGCGACACGAAGCTTTGCATCCAAGTTCGAGAGCGGCTCGTCCATTAAGAATACTTTTGCATCGCGAACAATTGCGCGTCCCAGGGCAACACGCTGGCGCTGACCGCCTGATAGCGCTTTTGGTTTACGGGTTAAGTATGCTTCAAGGCCAAGAATTTTTGCAGCTTCCTTCACGCGGCGATCAATTTCATCCTTTGGAAACTTGCGAAGTTTTAAACCAAATGCCATGTTATCATATACTGTCATATGCGGGTATAACGCATAGTTTTGGAATACCATGGCAATATCGCGGTCTTTTGGGGCAACATCGTTTACTCTTTTTCCATCGATGAAGAAATCCCCTTTGGAAATTTCTTCAAGACCTGCAATCATCCGTAAAGTTGTTGATTTACCACAACCAGATGGCCCAACGAAGACAACGAATTCTTTATCATCAATATGAAGATTAAAATCATCGACTGCGGTTACTTTATTATCGTACACTTTATAAATGTGATCCAATTTCAACTCTGCCATTTGTTTGGCCTCCCTGCGCGAAGTTTTGTTCTTGTTAATAGTTTAATAGGAAACGCTTACAAACGAAATAGACACAGTGCACAAACTTCTGTGTCCTTATTTGGGCAAATTGATCGGCGCATTTTGCTGTTCATAAAGCACACAAGCCAAAAAGACGGCAAAGGCCCCATAAAAATCCTTTAATTGAACTCCGGTTTTATCAGTGAATTTATCAATTCGATATTGAAGGGTATTGCGGTGAATATACAATTTTTTCGCAGTTAGACTCGCATTTAAATTATTCTCCAAAAAAACTTTGATCGTTCGGAGCATTTCGGGATCCTCTAAAAATGCTTCGGAAATGGTTTGATTTAATTTTTCCTGAATCGCCTCAGGCAGGTGCGCTGCTAAAAAAGAAGGAAATATTTTTTCAAACGTAAATACACGTATTTGAGACAAGTTCGCTTGCCCAAAATAAAAGTACTCTTTTTCTGCTTGAAAATAATCAGGGAGCATGCTCGTTAGCAGAAGCGGTTTTCCAATGTAAAAATAAAGCCTCGTGTAAAAGTCACTTTCTAACGTTTCTGCCATGAAAACCAGCTCTTTTTCAGATAAAAAGGAAGTTTTAAGCTTTTGCTGCTCGACAATCACTCCACAATGATTATTTTCCCAGACGATCACAACATCATCGGAGAAGAATCCTTTCAGCGCTTGCTCAATTTCAGCTTCTTCAGCAATTTCATCTTTAATTTGGAATTGGATTAACCGGAAAAATACCCCATCATCGTGGCGGGGCGGCGTTCCTTTTAAAAACAGAAAATGAAACCAGCTTTTTGCTAAAGGAGCAAAAGCATTCGAACTTGCCGGATCAAGCAGATCATACAGTGTCTGAAGCAGCTGTAATTCCTGCTGACTTAAGTTGTTTTGAGGAATAGCGATCCACTCATTGTTGGAGTGGTCAGTAAAAAGATAAAAGTCTTCCAATGATTCATGCGGTTGGCTGGTAAAAAAAAGCGCATTCGGATACAAGGTTTGTAATTTATTCAGCATGCTGACAATCCTTTTCTATCAATATTTTATTGTTTCTATTATAACAAATCATGCGCGCAATTGAGAAAAGCAAAAAAGAGACATGGGGGTAAAGGAAAATCCCTATGTCTCCATTTTCAGCTATTCAAATTTTGTCAATTGGAAAAATAAACGGCACAGCTGAGTCATTTTTCGCTCTTCAATCTCGGTTTCATCAAAACTCATTGGTTTCGAGTTTACTTCATATAGATAAAAGTTGCCATCTCTACTCATACCAGCATCAATTGAAAATTCTCCGAAATAGCCGAGTTCATTCGTCAGTGCTCTGCCGACATGGCCTACAATCTGTTGAATGAACTGATCATTCTCAGCCGTTTGAAAAAGGCGATAGGGCAGAAGCTTGCCGCCATTTGGAATATGAGTTGTTAATTGCTGCTCTTGCGACTGGCGAATGCCGATCCCTGTGACTTGATAGTTTTCCATGTCTGCATGTGCTAAGATTCGAAAATCAAATCGTTTACCATGATAGTGAGCCGAATGAATCTCTTCTTGAACAATGTATTTTTTTTCAGATAAGAAGAGTCCATGTTCCATCCAAAATTCTAAAAACGAGTTGTATTGTTTCCGGCTTGTTAATCCCTCGAATGAAATTTCAGAAAATTCTTCAAGGCGCAGCAGAAAAATCCCTTTTCCTTTTGCAGATTGCGCTGGTTTTAAGTAAACGCTTTTGTGTTTTTGCAAAAATGTTTCCAGTTCACCAGCGTCCGTTACTAATTCCGTTTCAGGTAAAAAATTTTTTAATACAGAATGATTTTTAAACAAACGGTAAATGAGATATTTATCAAGAAAACATGGATTAAAAAATGGGATGCCTTTTTCCTTTAAGTCTGAAAAGATGGCGCGAATCCCATCCTCTCTTTCCGATTTACGAAAAGGAATCCGGTTGTAGACAAGGTCGGGAAATGGAAACTTCATTTTTTTCCATGTTTGTTCTTTTGGCAGAAAGGCATACCCATCCACCTGGCTGCCGTTGACCCCGTCAGCTGTAAAAATAAAGCTTAGTCCATTGAGTTCTGTAAGCTTTGATTGCAGCTGAATAAACAGGCTGCTATTGCCTGAGATGGTGCCGTCTGTTTTTCTTGCCGTCATGATGCCAATCAGTGGTCCAATTTTTCCATTCTTCATCCTTAGTTCAAATGCAGGATCCGCTGTTTTTTCAGCCTGTTTCGGAAGAATTTGCCTCATCCCGCCGATGGTGACAGCTGTATCCAAGAAGGTTTGATACCATTGTCCGGATTTACTGTCATAATGAATGTTCATTTGAATAGTTCCTCTGGATAGAGGATGGATTGCTCAGTTAAAAAAACAGCAAAAGCGATCGATAATTTTCTTGTTAACAAGTCAAATTCTTTTAAATCCGGATGTTTGAAAATGGATCTGCCAGGTTTTGAATTCGCTTCAAATAGCCAAACATCGCCATTTTTGTCGATGCCTAAATCAAAACCGATTTCACCAATAATCCCTTCCATGTTTTTCTCCAATGCTTCACTAAGCTGAAGGGAGGCGGCAGTTAATTTTTTTGTATAGATTTTTGTTTCTTCAGGCGGAAAAATTTCAGATAGTGTTTTAATTTCGCCGCCGCTTCGAACATGGGTCGTGACACTGCCGCTTCCCGCGACTTTGGCCGCGATTGCGGTGACATGCCAATTGCCTTGGTCATCTTTATTGGTATGGACCCGGAAGTCAACGGGACGGGCATCTATTTTCAGCAATTGAATTCCTTGCTGGACAAGCATTTTATCAAAGCTGCGCTTTTTAAAAACAATTTTGAAAAGACTTTCCAGACTGGAAAATTTCCGCAAGCGATTCGTCCCATCTTGATCGCGGTAGCGGCAGAAATAGCTATTTTGCTGTTTATCATAAAGAATTTGGTGAACACCAATGCCCAGGCTGCCATTGTTCGGTTTTACATATAGGTGGCCAAACTTGGACAACATTGTTTCAATCGCTGAAAAAGAGGTAAACGGATCGGTTTCCGGCAAGTAGTTTGCCACAGACGATTCCTTCTGCAGCCGTTCATACACATCTTGTTTATTAAAAAAGCCCGGGTTATACCATGGGATCATATACTCTTTTTGCAGGCGGTCCTTTACACTTTTCAAGGATGGATTTCGCTCACTTTTTCGATTCGGCAGCCGGTCATAAATAACGTTTGGAAAAGGAATATCACGGATTTCCCAATTGTTTTTATGATAAAAATAACCCTTCATCACCCCTTGTTCCCAATCGATATGTTGTTCGCCGAAAACGAATGGGAGGGCACCGACAGATTTTTTTACCGAAAGCAGTTTTGCGAAAAATAATGAACGTTCACCGATCGGCTGCAAAGGAAAAGGAGTGAATCCTGCGGTGAAAATACCAATCAGCGGTCCGATCATCAATGTTTTGTTTTCGAAAAAAGCATGAAGTGGTATGTTAAAATCAGGAAAGTGAAGAAGGTCGCTTATTTTTTTACTGATTACAATGCGGCTTTTCTTCTCAGGATGCGAAAGAAAGCGAGCTTCAATGGACTGGGCGCCGAAAGCAATTTTTTCAATCGAACGGCCTTGTAAAATTTCCTCCGGACAGAAAACAACCATTTGATCGTTTGCAGCGATTTCAATGGGATAGCGTTTTCGCATAATAGGTCTTCCTTCCTTTTCTGTCGTTTTCACTAAGCCACTTTCCGTAAAGGATCGGTGCGTTATACAAGGTCTCCATTAATTCGGGCGCGGTGCTTAAAACAACTTTTCGTCCAGGTTTTGAGTTGACATCAAGTATCCACAAGGAACCATTTTTCGCAATGCCGATGTCGACTCCCAATTCAAACAATGGAAGAAATTCATCTTCCAATAAATCCGTTAGGTGGGCTTTAATATAATCAAGCTCAGAACTGATATAGGCTTTCGCTGCTGGTGATAGCGCTGCCGACCAAGTCTCAAAATCGGTAACAACGCCGCCTGCGCTTAAATTCGATAAAATTCCCCCGGTTAAACCAGTGCGGATCCCTCTTCCGCGCTCGATCCAGCTGCCGTTCTCGTCTTTTTGCAGCAGAAGGCGAATGTCGAACGGCTGCAGCTCGTCGTTTGTTAATTCCAGATAAGGCTGAACGAGATACGGAAGCTGATGAAGTAAAGGATTGAGCCACGAAAACAGCTTTTCTTCATTTGGAAAGATTCGAGAAATAATCTTTTTTTGTTTTTCGGTTTTAACATGAAATGTTTTCTGGTTTTTCTTGACATAGTAAATACCGTACCCTTGAGAACCGTTAATCGGCTTGAGAATGAGCCGATGGTGTTTTCTTAATTCGTTTAACACATCCTGTACTACTAAGGCTGTCTTGGAAACAGGTAAATAAGGCGCCAGTTGGGAATTTTGCAAAGCCTGATAAAGTTCAAGCTTATTCGGTAAACCATACCCTAAAAATTGGATATCACCCCTGTTTTTTAGCCATGAAACAATTGGAATACATTGCTTTGAATGTTCATCGTTTCCGTAAAAGCAGCGGTCATAAATAAGAGCAGGTAGTGGAAATTCGCTATCAATCCAGCTTTCTGATCGTGCATCAAATTTTTTTCCTTTAACAAGATGGGTATTGGGAAGAATGTGTGAAGGAATGAAACGGACGCACTCTACATCCAGGCTTCTTGCGCGTTTGGCAACTTCTGTTATATAGCTGTTTTCACTATCCATGGTTAATGCCATAAATCCGAGAGTGAGCAACGATTAACCCTCCTTTTTCTCCATCGTTTCAAAAGCAAGTCTTGTGCAAAGCTGGAGAATTGCTTTCGTGGATGGTCTTATTTTCATCCTTGAGTGCTCAAAATTTTTTGACGGCTTTGAATTGATTTCAATTAACCAGAGTTTTCCTGTGGAGTCGACACCAATATCAATACCGAGCTCACCGGTCAATCTCTTCGTACAGCGGCTAATTGCTGCGGAGGCTTCAATTGCCAGCTCTTTCATAAAAGAGAGGATTTCCTTGGCACCCTTTTTTGAAAAAAATAAAGTTAATGCTGTGATTGGCTTTACAATTTCCCCGCCCCTTGCTACATTGGACACAAATTGCTGTTCGCCTGAAATTCGGGCAACGATGGAAGTAACTTGCCAGTCTTCGTCAGCGTTTTTGTGGCACAAAACTCGAAAATCGATTGTTCTGGATTGATGGGCTGCAAGCGGGATTCCCTGTTGTATAATGTATATTCGTTTCCCGAGCAAAGGCTGCAGCAGCTGTAAAATTGTTTCCGCTGATTGCAGTACTAAAGGTTGGTCAGATAATGAACTGGATGAGGTCTGCAGCATAAACGAGTTATCTTTCTTTGTCAGTTTCATAATATTTTTTCCCTGGCTTCCATAAACAGGTTTTAAAAAAACAATTGGGTATTTTTCAAGGAACTCCACCAGCTTTTTTTTAGAGAATAATTCGGTTTCTGGCAGATAAGGTTTGATGTTTACCTCACATGTTAAACATTGGTATACTTCCCATTTGGATAAAAAACGATCATTAAAAAATGGTATGCTGAACCGTTCCAGCTGTTGACGAAATGCTTGAAAAACACGAAGCTGCTCTAGTTTCCTGGAATGAATTCGATTATAGATGACGTTCGGCAGCGGAAGTTTCTCATATTTCCATTTTTCTTTATTAAGGTAATAACCGCTGACATCGTCCGCTGTGAAATCGTTATACGTAAAGATATAAAAAATCCCGCCAATCTCGGCCATTCTTTTGCCAAGCTCTTCGCAGAAGGAATGAATCGAGCGGAAATATGGCTCATCATCTTGGTTAGAAGGCAGGTCCGTTAAAAGTCCGATTACTGGCCCTAAATATAGACTGTTGGCTGAGCGGGCATATTTTGCTTGAAGCTTTATCGTTTGCATGGGTAATGAGAAGTCTGTCATTAATTGTTCTGAAAAATGGATTTGAGAAAACGGGACATCTCGCACCACTATTTTTACTAGTTGAACATTGTTTCCAATAAAAATTTTCACATTTTGATCTTGCTCAAGGCCAAAATGATCGAGCGTACGTTTGGATAAAAAAATTTGCGCTTCGTTTTCGCTTGCTTCTTTGCTTGCAACAACGGTCACTGGTGTTAACGAAAGGGACATAAGCACTCCTCATTTATTCGGAAAAATGGATGAAACATAGGCAGAAGCTGATATAGTATCGTATGAAATCAGCCCTGCGGGTGTGCTTTGATTTTTTGCCGGAATCGATTAAAATGAACCTCCTCGCAATTGCCTACATAGTCTGGTATAGTTGAAAAGTATGGTTAATGAAGAAGGAGTGATTTAGTATGGCGATCAATCTATATGACGCAGCATATGAACTGGAGAAAGCGATTCGTTCAAGTGATGACTACAATCAATTAAAACAGGCGTATAACGAAGTCAATGCGGATCAACCAACGAAAAACATGTTTGATCATTTTCGTCAAATTCAGATGAATTTACAGCAAAAACAAATGATGGGTCAGGATATTTCACAGGCTGAAGTTGAGGAGGCGCAAAAATCGGTTGCGCTTGTACAGCAAAATGAAAGAATCTCGAGGCTGATGCAGGCTGAGCAGCGGATGAGCATGGCGATCGGCGAGTTAAACCAAGTGATCATGAAGCCGCTTGAAGAACTATACGGAAAAATGCAAGGTTAGAAGAAAGAATGTTCACCCCTTCCTTTTTTAAAAAGGAAGGGTTTTTTAAGCAACATTCGTTCTCATCGATTGGATTTTTAAATGCAATCCCATGATGATTTTGGTATAATCTACCTAGTTACTATGGTCAATTAATGAAAGGGAGTCTACAAGTGAACCCACAAGTTAAAGAGCAGATTCGTAATCTTGTACGAAAAAAAATCATAACCAAGGTTGAAAAATACAAACCTGAATCCGAAAACAAACCGTTCTTTACAGCCATATTTTCTGAAGATAAAATTTTAATCGCTTCATTAGTTCACTCTTTCTATACATCATTTGGAATGTCTATTTATGAACAAATGGCAATAATGCTGGCGACAGCTGCTGGTTTCAAAGTTGAAAGGCAGTATAAGTTAGAAGGGGACATTGATCTAGGAACAGAAAACTTAATTAATCGTCTCTGGGAGCGGGATAAGACGAATGGAAGTGGAGACAAGTTAGAGGAATTGCAACAAATCCGGGATAGCATATACCCCGCTAGGCAAGTAAAAATCCAAAATGATTCAGTTGTAGATTTATTTATACAGAAACCTACAGGTGAAGAATTTTACATTGATGTGAAGACAGTAAAGCCAAATAAAGGTGAATTCGAATATCATAAAAGAAAACTATTAAACTGGGCTGGGTATCGATATTCAGTTGATCGGAATGCAAATGTATTTACCTATTTAGCAATCCCTTATAATCCTTTTTATCCAGCATCATATATGACAAGTATGTGGGGGAAAGCAAAATGTATGGATCCGAAACATGATCTTTTGGTGCAGGAGGATTTTTGGGATTTAGTAGGGGGTTCAACTAGTACATATAAAAACTTACTTGATGTATTTAAAGAGGTTGGTACAGAATTGAGTGAAACAATAAATGCAAAATTTAATTAATCAATAACGAACAACCAGAAGGTTGTTCGTTATTGATTACATTGTTAGTGCTAATTGATGGTCCTCATCTTCAATCAGAAAGTCATCGATTGATTCATTCTTTGTTTTGTTTGCTAAACATTCCACGATTGACTGTCCAATTTTATATGCTAATTTAACTGGTACAGCATTACCAATTTGTTTGTATTTTTCACTCATCGAACCTTGAAACTCCCATGAATCAGGAAAGGTCTGGATTCTTGCGTACTCTCTTACTGTAAAGGGCCTAGTTTCTTCAGGATGGCATCTTTCAGTTTGTTTTTGTGACGGAGATGTTGTTAAAGTCAACGACGGCTCGTCCCAAGAGAGACGTCGAGCCATCCCTGTTCTTCCTCCACCAGAATAAAAACTTTTTCCCATAAATTCTTTTTGAATTTCCAAAGGTAAATCTCTCCAACATCCCCCAGGTGGTACGAGTTCAAGAATTCTCTTTCGATTGACAGAGTACTTCATACCCTCCGAAAGCGGCACATCCTTTAGTGCATCTTTTAATGTTACCATTTCTTTTTCTTCTTTAGGGAAGCGGAATTTTAATCCATTTTGAGTGCCAATAATGATTACGCGTTCCCTCTTTTGTGGAACTCCATAATTCACAGCATTCACAAGCCTATACTCTACATTGTACCCTAATTCTGTGAGTATCTGGATAATCGTTTTTAACGTTCTTCCGTTATCGTGGCTAATGATGCCCCTTACATTCTCGGCAAGAAATAATTTTGGGCGTATTTCTTTAACTGCTCTAGCAAATTCAAAGAAAAGTGTTCCGCGAGTGTCTTCAAAGCCAAGTTTCTTGCCAGCATAACTAAATGCTTGACATGGAAAGCCACCAACCACTACATCCACCTTAAATTCGGAAAAATTAATGTTTCTAACATCCTCATTTATAACATTCCAGTGAGGACGGTTGTATTTTAAAGTTTCACAGGCATATTTATTAATTTCTATTAAAGCGGTTGATTCAAGACCGGCTTGTTCTAAGCCAAGAGCGAGCCCACCACCTCCAGCAAATAATTCCAGCGTATTAATTCCTGTTGCTACTGTATAGGAACGATTATTTTCCGCAACCATGTTTTCAGGTTTATGACTTTGATCATTTGCTTCTTTTTCCAATATTTCCATAGGCGAGGCTCCTAACAGATTGCATAATTTTATTACATTACTTTTAATCGGATTAAATTTCGGTGAGAGCATAACTGATAGTTGATTTTTCGTGATACCAAGGAGTTGTGCCAATTCAGTTTGAGTGGCAATTTGCTTTTTACTCATATATTCTTTAATAATCGCTTTATCAATTTGCATATTCACCACCACATCTTTCTATTAAGCATGTTATGATTTTATAATAACATGCTTTCTTTGGAAAGGGAATAGTATTCCGGAACAAATGTTCTTAACTAATTGAATCTTAGTCCAAGATGCAAACGAAGTTTTTACCTGTGATGCTCGGAATGAATAATACATGAAAAAATAGCTAGATTTGATTAAATAAAGAAATGTAAAAAATATTTAATTTATAAGGTGTTAATATTATTGGAAATAATTTAACACAGGGTTAAAATTAAATAAAGTAGTAAGAGGGAGAAAACGGGATGGTTTTAAAAAGAAAATCAATTAAAGAATGCACGGAACAGTTGTCGTTTGAAAACTTTTGGAATGATTCGGCTAAAGAGCAAAATCAGCCGGTCGAACAGGAAATAGTTAAGAAGGTAGATGGTTTAAAGCTTGATAAAGCAAGAACAGAAAAGTATCCATCTAGCCTGGTTTATAATTTTAACCAATTTATGGACTATATTGTGAATCATCCTGTTCAATTAACAAAGAAAATGCAGTATATTTCAAGAAAGCATTTGCGGCAGATAAATGAGCGGATGACGGTAAAGGCAGAAAATACAACAAGCTATTCAGAGCAAGAAATGTATCCATTAATTCATTTTTTTCATTTTCTTGGTTTAAGTGGGCGTTTATTGGAAAAGGTACCAGGAAAAGCTGGGCAATTACAGTTAAAGGTTACGGATAGATACAAACTATTTATAGAGTTAACAGACACGGAAAAATATTTCTTTTTGCTTGAAACATTCTGGGTCGATGTAAATTGGGATATGCTGATGGGTGATGATTCTCACCGACTTTCTATTGGTTTTTCAGAAGTATTTTCAGAACTAAGTCAAGAAAAGTCTGGTTACCGTTTGTTGATATGGGATAATGGGAAAATTGCCCGTACAAATATAGCCTATTGGTTATATAATTGGAACTATTTTCTCCTCTATTTTGAATGGTTGGGGTTCTGGGTATGTGAAAAGAATCAGGAGCATATTAAAGAATACGGACGAAAGAGCAGCTATTTTGCCAATGCAATTACATTAACTACCTTTGGGGCGGAGATGATTCCCATTCTCCTCGTTTCAAGAAATTTGAACTCCTGGAATATTCCCATGCGTCGCATAAACAATCGTGAAGTCAATCCGATTCCCGGTTCGAAATTGGAGCATATAGAATTTCTAAATTTACCAAGGGGCATCAAAAACAAAATAATGAACAATGTTACAAAGGATCAGAGTTCCGAGCCGTTTTTGCAACCATTCGCGGAATTATTTCCAAAAGCAGAATTAGTGCACACTTTGCCGCGGTCGAATATGGAATTTACAAAAGGTATTTTTACCTTTAAAATTTCTTTTGCGAGGGGAATATGGAGAAAAGTAGTCTTATCTTCTACCCATACAATGGATGATTTACATGAGGTGATCTTAGAAGCATTTCAGTTCGATAATGACCATCTTTACTCATTTTTTATGGATGGTAGGAAGTGGTCGCAAGATTGTATTGCCTCGCCATATGATGATTATGGTCATCCTGATGCCTCACGTGTTCAAATCGGCTCAATAGGACTACAGCCTCAGCAAAAATTTTTATATTTGTACGATTATGGTGATGAATGGACGTTTATTGTTGAAGTGGATCATATTGACGAAAAGGATTTCGAACCGTTCGCGTCATATGTGGCGGAGGAAAAAGGAGAAGCTCCAGAGCAATATAGTTGGTAAGTACCGTGGCCAGAGATAAAACATAGAACATATTTCACCTACAATAAATTGATGATGCACATATAAACGTATTTACTACATCGTAAATACCCATATGCTAACAAAAGTTATTCTGCAAGAAAGAATTAAGCGAAAATGAATAATAAAAACAAACAAATAAGACGGCTTATCATTCCTAAAGAAAATGAGAGCCGTCTTTTTTTAAAATAAAAACTGTCAGTTTTTCAGCCGTTTCGGCTTTAAACCATAAACAATTTATTTTTTAATAATGTTCATCTTTCGCAAAAATTCAATTGGCTGCTGTTTGCGAAAATGTTCCTTTACCATGTAGGCAACCCCATGTTCGTTTTCCGATCTCGTGATCCAGTCAGCCGCTCTTTTTACAGCGTATTCAGCATTCCCCATTGCAACACCGAGTCCAACTTCCTCAATCATACCGATATCATCAAGGCCATCGCCGATCACGACCATTTCCTGGCTTGAGATCCCCAACTGCTTGCCTAAATAGGAAAGTGCGCTCCATTTTGATACGCCGGCCGGGACAATATCCAACCGCAGCGAATTAAGCTTAATTGTATCAATTTCCACAAACATTTTACGAAAAGCAAGCACTCCATCTTCAAGATCTTTCTTGGTTTCAAAATAGACTTCGATTTTTGGCGGAGACACGGGCTGATCGTGTAAGTATTCGCTTAAAGAGGAGACAAATTGCTGGGAATAAAAAACGGGGTCGCCTGAAGTAAATACCGTTTTTGCCAAGAGATTATGCGAAAGTTTAAATTTATTAGCAAGCGAAAACTGTTCATGAACCAGCCTAATTTGGCATGGAATTGCCTCCAGGAATCGAACAACATCATACGTAATTTCTTCATTTATTCTTTTTACGTAGATAGGTTTTGCCTGAACGCCGGAAATGTAAGCTCCCTGATGAGTAATAAGCGGTGTGATTATTTTTAACACCTTGGCCACCTTGCGGGCGGACGGAAAGCTTCGCGATGTAACAAGTGTAACCAAAATTCCTTTTTGCTGGACATATTCAACTGCTTCCTTTGTCGATTTGTGCAGCTTTCCATTTGATTGCAAAAGCGTCCCATCAATATTTAACGCTAGCAGGCGATAAATCATTATGTTGCCCCCTGTTCTTGGTGAATTATCCTTATATCACTTTTATGATTCCTTCATATAGATTAGAACAGAGGATTTTTTATGTGCATTTCAAGAAAAACAAGATTAGCATGTGAAATTGGAAGGGCGTTGGGAACTTATATATACGGTTCCTCACAATATGATACATGCCCAATTAGGTGGGCGATAGAGTTGTCTATCAACCTATTTTTTCCTATACCGTGATTTAGTGGTTAATCCAGCTTCGTTTACTACTTTTTTCACGCTCCACGCAATGTTTCCATCATATTGACCTTGTTTCCGCGATTCTGTACACTTAAGGGAGTTTACTTTAAAGGGTGGTATGGTTGAAAATTTCGATTATCGGGTTAGAGGATGCGCGGTTTGACAGGCCTTTAACGCTGATTGCCAATTTATTTTTTGAAGAATCGTATATTGATAAAAGTCTCCAGGCAGAGGCTGATGCAACAATTAAATTTACGCTGTCCTCAGAAGCACGTATATCTGTTTCAGCTGAACTGATCGACAAAGAGGGAGAAACTATTACCGCAAGCTATGAAAAAGAATGGCTTGCGTTGGAGGATTGTTCTGAAAAAGAACGGTTCAAACAAATTAAAAATGCCGTCTCGCGAGTTTACTTGCAGATTTTGCAGCAGTGGACAGGAATTGTACAGAAATGGGGAATCTTAACAGGGGTAAGACCGACAAAGCTGCTTCATCGAAAAGTGCAGGAAGGAACACCATTCGAGCTTGCCAAGCAGCAGCTAAGGGAGGATTACTTAATCTCCAATGAGAAACTTGATTTAATGCAGCAAATCGTCAGCCGGCAGCTTGCGGTTATTCCCGATTTGTATTCACTGCGCAACGAAGTCAGCATTTATATCGGTATTCCTTTTTGTCCGACTAAATGTGCATACTGCACGTTTCCAGCCTATGCGATTAATGGACGACAAGGTTCCGTTGATTCATTTCTCGGCGGCCTTCATTATGAAATGAGAGAAATCGGCAAATGGCTAAAGGAAAAGGGAATCAAAATTACAACGGTCTATTATGGCGGCGGCACACCGACAAGCATTACCGTAGAAGAAATGGATATGCTTTATGAGGAAATGACTGAATCGTTCCCGGATGTTCAAACAATCAGGGAGGTTACGGTGGAAGCCGGGCGTCCGGACACCATTACGCCTGAAAAGCTTGACGTTTTGAAAAAATGGAAGATTGACCGGATCAGCATCAATCCGCAATCGTATATTCAAGAAACGCTGAAGGCCATCGGGCGCCATCATACTGTTACGGAAACAATAGAAAAATACCATCTTGCCAGATCAATGGGCATGAACAATATCAATATGGACTTAATTATCGGCCTTCCAGGAGAAGGAACGTCCGAATTTTCCTATACACTGGCGGAAACGGAAAAATTAATGCCGGAATCGCTGACCGTTCATACGTTATCGTTTAAACGGGCTTCGGAAATGACGAAAAACAAACAAAAATATAAGGTTGCTGATCGCGGCGAAGTGGAAGAAATGATGGGGCTAGCGGAAGCATGGACTGCTCAGCACGGCTACAAGCCATATTATTTGTACCGGCAAAAAAATATCCTTGGTAACCTGGAGAACGTCGGTTACTCGCTGCCAAATCAAGAAAGCATCTACAATATTATGATTATGGAAGAGATGCAGACGATTATTGGTCTCGGCTGTGGCGCATCAAGTAAATTTATTCATCCGGAAACGGGTGAAATCACTCATTTTGCAAATCCAAAAGACCCAAAATCGTACAATGACAGTTTTGAAGCTTACACAACTGAAAAAATAAAAATTCTTGAACAATTATTTTCAAAAGAAAATTCTCCTGCATCATAGCGGGAGAATTTTTTCGTATAGACGTTTACGCGGTTAGCGGAATTCTCAGGCTTTTTGGCGGAATTAATTGTGACTTTGGCGGAATTCTGCCCTAGATTGGCGGGAAAAAGTATAAAATCAGTGAAATGAAACCCCAGAGTGGGAACGTCTACTGAAAAAATTGTAATTATGTTCTTGAAATTCATTATTTTTTGAAAATCGGTTTTTCCAGTCGCTTTTTCCCATTATAATGGAGATGAGGGAAAGTCAGTTAGAACAAAGGAGGGCACTTTTGATGGTAGAAACTCATTTTGTTACGGACAAGGTCAATGTTCGCGTAAACGAACGGGTGGCAACAGTAGAATTCAATCGGCCAGACAGCTTAAATGCACTAGATACGGAAATGATTAAAGGTCTTGTTTGGAAACTGAAAGAGATTAGCGAGTCGGATGACATTGACATTGTCGTGCTGACAGGCAAAGGGAGAGCCTTCTCCGCGGGGGGCGACATAAAATGGATGATTGACCAGACGAATGAAAGCGATTTCCTTGGACTGATGGAAAGTTTAAATGAATTAATTGTCACGCTATACAGCCTTCCAAAATTAACGATTAGTGCGATTTCCGGAGCGGCAGCAGGTCTAGGATTAAGCATCGCACTTGCAACAGATTATATCATTGCAGATTTATCTAGCATTCTCGCAATGAACTTTATCGGCATTGGGTTAATTCCGGATGGTGGCGGCCATTTCTTCCTCGAAAAACGATTGGGTGAGACAAAAGCAAAACAGCTTATTTGGGAAGGGAAAAAATATCGGGCAGACGAAGCGCTTCAAATTGGTCTGATTCAGGAAGTGGCCGAAGAAGGGCTTCAGGAAGCCCTTGATGCCCGGATTGCTGACTGGCTATCACGTCCGGTTCATGCCATGATCAAAACGAAAAAAATTCTCGCAGAAAAGAACCGGCCGCAGCTGTTAAAGATCCTCGAGTTAGAAAAATACGGACAGCTTAAAATGCGTGAGACAGCTGACCATCGTGAAGGAATCCAGGCATTTATTGAAAAAAGACCAGCGAGATTTATAGGAAAATAAGAAAAGCGCTGGAGCCAGACAGTTAGCGAAGTTAAGATATAAATACTGATAATATAAAAAATAAGAAGCCTTATGCTTCTTATTTTTTTAGGAATGAAAAAGCAAAAGTTTTCCAGCTGGGGATGTACAACGGTAGGTCTTTTCTGATAAACTTTTCTGTGCGAGCAACTTTGCCCCTAAATCTTTCGCCATCTTATCATTTTCGGCTTGAAAGGTTTCATCTAAGATTTTCTCTCCATTTGCTTCAAATGCAGTAAGTTTGTAATTTTTCATAAGCAATCCCCTTTTTTGAAAATTTCCTATTTTCTTTTATTTTACACAAACATGCGAAATACGCAAAGGGTGTGAATCCTTTACTCACATTGTTCGTAATCACACACGAGGAGGAATGAAGAAATGGTGTTAATGCTTGACCATGTAACAAAGCGCTTCGGATCGTTTACGGCAGTAGATGATTTATCACTAACGATTCCAGAAGGTGAAATCTTTGGCTTTTTAGGAGCCAATGGTGCCGGCAAAACAACAACATTCCGCATGATCTTGGGAATTCTTGATTCAAGCGCCGGAAAAATTTCTTGGGAAGGTATGCCGCTCAATTATACCGCAAGCCATTTTGTTGGCTATTTGCCGGAAGAAAGAGGTTTATATCCAAAGCTTAAAGTCCGTGATCAAATTGTCTATTTAGCGAGATTAAGAGGAATGCAGAAAAACGATGCGGTAACAGAGCTAAAATATTGGCTCGACCTCTTTAAAATCAGTGAATACGAAAATAAAAAAGTCGAGGAATTATCAAAAGGGAATCAGCAGAAAATCCAGTTTATCGCAGCCGTTATCCATAAACCAAAGTTATTGATTTTAGATGAACCGTTCAGCGGGCTGGATCCCGTAAATGTAGAATTGCTAAAATCCGCCGTACTGGCCTTGAAAGAAAGGGGAGCTACGATTGTCTTTTCAAGCCACCGAATGGAACATGTGGAAGAAATGTGCGAGCAGCTTTGCATTCTGCACAAAGGAAAAACAGTTGTTCACGGGGCTTTGAAGGAAATCAAACGCGCTTTTGGTAAAAAAAATCTCATTATTCATGCCGATTTTGCGCTAGACTTTTTGATGGAGCATTCTGGCGTAATAAAAGTAAAGCCTACAGCAGAAGGGATGCTGCTGCAAATCGAAGGAGAACCGGTTGCCGAGCAAATTTTAAAAGAAATCGTCGGCAAGGGGTTTATCCGTAAGTTCGCACTTGAGGAACCATCTTTAAACGATATTTTTATTGAGAAAGTTGGTGCTTCCTATGAATAATTTTTGGATTATTTTATGGCATACCTATTTAACAAAATTAAAAACAAAATCGTTTTTGATTACAACGCTGATCACTATTTCCATCGTTCTGGTGTTGACAAATATCAACACGATTATAAAAGCTTTTGATAAAAATGGCGGGAAAGAAACAGTGGCTGTTCTCGATGAATCGGGTCAGTTGTATGAACCGTTGAAAAAGCAAGTTGCCGCAATAAATAAGGACATTGTTCTAAAACGATACAGCGGCAGTGAAAAAGAAGCTGAAAAGGCAGTTGAAAAAGGGACATACAAAGGAATGATTCTGCTTAGCTTCAATCAGGATAAACTCCCAGAGGCAACGTTCAAAGCAATGACGATTGCGGATTCGAGCCTGTATTACGACTTGCAAACCGGCCTTCAACAAGTAAAAACGATGCTTGCCGCCTCGCAAATTAATCTATCACCTGTTGCACTCCAAAAACTTTACGAGCCCGTTGCTTTTACTAAAGAAGCCCTTGAAAAGAATGCAAAAACGGAGGAGCAGCTTAATCAGGCGCGCGGTCTTGTATACGTCCTATTGTTTGTGATTTATTTTGCTGTGATTATGTATGCGAACATGATCGCCATGGAAGTGGCTACAGAAAAATCTTCAAGAGTGATGGAAATTTTAATTTCAAGCGTTTCGCCGATTACACAAATGTTTGCAAAAATTCTCGGCATAGCTCTGTTAAGTTTAACGCAGCTAGCGGCGTTTTTGTCCGTCGGCTACTTTTCTGTTAAGCAAAATAGTGCTTCTTTAAAGGGAGGTTTCTTTGATGTTTTTGGTTTTGATCAAATTCCGGTTACGACCATTATATATGCAGTAATCTTTTTTATCCTCGGCTATTTTCTTTATGCCACAATGGCGGCTTTTCTCGGTTCGCTTGTCAGCCGGATTGAGGATGTTCAGCAGATGATTACACCGATGATAATGCTGGTTGTCGCAGGGTTCATGATTGCGATGTTTGGCCTTACTAAGCCGGATTCTCCTGTGATTACCGTGACGTCCTATATTCCGTTTTTTACACCAATGATTATGTTCCTTCGCGTTGGGATGTTGACCATCCCTTTTTGGGAAGCCCTTCTCGGCATTGCGATTCTCGCCGCAACAATTTTTCTTCTTGCTATCTTTGGAGCCAGGGTATATAAAGGCGGAGTGCTGATGTATGGCAAATCCAATTCCTTTAAAGACATTAAAAAAGCTTTACAGCTAACGAAAAAAGACTAAACATACAAGAGCCGGCTAAAAATTTAGCTGGCTTTTTGATATAGAACGTGCATTCGCCTTTTGGCGGTGGTAGAATAAAGGAAACGATGCTGAAAGGGTTTTTTTATGAAACAAATTTCGTTTATCCATGCGGCTGATCTGCATTTGGACAGCCCGATGGCTGGTTTAAGAACGCTGCCAGACCCGATTTTTAAAAGAGTAAGAGAAAGTACGTTTCAAGCATTGAAAAAATTAACGGATGCTGCGATTGAAAAAAAAGTTGATTTTGTCATTCTTGCCGGGGATTTATTTGACGGTGAAGATCGCAGCTTAAAGGCGCAATCACGGCTGCGCAGTGAGATGCAGAGGCTTGCGCTTCATGGAATACCGGTTTATGTAATCCATGGCAATCACGATCATTTAGGCGGATCATGGGTTAAGCTTGAAATGCCGGAAAATGTACATATTTTTTCAAGTGATATAGAGGTTAAAGTTCTGTACACGAAAAGCGGTGCGGTGGTGCATTTGTATGGATTCAGCTATCCGCAGCGCCATGTGTTAGAACGGAAAATTTTCGGTTACCAAATTGTTAATGGTGCCGATTATCATATTGGTATCCTTCACGGCAATGAGGAAGGCAGTAAAGAACACAACAATTATGCGCCGTTTACGGTGAAAGAACTGCTTGAAAAGCCATTTGATTATTGGGCACTTGGACATATCCATAAACGGGCGATTTTAGCGGAACATCCCCCTGTTGTATACCCTGGAAACACTCAGGGACGCAGCCTAAAGGAAACGGGTGCAAAGGGTTGCTACTTTGTTGCGATGACACCTTTTGAAACAAAGCTTGAATTTATCGAGACGGCGCAAGTAATTTGGGAAGAGGCAGCGATTGATGTTCAAGAGGCAAACAGTTTCCAGGAAATTTATCGAAGCTGTCAAAACGCCGTTGCCAAATGCCGCAAAAAGGGAGTGGGAACGCTGCTGATGCTGACGTTAAAGAATGTGCGTTTAGCCGACTATAGCGAAAGAAAGGCAGCGGCGGAACTTCAAGAGCTATTAGCAGAAGACGAAGAGGATACAGATTCGTTCGTGTGGATCATGCATCTTGAGATCGAAGATGAAAGCACAATCAATCGAGAACAGCTTGAGGCGGAAGGAGAGTTTTACCGGGAGCTCTTTGCGACAGGCGAACATTACAAAAATCCGGAAAAGGCGCTAGCCCCTTTATATGAGCATTTATTGGGCAGGAAATATTTGCCGGCTTTATCCTCAGAAGAACAGCAAGAACTTCTGACAAAAGCCGAAAACCTGCTTGTTGCCCTGCTTTATAAACCATAGAGAACAGGAGGGAGACTTGTTGAAGATTATTGACTTGCATATATACGGGTTTGGACAATTGGAAGATGTTTTGATTGAAAAATTAGCTGATTTCCAAGTTTTCTATGGGGAGAATGAAGCGGGAAAATCGACGATTATGGCGTTTATTCATGCAATTCTGTTTGGCTTTCCAACTAAGCAGCAAGCGGAATTGCGTTATGTACCGAAGCACGGGGCGAAATATGGCGGCAGATTGCGGCTGTTTCATTCGCAGCATGGAATTGTTTCCGTTGAACGTGTAAAAGGAAAAGCAGCGATTGGCGATCTTACTGTTACCCTTGAAAATGGGGAGAGCGGTGGAGAAGAGTTATTAAAAGAGCTTCTCTCGCATATAGACAAAGGCATCTACCAAGCAATTTTTTCATTTAATCTCCATGGTTTGCAAAATATTCATCAAATGAAGGGAGAAGAAATCGGCCGGTTTTTATTTTCTGCCGGTACGCTAGGAACCGACCGTTTGGCAGCAGCCGAGACTCAATTGCAAAAAGAATTGGACCAGCGTTTCAAAGCAAGTGGCAAAAAGCCGGTCTTAAATGAAAAGTTGCAGGAACTCCATCAGCTGAACAATGAATTAAAGCAGGCTGCGGCCAAAAGTCAGTCTTACGAGTTTCTGGTTGGTGAGAAGGAAGCGATCCAGCAGGAAATCGCTGTTCTTCAAAAGAGAGTAAATGACATCCAAACACGAATCAATAAGCTGGATGATTGGAAGAAAATCGAAGCGTTTGTCAAGGAAGAAAAATGGCTTGAACAAGAATTAAGGAAATTGGGGCAAGCTACTTTCCCGGCACGGGGAATGGAGCGATATGAACAGCTAAATCAGCTCTTGCAGCCTTATAACGCCCAAATTTCAAGCCTTACCGAACGGATCGAACAAGTGAAAAAAGAGCTTAACATAATTGAGCCGGATCGAATCTTTCTTGAAAGCGAGACAGAATTACAGGCTGCATTAGACCGTTTTCCGCTTTATAACCAATATATCCAGCAGGAAAAACAAGTGGAATTGAAGATATCAGAGCTGGAAGAAAGGGCAGAGAGCATAAAAGAGAAGCTGCACTGGAGGCTTAATGAGGAAGAAATCTTTTCAATCAACACAAATATTTACGTAAAGGACCAGGTTCAAAAGCTTGCCAAAAAGGGTGTATGGCTTGATAAAGGAAAACAGGAGCTTGAAGACCGCTTTGCGGAAGAAAAACGCCGCCTAGAAGACTTGGAAGAGGCGGTAAATAAGGCAAAAGAGCAGCTTATTCCTGAAGCTCAACGAACTATTTTAGAATCCGAAGCAGCAAAGGCTGTTGACCGGAACGATGCTGAAAATAATTTAAAGACAGTTCAAGAAAAGATCGCTTTTTATCAAGCTGCAAATGAACGCGAAAAACGGCAAAAACAGCAAAAATACCAACAGTATTTGTTATTTGGCATCTTGCTGCTTGCACTCTTTCTTTATAGCTGGTCGATAAAACAGCCGGTACTGGCTGTTTTAGGAGGAATTTTTTTCATCATAACAGCAGTTTTGTTCGTAACAGGTCTGAAAGAAAGGCAGTTTTCTGCGATGGATCAGTCTCTTGAAGCTCTTTTGAAAGATGAAAGGAAGTGGCGGGAACAACTCGATTCACCTCAGTATGCGCAAATTGCCATCCTTCAAGAAAAGCTGGCAATGGATCATCATCGCCGTGAACAGCTTCAGATTTTACATGTGAAATTGGAACAGCAGCAGCGTCTTTATGACAAAGTGATTGATCAATTCGAGCAATGGGAGCGGGAGGCTGTAGGCTATAACAAAGAGATCGAGAAAATCAGCGCCGTGCTAAAAATACCGAAGGAGCTGGCCAATACGCAATTGCTTGATGCTTTTCAGCATATTGAACAACTAAAAGGCATGTTGAGAGAAAAACGGCAACTTCAAGTCCAATTAGAAAGGCTGCAGAAAGATAGCAAGGCTATTGCAGCGCAGCTAATGAAAATTGCTGCGCGCTATGCTTCTGGTCATAGAGACGATTTGCAAAAGGCGGCCTATATGTTACGGCTTAAATTGAATGAAGAACAAGAAAAAACGATACAGTTTAAAGAAAAGCAAAATAAGCTCAACGATATGGAATCAGATAGAATGCAATTAATTCAGGAGAAAAAGCATTTGCAAGCTGAGCTCGATCAGCTGATTTCAGAAGCGAATGTAGAAACAGAGACGGCTTTTTTTGAAAAGGCCGAGCGATCTGCAAGAAAAGCGAAGCTTGAAGAAAGGCTGTCTGATGTAAAACAGCAGCTGCATTATTGTTTACTCAGTGAATTAGAAAGGAATAGTTATTTACAAATTGCAAATTGTGACGAGCTCGTCAAGGAACATCAAGCGGAAGCTGAAAAGATTCAGTTGAGCCTTAATCAAAAGCATGAACAGCTCGCGGCTAAACGCCATGAAATTCAGTTGCTGGAAGAAGGAGGAGTTTACTCCGAAATCTTTCATCGATTTAAACAGAAACAAAATGAGCTGACAGAAGAGGCGAAAGAATGGGCGGTCTACCGCTTCGCTCAAGACATCCTGTCTCAGACGGTTGAAAAATATAAAAACATTCATTTACCAAGAATGCTGGCCCAGGCTGAAAATTACTTATCCTTTCTTACAGACGGACATTATCGAAAAATTCATCTCCATCCTGCCAAAACTGGTTTTTTAATCGAGAGAGAAGATCACACCATTTTTGAAGCGAATGAATTAAGTCAGGCGACAACGGAGCAGGTGTATGTGTCGATTCGTTTAGCATTGGCAACAACGTTGTACGAACGATTTAAGTTTCCGATTATGATTGATGACAGCTTTGTTAATTTTGATGCCAAACGAACGCAAAAAGTAATGGAGCTGCTCAAACAATTGAAACAAAATCAAATTTTATTTTTCACATGCCACCAGCATTTACTTGATTATTTTAGCAATACTAGCACTCTTTTCTTACAGAAAGGTGCTATTCAGCAAGTTTACTAGAGTGATATACTTTTAACGATAGGAAAGGAAGGAGCGGTCAGAACGGATGAATCGAGGAGTTCTGCAGTATGATGTAGGTGAACAGGTGGAGCTGTTCCTGTTAATCAAATCGGCGACAAAAGGGATTGCCAGCAACGGAAAACCTTTTTTAACGCTGATTTTACAGGATCGGAGCGGCGATATTGAAGCGAAACTATGGGATGCCGGTGAAGAGGAAGAACGAAATTACGCTGCCCAAAGCATTGTCAAGGTCTTGGGTGATATTCAAAATTACCGTGGCAGGAGTCAATTAAGAATCCGGCAAATTCGTCCTGCCGTTCCCGGTGATAATGTAAAAATTGATGATTTTTTAATAACAGCTCCTCTTGGCCGTGATGAAATGGCAGGGAAATTAACACAGTACATTTTCGAAATGAAAAACCCGAACATCCAAAGAATTACGCGCCATTTGCTAAAAAAATATCAGCAGGACTTTTTAGAATATCCTGCAGCTACAAAGAATCACCATGAATTTGTATCAGGGCTTGCCTACCATGTTGTCAGTATGCTGGATTTGGCAAAGGCAATCACCGGGCTGTATCCAAGTCTTGATAAGGATTTGCTCTATGCTGGTGTTATCCTACATGACTTGGGAAAAGTAATTGAGCTTTCCGGCCCCATTTCAACGGTGTATACGATTGAAGGAAACCTGCTGGGGCATATAACGATCATGGTTAACGAAATTGGGAAAACGGCGGAGGAGCTTGGTATTTCTGGAGAAGAAGTGATGATTCTGCAGCACCTTGTTCTTTCCCACCACGGCAAAGCAGAGTGGGGGAGTCCGAAGCCGCCGTTAATTAAAGAGGCAGAAATTCTTCACCATATTGATAATATTGATGCGAAAATGAACATGCTTGATCGGGCATTAGAAAGGGTGAAGCCGGGTGAATTTTCCGAGCGCATTTTTGCCCTCGACAACCGGTCTTTCTATAAACCTGCATTTCACAAATAAAGGAGGGTGTCCCAAAAGTATAACTTTTAGGGGCATCCCCTTTTTACAAGTTTAAAGAGCTTTTACATTAAAGTGGACTTTTTCAGTGCCCTCCGGAATGGGGGCTTTTTTGTGTTGCCCACAATATTTTGAAATGGGAATCGTTTTCCAAAAACAAACAAAATAGTCCAATAATGTCTGTGGGATCCCAACTCCAGTAATTAAAAATCCGAAAATACACCAAAAATAGAGTGAAAGTAAAAAACTGACTCAAAAGAGTCTTCATTCAAAGACCTTTTGAGTCATCTTCTTCGCATTTTCTTCTAATCTATGTATTATTTTCAAGCCACTTGAATATGTTGGTAAAAACGGACAACCTATAAGAAGAAGGGAGTAAATGAGAATGGATATTCCAATTTGGGTATACATGGTAGTTGCTGGTATTATTATTAGTGCATTGATGGCTCTCAGAACGGGTAAAGAGGAACGGAGAGTGGAACAGGAAACCATTGAAAAAGAAGGGGAAATTTACATGAAACGGCTTGAGCAGGAAAGAGAGAACCGCGAAGGACAAAAAGCGGCTGATGCCTAGCAAAAAGGAGAGACCCTAGTGGTCTCTCCTTTCGTCTTAAAGGTACCCTTTGATTATTGTTGTACTGGTGCAGCAGTTGCTTGCGGATTCAGAGCATCTTTCAGGGTCTTGTCATCAATTTTTACGTTTGCAGCTTTCATTTCCTTCTGCATCACGTTATTGATAATATCATTCGTTAATTTAGATGATTTTACATTGTACTCAATTTCTTTTTTCATTTCATCAAAAGATTTTTTCTTTTTCTCGCCAGTTTTTTGAATAATATGGTAACCATATTGGGTTTTAACAGGGACGCTGATCTCATTCATTTTTAAAGCAAAAGCTGCTTTTTCAAATGCAGGATCCATTTTTCCGGTTCCAAACCAGCCAAGATCGCCGCCTTTTTGAGCGGTGCCGGTATCTTTAGAATATTTTTTCGCCAAATCTTCAAATTTTTCACCCGCAGCGAGCTTTTGCTTCACTTCATTTGCTGTGGCCTCATCTGCAACGAGAATGTGGCGCGCCTTAATATCAGGCTGGTATTTATCATAGTAATCCTTTAACTCTTTATCGGTAACTTTCACTTCTTTCAAGGCTGCCTTTTCCTGCATCATGCCAATTCTCAACGTTTTCTTTAAATCATCTTCGCTTTTATAGCCGTATTGAGCAAGCGCCATTTGGAAATTTGAGCCGAGATCTTTCTTTAGTTGATCAACTTTTTGGTTAACTTCCTTATCTGTTACTGGGTACTTCTTTGAAAGAACCTTTTCATAGACAAGCTGCTGTAGGGCTTGCTGACCAACCTTGTCTTTCATGGCGTTATAGAGCTCTTCCTTTGTTACATCGCCAACCTTGCTCTCCGCTACTTTATCAGAACCACTTTGACTACAAGCACTTAAAGCAAGAACTCCACTCGCTAAAGCAAGGGCTAGCATCCATTTCTTCATGATGAACCTCTCCTAAATAAAATTTCTTGGGAATTTTAATCCACAGGTTTTACTATAACATAAACGGCAACGACTACAAAAATATTATCCCTATTGAGGCTGAAGATTTTTATATAGTTAGGTATGCGCCTAAACAAATCCTTTAGGTTTTGAATAGGATATCGTAGCAACTGATAAAGGAGGTATTACGATGAGCAATGGATATGGTGCTGGCTTCGCTCTAATTGTAGTCCTCTTCATCTTGTTAATTATTGTTGGAGCGGCATGGCTGTAACAGTAAGAAGTACAGGAATATCAATATTTTCGGTGTTTATTTAGGAAGGAGGAAAGAATATGTCTGGTGCTGGCGGATTTTATGGAGGAGGCTTTGCGTTAATTGTAGTCCTTTTCATTTTGTTAATCATTATAGGTGCTTCGTGGGTTTATTAATTTAAAGAACAAAAGCGATGAGTTAGTTTACCGCTCATCGCTTTTATTTTGCTTAAAAGAACCTGTTCTGCAGCGCCTTTATTCCAAACTATGTAAATAAAATTTCCATATAAGAAGAAATAAGTAAAATAGTAATTAAAACGTTAATGGTTCTAAAAACTTTGTGCTGACGTTCTTCTGGTATATCCTTTTGGATACAAAGGGAATGGGTCATTTTGTTCACATAGTAAAGAATTAAAATAGCAAAAATAATAAAAATGGAGATCATCAGCGATTCCCTCCCTTTAAGTTAAATCCTTTTTTATACATAAAAACAACGGCACAGAATAATGGATGCCGTTTGATTCATTTAGGAATTTTCTTAACTTCAGCTGTTGTCCATTTTCTTTATGTTTAATACAATAACAAAAATGGGATAAAAAAGATAGTCTAAAAAGCAGGAGAATGATTCTTAGTTTCCAATTGTACTAGGATGGCGTAGGTGACCGAAGAAACAGTAGGTTTGTTATGTGTACAAAGGTATAAAAAGGTTTACCTGATTGGAAAATAAGCTAATAATAAACTTAGAAAATCCAAAGGTCTAAAGCGAGGTTTGTCATATGAATGAACAGGACTTAATGAACCGTATTCATCTTCTTGAATATCATCAGAAACTACTCGTCCAAATCGTGACGAATCCCAAACTTGACTTTTACAAGAAAGTTGTTGAAAAAGGAATTTCAGAGCAGGAGGTAAAAGCGTTTTTTAAACTCTGTGACAGACTTTCTATACAGGTAGAGGAACAAAAAGCGGAGGGTTTTCTGCACTTTTATCCGCTTTTTAATGAGTTTACAGCTTCCTTGCCAGCAAATCTTCGTGCTGACGAAGCAGTCATTTCGTGTCTCAATCAAAATTTTTATACAGACCTAATGCTAGAGTTTAAAAAATACATTTAAGAATTACACAATCTCCTGCTCTGGTTTCTCAATCTTAGGGAGTTTACCTAGTTCTTCATTGAATTCGCTTTCAATGTTATGAAATGACCTTTCGAAAATTTTCATGAAATCATCCCCATAAATATTGCGGACAATTGCCATCATTTCGATAATTTCCGGAAACTTCCCGTACAGATCCCGAAGCGGCAAGGCACCTGTAAAAGCTGCATTGTTGTCAGGATTATAATTTTCCATTAATTGCAGAAGAATCGATACTCCTTCATCTGTTAGCTGAATATAAGTGTTTCGCTTATCATTTTCTTTTTTTGAAAACTTGAGAAGTCCGCGTTCTTCTAACTTTTTAGAAAAGTTAAAGGCGGTTGAAACATGCATAACACCGAATTTTGCAACATCCGAAATGGAGGCGCCATTTAGGTGATAGGCAATCCAAAGGATATGATGTTCATTAATGTTTAAATCAAACGGTTTAATCCACTGCTGCCAATCCTTCTCGATCGACTTCCATAAGGCTTTGCTTAATTGAGCGATCCGCTGGCTGAAAAGCATTGCTTCTTTCAATGAATAATTTTTTTGAGACATCCCCAATTTCACCTACTTTTCTATTTCTCTATTAACATTATGCCAATAAAACAAAAATTAATAAAGATATAAATTTACAAAATTTTTAGAAAATGTATACTTAAAAATTTGGCTACGTTAAACTTCAGTGTTGATATCGCTAATATCTGCTCCCTTTCCGCGGATGAACGGACCGGGCCTTCTCGTTCGTACCTCTTTTGCGGGGTCTTGGCAGGCCCGCTATTTTTGCAGGACATTGAGCGAACATCCTCGAATTTACACCGCATGAAGGAAATGTGAATGATTTTCGAGGAGTCTCACGGATTTTAGCTCATTTAAAGTGGAGTAAACATCAATATTCATCTTTAACAGCGCCAAAGATTTAAAAATTGAAGATTTGTTTGAAAAATAGTTTGGAAACAGAATAGGCCAAAATGCGTTTACTATTATCATAAATATTTTACGCAAATATTTCTACCTTTTCGAAAGTTTTGGTAACAAATTTCATAAAATTTTTAATTTATTCATATGATGGAAGTAATACATATAAATGGATTAACAACGGGATTGGAGAGTGAAGCAACCATTGAACGTCATTATGAGTGCATTTTTGCTGATTAGTTTTGCACTTTTTCTCGGAATGGCCCGATTTTTTATTTTGTATCGAAAACCAGGAGCCTATCCTCCAAAACACGTCATAAAGAAACAAATGGCTGCTTTAGGGGGAGGGTGTGTCCTTTTCTTTTTATTGGGTATGCTGTTTTATGTATGGTAATTTCTGATAAGAAAACAGAACCCTTAATGGGTTCTGTTATTAGGAAACCTTTTTGTTTTGCAGTAATGTTTGTGACCCCAATTTAGTCCGTTTTACAATTGATTGAGCAATCGGATAAATAACCACCATGGCAACGCTGTTAAACGCAGCTGCAGGCAGTACAACAGCTGCAAACAATCCAACAAATGCGCTAGGCAATCCGACGATAAAATAAGCCGATGTTAAAAATGCTGCTCCTGAAATTAAAGTTCCGACAGCTGTCAAAACCCCTGCGCTTACAATCGAAGTTTGGAATTTCTTTAAGGCTAAAAATAAACCGAAAAATAAAAGTGCCGTTACAGGTTTATCAATAAGATTTGGAATCAATCCTCCAGGGAACGTGGTTGTTAAACCGGACAAAATCCCAGTGACAATCGCTAAAAGTCCGACACTTTTAATCTCTGGAAAGAGAATAATTCCTAAAAACATCATTGTCAGCATCATATCAGGCTTCATTCCTTGGAATATCGGCGGCATAACAATGTGTAGAACCGCTCCCATCCCTGCTAAAAGTGAAAGGACTACCAGTTTCTTTGTATTCATTTCTCATTTCTCCTCTGCTATCTCAGCTATTTGATATTTCCTGCAGTGCACTCATTGCCTGCAGCGAAAACTTGTGGTAATTATACCACACAATATAATAGATGCGAAATGGAATTTTTTTGTTATTTTATAGACGTTTGCTAATGCTCTCGGCGATTTGCTGTAGCTGATCCGGGGTATAGTCAGCTTGATTATTTTTCCAAACCGCACCAAACCCGTCTCCTTTGCCATAGCGCGGAATTAAATGCAGATGGAAATGAAATACCGATTGACCGGCCTGTTCTCCGTTATTGTTAACAGCATTTAAACCAACGGGGTTGAACTCCGCTTTCAATGCATTTGCAATTGCCGGAACAGCCTCAAAAAGATTTCTGGCCATCTCAGGTGTCAGCTCAAATAAATTTTCTTTATGTATTTTTGGAATGACGAGAGTATGGCCTTTTGTTACTTGGCTGATGTCCATAAACGCTAAGATATGCTCATTTTCATATACCTTTGCTGCAGGAATTTCGCCGTTAACAATCTTACAAAAAATACAATTGCTCATCGTTTCCCATCCTTTCATTGGATCATTCTGCTTGATGGTATTTTATCACAATCCGTTATTTAAAAAAAGGAAAGGCAGGATCCGCGTGGAATCCTGCCCTTTTGAAGGGGAAATGCTTCTAGTTATTACGTTCTTTGCAGGTCTCTTTCTTTGATAAACACCTCATTTAACATGGTAGTGTTTTCGGTAAAGAGCGATCATTGTTCAAACTGACCATCCCCTATCTTCTTAATCGTTTTGTTAAACGTAAAAAGCGGTTGATGGATCTTTGATAGACACCTCATTTCAAGTAATGAAGCCGTTTATTCTCACAATAAACAGTCCGGTGTTATCTGAACATCGAATGGTTTTTGCCGCTATGTGTGCAAAACAACCATCCCCTTAAGATAGAAACGTCTAAAAGCTAACGAATTGAATGATCCTTGTCTGCCACAGACACCTCATTTCAATTGTTGATGATTTTCATCATCACTTTGTTTCCCCTTCGAGGATTATGATGCCCGGTTCTAAAAAGAATATTCTCCTTTTGATAGTAAAATTTCATTTTCTCTCCGGCAATTGGTAAAATAAGAACGAATCAAGCTTTGGAAGGACGTTGAAGATGCCTTTATTATCGATTGAGAATTTAACAGGTGGCTACACTAGAAACCCCGTTTTAAAAGATGTTTCGTTTGAAATCATTGAGAAGGAAATCGTGGGATTAATCGGTTTAAACGGTGCGGGCAAAAGCACGACGATTAAGCATATAATTGGCTTGATGGAACCGCATCGCGGAACAATTAAGTTGAATGGAAAAACCTTCCAGGATGATAAAGAAGGTTACCGAAAATTATTTACATACATACCTGAAACACCTGTCCTCTATGATGAACTCACACTGGAAGAGCACCTTAAGCTGACAGCAATGGCCTATGGCTTGGATGAAACCAGCTTTTGTGAAAGAATAGCTCCACTATTGGCAGAATTCCGGATGGAAAAACGCCTTAGCTGGTTTCCAGCCCATTTTTCAAAAGGAATGAAGCAGAAGGTAATGATTATGTGCGCTTTTCTTGTTCAGCCTGCTCTTTATATCATTGATGAACCATTTGTCGGTTTGGACCCGCTCGGGATTCAATCCCTGCTCAATTTAATGAAAAAAATGAAACAAAATGGTGCTGGCATTTTAATGTCCACCCATATTCTTGCCACCGCTGAAAAATATTGCGATCGTTTCATCATTTTACATGAGGGAAAAATAAGAGCGAAGGGAACGCTCGATGAACTGAGAGAGCAGTTTTCGATGCCAGATGCGTCCTTGGATGATTTATATATTCAGCTTACGAAGGAAGAAAATTATGTTTAATGAGAAAAAGCTGTGGATGGAGCGGGCCGGCCGCCGTACGAGAGATCTTGGCAGGTATCTCCGCTATATTTTCAATGGCCATTTAGTTGTTGTTTTGCTATTTTTGATTGGGTCAGCCGGTTATTTTTATCAGAATTGGATTAAAGGGCTCGAAGCGGGTTTTCCGGTTGAATGGATTATGGCAGCGATCATTGGGCTGTTTTTAACCTACAGTCCAGTTTACAATTTTCTGCTTGAGGCGGATCAGGTGTTTTTGCTGCCGCTTGAAACAAAAATGAAGCAGTATTTTTACCGTTCCGGGCTGGTCAGCCTTGGTTTTCAAGGGTATATTTTACTGCTTGTTTTTGCCTTATTGATGCCGATGTATGCTCACGTAAACAATAATGGTTTTCGCATGTTTTTGCCTTTCTTGATTGTTCTGATAGTCATAAAGGCATGGAATTTAGCGGTGAGCTGGAGGATTCACTATGATCTTGATTCCGCTGCTCAGTATTGGGATCGAGCTCTCCGTTTTCTGATCAATGGCATTTTCTCCTATTTGTTGTTTAAACAGGCCAATTTGCTCTTTCTCATCACCTTAGCGGTAATCATGTTTTTTTATGACCGATTTCTCAAAGTACGAATGCTGAAAAAAGGGGTGAAATGGGATGCGTTGATCCGCCAGGAAGAAAAACGGATGAATTCGTTTTACCGGCTGGCGAATTTATTTACCGATGTGCCGATTCTGAAAGATACAGTAAAAAGAAGAAAGTGGCTGGATTTTTTACTCAAGTGGATTCCTTTTACCCAGCAGCAAACCTATTTATTTTTATTCACCAGAACTTTTTTGCGCTCTGGTGATTATCTTGGCCTTTTTCTCAGACTGACTGTGATCGGCAGCATTGCTCTTTATTTCTTATCGTTTGGGCTCGTTCAAATTTTGTTTGCGCTATTATTTATATACATAACTGGTTTTCAGTTGCTACCGTTATGGATGCATCATCAAAACAAGCTGTGGGTTGACTTGTATCCGGTACAGGCACATTCCAAAACCAAAGCTTTTACTTTCTTATTATTCTTTATTTTAGCAAGTCAAGCGGTGTTGTTTGCGGTCTTTATTCGTTTGAAAGGGGACTGGCTTGCAGCTGGGATTGAGTTGCTGGTGGGAATAGGGTTTTGTTGGTTTTTCGTCTTTGTATATAGCAAGGGGAGGCTTATAAAACAGGGCTAGCCTGTCTGTTGGTTCTGGCTTTTTTTAAAGGGGTGGGAAAAAGGTGCAGGATTACGAATTAATGGTCTTTGAAGAGGTGGAAGCGTGGAAGCGAAGAATTACAAAGCGCTCAGGCATCTTCAAGCGCATGTCCAAAAATGCACAGCAAAAAGTGAATGAGTGGATTCCCGATAAGGTTCATGCAGCTATTACAGCGAGTATTAAGGGAATGGTGAAAGCCACCTTATTTGGCTCGCAAATGACAACAAACAATGGATCACGTGCCATGACACTTGCCGCACGGGATGGAGCAGCAAGAAGAAAAATAGCCGCTTACCAAAAAACTGCAGCAATTGAAGGTGCGGGTACGGGGGCGGGAGGAATCTTACTTGGACTTGCTGATTTTCCGCTGCTGCTTTCAATTAAAATGAAACTTCTCTTTGAAATTGCTTCCATCTATGGCTTTGACACAAACGATTATGCAGAAAGATTATTTATTCTTCACGTCTTTCAGCTCGCTTTTTCAAGTGATGAAGCCCGGAGCCGGACACTTGCGGTGATCGAAAACTGGCGAGAAAAAAGAAATGTGTTAAGAGATATGGATTGGCGCCAATTTCAGCAGGAATACAGGGATTATATTGACCTGGCTAAATTGCTGCAAATTGTTCCGGGAATCGGGGCGGTTATTGGCGCATATGCCAATTATCAATTGCTGAAACAACTTGGCGAAACAGCAATGAATGCGTATCGAATGAGGATCATTGGAACCCCGCCGCCTGAAGTTTTTTGACCAAGACCCGCAAAGAATCGTTTTTGACGTTTCGTCATGGATACGGTGGAATCCTGTCCAATAGGCAAGAAAGGGATTTCGAATCAGCTTGGTAAAGGGATAAATCATGACGTCAATTAATTCCTGTGGCTGTCAGTGTTTTGCTCATAGCGACAAGTTTATTTGCGAACTCAAGCGATTTATTTGCGAAAACAAGCAATTTTGCGAAACTCTCCCATTTTATAAAAAGCTAGCCTCTATTCCGTTATGCTGTATGTTTTTACATATGGGGCGCTTGCGAACGTGTTTTGTTTCGGATCGGCTTCATAATTCAGATTCAAGCCTGCCTGGAAGGAAGACGATGCTTTCCAGCTTTGAAAGGAATGTTCATTTTCCCATACGGTTAAAATAACGTACGTTTGGGAAGACATCGGCCGCAGCACTCTGATCGCAACAAATCCTATTTCATCTTTAATTGGTTTGATCTTGTCTTTAAACTGATACTCGAAGAGCGGCCGCCCTTCGTCTGTTACAGGAATATTGAGCAGTGCCGCAAATCCTATATTTCCGATCGTTCCCGAAGAATCAAGAACCGTATACTTGCGAGGTTCTTTAAAGACGGATTCCCCATCTGTTTCATGAAGCAGCAGGGCACTATCCTCATTTACCATTTTTACAATCTTTTCATCAGAATGGCTTTCAGCGACTTTTGTGAGATATTCCAGTGTCCCTGCCGTTAAGTAGATATACAAATCATTCAGCTCCTAATCTTTAATTTAAATTTTAGGTTTCCTTTTATTTTTCCTACCAATGCATGAAAAATTCTAAACGAAAAAACGACTATTTTTTGACACTTATTCGCATTCACTATACATAAAAGCAGAAAATCGCTATATTGAAGACATTGACACTTCTATTTGACCTGACATTTTACTACTGCTATTTTAATCCACTTTCAGTATAATCCCCTATTATTGAAGTTTCACTTTATAAAAAGTTATATTAAAATGTTAAGGATACATGTCTTGAAAGGTGGATTTTTTAGATGACAAAAGCGATCAACGAAACATTTTTAAAAGCAGCAAGAGGTGAAGCAACGGACTATGTGCCGGTATGGTATATGCGTCAGGCGGGACGCTCACAACCAGAATATAGAAAAATTAAAGAAAAATATTCTTTGTTCGAAATAACCCACCAGCCGGAACTTTGCGCTTATGTCACACGCCTGCCGGTTGAACAATATAACAATGATGCAGCCATCCTTTACAAAGACATCATGACACCACTGCCGGCGATTGGCGTGGATGTGGAAATAAAAGGAGGCGTTGGTCCGGTTATAGCCAATCCGATTCGTTCGCTTTCAGATGTTGAGAAGCTAGGGGAAATTAATCCTGTAGAAGATATCCCTTATGTTTTGGATACGATCAAGCTCTTAACGGAAGAGCAGCTGTCTGTTCCGTTGATCGGCTTTTCCGGCGCTCCTTTTACTCTGGCAAGTTACATGATTGAAGGTGGGCCTTCAAGGAATTACATTAAAACAAAGTCGTTTATGTATACGGATCCAAAAGCGTGGTTTGCCTTAATGGATAAATTAGCGGACATGATCATTACATACGTAAAAGCACAGCTGAATGCCGGAGCGAAAGCCATTCAAATTTTTGATTCGTGGGTGGGAGCCCTAAATGTGGAAGATTATCGGATTTTTATTAAACCAGTGATGGGTAAAATTTTTAGTGCACTTAAAGAAGAAAAGGCTCCATTGATTATGTTTGGTGTTGGTGCAAGTCATTTGGCGCTTGATTGGAATGATCTTCCCCTTGATGTAATTGGGTTGGATTGGCGCCTGCCGATTCAACAAGCGAGGGAAATGGGCATTAAAAAAGCGATCCAAGGAAACCTTGATCCCTCCGTGCTTATGGCACCTTGGAATGTGATCGAAGAAAAGGCCAAAGCGATTCTTAATCAGGGAATGGCGCAGGATGGTTTTATTTTTAATCTCGGACATGGAGTTTTTCCACAAGTTGATCCCGAAGTGTTAAAAAAGTTAACAGCATTTGTTCACGACTATTCTGCCGAAAAACGGAGTCGTTAAACATCTATTTCCCTTTCATAAAGTGTTAAGATTAGTAAATGCGCTGATTTTTTGGCACAATATGGTGAGAGATTAATTAAGGTGAGGGGGACTTTGCCAAAAGTTCCCCTTTCAATAGTTGTCTTATTGGATTAGATGATTAACTTCGGAAAGAAACGATGCAATGGGGTGCGGAAATGGAAAGGAAGAGAATGGGGCTGCTTGTAATGGCGTATGGAACCCCAAATAGGCTAGAAGATCTTGAACGTTATTATACACATATTCGCCGGGGAAGAAAACCATCAGCTGAAATGATCGAAGAACTTAGACATCGCTACGAGGCGATTGGCGGAATTTCACCACTCGCAAAATTGACTGTTCAACAAGCTGAAATGCTTGAAAAACATTTAAACGAAGTTCAAGATAAAATAGAATTTAAAATGTACCTTGGACTCAAACACATTGAGCCATTTATTGAAGATGCTGTTGAACAAATGCACAATGATGGTCTTGAAGAGGCGGTCAGCATCGTGCTTGCCCCGCATTTTTCAACATTTAGCGTGAAATCGTATAACGATCGGGCTAAAGAAGCGGCCGAAAAGCTTGGCGGGCCAAAAATGATTTCAGTTGAGAGCTGGTACGACGAACCGAAATTTATCGAATACTGGGCAAATGGCATAAAGGAAATTTATGAACAATTACCGCAGCAAGAAAAAGAAGATGTGATGCTGATTGTTTCGGCTCATAGTTTACCAGAGAAAATCCTTGAATTTGGTGACCCGTATCCAGAGCAGCTGAGAGAAACTGCAGAGTTGATTGCTAAACAAGCCGGAATACCACATTATACATTAGGCTGGCAAAGTGCGGGAAATACGCCAGAACCGTGGATTGGCCCAGATGTTCAGGAATTAACAAGATCTTTATATCAAGAACATCCATATAAAGCTTTTGTATTTGCTCCCGTCGGCTTTGTATGTGACCATTTAGAAGTGCTGTATGATAATGACATTGAATGCAAGGTGGTTACGGATGAACTTGGAGCCAGCTATTACCGCCCTGAAATGCCAAACGTAAAACCGGAATTTATTGACGCCATGGCCTCTGTCATACTGAAAAAGTTAGCGGAGTAAAGGGCAGCATGATGATTGAAAGAGGTGACATTCGTGGCAAGTGACATAAAAAAAGTAGTAATCATCGGTGGCGGGATTACAGGTCTTACTACTGCTTTTTACTTGCAAAAATGGATTCGGGAAAGGGAGCTTCCACTTGAAATCAAATTGATTGAGGCATCACACCGGCTTGGCGGGAAGATGCAAACAGTTGTAAGAGATGGTTTTACAATTGAAAGGGGACCGGATTCTTTTTTAGCAAGAAAAACGAGCATGATCCGGCTTGCCAAGGAAGTGGGCATGGAAGGCGAGCTGGTGCACAATTCGACAGGGACATCATATGTTCTTGTTAATGAGCAGCTATTCTCCATGCCAGGCGGGTCGATCATGGGAATCCCAACAAAGCTTGGTCCGTTTGTTACTACTGGTTTATTTTCCATCCCGGGAAAAATTCGTGCTGCAGCCGATTTTATTTTACCAAAATCAGAAAGCGGCAAAGATCAATCACTCGGAGAATTCTTCCGCAGAAGATTGGGCGATGAGGTTGTCGAAAATTTAATTGAACCGCTGCTTTCCGGAATTTATGCAGGAGATATTGACCAATTAAGCTTAATGTCGACATTTCCGCAATTTTATGAAGTGGAGCAAAAGTACCGTAGTTTAATTATTGGGATGAAAAAATCTTCCGCTCCTCAGCCGGCAAAAACGGTAAAAAGTAGTGAAAAAGCAAAAGGTGCTTTCCTAACTTTTAAAACTGGGCTGCAGTCATTTGCAGAAGCAATTGAAGCCCACTTGGATCCGAAAGTGGTTTTAAAAGGCCATCGAGTGAAGAAAATTGCTAAAGCTGGCCAAGAATACGAGCTCTATTTAAATAATGGAGAAATGCTGCCGGCGGATGCCATTGTAGCGGCAACGCCACATAAAATAACGCAGACAATGTTTTCGGATTACCGTTTTTTTGATCCATTTAAGTCTGTTCCATCGACATCAGTTGCTACTGTTGCCCTCGCCTTTCCAGAAGAAGCGGTCATGAAAGATATCGATGGCACGGGGTTTGTCGTTACACGAAACAGCGATTATACCATTACTGCCTGTACGTGGACGCATAAAAAATGGGCTCACTCTACACCAAAGGGCAAGGTGCTGCTGCGCTGTTATGTTGGCAGAGCCGGAGACGAAACGATTGTTGATCTTTCAGACGATCAGATTGTAAAAATCGTTCTGGATGATTTAAGCAAAACGATGGATATTACGATGGAGCCGGATTTTGCGATCGTCTCGCGCTGGAATAATTCGATGCCGCAATATACCGTCGGTCATAAACAACGCCTCGAAACGATCAATAAGCATATAGCGGAAGAATTGCCCGGGGTCTTTTTAGCTGGATCCTCATATGGTGGGGTCGGCATGCCGGACTGTGTCGATCAAGGTGAAGCAGCTGTCAAAAAGATTCTGCTGCATTTTAACTTTCCGCTTGAATAAAAAGAAGCTGTTCTTTTGGAATAGCTTCTTTTTTTCTTGCAAAAAATGAAAGCCGTGCTATACTCTATTTATGAAAAATGACCATAATGTTCAAATGGTCATTTATTTAAAGAGCGCTCAATTTTTTGGGGCAAAATGACTAAATGAATATAAAAGTCATTTTTACAAGGAGGCATCTTTTGTGATAAACATTCTACTAAAAGAAGAGTTAAGGGCGATCTTTACTAACAAAAAGCTACTCATACCGATCATTGCTGTGTTGTTTGTCCCTGTGTTGTATTCCGGAATGTTCTTATGGGCATTCTGGGATCCATACAGCAGACTCGATCAATTGCCGGTGGCCGTTGTCAATTCGGATGGCGGGGCAAAACTCGATGGCACTCAGCTAAGGCTGGGTGATGACCTGATGAAAAAACTGAAAAAAAGCAAGGAGTTTCGGTTTCAGTTTGTTGACAAAAAAGCAGGTTATCAAGGGCTTAAAGATCAAAAGTATTACATGCTGATTGAAATTCCAAAGAATTTTTCCAAAAATGCCACAACACTGCTCGAAGCTCATCCGAAAAAAATGGAGCTTATATATGCGCCGAATGAAGGCTATAACTTTTTATCAGCGCAAATAGGCGGAACGGCAGTGGAAAAAATAAAAACGGCTGTTGCTCAAAAAGTAACGGAAACGTATGCCGAAACAATGTTTTCGAAAGTGAAAGAGCTTGCTGACGGCATCAACAAAGCAAGTGATGGAGCGGGTCAGCTAAAGGATGGTGCAGTTGATGTAAACAGCGGGACAAAGGATTTAAATGAAGGTTTGAGTACTCTTGCGAAAAAATCGATTGAGTTTAACAATGGTATGCAGGATGCCAACTCAGGCTCAAAAAAAATAGCGGCCGGTTCAAACGATTTATACAATGGTTTAGCAACTCTCGCTGAAAAATCAATCGAATTTAATAATGGAATGAGAACTGCTGATTCAGGTGCTGTTCAGGTTGCTGCCGGAGCGATAAATTTGACAGACGGACTCGGACAATTGCAGGCTGGACAGAAACAGCTGACGGACGCTTCAAGTCAATTAGCGGATGGAAGCAAGGAATTATCAGCAAAGCTGAAAGAAGCCAATGCGGGAATTCAGATAATCAATGGGAAAATACCTGCTTTAGTAGACGGGACGAAGCAATTGCAAGGGAAAGTCGATGAACTATCTGCTGGGGCTGTGGAAATCAATGCAGGCATTATTGAGTTACAGCAATTAATGGATTCCTCCCTCCCTGCAGACCAAAAAGAGGCTGCCGTAAAACAAGGACTAAAGAATTTGGAAAACGCCACTGCAGTTTTAAGCGCCGGGATTAAAAATAACACAAACGAGAATAATTCAATTGCAGGGGCTTTAACGGCAATAAACCAGGGCCAAATGGAACTGCAACAAGGTGTCGCTCAGCTCGCAGCCGGAAGCCCTCAGCTTGCAGCAGGAGCTGACAAACTCACAGCAGGGCAAGGAAATTTTGTTGCTGGAATGCAGCAATTTGCTGGAAAATTGGCTGAAGCCAAGGCGGGAGCAGATCAATTAGCGGCTGGCAGCAGCAGCCTGTCAAGTGGCGTGACTCAGCTTTCAGACGGTTCAAATGCGATTGTCTCTGGAGCCGGACAATTGTTCAGCGGATCCAAAGATCTGGAGACTGGTGCTTCAAATCTTTCAAGCGGAATGTCGCAGCTAGCCGATGGTTCCCAAGCAATTGCATCGGGTGCTGGTCAGTTAGCCTCTGGTTCAAATCAATTGGCCAGTGGCACTAATGAGCTGTCCGGTGGTGCAAAAGAACTCGCTGATAAGCTTGCAGCCGGCTCTAAAGAAGCTTCTAAAGTTCATCCTAATCAGAAAACGTATCAGATGATGGCCGATCCGGTGCAGCTTGATAATGAAAAAATCAACAAAGTTCCAAACTATGGAACAGGTTTTGCGCCATATTTTCTCTCTTTAGGATTGTTTGTTGGCGCACTGCTAATCTCAATTGTCTTCCCGCTGCGCGAACCGGCTGTAGTACCTGCCAGTGGTTTTAACTGGTTTACCGGAAAACTGGCCATTATGACGATTGTCGGAGTAATCCAGGCATTGTTTGCAGATTTTATTCTGCTCACCATACTTGGTCTCGATGTTCAGAGTATTCCGAGCTTTATTTTCTACACGATTCTTACTAGCTTGACATTTGTTACGCTCATTCAGCTGCTGGTTTCTGTCTTTGCAGATGCCGGGCGCTTTTTGGCGATTATCATTTTAATTTTGCAATTAACAACAAGTGCTGGAACTTTCCCGCTTGAGTTAATACCAAATTTCTTGCAGCCTTTTAATGCCTATTTGCCAATGACGTATTCTGTTCAAGGATTCAAAGCTGTTATTTCAAGCGGCGACCTTGTGGTGCTCTGGAAAAATGCAAGCATTCTCCTGTTCTTCACTGCGATCTTCATGTTAGGTTCCTTTGCGTACTTTACGATGCGGCATCGCCACGACTACAAAGCAATTGAAAGATAATAAGTGATTTAAAAAGAAGAACAGTTGGATCCCGAAGTTGCTAAAAATCAAAACCACCCGTTCACACGGGTGGTTTTGATTTTTAAAAAAACATCCTCCTGGGTTGAATGTCTAAATTTCTTTCAATATAATATATTTAGAATATTTTATATTTTTCAACTTAATGACTGATTATTCATTCATAATAAAGGGAGGGAATTTGATGAATTTATCATCGCAGCTTCACGAAATGGCAATGGGGAAAATGGACGAACCGGCCTATTTTTTTATGGGACAAAAAAGCACGTATATGGAATTGGATACGTCAATTACAAAGTTTGCATCTGCTCTAGAGCAATTAGGGGTTAAACAAGGCGATCATATTGCACTGCTGCTCGGCAACTCGCCGCAATTTGTCATCGGTCTTTATGGAGCACTGCGCTTAGGCGCCGTTGCAATCCCAATCAACCCGATTTACACTGCTGATGAGATTGGCTACATATTAAACAACGGTGATGTAAAAGTGGTCGTTGGGCTGGACTCGATGATTCCATTAGCTGAAAAAATGCATGAATTATTGCCGAAAGTGGAACAGTATATTATTTGTGAATCCACTCAGGAAAGCAAGTGGGAGCAGGAGGCTGATCATTTAACTGTTTTTCCAAAAATGAAATCGTTTACAAGCTTAATTGCTAAAGGGGATTCTTTTTTTCAAGGACCGGAACTTGACGAAGAAGATGTGGCCATTATTTTGTACACCTCTGGAACGACTGGGAAGCCGAAGGGGGCGATGTTAACACATCGGAATTTATACAGCAATGCAAAAGATGTTGCGGACTATCTCAAAATAAACGAACAGGATCGGGTCATTACTGCGCTGCCAATGTTTCATGTCTTTTGCCTGACTGTTGCCCTTAATGCACCGCTAATAAGCGGAGCCACGCTATTGATTGTTCCAAAGTTCAGTCCAAGGGAAATTTTTGCAATTGCTAAAAACGAGCAAGCAACTGTGTTTGCCGGTGTTCCAACCATGTACAATTTTCTTTTTCAATATCCGGACGGAGATCCTAGTGACCTTCAATCCCTTAGGCTTTGCATTTCTGGAGGTGCTTCATTGCCGGTTGCTCTTCTGAATCATTTTGAGAAAAAATTTAATGTTGTCATTTCCGAAGGCTACGGATTATCTGAAGCTTCTCCAGTTACTTGCTTCAATCCGCTGGATCGCCCGCGCAAAGCCGGGTCAATCGGAACATCGATCCTTCATGTTGAAAATAAAATCGTTAATGAGCTCGGTGAGGAAGTCCCAGACGGAGAAGTGGGCGAACTGATTGTCCGCGGTCCAAACGTGATGAAAGGCTATTACAAAATGTCGGAAGAAACCGCTGCGGCTATTCGTGATGGCTGGCTTTTTACAGGCGATTTGGCCAAAAGGGACGAGGAGGGGTACTTTTATATCGTTGACCGGAAAAAAGATATGATTTTGGTAGGCGGCTACAATGTCTATCCGCGTGAAGTTGAAGAAGCTCTGTACAATCATCCCGACGTCGTTGAAGTCGCTGTTTTTGGCGTTCCTGATCCTAATTTTGGCGAAGCCGTTAAGAGCTTCGTTGTCAGTAATAATCCAAATCTTACGGAAGCAGATTTATTGGCATATTGTAAGGAGCATCTTGCTAAATATAAAGTACCGGCTTCGATTGAATTTATTGATGAACTCCCGAAAAATACAACAGGTAAAATTTTGCGCCGTGCCTTGAAAGATCTAGTCTTGCAGTCAATAGCAAAATAAAAAAAGAAGGCGGGCAACAATTTGTCTGCCTTTTTAAAGGGGATGAAACATTGGGGCAGATTTTGTATGTATTAAATAACCATGTTGCACTCGTGACAATGAACCGGGCCGAGTCCCTAAACGCCTTTAATTATGAAACCCTTGTTGAATTGCAGGAGATTGTTGAAGAGATTCGCGTGAATGAAGACGTTTATGTGGCCATTTTTACAGGATCCGGGGAAAAGGCCTTCAGTGTTGGAGCTGATTTGAAAGAGCGAAAAAATCTAAGCAGCGAACACGTTAAGCGTAATTTATACAAAATCAATACTGTTTTTTCTGCAATTGATGAACTGCCGCAGCCAACAATTGCGGCGATCAACGGCTATGCTCTTGGCGGCGGAATGGAACTGGCACTAGCCTGTGATTTCCGAATTGCTGCTGAAGGTGCTCAGATGGGGCTGACGGAAACGAGTCTGGCGATTATCCCGGGGGCTGGAGGGACGCAGCGGCTGCCGCGGCTGATTGGCCAGGCGAAGGCGCTTGAACTGATTTTAACAGCAAGAAGGCTGTCGGTTCATGAAGCATATTCATACGGCCTGCTTACAAGAGTAGTGAAAAAGGAAAAACTTTTGACGGAGAGCCTGCAATTCGCCGCTCATTTGCTTGAGAATGGGCCGATCGCCTTGAAACAGGCAAAGTTTGCGATCAAAAATGGCATGAATGCCGATTTAAATACCGGCTTGCAAATCGAGCGCAAGGCATATGAAGTAACGATTCCGACAGAGGATCGGCTTGAGGCGCTTCAAGCTTTTAGCGAAAAAAGAAAACCCATTTTTAAAGGGAAGTAACATGGCTGACTGCCATGTTTTTTTACTTTCCTCATTGCATAAAACAGAAAATTTGTTAAAATTTATTTTTATAAACGAAACATTTGAATAAGGGGGGAGCTTGGGAAGTGGCAGATTTTGCAATTGGAAAGGAAGCTTCTGAGTTTAAAAAGGGATTTCAAGCGGGCATCAGCATTGGCATTGGGTATTTTCCGATTGCCCTAACGTTTGGCCTACTCGCCAAGACGTCGGGGCTTTCGATTATCGAAACAGTTTTAATGAGCCTCATTGTCTTTGCCGGAGCGGCGCAATATATTTCGCTTAGTCTTTTAGCATACGGAACGGGAATTTTTGAAATTATTTTAACTACCTTTATCGTTAACATCCGCCATTTTTTAATGGCGACATCGCTTAATGAAAAAAGTGAAGCGGATCCGGTTATGACAAAAGTGATTTATGCTTTCGGGATTACCGATGAAACATTTTCGGTTGCTGCAACAAAGGAAGGAACCGTGAGCTCAAGATATATGTTTGGCGTTATTTCCATTTCCTATTCCAGCTGGGTTATTTTCTCAGGTCTCGGCCACTTGATTGGGGCAAGCCTTCCCCAAACGCTGCAAGAAAGTATGGGGGTCGCCTTGTATGCCATGTTTATTGGGCTCCTCGTTCCATCGATGAAAAAGAGCGTAAAAGTGGTCTTTTTGGCAGCATTGGCGGCGCTGTTTAATTCGCTTTTTATTTTTGCCCATTTGCTTGCCCAAGGCTGGGCAATTGTTGCTTCCACCCTTTTTTCGGCTGTGATCATTGAAACGGCTGAAGGAATCAAAAAGAAAGTTGGGGGTGCAGGGAATGAAGAGTGAAATCTTTTGGATGATCATTGGCATGGGGGGTGTGACATACCTTCCGAGAATGCTGCCATTTGTTTTATTTAAAGGGAAAGAACTGCCGCCGTTTATCCAGGGAATCTTAAATAATGTCCCCTACGCCACGCTGGGGGCGCTGATTTTCCCGGGCATCCTGCTAATTCAAAGGGATATATGGTATGGGGGAGTGGGAGCAACAGCTGCGTTTGTTGCCGCATTTCTTGGCGCTAACGTTATCGTCGTTGTCCTCGGTACGATTGCTGTTCTTTCCGTCTATTCTTATCTTTTGTAATGCTGGGCATCGAATCGCGTTTTTTTTGTTCTAAATCCCCGCTTTTTAACTAAACTAAGAAGAGAGAGGCTGTACAAGAAAGGGGACAATTTATGGCTCGGAAGATGGGATTCTACGCGGTCTTGGCCTATGTGCTGTATGGATTATTTTTTTATTGGTATTTGTTTTCCTTCGCGGATACGAAACTGCCATTCGAATATCAAGGAACAAAAGCCGATCCTGCCACCTTTTTAAATGGCCGGGAACTGATGTTAACGGAAGAGTACTCCAAAATTAGAAATCTGTTGTTTTTCTTATCTACTCCTTTTGAGTGGCTTTTTTACTTTCTTATTTTATTGTTCGGTTTGTCAAAAGCGTTTAAGCGCTGGGCTGAAACATCTTCGAAACGCCGTTTTTTGCAAACGGCTATCTATTTGATTTGGCTGTCGTTTTTTTCTTACTTGGCGACATTTCCGTTCAGCTATATTAGGTATTCGTTATCAAAAATGTATCATATTTCAACGCAGAGCTTTGCTTCATGGATGAAAGATGAATTAATTGATTTTTGGATTAATTATGGAACGCTGCTGATCATTGTTCCCGTCCTTTATTGGCTGATGAAAAAGAGCACAAAGCGCTGGTGGCTGCACGCCTGGCTGCTGTCAATCCCATTCACTTTGTTTATGACGTTTTTACAGCCAGTTGTCATTGATCCGTTATACAATGATTTTTATCCACTAAAGAATAAGGAACTTGAAGCAAAAATTTTAGCAATGGCTGATAAAGCTCATATTCCTGCCAAACATGTTTTTGAAGTGAATATGGCTGAAAAAACAAACGCGATGAATGCTTACGTGACAGGGATCGGTTCAAATGCCCGGATTGTTCTCTGGGATACAACATTAAATCGCCTAAACGATCAGCAAATTTTATTTATCATGGCACATGAAATGGATCATTATATTGAACATCATATTTATTATGGAATTGCGGGATATTTGCTTCTATCCCTCATTGGTTTGTATTTGACCTACCGGATAATGCACTGGGTTGTAAAAAAATGGGGGGAAGTGCTGAAAATCTCGGATGTCGGCGATATTCGCTCACTGCCGCTGTTTTTCCTGGTTATTTCAATGCTTCTGTTTGTGGCTAGTCCTCTGACAAATCTGATGTCCCGCTACGAGGAAAAAAGAGCCGACAATTATGCGATCAATATGACGAATAATCCAAATGCAGCGATTACTTCTTTTCAAGAGTTAACCCGCTCGGGACTAAGCCAAGTCAACCCGCCGCTGCTGGTGAAAATTTTCCGCTATGACCATCCAACAATGCTTGAGCGTATTTCCATGCTTGAGGAATACGAAATAAAACATCGAAATAAGTAAGCAAATAGAAAAGGGCTAAAAGACAGCGGTCTCTTTAGCCCTTTCTATTGAAAAAAGAAAAAACCGCCAATGCATGGGCGGTTTTATGTGCCAAAACGTTTATGGAGTTCTCTGAACTTTAGCGACAATTCAAGAAAAGCTGTGCGATCCTGCTGATCAATTGCGGCATCAATTTCCTTTGTCAATTTTTCCTTTTCAGCAGTTAATTGAATCTCGGTTAAAAACATTTCAATGTATAAGTTCTGAATTAAATGGTCTTTGTCCTGATTGCGGTTCATCGCACTAAGTTTCATTAATTCCGTGTATGATTTTTCTTTCACGAAAATCACCTCTGTTGCTTTTTACTATTATATGGAGTTTTAAAAATAAAATCAACAGTTTTTTAAATTTTCTGAAAGAAAAGTAATATTAAACAATTTTGTGAATAAATTCGCAACAAATAATGGCAACTGAAAAATATTGGAATGAACATGGTATGATGGACATGTTTAATACGGATAGAAGGAGTGAGATAATTTGAAACAAAAGCAAATTGAAGAGTATGAGGTAAATCCATATACAATGTTTATCAAGCCAATCGTATATGGGAGCAAAGTATATTCGCAAATCTTCGAATTGGAAGACGAGTTTTTGTCTCCGTTTAAGCCGATTGACATTATTAAAAAGAGCTGCGAGTATTTTTCAAGCAGCTTTGAAGGCCGCAAAAATGGAACGAAACAGTTGATTGGCATCACCCATAAAGTCCCGATCGCCATTGATCCAAGCAATTATATTTATTTTTTCCCCACCACTTCACCGAGCCGTTCTGAATGCATTTGGGTTTCCCATGAACATGTGCTAAATTATGAGCGCCTTGCGCCTGACCAAACGCAGGTTACTTTTCAAAATAAGCAGTCGTTTATCTTTCCAATCTCGCACAGCTCATTTGAAAACCAATTATTGCGAACCGCTTTGCTGCGCACGAAGCTGATGCAGAGAATTGGACAGACGGAAAGAAAATCTTTTTATTTATTAAACAGGCCTAAATTAATTCAGAGTTTTTCAGAAACCAGCTCTGAATATCTTCACGACCCTTATCAAAAAGACCAGAATTAGCTGCTGGCATTATTCCATTTTTGGGACTGATGCTTTTTGGAAAAATAATACGCCATTAATTCCTGAACTTTATTGCGAATTCTCGGATTAAAATAATTATGATGTTCTTCGTATCCCTTATATAAAAACATATACATCGTAAAGGCATCGTCCCGGTTTGTTTGAATGACTTGCAGCTTATTTATTTTCATATACCGTTTAACTTCGGCTAATTCCCGCTGAATATCTCTCATTGTCTCCTCAATTAACTCCAGATAGGGCTTTTTAAGTTTAAACGGACTTTGTTCGACAACAGCTAAATCCCGGTTTAAAATAATAAGCACCATGGGCAAATAGATGGCTTTTTCCATCATATCGCGGTCTTTTTCAGGTATTCTCGTCATCAGCCTCACAAGCTCCTTTCGTTTATTTAAGGAACGTATGTTCGATATTATCATACAAAAAAGCAAAGGGAAACGCAAGCGGTGAAATGCTGCCAAATAGACTAGCAGCTGGCAGCGGTTCCTGCTGCTATTTAATAGAGGATGGTGCTGCGAAGAAAAAAGGCCGGGCAGTTTTGACCCGGTTTTCAAGGATTATTCATTGAGTTCCCAACGAAAAAGCCGCGATCTAGTACCCATTTACACTTGATAAAACCAAGCTGACAAATCGCAGCTTTTTTTGTTGCCAAATTCGGCCTGTTTGTGAGAAAGTTTTTTATAGAAGAGGAAGTGAAGGGGGAAATTACTTCTAAGAATGATCAAATACTAGCGAATGGATGGAGTTACGCATGAGAAATGAAAGAAAGCAAAAGAAGAGGAAAAAGTGGAAAGTTGTTGTACTTGTGCTGCTGCTGCTAATATTTGCTACTTTAGGCTATGCTTATTATCAATTTAAGCAGGGAGAAAAGCAGTCTTTACAGAAAGTGGAAAAGAAAAATCAGGTTGTTTATAGTTTTGAGGGAAAAAAGGATGCATATGGAAATACAAATATTTTGTTATTAGGAAGTGATGCGAGAGGGAAGGAAAAGTCGCGATCAGATACCATTATGATTGCTTCATATAATGAGAACAAAAGGACGTTTAAGCTTGCGTCGATTATGAGGGATATTTATGTCCGCATTCCGGGGCACGGAAAACATAAAATTAACTCTGCTTTTGCCTATGGCGGTCCGGAATTGCTGCGGCAAACGATTAAAGAAAATTTCGGAGTTGATTTACAGTACTATGCCATTGTTGACTTCCAAGGATTTGTACAAGTAATTGATGAAGCATTTCCAAATGGGGTAGAGGTAAATGTGGAAAAAGAAATGTCCGCGTATATTGATGTAAAGCTTGAACCTGGACTGCAAAGGCTGAATGGTCAGCAATTGCTCGGCTATGTTCGTTTCCGCCATGACGCCATCGGTGATTTTGGCAGGGTACAGCGCCAGCAAAAAGTGATCAAGCTCTTGGGAGAACAGTTATCAAGCCTTCAAACAATTCCAAAACTTCCAAAGCTGGTTGGGGTTGTTTCTCCGTATATAAATACCAATATGGATACAACGGATATTTTATTTATGGCAAAGGACTACTTGACTAAAAAACAGGAAAATGTAGCTACGATCCGAATTCCAATTGAAAATAGCTTTACGGAGCCGCGAATCAGCGGTGAGGGGGATGTTCTGGCAATTGATTTGGAAAAGAATAAGCAAGCACTTGATCAATTCTTATCCGATTAAAAGGGGGGCAGAGGTTCATGGATTTTGCAGCGTTTGAAACATGGTTTACCCTTGAAAAAATCATGGAACTGATTCAGCAATATCGATCTTTTGGACCCCTGCCGGGTATTTTGCTGCCCATGTTTGAGGCATTTCTGCCATTTCTTCCGCTGTTCTTATTTGTAATGGCAAATGCCAATGCCTTCGGTTTATGGCTCGGCTTTCTTTTTTCGTGGATTGGTGCAACTGCCGGAGCGCTGGTCGTATTTTTACTTGTTCGGAAATTTGGCCAAAAAAGACTGCTGGCCTTCTTATCAAGGCATCCACAGGTGCAAAAGCTGATGAATTGGGTGGAACGTCACGGATTTGGACCGCTCTTTCTGCTGATGTGCTTTCCGTTTACACCGTCCGCTGTGATTAACATTGTGGCCGGTCTTTCAAAAATTAGCATGGCTCAATACATACTTGCTTTAACGATTGGCAAAATGGTGATGATTTTTACTATTAGTTTTGTAGGTTATGATCTGCATTCCTTATTGACAAAACCACAGCGATCAATCATTGTGGCGGCCATTATTTTTATTCTATGGTTCGCGGGAAAAAGAATTGAAGTAAGAATGAATAAAAGTATGGAAAAAGCCGATAATGGGGAAGTAGAAAGACGCAGAGGGTGAAAATGGAGGAGTGTGGAATGAAGAGTGTATGGCAAAAAGAAGGAATAGAATGGGCGAAGGCGTTTGCGATAGGGATCATCATTCTTGCTTTTATCCGGACATTTTTCTTTTCAAATTATGTGGTTGAAGGCGAATCAATGATGCCAACATTACAAAGCGGAAACAAGCTGGTTGTCAACAAACTTGGCTATGAGGCAAATGACTTGCAGCGCTTTGATGTGATCGTTTTTCATGCGAATAAAAAAGAAGATTTTGTAAAAAGGGTTATTGGGCTGCCAGGTGATAAAATTGAATATCGTAATGATCAATTGTTTGTAAACGGCCGCAAGCTTGCGGAACCTTTTTTGGATGTTTATCGGAAAAAAGCCGGCGGGGGCAAGCTGACAGGTGATTTTACATTGAAGGAGATTACCGGTGTAACGAGGGTTCCGAAGGGGAAATTATTCGTATTGGGTGACAATCGGCTCGGAAGCTGGGACAGCCGCCATTTCGGGTTTATTTCGACCAGCCAGGTAGTTGGAAAAGTCGACCTTCGGTACTGGCCATTGAGTGAAGTTGATACACGATTTTAAAAAGGAGCGTGAGAACCATTGCGCTCTTTTTTTCTGCATATTTAATCGAAAGGAGCGTGAGAAATTACGCTCTTTTGTTTCGCCCCCTTTGCTAATCACTGGCACCGCAGAAAATGAAAATGTTTTTTTGATTTAAACTTTCCTCTATTGCTCTAATGAGCTGGAAGTCTTAGGCTGCTTGCTGTTAGACACTATTAGCAAAGTCGAAAAAGATGTAGAGATGCAGATACGGCAGATTTAAAAACATCTATAAGCGTGATATAATGTCATCGATTTCTTATACAGATTGGAACCTAAATAAAGGATTTGGGAGGTAGAGAATGGATAAGGGATTATATAATAATCGTGAAAATGAAAAACGAAAACTTCCATTATTGCTTGAAATTTTACTGGTTTCCACGAAGTTAGGCCTGACTTCTTTTGGAGGCCCTATTGCTCATTTAGGCTATTTTCGAGAAGAATATGTAAACCGGCGAAGGTGGTTAGATGAGAAAACCTATGCAGATTTGGTGGCGCTATGTCAATTTTTACCTGGGCCAGCGAGCAGTCAGGTCGGCATGGGGATTGGATTTATAAGAGCTGGGTTTTTGGGTGCTATTTTTTCTTGGCTGGGATTTACACTTCCGTCAGTCATTGCACTTATTTTGTTTGCTTACTTTTTAAAAGGAACTTCTCTTAACGAAGCAGGCTGGCTCCATGGCTTGCTAGTGGTGGCAGTAGCTGTAGTAGCTCAAGCTGTGTGGGGTATGGCGAAAAACTTAGCACCTGATCGTCCGCGTGCCACTATCGCAATCGTAGCCACTATCCTAACCTCGGTTATTCCAAGTGTTTTTGGTCAAGTTGGTATTATCGTAGTAGCTGGATTAATAGGCTGTTTTTTGTTTCGAGGCACATCCGATCCTAAGCCAGTTCCAATCTCAGTATCTTTTAATAAAAAAGCAGCTAGTATCTTGTTGATTTTGTTTTTTGTTTTGTTAGGAGTACTTCCTGTGGTCAAACAGTTCACAAATTCCAATCTGATTGCACTCTTTGATGGTTTCTACCGATCAGGAGCCTTAGTATTTGGAGGAGGGCATGTGGTGCTTCCTTTGTTGCAAGCAGAAGTTGTTCCTAAAGGGTGGTTAACAGCAGGCCAATTCTTAGCTGGATACGGTGCAGCACAAGCAGTTCCAGGACCGCTGTTTACTTTCGCATCTTATTTAGGAATGGCAAGCTTTGGGTGGAAAGGGGCTGTTGTAGCAACGTTTGCCATCTTCCTTCCTTCTTTCCTGTTAATCATTGGAGCGTTTCCGTTTTGGAATTGGCTTCGTCAGCGCCCGCTTTTCCATGCAGCCCTTCATGGAATTAATGCAGCTGTGGTGGGAATCTTACTTGCAGCGTTATACAGCCCTGTCTGGATAAAAGCAATTAAGAGTCCACTCGATTTTTGTCTGGCATTAGCAGCGTTTGGATTATTGACGGTCTGGAGATGTCCGCCTTGGATTGTAGTTGTATTTTCCGCTGCGGCAGGGGCTGTTCTTTCCTTATTTCGATAAAGCCTTCCTTTTCAAACCATTTGTCCCCCATCGTATATACGGTGTAAGCAATTGCAACTGCAAGAGGGAACGAAAATAATGCAGCGAATTCTTTAAATTCCATTCCGAGAGAATGGTAATAGTATAAATCTTTTGCTTTAAACCATGGCTGTACTCCATCTTGTGCACGATAAGAGATATAAATGATATTTCCAAATATAATTGTTAAGAGACTCGAAACCGCCATTACTAGAGAACCAATTTTCAACCTTTTAAATGCAGCAGTGCTAGAATTTGAAACTGCTTCAATTGCTCCAATAAATGCTGCCAGAAGAATAAAACCCATACCACATATTTTGACAGGTAAGTCTGTTTTTAAATCTCCAAACATTTGTGCCCCTTTTGTGATAAAATGAGAATCAAGGAGTTTGAATGAAATGGGGGTTTCGCAGGATGTCTTTGAGAATGGTAATAGGCCGGGCGGGCAGCGGAAAAACAACGCTATGCCTCAATGAAATCCAATCTCGGCTGCTGGAAAATCCAGCTGGAAATCCGATTATTTATCTCGTCCCTGAACAGATGACCTTTTTATCGGAATATCGGCTGTCAACTGACCCGCAAACGGGAGGAATGATCCGCGCGCAGGTTTACAGTTTTTCACGACTGGCTTGGCGGATTTTACAGGAGACAGGCGGCATCAGCCGCTATCATTTAAGCAGTGTCGGCATCAGCATGCTGATCAGAAAAATAATCGAAGATCAAAAAGAACAGTTACGAATCTTCCAGCAGGCGGCAGATAAAAACGGATTTATTCAGCAATTGGAACAAATGATGCTCGAATTTAAACGGTATTGCATCCGCCCGGAAGAATTAATTCAAGAGCAGCTTCGGGAAGGAACCCCGAAGACATTAAAGGACAAATTGCAAGACTTGGAAGTTATTTATAAAAATTTTGAGGAAGCGATTTTTAATAAATATATCGATTCAGAAGATTATTTTCGTCTTTTGGCGGAGAAAGCTTCTTCCTCGGAGTATTTAAAGAATGCGGAAATCTATATTGATGGTTTTTACAGCTTCACACCCCAGGAATACCAAATTATTGGCAAGTTAATGAAAACTTGTAAGCGGGTCACTGTTGCGATGACAACAGATGATATCCGTTGCCTTGAGGCGGAACCGGATGAACTTCATTTATTCCGAATGTCAGGAAGTGCTTGCCGTTCGATTTATGAAGTGGCAAAAATAGAAGGAATCCAAATCGAGGAACCTGTTCAGCTCGTAGAAACCAAAAAATGGAACGAACCATCCTTAAAGCATTTAGAAGAAAAATTTGATGTGCGCCCCCTTGATCCATTTGTTGGACAAGCGGCAGTACATCTATGCCAGGCGGTTAACCGGCGCTCGGAAATTGAGGGAATTGCCCGCGAAATTTTTGACTTGGCGAGAACGAAAGGATACCGATATCGTGATATTGCAGTGCTAATCCGCAACGGACGGGATTATCACGATATTATTGAGCCTGTTTTTCGCGACCATCATATTCCTTTTTTTATTGACCAGAAACGGACGATGCTCAATCATCCACTGATTGAATTGATTCGCTCAACGCTTGAAGTGATCAATGGATATTGGCGTTATGAACCGATTTTTCGGGCTGTAAAGACAGAGCTGCTGTATCCGCTTGAGGAAAACAGAAGCAGGATGCGGGAAAAGATGGACCATCTTGAGAATTATGTTCTTGCCTACGGGATAAAAGGCGATAAATGGACGCAAAAAGACCGTTGGATTTATAAGCGAATTCGCGGTCTTGAGCTCGAAACGAATATTCAAACAGATGCAGAAAAGGCAATGGAACAAGAAATTAATGAATTGCGGCTAATGATTACGGCTCCGATCCTAAGACTGTCAAGAAGGCTGAAAAAAGCGGATACTGGCCGAAAGTCATGTGAAGCTATTTATTTATTTTTAGAAGAATTAGATATTCCGGAAAAGCTTGAAAAATGGAAAACGGAAGCGGAACAGACTGGAAATCTTGTTAAAATGCGGGAACATGAGCAAGTGTGGAATGCAGTGATCGATCTTCTCGATCAATATGTTGAAGTGCTGGGCGAGGAATCCGTTCCACTGAAGCAATTTGCCGCGATAGTAGAAGCTGGTTTTGAATCGTTAAGTTTCTCGCTTATTCCGCCCGCTTTGGATCAAGTTCTTGTGGCTGATTTAGAAAAATCAAGGTTTTCCGAGGTTAAGGCAGCTTTTGTGATCGGTTTGAATGAAGGAGTACTTCCTGCAAAAATATCGGATGAAGGGCTGTTGGCAGATGAAGACAGGGAACACCTCCTAACGAGAGGGATGAACCTGGCTCCAAGCAGCCGAATCAGACTGCTTGATGAGAATTTTCTAGCATACAAAGCATTCACCACGCCGTCAGAAGTTCTCTATATCAGCTATCCGCTGGCAAATGATGAAGGAAAAGCATTGATTCCTTCAACCTATATTAAAAGAATAGAAGATTTGTTTCCAAAAAGAGTACAGCGCTTTTTTACAGCCGATCCGAATGAACTGACAGAGGATGAACAGCTTCGCTTTGTTTCCAATCCGGATACAACGCTGTCCTATTTAACTTCACAATTGCAATTAAAGAAGCGCAGCTACCATATAAGTCATTTTTGGTGGGATGTTTATAACTATTATCTTGGCAGCAGCTGGAAAGAGACGGTGGAAAAGGTTCTATCGAGTTTATTTTATGAAAATCAGACAACAAGACTTTCAAGTGAAGTATCGGGAGAATTGTATGGAGACAGTATACAGGCAAGTGTTTCAAGAATGGAGCTTTTTAATGGCTGTCCATTTTCGCATTTTGCCCAGCACGGTTTGCGGCTTCGGGAACGGCAAATTTTCCGGCTGGAAGCGCCGGATATCGGCGAATTGTTTCATGCCGCTTTAAAGCATATCGCGGATGTTGTGAATGAGCAAAAAATTTCATGGTCGGAGTTAACAAGGACACAATGTGAAATTCTGGCCAGACAAGCGGTGGATGCATTGGCGCCAAAACTGCAAAATGAAATTCTATTAAGCTCGGAAAGGCATCATTATATTAAACGCAAACTGGAAAAAATCATAACCCGGGCTTCCGTTGTTTTAAGTGAACATGCGAAATCAAGCGGCTTTTCGCCGATCGGTCTGGAGCTGAGCTTTGGTCCGAACGGCAAGCTGCCGCCGCTGTCTTTTTCATTGAAAAATGGAAAGAAAATGGAGCTCGTTGGGCGGATTGACCGGGTCGATAAGGCTGTGGATGAGGATCATAATGTATTTTTGCGAGTGATTGACTATAAATCAAGTGAAAAAGATTTAAATTTAAGCGATGTTTATTTTGGCCTTTCGCTGCAAATGCTGACGTATTTGGACATCATTATTGCGCATTCAAAAGAGCTGGTAGAAGTGGAGGCAAGTCCGGCGGGGGTGCTATATTTCCATGTTCATAACCCGATGATCAGCTCAAAGAAGCTGCTGACGATTGATCAAATTGAGCAGGAGATTATGAAACAGTTTAAAATGAATGGCTTGGTTTTAAATGACCAAAATGTCATTCACCTAATGGACCGGACACTTGAATCTGGCAATTCACAAATTATTTCAGCCGGAATCAAGAAAGATGGAACACTGACGAAAAACTCCAAAGTTGCCACGATCGAAGAGTTTGCTGATTTGCGGCACTATATGCGGAATTTGTACGAGAAAACGGGAAATGACATTGTTTCTGGCAATGTGGAAATTGCTCCATACAAAATGAAAGATAAAAAACCATGTACATTTTGCGCATACAAATCCGTTTGCCAATTTGATGAATCAATCGAAACGAACCAGTATCGTCTCTTCTTTCCAAAAGGAAACGATGAAACAATCGAGCTAATCAGAAAGGCGGTAAAAGTGCATGAGTGAACTTCTGATTCCTCCAATGCCAAGCGGGTCTACATGGACAGAAGACCAATGGAAAGCGATTATGGCAAAAAATAAAAATATTCTTGTGGCCGCTGCAGCCGGATCCGGGAAAACGGCTGTCCTAGTGGAAAGAATCATTCAAAAACTCCTTTCCCGAGAAGAGCCGCTGAATGTGGATGAACTGCTAGTCGTGACATTTACGAGCGCCTCGGCTGCGGAAATGCGCCACCGGATTGGGGAAGCGTTAGAAGCCGCTCTTATTCGTGAACCGGACTCGAAAAATTTGCGAAAACAGCTAGGGTTATTAAATAAAGCGTCTATTTCAACACTTCATTCTTTTTGTATGGACGTCATTCGTAAATATTACTATTTAATTGATCTGGATCCCGGTTTTCGAATCGCTGATGAAACGGAAGCCCAATTACTGAGGGATGAAGTGATCGATGAACTGTTTGAAATGGAATACGGGAAAAAAGACAATGAAGCCTTTTTCACGTTAGTAGATACATTTACAAATGATCGAAGCGACGCCGCCTTGCAGGACATTATCCGTGTAATCTATGATTTTGCCCGTTCCAACCCTGCGCCGGAACAGTATTTGCAGTCAATTGTGGCGATGTACGATGTAGAGCTGGATACAAGGCTCGAGGAAATGCAGTTTATCAGGGCGCTCCTCGATGATATCGAACTCCAGCTTGAAGGTGCGCGGGATGTGATTGAAAAAGCTCTGGAGATTACGAAGCTTCCCGGAGGGCCCGCTCCAAAGGCTGAAACCTTTGCGGATGATTTACGCCTGATCGATACGTTGATTTTTGCTGCAAAAGATTCCTGGTCAACCCTTTATGAAGCGATGCAAACTTATTCTTTTTCAAAAGCAAAAACTGTCCGGGGAGGAGAGTTTCTTAAAGAGCTGACTGATAAAGCAACAAAGCTGCGCGATCAAGTGAAGAAAAAAATTCAGGACTTGAAGGACGAGCTGTTTTCGCGAAGACCGGAGAGTTTCCTGAAAGATATGAAGGAAATGAAACCTGTTATTGAGACGCTGGTAAATCTGACTATTGCTTTCCATGAGCGGTTTGAAGCGGTTAAAAAAGAAAAAGGGCTTGTCGACTACTCGGATTTAGAACATTACTGCCTCGATATTTTAATCGATGGGGTAACGGAGGATGGCGAACTTCTGCCATCGGAAGCGGCACTTGCTTACCGCCGCCATTTTAAAGAAGTATTTGTTGATGAGTATCAAGATACGAATATGGTTCAGGAAACGATTTTAAAGCTAGTTTCAAAAGACGAAGAATCAAATGGAAACCTGTTTATGGTAGGCGATGTCAAGCAGGCAATCTATCGTTTCCGCCTTGCTGAACCGCATTTGTTTTTGGAAAAATACAACCGGTTTACTCACGATGGCAGCTGCTTCGGCTTGCGGATCGACCTCGCAAAGAATTTTCGAAGCCGAAAAGAAGTCCTCAATGGAACAAATTTTCTATTCAAGCAGATTATGGGAGTGAAAGTTGGCGAAATCGAATACGATGAAGCAGCTGAATTGCGCAATGGCGCTCCTTATCCTACTGAAAAGCCGTATCCGATCGAATTGTTGCTGATCGACCAAAAAACTGGAGAAACAGAAACTGCTGAAGAGGAGGCTGACGAAACAGCTGAACTCGATCCTGTAGAATTGGAAGCATCGCAGCTTGAAGCAAAGGTGATGGCTGGAAAAATTAAAAAATTGCTGGCGGCTGGAGCGCAAGTCTACAATCCAAAAACAAAATCCGAGCGGCCGCTGATGTATCGCGATATCGTCATTCTGCTGCGGTCGATGACGTGGGCGCCGCAGATTATGGAAGAGTTTAAACAGCAGGGGATCCCGATTTATGCCAATTTATCAACGGGGTATTTTGAGGCGACTGAAGTGGCAATTATGCTATCGCTCTTACGGGTAATTGACAATCCGGCTCAGGATATTCCGCTTGCTTCCGTTTTGCGCTCGCCGATTGTTGGACTAAATGAGGAAGAACTGGCAAAAATCCGGATTTTCCACAAAACGGGGTCTTATTGGGATGCGGTATCTTCTTATTACAGCAAAAGGTACACAAGTAAGGAGGAAGAGCTGGACAGCAAAATCATCCCGTTTTATCAAAGCCTAGAACGCTGGCGCTCGATGGCACGTCAAGGTTCGCTGTCTGAATTAATTTGGCAGCTTTACCGGGAGACAAAATTTTATGACTTTGTCGGCGGACTGCCTGGCGGAAAACAACGACAGGCCAACTTAAGGGCGTTTTATGATCGGGCAAGGCAGTATGAAGAAACCTCTTTTCGCGGTTTGTTCCGCTTTTTGCGGTTTATTGAAAGAATGATGGAGAGAGGCAGCGACCTTGGAGCAGCCAGAGCCCTGGGCGAACAGGAGGATGTTGTCCGGATTATGACAATCCATAGCAGTAAAGGGCTTGAATTTCCTGTTGTTTTTATTGCAGGGCTGGCAAGGGAATTTAACAAAAAAGACCTCGCCAAATCCTACCTGCTTGATAAAGAATTCGGTTTTGCGGCCAAGTATGTAAATGTTGAAAAGCGAATCACCTATCCATCGCTGCCGCAGCTTGCGTTTAAGCGGAAGAAAAAATTGGAAATGCTTGCCGAGGAAATGCGGATTTTATACGTGGCACTGACAAGAGCGAAAGAAAAACTTTACTTGATCGGCACAGTAAAGGATGCTGAAAAACAAATTGAACAATGGCAAGATGCCGCTGCTTCAAGCAATGACTGGCTGTTAAAGGATTTTGAAAGAGCATCAGCGCGAAGGTATTTAGATTGGATTGGTCCGGCGCTTATCCGTCATCGTGATTTCAATACGGATGACGGAAATCAAAATTTGCTGGTTTATGAAGAGATTGCTAACCATCCTTCCCAGTGGAAAATGACCAAACTGACTGCCGAAGAGATTAGACAGCAGGAAACGAACGTGGAGGCAGAAGAGGATGATTATTTAAAAAGCGTTCAGCGATTGGAAAAGGTTCCGGTTCAATCCCCGTTTGCGGTTGAAGTGGCTGACCGCTTTTCATGGAAATACTCTTTTGAAGATGCGTCAACCCATCGTTCGAAGCAATCTGTTTCTGAAATCAAACGGCAGCGGGAAATATCCGATGAATATAGCGGCATGGATCTCATTCGGCCTCTAAAAAAAGCAATTTCCTCCAGACCAAAGTTTATGCAAGAAAAATCCCTATCGCCAGCTGAGAAAGGAACGGCCCTGCATTTAGCGATGCAACACGTTGACTTAACAAAACCTGTTACCAATGAAACAATCAAGGAATTGCTCGCGAAGCTGGTGGATCGTGAACTTTTGACAAATGAACAAAGACAAATAATTGATCCGAAGCTGATTGCTCAATTTTTTGAATCAGCATTGGGAAAAAGAATGATTCGAGCGGAAAAAGTTCAACGGGAAGTGCCGTTTACTCTGGCGCTTAAGGCAATGGAAATCTATCCTGCCTGGAAAGGTAAAGATGAACCTGTTTTCATTCAAGGGGTCATTGACTGTATTTTTGAAGATGATCAAGGATTGGTTATCGTTGATTATAAGTCAGATGGGATTACCGATCGTTTTAAAGGAGGATTTGATCAAGCGAAGCCGGTTCTTGAAGATCGATACCGGATCCAAATTCAGCTATATGCCAAAGCAATTGAACAAATCTGGAAAAGAAAAGTAACCGACCGCTATTTATTTTTCTTTGATGGTGCTCATATTTTAAAAATTACCTAATGACTAGATGGAAAACAAAAATGACATAAACCGGCTTTGGTTTATGTCATTTTTAATTATTGCTTGCAATTGGCTGATCAACGAGATTGGTATCGAGTACATTTGTACCGCTCAATCCGTTATTTGTTACAATCAATCCCCCTGTATTAAATCCTCCTGAGCCTGCATTGGTTTTGGTGGCCGCTTTTGGTGAAATATACAGGGCATCCCCAAACTGGACAACGCCACCTCCGACATTAATGATTTGAACAGGTCCAATTATTGCTGGCATAACAAACATCCTTTTTAAAGATAAATTTAAAGATTTTCCATATTGAGTCTATGTTCCTACTCATGCACTTGTTCCGAATCCCTAGGCAAGAGCTGCCGTATGTGTTTTACCCTCGCTTCCAAGGAAACATTTTCGCTATTGCCAATATGCAGGATCGAAGCAGAGGAAATACCGATCACAGCAAGCTTACTTACTTTAAGCACTGGATTTAAGTTGGTTGTTGTGTATGAAAAATCTTCTGTTATGGGGGGAAGGGGAATCGGTTCAGAAAAAACGGGATAGCTCGAAAAGTTGCCTTCATCGCTAAAAAAAATTTCCGCCTCACGGTGAACCGCCAATGCCCTTGAATGGCTGTTGACAATTTTTGCATCACCGACCTGAATTGTCGAAGCGAAGACAACGATATCGATATTTAAGTGATCAACATAAGCAGTCCGTTGCAGCATTTTTATGACACATCCATTTCAAGCGGAACAAATGGCCCAATAATCAACGATTCAGCCGGTGTATCGAAGGTAGCAGCAAGCTGAATTGTTTGCGTATCACCAACCATTACTAACGAAGAGCTGGCTACGCCAATGATTCGAAGTGTTTCTACACAAATATCCCGGTTGTAAACTTCAAAGTTCATTTTCTTGGTTCATTCCTTTCCCCATATTGGGCAAGTGATTAAAAAATACCGCCACACCGTTTTGAATTTCTTGTTTTAATAGCTCAATAATTCTCTGATTGCTCTCTTTTACGTTTTCTGATGACCGATCTTGTTTTGTGGCTGCTTTTAAGTGAAAATCAATACGGGTGGGTAGCTGTTTTTTGATATCTTCTTTAATAAATGTTAAATAGGACGACTCATTTAGTTGGAGATGAAGTTTCTTTTGGGTTTCTTCAATTATTGAAGGTAAATCGCTATCCAGATAACGTAAAATCGTTTCCTCAATTGCCATTGCTCTTTGCATTTGGTTCTGAGGCGAAATCGGCGTGTTTACCGCTTGATTGTTGACGGCAAAGTCTTCGATTCCTTGCAATTCACTAGGATTTAACCCGATGTTTAAGGTTCCTTCAAGTGTTTCAACTTTCAGCTGGTCAAATTTATACTCAATCGTGTCCACATGAATAGACGGTTTTTCTTTAAAAGATTTTAACTCTTCAGCCATTTGCCGGACTGATTTTTCTAAGGTCCTAATGCGATTCTCTTGCGCTTGAAGACAACTTTGCAGCCATTGAAGGTATTGATCATAATTTTGGAACATTTCATCACCTCGCAGTTGGCTCCTCTTTACCCATTCAAACCGATGAACCGTCTTTATTATTCGTGTTTCTTACAGGTGCTTGAAGCGGCACAGATGGTGTTAGCAAATAGGAGACAGTTGTGACAGGCTGCTTCAAGGCAACGGGTGCCGGCTGTGTAAACCCGCCTGTGTTATACAAGTACGAGGCAGGCTTAATGATGCCCGCACTGCCAATTTGCAAAACAGAAGAATTGGTAATGCCGCCAACTTTGATAAAGTGAATATGAATCGACTGTTGAATATAAAAATTCATTTATAATCACCTGTTCGTTATGCATTCAGAATAATTCCTTGGTCGATGGTATCTGTATCATAGGTGTTTGTCAAACTCTGATTGTTCTGCACATTTAATGTTTCGCCCGTATTAAATGAACCAGAGCCTGAGAAAGTTTTCGCATTAGAAAGCGGCATAATTTTATATACATCGCCAATATGAAAAACAGAACTGCTTCCGAGCGTAATCACTTGGGCAACTCCTACAATTGCTGGCATAATCGACATCCTTTACTTTTTTTTGCTAATAAAAACATAAATTCAACTGAGTCTCTGGCTTCGTCATTAAGACTCGCCAATCGGCAAGTTTTCTTTAATTTTTGCATGACAAAAGCGGCTTTCCAGATCGTTATCTCTTTTATCTTATGTAGCGTTTAGTGGAATGTGATTAAAACGCCCAAATTTCTTTGTATTCGGGGTTTTGTGGGTGAACCACTATCAGTACGGTCCTATTGAATGGCTGTGGCGAATCTATCTTCCGTTTCCTGGCTGGAAAAAGTAAAAGTTGTGGTTTTTAATAATATCACTGTGTTAGACTTATTTTTCGTGTTTTTAGCCTTGCTGTGATATGATGGTAGCGAATACGGACCAATTCATGATTTTAGGAGGTTTTGCGGGGATGACTCACGCACATATTACAACATGGTTTATAGCGCTAGTCTTATTTTTCGTAGCGTTAAACGTAAACAAAAAAGGAAATGAAAAAGGCTTTAAAATTTTGCAAATGGTTTTACGGGTACTATACTTGCTCATTTTGGCAACGGGCTTGATCCTGCTGTTCAGCATAGCTCATATTAGTTTATTGTATATTTTAAAAGCTGTTGTTGGATTATGGATTATTTCATTGTTTGAATTGATTTTAATGAGAACGGCAAAGAAACAACCAGCATCGGTTTTATGGTTTCAATTTGTCGTTGCCTTTTTGCTTGTTCTTTATTTAGGGTTAAAACTGCCGCTAGGCTTTCATCTATTTCAATAAATTAGAGGATGGTTCACGAATGAATCATCCTCTTTGTATTTACGTAATTATTTTTTCGATAATCAGCCGCTTGCCGGTGTTGAGCGTAAATTCAAAGCGGTCGCTGATTTTTTCGAAATAGCAAAAATGATGCTGGACATTGCAAATGCTTTCCTGGTTATCAAAAACCATAAAATTGACACCGTCTTTTCGCTGGTTATCATTTAAAAAAGATAAATGATTATAACAATAAAGACAGTCGTAAATTGAAAAATTCAAGGAATTTAAGGTTGTTACAAATTGGAAAAAAGCATCTTCATTGATGCTATCTAATAATCTTTCCAAAGAGTAGATCAGTTGTTTGCGAACTCGAATCGGATCTTGGTCGCGCAGCAAAAGCTGGTCTTTTCCAATCCTCATGACTCCCGCCTCGATTAAAATTCCTTTCTTCCAGCGATTCAAACGAAAAACTTCGATTTCCTGCTGGAGAAAATCATCCATTCGTGCGGCTTCCTCCGTTTCTCCGTCAAAAAATATCCATTGATCATTAATTTGTTCAATTGTTCCTTCTGTATATGCTCTTAATTGAGTCTCAAATAGTTTTGATCGTGGCTCGTGGTTCATCACTTAACCTCCAAATAGTTGGTGCTCTCTTTTTCTTTGTAGACACCTTGGAGAGATTTTATAACTTAAGGGATGTGATTTTTTGGACAATTTACCATTTAAAATGGGCTGAATACTATAAAACATGTGTTTAGTATTTTACCATGCTCCATTTATTGGAGAGAGGAGGCTTTCGATATGTGCGGAATATCAGGCTGGATTGATTTCGGGCGAGATTTACGGAACGAAAAGGATATTATTGAAGGCATGGCAAACAGTTTGGAAAAGAGAGGGCCTGATGAGACGAATGTTTGGGCGAGTGTACACGCTGGCTTTGGCCATAAGCGGCTTATTGTAGTGGATCCGGAGGGCGGAAAACAGCCGATGACCAGACAGGCAAATGGGAGCGAGTACACGATTTGTTACAACGGTGAACTATATAATACCGAAGATATTCGTAAAATCCTCCTTACTAAAGGATATTCTTTCAAAGGACATTCTGATACAGAAGTTCTGTTATTCGCCTATATAGAATGGGCGGAGGAGTGCGTAAACTTTCTGAATGGAATTTATGCGTTTGCTGTATGGGATCAGAGGAAAGAACAACTTTTCATCGGCCGTGACCGTCTTGGCGTGAAGCCATTGTTTTTTACAGAACATAAGGCTGGATTGATTTTTGCGTCAGAAATAAAAGGAATTCTTGCGCATCCGGATATAAACGCTGTGCTTGATCGTGAAGGGATGGCGGAAGTGTTCGGCCTCGGACCTTCAAGATCACCGGGTTCCGGGATCTTCAAGGGCTTAAAAGAACTTCGGCCAGGGCATGCGCTCACTTTTTCGAAAAACGGTTTGAAAATATGGCGCTACTGGAATGTAAAAAGTGAGGAACACAAAGACGGTGCAGAAGAAACAGCTATGAAAGTGCGCGAACTTGTGACCGATGCGGTAACGCGTCAACTTGTGTCGGATGTTCCATTATGTACCTTCTTATCTGGAGGCCTGGATTCAAGTATTATCACGGCAATTGCAGCTCAAGGTTTTGCAGCGCAAGGAAAAGGGCTGCTTCATACTTACTCTATTGACTATGAAGGAAATGACGTTCATTTTAAAGCGAATGAGTTTCAGCCAAACGCTGACGAAGTTTATATCCAAATGGTGTCTAATGCTTATCAAACAGAGCATCATCAAAAAATCATTACCCAGGAGCAATTGGCGCACGATTTAATTGAGGCTGTTTATGTGAGAGATGTTCCAGGAATGGCGGATGTGGATTCATCCCTTCTCTGGTTTTGCAAAGAAATCAAAAAGGATTTTGTTGTCAGTCTTTCTGGAGAATGTGCCGACGAAATTTTTGGCGGCTATCCGTGGTTTCACCGCAAAGCCGATCTGGAACGCGAAGGTTTCCCATGGATGCGTTCCGTTGTCGAGAGGCAGAATTTATTGGCTCCGCATTGGCGCAATAAACTGCGGCTCAATGACTATGTGATGGAGAAATATCAAGAAACGATTGCAGAAACACCGCTTCTTGAAGGGGAAAGTCCTGAGGAAGCTCAGCGCAGGCAATTGTTCTATCTGAATATGATTTGGTTTATGACAACGCTCCTTGATCGCAAAGATCGGATGAGTATGGGGGCAAGCCTAGAGGTGCGCGTTCCATTTGCCGATCATAGAGTCGTGGAGTATGTCTGGAATATCCCTTGGGATGTGAAAATGTATGGTAATCGTGAAAAAGGAATTTTACGAAAAGCTTTTGAAGGTGTTTTGCCGGAAGATGTGTTGTACCGAAAGAAAAGTCCTTATCCGAAAACGCATCATCCCGAATATACGAGGGTGGTCCAATCGTTAATGGAAGCTATTTTAAAAGATAAATCGTCGGCACTGCATGAATTTTTCGATCATAGCTATTTACAAAGCATTGTCGAAACAGGAGGCGCAGCTTTTAAAGAACCATGGTTCGGCCAGTTAATGACAGGGCCTCAGCTTCTTGCCCATTTGGCGCAAATTCATTTTTGGTTTAAAAAATACAATATTAATATTGCTGACTAACATCAACTGCTGCTTACTTTGTGGGCAGCTTTTCTTTTTGTAACATATTACGATAATTAGCCTTTTGTTTGTGGTATTCGTTCATAAGAGAATAAGGATCATGGGTGATTGCCGGTGGAAAAAATCGATCGTGCGTTTCAACATCCCTGACTTTATTGCAGGATTCCAATAAGAGAGGTTCATAGAGGCCATCGAGCAGGAAAAACAGTTGCTAACAGTCAATAAGAGAGGTTCATAGAGACCATGGAGCAGGAAAAACAGTACTTTTCGACCAAAAACACATTGAGCGTATCAACTCTTGGTTTTGCCTTCACTATTGAGTAAACGCTTTTATTTTACATATCCTATTACTTGGACAAAAGTATTCCTTCGATTAAAATGAATGTATGAAAAGGGATTCAATCCCTTTTTTTCGCTAATAAGAAAGTATAAACTTTTTCAAATTTACACTTTCCTATCGCTTATTAGTGCAACTATGGCTCTGCCTTCGCCTTAGGGCTCGGCAGTCGCCGAGTTTTCTTTAGAGGAGGATGGGCAGTGGGGAGAAAATTTTTGGCCGTTTTTTTTATTTTAACTTTACAATTATCGTCAACCCCGGTAAAGGCGGCAGAGAGAGTGAAAGCAACGAACTGGGAAGATCAGTCGATTTACTATTTAATGATTGACCGCTTTAATGATGGAGATCCGAAAAATAATCAGGAAGTCGACAGCATAGATTCGCTCGCCTATCATGGCGGAGATTTTCAGGGGATCATTGATAAGCTCGATTTCCTTAAAGATATGGGATTTACGGCGATTTCTTTGTCCTCTATTTTTAAAAACACCGATCGCGGCTACCATGGCAACTGGATTGTGGATTATTACAAAATAAACGAGCATTTTGGGACAATGACGACCTTCCAAAAGCTCGTAAAGGAAGCCCATAGCCGCAATCTAAAGGTCATTATTGATTTCAATGCAAATAATGTCGCTCGGGAACACCCATGGGTTGCGGATCCGAATAAACAAAATTGGTTTCACCCTGAGCAATCAAATCCGGTTCAGCCTGAAAACAGCTGGGTATCTGGCATGCCCGATCTGAACCAGGACAATCCCGAAGTTAAATCGTATTTAATGGACGCGGCCAAATGGTGGATCAAGAAAACCGACATCGACGGCTATCGTTTAAATGAAGCGAACGATGTTCCAATTTCATTTTGGCGAGATTTCGCAAAAGCTGTCAAAAGCGAGAAGAGTTCGATTTTTTTACTTGGTGATGTATCAGCACAACAACTCGAAGATTTAAAAAAACACCAGAATGCCGGATTCGATGGTTTTGTGAATAATCCTGCAAGTACGGAATTACGAAAGGATTTTGCAGCACCGGATCAAGCGCTCGCAAAACTCTTTGCCGATTGGGAAAAGCTGAGGAAGAACGTAAAAAATCCCTATTTAATGGGGAATTATTTTGATGACCCGTCAACGGTTAGGTTTACAAGCGATATGGTAGCAGCAAAGCAGTTTCCTGGGGCGCGCTGGAAGATAGCATTAACGTATTTGTTTACTGCTCCGGGAATTCCGATCGTCTACTACGGCAGTGAAATTGCCTTAAATGGCGGTAAAGTCCCTGATAACCAGCGGCAGATGAATTTTCGGGCAGAAACAGAACTGATCGATTACATAACGAAGCTTGGGAAACTGCGAAATCAATATCGTTCGCTCTCTCGCGGGGCAATGAAGCTGCTGTATGAAAAGAATGGGATGGTGATCTATAAGCGTGTCTATAATGGCGAGACGGCTGTCATTGCGATCAATAATACAAGTCAATCGCAAACAGCAGCTGTATCAAGCAGCCTGCTGGCGGATGGAAAAGAATTGCGCGGACTGCTTGACGGCGATTTAATCCAAAGCAAGAATCAACAGTACTCGTTTATCCTCGACCGGGACAAGGCTGAGATTTATGTGCTTGCTGATAAGTCGGGAATCAATATTCCGCTGATTGCCGCAATCGCGCTTGTCTATATCGCGTTTACGATTTTTATTATAATAATCATTCGCAAAAGAAAAAACAAAATAAATTAGCTGCAAGAACAAGCTGACAGGTATACATCTGTCAGCTTGTTTTTAACTGCCCATATATTTTGCATAAAACGACTTTGCTTTTGCCAAATCATTCGTACCATGGATCAGCGCCCGTCCGTCTATAAAAACGACCATGCTCATTTCGCTTTTTGGGGAAAACTGCAGCAAGAATTCATTGCTTGAAACCTTTCCGCTTTCTTTTAAGCGGAAAGCCAGCTTTGCCAGATCAATCCCATTTTTTTGCCGAGGATTTATTTGCACTGTGTTTCGGCCGCAAAGAGAGGTGTAGGCGATTTGCATGCTGGATGACCGATCAAGAAAGTCGTATTGATGCTGTACGCATGTGGGGCAATTCGGGTTTTTTCCATGTGAGATATCCATCTGTAGAAAAGAACTGTCCCAAAGATCAAGCTGCTCAAGATTTGGATTGGTTTTTGCATCGACTAATAGTTTAATTACTTCCATTGCTTCAAAAGAGCCAATGATATCTGTAACAGGAGAAAGCACACCAACTGTGTCGCATGTTTCGCCCATTCCGGCGGCGGGAACATGAGGAAACAGGCAGCGATAGCATGGAGTTTCACCGGGTTTAATAACTGCAAATATCCCTCGGGAACTAACCGCACCTCCGTATACCCACGGAATTCCATGTTTAACAGCTACATCATTGATTAAGTATCGAGTAGCAAAATTATCTGTTCCATCGACAATGACATCGACATCTTTTAATAATTCTTCCGCGTTATCAAGGTTGAGATCCGCAATCACAGCTTCAACCGTTACGGTCGAGTTAATCAGCGCCAGCTTTTGTTTTGCGGCAATTGCTTTCGGCAGATTGAGTTTCGCATCTTCTTCTTCAAAAAGTATTTGCCGCTGCAGGTTGGATAATTCTACGACATCGCGGTCAATCAGCCTAACAAAACCAACACCGGATCGGACAAGATGATTGGCGATCACGGTGCCGAGCGCCCCCGCACCAACCACCGCAGTTCGGCTAGCTTTCAATCTTTTTTGCCCACCTATCCCAATCGGTTTAAACAGAATTTGTCTTGAATAGCGTTCAAACTCCTCCATAAGCATCCCTCATTTCCTCTCCCTCATTATAAAATAAATAGCAAAAAAATAATCGCGGAAAATTTAAATAATGTCGAAAATTTAGAGGAATTTCTTAGCCGAATAGCTAATTTAATAATAGTATAGATTTTTATCTTCTAATTAAAGAATAGGAGGGAAAGACTTTGAATATTGGCGGTTTCAATAACAAGGAAGTAGTAGTGGATTTAACGGATGGCAGGATTGATTACAGAACGATCAACGAAGAGGATGCAAAAAAATATATTGGCGGTCGAGGTCTTGGTGTAAAGTACGTTCTTGACAATGGACCTCAAGTAGAACCGCTTTCAGAAGAAAACGTATTGTGCATTATGACAGGGCCTGTTTCAGGTTCACGTTCTTCGATGAGTGGAAGGCTTTGCGTAGTAACGAAATCTCCGTTAACCGGAACGGTAACGGACTCTCACATTGGCGGTTGGACTGCAGCGCGCTTGAAATGGGCGGGAATTGATAATTTGGTGTTTAAGGGAAAAAGCGACATGCCGGTTTATCTATATATTGAAGGCGGTAAGGCGGAGCTTCGTGACGCTTCAGCGTTATGGGGCAAAAGCACAAGAGAAACAATTAGAGCATTGAAGGATGAACTTGGTGAAGAGGATTTAAGCGTCATGACCATTGGTCAAGCAGGCGAAAACTTGGTTCGTTTTGCCTCATTTATTAATGAACATGATCGAGCCGCAGGGCGCGGGGGAACGGCAGCTGTTGCTGGCTACAAAAAGTTAAAGGCCATTGTTATTAAAGCTGCGCAGAAAGGAAACATGCCAGAGCCGAAACTGAAAGAAGAGTATAAACAAGCCAACAAAAAAGCGGTCAAGGCGATCTTGGAAGGAGGATTAACAGCCCCGAATAAGGGCGGATTGTCCGTTTATGGCACAAATGTTTTAACAAATCTGATTAATGAAGTAGGGGCGCTGCCAACGAAAAACTCCCAATTTACGCACTGGGATGAAGCAGAAAAACATAGCGGGGAATATTACAATAAACATTTGCTGGTTGCCAATAATACGTGCCACGCCTGCCCGGTCGGCTGTAAAATTGAAGTGGAAGTAAAAGATGGTAAATATAAAACAAGGGTAGAAAGCATTGAATTTGAATCCGCATGGTCGCTTGGTTCCAATTGTTTATTGAGCGATGCAGAAGCTATCTCCTATTTAATTGACCGCTGCAATGAATACGGTCTTGACACTATCGAACTAGGCCACGCCTTTTCAGTTACGATGGAAGCCTATGAAAAAGGAATTATCTCTGAGGAGCTCAAGTGGGGCGATGCTGATGCAATGATTGAATTAACGAGAAAAATCGCTTACCGGGAAGGTTTTGGAGGGATTCTTGCGGAAGGTCCTGCCCGGGCAACGGCTGAGTGGGGTGCACCATGGCTATCGATGTCTGTTAAAGGCCAATCGATTCCAGCCTACGATCCTCGTGGCATTCAAGGCATCGGCCTAGGGTATGCAACGAGCAATCGCGGCGCCTGCCACTTGCGCGGTTATACTGTTGCCAGTGAAATTGCTGGTATTCCTGAGCCAACCGATCGTCTTCAGGCGGAAGGCAAAGGAGAATTGCTGAAAGTATTTCAAGATTTGCTGGCATTCTCTGATTCTATGGATCTTTGCAAATTCTCCTCATTCTCGGAAAACGCCGAACATTATGCTGAGCAATACAGCACAATGACTGGTATTCCGATGACAGCTGAGGATGTTATGAAGGCTGGGGAGAGAATTTATAATCTAGAACGTTACTACAATAACCTTGCCGGCTTTGACAAACGGGAAGATGACTTCCTCCCCAAGCGCTTCACAGAAGAACCGGCATCAGGAAACAGTGCCGGAGCCGTCAGCCGAATGGATATCATGCTCCACGAATATTATGACGTCCGCGGCTGGAAAGATGGCATAGTTCCAAATGAAAAACTGCAAGAGCTTGGAATTATCAATCCGGAAACTCCATCCGGCCAGACAGTTTAATGGTAAAATAAACAAAGGCTTCTGCATTGAGTGCAGAAGCCTTTGTTTCACGGAATCGAGTGATTCTTTATCCTCCAACTCTTGTGGTTTTATAACGAAAGTTCTTAATCAATTCTTGCAGCGTTTCTTCGTTTTCTGCGTCAAAGCGGATCTTAACCGCATTGATTTTAAAGTTTGGCGTAAAAGTGATCAATTCCTCGCTTAAAATTTCAGCACTCCAACCGCTGCTTTCATAGCAATGGGGAAGTGAATTGGCCGCCGTTTTCTCAGCTCCTAACTCTTCAAAATACATGCCGAGATGATGTAACGGAATCCCGCGAAATTCCAGTACCTTGCTTGTCATATCAGCCACCTGCAACCGGTGGGAACAGCGCGATTTGATCTGTTTTCTCCACTCTTGTTTCCAATTCTTGGTCATGAACAATATTTCTGCCGTTTATATAGACATGAACAAACGGTTTTAACGTTTTCTCAGGAGTAAAAATTTCCGGTTGCAAATCAGGAAATTCTTCAATCATTTTATCGAGTACGTCAAGAACCCTGTTGCCATTCGGCTCAACGTTAACGGTTACTCCGCCGCAAATATCGCGCAGATTTGCAAATACCTTTACAATCATTCGCTCCACCCCTTTCATCTACTTCAATATTAAAACGTAATGAGGTGGTTGTCACTTCTTGTTTTTTGAAAAATTAGTTTTCGAATTAGAACATAAAAAAACTGCCTCTCAAAAGAAGCGCAGTTTTGTCCATTTATCCATTTACAACAGAGCCTCCGTTCACATGAATTATTTGCCCACTTATGTATGCGGAATCAACGGAGGCAAGAAAAACATAGCTTGGTGCCAGTTCATAAGGCTGGCCGGCCCGGCCCATCGGCGTGTTGCTGCCAAAGGATGCGACTTGATCAGCCGGAAATGTGGACGGAATAAGCGGCGTCCAAATCGGTCCCGGCGCAACCCCGTTGACACGTATCCCCTGAGAGGCCAGCGACTTTGAAAGAGAACGAGTAAACGATACAACCGCTCCCTTTGTAGAAGAATAGTCGAGCAGCTGCTCATTTCCTTCATACGCCGTAATCGAAGCGGTATTAATGATTGAAGCCCCGCTTTTTAAGTGCGGCAGCACCATTTTTGTCATATAGAAATAAGAAAAAATATTCGTGCGGAACGTTTTCTCAAGCTGGGCTGATGTAATATTTAACAGACTTTTCTGCGGATGCTGCTCAGCCGCATTGTTTACAAGGATATCGATTTTGCCAAATTCACGAAGGGTTGTTTTGACTACTTCCTTACAGTTGTCTTCACTGCCGACATCTCTAGCAAAAAGCAAACATTTTCGTCCCTCTGCTTCAATAAGCTGTTTGGTTTCTTCAGCATCACTTGTTTCATTCAAATAGACGATTGCAACGTCTGCCCCTTCTTTCGCAAAATAAATTGCTGCCGCTTTCCCGATTCCGCTGTCTCCACCGGTAATAATGGCGGTCTTATTGGCGAGTTTCCCGCTTCCTTTATAATTGGGATCAACTGAAGCTGGCCTTGGGTTCATTTCGCTTTCTAGGCCGGGCTGCTGGTTCTGATGCTGCGCCGGGAAGGCGTTCTTTTTTTGCTGCTGTTGGTTGCTCATTTGTAATCCCTCCAATTCATCTATTAACATAATTCCTTTTTGGACAAGGAAAAAACGTGGGAATAATTGGGATTCCTGTGGTTTTTTTTACGAAAAAAGCGAAAAGGAACTGTTTCCCTTTTCGCTTCTCCAGTACATTATCGGTAATTTATAAATTGAACATCAATAGAAAGATCGGCTTCGCGAACAGCGGCAATGATGCTTTGCAAATCATCGCGGCTTTTGGCGCTCACGCGGATTTGGTCGTCTTGAATTTGACTTTTTACTTTTAACCCGCTGTTTTTGATAATTGTATTGATTTTTTTGGCATTTTCTTTGTCAATCCCTTGGATAAGCTTTGCCCTCTGACGAACTGTTCCTCCGGATGCTTTTTCAATTTTACCATAGTCAAGGTTTTTAACTGGAATTTGTCTGCGAATCATTTTACTCAGTAAAACATCTTTCAGCTGATCCAATTTATACTCATCGTCGGAAACAAGAACGAGCTCCTCTTTTTCCAAGGAAACATCGCTTTTGCTTCCTTTAAAATCATAGCGAGTTTGGATTTCTTTCATTGTTTGCGTTACCGCGTTGGTGACCTCGGAAAAGTCAACTTTTGAAACAATATCAAATGAACTATCTTTCGACATGAATAACCCTCCATTGCAGTTTCTATACCGTTTGGAATAAAGTTTCCCTTTATGGCTTCATTATAGTAAAATATAGCAGTTCAAACAACTCTCTGGAAATGAAGAGGAGGAATTCCAATTGTCGATTCATGAACTTGTCGGGCAGACTGCACAATTAACGGCAGTCCGAAAAGCAACCTTTGGCATTTTTTTAACAGACGGAAACGATGATGTCCTTTTGCATATAAATGAAACGGATCAAGATTTACAAATTGGGGATCGCATCGAAGTATTTCTTTATACCGATGCACAAGGAAGAATATCCGCAACCACGAAAATCCCGGAAATTTCAGTTGGCCGATACGGTTGGCTAAAAGTGAATGCAGTAAAGCCGGGTGTGGGTGTATTCCTTGATTTGGGAATTCAAAAAGACTTATTGCTCGGCGAGGAGGATTTGCCTGCGCATCGATCGGTTTGGCCTCAAATTGGCGACATGGTTTATGCCACCATTCGCGTAAGCCGGAACAACCTTCTATACGCAAAATTGGCGACTGACCAGGTGATTCAATCAATTGCAATAAAAGCAGACCGGAAAGATTTTAATAAAAATGTCCAAGGCTATATATACCGAACAGCGAAGGTTGGCAGCTGGATTTATACGCTTGAAGGCTTCAAAGGCTTTATCCATGAGTCGCAAAGGCGGGAAGAGCCGCGCCTCGGACAAAAAGTGGGAGGGCGGATCATTGATATAAAAGAAGATGGCACGGTTAATGTCTCGTTGCTCGCACGGAAGCAGGACGCAGCCAGTGAAGACGCCGAACGAATTTATAACTATTTGCAAAGCCGAAACGGTGCCATGCCGTATAGTGATAAAAGCCAGCCTGAAGACATTTATGAACGGTTTCACTTAAGCAAAGCGTCGTTTAAGCGCGCGCTTGGAACCTTGATGAAAGAAGGAAAAGTCTATCAGGAAGGCAGCTGGACCTATATTAAAAAAGACTAAGACAAGCATTTTTCCAAATGCTTGTCTTTTTACATAGCTAGACAAAAAATAGCAGAAACTATTCTTGTAAATATGCAACAAGAAAGGAGTTTTCAAATGCCGTATACGTCTGATAACGATAAAAAAGCGAAAGACAATAACGCCCTTCGCCATGAAAAAAATATGATGCGCGAGAAGAACCGCAAAGCGGGTAAAAATCAATACTCGAAAAAAACGGATCATCTGTAAAAACGGGGAAGAATCTTGATGGCTCGTTTTTTAGCCTTTTTTCGGGAACAAAAAAGGAGTGAGGTGATCAAAACTCACTCCTTTTCATTAAGGAAGCTGATTGAGGAAAAAGATCGCGATGGTTCCGGCGCCAGTATGGGATCCGATGGCAGAACCAATGGCCGAAATATACACCTCTTTTGGATGAAAAGCTTCTTCAATCATTTGGCGTACTTCTTGAGCCATTTCTTCATTGTCGGCATGGCTGATGCCGATGATTTGCTCTGATAAATTATCGCCTCGTTCCCTCATTACTTCGATCAGTCGGTGGAGAAGTTTCTTCTTTCCTCTGATTTTTTCCAAAGGGATCAGTTTGCCGTCTTCCACATTCAGAAGCGGCTTGATGTTCAATAAACCGCCAAGGAATGCTGACGCTTTGGAGACGCGGCCGCCTTTTGCAAGATATTCGAGATCTTCGACCGTGAATAAATGTTCCATATGTTGAACGCGGAAAAGAATATCTTTTAAAATTTCATCTTTAGAAGCGCCATTTGCTGCTAACTTTGCAGCTTCCTGAACGATTAATCCTTGCCCAAGCGAAGCGCATTTTGTATCGACAATTGTTAGCTGAAAGTTTGGATATTTTTCCTTAATCTGGTCAAGAATCATAACAGCCGTTTGATAAGTTCCAGATAGTTGGGAAGAAAAAGCTATATATATTCCTTCTTGATTATTTTCGGCCATTTCCGTGAAGACTTTTTCAAATAGAAAAGGAGAGACCTGCGATGTTTTCGGGGTTTCTCCGTTTCGAATCGCATCATAAACCATCTTTGGCTGAATCATTTTGACGTCTTCAAACTCGTTGCCATTCAGCTGAACTTTCAACGGGAGCAGCGTCACGCCCGTATTTCGATAATATTCAAGCGGTAAATCGCACGCGCTGTCTGTCAGTATTTTTATCTGCATAAGCTCACCTGCTTTCAAGCAAATTCATTCTCTTTTCAGTTTATCGGTTTCAAAATAAAAACACAATGTTTTTAAAGCTTGAGTAACAGTTCTCATTGATAATGAATTAGGAGTTGGTTCGATGGTTTGGCTGCAAACGAAAAAAACGGCTATCGTTATTTTTGGAGCGCTGCTTAATGCAATATCGATGAACTTATTTTTACGTCCAGCCAATGTGTATTCAAGCGGCTTTACTGGAATTGCCCAGCTGCTGTCAAAAGTAGTAACTGAATTCACGCCGTTAACAGTTTCTATGGGCTATTTGCTGCTGCTGCTCAACATTCCTGTTGCCATCCTTGGCTGGAAAAAAGTAGGGAAATCATTTACTTTTTATAGTTTTTTAAGTGTCGTCTTTTCGTCACTTTTTCTTGAAGTAATTCCATTAAAAGCTGTATCTCATGATATTTTGCTAAATGCTGTATTTGGCGGTGTCATTTTAGCAATGGGTGTTGGTTTAACATTAAAATGGGGCGCATCAACAGGGGGAGTTGATATTATTGCTTTGGTTCTATCGAAGTTAAAAGATAAACCGATAGGGACGTATATTTTTATCATGAATGCCATTATTATCCTTACAGCTGGTTATTTATTCGGCTGGGAAAAAGCCCTTTATACGCTTGTTACTCTCTATACATCGACAAGGGTGATTGATGCGATTCATACAAGACATGAGAAGCTAACAGCAATGATTATTACTAGAAAAAGCGAGGAATTAAAAAAAGCGATTCAAGCAAAACTCGTTCGCGGAATTACAACGATTCCGGCAAAAGGGGCGTACACTAACGAAACGAAAGATATGATGATCATTGTCATTACCCGCTATGAACTCTTTGAATTAGAGCGGGTTATTAAAGAAGTGGATCCAAAGGCATTTACGAATATTGTCGAAACGGCCAGTGTCGTTGGCTTGTTTCGCAGAGATTAAGGGGCTGAACACGATGAGAAAATTTCGTTATTTATTCCTATTTATGATTGCTGTGATTTTTTCAATAGGAGCAATGCAGGCATCAGTTCATGCGGCGTCAGCCGGAAAAAACAGCAGTGAAAAGTTGCAGATTCGTCATGTTAGAGTACAAGGAAGCGGGGGCCGCTATACTGTAACAGGGAAGGCAAAGGGTAATTATTTTTATACTGTGGAAGATGGTCATAACGTATTGGTTCCGGAAAAAATACTGCTAAAAAAAGTGGACAAATTAAAGTGGACACCATTTAAGGTAAAAATCATTCTGGCAAAAAAGCAGCTTCCGCCTAACGGTACCATCGTTTTATATGCTTATGAACGCGATTCGCAAGGGAAGATGGTTCGCGGTTATTCTATTTTATTGGAAAAATTTTACCGCTAAAAAAGCTGGCACTGCTATGGGTGCCAGCCTCTTTATTAATTAACTTAATTGCTCAAGCTCATTCTGCATTTCTTGGAGCTGACTTTGTTCGGCAACGGTCGAGTTCGCATAAGCAGAACTTAGTGCGTTCTTTGCTTTTACTACGGCTGCTTGCCGGTCAGCAGGGCTGGCTGTACTGGCTATCTCCACAAATCTTTTTGCTTCCTGGAAAAGTCGGTTGCCCATCTTATACTCCCCCTAGGGAGGAATCATGCACATTTGCCATTTTAAAGGCTTCCGCTTCCGCATAGGTCATATGGTATGGAATGCGATCGGCATGTTTGTTGACGGTATCTTTTCCTTGTTGGACAAAGCGTTTCGATTTGTTTCGTTTACCCATCTCAGAATCCCTCCAATTTTTGGTGAGCTTGCTTGAAACAGTACCACTGGCTGTTTCATTGATAGTATGCCCTTTTATAAAGGAATTCAATTAGTTAAACATCGCCTTATTTAATAGTTAACAAATCTGCCAAATAGACGCCGACACCATCTTCCTCATTCGTAAGCGTTACATCATTTGCGATGGATTTAACTTGGTCAATCCCATTGCCCATTGCAACACCGCGGCCGGCATATTCAAGCATTTCCAAATCATTGTCCTCATCCCCAAAGGCAATAACCCTTTCGCGGGGAATTTCAAAATAATCGGCAGCTTTTTTCAAACCAATTGCTTTATGCAGCCCGCTTTTGATGATTTCAATTACATGCCATGGAGCAGCCCAGCTTCGTTGTTCAATTACTTCAGCGTGGGCGTCTGAAAGATGCTGACGAATTTTTTTCAAATCATCTTCATTTGTATGAATTAATAAACTTGTTGGCGAATCGGTTAAAAAACGCCTGAGATCGCCGGTTGTAATCTTTGGATTTCCCATGCTGAAAATATCCAATAATTTTTCATCATGGTAATGAAAATAAACTTCATCCATCACTTCAGCAACAATATTATGAAAATGAAATGAACGGCACGCCTCGACAATCTCTTTGGCTACTTTAATATCGAGCGGGGAATGAAAAATACCCCAGTTTGGATCTTTTGGATGGTGAATAAAGGCTCCGTTAAAATTGACGATCGGAGTATCAAGTTCCAGTTCATGATAATACATTTCGCTTGAGCGGAATGGCCTGCCGGTTGCAATCATGACAATATGGCCAAGCTCTTTTGCTTTTTTGATAATATCTTTCGTTTTTTGAGAAATGGTTTTATTATCTTTTAACAATGTTCCATCTAGATCCAGAGCGATTAAGTGTCTTTCAGTCATAGGTTCTCCTTCTTCTTTAATATTTTAAAAAGCGATTAGTTGTTATGATTTCGAAAAAAGGAAGCAACGTGCTACAATACAACTAGTATTTGTTGAATTGATAAAGAATTCGTTCTTTCTTATGGTAACTATGTTATCAATTTTATATCGAACCTGTAAAAAAATTCACTTAAAAAATTTTTTGCAGCTTGTATACTATTTTTATGCTGTGGGAGGTGGAAAATTGATCACCATTGAAAATGAACGAATAGATGGGATTCCACTGCTTCATGTTGTCAACCAGGAAAAACGATTGCAAATGCTTCCGCTCATTATTTTTATCCATGGATTCACGAGCATGAAAGAACGAAATTTACATTATGCCTATCTTCTGGCAGAAGCAGGATTTCGTGTTATCCTGCCAGAAGCGTTATATCATGGTGAAAGGGCAGAGGGACTAAAAGAACCCGATTTATATACCCGCTTTTGGGAGATTGTTTTGACGACGATTGAAGAAGTAAAAATCGTGAAAGAATACTATGAGAAAAAGCAGCTTGTAGCTGATGGCGAGATTGGTGTTGCGGGAACATCGATGGGCGGTATCGCTACTCTTGGGGCTTTAACCCAATATCCATGGATCAAAGCGGCTGTTAGTCTAATGGGAATGCCTGCATACGAAAAATTTTCTTACTGGCAATTGGAGCAATTAAAAAAACAAGGAATCCATATCCCTTTCACAGAAGAGCAAATCAATGAACAATTAGCGGCGATTCGCAAATATGATTTAAGCATCCAGCCGGAGAAGCTGGCACATCGTCCATTGTTATTTTGGCACGGTGTGAAGGATCCGATGGTTCCTTACCCGCTTACCCGTGAATTTTTCGAGGCAATCCAAGACAGATATTCCGAGCAAAAGGAAAAGCTTGCGTTCATTACAGATAATCATGCCGGCCATAATGTCAGCATCGAAGGGGTTAACGCGACGGTTGGATGGTTTGAAAAATATCTGAATCATCGACCTTCTGAGAAGAATAAGATAGGAGTGAGTTATCATGAATGAAGAATTAAAAGAAAATATACTCGGTGCCCTTGAATTAGTAATTGATCCGGAATTGGGTGTTGACATTGTCAATTTAGGTTTGGTTTATAATATTGAAATGGATGAGGCAGGCGTTGTTACGGTAACAATGACATTAACTGCCATTGGCTGCCCTCTTGCTGGGACAATTGTCGATCAGGTTAAGCGAGCACTTGCGGATATTCCGGAAATTAAAGAGGTAGAGGTAAATATTGTTTTTAACCCTCCTTGGACTAAAGATATGATGTCAAGATATGCGAAAATTGCCCTGGGCATTCGCTAATAAAACAGGAAAAACAGTAGGCAGCTACTTTTTTTCTTTTGCCCATTTTAAGTATTTACATGTGTGCGGGGGATCAAGGTCAAGAGCGTATGCGATGACAGGCGACTATTTGGAGAGTGAGCCTTTCTGTGTTTATATTCCAAAAGCTTTAAGAGAAAAACAAGTTCAATAATAAGGGACGGCAGGAGCCGTCCCTTATTTTGCTACTATTCAATACTGCAATAAACCGCCGGACAATTTTCACAGCCGATTTCATCTTTCAAATACTGCAAATTCAGGATTGAAATTTTTCCTCTTTTAACGGAAATAATATGATCACGCTTTAATTCACTTAAAATTCGGTTTGTGCTTTCTCTTGAAGTGCCACAAAAATTGGCAAGCTCCTGATTGGTTAGTGGCAAGTCGATTAAAATTCCCTGTTTTTGCTGAACCCCATAGCTGTTGGACATGCGGATTAACGTAGAAAACAAGGCTCCGCGTTTTCCGTTTAAGACAAGATCACGAAATTTTGTTTGGGTTTTGCGAAAATGGTCGCTCATCCATTTCATAAATTCAAAAGCGAGTGTACTATCCTGGAAAATTTCTGTTTCCAGAACATCTTTGCGAATCGCGGCTACTTCAGCCTCTTCCAATACTCTTGCACTTAATAAATATTTTGGATTTTCTGTAAACAATGTTAACTCTCCACAAATATCATTTGCACCACAAATTCTTAATGACAACTCTCGTCCATCGGATGTTACTTTGCTGATTTGAACCTTGCCGGATAAGATAATATACAGTTCCTCGGCATTCATTCCTTCTTGATGCAAATAACTTCCCCGCTCTGCTGTAAATCTTCGGTCGGCAAACCGAAGCAATTCTTTGATTTGAATGGAATGAGTAGCTTTCATATTCGTCATCAAGAATTTCACCCTCTTCTAAATAGTAAAAAGCCAGTATTTTTAAACAGTTAATTCACTGCAGTAACACGTGTCTTTAAAAGATAAGATTGATTCACTAAAATCATTGTAGCGTATGATTCAACAAATTAGAGACATAACCAATGACAATATAGTGAAAACTTTTCAAAAGAATGTTTTTTTGAAATGAAATGTGATAATCTTTACTTCAACAGGGAAAAAGTGAAAATATAAGTTTGGTTTGACAATGGTAACATCATAAATAATGTTTAACAACATAAGTATAAAGCTAAGAAAGTTTTTAAGAAGTGAAGAAAATAACAGTTTTTAAAGCTCTAAATTGATACACTAGCAGTAATGGTTGCTTTTAAAATAATGGAGTTGATAAATTTGGGGAAAACCATTATTAAAGATACACTAAACAGGCCATTGAGGGATTTAAGAATTTCGGTCATCGACCGCTGCAATTTTCGCTGCCAGTATTGCATGCCCGCCGATCAGTTTGGACCGGATTTTGTCTTTTTGCCTAAAAGCGCCTTGTTAACATATGAAGAAATCGAACGGATCGCAAAAATTTTTGTAAAGCTTGGTGTCGAAAAGATACGGCTAACGGGCGGGGAGCCACTTTTAAGAAAAGATTTGCCGCTGCTTGTTGAAAAACTTTCAAAAATTGAAGGATTGTCGGACATTGGTTTAACAACAAATGGGGTCATGCTCCCGAGGATTGCGGATGATTTAAAAAAAGCAGGGCTTAAAAGAGTGAATGTTAGCCTTGATAGTTTAGATGATGAACTATTTGGCAAAATTAACGGTCGAAAAGTCGGCACAAGACCGGTGCTTGATGGAATTAAAGCGGCAAAGAAGGCAGGGCTCGGTGTAAAAATTAACATGGTTGTGAAAAAAGGCTTGAACGATTCGGAAATCATTCCAATGGCGGATTTCTGCAAAAGAGAAGGTCTGCAGCTAAGGTTCATCGAATATATGGATGTTGGCGCAACAAACGGTTGGAAAATGGATGACGTCATCACGAAAAAGCAAATATATGAGATGTTAAAGGAACATTATGAACTTGAACCAGTTGAGCCTGCTTACTTTGGTGAAGTGGCGAAATTGTATCATTATAAAGGAACCAATGTAGATATTGGCTTTATCACTTCGGTTTCGGAATCATTCTGCAGTAGCTGTACAAGAGCGCGGCTATCGGCTAATGGACAGATCTTTACCTGTTTGTTTAATGGAAATGGCCATGATATTCGGAATATGATGAGAAACGGGGCAACAGATGACGAGCTTCGCACTCGGATTATGGACATCTGGGGAGACCGGAAGGACCGTTATTCAGATGAAAGGACAGCTGAGGCAGCTTCCAATCGGAAAAAGATTGAGATGTCCTATATTGGCGGTTAACTAGAGGACAGCTTGAAAAGAAAAAGGATGGGCGAGGCTGAAATGCCCCCCATCCTTTTTTTATTAATTTAAAAATTGCCAAAAAAACTATTTCGTAAAGCGTGGGAATAGAATGTTATTTTCCAAATGAATATGCATAAAGGTTTGTTCTTCAAGCGCTTCTAACCGTTTGTACACTAAGCGGAATGTTTTGCAAGCGTCAAAAGGAAGTTCATAATCTGCCGTCACTTGGCGCAATTCCTTTAAAATGGCACCTGCTGCATCATGCTCTTTTTCTAGCTCAATGATTGCGTCGATAGCTCAGCCCGATTAGCAACAGTGTTATCTTCCAGGTGCTGAATGAGCGGGAAAACCGTTTCTTCCTCTTTCGCTATACTTATGATTTTTATTTTAATTTTGCTGTTTTCGTACAAATTTTTGAACATTTTCTAGAACATTTGCCATGTTTAAAAGTTTCATATACCCTAAAAGTGAGAAAAATTCGGGTAATTTATAAAATCCAACACGTTTCAGGAGCTGATAAAGGATGTTTGAAAGACGAAAACCAATTTCCATTGCTGAAGCAGTCGGAAAAATAATGGAATCAAAATTAACGGGAATGACAGAATTTGTTTCAATAGATGAAAGTTATGGCCGGTTTCTGTCTGAAGATTTAACGGCAACAAGCGATGTTCCACATTTTGATCGGGCACCTTATGACGGTTTTGCTGTTCGCAGTGCCGATACAAGCTTAGCATCCCAAACAAACCCCGTTGAATTAGAAGTCATTGACCATATTGGCGCCGGTATGACAACAGAAAAAATAGTAAAAGAAATGCAAGCCGTAAGGATTATGACAGGAGCAATGATGCCGGAAGGTGCAGATGCGATCGTCATGTTCGAAGTTGCCAAAACTTCTGAAAAAAACGGCAAACCGTATATAACGATTAAACGCAGTTTTAAAAAGGGGGAGAATGTCTCGTTTCGCGGCGAGGATGCAAAAGAAGGCGAAGTACTTGTGAAAAAGGGGACAATGATCAACCCGGGCATTCAGGCAATGCTGGCCACTTTTGGCTATGCGAAAGTTCCGGTTGCCAAAAAACCAATCATCGGTTTATTTGCAACGGGTACAGAACTTCTTGAAGTAGATGAACCGTTAGTGCCGGGGAAAATTCGCAACAGCAATTCACATATGATTATCGCCCAAATTGAAAGAGCTGGCGGTGAAGTCCGCTATTTTGGAAAGCTGCCAGATGTATTTGAAACTTGTTTTGAAGCTGTTCAAAATGCTTTAGATAAAGTGGATCTCCTCGTTACAACAGGGGGTGTCTCTGTTGGCGATTTTGATTACCTGCCGGCGATCTATGAAAAATTAGGTGCGAAAGTTTTGTTCAATAAAGTAGCGATGCGTCCAGGAAGTGTTACAACCGTTGCACAGCACAATGGTAAAGTCTTGTTCGGTCTGTCCGGCAATCCTTCTGCATGCTATGTAGGCTTTGAACTCTTTGCCCGCCCGATCATTCGCACAATGCTTTTTTCGGAGAAGCCGCATTTGCGCAGGGAAAAAGCGGTTCTTGACACCGATTTTCCGAAAGCTAACCCTTTTACGCGTTTTGTTCGCAGCGCTGTAACCATTCAGGACGGGAAGCTAAAAGTTTCACCAAGCGGTTTGGATAAATCCAATATCATCATGAGTCTTGCAGGTGCTAATTCCCTCATGATCCTTCCTGGCGGCACGAGAGGATATGAATCAGGAACAGAAGTGGAGGTCTTGTTGCTTGAAGACCATGTTGGCAGTGATTGGCCTTGGTAAACCCTTTTATTTTTCAAGTCGTTGGCTATCAAAACAGCGGTAAAACTACAGTTGTTACAAAATTGATTAAAAGATTGAAAAACGAAGGCTGGGAAGTAGCAGCCATTAAGCACCACGGTCATGGCGGCCGGCCGGAAGCAGTGGAGACAAAGGACTCAGCGAAGCATGCGGAAGCTGGCGCCGCAGTGTCGATTGTCGAAGGTGCAGGGAGGCTGATTTTACAAGCAGATAAGCCTTCGTGGAATTTAGCCGAAGAAATACAGCTTATCAGCTTTTTTCAGCCGGATATTATTTTAATTGAAGGCCACAAAAAAGAAAATTATCCTAAACTATTGATCCTAAGAGAAAAAAAAGATCTTGAATTATTAAAATTCGTAAACCATGTTGAGATTGCTTTTGTTTGGGACGAAGCTTTGCAAAAGCAAATCGAATCCATCTCTTCAGTCATATCCTTTCACATAAATGATCAGCAGGGAATGGACTGGGTTGCTCAATTTTTCCATAAACAGTTAAATTCCGTCTTGTAAATTAGAAAAATGGCAATTTTGTTACGATTTTAAATGCAATTTTTTTCTAATTCGTATATAATTGCTATTGGGGGATAATATGTTTGTTCACATAGAAACAGCTAATTATCAAAAAGAAGGCGAATGCCTTCTTTTTATTTTGAAAAAAATTTATAAAATCGACCAATAGTATAAAGTTTATGTGACATCTTTCACTTAAATTTCTCGTTCCCGGACTTATAGTTAGGATAAGCAGAAGGGAGTGGAGAGGATGAAACTTTTCATGCCAAAGCAGCATGGTGCCTGGGCAATGGTTATTGTTCCGTTTTGGCTCGGAGTGATCGAAGCTGGATTTGTATGGCAGCATATTCCGTTTTTTCTCGGCTGGGTGCTTTTATATTTGGCAACGTATCCAATGCTTCTTTTATTTAAAAGGAAAAAAATGGCCTTTTATACAAGCTGGACGATTCGCTATCTAATACCAGCGATCCTGTTGCTGCTTTTTCCGTTAGCCAAGAATCCGTCCGTTATTTATTTTGGTTTACTTATAATTCCTTTTTTTACGATCAATGCATTCTTTTCTTCTAAAAATCAGGATCGGGCGTTTATGAACGATTTGAGCGCGATTTTTGCATTTTCCTTTGCCAGTCTAGCCAGCAGCTTTTTAAGCAGCCGAATCGTAACCGCAGAATCGATCTTTGTTTTTTCCACTTCCGCTCTCTTTTTTATTGGCAGCACATTTTACGTAAAAACGATGATCCGGGAAAAAAAGAATGCCCAGTTTAAATGGCTTTCATGGATTTATCATCTATTGCTGCCTTTTATTTGGCTTGCGCTTGGCTATTGGATTGCAGCCATCGCCGTAGTGCCAAGTTTGTTCAGAGCCATTGCGTTTTACGGCAAGCCGCTCTCAACCAAAAAAGTCGGCATCTATGAAATCATCAATGCAGCCCTTTTCTTTGGAATCATGGCAGTTCAAATAATTGTGAAATAAAAAACAGCCTCATGCAACGGCTGTTTTTTATTCATATAAAGCTAATCTATTCGGCATATTTCAATTGGACAATTTTCGCAATCGATCTCATCTTTTAAATAATCAAGATCATGGATCGTGATCGTGCCTTTGTCAACGGAAATAATGTTTGTTTTGCGCAAATCACTTAGCAGCCGGTTAACTACTTCCCTTGAAGTTCCGCAAAAATTTGCCAATTCCTGATTCGTTAAAGGCAGCCGAATCATGATGCCTTTTTCAGTATTCATGCCGTAGCTGTTGGAGATCCGGATTAATGTCGAATATAATGCTCCCTTTTTCCCATGAAGAACCAAATCGCGAAATTTCGTTTGGGATTTTCGGTATTGCAAGCTCATCCATTTCATAAATTCCAAGGCGAGGGGAAGGTTTTGCGATAACTTTTCTTCAAGTGCCTCCTTCATAATTACGGCTACTTCTCCGCTCTCTGTAACGCGCCCGGTTAACAAATATCTTTGCGAGGGGCAAAATAAGTCTACTTCTCCAATTATATCGCCGCCCGCACACATTCTTAAGCTAAGCTCTCTTCCATCAGGAACAATTTTAGTCATCTGGACGATGCCGCTTTTAACAATGTAGAGTTCATTGGCAATGGCTCCCTCTTGAAAAAGAAATGTACCTTTTTCGATCTTTTTCTTATGATGAACCATTTCGAAAAGCTCACAAAGAGATGCGGGTACTTCTTTTACCGATTGCATAATATAACCACCTTTTAAGGGAAGAAATGAATCGCTTCTATAATAGTAACTGCATGATAAAGTCAAACGATGAAATATTAATAACATCATTATATTGTTTACTTGTCAAATTTATCAATAGATGCAAAATTATTTCATAGTTTTGTCAAAAAATTATTACGAATTTAAAAATGAAGGGTGGTTTTAAACCGTTATTCCCAGGGAAATAATTGTCGAAAAGTGAAAATAGAATGGAACGTAACGGGAATAATAAAAATGAAATTTGCAAGGAGGGATTTAATTTGGGTCAAAACCGTCAGTTTAAACCAGGACAAAAAGCGCCGAATAACGGTGTTTATATTGAAATTGGCGAAACCGGCAGCAACGTCAACAATCCGCAAAAAATCAAACTTAACGCCGGAGATTCTTTTCCAGAGACATCAAATCATAACCGTGTTTGGACGTATAGCAGAAAACCTTAACTGTAGAGAAGTCATCCATGCGGATGGCTTTTCTTTCATAAAAGCATGGATTATAATGGGTTTAATAGGTCAAAAAAGGTCAAAAAATGAAGGAGTGATCGTTTGATGGATTTGAACCAAATGACTGAGCGGCTGCAAAAGGGGTTACTGGATTCACAATCGTTAGCGATCAAATCAAACCATCAGGAAGTAGATGAGGCGCATTTTTTTATTTCCTTAATGAACCAGGAGGAAAGCTTACTTAATACAATTTTTACAAGGGTTGGTATTCCAGGCGAAAAAATCCGCGCCATTTTGCAAAATGAGATGGATAAAAAACCGCAAGTAAGCGGCACGGGCGTAGAACAGGGGAAATTATACATTAGCGCACGGCTGCAGCGAATTTTTGTTAAGGCCGAAGACAAAGCAAAGCAGTTTTCAGATGAGTATTTGGCTGTTGAGCATGTATTGCTTGGAGCGCTTGAAGCAGATGATTCCGTTTTGAAAAAGGCAGTCCGCAACTTTGGAGTGTCTGAGAGGGAAATTTTACAAGCAATTATGGAAATTAGGGGGAATCAACGCGTGACTACACAAAATCCTGAAGCGACCTATGAGGCGTTAAAAAAATATGGCAGGGATCTTGTCGCTGAAGTAAGGGAAGGTAAAGTAGATCCGGTTATTGGAAGAGACACAGAAATTCGCCATGTTATTCGCATATTATCAAGAAAAACAAAGAATAATCCTGTTTTAATTGGTGAACCCGGAGTTGGAAAAACAGCGATCGTAGAAGGTCTTGCCCAGCGGATTGTCAGAAAAGACGTACCCGAAGGGCTGAAGGACAAAACCATATTTTCTCTTGATATGAGTGCATTGATTGCTGGTGCGAAGTTTAGAGGAGAGTTTGAAGAAAGATTAAAAGCTGTTTTAAATGAAGTAAAAAAGAGCGATGGAAGAATATTGCTGTTCATTGATGAACTTCATACGATTGTCGGTGCAGGTAAAACAGATGGGGCGATGGATGCCGGTAATATGTTAAAACCAATGCTTGCCCGGGGGGAATTGCATTGCATCGGGGCGACAACTCTTGATGAACATCGCAAATATATTGAAAAAGACCCTGCGCTCGAACGAAGATTCCAGCAAGTAATCGTACAAGAACCGAATGTTGAAGATACAATTTCTATTTTACGGGGCCTTAAAGAACGTTTTGAAGTTCATCATGGTGTAAAAATTCATGACAGGGCGCTTGTTGCCGCAGCTACTTTGTCAGACCGCTATATCACCGATCGTTTTCTGCCGGATAAGGCAATTGATCTCGTTGATGAAGCTTGCGCTCTTATTCGTACTGAGATTGATTCAATGCCAACTGAGCTCGATGAAGTGACTCGAAAAGTCATGCAGCTGGAAATTGAGGAAGCAGCATTAAGAAAAGAACAGGATGAAGTCAGTAAACAGCGGTTAGAGGCACTAACGAAAGAACTTGCCAATCTTAAAGAACAGGCAGACGAAATGAAAGGGCGCTGGTATCAGGAGAAAGAAAACATCCAAAAATTGCAGGAAAAAAGAGAACAGTTGGAGAAACTCCGAAGAGAATTGCAAAAAGCAGAAGATGAGTATGATTTAAATCGTGCTGCTGAACTAAGACATGGAAAAATCCCGCAAGCGGAAAGGGAATTGAGGGAACTTGAAGCAAAGACTGCTGCCAAAAATGGAGAACGGCTGCTTCGGGAAGAAGTGACAGAGGAGGAAATAACCAATATTGTTTCAAGATGGACAGGCATTCCTCTTTCGAGACTGATGGAAGGTGAGAGAGAAAAATTACTAAGACTCGAAAGCCTTTTACATGAACGGGTCATTGGTCAAGACGAAGCGGTAAAATTAGTAACAGATGCCGTCTTAAGAGCACGAGCTGGAATTAAAGACCCAAACCGCCCGATCGGCTCATTCTTGTTTTTGGGGCCAACCGGGGTTGGGAAAACAGAGCTGGCCAAAGCGCTTGCTGAGTCCTTATTTGATAGTGAAGATCAAATCACGAGAATTGATATGTCAGAGTATATGGAAAAACATACGGTTTCACGATTAGTTGGAGCCCCTCCAGGGTATGTAGGCTATGAAGAAGGCGGGCAATTAACTGAAGCAATCCGGCGTAGACCCTATTCGGTTATTTTACTTGATGAGGTTGAAAAAGCCCATCCGGAAGTATTTAATATCCTGTTGCAAGTGCTTGATGATGGAAGAATAACAGACTCTCAGGGACGCATGGTCGATTTTAAAAATACTGTTATTATTATGACATCCAATATCGGTTCGCAAACATTGCTGGAACGGACGGAAACTGAAATTAGCGATGAAACGCGCCAAAGTGTTTTTAACCAATTAAGAGCGCATTTCCGTCCTGAATTCCTTAATCGCATTGATGAGACCATTTTGTTCAAGCCGCTTTCGCTTTCTGAAATCAAAGAAATTGTCGTAAAACTAATTGCTGATCTGCAAAAAAGACTGAAAGATCAACAGGTCGAAATCCTCATCACTGACGAGGCGAAAGAGTTTATCGCGGCAAACGGCTTTGACCCCATTTATGGAGCCCGGCCGCTAAAACGGTTTATTCAGCGGAATTTGGAAACGAAGTTGGCTCGAGAAATCATTGCTGGAAAGATTCATGAACATTCACGTGTGACACTCAATGCTGAAAATGGGGAATTAACAGTTAAGACAGAGTAACAAAGGGGTGAAAAGACGAAAAGGATTTTCGCTTATCGTAATGGTTATTTTTCTTTATGCCTCCAACGATAAAATGAAAAGGTCATCCTGCTGATTGGGCAGAATGACCTTTTCAATAGAACTATATTAATGATTTTCTGCTGGCTCATTCGGAATTACAGCGGAGATAACAAATACGAAAGCTGTTAGGACGATACCCAAAATGGCTCCAGTTTCAAATTTGTAAGCCGTTCCAATCATTGAGCTGACAACATAGGTTAACATTTGTGTAAGAAGAAAAGCCCAGAAAAAAGTCCAAAAATATCGCATCATTTTCACCTCAACACTATTATAAATCTTTTCTAATCTTAACATAAGCAAATAAAAAGTTAAATGAAATTTACGATCTCTCCGGCGATAAATGTAAAAAAAAAAGCAAGTTTGGGCGAATTTCCTTACAGATTGTGTGAACAAACATACAATAGGGTGAGGAAAATATGTAAAAGGAGATATTTCGATGGAAAACCGGAATTTTCAGCTGGATGCAGAGTGGAATATAATCCATTACCCTGAAAAGCCTACAGGTTTTGGCATCTTAATCATTGGGGATGAAAGGCATTTCGTAGATGAAAGCAAAAGCTTCTGGTTGCAGAATGAAGGCAGGCTGGCAATGATCAACCAATTTAAAGAGGCAGGATTTACGATTTTTTCCTCAAATCTTTATGGTCGAAACTGGGGCAGCGAGAAAGCAGCAGAACTTGCATTAAGGTTGTACCATTATGTTTTAAGAAGCGAGATTATGAATGGCAAAATTCATATCCTTGCCGAGGGAATGGGGGCACTTGTCGCAGTAAAACTGTTTGAGAAAATGAAGGGATACATTCGCTCAGCAGTCTTTGTCAATCCAATCTTGTCTTTAAAGCATCACTTAGAGCAAGAAAAGGAACATAAATTTTTTTATAAAAAATTAACAAAAGAGCTAGAGGAAGCTTATCAACAAGATTTCTCCAAATTGGAGAAAGAAATTTACAAAAACCAGCTTACCCTTGAAGATGATATCCCAATCAAACTAATCCATGTCATGTCAGGGGGCAGAAGTTACAACCAAGCAAAATTAAATCAAAAGTTATTAAAAGCACAAATCGAACATCGTATTGTGCAAACGAGCTTTATTCTTCCTGAAAAAAAACAGCAGCTCGGACCGATCACTGTAAAGTTTTTTAAAAGCTATGAAAAAGTTCTATAAGTGAACCCCTCCCTTGATAAAGAAATAATTCTTCACCGTTTTGCATAGGATTCATTAGTATAAAGGGAGGGAATTCGGATGGACAAGGCTGTTATCTTTGGAGCATTTGAATTTATCGGCTTTTATTTTTGTAAAAAGATGCTTGAAATGGGCTATGAAGTAGAGGGAATTCATTTTGATAAGGAACAGGACGGCTATACCGAGGAAAAAAGACTTGAAGTAGGAAGAAATGCAAATTTTCAGGAACAAACGATAATGGAATGGCTGAAATCTGAACTGCAATCATCGGAGAAGCAAACATTTATTCTTAACTTGTTCGATCTTTTTATGGGATACAAAGATTCGATTTTAGAAAATCATCAACTAGCTGAACAATTAGCCGATTTTTTCAGTAAAAGAAATCACTTGAATGACAAGATTGTTTCCGTGCTTCCTATCCAATTATTAGCCGATCGTTCGAAACACGTTTCCATAGAGCGGCTCCAGCATTTTTTAGAAAAAATAACCGTTTCCTCTGAGAAATGGCAGTATTTTTATTTACCGACGGTATATGGACCATGGCAGCCGTCAACGTATTGCTTCCAAAAATCAATCGAAGACAAAATAGATGAGAGGAAAGAAACAGAGGATCGTGAATGGACGAAAGACGCTCTATATGTGGATGATTTGCTGGAGACGATGTTGGGGATCATTGAAGAAGGGAAACCGGGACATTACTTGCTGGAGAGCGGGGAGACAGAGAGATGGAAGGAATGTGCTGCGTTATTACATTTGGATGAAGAACAACAAGAGGAAAATCAATGGCCGGATATCAGATTAGACAAACATGTGCTGCGGGTCGCTCTGCCAAAACTTACTTCAGTGTCTGAGTCGTTAGCAAAGCAAAAACAGCATTTATCCCGGATGAGGCAATAAAATACTGCACCAAGGAATAATTTTCTTTTCAATTTCACTATACAAGGTTAGAATAATATTGATTCAGAAGCATGGAAAGTGCGAAAAAACGATTCCAAGGGTGAAGAATAGCATCCTTTTATAAAGGAGATTTATGGAAAGATGAAACGATTCGGAGTCGTTCTATTAATCCTTTTGGTACTTGGTGCATGCAGTCAGCCGAAATCAACGGGGAAATTACGGAATGTGGGATTGCTTGTTCCTGAAACAGTAAATGACCAAGTTTGGGGAACAAAAGGCTTTAAAGGTATGTTAAAAATTCAATCAACCTATAATGTTGATATCTTTTATAAAGAAGGTATGAATTCTGAAGCTGTGGTGGAACGGGCTGTAAAAGAGTTCGACCAAAAAGGCGTTAATTTAATTTTTGGGCATGGCTCCGAATATGCGGAATATTTTAATAAAATTTCAAATAAATACCCCCATATTCAATTTATCAGCTTTAATGGGGATGGTAAAAATCCAAACACAACGAGTTTGAATTTTAAAGGTCATGCTATGGGCTTTTTCGGCGGGATGGTTGCTTCCCACATGTCTAAAAGCCATAAAGTTGGAATTATAGCGGCCTATGAATGGCAACCAGAAGTAGAAGGCTTTTATCAAGGCGCATTGGCTGCAAATAAACAAACAAATATTGACATAGAGTACGTTGGCAACTGGGATGACAGCAACAAAGCAATACAGCTGGCAGAGAAAATGATGAAAAGCGGCATTGATGTAATCTATCCGGCAGGGGATGGTTTTAACGTTCCCGTAATTGAAAAGGTAAAAGAAAATGGGTTATATGTGATCGGTTACGTATCGGATCAATCCGATTTAGGCAAAACAACCGTCTTGACAAGCACCATCCAGCAGGTTGATGCACTCTATGAAAAAGTGGCCGAAGAATATAATAACGGAAAGTTAAAATCGGGGAATTTATCGTTTGATTTTCAGGATGACGTTGTAACATTAGGGAAGTATAGCCCGCTTGTCGATAAAAAATTTATTCAAAAAATGAATAAAAACATCGATACCTATAAACGAACAGGAAAATTGCCGAACGTCCAATAAAAGTCGTTAAAACGGAAGCTGCCTTTTGCGAGAAGGCAGCTTATTTTTTTTTCAAAAAAAATTGTGAAATTTTCGGGTATACTTTATCAAAGAGCGGCTTTAAATTACGAGCTGATTCCATTAACGTGTCAATATTGCTCATGAGTTCTTCATAATTGATGGATGGCTGTTGAATTTTCTCTTCTGGTACTCTGCGCGCCCGCCCAAACATAAAACGTGAAAAATGATCTTCATCTCCCTGAGATGAAGCCGTTTGACCGTCCGCCGTGAATTGTTCTTTTGATTCATCCATTGCCCTTATTCCTCCCACTCGAAAAAATTTCCTTAATTTAGTCTATGAGGGAATTGATAAAAAGAATGGTTACTAGCGGATGCTAAGAAGAAATTTAAAGGTTGCTTTTCACTGCCTTTATTTGATAAAATTAGTACCAAGTCATAATAATTGATAATAATTAAGATTTTTTTTAAAAAGGAGATGCGGTATATGAACGCTGGGATTGTTGGAATAGGAAGGTATTTGCCTGAAAAAGTCGTCACCAATTTTGATCTTGAAAAAATCATGGACACATCTGATGAATGGATTCGTACGAGAACGGGTATTGAAGAACGCCGAATTGCCGATGATGACACAGATACGTCCGACATGGCTTTTGAAGCAGCTAAACATGCTATTCAAGATGCAGGAATTACTCCAGAGCAAATTGATTTGATCCTAGTGGCAACTGTTACGCCTGATCAGCCATTCCCGTCTGTTGCCTGTATGCTGCAAGAAAAATTGGGAGCAACAAAAGCAGCCGCAATGGATATTAGTGCTGCTTGTGCAGGATTTATGTATGGAATGGTTACAGCCAAACAATTTATCGAAGCCAATGTCTATAAATATGTTTTAGTAGTTGGTGTTGAAAAATTATCAAAAATAACGGACTGGAAAGATCGCAACACTGCCGTATTATTTGGCGATGGAGCAGGGGCTGCGGTACTTGGCCCTGTTTCGGACAATCGCGGCATTCTTTCATTTGAGCTCGGTGCAGATGGTACGGGAGGAAAACACCTTTACCAAGACGAATATATTATTATGAATGGCCGGGAAGTTTTTAAATTTGCAGTGCGCCAAATGGGAGAAAGCTGTATCAATGTCCTTGACAAAGCTGGCCTTTCAAAAGAAGAGGTCGATTTCTTTATTCCTCACCAAGCCAATATTCGGATCATGGAAGCTTCAAGACAAAGGCTTGAGGTTCCCGAGGAAAAAATGTCCAAGACAGTTCAAAAATATGGAAATACATCAGCTGCTTCGATTCCGATTTCGATGGTCGAAGAATTAGAAGCTGGTAAAATAAAAGATGATGATCTAATCGTCATGGTAGGCTTTGGCGGAGGTCTTACTTGGGGTGCAATTGCGCTTCGCTGGGGTAAATAACTTGTGAAAAAGATTGGCAGCTAATAAGCTAAAAGAGAAGTCTTATGGAGAAAAATTTTTCAAAAAAATAGACAGAGAAAAGAAGGAGATGGATTCAATGGAAATGCGAAGGGTTGTTGTGACCGGCGTGGGGGCAGTAACTCCGCTCGGTAACGACGTTGACACTACTTGGAAAAATATTATTGAAGGAAAATCTGGCATTGGCCCATTGACACGTGTAAACGCGGATGAATACCCGGCAAAAGTTGCTGCACAGGTTAACGATTTTAATCCTGAAGAGTTCATGGATCGCAAAGAAGCTCGAAAAATGGACCGCTTTACACAATATGCCGTTGCGTCTTCCCTTATGGCGGTTAAAGATGCCAACTTAACAATTAATGATGAAAATGCCGAGCGTGTCGGTGTGTGGATTGGTTCCGGCATTGGCGGGATGGAAACATTCGAACAGCAATATGAAACCTTTTTAAATCGAGGCTATCGCAGGGTAAGCCCGTTCTTTGTTCCAATGCTGATCCCGGATATGGCGACTGGGCAAGTATCGATCACACTCGGAGCAAAAGGGTTTAACTCCTGTACCGTCACAGCTTGTGCGACTGGAACAAACTCAATTGGAGATGCTTTTAAAGTGATTCAGCGCGGCGATGCTGATGTGATGATTACTGGCGGCGCGGAGGCTCCAATTACGAAAATGTCCGTTGCCGGATTCTGTGCCAACACGGCACTTTCAACGAATCCGGATCCAAAGACGGCGAGCCGTCCATTTGATAAGAACCGTGATGGATTTGTCATTGGCGAAGGGGCAGGAATCGTTGTTTTGGAAGAACTGGAGCATGCTTTAGCGCGGGGAGCTAAGATTTATGGAGAAATTGTTGGCTACGGCGCAACTGGCGATGCTTATCATATCACAGCTCCAGCACCAGGCGGAGAAGGCGGGGCAAGAGCGATGAAGATGGCATTAAAAGATGCTGGGTTGAAGCCCGAAGAAATTGATTATATTAACGCCCATGGAACAAGCACTGAATACAATGATAAATTTGAAACTGCTGCAGTTAAGGAAGTTTTTGGAGAATATGCATACAAATTGGCGATGAGTTCAACGAAATCCATGACAGGTCACTTGCTCGGCGCAGCTGGCGGAGTGGAGGCGATTTTTTCACTGTTGGCACTTAGAGACAGTATTCTGCCGCCGACGATTAATTATGAAACGCCTGATCCCGATTGTGATTTAGACTACGTGGTGAACAAAGCCCGTTCCCAACAGATCCAAGCTGTTATGAGTAATTCGCTAGGCTTTGGCGGCCATAATGCTACAATTGTCTTTAAGAAATATGTTTAAAAAAAATCGACAGGTGCACCTGTCGATTTTTTTAATTGGTGTAATTAAAGAGGCAAGGTAGGCCGATAAGAGCGGTTTTTAAAGCCCCGTTGAAGCGAAAAAAGGGGAGTGGAGGTCAATAAGAGGGGTTCTTAAAGCCCGATGAAGTGAAAAAAAGATAAGTGCGGTCAATGAGCAAGGCTCCCATGACAAGAAAAGCAAAAAAATCGAAGTCGAACGGCATATGCACTGCTCTCTTGACTCGGCAAGTTTTCGATAACCAATTTTTAACCATTTCATAAACTGCTTTATATATAGAATGAAATGGTGTGAAAAAAATGGGCGTAATCGAAACAAGCCAATGGCTGAACGAAGAATTTGCAAAGCCTACAGAGATCTGCGAGAAATTAGTTCCTTACTTTAATGGCGTTTCTGCAAGAGAAGTTTATCAACAACTGGCGGCATTTGGCATGTACAAACCTTCGCGAACAACATGGCTATCTTTTGAATCCCTCAAAGAAAGAAACACTTGGGAACAGGTTGAGGAATTCAATCAATACTATGAGAAAAAATGGGCAGGCCCAGATATCCCGCTTTTTATCTTTCCCATTGACCAAGGCGGCGGTTTTTTCCGGAGAGCGAATAAGAAGAAATCCGGTGTATCCTTTCCGGATAAGCTGTTTTTATTTTTATCCCCGGAGTGCAGCGAAAAAGAAATTGAAGCGCTATTTGTCCATGAATATCACCATGTCTGCCGTTTGAATAAGTTGAACAAGGATACAGCGGAATTTACCTTACTCGATTCGCTGATCATTGAGGGATTGGCGGAGTATGCCGTTTTAAAACACTGCGGAGAGAACTATTTAGCGCCGTGGTGCCGGTATTATTCCAAAAAGCAGCTGGATTCTTTTTGGAATAAGTATTTGCAGGATAGCTTGGACATACGGAAAAATGAAAAAAGTCATGACGTCCTTTTATATGGAGAGGGCAGGGTTCCTGATTTGCTGGGGTACGCAGCGGGATTCGCCCTTGTAAGCGAATATTTCGCAAAACATCGTTTTACAACAAAGCTTTCGTTTTCAATTCCAGCTGCTAAATTCTTATCTAAGTAACCTTTTGTCGTACTGTTAGAGGGTGTCCCAAAAGTATTTTCAAGGAGTCTGCGCGCCTTCCACTACAATCAACAGAGTGTAAAAATGATTTATGAACTTTGTACAAAAAATAAGAAAATCATTCCATTTGGTATAATGAAGTTACTGCACACCAGAACACCCGAAAGGAAGATTTTCTTATGTACATGAATGATCGCACGACTGGCCAACTCGTTCTACCTATGGATATTAAAATGGGGAAATCCCCGCTTTTTTGGGTCAGCCCCGTACTGTTAGGGCGTTTCCGCATTTATCAAATCACGGCGTAAATTGCCTTCTTTCACCCCGAAGAAGGCATATATTTTGTTGCTCTCGCATAGATATTAGTGAAAAGTGGGACAGGAATCAAAGGTGATGATTCGGAATGGAAACGGACAAGTTTTATCGCGGATTTTTCTTGCTACTTGGGTTTGCTATGGCCGTTGCTGGCGGAATTTCAGTGATCGCCTATTTAAACTTGCTCGCAGTCGGATACAGCCTTGGTGAATATTTCATTTTCATTTCCCGCCGAATCGAATCTTACCTCCTTCCATTTGGCTTGATCGTAATTACCGCTAGCATTTATTACCCTATAAACGAAAAAGAGAAATAACTGGTGGAAAATATATATACAGGAATAAATTAACTGATGTCTGCCCATACTGATTGACAAACAGATTCTTGAAGTGAGGGGTTATGCGATGTTATATCTTCATGATGTTTGGGTAAATTGGTTTGAGGGGGAAGAAAACGGTTATAATATTTGTCACTTTCATGAATGGCGCAAGGATGATGGGGTCGAACTGCTGGATCAAGTACCCCTTATTAAAGTGGAAGCGATTTTATTTAATTATATCGAGAATCAATTATCGGAATTGCCTCAACAACTTCTTGACGATATTTTTCAAAAAGCGTATTTGCGAAAAAATCATGAAAGAACTCAGCTGGAATATTGTTTTGTTGTTTCGGATGGGGTGGGAATCTTGGCCGTTGACACGATCGGTTACAATCTTCCGATCCGTAAAAGCAGGCTGATTCCAAGGCAGGAACAGCTCGTTTATGAAATGCTTGAAAATCAAGAGGCAAAGGAGTATCGTTTTTCAGCAAAACAGGCTGCTAAAGAGTTTCATATCCTATCGCCTGAACCGGATTTAATGCGTGGATTGACAAGAAAGGAACGGCAATTAAAGCAGCTTTTATTTATGGCCCTTGATCAGCTGCACTCATCAAAAAATGAAGCGGAAGTGCGCTATTGGTATACAGAATGGTGCCCTGAGCGCTACTCATTTATTCAAGAATTAACCTTTGAAGAGGCGTGGAGTCAGTTATTTGAAGAAAGCAAATATGGCTGGTCCAAAAAGCATGAAAATTTTTGCGAAAATATCATTAAAGGACAGCCATTCTTTGAAAAACTTTGGGAAATGGAGCATGGTCCGAAAGTAAATTAAAAGCCTGACCCAAAAGGTATATACAAGCATACCTTTTGCGGGCCAGGCTTTTTGAATCAAAACTAATTTCTTTTCCTGCCTAAACCCATTGCGTTTTCCATTTTTTTTAGCATCTTATTAGCAACTTTATTTGCTCTTTCAGCACCTTCGTCTAAAATATCATCTAACTCTGTTGAATCGATTAACTCATAATATTTTTCCTGAATCGGGGCAAGTTCATTTACTACAACTTGGGCAAGATCGCCTTTAAAATCTCCATACCCTTTGCCCGCGTACATTTCTTCAATTTCAACGATTGGTTTTTTGCTTAAGATCGAATAGATGGAAAGCAAGTTAGAAATGCCTGGCTTATTCTCAACATCAAATTTCACAATTCCATCCGAATCTGTAACTGCACTTTTGATTTTCTTTTCAATTTGCCTAGGCTCATCAAGCAGGGTAATAAACGCTTTTTGATTCGGATCGGATTTGCTCATTTTTTTCGTCGGCTCCTGAAGGGACATGATTCTTGCCCCAACTTTCGGGATCCGTACTTCCGGAATCGTAAAAATCTCATTGTATTTTTTATTAAATCTTTCTGCTAAATCACGGGTTAGTTCTAAATGCTGCTTTTGGTCTTCGCCAACAGGCACAAGATCTGTACTATATAATAGAATATCTGCTGCCATTAAAGGCGGATACGTTAATAAACTGGCAGACACCGCTTCCTTTCCAGCCGATTTATCCTTAAATTGCGTCATTCTTTCCAACTCGCCGATATACGAAATGCACTGCATCATCCAGCCTGCCTGGGCATGGGCCGGCACTTCCGATTGAATAAAGAGGGTCGCCTTTGATGGGTCAATCCCAACAGCTACATAGAGTGCTGCTAAGCTTTTTGTGTTTTTCCGAAGAATCAAACGGTCTTGTGGAACGGTAATCGCATGTTGATCGACAATGCAAAAATAACAGTTATATTCATGCTGCAATTCAACAAATTGCTTTAATGCACCGATGTAATTTCCAAGTGTAATTGTTCCGCTTGGCTGAATTCCTGAAAAAATTGTCTTCAATGAAAAAACCTCCTAAATGATCTATAGATATTAAAAAACCATTCATCCCAAAACATAGGGACGAATGGTTCGCGGTACCACCCTAATTTACTCAAATCATGAGTCACTCAGTTCCATACGAAAAATAAAGTATGGCTCCCATTAACGCAGGGTTACGTCTATTCCTACTATCTACATTTTGAATGAAGGGTTCAGATAGAAGCTCAAAAGTCCATTCGGTACTGCCCCGTGTTTGTTTTCACCAGCCACAAACTCTCTTCTTAAACGAGATCAATACGTACTATTCTTCCTCATCGCAATCAGCTTTGTTTACTTCTCCATTATTATAAAGAAATGGCCATTGTGAATCAAGCATGCTATGCATAGTAGAAGGTCAGAGCAATCAGCATGAGAATCCCGGTCGCCAATCCATGAAAAATAAGCGGCTTTTGCTTAATAGAGACGAGTTCAGACAGAGGAGTAATTTCTTTAAATTTTCTTTTTTCATCGTGCTTCGAAAAAGCAATAGTGAAAGATTTGGCGATGACATCGAAAAAGCCTGAACGAACAACAAATAGAAATAATGAACTAATTAATAAGCCGAACGAATAATAAAAAGATATATTGATATAATAAAGAAGTGTCAATTTATGATAAAACAGCAAAGAACTTACGATGATCGCAAACTGGATAACAGCGAAAACAGCAAGCCTGCCCTTTTGATTTTGTGACATTCAATGCCCTCCTAAATCGCGTGCTTCCAAGAAAAAATCGATTGGAAAAGCCCGAAAAAAAATCGGTATTTATAAATTATAACACACAGTTTGTAACTGGTAAGTAAAGATTGTTTCAAATGTGTAAATTAATTTCAAAAAAGTAATGTACAATTCCTAGAAAATATGTATAATAGGGAATGAAGTGATTTTTCAGAAAATAGAAAAGGGAGGTCTACTACTAGTGAAAAAGTCGAAATTTTCGATTCTTTTAGTTTTGGCACTAGTTTTAAGTGTGTTCTTATCCGCGTGCTCTGGCAGTAAGAATAACACAAAGAACAATGCTGCAAATGATGGAAATAAGAATGCACCAGAACAAGTTCTTAACGTGCTGGAAACTGCTGAAATACCATCAATGGACAGCGTTATGTCTCAGGACGTACTAAGCTTTACAACACTTAATAACGTAAACGAAGGTCTCTATCGTTTGGATCCTAACCAAAAGGTTATCCCAGGCGTTGCTGACGGAGCACCGCAGGCAAATGCCGATAAGACAGTTTACACAATCAAATTAAAGAAAGATGTTAAATGGTCAAACGGTGACCCTGTAACAGCAAAAGATTTCGTGTTTGCATGGCAGCGCGCAATCGATCCAAAAACTGCTTCTCCATACGGACCATACATGATGTCAGGCAAAATCAAAAATGCGACTGAAATTGCTGATGGCAAAAAGCCTGTAACAGATTTAGGAATTAAAGCTGTTGATGATTATACACTTGAAGTTACATTGGAAAAGCCTCTTCCTTACTTTGATAACCTAATGACTTTCCAATTGTTCTATCCGCAAAACCAAAAATATGTTGAGTCTCAAGGCAAGGACTATGCAAAAGATGCAGCCCACGTTCTTTACAACGGTCCTTTCAAATTAACGAAGTGGGATGGCCCACAAGCAACTGAATGGACTTACGAGAAGAATGAAAATTATTGGAATGCAAAAGAAGTTAGTTTAAAGAAAATTAACTTCAACGTATCGAAAGATCCGCAAGCTGCTGCAAACGCATTTGAAGCCGGTGAAGCAGATATCACTGGAAAACTTGCACAAGCTGCGATTATTTCACAATATCAAGATTCAAAAGAATTGCTTCGTTACTTAGAGCCATCCATTTGGTGGTTGAAAATGAATGAGCAAAATCCAGTATTGAAAAATCCGAATATCCGTCGTGCAATCGCATTATCCGTTGACAAAAAAGCGCTTGTAAATGACGTGTTGGCTAACGGTTCAATCCCAGCTGACTTTATCGTTCCAAAAGAATTTGCTTTTTTAAATGGTAAAGATTTCCGAACAAAAGATAACAATTACTTGAAAACAAATAAAGAAGAAGCGAAAAAGCTTTGGGAAAAAGGTTTGCAGGAGCTTGGCAAAAAAGATGTAACATTTACTTATGTTGGCCAAGATACAGCAACTTCGAAAACAACGGATGCTTTCATTAAAGACCAGTTGGAGAAAAATCTTCCAGGCCTAAAAATCAATATTGAGAGCGTACCATTTAAGATCCGTCTAGACCGTGAAGATAAACAACAGTATGATTTGTTAATGGGCGGTTGGGGACCAGACTACATGGATCCAATGACATATATGGATCTATGGGTAACAAATGGCGGTCAAAACCATATGAGCTATTCTGATCCTGCATTTGACAAGTTGATTAACCAATCAAACAACGAATTGGCTGCAAAACCTGAAGAACGCTGGAAAGCTCTTCAAGATGCTGAAAAACTTCTACTAGATGGAGATGCAGCAGTAGCGCCATTATATCAGCGTTCAGTAAACGTGCTTGTTAAGAGCAAAGTGACTGGCTTTGCACACCATGCAATTGGCGGAGAATATAGCTATCAGTGGATTAAGATTAAATAATAAATCCAAAAAGTAGCTATAGTGAATCTAATTAAAAGAGAGTATATTACTTATATACTCTCTTTTTACCTGTGCAAAAATTGTCGCAAAAAGTCGAATATTATATCTATTAGGAGGTGTGAACATGGCCAAATATATATTTCAACGAGTCATCTATATGATCATTACGATGTTTTTTGTTATCTCGATTACGTTTTTCCTCATGAAACTAATCCCTGGAACCCCTTTTAACAATGCTGAAAAACTATCGCCTGTGCAACTTCAGATCATGAAAGATAAGTATGGCTTAAATGACCCAGTGCCTGTTCAATACGTAAATTATTTAGTGAATATGGTAAAGGGTGACTTAGGAGTCTCCTTCCAATTTAATAATACTCCCGTAACGGAATTGATATCACAACGCGTTGGTCCTTCTGCTGTTCTTGGTTTTCAAGCAATGCTAGTCGGTTCACTGTTAGGAATTATTTTAGGAGTAATTGCTGCACTAAGACAAAATACATGGATGGACTATTCTGCAACCTTTATTGCGGTAGTCGGCAAGTCAATTCCGTCCTTTGTTTTTGCAGGATTACTGCAATACTATATTGGTGTTAAATTGGGCTGGTTCCCGGTTATGTTTTGGCGTGGACCGGAATATACCGTCATGCCAACGATTGCCCTGGCGATGTTCCCAATCTCAATCGCTGCCCGGTTTATGCGGACAGAAATGATCGATGTATTAGGATCAGACTATATTACTCTTGCTAGAGCTAAAGGAGCAAGTTATTTCCAAATTAGCGTTAAGCACGCTTTGAGAAATGCGCTAATCCCTGTAATTACGGTTTTAGGACCTTTAGCAGTAAGTTTAATGACCGGTTCCCTTGTTATTGAACAGATTTTCTCTATCCCAGGAATTGGCGAGCAATTTGTTAAGTCCATCGCTGTAAATGATTACCCGGTGATTATGGGAACTTCTATTTTATTTGCATTTCTATTTGTTTTGGTTATTTTAATTGTCGATATTTTATACGGAATTATTGACCCGCGAATTCGAATTGGGGGGGGAGACAAATGATCAACAATGAAATGAAAATCAGCAAAGAAATGTTTGAACTCGCCCACGTGGATGCAGCAAAAAGTGAAAAAATCGCCAAACCAAGTTTGAATTTTTGGCAAGATTCATGGCTGCGTGTCCGTAAGAACAAAGCAGCTGTAATCTCTCTCGTAGTTTTAGTTATTTTAATCATCATGGCTTTTCTGGGACCTGTTTTGTCACCTTATACCTATGACACCCAGACCACAAAAAACGCGAATCTACCACCACGGATTCAGGGATTGGAAAATGTAAGTTGGCTGCCATTTGATGGAACATTAACAAAAAGAGATGGAACAGTTATTCATCCGTATGAAGTAAGACATGTCAAAGAGTATTACTGGTTTGGTACTGATAATCTTGGTCGTGATATTTTTGCACGAATCTGGAAAGGAACTCAAGTTTCCCTTTTAATTGCTTTTGTTGCAGCATTCTTCGATATGGTCATCGGTGTTACTTATGGAGCAATATCTGGATACATCGGCGGACGGCTAGACAGCTTTTTGCAGCGTATTTTAGAAATTCTTGTCGGAATTCCAAACTTAATTATTGTTGTTTTAATGATTCTTGTATTGAAGCCAGGTATCTGGCCGATCATTATAGCTATTTCAATTACTGGCTGGATTAGTATGGCTCGTGTAGTAAGGGCTCAAGTGCTTAAATTTAAAAATCAGGAATTTGTTTTAGCTGCCAAAACATTGGGAGCAAGTGATTTTTCGATTATTTTTAAACATATGATTCCAAATATGTTTGGAGTAATTATCATTAATACAATGTTTTCTATACCAAATGCGATTTTCTTCGAAGCGTTTTTAAGTTTTATCGGCTTAGGTTTGCAGGAACCTCATGCCTCACTAGGTACATTAGTTAATGATGGTTTTAGAGCAATGATGGCATTTCCATATCAGATGGTCATTCCAGCAATTATGATCTCGATAATTATGGTAGTATTTAACTTAATCGCAGACGGATTGCGGGATGCACTCGATCCTAAAATGCGTGACTAGAAGGCAGGTGAATGAAATGGAGAAAATATTAGAAGTAAAAGATTTAAATATTTCCTTTCATACGTTTGCCGGTGAAGTGCAAGCGATTAGAGGAATAAGTTTTGATTTGTTTAAGGGAGAAACGCTGGCAATTGTAGGTGAATCTGGCTCAGGTAAATCGGTAACAACAAAATCGATTATGCGCTTGCTTCCTGAAAGCAACTCGAAAATCAAAAGCGGTGAAATTTTATTTGGAAAGAAAGACCTTACCAAATTAAAAGATAAAGAAATGCAAAAAATTCGTGGTCATGAAATTTCAATGATTTTCCAAGATCCAATGACTTCATTGAATCCGACGATGAAAATTGGCCATCAAATCATGGAACCGTTAATAAAACACCAAAATATGGGCAGGCAAACCGCAAAAGAACGAGCGCTGGAACTGCTTAGACTTGTCGGTATTCCGAAACCGGAGATTCGCATTGAACAATATCCACACCAATTTTCCGGCGGGATGAGACAAAGGGTTGTCATCGCGATTGCTTTGGCTTGTAACCCGAAAGTTCTCATCGCAGACGAGCCGACTACAGCTCTTGATGTAACAATTCAAGCGCAAATTCTAGAATTAATGAAAGATTTGCAAAAGAAGATTGATACTTCTATTATTTTTATTACCCATGACCTTGGGGTGGTCGCGAATGTTGCTGACCGGGTTGCGGTCATGTATGGTGGTAAAATTGTTGAAATTGGAACAGCTGATGAGATATTCTACAATCCGCAGCATCCATATACTTGGGGATTAATTAGCTCAATGCCTAGTCTGGATACAAGAGATGAGGAACTGTTTTCCATTCCAGGAACACCACCGGATCTTTTGGATCCTCCAAAAGGCGATCCTTTCGCTCCTCGGAATCCGTATGCTTTAAAAATTGACTTAGAGCAGGAACCACCGATGTTTAAAATCTCAGATACTCATTATGCCGCAACATGGCTTTTGCATCCTGACGCCCCAAAAGTGGAGCCGCCTGAGGCGGTAAAGAGACGTCAAAATCAATTCCCTGGCAAAAAGGAGGGAAAATAATTGTCACAAGCAGAAAAGTTACTTGAAATAAAAAATTTAAAACAATACTTTAATGTTGGGAAACCGAACGAGGTGCGGGCTGTTGATGGGATCTCCTTTGATATTTACAAAGGGGAAACTTTGGGCCTTGTCGGTGAATCCGGATGTGGAAAATCAACGACAGGCAGAACGATTATTCGCTTGTATAATGCGACGGATGGAGAAGTTTTGTATAATGGCGTGAATGTTCATGCTAAAAAAAATCACGCACAGCTAAAAGAATTTAACAGAAAAATGCAAATGATTTTTCAGGATCCTTATGCGTCGCTTAATCCAAGATTAAAAATCGCCGACATTATTGCTGAAGGCATTGATATTCACGGTTTGGCTAAGTCAAAAAAAGAGCGGATGGAAAGAGTTTATGAATTGCTTGAAACAGTCGGCTTAAACAGGGAGCATGCAAATCGCTACCCTCACGAATTCAGCGGCGGCCAGCGGCAGCGGATTGGCATAGCACGCGCTCTCGCTGTAGAACCTGAGTTTGTTATCGCCGATGAGCCTATTTCCGCGTTGGACGTTTCCATTCAGGCTCAAGTGGTCAACCTAATGAAACACCTGCAAAAAGAAAAAGGCCTGACTTATTTGTTCATAGCCCATGATCTTTCGATGGTTAAATATATTAGCGACCGGATTGGTGTTATGTATTTTGGTAAATTGGTCGAGCTTGCTCCTGCGGATGAATTATACAATAACCCTATCCATCCGTATACGCAGTCGCTGCTCTCAGCGATTCCGCTGCCGGATCCAATCGCAGAACGGACACGAAAACGAAAATCCTATAATCTGAGTGTTCATAACTACGCAGAAGGAGAACCGCTAGAATTCAGAGAAATTACAAAAGGCCACTTTGTTCTCTGTTCTGAAAAAGAATACAAAGAATACAAGGAAAAATATAAAGAATAAAAAAAACGATCTCACTGAGATCGTTTTTACTTTTACTATCAGAATTTATATCTTAACTTTGATCACTGTCTAGCTCCACAAGCATAAGCTTCGGAAGCATAGCCTCGCACGAAGGAAAAGCGATAGCTTTTTCGAGGAGCGCCCTATCGACTACATCGATGACCAAGGGCGCTTGCGCTTTGCTTATTTATTCCCGCCGACTTTCTTCCATCCGGTTTGAAACCGTTCCGATTGAGTGACAAATTCGGATCGATTTTTCCCGCCAAAAACTTTTTCTCCGATTCCATTTGTTATGACACCCATCAATGCAGTTAATCCCACGATAAGCAACGCAACGATTGTTAAATCCGTTATGTATCCAGCCATAAAAAAATTCCCCTTCCTGCTTTCTTGGTTCGATAATCTGTTCTCTATAGATCTATTGTAAAAGAACTTTTTCCATAATGAAAGAAAAAAGATGATGGGAAGTTGAATAAAAGAATACGTTTTCATTGATAAAAAATAATTGAGAATGAAAATTAATAAAATTTTAAGGTTTGAATGTTAAATTAGACGAGTAAGGCGGAATGAAATAAAAAAATTTAAAAACAGCGACAATAAAAGGACAGCGAAAACGAATAATATCTTAAAAAACAATATCATAAAAAAACAATTCAAGGTTTTTTTGACAAATGTGAGACTTTTGTGGACATTTTTCGTCTAATTTAGGGGAATAAAAATTTGATTATTTTTTAAAAAGGATACCTTTTTAGTATGTAGTGGTGTATAATAAATAATATAAATTACTTATTTATATTTATTTTAATTTAGAAAAGTATTTATAAATTGCAACTACGTTATATTCATATATTTGGAACTATTATAAAAGGAGTGTGGGGATAAATGGTAACTTTATACACTTCACCTAGTTGTACATCATGTCGAAAAGCAAAATCATGGTTGGAAGACCACGAAATTCCATACAAAGAAAGAAATATTTTCTCGGAGCCATTAACGATTGATGAAATCAAGGAAATTCTTCGCATGACTGAGGACGGAACAGATGAGATTATTTCAACAAGATCAAAGACTTTTCAAAAGCTGGATGTTAATCTCGAATCAATGCCTTTGCAAAATTTGTTTGAATTGATCAAGGCAAACCCGGGATTGCTTCGCCGTCCAATTATAATTGATGAAAAGCGTCTTCAAGTTGGATATAATGAGGACGAGATTCGTCGATTCCTGCCAAGAAAAGTACGTACATTTCAGCTTCGCGAAGCTCAACGTATGGTCAATTAACCGTAAAAGGTCTTCTTAAAGGAGACCTTCTTTTTTTGCTATTTTTTTATTTCTTTGCTATTATAAAAAGAATCTTAAGAGGGGTTTGGGCGTTTTGACAGTTTTTTAAATTTTGTTATATTTCATTTCCCTTATTGCTTCTTTTGTCATAAAATATAAGTACAAGAGTATATTCTTTTTTACGTTGAAAGAAGTGCTCTTTTTGGGTAAATAATAATATCCAGTAACATCTGTTTTGGGGGTATTTTGTCCCTTCAATCTGGAAACGGAAGGGAGAGTTAACGATGGAAATCGAACGAATCAATGAGAATACAGTTAAGTTCTACATCTCGTATGGTGATATAGAAGAACGCGGCTTTGACCGCGAGGAAATTTGGTACAATCGTGAGCGGAGTGAAGAACTGTTTTGGGAAATGATGGATGAAGTTCATCAAGAGGAAGAGTTTGCAGTCGAAGGTCCGCTTTGGATTCAAGTTCAGGCATTAGAAAAAGGACTTGAAATCCTGGTGACAAAGGCGCAGCTGACGAAGGATGGACAAAAATTTGAGCTGCCTATTCCGCCGGAAAAGTTCGGGGATATTCCTGTAGACGAGAAAATCGAAGAACTTTTAGATCAGCAGGTTCATTTTCCGAACGGTGATGACGATCTTCTCCTCAGTGGTGATGATGAGACATTAGACTTCTTACTTGTCTTTCAGGATTTCGAGGATATTATTATGTTATCAAAGCAATCAGGATTGGATGACCTCGATGCCAAACTTTATTATTTTGATGGAAGATATTATTTGTATGTTGAGTTCCCTGAAGATTCGGTTGAAGAGGAAGAAATCGACGACATTTTAAGCATTCTGTCCGAGTACGGAAATGAAACACCAGTGACCATTCACCGCATCCAAGAATATGGGAAAGAAATTATTTCGGAAAATGTCTTTGCTGAAATCAGCAAGTATTTTTCATAATCTATTACCGATTTCCTAGTTGAAATCGGTATTTTTTGCAATTTGAGACTAACTGGCTATTATTTTGCTTAAAAGATTAAGTATTGGGGTTAGGAATGTACTGGCAGGTGATGGATTCTGAAGAATACAGTAAGGGTTATTCTTTTCTTATTGGTTTTATCCGGTTTATTATTTATCTTTAAAGATAAGCTGCAAGGCGGTCTGTTCGGCTTTCTAAGCCTTTTAATCACTTTATCTGTAATTTTTATCGGTTTCGTGATTTTCTTTGAAAATCGCCATCCAACCCAAACATTGACTTGGCTAATCGTGCTGGGGAGTTTTCCGCTAGTCGGATTTATTTTTTACCTGCTCTTTGGCAGAAGTTACCGAAAGGAAAGAATGTTTCGAAAAAAATATTTTCTCGATAAGCAGGCTTTCTTAACCATTGAAGGTGAAAACGACCCGCGCAGTGAAGAAAAAGTTCAGCAAATGGCAGACCACCAAAGAAGATTGTTTCATTTAGCGCAAAAGCTTGGCAATAGCCCTATTTCCTTTGATACTGCCACAAAAACGCTTACCAATGGTGAAGAAACGTTTCATCATATTATTCGGCAGTTAAAACGGGCTAGGCACCATATCCATCTAGAATACTACATTGTCCGCCATGATGATATCGGCCAAAAAATTAAAGATGTTTTAATTAGAAAAGCGAAAGAGGGAGTGAAAATCCGCTTTCTCTATGATGCGGTTGGCTCTTGGCAGCTTTCAAAAAAGTATATTGCTGAGTTAAGAAATGCCGGTGTCGAGGCAGTACCGTTTGGACCGGTGAAACTTCCATTTCTCAATAACAAATTTAATTTCCGCAATCATCGAAAAATCATCGTGATTGATGGAAATATTGGATTTGTCGGCGGGCTGAATATCGGTGATGAATATTTAGGCAAAGATAAGAGTTTTGGGTTTTGGCGCGATACGCATTTGATGTTAAGGGGGGAAGCGGTCCGGACGTTGCAGCTTATTTTTCTGCAGGATTGGTATTATATGACCAATCATAGTTTTTTAACAGCTGAATACTTATCTCCTCAGCTTGACAATAAAAGCCACGGAGGTGTACAGCTGATTGCCGGTGGTCCAGACAATGAATGGAGCGTCATAAAGAATATTTTTTTCTCAATGATCAGTTCTGCAAAGGAATCCGTTTGGATTGCCTCGCCTTATTTCATACCAGATGAGGATATCTTATCGGCGATTAAAGTGGCCGCGCTCAGCGGGATTGACGTCCGGTTGCTGGTACCCAATCGTCCGGATAAGCGGATTGTCTTCCACGCATCCCGTTCCTATTTTCCCGAGCTTTTAGAAGCTGGTGTGAAAGTGTATGAGTACAAGCTTGGTTTCATGCATAGTAAAATTATTATTGTTGATTATGAATTAGCCTCGATCGGTACGTCAAATATGGATATGCGCAGCTTCCATTTGAATTTTGAAGTAAATGCCTTTCTCTATCGGACGAAGAGTACCCAAAAGCTTGTTGCGGAGTATATCAATGACCTGGAATCAAGTGAGAAACTTGAACTGGATACCTTTAATAAAAGGCATATTGGGTATCGCTTATTAGAATCAACATCCAGACTGTTATCCCCATTGTTATAATGGTTCATTTTGTTTAAAGCCATTCCTTTAATGGAAATGGTTTTTTTCTTTTTAGAAAGGAATTTGCATGCCGGAACGAGAATTCTTTTTATAGGTGGTGATGAAAATGTTATCGGCGCATACGAAAGCCGGGAAAAAAATAAGCTTAGGTTATCCCTATAAAAAAGAAACGTTATTGTATTTACGGAATAAAGAAGAATTTTTTTGCCCTATATGTGGAGAACAGGTATTTCTCAAACTGGGCGAGAGAAAAATTTTCCATTTTGCCCACAAAAGCGGCGGAGCGTGCCGTGAATTTTACGAAAATGAAACCGAGTACCATATGGATGGAAAACTGCAGCTGTTTCGGTGGTTAAGACGACAAAAAATAGATGCGGTATTGGAATACTACGACAGCGATATCAAACAGCGGCCGGATATTGCCTTTCAAGTGAATGGTCAAAAATTTGCACTTGAATACCAGTGTTCCTCAATTCCGGAACAAAGTTTCAAAAAAAGAACCGATCAATACGTGCAAAAAGGTTACATCCCGCTTTGGATTCTTGGAGGAAGCAAGCTCCAACAAAAACAGCCAAGTGTTGTCAGTTTAAGCAACTTTCATTATTTGTTTTTGCGGGAAAATGCAGAACATCAATTATTCCTTCCTTTTTTTTCACCAGAACAAAGTTGCTTCATGATCCTTTCCTCCATTTCTCCTTACACAACAAAATATGCCCAAATACAAAAATCTGAACTGCAATTAGATCAATCAAGTTTATCATCAATCGTAAATCCTGCTATAGTACCGAAAGTAAATGCTCGTTTATGGAGGATAAGGCTGGATACTTATCAATGGAATTGGTGCCTTCATCCTGGAAAAGACCAGAGAAACTTTTTTAATGAATTGTATCAGCACCGCTTAAACCCTTTCTTGCTGCCAGCTGAAATTGGCCTTCCCGTTCCGCATGCTCTGCTAATTCAAACGCTCCCCTTTATTTGGCAAACGTATCTTTATATGGATGTGATCGGTTATAAACATCCGGGAGAGTTGATTTCACCCCAAGAAATGGAAACCCATTTTTATAATAGGGTAACAACGGGAAAAATTATCGTCCGCACTACACCGCAAATAAGCAGTGGAAATCCGCTTAAAGCGGCGGAAGAGTTTTTGCTCCTCCTTGAAAAACTGGGAAGCACCGTGTCGCTTGGTAATGGTTATTTTCGAATGCGAAAGTCTTTAATCATCCCAAAAACAAACAGCGAAAAAGAAGAAATCGCAAAACACTTTTTAAAATCTGCATGGTGGAATCGTGTGAATGGATAAATGATCTAGAAAGGATTAGCATAAAATATGTTGGAATGGAAGGAAAAACGGAAGGGTATGGAGAAAAATATAAGAATGCACTATCTTCGTATTTCGAAATAATGCTTTTAGGAGGTAAAATATGGCAAAAGAATCAGCGGTAAAAACTCTCCCATCAAGAAGTGAAATTCCAGTTGACGATACATGGAGGCTGGAAGATGTATTTTCAAGTGATGAGGAGTGGGAAAAGGAATTTCAAGACGTTAAAAAACAAATACCGGGAATCCAGGAATTCCAAGGTAAGCTTGGTGAAAGTGCGGAAAAATTGTATGAAGCCCTTCAATACGAAGATCATCTGCTCGAAAGAATCGGCAAGCTCTATACGTATGCCCATATGAGATATGACCAGGACACAACCAATTCCTTTTACCAAGGGTTGGATGACCGGATGAAAAATCTATATTCCCAGGCTGCAAGCCAGCTTGCATTTATTGTGCCGGAGATCTTATCGATTGAAGAAAGCAAGTTATCGGGATTTTTAAAGGAAAATGAAGAGCTTAAACTGTATGAGCATGCACTAGAAGAAATCAATCTGCAGCGGCCGCATGTCCTTTCGGCGGAAGCGGAAGCGCTTTTGGCGCAGGCAAGTGAGATTATGAACGCATCGAGCAACACTTTCGGAATGCTGAATAATGCCGATTTACAGTTCCCATCCATAAAAGATGAAAATGGCAATGAAGTAGAAGTAACCCATGGGCGCTATACGAGATTTTTGGAAAGCGCCGATCGGCGAGTCCGCCATGATGCTTTTAAAGCTGTATATGACACATATGGCCAGTATCGGAATACTTTTGCCAGCACGCTTAGCGGCAATGTGAAAAAAGACAATTTTAACGCGCGGGTAAGAAAGTATGATTCTGCAAGACAGGCAGCCTTGGCGGCAAATAACATACCGGAAAGTGTCTACGACAATCTTGTCAACACAGTGCATAACCATTTGCACTTATTGCATCGCTATGTAAAATTGCGAAAAAAAGTACTGGGCGTAGATGAGCTCCATATGTATGATTTGTACACACCGCTTGTGAAAGAAGTGAAAATGGAAATTCCGTATGAAGAAGCGAAAGAGTTAGTGTTAAAAGGTCTGGCACCGATGGGTGAGGAATATGGGGATATTTTGAAACAGGCGTTTGAAAATCGCTGGATTGATGTTCATGAAAATAAAGGAAAGCGAAGCGGAGCTTATTCGTCTGGAACATATGGCACCAATCCGTATATCCTTTTAAACTGGCAGGATAATGTAAACAATTTATTTACACTTGCCCATGAATTGGGTCACTCAGTCCACAGTTATTATACAAGAAAGACGCAGCCATACCCATACGGAGACTACTCTATTTTTGTTGCAGAGGTTGCTTCAACATGCAACGAAGCTTTGTTAAATGATTATTTGCTTAAAACAATTGACGATGAGCAAAAACGAATATACCTTTTGAACCATTACTTAGAAGGATTCAGAGGAACGGTTTTCCGCCAGACGATGTTTGCAGAGTTTGAGCATTTGATCCATCAAAAGGCACAAAATAATGAGGCATTAACCGCTGAGTTATTAACAAAGGAATACTATGCGTTAAATAAAAAATATTTTGGTGAAGAAGATATCGTGATTGATGAGGAAATTGGCTTGGAATGGTCAAGAATTCCACATTTCTATTACAATTATTATGTGTATCAATATGCGACAGGCTTTAGTGCGGCAACTACCTTAAGCAAACAGATTATCGAAGAAGGGGAGCCGGCTGTAAAGCGGTATATTGACTATTTAAGCGCGGGCAGTTCGGATTATCCCATTGAGGTCTTAAAAAGGGCTGGAGTGGATATGACAAGCTCAGAGCCAATCGAGAACGCATGCAAAGTATTTGAAGAAAAACTAAATGAACTGGAAAAATTGCTTTCCTAACCAGTTTGTTGTATAAAAGGATGGGAGCGGAATAAGCTGCCATCCTTTTAAAATCCTTTAAATCTTTTTTGCTCGTTAATGGATGCAAAAAAAGCTAAGAGCGAAATAAATAGTAGCGGAATGCTAATCAATAGCGGGAAGATCTTCATCAAGGCGAGCAGGTGAAGAAAAAAGGAAACCGCAATAAACAAAAGCAAACCAAAAAATATCAGTCTATTCAAGCCGTATCACACCTTGTTTTTTATTCAATTCTCTCTTTATATTTATGACTTATTTTTTTATTCTATGAATTTGACAATATTGTGAAAACTGGCACAATCTTATTGTCAATTCATGATTTTACGTGTTATATTTTATATGTGAAGTTGATCACAACAAACATATACCCCTTTGTTTGACCGTGAAAAATTTCTCCCATCCCCTTTGTTCGTATTTATAGAAAAAGGCTTTACAGCAGACCAGTGCTGTAAAGCCTTTTTCATTTTAAAAAAACCGCTTCGATTAAATGTAAACTCGCCGATTGGCGAGTCCCTAAGGGAGGCGTAGTTGAATTTCTGTTCGACTAAATTAGCTAAAAAAGGCCGTATCCGTAAATTGGACCGGTCAGTTAACTTTCGATATATTTCCAGAATGTTCCGTATTTTGCAGGAATTTGTTCTACTTTTTTCTTTAGCAGCAGTTTTTTCATTTCCCGCTCTACTTGAGCGGTCGTCATATTATAAACAACTGCAATTTCCTGAGAAGCAACGAGTCTGAAAAATTTCATAAAAACTTCGAGCGGTGGCGGGGGCGATTGCCTTGGTACTTCCGCTAGCATCTCTTCAAGGATTTGGACATAAATTTCATATGGATAGGCACCTGTAATTTTAATTCCTTCTTCTTCAACATTTTCATTAAAGAAAACAAGGGTAGGAATTTCTTGTACATCCATTTCAACTGTAATTTTCAAATCACATTGAAGGGCTTTTGCTGCTCCTTCTGAATGGATATCAGACATAAACTCATGAACATCCAGGCCGGCATTTCGGGCACACTCTTTCAGCACTTCAAGATGAGTAACATCTTTCTTTTCTAAAAAAAGCAGCTCTTGAAGTTTTCGTAAAAAGCGAATGCCAGCTTTTCTTCCTTGTAATTCAGCAGCTTTAATTGCCATGGAGGCAATATAGGGTGCTGCCACCGGATTTTCTAACCAAAGATCCCCATCACAAGACATACCAGAGCGGCTGGCTGTTTTTTCCCATAATTCCGCAAGGTTTTCATATTTTCGCTTTTTACTTATATTTAAATTAGCCAGTTTTCCACTTAGCACATGCTTTATGGAAAAATATCGTCCGTATTCAACTTGCAATTTTTTTAAAATCGGTTCTAATGCCCAGCATTCCGGACAGATCGGATCGATAAAAATATAGATTTCAATTGGCTTTTTTTCACTGCCGTGGCAATGATGTGCTGAAAAAATGTGTTCATGTCCATTCACTGGGTCTCACCTGGCTGCAATTCATCATCCGGAGTATTGATCATATGCTGTGCAGTTAAGTAGAGCCGGGAATAAAATTCATCCCGAATCGGCCCTTCCAAACCGACTTTGTCCATTGCCTGATGCATGCACGACAACCACGCTTTTGCCCTTCTTGGTGTAACTGGAAATGGCAAATGGCGCGCGCGCATCATCGGATGGCCATGTTCTTCAGTATATAATGCAGGACCGCCTAAATATTGAGTTAAAAATTGCTTTTGCTTTCGTGCAATTTCAGATAAATCATCAGGAAAGATTGGAGAAAGATCAGGATGTTGCCCAACCAAGCCGTAAAAAGTATCAACAAGACGATGTAAAGTCTTTTCGCCAATCGCCTCGAAAGGTGTAATTTTTTTCTCGATCATGTTGGTTAACTCCTTTAAATGGGTTTTTGTAATTTTTATTGTAGCAATGCCGTATTTATATCTCAAATAAATAGCTTAAGATCCGATAGTAGTGTTCGCAAAAAGACCCTCTATTCATGATGATAGAGGGTGAAAATTTTATCCATAAAAGGAATTTGTTATTTTTCTTACATAATTAACGGTTTCTTTGAAGGGTGGAATACCGCCGTATTTATCTACGTTTCCCGGGCCGGCGTTATATGCAGCCAGTGCCAAACTTACATTTCCGTCATATTTGTTGAGCATTTGTTTTAAGTATTTTGTACCTGCGAAAATATTTTGCTGAGGATCAAAAGGATCGTTAACACCCAGCGATCTTGCTGTTTGCGGCATTAATTGCATTAATCCTGAAGCTCCTGCTTGACTTAACGCTTCGGTATTGAAATTCGATTCATGCTGAATAACAGCTTGAATCAATTTCGCAGGAACTCCGTACTGCTGGGCGGCTTGCTGGATGATGGCATCGACAGCTGGATCAGCGCCTTTGTTTTCAATTACTTTTCCAGTGGATTTAAGCAGCGACAGCAACGATGGTGCAGAAAAAGCTGCTGGAGCCGCTGAAGAAGTTTCAAGATTATCGCTGTTTAGTGATTGTACTGAAGATATAATGCCATTGTTTGAGAGCAGCTCGCTGAAAAGATCTTGAAATAGTGTAGAAGAATCAGAAGTTGAACCGCTGAAATTTTGAACAGCTTTCAGTTCTAACATTGCTTTTAGATTGTCAATTTTCATGAACCAATTCTCCTTACAAATCCATCATCGAATATTTTCGATCATAAAAGCGTTGGATTTTATTTTTCGTTTCCCGTTTTGGTATTCCATGCTTAGCAAGAAATTCATTAAAAAACGCTTGTCCGCGCTGATAATTCTCTACTTCATATTCTAACTCATAATCCTCTTTCTTTAAATAGGAACTATAGTCCAAAACAAACAATCCGTTTGCATCTTTCACTTCTGCTCTTTTCGTTAGGAGGGAACCGAAATACTTCAGCTTAGAAAAGGGGATGCCCATCTCTTCAATGAGCTTTTCAATCTCTCCTTCAGGAAGCAGGTTTTTGCTAAAAGCGAGCTGAGCTACATGCGGCGAGAGCAACACGTTTGTTTCCAACAGCCCTTCTTGAAAAGGCTGTTTTAACGTCAGTTCGAATTGTTGATCTTTCTCGCGGATTCTTAAAGCGGCTCCTTTTTGTTTCAGTTGAAAATCAGATGTGTCAAAATAATGATTTTCTTGCGCAAAAATGGCTTCTTTTTCGATTTTGAAAAATTCTAGCAGCCGTTCGTATTCACTTTTCGTCAGTATGTTTTTAAATTCAATTTCAAGAGTTTGTGTCAAACGATTCTTTTCCTTTCTCCATAAGTCCTTTCTTTTATTTTACGAAAAATCACCAAGAACGCAATCCTTGGGAGAAATGGTTGATTATGATAAAATAGGAAAGTAAAGAACTTACTGTTTTTAACGGATGAAAGGAGAAAGGGCAAAAGTCGATTTTGGTAAAAGAACCGTCCTTGCCCGAAAGAGAATGAAAAAGAGATTAATCATTAATACCGCACAAATAAACAACGATCAGTTAATTTTAACTGTAGACGAACCGATTTCAACTTTACAACCTGCTGAACATATGCTGGTAGATTCCGACCATTTTTCGTTTATTTATTTAATGGAAAATGAAGAGAAAGATTATACATATATCATTATACCTGAACAAGTATGGCCGGTTCTAAAAGAAGCAATCAAAGGGGGGATCCCTGCGTTCGTAACTTTTAAGGATGAACGAGTGGAATTACCCCAGTTTCAATCTGAAATGGAATATTTAGTGAGTAACATAAAAGGGAACGGTAACTATGGGGAGGAAATGGCGGGTAAAGTAGAACGTTTGTTTTAAATTTGCGTTCAGAAAAAAGCTTGAGGTGTAGTAGATGAAACATTGGGATCAGTTTCTTGCGCCATATAAACAGGCGGTTGATGAACTAAAGGTAAAACTAAAAGGAATGAGGAGCCAATTTGAATTGGATTCTTCTCATTCACCAATTGAATTTGTAACCGGCAGAGTGAAACCAATTGCGAGCATTCTTGATAAAGCCAATCAAAAAGGGATTCCGCTTGATCGATTGGAATTAGAAATGCAGGATATCGCTGGCCTGCGCATGATGTGCCAATTTGTTGATGATATCCATATGGTGGTCAATCTTTTAAGAAATCGCAATGACTTTGAAATTGTCGAAGAGCGGGACTATATTTCTCATAAAAAAACAAGCGGCTATCGATCATACCATGTAGTGATTCGCTATCCTGTTCAAACAATCCATGGAGAAAAAAAGATTTTGGCTGAGATTCAGATTAGAACACTGGCGATGAACTTTTGGGCTACCATTGAGCACTCGCTTAATTATAAATACAAAGGCGCCTTTCCAACTGATATTCAGATGAGGCTGAAGCGGGCGGCCGAGGCTGCTTTTCGTTTGGATGAAGAAATGTCGCTGATCCGTGGAGAAATTCAGGAGGCGCAAGCCTTTTTTACCCGAAATAAAGAGCAGAAACAAGAGGCAAAAGAGTAGCGGCCAATCGATGAAAGCAAATTTGGGGAAGAAGGAGCTAAAAAGATGAAATTTGCCATTACATCAAAAGGAGATCAAAAGTCCAATACGTTAATGCATAAAATGAGGACGTATTTACTTGATTTTGATCTTATCTATGATGAGGATCAGCCGGATATTGTGGTTTCTGTTGGCGGGGATGGGACTCTTTTGTACGCTTTTCACCGCTACAGCAGCCGCTTGGATAAAACAGCGTTTGTCGGCATACATACAGGACACCTTGGTTTTTATGCGGACTGGACGCCTGAAGAAATTGAAAAACTTGTCATTGCGATTGCGAAAACACCTTATCAAGTGGTAGACTATCCGCTGGTGGAGGTTATCATCCGCTACCAGCACGGCGGAAAGGAATCGAGATACCTTGCTTTGAATGAATCCACGGTAAAAAGTGTGGAGGGAACACTCGTAATGGATGTAGAGATTCGCGGTGAGCATTTTGAACGCTTTCGCGGCGATGGTCTTTGTGTTTCTACTCCATCGGGCAGTACCGCTTACAATAAAGCACTAGGCGGCGCCATTATCCATCCTTCCATTGCCGCGATCCAAGTCGCCGAAATGGCATCGATCAACAACAGGGTATTTCGTACCGTTGGTTCGCCGCTGATTCTTCCTGCCCATCATACGTGTATGCTGAAGCCAGTTAACCGGGCAGATTTTCAAGTGACGGTCGATCATTTGACACTGCTTCACAAGGATGTGAAATCGATTCAGTTTCGGGTGCCCGAGGAAAAAATTCGCTTTGCAAGGTTCAGACCGTTTCCTTTCTGGAAGCGGGTGCATGATTCCTTTATTTCAGATTCAGACTAAGCGAAAGATTTTGATAAAATTGACAGAGGTAAGAGGATGCCTTTACGATTTCGAATAAATTGGTTTGTAGACCAGCAGCATGACGGAAAATTACTAAGAGAGTTCTTAAAGGAGCATGAGATTTCCCGAACAGCTTTGACGGATATTAAGTTTAAGGGCGGAAAAATATTGGTTAACGATGCGGAAGTAAATGTCCGCTATCAATTAAGGAAAGGTGACAGGCTAGAGGTGGTATTTCCGCCGGAAAAGAGAAGTGAAGGTGTTAAAGGCGAGTATCTTCCGCTCGAGATTGTCTATGAAGATAACTTTGTTCTTGTTGTGAATAAACCTTCAGGTATGAACACGATCCCATCAAGAGAACATCCTGCAGGAAGCCTTGCCAACGCCCTTATTGGATATTATGAAAAAAAAGGCATTGAAGCGACAGCGCATATTGTAACAAGGCTTGATCGCAATACTTCAGGTCTTGTTTTAATTGCCAAGCATCGCCATGTCCACCATTTATTTAGCCAAGCACAGCAAAAAGGAGGCGTTAATCGGGTATATGAAGCCTTCGTCAGCGGCTCGGTTGAAAAAGAAAGCAGAACAATTGAACAGCCGATTGGCCGAAAAGCCGAAAGCATCATTGAGCGTGAAGTGCGGAATGATGGGCAATATGCCTGCACCCACTATCGAGTGCTTGCGAGGGCAGAAGCGTATTCTCATTTGGAATTGAGGCTGGAAACAGGGCGAACGCATCAGATTCGCGTGCATATGTCCTTTATCGGTCACCCGCTCCTAGGAGACGATTTATATGGCGGAAGTACTGAAAGGATTAAGAGGCAGGCACTTCATTGCAAACAGCTTGCTTTTTGGCACCCTTTTCGCAACGAAGAAATGCGTTTCTCAGCTCCGCTCCCTCCAGATATGAAAAGGCTGACCTAACATAAATGCAGGTCAGTTTTTTTTCTTTTTTACGAAACTCCTTAAGCATATTCTTTAAATTTTTCGGAAACATATGGCATAGTAGAAGGAACAGAAACAAGTTCTTTTTCTGGATAGCGGAGCGCGGTGAGTTTACCGCCAAAAACGGCTCCGGTATCAATATTGTACGTATTATTGATAATTCGCACTTCTTTCACAGGCGTATGGCCGTAGACAATGGCCGCTTCACCGGTATAGTTTTTTGCCCAGTCTCTTCTTTCAGGGGTTCCGTCAGGATTCTTTTTTCCTGTAATATCTCCATAAAGGACAAAAGTTTTTACTTTTTCATTGGTTAAACCGATATAGTCTTTTTTGATACCGGCATGGGCAACGATCAGTTTTTTTTCATCAAGTACGAGATAAAGCGGCGCTTTTTCATAAAGTTCAATAAAATGGCAACGGACATTTTGTTGTTCCTGCTTGCTCAATGCTTCATATTCCGCTGCAGTTGTTTCAAGTCCATGGGTCACTTGGACTTTATTGCCGAGGAAAAATCGGTATAATTTATTACAATGGTTCCCTGGTGTATAAAATGCCTTTTTATGCTGAATCACGAGTCTCCAGACAATCTCGGCAATTTCCAGCGATTGCGGACCGCGATCAGTCAGATCGCCCACAAACCCGAGAACGCGATTGTCCGGATGAAGCGGGATTCCCGTTTCCCAGCTATATCCTAGCTTCTTCGTTAATTGTTGAAATTCCGGCAGACAGCCGTGAATATCTCCGATGATATCAATTTTCAAATGTAATCCTCCTTTTTGGATTTTTCCTATTACAAGTTCATGTAATCGTCTGGTAAAAAACAATAAAGAAAGGGGAATGGCCTTGCAGCAGCATACATCCGTTATATCCTTGTTAATCGTTGTGACAACAGCGTTTCTGACACCGATTATTCTTCACCGATTTAAGTTAAATTATATCCCAGTTGTTGTAGCAGAGATCATTATGGGACTGATTATCGGCAAAAGCGGCTTTGATTTAGTACAAAAAGATAGTTGGATTGAAACCCTTTCAACTTTAGGCTTTATCTTTTTAATGTTTCTCAGCGGCTTGGAAATTGACTTTTCCGCATTTAGCAATAAGAAAAAGCGTGAAACACTGCCAAGCGGCAAACAGGAGCCCAATTCTTTCTTTGTGTCCTTCATTATTTTTGGCGGTATTTTTCTTCTTTCATTAGGACTATCTTATTTATTCGTCTGGGCAGGCTTTATCGAAAGCGCCTTTTTAATGACAATGATTATCTCCACGATTTCATTGGGGGTGGTTGTACCCACATTGAAAGAAGCCCATCTTATGAAGACAGGCATCGGCCAAATCATCCTGCTGGTGGCCGTGATTGCGGATTTGGCGACAATGATTTTATTAGCGTTTTTTGTTTCTTTGCATGAAGGCGGCCAAGGAAACACATGGCTATTATTAATTCTCTTCGCGGCGGGAATCGTTCTTTATTTTATCGGACGGAGATTTAAAAATCGCAATTTTATTGAGGCTTTGTCAACAGGGACCGTTCAAATTGGCACTAGAGCCGTATTTACGCTGATTATTGTCCTTGTTGGTTTATCGGAGACAGTGGGTGCAGAAAATATATTAGGGGCGTTTCTGGCAGGAGTACTTGTTTCATTGCTGTCGCCCAATCAAGAGCTAGTCCATAAACTGGACTCATTTGGTTACGGGTTTTTAATTCCAATTTTCTTCGTTATGGTTGGGGTCAATCTCGATCTATGGTCGCTTTTTAGCGATAAAAAACTTCTGCTGTTAATCCCGCTGCTGCTTTTAGGTTTATTGTTATCAAAATTAGTTCCTGTCTATTTATTGAAAATTTGGTATGATACTAAAACGGTGATGGCTTCCGGCTTTTTGCTGACATCTACATTATCGCTAGTGATAGCCGCGGCGACGATTGGTGAAAGAATGAAAATCATTACACCGCAAATGGGCGGCACGTTAATCCTTGTAGCCGTGATCACGTCCATTTTTACACCGATTGTTTTTAAAAAGCTTTTTCCAAAAGAGGACGTGGCCAATCGAAAAATCAAAGTCGTCTTTTTAGGTGCCAACCAGGTTACAATGCCGGTTTCAAGAGAATTAAAGTCCAGCCTTTATGAAGCCATTCTGTATCATACAAAAATCGAAAAATCGGAAAAGCAAATTGCCGATTCCTTGTTTGAGATTATTGAAATTCCCGATTATTCGTTGGAAACGATGGAGAAAACAGAAGTGTTCAATGCGGAAATCGTCGTAATCTCTACGGGGGATGAAGAAGAAAATGCGACCCTTGCGATGGCAGTAAAAGAAAGGGGAATTCAAAGGGTGATTGCCAGAATTGAAAGCCCGGATTTGGAAGAAAGCCTGCGCGAGCATCATATAGAAGTTTTCTCTGTGTTTATGTCAACGAAAGCCCTGCTCCGTGCTTTGATTGAATCGCCGAAAGTGATTAATATTTTAACCAACCAGGAAGCATCCTTATATGAGATCAGCATGCAAAATGCACAATTCAAAGGAATGTCTCTAAGAAGATTTCCCTTTGCTGGAGATATTATCTTCGTGCGAATCTTTCGTGGCAAGGATTCGATTGTGCCGCATGGTGATACGGAACTGGAGCTCAATGACCGCTTGATTGTTACAGGATCCAAAGAATATGTTGATCAATTAAAACGGGAGTTAGAATTTTGCGAGTCTTGTTAAACACCGCAAATACTTTTCATTTAAGAAGCAATAGTGTAAAATTAGTACCAAGTGCTAATAACTTGTAGTATTAGGAGGATTTTTAGATGAATTTATCATTGGATGGAAAAACATTCGTGGTGATGGGCGTAGCCAATAAACGCAGTATTGCTTGGGGAATTGCCCGCTCCCTTCATCAAGCGGGAGCGCGGCTTATTTTTACATACGCGGGTGAGAGGCTGGAAAGCAGCGTCCGCGAGCTGGCAGGTTCTCTAGAAGCAGAAAACACGCTTGTATTGCCATGCGATGTAACAAAAGATGAAGAAATTGCAAAATGTTTTGCGGCGATTAAAGAAGAAGTGGGCGTGATTCACGGAGTCGCACATTGCATTGCTTTTGCCAATAAAGAAGAACTTCAAGGCGAGTATATGAATACAACGAGAGAAGGATTCTTGCTTGCCCATAATATTAGTTCCTACTCCTTAACTGCTGTTGCGAAGGAAGCTCGCGCACTTATGACAGAGGGCGGCAGCATCGTGACGTTAACCTACCTTGGCGGTGAGCGCGCCATTCAAAATTACAATGTCATGGGTGTAGCTAAAGCATCACTTGACGCAAGTGTCCGGTATCTTGCCGCTGACCTTGGCAAAGAAAACATTCGCGTGAATTCCATTTCTGCTGGACCAATTCGGACGTTATCTGCAAAAGGGGTAAGCGATTTTAACTCCATCCTTAAAGAGATTGAAGAAAGAGCGCCGCTAAGACGTGCGACGACACAAGAAGAAGTCGGCGATACTGCCGTGTTCCTATTCAGCGATCTATCACGCGGGATTACCGGAGAAAATATTCACGTTGACTCCGGCTTCCATATCCTATAAATGAAACATTACAGCCTGTTCCCATCGCGGGGCAGGCTGTTTTTTATGCGATATTTTCAACACCTTCAACTTTATGCATACAAATAATAGGAAGGCACAGAAATTTTTTGAAAAAGAGAGGTGAAGGAGATATGCCGAAGGAAAAATTGAAAACAAGGCCTTTGCTTTTTATCAGGCAGCCTGAGTTCGAAGTGAATAATTTTCAGATGCAGCAAAGCTATAGACTCAAGGTTGAGGATCAGGAGAGCACGCTGAAAAGATACGATGAAGATGATTTTAAAGAAGAAATTACGATAGAGGAATCAGCTGTTGTGGATGCAGCTGAGCCGATTGAAAATCGGATGCAGGAGCCTCCTGTTGTGAGTCCGATAATACAATTTGAAGAAGTCATTCATTTGGCTGCACTCGAGGAAAAGCATCCCCAACATCAGAATCAAGAAAAAATAGCAGAAGCTGTTGAAATGCTTGATGCAGCCGTGATCGAAACAGAAACGGAAGAAATCGTAGAAGCCGAAGAGGAACCTTTTGCTGCAGCTGAGGAAGCAGCTTCCATTTTGATTGAACCTGAAGAATATTATAAAACAAATCAAAATGAGGAGACTGAAATAGAAAGCAAGCTAGAAATAGAAGAACCTATCGAAGAAATGGAAACGGAGAATTTAACAGATCATGAATGTGAACCAGGAGGATTAGAGGAAGGAATGGAAAGAGAAGAAGAGAATACGATTGAAAGTTCAGATCGCCATTCTGAACAGCAGGACGAACTTAGAGCACTGATCACCAGATTAGCGCGATATCCGAATGTAATCGAAAGACCTGTATGTGAAGCAGTCATTGACGGTAAAAAAATAAAGCTGCAGGTGATAAGCAAACGAGGGGATATGGTGAAGGTCAAGGTTGCAAGAACCATCAAAAAATTTGCGATAACAGATTTTGAAGAACTGTCTATTTTACCTTCATGGAAGGGCCTTTAAAAACGCTGATAATCTTAGAGCGTTTTTTTTTTGCACTAATTCATTCGTACAAGCTAAATTAAATCACTGCCATAAATATATTAGGGAAGGGGAACGAATTCGTTATATTTTTATCCGTAAAAAGCACAAAAAAAGAGGGGGCTGGTTTTTGAACCCCCTTATTCTCTCTCTATATTTCAATTGGCGGCAGGCATGTTACTGCACAGAAGCAATTAAGATCAACTGTAATGCAAGCGCCTGTTCCTACCAATGTCGCACCTGTGAGAGCTGTGAAAATTGCTGGAAGATCAAGGACTCCCGTTGCATCAAGCGGAGGGGTTGTGCTTAATAGTTCCAATGTGGCACAGCAAGTTTCCGGATCCACTTCAACAACTCTGAAGATTGGCGATACAGGGAACGTAAATGTGGCAGTAAGCGGAATTCTTAATGCACCGAATCCGATGTATGGTAGACAAGTGTCCTTACATGTTAGGATGACTGGAATTGTGTTGGCTCCCCCAGTAGTCACCCCGCCAACTAATTCTTGAATTGCTCTGTTACAGCTTGTTGTACATCCAGAATCGACTCGGTCTTGAGCTTCTACGATCGCAAGTAAAGTATCACATACACAGTTGCTTGTGTAAATATCGGTACCGCAACTCATGGTTTATCCTCCTTATATTTAAGATTATTTTCATTTACAGATTATGAAAAATTACGAGAGAAGGGAATAAGCAAAGCGCCCAACTTTTGGTTATTTTCATTACCTGACGAGCCTTGTTTAAAATAGAAATGGCAAAGAAGAGGTGACCGATTGTGCTTGGAGTCGATTTTTTGGATATTATCGTCATTGGCCTAGCATCGTTTCGATTAACAAGATTAATTGTTTTTGATAAAATTACTGAATTTATTCGAATCCCTTTTTTTGATAAGATTACGGAAATAAATGAAGCAGGTGAAACAGACGTTTATTATACGCCTAAATCTACCGGCATCAAAAAGGTGATAGGGGAATTGCTTAGCTGCTATTGGTGTACTGGAATGTGGGCAAGCCTGTTTTTAGTCTTATTTTATTGGCTTGCTCCAGCGGCAGGGAGCATTATCATTGTGATTCTCGCCGTTGCTGCGGTCGGATCGATCATTGAAACGGTAATCACAAACATGCTGGGCAGCTAAAATGAACAAGGTTATGCACGATTCATATATTATGGAGAAACAACTTAAGAAGGAGCGATGTACATGTATCGGCAGAAAAAAGCCGCACAGACGACGGTGAAACAGATCATTAAGCAAGAGCAAAACAAAGTTAAAAAAGGTTGCGGCTGTGGCAAGCGGAAAAAAAATATTTAAATTAAACGCGCCGATTGGTGAGCTTTCCCGTCAGAATTCGAACAAAGAACAGGGGAGCGGCAATGATTCAAAAGTATTATATGAAAAAACGAAGGAAAATTCCTGTGAACCAAACGAAATGGACGCACTCATTGTCCTTCAAAGGCATAATGTAAAATGAAGTTTTGAATTCAATAGCGAAGTGGGAATTAAAAAAGGAGGAAGCGTCATTGTCGGTTTTAGTAACCGGAGGCTGTGGTTTTATTGGCTCGCATATTGTTGACGAGCTGGCGAAAAAAAACTGTGACGTAGTCATTTTAGATAATCTATCAGCAGGCACGAAAGAAAATATCGGAAAATATGATTTTCCAGTTTATGTGAAGGATATACGAGATCCCCATATTGAGGATATTTTTCATAACCACTCCATTCGCACAATTATCCATCAAGCTGCACAGGCAAGTGTCCCCTATTCAATTCTATACCCTTATGAAGATGGAGCGATTAATATAGGCGGAACCATTCAATTGATTGAATTTGCCAAGAAGTACAAAGTCGAAAAAATTATTTTTGCCTCTTCATCGGCTGTTTATGGTTCTCCTTTGTTTTTGCCAATTACACCAGATCATGCTGCAAATCCTCTTTCTTCATATGGACTATCCAAATTAACAGCTGAAAAATATTTGCAGCTTGCCTCAGTTTTGTATGATATTCCCTTTACTATTTTACGGTACGGCAATGTATATGGTCCACGGCAAAACGCTGCTGGCGAAGGCGGAGTAATCGCCATTTTTGCTCAGGCTTTGGTTCAAGGGACTGCGCCCATTATATATGGTGACGGCGAGCAGACAAGAGACTTTATTTATGTGGGGGATGTTGCCCGAGCGAATCTGCAGGCAATAGAAAATGGCACAGGTGAGGTGCTGAACGTTTCCACAAGTAAAGAATCCAGCCTTAAAGAAGTGCTTAAGCAAATGCAGGCAATTCAATCAATCTCTCTTAAACCTGTTTTTACAGCTGAAAGGCAGGGCGATATTAAAAGGAGTTTGCTATGCAATGAAAAAACAAAAGCCATTTTAAGATGGGCGCCGCAAACATCTTTGGAAGAGGGACTTGCGAAAACACTGGAATTTTATGAAAGTCAAAAGCTTGGACGGTGATGATCCAGTCTTTTGACTTCCATTTTTGTATCAAATACTGCCATTTCTAAAACAGGCACTACCCCTATGGAAATTGTCCAAACTGTTTGAGGGCATCATCATATAAAAATAGTGAGCTGTAAAAAAACGGCTAAAAATAGAGAAAGGGGATAAAACATGCAAAGAGGAAATCGATCACTAAGGAGATACCTGCTGGATCTCATGCAGGCAGGAACTGTTATTACCCAGGTTTATGTGCTGCAAACACAAATTCCTGGCGAGCCTGCTTTAACAGGTGTAAGAGTGATAGATCTTGAGGGGGATTATGTAAGATTTGAATTTGTTGCCTCCGCGGGAGCCGGTACTATTCTTGTGGTACTTGATAAAATTGTTGCCATTGAAGTGTGAATTTTTTACTTGCGGAAAGAGCCTTTTCTTGCTCTTTCCTATTTTTTTAGCTAATAAGAGAGGTCTAAAGCGGTGCTAAAAATCTTGTTCCTGACTAAAAGTTTTTTGCAGCGAGTTGATAAAAGTTCCTATTATTTGGAGTTGGAATTAAAAAAACAGGCAAATGTGCTTTCAATCGACAGAGATGGAGACATAAAGGAAATATTGAAAGATGTTCAATTTACACCCGATTTTGTTTTATTAAATGATTTTAAACCGGATTATTCACCAAGGGTGTACGGATTTTCACAGCTTTCGATTCCTTGCGGGGCCATTATGCATGATTTAAAATACAAAAGGTTTGAACGGAGCCGCTTTTTTGAAAGAGAAAATATTCGCCATATTTTTGCGATTTATCGTGATGCAAGCCTGAAGTTGTTTCCGCAATTCAAAGATCGGCTAATTTGGTTTCCTCATCATGTTCCTCTAACAATTTTTAAAGACTATCAGTTAGAAAAGGAAATTAACTGGCTAATGACAGGAGCGATGTTCAAACATCTTTATCCAGTAAGAGTTAAGATGTTTGAAATCATGCAGAGGGAGTCAGGATTTGTCTATCATTCTCATCCAGGCTATAAAAATCTTGGCGATACGTCCCATCGCGTGCTTGTCGGTGAGGAATACGCAAAGGAGATTAATCGGGCAAAAATGCAGATTACCTGCGATTCAATCGACCATTTTCCAGTGATGAAATATTTTGAAACGCTGGCCTGCAATACTTTGCTTTTGGCAACAACGTCTCAAGAGTTATCGGATCTCGGTTTTATCGATGGAAAAACGTTTGTCGCAGTTGACCCGTCGAAGATATATGAGAAGGGATATTATTATCTCCATCATGAGAAAGAACGATTGGAGATAGCCCAGAGAGGGTACGAAATGGTTCGTAAACGGCATGCCACTGAAACGAGAGTAAAATATTTACTCGAAAAAATCCAGGAGATAATCGGTAATAGGCAAAACTCCTCGATGCCATAAAGGTATCGAGGAGTTTTCATATCCATAAATTCTGAGCGCACAACAGACATCAGCCATTTTTCATTTATTCTGAAATTAATATCCCAGTTCCAATCCATATTCATTTCGAAAGAAGATGATCTCTTTTTCCATTTCTTCTTTTAAACGTAAATTTGAGCTGGGAACGGGTATCGGCTTATGAATTGCTTCCGCGTCAGCAACTACGACCGTTTCATTGATGCCTAAACGCCGTAATTGGAGATAAAATGCGGCGTCATCTCTAATATATAACGGTGGGATGCACACGGAATCGTCAAGAGCTGAGCGGCAAAAGGCCATACATCCCATGGGTCCCCAGTCGGTAAGTTCATATTTGTTATGCACTTCTGTTAAATCATAGCGAAACAACGTTTGGTTTTTGATGCTGAATTTGGAACCAGCGAGTTGAATGGTATTGTTGCGTGCTCTTACAACTCCAGTAAATACATTGTGATGGGAAAATTGGTTCATCGCTTCGAGAATGCTTTCAAGCCAGTTTGGCATTAATTGCATATCGTCATCAATTGAAATCACAACATCATGCTTTCGCTTTGTCTGCTCAAACATAAGATGCCTTGCTCCGCCACAGCCTATTTTTTTCGAGTTTAGAAGTCCGGTGTCATTATAGACAACTAATTCAATATCGTCTCTTCCTTGTAATTTTATAAGGGAAAATAAGGACTTGATCAAAGGTTTAGCATGATCATTATAAATATAAAGATGAAAGGGGATGGGGATATCCTTGCATAAATGTTTAACCACCCAGTGAAGAACTGGTTCTCTGCCGGAAGTGGTCGTGATGATAAAACATACAGAAGGGTTCAATCCGTTCACTCCTTTTAAATGATTTATAGCTGCGCACAATCGCTTTAGAAAGTGGCTATTTTCATGTGATGACAGTTGTCTCTCGTTATCATATGTACAATTGCGTTTTCTTGTATAGGTTTGTGCGAACCAATTTAAATTGGATACATATGTTAAAGTGTAACGTTTTTAAGTCAAGCTTTCCTATAAAGAAAAGAATGCCGGTAAAAAGAGCATTAAAAAACACCGGCATTTAGGTATTGACGGTCTATTTTCAATTCAAAAGTCATGGAGGATGTTATGAAAATTTTATTTGTGTTTTATTTGCCCAGCGGTGGCCTTGAAACCCTAAATCGTCAGCGGAGGGCTGCTCTTAAAGACTATCAATGCGAATTCCTTTATTATCGTCAAGAGAGAACGCTGATTAATGACCACGGTGCGCCAGTTTATATCACAAACGAAGATGCCCAGATCAAACAAATTATAAAAAAAGGAAACTATGATTTAGTCGTGATCACTTCAGATGTTGGTGCCATGCCCCGTTTTCGAAGATTAGGATATAAAGGCAAAATCATCTATGAAGTTCAGGGGTTTGGCGGCAAAGATCGCGCAAGGCAGCTGTTTAATCAGGCAAAACCAATTATTACTCAATACGCGGACGGACTATTAACTCCAAGAACTCCTTATGTGATGGAGATCTTTAATGACCTTTTTCCAACAGTTCCTAAATACAATTTTAATAATTGCATAGATTGTACTAAATATGCGTATAAATCTTTACCAAAACACTCGAAGCCGATTGTGGCTTGGATTGGTCGAATTGAAGACAATAAAAACTGGCGTGAATTTTTGAATATAGGGCATAGGTTAATCAAAGAAAATCAGGATATTGAGCTTTATATGTTTGAAGATCCCACACTTTCCACTCCTGCAGAACGTTCGAATTTTGAAGCGATGAGAAAGGAACTGGACATTGATGACAATTTAAAAATCCTTGCAAATGTGCCAAATTCGGAGATGAGCGCTTATTTTTCAAAAATAGGCGATTCCGGTGGATTCCTATGTGTTACTTCGAAGACAGAAGGGGCGCCCTATGCACCTTTAGAAGCGATGTCCAGCTGCTGCCCCGTGCTGACCACTGATTGCGACGGGATTCGGACGGCTGTCATTCATGATCAGACCGGAAAATATTACAGAATCGGAAATATAGACGATGCCGTAAAACAGGCAAAAGAGCTGATGAACAATCTGCCTTTAAGAGAGCAGATCAGACAAAAGGCTTTAGCCCATGTTCAGACCAATTTCAGTTTAGAAAGATATCACATGAATTTTACGATCATGCTGCAATCTTTAGGACTTGTGAAAATAGGATTTTATGAAAAATAAATGAAGGTGGGAGAGAAGTGGAAAGTTTTTATGTAATCGGAGCCCAGCAAAAGAATGGGGTTTTTCAAGACTGGGAGCAATACCAAAAAGGGGTGATTTTAAAAGTTACACCACAGCGAAAGACCGCCCAAAAATGTCTGGAATATGTTTCTCCTCCTGAAGTCCTTCCTGATGCAAATCCTTCCATTTTGTTTACTGCAGCAACCATTGCGCAAAACATCCTTTATGTAGGAACCAATACAGAAATACTCGTATTCAGCCTCCCAAATTTTCAAAGAGTGGGATATATAACATTGCCATGCTTTAATGATATCCACCATGTCAGGCTGGCTGCTTCAGGGAATTTACTCATTGTCAATACTGGATTGGACATGGTGCTTGAGGTATCACCTAAAGGAGAAATCGTCAATGAATGGTCTGTTACAGGAATGGATCCATGGAAAAAATTTTCCCATGCAACCGACTATCGGAAGGTGCCAACGACAAAACCACATCATTCTCATCCGAACTATGTTTTTCAAATTGGACAGGATATTTGGGCAACTCGCTGCCTCCAGAAAGATGCGATCTGTTTAACCAAGCCGGGCAAAAAAATCGACATTGGCGGCGACCTGATCCACGACGGAATAGTTGAAGGAAATTTGCTTTATTTTACCCAAGTAACCGGGAAAGTCGTGACGGTAGATCTCCATACTCTTAAAGTAAACCAAATTTTTGATTTAACGAAAATAACTCCTTCCGGAAAACAATTAGGCTGGTGCCGGGGAATCAACGTTTTGGACAATGAGAGGGTGATCGTTGGCTTTACAAGAATAAGGCCATCCAAAAAGCGCCAGGCAGATGGCACCATCAAGTGGGAAGGACAATACGGCACAATGCCAACCAGAATTGCCTGCTACAATTTAAAGCAAGAGAAGCTTCTCTGGGAACAGCAGCTGGAGGATTATGGGATGAATGCAGTTTATTCGATTCATTCGGAATGGTCTGGTGAGCAGCGATGAACCCGAAAGTATCCATCATTATTCCGTTTTATAATTGTGCCTATGTCGATCAAGCTATCCAAAGCGCGCTCGCTCAAACGTACCAAAATATTGAAGTCATCTTGGTCGATGATGGTTCAACCGTTTTTACTGAAAAAATCCGGCCATTCCTCGGGAAAATTAACTATCTTAAAAAGGAGAATGGCGGGACTGCAACAGCTTTAAATCATGGGATTGACGAGGCCACTGGCGAGTACATTGCCTGGTTGAGTTCAGATGATCTGTTTTTTCCGGAGAAAATATTTCGACAAATGGAATTTATGCTAAAAAATCATGCGGAAATCAGTTTCACAAACTACCATATCATCGATCAAAATAACGAGATTGTTATTCCTTTTTGCGGCAGGAGATTAGGTCACATGGTCAATGATATTTATCAGGATTTTCTAAAATTCAACGTTGTCAATGGCTGTACAGTAATGATGAAAAAGGATGTATTTGAAAAAGTAGGTTATTTCAATCACAAGCTTAAGTACACCCAAGATTATGAAATGTGGTTTCGCCTGCTTATCAATGGACATAAAATGCACTATTTAGATGAAGCGTTAACAAAATTCAGACAGCATAAGGAATCCGGCACTTCAAAGTATCAGCCGCAAATGCGCCAGGAAATGAGGGTTATTGAAAAAATTTATCGGCCGAAGCTGATTGAGTATATGAACGTGCAAAATAAATCAATCAAAATAGAATATGAGAATTAGAGAGCTGATCAGCACTTATCCATCGGATAAGTGCTGATTTTTTTTGATAAAGGCATGTGAACTAGTCCAACTATTTAACAGATACATAGGTTATAAGGAATGCATCGCAAAAGAGAGAGAGAACAAGTTTACGTTAATAGGAGATGAAACAGGTGAAGGTCCTTACGGTACTAGGTACTCGGCCAGAAATAATCAGATTAAGCCTTATTATAAAAAAGCTCGATCTGCATGCGGATCACCATGTTCTTGTCCATACCGGGCAAAATTTTACTGCTACATTGAGCGATATCTTATTTAAAGAGCTAACGATCCGCAAGCCGGATTACCATATTAAGATGGAAAACCATTCGCTAGGTGCACAGCTGGGCACAATCTATCGAGAACTTGAGAAAATAATCGAGGTCGAAAAGCCAGATAAAATGCTTGTTCTTGGAGATACGAACAGTGCGCTGTCTGCCTTATTAGCGGAAAGAATGGGGATACCCGTCTATCATATGGAGGCTGGTAATCGCTGCTTTGACTGGAACGTGCCTGAGGAAAAAAACCGCAAAGTGATCGATGCAGTATCGACGTTCAATTTACCCTATACCTCAAACAGTAAAGAAAATCTATTAAAAGAAGGGATCCCGTCAAAGAAAATTTTTGTCTCGGGCAACCCAATCTATGAGGTATTAACCCATTTTAAAGATGAAATAGCCGAAAGCAAAATTTTAAGTGATTTGCAGCTAGCGGAGAAAAATTATTTTCTTGCCACTGTCCATCGGGCAGAGAATGTTGATTTTGAATGGTCCTTTAAAGAAATCCTAACAGGTTTAAATCTGATTGCCGACCATTTCCGCTTGCGGATCATTTGCAGCGTTCATCCCCGAACACGGTCAAAATTAAACAAAATGACAGGGATTTCAATGAATCCCTTGGTTGAATTTCATGAACCATTTGGCTTTTTTGATTTTATTAAACTACAGCAAAACGCTTTCTGTGTCTTGACAGACAGCGGTACAGTTCAGGAAGAAAGCTGCTTGTTCCATGTCCCGGCTGTAACGGTAAGAAACAGTACGGAAAGACCGGAAACCGTGCAGTGTGGCAGCAATATGGTCTCAGGGGTGGATGCGAAAAGTATTTTGCGCAGTGTGAAAATAATGACGAGTCAGCCTTTAGAATGGCCCATGCCCGACGGCTATCAGGCTCTGAATGTATCGGCAAAAGTAATCAAATTTATTTTGGGAGGGACAGGTGTTGTTTGAGAATCAAACGATTTTGGTAACAGGCGCAACAGGATCTTGGGGTCACGAGCTGGTGAAGCAGCTTTTAGAAAAAAATCCAAAGGAAATTCGGATTTTTTCCAGAAATGAATCGAGCCAAGTTGCGATGCAGCGCCAGTTTTCCAATGAAAAATTAGTGTTTCTAATCGGGGATATTAAAGAAAAAGAATGTATTGTGGATGCTTGCAACGGTATTGATTACCTCTTTCATTTAGCGGCTTTAAAGCATGTTCCTGTTTGCGAGGACCAACCGCTGGAAGCGCTGAAAACAAACGTCATCGGCACCCAAAATGTAATTGAGGCCGCGATTAAAAATCAAGTGAAAAAAGTGATGTATATTTCAACAGATAAAGCAGCCAACCCATCGAATTTTTATGGATTCACAAAAGCGATGGGGGAAAGGCTGATTATTCATGCAAATACGCTGAAGACGGATACGAAATTTGTTTGTGTAAGAGGCGGAAATGTCCTTGGAACAAACGGTAGTGTGATACATGTGTTTAAAGACCAAATCAAAACAAAAAATTTGATTGGAATTACGGATAAACGGATGACCCGATTTTTCTTAACGCTTGAAGATGCAATCAAATTGCTTTTTAAAGTATCCTTTGAAAGTGTCGGCGGGGAAATTTTTGTAATGAAAATGCCAACCTGCAAAATTCTTGATTTGGCGGAAGTTTTGATTGAAGCTTCTGGAAAAAAAGGAGTCGAAATAGTCGAACTTGGAATCCGGCCTGGAGAAAAACTGCATGAAATCCTTTTTTCAGAATATGAAAGCAAAAACACCATTGTATTCAATGAAAACTACTATGTAATTCTGCCCACAATCGACATTCCGGGTCTAAAGATGCATTATAGCGGTTTTCCTTCTGTTAAACTCCAAAGCTACAATTCTAGCGAAGGGCTGATGACGAAGGAAGAACTCAAAAAACTGCTGATGAAGGGAGGTTTTTTATAATGAAGCTCCTCATTTTAGGAGGCAGCGGCATGGTTGGACATATGATTTTGAATTACTTTCGCAAAAAGAAAAACATGGAAGTTTATTTTACAAGCCGCAATACCCAAGATGAAGGTGCAATCTTTTTAGATGCTGTTCAAATTGATCAAGTTCGCGGGTTAATTGAAAAGCTGCGTCCGGATATTCTTGTAAATGGCATCGGATTATTAAATGAACAGGCCGCTCTCCAGCTGACTGATGCGATTCGCTTGAATAGCTTACTGCCGCATTTTTTAGCAAAATTGGCTGACAAATATGGAGGGAAAGTCATTCATATTAGCACAGATTGTGTGTTTGAAGGGACAAAGGGCGGATATTCGGAAGCGGATCTCCCGGATGGATCGTCCGTGTATGCAAAGACAAAATCGCTCGGTGAAGTGGCTGGCGGACGCCATTTAACGATCCGCACATCGATTATCGGCCCTGAAAAGAAACAAAATGGCATCGGCTTATTCCACTGGTTTATGAAGCAATCAGGAAAAATCAAAGGCTACCAAAACGTTCTGTGGAACGGAGTCACTACCCTTGAATTGGCAAAAGTGATTGATCAATGCATCGCACAGGATTTATCCGGTTTATATCATTTAACCGCGCCAACAAAAATATCAAAATATGAATTGCTTCTGCTGATCCAGAGAGTTTTCCAAAAGAACGATGTGGAAATCATGCCGGATGGCGAAATTTCTCTTGATCGCACCTTGATTGACACGAGAAAGGAACTGCACCATACCGTACCCGATTATCCGGAAATGCTTTCGGACTTATACAACTGGATGATGGACAATGACTAAACAAAAGACGATGCTTATAACCGGAGCAAATGGGTTTACAGGTCAGCATGCTTGCCATTACTTTTCGCAAAAAAATTTTCATGTGATTGGAACAGGAAGAAGTGAAGTGAAAAACATTATAGAAGGTTCCTTTTTGCGATGCGATCTCGGAAACTACCAGGAAATAGAGGATACCGTTGAGAAAGTACAGCCAGAGCTTATCTTGCATTTGGCTGGAAAAAACAGTGTGGCTGATTCATGGGCAAATCCAGCTGAAAACATCCATACCAATGTAATGGGCACTGTTCATTTGCTTGAAAGTATACGGATCAAAGCTCCAAACGCAAGAACCGTGGTTGTCGGTTCTACCCTAAGTATGCCTTCGTTATCCTCGGATCCGCTTCATCCATATGCCGTTTCCAAAGCGATGCAAATCCTCATTTCCAGAACATGGCACCAGCTTTTTGGCTTAAACATTATCGTCGCCAATCCTTGCAATTTAATCGGACCTGGAGCTTCAGCAGGGGTTTGTTCATTGTTTGCCGAAAAAATCGCCGCCATGGAAATTAAGCAAATTCCTTCAGTCCTTCAAGTTGATGATTTAAACCAATCAAGGGATTTCTTAGATGTTCGGGATGCTGTCCGCGCCTATGCTCTTTTGTTCGAAAAAGGGGAGCCGGGAGAACAGTACGACCTTGGAACAGGGAATATGCGGTCATTAAAAACCGTTGTAGACATCTTTCAAGAGCTTGCCAATATCCCATTTATCGTTCAGTTGAAAGGCAACTCATCTCCTTCGCGGGCAGATGTCCTGCAGCGGCCAAAGCTTGATGCAATAAAAAATTTGGGATGGACTCCTGCTATTTCGTTTCGGCAATCGGCTGCTGACATCCTTAATTATTATCGCTTCGGTCAAAAAAACGGGGAGGCGTAAGCAATGGGTGCAAAGGTATCCATCATCATCCCGTTTTACAATTGTCCCTTTATCCAAGAAGCTGTCAAAAGCGCACTTGGGCAAACGTATCAAAATATTGAAGTCATTGTCGTCGATGATGGCTCAACGAAGCACCAAGATTTGCTGAACCCTTATTTAAGCCAAATTCGTTATTTTAAAAAATCAAATGGCGGAACGGCCTCCGCCTTAAATGATGGCATCCGGAATGCAACTGGAGAGTACTTTTGCTGGCTGAGCTCAGATGACCGATTTTTTCCTGAAAAAATAGAGAAGCAGCTGGCATTCATGGAACAAAGAAATGCAGCTGCTTCCTATTCCGCTTTTACTATTATCAGCGCACAAGGCAAAATCATCAGTGAACCGATCGGGCACACGTTTCGGAATAAACTCTCTTTTTTAAAAAGAATGAGAGGCGGCTGCCCGATTAATGGCTGTACGGTAATGCTGAAGATAAGTGTTTTTGCAAAGCTGGGTTATTTTGATGAACGTTTGCCGTTTACCCACGATTACGATTTCTGGTTAAGACTGATCCAGCACTATGATTTTCACTTTCTTCCGGAACCATTGACCGAGTACCGCCACCACGGCGAGATGGGGACAAAAAAACATTTTGATCGAATTCGAAAAGAGGAACGAATGGTGAAACAACGGCATGCCGCCGATCTTCAAGCTCTAATAAAAAAAGAACTTTAAGGAAAGAGGTGAAATTGTTGAACAATCAACCACACGGCGGAAAACTGGTTAACTGTTATGTTGAGAGAGAGGAAAACAAAGAAAAGCGAAGCATCGAAATCGACGCAACGGCTCTCTCAGACTTAAAATGCATTGCCAGCGGCGCCTTCAGCCCGCTCGATGGGTTTATGGGCGAAAAGGATTACGGAAGTGCCGTTTTAAATATGCGGCTAGCAAATGGGGTGGTGTGGCCGATTCCGATTACTTTGCCTGTATCAAAACATGCTGCAGTAGAAATAAAAATTGGTGAGGACGTGTTGTTGACACACAATCAGCAGGCAGTTGGAAAAATCCGCGTTTTGGAACGATTTCAGCCGAATAAACAGCGGGAGGCTTTAAAAGTCTATGGAACAGTCGATGAAAATCATCCTGGCGTGAAAAAACTATTCAGTCGGGGAGAAGTATACATTGGCGGTCCGGTTGAGGTCTGGTGTCAATCGGAGCAGGAGAGCAAAGAAGCGTTTTGTCTCTCGCCGCTGCAAACGAGAGCCATTTTTGCCGAAAAAGGCTGGAAAACAGTCGTCGGATTTCAAACGCGAAATCCTGTTCATCGCGCCCATGAATATATCCAAAAAGCGGCATTGGAAACGGTCGATGGCTTGCTCCTTCATCCGCTTGTAGGCGAGACAAAGAAGGATGATATCCCGGCTGATATTCGCATCAACAGCTATAAAGTCCTGCTGGAAAACTATTACCCGAAGGATCGTGTCCTGTTGTCCGGGTTTCCAGCGGCAATGAGGTATGCTGGGCCGAGGGAAGCGATTTTTCATGCATTAGTTCGAAAAAATTATGGATGCACTCATTTTATCGTCGGCAGAGATCATGCTGGTGTGGGCAATTACTATGGAACGTACGAGGCACAGCAGATTTTTGAGCAATTCGATCCTAAGGAGATTGGCATCTCCATTTTAAAATTTGAGCATTCTTTCTATTGTTATAAATGTGAGGGATTGGCCTCAATGAAAACATGTCCTCATTCCTTTGAAGACCGGCTGATTTTATCCGGAACAAAAGTGCGCGAAATGCTGATGAAAGGAGAGCGGCCTCCGAAAGAATTTAGCCGCAAAGAAGTCATCGATGTGTTAATGAACGGATTAAAACAACAGAGGGAAGCAGGAAAATAAATGACAGCTGCAGGCATTTTCACACTCCTTGTAACAGCGGGAATGTTCTTTTTCCTGCTATTTGAACGGTTTCCGCCAGTAACGGTCGTTTTTTTAGCGGTCGTTACTCTGTTAGCGGGGGGAGTCCTTTCAGCAAAAGAAGTGTTGGAAGGTTTTTCGAATGAAGGGGTGGGAACCATCGCTGCGCTTTCCATCCTTGTCGCATCATTTGAAAAAAATCGCTGGAATGAACGGTTCGCGCTTTGGCTGTTTGGAAAAGAAAAAACGCAGCGCGGTGCCCTTACGAGGATGATGGGGATGACGTCGGCGGTTTCCGCCTTTTTTAATAATACTCCGATTGTATTAATGCTTACTCCGATTGTGAAAAACTGGGCGGTTAAGGCTGGCTTTTCTCCTTCCAAATTTCTGCTCCCGCTCTCTTATGCCGCTATCTTTGGCGGAATGTGCACGTTGATAGGTACATCGACCAATATTGTGGTGAATGCCTATTTGAAGCAGAAAGGGTTGGAAGGTTTTTCGATGTTTGAATTTGCCTTTATTGGCGTTCCATGCACGATTGTTGGCATAATTTATATGGTGACTTTTGGCGTAAAATGGCTGCCAGGACATCAAGCGGAAGGTGGTCAAAAACATGCGGTGACTGAGATTGTAACGAAAAACGAGCTTTCATGGAAAAATACGATTCCGATTTTCGTACTGATTTTTATCATTGGTGCTGCTGTCTTCAACTGGCTGCCGCTCATTACCGTGTCGTTTCTCGGTGTCGCGGTATTATTTTTAACGAAAAATATGTCAGCAGCGGAAGCGAAAGAAGCGATCGATTGGAATTTGTTAGTGTTGATTGGTTCATCGTTTGGGATTGCAAAAGCTTTAGAAAATTCGGGACTTGCGGTTTTTGCCGGAGATTGGCTAGTTCGATTTGTAAATGGCGCTTCTCCTTATATTGCATTGGCAGTTGTTTACGGGATTACAATGCTTGTGACAGAAATGATCACGAACAATGCAGCGGCAGCCATTGTTTTGCCGCTTGCGTTTTCGCTTGTGGAAAAATTGCAGCTCAACCCGGAGCCATTTGCAATGGCTATAGCGATCGCTGCCTCTGCGGGCTTTGCGACGCCAATCGGTTATCAAACCAATTTAATTGTCTATGGGCCAGGAAATTATCGTTTCACCGATTTTCTAAAAGTTGGTCCGCCGCTTAATTTGTTGTTTCTGATCATAGCTGTTTTTGGCATCCCATTGTTTTGGAAATTTTAAAAAAGGGTGTTTGCGTTGGAAAATATTTATTGGCACAAGCAAGCAATTGACAAAAGACAGCGTCAAAAGCTGAATGGCCATAAGAGTCTGGTTATTTGGTTTACGGGACTCTCCGGCTCTGGCAAGTCGACGATTGCCAATGCGCTTGAATTGGAGCTCTATAAAAGAAGGATGCGAACGTATCTGCTCGATGGTGATAATGTTCGCCACGGATTAAATTCCGATTTGGCTTTTTCGAAAGCGGATCGTATTGAAAACATCCGCAGAATTGGGGAAATGGCAAAGCTGTTTGTTGGTGCAGGTTGTATAACTCTTGCAGCTTTTATCTCACCTTATCGCAGCGACCGAAACCGAGTGAGGGAACAGCTTGAACAGGGGGAGTTTGTGGAGGTATATGTAAAATGTCCGCTTGAAATATGCCAACTGCGTGATCCGAAAAATTTGTATAAAAAGGCTCTTAGTGGTGAAATTTCCGATTTTACGGGAATATCAGCTCCTTATGAAGAACCGGAGAATCCGGATATTGTCATTGAAAGCGATCGTGAGACGGTTGAAGAAGCTGTTATGAAAATCGTTCATTATTTGGATGAAAGGGATTACTTTACTATTTGATTTAAAAATCAGGAACAAGCTGTCGAACAGCTTGTTCCTGATTTTTAGCCGCAACGGCAAACACAGATTTGGACGATCCCGCCGACGTGCTGTTTTAACATATCTTCAATTCCTCCGGCTTCACCAGAATCGCTGCTGCTCTCCCAGCCATTACTGCTTTCCCAGGCGTTTTCACGGCTCTCAAAGCTATGAATGTTGCTAATGGCAGCACTTTCAGAAGCGGAAAGTTGTTGAACGCTGCTTTCGGGTGGACACGGCGCCGTGCTACTGCTCTCCAATCGCGAGCTGCTCTCCACCTTGGAACTGCTCTCCAATCGCGAGCTGCTCTCCACCTTGGAACTGCTTTCCAATCGCGAACTGCTCTTCACCTTCGAACTGCTTTCCATTCGCAAGCTGCTTTCAACCTTGGAACTGCTTTCCAGTTGCCGAGGTTTTTGAACAGGATAGGTAGTCAGAACAGTGTTCATCCGGCTTTTAATTTTGTAATAGTATGCGTGGGAATTCATTTGCGTGTTTTCTGCTGCATTTCCGGAAAAAATAGGTTCCCCTATTTCCCCATCATCCAGGCATGGATTGCAATTGATCCATTCTATTTTTGAAATATCCTTGATACGGATCGATGTCATTTTTCCATTACTGCAAATATTAACAAAGTCGCCCCCAACTCGTTGAATGATCCCGCGGACACAGGAAGAGTAATTTCCTGCTCTTTTCGAAAATACCATTTCTTGTCCTCCTATTCGTTTTTACATGACCAATATATTCAGCCGAAAAAAATCGGAATGGACAAGTAACTCAGGCTGAAAGAACATTTTTCCGCATCGAAAAGAGCGTCACGAGCATAAAAATTTTTTCTCAGCGGAAAATATAAAAATCAAAATAATTACAGGCGGGAAGGAAGCATATGAAAAAGAATGTCAAATCATTTCTCTTAATTCTTTTGGTCTTATTTGTGATGGGAGGATGCAACCGAAACGGGCAGAAGAAGGACAGCAAGTTTGCACTGCTAAAAACGACCAATCCTGCCCCTGTGCAAATCCAAAATCATAATCCTTTAAAGGCTGGTACTGCCGCTAGAGTTAAACACGACATTAGTTCATTTCCGGAAATTTATGATGTCGCCGTTGTCCAGGGAAAAAAAGATACACTTGTTGCGTATAAAGTAAAGCATATGCAAAGGTTCAGAATGAAATCCATTGAAGCAAAAATCAACAAATTGCTTGAAAAGAAATATCCGAAAGAGAATTTCAGTGTTTCGAGCGATTATAAAATTTTTCTTGAGGCAGTGAAGCTGAGAGAACAAATGAAAAATCCTAAATTTACAGCAAAAAAAGCTGAAAAAAAGCTGCAGGAAATTATCAAACTAAAAGATGAAACAACTTAAGGAGGAGAACAGAAATGGCAAACAAACAAAAAAACGTGACGCCGCAGCAGCAAAAATATCAACAACTTCAACAAAAACACGAGCTAAAGCGGCCGATCCTGAAAAACTGTGTGAAAGCTTTTTTTGTTGGCGGAATTATTTGTCTTATTGGCCAGGCAATCAGTTATTTTTATATTTACTTTTTCAACTTTACCGAGCAGACTGCTGGCAACCCCACCGTGGCAACAATGGTTTTTTTATCCATGCTCCTAACAGGGTTTGGTATTTACGACCGCCTTGGCCAATTTGGCGGAGCCGGTAGCGCTGTTCCTGTAACCGGATTTGGAAATGCTGTTATATCGGCGGCGATCGAGCATCGGACAGAAGGATTTGTTTTAGGGGTAGGCGGCAATATGTTTAAATTAGCGGGTTCTGTTATTCTTTTTGGGGTTTTTTCTGCATTTGTGGTTGCATTGGTCAAAACATTACTGGTGATATGGGGGGTTTTATAATTGTTAAAGGGGCACCAATCTTGGGTTTTTCAAAACCGGCCAATGATTGCAGCAACCGGAGTAACCGGAGGGCCTTTTGAAGCAAACGGAAACCTGGTGAATGATTTTGATATTTTACATGAAGACTTATGGATGGGAATGGAATCATACGAAAAAGCCCACCGGGTTCTACTTGAAGGAGCAATGGAAATAGCTTTAAAAAAGGCGAATATTCAAAAGGAACAAATAAAATTTCTTCTAGCTGGTGATTTAATCAACCAAATTACACCTACAAGCTTTGCGGCCAGAACAGTCCAAACACCTTATTTCGGGCTGTTCGGCGCTTGTTCAACCTCGATGGAGGGGCTTGCGCTCGCATCTTTTATTGTGAACTATCAAGGTGCGGACTATGTCTTAACTGGAGCTTCCAGCCACAACGCTGCGGTCGAAAAGCAATTTCGCTACCCGACAGAATATGGAGGGCAAAAGCCGCCAACAGCGCAGTGGACGGTAACGGGAGCAGGAGTGGGGCTTGTCTGTCAAAATGATGGCACACAAAATCATCCATACACCACTTCAGCAACTATCGGGAAAGTGGTCGATATGGGATTGTCTGATCCGTTCAATATGGGCGGGGCAATGGCTCCAGCTGCTGCTGATACGATCATGGCCCATTTTCGCGATCTGCAATTGGAACCATCGTATTATGATTTAATCATAACCGGTGATCTTGGTAAAATTGGCCAAGAAGCCGCTTTCGAGCTGATTCAAAAAAGCGGTTTAAAAATGGATCGAAAACAATTTGATGATTGCGGTTTGCTGATTTATAAGGATGATCAGCCAGTCCAATCCGGTGCTAGTGGAGCGGGTTGTTCGGCGACGGTCTTGTATGGCCATCTTCTAAATCAAATGAGAAAGGGAGTATACAAGCGCATTCTAATAGTAGCAACCGGCGCTTTATTGTCTCCACTGACCTTTCAGCAAAACGAAACCATTCCGTGCATTGCGCATGCTGTGGCGATCGAAATGAACCGGGAAAAGGGGTGAACAGGTTTGGGAGCAATGTTTTTTTGGGCATTTGTTGTTGGTGGAATCATTTGTGTAATTGGCCAGTTATTGTTTGATGTCGCCAAACTGACGCCAGGACATACATTAAGTTTGCTTGTTGTGATCGGGGCGGTTCTCGACGGTTTCGGTCTGTACGAGCCGCTGGTCGACTTTGCCGGAGCCGGGGCGACGATCCCGATTACAAGTTTTGGGAATTCTCTTGTGCATGGAGCGCTTCAAGAAGTAAAACATCATGGATTAGTTGGTGTTTTAACAGGAATGTTCGAAGTAACAAGCTCTGGGATTTCCGCTGCAATTATATTTGGCTTTATCGGTGCATTACTTTTTAAACCAAAAGGATGAGGATTAGCCGTTAAGCGAGGACTTCCAATCATTACAGGCGGAGATTGCTGATGTTTTATTCGATGCATAGGAGTGCGCCTATACACTTTTTCTTGTTGTCTCATATCTTAATCATGAGATTAGATAAGTGAGGTGACAGTTTATGTGCTTCGGATTGGGCGGTTACGGTTACGGCTACGGTGGCGGTTTTGGCTATGGCGGTTCTACATTTGTATTAATCGTCGTATTGTTCATCTTATTAATCATCGTAGGTGCAAGCTTTTATTAATAACGAATAAAAGCTTTAGCAGCAAGGGTGGCTAAATTTTAGCCACCCTTCACCTTTTTATCCTTCCTTCATACAATAAAGTAGTTTATGAAAAAGTAGTTTATGAAGGAGCGTGAAATCTCAAAATGGATAATGGATTTTTTAAAAATATTGAAAAGAAAACAGGCGTTAACATGAAAGATATATTTGATTTGGCCAATTCGCTGCAAAATGCCAATTTCAAAGACGAAAAAACGGTTCGGAGCGTGATCCGCCGCGTTTCACAAATTGCAAACAAACCGGTAAGCAAAGATATGGAAGACAAAATTGTCCAATCCATTATTAGCGACGGAAAACAACTTGATTTTAACACAATCGCCAATATGATGAACAAGAAGTAAGAAAATTCGACAGGTGCCTGAACCTGTCGAATTTCTTTAGACTATCAGAATTTATATCTGAACTTCGATAACTGTCTAGCTCCACAAGATTAAGCTTCGGAAGCATAGCCTCGCGCTTTTCTTAGTAGAACGGCCGGAAAAAGGATTTGAGCGGAGCTAGGAAACGAGAGGAATTAGCTTTTTTTCCGCGTCTTTTTTCGGGAACGGATAAGTATAGCTGATTCCTCGCCCGGGTTACGGCCACATAGAGCAGCCGCCGCTCTTCTTCCATCGCTGCCCGATCAGCATTTCCGAGCGCAAAATCATGCGGCAGGCTGCCCTCTACTGCTCCAATGACATAAACGGTAGGATACTCCAATCCTTTTGCCCGGTGGATCGTGCTTAAGGTGATCGCTTGATCAAAATGCTTACCCATTTTCTTTACTTCTTTATTCATCGCAGCCATATGGCGGGCATGCTCCAAAAATGCGCCAATCGTGTCAAATGGTTTTGCTGCGACTTTTAGATCTTTTACATCATCAGAACCTTTTTCAAGTTTAGTCGCTTCCGTTCCCCGTTTTTTCAAAAAATCTTGAAAGCCGATATCTTTTTCAATGATTTCAATCGCAGCAATTGGAGATGTGGTTTTCAAGGACCGAATCAGTGCAACGGCATTTTTCAGCTTCTTTTCTTGAAAAGGATGTGCTGTTTTCACATGTCCAAGTGCTTCCAGAAAACTGCAGTCTTTTAAAATGCTGGCGGCTTTGATGTCTTTTAGTACTGTTTGTTTTAAAAATAAGGGCGACAAGATGTCGCTAAGAGCAGCGGCGTCGTCTTCATTCAGACTGATTTTTAAAAAGGCTAAGATGCTCTTAACGATGCGCCGTTCATAAAAAGAATCGGCATCCTGGTCGATTTTAAAAGGGAGATTTGAATTGGCCAAACGTTCAAAAATCGCGCGTGAGCCCGAATTGGTTCGATAAAGAATCGCGAAATCAGATGGATTAGCGCCGTCTGCTATTTTTTCCTGCAAATCGGTAACGACCATCGTCGCTTCTTCCTCTTCATCAAATGGGAAAAAAACAATCGGCTGCAGTGCTGTCGAAAATTGGGCAGCCATTTTCTTCGGCCTTCGCATTTGGTTGGCAGCAATAATCCGATTCGCCGCCGATACAATCTCATGAGTTGAACGGTAATTTTGGTTCAGCGTAATCACTTCAGCATTCGGAAAATCTTTCTCAAACTCGAGCAAATAGCTCGGATCGCTGCCGCGAAACGAATAGATCGATTGATCGTCGTCACCAACTGCGCACACATTTTTGCTTTTCGCAGAAAATAGCTTGATAAGCTCATACTGTACTTTATTAACATCCTGAAATTCATCAATTAAAAAATAATGAAAGCGGTTTTGATAATGTTCTAGCAATGGAGGCGACGACGCAAAAAGCTCATAGCAGCCGACGAGCATATCATCGAAATCAAACAGCCCCTTCTGTTTTTTATAATCCTCATATCTTTGATATAAAAATGCGGTATCTTCCTCCCATTTCGTTTCGGGCTTAACCTCATTTGGAACGATCAGGCTGTTTTTCCAAAAGCCGATTTGCTGCAAGGCGAGATCAAATGCGAATTCCTTTTCAGATAAACCCCGCTCTTTTCCTGCCTCTTTTAAAATTCGGTCGCGCTGCCAATCCATTTTCAGCAATTTTTCTCCAGACCACTTCTCAGCGGAATGGAATAAAAGAATCCGATAAAAAATACTATGGAATGTACCCGTAACGAGTTGATTAATTTTCGCGCTGTCCATATTTGGATAGGCAAGCAATCGCTTTTTCATTTCCTGCGCTGCTTTTGAAGTAAACGTAACGAGCATGATCGATCTCGGATCAATCTTGTTTACTTCAAGCATATAAGCAGTTCTGGCCGTCAGCACGCGGGTTTTACCGCTGCCCGCTCCCGCCAGTACAAGGAGGGATCCTTCAGTTTGGACAACAGCGGCTGCTTGATTGTGGTCAAGAGAAATGCCACGGTTGGTTAATTGCTGCAAATAGTGCTCCTTAATGCCTTGCACGGCTTTTGAGGGTACCCGGAAGGGGGAAGCGGTTTGAATGATTTTTGCCGATCGGAAAGGTACGGATTTTTCCTTTTCAACTGTGATCGACCGTCCCTTTGGAAGGCGAAATCCATTTTGCTCGACAAAAGCCGCCGTTTCATTCACTTGAAGTGGCTCCGTTTCGGCGTCGCGACACATTGTTTGTACAGATCGAATGTGAAAAAAATAAGGATCCTGCTTGATGCCAAGATAAAGACGAACTTCCTCATGACATGCAGGACAGGAAAGATCTCCCATTTTGCCGGCGTTGTAAATTTTTTGATATTCACCGCGTTCTAAGGCATCAAGGGTAATCAATTTATTTTGGAAAAGTGCAGTTTTCAATTTTTTCCCTCATTTGTTTGTTAAAAATAAGACAAACCTAATCATATCACACTAAGAGATGTTTTATTTAAAAAAAATGGGGTAAAGGACATTGAGAAGGGAAGGGGTGCTTGGAGTATGGGCTATATTTTACCAATAAATTTTGAACAATATAACCAATACCACATTAGAGGCATGCGTGAAGAGTTTAATCCGTTTCGAACAGATCAAATTGAGCGGGCCGGCAAAGCATCATTGCTTCAATTAGGCAATATTCCCGTCATGAAAGCCTCCTTTGAGCCGAAAAAAAAGATCGAACAAAGCGGTAAAAAAATCGATGAAGTTTACGCGGAAGTGACAGGAATCGGCCTGCGTTTTAATCGGAAAATATAAAATTAGAGCCTCAGAATTCGAAGGAAAGAGCGGCTAAGGTTAGTAGAAGAAAATGACCTTAACCGTTCGGATGATAGTAAAGATGAGGGTGTCCCAAAAGTATAGCTTTTAGGGACACCCTTAACAGCGCCAAGAAGTCCGGGAAAGATTAACCTCTGAGGAAGGGGAAAAGAAGTATAGACAACGGAAAATTGAAGTGGAGCCTGTATTTGGTCAAATTAAGTATAACAGCCACTTCCAACGGTTCACATTAAGAGGCCTTTCCAAAACAACGGTGGAATGGGGTCTTATTTGTGTTGCCCACAAGTTGAAAAAGTGGGCAACATCCACTCAAAAAGAGCAAAAAATAGCAAAATAAAATGGGGAAATCCCCGCTCATTTGGCCCGCATAATCCAAAAAAACAATAAAAAGAAAAGGGGTGGGCCCTAAAGGTCAATGTTTCATAACCTTTTGGGTCAGCCTCTTTTCCGATTATTCCTACTTGGTCGAGTTTTCTTTAAAGTATTTTCACCATCGTCTTATGAGGAATACCAGCGTCTAAAAATTCCTCGGAGACGACTTCATAGCCAAGACGGGCATAGAAAGGAATGGCGTGTGTCTGCGCATTCAGCTTTAACCTTTCCAAGCCTTTTTCCGCAGCAAATTTTTCAATCCGGCTCATGATCTCTTTCCCTGCACCGGTTCCTCTTGCTTCTTTTAAAACGCAGATTCGCTCCACCTTGCCATAGCCATCCACGATCCGAAATCTCCCGGCACCAACTGGAGCTCCATCATTGTAAAGAACAAAGTGCGCTGCATCCTCTTCATATTGGTCAATTTCTTCTTCAACAGGAACGTTTTGTTCCTCAACAAACACCGTTTTCCGGACGAAAAAGGCATCTTCTAACTGATTTCTAGTTGAAACAATTGTTACAGCCACTGTTTAAGCTTCCTTTCCAAGACGAAATGTTTCATAGACCGTCCAAGATCCATTCTCGAGCTGATACAGGAGATGGAAGCGGTCAATTGCTTCTTTATGCTCTACTTTCAGCATCTTAAGGGAGCCGTAAACATCATAATGCTCGTCATTTGAAAGCTTTTGTCCAATTGTAATATGCGGAACAAACGAGTATTCTGAAGGCTCTCCTTGAAATTCCTGATTGACTTTAGCGTGCAGCGCTTCCAATTCAGGTGATGGATTTACCTTAATATAAATCACATTGTTCACTGGCTGGAAGGAACTGATTTTTGTTGTCGTTAATGTAAAAGGTTCAACCTCTTTAGCTAACTGCCTCAGCTTGTCGGCAATCGGCTTAATTGCATCTTCTGTTGCTTCAAAAGCGCTTTTCAGCGTTAAATGTGGAGGAATTAAAGCATAGTGCGGGTCATACCGTTTACGATAGGAATTAGCCAAATCTTGAAGCGATTTTGTCGGAAAAATAACAACTCCAAATTTCATACGTCTTCTACCTCCCAATTTTTCTATTTAAAATAGGAATGATCATCCAGAAAAGAATTATAACCAATTTTCTGATTTTAGGAACAGCTTAACTTTATGGGCGAATTTTGTCAAGAAGGCCTGTCACAGCAAAGATTAACGTTTAAGCAATGACCAGTTAAAACATTCTTTTCAACGCGCGTTTTAAATCTGTCTGCCAAAAACGCCAGGAGTGGTTTCCATTCCCTTCTTCATAAAAGTAACTAAACGGCTTTGAGGAAAATATTTTGGAAAGCTCCCGGTTCGGCTCCAAAAAGTTGCTTCTTTTTCCGTCAGTCATCTGCACCTCGGTTTCCCCTAAGCCAACAACATGGTAAATTTGCAGCAGCTCTTCATCTGAAAAATTTTTCACAGCCTCAAGTACGCTGTCATTGACAAATGGCGACTGCAGCAGCACCTTTCCAAACGTATGCGGATACTTTAAAGCGGTCATCAACGATACCGACGCCCCAAGCGACGATCCAAGCAAGGATCTTGTTGACCCCATCTGATAGGTTGGAAACTGCTGATCAAGGTAAGGGACCAATTCATGGGCAAGAAAGCGAATATACGCTTCATTCTGTCCGCCGTTCGGATGATATTTTTTCCGGCGATCCTGAACATCTTTGTATGGGATCCCAACAAAAATCAAATTTTCGATTTTTTTCTCATATATGTACGCATCAGCTAGCCGGCAAATTCTCCCTAGCTGGATGTAATCGCGACCATCTTGTGCAAGTAGCAGGGAATACTTATACAACGGCGAAAAATTGGCGGGAAGATACACCAACAGCTCTACATCCTCACCCAGTTCCTTGCTCGAAAACACAATCTCTTTTATCGATCCCTTTGGAATAGACATCGTTATAATCCTCCAATTTAATGAAAGTCTATCTGCATTTTAACATATGTTTGCAATTTCATATAATCAAACAGTGAAAAGCTGTTGACGACCCTTTAAAATCATATTATAATAATGAATGTCTTAAGCGAAACAATAATAACCATGATCTGTTAGCTCAGCTGGGAGAGCATCACCTTGACAGGGTGGGGGTCGGCGGTTCGAGCCCGTCACAGGTCATCATTAAAAGACGTTGTTATAAAAGGGTTTCCTGCGATTCGGGAAACCCTTTTATATTGTGTTTTTCCTGCTGTACTGACCAAACAACTGACCGATTTTATTTTCTGACGTCCAAAAAGGCATTTCCTAGCTCTTCATCCATCTTTTTTGTAACATGAGTGTAGAGGTTCATAGTTGTTTTGATGTCTTTATGACCGAGCCGCTCCTGGATCGCTTTCATGCTGTGTCCTTTGCTTAGTAAGTAGGATGCCGATGAATGCCTCAGGTCATGAAAAGAGATTTTTTTAAGTCATAGCGTTTGACGATACGATTCCAAAATTGACTCACTGTGTGAGGATCGTAAGGAGTGCTATCTATAATCGCAAAAAGTAAATCGATTTTTTCATTTGTGACCGTTTTAAATCCTTTTGTACTCATCCTTGATCTTCTTAAAAATCATCATCCTTCCTGTATTTTTTAGGAATATATTTCTTGTTGATTTTCTTTGTCTGACGCACAATGAATTCCATCGCTTCCAAAAAAGACTCCTTTGCTTCATCTAAAAGTGGTTCTCCATCAAACGCAAGTCCATCTGTATGTTCGAGGTCTTTTCGTATTTCTTCGATCCTTTTTTCTCTCGAAGCAAAACAATTCTTTCACCTATCTCCATTTTCACACCTCGCTTCATTAAGACAGTATAATTTTAACATTTTTCTAAAATGGAAATAAAAAAGTTGCTAAATAAGAAATTTTTTATTGCCACTTCTAAAATAGAAATTTAATCATTCCGCCTAGGAGGTGAATAAAGTGAAATTTAGAGCTATTTTTTTTGACGAAAATGGTAACAAAATTTATTTGTGACGCTGGTCACATATTTCTTGTTTTTTGAAGGATTACGATCTCCTTATAAAGGGAGGGAATTGTATGAAGAATAAAGATCTGATTGCTAAGTACGGATTGAAAGGAAATCCGAAAACCGGTCTGACAATGACGACGTTTGGCTTTTTTGTTGGATTTGCGGCGGTATCATTATTTGGGATAGTTGCAACAGAGTTAAACAAAGCGCTGGGACTGTCAGGATTATTGCTAGGGTTTTTAGTTGGTGCCCCGCAGCTTTTAGGTTCACTGTTAAGAATTCCTTTTGGGGCTTGGGTTGATAAAGCCGGCGGCAAAAAACCAATGCTTATCCTCCTATCAATTGGGATCATCGGGATGATTGGTTTAACTTCAATCATTTACACGGGCCAACTTACTATTGAAAAATTTCCGTGGGTCTTGTTTTTCGGGTTATTAGGCGGCTGTGGTGTAGCGACATTTTCCGTTGGCGGACCGCAATCCTCTTATTGGTTTCCAAAAAATAAACAAGGGTTGGCACTAGGAACTTATGGCGGTTTAGGAAATACAGCCCCCGGAATATTTGGTATTATTCTTCCAATGATTCTGACTGCATATGGATTGCCGGCTGCTTATACTATGTGGTTAGTGTTCTTGATTATTGGAACGATCATTTATGCATTCTTTACAAATGATGCTTATTACTTCCAGTTGAAAAAGAAAGGTCTTTCAGATATTGAAGCGCGGAAAGTTTCAAGTGAATTGGGGCAAGAGCTTTTCCCATCAGGGAATGTAGCAACAGCTTTAAAAACTTCAGCCAAAATTCCGGGAACATGGGCATTGGTTGCATTGTATTTTACATCTTTCGGCGGTTTTCTTGCACTTACTTCATGGTTCCCTACGTATTGGGTTAAGTTCCATGGCATGAGCATAAGAACAGCAGGTCTTTTAATGGCACTTGGTTTTTCTCTTTTCGCCTCAATTATCCGTGTATATGGCGGACGCTTGAGCGACCGATTTGGCGGAGAAAGAATTGCCATTATGAGTTTTTCGTTTGTTCTCCTTGGATCTGTTATATTGACATTCACTACTTCGTTTGGCATTGCGCTGATTGGGGAAATTATTTTGGGAGCTGGTATGGGTATTGCCAATGCGGCCGTTTTCAAACTTGTACCAACATATGTAAGCAAAGCGCCCGGAGGAGCAAGCGGATGGGTTGGCGGACTTGGTGCATTTGGTGGCTTTGTCGTTCCGCCGTTGTTGGGGAAATTTACGGACCTCTACGGAATTAGTGGCTATGCCAAAGGATTTATCATTTATATCATTCTTGCAGTCATCTCGATCTTTATCTCTTATTTCTTAATGAAAAAATATAGCGGCCAAAAGCAAAATGTAGAGCCGACTAGAAAAACAGCTTAAAATGAATTTTTTTCGTATTATTTAATGCAATACGTAAAGCCCACTGGAATATTCCAGCGGGCTTTACATTTGCTTTATCAAACTTTGAACTTATGTAATTCTTGCTGTAGTGAAACGTCACAGTAATACGGTGAGAGCTTCAAAATGTTGCTAAATGATCATAAATGGAGCATGTAGGGGCGGTCATTTTTTTGTACGATAATGATGTTCATGAAATAGTAAAAACTACTTAAAATTCCGTGATGTAAATCACAACATGAAGCAGTCAAACAATGGAAGATGAAGGTAAAGAAGTTTTTGAGCGAATGTGTAATTAAAAAATGGGTGATTGGAGAAGCGGGAAGAAGGGAAGGTATGAAGTTTAAAAATCGCATAACGAATGGAAATTTGCAACGGTTTTTGCTGAAAAATGGGATGTTCTCGATAGGAATTTCAGTTATCATCGTTCTTTCGATTATGTATATGCTTCATGTTGATGTGCAATATCAAAATGCACTGCCGATAATTTTTTTTGTACTGATGCTCATAACTGTTTTTTTATGATTATTTTTGTGCAAGAAAAGAAAACAAGGATACACCAAGAACAATTGCTCGCGGTAATCAAGAATAGCAGCCAAAGTATTCTGATTCTGGATAAAGAAAAAAAGATTGTAAGCATAAATGAAACGGGGAGAAAATTCCTTGGGATTGAAGCAAATCAAACTAACATCACAAATTTCTGTGATATTTGCTCAACGTTTCGGGGGGTTGATAAATTTTGCGATGTATCCTCAAACTGTTTTCTGCAAAACGATCAAGAAAACCCTGTAGAATTATCGATCAAAACAAAAACTTTTATTCCTGTTTTGGCGACAATCTCCCATTATACGACTTTGAAAGGGGAGAAAGGCATTGTTGTCAGCCTGCAAAAGGTTAGTGAAAAACGAAGGGCAGAGCATGAAAAAATTGAAAAGATGATCACCCATTCCATCTTTCAGGCTCAGGAAAAAGAGAGAAAGCTTATTTCCAGAGAGCTTCACGATGGCATTGGCCAATCGTTGTTTGGCATCCTTTTGCAAACAGATATTATCAAGACGGTTTGTAAGGACGAGAATGAGACGGAAAAACATCTTGGTATCCTTCAACAAATGGTCAAACAAACAATTGAGGATGTTCGCAATCTGTCCTCGGAATTGAGGCCTTCAACATTAGATGACCATGGCTTTATTGCTACTTTAAAAAACTTTATTCGCGATTTTGGCAAGCGGTTTGGCATTCAAATTAACTTTACCTATATGGGGGAAAACGAACGGCTGCCGGCGGCAATCGAGACAGCCCTTTATCGAATTGCGCAGGAAGCATTAATCAATGCTGCCAAATATGCAGGTGCGGAACGAATCGATATCGTGGTCAATAGGCTCGAACAAAGTGTGTCACTGTTCATAACGGATTTTGGAAAAGGGTTTGAACTGAATCCCGCTAATCGGAGCGGAGTCGGCTTATATAGTATGGAAGAAAGGGCTTCTATCTTGGGAGGAACTTTTCTGATCAAGTCAGAAATCGGTAAGGGTACGCGGATACAGGTGACAATACCAATTTTATCAAGGTGATGAAAATGAGCAAAATTCGGATTTTTTTGGTTGATGACCATGCGGTTGTCCGTGATGGTCTGCAGATGCTGCTGAATGCACAAAAGGATATGGTCGTGATTGGGGAGGCTGCAGAAGGAAATGAGGCATTGCAGAAGATCCCGAAAACCAATCCGGATGTCGTAATTATGGATTTAAGCATGCCGAACGGAAGGGATGGATTACCTACAACAAGTGAAATTGTTCAAAACTTTCCTCCTATTAAGGTGCTGATTCTCTCCATGCATGATGATCAGCAATCATTATTTAGAGCCTTGAAAGCAGGTGCTTCCGGTTTTTTGTTAAAATCTTCTCTTGGCCAGGAACTGGTGGATGCCATTAGACAGGTGAACTCGGGCCAGGCATATCTTCATCCGACTGCACAGAAAAGAGTTATTGAACATGTGTTCCATGATTCCGGTGAAGAATACGATGATTCCTTTGATCTTCTCTCGGAACGGGAAAAGGAAATATTCAGCCTTGTCGCGAAAGGGTATACAAATAAAGAAATTGGAGAACTGCTTACGATCAGCCCCCGTACTGTCGAAACCCATAAAGCAAAAGCCATGGAAAAACTCAATCTTACAACAAGGCGGGACTTAGTACAATTTGCACTAAGGAGAGGCCTCCTGGATAATTAGGTGATATTTATGGTGAACTCAACGCTAAAAGAAAGACTGAATTTACGTCTAAAATCAATTGTTGAAGCAATAAAAACAGATTTTTCAGCACTTGCATTCTATGATCCTATTAATATGGAATTCCGATGGAAACTAGCGGTCGGTTCCTTGAATAATCGCTACATTGGTATTGTTGTCAGAAGTGGAAAAGGGATTTGCGGCAGGGTGTTAAAAACAAAAAGAGAGTTTTTGATTACTGACTTTCCTGAGGAACTTCAAGATGAATTTCTCGAATTTCCGATATTAATTGCTGAAGAATTGAAATCAGCTGTGGCGGTTCCGCTTTTTTTTCAAACTCAGTTAATCGGTGTCCTGCTTGTCGGTCAGCGGACGAAAAGAAAATTTTCCAGCGATGAAATTCACTATTTAAATGAACTATCAGATGAGATCGTTCTCTCCTACACACTCGGAAGAAAGGGAGAACAAAACGAGGAAAAAAAAGAGGTCAAAAAGTCCTTTCTGTCCGAATACTTTGTCCAAAAGACAATCATTTGGGGAGAAAAATTAGATATTATTTTGCTTGATCAGCGGATCACATTGCTGTCCGAAAATACACAGCAAAAACTGATTTCTATATTTGAATTTCTGCTTGAACGCGCCTTTTTACGGGGAACAGAGCGAAAGGTGAAAGTAGTGATTGAATTAAAATCCGAGCAGCAATTTTCGATTCAAATTGAAACGGAAAAGCAAATGGAGCTTTCTGAAGCAGCATTTTCCCGCCTTGCGGACGAAGTGAGGACTTTAAATGGCAGCATTGATATGATTTTTGAAAATGAAAAAACAATACTAACGATGAATTTTTTTCTAAGCTTATTGATCGAAGATGAGCTGTGAACAAATTGGCGCCTTTTCTATGAAAAGGCGTTTTTATTTAACCAATTCGAAAGAAAAATTGTGACGAATCGGGTAAATCATGATCCATAAATAAGTGATTTCCCTGAGCAACACCCGGATTTTCCCTGATACCTTCTTTTTTTGCTTGCGATTACACTAAAAACAAGAAAATGAAGGAGGAAAAAGAATGCAAAGAATTCGCAGCTGGACCCTCCTGTTGAAAGGAGATTTATATGAAAACCAGATCGTCAAAATGGATGAATAAACTCCGTTTTTTAAAACCGTTGGAAAATTATTCGGACGGCTGGAGCCAGCTTTCAACCGGTAGCAGAGAATGGGAAAAAGTATACCGCGATCGTTGGCAGCATGACAAGGTTGTGCGAACAACACATGGGGTTAACTGTACTGGTTCCTGCAGTTGGAAAGTATTTGTAAAGGATGGAATCATAACGTGGGAAAACCAGCAGACTGATTATCCAAGCTGCGGACCGGATATGCCGGAGTTTGAACCAAGGGGATGTCCTCGGGGAGCAAGCTTTTCGTGGTATGTCTACAGTCCTTTACGCGTGAAATATCCATATGTGCGTGGCAGTCTAGTAAAAATGTATCGGGAAGCATTAGCACAAGAAAACGATCCTGTTCAAGCTTGGAAAACGATTGTGGAGAACCTAGATAAAGCCAAACAATACAAGGCCTCAAGAGGAAAAGGCGGTTTTATTCGGACATCATGGGAAGAAGTGAACGAGATCATTTCCGCTTCACTTCATTACACTCTAAAAAAATACGGGCCTGACCGGATTGCCGGATTTACGCCAATTCCAGCCATGTCCATGGTCAGCTATGCCGCTGGTTCACGGTTTTTATCTATGCTTGGAGCCCCAATGCTCAGTTTCTATGATTGGTATGCCGATTTGCCACCGGCTTCCCCGCAAATATGGGGCGAACAAACGGATGTTCCAGAAAGCAGTGACTGGTACAATGCCGGCTATATTATGATGTGGGGTTCAAATGTGCCGATGACAAGAACGCCTGATGCCCACTTTATGACAGAAGTACGTTATAAAGGGACTAAAATTGTCACCGTCAGCCCCGATTATGCGGAAAACGTTAAATTTGCCGATGATTGGCTTGCGATTCATCCAGGAGAAGATGCAGCACTGGCTCAAGCCATGACACATGTTATTTTAAAAGAGTTTTATGTTGATCATCAAACAGAGTATTTCTATCAGTACGCTCAAAAGTATACGGATCTTCCTTATTTAATTAAGTTAAAAAGGAATGGCGGCGCCTTTGCCGCGGATCATTTTTTAACCGCCAATGATTTGGGTCTGCCATTTACAAAAGCTGAATGGAAAACAACGGTCATAGATCATAAAACAAAAAAGATTATCGTTCCGAACGGAAGCATCGGACATCGCTGGGGAAATAAGGGCAATTGGAACCTTCTTTCGCAAGATGAGGAAGGAAATCCATATGAAGCGGAATTAACTGTTTTCGGCCAGGAAGATGACAAAGTGCAAGTTGATTTTCCTTATTTTGATAAGCAAGGGAAACAAATTATTTCGAGGACAGTTCCAGTTAAAAACATAACATTGGCTTCTGGCGAGAAAATTTGTGTGACAACCGTTTTTGATCTTATGCTTGCACACTATGGAGTAAACCGGGCGGGACTTGGAGATGGGAAACCGGCAAACTATGAGGATGATCAACCGTATACACCTGCCTGGCAGGAAAAGTTCACCGGAATCGATCGCAAACAAGTGATTAAGATTGCACGAGAATTTGCACAAAATGCTGTTGATACAAAGGGACAGTCGATGATCATCATGGGTGCGGGAATCAATCATTGGTTTAATGGCGATACCATTTACCGAAGTATTCTTAATCTAGTTTTACTAACAGGGTCACAAGGAGTGAACGGAGGCGGCTGGGCCCATTATGTCGGACAGGAGAAAGTTCGTGTCCCTGAGGGATGGGGAACAATTGCTTTTAGCCGTGATTGGGCCATGCCGCCAAGATTGCAAAATGCGACGTCCTTCTATTATTTTGCAACGGATCAATGGCGGTACGAGGAAATATCGATGAATGACCTTGCCTCACCGCTTGTGAAAAAATCGAAGTATCAGCACGCGGCAGATTACAATGTTTTGGCAGCTCGACTAGGCTGGCTTCCATCGTATCCGCAATTTAACCGCAATTCGTTAGAACTATATGAACAGGCCAAAAAGCAAGGGGCGGCAACGCCAGAAGCGGCTGTTCAATATGTTGTCGATGAATTGAAATCCGGAAAAATGGAATTTGCCATTGAGGATCCGGATAATCCTGTTAACTTTCCGCGAAATTTATTCGTATGGCGTTCGAATTTAATTTCAAGTTCAGGAAAAGGACATGAATATTTCTTAAAACATCTTCTTGGGACAGCCAACGGCTTATTAGGAAAAGAAAACGACCAGATGAAGCCGGAAGAAGTGAAGTGGCGAGAGAAGGGGGCGGAAGGAAAGCTTGATCTTCTCGTCAGTGTCGATTTCCGGATGGCGGGCAATGCGCTTTACTCGGATATTGTCTTACCGGCTGCAACCTGGTATGAAAAACATGATATTTCAAGCACCGACATGCATCCATTTGTTCATCCATTTAATCCGGCGATCAATCCGCCTTGGGAAGCAAAAACAGACTGGGAGACATTTAAAGGGATTGCCAAAGCGTTTTCGGAAATGGCAGAAAAACAGTTTCCTTCACCTGTTCAAGATCTCGTTTCCGTTCCGCTCCAACACGATTCTCCGGATGAAATTGCCCAGCCATTCGGCAAAGTGCGCGATTGGAAAAAGGGGGAAGCCGAACCGATACCGGGAGTGACAATGCCAAGATTTGCGTTTGTGGAACGTGACTATACAAAAGTTTATGAAAAATTCATTGGCCTCGGACCGTTGGCAGAAACGAAACCGATTGGCGCCCACGGCATCGCATTTTCTGTTAAGGAACAATATGAGCAATTGAAAAAAATGAATGGCACCATTGATCAAAAAGGGGTTTCCTATGGACTGCCAAGCATTGAAACTGCCCGTTTCGCTGCTGAGGCAATGATGTGTTTGTCGAGTGCCACAAACGGCAAAGTTGCGATAAAAGCTTGGAAAGATGCAGAAGCAAAAACAGGCCTATCGTTGAAGGAAATTGCCGAGGATCGGGCGGCTGAACAACATACTTTCCGCGATATTACCGTACAGCCGCGCGAAGTGATTCCAACGCCTGTCTTTACGGGATCAAATAAAGACCACCGCCGCTATTCGCCTTTTACAACAAATATTGATCGACTGGTTCCGTTCCGTACCTTAACAGGAAGGCAGCATTTTTATCTTGATCATGAAATTGTACAGGAATATGGGGAAAGCTTACCAATCTATAAGCCAACCCTGCCGGAAATGGTTTTTTCAATACGTGACAGCATTCCTGGCCATCAAGAAAAAGAAATCCAGCTTCGTTATTTAACGCCGCACGGTAAATGGAATATGCATAGTACTTACCAGGATAACTTAATGATGCTTACTTTGTTCCGCGGCGGCCCGCATGTTTGGCTCAGCGATCAAGACGCTGAACTAGCAGGGATTAAAGATAATGACTGGGTAGAAGTTTTTAATCGCAACGGTGTCGTTGCCGCAAGAGCAGTTACGAGCCATAAAATGCCGAAAGGAACTCTCTATATGTACCATGCGCAGGACAAACATATTAATACACCTGGTACGAACATCACCGGAGAACGGGGTGGAACACATAACAGCCCGACAAAGATCCATGTAAAACCGACGCAAATAATTGGCGGGTACGCCCAGCTTAGTTATGGATTTAATTATTACGGTCCGATTGGGAACCAGCGGGATCTTTACGTGACCGTCCGCAAGATGAAGGAGGTGTCTTGGCTTGAAGATTAAAGCGCAAATCGCAATGGTGATGAATCTTGATAAATGCATCGGCTGCCATACATGCAGTGTTACTTGTAAAAATACATGGACAAATCGCCCTGGTGCCGAGTACATCTGGTTTAATAATGTCGAAACAAAGCCAGGTGTCGGCTATCCGATTCAATGGGAGGATCAGGAGAAATATAAAGGCGGCTGGATTCTTAAAAACAACGAACTGGAATTAAAGTCCGGCAGTAAATTAAATAAACTCGCTTTAGGAAAAATCTTCTACAATCCCGATCTGCCGACAATGGATGAATACTATGAACCATGGACATACGATTACGAAAAATTACTAAATAGCCCGGAAACAAAACACCAGCCTGTTGCCCGGCCAAAATCGCTTGTCACCGGTGAAACGATGGAGCTCGAGTGGGGACCAAACTGGGAAGATGATCTTGCCGGCACACATGTAACCGGACCGAAAGACCCGAACGTAAAAAAACTGGAAGAGTCGATAAAATTTGAGTTTGAGCAAGCGTTTATGATGTATATGCCGAGAATGTGCGAACATTGTTTAAATCCAGGCTGTGTTGCCTCTTGCCCGTCCGGGGCGATTTATAAACGGGAAGAAGACGGGATTGTTTTGGTTGACCAAGAGCAATGCCGCGGCTGGCGGTATTGTATGACGGGATGCCCGTATAAGAAGGTATATTTTAATTGGGAAACACAAAAAGCGGAAAAATGCACTTTTTGTTTTCCAAGAATTGAAGCGGGACTGCCAACGGTATGTGCTGAGACATGCACAGGACGGCTGCGTTATATCGGCGTGCTGCTCTATGATGCCGACCGGGTGAAAGAAGTCGCTTCCGTAGCTTCTGAACGGGAACTTTATCAACAGCAATTAAGCTTGTTCCTTGATCCAAAAGATCCAAAAGTGGTTGCGCATGCAAAAATTGATGGCATACCGGATGACTGGCTGGATGCTGCCCGCAAATCTCCAATATATAAACTGGCGGTTCAATATCAAATTGCCCTGCCGCTTCATCCGGAATACCGGACATTGCCGATGGTATGGTATGTGCCGCCATTAAGCCCGTTTACACAGCTGTTTGAGGGCAAGGATGTCAACGGTTCTCTTGAATCAATGTTTCCAGCTATCAGCCAAATGAGAATCCCGATCGATTACTTGGCCAGCATGTTGAGTGCTGGCGATGCGGAAGTGATAAAAGCTGTTCTTCAAAAAATGGTGGTTATGCGCCATTACATGAGATCGAAAAAGCTTGGCGAAACACCGAGCAATCTTCTGCTCGAAAAAGTTGGCATGGATGCTAGATTTAGAGGAAATGTACCGGTTGCTGGCAATTGCTAAATATGAGGATCGCTTTGTCATTCCTTCTGCCCATAAAGAGAATTTTGCAAATCTATATCATGAGCAAGGCTCAACGGGGTTTGAGTTCGATTGCAATTCATGCGAGGTAGGTGGTTATGATGGAACGAACGCCCAATTCCATTTCCTCAAACAATGAATTAGACGTACGGAATACTTTTCGAATGATTTCGTATTTGCTGCAATATCCTGAAAAGCGTTGGCTTAAGTGGAAGGAATTGGTAGATGGTATAAAACAGTTTGAGGATTCTCCGTTAACGGAATATTTACTCTCCTTCCTCAATGAGATAGGCGAAATTTCTTTGGATGACCTATCTGAACAGTATGTTCAATTATTTGATTTTAACCCAAAATGCTCTCTCAATCTTACTTATTTAAAAGCTGGTGAACAGCGAAAGCGGGGGCAGATATTAGTTGAGTTAAAAGAATTATACAAAGAAAACGGATTTTTGATGACAGATGAAGAACTGCCCGACTACTTGCCGCTTGTCCTAGAGTTTGTTTCGGTTGCACCTTTAGACATATCTGTAAACCTGCTAGGTAGTTTGAGAGAGTCAATCGAGAAACTTAAAGCTGAATTAGCCCATTTGAATAGCCCATATCGCCATTTGGCCGAAGCATGTCTAGCTGGTGCCGTTATTTTGGAAAAAATCACTTTATCAAGGGAAGGAGATTGAAGATGAATCAATTTCTATGGGTGATCTTCCCTTATTTCATGGTGACTATTTTTATCGGAGGGCATATTTACTCCTACAATTTCAAGCAAATGGAGTGGACAGCTAAATCAAGTGAGTTTTTTGAAAAAAATCAGCTGAAATGGGGCAGCATGCTGTTTCATATCGGAATATTGCTCGTTTTTTTAGGGCATGTAGCAGGATTGCTGATTCCAAAAACATTTCTGGATAATATAGGAATTACTGAAGAGATCTACCATGCAGGAGCGGTCTATGGAGGAGGATTTGCTGGCCTGTTGACATTGGCCGGAATCATCATCTTGCTGGGCCGCCGTCATTCAAATAAGCGGATTCGCCTGACTAGTGATATCAGTGACATGATCACGATCTGGCTCATTTTTTTCATAATCATTGTGGGACTTTACAATACTTTAATCGGCAATCGGCTTCATCCCGGCTTTGATTATCGGGAAACCATCAGCCCATGGGTGAGGGGATTGCTTACCTTTACACCTGATCCCGAACGAATGAGAGAGGTACCGTTTAGATTCCAACTCCATCTATTGCTTTCTTTTCTTTTAATTGGGATTTGGCCATTCACGCGTCTCGTCCATGTGTGGAGTGCCCCGCTCAATTATTTTAAACGGAGTCCTGTCCTTTATCGAAGAAACAAGGAATTTTAAAGTCTGCAGAGAGGACTGGAGAATGAACAGGATTTCGAGTTTAGTCTAGTCCTCTTTTTTAGCGGTTTTCCATGAATTCCCTGAGTGAAAACGGCTTATGGGTTGTTTGTCAGACTTTGTGTGTAGGGAGTTGAACGTAATGATTGTTCAGAAATGTTCGGATCCAATTTCCTTTCAATTAAATGAACTGCTTAAATCATCAGGACAAAATAGATTTGCAGAAAAAGGAACTTTTTTATTTTTTGAAGGACAGCCCTCGAAAGAAATGTACATTATTCGATATGGAAAAATTATGATTTCAAAGGTGAATTCGGATGGGAAAGAGCTTGGCTTACGGCTTTGCCAAGCAAACGATATGGTTGGCGAGTTAACATTATTTACGAACAATCCAACCTATTTTTTCAATGCGAAAGTTCTTGAAGACACAGAAGTGGCAGTAATTGACATTGAAACGCTTGAGCAGGAACTTTTTCATAATAGCAAACTGGCGATGGAATATTTAAAGTGGATGAACGACCATTTTCGCAGAACGATAACGAAGTTTCGCGACCTTGTTCTCCTTGGGAAAAAGGGTGCCCTCTATTCGACGCTGATCCGATTATGCAATAGTTATGGAGTGATCCAAGAAGACGGGATTTTCATTAATCTTAATCTATCAAGTCAAGAATTGGCTAATTTATGTGGAATAGCGAGAGAAACGGTTTCGAGGATGCTCACAGATTTAAGGGATCTGGGGGTTATCACAATTAAGCGGAAGTTCATTACCGTCCACAATATACAGTATTTAAAAACTGAAATTCATTGTGAGAACTGCCCTGTGGAGTTTTGTAATATCAAATGACATGGTAAAAAGTTTTTCAAAGAACATCCTCAGCACAATGCTGAGGATGCAGTTTTGTTGTAAAATTTCTTTTATTTCGTAGGCTTCGGGATTTTCTGAACGATAATTAAGAAATTCTGATTGGCAATCGGCCGACAGGAGAAATGGTTGTCTGGTTCGTTGTCAGTTTTGTCCTGCTCCTTTCTGGTATCGGCGGCTTAGCATGGTATTACGCTGTACAAAAACATCATTAGATGGAAGAAGCTTTTCCAGAAAGAGATCCATTCGGTGGGATTATTGGAACGTTCCATCACCTGTACTTTAGCGGCTTGCCAACAGGTGTGATCGTTTACGGTGCCGCCTTTAGCGCACTGGAAGTTGTTCCTCTCGTATTAATACCACTACACAATTCCTTCCTTCTCCCTTCCATTGTATAATGCAATGGAAGGGAGAAGGGATATGACGGAAACACGAAAAGATCGATTGAACCGGATGAAAAACACACGGCAAAAAAGGGAAAGAAAACGGCTGTTTTACCAGCTTTTGTTCTTATTTTTAACGGCTATGGCATTGATCTATTTTCTACAGCAACAAGATATAAACGAGACAAAGACGAAGACCGCTAAAATTGAACATCATCTTTCAGAAAAAAAAACGCCTTTGAAAAAAGCTTTGTCTCCCAAAGTGAAGGACGTTATGAACGAACCTGCCATTGATGAATACTTAAAAAGTTCACATTTTAACGGAACAGCGTTAGTGGTAAAGGATAATAAAGTTTTAATTAATAAAGGATATGGGTTTGCAAATATTGAAAACAAGCTGCCGAATAATTCCGAAACAGTTTTTTATATTGGATCGATAACAAAAGTATTTATTTCCACCTCTGTGATGCAACTGCAAGTGCAAGGGAAGCTGAATGTTCATGATCCGGTAGCGAAATATATCCCTGATTTTCCGAATGGGGATAAAATATTGCTCTATCATTTGTTAACACACACATCTGGAATTCCGGAGCATTCGGAAACAAGGCAAAAAATTTCTCATGATGATTTGATCAAGAAGATTGAACAAGGGCCTTTGAAGTTCCAGCCTGGGACGCAGTGGAATTACAGTGATTCAAATTATTCAATTCTCGCGTATATTGTCGAGAAAGTATCAGGAGAAACTCTTGAAACGTATGTGAAACACCATATTTTTGATCCGGCAGGCATGAAACATACGGGCTTCGGCGAGGAATATTCTAAAGAACCTTATGTTTCCAAAGGTTACAAGAAAAAAGATGATCAATTGATTTCACCCACACTTCCTGATATGTCAGAGCTGTTTGGCTGCGGTGATATATACACAACTCCATACGATTTATATTTATTTGATAAAGCACTCTATTCTGAAAAGCTATTGCCGAAGGACAGCTTAAAGCAGTTTTTCACGCCATTTAAAAATAATTATGGCATGGGTTTATACAGCGACCCCGGAAGTTACTCTGACCATGGCGTGCTCCCTGGCTGGAATGCCCTTAACAGCTTTAGCAAAAGCGGAAGGAAATTCATCGTTCTGTTATCGAATATTCAAAATGGCGTCTCATCATTGGGAACGGTCAATAATCAGATTTATTTGATGTTGAACAATTACTAATGAGATCTGATGTGGATTTAGTAAGTGCCAGTCGTCCAATCCCGCTTTTAAAAGATCTTGAAATCACTAGTTCTCTTTTAATTAAAATGGTGAAACAAAACCTAGCTGAGCACTGGTCTTTCAGTTGATTTTAATTATATTTTGCTAATACCTAATAACGGAGAGTATGGAACAATAAAATTTTGGTTCATTAGATAAAAAAACTGGCTGAAACGATCATTTCAGCCAGTTTTTTTCGTTTCTTCTTTCCATACTTTCTTTATGTTTCTGAAATATCTTTAAATCATACCAGAAGTCAAAAACTGCCTGGGAAGGAGGAAAGCAATAAGGAATAAAAAGGAATTGTTTCCATATTTTCTATATAAATAACGGAGAAATTTCCGTTGGAAAATTCGAGCAAATTAAAAAGAATTTATTCTAAGAACAGCCCAATGGTAATATGTCAAGCACAAAAAACTAAAGAATTGGAAATTATTTTGGCTTAAAGACGAAAAAAACCTAAAAAAGGGTATACCAAATAAACCTGCACCATTTTCAAATTTTCACCATCCTGCTTGTGTGCGAAGCTGGGCATTAGGAAGGATGTGAAAGAGTAAATCTTAATCTCTTCTTTCCGATGGTGTGTATAAATTGATTGGTGTGTTGTAGTGAATACACCAATCGTACCAATTTTCTTGCGGTTAAGTCGAGAGCACGTTTGTGATTATGCTTGCTTAGGAACTTCTTGATATTTCTTGTTGTAAAAAGCTTTATACTCTGAATCATGTTTACGAACAGATTCTTCAGCTTAGTACTGCTAGCATAGCTGTTATTGAAGAGCTAGAGCCTGAAACGATTGACGAAATGAATATTGAGGAAAGGATCAATTAAAAGGTACGAACCCCGTATTCTTGTCGACACTCTCGTTATTCCGTGGGTGTAAGTCCTGCCCGGGAACATAAATGTTTAGCTGTCGGGAACACGGGTAGTAACCCCCTTGTTAATTGGTGGAAGCGATACAGGCAACAACAAAAGTTTTGTGGAAATCAATACCACAGCAAATGGGATAATCAGTTTTTATAGGGATAAACAGCATTGACTGATTGCCAAGCGATAAACGAGTAATGTTTATACAAAGATAAGTCTGCGTGCTCTTTTGTCACACTTATTTTTGCTTGGAAAGGCAATCTACACATATAATCATGCGGTCACTCCACAACCTGGAGTAGCCCACTCACCTCCGCGTGTTTGTGGTTAACTGTTATCCCTATGACTATAGATTAATAAAAATAACGCTCAAGGCACAATTATTTCATTGCGTTTTGTGCCTTGAGCGAAGCGAAAGGAATGGGCGTAATAATGATTAGAATCAAAGATTAATAATGATTAGAATCAAAGATTAGTTTTTCTATTTCCATTGCGTTTGATGCTTTTTTTATTTTCGTTATTAACTCATTGTCCGAAACAATATAAAATAATTTTTCAAAGAAATAGCGGTAGTCTTTGCTCTCGTTGAAATTTATTGCGATTAAAAATACTAAATCGACTATCTGTTCGTCCCAAGGAATCGGTTTTTCCAACAGGACTGCAAGAATAACGGATTTTTTGACAAGATCCCCTGTACCGTGCGGAACGGCAATTCCTCTGGCCAAAGATGTTGATGCCTTTTTTTCACGATCTAAAACAGATTGTAAAAATCCTTCGGAAACATAATTATCGATAGATAAAAGCTTGCAATATTTCTTGATCAATTGATTTTTATCCTGTAAATCGTCTTTGAAAAACAAGATTTTGTTTCTGATTTGGTTCTCCTTATGTACCAGTTTTTGATACTCCTTTTTGATAATCCAAGAGCGGATCGTATCCTGATCATTATCAACCAGCAAGGAACTGATGGAGATCACATTTTTATTTAAATATAATGGTATGTTGGTAGAATTCAGTACAAGATCAAATTGCTCAATTATATCTTGAGTAAACTGGTTCAAAGGAATGATTTTTGTTATTAAGATTTCGTTAAACTGCTTTTCTATTTTACTTTTAAGAAATGTTGAAATCGTTAGCCCTCCATCGCAAATTAAACAGGCGGAAATATAACGTTTTTTCGTAGAGCGATTAATTGCGGCAACGATATGGAGGCAAATATAGCCTAACTCGTTTTCATCAAATACGATTTTTTCATTTTTTTCTATTTCTTCAATAGACGTCATAGTAGCAATATAAACGCTGGTATATTCGTATTTTATTTGTGTAAGTAACGGGTTTTCAATTTTAATGCCGTAGCGGATACGGCGGATTGCTGGATTCAAATGGTTTAATAAATTTATTTTTAATTCTTCATCTTTCGTTAAATCAATATTCAAGCTGTTGCTTAGCGACTCGGTAAATTGATCAATCAGCATTCTTGAAGTAGAGTTATAGGAAAACAATTGACTATTGTTTTGTCTCCTTGTCGTCAAAATATAATAGGTTATTTCATTCAGCTCATCATCTGTGAGGTTTAAATGAAATGCTGTTTCCAACTGAATTTTGATTAATTGTGCAACCAACTGTTCCCGAATATCATTAGTAAAATGATGATCGGATTTGACGGTTTTGCCAATTCTATTTCTTAGGACTAATATGCATAATTTAGTAATAAGGCTTGAATAGTCATAATCTGTAAAAGCCTCATTGAGATTAACTTCCGCTGTATTGACAATTTGCGCCGTTTTATTTACCACATCTGCTGTAAAAATCTTATCAAGATTTATTTTAAGTCTGCTGTTTATTCTGGAAGGAGAGTTGCAGTCATTATTTGCTTCTAATGTTTGCAAATTAAAGCACAAATCTTTAAATGACTTCCTAATTTGGGTCTCTTTCCCAATTAACGATAATCCATAGTTTTTTCTTCTTTCAATGCTGATTTCATATAATGATAGCCATTTTTCCGTATTCTTTAGTGTGATTTCGAGAGTAGTTTTCGACATATACAATTGCTTAGAAATGAAATCAAAGGTTGCACCAGAATGACTGCTATTAAAAAGGATAAGTAAAATATTGGTTACATCATCATATAAAACATTTCCCTTAAAAGAATGGAAATTAGACTGATTCAGTATGTTATAGATATTTTTTCTTTGATGTTCATCTGCAATAAGCTTGATACCAACCTTGGGCTTTTTGTCAATGGAAGCTCCATTCAGCAGCTGTTGGAATTCATTCGTATTAATATCGTTGTAAATAGTTCTTTGTGATATGTTGAATTGGCTGGCAATATCTTTTGCAGAAATATAGTCATGTTGTTCCAAAAGAAAGGCCAATAATTCGTGCAGCCGCTTTTTTTCCATTCGCACACCCTCCGTTTACCATTAATATTGAAATTGCAAAAGTTTATTGTAAGTGCTTTCAATAGCATTATATCCTTTTTTTTGCAATAGAAACTGTTCTTTTTTTTTCAATATTGAAATCAAATGTGAAAATAAATAAGGAACTATTGGTGTTGAATGTTGTAACTACCGTCAGGTACTATTTGATTATCCAATCGATTGGTTTTACCGGAAACACTAATTGAAAAGGCTACCGAAATTGATAGTTTTTGTTTGAGTAAATTATTATGTCAGAAAGATGTGATGTCACTTTGGAAATTTTAGACTTAATTCAACCAGATCTAATTTTCACGCAATTAGAAGTCAAAAGTAAAAATGAACTGTTTAAGGTTTTGTCAGGGCAGTTAATAAAAAAAGGATATGTGAAAGAAAGCTTTCTTAGTGGACTGCTGGATCGTGAGAAAACTTATCCGACAGGCTTGGAATTAAAAAACTTTGGCTGTGCGTTGCCGCATACCGATAAAGAACATGTTATTAAGCCAGTAATCACAGTTGCATTGTTAAAAAACCCGGTTGTATTTAAAAACATGGAAAACCCGAAAAATGAAGTTAATGTCAACCTTGTATTCATGCTGGCTTTAAACAATTCGGAGCATCAGATTGAAGCTCTTCGACAATTGGCAGCACTGATTCAAAATGACTCATTTTATGAAAAGGTTTCCAAAATAAAAAGCGGAGATGAAATCCTTACCATTATAAAAGGCTTCGATAGAGTTGGTATTTAAACGTAAAACAGGTTAACCTACCGCTTTACTTTTTCAAAAAAATAAAATATCGAAAGGAATAGAGATTATGTCAAAAGGAGTAAAAGTATTAGTTTTATGTGCAGATGGTGTTGCAACTTCTACAATTGCATTAGTTGCATTACGTGAGGCATTTGAAGATATGGATGTGCCGGCTGAATTTTCACAGGGTCGTGTTGCTGACACTGCTATGACGATTGAAAATGGCGATTATGATGTGATTATTTCTACAGCTGGTACAGAACTTGATATTAACTCTGATATTCCAATTTTTAGCGGTGTGCCATTTTTAACAGGTATCGGGAAAGAGGAAGCGATCGAAAGAATCAAAGAAATTGCCAACAATAAATAATTTGGAAAAGAGGGGGAAATAAATAATGCCTTTATTTCAACAAATAATGAGTACTTTTGGTGCTGCCATTCTGTTGCCATTCATTATTTTAATTTTTGAATTATGTCTCAAAATAAAACCTTCGAAGGCAATTCGTTCTGCCCTTTTTATCGGGATTGGTCTTAATGGATTAATTTCTATTTTGAATCCATATTTCTTAGGGTTAATGGGGAAAGCAGTTTCAGACATGATTAAGTCAAATGGCTTACAGTTGCCATACGTTGATACAGGATGGGCACTATTAGCAGCACTTGGTTATTCAACAACCATTGGAGCTATTATTATTCCAATGGGGATTATTGTAAACTTAATTTTACTTTCTCTAAAAATGACAGATACACTGGATTTAGATTTATGGAACTTTTGGCATTGGACGTTCGTCGGAAGTATGGTCTACTATGCAACGGGAAGCCTAACATTAGGTATTATTACCGCAATTGCAATTGAATTATTCCTATTATTGTTGGCAGATGTTACTGCTCCGGCATTTCAACAGCATTTCAAACTTCCTGGGATCTCATTTCCGCATGCAAGCGCTCAAGGCGGCACGATTGTAGCAATAATTTTGAAATTTGTATTTGATAAGATTGGTTTAACAAAACTTCAAGTAAGTTCTGGTACAATTCGCAAAAGATTTGGCATCATGGGAGACTCCGTTGTAATCGGTTTCATAGTAGCTGTTATCATTGGATTTATTGCATGGTTTAATAAATTGAACGAAATGGCAACATGGAGCGGAATTTTAACATTAGGCGTTGGTACAGGCGCATTTATTTACTTATATCCTAAAGCGACTGCAGCACTTTTGGAAGGTTTCGCTGTTCTTAATGATAAAGTTAGAAGCATTTTAACCAAACACGGAACACAAAGAAATATTAACTTCGGTATGGATGGTGCATTGACAATTGGCCACCCGGATACGATTACAGTTGGTTTGTTAGGAATGATTTCTGCGGTACCGCTAGTATTCTTCTTACCTGGTAATAGATTCTTAATGTTAGCAGACTTAGGAGTAACACCATTCTTCCTAGCATCTGCAGCTGTAGCAATCTTTAGAGGAAATATCATTTGTGCTTATATTACGAACGTGATCAATATTGCGATTACATTATATTTATCAAGCGCGATTTCTCCTCAGTTTACAAGCGTTGTGAAAAAAATCGGTATGAAATTGCCTGACACGGGCTCAGCAATGGTTGGGGCTGACATAAGACCTGTGCATGGATTGTTCTATTATATAGGCCAAAATCCAATCTATTTAGCCGTTATGATTGTAGGTACACTCGCAGTCACATATCTGTTTAGAAAAAATCCAAATATTTTCTATAAAGCAGTTGGTACAACGAATCAAACTGAAAAGAAAGCATCTTAATCAAAACTTTGAATTGCTGAATGAATTATTCGAGCCTTCCTCCAAGAAGGGGGCTTGAAAAAATGCAGTTTATTTTTACCTGCTGGAAAGGAAGATAATGAGTCATGAAAAAATGGAAAGTTGTCGCAACAGCTGTGACATTTGGAAAAATAAACAAAGCACCGCTTAAGCGGTTACAAGAAAATGGCTGTGATGTAATGATTAATCCGTTTGGACGGCCTTTTACGAAAGCGGAATTCTTGGAATATGCATCCGATGCTGATGCCTTAATCGTCGGAAATGACAAAGTAAAAGCTGATATCATTGAAGGTTGCAAAAACCTCAAAGTTATTGCTAAACATGGTGTGGGTGTAGATGGTATTGATGTGAAAGCCGCAAAAGAAAGAGGAATTATAGTTACTTATGCTCCTGGAACAAATGCGGAGGAAGTTGCAGATCTGGCATTTGGTTACATGCATATGCTGGCAAGAGGACTCTATCAAGCAAACAGGGATACGAAGGATGGAAAATGGATTAAATCTACGGGGATCAGCTTGTATCAAAAAACAATAGGGATCCTTGGGCTGGGTGCAATCGGCAGAGCAACAGCAAGACGTGCTACCGGTTATGATATGAATATTTTAGGCTATGATGTAATCGAAAATCAGACAGCGTTAGACCTTGGCGTTAACTACGTGTCACTCGATGAACTGCTAGCAAAATCAGATTTTATTAGTCTGCATTTACCGTTAACGCCTGAAACTAGAAATATATTAAGCGCGGAAAAAATCAAGTTAATTAAAAAAGGCGCTATTATTGTTAATACGGCCAGAAGGCAGCTTATTGATTATGATGCTCTGACAAAGGCATTGGAAGATGGGTCTTTAAGGGGCTATGCAACGGATGTTTATGATTTTGAGCCGCCTGAACATGATCCGCTGTTCGACTTGCCCAATGTTATCTTAACACCGCATATTGGCGGCACGACGATTGAATCGAACCGAAGGATGGGCGATACCGCTGTTGATAATGTTCTAGCTGTTTTGAATGAAGAAAAGGCTCCGAATGTGTTCTTGAGCTAAAAGGTCTGGAGCTGAAAATGATGGATGAAGACAAAAAAGCAATCTTGATTAATAAGCAGGACAATGTTGCCACTGTTTTATCGCAAGTAAAGAAGAATGAAAGAATGTCCATAACATATGGACGTGAGGTAGTCGATTCGATCATTTCTTTAAACGACATTGATATCTATCATAAGATCGCCGTTAAATCCATCAACACATTGGAAAATGTCTATAAATATGGTGAAGTAATTGGCAGGGCTGTACAACCTATTGAAAAAGGTCAGCATGTACATGTCGCAAATATCAAGGGTGTTGCAGGCAAATGAAAATAAAAGCATATCGGCGGCCCGATGGAAATTATGGGATTCGAAATAAAGTGTTAATTCTATCAACGGTAGGATGCTCGAATGAAACAGCTAAATTAATAGCCAATCAAGTTGATGGGGCAGTATGTGTGACGAACTCTAAAGGCTGCGGACAAATCGGCGATAGTGTAAATATCATGCGCCGTTCTCTAGCAGGCATTGCTATGAATCCGAATGTGTACGGCACCATTATTGTTGGATTGGGCTGCGAGACAACCCAGCCTCACGAATTATACGAGGAGATAAAAGCAAAAAGTAAAAAAGCTCTCAAAGTCATTACCATCCAGGAAGAAGGGGGCACTGTCAAAACAGTCGAAAAGGGTGTCAGGCTGGCGCGGAAAATGGTTGAAGAGATGTCCAAGCTTGAACGGGAAGAGACAGAATTATCTTCTATAATTCTAGCAACGAATTGCGGCGGTTCTGATGCGACTTCAGGACTGTCAGCCAACCCGGCATTGGGTCATTGCAGCGACCTGCTTGTAAAAGAGGGCGGTACAGTATTTCTGGGTGAGACAACAGAGCTCATTGGAACCGAACACATCCTGGCAAAACGGGCAAAAAATGACGAAGTAAAAGAACGGCTGATGAAAATTATCAAAGGGCTTGAAATCGATTTTGATAGATTGGGAATTGACGTTAGAGGAGCAAATCCTACCCCGGGGAATATGAAAGGCGGTTTGAGCACTTTAGAAGAAAAGGCTCTTGGCGGTACCAGTAAAGGTGGAAGTACGACGATTAATGAAGTGGTGAGATATGGGGAAAGGCCTCAAAGCAATGGCTTAATTATTATGGATACTCCGGGATATGATAATGAGTCCGTAACCGGTATGGTTTCCGGCGGCGCTCAGGTCTGTATTTTTACAACGGGCAGAGGTACGCCGATTGGCAACCCGATTATTCCGGTCATCAAAATAACTGGAAATCAGCAAACCTATCAAATGATGGGTGATAATATCGATGTTAATGCCTCTGGCGTCTTGCGGGGGGAAATGAGCATCCGAGAATGCGGCGAAGAAATCTTCCGAAAATTGATCGATGTTTGTAATGGTCAATATACGAAAGCTGAGACATATGGATTTTCTGAAATAAGTATCTATCATAATAACGAATTTTGGTGCAGTTGCATTTAAAGCATGTAAATCCGATAGCCATTAAATTCCCGGGCTGAGTTTATCTATTATTTGAGAAAGAGAGGGCAGGGGCTTTAACAGGATTTCTATACTGATGAGACTAAAGGAGTGTAAAACATGAAAATTACCTCACTTGAAGTTTATAAAGTAAAACCAAGGTGGCTATTTGTGAAAGTAAACACAGATGAGGGAATCAGCGGCTGGGGAGAACTAATATCCGGTACGCGGACAGAAACAGTCGCAACAGGAGTTCTTGAAGTCGGTGACCATATCATTGGCAAAAATCCGTGCAATATTGAAGATATCTGGCAGGAATTGTACCGCTTCTTTTTCCGGGGAGGTCCGGTTGATATGACGATTGTCTCTGGAATTGAAATGGCCCTTTGGGATATTAAAGGTAAATATTATAACATTCCGGTTTATGAATTTCTTGGGGGTTCAGCTCGGGATAAAATCATGGTTTATTCCTGGATTGGCGGAGACCGTCCGGACGATGTCGCGAAAGAAGCACTTATCCGTAAGGAAAGAGGCTTTAAAGCGGTAAAAATGAATGCCACCGAAGAACTGCACTATATCGATTCTTTTAAAAAGATCGATGCCGTCCTTGAAAGGGTTGCTTCGATCAGGGAATCAGCAGGAAAAGACTTGGAAATTGGTGTCGATTTCCACGGTCGTGTCCATAAAGCAATGGCGAAAGTGCTGGCAAAAGAACTCGAACCATTTCGTCCGATGTTCATTGAAGAGCCGGTGCTTCCAGAAAATAATGAAGCATTGAGAGAAATCGCTGCCCATACATCCATCCCAATTGCTACTGGTGAAAGATTTTACACAAGATGGGGATTTAAAGATATCTTTAGAAGCGGCATCGTTGATATTGTTCAGCCAGACCTAGCATTAACTGGCGGAATTTTGGAAGCGAAAAAGATTGCTGCAATGGCAGAAGCCTATGATGTAGCTGTTGCGCCTCATGCTCCATACGGCCCGGTGGCTCTTGCTGCAACATTGCAGTTTGATGTTTGTACACCAAATGTTTTTATCCAGGAACAAAGTCTGGGGATCCATTATAATCGAGGATTTGATTTGCTCGATTTCGTAAAAAATAAAGAGATTTTCCAATATGAAGATGGCTTCGTGAACATTCCAAAGGGACCTGGTCTTGGGCTTGAAATCGATGAAGAAAAGGTTCAAAAAATCAGCCTGGAAGGGCTGCATTGGCGCAATCCTAAATGGCGCAACTATGACGGAACAATTGCTGAGTGGTAATTCTTTTACAAAGGATATCTGAAATGAATTTTAAAAGAGAAGAGTGATACACATGAAAGATTATGAAGTCTTACAACAAATCAAAAATGAAGGAATTTGTTCCATTGTCAGAGGCACTTCTGCAGATAAAATGTGCAAAATTGCTGAAGCGTTACTTAAAGGCGGAGTAAGGACAATCGAAGTAACTTTTAATACGCCTGGGGCAGCAGAAATGATTCAAGAATTAGTTGCTAAGTATGGGAACGAGATGTTAATTGGCGCCGGCACCGTACTAGATTCAGAAACTGCTAAAGTTGCCATTTCTGCAGGTGCGTCTTTCATTCTATCTCCAACTTTGAATATCGACATGATTAGAACCTGCCAAAGATACAGCGTTCTGCCTGTTCCCGGAGTTACCACTCCTACTGAAGCATTAACAGCATGGGAAAATGGCGCACAAATCGTAAAAATCTTCCCAGCGGGCGTATTCGGATCAAATTATATTAAACAATTAAAAGGGCCATTATCACAAATCGATATGATGGCTGTTGGAGCAGTCAATATAAACAATTTTGCTGACTTTATTAAAGCGGGGGCATGCTCTGCCGGCATTGGCGGAGAGCTGGTTAACAAAGATTTGGCAGCCCAAGGCCGGTTTGCCGAAATCACTGAGCGGGCAAAAGCCTATGTAAGAGCTTTTCAAGAGGCAAAATTAATTACCGCCTAAGATAAAGAGAGGAACTGGAAAAATGGCTCATAAAATTGCAATCGTCAACTCGAATAGCTTCGGCAAAAGATTCCCGGATCAAATGGAAAGTCTGCAAAAAATTGGAGAGGTTAAACGATTTAAGTTTCCAGCAGATATTCCAGAAAAAGAGCTGGCAGAAAGGCTGCACGGATTCGACATCATCATTACCAGCCAAACTCCGAAATACGGCAAAGAATTTTTTGATCATAAAGATGAATTGCTGTTAATTTCGAGACATGGTATTGGCTACAACAATATCGATATTGAAGCAGCGACAAAAAAAGGTACAGTTGTCACAAATGTATCGGCATTGGTTGAAAGGGACAGTGTAGCAGAAAATGCTGTTGCCAATTTATTGGCAGTTATGCGCCACACCGTTCCAGCGGCAGAAGCGGCAAAGAGCGGCAGATGGTCTGACAGATCTCAATTTGTCGGCAGCGAAATCAGCAGAAAGACAGCGGGGATTATTGGTTTTGGCAATATCGGCAGCCGTGTTGGCGAAATTTTAAAATATGGATTTAACATGAGATTATTGGCTTATGATCCGTTTAAAACAAAAGATGAAATTGAAAGCAGAGGAGCTGAAGCTGTTACTCTCGACGAACTGCTAAGTCAATCTGATGTCATTTCCCTCCATGCTTTAGTTGATGAAAATAGCTACCATATGCTTTCAGACTGGGAATTTAATCTCATGAAAAAGGGTGTTTATATTACGAATGCTGCACGCGGTGAATTATTAGATCAAGATGCTGTACTTAGAGCGCTGGATAACGGTACGATTGGTGGTTTGGCTTTGGACGTTGTAGAAGGTGAGCCGATTGATCAAACCCATCCGCTCTGCCAATATGACAACGTAATAATCACTCCGCATACCTCTGCTTATACAAATGAGAGTTTGAGAGGTATGGGTGCTAAGGTAGTCACAGACGTTGAAAGAATCGTGAACAATGAAAGACCTGATAACGTCGTGAATTAAGTGTTTCAAGAGAACATGTTCTCACGTTAAGTTTGGGGGGAGTGTGAGCAATACGCTAAAGATATTGATAAACACATTATGCAGCGACTAAGGGCATAGAAAAAGGTTAAAACGAAATATCGGAACCTTGTGAAATTAGGAATTTTAAAGGAAACATATACTCCCGAAAAGGATTGGTGAATTTCTAAAAAATCCAATTCCTATTCTTACCCCTAAATAACCAATATGGCAAGAGCAAGATTAAAATTTTAAACAGATTGATTTCATAAACTTTCGATTCGCTTTATACCGAACGGTACCTACGTGGTAATAAAGGTGGGGGTTAGGCTTCCCCCACTACTCGAATAATCTCAATCTCACACTGCCACAGGATTTAACATCACCGACACAAGCCGGTCCATGCCGAGTTTGATATTTTCCGGGGTTGAGTGGCTGAAGTTCAGTCGGAACGTGTTGAGTCCTTCGTTTTCGCCTACAAAGAAAGGTGCACCGGGCACAAAGGCGACTCCGTTGGCCACGGCAGTGTTTAACAAGCTGGCTGTGTTTAGATTGCCGGCGGCTTCTACCCAAATGAACATACCGCCTTTCGGTTCATTCCAATTAAATAAACCCGGCTCAAGCTTATTTAAATAATCCCGCATGATCACCATCCGGCTATGATACTGCTCTCTCAGTATTTGAATGTGACTGTCTAAAGAAAAGTCGCGCAGCAAATAATAAAGAGCCTGCTGATCAATTGAGCTGGAATGCAAGTCGGCCATTTGTTTTGCTTGAGCCATCATTCTCACCACTTCAGATGGACCGGTAACCCAGCCTGTTCGCAATGCAGGAGCGACGGATTTGGAAAACGTGCTCGTGTACATTACATGGCTTAACTGCTTATCAAGCGAGGCTATTGGCTGATAAACTTCATCCTCCTGGAATTTTATGTCTCCATATGGATCGTCTTCTAGAATTAAAATGTTATAACGATAGCATAATTCCAAAATTGCCTTACGGCGTTCTAAGCTCCAAACCTTCCCATCCGGATTGGAGAAAGTTGGGATAACATACACAAATTTAGGATGATGTTTTGTAATTTTTTCCTCAAGATCAAGCGGGTCCATTCCATCTTGATCCCCATCAACAGCTACAATATCAGCGCCATTAAAACGAAATACTTGCAACGCTGACAGATAGGTAGGGTTTTCTGTTAAAACAACATCCCCTGGCGAGAGCATTACCCTTGAAAATAAGTCAATCGTCTGCTGCGAGCCAGTTGTAAGCAGGATTCGATCGGGAGCTGATTCGATTCCTTTTTGAGCCATTCTCGCTTGGATGGCTTCTCTAAGCGGAATAAATCCTTCGGTTAAACCGTATTGTAAGCACGATTTACCGGAAGTGAATACTTTTTCATAGGCCGATTTGATTTCATCCAGAGGAAAGTTTTCTTCTGAAGGCAATCCTCCTGCAAATGAAATCACATTTCCCTGCTGAATAACACTTAAAATATCCCTGACTGCTGATGACTTTAAATTATGGGTTTGCTCTGCAAATAAATAATCCATTCGATACCCTTCCTTATTATTTTCTTACTCCTTATTTTGTAGGGGAGCTTGGTGAAAAATGAATACACCACAATAACAAGTAGTATAGCACAAAATGAAAAATAAATAACTATAATTTCTGAATATTAATAAAATTCCTCTTATTCGTTACCATTAAACAAAAAAGGGTAAACTACTTGCAACAGCAAACGAGGAGGAAAAGGATGCGAAAATTATTAACCATTGTCCAGCAGAATGATACCCACGGTGCTCTCGTGGAACACCCAGAGTTATTTTGGGGAAGTAATGGACCATTTATTCGGAAAGTCGGTGGGTTTGCGAAAATTGCTCAATTTGTAAAAGGGCTCCGTGCGCAGAATGAGAATGTCCTTTTTGTCGATGGCGGCGATTTATTCCATGGAACGGCTCCGCTTGTTTTTTCTAAAGGGGAATCTATTCTCCCGCTGCTTGAAAAGCTGAGCCTTGATGCCTTTGTTCCAGGAAATTGGGATTTTGCCTATGGCAAAGAGCAGCTGATTTCCTTGGCGAATAGACTCCCTTTTTCCACTTTAGCTTGCAATGTTTTTGATGAGCAAAAAAATGAGCCGGTTTTTGTTCCTTATGAAGTGAAAGAAACCGGCAATGTGAAAGTTGGCATGATCGGTTTAACGTATCCTTATGTGGACGTAACAATGCCAAAATCATTTTCGGCCGGGTTGCTGTTTAATAAGGGTATTGAACAGCTACCTTATATTATTCAAATGCTTAAAGCAGCGTCAGTAGATGTGGTTGTTTTGATTAGCCATATGGGTCTGCCGCTCGATGTAAAGCTGGCATCGATGATCACGGGGATTGACGTTATTTTAAGCGGACATAGCCATGACAGGGTCATCAAGCCGATTTTCACAAATAATACGGTCATCGTTCAAGCAGGATCAAGCAGTTCATTTGTGGGCCAGCTCGTTGTCGGTTTGGAAAACAAAAGAATGACGTCTGTCGATTATCAATTAATTCCACTTAAAGCTGGAGAATATCAAGATGATGGTGAAATTTCCATGCTGGTTGACCAAATCCTTGCACCCTATCAAAGCATGCGCGAAAACATTATCGGAGCAACAAAAACATTGCTTCATCGTGCGACTTTAAATGAAGCGCCGATGGACAAGCTGATTACAGAAGCATATCTGCACCATTATGGGGCTGATGTTGCCTTTTCCCACGGGTGGCGTTATGGTACGCCAATTCTTCCTGGAGCGATTACGGAATACGACCTGAATCAAATTATTCCGGCCAATCCAGAGATTTTTTTAATTGAATTAACGGGTGAACAGCTGTTAAAAGCGCTTGAAAACAATTTAGAGCAAGTATTTTCCGCTGATCCATTTGAGCAAAAAGGCGGATATATTTTGCGCTCAAGCGGACTTTACATGACTTTCAAACCGTATAATCCAAAAGGACATCGAATTCAAACAGCAACGATCAATGGGCGGGGCTTTACGCTGGGGGATCGATATAAAATTGTCTCGGCGGGTCAGCAAATTTTAAAAAACTTTGAAAACGAAAAAACGTATCAAAACACAAAAGCGATAGACGTAATCAAGGAATATATTCGCGTAAAACAAACGGTTGAATTGGATTTAACGCAAAAAATCATTAGTGTCTAGCTGTTTTTTAATAAAAATTTAACATTTTTGCTGCATGATAAAGAAGGAAGGAGGAGAGCAACATGAAATTTAACCTTAGTGAAACTGGAGCATTTCAAACAGAGTTTGAATTTGGAAAGCTGAGTATATCAGGGAACTCAGATATTGGCTTCAAACCGGTGCAGTTGATGGTTTCTTCAATTGCTGGGTGCAGTGGCGGTGTCTTTAAAAAAATATTGGAAAAAAAAAGAATTGCTTACAAAGGAATTGAAATTACGGCATCGGTAGAAAGAAATCCTGACGAAGCAAACCGGATCACAAAGATTTCGTTTCACTATATAGTCGATGGAGAAAACTTGAATCTGCAGCAGCTTGAAAAGTCACTGGAAGTTGCGTTTAAAAACTGTGCAATGGCGCAATCTGTCAAGGGAGCGATTGAAATCGTTGAAACGGTTTCGATCAAGGTTCAAGGCTAAAAAGAACAGGAACCGTCTTCAGAGAGGACAGTTCCTGTTCTTTTAGGATGGATTCGTTGACCAGAGGCCAGCATTTTTAATAACGATACGGGGATGAAGCTTCAGCTGGGCGACCATGAATTCGGCAAGATCTTCCGGCTGCATAACTTTTTCAGGGTTGCCATCTGTTAAGTTTGTTTCGATCGCTAAGTCGGTGGCAACTGTGCTTGGTGTTAGGGCACTAACGCGGATATTATGCTTTCTTACTTCAAGCATCAGCGATTCTGTCAGACCGAGAACGGCAAATTTCGAAGCGCTGTAGGCGCTCGTTACCGGTGCACCTTTTTGGCCGGCGGTAGAAGAGATATTGATGATATCTCCGGATTTTTGTTCAATCATTCCCGGCAGCACAGCTCTTGTTACATTATAGACACCCATCAAATTAACGCGGATAATTTTTTCCCATTCTTCAGGGGGTAATTCTAGAAAACCGCCAAATTTAGCTGTTCCAGCATTATTGATCAAAATATCAATTGCTCCCAGATCTGCTTTAATATGTTCGACGGCATTGCTGACGGATTCAAGATCTGCTACATCGGCAACAGCAGCAGAAACTTTGACATCGTAAGCAGCTAATTCAGCTGCAACTTTTTCAAGATTCGCCATGGTTAAGCCAACTAGCCCGATATTTACTCCCTCTTTCGCTAACGCAATAGCTGTTGCGCGGCCAATTCCCCTGCCGGCACCCGTAATCAGGGCTGTTTTTCCATTCAGTGATTGCATTGAATTCACTCCTCATATAACATCTTACCATTGTTAGTATAGCCATTGTTCAAAAATAATGCCAGTTTTATAGCTAAACCTCGTAATAGAATAGACTTGCTGGGTTCGCAATTAAACAAGCTGGAGCGTTTACTTTTCTTCTGTTATGTTATAATAATTGAAAAGTTGGAATATCGGGGGAAAGCCTATGATTCAATCTGTAGACAGGGCGCTAAGAATCATCACGTATGTGAGCGAGAAAAAAGAAGGAATGGGAGTAACAGAACTTGCCTCACTTCTGGATTTAAATAAAAGTTCGGTTTTTAAACTATTAAGCACCCTTGCTGCCCACGGCTTCATAGAGCAGGATCAGGAAACGAAAAAATACAAATTAGGCTATAAGTATTTGGAGTTAAGCTCCATGCTGTTGGAATCTATTGACCTAAGAACCCAGGCAAAACCATATTTAAAGGAGCTAGAAACGTTAACAAATGAAGTGATTCACCTTGTTGTTTATGATCAGGGAGAAGTGGTTTACATCGAAAAGCTGGAGGGGAACGAAACTTTAAGGACCCATTCGAAGGTCGGAAAAAGAGCCCCTGTACACTGCACCAGTGTCGGCAAAGTGATTTTGGCGCATTTGCCTGACGAAGAAGTCGCAGAAATTATCGCAAAAAAAGGACTGAGCAGGCATACCGAAAATACAATCACTGATCAAAAAATTTTCCTAAATGAATTGCACAAAGTACGGAAACAAGGCTACGGTGTTGAAATGGAAGAAAACGAGGAAGGGATTACATGCATTGCCGCACCTATTTTCGATCATAAAGGTGAAATCACAGCAGCGGTCAGTATTTCCGGACCTTCCACAAGGATGACGGTAAAACGTCTGGAGGAATTAATGCCGCTCATTATTGAAACGGGCAAAACGATCTCATCCCGGCTTGGTTTTAAGTCTCATGAAGCTATTTAGAAACCGCTCCAAATTACAGCCCAAACAATAAGTTGAAAAATAGCTATACAATCAAATTGAAATTTTCTGAAAAAAATGTTATTTTGTGATTAAACCAAATAGACTCCGTTAAAAAATTTTTTGCCACATATACGAAACTTGGTTTCCTATAAAGAAACATAGATCTCCTGCTGGCTAATACTATTCTGAAAATTTATAATATAGACAGTTACTCTTTCATAAAAGCAGGAGATTGAGTGATAGCCGTCAAATAAAAGAAATGGCAAGGTTTTTTCGCTAGGGGGCCAATGATCGTCATTCCTCAGGAGGAGGAACGTCTGTTTTTATTTTTCTAAATACTTAAAATAGTTAGAAATAATTTGGGGATTCTTTAAAATTGTCAAATGGGGGTTTCGATATGATTGTTGCCGATTTAATGGCGGGGTTGCAGACGGTAATCCCGAAAGAGCAAATCGAAGACGGGGAAAGCAGCTTCTCACCGCTTGGAAATAATGGACATATCATTGTTTATCCAAAAACGGAACAGGAAATTAGCCTTCTGCTAAAGTATGCCAATGACCATGAAAAAAAAATCACGATAACCGGCGCAGGAACGAAGAGAGGTTTTGGAGGATTGGAAGAATCGGCGGACATTTTGTTGTCATTGGCGAACTATACAGGGATTATTGAACACTCTGTTGGTGACATGATTTTAACGGTCAAGGCCGGTACAAAATTTAAACAACTTCAGGATTATCTAGCACAGCATCACCAGAAAATTCCTTTGGATCCGCCGTGGGCGTCAGAGGCAACAATCGGCGGGATTATCGCTGCAAATGACAGCGGTCCCAAACGGCTCGGATATGGATCGGCAAGGGATTTAGTCATCGGCCTTCGAATCGTTTATCCGGATGGCACGATCATCCGCACTGGCGGTAAAACCGTCAAGAACGTGGCCGGATATGATATGAACAAATTATTTATCGGTGCTATGGGAACGCTTGGTGTTGTTTCCGAGGTAACACTCAAACTTCGGCCGCAGCCTAAATTTGAGAGCCTTATTTTGATAGCGTTTTCTGATGAGAAATTGGATAAAATTCATGATTTTGCTGTGAAACTACTAGATTCAGCAATGGAGCCGGTTTCGTTGGAAGTAATCGGGCCTTCGTTAGCCGAAAAATTGACTGGCAATCCAAAGTACCTGTTAGCGGTCAGCTTTGAAGACGTTGAGAGCTCGGTTCACTATGAAGAGGAATATGTTCGGAAAAACCTGCCGGCAGGTGCTGAAATCGTTATTTTGGAGCAGGAAGAAGCCGCTGCTTTTTGGCAAAGGTTTTCAGAGATTTCTCCGAACGGCTTGGAGGCGGCAACTGAAAATGTTACGAAAGCTTCTTTGAAAATTGGCGTAAAAAACCTGGATGTATTAAAAGTGGTCAAACAAAGCAGTCTCCTTCAAGATCCTCACAATCTCAAAATTGAAGCTCACGGCGGTCTAGGTCATGGGATTGTTCATGTGAATCTCATAGGTGCAGGTGAAGATGTCATCAAGGCTGTTTCCTTAATCAGGACATTTGTGGCGAGTCTTGGCGGCTACACAATTATAAAGCATTTACCGTTTGTTTATCGGCAGCAAATCAATGTTTGGGGTGAAAAACCTTCATACTTTTTCTTATTGGATGGCATTAAAACAAAGATTGATCCGAATCGCATTCTGAATACAAAACGATTTGTTGGGGGGATTTAGACGATGAGCCTTAGAGAAATCGATGTGAACGAAGGTCCTGCATGCGCGGATGGCGGATTGAGCAATTATTTGTGGAGCGACCCTCCGAAGGAGAGCAAATGGGCGGATTGCGTGCATTGTGGAATGTGTTTGGAATCCTGCCCTACATATGAACAGCTCGGTCAGGAGCAGCATTCGCCAAGGGGACGGGTGCATTTGATCAAGTCGGTTGCCGAAGGAAAATTGGAAGTAAATGAGTTTTTCATGGATCCTGTCTTTACATGTCTTGATTGCCGTGCCTGCACAACAGCTTGCCCGGCAAATGTCGATGTAGGTGGTTTGATTGAGGAAGCGCGGGGGCAGGTTCGCCAGGCAATGCCGCTCACCGGTTTAAAAGGGGCTGTTAGTAAACTGTTTTTGGAAGGACTGTTCCCCCATCCGAATCGTTTAAACTCAGTAGGGAGCCTGCTGAAATTTTACCAAAAGAGCGGCCTGCAAAAAGTAGTTCGAAAAACGGGATTGATCAATGTCATGCCTGATCATCTTGTCGAGATGGAATCAATCATGCCAAAAATCAAAACGCCGATGCGGAAAAAATATAAAAATATTAAGTTAATAAAAGCAAAACGCGAGAGCAAACGGGAAGTAGCCATGCTAACGGGCTGCATCATGGATGTCATGTTCAGCGACATTAATGAATCGACGATCAATGTTCTTACCCGTAATGGAAACGATGTGACAATTCCAAAGAATCAAACATGCTGCGGGGCTTTGCATGTCCATGCGGGAGATCGAGAAATGGGGAGAAAGCTTGCCAAGCAAAATATTGAAGCGTTCAAAGATGCAGAAACAGTCATTGTGAATGCGGCTGGCTGCGGCTGCATGCTCAAGGAGTATCCCGAATTGTTCCATAGCGATCCTGAGTGGAAAGAAAAAGCAGAAGAATTTGCAGCAAAAGTTGAGGATATTTCCAAATTCCTCTATGACACAGGCTATGAAAAGCCAAAAGCAGGGATCAACACGAGGATTACTTATCATGACGCCTGTCATCTGGCTCACGGACAAGGCATCCGCGATGAGCCTCGCGACTTATTACTAAACATTCCTGGAGTGGAAATGGTGCATATGCCTAACTCTGATCGCTGCTGCGGAAGTGCGGGAATCTACAATATTACCAATCCAGAAATGGCCGAAGCGGTACTAGAAAGCAAGATGACGAATGTTCCAGATGACGTTGAAATGATCTCCATGGGCAATCCCGGCTGCATGCTACAAATGGCGATGGGTGTTCAAAAGTACGGGAGGAACCAAAAAATTGTTCATACTGTTCAATTGCTTGACTGGGCCTATCAAAAAGAAGAGGAACAGGAGGGTCGCAAATGATGAATGAACCGATTCAATCTAAAGATCAGCATATTTTGAATCTCGCAAAATTGCTGAAAGGCCCTCGCTCTATTTTGTACAAAAAAGAAGATTTGCTTTCCTATGACTGTGATGGCTTTACGATCCACAAAGCGATGCCAAAAGCAGTTGTTTTTCCGCGTAATACGGAGGAAGTAGCAAGCGTTGTTAAGTATTGCCACGACAACAATTTGCCCTTTCTGGCACGAGGAGCTGGTACGGGTTTAAGCGGCGGCGCAATCCCGCTGAATGGTGAAGTTATCATCAGCCTTGTCCGCATGAAAAAGCTGTTGCATGTCGACACAGAGAATCGGAGAGCGGTGGTTGAGCCTGGTTTCGTTAATTTAAAATTGACCAACTCTATTTCTGATCGGGGCTATTACTATGCTCCTGATCCATCAAGTCAGTACGCCTGCACGATTGGCGGCAATGTCGCGGAAAATGCTGGCGGCGCTCACTGTTTAAAATACGGTGTCACGACCAACCATATTTTAGGTTTGGAAGTAGTGCTGCCCAATGGGGAAATCATTGAAATTGGCAAAGACGGAATTCCGGATTCTCCCGGATACGATTTGCTCGGACTGTTAACCGGTTCAGAAGGCACGCTTGGAATTGTTACGAAAATTACCGTTCGGATTTTAAAAAATCCGGAAGGCAAGAAAACGGTGTTAGCTTATTTTGATAAGGTGGAAGATGGCAGCCAGGCTGTATCCGATATCATTTCGGCAGGTATGGTTCCGGCAGCTTTGGAAATGATGGATAAGATTGCGATTGAAGGCGTGGAAAAAGCCGGTTTTCCAGTCGGGCATCCAAGAGATATCGAGGCTCTTTTGCTGATTGAAGTGGATGGAATTGCTGCCGGGATCGATGATCAGATCGAAGCGATTGTCAATGTTTGCAAAATGCGCAATGTCCGGGAAGTAAAAGTGGCAAAAGATGAGCAGGAACGAGCCAGATGGTGGGCAAACCGGAAAACGGGATTTGCCGCGATGGGCGCGATCTCTCCTGACTATTTAGTACAGGATGGCGTGATTCCGAGGAGTAAACTTCCAGAAGTTTTAAATAAAATTAATAATATAAGCAAAGAAGTTGATTTGCGTATAGCTAATATTTTTCATGCCGGGGATGGAAATCTCCATCCGCTTGTCCTGTTTGATGCGCGAAAGCCTGGAGAAATTGAGCGGGCTTTAAAAGCAGGTAGCGAGTGCCTTAGGGTTTGCGCGGAAGTAGGCGGTTCAATTACAGGTGAGCATGGAGTGGGCATTGAGAAACGTGAAGAGATGCGGTTTGTTTTTAACGATGAGGAGATTTTGGCCCAGACAGCGGTCCGGGACGTGTTTAATCCAAAAAATTTATTAAATGCAGGGAAGCTTTTCCCAACACCAGGACGCTGTGCCGAGTTCAAATACGAAAAGAAACAGGCACAAGCAAAATAGGGGCAGGTTCATTGATCGGGCATAATAGAGATGCTCGATTTTTTTCTGGCTAAAAAATGACAAATTGGAACATTATTTAAAACTTTTGTAATTAGTGCTACATTAATTGTATTGAACTGTGTGTTTTTGAAGGAGAGTAGGAAATGGCTAAACGAATTTTGGTAGTTGAAGATGAAGCACAAATCGCCAGAGTTTTAAAAATGGAACTGGAATTTGAGGGATATGAAGTCCTGGTTGAGGATAATGGGAAGTCGGGCTTAGAAACCGCGTTAAAAGGGGGCATTGACCTTGTGCTGTTAGATGTCATGCTGCCGCAGCTCAGCGGGATTGAAGTGCTAAGGCGTTTGAGAAAGACCAGTGCTCACTTGCCGGTTATTTTACTGACTGCCCGTAACTCGACATTCGATAAAGTAAATGGCTTGGATCAGGGAGCCAATGACTATATCACGAAGCCGTTTGAGATTGAGGAATTGCTTGCGCGTGTACGCGCTAGCCTCAGGCAAGCTTCAGCAGGAAAAACAGTTGATGAAACATCATCAAAAATTGCGGTGGCAGATTTAAGTGTGAACCTGGATACGAGAGAAGTAAAACGTGCGGAAAAGGTCATTGCGCTGACTCCGAAAGAATATGATTTATTACTATATCTTATTATGAATAAAAATAAAGTTGTTTCCCGGGAAAACATCATTCTGAATGTCTGGGGTTATGAATACGAGGGAGAGACCAATGTCCTTGATGTTTATGTTCGTCATTTGCGGAAAAAAGTGGACGAGGGATTTCCGTCTCAGCTCATCCATACAGTTCGCGGAATTGGCTTTACGATAAAGGAGAACTAGATGAAGATCTCGACCAAAATCAACTTGTTAACAACTGCGTGGATGCTTGGAATTTTAATTGTTGTCAATATTGTTGTCTTTGTCTCGTTTATGAAAATCACGGTTAGTATGGAGGAAAAAATTTTATCTCAACGGGCAAAAGATGTAATCGATGAGTTGAATACATATGGAACACCAACAAACCATCATGATATATTGAAGGATAATTTGACGTCGCATATGCTAATTCGAATTATTCTTCCCGATGGCCGTATTGAGGAACAAGTGACAAACGACCGCCATTTAACTGTACTGAAAGGAAGCTTTAGTGAAAAAGCGCAAATTAAGCGAAGTGTTATTCGTGTTGCTCAAGGGGAAAAGCAGGTTTTGATCGTCCGCCAGCCGATCGTTGCTGATAAAAAAGTGGTCGGAACCATCGAAATTAGTGAACGTTTGATTGGTCTTGAATTGCGTAAAGACATTTTGATTTTTATTCTTATAGTCGCCACGATCCTCGCTGCCCTCTTATCATTACTGGGCGGAAGGCTTTTAGCCAATGCCATTATGCGGCCAATTGCAGGGATGATTGAAACAATGGAAAAAATTGAACGAAGCGGGGTACCGCAGAAAATTGCTGTTCCGGAGAATCAAAAGGACGAACTGCAAAAAATGGCTGCTACTTTTAATCGCATGATCGAGCGGCTTCAGAATAATTTGGAAAGGCAGAAGCAATTTATTTCCGATGCATCCCATGAGTTGAAAACACCATTAACGATCATCAAGAGTTATGCAAGTTTGCTGCGGCGAAGGGGGATGGACAACAAAGAAATTGCAAAAGAGGCGACAACAGCCATTGATTCCGAAGCAACTAGAATTCAAAAAATGACTGATACCCTTTTAGCATTGGCAACTTTGGAAAATGAAGTAGTCCTCGAAAAAAAAACTGTTGATTTAGCTGCATTGTGCCAAGAAATTGTAAGAAATTTTACCAATGTGTATAACCGGGAGATTGAGCTTCGAGTAAGAGATGTTCCACTTATTTTCGAAGCAGATGAAGAAAAAATGAAGCAATTGCTCATTATTTTCTTGGATAACGCGTTAAAGTATAGTACTGAAAAGATTGAGATTAAACTTGAGAAAAATGAGGAATGGATTCGGATGGTAATCAAAGATTATGGAATTGGAATCCCTGCCCATGAAATTGAAAATATTTTTGAACGTTTTTATCGGATTGATAAAGCAAGAAGCCGCTCGACAGGAGGCACCGGATTGGGTCTTTCGATTGCCCAGAGCATTGTTAAATTGCATAAAGGTGAAATCAATGTCATAAGCAAGGAAGGGGAAGGGACAACGATAGAACTGAGATTTCCGGTATAAATACCTGCTAAGTTTTGAACCGAAGTTTAGTATTTTCGATCATTTTTTACAGTAAGCTTCAATTCTTTTTAAAATAAACAGAACCAATCAATCGGTTTGGAAGTCCTTTTATGTAGTGAAGTTCATTCATGGATGGATAGTTTCTTACATTACTAATATGAGGAAGGTAGAAAATGTCACATTTTGTTCAGTCTATTTTTGCAATGCTTTCAAATCTGGGATATACCGGGATCGCCTTGGCATTAATGGTCGAAGTGATTCCAAGTGAAATCGTCTTAGCTTACGGGGGATTTTTAATTTCAAAAGGTGAAATTTCTTTTGTCGGGGCTGTTATCGCTGGCACCATTGGCGGCGTAGTTGCCCAATGGTTTCTCTATTGGCTTGGTCGTTACGGAGGCAGGCCGGTATTAGATAAATACGGCAAATACCTGCTCATCCGTCCGCATCATATCGACCTTGCACAGCAGTGGTTTAGCCGTTATGGTTCAGGAGTTATTTTTACAGCTCGTTTTATTCCTGTTGTCAGACATGCCATTTCGATTCCGGCCGGGATTGCCCGTATGTCTTTTGCGCGGTTCAGCCTTTACACTGTTTTGGCGATTATTCCATGGTCAATTTTGTTTCTTTATTTAGGCTATACGCTCGGAGCAAAGTATACGCTTATTAATCAGGCCGCCGCTCCATATGTCCGTCCGGTGATTATCATTGCAATCGTCGTTACAGCTGTTTATCTTTTTGTTAAATGGAAAGGAAAACGCGCCTCGATTAAAAATTAATAACCAGAACACCGGTCTACTCTCGTTTTACAGAGTGGCCCTTTTTTAAAAGAAAATGAAGCGTTGCCAATGAGTTGAAGTTAAGAAAAAGTTAAGCAATGTCTGGGAGACGGCAGCGGAACCAGCGGCTGATAATCCGCCAACCGCAGCCATTCCCAATAAAAAAAGCACACAAGCAGCCATTGCTTAGAAAGAAACAAAAACAAATGAACAAACTTCTTTTTGGGGGAAATTGCTGTCATCGATTCGCTTTTTTTTGCAAAGTTATAGAAATCTACTTGGCAGGCAGGTTTCTTTTTTTTCATATAAGGGAAAAAATTTTGAAAGAATATAGCCATGGAGAAAATAATTTCCTATCCCTTTTTTACATACGTATGGTATATTTATAAGTAAAAAATTTAGAGAATCTTTTGATTAAGGGAAGGTGAAACAATGCTAACAAGCGCAAAAGTTAATGACAGCAGTCTTCCATTGCGTCGGGATGTCAAGCTGCTTGGCCAAATTCTTGGAGAAATACTAGTGAGTCACGGCGGACCGGACCTTTTTAACAAAGTAGAAAAAATTCGATTGATGTGCAAATCCATGAGAAATGAATTTGATAACCAGATTTATTTAGAATTAAAAGATGAAATTGCGAAAATGAGCGCCCCAATGAGAATGCAAATTATCCGGGCTTTCTCGATGTATTTTCATTTGATTAATGCCGCAGAGCAAAATCATCGGATTCGCCGGCGCCGTCAGTATCAGCTGGAAAAAGAAACAATTGTTCAGCCGGGGTCATTGGAAAGTGCAGTGCTGTCACTTAAAGAAAATCAAGTAACGGAAGAAATTATTCAAAATGTGCTAAATACTTTGTCACTGGAATTGGTGATTACCGCCCATCCAACTGAAGCGACGAAGCGGTCGATTCTCGAAATCCAAAAGCGGATTGCCGAAATTTTGAAAAACATGGATAATCCAATTCTGACGAAGAATGAACGGACTAATCTTGAGGAAAGTTTGTTCAATGAAGTGACGATTCTTTGGCAGACAGATGAATTGCGGCATCACAAGCCAACGGTATTAGATGAAGTTCGCAACGGCTTGTATTATTTTGATCAAACCCTTTTCGATGTCCTTCCTGATATTCACCAAGAGGTTAAAGACTCACTGGATAACCATTATCCCGATTTTAACTGGAATGTCCCGAACTTTCTTCGCTTTGGATCATGGATCGGCGGGGATCGCGATGGAAATCCAAACGTTACTTCTGAAATTACATGGGAAACTCTTCACAAACAACGTCGTTTAGTTTTAAAAAAATATAAGGCTGTTTTGGTCGACTTGATGAAACGCTATAGCCATTCAACGACAAGGGCGAAGATCAGTGACGAAATTCTTGACTCACTCAATCAGGATGAAGAGCAGTACTTACCAGAAGATAAAAGATGGCCGATTGCTGCCGAGGCTTATCGCCGTAAATTTGCCATCATCATTGAGCGTTTAAAAAATGTTGGGAAATCAGAGTTGGGCTATGCCTCCTCAGAAGAGTTGTTAGAGGACTTGTATATGATCAAGCGGAGTCTAACGAAGCACCATCCAGCCGCCCATGAAATGAAATTGCTGCAAAAATTAATCAGGCAAGTTGAATTATTTGGCTTCCATCTTGCGACATTGGATATTCGTAACCATAGCGGGGAGCATGAGGCAGCTATTACAGAGATTTTGGCAAAAGTCCGGATTACGGAAAACTACGCGGCTCTTTCAGAAGAAGAAAAAATCGTGATTTTGCAAAATATTTTGCAGGATCCACGTCCGCTCTTACTGCCAAATGAAGATTATTCAGCAGAGACGCAAGAGATGATCAAAGTTTTCCAAATGATCAAAAAGGCTCACGATGAATTTGGACGCCGCTCCATTATGGTATATCTTGTCAGCATGACGAAATCGCCAAGCGACTTGCTGGAAGTACTTGTTCTTGCAAAAGAAGCGGGGGTTAATCACCATCATGCAGATGGTACTGTGGCCAGCCATCTAAATGTTGCTCCATTGCTTGAAACGATTGATGACTTGAACGCTGGTCCAGCGATCATGGAAACTTTGTTCCAAATGCCAGTTTACCGCCAGCATTTGAAAAACATGGGTGACCAGCAAGAAATTATGCTCGGGTATTCGGATGGCAGCAAGGATGGTGGAACACTAACAGCAAACTGGAAGTTGTACAAAGCGCAAATTGAAATTCATAAAATGGCGGCAAAATACCAGATCGGCCTTAAATTTTTCCATGGGCGCGGCGGTTCCCTCGGACGAGGCGGTGGTACGCTCAATAGCAGTATTTTGTCACAGCCGGCTGAAACACTTGGTGAAGGAGTTAAAATTACGGAGCAAGGAGAAGTCTTGTCTTCACGCTATTTGCTTGAAGATATTGCCTACCGCAGCTTAGAACAAGCAGCTTCAACGCTTTTAAAAGCAGCCACCCATGTTTCAACAGATTCTGAGCAAGGTCATTTGCGTGATGGTGCTTGGGAAAATGCGATGGAAGAAATTTCGAAAACAGCCTTAAAGAAATATCAGTCGCTTGTGTTTGAGGATCCGGATTTTCTGACCTATTTTCATGAGGCAACGCCACTGCGCGAACTTGGTGACCTAAATATTGGATCAAGGCCAATGAGCCGAAAAAATCGCGGCCGCTTTGAAGATTTGAGGGCAATTCCGTGGGTATTTGCATGGACCCAGAGCCGTCAGCTTCTGCCTGCCTGGTATGCTGCCGGGACAGGGCTGGAAAGCTTTGCAACTGACAGCGAAGGAAATTTAAAGCTTTTACAAGAAATGTATGAGGAATGGCCGTTTTTCCGTTCGACCATTGATAATTTGCAAATGGCGCTCATGAAGGCTGATATTACTACGGCGAAAGAATATGCTTCATTGGTGGAAGATCAGGAAGTTGCGAAACGAATTTTTGATAATATTGTCGATGAATATAAACGAACAAAAGCAGTTCTTTTAAAAATTACCGGTGATGACGAATTGCTCGATCATACGCCAAATATTCAGGAATCGGTTTATCGCCGCAATCCATACGTTGACCCATTAAACTTCTTGCAGGTTGAATTGATCCGGCAGTTAAGAAAACAGGATGAACCAGCAGACGAGCTGTTGATGGAAGTATTGCTGACCATTAGCGGCATTGCCGCAGGGCTCCGGAATACCGGTTGAGGTGCCAGACACCACCCGAAATTTGTTGAATTAAAATAGGGATCATTCAGAGGCTGAACATTATTTGTTTAGTCTCTTTTTTTTTCGTTGCACCCCCTTTTTACCGTTTTATCGTTTGAATTTGAACATTCTGTAAAAAAAACTTAAAAATGCGCTTTGAAATATAACTGTAATATTTCTATTACCTATTTGACAAAATTAGATGTTATACTGCAGAAAATAGGTAAAAAGTAGTTATAATTTAAGAATTTTGTCACAAAATAGTGTTTTATAAAATAATAGATACATAGAATACATAAAAATATGTCAAATTGCGATGAAAAACCGCATATGTTTCGGACTATAGGAGAAATTTGTAGTTTGGCTAACTAGAGAACAGGAGAAAAAGCTATGAAAAACAAACTGGCGGTGCTCAGCACGACGATTATGCTTGGGTTTGGAAGTTTTATTGCGACACCAACTGTGAAAGCGCAAACAGATAGCAATTTGCAAAGCATTCAAGGACAGCGTTCGGGTATTCAAGCAAGTATTTCACAGGCCGATTCAACCATCTCTCAAGTCCAGTCTGAACTTGCAAGACTAAATGAGCAAGTGAATCGCCTTGACAAGGCAATTCAAGAGAACAGCAAGATGATGGGCAGCACTGAAGGGAAAATTACTGTTACAACCGAAGAAGTTGCCCAGCTTCAAAATCAAATCGCTGTGATTAAAGACCGGATTTCGAAGCGTAATGAAGTGTTAAGAAAGCGGGCGCTCTCGTTTCAGGAAACGGGCGGGAATTTAAGTTATCTAGATGTGTTGCTTGGGGCTTCAAGCTTTAGCGATTTGATCGACCGTGTCAGCGCAATCACAACGATGGTGGAAGCCGACCAGGATTTAATAAGACAGCATGAAGCAGACAAGCAGCAAGTGGAAGCAAAACAGGCAACAGTTGAAAAAAGACTTGAAGACTTAAAATCAATGAAAGCCGATTTAGAAGCAATGCAGGCGCAAATTACCAGCCAAAAATCGCAAAATGATGCATTAAAGCAGCAGCTTCAACAAAAAGAACAAGATAGTCTAGCTCAAAAAGCCAATTTGCAAAAACAAGATCAAGCATTGGCTTCGAGACAATCAACATTAGAACAGGCTCTTATTCAACAGCAAACTGGCCAAGCAGCTGCAGCAAGTACAGCTGATACAGGAAAAAGCATTAATTCTGGCTCAAATACATATTCTAGCACAAACTCAAGCGCTAGCTCCAGTTCCGCTAGCAGTACCCCATTATCTACCGGTAGCAGCAAAGGAAGCTTGAATACTGTCTTAACGGCTGGTTATCGTTATTTTGGAAATTCTGTTTATGTCTTTGGCGGCGGCAGAACGGCATCGGATATCGCCAATGGATTCTTCGATTGTTCTGGCTTTGTTCATTGGGCCTTCTCGCAAGCCGGTATTTCGGTTCCGGCCAGCACGGATGCCTTAAGAGGTACGGGCAGACAAGTTCCTGCTAGTCAAATGCAGCCTGGTGACCTCGTTTTCTTTGACACATATAAAAAAGACGGGCACGTCGGCATTTACATGGGCGGCGGTAAATTTATCGGCTCCCAAGATTCGACAGGTGTAGCAATTGCCAATATGTCAAGCGGATATTGGGCACAACATTTTAACGGACGGGTTGTCCGGGTATTCTAAGTAACAGGCACGTCGAATAAAACAAGAGGCTGACCCAAAAGGTTATGAAACATTGACCTTTTGGGCCCAGCCCTTTTCTTTTTATTGTTTTTTTGTATTATCAGAATTTATATCAGAACTTCGATAACTGTCTAGCGCAAGCGCCCTATCGACTATGTCGCTTCCCTCGCCTCGTCTACGGATTGTCGAGAACGAAAGACTACCGTCTTTCGACTCTCCTTTATCTCACTCGGCTTTAGTCCACCTCCTTACGTCGATGACCAAGGGCGCTTGCGCTTTTCTCTTTAAAAACAAACATACGCTGTCCTAAATAATTGGTGATCGTGTAAATCCCAGTTCCGAATAAAACGGCCGCGTCTGAAGCGTATTTTTTGCTGATAAAAGACAGCTGATTAAGAACGGCCAGCGCTAATTTTTCTCCGAGATAATAAGAAAGGAAATAGCAAATGAGGATGACGGTGGCAAAGCGAAATATACTTTTCCCGACCGCTGTGCTGCTATTAAAGGTAAACGACCGGTTTAAAAAATAGCTGACAATGGCTCCGATAATATTGCCAAGAAATGTAGCGGTCCAATAGGAAAAAGAAAGGCCATGCAGAAAAAAGTACATGGCAGAAAGGCCGACGATCGTGTTGACAACGCCGACCAATAAAAAGCGAACAAAGGAGTGCTGCAGCATCTGTTAGTTTCTCCTTGGATAATAGAATGGTCGTTCTCTAGCGGATGTCTCTTCTTTAGAATAAAGGTCAGTTTCAATTGAAAACCGAGGACGGCTCTTCGTTTCTTCGTATATTTTCCCGATATACTCACCGATCAATCCAACGCTCATTAACAGCAGCCCACCGATAAACCAAATAGAGATGATAATCGACGTCCAGCCCAATTCGGCGCGGCCAAGAAATTTGACTACTAATGCATAGATCCCGGCTAAGCTGCTAATGAAAAAAGATAATGCTCCGATTGCGGTAATCATCCGAATCGGCACCACGCTGAAGGAAGTAATCCCGTCAAATGCAAAGGCAAGCATTTTTTTCAATGGGTATTTAGAAACACCGGCGAATCGTTCTTTCCGGTCATAATATACTTTTGTTGATTTAAGACCAATCAGCGAAACAATCCCGCGCAGAAATATATTTTGTTCAGAGTAACGGCTCAATTCTTCTAAGGCACGTTTACTTAACAAACGGTAGTCTGCATGATTATAAACTACATTGACCCCCATTTTATTCATAAAGCGATAAAAACCTTGAGCCGTTGCTCTTTTAAAAAATGTATCTGTATCGCGGCTTTTTCGAACCCCATATACGATATCATATCCCTCAAAATACTTTACCATAAATTCACGAATGACGGAAATATCATCTTGTAAATCCGCATCGATTGAAATCACGCAGTCCGAGTTTTTTCGCGCTGTTTCCAGACCGGCAAGCAAGGCCTTTTGATGCCCGAAGTTTCTTGTCAGCTTGATCCCTGTGACGAATGGATGCTGTTGCGATAGCTCTTCAATGAGTGCCCATGTTCTATCAGAACTGCCATCGTCAACGTAAAGAATTTTACTTGACGGAGCTGCCAGCTTTTCCAAGATCAGTGATGAAAGCATATCACTCAGTTGACTGGTGGTTTTGAAAAGTACTTCTTCTTCATTGTAACAAGGTACAACGATTGTCAGTACTGGTTCATTCATCTTTAATTCCTCCCAATATAACTAGAAACCCTTTTTGATTCTACAACTAAATGACGTAAAAAGCGAAGAAAAAGTTCACTTTTTCTGCCATTGAAAATAAATTGTTTCATGATGAACTTTTTTTTCCTTCGATCCGTCTTTTTATTTGAACCGTTAGAGTGGTTCAGGAAAATTTTAATATAGGATTGAAGACAATGGCAAAAGCATTGTGAGGAGATAAAAATGATTATGAATAATGGGGAAAAAATCCTGATTCTATCAGGCAGGTTTGGTGAAGGGCATCTGCAAGCGGCAAAGGCCATTCAGGAAGCAGCAAAGCTTAAGTACCCTGAAGTGCAAACAATGGTTGTCGACTTTATGGAATGGGCGCATCCGAATTTGTTCCCTGTCAGCCATTTCGTTTATATGAAAGGGATTAAAACATTCCCGCAATTATATGGATTCTTCTATCAAAAAACATATAAAAGCTCTTCTTTTTCAAAAAAATTAAACGATGCATTTTCACTAGGAATGCGGAAAATGCTTCACCTTTTAGCCGCGTATAAACCGTCGGTTGTAGTAAGTACGTATCCTTTTGCTTCAAGCGTTTTGTCGAAATTAAAGGAAAATGGACTAACCAATGTCCCTCTCGTAACGGTCATTACCGATCATACGCATCATAGCTATTGGCTGCATCCATATACAGACCAATACATGGTAGGATCGAAGCAAATAAAAGAAAAATTAATCCGCCTAGGCATACAAGCGAAAAAAATTGCCACAACCGGAATTCCTATTCGCACAACCTTTCTTGAGAAAAGCGACAAGCAAGCCGTAATGGAAAAATATCAGCTGGAAAAAAGCAAGCCAACGATTTTAATCATGGGCGGAGGAGAAGGCTTGATCGGCAAGGGAATGCTTGATCCGAAAACACTGGAACAATTCCCGCAGCCATTGCAATTGCTTGTATTGTGCGGTCACAATGAGAAGCTGCGCGAACAGCTTCTATCTGAATTAGCCTGCTCCAAGCATTCGATCAAATTACTCGGCTATATTGAACGAGTTGATGAATTAATGGCGGTTTCAGACATGATTATTACAAAACCGGGAGGGGTAACGACTTCAGAGGCTCTGGCAATGGAGCTGCCGATGCTTCTCTATAAACCATTGCCAGGTCAGGAACAAGATAATGCACGGTTTTTAACTGCATCAGGGGCAGCAGTGATCGCGCAAAATCCAACGGAATTATATGCCTTACTTGCGGATATGATCGAAAACAAGCCGCTGCTTGCAAAAATGAAAGAAAACTGTGGCAAGATCCAAAAAAGTCAAGCCGCCTTTCATGCTGTAACGATTATCGCTGGTTTGTTAAATTCTCGGATATTTGTTGTTTCTGCTGATTCGATTCAGCAAAGGAAATTTAAACCTTTCCGCCTTTTAAGGAAAACGCTTATGCACGGATAATCATAGTCTGTCAGCTTTAAAAAATTGAGAAGAAAAGGAAGTAGTTTCAGTGTTAACCATTATGTCAATTGCACTTATTTTACTTTTACTCTATACCATTGTTCCTTTTATAGCATCGCGATGGGTTGGGATCGGAGTATTTCAAAGGAGTTACCGGGATGAACGGCTTGCGTTAACATTTGATGACGGCCCCGATCCTGTCTATACGAATGAATTGCTTGATTTACTTAAAGAGAATCAAGTAAAAGCAAGCTTTTTTGTTGTTGGAGAGCGGGCTCAGCAATACCCGGACATCATTCGCCGCATGTATAGGGAAGGGCATTTAATTGGCGTTCATAATTATGTTCACCGTTCCAATTGGCTGATGGCTCCCTGGCAGGTAAAACAGGGGGTTAAAAAAACAGCAGATATAATTGAGGACATTACCGGCTCTCGACCTGTGTACTACCGGCCGCCGTGGGGAATGTTAAATCTATTCGATTTATTTCTTCATAAAAATTTTCAGATTATCTTATGGTCGGTTATGGTTGGTGATTGGCGTAGCAAAGGCGGTGAAAAAAAAATCATCAACCGATTACGGGAGAAAATTACACCAGGTGCCACCATCGTTTTGCATGACTGTGGCGTGACAAAGGGAGCAGATGAGGATGCGCCAAAATATACGATTAAAGCATTAAGACAGCTCTTTAAAGAAATGCCTGTAAAAAACTATTCATTCATTCGGATTGATGAGATGCTGACAAGAACAAATGCGCAAGCGCTGGAGCTAGAATTCGATAAACTAAATTGAAAGTTATAAACAAGTAAATATTTTCTAATTCCCTAGAACAAAAAAAGGTCTAAATCCCATATAGCGGGTTTAGACCTTATTTTTTTTGTACGTCATTTTAATTAAATTCAACAGTCTTGAGCCTTCGATCAACAGGATCATTAAACTAACCCAAACTCCGCCAAAGACATAGCCTGCAGCTAAATCACTTGGAAACTGTATGTTGAGGTATACTTTGCTAATAAAAATTGCCGTTAAACTTAAAAGCACAGCAAGTACCATCAAACTGTTTACGATCGTACTTTTGCTATGCCGGATGACCACATACATGAAAAAAGTGAAAATCACGATGGCAATCAATGCTTGCTCGTTCGGGAAGGATTTGCTTACCGGTTTGGTAGTCGGAATGAAAGTGAATAAAAAATCCAGCCCCTTTCCGAAAGTAACAGCTCCAATAAGAGCAATGAGAAAATATTGAACCTCAAGCCACTTGTTTTTACTTTTCACCATAATCCATACTACAGTGAGAAAAGCGATAACAGACAGGGTAATCCAGGAAGCTAACTGACTAAAAGTAACCATGCTGTTCTTCCAAGTACGATCAAATGAATAGAGAATAATGGTTTTCGTTATCGTATTAAATTGTCCAAATTCGTTCTCAATAAAGTCTTGGATCAGACCAATCATTAAGCTAAAGAGAGCGATAAATACGAGTGCCATAGCAAAAATAAAGATTTTAATTTTTAGAAAGCTATTAAAACGCTGGAAAATATTCTCGAACAGTAAAACCATATTTTCCGTTATTTTCTTGATGTTTGATTTGATTAAAAAATAGAGAAGGTATCCTCCTCCAAGCAAAAGAATCGCAATCACGATATACAAATTAGCCTGCTGATGGAATTTTTCCCACTGTGGACCAAATATTTTTCCCAGTGTAATAAATGTTCCAACCCACAGAAACACACCCATATAGGCAAAAAAAGCGTAGGATTTAAACGGGATTTGAGTAATTCCGGAAAACAAACTCGTGATATGGCGTACTCCGGGTATGAAGTAAGAGAAGACGAGCAGCCTTTTTCCAAAGCGCTCATTCCATCTTGAAATTTTCGCGATTTTTTCTGGTCCCATATGAATTTTGCTGCCGTATTTTTCGAAAAATGGCGCCCCTAATTTATATCCAATCCAGTAGGATATTGAAACCCCGACCATTCCGCCCACTCCACCGAAAAGAATGGTTAAATAATAATTCAATTTTCCTTGATAAACGAGAAATCCAACATAGCTCATCAAAATTTCGTTCGGGATTGGAATAATAATTAATTCCAACATCAAGGAAAAGAAAAGGACAATGTAGCCGTATTGGTCTAACAGCTGGATAAGCATATTCATTTTTTCTCCTCCTGAAAGCTGATTACTCTTTAAAAGACCTTCAATTATTTTTAAAAGTTCATTCAAGAATCTTTATATTTTTCCAAAGATCGCTAGATGCTAAACATAGAATGTCAGTTGAAAATTAATTTTTTGTGGATAAAAATGGACGATAGTTGACAATCTATAATTGTAAAAAATGAATCTTTTGGAGCTGTGGCAAGATTATGGTAACATTGGCGTTTTTTCTCGTAAGCATGCTGCTTTCAATGTTAATCACCTTTTTTGACACGATGATTTTTGGGTATTCTTTTTGGAATTCTTTTTTTAACCTCTTTTATAGCGAAATCGCCGTAGGGAAATACATTGTCTTTACCGGTGCCTTTTTTGGTTTACTTGCAAGCATCATCATAGATATTCGCATTTACCTCAATAAAAGAAAAATCGAGGAGAAGTATTCTTAACATGCAAATTCAAAAAGAAAATATCTCGCTAAGCCAGCTATTTACCTTGTTGTTAAATTTTTTGCTTGGAAGCGCGATCGTCATTGGTAGCGGCAATAATGCCAAAAATGATGCTTGGCTTGCCAATTTTGTGGCTGCATTTTTGGGTCTCGGAATTATTTGCTTTTATTATCTTCTATTAAAGCGCATGCCGGGAAAAAATCTTTTTGAAATTTTTACTTCTTGTTTTGGGCGCAAGGTTTCCATTGCCCTGTCATTTTTGTATATTATTTATTTTTTTTATATTTCAAGCCGGGTTGTTCGTGATTTTTGTGAATTGATGGCTTCTGCCATCATGCCGAATACGCCAATCGAAGTCATATCGCTTACTTTCTGCCTGCTGATGGGGTATGTGATTTACCTTGGAATTGAGGTACTGGCGAGGACGTCGGAAATTTTTACTCCCTATCTATTTGGCTTTTTTTCATTATTAACGATTTTTCTCATGACAAGTGGAGAAGTGAACTTTCTGCAATTACAGCCGTTTCTGTCAGATGGAATAAAACCGATCATGAAAGCCGTTTTTCCGGGCATCGCTACCTTTCCGTTTGGTGAACTGATTGCTTTTACGGTCATCCTGCCGAACGTCACCAATACAAAATATTTGTTGCGGACGGCAATGATCGGGGTAGGTGCTGCTTCTTTTTTTCTTATCGTATCCTCCATTTTGATGGTCTGTACGCTTGGTGTCGATACGATGTTGCGCTCTAATTTTCCTCTGTTGAGTGTAGCGCGAAATGTTTCAATTGGCAACTTTATTGAAAGGATTGACGCATTCGTTGTATTTATCATGATGCTCAATCTTTTTGTTAAAGGTTCTATTTTTTTCTTTGCTGGATTAAAGGGATTAGAGCATATTTTTCAAATTCCCTTTCGTTATTTTGCTATTCCGATAGCAATGGTTATTTCCTTTTACTCGGTGCTGGTATCTGTTGATTTTGCCAATCATTTGGAGGAAGGTACAAAGTTCGTACCATATTTCTTGCACCTTCCATTTCAATTTTATATACCCTTTGCCGTCTTTGTCTTGCTGTTTTGGAAGCAGCGAAAAAACATGCAAAAGCAATTGAGGTGAGAAAATGCCTCCGCTGATTACCATTCGTAAATTAAAAAAGATAACGAAGGCACGACCGGATGCAGCAACCAACCATGCGAGTGAGCAGCCGTCAGATGATAGCCTTGGAAATTTCACTTTTGATACTTTGCATCAAGAGGTTATGACTGCATTTGGAGCTTCAGTTGATTTTCGTGCCGTAGAGAGCATGATTGCTCGAAAAGAGGCATATTTTTACTATTTAGAGACAATGGTGAACTTGAAAATTTTAACAGAAACAACTGCAAGACTTCTCACCATTCATGTTGATAATGAAAAAAACGTGAATTCCATTGAGGCGTTATCCCCTTTGATTAAAGAAAGTTTTGGCGGTGAAAGTTTCCAATTATTAGACAGCCAGGAAAAAGTATTCTGGGCCATTTTAAACGGCGGTATTGTCATCGCCGTTAAAGGGATTGATAAGGCCATTTCCATCAACATGATGACGGATGAAAAACGAGCAGTGACGGAGCCGAGTACGCAAACGGTCGTAAGAGGGCCAAAGGACGGATTTATTGAATCGCTAGCTACCAATGTCAGTCTTATTCGGAGGAGAATTCGTAATCCAAAATTGCAATTTGAAGAATTTATCGTTGGAAAAGATACGAGTACTTCGGTTTATATGGGATTCATTCACGGGATTGCCAACCAAGCAATCGTTGATGAAGTACGCAATCGGCTGAAAAAGATTCATGTCAGTGCTGTTTTTGAATCCGGCAATATCGAAGAACTGATTGTTGATAAAACTTTTACTTTTTTTCCTTTGGCCTTAAATGCCGAGAGGCCAGATACCGTTGCTGCAAATTTAATGGAAGGGAAGATTGTAATTCTGATTGATGGCACCCCATTTTGTTTGCTAGTTCCGGCTGTTTTTGTTAATTTCTTTGAAATATCCGAGGATTATTATCAGCCATTCTTATTAGGAAGTTTTATCCGGTTTATCCGCTACCTTTCCTTTATGATTGCACTGTTGACGCCATCGATTTACGTAGGCATACTCACCTTCCATCAAGAACTGCTGCCGACAAATTTCTTATTGAGTGTAATTGCCCAACGGGAAGGGGTTCCTTTTCCGGCCGTTGTTGAAGTATTCTTAATGGAGATTGCGTTTGAAATCCTCCGTGAAGCAGGAGTGAGGATGCCAAAAACTGTTGGACAGATGGTTTCGATCGTGGGGGCGCTCGTTATTGGCCAGGCGGCTGCCGAAGCCGGGATTATTTCAAATATCATGATTATCGTTGTCTCAATAACAGCTATTGCAAATTTTGTCTCGCCGACATACAGTTTCGCAGCTTCATCAAGACTGCTGCGGTTTATCTTTATTATTTCCGCTTCCATTTTAGGCTTATATGGAGTGCTGCTAGTGTTGATTTTTATGGTTGCGCATTTGAGTTCACTACGGTCATTTGGCGTTCCTTATCTGGCTCCCATTGCTCCGTTCATTGTTGAGGATCAGAAAGATGTTTTTATGCGCTCGCCATTTTGGGCAATGAAGAAGCGGCCTAAGTATTTGCGCACTGAAAATGAGTTAAAAGTATTTTCTGACGCATCTCCAACCCCGCCGCCATCAAAAGGGGGGCATAATCGGTGATGAAAAAAAAGATCATTCTTTGCACCCTCAGTCTATTGCTGCTGACAGGCTGCTGGGATCAGCGCGAACTTTCTTCCATTACCGTTGTTACAGGAATTGCAGTGGATAAAGGAGATGATGATCAGTATATTATGACTGTTGAGGGGTTGAATGCGCAGGAGCTAAACGTAAAAACATCAAGCGGCTATGCACCATCAATTATTTTTAGTTTAAAGGGTAATACACTATCTGAATTGTCGCGAAAAATGAATATCGGCATATCGCGAAATTTAATCTACTCTCACATGAAAACATTGATTTTTAGCGAAGAAGCAGCACAGGAAGGCATGTTGGAATTTTTTGATTATCTCGAGCGAAATCGGGAAATCCGTGATGATTTTAATATTGTCATCGCCAGAAACAATAAGGCAAGTGATGTTCTTAAAGTAACGTACCAATTTCAAAAATCAACAGCGCTAAAACTTTTTATCCAGCTGAATTCCATGGTGAAAAATTGGGGCGGCGACCCAGATGTCAAATTAAATAATGTCATTTCGGCGATGACGTCCCCAGGAAGGCAGCCTGTTATGGCTGGGGTTACCATTCTGGGAAACCCAGAAAAAGGCGTTAGTGTCGATAATATGAAAAAAGTTACACCGGATGCTCTTGCTGTTTTAAATTCACTGGCTGTTTTTAAAAAGAAGAAATTAGTTGGATTTTTATCGATAACCGATGCCCGGAATTATTTATGGATTGAAAACAATATTAAACGCACTTCCGTTTCCGTGCCTTGTGGAGAAAATAAATTCTTTGCCCTGCAAATATACAATTCAAAAACACGAAAAACCGCCAGAATGATAAATGGTGTTCCCTTACTTGGCGTGAAAGTTCAGGCAGAAACATATTTGGACGCAGATCAATGTATGAAAAATTTAACAAAAGTAGCTGCTTATGCAAAATATGAAAAATTAGCAGAAAAACAAATTCAGAAGCAAATCGCCTCAACAATCCGAAAAGCTCAAAGAAAATATCAATCGGATATATTCGGATTTGGCGAAGTGCTGTTCCGCCAACATTCTCAACAATTTAAAAAGGTAAAGGGCCAATGGGATGAAAGGTTTGCTGCAGCTTCCGTGAATATTGATGTGAAAGTGAAGATTAGAAGAACGGGAATTCGCACGAGAGGACCCATTGAAAAATAGGAAAAGGAAAAAGGTAGCAAGAATTATAAACAAAAGCCCATTTGATCAGAAATGGGCTTATTTCTTATGATAAAAACCGGGTAATTTGTATAGGTGTCTATTGCACATTTTATCTCTGTTGAATAGGATATATTGACTTTATAAAAGGAGGTAATGAACATGTCAGGTGCTGCAGGTGGATACGGCGGTGGGTTTGCCCTGTTGGTAGTTTTGTTTATTTTGTTAATCATTATCGGGGCTTCTTGGGGATTTGGCGGATTCTATTAAAAATAAGGAGGTTATTTATATGCATTTCGGATATGGATACGGAGGATACGGTTTGGGTGGATGCTGCGGCTACGGTGGCGTGGGCTACGGTGGCTACGGTGCTTTCGCTTTAATCGTTGTTCTATTCATTCTTCTAATCATTGTGGGTGCTGCATGCTTTACTTGGTAATATAAAAAAAAAGCGGGGGTTCCCCCGCTTTTTATTTTGCCCCCGCTTGCCATTCTTTAAATGCCTCCAGTTCTGATGAGATTCTTTTTAACGTAAATCCGATGACCGCGGCATCATCGAATAAACCAAGTCCGGCAATAAAATCAGGAACAAGATCAACAGGAGAAACAAAATAAATGATCGCTCCAATAACGGTCAGGATTGTTGCTGGAGACACATTTCGATATTCTCCTTTTGTATAGGTTCTGACAAGGTCGGTTAATAATTTCAGCTTGTCCCAGGCATTACCTAAAGAATCCCTATGGTTCATTGCTTTTTTTAGTGCCTTTGTGAGCAAACGTTCTGTTTTTTTCGGCTTATTAAGATATTCTTTTGCTTTCATTTGATTGTATTCTTGCCATTTCTGCAAATCATGCTCATTCTTTTGAAACATGATAAACCCCTTTCTTAGCATCGAGGATTTTTTGTTATAGATAAAAAAGCCCTTTTAAAATACTTTTCCACTGAATCAGGAATTTAAACAAGAAAACACCAGGCAGCACTCTGACGGGTGTTTCTTTTAGCAAAACAGGAATTATACAATGATAAGGGCAGTTTCGCCGTTAACAATTTCTTCTACTTCCGATCCTTCAAGTGTCTCTTTGTGTAATAAAGCATCGACTAATTGTAAATACTGTGATCGATTACTCTCAATGATTGCTTCTGCTTTTTCCAAACCTTTTTGAAATAAATCCTGCATTTTTGCTTCTTTATCCTGTTTATTAAAAGTAAGCGAAAAGCCATTCTCTAACATTCCCGTGTCTACCATCTGTTCGATAATATGTTTTGCCTGCTGGACATCCCCGCTTACACCAATGCTGTGTTCACCGAGAAACATTCTCTCAGCTACACCGCCGGCTAGCACCATCGCAACGCGGTCGAGCAAGTCGCTTGTTGTTGATAGGTGAAGCTCCTTTGGAATAGGAGCCACATATCCGAGTGCCTCACCGCGCGGAATAATGGTGGCTTTTCGCACCGATCCTGGCTTTGTAATAGCAGCAACAACAGCATGGCCTGCTTCATGAATCGCAACTCTACGCTTTGTAGCGGCATCTTGCAAGGAACGTGAGGTGCTGCCGAGGATGGTTCGATCAAGGGCATAATCGAGATCGCTTTTTTGGATAACTTCTTGTCCATTTCGAACCGCTCGTCTGCTTGCTGTTTCAAACAGCGATTGAAGATCTGCACCTGAAAATCCGGACGTGCTTTCGGCTAAATCATCCAAAGCCATGTAGACATCTTCGGCGAGCCGCTTACCTTTTGAATGAATTTCAATAATTTCCTTTCTTCCCTTTGTATCAGGAAGGGGAACATGAAATGAAAAATCGATTCTTCCAGGGCGAAGAAATGCTTCATCGAGCATGTCTTTGCGGTTCGTTGCGGCAACGAACAGAATGCCATCGTTGGCATGCCCGCCGTCTAGTTGAACGAGCAGCTCAGTTAATGTTTTTTCAGCTTCTTCACCACCATGCGCTTTTCTTCTGCCAGCAAGAGCATCAACCTCATCGATAAAGATGACGGCATTGCCTGCTTTTCGGGCGCTTTGGAACAATGAGCGAACACGGCTGGCTCCAACACCGACAAATAATTCGTTAAAGGCAGAACCGCTTGCCGAAAAGTAAGAAGCATTCAGCTCTTTGGCAATCGCTTGCGCAAGCAGTGTTTTTCCCGTGCCTGGAGGTCCGTAAAAAAGTATGCCTTTAGGAGGCTTGATCCCCATTTTTATCGCTTTTTCCGGTTCTTTCAGAATAGCAAGCGTCTGGGTGATTTCTTCTTTCATTTCATCGCTAAGACCTCCGACATCCGCAAAAGAAATCGAAGGAAGCGGACGAGGTTTAGCTAGGCTGTTTTTCATTGAATTGGATAAGCCAAAGCCGCCTTTTGTTTTTTGAAGAGCCAAAGCTGCGGCGGCAAGCGCCGCAATCGCTCCACCCAATACCCATTTTCCGTAGCGGCTGCTGTTAGAAAAAGAATAATCAATATTATATTTTTCAACAAGTTTATTCACCATTTGACTGTTTGGCGGCACATGTGACACGTATTTGCCGTTTTTCGTCACCAAATGAAGGCTGCCATCCCCGTTTTCCGTTAGCGTGACGGTTTGCCCTTTTTCAGCTTGAATTGTTTTTTCCATTTTAGAAAATGGTATTGAGGTTTCCTGATTTGATCCAACGAAAAACCAAGATACAACTGCTGTGATTATAAGAATCGCTGCTAAGAGCGGAATAAACTTTGAAACTGCTTTTTTACTTTTATTCAAACCCTTTCATCTCCCATACTTTAAGAGTCTGTCTCTATTATAAAAGGTATCAGGTAAATTAGATTGCGGTAATTAATGGAAATTCATGCTAGCTGTACGAGCCGGAGTTTAACTGAATAATGGCGAGGGGAATCTTGTGCAAAAGATTGCAAAGTTTGCTTGAGACATATAAGATTGAAGTTATGGGCAAAAATATTTTTGTTGTCAAAAAGAGAGGAAATTGAAATGAGTAACCATTTTAAAGATGATGTATTGTCGCGCCGGACATTTGCGATTATTTCCCACCCGGATGCAGGTAAAACGACCTTAACGGAAAAATTATTATTATTCGGCGGTGCGATCCGTGATGCGGGAACGGTAAAAGCGAAGAAAACTGGAAAATTTGCGACAAGCGACTGGATGGAGATCGAAAAACAGCGCGGAATCTCTGTTACATCGAGTGTCATGCAATTTGATTACAATGGTTTTCAGGTAAATATTTTGGATACACCTGGACACCAGGATTTTAGTGAAGACACGTATCGTACGTTGATGGCTGTTGACAGTGCGGTCATGATCATCGACTCAGCAAAGGGAATTGAGGAGCAAACGTTGAAATTGTTTAAAGTTTGCCGGATGCGCGGTATTCCTATCTTCACGTTTATGAACAAGCTCGACCGCCAAGGAAAAATGCCGCTGGAGCTTCTTGCAGAGTTAGAGGAAGTTCTCGGAATTGAATCATACCCAATGAACTGGCCGATCGGAATGGGTAAGGAATTTCTTGGAATCTATGACCGTTTTTATAATCGGATCGAACAGTTCCGAGTCGAAGAAAGCGATCGCTTTATTCCGCTTAATGAAGACGGTGAAATTGACGGCGACCATCCGTTGAAGCAGTCTGGTCTCTACGACCAAACATTGGAAGAAGTTCTGCTATTAAATGAAGCGGGGAATACTTTCTCTCCTGAAAAGGTAGCTGAAGGTTCGCTTACCCCTGTATTTTTTGGCAGTGCATTGACAAATTTTGGGGTGCAGACATTCTTAGAAACATACTTGCAATTTGCACCGCCGCCAAAAGCACGGAATTCAACTGCCGGAGAAATTGATCCGCTGTCAGAACAATTTTCCGGATTTGTTTTTAAAATTCAGGCCAATATGAATCCGGCACACCGGGACCGGATTGCTTTTGTACGAATTTGTTCCGGTAAATTTGAGCGTGGCATGACGGTGAATATCCCTCGGATAGGAAAACAGATCAAATTGTCCCAGTCAACATCCTTTATGGCAGAGGAGCGAAACACCGTGGACGAAGCAGTTAGCGGCGATATCATTGGACTTTACGATACGGGCACATATCAAATTGGCGATACGCTGACAACCGGAAAAGATGATTTTCAATTTGATCGTCTGCCACAGTTTACTCCAGAGTTATTTGTACGTGTTTCGGCAAAAAATGTTATGAAGCAAAAGTCCTTTTATAAAGGAATTCAGCAGCTTGTCCAAGAGGGAGCGATTCAGCTGTTTAAAACGGTGAAAACAGACGAATACCTTCTCGGTGCTGTCGGCCAGCTGCAATTTGAAGTATTTGAACACCGGATGAAAAATGAGTACAATGCCGAAGTGATGATGGAGCGGCTCGGCTCAAAGATTGCCAGATGGATTGAAGGCGATGAGGTCGATGAAAATCTCTCTAGTTCCCGCAGCCTGCTTGTACGTGACCGCTATGACCATTTTGTCTTTTTATTTGAGAATGACTTTGCAATGCGCTGGTTCCAAGAAAAAAATCCGACAGTCAAGCTATATAACCCAATGGATTTGCATGACTAATCAAAGGACGAGAGGGATTCTCGTTCTTTTTATATGATTAAACCAAAAAAAGGTAATAATCGTTATTTTTGAAGTAATTTTTCCAGAAAACGGGTTATCCTAAGCTCGCAGTAAATTTTTGAAAAAACATTAAAAAACAGGAAATGATATGAAGATGATGAGCCGAATGGAAGCTGTTTTATGGAATATTGCTTTGCCTGGCTTCAGCCAATTATTGTTAGGGAATTATCTTAAAGGAATCTTATTTGTACTGCTGGAATTTGTTATTAACGTCAACAGCCAGTTCAATCTTGCCATTATGTACAGCTTCATAGGAGAAATAGATAAAGCGGAATCCGTCGTGGATTACCAATGGCTTATGTTTTATCCATGTGTCTATATGTTTGCCATGTGGGATGCTTACCGGGTTGTGATGCCGCCTGATGAGCGGTTTTCTTTCTTGCCATTTGTTTTTGCAGCCTATTTTGTCACAGTTGGCTTAATGTATTCTTCAAAATTGACGGTTTTTCAGCTGCACCCGGGACCTGTCTTTCTGCCGATGGTTTTTTTGCCGCTGGGATTGCTTGTCGGATTGGTCCTGAAATATTTTTTTATTGTTAAATATCCTCGTTAATAGCTTCAGTCATGAATCCCAATGCCGTTTGGTCTGGGATTTTTTTCTTTTTAAATAAGGCTTTTAGAACTGTGTGCATGGTTAGCGGAGGTCTTAGGGCTTGTTTGAAATTTTTTGTTTATAACACCCCCACAAATGATCAGGCTGAAAGCGTAACTGTTTAGTGAGAATGCGGCCGCGAAAAAAACATAGAGGTGAATCCAGTGAAAAAATTTATTATCAATAAAGAATTAGCCAAAATCGCAAAGGGAACTCTTGCTGTTGTGTTAGCCGGTACCTTTACCTTTTCGGCATCGAAAGCTTTTGCAGAAGAACCAACTGACAAAACCCCAACTGTTTCTGCAGCGGCAGGTACTAATAATACAGCTGCAACCACTGTTGCACCATTAAATGAAAGTAAAGAAACGCCGTCTTTATTGCCTGGTGATTTCTTTTATTTCGCAAAGCTGGCTTTAGAAAAAATCAAGCTTGCCTTGGCGTTTGATAAAGTGAAGGATGCACAATTGCTGGCAGGTTATGCTTCCGAACGTCTTGCTGAAGCTGAAGCCCTTTTTAATGCAGGAAAACAGGATGAAGCTGTAAACGCAATGAAAGCAGCAATGGAGGATATGAATCAAGCTGATCAAATGATCAAGGATGAAAAAGAACCTTCTTCTTCAACAGTTAACGCGGAAACCGAAGATGCAAATAAAGAGGAAGTTCAAGTAACGAACGGACAATCAAATGCTGATAACGCAGAACAAGAAAAAGCAAAGGATCAGACTGCATCTAAAAACACTCAAGATGACCAAGTAAAACAAGTTCAAGAGGTGTTGTCGAAAAATATTGCAGCCTTAACGGCGGCAATGGAAAAAGTGAAAAATCCGACTGCAAGAGCAGCTTTACAAAAAAATATTGATAAAAGCTACGCAAAACTTGCAGAGAAAATAAAAAAATACGAAGAAAAATTAGCAAAGATAACGCGAAAGGATGAGCAAAGGGAAGTAACGGGAGCCGAGACAGCTGCAAATAATCCAACAGAAGTTTCCTCAGAGACAAATGTGGACACCGAAGTAAAAGCTGCCCCTGAAACAGCTGTAAAATCTGCCGATGTACAAGCAGCCGTTTCTCAATCAGGAGAAATAAAAGCACCTGTTTCTACCACTAAGAATTTACAAACAAAGGCAAAAGTCGAGGCAGAAACAAAACCTGTTCCATCCGTTGTAAAACAAGACCGTCAGCAAGTAAAACAAAAAATCAAACAAGAAGTAAAGCAAGAAATCAACCAAACGGCGAAGCAAGAAATCAAACAAATTCCAAAGGATGTAAATGAGCAACTCAAACAAAATAAAGCAGAAGTAAATTTGTTTGAAAAAGAATAGAAAGAAGCGGAAAAAGAGAAAGAACTTGAATAGGATAGACATAACAATAAACAGGAAAAGATAGCCTGAATTGGGGCTATCTTTTCTAAATATCCATACCCCCACAAAACTTAAAGCAATATACGTATGTTATAATTGTGTAGATCGTGAGGTGAGGGTAATGCTAAGTTTATTGTTTATGGCCAAAAAGAAGAAAAGGTCATTAGAAGAATCTGTGCTGATGATCCAGCAAGGCGACCAAGCTTTGTTAAATGAGATGATTGATTCATATAAGCCCTTTATCGCCAAGACGGTATCGTCCGTGTGTAAACGGTATATCCATGAAACAGACGATGAATTTAGCATTGGCCTTATTGCGTTTAATGAAGCAATAGAAAAATATTCCCCGGATCGGGGGGATTCATTATTAAGCTTTGCAGATGTGTTAATCAAAAGAAGGGTGATTGACTATATTCGAAAGCAGACAAGAAACCAGCACCTCAGCTTGGACCTTAGCAATGTAAACCATGAGGATGATTCTCCGGGGACCATAATCGTGAATGAGCTTTCGCTAGAGAGTTATCAGAAAAAAACAGAAGAAGAGCTTCGTAAAGAGGAGATTTTTCATTTTCAGCAGCAATTAAAGAATTATGAACTTAGCTTCAGTGATTTAGTCGAAAACTCTCCGAAACATGCGGATGCAAGAAAAAGTGCGATTCAAGTCGCGAAAATCCTTGTGGAAAATGAAGAATTGTCCCAGATCCTATTTGAAAAAAAGCGGCTTCCGATAAAACAATTAGAAAAAATGGTGGAAGTCAGCAGAAAAACCATTGAGCGGAATCGTAAATACATTATTGCGATCGCCCTTATTTTATCAAGTGATTATATTTATTTGAAGGATTATTTAAAGGGGGTGCTCGATGCATGAAACAGGGAATCATAATGGAAATTAATGATGACTATTTAACATTATTGACTCCTGAAGGTGAATTTTTACGCGCCCGAAAACAAAACCATCAGTATGCTGTAGGCGAGGAAATTCTTTTTTTTCCACTTACTTTACGGGAAACAAACAGATCATTTTCTTTAGTAAAGCGATTCATGTCGGTTAAAGTGTTGGCCACGGCGGCAATCGCAATCATCCTCTTTTTTGGATCTTTTTTATCCTTTTACCAAAATAATAAGGCTTACGCCTATATGTCGATCGATGTGAATCCAAGCATTGAGCTTGTTTTGAATAAAAAAATGCAGGTTTTGAAAGTTACAGCCTATAATCAGGATGGGAAAAAAATTGTTGCCCATATAGGCGACTGGAAAAAGAAGAGTATCGCTGAATTGACCCAATTGCTTTTAAACGAAATGAAAAAGCAAGGATATTTCAAGAATCATCATCTTGTTGTCATTTCAACTGTCCGAACAGATAAAAAGGAACAAAGTGCAGAGAAAGTTTTATCGGAAAACATGGAGGAAATTAAAGCTGCCGTGAAGGAAAAAAAGCTGCAAATGACGGTTTTAAACGGTACACCGGAAGAGCTGGCAAAGGCGCATAAATTAGGAATCACAACGGGAAAGTATAAAGAAAGCAAAGTGCCGAAAAACAAAACAAACAAACCGGATTCAAAAGATGAGTCGAGTAAAATGAAAAGTCAAATGCCTGATGGAAATCAAATACCAAAGGGTAATCCGATAGCTCCAGCAGCTCCACATCCGTCTGTAATACATCCGGAGAAGAATCAAGGGTCTATGCCATCTTTACCGGAATCTGCTAAGCAAGGCAATGATAAACGGGAGCCAGGAACACCGAAAAGTCACCCAGAAAAGCCAATTCCTCCTGGACAGGTAAAAAAAATTGAAGAACCGAAAGAGAAGTTAAAAGAAATAAACGTTGAATCAAAAGATAAGGTTGAAAAAGAAATCAAGCGCGAAAATGAAGAAAAAGACGAAGAAATGCAAAAGGTAGAAGAGCAGGGAAAAAACTTATCAGCCAAGTAAGGAGCAGCTAAAGATTCAGGTGGATTTGCCATTAGATTTACAGATCGAGATCAATGGACTGAATCAGCATGAGTAACAAAAGTCCGGCCTTAGGGTCGGACTTTATCCATTTGTATGTTATTTTTGGGATGATTGTCCAGTTAAATGTGCTTGTGCCTGCTGCACGAGCCGCTTTGTAATTTCGCCGCCGACAGAACCGTTTGCCCGGGAAACGGTATCAGAACCAAGCTGTACGCCAAATTCTTGGGCTATTTCGTATTTTACTTGATCTAAATATTGTTCAATTCCCGGAACTAAAAGTTTATTGCTGCTTCTTGCCATTGCTTTTCACTCCTATTCGAACATTTTATCCAGAGATTTTTATCTCTGTAAGAATAGTTTTCGGTTTTTGGTGAAATTTAATGAGTGGAAATGTTTTTCGTAATTGGATAAATTCTTATTTGGGCGGAAGCACCTCATATGTTTTGTAGGGAAAAGTGAAAAGAGCTGCATCGGCAGCTCTTCACTCATTTACTGCTTCCAACAGCAAATCAACAATATGGACAGCTCTTGCTTTTGTTGTTAAACCTTCGCGTTCGATCCCGAGCTTCATCTGCAGCAAGCAGCCGGGATTTGCGGTTACAATCGTGGAGGCAAGTGTATCTTTCGCTTGAACCATTTTGTAGTCAAGCATTTTCATCGACATTTCCGCTTCGACAATATTGTAAATGCCGGCAGAACCGCAGCAGCGATCAGCATCTTTCATTTCTCTGTACTCCACTCCCTTGATCGCATTTAACAAAGTTCTCGGAGAGGATGCTGTTTTCATCACATTTCGAAGATGGCAGGAGTCCTGATAGGTAACGATTTGTGCTGGAAGTTCAAGCTTTACTTTTTCATGAAAGTGAACAGCAACGAGAATTTCAGAAATATCTTTTATTTTTTCGGAAAACGCTTTTGCCCGTTCCTTCCATGCAGGATCATCCCTTAATAAATGATCGTAATCAATTAAGAATGCACCGCAGCCGCCAGCATTGGTGATAATGAAATCTGCCTTTAGGTCTTCAAACGCCTGGATATTTCGTTTGGCAAGGTCTTTTGCGCTGTCTTTTTCTCCGCTGTGACCGTGCAGCGCACCGCAGCAAGCCTGATCTTTTGGAATGACGATCTCACAGCCTGCGAGCTGGAGCAATTTCATGGTTGCATCATTTGTTGCCATAAACATCGTATCCATCAAACAGCCGCTAAAAAAGCCAACCCGATATGTTTTTTCGCCAATAGCGGTCAGCTGTGACGGCCGATTCTTCATTTCTTTCATGGTTGGAACGTTTGGCAGCACTTTTTCCATTGTTGACAAACTATCAGGCAATAGGCTTAAGAACCCAATTTTCCTAGCGATTGTTTGGATGCCTGACCGCTGATAAAAACCAATTAAACCAGTAAGACCCCGCATGCGGTTTTGATGTGGGAAAAGACCCTGAAAGACAGCCTTCCGTACAGCTCGTACCGGCAGTGAAAATTTTTTGTTTTGCTGGATCAGATCCCGAGCATCTTCAAGTAGATGGCCATAATTCACCCCAGATGGGCAAACGGGTTCACATGCCCGGCAGCCGAGGCAAAGCTCAAGCGATCGTTCGAAATCTTCATCCGGTTCAATTAATCCGTCAACGACCGCTTTCATCAGCGCAATTCTTCCCCTAGGGGAATGCGATTCTTGATAGCCGGACTCGATATAAGTCGGGCAAGTAGGGAGGCAAAAACCACAACGCATACAATTTAACAGTTCATCTTCATTCATTTTTTCCTTAAATTGTTGTTGGATCATTGCTTGCTCTTTTGCTGTTGTCATCCTGTCACCACCACGCGTTTTCTGCTGTCTTTAGCAAAAACTTTTCCCGGATTCATTATATTGTTCGGATCCAATGATTGTTTAATGGCCTTCATGGCGTTAATTCCTTCTTTACCCATCTTCCATTCTAAATAAGGAGCCTTCATTGCACCGACGCCGTGTTCGCCTGTGATGGTGCCACCTAATTCAATTGCTTTTTGAAAAATTTCAGCAAAAGCTTTTTCAACGCGCTCGATTTCGTCATGGTCTCTTGAATCTGTTGGGCATGTTGGATGAAGGTTGCCATCTCCAGCATGACCAAATGTACAGATTTTCACCTTGTATTTTTCAGCAATTTCATTGATCGCTCTTACCATTTTGGCAATTTCCGATCTCGGTACGGTTGCATCTTCAAGAATGGTTGTCGGCTTTAATCTGGCAAGTGCGGAAAGGGCTGTCCTTCGTGCCGTTCTCAGAGCGTCTGCCTCCGCTTCTGTTGAAGCAATTTCCACGGAAACGGCATTTTCCAGCTTGCAGATTTCGGCCATTTTAGCCAAATCGCGCTGAACTACTTCAGGCGGTCCATCCTGTTCGATTAACAGAACAGCTTGTACGTCGGTAGGGAGACCGATTTGGGCGTGAGCCTCGACAACTTGCAATGTCGGCTGGTCTAGAAATTCAAGCGTTGTTGGAATAATTTTATTTGAAATGATCTTTGAAACCGTTCTGGCCGCTGCGTCAATGTCCTGATAAAGGGCAAGCATTGTTTTTTTCGTCTCCGGCATCGGAATAAGCTTTAAGGTTGCTTCTGTGATTACCCCGAGCGTTCCTTCAGAACCTACGAAAAGGCGGGTTAAGTCGTAGCCTGCGACATCCTTTGCCAGCTTGCCGCCGGTGCGGATCACGTCGCCATTTGGGAGAACGATTTCAAGCGCGATCACATAATCCCTTGTTACTCCATATTTTAAGCCGCGTAAACCCCCAGAATTTTCATTAATATTGCCGCCTATGGTGGAGATTTTCATGGAGCTTGGGTCAGGTGGATAAAAGAGACCTTTTGCTTCTACAGCATTGATCATGTCGAGTGTGATGACGCCAGGCTGGACCGTAATCGTCAAATTTTCTTCATCGATTTCAAGAATTTTGTTCATATGTTTAAATAGAAGAACGATCCCGCCTTCAGTTGGGCAGGTGCCGCCGCAAAGGTTGGTGCCTGAGCCTCTTGGAATGATCGGAATGTGCATTTCATTGCAAATTTTCACAATTTCAGCAATTTCCTTTGTATTGCGCGGGCTGACGACCGCATCAGGAAGTGATTGGAAATTCGGAGTGGCATCATATGAATATACTAATCTGCCTGATTTGCTTTCATCAAAATTCTCGGGCGAAACAATGGAGATGATTCGCTCTTTTGCAGCTGTCGATAGCATGACTTTTCCCCCTTTTGTATACGGTTACATTTCTAATGCTAGAAAACGGATGATTTCGTATCCATGCTTCCATTATACCGGAATAATGATGTTCGTGAACAAAAAAAATCCGGGTTTCCCCGGATAAATTAGCTAGAATTAATCATTGCCATGGCTTACATCTTTTGTTGGATGCATGAACGGGCTTGCTTTTTGCTTCTGTTTCTTTTCAAGTAATTCCCGATTCTCGTCTGTGTTCCAGCCGATATCGTTCGTTGGATGAACCCATTCATCTCCAGACATTACAGCTGGATCCGTTTCTTTTGACCAATTTTCTAAAGGCGAATTGGATGAAGCATAGTGGCTGTCGCCAATGGTAACTCCAAACTGGTTGACAAAAGGCGGCTCCATTTTCATTCCGGTATCTTTAAAGCTCGGAGCATTGATTTGATGTGGCAAGGTTTCGTCTATACTAAAAACTTCTTGCTGATTCTCCTTTTTTGGCTTCACATTGCATTCCTCCCTGTTATTCATATAGACTCTCGGCATTTACCGAGTCAGATGTGGCAAGGGATTCCTCGCCCCATCAAATTAACTTTCCTCCTACTTTGTAGGGGATTTTTTATTTGAGGCAATATTCCGAATTGGAAATAAAGTGTCGGAATATTGTCATGAAACACTCGAAAAAATACTTGACTTTTCAGAATCTACCCAATAATCGCGGTTGAAGGGATTTTTTCCTTACTAACCATGATCGGGGTGTTGATTTTGAAACCAATTTTTGTACCGCATGCGGAATACCAGCAGTTTGTTTTAGATCAACTGCACAAACACTATTCCGGCGGGATCCTCACACTTCTGAATCAGGATTGGCCGGTTATCACAAAGCTTTGGATCATCGATCTATCCAAAATTACAACGATGTTACTCCCATTGTATAAGGATAGAGGTCCAAAACCGAGGGATCCTGCTTCCATGATGCGCTCGTATCTCCTTTTATTTTTAACGAATCCAACTATGAGTATTGATGAATGGGTCGATGAGCTTCGCCGTGTTCCTCTCTACGCTATTATTAGTGGTTTTGAACCCGGAGACACACCCGGTGTCGGTACATTCCATGACTTTTTCAAACGTTTATGGGGGAGTCAAAAGAAACATGTCACCCACAAAAAGAAAAGTAAAAAGTCTCGGAAACGCAAACCCAAAAAAGGGAAAAAGGGAGAAAAGGCACCTATCTCTAAGCCAGGCCGCGTAAAGAGATTAGTCGAATGGATGATCCCTAGACTAGAGGATAAAAAGGAACTTCCATCGGATCGCCTTTTCGATTTCTTTCAAACCCAAATTCTTACTGTTTCTGCTAAGTTGGGATTGCTTGGGAATGTGGAACAACTGAACGTTGCTGGTGACGGCACGCCCGTCGTCACCGCATCACACACCCGAAGCAAATCCACTTGTAATTGTCATGCCCAAGGTATAGCGAAATGCAATCACGCCCGTATATACTCCCAGCCCGACTGTGATATTGGGTGGGATAGCCATCGAGAGAAGTACTATAATGGGTACTCTCTTTACATGATCAATGCCTGTGATAGCCCGTATGATTTGCCTTTGTACCCGCGTCTCCATAAAGCTTCCTGCCATGACTCAATTGGCTTTGTGGTTAGTTGGGCTGAGTTTTCGCAACGATTCAACTTGGGCACGGTTGATAAAATGCTTCTTGATGCAGCACATGATGCCGAAGCCATTTACCAACTAATTAATCATAAAAAAGTGGAACCAATCATTGATCTTAATAAACGTGCAAAACAGAATATGGAAACTGGCAGTGACATAAAGATATCACCCCAAGGTATTCCTGTTTGTCCAATCGGCAAAAAGATGAAACCAAATGGATATGACCATACACAAAATCGCCAGAAATGGCGTTGCCCACTTGCTTGTGGTGCGAAAAACACGTGCAAAACGCCTTGTTCAACTGCCAAGTATGGACGAACTTACCATACGCATAGCAAAGATAATTTGCGCTTGTTTCCCAAAACTTCAAGGGAGACAGATAAGTGGAAATGTATTTACAAACGACGTACTTCCGTTGAACGCTCCAACAAACGTGAAAAGATTGATTATCACTTAGAAGCTGGGAACCATCGGTCAACCATGATGTGGTACGTCCGTATTTTTGGAATCATGATGTGCCAGCACATAGACGCTTGGTATACCCACCAAAAAGATGATCTAGTGTCTCTTAAAAGCCTGTTTTCCCTTTAGTAGCCTGATATGTTTAAGGCTCTATTCTAAGAGATGGTTGCTTTTAAATAGGTTCTTTGAACGAAAATTGTTTAAGGTTGAATGGAGCGGAAGTGCGAGACTCCTGCGGGAGCAGCGGGACAGGTGAGACCCCACAGGCGTTAACGCCGAGGAGGCTCACCGCCCGCCCCGCGGAAAGCGAGCATCTGGAGCGGAATTCAACCACACCGCACACTTGGTAAAGAGCAACAAAGTTTACAAAAACAATCTTTTTTAAAAATGAATATGTGACGCTTCTTTGACATGCCCTTTTTTGAAAATGTCTTGAAAACGAAGATCCACTTCTTCAATTATGCTCAATTCCCAGTTATTTTTTGGAAAACGCGCCGATTTCACCCTAGAAACTCCGAGAGTCTATTTCATATTATTAGGGAAGAACTCCATTTTTATAAAAGAAAAAACTGGCATGGATAATCTTGCTGTTTTAAAAGAAAATAGTAAAGCAACACTTATGAATTTAGGAGGCTAGATAAGAATGGCTAAGCGAAAAGCTGAATTCAATGCAGTTGAAAAGTATTCGAAGACCCCTCATAAAAATAATCATGAGAATGAATTTTCAGCCGAATTTGCTGGCGGGGAAGAAGCGATCAAAGGAGCTAACCGAAACTCAAAATTAGGGAAAAAGGGAAGATCGTAAATGAAAGAAAAAGAAAAAGCCGAAAATGTGCGCGAAGAATTCAGCGTTGAATTCGGCGATGGTAACGGCACCAAGTTATTGGATCTTCCATTAATGGGAAAAAACAATTCAAAAAAAGCTAAAAAGAAAGATAAGCCGGTTTGATGCCGGCTTATCTTTAGACGATCCGAAACGGGAATATCTCCGTGTTTTCGTTTGCAGGATCAAAATATGCGAGCATGGCGGAAGGTGTCTTTTCAATTCCGCCTGTCTTCAAGTACAGAGTAAGGTCAAACGAAAGTTCTTCAAGCATCGTGTGTTTGTATAAATTTTTCTCATCTAGGTCAAGGTCTGCGAACGCCTCGCCTAAAAGCATCGGATTATTAACTATTTGACTGTATAATTCGTTTCTCCGCTTTTTCTCGAAATTGCCTTCCCACCAAGGTTTTCGCGGTTTGTATTTATGGTTTTTTAAGTAGTCATATTTCATCAAGCCTGCAATCACGTCGAAATCCGGAACGTCCTTTGATTTTAAAAACAAAAGGAGCCGGCGAAATAAGTCTTCCAGTTGATGGCCAATTCGCGCCCAGCCTTCATTGTCCCAAAACGAGCCAAACTCTTGGAAAAAGTCGAAAGGTGAAGGAAACACCTTTGATACTAAAAATTCAATCGTCTGATCCATGCGATGATCGTTCCAATATTTCTCCAACACATCTTCCACTTGTTTGATTTTTATTATGTCATGAAATGGAAGGACATTATTGCCTAATATTTCATATGGAGAATGATCCATAAACGTATAGCCGTGCTCGGATGCTCTTAGGCGGAGTCCGGTGCCCCGCAGCATTTTAAGAAAGCCAAGCTGCAATTCTTCCGGCCTCAATGCAAAAACATCATTAAATGTTTTGCGGAACGATTGGTAATCTTCTTCCGGCAGCCCGGCGATTAAATCTAGATGCTGGTCAATTTTTCCGCCTTCTTTCACCATCGTGACTGTTCTTGTCAGCTTTGCAAAATTTTGCTTGCGATGAACGAGTTCGTTTGTATAGTCATTCGTCGATTGAACGCCAATTTCAAAGCGGAAAAGCCCTTTTGGAGCGTTGCTGTTAAGAAATTCGATCACCTCAGGGCGCATAATGTCGGCAGTAATTTCGAACTGAAAAACAGTGCCAGGCATATGCTCGTCAATTAAAAATTGGAACATTTCAAGCGCATAGCTGCGGCTGATATTGAATGTCCTGTCAACGAATTTAATGGTCTTGGCTCCGTTAGCCATTAAATAGCGAATATCTTCCTTCATTTTTTCCCGGTCAAAATAGCGGACCCCCACTTCGATGGAGGATAAGCAAAATTGGCAGCTGAAAGGGCAACCTCTGCTTGTTTCAATATAAGTAACCCGCTTGCCGAGATGAGGGAGATCCTCTGGAAAACGGAAAGGGGATGGCAGCTCCCGTAAATCAAGCTTATTCATTTGCGGTGTGAACAGTGCTTGGCCGTCTTGACGATAGGCAAGACCTGATACTTTTGCAAAGTTTCGGTCTGTCTCAATTTCGGCTAACAGCTGTTTAAACGTCTGTTCGCCCTCACCGATAACGATAAAGTCAATCTCAGGCACTTTTTCCATCCATTCAGCAGTGTCGTATGTTACTTCCGGACCCCCTAGGACGATTTGGATCTTAGAGTTGATTTTTTTTAGCATTTGAATGACTTTGATGGTTTCTTCGATGTTCCATATATAACAGCTAAAACCTATTACGACCGGGTTTTGCTTGTATAAGTCAGAGACAATATTTAAAATTGGATCTTTAATCGTAAATTCTTTTAACTGGATGTCAAATTCTGGAGCAGCATATGCTTTTAAATAACGAATAGCAAGATTCGTGTGAATGTATTTTGCATTCAAAGTGGAACAAATAACCTTCATTTTGTAAGACTCAAACTCCTTTTATAGGAAATACAATAATTCATTATAGCTGATTGTATGGTAAAAAAATAGCCCCCCGCCAATGGCAGGGGGCTGGAACTCCGGTGATTTTTATGGAAGCATAAAGGCCAGTATATTGTTTTGCAAAAAGACAAGAATTCCAATCAAGATGACTAGGAAAATACTATGTTTGACCGTGAAACGGAGCAGTTCCGATTCTCTGCCGACAAGTCCAACAGCTGCGGCTGCAACGGCGATGGATTGAGGGGAAATCATTTTTCCCGTTACCCCGCCCGATGAGTTTGCTGCAAGCGCCAGAACTGGATCCATTCCGATTGATGTGGCGGTTACCTTCTGCAGGTTTCCGAAAAGCACATTGGATGAAGTATCAGAACCAGTGATAAATACACCAAGCCATCCAAGGAACGGCGAGAAGAATGGGAATAAAATCGAACCTGTTTTGGATAAGGCCATCCCAAGCGTTGTGCTCATGCCGGACACGTTAGTGACATAGGCGAAACCGACAACAGAAGCAATCGTGATAACCGGAAACTTTAATTCGCTTAACGTTTCACCAAATGTCGCAATCCAATTTTTCCAAGAAATGCTAACGATGTATTTTGTAATCAGGGCTGAAATCAAGATGGCTGTTCCAGCTGCAGCGAGGAGCTCCAGCTTATACACAGCGGGCACGGGCTGTCCTGCGCCATTTGCTACTTGATTGTTCAAGAACGGTACAGCAGGAGCGAAGGTTAAAGCATGGCCAATGGAGTTAACCGCTTTCAAAATAATGTTTGTTCCTTCGTAATGGCCTGTTAAAGCCAATTTAATCGTTGGAATACCCCATAAAGAAATAAGTCCGGTCAAGATCAAGAAAGGTGACCATGCTTTAAATACTTGACCTTTCGTATAGGATTCATGGCGATTGCTCGAACTTTCGGCAGCTACGGTAGCTGCAAGTTCCTGTTCAGCTTTAAAGTGAAAAATATTTTTTGGCTTCCAAAATTTCAAGAATATAGCAAGAGAAAATAAGGAAACAAGCGATGATAGAATGTCTGGTAGTTCTGGTCCTAAGAAGTTGGATGATAAAAATTGTGTAACGGCAAATGTAACACCTGAAACAATAATGGCGGGCATGACTTCCATTGTCTTTTTAAAACCAGCCATAATAAAGACTAGATAGAATGGTATAAAAACGGATAAAAGCGGCAGCTGACGCCCGATGACTTTGGAAATTTCCGTCGCTGCAATACCGGTTGGTCCTTCCATTGCGATAACAGGAGTTCCGATTGCTCCAAACGCAACGGGCGCGGTGTTGGCGATCAGGCAAAGACCGGCCGCGTAGAGAGGGTTAAATCCCAAACCAACTAATAATGCTGCAGAAATGGCAACTGGTGCGCCGAAACCAGCGGCACCCTCCAAAAAGGCGCCAAACGAGAATGCTACTAATAATGCTTGCAGCCTGCGGTCTTCCGTAATCGTTAAAACAGAATGACGAATGACATCGAATTGCCCAGTTTTAACGGTCAGTTTGTACAAAAACACAGAGGCGATAATGATCCAGCCGATGGGAAGGATTCCGTATAAAGCCCCTTGAGTGGCTGACATTACAGCAATTCCAGCCGGCACTTTATATGCCAAAACCGCAATTACCATGGCAATGAAAAGAGTCGAAAGTCCGGCGATATGTCCTTTCATCCGCTTAATTGCTAAAGCCCAGAAAAAATAAACAGTCGGAATAAGTGCAATGATTGCAGAAAAAGCGAGATTTCCGCCCACTGCGGTGAAGTTTGCTGAAAACACAACGAATACCCCCTTAGTTTTTAATTTTTCTTTCAATGCATCCTTTCTCCCAAAAGTAACCGCTTACAAACTTGTGTATAGTCATCTGATGACTAGATGATTTGTACGCTGATAGTGAGATTATATGAGTGAATTAAAAAAATTACAAGAGTTTTTTGATTATTTGGAATTGAAATTTATTCTTTGCAGCGGCACATTTTCTATATATGATTAATATTACAGCAATCTTTTTTTTAGAATTTTGCCAAAAAGAAATGTTTAAAGACTAGGGGCTGGAAAAACGATGTATAAAAAAATAAAGCCGAAAAAAATTTACGAGGAAGTAACAGAAGCTATTTATGAAATGATTCGAACAGGAAAATTAAAGCCTGGACAAAAATTGGATTCGGTTCAGCAGATGGCAGAAAATTTTCAAGTTGGACGTTCAGCAATTAGAGAAGCGCTAACATCGTTAAGAGCAATGGGACTTGTGGAAATGCGGCAAGGGGAAGGCACGTACATTAAAGAATTTACAACAGAGCGAATTACTTTTCCGTTATCTACAGCCATTTTGATGAATAAAGAAGATATTGCCCACCTATTGGAAGTACGCAAAATCATTGAAGTCGGAACTGTATCTGTATCAGCCAAAAAAAGAACAGAAGATCAGTTGAATGAAATGGAAGAAGCGCTGAAAGATATGAAACGGGCGCATGGCAATCAGGAGCTTGGAGAGGAAGCCGATTTGAAGTTCCATTTGGCGATCGCGAAAGGTTCACAAAATACACTACTTATAAACCTGTTAAACCAGGTGTCTGAAATGATGGCGGTTACGATGAAGGAAACGCGCAGAGTATGGCTTTATTCTAACGAAATTACGATGGAACAATTGTATGATGAGCATGATTTGATTTTTCAAGCGATCCGCAATCAGGATGAAGCGAAGGCGAGCCGTTTTATGATGGTTCATCTTGATAATGTAGAAGCCATTCTACAAAAATATTACGAGCAATCGAACATAGGTAAACAGAGGTAATAGACTGATAAGATCTTTGGCGGCATTCTTATTAAAAACAAATTATGAAAAAAAGATTGAAAACCCTTTCAATCAGTAGGATAATGAACAAAAAGAGTAGTGAAACAAAGAATATAACTACTCTTTATTTCAGTCATCTGATGACCGGTTGACTAGAAAAACTGAGATTAATGGAGATGGAGAAAGATGAAAGTAACCCTTTTTGCGACTTGTTTGGTCGATATGTTTCAAGGCAATGTTGGTAAAGCAACAGTGGAGTTACTTGAACACCTTGGCTGTGAAATTGAATTCCCGGAATCACAAGTATGCTGCGGGCAGCCAGCGTACAACAGCGGATATGTGAATGAAGCCAAAGAGGCGATGAAACGAATGATCGATACATTTGTGGCTGCTGAATATGTCGTTTCCCCATCTGGGTCATGCGCCTATATGTTCCATGAGTATCAGGAAGTCTTTAAAGGTGATCCCATTTGGGAACCAAAAGCGAAAAAATTAGCAGCTAAAACATACGAACTAACCCAGTTTATCGTGGATGTCTTAAAGGTAGAAGATGTCGGCGCCGTGTTTGAAGGGCGTGTTACATACCATACTTCGTGCCATATGACGCGGCTTCTCGGAGTAAAAAAAGCGCCGATGATCCTTTTAAAAAATGTAAAGGGACTTGAGTTTTCCGAATTGCCGGGAAAAGAGCAATGCTGCGGTTTTGGCGGAACCTTTTCGGTTAAAATGGCGCAAATTTCCGAGCAAATGGTGGATGAAAAAGTGCTTCATATCGAAGAAACCGGTGCGGAATACCTCATTGGAGCCGATGCGGGCTGTTTGATGAATATTGGCGGCCGAATCGAACGAAAAGGCAAGCCGATTAAGGTCATGCATATTGCGGAAGTACTGAACAGCAGACCGTAAGCTGCGGCTGTTCTTGCAACACTGTCGCAAAGGAATTCGTCAATGATATGAAGGCTCATGTAGAGAAAAGGAGGTTTTTTTCGGATGGCGATGAAAATTAGCAATGACCCATTTAAAGACCGGGTGAATAAAGGCATACATGATGATTTTATGCGGGGAGCAGTAGCTGGAGCGCAGGATGGAATGGGCATTAAGCGGCGCAATGCCGCTGACGAACTCGGCAATTGGGAAGAATGGCGAAACCATGGGGAAGAAATTCGTCAGCACGTTCTCAGTCATCTGGACTATTACTTGGAGCAATTAAGTGAAAACGTTGCTAAACGCGGTGGCCACGTGTTTTTTGCCCAGGCAAAAGAAGAAGCTAACGAATATATTCGAGGCGTTATCCAGAAGAAAAATGCAAAAAAAATTGTTAAGTCCAAGTCAATGGTGACGGAAGAAATCAGCTTAAATTCCGTTTTGGAAGAAGAGGGGTGCGAGGTAGTCGAAACGGACCTAGGTGAATACATCCTGCAAGTTGACGACCATGATCCGCCTTCGCATATTGTTGTTCCGGCATTACATAAAAACAAAGAGCAAATCCGCGATGTCTTTGCTGAAAAACTTGGCTATGGAAAGACTTCAAAACCGGAGGAACTGGCATGGTTTGCCCGCGAAACACTAAGGAAAAAATACTTGACAGCTGATATTGGCATCACCGGCTGTAATTTTGCTGTGGCGGAAACCGGCTCATTTAGTCTAGTAACCAACGAAGGTAATGCGGATCTTGTCACCGCGCTGCCGAAAACGCAAATTACGGTAATGGGAATGGAAAGAATCGTTCCAACGTTTGAAGAAATGGAAGTGCTTGTCAGCTTGTTAACACGAAGTGCGGTAGGCCAGAAATTAACAAGCTATATCACCGTTTTAACGGGTCCTCGGGAAGAGCTGGACGCGGATGGACCGGAAGAATTCCATCTTGTCATTGTCGATAATGGCCGCTCAAGTATTTTGGGCGGGGAATTCCAGTCAGTACTGCAATGCATCCGCTGTGCAGCATGTATCAATGTCTGCCCTGTATACCGTCATGTCGGCGGGCATTCATACGGTTCGATCTATTCGGGACCAATCGGAGCTGTCTTGTCACCACTGCTTGGCGGTTACAATGAATATAAAGAACTTCCTTATGCATCATCTCTTTGCGGTGCTTGTACTGAAGTCTGTCCTGTAAAGATTCCGCTTCACAATTTACTGCTTAAACATCGTCAAATCATCGTTGAAAAAGAGGGGAAAGCGCCTATTTCGGAAAAATTAGCGATGAAGGCTTTTGGCTTAGGAGCGGCTTCACCGATGCTGTATAAATTAGGTTCGAAAATCGCGCCAGCAGCGATGAACCCATTCAAAGACGGCGATAAAATTTCAAAAGGACCTGGGCCGCTCAAGGCGTGGACAGAAATTCGCGATTTTCCAGCTCCAAATAAAGAACGATTTAGAGACTGGTTTAAAAATCGGGAAAAAGGAGAGAATAAGTCATGACCGGTACAATTCAAAATCGGGATAATTTCCTAAATCAGATTGCAAGCAGTCTCGGACGTTCTCGAATTTCGACGCCAATTGAAAGGCCGAAGTGGAAACATCAGCCTCAACACGAAGTATTGAAAAATGCTGAAAAGGATGAACTTTTAGAAGTACTTATTAAACAATGCAAAAACATCCATACAACGATTCGAGTCACCGCTACGCACAGCCTGGCAGCAACTGTCAGGGAAGTTGTCAAAGACTACGGAGGCGGTCCAATTATTACTTGGAAAGATCAGCGGTTTAGCGAATGGGGTCTAGATCCCTTATTTAAAGAATGGCCTGCTGAATCGATTGAAGTACATGAATGGGATTATGAGCTTGGTGCGGAAAATATTGCGAAAGCAGAGCGCGCAAATGTAGGGATTACGATAAGCGATATTACGCTTGCTGAATCAGGGACCGTTGTTCTTTTTAGTAATGAAAATCGCGGAAGAACCGTCAGTTTCCTGCCGACCACTTATATTGCTTTGGTTCCAAAAAGCACCCTTGTTCCAAGAATGACTCAAGCGGCTCAGAAAATGCGTGAGATTGAAAAACAGGGTGGCAAGATTGCTTCCTGCGTTAACTTTATAACAGGTCCAAGCAATTCTGCCGATATTGAATTAAATCTCGTTGTTGGTGTCCACGGTCCGGTAAAAGCCACTTATATTGTCATAAATGATAAATAAATGCAAGCATCTGACCCGTCTCTGAAAGAAGAGACGGGCCTTTTCTTTTTCAAAATAACTGTTATATTACAACTTATTATCTGTTATATAATTGTTCTCGTTTAGAAAAACCAAATATAATAACTTTTTTATTAAGCGAAAACAATGTGTACTATAAATTTTTTTTAAATGTTTAACATTTGTCACAGATTGCTGAAGAAGGTTGCCATACAATAATGAAGAAGAAGTTATTTTAAATAATCAGACATTAGATTGGTAATTTCTGAACACATAAGGGTAACAACGCATCTGTTTTGGAAATTTTTTAAGTTTACTTGCCGGAGTGGTTTCTTTATGAAGAATTCTTTAGGAATATAGGGAGGGAGAATATGTCAGTCTTACCGAAGAAAAATGACCTTGGTTTTTATGAGATTCGCCTTGAATCAATTGGAGGGCTTGGAGCAAATTTAGCTGGAAAAATGTTAGCGGAAGCAGCAGTCTTGGGGCTTGGTTTAAATGGTTCCAACTTTTCATCCTATGGTTCAGAAAAGAAAGGATCTCCAGTAAAGAGTTTTATCCGTTTTTGTGAACCAGGGGTTCCGATTCGTGATCATAGTCCTATTGAGCAGCCACATGTTGTTGGTGTTTTTCACGAAGCGTTATACAAAACGATTGATGTTGTAAGTGGATTGAACGCGGATGGAATTGTTCTTGTCAATACGACTCGTGACTTTGATGATGTTAAGAAGGATTTAAAACTTGAGTATGGAACACTTGCGATTGTTGATGCGCTGACCATTGCGGTTGAAGAAAAAACAAAAGTAAACACAGCTATGCTTGGTGCACTATACCGAATTTGTGACTTCTTGGATCCTGATAACATGAGAGGCGTCATCCGGAAAACATTTGAAAAGAAATATCCGCATCTTGTTGATCCAAACCTCCGCACTTTCAATCGCGGGTATAATGAAGTTCAGTTTAAAGAATATAAAGTTCCGGAAGGCGCAGAAGGAAAGAGCTTTACCCGCCCGCAGCCGCTTCTCGGCTATATGACTCAAGAACTTGGCGGTGTTGTAACAGCGCAAGCCAATAGTATTTTAAAAGATTTGAGCGGTTCAAGGCAAGGGTTCTTACCTGAGTTTAAACAAGAAGCCTGTATTAACTGTGCTGCCTGTGACAACGTTTGCCCTGACATGTGCTTTGTCTGGGAAGAAGGAGAGGACAAGCGCGGAAGAAAACAAATGTTCTTAAAAGGGATTGACTATCAATATTGCAAAGGTTGTTTAAAATGTGTGGAAGCATGTCCAACAGATGCGCTTAGCGACCTTCGGGAAATGATCGGCTATGCCGACGAACACCGCGTAAAGCAAAACTTTCCTTATGTGGCAGGGGGGATCTCATAATGGCCATTTTAGAAGAAAATTTAAAAAATAATATGATAGCGGAACAAGTTTCCGTGTTTGAATCAGGAAATGAAATGGCGGCTATGGCTGCTGCGCAAATTAACTACCATATTATGGGCTACTTTCCAATTACGCCTTCAACAGAAGTTGCCCAATTTCTAGATCAAATGAAAACCCGCGGCGAGCATGATATTAAACTCATTGCGGCAGACGGCGAGCATGGTTCAGCGGGTATTTGCTATGGTGCAGCTGTAACGGGCGCAAGGGTGTTTAATGCGACGAGTGCAAATGGATTTTTGTATATGCTTGAGCAGCTTCCAGTTCAATCTGGGACTCGATTTCCAATGGTGTTAAACTTAGTTACTCGTGCTGTCAGCGGACCTCTAGACATTCGCGGCGATCACTCTGACTTGTACTATGGTCTGAATACAGGATGGGTAATTTTAACCGCAAAAACGCCTCAAGCTGTATACGACTTGAATATTATGGCGCTAAAAATTGCAGAACATTCGAAAGTTCGGCTTCCTGTGATTGTTGCCTACGATGGTTTCTGGACTTCACATCAAAAGCGGCGTGTCGAATACTTCAAAGATCGTGCCGTTGTTCAGCAATTTGTTGGAGAATGCAATACAGAATATAACTTTATTCGAGATCCGAAAAAACCGGTAACAATCGGCGCTCATATGGATGGAGATAATCTTCTCAACAACCATTTCCAACAATCTGAAGCAATGTACGCTGCCAGAGATGTATTTAAAGAAGTGGCTGCTGAATATGCTAAATTGTCAGGAAGAGAATATCCTGTACTAGATTTATATCAAATGGAAGATGCAGAAGTAGCCGTATTTCTTTTGAATTCTGCAGGAGAATCTGCAAAAGATGTGGTTGATAAACTTCGCGAAAAAGGAATTAAAGCCGGCGTGATTAGTCCGAACATTCTTCGTCCATTCCCAGCTAAAGAAATTCGCGAAGCGCTTAAAAATGTGAAAGCACTATTAGTTGGCGAGCGTGCCGATTCATTCGGTGCAGGTGGACCTAATTTAACACACGAAGTAAAATCTGCTCTTCAAGAAGATAAAGCGAACAAAACGATCGTTCTAAGCAGAGTGTTCGGACTTGGTGGGAAAGATTTCTATGCAACAGACGCGGAAAGCTTTTTCGAAATGGCAATTGATGCAATGGAAAAAGGCTATGCCGAAAAACCATTTGATTATTATGGCATTGTTCCTGGTAATCCTGAAAAAGCACTTAAACCAGTGATCGAACCGCAGCATGGCGATGCATACAAAACAGGGCTCATTGACGTCAAAATGGATCCGGAAACAAATAAATTAAAAGTAAAAATTCCGCCGCTTCGTGCTTTAACAACGAAGCCGAAAAGATTAGCCTCCGGTCACGGTGCCTGCCCAGGTTGCGGAATTTTCTCAGGCCTTGAATTATTCTTTAAAGGAATCGAAGGCGACATCGTAACACTATTCCAAACAGGCTGTGCTTATGTTACAACAACATCGTATCCGTATAGCTCGCACAGACAGACAATGATGCACAACTTGTTCCAAAACGGCGCAGCAACTTTATCGGGAACCGTGGAAGCTTTCCTTGAATTAAAGCGGCGCGGTGAAATTCAAGTATCCGATGATGCCACGTTTGTGATGGTGACTGGTGACGGCGGTATGGATATTGGAATGGGTTCAGCAATTGGCACTGCTCTTCGCGGACATAAGTTAATTATGCTTGAATACGATAACGAAGGCTACATGAACACTGGTTCCCAAATGTCTTATTCCACTCCTTTTGGACATATGACAAGTACAACTGGTGTTGGGAAAACGCAAAAAGGTAAAGCCTTCCACCATAAGGACACAGCCCAAATCATGGCTTCTACCAACATTCCTTATGTCTTTACGGGTTCGGAAGCATTCCCTCAGGATTTAGTAAAAAAAGGTGCTAAAGCGCAGTGGTATGCACAAAATGTCGGTACAGTTTACGGTAAAATCCTGATTACCTGCCCATTAAACTGGAAATCAGAAGATCGGTATGGCAGCACAATTATGGAAGCGGCCGTAAATTCATGCTTTTTCCCGCTTTATGAAGTCGAGCAAGGGATCACAACGATCACTTACGATCCGGAAGCAAAGAACAAACGAATCCCTCTCTCAGATTGGCTGAAGTACATGGGTAAAACAAAGCATTTATTAAAAGAGGAAAATAAACCAATGCTCGAGGAATTTGAAACAGAAGTTGAAAAGAGATGGCAGCGTCTTAAAGCAAAAAATGACCATCCTATGCTCTAATTAAAATCGCGAGTATGAAAACAAGCAAGACACTTTAGCAGTGTTTTGCTTGTTTTTTTGTTGAAAAACCGAAAGAGATGTCGAGAAATAGTCACAAGCGGGATAAATTTCTTGTCGAAAAACGAGATAAATAGGTTGTTTTGTCTAATATTGCGAAAGTATTTACTTTTATAGTAAAAGTTGTCATAATGCTTCAAGTAAGCTATTTTTTTTAAGAATGACTGCTGTCTTTAAGAGTCATGTTTAGGAGGATTATTCGTTTGTGTAGTGATTGCAATAGTCGTGCCGTAAAGATGCTGGAAGAGATCAAAGCCAAAAGGGAAAACATGATAAAATGTGCTAGTAAAAATGGTTTTACAAACGAAATGACAATAAAGTTGAGCCAAGAACTTGACGAATTAATCAATGAATACCAGCGTACCTTTCGCGCTTATCGGGAATCCGAAAAAGCAGGAAGGCCGTTCAAAAAAATGGTAAATGTTTTACCTGGAAAAACACTCGTTAATATTTAAACTTGCATAGAAAAGAGGAAGATGTCTCAAAAAATGAGAAATCTTCTTCTATTTTTTTATGGCATCAATTCAGGTTCTTGATTCACCATAGTAAAAGAAATCTGCCAACTGTGATATTTATCATTGTTTATATCAAAATATTTCATATAGTTAAATTAGTACAAGTTTTGCTCTAAAGGTTTGCCACATCACAGTCTAACTCATCTTCTTTGTTTTTGCCCCATGATGATCTATTGCTTCTTGCGAGACAATAATACGATTTCTTCACTATTTGCTTTAAAAAGAAAAATACTTTGGTACTATGCTAATGTTGCGATTCATATATCGTAATAAAAAGCATTTTATAAAGCGATGAAAGCGAACGCTTTCAATCCGAGCCGCTATTATGGAGGAGGGGAAATTTACATGCACATTGTCGTCTGTGTGAAGCAAGTTCCTGATACAAAGATTATTAAAATTAACCCAAAAACAAACACACTCGACCGCCGCAGTGCTCCGGCCATTTTAAATCCTTACGATGCACATGCCGTGCAAGAGGCCGTACGAATTAAAAAGTTAACGGAAGGAACGATATCCGTTGTCTCAATGGGACCGCCGCAAGCAACTGAAGTAATCAAAAAAAGCGTGGAGATTGGAGCGGATAGAGGATACTTAATATCCGACCGCGCCTTTGCCGGAGCGGATACACTTGCCACGAGTTATGCATTATCAAAGGCATTGGAAAAAATCAGCTCAGAGCTTCCAATTGACATGATCATCTGCGGAAAACACGCGATCGATGGCGATACAGGCCAGGTGGGACCAGGGATAGCCAGAAGACTTGATATTCCGCCAATCACAAGCGTTCTGGAAGTATCGGAAGTGAATGAAAAAGAAAACACTGTTTTAGTAAAACGGAAGTTAACAAATGGCTATGAATTGATCCAATCTGAATTGCCTTGTTTGTTAACGGTTGAAAAGGAGATTAATGAGATCGAATATTCGCCGATGCCGAATATGATTAAAGCCGCCAGATACGAGCCGATCATTTGGACTGTGAGCGATCTTGAAAATGTTGATCGTCCTCAACTGGGGCTGAAGGGATCCCCTACTATTGTTGGCAAGATGTTTACTCCGCCAAGACCTGAAGGCGGAAAAAAATTCGAAGGCACATCTGACGAACAAATTAAACAATTAATGGAAATTCTGTTAGAGAAAAAGGATTTATTGACCTCAAAATAACATGCCGAAAGAAAGTCGCGGGGAGGGGCTTACTTATATGAATTTGGACGATTATCGTGGAGTGTGGGTATTCATTGAACAGACAGATGGAAACATTGCGGGGGTATCTTTAGAACTGCTCGGTGCGGGAAGAAAATTGGCTGATAAACTGCAAGTTCCATTGGCCGGCGTTTTGTTGGGAGACGGGATCAAGCCATTAGCCAATCAAGTAATAGCCTATGGAGCGGATGAAGTATATGTGATTGATCACCCTGTTTTGAAGCATTACCGGACGGAATCTTATATGAAAGGTGTTATCCAGCTTGCTGAAAAATATAAGCCTGAAATCTTTCTTTACGGTGCCACACCGAATGGAAAGGACTTAGCAAGCGCGGTGGCAACAGATTTAAGCACAGGATTAACCGCTGACACGACGATGCTGGATGTTGATTTAGATAATCGCTTGCTTGAAGCGAGCCGCCCGGCTTTTGGCGGAAATATCATGGCAACGATTCTTTGTAAAAAACATCGGCCGCAGATGGCGACGGTAAGACCAAAAGTGATGAAGGCGCTTTTTGCGGATGCAGCGAGAACAGGAAAAATTATGGAGGAAACGATTGACCTTAAAGAGGAAGATATGCGAACAAAAGTGCTCCATATTGTGAATGATGTAACAAAAAAGGCAAATTTGGCTGATGCCCATGTGATTGTTTGCGGCGGTAAAGGAATGGGTGATGTGGAAAATTTCAAAATGCTTTACGAATTGGCTGAGACGATTGGGGCAAGTGTTGGAGGTACGCGAGATGTCGTTGAAGCTGGCTGGCTGCCGCACGAGCTGCAAATCGGCCAGACTGGGGAAACCGTTACGCCAAAGATTTACTTTGCAGTGGCGTTATCAGGGGCAATTCAGCATGTTGTTGGGATGAAAAACTCAGAGCTGATCATTGCGATCAACAAAGATCCAAACGCACCAATCTTTGATGTGGCCACCTACGGAATTGTCGGAGATGCTTTGGAAATTATTCCAAAACTAATTGAGCAATTCAAACAGCTCAAGAACGAAAAAGGCGGTGAAGTAAGTTATGCCTGAAAAATTTGATGTCATTGTTGTAGGAGCAGGTCCAGCCGGCACCGCCTGTGCATTTGTTTGTGCGAAAAATGGCTTAAACGTCCTGTTGATTGAAAGAGGAGAATACCCCGGAAGTAAAAATGTAATGGGCGGCGTGCTTTACCGGAAACAAATGGAGGATTTAATTCCGGAATTTTGGAAGGAAGCCCCCCTTGAGCGCCCAGTAGTCGAACAGCGTTTTTGGATGATGGATAAGGAATCGGTAGTTTCCTTCGGTTATAAAGGGCTTGAATGGGGAGTTGAGCCTTACAACAACTTTACAGTATTGCGGGCACAATTTGACCAATGGTTTGCAAAAAAAGCTGTTGAGGCTGGAGCGCTTCTGATCAATGAAACAGTAGTCAAGGAATGCCTCGTAGAAAACGGAAAGGTAGTCGGCGTCCGCACCGATCGGCCGGATGGTGACCTCTTTGCCGATGTGGTCGTACTTGCCGACGGGGTAAACTCACTTCTTTCAAAACAGTTGGGCTTCCACAAAGAACACCGTCCTGATGAAGTTGCTTTAACCGTTATGGAAGTGATTAATTTACCGAAAGAAAAAATAAACGACCGTTTCAGCCTCGAAGATAATCAAGGATGCACGATTGAAATCTTTGGAGATTCGACAAAAGGCAATTTAGGAACTGCCTTTTTGTATACAAATAAAGAAAGCTTAAATATTGGGGTCGGAACAACACTGTCAAGCATGATCAAGGCTAAGTTGAAACCGTATGATTTGCTTGATTACCTGAAAAATCATCCGATGATTAAACCGATGCTCGCCGGCGGCGAATCAGCTGAATACCTTGCCCATTTAATACCAGAGGGCGGCTTTCATTCTGTTCCAAAGGTTGTAGGCGATGGAGTGGTCGTTGTTGGAGATGCGGCTCAGCTCGTGAATGCGATCCATCGTGAAGGTTCTAACATGGCAATGGCTTCAGGCAAAATGGCAGCAGAAGCAATTGTAAAGGCGAAAACAGCCAATGATTTCAGTGCTGCCAGTCTCAACAGCTATCGGGAAGCATTGTATAACAGCTTTATCATAAAGGATTTAGAAAAATATAAAGATGCTGCCCATACATTTGAAAAGTATCCGCAATATTTTAAAGAATATGTGCCAATGATGAACAAAGCGGCCAGTAAATTCTTCACTGTCGATGGTACTCCGAAACGCGATAAACAAAAGCAAATTATGCGCAGCATCACTTCTGAACGTGGCACGATCAATGTGCTTAAAGATATGTATCGTGCCTGGAAGGCGGTGAAATAATGTCGACAAAAACCCTTGAGGAAAAACAGTATCTGATCCGGTTTAAGTGTGATACGAAGTCTCATTTGACGGTTCTTGACCATGACATTTGCATGACCCAATGCCCGGATAAGCTTTGCACCGTATTTTGTCCCGCAGAAGTATATAAGTGGGAAGGAACGCGGATGCAGGTTGGCTATGAAGGCTGTCATGAATGCGGCAGCTGCCGGATTGGCTGCCCATATCAAAATATTAAATGGGAATATCCAAAAGGCGGACACGGGATTGTGTTCCGGCTAGCTTAATAAAAGAAGCCAGCTGCTCATGGTGGGCGCTGAAAAACTTATGCTTTTTAGATTCTAGATGAATACGATAATAAAAGGCCGACCTTTGTACCATACTTTTGGAAGAAGAGTCGGCTTATTTTTGATTTAGGCTCCCGTATTACCACCTTTTTAACCTATATTAAATACGAATTTGGAGTGGGAGCCTTTACAGTTTCGTTCATATCAGGAGGCTCGACGAACGCCCCCCCTGGAAAGCAAGCGCTGGGAACGGAAATCAACAGACAAGTTTAAAGAGCTTTCACATTAAAGTGGACTTTTTCAGTAGCCTCTGCTCATGGCAGCTGGCTCTTTTTTTTATATTATCAGAATTTATATCTTAACTTCGATAACTGTCTAGCTCCACAAGAATAAGCTTCGGAAGCATAGCCTCGCACGAAGGAAAAGCGATAGCTTTTTCGAGGAGCGCCCTATCGACTAAGTCGCTTCCCTCGCCTCGTCTACGATAAGTCGAGAACGAAAGACTACCGTCTTTCGACTCTCCTTTATCTCACTCGGCTCAGTCCACCTTAGTTCGAACTATATGTATGTTTTTTCACAAAGAAATCGAAAAAGAAGGAAAGCGTAAGAAGAAAGAAGGAATTGTGCGGTTAGCTAATTTTCTCTTGAAGGTTTGAAATGTGGAGTTCGTCGTTCTTACTATATGTTTCAAACGTACGGGCAAGCTCAATTGCCTCATCAATGGAATCTATTCCCGGAGAAGTATAAAAAGCTTGATCCCAGTTAAAAGTCCCATCAGCATTCGCAGAATAGATACTTACTTTCCAATAATAATAGTCTCTAGACTGTTCCGGCTTTAATTCACCTTCTAAGGCAATAAGCCAATGGGTTGACAGGAGTGGTGGAAATGAAACGTCCTCAGAAGAAAATACGGTACGGTCATTGTTTCCAATTGGAATCAGTGCTTTTTGATAAAAATCACGAAAATTAGGATAGCTCATATTGTCACCCTTTCTATAATGGTATACAACTATTATATGAAAGTTTACCAATTTTTTTGAGTGAAAGGAGTAATTTTTTCTAAAACTTTAGAAAATTTTCATAAATCTGCCACAACTAATTAAGCACAGACAAAAATCATGGGGTGTTGTGACCCCGCTCACACCATTACCCTGAATATGCTTCTATACTATACGTAGAAAAAACAATGAGGTGAAGAAAATGAGTGGTTGTATGAGTGCATTTTCAGGAATGCCTGAGGTTGAACTGTGCTTAGCGCTGACACAATTAAAAGAGGAACATAAGGTTTTATATGGAAAGTTAGATGAGGTATCCCTGTTAACTGAAAAAATTGAAAAAGAGGAAAACGTTGAAGCAAATTTTGCTGAACTGAAAGACAAAGTGATCGAATTTAAAGCGATCCTTGATCCCCATTCCGAACGGGAGGAAAATGTGCTGTTCCCAATGATAGGTGTGTATATTGGAACGACTTCAGGTCCAATTGCCGTCATGGAATATGAACATGATCAAGCAAAGGAGTATATTGGGACTTTTTTAGCAAACTCTGAACAAGTTCAAGCGTCCACTGATGAATTGAAAAAAATAAGTGAACTCGCAAAACATGCTTATCATATCTTAACAGAACACTTTGCCAAAGAAGAAAATGTCCTCTTCCCGATGGCCGAGCGAATGCTATCAGATGAAGAAAAAGATGAGTTTCTTCAAAAAATAAAACAGATTAACTAACTAAACAAAAGAGAACCGGAAGGGTTGATTCCTTCCGGTTCTCTTTTTTAGCGATTCCACTCGCTTACTTTTTGATCTGACGGAAGCAGATAACTTGATAAGCCGATCAATGGTAAAATTCCGAGCAGCCCAATCATTGTCGGCAGGCCGATTAAATCAGCGATAGAGCCCAAACCGACTGAGCCAATTGCTCCCATACCGAAAGCAAGCCCGACAGTCAGTCCTGACATCATTCCGATTTTACCTGGAATGAGTTCCTGGGCATAGACGACTGTAACCGAGAAACTGGTCATTAAAATAAAGCCGGCAGCAAGAAGGAAAATGAAGGCCCCATATGATGGCAAATAAGGAATAAGCACTGAAAAAGGAATGGTTGCCAGCATTGAAAAAGCAATGATGTTTTTCTTGCCAAACCGGTCGGAAAGCGGTCCGCCAAAAAAGGTGCCGAAAGCTCCGGCAACGAGAAAGGCGAATAAGAAAAACTGCGATTCCCGGATGGACATCCCATATTTGTGGATGGCATAGAACGCATAAAAATTCGTCATTCCGGATATGTACCAAGACCTTGCGAAGATTAGCAAAAGGATTAAAAATAATGCTTTTTTAACTCCTTTTGCAAGTCCATGCTGTTTCACTTTGCCCGCTGTTTTCTTTTTCAATGACGCAGCTGCCTGCAACAATTGCTGATGATACCAAATAGCAATGTAGACGAGCAAAACAACGGCAAGCGCAGCAACAATGGAGAACCAGGAAGCCCCCCTTTGGCCTAATGGAACAAAAATTAACGCGGTAATGAGGGGAGCCAAAGCTTGACCTGAATTTCCGCCAACCTGGTAAATCGATTGTGCAAGCCCTCTTCTCGTCCCTGCAGCCATATGGGCTACACGTGAACCTTCCGGATGAAATACAGCAGAACCTAGTCCGATAAAAATGACCGATAAAACAATCCACTGAAAGCTGGATGCAAAGCCAAGGCCAAGGACACCGCCAAACGTAAATGTCAGTCCGACAGGTAGGGCGAAAGGCATTGGCTTCTTGTCGGTAAATAAGCCGATCAATGGCTGCATCACAGATGAGACCATATTTAATGAAAACGCAATAATTCCTAGCTGCGTATAGGAAAGCCCCATTGACTTTTCTATTATTGGGAACATCGCTGGTACTACTGCTTGAATCGCATCATTTAACAAATGGCTGATCCCGATAATAAAAAGTATTTTAAAAACGGTCGATTCATTATCATTTGCTGCCTTACCATGCATAACTGCTTGCTGACCCATTCATTATTCTCCTTTACTAGTTTTCTATAATCCTTATCTTACATAATTTGTTGAAAAAGATAAATTCAATCTTTCGGTACCCTAAAAAAAGACCGGTTCCTGAATCGTCAGGTCCGGTTTACTGAACTAGCGGCAAACTGATTTCGACAGTTGTTCCAACTTTTTCCTGGCTTGTGATCTGAATTGAACCGCCAAAAGAGTGAATAATTCGTTTGCACACAACCAAGCCAAGGCCAGTTCCTGTGTTTTTGGATGTATAAAACGGTTGGAAAATTTTACTCAAATTTTCTATTGGAATTCCTTTACCAGTATCGGTGATTGTTAAAATACATCTGTTTGCAAGCTTTTCAAGCGTTATATCCAATGTTCCGCTATTTTCTATTGACTCAAAAGCATTTTTAGTGATGTTCAAGATTACTTGCTTCATTTGGTCTTTTACACATTCGACTATTACTGGTTCGGATGGAAGAGACCACGAACAAACGACATTGTGCAGATGCCCATCTGACAGAATGATCGGTTTCATTTCCTCGATCGTTTCGGTTATATCAACAGTCTCTAATTTTTGTATAGTTGGTTTTCCCAGTATTAGAAATTCACTGACAATCTCATTAATGCGATCAAGCTCTTTATGAATCACATCAAAGTAATACTTGTCCTCTGAGGAGGTGTATTTTTCGCTTAAGAGTTGGATTAATCCCTTTACCCCAGTTAAGGGATTGCGAATTTCGTGAGCCGTGATGGCAGCAAGGGTACCGACAAGTTCAAGCTTTTGCGCATCGTTTTGTTTTTTCTCTTCTCTGGCTAGCTTTTTCAATAAAAAATACTTTACTAAAAGGAAAAGAATATGGGAAAGAATGATAACTGGAAGAATGGCTTCGGCGAACTCGTTTCGAATGACTTTTCGATCCTGTCCGGAAATTTTAACGTTGATATTCCAGGGCAGATGATTTATTGGTACTTTTACCCATTCTCCGGCTGATAAAGATTGTTTAGAACTGTTGACATTTATAATGACATTGTTGTTGCCATTTGTGACAATAAGTTCTGAATCTGGTGTAAGGACTTTCATTAGATTTGCTATGTAATCCATCTTTAGGTGTGCGACTAGAATAGCGTTGAGTTTATGATTTTCATCCATAACGGGGACAGCCAGTCCGATGATCTTCTGCCCATTATCCAACGTTTCCAGATGATTGGAGATGACGGTATCCTTTGTCAATAAAGCTTCTTGAATATATTCCAATTTTGACAAATCACCGACAGGAAGCAAAGGATCTGATTTTGCCAGCACTTTACCATCACGATTAAGCAAATACAACTCGCCATACCGGGGGTCGCGGTTTTGAATTTGTTTTAAAAGTGGCTGTGTTTTTTCAGGTGTATCAAGATTTGTTTTTACGGACAAGGAGAGGATATTTAAACTTGTCACCGTTTCGCTGATTAATTGATCCCAGTTCTTTTGATGGATGGTGCCAACCCAGTGCGCTTGGTTTTTTCTCTCAAGCTTGTCCTTCTTATTAATGCTATTTAAAAAGTAACTACTGAAAAGGATCACCGGAAGTACAACAATAAAAATGTAAAGAAAAATATTGCCGCGAATTTTTTTCATTATAAAAACCTCAAGTAAAATTTCGATCGTCCTTATTATAACATTTCCTCAATTGTTTATTGAAAAAATCTTCCTGTAAATAATAAGGAAAATTGACACAATAGTAAAATTTTCTTATAATAATTTTGAAATCGAGATATTAAGAAAAGCTCTTGAGCTAGCAGTAATGTTAAGATATAAATTCTGATTGTATAAAAAGGGTGATTTTTACCATGGAGAATAATTCTATATCTCAATCGCTAAAATTATTTATTGTTCTTTCCAGAGCGTACAAAGCAATTAATGAGCATGTAAATAAAGCGATTCAGCTGAATGGCCTAAATCCGACGGAATTTGCCGTTCTCGAACTACTGTATCATAGGGGAGATCAGCCATTGCAGCAAATTGGCGGTAAGATTCTGCTTGCGAGCGGTAGCATAACATATGTCGTAGACAAACTTGAGCAAAAAGGCTTATTAAAACGAGTTGCCTGTCCAAATGATCGGCGCGTCACCTATGCCCAAATTACTGAAGAAGGCAGTGCGCTGATTGAAAATATTTTTCCCGAACATGCAAAGCGAATTGATGAGCTCATGTCCGGTTTAAACGAAACAGAGAAAGAAGAAGCGATTTCGTTGTTAAAAAAATTAGGTTTGCCCGCGGGTAAGTTTTAAACGGCGATATCGCCGTTTTTATTTTGAATTAATTCAATGATGGTGTATGGATTTAATAGTGCAGGAGATTATAGGGGGACGGCGAATCTTATAAATGAGAGAGAGGGATAAGATGATGAAATTTGAAGATTATACATACGTAAGACCCAATTTAGCAGCGATTACAACGAAATTTAATTCATTGCTAGAACGATTCAATCAAGCGGGATCCGCTGCTGAACAGAGCAAAGCGATGCTGGAGATCAATCAGCTGCGTAACGACGCAGGAACCATGTTCAATCTGTGTTATATTCGCCATTCGATTGATACAACTGACGAATACTATAAAGCAGAGCAGGATTTTATCGACGAAATCTCACCTGAAATAGAAGGTCTGACAACAAAATACTATCAAGCACTTGTAGAATCTCCGTATCGCCGGGAATTGGAGGAAAAGTGGGGAATGCAGCTTTTTGCTCTTGCAGAAAGTCAGCTAAAAACCTTTAAGCCGGAAATTGTCCCGCTGCTGCAAAAAGAAAATCGCCTATCTACTGAATATACAAAGCTGATCGCCTCAGCTAAGATCAATTTTGAAGGTGAAGAAAGGACGCTTGCACAATTGGAGCCTTTTACAGAAGTGATCGACAGGGAAGTGCGCAAGCGTGCGACCGAAGCAAAGTTCCATTTTCTTGCTGAACACCAGTCGGAGCTTGATCGGATTTTTGATGAGTTAGTAAAAATACGTACGGAAATTGCCCAAACTCTTGGGTATCAGAATTTTGTAGAGCTCGGCTATTACCGGATGATGCGAACAGATTATGATGCGGAAATGGTCGAGCGTTTTCGCGAACAAGTCAAAGAGCATATTGTGCCCATTGCAACAAAATTAAAGCAGCGCCAGAAGGCAAGGATTGGAGTCGATTCTTTAAAATACTATGATGAAGGCTTTAATTTTCAAACCGGAAATGCTGTTCCAAAAGGAAGCCCAGAGTGGATTATGGAGAACGGGCAAAAAATGTACAATGAGCTTTCAAGTGAGACAGGTGAGTTTTTTCAATACATGCAGGATCACCATTTGCTTGATTTAGTTGCTAAAAAAGGCAAGGCTGGGGGCGGATATTGTACATATATTGAAAATTACAAATCTCCTTTTATCTTTTCAAATTTTAATGGGACATCGGGGGACATTGACGTACTGACACATGAAGCAGGTCACGCTTTCCAAGTTTATTCAAGCCGGACGTTTGAAATTCCGGAATACTACTGGCCTACATATGAAGCTTGTGAAATTCACTCGATGAGTATGGAATTTTTTACTTGGCCATGGATGAAGCTGTTTTTTAAAGAAGATACCGATAAGTATTTGTTCACTCATTTAAGTAACGCATTGTTATTTTTGCCGTATGGAGTGGCGGTGGATGAATTCCAGCACTGGGTCTATGAAAATTACGAAGCGACCCCAAAAGAACGCAATCATAAATGGCGGGAAATGGAGAAAAAATATTTACCGCATAAAGATTACGATGGGAATGAGTATTTAGAAAACGGCGGCTTTTGGCAGCGTCAAAGCCATATTTATAATTCACCGTTCTATTATATTGATTATACGCTTGCGCAAATCTGCGCTTTCCAATTTTGGAAGCGGTCAAGGGAGAATCATGCTGAGGCGTGGGCAGATTATGTTAAGCTCTGCAAGCTGGGCGGCAGTATGTCGTTTACCAAGCTGGTGGAAGCAGCCAATTTGATTTCTCCATTTGAAAATGGCTGCATACAGTCAGTTGTTGGCGAAATTGAAAAATGGCTTGATTCTATTGAGGATCAAAAAGTATAAAGAAAACTCGCTGATTGGCGAGGACAGAGGCGAAATTGCCCAGCTATGATTAGCTAAAGAAAAAGCGAAGCACCTGTTAGCGTGCTTCGCTTTTTGCATTTTTGGGATTATTTTGCTGTTACGGCTTCCGCAGCAACACTTAGTTGACCATCCTTGATGACAGCGGATAATTTTTTCACATCCGGCTGATCTAGAATAAAGTCAGCAATTTTATCTTCCAATTGTTCTTGGATCACACGGCGCAATGGACGGGCGCCAAAGATTGGGTTAAATCCGAGTTCTGCCAGTTTTTCTTTTGCTTCGTTTGCAATCGTTAATTCTATTTGCTGCTCTTTTAAAGCATCTTGCAGCTCATTTAACATCAGATCAACAATTGCTAGTAGATGTTCTTTTTCAAGAGCTTTAAACTCAATGATGCTGTCAAAACGGTTAAGGAATTCTGGCTTAAAGAAGCTGCCTAATGAATCGAGGATGCTTGATTCCTCTTCAATATCATTTTTGCCGAAGCCAACATGAATCGCTTTATGCCCAACACCAGCATTGCTTGTCATAATAATGACTGTATCTTTAAAACTTACGGTTCTTCCTTGGCTGTCGGTGAGGCGGCCGTCTTCCATGATTTGCAGGAACATATGCTGCACATCAGGGTGAGCTTTTTCAATCTCATCCAGTAAAATAATGCTGTATGGGTTGCGGCGCACTTTTTCAGTCAGCTGTCCAGCTTCGTCATGACCGACGTAGCCTGGAGGTGAACCGATCAGCTTTGACACGCTGTGTTTTTCCATGTATTCGCTCATATCGAGGCGAATCATTGAATCTTTGGAGCCAAATAATTCTTCTGCAAGGGTTTTCGTTAATTCTGTTTTACCAACACCAGTTGGGCCAACAAACAGGAAGGAGCCGATTGGACGATGTTTTGACTTCAAGCCGGCACGGCTTCTTCTAATCGCTTTTGCTACTTTTTTAACAGCATCAGCCTGGCCAATGACTTTAAGATTAATGTTTTCTTCGAGCTGCTTCATTTTCACTTGCTCATCTTCTTGCAATTTGCCAACAGGTATACCCGTTTTTTGTTCGATGATTTCCTGAATGTGAGCAACTTCTACAACCGGTCTTTCTGAAGTGGAAGCATTGTTGAGCGCTATTTCAAGCTTGGCTTCTTCATCGCGCAATTTAGCTGCTTTTTCATAGTTTTCAGCTTTTAAGGCCTCCTCTTTCTCCTTCACAATCTCTTTGAGTCTATTTTCGATTTGTTCCGTATTTTTATATTCGGAAGTCAGATTCATTTTGGATCCAGCTTCATCTAGCAAGTCGATCGCTTTATCGGGCAGGAAGCGATCCTGAATGTAACGGTGCGAAAGGGTTACACAAGCCTTGATTGCTTCATCGGAATAGTTAACTTCATGGAATTCTTCGTATTTTGCTTGAATTCCTTTTAAAATTTCAATCGCTGCGTCTAGCGACGGCTCCAGTACATGTACCGGCTGGAAGCGGCGTTCCAGGGCAGAATCTTTTTCAATTTGACGGTATTCCTTCAACGTCGTCGCACCGACAACTTGCAGTTCTCCTCTTGCAAGCGCTGGTTTTAAAATATTGCCGGCATCCATTGAACCTTCAGCTGAACCAGCGCCAACGAGTAAGTGAATTTCATCAATAAACAGAATCACGTTTTTACGCTGCTGCAGTTCAGCGATTAATTGTTTCATTCTTTCTTCAAATTGACCGCGGATACCTGTATTGGCAACAAGAGAAGCGACGTCAAGCAAGTATACTTCTTTATTTTGCAGCTTTCCTGGAACTTGTCCCTCAGCAATTTTTAATGCTAGTCCTTCAGCAATCGCTGTTTTACCGACACCAGGTTCACCGATCAGCACAGGGTTATTTTTATTTCGACGGTTTAAAATTTCAATGACACGCTTGATTTCCTCGTCACGGCCAATTACTGGGTCAATCAACCCCGCTTTGGCCAGCTGCGTTAAATTGCGGCCAAATTGATCAATGAATCCGTTGCCGCCTCTTTGGCTTGGCTGCGGATTTTGGGTAGTCTGCTGCTGATTAAGCTGCCCAAACGGGTTACTCTTAGCCTGAAACAGACTATCAAATGGAAAGTTCCCAAACGAGCTAAAGGTCGGTCCAAAATTGGTTCCAAAGCCTGCTCCAAGAGCTTTCTTCTCTTTTTCATAACATGAATGGCATAGGTTCATTTCTTTATGGTTTCCATTAATATTCACACTTAGATGTAGATTTGCCTGGTTTTCTTTACACAATTGACAAAGCATAAACAAAAACCTCCTTTAAAATAAAACTTGCTTTTTGGTCAATTGACTTTGACTAACTTTGACCTTTATGGCTTTAGTATAATCTGACCCTTTTTGACTTTCAAGTGTTTTGTTTATGGAAATTATTTCTTGCTAACAAAAAAAGCTCGTCTTTGTTTGTCCCTGTCTTCATATAGTTATGATGAGGAGGTTGCGTTGATATGGGGGGAAAGAATTGGACGGGAGCATTGCAAATTGCGGCAGTTTATGTAGGAACAGTGGTCGGTGCAGGCTTTGCGACAGGCAAAGAGATTGTAGAATTCTTCTCTAGATTTGGCTTTTTTGGTTTGATCAGTATAGTAATAAGCGGTTATTTGCTCATTTCCATGGGTACAAAATTAATGAGAATGGCATCGCAAATTGGCGCAAAATCATATCAGGAATTTACGATTTACCTGTTTGGTTCATGGATTGGGAAGGGTATTAACCTAGTAATGCTACTAATGCTTCTGGGGGTAAGTGCGGTAATGCTTTCAGGTGCAGGAGCGGTGTTTGAAGAACAGCTTGGTTTTGGAAAAAATGTAGGTGTCTTTTTAACGATTTTTTTATCGGTTGCAGTGATGCTTGTTGGTATAAAAGGACTGTTTGCCGTGAATGCTTTTGTCGTACCGTTAATGATTTCATTCAGCATGCTGCTGATGGTGTTTTCGATCAGAATGCCGCATTTTATTGATCAGCTTTTGTGGATTCCTCAGGCAGACGATGGATGGAAATCCGTTGTCGCACCATTTTCATATACAGCATTTAACCTTGCTTTGGCTCAAGCTGTCCTAGTGCCAATTGCAACAGAGATTAAAGATGACTGGACAATAAAGTGGGGCGGCATTTTAGGAGGAGCTGCGCTTACCGTTATCTTGCTCTCCAGTCATTTCACTTTAATCATGCTGCCGGATTTGCAAAATTATGAAATTCCAATGGCAGTAATTATGAAAAATGTAGCCTCCGGTCTTTACTGGATTTTCGTTCTGATCATTTATAGTGAAATTTTCACTTCCGTCATTGGAAATGTTTTTGGTTTAGAGCGGCAAATAAAACAATACATGCCAATTCCATCCATTGTTTCCATTGCGCTTATTTTTGCGGCTGCCTATTTGATCAGTCTTGTTGATTACGGAAAACTCCTCTCTTATCTGTATCCATTGTTTGGATACGTGAGTCTTCTTTTTTTTGTATTGTTATGGATGAAACCATTGGAAATAAATGGGTGAAAATAAAAACATCCGTTCGAATGAACAGATGTTTTTATTTGATTGGGATCAAAATAAACAAAAGAATATCGAAAATGAGATGAGATACGATCACTAAAGGCATACTTTTTTTCCAAAAATACAGTCCCCCCCAGACGAGTCCGGTAAGGAATGCTGCGGCCACTAATAACATCTCTCCGGAATAGAGTTGTACAGAAGCATACAAAAAGGCACCGAGCAAAATGCTGATCAACGGACTAAAATGTTTCATTAATCTTTTCTGAATGAATCCTCGCCAAAAAATCTCTTCTCCAGGTGCCGCAACTAAAATTAAAGCAAGGAATTGCCAAAAGATTGATGGAGCATACCAGCGATATAGTCGGCTTATATGATTTTCGAAAGGCAGATGGAAGATTTGTATTCCTTTGTAACCAATCCAAAAAACACCGTATAAAAGAAGTCCGGAAATAACGCCAAGAAAAATATAGGTAAAAAACGATTTTTCATCGTCAGCTTCTCCTTGAAATGAAGCATAGGCGATCAACAGAAGGATAGAGGCTGAAAAAAAATACCAAAAGATCGTTCTTTCTTGAAAGCTAAAAAAAAGTAGAAGATGGGCAAGCACAAGCCCGAAAACAAGGCGTAGATCCACAGTTCGCAATTTCATTTATTTTAGCCCCTTTCTAAAAACAATGATTATTTTAACAAAATAACGTGGAGAAGGGAAAGGAATTACATCACATTTTCATAATATCCTAAAAAAATGAAACCCTATATATGTGAAAGGAGGAGATCGGCTGTGTCGAAATCGAAAAGTGAACAAGAGCGGGAATGGACGGTTCGCAAACAAGATCAAAACCCGCATGGTAAAATTAAATCGCTGAAAGAGTTAGCGGGAGAGACAGGAAAAAACACCAAGTAAATTTTACCTGTGCCCAATGATCCATCTAGATGGTGAGGGCATTGGATCCTTTCGGATGCCTGTTAGCAAAAGAAAAGCAGCCGCAAAGGCCGCTGTAAAAAATGGATTCAATTCATTAAAAAGCGCTTTCTTTTATAACTTTATAGTTTTTATGATTGACGACGGTGCGCTGGTCCAGTTCTAAATCACGATAGTTATCCATATACGTTAGGTCGACTATGACAGAGTTTTCATTCACCTTTTCAACAATTCCTTGCAATCCCCCGCGGAACTCAATGACATTTCCTACTTCTGCTTTTTTCAATTCGTCATCTCTCCTTTACCTGTCAACTAATACCAATGAAAATCTATTTATGTAACAGTTTGCACTACTTTTTCATTTTCGTAAAGGCTTTAATATGACAATTTAATAAAATCTTGAAAAAAGAAAAAAAAATCATTTAAAATTCTTATAAGCAATGGGAGATTTGTATCTTAATATAGCTTTATTTCCAAAGGGACTTCAATAAGAGCATGTAAATCAGTGGTAAAATCAAAATTTGTTAAAGGGGGAGATTTTTTTGAACGAAGAAAGGATTCACGCGATCTTAGATCAGTTAAAGTCAGGTGCATTATCGGAGTTTTATGTAATGAAGGAAGATTTTTTAGATTTTCGGGCGGTACTTGTGAAAAGGCCAGACTTTAAGCATTTTCGCGGAATTGGACAGCGTGGCGGCGATGTATTATATCAATATTTAGAAACACCACGAAGTTAGTTATGGAAAGTATTTGAAAATAAGTTTTTTTTCAACAAACTCCTTGTCCTTCTTTTGTACTAAATAGTAAAATATGTATAAAGGAAAGGGGTGCTGTGGATGAAAGTATTTAATAAGTTGGAAATTCTATTGCTTCAAATTGAATCAAAACGAAATGAAATGGTTTTATCCGCTGTCAAAACTGGCCTTTCTAGTGAACAAACGATCAGCAAAAGCAGAGAACTGGATGATCTATTAAATCTTCATCAACAAGTTTCAGCCAAGAAGAAATCAATTTAATCTTGGCTTTGTTAAAGAAAAGGGCGGTTGGTTCCGATCAGAATCAACCGCCCTTTTGCTAAAATTGGATTTAGTCGATTTTAATTAGAAAGGAACGCGAGAAAATGAATCAAAAAATATTGCCGGCCTCGGCAAACATGAAGGAATTTGAGCGCTTTTTGAAAAGTTCTTATGAGATTGGTATTTTTTTAGATATGCACATCGCACAACTTAAACATATCAATCAACTTGCAAAACAAAATGGAAAAAAGATGATTTACCATGTTGATCTAATTCACGGAATCAAAAATGATGAATACGCGACAGAGTATATTTGTCAGGAATACAAGCCATATGGCCTTATTTCCACAAAATCCAGTGTTATTCTAAAGGCAAAGCAAAAAGGGGTATTAGCTGTACAAAGGATTTTTATGCTAGACTCACATGCTTTGGAAAAAAGCTATAAGCTTGTGGAAAAAACACAGCCTGATTACATAGAAGTCCTCCCAGGGGCGATGACCTGGATGATAAAAGAAGTAAAGGAACGCTTAGCAACGCCTGTATTCGCCGGAGGATTGATTCGTACAGCCGAAGAAGTGGAGAACGCATTGAATGCTGGGGCAGAAGCGATCACAACTTCAAAAAGAGAATTATGGGATAGGTTTGAAACGAAAAACAATTAAATTACTCTATAAGGAACATAAAACTGTTTGACAACGCTTTCAAACGGCTATATACTCAAGACAACAAGTTAATATTTTGTGACGGAGATGAGGAGATTCACACAGTAGCCCAATTTAGAGGGCTGTTCTGTTGTGAATCTTTTTGTGTTTGTCCGAAAGCTTACATTAAAATAATAGCTTATTTAAAAGGAAGGGGAAAAAAATGACACCATTTATTGGAGAAATGATTGGTACGATGATTTTGATTGTTTTTGGTGCTGGAATTGGAGCAGGTTCATCCCTAAAGAAATCTTATGCTCAAAATGCAGGCTGGATTGTGATAACAAGCGCTTGGGGGCTCGCAGTTACAATGGGAGTATTCGCTGTCGGCTCAGTAAGTGGAGCGCATTTAAATCCCGCAGTTACTGTTGCATTGGCTATAAATGGAAATTTTCCTTGGGCTCAAGTTCCGAGTTATATTGCGGCACAAATGATTGGAGCCATTCTCGGGGCAACGCTGGTTTATCTTCATTATCTTCCACACTGGAAGGAAACTGAAGATCCGGCAGTAAAGCTAGGTGTATTTGCTACAAGTCCTGCTATTAAGCATACATTTTCAAATCTCTTAAGCGAAATCATTGGAACGTTTATCCTTGTACTTGGTTTATTATTTATTGGAGCGAATAAGTTTACGGAAGGGTTAAATCCATTAGCAGTAGGTTTACTGATTGTCGTAATCGGGATGTCCTTAGGTGGAACAACTGGTTATGCGATTAATCCTGCGCGTGATCTTGGCCCGCGGATCGCCCACTTTATATTGCCGATTGCTGGAAAAGGTAATTCAAATTGGGGCTATGCTTGGATCCCTGTGGTAGGTCCATTATTAGGCGGTGCTCTAGGGGCAGTCTTTTACAAAGTTGTCTTTTTAGGAAAAACAACTGGGCTGCTTTGGGTGATTGTATTCCTTACTGTTGTAGTTCTCGCACTTGCATTTTTTGCAGGACAAAAACAATCAAGTAAAATGGGTTCATCTGAACAAGCAGCTTAAATAAGAGAAAAAATTAAAATAAGGGAGAGCTACTCATGGAAAAATACATTTTATCATTAGACCAAGGAACAACCAGTTCAAGGGCGATTCTTTTTAACAAAAATGGGGAGATTGTACATATCGCTCAAAAAGAATTTACCCAGTATTTTCCGAAAACGGGATGGGTGGAGCATAATGCGAATGAAATTTGGGGCTCTATTCTTTCAGTCATAGCTTCTGTTTTATCAGAAACAAGTATTAAGCCTGAGCAAATTGCCGGGATTGGGATCACCAATCAACGGGAAACTACGGTTATATGGGATAAAGAAACTAGTGAGCCTGTATACAATGCGATTGTTTGGCAATCACGGCAAACAAGCGAGATATGTGAAGAATTAAATGCAAAAGGCCTAAACGAGCTTTTTCGTGAAAAAACGGGCTTGCTTATTGATGCTTACTTTTCTGGAACAAAAGTAAAATGGATTCTTGAGAATGTTGAAGGTGCCCGTGAAAAGGCTGATCAAGGGAAATTGCTGTTTGGGACGATTGATACGTGGCTAATTTGGAAGTTATCGGGCGGTAAAGCACATGTAACAGATTATTCCAATGCATCCCGAACACTGATGTACAATATCCATGAGCTTCAATGGGATGAAGAATTATTGGAGATCCTAAGTATTCCGAAATCGATGCTCCCTGAAGTTCGCCCTTCATCGGAAATATACGCATATACCGTTGATTATCATTTCTTTGGTAAAGAAGTACCAATTGCCGGTGTCGCTGGTGATCAGCAAGCTGCATTATTCGGTCAGGCCTGTTTTCATGAAGGAATGGCGAAAAATACGTATGGAACCGGCTGTTTTATGTTGATGAATACCGGAGAGAAAGCCGTTCGATCGGAGCATGGCTTGCTGACAACCATTGCCTGGGGGCTGAACGGCAAAGTCGAATATGCTTTGGAAGGAAGTATTTTTGTCGCGGGTTCTGCAATCCAATGGCTTCGCGATGGTCTTCGCATGCTGAAAAATGCAAAAGACAGCGAAGAATATGCAGGCAGGGTTGCTTCCACTGATGGGGTGTATGTTGTTCCCGCCTTTGTAGGACTTGGAACGCCATATTGGGACAGCGATGTTCGCGGGGCAGTATTTGGATTGACGCGCGGTACAACAAAAGAACATTTTATCCGAGCAACGCTGGAATCATTGGCTTACCAGACGAAAGACGTTCTATCGGCAATGGAAGCAGACTCAGGAATAGAGCTGAAAACACTACGGGTCGACGGAGGGGCTGTTAAAAACAACTTCTTAATGGAATTCCAAAGTGACATTTTAAATGTGCCAGTTGAACGTCCAAATGTGAATGAAACAACAGCACTCGGAGCAGCTTATTTGGCTGGGATTGCCGTCGGATTTTGGGAAAATCAAGCGGAAATTTCCAAGCAATGGGCGATTGACCATCAGTTCAACCCGAAAATGGCAGAAGAAGAACAAAAAGATCTATACGCAGGCTGGAAAAAAGCAGTAAAAGCCGCGATGGCATTTAAATAAGTATTCAAAACGCATTTTTTATGATAAAATAAACTCAAGTTAATCTATTGGTAGGAGATATCGGAGAGACCACAAATACATTATCGGATCGGCGGTAATGTCATTTGTGGTCTCTTTCTCATTTAAAGGAGACGATCATAATGAAATTTTCAGTCTTAAACCGCAAAGAAATTGTTGAAAACCTTCAAAATGAAACCTTTGATGTCCTGGTGATTGGCGGGGGAATCACTGGCGCTGGCATTGCTTTCGATGCTGCGGCAAGAGGGATGAAAATTGCCCTGGTTGAAATGCAGGATTTTGCTGCCGGAACTTCCAGCCGTTCAACAAAACTTGTACATGGCGGACTCCGGTATTTAAAACAATTTGAAGTAAAAATGGTTGCTGAAGTGGGGAAAGAAAGGGCAATTGTTTATGAAAACGGCCCGCATGTAACAACACCCGAGTGGATGCTTTTACCGATGCATAAAGGTGGTACATTTGGCAAATTTAGCACTTCAATTGGGTTAAAGGTATACGACTTTTTAGCCGGTGTGAAAAAATCAGAACGCCGCTCCATGCTGACGGCAGCGGAAACACTTGCAAAAGAACCGCTGGTTAAAAGAACCGGATTAAAAGGGGGCGGCTATTATGTGGAGTATCGGACGGATGATGCAAGGCTAACGATTGAAGTAATGAAAGCAGCAAACGAAAAAGGTGCTGTTGTCAACAATTATACAAAAGTCATTCAATTTCTTTATGAACAACAAGGAAAGCTCAAGGGTGTTTTAGTAGAAGACCAGCTGACAGGGGAAAAATATGAAGTCCGTGCGAAGAAAATTGTCAACGCAGCAGGTCCATGGGTTGACCGAATTCGCGAAATGGATCAATCAAAAAAAGGAAAGGTTCTGCAGCTATCAAAAGGTGTTCATCTCGTCATCGATCAATCACGATTCCCATTGAAACAAGCAGTTTATTTTGATACCCCTGACGGACGAATGGTATTTGCCATTCCGCGTGAAGGCAAAGCATATGTCGGTACAACTGATACATTTTATAATGAGGATGCGGCTTCTCCGAATATGACGATAGCAGATCGCAGCTACATTATTAATGCAATAAATTATATGTTTCCAGAAGTGAAAATTAGTGAAAAGGATATTGAATCCAGTTGGGCTGGAGTTCGCCCGCTCATTTTTGAAGAAGCTAAATCAGCTTCTGAAATTTCACGAAAAGACGAAATCTGGGAATCTGAATCAGGGCTTATTACAATTGCAGGAGGAAAATTAACTGGATATCGGAAGATGGCAGAAACAGTAGTGGACCGTTTGGCAGCAAAATTTTCTTCTGAAGAGGGGAGAAGTTTTCCAGCATGCAGTACAAAGCATTTGCCGATTTCTGGCGGAGATGTCGGCGGATCCGTCAACTATAAAACATTTGTTGCCTCCCAAGTTGGCCTTGGAATAGCTGCTGGCTTATCCAGCGAAGCTGCGGAATTGTTAGCCAACCGTTATGGATCAAATGCCAAGATCGTATTCCAGCTTGCCAAAAAATACAAAGCTGAGGCACTTCGATTTGGGTTGCCGCTTCCGCTGTTTGCACAGCTACTTTATGCGATTGAATATGAAATGACCGCAACGCCGATTGATTTCTTTAACCGCAGAACTGGAAAGATTTTATTTGATATTCAAACAGTAAGAAAATGGAATAGCCAAGTCATCGCTTACATGGCAGAAAAACTTGGCTGGAACGATTCACAAAAACAGAAATATGTTTTAGAGTTAAACCAGGCTTTAAAAGCGGCTGTTATTCCAGTGGACGAACCAGTCGAAATTTCTTCTGTAGCCAATGAACGTTAAAAGGTGCGATTTACGCTTTGTCGGATAAATGTTACAATTTTCGCAACAAATAAAAAAACTGTTGGCCATTATCTAAGGAGCTGGCAGTTTTTTTGTCGAAATTTCCACTTAACAATGTGGTTTTTTTAGTTGTCTGATAGGTGGAAAACGTGATATTCTTTTTACTATGGTGCTTGATGTCACGCTGTGTTTCCGCCCGCCATACATCTTTGATTTATTTACGGGAAACCTAATATGATTCAAGTCCATCATGCCTGATTTTCTTAATTTTCAGTCTATTAATGGCTCAGTTGACTAAATGAAGTAAATTGTATAAGTTAATGAGGCAAGCATTATTTTTCGCTTTTCGACATTATTTAAATTTTAAAGGAGATTGATTTAGCATGGCAGAAAAACAATTTAAAGTAATCGCTGAAACAGGTATTCACGCAAGACCTGCTACATTATTGGTTCAAACAGCAAGCAAATTTGATTCTGAAATCAATTTAGAATATAAAGGCAAAAAAGTAAATTTAAAATCGATCATGGGTGTTATGTCTTTAGGTGTTGGACAAGGTGCAGACATTAAAATCACTGCAGAAGGAAGCGACGCTCAAGATGCATTGAACAGCCTGGAAGAAACATTGAAAAAAGAAGGTTTGGCAGAGTAATGACGTTTATAAAGGGAATTGCTGCTTCAAACGGTATTGCCATTGCAAAGGCATATCGCCTTGTTGAACCAGATCTTTCTTTTGATAAGAAAACGATTGAAGATGCAGATGCAGAGGTCAAGCGATTCAAAGATGCGATGGATAAAACAAAATCTGAGCTAGAAGCGATTCGTGACCATGCAAAAAGCGAGCTTGGAGCAGATAAAGCTGCTATTTTTGAAGCTCACTTGCTTGTTTTAAGCGATCCCGAATTAATTTCTCCAATTGAAGATAAAATCAAAACGGAAAAAGCCAATGCTGAAGTGGCACTAAAAGAAACGGCTGATATGTTTGTTATGATGTTTGAACAAATGGATAACGAATATATGAAAGAGCGGGCAGCGGATATCCGCGATGTGACAAAGCGGGTTCTTACCCATCTGTTAGGCGTTCAAATGGTGAATCCTAGCATGATTACTGAAGAAGTGATCGTGGTTGCAGAAGATTTAACACCATCTGATACTGCCCAGCTAAACCGTCAATTTGTTAAAGGTTTCACAACCAATATCGGCGGACGCACTTCCCATTCAGCCATTATGGCACGTTCCATGGAGATCCCTGCGGTAGTTGGAACAAAGACAGCTACTGAAGAAATCAACAATGGGGACTTAATTGTCGTTGACGGTCTAAAAGGAGAAGTACACATTAATCCTACTCCAGAACTAGTAGAACAATACCGTAAAATTTATCAAGATTATGAAGTTCAAAAAGCGGAATGGGCTAAATTAGTAAATGAAAAAACCGTCTCAGCTGATGGGCATCATGTGGAATTGGCTGCTAATATTGGTACTCCTAAAGACTTAAAAGGAGTAAAAGAAAATGGCGGAGAAGGTGTCGGTTTATACCGGACAGAATTCTTATATATGGGAAGGGATCAGCTTCCTACGGAAGAAGAGCAGTTTGAAGCGTATAAAGCTGTATTAGAAGGAATGGATGGAAAGCCAGTTGTCGTTCGGACACTTGATATCGGCGGCGATAAGGAACTTCCTTATTTAGAATTGCCAAAAGAACTTAATCCATTTTTAGGCTTCCGGGCAATTCGTTTATGCTTGGAAGAACAAGGGATTTTTCGCACGCAGCTTCGTGCATTGCTAAGGGCAAGTGTTTATGGAAACTTAAAAATCATGTTCCCAATGATTGCAACTTTGGACGAGTTCCGAGCAGCGAAAGCCTTGCTGGAAGAAGAAAAGCAAAAGCTAACGGCTGAGGGGCAAAAAGTTGCTGAAAAAATCGAGCTCGGTATCATGGTAGAAATTCCATCTACGGCAGTATTAGCGGATCAATTTGCGAAAGAAGTAGATTTCTTTAGTATTGGAACAAACGATTTAATCCAATATACAATGGCAGCCGATCGGATGAACCAGCGCGTTTCCTATCTCTATCAGCCATATAACCCATCGATCCTAAGGCTGGTGAAACTGGTCATTGATGCAGCTCACGCTGAAGGCAAATGGGCAGGAATGTGCGGGGAAATGGCTGGAGATGAAATTGCCATTCCAATTCTGATCGGACTTGGTTTGGATGAATTCTCAATGAGTGCTACTTCCATTTTGAAAGCTCGCTCGCAAATTCGGAACTTAAGCAAAGCTGATATGCAGAAATTTGCAGAAACAGTGCTGAATATGCAGACAACTGATCAAGTTATCGAGGCTGTGAAATCAGCTGTAAAATAATTTTATTTGAAGGGTTTAAAAGTTTAATATCGGGGTAAAGAATAAGCAAGCACGTTGAAGGTGCAGACATTCTCAGTTTCCCCCTATTTGCCGGCTGTTTCTGCAGTCGGTTTTTTTATACTATCAGAATTTATATCTTAACTTCGATAACTTTCTAGCTCCACAAGAATAAGCTTCGGAAGCATAGCCTCGCACTTTTCAATGTACAAAAAAGTTGACGATCTTGTTTCTTTTTTCTATAATTTACTTTGGATTAAAAATAATTTAAATCAAGATAAAAACTTTTTGGTTAGTTTCGTTATTTTTGATTCAAAATACACTGTATGAATTTACACAAGGAAAGGTGAAAACAAAATGGCAAAAGTAATGTACATCACAGCACATCCACACGATGAAAGCAAGTCGTATAGCATGGCTGTAGGGAAAGCATTCTTGGACACGTATAAAGAAGTGAATCCAAGCGATGAAATCGTTCATATTGATTTATACAAGGAAAACATCCCGCAAATTGATGCAGACGTATTCAGCGGCTGGGGCAAGCTTCGTTCGGGACAAGGATTTGACACCCTTTCAGCAGAAGAACAAGCAAAAGTTGGCCGATTGGCTGAACTTAGCGACCAATTTGTTGCGGCAGATAAATATGTGTTCGTAACTCCATTATGGAACTTCTCATTTCCTCCAGTAATGAAAGCATACCTTGACTCGATTGCGGTTGCTGGTAAAACCTTTAAATATACGGAGCAAGGTCCGGTGGGACTTTTAACTGATAAAAAAGCTTTGCATATCCAGGCTCGCGGGGGGATTTATTCCGAAGGCCCTGCAGCTGAAATGGAAATGGGACACCGCTATATCAGTGTTATGATGAGCTTCTTTGGTATTCCAAGCACTGAAGGCTTGTTCGTTGAAGGACACAATGCTTTCCCGGAAAAAGCAGAAGAAATTAAAGCCAATGCGATTGCCCGTGCAAAAGATATGGCACACACATTCTAATTTATTTTTGGACAGATCATTTTTTAAGGATCTGTCCTTTTTATATAAAAATTTTTCGATTATTTAGTATAATAAAGATAAAATATACATATTAGGGGGAAGAGCAGATGGAACTAAATTTAGCTGGTAAAACAGCGCTGATCGCGGCATCGAGCCAAGGTTTGGGGTATGCAATAGCCGAACAGCTTGTTAAAGAAGGCGCCAATGTTATGATTTCAGGTCGTGATGAGGAAAAATTGAAGCAGAAAGCAAGTCAACTTGAAGCTATCGGTGCAGGTAAAGTCGCCTATCAAAAAACGGATATCACGAAAGCTGAGGAAGTAAAGCAGCTTGTGAACAAAACGATAGAAACCTTTGGCGGACTTCAATTGCTTGTGAACAATGCCGGAGGGCCCCCTGCAGGATCTTTTACGGATTTAACCGATGGCGATTGGCAAGCCGCCTTTGAGCTGAATTTACTGTCCTATGTGCGTCTGATTCGTGAAGCTTTGCCTTATTTGAAAAAACAGGGCGGTAAAATTTTAAATATCACTTCATCCTCTATTAAAGAGCCAATACCGGGCTTAATCCTTTCCAACACATACAGAACAGGAATTGTTGGCCTTTCGAAAACATTGGCATCTGAATTTGCACCATTCAATATTTTGGTGAATACGATCGCTCCTGGAAGAATTGCGACGGACCGGGTCAAGCATTTGGATCAAGTCAATGCGGATAAACAAGGGGTGGACAGGGAGACGGTTGAAGAGCAAGTTAAAGCTGGCATCCCGCTGAAAAGATACGGCGCTCCGACGGAATTTGCCAATGTTGCTGTATTCCTGCTTTCGGATGCCAATACGTATATGACAGGAAGCTCCTTTTTAATTGACGGCGGCATGATCAAATCCATTTAAATTTTTTCCTTTTTCAAAATTTACTGGCATTTAACACCGATTTCTTTTGGTTTTGGTAGAAGCAAAAGGAGTGGGAGTTAAATGTTCAAAAAGAAATTTAGAGCAGTATTTCTTGTTTTTTATGTCTCCTCTTCCATTAAAAAAGATCTGCATATTCAAGAAATTAAAAAAATAGTGGAAAGGGATCACGCCGTTTCGATAGAGATTTTTAATGATCAGGAAGTTTTGGGCAGCTCCTATTTAACCAATTTTTCATCTGAATTGTAATGAAAAACTTGCAGGAGGAACATCAGGAACGATTTTTGAAAATGAAGCGGAAAGATAACTAAGAAAGCCACAGAGGAGAGAAGTTTGTGTTAACACCGGAAAATACCGTAATTGGATTTATTGGAACAGGTGTAATGGGAAAAAGTATGGCAAGCCATTTATTAACGGCGGGCTATCCGCTGTATGTCTATACGAGAACAAAGGAAAAAGCAGCTGAATTGCTGGAAAATGGGGCTAAGTGGGCTTCATCTCCAAAAGAAATTTCTAACAAAGCCAATGTAGTTTTTACGATTGTAGGCTATCCAAAAGATGTTGAAGAAGTTTATCTTGGCGAAAATGGTTTAATCCCAAATGGGAAAGCGGGAAGTTATTTTATCGATATGACAACATCGGCTCCATCGCTTGCTTCACGAATTTTTGAAGAAGCAAAAAAAGCGGGAATTCATGTACTTGATGCTCCAGTATCGGGCGGCGATATCGGTGCAAAAGAGGCCAGGCTTTCCATTATGGCAGGCGGAGAAGAAGCAGATTTTGAACAAGTGCTGCCATTGCTTGAAAAGCTTGGAACAAATATTGTCTATCAAGGTAAAGCCGGATCGGGCCAGCACACTAAAATGTGCAATCAAATTGCGATTGCATCGAATATGATCGGTGTTGCAGAAGCGATGATTTATGCGGGAAAAGCCGGTCTTGATCCCGAGAAAGTGCTGAAAAGTATTGCAGCGGGCGCGGCGGGAAGCTGGTCGCTGAGCAATTTGGCTCCGAGAATGCTAAAAGAAGACTTTGCTCCAGGCTTTTATATAAAGCATTTTATTAAAGACATGAAGATTGCCATAGATGAAGCGGAATTAATGGGAATGGATGTCCCTGGCCTGCGTCTGGCAAAATCATTATATGACAAGCTTGCTGAAAACGGCGAAGAAAACAGTGGAACACAGGCGATCTATAAACATTGGAAATGATATAAAAGGGAGGAAAGCCACTTTTACGGTTTTCCTCCTTTCTTCTTCTAAATGATCCGGGCTGAAAATAAAAATGTACCATAGGAGGCGAGATTATGGGATTATTCGATGATGTAAAAGATAAATTTTATGATCTTGAAGATGGTCGCTATTTGGTTCGGATCGAAGGCTTTCATCGGGAAAAAACAAAAAATGGCTTAAGGCCGATTCGTTGGGATTTAGTATTAATGAACGATGTGAAGGGGGCGCTGCCGACCAAATTCAGCCATATTGAAACAGATGGGGGCTTTCGCATTTTAATGGATGAAATTAAACGCTTAGGTTATGAAAAACCAAAGTCACCAAGGGAACTTGAAGCGATCTTAAATGACTTGCAAGACAGCTATGTAGAAATTGGATTGTTCACAACTGACCTTCTTGAGGGGTTTCGAGAAGTGCGGTTTTTACGAAAAATAGGCTAATCGCTATGCATAATCCTCTCCAGTCAACACAAAACTATGGGAGTAATGTTTAAAGGGAGGAATTGCGATGGCAAAAAAAACAAAAAAGAATGACCCGCAGCAGAAAAACAAAAAAGGGTTTGATTCAGCTGTAATCAACCAGGAATTCGCCCATGAATTTGGCTCAGCGGCGGCAAACAAGATCCATAAGGATAAGGCGGAAAAAGAAAAAGCATCTAAAAACAACGGAGAGTATAAAGGACAGTAAAAGTCATATCATGCGTAAAAGCCTGATTTTTCCCATAAATAAGCGGGAAATTTCAGGCTTTTACTCTAGTTCTGATCTGCAGAGCTAAGCTTTTGAGTCAGATATGCCTCAATCCGATTAAAAGCTTGTTCCAATACCTCCATGGATGATGCAAAAGACAGGCGGAAGTAGCCCTCTCCGTAGGCAGAAAAAGCACTGCCTGGAACAACTGCTACCTTTGCCTTGTCAACCATGTCAAGGGCAAAATCGAAGCTATTTAAACCAAGTGAATCCGGTATTTTTACAAAAAAGTAAAAAGCTCCGTCAGGCTTCACAACCGAGAGGCCGAGTTTGGTTAAACGGGTGTATACGTATTGCCGTCTTTTATTATATTCCTGCTTCATGATAACCGCATCATCTATACCAGCGGTCAAGGCTTCCAATGCTGCCATTTGCGCAATGGAATTGGCGCAGGATACATTGTATTGGTGAACTTTAAGGATATGTTTCGTCAAGTATTCCGGTGCGAACAAAAAGCCGATTCTCCAGCCTGTCATCGAATGGCTTTTTGAAAGTCCATTAATCAAAATTGTTTTTTCTTTCATAAATGAGGCGATTGAAGTATGGTCTTGGTCATAAACAAGTTCGCTATAGATCTCATCGGCAAGAATGAAAATCTCACGGTCTTTTACCAGCATGGCGATTTCTTTTAATTCTGTTTTTGTTAAACTAACCCCTGTTGGATTGGAAGGGTATGGCAAAACAATGCAGCGTGTTTTTGGTGTTATCGCTTTTTGCAGAATGTCAGCCGTCAAGCGAAATTGATTTTCTGTGACATCCGCATAAACCGGAACAGCCCCGCACATCCGAATAAGCGGTTCGTAACCTGGATATACCGGTCCAGGCAAAATCACTTCCATTCCTTCTGACAAAATGGTGCGAAAGGCAATATCAATCGCTTCGCTTGCTCCAATTGTCACGATAATCTCTGCTTCCGGGTTGTAGTGCAGCCCATATTTTTTTTCTGCAAAATGACTTGCAGCCTGGCGCAATTCAAATATCCCGGCGTTATGGGTATAGCTCGTAAAATTATGTTGAATGGCTTGAATACCTGCTTGTTTTACATGTTCCGGGGTTGGGAAATCAGGCTGGCCAATTGTTAATGAAATTAAGTCATCTGTATGAGATACCATATTAAAAAATTTTCTTATCCCGGAAATTTCTAATTCTTTTACTTTTGAATTAATTAAATGCTCCACCTTTTCTCTTCATCCTTCCGAATTCACTGCTTTAGACTTTTATAAAATTTATTTTAACATTTCATATGGAATTTTTCATTCTGCATAAAAAAACGGCCTGAGTAAGACCAGGCCGTTTGGGAAGCAAGTAAATTTATATTATCATGTTTAGAAAATCAATAACCGTAATCCCAATCAATTTCTTCTTCATGCCAGAAAACAGGTGAAACACAGCCGAAATCAATAATTTTGTCTTCAAGCTGGCAGCTGCATTGACTGCACCCGCATTGATTTTTTATTTCTTCAAAGACATTGCGGTCAACACCCTCAAGAAATGTTACAGAATGCTCTTGAAATAAAATGGCTGTTCCTTTCATTGATAAACACCTCTTAAAAAATTCTCATCATTACTTTACATCTATATTGTAAGCCTTATTGTTTACTCCGTCTATACTCATGTGAGAGCGTTCACAAAATGCTCAATTTATGAAAAAATGCTGAAAATCCGGCTTTTCTTTTTTAAGAATATCGTTCACCCAGCTTTTTAAAGATTGGTTTTTGATAGGCATGGTGACTGCGATTCTTGTTTGAAGGTGGCGGCGGAGAATCAGATAAACCTGTATAGGCAGATAAAATGGCTTTAGCCATATTAAGAGAAAGAGATGCCTTCGGATTTCGGACATGATGGTCCAATTTTCCTAAATGAGGGAGTTCGGCAAAATCATTTTTAGAAGGGGGAATATGGAAAGTGTAATTGCCGCAAGCAACTAATACATCTGATTGCTGCTGGCTATTTTTTGGATTTTCTGAAAAATGGAGTCCTACTTTTTTTGCTTTTCCTTCTTGCAGGAGTTTTTTCAATGCTTCGTGTTTTAACTTATAAAGAAATTTAGGATTTGTAGCTGTTTTTGCATGGCGGTTCACAATAAAGATGGCTTGAGAGAGGTTTTCAACTGTTAATTTAAACTGGATTGGGGGATGTTTACGATCGCTGTTCAAAATGTCTTCTCCTTTCATTTATCGACAACAATATTATACCTTTTTTTCGTGAAAATAGAAATAAAAGTATAGGAATAAAAAAACAATGGAGAGCAAAATTATATTACTTTTAAGGAGTACCATGTATGATGATTATAGTAGATAAACGATGGAGAATAATCCTTTATTAACCAGATGGAAAGAATAAAAGGATCAAAAATTTTTCTACTATTCTTGGCAAATCCATTCGTAAAATTTTTGGCATCTGTACATTTTATTTATGAAACAGGTAGAGTGGAATGGTATGATAAAATGAGAAAAAATGGATGGGGGCATTTGGATGGATCCATTGGATATCTTAACAGACCTAGAAAATGTTGTCCCTTTTTTTCAGCCGATTTTTAGCGCTGATGAGCAGCGGGTAATGGGTTATGAAGTATTAGGAAGATATGTTTCTAAAGGTCAAGCAATTAGTCTAGGTTCTTTTTTTCACGATGAGCAAATTCCTGATGAATATAAAGTAGAAGTCGATCAACTGCTGCTTAAAAAAGCGCTTGAAAAGGCTTTGCAAACAAACAATGATGTGAGCTTCTTCTTTAATCGCTCTGCCAATTTATTAATGCATGACCATGGAGAACCTTTTCTGAATGAACTGCTCGCTTTCGAGAAAAAAGGAATCAGTTTACAAAGAATTGTACTTGAAATATCTGAACACAACTATCAAGGAGATCTCGATCAATTTGACCATCTTTTGCAATACTATCGAACATACGGGATTAAAATCGCGATTGAAAAAATGGGGAGTGACAGCCCTTATTTAGATCGAGTTGGTCAGCTGGAGCCGGATATATTAAAGGTAAATTTACACTCGTTAAAATCAGGATCGAATGGAATGGCTTTCAATGATGTTTTGTATTCCCTATCGCTGTTGGCGAGAAAAATCGGTGCTGCTTTATTGTTTGAAAATATTGAGATGGAATACCAGCTGCAATTTGCCTGGAAAAATGGCGGCAGGTACTATCAAGGCTTTTATCTTTCTTATCCAAGCGATGGGTTTATCGATCGAGATTGCTTAAAAGACCGTTTGAAAGCAAAATTTCATGATTTTATTGCTTATGAAAAGAAAAAGCTTGAATCTTTTTATTTAACAGCCGAGGACTTCCAAGCGAAAGTACTGGAGATTGTGCAGAAAGCGAAAAAAACAACTTATGAAGAGTTGTTTGCGTTGTTAATTAAAGAAATGGACCATATTGCATTTCGGATGTATGTTTGTGATGAAGATGGCTTTCAAAAGTCTCCTAATATTTTTAAGAATCCAGAAGGCTGGGTTACACAAATGGAATATATTCAGAAAAATTGGAGTTGGCGGCCGTATTTTCTAGAAAATATCATTCGGATGCGCAATGAAAAAAAGGGAATTTTATCAGATTTGTATTGTGATATTGAAACAGGAGATACGATTCGTACCTTTTCGTTTCCTTTGTATGGAAATGACTACTTATTCATTGATATAGCTTATCAATATTTATTTGAACATGAAGAATTGCTGTAAGAAAAGCTAAGATATGAATTCTGATCGTGTAAGATGGGGGCTGTCCAAAAAGTAAGGTAACTGACTTTTTGGACGCCCCCTTTAATTTTCCATTTTAAAAATTTTGTCTATTATTAGCGAACGAATTTGTCCCTGCTTTAAGACAATTATTGCTAAAATTGTCATTAGAAAACGGTCAAGGAGGAAGGGAAAATGAAGAAACTGCTTGTCTTGCTATTTTTATTGCTCTTAACAGTTATGCCTTTATCCCCTCAAGCAACTTTAGAAATGACAACAAAGAGCGATGTGTTTGCCTTTTTAAAAGCCGCTTACAAAGCACAAATCTCTTTAAGCGAAAAAGGAAGAACACCCCAAGAAATTAAAGCCGTTGTTAATCCTTATTTTTCGTATAATTATCAGCAGCTTTTTTGGAAAGCGAATATTGTGCAAGAAGGCGGCAAATTTTTAACATACGGGTCGGATTTTGCTCCATATTATATACCTTATTATCAATTCTCCGCAAAAACAAAAGTTGTGTTCCTTCGTGATAAAATTTATGTGTTTGAATTTTTTCCTGAAAAATTGGACGGCCCAGTGGGGTATAATAGCCATTATGAAGGATTGCTTCTAAAGAAGGCGGGACCAAGCCAGGGCTGGAAAGTGGACAAGTACCTTTTTAACAATATCCCAAAGGAAATTATTGCGAAGGCAGATTAGCCTTAGAGAGAACGCTAATCGAATGAACACGAAAAAAATCCATACAAAAAAATTTTTGTTTGGACAAAAAGTTTCGGGTATTTTATGCTGTTAATATTGGTATGTAAAAAGATGATTGTTAGATAATTACAATTATCAATTAGGATAGAAACGTGCCAAAGGAGAACTATAATGGTATATGGTTCTTCTGTTCGAAAGGAGAGATAGGAAATGTCGCAGCTGCAAGGTATTTTAACACGGTTAAAAAACCTTCAAGAACAAGCTAATGGAGGGGAACCGGCACAACGTTATTTCGAGGTAAATGGTGAAAAAAAATGTCAAGTCACGTTCCATCCTAAAACGGAGACGTTTGAGCTAGAAGTTTACAACGAGAAGGAAAAACCAAAACGGTATCAATTTGATAATATTGATATCATTACAATTGAAATTTTCGATCTTATTCAGTAGGAGCCTTTTTGGTTCCTATTTTCTTCTCACATGAAATTGTCCCAAATGCTTTGATACATAGAGGATGCTAAATGGGAGGTGAAAAAGATGCTTCCAACTGTTAAATGTCCAAAGTGCAAGCAGGAAACAGAATTGGACAAGGTTTTAACCGCTCAGTCAAATCAGAATGTCATTTATGAATGTCCCTATTGCCATTATCTTCAAAGGGATATAGAAACGAGCAAAGGATAACGGTTTCAAAACGGACATTCTCACGGAAACTATGATAGAATATAAATATGATATAACAAAGATTGAGGAGTTTTCGGCGATGATAAGTCTTCACAGTGGGGAATTTTTAGAAATTAGCATTCAAGATTTAATGATTCCTTCAGAACGGGTAGCACATGTACAAATTGGCAACAATCTTGAGCATGCCTTATTGGTTTTAACAAAAAGCGGCTATACCGCTATTCCAGTTTTAGACCCTCATTATAAACTTCACGGATTAATCAGCACACCGATTCTGATGGACTCTATTTTAGGGCTTGAGCGGATTGAGTTTGAGAAGCTTGAGCAAAAGCGGGTGGAGGAAGTTATGAATAAGGCGGTTCCGCGGGTAAAAACGACTGCATCGATGCAAACATGCCTTGAATTACTTGTGAATCACCCCTTCCTTTGTGTTGAATCCGAAGAAGGCATTTTTGAAGGGATTTTACCAAGAAGTTCTGTATTAAATCAATTAAATAAACATATCAAAAAATTAAACAAAAGTCATCAAGAGTCGTAGCTCCCTTTTTGGGAGCTGTATTTTTAACTTTTTACGGAAAAGAGGTACTCTCTTGAACGAGAAAGAAAAAAACGAACAGAGGCAAAAAAAGCAGACAAATCGGTCGCTTGTTTTAGCATCGGTTATGCTTGCGATGTTTATGGGAGCGATCGAAGCAACAATCGTTTCAACGGCAATGCCGGCAGTCGTCGCGGACTTAGGGGGATTCAGGCTCTATAGCTGGGTTTTTTCAGCTTATTTATTAATGAACGCGGTGACAGTGCTGATCTATGGGAAACTTGCCGATTTGTTTGGACGGAAGCCGATTCTTTCTTTTGGGATCATTGTGTTTCTTATCGGATCAATCCTTTGCGGATTCGCGGCGTCGATGAAGACGCTGATTATTTACCGTCTGATTCAAGGGTTTGGAGCAGGAGCGGTCATGCCAATTGCGACAACGATTGTTGGAGATATTTACACAAAAGAAGAAAGAGCCAAGATTCAAGGATATTTATCGAGCGTTTGGGGTATTTCTGCCATCTCAGGACCTGCAATTGGCGGTTTGCTTGTTCAATACGTTAGCTGGCATTATGTTTTCTGGATTAATATTCCGTTAGGTCTGTTGTCTATGGCCGGCTTATGGCTGTTTTTACACGAAAATGTTGAAAAGAAAAAACATCAGATTGATTATCCTGGCGCAATTTTGTTAACGATCGCCATCTCTTCGCTTTTGTATGTTCTCGTTGAAGGCGGGAGCGGCATTTCTTGGAATTCACTTGAGGCGATTTTCTTGTTCTCCGTTTTTCTTATTGCTTTCATTTTGTTTTTATTCCAAGAAAGACGCGCATCGGAACCAGTTATGCCTTTTTCAATTTGGAAGGAACGGTCGATTTTTATTGCTAACATCACCTCCTTAACAACTGGGATTATGCTAATTGGGATATCGAGCTTTCTGCCTGCGTTCGTTCAAGGTGTCATGGAACAGACGCCAATCATCGCCGGATTTACTTTGACCGCGATGTCCATTGGCTGGCCAATAGCTTCAGCCCTTTCCGGACGTTTGCTCATCAAATTAGGGTACCGGATTACTTCCATCATTGGCGGGATTGCGCTAATCCTAGGAAGCGTTGTTTTTGTCACAATGACGGCAGCGACAGGGCCATTTTGGGTCGCTGTTGGCTCCTTTGTAGTTGGAATTGGGATGGGGTTAACATCGACTGCTTTTATTGTCTCCATTCAAAGTACAGTTAGCTGGCAACAGCGCGGAATTGCGACAGCCGCCAATATGTTTATGCGAAATTTGGGAAACACCATCGGAGCTGCACTGCTTGGAGGTATTTTAAACAACGGTCTGCGAAATTTCTTCAGCCAAAGCGAACGGAAAACAGGGGTTAAGTTAACAGTGGATTCAACCAACGCTCTTTTAAAAGAAGTGGATCGCAGCAAACTGCCTGATTCACTGCTTCAGGTTTTGCAAAACGGGCTTACTGTTTCACTGCATTCTGTCTATTTTGTCGTATTCGTATTTGCTGTGCTCAGTCTCATCTTCATTTTATTTATTCCAAAAAAAGAGGAAACAAAAGCGCAAGAATTAAGCAATTAACATAAGGACACAATGGAATGGAGGATAGATGAAATTGTCATCATTGTCTGAGTTTCACTTGCTGGCGGTGCTTGCCCAGGAAATGAATATGCGGAAAGCTGCTGAAAGGTTGTTTGTTTCTCAGCCGGCACTTTCCCAACGGCTGCAAACCATTGAAAAAGATTGGGGGGTTAAGCTGTTTATTCGCGGCCACAAAGGGCTTTCACTCACTCCAGCGGGCGAACAAGTCATTCAATTTGCAAATGAAGTATTGGAAATGCAAGAAAAAGTAAAGGAAACAATCGATTCAATGCAAACAGGAATTACGGGTACGCTAAAAATTGCAGTTGCCTCTATTGTTGGGCAAAATTGGCTCCCTAAAATTCTAAAAAAATATGTTGAAACCTATCCTCAAGTCAAAATTTCTTTGATTACCGGCTGGAGCAGTGAAATCTTGAAACATTTGTATGACAATCAAGTTCATATTGGAATCATCCGCGGCAAGCCTGATTGGAAAGGAATAAAATTCCACCTCTTTAAAGATCTTTTGTATTTGGTCGATAAAGAGATCTCTGAGCCTGAGCAATTAATGGAGACGGATCGGCCATTTATCCAGTTTCGAAGCGACTCTAATTATTATCAGGAGATTCTTGATTGGTGGATGCGTACGTTTAAAACTTCTCCAAAACGGACGGTTGTCGTGGATCAGATTGAAACATGCAAGCAAATGGTGTTTAATGGGATTGGCTACTCGATTTTACCGGCTATTACTCTTGATGAAGCAACTACGGAAATAGTTAAAGTCTCTCTTCTTGATGAAAATCAGCAACCCCTCAAACGGGATACTTGGTTATTGGGATATGAATCAGCATTCCAGTTAAAGCAAGTACAAGCCTTTGTTGACTTAGTTAAAGAACAGACCGGGATTCAATTAATCGGACGATGATTTTGCTTGTTTTCGGCGCTTTTGTTTGCTAAAGTATTTTTGATCATACATATTGGAGGTTTTCAAAAATGAAAATGATGGATGCAAATGAGATTATTTCTTTTATCCAAAATAGTAAAAAATCTACACCCGTTAAAGTTTATTTAAAGGGACAGCTAGAGGGATTAGAGTTTGGCAAAGACGCAAAAGTATTTATCAATGGACAAACAGGTATTGTTTTTGGCGAATGGGCGGATATTCAAGCTGTGCTGGAATCAAATAAAGATCGAATTGAAGATTATGTAGTGGAAAATGACCGCCGCAATTCAGCCATACCGCTTTTAGATACAAAATATGTTAACGCCAGAATTGAACCAGGCGTAACGATTCGCGATCAAGTGGAAATTGGCGATAATGCCGTAATTATGATGGGAGCGGTTATCAACATCGGAGCTGTTATTGGTGAAGGAACGATGATTGATATGAATGTTGTGATGGGCGGCAGAGCAACGGTCGGAAAGAATTGCCACATTGGTGCGGGAACGGTGCTTGCAGGAGTGATCGAACCGCCTTCAGCCAAGCCGGTGATGGTTGAGGATGATGTTGTGATTGGCGCAAATGCAGTTGTTCTTGAAGGTGTTACAGTCGGCAAAGGAGCCGTTGTCGCTGCTGGTGCAGTAGTCATTGATGATGTCCCTCCGTATACGGTTGTTGCCGGAACTCCAGCCCGTAAAATTAAGGACATTGATGAAAAGACGAAATCAAAAACAGAAATTAAACAAGAGCTTCGCCAGCTATAATTCTTTTATAAAACAAACTTGAAAGCGTGGAGATCTCCACGCTTTCTTTCTGAAAAGGACGTGATAACCGTGAATCCATTTGTTAAAATCCGCCGGGATCTTCACAAAATTCCTGAATTAGGCTTTCAGGAAGTAAAAACTCAAAACTATTTGCTCGAGTATCTTCATTCATTACCGCAAGAGCGATTAACAATAAAAAAATGGAGAACAGGCTTGTTTGTCAAGGTGTATGGTTCAAAGCCAACAAAAACAATCGGTTATCGGACCGATATGGATGGTCTGCCGATTTCTGAAGAAACGAGTTTGCCATTTGCTTCGACTTTTCCTGACCGAATGCATGCTTGCGGGCACGATTTTCATATGAGCATCGCTCTTGGAGTGCTGACTTATTTTATCGAAAATCAAATAAACGATGATTTATTGTTTATTTTTCAGCCGGCTGAGGAAGGACCTGGAGGGGCTGAGCCGATGCTGAAATCGGAGATTATGCAGGAGTGGCTTCCCGACATGATCATCGGCTTGCATATCGCCCCCGAATACCCGGTAGGTACGATAGCAATTAAAGAAGGACTTTTATTTGCCAATACTTCCGAGTTGTTTATTGATTTGAAAGGAAAAGGCGGGCATGCAGCATACCCGCATCAAACCAATGATATGGTCATTGCCGCTTGTGCATTAGTCGGTCAGCTGCAGACAATCATTTCACGGAATGTAGACCCATTGGATAGTGCTGTCATTACAATTGGCAAAATAGCGGGGGGGACTGTGCAAAATATCATCGCAGAAAGAGCAAGGCTTGAAGGAACAATTCGAACACTGTCGCCAAAATCGATGAAAAAGGTCAAGCACCGCATCGAGGCGATTGTCAGCGGGATAGAGGCGGGCTTTGAGTGTGAAGCTGCAATCGACTATGGCGCCATGTACTATCAAGTATACAATCAAGCGGATTTAACAAATGAATTTTGCACCTATTTAAAGCAGCACACAAATGCAGAGGTTCTGGAATGCAAGGAAGCGATGACCGGCGAAGATTTCGGTTATATGCTGAAGGAAATTCCCGGATTTATGTTTTGGCTTGGGGTCGATTCTCCCTTTGGGCTCCACCACGCAAAATTAAATCCTGCTGAAGATGCGATTCCATTTGCAATCGCTACAATAACAAAATATCTTGCCTATAAAGGAACAATCTCGAATTAACAATCACCAAGGCGTTTTGTTTTATGCTTCTTTCTAAAGTATGGTAAACTAATAGAAAATAAAGGTAGCAAATCTCAGAAAAAAAAGCGTTTATTTATTTTGAAACAGGGCATCTTATTATAGGATGAGGGGAAAAAATGATAGTAAATATTTATTTAAATTAATTATCATTTAATATTGACTTTAAAAAAAGTTTTCTTTATAATAATTATTGTTAAGGAATTGAGTTCAAAAGGCTTGAAGCCAGATTGGCTCTATTACATATGTATGAGAAGGCGCTTTTCGTGCAATATGTATTCTTAATGAATGGATAGCAAATGAGAATTGCTATTACTTATCTCATTTTTAAATAAATAATTGGAGGGATTTAATATGCCAGAACGTATGGTAGGGAAACAAGCCCCACGCTTTGAAATGGAAGCAGTAATGCCAAATAAAGAATTTGGAAAAGTAAGCCTTGAAGAGAACATGAAAAACGGTAAATGGACTGTATTGTTCTTTTATCCAATGGACTTTACTTTTGTTTGCCCAACTGAAATCACAGCTCTTTCAGATCGTTATGATGAGTTTGAAGACCTTGATGCAGTTGTCATCGGTGCTTCAACAGATACAATTCATACTCACCTTGCTTGGATTAAAACGGACCGCAAGGAAAATGGTATTGGCGATCTCAACTACCCATTAGCAGCAGATACCAACCATGTTGTTGCTCGTGATTATGGTGTATTAATTGAAGAAGAGGGTGTAGCGCTTCGCGGCTTATTCATCATCGATCCTGAAGGCGAGATGAAGTATCAAGTTGTTAACCATAACAATATCGGCCGTGACGTTGATGAAACTCTACGCGTACTTCAAGCCCTGCAAACTGGCGGTCTATGCCCTGCAAACTGGAAACCAGGACAGGCAACTTTAAACGTTTAATGCTGCCTTTTAAACAAAAACAGGACCTAACCTGCTGAAGTGTTAGGTCTTTTTTCAACATCACAGAATGTCCATATCATTTTGATAATGGGTTTGGTCCTAGCATTCTACCAAAGGGAGGTTTTTGTTTGAAACTGCGTGAACAAATGCCGGAACTTTCCGGTGCAACTGAATGGTTAAATAGTCAAGTGACAAGAGAAGAGTTAATTGGCGAAAAGCCGACGTTGATTCACTTTTGGTCGATTAGCTGTCATTTGTGCAAAGAAGCAATGCCGCAAGTAAACGAATTCCGTGATCGCTTTAAAGATAAGTTGAATGTGGTTGCTGTTCATATGCCAAGATCGGAAAACGATTTAAACGTTGAGGAAATCAAACAGGTGGCGGGAGAATTTGGGATTACGCAGCCTATTTTTGTTGACAGCGAACACAAACTAACCGATGCCTTTGAAAATCAATATGTTCCAGCTTATTATGTTTTTGACCGTGAAGGAAAATTGCGGCACTTTCAAGCTGGTGGCAGCGGAATGAAAATGCTTGAGAAACGGGTTAATCGTGTTCTGGAAGAGACGGAGAAAGCAGAATAATTGAATGATGGTTTTTACAGTAAAAAGGATTATTTGTTTAAAAACGAATAATCCTTTTTTGCTTTTCTCCATTCTGCGATATGATAAAATTGGTAGAGAGAAGGAAGGAAAACAAAAGCACTTATTACGGGGGAGATTGGATGAAAAAAGATTTTGCGGTAATTGGACTTGGACGGTTTGGCGGAAGCATTTGCCGCACCCTCGCGGAGCAAGGCAAAGAAGTGTTGGCAATTGATCTGAATGAAGAACGGGTAAATGAATTCTCAACCATTGCTTCCCACGCGGTTTCCGGTGATTCAACCGATGAGGCGATGCTAAGAAGCATTGGCATTCGTAATTTTGACCACGTCATTGTTGCGATAGGGGAAGATATTCAATCAAGCATATTAACCACTCTGATTTTGAAGGAATTAGGTGTTCGCAATGTTACAGCAAAAGCACAAAATGACTATCATGAAAAGGTATTAAGAAAAATCGGTGCTGATCATGTTGTTCACCCGGAGAGAGATATGGGGATTCGAATTGCCAACAATATGTCTTCGAATAGCGTTTTAGATTATTTGGCTTTATCCGATCAGCACAGCATAGTGGAATTTGTCGCCAATGAAAAAATCGGCGGAAGGACGATTCTTGATTTAGATATTCGTAAAAAATATGGAGTCAATATCGTTGCAATTAAAAGAGACAGCAATATTATTGTATCACCGCAGGCAAAAGAAATGATTCAGCCGAATGATGTATTAATTGCAATTGGTAATGATGATGATCTTGACAAGTTTGAGCGAAAGGTTATTCAATAATTTTCGCAAAAAAGAGAAGCCGGTTGGCGACTTCTCTTTTTCTTGTTTGATTTTTATACTTCCATTATGATTGGTAAAATCATTGGACGGCGCTTTGTTTTTTCATATAGGAATGGAGCAAGGGTATCGGTAATTTCATTTTTAATTTCCGACCATTGGCTCGTTTTCCGCTCCATTACTTTGTTGAGATGCTTCGTAATTAAATTTTGCGCATCATTGATTAAATCGCCTGATTCTCTCATGTAGACAAATCCTCGTGAAATAAGATCAGGTCCTGCGGCAATTTTAAACTCTTTCATATTAATGCTAACGACGACAACAACGAGCCCTTCTTCCGAAAGGATTCTGCGATCGCGCAGTACAATGTTTCCAATATCACCAATTCCACTGCCATCAATATAAACAGAGCCGGAAGGAATTTTCCCAGCCACTTGAGCTGCACTGTCGGATAGAGCCAAAACTTCACCATTGTCCATAATAAAGCAATTTTCTTCCTCTACTCCACACTCAACTGCCAGTTTCGCATGTGTTTTTTGCATCCGATATTCACCGTGAATCGGCATAAAAAACTTTGGTTTGATTAAGCGAAGCATCAGCTTTTGCTCTTCCTGTCCGCCGTGGCCGGAGGTGTGGATATTGCTTAGTTTTCCATGAATGACTTCTGCCCCTGCGCGGGAAAGCATGTTGATGGTTCTGCTCACGCTGATCGTATTTCCCGGAATCGGTGAAGATGAGAATACTACCGTATCTCCAGGAATAATTTGGATTTGCCGGTGTGTTCCATTGGCAATTCTTGAAAGGGCGGCCATTGGTTCACCTTGGCTCCCTGTACAAAGAATGGTGACTTGGTTTGCAGGAAGGCGGTTGATTTGCTGAGCTTCAATAAAAGTATCCTTTGGCGCGCGAATATATCCTAAATCAAGACCGATGTTAATGGCAGCTTCCATGCTCCTTCCAAACACAGCGATTTTTCTGCCATTTGCTACCGCTGCTTCTGTTACTTGCTGAAGGCGGTGAATATTCGAAGCAAAAGTCGCAAAAATGACTCGTCCTTCTACTTTACGGAAAATATCTTGGATACTGTCGCCAACCCGTCTCTCTGACATTGTGAAATCGGGAATTTCGCTGTTGGTGCTATCGGAAAGCAAGCATAAAACGCCTTCTTTTCCGATTTCAGCCATTTTCGTTAAATTCGCAGGCTCACCGACTGGAGTGAAATCAAATTTGAAATCGCCTGTATGAACGATTTGACCTGGAGGGGTTTTGACAACAATTCCATACGAATCAGGAATACTGTGAGTAGTACGGAAAAAAGTAACCGATGTTTTGCGGAATTTAATCACGTCATCTTCTTTAATTTCAATCAACTTTGCATTCCTTAATAAGCCATGTTCTTCAAGCTTGTTTTTAATTAAACCAAGGGCAAGCTTTCCGCCATAAATCGGAATATTTACTTCTTTTAATAAGTAAGGAATTCCTCCAATATGGTCTTCGTGGCCATGGGTGACAAACAGCCCTTTAATCTTCTCCGCATTTTTGACTAAATACGTATAATCAGGAATCACATAATCAATCCCTAAAAGTTCATCTTCAGGGAACTTAATACCGGCATCAATTACAATAATTTCATCCTGAAATTGCACTGCATAAGTGTTTTTGCCAATCTCCCCAAGACCTCCAAGGGCAAAAACTGCAGTTTGATCATTTTTTACAAATTTCATAAATTATCAATTCTCCAATACTTTAAAGTGTTCACTTTGTTTTTCATATTCTAAAAAAGCTCCTTTTACTTCTTGTACGTATTCAATATTGAAGCCGCGATCATTCAGCTTCGTTCGCACATCCTTTTCTGATTCGCCTTCAATATAGAGGGTTTGCGTGTTTTCTCTTACAGGCACTTCTGTAATGCTTTCCTGGTAATATACTTTAAATATCATCATTAATCGCTCCTTACTCCACAGTAACTTTTTCTATTATATAAAAAATTTCTATGTTTTTCATTTGTTTTCTTTTAATGGAGGGTTCTTCCTTTTCTTTCACTTTTGCCAGGTGATCGTGATGGATGTGGATTCGTACAAGGTATTTCAACGTTTTAGCTGTTATTGTGTCAAAAATGTTAACCGGATGAATACGCTATTATACCAATTTACAATAAGGAAGGAGCCCTTCGCAAGTTTGAAGGGCTCAAAAAATTAAGCAATGGTTTTTTTTCTCAGCAAATCTTTCCACTGTTTTAAGAGCTTTTTACGGAGCTTCTTTAACATAGTGGATCATCTCCTTACTTCTTATTTTAAACGATCCTTGTCCATTGTAAAGCAGCCAAGTGAAAATATTGATAATTTCGCGAAAAAAAGGCGGTTGTTTTACTATTATTATATGATGAAATAGCTGATTTTTTCATGGATAATCATGGAATTAGCATAACTGTAAATCAATTGACAAGCAGATGCGAAGGGGTTAGTGTTTTACTATTAAGAAAAAAGGGAGCAGGGAACAAAATGGGGAAGTTATTTAGTGCTTTAGTTACTTTGAGTTTAATTTGGGGGACTTCGTTTTTGTTTATGAAGCTTTTGTTGACAGAATTGGCGCCCGCTGAAATTGTGTTTGGCAGAAGCTTATTTGGAATGCTTACCTTATTATTGGTGCTGCTTTTTCAGAAAAAATCATTTCCATTTAAAAAACTTCCATGGGGGAAGCTGTTTCTTGTTGCCTTAACAAATAATGCACTTCCATGGCTGTTTATCACAACGAGTGAAACAAAGATTTCCTCCAGTATGGCATCGATTATTAATGCCACTACACCTATTTGGACTCTTGTGATCGGCTTTTTATTCTTTTCATCTCATTTGCGAAAAAATCAATGGATTGGAATCATTATTGGCTTTGCCGGAATCTTTGTTTTATCCGATATAAAGTCGGGAGATTTGTTTTCGGGGAATGCACTTGGGGTGATTTTAATGACAGGTGCGACAATTAGCTATGGAATTGGGGCACAAATGTCGAAAAAATATCTTTCCAACTTATCAGTACAAGAAATTTCATTTTACACTTTATTACTCTCTACAATGATCAGTTTTGGAACATTGCTGTTCCTGGTGCCTCCGTCTGCAAAAACCATATTTCATCTTGAATTTATCCTTCCGTTTATCGGTTTAGGAGCGTTTGGCTCAGGTCTGGCTTATTTGCTCTACTACTTCCTCGTTAAAGAGGGAAGCGCGGAATTTGCTTCGTTGGTTACCTATATTGTCCCTGTATCTGCTATAATTTGGGGAGCGGTTCTTTTGAATGAACCGATCCATCTCTCCATGCTGCTTGGATTAATGATTATTTTTATAGGTGTATACATTTCTTCGCGTAAACCAAAATTAATGGCGGAAGAAACTGCTGCAGCATAGAGTCAAGACGAAAAGGAGTATAGTTGATGCAAAAGATTGTTTTTTTTGATATAGACGGCACCTTGCTGGATCATGAGAAAAAATTGCCTGATCGTACAAAAAAGGCGTTGAAGGAATTGAAAAATAACGGGGTGTTTGTTGCTATTGCAACAGGAAGGGCACCGTTTATGTTTGAGAACTTGCGGGAAGAGCTAGAGATTGATTCGTTTGTCAGCTTTAACGGCCAATTCGTTGTCTTTGAAAAGGAAGTAATTTATGAAAACCCGCTCAATCAATCCGAACTTGAACACTTTTTCGCTGCTTCAAAAGAAAACAATCATCCGCTTGTTTTTCTCACAGATAAGACGATGAAGGCAACTGTCAAATACCATCCGCATATTGATGAAAGTATGGGAAGCCTGAAATTTACTCATCCTGATGAAGATACCGCCTTTTATCGTGATAAGAAAATATATCAAACATTGCTTTTTTGTGAAGAACATGAGGAACAATTTTATAAAGACCATTATCCAAATTTTGATTTTATCCGCTGGCATCGGTATTCCATGGATATTTTGCCAGCCGGGGGCTCGAAAGCAGAGGGAATAAAAAAAATGATTGAGCGCCTTGGTTTTGAATTAAAAGATGTCTATGCATTTGGTGATGGATTGAATGACATCGAGATGCTGAAAACGGTTGGAACGGGTGTAGCTATGGGCAACGGTGAGCCTGAGGCAAAAAAGCATGCGGATTTCATTACAAATGACGTTGCCGAGGATGGGATTTGGAACGGTCTTAAAGAATTGAAATTAATCTAATGAAAACTCGCCATTTCGGCGAGTTTTCATTTATCTTTCAATCGCAATCGCGTTTGGAATTGGTTTAAACGGGTCTTCTTTGTTAATCGTGTCATAAAACATAATGCCATTTAAATGGTCAATCTCATGCTGAAATACAATGGCCGGGAGTCCTTTTACACGAAGTTTTACTTCTTTTCCATCTTCATCGTATCCTTTAACCGTAACACGTGCATGGCGTGGAACGTATCCAGGAATAGCTTTATCTACTGAAAGGCATCCTTCCCCAGCGAGCAGATAGGCCTGTTCAACTGAATGGCTGATGATTTTTGGGTTGAACAGCCCATAGCTATATAGCTTGCCGTTTTCATCGTAAACATGAACGGCAATGATCTTCTTTGAAACATTAATTTGCGGTGCCGCTAAACCAACGCCTGGGCGTAAGCCGTAAGCGGATGCGATCTCTTCATTTTGACTGTTTTTAACGTATTCTAAAAGACTTCTAAGTATTTGTTTATCTTCTTCCGATGGCGGCATAGGTACTTCAGCAGCAATTTTCCTTAAAGTAGGATGGCCATCTCGAATAATATCCTCCATCGTTAACATGATCTTTCTTCACTCCTGTGTAAAATACTAATAAATTCTTATCTGTCAATAGGATATCAAACAATCAATGAAAAGTTAACAAATGCATCCTAAAAATTAGCGAAATGAAGGTTAAATGAAAATGAGAAGGCAGCAGCCTCCTCCGTGTGAATTTTCCATTATCATTAATTCCAGCAGGCGCAGCCGACGATAATCAAAAGGATGAACAAGACTACAATTAAGGCAAATCCTCCGGCAAATCCTCCGGTAAATCCGCCGCAGCCTGCAACAGGATAACCACAGCCATAACCACCATAACCACCATAATAACCGTACATAAGGAATCCTCCTCTGCTTATTTTTCTCCTCAACGTTTTTACCGAGGGATTATTATAGCCTATGAAAAAAAACAAGAGGGTGTATGGGCCTGCGCCTAGCATAAATTAAAAAAGGATGGAATAGAAATAATGTAAAAAGGAGACAAGCCTTCTCGCCCAGCATTCTTAAAGAACGTCTCTTGTCAACTTGGACAAGTCTCGATATAGTTAGAATGGTTAGATGATTGGAGGATTTAGTATGTTTATTCCTATTAAAATCCGTGTGCTACTGCTGCTTTCAACCGTTGTTCTGTTGCTATCCGGGTGTTTTCAGCAGCAAACACCTTCTGAAAAAATGTATAGTGTTTTAGAAAAAGTTGTGACGGCCGAAAAAAGTTTCGCAGAGCAGCAAGATCCTCTCGCTGCGGCAGAAAGCAAAGAAGAGAAAATTTATAATCAAATTATTGGGCTCGGAATGAAGCAGTATGATCAAATCGTTAAATTGTCTGATGAGGCACTCGCTCTGACTAAAAAGCGTCAGCAACTTATGGAAAAAGAAACGGAGAGCATAAAAGAATCAGAGAAACAGTTCCAAAAAGTGAAGGATTTGAAAGCTGAATTGGATAAAGAAGCGCTTAAACAACAAGCAAATCAACTTTATGATATAATGGAGAAAAGATACAAAGCTCACGATAATTTATATAAAGAGTATACTAAAGGTATAACCTATGATCGACAATTATATCAAATGCTGAAAGATAAAAATGTTTCAATGGATGATTTAGAAGGACAAATCAATAAATTAAACGACTCGTATAAAAAAATTGTTGATGCCAACAACAAATTTAATGACTTAACTAAGCAGTACAATGCTAAAAAAATGCAATTTTATCAAACAGCAGGTTTGAAAACGAAACAAACTTCATAAACAGCAGAGGAATCGGCAGATAAAGCCGATTTTTTTTTTACAAAATCAAGAAATTTGCCGAAGGAGATGTCAATTGCTTTTATGAAAATTTTATGAACTTTTCTATAACAACATGCAAAAATCGGCTGTTTTTGTAGTACAGTTTTGGATATTTAAATAGTACAGATGTATTTTTTGAATTGCGTGTTTTTAATATAATAGTGATGAAAAATTATAAGGCATAGTAATTGACGTGAATTATCTATTAAGGTAAACTCAAATATGGATATGAAAATTGTATCAATTCTATTTTAAAAATAAATGATACAGAAACAGATGGTCATGGATAAGAAGGGATATGTTTTTTGTTATCATCTTGGTGTAACAACGAATTGAAAACATACAAAATTGTCTTACCTGTCATCCGGAACCTGAAAATCATCTTCAATGAAAACATGGATACAACCATTTTTATTGAGAATTTTGGGTAACCTAATTTAGTGGAATTTTATTAATAAAGTCTTTAAAAAGAAAGGAATAGGTGACTAAGATGGCTTCTAAAACGAAGAACGCCCAGATCGACGCAAAGAAAGCGCTCGAAGTAGTTGCAGACCAGTTTCAAACACTTCAAATTTTAAGTGAAGAAGGCGAAGTTGTAAACGAAGCGGCAATGCCGGATTTAAACGATGAGCAATTACAAGAACTAATGCGCCGCATGGTGTATACACGAATTCTTGACCAACGTTCCATCTCTCTTAATCGTCAAGGAAGACTAGGTTTCTACGCCCCAACAGCTGGACAAGAGGCTTCCCAGTTAGCATCTCAATTTGCATTGGAGAAGGAAGATTTTATTCTTCCCGGATACCGTGATGTGCCGCAAATCATCTGGCACGGTCTCCCTTTGTATCAAGCGTTTTTATGGTCAAGAGGTCATTTTCAAGGCGGACAAATTCCTGATGGAGTGAACATTGCAATTCCGCAAATTATCATCGGTGCTCAATATGTTCAAACAGCAGGAGTTGCGCTTGGCATGAAAAAACGCGGAGCAAAATCTGTTGCTATTACGTATACAGGTGACGGCGGAGCCTCTCAGGGAGATTTCTATGAAGGAATCAACTTTGCAGGTGCCTTTAAAGCGCCGGCGATCTTTATTGTTCAAAATAATCATTTTGCCATCTCTACCCCAGTTGAAAAGCAATCTGCAGCGAAAACAATTGCACAAAAAGCGATTGCAGCTGGAATTCCTGGAATTCAAGTAGACGGTATGGATCCGCTTGCTGTTTATGCTGCGGTTCGCGAAGCTCGTGAACGCGCAATCAATGGCGAGGGACCTACCTTAATTGAGACCCTTACTTACCGTTATGGTCCGCACACAATGGCAGGGGACGACCCAACTCGATATCGTACGTCTGACCTTGATAATGAATGGGAAAAGAAAGATCCGCTCGTCCGTTTCCGTAAGTTCCTGGAGAAGAAAGGTCTTTGGAGCGAAGAAAAAGAAAACGAAGTAATTGAACAAGCAAAAGAAGATATCAAAGAAGCAATTAAAAAAGCAGATGCTGCTCCTAAGCAAAAAGTAACAGATTTAATGTCCATCATGTATGAAGAAATGCCGCAAAGTTTAAAAGAACAATATGAAATTTATCAAGCAAAGGAGTCGAAGTAAATTATGGCTCAAATGACAATGATTCAAGCAATAACTGATGCGTTGCGCACAGAATTGAAAAATGATCCAAATACATTGATATTCGGTGAAGACGTTGGTGTAAACGGTGGTGTATTCCGTGCTACGGAAGGACTTCAAAAAGAGTTTGGTGAAGACCGAGTATTTGATACTCCTCTTGCCGAATCAGGCATCGGTGGATTAGCCATTGGTCTTAGTTTACAAGGATTCCGTCCAATTCCAGAAATTCAATTTTTTGGTTTCGTTTTCGAAGTAATGGATTCTATTGCTGGTCAGATGGCTCGTTTACGTTATCGTACAGGCGGTAAATTTAATGCTCCTGTAACGATTCGCTCTCCATTCGGCGGTGGTGTGCACACTCCTGATATGCATGCTGACAGCTTGGAAGGGCTTATGGCACAATCTCCAGGGGTAAAAGTAGTTATTCCATCGACTCCATATGATGCGAAAGGGCTGCTAATTTCTTCAATCCGTGACAATGATCCAGTAGTATTCCTTGAACATATGAAACTTTACCGTTCATTCCGCCAAGAAGTACCGGAAGAAGAGTACACGATCCCATTAGGGAAAGCAGATGTAAAACGCGAAGGTAAAGATGTTTCGATTATTACTTACGGCGCAATGGTTCATGAATCTTTAAAAGCAGCTGAGGAGCTTGAAAAAGAAGGCTATTCAGCTGAAGTAATCGACTTGCGCACGATTAGCCCACTTGATATTGAAACGATTATTGCTTCAGTGGAAAAAACAGGCCGTGCAATCGTTGTCCAAGAAGCGCAAAAACAAGCAGGAATCGCTGCACAAGTAGTAGCTGAAATTAATGATCGGGCCATTTTAAGTCTTGAAGCACCAGTATTACGTGTTGCGGCACCTGATACTGTGTTTGCATTCCCACAAGCAGAGTCAGTGTGGCTACCAAATTACAAAGATGTAATTGAAACTGCCAAAAAAGTATTAACGTTTTAATTATTCCTATGGGGAGCCGGACGTTCGTTTCCCCTTTGAAAATCTTTTGAAACATAAAACATTAGGAGGGTGAATCCCGTTGTCATTTCAATTTAAATTACCTGATATCGGTGAAGGAATTCACGAAGGTGAAATTGTAAAATGGTTCGTGAAGCCTGGCGATAAAGTTCAAGAAGATGATGTATTATGTGAAGTGCAAAATGATAAAGCGGTAGTTGAAATTCCATCTCCTGTCGAAGGTACAGTTCAGGAAGTACTCGTTGAAGAAGGGACAGTTGCGACAGTTGGGCAAGTTCTTGTTACATTTGACGCACCGGGATATGAAAATATCCAGTTTAAGGGCGACGAAGGCCACGATGCTCCACAAGCAGCAGCACCAGAAGCACCAGCCCCACAAGCTGATGCAGCCCCTCAAGCAACACCAGAAAAACCAGCAGCAGGGGCGGCACCACAAGCGGAAGTTGATCCAAATCGCCGCGTGATCGCAATGCCATCGGTTCGCAAGTATGCACGTGAAAAAGGAGTAGATATTCGCTTAGTTGCCGGCAGCGGTGAAAACGGCCGTGTATTAAAGAGTGATATCGATGCCTTCCAAGGAGGAGCTGCAGCCCCTCAAGCAGCTGCTCAACCAGTAGAAACAGCTAAGGCAGAAGAAACAAAAGCAGCACCAACTCCAATTCCACAAGGCGAGTATCCTGAAACACGTGAAAAAATGAGCGGAATTCGTAAGGCTATCGCCAAAGCAATGGTGAATTCGAAACATACTGCACCACATGTTACTTTAATGGATGAAGTGGATGTAACAAAACTTGTTGCTCACCGCAAAAAATTCAAAGAAGTCGCTGCGGCTAAAGGAATCAAACTTACATTCTTGCCATATATCGTAAAAGCATTAACAAGCGCTTTGCGTGAATTCCCAGCACTCAATACTTCTTTAGATGATGCGACAAATGAAATCATTCACAAGCATTACTACAACATTGGTATTGCTGCTGATACGGAAAAAGGCTTATTGGTTCCTGTTGTGAAAGATGCCGATCGCAAGTCAGTATTTACCATTTCTAATGAGATTAATGAGTTGGCCGGGAAAGCGCGTGACGGCAAGCTTGCTCCAAATGAAATGAAAGGTGCATCCTGCACGATTTCAAATATTGGTTCTGCAGGCGGCCAGTGGTTTACACCAGTTATTAACCACCCGGAAGTTGCCATTCTTGGTGTTGGCCGAATTGCAGAAAAGCCAATTGTAAGAGATGGTGAAATTGTTGCAGCTCCAGTACTTGCACTATCACTAAGCTTTGACCACCGTATGATTGATGGTGCGACTGCTCAACATGCAATGAATCACATTAAACGCTTATTGAATGATCCTGAACTATTGTTAATGGAGGCGTAATAAATGGTTGTTGGAGATTTCCCAATAGAAACAGATACTATAGTCATCGGTGCAGGTCCTGGCGGTTATGTGGCAGCTATTCGTGCTGCCCAGCTTGGCCAAAAAGTAACGATTGTTGAAAAGGAATATGTTGGGGGAGTATGTTTAAATGTTGGTTGTATTCCTTCTAAAGCATTAATTTCAGCAGGACATCGTTACGAAAATGCTCTTCATTCACAAGACTTTGGAATTACAGCGGAAAATGTAAAAGTTGATTTTTCCAAAGTCCAACAATTTAAAGCTGGAGTTGTGAAAAAATTAACTGGCGGCGTTGAAGGGTTATTAAAAGGAAATAAAGTGAACATTGTTCGCGGTGAGGCATACTTTGTCGATGCCAATACACTTCGTGTAATGGATGAAAATTCAGCACAAACGTATACTTTTAAAAATGCGATTATTGCAACGGGTTCACGTCCAATTGAACTGCCTTCCTTTAAATATTCAAAGCGCGTACTAAATTCTACTGGAGCTCTTAACCTAGACGAAATCCCTGAAAAAATCGTTGTCATTGGCGGCGGTGTAATTGGGATTGAGCTTGGCGGTGCATACGCAAACTTTGGCAGCCAAGTAACCATCTTAGAGGGTGCAGATGAGATCTTAGGCATGGGAGTATTTGATAAGCAGATGGCTGCACTTGTTAAACGTACTATGAAGAAAAAAGGTGCGGAATTCTATACAAAAGCAATGGCAAAAGGCGTTGAAGAAAGAGAAGACGGCGTAACGGTAACATTTGAAGTGAAAGGCGAAGAGAAGAAAATCGATGCCGATTACGTATTCGTAATGGTTGGACGCCGTCCGAACACTGATGAGATGGGCTTAGAACAGGCTGGTGTGAAATTAAATGACCGAGGAATCATTGAAATTGACAAACAATGCCGTACGAATGTAAGCAATATTTATGCTATCGGTGATGTTGTTCCAGGTCCTCAATTAGCACATAAAGCATCGTATGAAGCGAAAATTGCGGCTGAAGCCATTGCTGGCCATGCGTCAGAAATTGACTATTTAGGAATTCCTGCAGTTGTTTTCTCTGACCCTGAGTTAGCTTCAGTAGGTTATACAGAAGATCAAGCAAAAAAAGAAGGTATTGAAGTTGTTGCTGCTAAATTCCCATTTGCAGCAAATGGCCGTGCTCTTTCTCTCGATAGTTCTGATGGTTTTCTAAAACTTGTCACTCGTAAGGAAGACGGCTTGATTATCGGTGCGCAAATTGCTGGTGCGAGTGCTTCTGATATGATCGCAGAACTTGGTCTTGCGATTGAAACAGGCATGACTGCAGAAGACTTAGCGATGACCATCCATGCTCACCCAACCCTTGGAGAGATTACAATGGAAGCGGCTGAAGTGGCGCTTGGTAGCCCGATTCATATATTAAAATAATTTTAAAAAAGGTCTTTCCGCGAATTGGAAAGGCCTTTTTATTTAAGGAAAATAAGATTGAATGAAGAATCATATACATACTCTATCAGAACTCTGGGACTTGGTGGTGGACGTTGATGAAAATGTATATTATAATCATTCTGCAATTTATGATCTGGAGTGCCTACACTTTAATTGAATGGCTGTCCCAACATGATCAACTTGTGTATAAAGTGATCATGTTTTTTGTATTTTTTTATTTGGCGTTTTTGCTTGGGCGGAAAATGACCGAATCACCAGCAAAAGCACTGTTTGTTACCACTCTAAGCCTCTCCATTTACAGTTCCTTTCATTTTACAATGGCCTATTTTGTAGGATGAAAAAAGCCCCTGATTAAAGGAGCTTAGGTTATTTTCGCGGGTAATAGTACATGACTCTGCCATTAAATAGATGAAGTTCCCCTTGTAATTTTTTTGCGAGGAACTTGCAAAATTCGTTTGCCTTCCCTTTGTCGCCGTATGTAGATTCCTCAGGCAATGTTACTTGTATATACGCACTGTCACGATTTTCTTGGTCAATACCGATTAAAATAGCGTTGTAGCGGTCACTTGTCGCTGATAAATAAAACCATTTGCCCTTTCCTTCGGCTGTCTCTTTAATCTCGAACGGGAAGGAAGAGTTTTCATAATTCCAGTTTAATTGATCACCTGTCTTAGCTGTAATCTCTTTATAATATTGAAAAAGTTCCTTTACTTCGTCAATCGTCACAGTTTGTTTTAAAGATGAAGGTGCAAGCTTTATGTAGGCAGTTTCCGCCATCGAATATTTCCCCCTTTATCATCCAGTTTCTTTCCTCTATTATTCTAGCACTGAAAAAAGAAAATTGACAACTAAATGAACAAATGTTCTATTGATTGTGTTTTTTATAAATCTAGGTTATAATTAAAATCTAAATATTCTAATAAAAAGGAGGCATACGATGGATCTATTTGATAAATTATACGATGAGCATGAAAATGTCAAAGTAAGGTTTGTTGGTTTTACAACAAAAGACATTCGTTATGACTTTGGAATTGTTTACACTAATATGTTTTTTGGTAAACCACTCGTTGTTTGTATGCAGACAGGCCGTTCCACACTCCTCGATCCTAAGGATATTGAAGACTTAGACCACTTACAGAATGTGTTTCGAATTAATGAAAAACATCAAGCAGCGGATTTAGCAGAGTTTTTCCGCGAAACCCTTCCGTCCATCCCTTTCAATGCCCAGTATGAGTAATTAAAAAAGACAAAAGCAGATCCTTTAGGTCTGCTTTTTATTGTGCTGAATATTCCTTTATCTAGAAAATATATAGTCGCTTATTTTTTAAATAATGTTATACAATTAGGTATTGAAAAATCAATTGTGTTATATTATTATGTAATTAAAGGAATTTAAACGCTTTCAATAATATGATCATCTATGATGAAAAGGGGAATGAAAAGATGGGTACAATCGTATGCCAGGCTTGCAACTCTACTATTGATCATTTTGAAGATGAAAAAGTCACCATTCTTTACTCGAAATGTCATTGCGGTCACTGTCAGCATTCAGAAGAAGATAAAAATAAAAAATAAGCTTGAAGCAAAAACAGGATCCCTTTTTCAGGGATCCTGTTTATTATTGAATAGCTTTGTACTCTTTGATAACACGAATCGTTTTTAATTCATCGTCTTCAGGCCCTTGGACAGGGAGACCTGCTTCGAGGTTTTCCCGGATATAGTGCAGGTTTTCCTTTGTAATGATTTCTCCTGGAATGAAGATCGGGATTCCCGGTGGATACACCATCACAAACTCTGCGATAATTCTTCCTTCTGATTCCGCAAATGGAATTACCTCCGTTTCGGAATAAAAAGCATCTCTTGGTGTGAGTGCCAGGACGGGAATGTCAGGTAAAAGCACTTTCAGCGGTTCCGCTTTTTCTCTCCGGTGTTCGCATTCATCCGCCAGATCTTTCAGCGCTTTGACTAGGAGATCACCTTCGACCTCCGTATCACCGAAAGTAATGATACAGAGAATATTGTATAGATCAGATAATTCAACTTCAATATTATATTTTTCTCGAAGCCATTTTTCTACTTCATAACCCGTTAACCCCAAATCTTTTACCGAAATAATCAATTTTGTTGGATCGTAATCAAAAGTTGCTTTCGATCCAAGAATTTCCGCACCAACACAATAAAGGTGATCAATTTGGTTGATCCGCTGCCGAATTGTCTGGGCAAGTTGAATCGTTTTGTCAATTAATTGTCTGCCTTCTGTCGCCAATCGTTTTCTGGCAACATCCAAAGAGGCAAGCAATAAATAGGATGTGGACGTTGTTGTAAGCATGCTTAAAATTGATTGTACATGTTTTGCGGAAACAAGTCCTTCGCGAACGTTAAGAATCGAACTTTGCGTCAATGATCCGCCTAGTTTGTGGACACTTGTAGCTGCCATATCTGCCCCTGCCTGCATCGCCGACAGCGGCAGTTTTTCATGAAAATGAATGTGTACTCCATGAGCTTCATCGACTAAAACAGGTACGCCATGAGCGTGGGAAATTTCAACAATTTTCTTTAAGTCTGCAGAAATACCAAAGTAGGTTGGATTAATGACAAGGACAGCTTTAGCATCCGGGTGTTGCTTCAATGCTTTTTCGACTGCATCTGTCGTTATTCCGTGCGAAATCCCAAGATTTTCATCAATTTCGGGATGGATGAATACAGGAATGGCACCGGAGAAGACAATTGCTGACATAACTGATTTATGAACATTTCGAGGAACGATGATTTTATCGTTCGGCCCGCAAACGGCCATAACCATCGCCATGATCGCTCCGCTTGTCCCTTGGACGGAAAAAAAGGTATGATCTGCTCCGAAAGCTTCAGCTGCCAATTTTTGCGCTTGTTTGATCATCCCTTTTGGCTGATGAAGATCATCAAGCGGTCCGATATTTATAAGATCAATGGATAGAGCATTATTCCCAATGAAGTTTCTAAACTCAGGATCAATGCCAGCTCCTTTTTTGTGTCCGGGAATATGAAATTGAACTGGATTTTTTTTTGCATGTTCGCGTAAACCGCTAAATAACGGTGTGTTAAATTGAGACAATGTTTCTTTACACCTCTTTATTTCAAAAGTCGAGTTGTGAGCTTGTTTTTAAAAAACAAATGAATTATAGCATTATTACGCTTGTATGCATAGAAAATAATCCTTTTTTAAACGGATTGTTTTTTGCCTATTTTTAGTTTCTCATTTTAAAAGGATTATTACGCTTTAAAACCGAAATTACTAATACACTCATTTAAAAAGGGGGAAAAAGAATGAACTGGGAAACAAGGGTAACCAAACTGCTGGGCATTCGCTATCCAATTATCCAAGGCGGTCTTGCTCATCTTGCCTATTCAGAGCTTGCGGCGGCTGTATCGAGTGCAGGCGGCCTTGGACAAATAACAGCGATGTCGCTCGAAGCTCCCGAGCTGCTGCGAAATGAAATAAGAAAAGTTCGGACCTTAACTGACCAGCCTTTTGGAGTCAATTTTGCGATCAGTCAGCATGGCAGGCGATTTAAAGATTTTCTTGAAATCGCCATTGAAGAAGAAGTCCCGGTCATTACGATGACGGGAGGAAATCCGGCACCAATTTTTGAACAATTAAAGGGAACGAAGGCCAAAAAGCTCGTACTTGTAGCAGCAAAAAGGCAAGCGGTGAAAGCCGAGGAATTGGGGGCAGATGCCGTTATGGTTGTCGGGCAGGAAGGAGGCGGCCACTTAGGCAGAGACGATGTAGGAACGATGGTACTCATTCCAAAAGTCGTTGATTCCGTATCGATTCCGGTGATCGCATCAGGAGGGATAGGGGATGGCCGCGGGCTTATGGCAGCACTATGTCTAGGCGCTGAAGGAATTGAAATGGGCACAAGATTTATTGCTACTAAAGAATGTGTCCATGCGAGCAAGGCCTATAAGGAAAAGCTGATTGAAGGAACAGAAACAGATACGGTAATCATTAAGCGTACGCTTGGAGCCCCAGCAAGAGCCATTTCCAACCGCTGGACAGAGGAAATTCTCGAAATCGAAAAGAATGGCGGAGGGTATGAGGAACTTCATTCGTTCATCAGCGGAGAAGCAAATAAGCGCTATATTCAAGAAGGGAAGGAGGACGAAGGATTTGCCTGGGCTGGGCAGGTAATGGGGTTAATCAACGATGTACCAACTGTTGTTGAGTTAATTTCTCGAATGATTGCGGATGCAAAACAGCTTCGTAAAAAGTGGGGAAGCTAACACTCTTGCTTTGACGATGATTTATCGGTAAATTGATTGTATCAAATCAAAGCGGGTGAACAAATGGAATACCAATATCCAATTGATTACAGCTGGACGACAGAGGAAATTGTTGCTGTTATCCATTTTTTTGAATCGATTGAGGCAGCATATGAAAAAGGAATTCAGCGTGAAAAACTTATGGATTCGTATCGGCGGTTTAAAGAAATTGTGCCAAGCAAAGCAGAAGAAAAAAAGCTTTGTGGTGAATTTGAAGAAATCAGCGGGTATTCGGCCTATCGGGCTGTTAAAAAAGCCAAAGAAGCCACGGTTGATGAGAAGATACTTATGAAACAACACGAAAACAGGCGCTCGGATTGAACGAGCGCCTTCCCTGTTTCGTTAAGCGGCTAAAATGGAAAGGGAAATAAACCGGGAAACAGGCATTTTAAAGTGCCAGTTTGTATAATGGCACAAGTGTTTCGAATGTTTCTTTTGTTACCTGAATGAATTTTTTACCGTTTTTTAAAAGCGGGTCGCTGCTTGCAATATGGCGGCCTACGAGAAACTCTGCTTTTTTAACATCACGAAAGCGTTCAAGTGCACTCCGGAGTCCATCTTCTCCCATTGTTTCGACTGTTTCAGCGTCTTTTTTTGTGTGATCAAGCGAGATGACAAAATCTTTTGGAATCCACTTTAAAACCTCATCAAAATGGGCCAAAAAATGAGAGGATATTTCCGCTTTTCTCGGCAATTCATAGATAAATGCCAGCCAGATAAACACATGATCATCGAAAACGCCCACCTGGAAATGAGGATGCTGTTTGTATCCCCGTTTATTTGCCGCGATCGCAAGCCACGTATCTTTTGGCGGATTGACCGTTCTTCTTGCGTGTTTTGCAATATGTAAGTACATTTCATTCCCTGTTAATATGGATAAATCGTTTGTTAACGGTTGGCCGATCGCTTGAAACTTTGGTTGGATTCTTTCACGGATGGCTTCCATCCGTTCATCCAGACCAGTAATTTGAAAGGTGTCAAAATCTTTTTTTGTAAATCCTTTGAATTCCATGGTTAACAGCCCTTTTCCTTTGTTTTAAGTTTAGTTCAGCTTAATTCGGGTAAAATGAAGCAACTAATCCAATAAGAATATTTATAGCAGCGGAGGACAAATTGCCTATTGAATATTGTCCATTATTTTAGCATAACAGCTTTTGAACGAAAAACGATGTGCTTATCACCATTTACTAGGTATTCGCACAAATTAGTTGCAATATACGAGGGCTGCTCATACTATAACAGTAAAAAATATTCGAAAAAATCAGGTGGTATGGAAAGAAGGGAGTGTCTGGTCTTATGAGACAAGTAATGAATACTGCATCTCGAAGAAAAACAAGCGAAAAAGAAAGAACAGCCATTTTAAGGTTAGAAATGGATTATGAGTTAGCCACTTTGTTTGAAGCAATGACAGAAAAAAATAAAGAAAAAATAAAGGAGTGTAAACAAAAATTAGAAAGAATCCGCCAAGAATTACTGCGCTTAAAAGCTCTTTAAGTGAAAGGATTCGAAGATTTGCATAAGGGGAAGCGCTGAAGAATGAAGCAAAACCGCATTCAACATTATACAACTTAAAACGAACTCCTAGTTTGGAAAATAGGGGTTCGTTTATTATTTTTCGTAAAAAACCCTGTTAGGGGGGAGGCTAAAAGTTGATGGTTTTAGCGTTTTTTAATAAGCTAAGAATATCACTTTGTGGAAAATTTAGCGGCATACATAGGAATAGGGAAGAATTGTTAAATTGGAGGACATACCATGGACTGGGAAAGTATTGATCGGAATGCAAAACAGTGGATCAAAGAGGCAGGGGATAGAATTCGCTCCTCTTTTGACAAGACGTTAAACGTGCAAACAAAATCAAATCCGAATGATTTAGTAACAAATATGGATAAAGAAATTGAACAATTTTTCATTGCTAAAATCAGGGAAACGTATCCAGATCACCAAATTTTAGGTGAAGAAGGGTTTGGTGATGAGATCGAGCACCTTCATGGAATTGTTTGGATGATTGATCCGATTGATGGGACAATGAATTTTATTCATCAGCAGCGAAACTTTGCCATCTCACTAGGAATATATGAAGATGGTATAGGGAAAATCGGGTTTGTGTATGATGTTGTCCATAATGAGTTGTACCATGCGCAAAAAGGGCAGGGAGCCTTCTTAAACGGCAAACGATTGCCTATGTTGAAAGAAGCAAAAGTAAATGAAGCGATCATTGCGCTAAATGCTACGTGGGTGATTGAAAATAGGCGGATTGATCATAATCTCATGATTCCGCTTGTAAGGGATGCAAGGGGAACAAGGTCCTATGGAACGGCAACGCTTGAAATGATTTACGTTGCAACCGGCAGGGTGGATGCTTATATCTCGCTAAGGCTGGCGCCTTGGGATTATGCGGGCGGCACCATAATCGTTGAAGAACTAGGCGGAGTTGTTACGAATTTAAGAGGAGAAAAACTGGATTTTCTTTCAAAGGACTCCGTATTCGCTGCGAAGCCTGGCCTTCATGGAACGATTTTAAAGAATTACTTAAAAGACGGAAAATGGTAATAAGCAAACTACCCGGAACAAAATGTTCCGGGCTTTTGATTTTACAAGGCTCCGTTTTCCCTCATTTTCCGTTTTGTTTTAAATCCCAACCCCATGATGATAACTAAAGCGATTACAGAGGCAATTGCCTCAACAATGCTTTTTTCGGCAATCGCTATGCCAATCCCCATGATGCTTCCGGCGGATAATATAGAATAAATAAGAAAAACCCATTTAATCTGTTTCACTTTTTTTCCTCCTTTACCACATTTTAAAAATTCTTTTTTTGGTCATTTTTTATGTGAAAAAGCACCTTGATTCCTTATAATAAACATTGTACAATAAAAAGCTTTTAGGTTTCTATACTAAATGTGATATAATGTTTGAGTTGTGATTGGGAAACTAAAATAAAATTTATTTTTATGAATATAGGTAGGAGTGAAATTTTTTGAAATTGAGAGAAGATATCCGCAATATTGCTATTATTGCCCACGTTGACCATGGAAAAACAACATTGGTTGACCAATTGTTAAAACAGTCTGGGATCTTCCGTTCAAATGAACACATTGAAGAACGTGCAATGGATTCTAATGACTTGGAAAGAGAACGCGGGATTACGATTTTAGCAAAGAACACAGCGATTCAATATAAAAATACAAGAATTAATATTCTTGATACACCAGGACATGCTGATTTTGGCGGCGAAGTGGAACGGATCATGAAAATGGTGGACGGCGTTTTATTGGTGGTGGATGCTTATGAAGGATGTATGCCGCAAACACGGTTTGTTTTAAAGAAAGCACTGGAGCAAAATTTAACACCGATTGTCGTCGTTAACAAAATTGACCGCGATTTTGCCCGCCCTGCGGAAGTGGTTGATGAGGTTTTGGATTTATTTATTGAACTTGGCGCTAATGAAGACCAGCTTGAGTTTCCTGTTGTTTATGCTTCGGCGATAAATGGAACAGCCAGTATGGATCCGGATAAGCAGGATGAAAATATGCAGGCTTTATATGACGCCATTATCGAACATATTCCAGCACCGATCGATAACCGCGATGAACCGCTGCAATTTCAAGTTGCACTGCTTGACTACAATGACTATGTTGGCAGAATTGGAATTGGACGAGTTTTTCGCGGTTCGATGCAGGTTGGCCAGCAGGTTGCTCTTATGAAGCTTGATGGAACTGTAAAGCAATTTCGGGTAACGAAAATTTTTGGCTTCTTTGGTTTAAAACGCGAGGAAGTAAATGAAGCTTTTGCTGGGGATTTAATTGCCGTTTCCGGTATGGAAGATATCAATGTTGGCGAAACAGTCTGCCCGGTAGAACATCAGGAAGCATTGCCGGTGCTAAGGATTGACGAACCGACGCTGCAAATGACATTCTTAGTTAATAACAGCCCTTTTGCCGGTAGAGAAGGAAAATATTTAACAGCAAGAAAAATTGAAGAACGATTACGGGCTCAATTGCATACGGATGTCAGCCTGCGCGTTGAAAATACAGATTCTCCGGATGCATGGATTGTTTCTGGCCGCGGTGAACTTCATTTATCCATTTTGATTGAAAATATGCGCCGTGAAGGTTTTGAGCTTCAAGTATCGAAGCCTGAAGTAATCGTCAAAGATATTGATGGAGTACGCTGCGAGCCTGTAGAGCGGGTGCAAATTGATGTGCCGGAAGAGCATACAGGTGCTATCATGGAATCGATTGGCGCACGCAAAGGTGAACTGCTTGATATGATAAACAACGGATCTGGTCAAGTTCGGTTAATCTTCAATGTACCTGCCCGCGGCTTAATTGGCTATACAACGGAATTTATGACATTGACACGCGGTTATGGAATTATTAATCACACTTTTGACAGCTATCAGCCGATGCTGCAAGGGCAAGTAGGCGGAAGACGTCAAGGTGTGCTAGTATCAATGGAAACTGGAAAAGCTTCGACATATGGAATTATGCAGGTTGAAGACCGTGGTACCATATTCGTTGAACCGGGAACGGAAATTTACGAGGGCATGATTGTCGGCGAAAATTCTCGTGAAAATGATCTTGCGGTTAATGTTACAAAAGTAAAACAGGCAACGAACGTTCGTTCTGCAACTAAAGACCAAACAGCTGTTATTAAGAAGCCTCGCATTATGACGTTAGAGGAATCATTAGAATATTTAAATGATGATGAGTATTGTGAAGTCACTCCAGAATCTGTACGTCTTCGCAAAAAGGTTCTTGATAAAAATGAACGGGAAAAATTGGCTAGAAAGAAAAAATATGCGGAATTAAGCTAAATGCTTAGAACTGTAGTCCAAAGCATCAGTGAAAATGTCCCAGCTAGATGATGCGAATAATTTTTCTGGAGCGGCACTGATGCAAGCTTTATTTTCTTGGGGAGGGTCGCGAATGGTAAAGGAACGTCTTTCGTTTTTTGCTGCTTTGTACAAAGTGAGCGAACAGCCGAAGGTTGGCATGTGGCTTCTTTATCTGACCATTGTTGTGCTGTCCGTTATCGTCTATAAACTGGGTTTTGCAAAAAAAATGCCGTTGGGAAAATCAGTGATTATTTACTTTTTTCTGGTCGTCGGCTGTACGTTTTTAACTTTTCTCGGCGCCTTTTTACCGGTTGCAGAAGGTTTGGTTGTGGCTGCACTTATCCTGATTATATATAAAATCCGGCTGCACCAATCTAAAAAGCAGCAAGCAGATGCCGAAAAGGAGGGTTTTTAATTGCAATCTTTGCAGGATGCTCTTTATAACTGGCTCACAATTAAGATTGTAAGTGACGCCCGCCCGGATGATAACGCAGCAAAGGATACGAAAGACCTTTTTGAAGGAATGCTTTTTTCCGACCATGGATTATCAAATATCGAAGTCACGAAAGATGACATGATGTACTATATTTCCTACACTCAAAAAAATGAATGCAAGAAATCCCAGTTTCCAGTTGAATTGATTGAGGTACTGCTTAATCAGATTAATTTGGAGCCGGAAAAGTATGTGAACTATCCAGTTGAAGACTAAAAAAACTCGCCGCATCGGTGAGTTTTTTGTCTACCATAAAATTATTTTACCAATCATCGTTTTGAAGCCTTGAGCGATAAAGCCGAAAGTTACCTGTTTCAATCCGTGCTTTTGTTTTTTCGGCAATCCGCTCATTGCAGCTTTTGCACATATAAGTATGGATGGGGCGATTCCGAAGCCGCTTTGCCAGCAGTGTTTCATCATCAATTGATTCAATCTTTTCGCAAATTACACATTTTACCCGCATATCTAACACCTCAAATCGTATCTTCCCAATAAGTGAAGAGGATAAGTCCTGACAATAGTATATCATGCCGGGAATGAGGAAGGTAATCAAATCGATCAGGCTGCTTTACTATACAGGCAAACGCAGCCTCGCTTGCTGAAAAAAAAAGATCGTAGTAAGATGATGATAGCTGTGCGCACAGCAGAGAGGGAAAGAAAAGGGGTTGGAATGATGGCAAATGAAGTGGAACAAAAGTTACTTAAACCTTTATTTGATGAACTTCAGAAGGAAAGATTCGTTACAATTGCTACCGTTGATTTTGAAACGGGCGGTCCGAATGTAAGTGCAATTTCTTGGGTTCTGGCCAAAGACGATAGCACAATTTATTTTGCTGTTGATCAACGCTCAAGAATTATTCAAAATTTAAAAAACAACAAAAAAGCGGTCATTAACCTAATTGCAAATGAATCTACATATTCAATTCAAGGGGAGGCCAGTATCAAACAGGAGCGTTTAAGTGACGTCCCGCTGAAACTTGCACTCGTAGAATTGAAAATCAATGAAGTGCGTGACGTGATGTTTTACGGTTCAAAAATTATTACAGAACCGCAATATGATAAAACATACGACAAAGTTGCCGCTGCTAAACTGGACAATCAGGTAATGGAGGCAATGAAGAAAGCTTAGCCATATATGTGGCTAAGCTTTTATTTTTGATAATTTGATTCTTTTTCCTGTTTGTGTTCGAGATTCTGTTTTTCGTTTTGGTTCAGCTTTTTCTTTTGATCTTCCGTACCGCTCTTTGGGTTAGGAGTGATCAAATCACCTGGGATTTCGGGCATTAATCGGCCCGCAATATCGGAAAGTTCGTTCATTATTCCTTGGATCGGCCTTCCCTTCTTAATTTCCGCAGATATTTCTTTTAGCCGCTGTGTTGTGTCAGGGTCTGCAATCACAATCGCTTTTGCTCCATATGGATCTTTTTTTAAACTTTCCGCAACTGAATATTTGATCGAGCCTACCTGGGAACGGTCGATTTTCGAATTTACGTCAATGCCGACGATTGCATATCTTCCTAAAACCACCGCTGTTGCGTCATGAACGTTTGGAACACTTGTTGCCAGCTCAACAAGATGTTTGGAAATTTCCTGGCCTGTTTTTCGATCAACTTCTTGAATCGTACTATTTTTGACATTTATCGATTGCGGATGATTGTTTTGCTGGGCATTCCTCGTTTGGCTGCAAGCCGTTAAAATTGAAAAAAGAGCAAGAGCAATAAATGCTTTTTTCATTAGAATCCACCTCTGGTTTCAAACTGATCCGTGTTTACCGTTTGGTTAAAAAGAAACGAGATCAGTTCTTTCGTTAACTCATAATTATTGTGTGGAATTTCTTCTATCTTTATTCTGACAAACATATATTTTACCAAGGTTCCACCCTACAAAGCGTTGGCACCGCAATATTTAAATCAAGAGAAGCGGGAGGCGTCAGATTGAGTAAAATTTATGTATTAGATACAAACGTCTTATTACAAGACCCGTATTCCATTTTCTCTTTTGAGGATAATGAGGTTATTATTCCTGCAGTTGTGCTGGAAGAAGTGGATTCAAAAAAAAGATATATGGATGAAATTGGAAGTAACGCAAGGCATGTCTCAAGGATGATTGATAATCTGAGGGCATCAGGAAAACTACATGAAAAAATTTCTCTTGAAAATGGCGGTACTTTACGAATTGAATTAAATCACCGATCTTTCCACGAACTCCAAGATATATTCGTGGAAAAAACAAACGATAATCGAATTCTTGCAGTCGCAAAGAATTTATTCTTAGAAGAACAAACGAAGGAAAATGGGAAAAAGGTTGTCCTTGTCAGCAAGGATGCACTTGTTCGAGTGAAAGCCGATGCGCTCGGATTGAATGCGGAAGATTTTTTAAGTGACCGTGTTGTCGAGGTTGATCATATCTATACAGGCTTCCTGGAAGTGTATGTGCCCATTGAATTGCTGAACCGTTTTTATGAAAAGGGTGAACTCCTTTTGTCGGAAATTGGCAACCATCCTTTTTATCCAAATCAATTTTTACTTATAAAGGACGCGCTCGGAAGTTCATCTTCGGCTGTTGGAATGGTGGATAAAGCGGCAATGAAGGTGAAAAAGCTTGCTTTAAACCAGGAGCATGTTTGGGGAATTCATCCACGCAATGTTCAGCAAACGATGGCAATCGAACTGCTGCTGCGTAAAGATATATCGCTTGTCACACTTATCGGAAAGGCCGGGACAGGAAAGACGCTCTTGGCGCTTGCTTCAGGGTTGATGCAAACAGAAGATCTTCATGATTTTAAAAAGCTGCTTGTTGCCCGGCCGATTGTTCCGGTTGGCAAAGATTTGGGGTTTTTACCTGGAGAGAAACAAGAGAAGCTTAGACCGTGGATGCAGCCGATATACGATAATTTGGAGTTTCTGTTTAACACCAAAAAGCCCGGTGAATTGGATGCGATCTTGGCTGGGATGGGTTCAATTGAAGTTGAGGCGCTTACATATATCCGCGGGAGAAGTTTGCCTGAGCAGTTTATTATTGTTGATGAAGCGCAAAATTTAACCAAGCATGAAGTCAAGACCATCCTAACAAGGGTAGGAGAGGGAAGCAAAATTGTTTTGATGGGCGACCCGGAACAAATCGACCATCCTTACTTAGATGCCTATAACAACGGACTGACTTATGTAGTTGAAAAGTTTAAAGATCAAGCGATCTCCGGCCATGTTAAATTGCTGAAAGGTGAGCGTTCCGGGCTTGCAAGATTGGCTGCCGAGCTGCTGTAGTGAAATAACAAACGAGTGCGGAATCGCACTCGTTTGCTTTATTTTACGATAAATGTTTTAACTTTTTTTATTGGCTGGTGCCGATTAGATCCATCTCCGTAATAGATGTGAATCGGGCCATCCTCTTGCAGGGGCTTGCCATGATCTGAGAAACCAAGAATCAGATTATATGCGATATCTAACGGAATTTCTATTTGTTCATCGAGACACTCGATAATAAGAGCTGATGCATCTTCCTTTGGCTCAGCATTTTCAAGAAATGGTTTTAACGGAATCGCAAAAGAGCCGGTTAACATTTTTTCTTTTTCGAACCTTTTTTCTGATTTCAATGTTGGCGGATAGGTTGCCCCTTCGATTATTTCGCGATCCCAATGTTTTGAAATGGATTTCGTATACGCTTCCAATTCATCAAGACTTTCCTGTCTTTCCTCGAAGTAAGTTGTGAGATCAATTTTTCGGTCATCGAAGATCCATACACCTGAATCAAGCGTTATGGTATATTTTGAATTTCCGGAAATTAATAGGATGTTGTCCATGCTGGTTCCCCCCTTGTATTTACACAAAACAAGTATAGCCTGTTTTGTGATAGCTGTCATATCTTAAAATTTGTTTTCCATTTTAATTAGGATTAAATTTCCTTTACTGTAAAAGAACTAACTAGTTAAGCAGCTATATGTTTGATGGGAATACTCTTGCAATTTATGCTAGTTAACGGTAAAATTAATAGATAAGTTGGGTAATCGCTCGGAAACGGGGGGATCAATGTTGGCGTCTGAAATGATCGTGAATCATCAGGAAAAAGCATACGCCTTGCTACAGGCTGACGCTGAGAAAATTTTAAGACTTATTAAAGTGCAAATGGATAATCTCACGATGCCTCAATGCCCTCTTTATGAAGAGGTATTGGATACACAAATGTTTGGTTTATCTAGAGAAATTGATTTTGCAGTTCGCCTTGGTTTAATTGACGGAGAAATTGGAAAAGCAATTTTAGATAAATTAGAAAGAGAGCTTTCTGCACTTCATGAAGCATCAATAAAAAAATAGCACAAAAAACTCAAACAGTAAAATGTTTGGGTTTTTTTCTTAAATTAAATTTGATAAAGTACCTTTTCCTCACGTATTTCTCGTAATTTTCCATTATAATAGAATCAAAAATAAAATTGAGGACGAGTCTCCATGTTAAAGAAGATTTTAAAGTCGTATGATTATTCATTAATTATTGCCATCATTCTTTTGTCCGCCTTTGGATTAGTGATGGTCTATAGTGCCAGCATGGCTTCGGCAGTTCAAAGATACGGCGTTTCGAGCGATTATTTTTATCAAAGGCAAAAAATCTTTCTTATCGGTGCTGCTGTTGTCTTTATGATCTCTGCGCTATTTCCCTATAAAGCGATGAAAAGCAATCGAATCCTAGGGCCGATGGTGTTGTTTTCATTAATGGGTCTCTTTGCTCTTTTCGTATTTGGACATTTAGCGGGTGGAGCGCAAAGCTGGTTTAAAATCGGTCCGCTCAGCATTCAGCCTTCCGAGTTTGTTAAACTATGTGTCATTATCTATTTAGCTGCTGTCTACGCTAAAAAACAAGCCTATGTAAATGAGTTTAACAAAGGAGTGCTTCCTCCTTTAGCTTATTTAGTCTTAGTTTGTGCTTTAATCGCCATCCAGCCGGATTTTGGTACAGCAATGATTATTGTTTTAATTGCCGGTACGATTCTTTTGTCCTCAGGAATGAACTTTAAAAATTTTGCTAAACTGATCATCATAGGTTTAATTATCATTACCCCGTTTCTGTTGATTTTGAAAGGGGAAATTTTCTCAACTAAACGTGTAGACCGTATTACTGTTATGAAAGACCCGTTTGCCACTGAAAAGACATCCGGATTCCATTTGGCGAATTCATACATTGCAATCGGTTCAGGGGGAGTAAATGGTCTTGGATTGGGAAAAGGGGTTCAAAAGCTCGGCTATTTACCTGAATCTCATACCGACTTTATTATGGCAGTCATTGCTGAGGAACTTGGTGTTTGGGGTGTGGGCTTTGTTCTTCTACTACTGGCCTACATTGTGTTGAGAGGGATTTATATTGCTTTAAGGTGTCCGGATCCATTTGGGAGTTTACTGGCCATTGGGATTTCAAGTATGATTGGGATTCAGTCATTTATTAACCTTGCCGGTGTTTCTGGATTAATCCCGCTGACAGGCGTACCGCTCCCTTTTGTCAGCTATGGAGGATCCTCCTTAATCCAGCTGGCGATTGCAACCGGAATCCTTACCAATGTTTCCATGTTTGTCAATTATGAGAAAAAGTACAAAGCGAAGCAAGAACAAAAAGAAAAAAACAACTATCAGGCCGGCAGTGTCTTTCATATACGGACATAAAAATAAAAGCGCATGAGATTATAAACCTCAGCGCTTTTATTCATGTCTATTTTTTTCCGTTCTTGAATATAAGAGTAGAAAATAGCTTAATATTCCGAATAAGCAGGTGATAAAAAAGGCATGCAAGAGTGCAATATAAAGATTAAGACGGCTAAAAATAATCATAGCGCCGGCGATCACTTGTAGGGAAACAAGGATAAAAGATATGATCCAACCCCAATAAAGAACTTTCTGCTCCCGGTAATGCCTGCTTGCAATGTATGCAAGATAGGCAATCCATATAAAAATAACTGCTGCTGCAAAGCGGTGTCCCATTTGTACCCATTCATACATGTTTTCCGGAAGGCCAGGTGCATCATTCAGGCACAGAGGCCAGTCTCGACAAACAAGGCTTGATTTCGTATGGCGGACAAGTGCACCGGAATAAATAACAAAATAGCTGTAAATGGAGACAAAAAGAATGTGTCTTCCCATGCGCTTATCAATCACCAATTTTTCTGCTTCAAACTTTTTATCGACTTCAAAGATTAAGAGTGTGAGTAAAAAAACCGATGCAAAGGAGATAAGAGAAATTCCAAAATGAAGGGCGAGAACAAAGCTTGATTGTCCCCATTTTACCGCTGCTGCCCCAATTAAGGCTTGTAATAACAGAAAGAAAAGTGAAAGAAAAGCAAGAAATTTTGTTTCGCGTATATGTCCAATTTGCTTCCAAGACCAAATCGACAGAACCAGCACCATTACGCCGCCTGCTCCAGAAACGAGACGATGGGCGAGCTCAATCACTAATTCTGGCGTGATGTGAGTTGGAAGAAATTGATCATTGCACAAAGGCCATGATCTTCCGCAACCCATCCCGGATCCGGTTTTGGTAACAAGGGCTCCGCCTATCAGGATGAAAATCATGGCAACGGTTGTTGCTACTGCGAACCACTTTAAAGAGTGCCGCAAAAAATCACCTTCTTTAATTTTAAAAGTTCAAAAATTTGGCATAAACATTCCTTGACAGTATAATGATTGCAAAAGTACATAGTTATCATAACGAATAATAGTAAAAAAGAACAGAATTTCGATAGTGGTTATTCTATTCCTTTGGAATCACGTTCATGATTTACTTTTTATTTTTGTTATTATCATAGTGGAAAACGTATTTATGAATAAAAACCGAGCTGCTGCAATTCAGATGAAAATTATTCAAAAAAAGTTCACAAAAACACCCAAAAGTGTGATTTAATATACAGAGAAAGTGTTTTTTTGAATCACATCTCCTAAAACCCATCTTTGAATGCTGCAAAAAGACATAAAACTAATTTCACCATCAAATAAATCAAATCTATTTTTTACAGTAGAAAATAGTGGAAATTGCATTATGAACTTTCCAATAACGGGTTAGAATGATTAGGAGGAGAGCAGAATGGCAAATTCGAAGGCTTATAGCGAAGCAACGGTTGATAACAATGCTTCAAACCTACAAGCTGATAATATAGAAAAAACAGCCCTCGTAAAAGAGTTTTTTGCTTTGATAAAAATTGGAATTGTTAACTCAAATATGATTACGACCTTTACTGGATTATGGCTTGCTCTTCATTTCACTGGGCAAAGCTTCCTCAATAATCTCGATATTGTGTTTTTTACGATCGTTGGCTCTTCATTTATCATTGCAGGCTCTTGCACCATTAATAATTATATTGATCGCGATATTGACCCGTTAATGGATCGAACAAAAAGCAGACCGACTGTCACAGGAAGAATCCTTCCAATAAAAGTGCTTGCTCTCGGTCTTTCCCTTATCGGATTAGGAATACTCTTTTTGTCGTTTACTACATTAACAGCAACCATTATTGGTCTTTTTGGGGTGTTCAGCTATATTTTTCTTTATACTATTTGGTCAAAAAGACAGTACGTATCCAATACAATTATTGGCAGTCTCTCTGGAGCGGTGCCTCCACTGATCGGCTGGGCTGCAGTGGATGGAAATCTAGATATGACCGCTTGGTCGCTGTTCTTACTGATGTTTATTTGGCAGCCTCCCCATTTTTATGCTCTTGCAATGAGAAGGGTAGAAGAGTACAGGGCAGCAGGCATTCCGATGCTTCCAGTTGTGAAGGGGTTTAAGACAACGAAAAAGCATATTTTGATCTGGGTGGCGGCTTTGCTGCCAGTTCCTGTTTTCCTTATTTCTTTAGGAATCCCATTTCTAATTCTATCCACCGTCTTAAATATTGGATGGCTGGCATTGGGGATTTATGGATATAAGATCAAAGATGATATTAAATGGGCAAAACTAATGTTTATTTATTCACTGCAATATTTAACAATCATGTTCGTTGCAATGGTTATTGTTACCTTGATTTAGTTTTGCCTGAGAGAATATTCCCTCTTTTTCTTCGAAGGAGGGATATTCAACTATTTCATTTGATCAGCCATTAGAAATTATAGCGAAAGAGGGGTTGGGTTAAGCAATGAAAAGGCTTATAAAGTGGCGTTTTGTCTTGTTATTTGTGATCTTAACGCTTGTACTCTCCGGATGCGGCAAACCGTATTTGTCAACATTGCAGCCTGCTGGAGAAGTTGCCGATATGCAGTACGGCATTATGAAGTTGAGTACATTGATTATGGTTGGAGTAATCCTTGTCGTAGCAGTCATCTTTATTTTGGTTATGATTCGCTTTCGGCGCAAAGGGGATGAGATTCCGAAGCAAGTCGAGGGAAATCATAAATTGGAATTGATTTGGACTGTTATTCCTATCCTGCTGCTTCTGATCCTTGCAGTACCAACAATTGCGGCAACCTTTAAATTAGCGGACGTTTCCGCGGGGGAGAAGAAAAATTCGAAAGCGCTTGTAGTAAATGTGCGTTCCCATTTATACTGGTGGGATTTTGAGTATCCTGGCTTAGGGATTGTTACGAGTCAAGAACTTGTCGTGCCAACAAATGAAAAGGTTTACTTTAATCTAAAGTCAATGGACGTTAAGCATTCCTTCTGGATTCCGGCTGTAGGGGGAAAAATGGATACGAATACAGACAACGTTAATAAATTTTGGCTGGAATTTGATAACAAAAAATCAAACGAGGCAGGCAACTTGTTCTATGGGAAATGCGCAGAACTTTGTGGTCCATCCCATGCCTTAATGGACTTTAAAGTGAAAGCGATGACAAGGAGCCAATTCGATGGCTGGGTTACTGCTATGAAGAATGTGAAAAGAGCACAGCCTGCAACGACGGATCTGGCAAAACAAGGTCAGGAAATTTTTAATAAAAGCTGCATTGGCTGCCACGCTGTGACGCCTGCTAACAATATGCCTGATACTGCTCGTGTAGCGCCAAATTTAACCAACTTTGGTGATCGCTCACGTGTGGCTGGTATATTGCCGCATACAAAAACAGAAGTGAAAAATTGGATTAGAAATCCAGAGTCTTATAAACCTGGAAACAAAATGTCTGGAAAATATCCACAAATGTCCGAAGAGCAGCTTAATGCGCTGGCAGAATATTTAATGGGATTAAAAGTTCAGCAATAAAGGGGAAATTGTGAAAAGGGAGGTTGAATTTGTGAGTATCTATGCTCAAAAAAAGGGGTTTGGTGGTACGATTTGGGATTTTCTTACAACTGTTGATCATAAAAAAATCGCCATTTTGTACTTCATTGCTGGAGGTTTTTTCTTCCTCGTTGGTGGAATTGAAGCGCTCTTTATCCGTATCCAGCTTGCTGTACCAAACAATGATTTTGTTAGTGCTGGGCTTTATAATGAAATCTTAACGATGCATGGAACGACGATGATATTCCTTGCCGCAATGCCGCTGTTGCTGGGATTTATGAATGCTGTCATGCCATTGCAGATCGGAGCTCGCGACGTCGCGTTTCCATTTCTAAATGCGTTAGGATTTTGGCTGTTTTTCTTTGGGGGACTGTTCTTAAACTTTTCTTGGTTTTTAGGAGGTGCGCCAGATGCAGGTTGGACATCATACGCATCCTTAACGATAGCTTCAAAAGGTCATGGAGTTGACTTTTATATTCTTGGTATTCAGATTTCGGGAATTGGAACACTGATTGGCGGAATTAACTTCCTGGTAACGATTATTAACATGCGTGCACCTGGTATGACTTATATGAGAATGCCTCTATTTACATGGACAACATTTGTAACTTCAGCACTGATCTTATTTGCCTTTCCGCCGCTTACAGTAGGTCTTGTATTGATGATGTTTGACCGATTGTTCGGAGCGAATTTCTTTGATGTTTCGATGGGCGGAAACACTGTTATTTGGGAGCATCTCTTCTGGATTTTCGGACACCCTGAAGTTTATATATTGATTTTGCCGTCTTTTGGTATTTTCTCGGAAATATTCTCGATTTTTTCAAGAAAACGTTTATTTGGTTATTCGTCAATGGTATTTGCGACTGTATTAATCGGTTTTTTAGGATTCATGGTTTGGGCCCACCATATGTTTACAACCGGCTTAGGACCAGTCGCGAATGCGATTTTCGCTGTGGCAACAATGGCAATAGGGGTACCGACGGGAATCAAGATCTTTAACTGGCTGTTTACAATGTGGGGAGGAAGCGTGAAATTTACGACCCCTATGCATTACGCAGTTGCCTTCATTCCATCGTTTGTTGCCGGTGGTGTCACAGGCGTCATGCTAGCTGCAGCTGCAGCTGACTATCAATACCATGATACGTATTTTGTTGTTGCACACTTCCATTACGTTATCGTTGGTGGCGTTGTCCTTGCGATCTTAGCGGGAACGCATCTTTATTGGCCAAAAATGTTCGGAACGATGTTAAATGAAACGCTTGGTAAAATAACCTTCTGGTTTTTCTTAATCGGTTTCCATTTAACCTTCTTTATCCAGCATTTCCTAGGTCTTTGGGGAATGCCGCGAAGGGTATTTACCTATTTGCCAGGGCAAGGATTTGCGACCGCAAACTTAGTGAGCACGATTGGTGCATTCTTTATGGCTGTAGGAGTAATTGTTTTACTTATTAATGTCATTATTACTTCAGTGAAAAATGAAAAGGTTGGAAACGATCCTTGGGGTGACGGTAGGACGCTTGAATGGTCGATTTCATCGCCGCCGCCAGTTTACAATTTTAAACAGCTTCCATTGGTTCGGGGATTAGATGCTTTTTGGTTAGAAAAAATGGATGGAAGAAAAGGGATGACACCAGCTGAACCGATTGGTGATATTCACATGCCGAATTCATCATTCCTTCCGTTTGTGACCTCTTTTGGATTATTTATTGCTGCGTTTGGCGCCATGTATCACGTGGATCATAAACCTTGGGCACTTCCGGTTTTAGTAATCGGTTTATTCATTACTCTCGGCTCGATGTTTTTGCGCTCAGTAAAAGATGACCATGGTTTCCATATTCATAAAGAGGAATTTATCGACGACAATGATAAGGGGGTTAATGCATAATGCACGCTGAGGAAAAATTCACGTATGAAACATGGCCCGCCTCGCCTGAAAAAGCAACCCTTGAAGCTAAAAATAAATTTTTAGGATTTTGGTTATTCTTAGGAGGAGAGACAGTTCTATTTGCTTCTCTCTTTGCCACATATCTTGCGCTAAAAGATAAAGTTCCAAATACAAACCAAGCGTTGGCAAAAGATCTTTTTGAATTGCCGCTGACTTTTACTGCTACAATGCTGCTTTTGACGAGTTCGTTAACAAGTGTGTATGCAATGTATCACATGAAAAATTTTGCTTTCAAAAAAATGCTGCTCTGGCTTGGCGTTACCGTTTTATTAGGAGCTGGATTTCTTGGCTTGGAAATCTATGAGTTTAACCATTATGTTCATGTGTTTCATCATACGTTTACAAGCAGCGCATTTGGTTCGGCTTTCTATACCCTTGTAGGATTTCATGGAGCGCACGTTACCTTCGGGCTTTTATGGATCATTACCTTGATGCTTCGAAATGCCAAACGGGGGTTAAACTTGTACAATGCCCCTAAATTTTATGTAGCGAGCCTTTATTGGCATTTTATCGATGTTGTCTGGGTATTTATTTTTACGGTAGTCTATTTAATGGGAATGGTGGGATAAACTGATGGGTGAACAACAAGGAAATTCAGTTAACCCGAGAGTTGACATCGAATATAGACGGAAAAAAAGTACAGAGGAAATGAGATACCAGATCACTTCGTTTTCAATGATGATATTCTTAACGTTCATTGCGTTTGCTGCTGTGGGGATGAAAGGAGTTGCGGCAACATTTACGATCCCATTTATTCTGTTGCTGGCAATTGTCCAAGTGATTTTTCAATTGTATTATTTTATGCATATGAATCAAAAGGGACATGAAGCTCCATCTCTCTTCCTTTATTCTGGCCTTTTAGTCGGTTTCGTAACGATATTAACCTTCACCACGATTGTTTGGTGGTAATGAAAGAAGAAAATCGGCTTTAAAGCCGATTTTCTTTTTAAAAAATAGGTTTCTTATCTGCATTTTTTTGTGTGAATTTTTATTCAAGGTATAATGATACATGAGGTGATATCAGTGCTCTCATTCGATATTTTTGGTTTTCAAGCACTTTGGAGCCCGTATTATTTAGCAATTTTACTTTTGGTTTCTGCCGGTTATTTTATCATTACGATTAAATTTTGGTGCCGGTTTCAGAATGCTCAGCCGCTAACAGCAAAGCAAGGGGCTTTGTTTGTGATCGGAATGGTTCTCCTGTATGCGGTTAAAGGATCGCCGCTCGATTTGATGGCTCATTTAATGTTTTATGTGCATATGATTCAAATGGCTATTTTATTGCTGTTGATTCCGCCGTTTTTTATTTGGGGGGTGCCGCAATGGTTATGGAGAAGTATCTTAAACCTGCCGGGTATTCGTTCTATATTTTCATTATTTACCAAACCACTTATCTCTTTGATTTTATTTAATGGTTTCTTTTCTTTTTACCATGTGCCGCTTATTTTTGATCACGTGATGCAAAATATGTGGCTCCATGCTGCCTATTCAGTTCTGCTATTCGTGTTCGCAATTTTTATGTGGTGGCCGCTTGTCAATGAATTGCCTGAACATCAATCTTTGACCGGTTTAAAAAAAGTCGGCTATATTTTTGCGGATGGTATTTTGCTAACTCCAGCATGTGCACTCATTATTTTTGCCAATACGCCCATGTATGCAACGTATTCGGATCCGAAAGCGTGGGGGCAGGCAATGAGCTTATGTGTGGGCACTGCAAACTTTGCCAGTTTAAATATTAGTGGACCGGAACTGTTCAGTTCGATGTCGCTGCTTCATGACCAGCAGCTTGGCGGTGTGCTGATGAAAGTGATCCAGGAAGCCATTTATGGAGTTTTCTTGGGCGGTGTCTTTTTTGAATGGTATAAAAAAGACCAAAAAGATTCAGAACAAGAATTGCGGGAAAAATTACAGCCTTCGATTGTCAAATAATCTCCCGGCAATGCAGGGGGATTTTTTTTTTATGTTAAGAACGGAGATTGATTGAAATAGTTGCCGAACTAAATTAAAATTATTTTAGGATAAATATAAAGAATTGAGGTGGGTCTATGGACTTTTCTGTACCAATACTACCAACAATTAGTACGTCTTTTATTGTATTAAGTGCTGCAACGGTCGCGCTCGGGTGGTGGCAGATCAAGCAGCGCAGAATTGAAGCTCATAAGAAAACGATGCTGGTTGCAGCGATATTTGCACTCATTTTTTTCATTATCTATGCTTCAAGAACAATATTTATCGGCAATACTACATTCGGCGGGCCAGAAAATATAAAGATTTACTACACGCTGTTTTTAATCTTTCACATCACCTTGGCAATGGTAGGAGCTGTTTTTGGGATTGTAACATTATTAACTGGTTACAAAAATAAATTGTCAAAGCATCGAAAACTTGGGCCAATCACTAGTATTATTTGGTTTTTTACCGCGATTACTGGAGTAGCTGTTTACTTGTTGCTATATGTTTTTTACAAAGGCGGCCAAACTGCATCCATGATTAAAGCAATACTTGGGTTTTAACCACATAAAAAACTCGCATGGGTCATCCATGCGAGTTTTTTATAAGGCGAATTTTTCAATTTCTGCTTTTACCTCTCCGAGAATTCTTTCACACTGATCAATCAGTGAGGTTGGGAAGTGTTCATCCTCACCATATTCAATACCATGCGGATAATAATATTTACCCAAAATAGGAGTCATGAGTTGAATCGTTGCCTTATCCGCTCCTACGTCCCCTTCTACGGCGTAGCCTTGAACACGAAGGTAGTATGTACCTTCTTTAAGCTCAAACTTGCGGTCATATGTCACTCGTTCATAATCCCATTGGCCTTCGCGGATTAAGCCGTGTTCAGGCATTGTCTCGTCCAAGCGGTTTAAATCCGCTTTTAATGATTCGATCCCCGTTGATTCAAATTGCATTCCATTCCCTCCTAAAACGATTTCCCACTTTGTTCTAAATGAAGGCGGTATCATTTTCCAAGATAATTTAATAATAGTGGAAATTGTAGCAACTTGCAATGAATTCATTCAATAAGCACGCGTTAAACTTTGTATAAATGTTTAAAGATTGGAAAATATATAATCATAGTCCGAATGCATGAACAAAATGAAATCAAGGAGACTGGAAAATGGAAACAATTCGTGAAATTATGACGGATGATGTGGAAAGCTGTTCTTTGTTAGACAATGTCTATGAAGTGGCTGTTAAAATGAAGGAATTGAATGTAGGCGCGATTCCGATAGTAGATCAAGGTAAACTGGTGGGAATGATTACTGACCGCGATATTGTCATTCGCGGCATCGCTGAAAAAAGGCCTGCTTCGTCAAAAGTAGAGGCGATAATGAGCAAACAGCTCGTATCGATTTCCGCCAATGCGTCCACCCAGGAAGCTGCGAGGTTAATGGCAGAACACAAAATAAGACGGCTCCCGGTAGTAGAAGGGGACAAGTTAGTGGGGATTGTTTCGCTTGGAGATTTCGCTATACGTAAACTAACGGACGATCAGGCAAAGGCTGCTTTATCTGAAATCTCAGAATCAACTTTCGATGAGCTGCAACACTAATACAGCATGGAATTAAAACAGGTGCAGACTTCGGCGCCTGTTTTTCAATTTAAAGAAAGATTAAAACTATTAAATTGAAAGTTATAGGTGATATAATAAATTTAAGAGTACATATAATGATAGAAACGGATTAGAAGGAGGAAAAGCCTCTGCGTATACTTTTAAAAATCCTTATACTTTCTTCAATTTTTCTTACGATTGGTTTTTATGTAAGTTTAAATAGTAAGGACGAGAAGGATGTTTTAATAAAAGATCATTCAACTTCGAAAATAAAAGAAACAGTGAATAAAGAAAATCAGCCGGCGAAAGCACCTCCCTCTGACAAAGCACAGGAAGGTTTATCATTATTAATTGGGAAAGATGTACAAGCCCTTGAAAAAGAATTGGGGAAACCGCAGCGGGTCGATCCATCCATCTACGGTTATGAATGGTATATTTATAATCTGAATGATCGGAGCTATGCTCAAGTAGGTGTAGAGAATAACCGTGTTGTAACGGTTTATGCAATTGGTCAAGATTTAGATGTTGCACCGTTTGAAATTGGGCAGCCAGTTGAAGAGATTTTTAATACACATTATATTGATGCAAATATTGATATCAAATTAAACGGGAACACGTATCGCTTTGAATTAAATGACACCGATTTAAACTTGCGTCCGCTTATTCAATTGGGAGATATATATGCCCAACTGTATATTGATAAATTTACTGGAACTCTTTCAAGTGTTCGCTTTTTGGACGCAGAAACCATTATTAAACAGCGTCCGTACGGACTTGTCTACCGCGGTCAGTTAATTGAACCACAAAAGCCCAGTGAAAGCTTGTGGAGAAGTGTAGAGGTTGGAGAAGAAAAAGAAATCTTTGACTTGACTAATGTTTTACGAATCAGGCATGACTTGAAACCGTTAAAATGGGATGAAAAAACCGCTCAAGTTGCTTATGAGCATAGCAAAGATATGGCGATAAACGATGATTTCTCCCACACTTCAAAAAAATTTGGAAGCCTTTCTGATCGGCTCAAAACAGCAAAAGTTGTCTTTCAGACAGCCGGTGAAAACATAGCTGCCAATTACAGCGACGGGCCTGCGGTTGTGGAAGGATGGCTGAACAGCAAGAGCCATCGTGACTCGCTGCTAAACAAAGATTTTACCTACCTCGGCGTCGGTGTCTATCAAAAATACTACACGCAAAACTTTATCCAAAAATGGGAACAATAAAACTTTAGTGAGCAAAACACCCAAAAGGGTGCCGTTTTCGGTTACATTTTGGGTGTTAAAATTGGCCCCTATATTTTCTCAACGCGGTTTACATAAAAGTGATCATCGCGAAACCCTCCGTAAACCCGTACCTTTTCTCCAATTTGAAATTCTTCTGGCCCAAAGGGTTTTTTTATTGGGGTGACCTTCTTCACGGTTAATCGTCTTGTCTCTGTTTGCAGTTTGAGTTCTTGAACAAAAAGATAACGGTTATAGTAGAAGCGTTGTTTTTCATTTGTGATTTCTTTTATTTCACCAATGAACACTGCTTCTTCCGGTACATAGCCTGCTTGAAGCCACTTGCGATCCTGCTGCTTCATTTCTTTTTTGGTGATCCAGAAAAAGTAGATGCAAAGAATCGGGATAACGATAGCTGTAACCATGTAATCTGCCCCTTCTCTGAATTGGAAAAGTGAAAAAAGTATTCTTTAAGATAAATCTGTAAACATATTATCATGAAAATAGTATGTTTTCACATTGGGATTGCACTTTCACCAATTGCTCCTAAGGGCATATCGTATTATAGGCGAGGGAATTGGCAGAGGTGAGAAGATGTGACAACAAAAAAAATGCATCCTTCCGTGCTTAAGTTCAAGGAGTTTGTTAAGAACAATCCAAAAGTTATCCAAGAAGTTCGGAAAGGAAAGGCTACTTGGCAGGAATTGTATGAGGATTGGTATTTGTTAGGTGAAGATGATGAACGCTGGAATTTAATGGGATCAGAAGAAAAATCCGAAACTGCATCTGGAGAAAATGATCAAAAAAATGATTGGATGTCCAACATAATGGGAATGTTGAAAAAGGTGGATCCGAACCAAGTGCAGCATCATATGAACAATCTAAGTCAGGCAATTGGCGCGATTCAAGGACTGCTGTCCCAGTTTCAAAACAGCAATCAGTCGAATTCGGCAAGAGGTAACGATGGACCAGCGCAACCTTTTTCCTTTCGAAAAGATTAACGGGAAGGATGAGAGAGTATGAGAAAAGATGTTGCCGACTATCTTGAACAGCAAAAGGATTTAAAGCAATTTATTCGGGAACAGCCGCTATGGTATCGAAAATTGACTAGAAATCCATATGATTTGCAATCGTTGGAAGTTGCTTCATTGCATTATTATCAAAGAACCATTCCCCACCAGGTCGAAAAATTTTCTAACAGCGTTCAAATGGCTTCAATGATGTTCCATATGTTTCAATCCATGCAAAATCAAAATTAGCAAAGGCTCAAGATCAGCAAGATCGAGCCTTTTTTTGTTGAGTAAAATCAAGTAATTTGGCGAACAATACAATCATAAAAGGAGTGATTGTATTGAAGTGGGAAGGTTTACCAATCATAATAATCATGCTGCTGATTGCAGCGGGATGCCAGAAAAATATTCCAAAGCCGGAATCCAAACGAATAATTATGCCAATAGCAGCTGATTTTATCCATGCCAAAACGGCACAAGCAGCGAAGCCATTGTCGAATGAGTCCCCATCATTGTCCGTACAGTATGAAACAAGGGGGCAAAACGTGTTTGTGGAATGTATTGTTACCGGCATTAGTTTTCGAGAAAGTGACCGTTCAAAACAAAAGATTGGAAAAATACTCATTTCAATTGATGGACGGCAGAAACAGGAGGCATCCGGGGCGGCATTCATTATTAAAGGTCTAACGGCTGGAAGTCATCACGTTAAACTTGAAGTGGTGAATTTGGAAAATAAGCCTTATGGTTTAAGCGAGGAATTTACTGTTTCGGTTCCAACGATCTAGAAAGTTTCGCTTTCCCTTTTTATTCATGTTAAAATAGTGGATGGAGGTGAGCGAGTTTGCTTGCTACAATTGAAAGAGTTGAATTATTAGAATATGCGGAAGATTTGGCTAAAAAAATTCTAGAGTCCGATCTGGCTGAACATTACCGCATTTGTTTATATAAGCTACATTCGAGTGACGAAGCGCAGCGGAAAATTCGTCATTTTGTTAGTCTAAAGAATTTGTATGAAGAAGTCCAACGCTTCGGAAAATACCATCCTGATTATAAGCGTGTTATGACTCAAATAAGGGTGGCTAAACGGGAAGTGGATTTAGATCCTCATGTATCGGCCTTTAAACTTGCAGAAAATGATCTGCAGTCTTTGCTTGATGAGATCAGCATTTTAATCGGCGGTGCTGTATCGAAACATATTAAAGTACCAACCGGAAATCCTTTTTTCGATACATTATCAGGCTGTGGCGGCGGTTGCGGAAGCGGAGGCAGCTGCGGCTGCTCAGCGTAGATGAATGCAGACTTGTTGTTTGGTTTCAATTGAAAAAATCCATTTTGATATGCTAGACTAATAAGAAAATGAATCGTTTTGAAGGGGAAAAAATATGTTTAAGCAAAGACAGGGATTGGTTGTTTGGCTGTATTCGCTAAAGCAGGCCAAAATGCTCAGACGTTTTGGCAATGTTCACTACGTCTCCAAAAAATTAAAATATGTCGTCCTCTATTGCAACCAAGAAGATGTCGAAGGAATTATTGAAAAGCTTAGCTCCTACTCCTTTGTGAGAAAGGTGGAACCATCGTATAAGCCATTTTTAAAAGTAGAATTTGAAAATGCGGCTCCTGATAAAGCGAAAGAATACGATTATAAAATGGGAATATAAAGGTGAGGGAAAGGTGCCCTCACTTTTTGTATGGAAAAATGATAATGAAAACTTGCAATGAAATAAGTTCAACGTGAGAATGTTAGAGAAGGATTGAACATAAAAGGAGAAACATGTATGGCAAGGCATCTTTCACTCTTGTTTGTTTTGGCGCTAACGCTGGTAATTGCAAGCGTATTGTTCTGGCAATGGCGAACGTATACAGGGAAAACCGTGGCTGAAAAACAACCGGAAATCATGGCAGATCAGCAGATTATTGTTAAAACACAGCCAGATTCATTGCAAATTACCCAGATATTTAAAAATTTGCCAAACTCTACTTTTTATAAAGTAATTACACCAGCAGCCATTCCACAGTGGAACTGCGTGAATAAAAATGGTAAACCTTGTAAAACAATTGGAGACAACCCCACAACCTTTAAACCAGAAAACGGGGAATTGCGAATTCAATACGTTCTCCCTTACGGAAATAATCAGGGATCCCTTCTGCTGAAAAATTGGACCATGGCGCTCGAGAAGGTGAATATTGCTTCAACAAAAATAGAAATTGTCGACTCAGCCTATCGCAGCGGTACATGGGTGACCGCATTTCCGTTGAAAGGGCATAAAGAGCTAATATATATTGACTATTCAGTATTTGAAGGAAAAGGCAGCGATACTTCCCTTTATTGGCAAAAGGAGCCTCTTTACCTTGCCGGTGCAAATCGACAAATTCAGTTCTATTCAGAAAACCCAAATGAAAAACTTTCGCCGATCCTGCCAAAGCCGAGTGTTGAAAATATAACACCTATGTCAATTATCAAGACAAACCGCACTTCGCCTCAGTTGATTGACGGATTATTGATTACCGAAAGCAGCCTGACGGCGGAGGAGATTCAAAAGATTTGGCTAAAAAATAACTTAAACCATCGATTGAAGCTGACAGACCAGGCAAAAGATTGGCTGACGGATGCATTTCTTTCTTTGCATCTTCAGCAGCAGGCTGAAACGCCAAAGGGGCGGTTTATTGTAAATGAACTTAAGACGCAAATGGATCAGCAGCAAATTGAGCAATTAACTGCTGCCGTTTTGCAACAAAAAAATATCGATGCGGCAGATCTTGACGCAATCTTAAGTCGCCTGATGCGGTTGACAACCACCTTCTTCTCGAGCAATACAAAGCAAAATCAGGATCTTATTCCGCTTGTTTTTTTTGATAAACGTCCTCTGCATTTAAATGGAAAAATCGCAACAGGAATGAACTCCCTGCTCATGAATGAATCCTTGTATTTCCCTTTTGTACAAACGATGCAGATGCTCGGTTTTCAAATTCAAGCAAATGCGGTTGAACGTTCCATTATGCTAAAGAAAGCTGGCAAGGAATATTTATTCTATTTAAATGAACACAGCTTTCTGTTAAACGGTCAAAAATATGGCTTGTTAAATGATCCTTTTATTGAAAAAGAAGGGTCTCTTTATATCAGCCAGGCGGGGTTTCAAAGTATTTTTAAAGCAAAAGTAACGAAGACTAACAGCGATATTTATATCACAGACTAAAACAATGTTCGTTAAAAGAAAAAACCCTGCAGAAATTCTGCAGGGTCCTTCTATATCCTTTTACCGGATAGAAGGCAAAGGGAGAGGAGAAACCGGAGGAAGAACTTATGGGGAAACGTAAGTCTTCTCCGCGGTTGGCAACAACATCCTCGAATTGATGTTGTTACTTTTATTATTTCCATAAAGTAATGGCTTATACATTGTTTAAAATAATTTTTTCATCTCTTCAAAAAGCTAAGAGAGTTTCAGAATTTGTTTGGCGGATGAATTTGATTGTGATAGGATAATGAAGAAAACGGAATGAATGAATTTGTGGTGATGAGGCAATGAGAGTCGTTTCAGGCAGTTGTAAGGGCAGAGCGCTAAAAGCGGTCCCCGGCAATACAACAAGGCCAACAACAGACAAAGTGAAAGAAGCTATGTTTAACATGATTGGCCCTTATTTTGAAGGGGGAACCGCTCTTGATTTATTTGCAGGAAGCGGCGGTCTTGGTATTGAAGCGCTGAGCAGAGGCTTAGATCAAGTCATTTTTATTGATCGGGATGCAAAAGCGATTCAAACGATTCATGAGAACATTAAAAGCTGTCAGTTAGAAAATCAGTCAGAAGTTTATCGAAATGATGCTGATCGTTCTTTAAAAGCGGTTATGAAAAGAGGCATCGTTTTTGATTATATCTTCTTAGATCCGCCATATAAAAAACAGCAGCTGATCACGGTCATGAATAAAATTGCTGAATACGCCCTTTTAAAAAGTGGCGGGAAGATTATTTGTGAACACAGCCATGATGTTGAACTTCCAGAGAGTATCGGACCATTTTACAAACTGAAACATGAGACATATGGGATTATTGCTGTGACCATTTTTCGAAATGGCGGCGAAGAATAGGGGGGGGTTCATTTGGTAAGTATCGCTGTTTGTCCGGGGAGTTTTGATCCGATTACCTATGGGCATTTGGACATCATCAAAAGAGGCGCAAAGGTTTTTGATGAATTATATGTTGTTGTATTGAATAATTCTTCTAAAAACCCGCTTTTCACGGTAAATGAGCGGATTGATTTAATCAAGGAGGTAACCAAGGATTTGCCAAACGTTAAGGTAGACGAATTCCACGGGCTTCTCGTTGATTATGCAAAGAGTGTGAAGGCGAGCGCAATTATACGCGGTTTGCGCGCTGTCTCCGATTTTGAATATGAGATGCAGATTACCTCAATGAATCGGGTCTTGAATGAGGATATTGAAACATTTTTCATCATGACCAATAACCAGTTTTCTTTCTTAAGCTCCAGTATTGTCAAAGAGGTCGCTCAGTACGACGCGAAGATTTCCGAACTGGTGCCACCTGTTGTAGAACAAGCTCTACATAAAAAATTTAATCGAATATAAGCAGACAAATAAAGAAAAATCCGGGCAAAAAAGTTGATTGCCCGGATTTTTTATTGATTTTTGTAACGATAGGAAAGAATGACCACATAGAGAAACAAAGAGGCAATCGTTATCATCGGCCCAGATTGAATCATGGTATGGTAAAGGGTTTGCAGCCACGAATCATCCTTTAAAATACTCGCGGGAATTGCGGCCATCGGATTTGTGGTAGTCAAACGCTCGGAAAATGGTTTCCATAGCAAAAAGCTAATCAAACTGGCAAGAAATCCATGGAAAATCCTTGCTGTAAAAAAAGGCGGAAAGCGGATGTCTGTTTGTGCTAAAATACTAGCAACCTGGGCTTGAACACTAAAGCCGCTGAAGGCAAGAATGAAGCTGGTAACCATCACCTGCTGCAAAAGAGTAGCTGTATGAACCTGGCTTGTTAATTGGCTTCCAAGAGTGATTTCAAACAAGCCGGAAATGAATGGAATACTAAGAGATGATGGGAATGCTAATGAAGAAAGCAGCAGCTCCACACCTTTTCCGAGAAATGCTGTGATATGTAAATGGTACAGCAGCTTATTCACTACAGAAAACAAAATGATAAAGCCACCGATCATCAGTAAAGTTTGAATAGAGGAGGTAACGGCATCCCCTAAGAGCCGGCCGATTGGACGATTATCTTTTATTCTTGTTTGATGCAACGTTGAAAGCGCCGAACGGAGATGGAAACGATGCTTACTGCCTCTTCGTTTTCTTGGTTCCTCTTTTCCATAAAATCTCATTAAAATGCCTACACAAATATTCCCCAAGTAATGTGATAAAGCAAGAATAAGACCAATTTGCGGATTGTGAAAAAAACCAACGGAAACTGCGCCAAAAATAAATAAAGGATTTGAAGAATTGGTAAAGGAAACAAGTCTTTCTGCTTCGATCTGCGTTATTTGTCCTTCCTGGCGCAGTCTTGCTGTCAATTTTGCCCCAGAAGGATAACCGGATGCCATGCCCATTGCCCATACGAACCCTCCAACTCCAGGAACTTTAAAAAGCGGCCGCATCAGTGGTTCTAAAAGAACGCCAAGAAATTTTACAACTCCAAATCCAATTAACATTTCCGATACAATGAAAAAAGGAAGCAGAGAAGGAAACACAATTTCCCACCACATATTTAAACCGCGGATGGAAGCATCAAATGCCTCTTGGGGAAAAGAAATTAGTGATGCGGCCATAACGGTAACCGAAATCGATAAAAAAATGGTCTTTAATTTTGAACGAAACAAGCTTTGAACCTCCCCTCCAGCAAAGTCCGTTGACCTTGTCCTCATATAAAACAATATACTCATAGAATGTTAATTTAGACCATATGATTGAACGAGATTTCTGTACGTGTGACAGCTGGATTTCAATCAAGTAAAAGCAACAGATAGGTTGTTAAAGGAGGGAAAGGTGTGGAGCGTCGTCCGCGGATTGGCTTGGCACTTGGTTCAGGAGGAGCACGCGGCTTTGCCCACCTCGGCGTAATCAAAGTGCTTAAAGAAGAAGAAATTCCCATTGACCTTATTGCTGGCAGCAGCATGGGAGCCCTTGTGGCATGCTTCTATGGTGTGGGGATCGAGATCGATCATCTTTATAAATTATCAGGAGCGTTTAAAAGAAAATATTATTTAGATTTTACAGTCCCGAAAATGGGATTTATAATGGGCAAAAGGGTAAAAGAATTTATTCGGGTGTTTACCCACGGCAAAAATATCGAGGACCTTTCTTTACCTGTCGGGGTCGTCGCAACCGATCTGTTAACGGGTGAAAAGGTTGTGTTTAAAAAAGGATCGATTGCCGATGCAGTAAGAGCAAGCATTTCGATCCCGGGTATTTTTGTGCCTGAAAAATATCAAGGCCGGATCCTTGTTGATGGCGGTGTTGTCGATCGGGTACCTGTATCGGTTGCCAGAGAGATGGGAGCTGATTTTGTTATTGCTGTGGATGTCTCGAGAGTGAAGCATAATGCGGAAATTACTTCCATTTATGACGTGATCATGCAGAGTATTGACATTATGCAATCGGAAATTGTCAGCCACCGCGAAATGGCCTCCGATTTCATGATCCGCCCGAGCGTGGAAATGTACAGCTCCCGCGCTTTCACCAATATTGAAGAAATAATCGCAATCGGGGAAGCGGAAATGAGAAAGAATATGCAACATTTGAAACGCTTGATTGAGCAGTGGAAGGAGTAGTATTTAATGCGGAAAAAGATTTTTATAGGATCACTTTTTATTGTGATTTTACTGATGATCGGCGGAATGTTTTATTCGCTGCCATACTATGTGACAAAGCCAGGGATGGCAAAAGAGCTGAAGCCAATTGTAACTGTAGAAAATGGTTACCAAGAAAAAGGTGATTTCATGCTGACAACGGTTCGAATGGGGAGAGCAAATATTTATTCTTTGGCGGAGGCGAAGCTAAGCAAATTTGAAGAGATCTATCCTGCCAATCAGATTTTAGACAAAACCGAAACAGAGGAAGAATATACAGTTAGGCAGCTTTATATGATGGCCAATTCGAAACAAAACGCCATTGATGTTGCTTATCATAAAGCGGGGCTGCCTGTTGATTATAAATACAAAGGCGTGTACGTGTTGGATGTTTTGCCCGATATGCCTGCTTACGGGAAACTAAAGGCAGGGGACCGAATCTTTAAAGTGGATGGACATTCGGTTTCATCTTCAAAGGAATTTACCGCATACGTCGAAAAAAAACAAGTTGGGGAACAATTGACCTTTACCTTCTTAAGAAAGAAGCAAACGAAAAATGTAACACTACCCGTTAAGCGATTTAAAGAAAACCCGGGCAAAATTGGAATTGGGATTTCTCTTGTAGATGATAAAGAGATTCTCGTTAAACCGGATGTGAAAGTGAAGACAGATGAAATCGGCGGCCCTTCTGCTGGTCTAATGTTCTCGCTTGAAATCTACAATCAATTGACAAAAGAAGACCTCACAAAAGGTTATAAAATTGCCGGTACGGGTGAAATCGCTCCTGACGGCTCCGTAGGTCCGATCGGGGGAATTGAACAAAAGATCGTGGCAGCTGACAAAGCGGGAGCTGAAATCTTTATTGCGCCAAATGAGCATGGCGTAAAGAAATCGAATTACAATGACGCTGTCAAGACAGCGAAGGAAATTGGCACGAAAATGAAAATTGTTCCCGTTGATTCTTTTGATGATGCCGTAAACTATTTAGAAAAATTGCCTGCAAAATAAGAAGATGGCGGATCTGCCATCTTCTTATTTTGCATATATAGGCGGCTGCGTAAATTCCTCCTGGAAAAGCGATTGTTTGCTTTTTGCAGAAAGAATGCTTAAGTAGATCCGGGCAGCCCGAATGTCAAGCTGGATATCCTCTTGCTGATAACTCGAAAGCTTCGAGATAACCGGCAGGCCAAAATGATTCTTATGTTGATTTAAATAGGCTTTGCCCTTTTCACTCATGCCTAATAATCTCAAATAGGAAGCTTTTTCATCAGATTTTTGCATATCGACTTTGCTGGCATTGGTTAAAATATGGGTGCTGATCCGTTGCAGCCTTGTCCACGTATAGCGTTTTGTTTTAACTTTTTCCATGAATTCGTGAAAACTGCCAGCATGAAGTGCCGTTCGGAGCAGGCGATTTTCAATGCCTTCTTCTACTTCATAAATCTTCCGAAGTTCCTCTGGTCTTGCTTGCAAGAGGCGAAACTGCAACAGCGGCCAATAATTTTCCCATTGATGAAATTGGCCGTAATGATGAAAATAGTCTTTTAAAAGGTCATTTGTATTGGATGGGATGAACGAATCAATTTTGCTATTCTTTGAAAACATCGCTTTGCGGATACTGGTCGCACTTGCGATTGTTTCTGATGCAAAATGCTCATCATGGTAATCTGCACTTTTCCGGGCAACTGTTAAAGGCTTTAGATTGCTTTTTTGTTTGCGGATCGCTCTTATGTACTCATATCCAAGGATATTGTTCGGAGTTGACAAATTTACGTAATCAGCTGTCGGATCCAATGTTTCATAGGCCAAAGACAGCGCTTTAGGATAGCTGATGCCTGCTTTCATTTTTTGCTGAATTTGTTCGTCAAGCTGTTTTTGTCTGTTATCGATCGTGTCGGCTGTTTTTAGAAACGCCTTAATGTCCCCGCTCTCACTTCCAAAACAAACGAACTCACATCCAGCTGCATCTAAAAGAGAAATGGCTCCATTGGCAAAGGTTTCAGCTTTTTGCGTTGCAAACAGATAAGGGAGTTCAAATACAAGATCGACACCGCCCTTTAACGCCATTTTGGTCCGATACCATTTCGAAACAACTGCTGGCTCTCCTCTTTGAAGAAAATTCCCACTCATGACAGCGATAACGAGGTCAGCACCCGATATCTCCCTCGCTTTTTGAACATGATAGGCATGCCCGTTATGAAATGGATTATATTCGACAATAACCCCTACAGCCTTCATTGCATCCGCTCCTTTTTTAGGGTTTTCGTTCATTATAGCAACATTTTCGAATGATGTTGAATGTTACAGCAAAGAGAGAGGTAAAAGCAAAGAGACAATCAATTTGTTGATTGTCTCCGTTAAGCCTTTTAATGATTAATAGGGATACCCATACAAGCCGTGGTGGTGAGAATAGGGATATCCGTGATGCCAGCCATGGTGGCCTCCGTAATAACCACCGTGGTAAGGGTAGTGGTGATAGGGCATCCCCATTCCTCCTCCCCAATATCCATATGGAGATTGGAAACCTCCATAGCCTGCTCCGGAATAGCCAGGAAATCCCATGCCTGGCATAAATGAATTGGGCATATGAACACCTTCTTTATCTGTTTTTTGGATTTCTCTATACAATATGTATATTGAAGAAAATAGAGCTTATCTGATTGAGAAATAGGCGGATGGCTGATTTATTTTGCTTAAGAGTGAAAAAGTAGAATTTTTATGGATATGCTAGAAAGAAGCAACGAATGAGCATAACGAAAAATTTTCCGATACGTTCATATGGTGTAAAGAAAAACACATTGACAAAAATATTATCGAAGGCTATAATTACCTTTGTTGCCTTGAGGTGATTTAAATTGAAGTGGACATTAAGCCAATTGCAAAAGTATCGAAATAAGGATTTTCTAATTGATGAAACCGTTCGGGTTGACGAGATTGAAGAAAGTGATCCATCAATCCGTGATGTTTCGCCAATTCATGTAACAGGACGGGCTGATATTGGTTCAACGAAAGTGACGTTTCATTTGAAAATCGAAGGTCATTTGATTCTTCCTTGTTCTCGAACATTAGTGGATGTAAACTATCCGATTCATGTCGAAACGACAGAAACGTTTTTGCTGCAGGTTTCCGAGTATGAAATGGAAGAGGAAGAAGCGCATCAGATTAAAGGTGATTCGATCGACTTAATGCCAGTCATCAGAGAAATTCTTTTACTTGAGGTTCCGCTGCAAGTTTTTAGCGATGATGTTCATCCTGAAGGAGCTGCACCGCAGTCTGGAAAGGATTGGGAAGTCATTCGTGAAGAAGAGCAATCAAAAAAGATTGATCCAAGGCTTGCGGGGCTTGCAAAATTTTTTAATGACAATGAAACTTCTTCCGATTCATAAATCGGTTTTAAAAAGAAGCAAAGTGAAGTCAACAGCAACGCTGGACTTCATTCCTTTCTTAATACTTTAAGGAGGTGGGAAGAATGGCTGTACCTTTTAGAAGAACTTCTAAAACTGCGAAAAGAAAGCGTCGTACTCATTTTAAATTAAATGTTCCTGGTATGGTAGCATGCCCAAACTGCGGTGAAATGAAACTCACTCACCGTGTATGTAAAGCTTGTGGAACATACAAAGGTAAAGAAGTTGTTAACGACTAATCTCGTTCGTTTCTAAAGCACAAGGAGTGTTTATGCTCCTTGTGCTTTTGTCGTTATCAGGCGAAAATGGTAATAGGGTCTTATTTGGCTGAAAAAGAACAGAGGTGAGCAGGGAATGGGCAGTTTTACGATTGAAAAAAAGGATAAGGGGTATTTGCTGTTTACAATTACCAGAAATGAAAAAAGGAATGCCATTAATTATGAAGTAATGGAAGGGCTATTAGAAGCAATTGACCAAACAAAGGATTCAAGGATAAAAGCGCTCGTGATTACTGGAAGCGGCGATCAGGCATTTTGTTCAGGCGGCGACTTATCCGTTTTCCATCTTTTGAAAACGAAAGAGGAAGCGCATTCAATGTTGGCGAAAATGGCCGCAATTCTAGTTAAAATTGCTACATTGCCAATTCCGACAGTCGCATTGATCAACGGTGCAGCCATTGGCGGTGGGATGGAGCTTGCCAGCGCGTGCGATTTTCGTCTTGCGCAAAAAAAGATAAAGGCTGGCTTTGTTCAAGGAAATCAAGCGATTACAACTGGCTGGGGAGGCGGTTCACTGCTTTCGGAAAAACTTCCTGCTGCTAGTGCGATGCAGCTGTTAATGAACGCGAGTCTTCTGTCGGCGATGCAACTTAAACGCTTGGGATTTATTGATGAGTTGTATGAAAGCATGTCGCTTGATGCGTGTGAACAATTTTTAGAAAAAATGCTCTCGATTGAAAAAAGCGTGTTAAACGCTTATAAAGAAATCTGGCTTCGCAAATGGGAAAACAATCAGCTCTTTAAAAGAATAGAAGAAGAAGTTCAAAGATGTTCCATTCTTTGGGAAAGTGAAGCCCATCATTTATATGTGAAAAAATTTATCGATAAAAATTTGAATAAACTTTAAAACAGCAGGGAGTTATCAGTCTATCTTTTCTAGTAGATGCATATGTATGAATAAAAACACTAGGAGGGATTTTCTGATGTCACCAACTCGCCAAGATGCATGGTCACAGGATGAAGATTTATTGCTAGCAGAAGTGGTGCTTCGACATATTCGAGAGGGTGGAACACAGCTTCAAGCTTTTGAGGAAGTTGGCCGGCATCTTTCTCGCACTGCCGCTGCCTGCGGCTTTCGCTGGAACTCGTATGTCCGAAAGCAATACAATTCAGGAATCGAGCTTGCTAAAAAGCAGCGAAAAGAATTAAAAAAGCAATCGGTGAACTCGCCGGAAGCTGTTCAGCGGCCGTTATCTGTCTCGGCTTCTGATATTCCAAAACAGGATCGCGCTGATGAGAGTGGACAACTTACGTTCGATGCGATCATCCATTTTTTGCAGGATCTTTATCAAAGAGCGGAGGCTTCAACTGCCGTCCTGTCTGATAAGGAACAATCTCAGGAAAAAATAAAAGAGTTGGAGAAAAAAATATACGATCTCGCTGTGGAGAATGAAAGACTTGAAAATGAATTGAAAACACTGGAATCTGATTATCGTTCATTAATTGAAATTATGGAACGAGCAAGAAAAATGGTCGTCCTTCAAGAAGACCGGCAGCAAAAAGGAAAACTGGAAACAGTTGAATAAAGAAAAAGCGGACTGAAAGGGTCCGCTTTTTCCGTGAAAACGCATTCTATTTTGAATATTCTTGTGGGGTAACACCTTCTGGATACCAGACGAGCGGGTTTTCCCCAAGATCGCGTTCCATTTCGTAATCAACACTAGAAAAGCCCATTTTTTTCCAAAATCCATTTGACTTAACACGTGGGTTTGTTTTAATGGGTAATCCAAAACTCTTGGCGAATTCAACCAATTCCCTGCCATACCCTTTTCCTTGATAGTCTGGTAAAACTTCAAGCTTCCAAAGCTCCAAGTAATCCTGTGGAGGGAAGAAATAGCGGTCAAATTTGGCTTCGATCTGATATAAACTCATGCGGGCGATTAATTTATCGCCAAAGTAAATTCCATAAAAAGGTGAATCACTATCATCTTCAACAATATTTGCTTCTAAGTCTTCGAGCATGGAGAGCTCTTGAATCCCATACTCTTTAAATTGTTTAAACTCTTCAAGCGTCTTAAAATTTACTTTCAGCTTAACGACTGTCATGTAAATCCCCCCAAAAAAGTTCGTATTACTTTCATTCGTATAGATTGTTTAGTAATTGAATAAACATAAAACCAGAAAAATTTCACTCTATTGTAATGTAGAAATGAATATATTTTCATTATATAACAAAAAAACAAAAAATTCTGGTTTAAAGTTTGGAATTCATTTTTTATTTAGCGCAAAATTAAGGGATCCAGAAGAAAATTACAATTGAAGAAGAGGGGAAGGCGAAGTAAAATGGCGGCTGCACATATCGTGAACGAACAATTGCAAGAAAAACGATGGGAAATCGAATCGGGTGGCTCTAAAAAATATCATCAGAAATTAAAGGAGCAAAATAAGTTGTTTGTCCGTGATCGCTTAACGTTATTGTTTGATGAGGGGAAATACGAAGAGGACGGGAAGTTTGCGAATCATACTGCAAGCGGGCTGCCGGCAGATGGGGTGGTTACGGCAATTGGGAAAGTAAATGGACAGACTGTTTGTGTGATGGCAAATGACTCAACTGTAAAAGCAGGGTCATGGGGAGCCAAAACGGTTGAAAAAATCATTCGAATTCAGGAAACGGCTGAAAAACTGTATGTCCCGCTGCTTTATCTCGTTGATTCGGCTGGTGCGAGAATAACGGATCAGCTTGAAATGTTTCCCAATCGCCGCGGTGCAGGCCGAATTTTTTATAACCAGGTTAAGCTCTCAGGGGTAATCCCGCAAGTATGTCTCCTGTTTGGTCCATCTGCAGCGGGCGGCGCCTATATACCGGCATTTTGCGATGTGGTGATTATGGTTGAAAAAAACGCCTCAATGTATCTAGGATCCCCTAGGATGGCGGAAAAGGTTATTGGCGAAAAAGTGACGTTGGAAGAGATGGGGGGCGCACGTATGCATTGCTCTGTGAGCGGCTGCGGCGATGTCCTCGTAAAAAGTGAAGAGGAAGCAATCGCTTCTGCCAAACAATATTTAAGCTATTTTCCAGCCAGTTTTAAAGCAAAGCCAAAAATTCTGCCAGGACTTCCGGTAAAAAAAGGGTGTGATTTGGCAGCGATCATTCCGGAAAACCAAAATACCCCGTTCAATATGTATGAAGGCATTGATGCTTTGATTGATGAAAACAGCTTTTATGAGATTAAAAAATTATTTGCCTCTGAGCTTATAACGGGATTGGCAAGGATTGATGGAAGAGCGATTGGCATCATCGCCAACCAGCCGCGTGTAAAAGGTGGGGTGCTATTTGTCGATTCTGCTGACAAAGGAGCTAAATTTATCCAACTTTGTGATGCTTTTCATATCCCGCTATTATTTCTAGCCGATGTACCGGGGTTTATGATTGGTACAAAGGTGGAGCGTGCCGGAATTATTCGCCACGGAGCAAAGTTAATTGCAGCAATGAGCTCTGCGACTGTTCCGAAAATTTCCGTGATCGTCCGAAAAGCATACGGCGCAGGTCTTTATGCTATGGCTGGCCCGGCATTTGAACCAGATTGCTGCATCGCCTTGCCGACAGCGCAAATTGCCGTAATGGGTCCTGAAGCCGCGGTTAATGCTGTTTATTCCAATAAAATCAATGAAATCGAGGATGTGCACGAACGGCAAGCGTTTATTTACGAAAAACAGCAAGAATACAAAGAACATATTGATATTTACAAGCTTGCTTCCGAGCTGATTGTCGATGAGATTGTCGCTCCTTCAGAACTGCGCGCAGTTTTGATGGGACGTTTTCATTTCTATGAAACGAAAGAGATGACATTTAGCGCAAGGAAGCATCCTGTCTATCCCGTGTGAATGAAAACTCGCCAATCGGCGAGTTTTCATTTTTTCTGTTAAAATAAAAATAAAAAGCAAAAGAGGATGTTTTTATGAAAATAGGAATTATCGGCGGGGGGGCAATTGGGCTTCTTTTTGCCGCTTATTTATGCGAAGTTTCGGATGTGACAGTGTTTACGAAAACACCCCAGCAAGCAGAGAAATTAAATGAAAATGGACTTGTTTTAGTGAAAAATCATCAGTCTTCCACTTTTCATGTCAGTGCGAAACAAATCAGTGAGTGGAACCCGTATGAGGATTTAACGATTATCGCTGTGAAGCAGTATCAATTAGATGGTGTATTGAACTTGATGGTTAATGCATCTGATCGAAACAGTCTCATATTTTTGCAAAATGGCATGGCGCATGTGAAGTTTATGGAAAATCTGCCTGCAAAAAATCTTTTTGTCGGTTCGGTTGAGCACGGAGCGGTGAGAGAAAATGCTTATACGGTTCGCCACAATGGAGCGGGTGTTACCAATGTAGCTGTCTATAAGGGAGATGCAACTCAATTGTCGCAATTGGCCGCACTTTTACACGACAGCTTTCCGTTTGTTTTGAAAGAAGATTACGTTGAAATGCTGGTGAATAAACTGGTAGTTAATGCGGTTGTCAATCCGTTAACGGCTATTCTTGGAATCGAAAATGGTAAACTGCTAGCCAATCATTTTTATGAGCATACGTTAAAAATGCTCTTTAGAGAAATTGCTCATATTTTAGAGTTGAAGAACGCGGAAGAGTATTTCAATAGAGTGGTGCTTGTTTGCCGGCAAACTGCGGAAAATCGTTCGTCGATGTTAAAGGATCTGGAGGCGGGGCGAAAAACGGAAGTAGAGGCAATCGTTGGATATTTGCTGGATGAAGCAATAAAACAGGGAAAAGATGCTCCATTAACGACCATGCTGTACGACATGGTGAGAGGGAAAGAGATAGGAGGAAAGGGCGTAAACAATTAGCTCGATTAATCAGTTGCATGATCTTTTTCTGTTTTTGCGGGCAAAGTTTTTTTTCAAATCATGTGGTTAATGCTATACTCGTTAAAGTACACTATCGTTTTAGAAAGGAAGTTCATGAATGGAGATATCCCATCTCTTTTTACCTGCAACAAATCGCTTCGCTTCGAATTACCTAGAACAGACAGCTGACATTCAGCCCTTTTTTCATTACAAATTTAATCAATCGGATGCGGATCGCGAACGAATGGCAGAATTGAAAAAGCGGACGTTTCCCCGCAATGAAATGGCCGAATATATTGAAAATTTCATGGCTCGTTTTCCATCCTCTTCTGCTGTTAAACGTTCACTTGAGAAACTGAAAAGTCAGGATAGCATGGTCGTGATCGGCGGGCAGCAAGCTGGAATCTTAACTGGACCGCTTTATACATTACATAAAGTGATCTCAATTATTAAATTGGCGGAACAGAAAGAAAAAGAATTGAATGTTCCAGTTGTTCCGGTTTTTTGGATTGCAGGCGAAGACCATGACTATCAGGAAGTGAACCATATTTTCCTTCCAATGGATCAGAAAGTAGATAAATGGATTTATCCTGAAAAAGTACAGCAGAAAAAAATGGTTTCAGACATCGATTTATATAAAGAAACTTGTTTGTCTTGGGCTAAGAACGTCATTGAAAACTTTGGTGAAACTAGCCATACACAATCATTGTTAGAGTTTGTTGAGAAGCAGCTCGCGCAGTCAACCACTTTTGTCGACTTCTTCGCTTTTATCATTATGGAGCTGTTTAAGGAGTATGGGCTTTTAATCGTTGATTCGGGTGACCGGCAATTGCGCTATTTGGAAAAAGAATTGTTCGCGCAACAAATCCATCATCATGACTCGATTACCCACGCCTTATTGGAACAGCAAAAGAAGATTCGTGAAAAAGGTTTCCCGATTACGTTAGAGGTAAGCGAAGATGCAGCCAATCTTTTTTACTATGACCAAAAGGCAAATGAGCGGATTTTGCTGGAATTTGACCGCCAAAATGATCGGTTTATGGGCAGAAACGGCACGGTATCCTTTTCAAAAGAACAACTGCTCCAATTGGCTAAGGAAGAACCGGAGAAATTAAGCAACAATGTCGTGACGAGGCCGTTGACTCAAGAATGGCTTTTTCCCACGATTGCATTTATTGCAGGTCCCGGTGAAATCTCTTATTGGGCTGAACTAAAGCTCGCCTTCGAACACTTTGGAATTAAGCTGCCGCCAATTGTTCCGCGCTTAAATATCACTTTGCTTGATCGATCGACTGAAACGGATTTAGCTGATTTGCATTTGGATTTAGCAGCTGTTTTAACACGGGGAACCGAACCGGAAAAAAAGCAGTTTCTTGAATCCATTAAAGATCAAGAAGTGGAAGCACTATTTTCAGTGACAAAGGAGCAGCTGCGGCAGCAGTATGAACGGATTGAAGAAAAGACGCAGGAGCTTGATAAAGGTCTTCTGCCATTAGTGAAAAAGAATGAAAATCTTGTTTTGAAGCAAATTGATTTTATGGAGAAGAAGCTTGAAGCATCCGTCAAACTTCAGCACGAAGTCATCCTGAATAAATTTGCCCGGATTGATCTTGCCTTAAGGCCTGACGGCTTTCCGCAAGAACGGGTATGGAATGTATTCTATTACTTAAATCAATACGGTTTAAGCCTTATCAAAGACTTGATGGAACTGCCATTTGTTTTTGATGGAAGTCATAAAGTAATCAAAATGTAAAAAACTTCACGCCCGCCGTGAAGTTTTTTTTGTTTTTTAACAGGATTTTTAATGCTAAAAAAAGAATAAAAAAAATAGGTGGAGGAAAGTGGGGGAATGTGGTACATTTTATTTAGAAAGTGGGGGTAACGGGTATGTTCATGGGCGAGTACCATCATAGCATTGATAATAAAGGCCGAATGATTGTCCCTTCTAAATTCCGTGAAGAATTAGGAGAAGTGTTTATCATCACGCGCGGTTTGGATCAATGTTTATTTGGTTACCCACAGTCGGAGTGGAAGCTGATTGAGGAAAAACTCAAAGCACTGCCGCTGACAAAAAAGGATGCCCGCGCCTTTACCCGATTCTTTTTTTCCGGCGCTACAGAAAGTGAATTGGATAAACAAGGAAGAATCAATATTCCTGCACCATTGCTTCAATACGCAAAACTAGAGAAAGAATGTGTAATTTTAGGAGTTTCCAATCGAATAGAAATATGGAGCAAGCCGATTTGGGAAGAATATTTTACTCAATCTGAAGAATCTTTTGCCGATATTGCTGAAAATATGATTGGGCTTGATATATAATGGGAAAGTTATATTGATATAATTTATCCATACCTATTTCGTGCTCTTGCGATTGGAAAGGTGGAAAAATATGTTTGAGCATACGACTGTGTTATTAAAGGAAGCGGTTAATGGGTTGAACATTAATCCGGACGGCATCTATGTGGATTGCACTCTTGGTGGAGCAGGTCATAGTTCCTACATCCTTTCTCTCCTTAGCGAAAAAGGAAAGCTATTTGCTTTTGACCAGGATGATATGGCCATTGCCCATGCAAAAGAGAAGTTATCTAACTACAAAGATCAACTGACGATAATTAAAAGTAATTTTTTATTTTTAAAAGAGGAACTTGAAAAACGAGGGCTCGATCAGGTTGATGGGATTCTTTATGATCTTGGCGTTTCATCCCCGCAATTAGATACACCGGAAAGAGGTTTTAGCTATCATCATGATGCTCCGCTTGATATGAGGATGGACACAGGCGCATCCTTATCCGCTTATGATGTTGTCAACTGCTGGTCTTATGAAGATCTTGTTCGGATTTTTTTTCGTTATGGTGAAGAGAAATTTTCGAAACAAATCGCCCGGAAAATTGAAGCCGCAAGGGGATTAAAAGCGATTCAAACAACGGGAGAGCTGGTTGAACTGATTAAGGAGGCAATTCCGGCACCTGCAAGAAGAAAGGGCGGCCATCCTGCTAAACGGATTTTTCAGGCGATCCGCATCGCTGTGAATGATGAGCTAGCCGTATTTGAGCAGTCGCTGAACCAGGCAATCGATCTATTAGCACCAGGCGGCAGAATCAGCGTGATTACCTTTCATTCATTGGAAGACCGAATTTGCAAAGCGGCTTTTAAAAAGGCAAGTGAAACAGGTGACTTACCGCCGGGCTTGCCAATGATACCAGATGAATACAAGCCAACCTTAAGGCTTATTACACGAAAGCCTATTGCTCCTTCTGAAGAAGAATTAGAGCAAAACAATCGGGCACGATCCGCAAAGCTTCGAATTGCAGAAAAACTTTAGAGAAGATCATTTTCAGGAGGGGAAAGAATGAGCAATCTTGCCAGAGTTCAACAGCAGCAACAGCAGCAACAGCGAAGACAAGAAGTAATCCAACCAAGCAAAGCAAAAGACAAAAAAAGTTGGCTGACTCCTGGAGAGAAACTGCTGGGATTAACTTTTGCCGGTTTGGTTTGTTTTGGGGCAGTTCAGATCATTTCCAATCAGTCACAAATTTATCAGGTAAACAAAGATGTTCAGGAAGTGCAGTCCTCGATTAAAGAACAGCAAAGGGTAAACAGCGATCTCCAAGTTCAGGTAAGTGAATTAAGCTCATATGAGCGCATCCGCGAAAAAGCGAAAAAAATGGGTCTTGTGCAAAATGAAAATAATGTTAAGGTTGTGCAAGAAAAATGATTAAGAAACAGCCATATATGAATGTGGGAGCAACGATATTATTTGTAATATTCAGTCTGCTCTTTTTTATATTGACTTACCGCTATTTTTCGATCCAAATTTCCGGTGAGGTTGACGGTCAGTCACTCGTCGCAAAAGCTCAGCAAAAACAAAGCAGAATGAATATTATACCAGCAGCCAGAGGGAATATTTACGATCGGAATGGAGAGGTAGTCGCGGAAGATACCGCCTCCTATACGCTGATCGCCATCCTTGATAAAAAAATGACGCTGAATCCCAAAAATCCGAAACATGTGGTGGATCCCAGCATGACAGCGGAAAAACTCGCAAAATACATTCATATGAGCGAAGCGGACATTTATAAAATTTTAACCACAAAAGGACGGGTGCAAGTTGAATTTGGCAAAGCGGGCCGCGATATTGATTTGCAGACAAAAAAGAAAATCGAAGACCTGAAGCTTCCCGGGATTGCGTTTACCCGGAGTTCAAAACGCTTTTACCCAAATGGAATCTTTGCTTCTCACGTGATCGGTTATGCGGATCAAGTAGAGCAAAAAGACGGCACAGTAAAAACGATCGGGAAAATGGGTGTGGAAAAATCGTTTAACACTGAGCTGACAGGCAAGGATGGAGAAATTGATTATAAGAGTGATCTTTGGGGATATTTGCTGCCGAGCGACAAGCAAAAAATAAAGCCGGCAAAAGATGGTGACGATGTATATTTAACAATTGATAAAAACATTCAAATCTTTTTAGAAGACGCGCTCAACAATGTGGCCAAAGAGTATAAGCCGGAAAAAATGGTTGCGATTGTCGCGGATCCGAAAACAGGAAATATCCTGGCAATGGGGCAAAGACCAACTTTTGAACCGAAAACAAAGGACGGTATTAGTAAAAGCTGGTATAACCAAGCAATTGAACCATTTGAGCCCGGATCGACGATGAAAGTCTTTACGCTTTCGGCAGCACTTCAGGAAAATGTGTTAAATCTAGATGATTCCTATCAATCGGGATCGTATACCGTATCGCCAAAAGTTAAACCGATCAAAGACTGGAACGGTTCAGGCTGGGGAACGATTACCTATCTTGAAGGCGTCCAGCGTTCATCCAACGTTGCTTTTGTGAAAATTGCCAAGGAAAAGCTAGGCTTTGACCGCTTTCGTGAGTATTTAACAAAGTTTGGATTGGATAAGCCGACAGGGATTGAACTGCCTGATGAGGCTTCCGGAAAAATTCCTTTTCTCTATCCGATAGAAAAGGCAACGACCGCATTTGGACAAGGTGCGGCAATCACACCGATTGAGCAAGTTCAGGCGGCAACAGCTGTAGCAAACGACGGGAAAATGATGAAGCCGCATATTGTTGAAAAAATCGTAAACCATGACACTGGGAAAACGATCAAGCAAACAGAACCAGAGGTTGTAGGAAATCCGATCTCAGCGGAAACGGCAAAAAAGGTGCGCGATGTTTTGGAAACCGTTGTGACATCTCCAAAAGGGACAGGGAGCCGATACGCAATACCTGGGTATAGTGTTGCCGGCAAAACAGGGACGGCGCAAATCCCGGGACCGGGCGGAAAATATTTATCAGGAGCAAAAAACTATATTTTTTCGTTTTTAGGAATGGCGCCTAAAGATGATCCAAAGCTGATTGTTTATGTAGCTGTACAGCAGCCGGAAGTGGATGATTACTCAAAAGGATCTATTCCTGTTTCCGAGGTCTTTAAACCGGTGATGACCAACAGCCTGCAATATTTGAATATCCAGCCGTCTAAAGTAGATAAGGCAACTTCAAATCAGCTTCCAGATTTGGCGGGGCAATCGGTTACGGAAACGGTGAAAAGTTTGAATGATAAAGGGTTTGAAACGGTGGTTCTTGGAAAAGGAACTACCATCACCGGCCAGCTGCCTAAAGCCGGGACGACGATTCTTGAGGGGGAAAAGGTAATTATTAAAACGGATGGTGAAATTGCCGCTCCTGATATGACGGGCTGGTCGCTTAGAGATGTGATGAAAGTAGCGAAACTTGCGGATGTAAACTTGAGTACAAGCGGAAACGGATATGTCGTCGGACAGAGCATCAATCCTGGGTCGCCATTTGCAAAAGGAGATTCTTTAAAAGTTACCTTCCAATTTCCTGAAGCTCAGTACGGCAAAGATGCGGCTAATGGGAGTGGCGGCGGCCAGCCTTCCGGATAAGGGAGCTACAAATAGTGATGATCAAAACAACGAAAAAAGCGGCGATGGGCGCTTTTTTTGCGGTCTAGGAAATTATAAATTTTAACATTGTGGATAACTTGAATAGGTTTTCTGAATCTAGCTCCAGCGGCGCTGGCGCTTTTCTTATATTATCTGAATTTATATCTTAACTTCGATAACTGTCTAGCTCCACAAGAATAAGCTTCGGAAGCATAGCCTCGCACGAAGGAAAAGCGATAGCTTTTCCGAGGAGCGCCCTATCGACTACGTCGCTTCCCTCGCCTCGTCTACGATAAGTCGAGAACGAAAGACTACCGTCTTTCGACTCTCCTTTATCTCACTCGGCTTTAGTCCACCTCCTTACGTCGATGACCAAGGGCGCTTGCGCTTTTCTTATACTATCAGAATTTATATCTTAACTTCGATAACTGTCTAGCTCCACAAGAATAAGCTTCGGAAGCATAGCCTCGCACGAAGGAAAAGCGATCGCTTTTTCGAGGAGCGCCCTATCGACTACGTCGCTTCCCTCGCCTCGTCTACGATAAGTCGAGAACGAAAGACTACCGTCTTTCGACTCTCCTTTATCTCACTCGGCTCAGTCCACCTCCTTACGTCGATGACCAAGGGCGCTTGCGCTTTTCTTATTGTGTTTGGGTTAGGGTTGCTTTCTCCTTAGTTTCCTTCATCGCCAATACATTCCGTTCTAATCCATAAAGTACAAGCATATACATGAACGAGCACAAAGAGGGAAACTTCCGCTGCTGTTTTTTCCTCGCTGCACTTAGGGGTAAGGCGTTCAATAGTGTTTTTTAGTATTGCGGGAAAAGGAGGACTCGTTCAAAGCATGCGTGTTTCAAATGTAACTGTTCGGAAGCGGCTATTGTTGGCGTTATTGGTAGGGGTTTTAATCTTTTTTATCATCGATGTCCGGCTCGGCTATGTTCAATTTTTTTTAGGGAGCACGTTAACCGATCGGGCAAAGGGACTATGGAGCAGGAATATTCCTTTTGAACCGCAGCGCGGGGAAATCGTTGATCGGAATGGTGTTGCTTTAGCGACGAACATCAGCGCCCCGACGGTTTATGTCGTACCGCGGCAAATTAAAGACCCTGCCTATGCGGCTGAAAAGCTGGCGGCGGTGTTAAATATGTCGAAAGAAAAGGCTTACCGTGATATTACATCAAAAGAGTCGATTGTCACCATCAAGGAAGGGAAGAAAATTTCGCATGATAAAGCAAAAGAAATTCGCGCATTAGGTCTTGATGGTGTTTATATTGGTGAAGACTCAAAGCGGTATTATCCCTTTGGCAGCTACCTCTCGCATGTCCTTGGCTTCGCTGGAGTGGACAACCAGGGACTGATGGGACTTGAACTTTATTATGACAAAGAGCTTCGCGGTAAAGAAGGTGCTGTCAAGTTTTATGCGGACGCGAAAAGCCGGCGGATGAAAAATATGGCGGACGATTATCAGCCACCAGTGAATGGGCTTGACTTAAAGCTGACGGTAGATACAAAAATTCAAACCATTGTCGAAAGGGAAATGGATATCGCGGAAGCAAAATATAATCCGGATAGCCTCATCGCGATTGCAATGAACCCGAATAACGGAGAAATCTTGGCAATGTCAAGCAGACCGAGCTTTGATCCGGCAAATTTTCGCAATGTTCCCCAGGAAGTATACAATCGCAATCTTCCGGTATGGTCAACATATGAGCCAGGTTCCACGTTTAAAATCATCACCTTGGCTGCGGCGCTCCAGGAAGGAAAAGTTGATTTAGAGAAAGACAAATTTTACGATCCTGGGTATGTTGAAGTGGGTGGGGCACGGCTGAAATGCTGGAAGCGGGGCGGTCATGGCAGCGAAACTTTTTTACAAGTCGTCCAAAATTCATGCAACCCCGGATTTGTTGCATTAGGTGAACGTTTAGGAAAAGACACGCTATTCAAATACATCAAAAACTTTGGTTTCGGCCAAAAAACCGGAATTGATTTGCAAGGGGAAGGAACCGGCATTTTGTTTAATCTGAACCGTGTCGGCCCGGTTGAATTAGCTACAACCGCCTTTGGACAAGGAGTATCTGTCACACCGATCCAACAGGTCGCCGCTGTGTCGGCCGCAATCAATGGCGGAACCCTGTATAAGCCGTATATCGCCAAGGAACTCATTGATCCGGTTACAAAGGAAGTTGTCATGCGCAACACACCTGTTGCAAAAAGAAAAGTTATTTCTGAAGAAACCTCGACAAAAATCCGCCAGGCGCTTGAAACAGTTGTTGCTCAAGGTACAGGAGGAAAAGCTTTTGTTGATTCGTATCGCATCGGCGGCAAAACAGGTACTGCACAAAAGGCAAAAAATGGCCGTTATCTTGAAAATAACTATATTCTTTCGTTTATTGGCTTCGCGCCTGCTGATGATCCACAGCTTGTTGTTTATGTTGCTGTTGACAATCCAAAAGGGACAGTACAGTTTGGTGGGCAAGTCACCGCGCCGATTGTTGGTAACATCATGAAGGACAGTTTGCGGGCAATGGGTGTTCCACCGCGCAAGGAGCAAATTGAAAAGAAAATGACATGGCAGGATACACCCTATATTAAAGTTCCTGACTTAATTGGGATCACAAAAACAGAGATTCAAGATCAAATGATAAATTTAAAAATTGAATCAAGCGGACAAGGGGATGTTGTTGTCGGCCAGGCGCCGGAGGCTGGAACGAAAGTAAAAGAAGGTTCGACGATTCGGCTTTATTTTGACAAAAAAGAATAGATAGGTTAAGGGCGGTGAGAGAGAATTTCACCGCCTTGTATTATTTTTAAACTAAATAGAAAAATAAATGTATTTAATGTAAAATAAGAAAGTACTTTTATGAGACATTGGGCGTTTACCTATGTTATGCAATGAGAGGATTTGAGAAATATGAAGCTACAACAACTGCTATCGCATCTGCATCCCCTCAACCCGTTTGCAGGGGAGAATCCGGAGGTCACATCGATTGAGAATGATAACCGGAAGGTGCAAAAAGGAAGCCTATTTATTTGTATTAAAGGATATACAGTTGATGGTCATGATTTTGCCGAATCCGCTGTGGCCAATGGGGCTTGTGCAATTTTAGCCGAAAGGCCGCTCGCTTTGGACGTTCCCGTAATAGTTGTGAACAACACCAATCGCGCGATGGCGGTTCTTGCTGATGCTTTTTACGGACAGCCGACGAAAAAGCTGCATTTAATCGGAATTACCGGTACAAATGGAAAAACAACAACAAGCCATTTAATCGAAAAAATTCTAGCAGATGCGGGGAGAAAAACGGGATTAATCGGCACAATGTATACGAAAATCGGCGCACAAAAGCTCGAAACGAAAAATACAACGCCTGAAAGCTTAACACTGCAAAAAACCTTTACACAAATGGTAGATGCTGGGGTGGAGTCTGCTGTGATGGAAGTTTCATCACATGCATTAGATATGGGAAGAGTTCATGGCTGTGATTATGACATAGCCGTTTTTACGAATTTAACCCAGGATCATCTTGATTATCATCACACGATGGAAGATTACAAGCGGGCGAAAAGTTTGTTATTTTCCCAGCTCGGAAATACATACGATTTTGCTCATCCGAAATTTGCGATTTTAAATGCCGATGATGAAGCTTCTGAACTGTATCAAAAATCTACGGCCGCACATGTGGTCACGTATGGAATTGACAACCATGCGGATATTAGAGCAGAAAATATTCGAATGGCTGCTGCCGGAACTTCGTTTAACTTGATTACTCCAAGAGGGGAATATCCTGTCAACATTAAGCTGATTGGTAAATTCAGCGTTTATAACGTCCTAGCAAGCACGGCAACAGCAATTGTCAGCGGTATTCCAATTTCGAACATTATCCAGTCGCTTGAAGAAATTGAGGGAGTGGCAGGAAGGTTTGAATTAGTCAATGCGGGTCAGGACTTCACTGTTATCGTCGACTATGCCCATACACCTGACAGCCTTGAAAATGTTTTAAAAACCATTCAGCAATTTGCCGATAAAAAAGTTTTTGTCGTTGTTGGCTGCGGCGGTGATCGCGATCGAACTAAACGTCCGATCATGGCACAAATTGCCTGCAAGTATGCAACAGATCCGGTCTTCACGTCGGATAATCCACGGAGTGAAGATCCGCTTGCAATTTTGAAGGATATGGAAGAAGGGGTAAAGGGAGAAAACTATTTGGTGATCCCTGACCGCAAAGAGGCAATAACGTTCGCTGTGAACAATGCATCAAGCGGAGATGTCCTTTTGATTGCGGGAAAAGGACATGAAACTTATCAAATTATTGGCGGCAAAGTTTATGATTTTAATGATCGTCTCGTTGCCAGGGAAGCAATTGAAAAAAAGTAAAACGAATTCACGAAAAAGATGGAGACAACAGAAAAAAATGGATATTTTAATGAAAAAACTTCTTAATAAAAACAAACGGACATATGATATAGCTGTGATGCCAAAAACAGCATGCGAAGGGAGGGAATAGAATGCTGGAGCAAGTCCTTTTTTTAACCATCTTAATGGGTTTCCTTATTACTGTATTGCTTTCTCCTATTTTTATTCCCTTCTTAAGAAGGTTGAAATTTGGACAAAGCATCCGGGAAGAAGGACCTAAATCCCATCAGAAAAAATCGGGAACACCAACAATGGGCGGTTTGATGATTTTATTTTCCATCATTATGACCACGCTTGTAATGGCTGGAAAATTTTCAGAACCAACTGTAAAAACATGGCTGCTGCTCATTGTAACATTTGGATTTGGGCTGCTTGGCTTTCTTGATGATTTTATTAAGGTAGTGATGAAGCGGAATTTAGGCTTGACTTCAAAGCAAAAGCTTTTAGGTCAAATCATTATTTCAGTCATTTTTTATTTAATTTATAAGCAAAGTGGTTTTCCTACAGATATTCGTATCCCAATTGCCGACTATACGATTCATTTAGGCTGGTTTTTTGTCATTTTTATCATTTTTTGGCTTGTTGGTTTTTCCAATGCGGTCAATTTAACTGATGGACTCGATGGTTTAGTGTCTGGAACTGCAGCCATTGCCTTTGGAGCTTATGCCGTGTTAGCATGGAACCAATCGCAATTTGAAATCGCAATTTTTTCGGTTGCTGTCGTGGGTGCGGTTTTAGGATTTCTTGTTTTTAATGCGCATCCAGCAAAGGTGTTTATGGGTGATACCGGCTCGCTGGCACTTGGCGGCGCAATTGCGGCAGTTGCCATTCTAAGCAAGCTGGAAATTTTGTTAATTATTATCGGCGGCGTTTTTGTCATTGAAACGCTGTCCGTTATTCTCCAAGTGATCTCATTTAAGACAACGGGAAAACGAATTTTCCGGATGAGTCCGCTGCACCATCATTACGAGCTTTGCGGCTGGTCTGAATGGAGAGTTGTTGTCACCTTTTGGACTGTAGGACTTTTGTTTGCTATTTTAGGAATTTATATCGAGGTGTGGTTGTAAGTGAAGCAGATTGAAACGTATCAGTATAAAAAAATTCTCGTCCTCGGTTTGGCTAAAAGTGGAGTTACGGCTGCAGCCCTGCTCCACAAACTTGGCGCATTTGTAACTGTAAATGATAAAAAACCATTATCGGAAAATCCTGAAGCTCAGGGGCTGCTTGAACAAGGGATCAAAGTAATTTGCGGCAGCCATCCGATTGAATTGCTCGATGAGGGATTCGAACTGATTGTCAAGAATCCGGGAATCCCCTATTCAAACCCAATGATCGAAGGCGCGCTGGAAGAGGGCATTCCAGTTATTACTGAAGTGGAGCTCGCCTATCAAATTTCCGAAGCGCCGTTTATTGGCATTACTGGAACAAACGGTAAAACAACAACTACTACATTGGTTTACGAGATGCTAAACAGCGGTGGGAAGCAGCCGCTGATTGCCGGAAATATTGGTACAGTTGCCTCAGGTGTTGCCCAAAAAGCAACCGCGGAAAACACGATTGTCATTGAACTATCATCCTTCCAGCTGATGGGGATTGATACCTTTAACCCAAAAATCGCGATCATTACCAATCTTTATGACGCCCATTTGGATTACCATGGTACAAGAAGCGAATACATAAAAGCAAAAGCCAATATTACGAAAAATCAAACTTCAGCTGAATTTTTAATTGTTAATGCGGAGCAGCATGACGTAATGGAAATCGCCAATCATTCGCAGGCAACCATTGTACCATTCTCAACGAAAACCGTTCTCCAAACTGGCGCATATGTAAAGGACGGCTGGATTTGTTTTAATGGAGAACAAGTGATGCAGGCTGCTGAGATTGCACTTCCTGGGGCGCATAATCTTGAAAATATTTTATCAGCAATGGCTGCGGCCAAGCTCTCGGGTGTTGAAAACACAGCGATTCAAACCGTGTTAAAGACTTTTACGGGGGTTAAACACCGCCTGCAATTTGTAGCGGAAATTGCAGGAAGAAAAATTTACAATGACTCAAAAGCAACCAATATTTTGGCAACTGCAAATGCGCTAGCTGCGTTCGAACAGCCGATTATATTGCTTGCCGGGGGACTCGATCGCGGCAATGAATTTGATGAACTTATTCCCTATATGAAAAATGTAAAGACGCTGATAACTTTTGGACAGACGGCCGGGAAAATTGAGCGTGCTGCCATAGATGCGGGAATAAAAACGATTCAGCGTGTCGATAATGTTGAAAAAGCCGTACCTGAAGCGTTCAAGCATTCGGAAGCAGGCGATATTATTCTGTTATCGCCAGCCTGTGCCAGTTGGGATCAGTATAAAACTTTTGAAGTCAGGGGAGACATTTTTATCGAAGCGGTGCATAAGCTTAAGTAGGGGCTTGTCTATGCCGCCGCCGGATTTCTTTTAAAGCACGGCTGCAAGCCCTAAAACTTGCGTTCGAGGTGTGTTAGCAGTGCCGACAAAGAAAACAACTCCCGATTTCATTTTATTAATTGTCACACTTATGCTTCTGTCCGTTGGGCTGATTATGGTATATAGCGCAAGTGCGGTTTGGGCGGAATTTAAATTTCAGGATGCCTTTTTCTTTGCAAAGCGGCAACTGTTATTTGCCGGTGTCGGTATCATTGCCATGTTTTTTATAATGAATGTCAACTATTGGACGTGGCGAAATTGGGCAAAGACTATTTTAATTGTTTGCTTTGTTCTCCTCGTGCTTGTGTTAATTCCGGGGATCGGCAATGTCCGCAATGGTTCAAGAAGCTGGATCGGTGTTGGCGCCTTTTCGATTCAGCCTTCCGAATTTATGAAGCTTGCGATGATTGCCTTTTTGGCTAAATATTTATCAGAACGGCAAAAATTGATTACCTCTTTCCGGAAAGGGCTTCTTCCATCGCTTGGATTAGCGTTTACGGCATTTGCGATGATCATGCTGCAGCCGGATCTTGGAACAGGGACAGTTATGATTGGAACTTGCGTCGTGATGATTTTTATTGCCGGAGCGCGAATTCGCCACTTTGCTTTACTTGGTTTGCTCGGGGTAGCCGGTTTTGTCGGTTTGATTATTTCGGCCCCTTACCGGATGAAACGAATAACATCGTTTTTGGATCCGTGGTCCGATCCTCTCGGCAGCGGGTTTCAAATCATTCAATCCCTTTATGCGATCGGGCCGGGCGGGTTATTTGGACTTGGCTTAGGGGAAAGCAGGCAGAAATTTTTCTATCTCCCTGAGCCCCAGACAGATTTCATTTTTGCGATTCTTTCAGAAGAGTTAGGCTTTATCGGCGGATCGTTCGTCTTGTTATTATTTGCATTATTATTGTGGAGAGGCATCCGCATCGCCTTAGGAGCTCCGGATTTATATGGGAGTTTTCTTGCAGTTGGCATCATTGCAATGATTGCGATCCAAGTCATGATCAATATCGGTGTTGTCACAGGGTTAATGCCGGTCACTGGTATTACCTTGCCGTTCTTAAGCTATGGCGGTTCCTCCTTAACATTGATGCTGATGGCGATCGGCGTTTTATTAAATATCAGCCGTTATGCCAGATATTAAATTTTACCCTGTTCTCACAGGGTTCTTTTTCATTTTGACCAGATATTTGCTCTGGTGTTTCCTCGATTTGTTTTTTAAAATGGAAACAACTGAAAAAATTTGATTACAAATCGCTAACAATCTTATTTCAGCGAAGTAATCAATGCTTTGGTTGTAGTAGAATGGGTAAAGTTAATAGGTTGTGAATAATGTTCAACTTCAATTTGTTAATGGGGTGTGAAAATTGAGAATTTTGATTAGCGGTGGAGGGACAGGAGGCCATATTTATCCGGCGCTTGCCTTAGTAAGAGAGATACAGGAAAAGACAAATAATGCGGAATTCTTATACATAGGAACAAAAAAAGGTTTGGAAAGCAAGCTCGTTCCGCGGGAAAACATTCCGTTTCGCTCCATCCATATAACTGGATTTAAACGGAAACTATCCTTTGATAATATTAAGACAATCTTCAGGTTCTTAAAAGGAACGAGAGACAGCAAAAATATTTTAAAAGAGTTTAAACCGGATATTGTCATTGGAACGGGCGGCTATGTATGCGGGCCGGTAGTATACGCCGCAAGCAAATTCAAGATTCCAACGATTATTCATGAACAAAACAGTGTACCGGGTTTAACCAATAAATTTTTAAGCCGTTATGTGGATAAAATTGCTGTTTGTTTTGAAGAAGCGAAGGACTATTTTCCAAAATCAAAAGTGGTCTTTACAGGGAATCCCCGCGCATCAGAGGTGACGGGGAAAGATGGAATTCGCGGTCGCTTGTCCGCGGGACTAAGCACTACACTGCCGACGGTGCTGATTTTTGGCGGCAGCCGGGGCGCAAGGCCAATCAATGAAGCGGTTGTGAAATCTTTATCGGATTTTGCCGGCAAGCCATATCAAGTTTTATACGTTACCGGCGATGTACACTATGATGATGTTCGAAAAGAAGCCGAGTTAATCGGGAACCCCGGAAATGTGATTATCAAGCCGTTTATTCACAATATGCCGGAAGTTCTTGCAGGTGCGGATCTCGTTGTTTCACGGGCAGGAGCGACAACCTTGGCTGAACTGACATCGCTAGGGATTCCGAGCATTTTAATACCGAGTCCTTATGTTACAAACAATCATCAAGAGAAAAATGCTCGTTCTCTCAGCGACCGTGGAGCTGCGGTACTTCTTTTGGAAAAAGAATTGAACGGAAAAAGTCTTGTGAGCAATATCGATGCGATTCTACTTAATAAAGAAAAACAAAAGCAAATGAAAAAAGAAGCGCAAAAATTGGGTGTTCCTGATTCTGCCGAACGGCTATTTCGCTTAATGAGACAGCTTGCCGATGACAAACAAGAGTAGCCCACGGTTATTTTTTGCATAAAATGAAATAGCTCCGTTTTCAGAAAGATTGGGAGGATATTAATGGAAGGATTAATCAACAATTTACAACAATTAAAGATTGGAAAAATAAAGAAAAACGAGCCGCTTGCAGCCTACACCACGATTAAAATTGGCGGACCTGCCGATCTTTTAATCGAACCGTCATCACTAGAAAATCTAAAGAAGGCAATGAACGTTATTCACAAGCATGGCGTCAAGTGGCGGGCGATCGGCAGAGGATCCAACCTTCTTGTTTCCGATCAAGGAATCGAAGGGGTTGTGATAAAATTAGGTTCAGGTTTAGACAATCTGGAAATCAATGAAGACGTCCTTACAGTTGGCGGTGGTCATTCTCTCGTAAGTCTTGCGACAATGATCAGCAAAAAAGGCTTGTCAGGACTAGAATTTGCTAGCGGAATCCCAGGATCTGTAGGCGGTGCAGTTTATATGAATGCCGGTGCTCATGGATCCGATATCAGCAAAATATTAACAAAAGCTCATATTTTATTTGAAGATGGAAGTATAGAATGGCTTTCAAATGAGGAAATGGAATTTTCTTACCGCACTTCTGTTTTACAAAAAAAACGTCCGGGGATTGTTCTTGAAGCTGTTTTTCAGTTAAAAAAAGGGAATCGCGCTGAAATTGTTTCAGAAATGCAAAAAAATAAGGATTATCGAAAAGAAACACAGCCATGGAATTTTCCGTGCGCTGGAAGTATATTCCGTAATCCTCTGCCTCAATTTGCCGGGAAACTAATTGAAACAGCCGGTCTAAAGGGTTACCAAATCGGCGGGGCAAAAATTTCAGAAATGCACGGGAATTTTATTGTAAACGCGGGCGATGCAAAGGCAGCAGATGTGCTTGCTTTGATTGATTATGTAAAAGAAACGATCGATCGCCTCTATTCGATTAAAATGGAAACAGAAGTGGAAATAATCGGTCGAAAGTAACAGGAAATTTCGCTTACGAATGGCAAAGAATGTGATATAATTACTCATTAGGAAGAAACGGTTGCGAAATCAATGGCGGCATGAGAATTCGTGCCGTTGTTTTCGCTTTAACTATATATTTTCAGTGAAAAAAGGACAAGCATTTATAGCTGCTCTAGGCGGATAGGGGAGGGGGATTATGGAAAAAGGTAATATTGTTGCTCTTGAGGATCGGATCCCAAAGCTTAAACAACAAAGACGCAGAAAAGCAAACAGAAGACTGATACTCCTTCTTAGCTTATTTTTTTCCTTAATTGCCGTTATCGCCTATATACAATCGCCATTAAGCCGCGTAAAGCATATCACAGTAACAGGTAATGAGTATTATTCAAGCAAAGAAATCATTCATCAAACAGGGATTTCAGAGCAAACAAATATTTGGAAAGTGAAAAAAGCTGAGATTGCCGCAAAATTGAAACGCTTGCCGGAAATCAAACAAGCTGAAGTTCAGGTGAAATGGCCAAATTCAATTAATATCCGCATCGGTGAACATAAGCGCGTTGCTTATTTAAAAAAAGCTCTGTTTTATTATCTCATTTTAGACAATGGAAGAATATTGCAGTCTCGTAAAATATCCAGTCCACCTGTAAATGCCCCAATTCTTATTGATTTCAAGGAAGGGCCTGAACTAAATGAGTTGGTAGCCGAGCTGCAGAAATTACCGGAGGAAATTACAAATTCCATTTCTGAAATACATTATACACCAAATAAAACGGACAGCTATCATATTTCTTTATTTATGAATGATGGCTTTGAAGTGAGTGCGACGATCAGAGGATTTGCGGATAAAATGAGCCATTATCCATCCATCATAAGTCAACTTGATCCAAATAAAAAAGGAATTATTGATTTGGAAGTCGGCTCGTTTTTCAAGGCTTTTGGACCAGAAGGGAATGCTAAAGTTGAAAAAAAGTAAGATAAAAGGTAACCATGTCATCCTTTCTTTGGTTTGCCTTGTCCTTGGCTATATGCTGGCATTCTCCTATCACCATACCCAAAAACAAAACGAGTCAAAAGGAATGAAAATCACGGATCGTCAATGGAACCAGACGATCAGCCTGCGAAATCAGCTGATAGCGCAAGAAGAAACAAACAGGAAGTTACAAAAAGAATTGGAGCAAAAGCAAGCAAAGGTATTGGAAAATGAAAAAAGCCTGTCAAAGGAAACTCAAGTCTACTATAATCTTGCTGAAGATACGGAAAAATACCGGATGTTTCTAGGCCAAGTAAAGGTAAAGGGAAAAGGCGTAAAAGTTACGCTGAGCGATGGTGCCTATAATCCTAAAGAGGAAAATGTAAACAACTATCTTGTTCATGAATTTCATGTTTTTAAAGTTGTAAATGAACTTTATATTTCTGGAGCTTCCGCTGTTGCTATCAATGGTCAAAGGCTGGCAAGCAATTCGTATATTGTATGTACAGGCCCAGTCATTACGGTTGATGGCAATGAACACCCGGCTCCTTTTGTGATTACGGCGATCGGGGATCCGGATGTTTTAGCCTCAGCTTTAAACCTTACCGGGGGCGTTAAGGATCAGCTCGTTAATGATAATATTATTTTTTCGCTTGAAAAAGAAGATGAGGTTGTGATGGATCCGATTTTACGAAATTAGAAAAATAGAATGTGTCCACGTAAAAGAAAAGGCTGGGTGACAAAAGTGGGCAAGCAAAATAAAAATATAAGCTTTATCTTGATTGCAACGATTGTCGGATTTATGATTGCCATCCAATTTCAAACTGTAAAAAAACCGGTTGAAAGGGATACAAGGGATGTCTGGCAATTGCGCGAAGCATTGCTGAAGGAAAAGGAATTGCAGTCTCGTTTGTTAACAGAAATACGCTCAAACGATGAAAAATTAGCTATGTATGAATCAAAAAGAAAGCAAAGCAAGGAAGAAGTACTAAGGGATACCCTAAAAGAACTGAAGCAGGATGCAGGATTAACGGAAGTATCCGGGCCGGGAATCATCCTTACAATTGAACCGGTTGAAGAGGCCATCAAACTAGGTGAACCTGTGATGAAAATTGTTTCTCCAGACTTGCTAAAGCGGCTCTTAAATGAATTGAATATGGATGAGGCAAAATATGTTTCCATCGACGGTCAAAGAATTATTAACACAACGGTAATTCGCGATATAAACAAGGAAACGAAAATCGATGGCCATTCAGTGAAAACTCTTCCGTTTGAAGTAAAAGTGATAGCAGACAATATGAGTAAGGCAGAAAAGCTTTATAACCTCATGAAAGCATCAAAATCTGCTGAAGAGTTTTTTATCGAAAATTTACGGCTGACTGTTTCGAAACCCAATGCGAATATTACTGTTCCTGCATATGAAAACCCGATACGCATTCGGTATATGGAACCAGTGAAAGAGGGAAAGGGGAGCAATTCTTAATGTGGCTTCCAATCATGGGATTAATTGTCGGCATTATTTTGGGATTATTAACGGATCTTCGCATTCCTGAAGAATACTCCAATTATTTGTCCATAGCTGTACTTGCGGCTTTTGACACGCTATTTGGCGGAATAAGGGCACATTTGCAAAATATTTATGATGAAAAAGTATTTGTCTCGGGTTTTTTCTTTAATATTTTACTAGCTGCAAGTTTAGCTTTTCTAGGTGTCCATCTTGGTGTAGACTTATATTTAGCAGCCGTTTTTGCCTTTGGTGTAAGATTATTTCAAAATATAGCGGTGATTCGGCGAATATTCTTAACAAAATGGTCAACAAACAAAGAAAAATTAGAAAAAAAGTAAATTTTTAAAAGGGAATCATATAGTTGTGACGAATATTTCTATAAGATATACACTTGATCATTATGAACAAAGAAAATTGTTGTTCTTTTTAAAGATGCTAAAGGAGGTGCCAAAGAATGAACAGCAATGAAATTTATGTTAGTCTTGACATCGGTACATCCAGTGTAAAAGTAATTATTGGTGAAATGGTCAATGATGCGTTGAATATAATCGGCGTTGGAAATGTGAAATCTGAAGGTTTGCGCAAGGGTTCGATTGTTGATATTGATGAGACCGTTCATTCAATTCGAAAGGCTGTCGAGCAGGCCGAGCGGATGATCGGAATGGAAATCCGCCAAGTGATCGTCGGCATTTCTGGAAATCATGTTATCCTCCAGCCATGCCATGGTGTTGTCGCTGTTTCAAGCCAAAACCGTGAAATTACGAATGAGGATGTTACACGAGTAATTGACGCCGCTCAGGTCGTATCGATTCCTCCTGAACGAGAAATTATTGGCGTTGTTGCCAAGCAATATATTGTGGACGGCCTGGATGAAATCAATGATCCGCGTGGAATGATTGGTGTTCGTTTAGAAATGGAAGGTACAATCATTACCACTTCTAAAACAATACTACATAATACTCTCCGCTGTGTAGAGCGTGCAGGCCTGGATATTTTAGATATTACATTACAGCCGCTTGCCACAGGATCCTTTGCACTATCAAAGGATGAGAAAGATCTTGGCGTCGCTCTTATTGATTTAGGCGGAGGATCGACCACCATTGCTTATTTTGAACAAGGTCAGTTAAAATCTGCAACAATGCTCCCCGTTGGCGGAGATCATATCACAAAGGATCTTTCCATCGGATTGCGCACATCAACAGAAGATGCTGAAAAAATTAAAATCAAGCATGGACATGCTTTTTATGATGATGCTTCTGAGGACGAAGTTTTTAGCGTCCCGATCATTGGGAGCGATCAGCATCAGCAGTTTAATCAATTGGAAATTTCTGATATTATTGAAGCAAGGATGGAAGAAATTTTTGACCTAGTTGTGGAAGAAATGAAGCGATTAGGTATTCGTGACTTGCCGGGAGGATTTGTCCTAACCGGCGGGGTAGCCAATATGCAGGGAGTTTTAGAATTGGCTGAAGAAATTTTGCAGAACAGGGTGCGTATTGCGGCTCCAGATTATATTGGTGTTAGGGAACCGCAGTATACGACGGCAGTTGGATTGATCAAATATGCTTACAAGACTGCTAGATTACCAGGGGGTATGATTTCGTCTCCGTCTTCTGTATCCGAGTCAACGGAAAGCCGTGCTCCTAAGCAACATCAACCTAAAAACAAACCAGAAAAACAACCAGAAGAAAAGATGTCATCGCGAGTAAAAAAATTCCTTGGATACTTTTTCGAATAAATTTGCGAAAAGGACTATCGACGAATTAGGAGGATTTGTCATGTTAGAGTTTGATACAAATTTAGATTCTCTTGCTACCATTAAAGTGATCGGTGTTGGCGGCGGCGGCAATAATGCAGTGAACCGAATGATTGAACACGGCGTTCAAGGTGTGGAGTTTATCGCTGTCAATACCGATGCGCAAGCATTAAATCTTTCAAAAGCTGAAATAAAAATGCAAATCGGCGCAAAATTAACCCGTGGTCTTGGTGCGGGAGCCAATCCTGAAGTTGGAAAAAAGGCAGCCGAAGAAAGCAAAGAGCAAATTGAATCCGCGCTCAGCGGAGCTGATATGGTGTTCGTTACCGCAGGAATGGGTGGCGGTACAGGAACGGGAGCTGCCCCTGTAATAGCGCAAATTGCCCGCGATCTTGGAGCTCTAACAGTAGGAGTTGTAACAAGACCGTTTACTTTTGAAGGTAAAAAACGTGCGACTCAGGCATCAGGCGGAATTAACGCAATGAAAGAAGCTGTGGATACCTTAATCGTGATCCCGAATGACCGTCTTCTTGAAATCGTTGATAAAAGTACTCCAATGCTTGAGGCGTTCCGTGAAGCGGATAATGTTCTTCGTCAAGGGGTACAAGGCATTTCCGATTTAATTGCTACTCCAGGGCTGATTAACTTGGATTTTGCAGATGTCAAAACGATCATGTCCAGTAAAGGCTCTGCCTTAATGGGGATCGGCGTTGCAGCTGGAGAAAACCGCGCTGTGGAAGCAGCCAAGAAGGCAGTAAGCTCACCGTTACTGGAAACTTCTATTGACGGTGCTCAAGGGATATTGATGAATATCACCGGAGGCATGAATTTAAGTTTATATGAAGTGCAGGAAGCGGCTGATATTGTAGCCTCTGCCTCTGATCAGGAAGTAAACATGATCTTTGGATCGGTTATTAATGAAAATCTAAAAGATGAAATCATTGTTACCGTTATTGCTACCGGTTTTAATGAAGAAATGGTTCAATCAAAGGTCACACGTCCGCCTTTTGGACAAGCAAAACCTGCAATGGGTACTGTAAAAAGAGAGCCAAAAAGGGAAGAAGCTGTTCAGCAGCCAGAACAAACGCGAAATGCTTCCGTCAGCCATTCCCCAGAAGACACGCTGGATATTCCAACGTTCTTGCGCAATCGAAACCGGCGTAGATAAAAAAGAATTTTTCTTTTATAGAGGTACTGCTCGAATGCGAGCAGTACCTTTTCTTTTTACTTAAAAAAATATGACAAATTCCGAAGGCAATAGTGAAAATTTCTGTTTTTTTGATTACAGGAAGTGACAGCATCAGCCTAAACAGATACGATATACTTTTTCATAAACAGAATCGTAGAATCATTTGCGAGTTTGCTTGAAGACTTTTTCAACATCTCTGCTCATTTAGGGGGGGAGCCGATCTTTGACTGTTTATTTGGACGTGATTTGGCTGTTGAATTTTTTATTTGATAGCCTTCTGCTTTATTTAACAGCCATTATTTTGAAGAGAAACATTCGAATTTGGCGCCTGTTGGCCGGCGGTTTTATCGGATCGCTGATTATTCTTTTAGCTTTCACCCCAGCTGCGCCTATTTCCAGCCACCCCGTTTCGAAATTACTTTTTTCAGTTTTTATGGTTTTGACTGTTTTTAAGTATCAGCGCTGGCGGTTTTTTATTAAAGGTTTGTTTACTCTTTATTTCTCCACCTTTTTACTTGGCGGGATTTTGATTGGAGTTCACTATTTTATCCAATTTAATTCAGAATTAACGGTAAAAGTACTTGTATCCAATGTGCAAGGTTTTGGCGACCCGGTCAGCTGGCTGTTCGTATTGCTTGGTTTTCCAGTTGCCTGGTATTTTTCAAAAGCAAAGGTAGAGAGCATTGAAATGACGAAAATCCAATTCGAGCAAATTGTAGAGGTAATTTTGACGATTGATCAAGAACAGCTTTTGTTTAAAGGATTGATTGACAGTGGAAATCAATTGTATGACCCGATTACGAAAATGCCTGTCATGTTTGTTTCAGTAAAAAACATTGAAAGCCCTCTTCCCGAACCGATCATGAAGGTTGCGGTGGAGGGGGAATCCATTCTTATGGACAATGTGGAAATCCCAAATGAATGGCAAAATCGATTACGGATCGTTCCTTGCCGAGTGGTCGGACAAGAACATCAGCTCATTGTTGCGATTAAGCCGGACGCAATAAAAATTGTTAAAGATGATGAAGTATATTTTTATGATAAGGGGCTTGTGTCGTTTACGATGCAAGAGCTTTCCGCAGATGGAGCCTTTCAGTGTATTGTCCATCCAAAAATGCTAACAGGGCGAAAGCAGTCTGGGAACACGGTGAAAGTAAGTTAATATAACTATACTCATCGCAAACAACATTTAGAAGGAGGAACTTCCGTGAAAAAATGGAGACTTCGTATTTCTTACTATTGGTATAAAATTTTGATCAAACTTGGTCTTAAGACGGATGAAGTTTATTATATTGGCGGAAGCGAGGCACTGCCTCCTCCTTTGAGCAAAGATGAAGAAGAGCTGCTATTGAAAAAATTGCCAAATGGCGATAAAGCAGCGAGGTCGATCCTCATAGAGCGAAATTTGCGCCTTGTCGTTTACATTGCGAGGAAATTTGAAAATACTGGGATTAATATTGAAGACTTGATCAGCATCGGCACTATTGGTTTAATTAAGGCGGTAAACACGTTTAATCCCGAAAAGAAAATTAAACTGGCTACATATGCGTCAAGATGCATTGAAAATGAGATTTTGATGTATTTAAGGCGGAATAATAAAATCAGATCCGAGGTGTCATTCGATGAACCATTGAATATCGACTGGGATGGTAACGAGCTTTTACTATCCGATGTTCTTGGAACCGATGAAGATATTATCACAAAAGATCTGGAAGCCAATGTGGATCGAAAACTGCTCTTAAAAGCACTGCATCAATTATCTGACAGAGAGAAACAAATCATGGAACTGCGGTTCGGCCTGATCAATGGCGAGGAAAAAACGCAAAAAGACGTTGCGGATATGCTGGGAATTTCGCAATCATACATTTCAAGATTGGAAAAAAGAATTATTAAAAGGCTGCGCAAAGAATTTAATAAAATGGTGTAATCGTTTTGTGAAATAATTTTTTTGGGGTTAAAAAAGCCGGATGAATGGTGAAAACGAGAGGATTTCCAGGTATTTCCCAAAATTTAAGCTAGAAATGACAAGTGCATATTTTTCCTTCCCGGGGAGATACTGTTTTTTGTACAGCAGCTCCTGTGAGGAGGGAAAAGAGATTGACTCGAAATAAAGTTGAAATTTGCGGTGTCGATACATCAAAACTTCCTGTATTAAAAAACGAAGAAATGAGATTGCTCTTCAAGCAAATGCAAGCTGGCGATATTAGCGCTCGTGAAAAACTCGTCAATGGAAATTTAAGGCTTGTTTTAAGTGTGATTCAGCGCTTTAACAACCGGGGCGAGTTTGTTGATGACCTGTTCCAGGTCGGCTGTATCGGTCTTATGAAATCAATTGATAATTTTGATTTAGCTCAAAATGTAAAGTTTTCAACTTATGCAGTGCCCATGATTATCGGAGAAATACGCCGTTATTTGCGTGACAATAATCCGATTCGCGTCTCGAGATCACTTCGGGATATTGCCTATAGAGCCCTTCAGGTAAGGGAGAGGCTGATGAGTGAAACGTCGAGGGAACCGACGGCGGAAGAAATTGCCCGAGTTTTAGAAGTTCCGCATGAAGAGATTGTTTTTGCACTTGATGCGATTCAAGATCCCGTTTCTTTATTTGAACCGATTTACAATGATGGCGGGGACCCGATATATGTAATGGATCAATTAAGTGATGAACGCAACAAAGATACGCATTGGATTGAAGAAATCGCATTAAAAGAAGGCATGAGAAGGCTAAATGATCGGGAAAAAATGATTCTCCGCAAGCGGTTCTTTCAAGGAAAGACGCAGATGGAAGTTGCAGATGAAATTGGAATTTCCCAAGCTCAAGTTTCCAGACTGGAAAAAGCAGCGATTAGACAAATGAATAAAAATATTCAAAGTTAGGCTGTCCACAAAGGGCAGCTTTATTTTTTGGACTAAAAGGTTTTTTACAATGAAATTGTTCATATATTTTCTATAGAGTCCAAATGCGGGAGGCAGAAACGATGGTCAAAATATCAGAATTTCAAATTAAAGATGTTGTAAATGTTGCGGATGGAAAGAAACTCGGCAATATTGGCGATATTGATATTAATTTAACAACGGGAAAGATTGAAGCAATTGTGATTTCAGGCGGCGGTCGCGTCCTTGGCTTTTTCGGAAAGGATGAGGAAATTGTCATCACATGGAAAAATATTTTAAAGATCGGCCATGACGTCATATTGGTTCGTTATAAAGGCGGTAATGAAACGAAAATGGAGGATTCTGACTAAAGCGGACATACACGATGACCATTTTAGCATCGTGTGGTACACTAGAGAAAACTAAAATGAGGGAAAAGTATGGAACCATTCGTTTTACAAAAGCAATCCTTTTTTTCAATTGAACCGTGGACAGTTCAATTTCCCGGTCTTGCTGCTGGGATTACGACAAAAAATGATGGGGTAAGCAATGGACCTTATTTGAGCCTTAATCTTGGCTTTCATGTCGGTGATGAAATAGGATCAGTGTGTGCCAACCGGGAAAAGGTCGGAATGCAGATTGACTTCCCGGTTCAAAATTGGGTAGGAGCCGAGCAGACACATGGAACCGTCATTCGAAAGGTAACAAAAGCAGATCGGGGGAAAGGCTCCCTCTCGTACGATGACTCCTTTAAGGGGACTGATGGGTTTTATACGAATGAACAGGGTGTGTTGCTTACACTTTGCTACGCCGATTGTGTACCGATTTTTTTCATTGCGCCTAAAAAAAAGATGATCGGTGTCGCACATGCCGGCTGGAAGGGTACGGTCAAGCAAATTGCTGCCCATATGATCGAATTATGGAGGATGGAAGGGATCCATCCGAAAGATATTTTTGCGGCGATTGGTCCATCTATTTGTGAAAAATGTTATATTGTAGATAATCGTGTTGTTGATTTAGTACAAAATATACTAGAAGATGTCGATGAAAAACCATATAATTTAATCACAGCAGGACAATATTCGTTAAATTTACAGAAAACAAATAAGCTGCTGTTGGAAAAAGTGGGAGTGCCGCCGCAAAATATTCTGATGACCTGTTATTGCTCCAGCTGTCACCACAGCCAATTTTTCTCCCACCGTCGGGACCGTGGGCAGACGGGCAGAATGTTAAGCTTTATTGGTTGGAAGGAGGCAAACAGTTTATGAAAGTCGCTGTAAAACTTGAAGCCATTAAACAACAAATTGCTGATGCCTGCTACAAAGGCAACCGGAGCCCCGAGGACGTAAGGCTGATCGCCGTGACGAAATACGTCAGTACCTCACGAGCGCAAGAGGCACTTGAAGCAGGAGTATGCGATCTTGGAGAAAATCGAGATGAAGGGCTGCTTGAAAAGTGGGAAGTGTTAAAGGACAAGCCTGTTTGGCATTTTATCGGCTCCCTGCAAACGCGAAAAGTAAAAAATATAATTGATAAAGTCGATTATATCCATTCGCTTGATCGTCTTTCTTTAGCAGAAGAAATTCAAAAGCGTGCTTCCCAAAAAGTAAACTGCCTCGTACAAGTGAATGTTTCGGGTGAAGAATCAAAACATGGCCTGCATCCGGATGAAGTCATCCCGTTTATTGAACAGCTGCATTCGTTGGATAAAATCGTGATTGCCGGTTTAATGACGATGGCACCATTGACGAATGATGAAGAGGTTCTGCACAATTGTTTTCGCGAATTGAGAGAACTTCGGGAACAGGTAAAGGCCCGTCAATTTGCTTTTGCCCCGTGCAATCATCTATCCATGGGAATGTCGAATGATTTTCAAATTGCTGTTGAAGAAGGCGCAACAATGGTTCGAATAGGAACCGCACTTGTCGGTGAAGATGAAGAGGAGGTGCAAAAATGAGCATTAAGTCAAAAATTAAAACATTTTTCTTTTTAGATGATGAATATGATGATAGTGAAGAGTATGGAGAAACTCCTGAACCGGTAAAACAACCGCAAAGACAGCAGGTAAAAACGCCGAATGTGGTCAGTTTGCAAAGTGTTCAAAAATCGTCAAAGGTGATTTTGGTTGAACCGCGTGTTTATGCGGAGGCGCAGGAGGTCGCTGACCATTTGAAAAACCGTCGAGCGGTTGTTGTGAATCTGCAGCGAATTGATCACGATCAGGCGAAGCGAATTGTCGATTTTCTCAGCGGCACTGTGTACGCAATTGGCGGGGATATTCAGCGAATCGGTACGAGTATTTTTCTATGTACGCCCGATAATGTAGAAATTTCAGGCAATATTTCTGAAATCGTCCAGGAACATGATTTCCAAGATACGAGGTGGTAAGCAAGCATGGCAACCCTTTTATTCATTTTAACAAAAGTAATTACGTACTATTCCTATGCATTGATTGTTTATATTTTCATGTCATGGTTCCCAAATGCGAGAGAAACGGCAATTGGTCAATTTCTTGCGCGAATTTGTGAACCTTATCTTGAACCGTTTCGAAGGATTATTCCACCGATAGGCATGATTGACATTTCTCCAATTGTGGCCATTTTAGTCTTGAATTTTGCCACTTCGGGACTTGCGCAATTATTTAGCTGGATCGCCTAAGCGGCCGCCCGGTTTTCGCTTATGTTGAGGAGTCGGTATGAATATTTATCAGCATTTTAGACATGAAGAAAAAGATTTTATCGATCAAGTTTTAAATTGGAAAAGCAGTGTGGAAAAAACGTATGCGCCGAAGTTGACAGATTTCCTTGATCCGCGGGAACAGCAAATTGTCAAGCTGATTTTCGGAGAAAACTCCGATGTGAAAGTTGAGTTTTTTGGAGGGACAGCGCAATCTGAACGCAAAAGAGCGATGCTTCTTCCCGATTATTTAACAGCCGATCAAGGAGATTTTCAAATTCGTTTATATGAAGTCGAATATCCAAGCAAGTTTATTACAATCGAGCATCGGCAAGTTTTGGGCAGTTTAATGTCTGTTGGCTTAAAACGAGGGAAGTTTGGCGACATTCTTGTCAAAGAAAAACAAATTCAGTTTTTTGTCAGTGCGGATGTGGGAGATTATATTGAAATGCAAGTGAAATCGATCGGCAAGGCAACGGTCGATTTGCTCCCGAAAACACTAGATGAAGCGCTGGTGTTAAAGGATGTTTGGACGGAAGAAGAACTAACGGTTTCGTCCCTCCGCTTGGATACGGCTGTTTCTGGGATTCATCATTTGGCGCGGCAAAAATCCCAGATTTTAATACAGCAAGGACTCGTTAAAGTGAATTGGACGCTGATTGACAACCCTTCTTTCGAATTAAAGGAAGGTGACATGATTTCTGCCCGCGGTCACGGCAGGGTGAAAATTTTGTCTATCGAAGGAAAAACGAAGAAAGAAAAATGGCGAATACGGATCGGAAAGCAAAAATAATTTGGTTTTTATAGCAGGAATTACTTGAAAATTGTCGAATGTTTCTACTATACATAAAAAGCTGACAATTTATTATGGAGGTGGCATCATGCCATTAACGCCGTTAGATATACACAATAAGGAATTTACTAAAGGGTTTAGAGGTTACGATGAAGATGAAGTAAATGAGTTTCTTGATCAAGTCATTAAAGATTATGAATTGGTCTTGCGCGAGAAAAAGGAATTGGAAGAACGCCTTGCAGAAATGAAGGAGCGTTTGAGCCATTTTTCAAATATCGAAGAAACGCTGAATAAATCGATTGTGATTGCTCAGGAAGCCGGGGAAGAGGTAAAGCGCAACGCCCAAAAAGAAGCAAAACTGATCGTTAAAGAAGCGGAAAAAAATTCCGACCGAATTATCAATGAATCATTGTCGAAAGCAAGAAAAATTGCTCTCGAAATAGAGGAATTGAAAAAGCAATCGAAGGTTTTCCGGACACGCTTTAAAATGCTGGTGGAGGCTCAGCTCGATTTGCTCAACAATGATGATTGGGATCATTTACTTGAATACGAACTGGATGCGACTGAATTAAAAGCCACCCAAGAGGAAGATTCACTGGCATAACTTGACGTGCCGGCATCCTTTCGATTATAATTTTGGAAATAGCAGTATAGACGATTAATGACAGTGAAGGGGACAGTACATTTTCCGGGAACTTTTTGTTCAGCGAGTTGGGGATGGTGAAAGCCCAATAAAAAGGGGAAAATGGAAGATCGCCCTGGAGTTCCATGCTGAAACCCGAATGGGAAATAGGCTTTGGCGGGTTGTTCACGTTACGAATAGACGAAGAGGACTGCAGTCAATGCTGTCAATCAGGGTGGTACCGCGAGATTCAAACCTTCTCGTCCCTATTTAGGGATGAGAAGGTTTTTTTATTTGGAAAAAGCAATGAGTAACAGGAGGAAATGTGAATGGAGTACAAAGATACGTTATTAATGCCGCAGACGGATTTTCCTATGCGTGGCAATCTTCCAAACAGGGAACCCGAAATTCAGGCGGAATGGGAAGAAATGGGCATTTATAAAAAGGTTCAAGAACGGACAAAAGACCGTCCAATGTTCATTCTGCATGATGGACCGCCATATGCCAATGGTGATATCCATATGGGGCACGCACTTAACAAAATTTTAAAGGATTTCATTGTTCGTTATAAATCAATGAGCGGTTTCAATGCCCCATATGTTCCAGGCTGGGACACGCATGGTCTGCCAATTGAGCAGGCGTTAACAAATAAAGGCGTAAAGCGTAAAGAAATGACCGTTGCGGAATTTCGCAAGCTTTGTGCCGAGTATGCATTACAGCAAATCGACAATCAACGCTCACAATTTAAACGTTTAGGTGTTCGCGGTGACTGGGAAAATCCTTATATTACACTAAAGCCTGAATATGAAGCGCAGCAAATTAAAGTGTTTGGTGAAATGGCAAAAAAAGGATATATCTACAAAGGGAAAAAGCCGGTATATTGGTCTCCTTCAAGTGAATCTGCATTAGCAGAGGCAGAAATTGAATACAAAGATAAGCGCTCTCCGTCGATTTATGTTGCTTTTAAAGTGAAAGATGGAAAAAATGTTCTTGATACGGACACAAGTATTGTCATTTGGACGACGACACCATGGACAATTCCTGCCAATCTGGGAATTTCCGTCCATCCGGATTTAACATATGTGGTAGTAACCGCTGATGGAAAAAAATATCTAGTAGCCGAAGCACTTTTAGAATCGGTAACAAAAGAGGTTGGCTGGGAAAGCCCTGAAATTGTTCAGAAGGTAAAAGGCACTGAACTTGAAAACATCCTTGCCATGCATCCATTATATGGACGGGATTCCCTTGTGATGCTTGGAGAACATGTGACTACTGATGCAGGTACAGGGTGTGTTCATACCGCACCGGGACACGGGGAAGATGACTTTTATGTCGGCCAAAAATATGGTTTGGATGTCCTTTGTCCTGTTGATGATAAAGGCTGCATGACAGATGAGGCACCTGGTTTTGAGGGATTGTTTTATGACGAAGCGAATAAATTAATCAGCCAGCGATTAGAGGAAGCAGGTGCGCTATTAAAGCTCAGTTTCATTACTCACTCTTATCCGCATGATTGGCGGACGAAAAAACCGGTTATTTTTCGAGCAACGGCACAATGGTTTGCATCCATTAAAGACTTCCGCGCTGAACTTCTTCAGGCTGTAAAGGAAACAAAATGGGTTCCTGCATGGGGAGAGACACGCCTTTATAATATGGTTCGCGATCGCGGTGATTGGTGCATATCAAGGCAGCGCGTATGGGGCGTTCCGATTCCAGTCTTTTATGGGGAAAATGGCGAAGCGATCATCAACGACGAAACGATCAGCCATATTTCGCAATTATTCCGCGAGCACGGTTCAAACATTTGGTTTGAACGGGAAGCAAAAGATTTACTGCCGGAAGGATTTACCCATCCAAGCAGCCCGAATGGCACGTTTACGAAAGAAACAGATATTATGGATGTTTGGTTTGATTCCGGTTCTTCCCATCAAGCAGTGCTCGAGGAAAGAGATGACCTTCAGCGTCCGGCTGACCTTTATCTTGAGGGATCTGACCAATACCGCGGCTGGTTCAATTCTTCCTTATCGACAGGGGTCGCAGTTACAGGAAGGGCACCTTATAAAGGCGTATTAAGCCATGGATTTGCTCTTGATGGTGAAGGAAGAAAAATGAGTAAATCAATCGGCAATGTTGTAGTACCTGCCAAAGTAATGAATCAGCTAGGTGCGGATATTCTGCGACTTTGGGTTGCTTCAGTTGATTATCAGGCTGATGTCCGTGTTTCCGATGCAATTCTTAAACAGGTTGCAGAAGTTTACCGCAAGATCCGTAACACGTTCCGCTTCTTGCTTGGAAACCTGGCGGATTTCAATCCTGAAGTTGACGGGATTGCATACGAAGATTTGCGTGAAGTGGATCAATTTATGCTTGTTAAGTTAAATAAGTTGATAAAATATGCAAAAAATGCCTATGAAAATTACGAGTTTGCCGGCATTTATCATGCGATCAATAATTTCTGCACATTGGACTTGAGTGCATTTTATCTTGATTTTGCTAAAGATGTTCTCTACATTGAGGCAAAAGATCAGCATGATCGCCGCGCCATTCAGACCGTGTTGCATGAGTCTTTGATTGCTTTGACAAAATTGGTGGCGCCGATCCTTTCTCATACAGCAGATGAAGTGTGGAAATTCATTCCGTCTGCAGCGGAAGAAAGTGTCCAGTTAACAGATATGCCAGAATTCCGTGCATTAGCAAATGCAGAAGCCATTGAAGCGAAGTGGAACGGGTTCTTAAAACTTCGCGATGATGTTTTAAAAGCGCTTGAAGAAGCGCGGAATGAAAAAGTAATTGGCAAGTCTTTAACGGCAAAAGTAACATTATATGTAAATGAAAAGACAAAAGCCCTTTTAGACTCCATTGAAGAAAACCTTCAACAGCTTTTCATTGTATCAGGTTTCGAAGTTGCCGGGGCTTATGAGGATGCACCGGACAATGCGTTAAAGCTTGAGTCCGCTGCCATTGTTGTGACGAAAGCGGAAGGAGAAACTTGTGAAAGATGCTGGGTTGTTTCACCGGAAGTCGGGCAGGATCAAGAGCATCCAGGGTTATGTCCGCGCTGTGCCGTGGTTGTAAAAGAACATTATTCCCATTTGGCATAAGAGAAGCGGAAAACGTTCGAAGCTAGACAGTAAACGTAGCTAAGACATAATTTTAGTTAGAAAATATACGACAGAAAAGGTCCCTTTTGGGGACTTTTCTGTTTTTTTCCACACCCGTTAATTGTTGTAGCGCTTGACAAAAGTTTTTCCGTGTTAGCTCATTTCCTCCGGATAAAATAGTAAAAACGATTAAACGGAGGTATCATCATGAATGCAACAGAAGAAAAGCTGTATGTAGAACTCCGTCAGACTGAACAAGAAATTCTTGCTTCGTTAAAGCAAAGACAAAAGAATGATTGGCTGAAAAGCATTTTAGAAGAAGAATTAACAGATATTCGCTCGGCAATCGATAAAGTTGAAAATGGGTGCTACGGGCAATGTGAACTATCCGGTGAACTGTTTCCTGAAGAATTTTTAAAGATCATGCCAACGGCAAAAACAAGAGATGATTTTCAAAAGGTTGGTTCTTTTTACCGAAAACCAATCCATTGATAAAGTATCATTGGCTCATCCTTTAAAATTATGCTAAAATGCTAAGGAAGTCACGAGCAGATGCGGAGGTTTTTCTTAGTGTTTTATTATTTACTTGCCTTTTTCATTATCGTATTAGATCAGTTTACAAAGTGGCTGGTTGTAAGCAAAATGAAATTTGGCCAAAGCATTACGATTATTGATCAATTTCTTTATATTACCTCCCACAGAAATCGAGGAGCGGCATGGGGGATTCTTCAGGGGCAGATGTGGTTGTTTTATGTGATCACACTGATTGTAATCGTGGCAATTGTTTATTATATTCAAAAAGCGGCAAAAGGGAAAATCTTGTTGGGTATTTCGCTTGCTCTTATGCTTGGAGGCGCTATTGGTAATTTTATCGATCGAGTCTTTCGAAAAGAAGTGGTTGATTTCATTCATACCTTTATTTTTACTTACGACTTTCCTGTCTTTAATGTTGCCGATTCATCTCTCGTCATTGGTGTTGCGCTCTTGATGATTCAAATGCTGCGGGATGAGAGAGAAACGAAGGAGAAAACTTATGGAGAAAATGGAACACATCGTTCTTGAGGATCAAAAAGGCGATCGCATTGATAAAGTCCTTTCCTCACTAAACGATGAATGGTCGAGGACACAAGTACAGCAATGGATTAAAGATGGAAGAGTACTTGTCAATCAACAGCACGTAAAAACCAATTATAAAGTTTCTTCAAATGACAAAATTGTCATCAGCATTCCGGAGCCGAAAGAACTTGATGTCATTCCAGAGGAAATGCACTTAGACATTTTTTATGAGGACAGTGATGTTCTTGTTGTAAATAAACCAAGGGGAATGGTTGTGCACCCCGCACCCGGCCATTTAACAGGAACACTTGTGAATGGCTTGATGGCTCATTGCAAAGATTTATCAGGGATTAACGGTGTATTAAGGCCAGGGATTGTGCACCGGATTGATAAAGATACATCGGGCTTGTTAATGGTTGCAAAAAACGATATGGCTCATGAAAGTCTTGTTAATCAACTTGTTGAGAAGACCGTCACCCGGAAATATAAAGCGGTCGTCCACGGGGTTATTCCGCATGACTTTGGAACAATTGATGCCCCTCTTGGCCGAGATCCAAAAGACCGGCAGAGTATGATGGTTGTGGATGATGGAAAACACGCCGTGACCCATTTCCACGTGCTGGAGCGTTTCACCAATTATACTTTTATTGAATGCCAATTGGAAACTGGGCGCACCCATCAAATTCGGGTACATATGAAGTATATCGGCTATCCGCTTGCTGGCGACCCCAAATACGGACCAAAGAAAACGCTTGATATTGATGGACAGGCCCTCCATGCGGGAGTATTAGGATTTACGCACCCGAGAACAGGAAACTATTTGGAATTTGAAGCACCGTTGCCAGACGATTTTAACCGGCTGCTTGAGCAACTTCGGAAATGAAAATAAGCATTGACAAAAAGTGACGATTTAAAGTATGATAACTATAGTTGAATATGCCTTTAAGAACAGTCCCGTGAGGCTGAGAAGGAAACGGTTTAGAAATGGAAGCAAACTGTGCTGCTACATGCGAATGAACTTTTCAGCCTCTCGCCGGATCGGTGAGAGGTTTTATTTTTTAAAAAAGCAGGTGTCAATCAATGAAACAAAAAGCTTTGGTTCTTGATGAGCAGGCAATTCGCAGAGCGTTAACGAGAATTGCTCACCAGATTATTGAGAAGAATAAAGGAATAGACGATTGTGTTCTTGTCGGCATCCGCACACGGGGAATTTATTTGGCAAGACGGCTGGCAGAAAAGATTTTAGGGATTGAAGGACGTTCGATTTCGGTTGGCGAAATCGATATTACTCTCTACCGGGATGATTTAACAAAGAAAAGCGATAATCCGCTTGTTAAAGGCTCGGATATTCCAGTCGAAATTACAAATAAAAAAGTGATCCTCGTTGATGATGTTCTTTTTACGGGAAGAACAGTACGGGCGGGAATGGATGCCATTATGGACATCGGCCGTCCCGCAGCGATTCAGCTGGCTGTGCTCGCCGACCGCGGTCACAGGGAACTGCCAATCCGCGCTGATTTTGTAGGAAAAAATATCCCTACTTCAAGTTCTGAAAAAGTCGTCGTTGAATTGATGGAAGTAGATAGCATTGATCAAGTTAGTATTTACGACAAATAAATATCCCTTTTAATAGCAGTCCTGTGAGGCTGACAAAGGGGAGAGCCAAAGGAAACCATTGGCTTTTTCTACCTCTTTGTACCTTTGCAGACAAAGAGGTTTTTATTTGCAAAACACCTTTAGGAAAGAATCACCATCAAGAGTTTTAATGATTTTAGGGGGAACCAGAATGTCAAATCAACCAATCTTAGATGTAAAAGATATTCCAAAACCGGGTCAGTGGCTGACGCTGAGCCTGCAGCACTTATTCGCCATGTTTGGAGCCACTATTTTAGTACCGTACCTTGTTGGCTTGAGTCCATCGATCGCGCTGATTTCGAGCGGCCTCGGCACATTGGCCTTCCTGCTCCTAACCAAATGGCAAGTGCCAGCTTACTTGGGGTCATCTTTCGCCTATATTGCTCCTGTTATAGCGGCAAAGGCAGCCGGAGGAGAGGGCGCAGCAATGATTGGCACTTTTCTTGCCGGACTGGTATATGCAGTGGTCGCTCTTATTATAAAAAAAGCAGGTTATCGTTGGATTATGAGATTGCTTCCGCCGATTGTCGTCGGACCGGTAATCATTGTAATCGGCCTTGCACTGGCTGGCACAGCGGTCGGTATGGCAATGAACAATCCGGTTGGAAAATACAGCTTGCTCTATTTTTCTGTCGCGCTTGTAACGCTTGCGGCCACAATTATCTTCTCGATTTACTTTAAAGGAATGTTAAGCATCATCCCGATTCTGGCAGGGATCGTTGTCGGTTATATTTATGCCTTGACTGTAGGGATTGTGGATTTTAAGCCGGTAATCGAAGCAAAGTGGTTTGAAATGCCTTCATTTATCATCCCGTTTGTTGACTACAAAGTAAAAGTTACTTTGGATATTGCCATGCTGATGGTTCCGGTGGCGGTTGTCACATTATCTGAGCATATCGGACACCAGCTTGTACTAAGCAAAATTGTCGGCCGCAACTATATTAAAGAACCGGGTTTGCAGCGATCCATTCTTGGAGATGGGACAGCCACCATGATTTCTGCATTGATTGGCGGGCCGCCGAAAACAACCTACGGTGAAAACATCGGTGTCCTTGCGATAACAAGAGTGTACAGTGTGTATGTCATTGCCGGTGCCGCAGTGATTGCCGTCATCTTTGGTTTTATTGGAAAAATAACCGCCTTAATCCATTCCATTCCGACACCGGTAATGGGCGGTGTATCCATCTTGTTATTCGGGATTATAGCTTCCTCAGGATTACGGATGCTTGTTGACAGCAAAATTGATTTCGGTGATAAGCGGAACCTGGTAATTTCCTCGGTCATTCTTGTCATTGGAATTGGCGGAGCCTTCATTAAAGTATCTGCGTCTTTTCAAATCCAAGGCATGGCGCTCGCAGCAATATGCGGAATCGTCTTAAACCTTGTTTTGCCAGGCAAACCTGTGGAAGCAGATGATGAAATGTTTGAAACAAATAATGAGAATAATGAATAAGCCTTTTAAATAAGTCCATGAGAGTCTTATAAGGGTGTCAAGCTTTGTTCAATAAAGTTGCTAGGGGGGGTATACCCTTTTTGCAAGGACAGAACAGCACCCTGATCAAAGGATTGGGGTGCTGTTTTTATTAGGGTGAAAAATGAAGGAGGGAAACACGGTGAAGCATTTATTTACAACAGCTGAATTGAGCAGTGCTGAAATGTTTGAGATTCTCGCAGACGCACAGCGTTTCGCTGATGGAATGGTATGGCGACCAAGCGATCAGGTGTTTGCGGCAAATCTATTTTTTGAACCAAGTACAAGAACGAAGAGCAGCTTTGAAATGGCGGAAAGAAAACTTGGGCTTGGAGTGATCCCGTTTGAAGTGAGTACTTCCAGCGTGCAAAAAGGGGAAACATTGTATGATACCGTCAAAACGCTGGAATCCATTGGCGTAAACGCCGTTGTGATCCGTCATCCGGAGGATCATTACTTCGATTCTTTGACAGGCAGCATATCGATTCCAATTATTAATGCAGGTGATGGCTGCGGCCACCATCCAACCCAGTCTCTCCTTGATTTATTAACGATTCAACAGGAATTCGGCCGTTTTGCCGGACTGAAAGTGGCGATCGTTGGAGATATTCGCCATAGCAGGGTAGCACGTTCGAACGCAGATGCCCTAACCAATTTAGGAGCCGAGGTTACTTTCTCCGGACCGGAAGAATGGTTTGATAATCGCATCATGAAAAATGGCCGTTACGAAACGGTAAATGATGCGATTTCAAATGCGGATGTTGTCATGCTTTTGCGTGTGCAGCACGAACGCCACCAGGACAGCGGCATTGGCCGCTTTAGCGCGAAGCAGTACCATGAGCAATTTGGTTTAACGGTCGAGCGGGAAAAATGGATGAAGCCTGGAAGTATTATTATGCATCCGGCGCCGGTCAATCGAAACGTTGAAATTGCAGATAGTCTCGTGGAATGTGAACGTTCAAGGATCTTTAAGCAAATGCAAAACGGTGTATTCGTAAGGATGGCTGTTTTGAAAAGATCATTAGAAAGCGTACAAGGAGGACTAATCAATGAAACTACTCATTCAAAATACAAGGTATATAGTTAATTGCGGACAAGTCAAACAGGGAGATATTTTAATTGAAGATGGGAAAATCAAAGAAATTGGTTCAGAGCTAAAAACACCAGTGGATCAAACCATCGATGCTTCAGGTTTAGTGGCAGCTCCGGGATTTATTGATCTTCACGTCCACCTCCGCGAGCCGGGCGGCGAGAAAAAAGAAACGATTGCAACAGGCACGCTTGCAGCGGCAAGAGGCGGTTTTACAACGATTGCTGCCATGCCGAACACAAGACCTGTCCCAGACACAAAGCAGCAAATGGAATGGCTTCAGTCACGAATTCAGGAAAAGGCACATGTCCGCGTTCTTCCATATGCATCCATTACGGTAAGAGAGCTCGGTCAGGAATTAACGGACTTTTCCGGACTAAAAGAATCCGGAGCGTTTGCTTTAACAGATGATGGCGTAGGGGTCCAATCAGCGGCTGTCATGCTTGAAGCAATGAAAAAAGCAGCCAATTGCGGCATGGCGATCGTTGCCCATTGTGAAGAAAACACATTGATAAACAAAGGCTGCGTACACGAAGGTACTTTTTCAAAAAAACACGGCTTAAATGGGATACCATCCGTCTGTGAATCCGTACAGATTGCCCGGGATGTATTGCTTGCTGAGCAGGCCGGATGCCACTATCATGTTTGCCACATCAGCACAAAAGAATCGGTTCGGATTGTGCGTGATGCCAAGCGGGCGGGCATTCGCGTCACTGCGGAAGTAACGCCGCATCATCTATTATTAAGTGAGGATGATATACCGGGGTTTGATGCGAATTATAAAATGAATCCACCGCTTCGCAGCCGTGCCGACCGTGATGCATTAATCGAAGGACTTTTAGATGGGACGATCGATTTTATTGCAACAGATCATGCACCGCATACGGCGGAAGAAAAAAGTGAAGGCATGCAGCTCGCGCCGTTTGGAATCGTCGGATTGGAAACCGCTTTCCCACTGCTATATACAAATTTTGTTATGCAAAATAAGATGACGCTCGAAGAACTGATTGAATGGATGACAATAAAGCCAGCAGAAGCGTTCGGCCTGCCATATGGAAAAATTGAAATTGGCGCTGCCGCAGATATCGTGCTGTTAAATTTACAAGAAGAGCGTTCGATTAACCGAGAGGAATTTTTATCAAAAGGAAAAAATACTCCATTTGCTGGCTGGAAATGCAAAGGCTGGCCGGTCATGACAATTGTTGATGGAAAAATTGCTTGGCAAGAAGGGCGTGTATACGTATGAAAAGACAATTAATTTTAGAAGATGGAACCATTTTTATCGGCAAAGCTTTTGGCAGCGACACCGACACAGTCGGCGAAGTAGTCTTTAACACCGGGATGACAGGCTATCAGGAAATTCTTTCAGATCCATCATACTGCGGGCAAATTGTCACGCTTACATACCCGCTAATCGGTAATTACGGAATCAACCGTGATGATTTCGAATCGATCACGCCGGCAGTGAAGGGCTTCATTGTGAAGGAAACGGCTGACTTTCCGTCCAACTGGAGATCGGAACGGACGCTTGATGAGTATTTTAAACGAAAAAAAATTCCTGGAATTTCCGGAATCGACACAAGAAAGCTAACGAGAATTATCCGTCAGTATGGAGCGCTTAAAGGAATGATTTGCAGCATTGAACGCGATGCAGACGAAGCTCTCGAAATGCTTCGCTCCAAGGATCTGCCAACCAATCAAGTAAGCCAAGTATCAACGAAAAACCCATATCCGAGTCCGGGACGGGGCAAACGGGTGGTACTTGTAGATTTTGGTATGAAGCACGGTATATTGCGTGAATTAAATCAGCGTGACTGCGATGTCATTGTCGTTCCTTATAATACAACAGCGGAGGAAATTCTCCAGCTTCGACCTGATGGAATCATGCTCTCTAACGGACCTGGTGACCCGAAAGATGTACCGGAAGGGATTGAAATGATCAAGGGAGTTTTAGGTAAAGTTCCCTTGTTCGGCATCTGTCTTGGTCATCAATTATTTGCGCTTGCCTGCGGTGCAGAAACCGTTAAAATGAAATTTGGCCACCGCGGTTCTAACCACCCGGTAAAAGACTTGCGAACTGGAAAAGTTGCGATCACCGCCCAAAACCATGGCTACACAGTTGAAAACGATTCGATCCAAAATACAAGGTTGGAAGTCACGCATATAGCGATTAACGATGAGAGCATAGAAGGCCTTAAACATTTGGATTACCAGGCTTTTACGGTGCAATACCATCCGGAAGCATCTCCGGGACCGGAAGATGCAAATGAACTTTTCGACCAATTTATCGATATGATGATTTCCGAAAAACAGGAGGTTCGCTAATATGCCAAAACGGACAGATATTCAAACCATACTTGTAATCGGCTCAGGACCGATTGTGATCGGGCAGGCAGCGGAATTTGATTATGCCGGCACACAGGCCTGCATAGCGCTCAAAGAAGAAGGATACCGCGTTATTCTTGTCAACTCCAATCCGGCAACAATTATGACAGATACGGAAATTGCGGATGTCGTTTATATCGAGCCGCTGACACTGGATTTTGTCAGCCGGATTATTCGCAAAGAACGGCCGGATGCCCTCCTTGCCACTCTCGGGGGGCAGACAGGTTTAAATCTGGCTGTTCAGCTAGCAAAATCAGGCGTTTTAGAAGAATGCCGAGTTGAGATGCTTGGCACGAAGCTGGCAGCGATCGAAAAAGCAGAGGATCGGGAATTGTTCCGCAATTTAATGAATGAGCTCGGCGAACCGGTTCCTGATAGTGCCATCATCCATCAATTTGAAGAAGCAGAACGTTTTGTTGCAGAAACCGGCTACCCGGTTATCGTCCGTCCCGCCTATACCCTTGGCGGCACAGGTGGCGGGATTTGCCACAATCATCAAGAGCTTGAGGAAATCGTTACAAGCGGCTTAAAGAACAGTCCAGTCCATCAATGTCTGTTGGAAAAAAGCATTGCCGGATACAAAGAAATTGAATACGAAGTCATGCGTGATTCTAATGACAACGCCATTGTTGTCTGCAATATGGAAAACATTGATCCTGTCGGTATTCATACCGGCGATTCCATCGTTGTTGCCCCGAGCCAGACACTTAGCGACAGAGAATATCAGTTATTGCGCAATGTTTCCTTAAAAATTATCCGTGCACTTGAAATCGAAGGCGGCTGCAATGTGCAGCTGGCACTTGATCCAAACAGCTTCCATTATTACATCATCGAAGTAAACCCAAGGGTAAGCCGTTCATCAGCGTTAGCATCCAAGGCTACGGGCTATCCGATTGCCAAGCTAGCCGCGAAAATTGCTGTTGGCTTAACGCTGGATGAAATGTTGAACCCGGTTACGGGGAAAACGTATGCGAGCTTCGAACCAGCGCTTGACTATGTCGTGACCAAGATCCCAAGATGGCCATTTGATAAATTCGAATCTGGCAACCGTTCGCTTGGAACACAGATGAAAGCGACAGGGGAAGTGATGGCGATCGGACGAAGCTTTGAAGAGTCATTGCTGAAGGCGATTCGCTCCCTTGAAGCAGGCGTATATCATTTTGAATTAAAAGGGGCAGCCGAGATTGCTGATCAGCTTTTAGAAAAGCGGATTCGCAAGGCAGGCGATGAGCGGCTGTTTTATATCGCCGAAGCATTGAAACGCGGAGTGAGTATCGATGTAATCCATGAATGGAGTAAAATCGATCTGTTTTTCCTTCATAAATTCGCTGGTTTAACCGCTTTTGAAAAAAAGCTTCGGGATCATCCGTTTGATGCGGAAGTTTTAAAAGAAGCGAAACAGAAAGGATTTGCTGACATTAAAATTGCCGAGCTCTGGGAATCAACAGAACTTGATGTATACAAGTGGCGCAATGGGAAAGGGATTGTTCCAGTTTTTAAAATGGTCGACACATGCGCAGCCGAGTTCGAATCGGAAACCCCTTATTATTACGGAACATATGAGGAAGAAAATGAATCAGTACGAACAGAGCGAAAAAGTGTGATTGTTCTGGGATCCGGACCGATCCGCATCGGACAGGGAATTGAATTCGACTATGCCACAGTCCATTCGGTCAAAGCGATTAAAGAGGCCGGATATGAAGCGATCATCATTAATAACAATCCTGAAACAGTTTCGACGGATTTCAGCATCTCTGATAAGCTGTATTTTGAGCCTCTGACGATTGAAGATGTAATGCAGATTATCGATCTTGAAAAACCGGAGGGCGTTGTCGTTCAATTTGGCGGGCAAACGGCTATTAATCTTGCCGCCAAGTTAGTAGAACACGGTGTGAAGATTTTAGGCACCAGTCTGGAAAATGTCGACAGGGCAGAAGACAGAGATAAATTCGAGCAGGCTCTTCAAGAGCTGGCCATACCGATGCCACTTGGAAAAACGGCTCTTTCAGTTGGCGAAGCGCTTGAGATTGCCGAAGAAATTGGCTATCCGGTTCTCGTCCGTCCATCGTACGTCCTTGGCGGAAGAGCGATGGAGATTGTCTACCGAAAAGAAGAATTGCTTCATTATATGGAAAACGCGGTAAAAATCAATCCGGAACATCCTGTTTTAATTGACCGTTATTTAACCGGAAAGGAAATTGAAGTAGATGCCATTTGCGATGGAGTCAATGTGCTGATCCCCGGTATCATGGAGCATATTGAGCGGGCGGGAGTGCATTCAGGTGATTCGATTGCTGTCTATCCGACGCAAACCTTGTCCAAAGACGTGAAACAGCAGCTCGTTGAGTTCACCGAAAAATTAGCAAAAGGGCTCAGTATCATTGGCTTGCTCAATATTCAGTACGTGCTTTCCGATGGAAAGGTTTATGTCCTTGAAGTTAACCCGCGTTCAAGCCGGACGGTTCCGTTTTTAAGCAAAATTACAAAGGTGCCAATGGCGAAGATTGCCACAAAAGCGATTTTAGGGGTTTCGCTTACTGCGCAAGGCTATACGCCAGGACTTCTTCCTGAAAAAGAAGGTGTATTTGTAAAAGTGCCCGTTTTCTCATTTGCCAAATTGCGGGATGTCGATATTACCCTCGGCCCTGAAATGAAATCAACCGGAGAAGTGATGGGCAAAGACAGCACGCTTGAAAAAGCGCTGTACAAAGGTCTTGTCGCCTCGGGAATGACGATTCAAAAGTTCGGCACCGTATTGTTTACAGTTGCCGATAAAGATAAGGAAGAAGCATTGCAGCTGGCCAAGCGCTTTGCAGCAAATGGCTATCAGCTGATGGCGACAAACGGAACGGCTGACGTTCTTAGAAAGAGCGGTCTCCCTGTTAAAGTCATTGGTAAAATTGGTTCAGACGGCCGGACACTTATCGATGTGATCCATCAAGGTGAAGTGCAGTTCATCATCAATACACTGACAAAAGGAAAACAGCCGGAGCGCGATGGTTTCCGGATCCGCCGGGAAGCAGTGGAAAATGGCATTCCATGTTTAACTTCTTTAGATACTGCCGATGCGATTTTAAAAGTGATCGAATCGATGAACTTTTCAGCAGAAGCAATGGATGCGGAAAATGCCGAAGAGGAGGCTGTGTTTTCGTGAAGCGAAAAGAATTGTGCAAAATTATCAGCCAAAAGGAAATTGCCGAGGATATATATGAGCTGACGGTAAAAGGGGAGTTGGTAAATGAAATTCATGCTCCCGGTCAGTTTGTTCATATCAAGGTAAATAATGGAATGGATCCGCTTTTACGGCGGCCGATCAGCATCTCGTCTTTTGATCCGGTCAAACAGGAAATTACCATGATTTACCGCAAGGAAGGCCGTGGAACTTCCCTTCTCTCGGCAAAAGAAGTTGGTATGAATGCAGATATCCTTGGCCCGCTAGGGAATGGTTTTCCCGTAGAGGAAACGCTCGAAGACGGCACCGCTTTACTCGTTGGTGGAGGCATAGGGGTTCCTCCTTTGTTTGAACTTTCACGACAACTTTCGGCAAAAGGTGTCAAGGTCATCCATGTGCTCGGATTTCAAACGGCATCAGCGGTTTTTTATGAAGATAAATTTTCGCAATATGGCGACGTATATGTGGCCACAGTGGATGGAACATATGGAGAAAAGGGGTTTGTGACAGACGTCATTAATCAGCATCAACTTGCCTTTGATGTGCTGTACGCCTGCGGACCGATGCCGATGTTAAAAGCATTGGAACAGGAATTTCCTGACAAAAAAGTCTTTCTATCATTAGAAGAACGGATGGGCTGCGGCATTGGCGCCTGCTTTGCCTGCGTTTGCAAAAAGGGCGATGATCCGCTGGGAACGGGCTATAAAAAAGTTTGCAGCGATGGACCCGTTTTTCGGGCAGGGGAGGTTGTATTATGAACCGGTTAAACGTTGAAATGCCGGGGTTGAAATTAAATAATCCGGTCATGCCGGCATCAGGCTGTTTCGGGTTTGGCAAAGAGTATAGCGAATTTTATGATTTAAGTGTGCTCGGAGCGATCATGATTAAAGCCACAACACTTGAGCCACGCTTTGGCAACCCAACGCCGAGGGTAGCGGAAACGGCGGCAGGTATGCTGAATGCGATTGGTCTGCAAAACCCGGGACTTGAAAAAGTTCTTTCAGAAGAACTTCCATGGCTTTCACAATTCGATGTACCGATTATTGCCAATGTGGCGGGTTCGGTTGAAGAGGATTATGTTGAAGTAGCAAAAGAGATATCCAAAGCAGCAAATGTTCACGCGCTTGAATTAAATATTTCCTGCCCGAACGTGAAAAAAGGCGGGATGGCTTTTGGTACAGTTCCTGAAGTTGCAAAACAGCTAACAAAGAAAGTGAAGGAAGTTTCCGAAGTTCCTGTTTATGTGAAGCTTTCACCGAATGTGTCCAATATTGTCGAGATGGCTAAAGCAGTGGAAGCAGGCGGCGCGGATGGATTGACAATGATCAATACGCTTGTCGGCATGAGGCTTGACATCAAGACAGGCAAGCCGATTTTAGCGAATCGGACGGGCGGTCTATCAGGACCAGCGATTAAACCGATTGCGATCCGGATGATCTATGAAGTAAGCCAGAATGTAAAGCTGCCGATTATCGGCATGGGAGGAATTGCATCAGCTGCCGACGTGATTGAATATTTTTATGCCGGAGCCAGTGCGGTTGCTGTCGGCACAGCCAACTTCGTCGATCCGTTTGTTTGCCCGACAATCATTGAAGAACTGCCTGCACTTCTTGATCAATTGGGTTACGATCATATAAGCGAATGCACAGGAAGGAGCTGGAAGCAGAATGGACAACTCACTTATTATCGCGCTTGATTTTGCCGATCGTGATGGAGTGCAGAAGTTTCTTAAACCATTTGTGAACGAACAGCTTTTTGTAAAAGTAGGGATGGAGCTCTTTTATAAAGAGGGGCCGGCGATTATCGAGCAGTTGAAACTAGTTGGTCACCGCATTTTTCTCGATTTAAAGCTTCATGATATTCCAAATACAGTGAAAAGTACCATGAAAAATCTCGCCCGGTTTGAATGTGATCTCGTCAATGTCCATGCTGCTGGCGGAAAAGAAATGATGACGGCGGCGCTGGAAGGATTGGAAGCCGGAACTGTCGCCGGCCGCAAACGGCCTGACTGCATTGCAGTGACACAGCTTACAAGTACTTCAGAACAGCAAATGCAGCGAGAGCAGCTCATTAGAACGTCATTAAAGGAATCGGTGCTGCATTATGCTGCCTTGACGAAGGAAGCGGGATTAGACGGTGTTGTTTGTTCCGCTTGGGAAGCGGGGGCGATTCGGGAGCTGCTTGGACGGGATTTTCACACAGTAACACCGGGAATACGTTTGGAATCGGATGAAATTCAAGATCAAAAGCGGGTAGCGACACCGCAATTTGCTAAAGAATCAGGGGTTTCGGCGATTGTCGTCGGACGTTCGATAACAAGAGCGGATGATCCGCTAAAAAGCTACCAGCAATGGATGAAAGCATGGAGAGGGGAAAAAGAATGAAATACACAATTGCCGAAAAACTGTTAGAAATTCATGCGGTTGCCTTAAAACCGCATGAGCCGTTTACATGGACGTCTGGACTGCGTTCCCCGATTTATTGCGACAATCGCTTAACTTTATCCTACCCCGCTGTTAGAAAGGAGATTGCTGCAGGCCTGAAGGACTTAATCATCGAGCATTTCCCGGAAGCAGAGGTTGTTGCCGGAACAGCCACAGCAGGAATCCCGCATGCCGCATGGGTGAGCGATCTGCTCGATCTGCCGATGGTATATGTTCGCTCGAAAGCAAAAGGACATGGCAAGGGAAATCAGATTGAAGGAAAAGTGGAAAAAGGGCAAAAAGTTGTTGTTGTGGAAGATTTAATTTCAACCGGCGGGAGCGTAATAACAGCCGTTGAGGCACTAAGAGCGGCAGGCTGTGAAGTGCTAGGCGCTGTTTCGATTTTTACATATGGACTTGCAAAAGGGAAAGAGCTGCTCGATCATGCTGCTGTTCGTACAGTTTCCCTCACAGATTTTCCAGCACTAGTTGAAAAAGCAGTTGAAATTGGCTATGTCAGCGAGGAAGACCGGAACAGCCTTCAAGCGTGGAGCGAGGATCCGAGCGAATGGAGCCGGAAGTGGGAAAGTAGATAAGCGTTCATGAAACAAAAAACAGCCTGAAGGAATCAATTTCCCTCAGGCTATTTTCTATTCCTTCTTTCTTAATTTCAAGACCATGTCCTCATCCGGAGTTACATAAACCGTTTGCTGATTTTCGTAGATGACAAATCCGGGTTTTGCGCCGCTTGGTTTTTTAACAAAGCGAACTTTAGTGTAATCAACAGGAACAGAGCTCGAATTTCGAGCCTTGCTGAAATAAGCGGCGAGAATGGCGGCTTCCTTCAGCGTATGGTCATCCGGTTCCTTGCTGCGAATTACGACATGCGAGCCGGGGATATCTTTCGTGTGCAGCCAAATTTCATCGCGGGCAGCAAGTTTGTTTGTTAAATAATCATTTTGTTTATTGTTTTTACCGACGATGATTTCTGTCCCGCTTGAGGAGATAAAGCGATCAAGAATAGGTTTGGCATTCTGGCCTTTTTTCCCGGAGCGATTTTTCCGTACCCGAATATATTTACCTTCAACAAGCTCTTCGCGGATTTCTTCAAGATCCTTCGGTGACGCGGATTCTACTTGCTGAAGCAAGTTGTCAAAATAGGCTGCTTCTGCCCGGGCGAGATCAATTTGTTCTTCGACAACCGACACGGCATTTTTGGCTTTTTGGTATTTTGAAAAATACTTTTGCGCATTTTCGGATGGTGTCTTTCGTGGATCAAGCGGAATGATAACCGTGCTGCCATTTTCATCGTAATAATCCACTACTTCAATTTCTACCATCCCTTTTTGAACCGCGTAAAGATTGGCCGTCAGCAACTCGCCAAACAGCTGGAATTTATCCGCTTTCTCCGCTTCTTTAAGCGTGTTTTGAAGTTTGATGATTTTCTTTTCATTCTTTTCTTTTTCGTTTAAAATAAACCGTTCTAAATCATGACCTTGCTGTTTTACACGGTCGCGTTCCGCCTTGCCAAAATAATAGCGGTCAAGCATCGCGCTTAACGATGAATAGGTCTTAGCTGCCCCTTTTAGATGTTCAAGCGGGAAGAGATAAAACGCTTCTTTTCCGCTGTATTCAATGATTGCAGGGGATATTGTATTTTTTTTGATCTTTTCAATCAGCTGAATAAAAGTCTTCGGTACAGTTTTTCGATTGGCAAGACCGCTTTTATAAATCACTTCTTTTGAAAACAGCGGTGAAATACCTGAAAAGGAATCGACAAGCTGCTTATCGAGTTTGCCGCCATTAAAATCCAACAGCTTAATGACATCTTCTTCTGTTGCTGTGAAGGGATCCTGCTTGTTTTGTTCCGGTGGAAAAACATACTGTTGCCCTGGTAAAATCGCGCGATGACTGTTCAGTGCAAAGGAGATATGCTTAACACTGTCAAGAATGATGCCGCGGATCTTATCAACGAGGACAATGTTGCTGTGCCGCCCCATAATTTCCACAATTAACTGCTTATTACTGAGATCGCCGATTTCGTTGCGTCCCTTTATTTCAAAAATAATGATCCGATCTGTCCCAACTTGATAGACATCCTCAAGTAAATATCCCTCTAAATGTTTTCTGAGCAGCATGCAAAACATCGGGGGTTCGCTTGGATTGTCATAGGATTCATTAGTCAGCTGTACCCTTGCATAGCTTGGATGTGCGGAAAGGAGCAGTTTATGATTTTTTCCGTTCGCTCGAATGATTAAAATAATTTCGTTTTTATAGGGCTGATGAACTTTATTGATGCGTCCCCCTTTTAACGAACTTGTCAGTTCAGAAACGATTGTGTGTGTAAATAAACCATCAAATGACATGGATAACATCCTTTACTATCAATAATTTTCTTGGAAATTTCTATGCTCTATCACATTAAAAATGATCCTATCATTATATCATAACAAATATACATCTTTTAACATAGAAAACTAACCGTTAAAGGAGTCCTCAGCATATCACATTTAATATAGCATTTTTTTGGACGAGACTGAATAAGCTTTCTTAGAGAATCTGTTGTTGATTTTAAAGGGGGAAGTGAAATGACCGGATGAAATTCCATGAAATGGACCTAAACGAAGTTGAACAATCATTGTCGACTAACTTTTCGTCTGGATTAACCGAGAATGAGGCGAAAAAGCGAATTAAGCAGCACGGATACAATGAATTAGAAGAAGGAGAAAAGCAATCGGCTTTACTCTTATTTTTTAGTCAATTCAAAGATTTTATGGTTCTTGTCCTGCTGGCAGCCACTTTAATCTCCGGTTTGCTTGGTGAGTATATTGATGCGATTGCAATCATTGCCATCGTTATTTCTAATGGATTTCTTGGCTTTTTTCAAGAAAGGAAAGCGGAAAAATCACTTCAAGCATTAAAAGAATTATCTGCCCCGCAGGTTTATGTTCTGCGCGATGAAAAATGGATTAGGATTCCTTCAAAGGAAGTAACCATTGGGGATGTACTAAAATTTTCAAGCGGGGATCGGATTGGGGCAGACGTTCGAATTATCGATGCGAAAAGCTTGGAAATTGAGGAGTCGGCACTTACCGGCGAATCTGTACCAGCCGTAAAGCATCATAACCCGCTTATGGCAAGCAACCCGGGAGTTGGCGATATGGAAAATATAGCTTTTATGGGAACAATGGTGACTCGGGGAAGCGGAATCGGAGTTGTAGTTGCCACGGGGATGGATACGGCGATGGGGCAGATTGCAAATTTGCTGCAAAATGCGGAAGCAGCTCAAACACCACTTCAGCGCCGGCTGGAACAGCTTGGGAAAATTTTAATTGTAGCAGCGCTTTTGTTAACCGTTCTTGTCGTTATGATTGGCGTGATTCAAGGTCACGATCTTTACACAATGTTTTTAGCAGGAGTATCCCTTGCGGTTGCAGCGATTCCGGAAGGCTTGCCGGCGATTGTAACAGTTGCCTTATCACTTGGGGTTCAAAAAATGATCAAAAAAAATGCCATTGTCCGAAAGCTGCCGGCGGTCGAGACGCTTGGCTGTGCTTCGGTCATTTGTTCAGATAAAACCGGCACAATGACGCAGAATAAAATGACAGTGACCCATCTGTGGAGCGGGGGAAAAACCTGGACTGTCGATGGTGTTGGCTATGAGCCTTCAGGCCAATTTTATGAGAATAATGAACCGATCCAAATCAGGGATGAAAAAGCGCTGCAGCAAATGCTGATCTTTGGAATGATCTGCAATCATTCACAGTTGAATTTTAATGAGGATGATATTGTCCTTGACGGCGACCCTACGGAAGGTGCCCTGCTGGTGAGCGCAATGAAAGCAGGCTATGATCGTCCGGCGCTGTTAAATGAGTTCACGATCCTGAATGAGTTCCCGTTTGATTCAGCTAGAAAAATGATGAGCATGCATGTGAAAGATTCAAAAGGCAGGCATTTCATCGTAACAAAAGGAGCGCCGGATGTCCTTTTGGGCGCATGTGAATCGATTCTTTGGGCTAACCGAAATCAATATTTCAGCAGCGATCTGCAAGCGAAAGTCCAAAATGCAATCAATAATCTTGCTTCGCAGGCGCTGAGAACGATTGCGATAGCCTACAAGCCGGTGTCTCCAAGTACGGTAATTTTAAGTGAAAAAGAAGCAGAACAGAAATTAACGTTTATCGGGATCCAAGGCATGATTGATCCTCCAAGGCCTGAAGTGAAGGATGCCGTAAAAGAATGTAAGGCTGCCGGAATCAAAACGGTGATGATTACTGGCGATCATGTCATCACTGCAAAGGCAATCGCCGGCCAGCTTGGAATTTTAACAAGCAAAAGCAGGGTTTTGGATGGTAAGGCGTTGTCTAATATGACAGTGGGGGAACTGGAAGAAGTTGTTGATGAAGTATCTGTTTTTGCACGCGTGTCACCGGAGCATAAGCTTAAAATTGTAAAAGCACTGCAAAATAAAGGACATGTTGTTGCGATGACAGGTGATGGTGTAAATGATGCTCCGGCCATCAAAGCCGCGGACATCGGAGTCGCAATGGGAATCACCGGTACAGACGTTGCCAAGGAAGCATCTGCGCTCGTTTTATTAGATGATAATTTTGCAACGATTAAAGCGGCGATCAAAGAAGGCCGAAACATCTATGAAAATATTCGTAAATTCATCCGTTACTTGTTAGCATCGAATGTCGGGGAAATTCTCGTCATGTTGTTTGCGATGATTCTTGGGCTGCCGCTTCCGCTCGTTCCGATCCAAATTCTTTGGGTGAACCTAGTGACAGACGGCTTGCCGGCGATGGCACTTGGGGTGGACCGCCCGGAGGATAATGTGATGAGGCGCAATCCCCGCAGTCCTAAGGAAGGTGTCTTTGCAAGGGGACTTGGCTGGAAAGTTATTTCAAGAGGATTTCTGATTGGGATAGTGACATTAATGTCGTTTATGATTGTCTACAAAAATGATCCTGCAAGACTGCAATACGCACAGACAGTCGCTTTTGCTGCCCTTGTTATGGCACAATTAATTCATGTTTTTGATTGCCGCAGCGAAAAATCGGTATTGTCGAGAAATCCATTTGGGAATATGTTCCTTGTTGGGTCTGTCATTTCATCAATGGCACTTATGCTCGTTGTCATCTATTTCCCGCCATTGCAGCCAATATTCCATACGCTTCCAATCGCTCCGAGAGACTGGCTGCTCATCATTGGCTTATCCGCTATTCCAACTTTTTTACTTGCAGGAACATTTTTGGCAAGAAAAACAAAATAAACTATGATATAATCCAAAAGGTAGTAGAGAAGGCTCTATTACCTTTTGTTTTCTTTACATAGGTAGATTGGATGTGCATGAGATGGTTATAAGTATGACAGGCTTTGGAAGAAGCAAGGCAGAGTCAGGACCGTTCTCTATAAATGTAGAAATTAAAACGGTCAATCACCGCTTTTGTGAATTTAATATTCGAATGCCCCGCCAACTTATTAAAATAGAAGATAAGATGAAGAAAAAATTAAATCAGCATATCCGTCGCGGCCGGGTGGAAGTATACGTTTCAATTGAGGGTGAAGGAACCGTAACCCGGAAAGTTCATGTTGACTGGAAGCTTATTGAAGAATATTATCAGTTTGTCCTTGAAGCGCAGGAGAAATATAAAATCGGAGGTCAAGTAACACTGCAAGATCTGCTGAATCGCGAAGAGCTTGTACATATCGAAGAAAGTGATGCCGGAAATGAAGAACTGGAGAATCTTGTTCTTACCGCAGTCGGCCAAGCTGCTGAACTGCTCAAGCAAATGCGGATTGCCGAAGGAGAAGAACTGCAAAAGGATTTGACGGCAAACTTGCAGCAAATGGTTAAAGTGGTGGATGAATTAAAGCAGTTTGCCCCGCTTGTTGTCCAAAACTACCAAGAAAGACTGGAGAAAAGAATGCAGGAGTTTCTTCAGGGACAAGTGGATGAAGCACGGATTTTAACGGAGGTTGCCATTTTTGCCGATAAAGCTGATATCAATGAGGAAGTGACAAGGCTGAAAAGTCATATTCAACAATTTTATCAAACAATTGAAGAGAATGAACCAATTGGCCGCAAGCTCGATTTCCTCGTGCAGGAAATGAACAGGGAAGCCAATACGATTGGTTCTAAAGCAAATGATGCAAACATTGCTAAAAAAGTTGTTGAGATGAAAAGTTTGCTTGAGAAATTGAAAGAACAGATTCAGAATATAGAGTAGTCCCCGTTTAGAAACTGTTGGACACGGTCAAAATAAGATATTGATGATTGGAGGAGCATCATGTCAATTAAATTGATTAATATCGGTTATGGAAATATTGTTTCCGCCAATCGGATTATTTCCATAGTAAGCCCTGAATCTGCTCCGATTAAAAGAATCATCCAAGATGCCCGCGACCGGGGAGTATTGATTGACGCTACATACGGCAGACGAACGCGTGCAGTTATTGTAATGGATAGCGATCATGTCATTCTTTCTGCTGTGCAACCGGAAACAGTGGCCAATCGTCTGGCGGGCAGTGATGAAATATTTGATGAAGGGTAGGATTTTAATATGCAAGAAAAAGGATTGCTCATCGTTCTTTCCGGCCCATCAGGTGTTGGGAAAGGAACGGTTCGAAAAGCAATTTTTTCCCAGCCTGACACGGCGTTTGAATATTCGATTTCAATGACAACTAGGGCACCAAGAGAAGGGGAAGTCCATGGGGTTGATTACTTCTTTAAATCGCGCGAGGAGTTTGAAATGCTCATTCAGCAAGGCAAGCTGCTCGAATATGCTGAGTATGTCGGCAATTATTATGGCACACCTGTTGACTATGTAAGAGAAACGCTTGATTCCGGCAAGGATGTATTTTTGGAGATTGAAGTAAAAGGCGCCCGCCAAGTCCGGGAGAAGTTTCCGGAAGGCTTATTTATTTTCTTAATGCCGCCAAGTTTGTCCGAATTAAAAAACCGGATTGTAACACGCGGTACCGAAACAGAGGACTTAATCCACAACCGGATGCTTACCGCCCGTGAAGAAATTGAAATGATGTCTTTGTATGATTATGTTGTGGAAAATGATCAAGTGGAGCATGCCTGTGAAAAAATAAAAGCGATTGTAACTGCAGAGCATTGCCGCAGAGAACGTGTGGAGCATCGCTATTTAAAATTACTGGAGGTTGAATAAAATGCTATACCCATCAATTGATTCATTGTTAGAAAAAATTGACTCTAAATATTCGCTTGTCTCGGTTGCGGCAAAAAGAGCACGCTCCATGCAGCAAACAAAGGACGAACGGCTGCCAAAGTATGTTTCTTATAAATGCGTAGGGAAAGCCCTCGAAGAAATTTACCAAGGCGAGCTTACGTATCGCGTTGCAAAAAAACAGGAAGCTGTGGAGTAAAAGCGAACCCCGTTGTTCCACCAATTTGTACCGAATTCGGAAAAAGGGACTGACTCTAGTGTCAGCCTTTTTTATTTTGAAAAGTTATGTGAAAAACGTGAAATCTTGTCGAAATTCAAGCATAATGAAAAGAAAGACCGCTTATCGATCAGAAGAGACGAGGGATCGGAAATGATAGGAAATAAAAAAATTTTATTAGGAGTAACCGGGGGGATTGCTGCCTATAAAGCTGCTGCGCTGACGAGCAAACTCGTACAGGCTGGGGCGGAAGTGAAAGTCATTTTAAGTGAATCGGCCGTGAAATTCATTGCTCCGCTAACCTTTCAAGCTTTGTCCCGCAACGATGTCTATGTGGATACTTTTGATGAAAAAAATCCGCATGTGATTGCGCATATTGACCTTGCCGACTGGGCTGATCTAATCATGGTTGCACCAGCCACAGCCAATACAATCGCAAAACTTGCCAATGGATTGGCTGATAATATGTTAACGACGGCCATTTTAGCAGCGAATGCTCCTGTATGGATTGCACCAGCAATGAACGTGCATATGTACGACCATCCTGCCGTGAAGAAAAATCTTGCGGTTTTAGCAGAGTATGGGTATCGTTTTATTGAACCGAGCGAAGGGTTTCTTGCCTGCGGTTACATCGGTAAAGGCCGGCTTGAGGAACCGGAAAAAATTGTGTCGTTGGTGGAGCAATTTTTTCAGCCTAAAGCAGGAATGCTGCACAGCAAGAAAGTGGTGATCACAGCCGGTCCGACCAGGGAAAAAATTGATCCCGTCCGGTTTATCTCCAATCATTCTACAGGAAAGATGGGCTATGCGATCGCCGAAGCGGCAAGAGATGCAGGAGCGGAAGTGGTATTGATTTCGGGACCAGTCCAGCTTCAGCCTCCAGCAGGAGTCCGATTGCTGAAGGTAGAAACTGCTGAGGAAATGTATCGGGCAGTTCTATCTCTTTACGATTCGGCAGACGTGGTCATTAAAACAGCTGCAGTCGCTGACTATCGACCGAAACGCGCAGCTGACCATAAATTAAAAAAACAGCCTGGTGAAAGAGTAATTGAACTAGAGAGAACAAAAGACATCCTTTACGAGCTGGGCCAGCGAAAAGAAAAGCAGCTGCTAATTGGTTTTGCCGCAGAAACAGAGCACGTTGCTGAATATGCCAGGAAAAAGTTACAAGCTAAGAATGCCGATATGATCGTAGCCAATAATGTCAAAACAGCTGGAGCCGGTTTCGGCACAGATACCAATGTGGTGACTTTATATAAACGAAGTGGTACAGAAATAGAGCTGCCGCTTATGACAAAGCGTCAAGTTGCCGAAAAAATTGTCGGGGAAATCGTCCTGCTTTTAAAGGAAAATGACAAATGAAGATTGCCAGTGTGATTGTCGATGTTCCAGCAAAACAAACCGACAAACCGTTTGATTATCTCATTCCCGAAAAATGGACGGAAATCATCAAGCCGGGAGTGAGAGTGATTGTACCGTTTGGTCCAAGAAAAGTTCAAGGTTTTGTTACGGAGATTAAAGGGGAATCCAATTTTCAAAAATTAAAAGAAATTGCTGAACCGATGGATTTGGTTCCGGTATTGAACAGTGAATTGTTAGACTTGGGAAATTGGCTGACGGACCATACGCTCAGCTTTCAAATTTTAGCCTATCAGGCGATGCTGCCAGCTGCATTAAAAGCGAAGTATGAAAAGAAAATAAGAGTAGTTGAGGGAGTACCGTTAGAAATCTTAGATGAAACACTGCCTCCGTTTTTTGAAAAAAACAAGGAAATGTTATGGGAGGAAGCTTTAAAGTCGGGGCTTGTTGCCGCGCTGCATACTGAGGTGGCAAAAGGTCATTTAGAAGTCGTGTATGAAGTAAAGGAGAGGCTTAAAAAGAAGCAACGGAAATATATACAGCCCCTCGTTTCAACGAGTGATTTGGAAGCTGAGCTGGAAAAAATCCCTGCAAGAGCGGAAAAACAACGAGAGCTGCTCCGCTTTTTTATGGATCATCCACAGCCGATTGAGCTGAAACCCCTTTATGCTCAAGCTGGCGTTTCCTCCTCAACCGTCAAAGCGCTGATTGATAAAAAAATTCTGGCAGAAATCAATCTGGAAGTATATCGTGATCCGTTTGCAAACCGTGAATTTAAACAGACAGCCCCACTGTCTTTAACAGCTGCCCAAAAAAGCGCAATTACTCCAATACTGGCTTCAATCGAAGAACAGCGGCATGAAGTGTTTTTATTGTATGGTGTAACTGGAAGCGGAAAAACAGAAATTTATTTGCAATCGATCCAGGATGTAATCGAAAAAGACAGAGAAGCAATTGTACTTGTTCCTGAAATTGCCTTAACCCCGCAAATGGTTACCCGCTTTAAAGAGCGGTTTGGTGAAAAAGTAGCGGTGCTTCACAGCGGATTATCAGCAGGTGAAAAATACGATGAATGGCGGAAGATTCAACGCAAAGAAGTAAAAGTCGTTGTAGGCGCTCGTTCAGCGATTTTTGCACCTTTTGAAAATCTTGGTGTCATTATCATTGATGAAGAGCATGAAACGAGCTACAAGCAAGAGGAAATGCCGCGCTACCATGCAAGGGATGTTGCCATTAAACGGGGGAAAACATACAATTGTCCGGTAATTTTAGGCAGTGCAACTCCATCGCTGGAATCTTTTGCCCGCGCTCAAAAAGGAGTTTACCATTTATTAACGCTCCCAAACCGGATGAACAATCAAGCTCTTCCTACAGTCCAAATTGTTGACATGCGCGAGGAGTTACGGACCGGAAACCGCTCGATGTTTTCAAGCATCCTCTTGGAAAAACTAAAAGACAGGCTCGATAAAAAACAGCAAACGGTTTTATTTTTAAATAAACGGGGACATTCATCCTTTGTTATGTGCAGAGATTGCGGCTATGTAATGAATTGCCCTAATTGTGATATTTCCTTAACCTATCACCGGGCGAGCGAGCAGATGAAATGTCATTACTGCGGCTTTGAAGGTCAGGTGCCTTTCTCTTGTCCGGAATGTGGCAGCGAACATATTCGTTATTTTGGAACCGGAACGCAAAAGGTGGAGGATGAACTCGGGAAAGTCCTTCCTGAAGCGCGTGTCATTCGGATGGACGTTGATACAACGGGACGGAAAGGTTCGCACGAACGACTGCTCGGAGAATTTCAAGAAGGCAAGGCAGATATTCTTTTAGGGACGCAGATGATTGCCAAAGGGCTCGATTTTCCGAATATAACGCTTGTTGGTGTTCTTTCTGCCGATACAATGCTCCATTTGCCCGATTTTCGTTCATCAGAAAAAACTTTTCAATTGCTGACTCAAGTAAGCGGCAGGGCCGGGCGCCATCAGTTGCCGGGAGAAGTGATCATCCAAACATACACACCTGAACATTATAGTGTGCAGCTGGCCGGTAAACAAGATTATGATTTGTTCTATCAACAAGAAATGCAAGTTCGTAAAATTCATAAATACCCGCCTTTTTACTATATTTCATTGATCACTGTAAGCCATGAACAGTTGATGACGGCCGTTTCAGCAACGGAGAAAATAACAAATTTTGTCCGCTCAAGGCTGTCAAATCAAACAGTTATTCTTGGACCGGTCGCTTCACCGATTCCCCGTATCAACAATAGATATCGCTATCAATGTTTGATAAAATACAAACGAGAACCGGAACTGGCGAGAACCTTAAAGCAAGTGCTGGATATTTATCAAAAAAATCCGATCCAAGGATTGCAGGTTTCGGTTGATGTCAATCCGTTTATTTTAATGTGAGCTGTTGAAAAACTTGCTTGACATATAAATCGCTCTTGTTCGGTTAAGAAAACAGAATTTTTGGCGACACTAGAATCAATCCTTTTATATACATGTTTGCCTTAAGGGCAAAGAATGGCGTACTGGAGGAAATACTTTGGCAATACGAAAAATTGTTACTTACCCTGCTGAAATTCTGGAAAAACAGTGCAGGGAAGTAACCAAGTTTGATCGCAAGCTTGGAAAGATCTTAGATGATATGTATGATACGATGATTAAATATGATGGCGTTGGCCTTGCTGCTCCGCAAATTGGCCTGGACCTAAAAGTGGCAATTGTCGATATTGACGATGAAAATGGAACGATCGAAATGATTAATCCTCGTATTATTAAAACGTCTGGGAGCCAAACCGGCCCGGAAGGCTGTTTAAGTTTTCCCGGTATTTATGGGGAAGTGACCAGACCGAATTATGTGAAGATTGAAGCCTTTGACCGTCGAGGCAGAAAATATCAATTCGAAGCGGAGGATTTCCTTGCACGGGCAATCCAGCATGAAATTGATCATTTGAATGGCATTCTTTTTACTTCGCTTATCACAACATATTTAACGGAAGAAGAGTTAGAAGGGTAGGACGAGCAGTAATGACAAAAATTGTTTTTATGGGTACACCGGACTTTTCCGTTCCTGTACTAAGGCAAATCATTCATGACGGCTATGAAGTAATCGGCGTTGTAACCCAGCCTGACCGCCCAGTTGGAAGAAAAAAAATACTGACGCCACCACCGGTGAAAGTTGAAGCAGTCAAACAAGGTATTCCTGTTTTTCAGCCAGAGAAAATTCGCCAGCCGGAAGAGCTTAAAAAGATCCTGGCGCTGAAACCGGATTTGATCGTAACAGCTGCATTTGGGCAAATTTTACCGAAAACGCTTCTCGAAGCACCAAAGTATGGCTGCATGAATGTCCATGCATCGCTGCTTCCTGAATTGCGCGGCGGCGCGCCGATTCACTATGCTTTGATCCAAGGAAAAGAAAAAACAGGAATTACCATTATGTATATGGCTGAAAAATTGGATGCGGGTGACATTTTAACTCAAGTTGAAGTCTCAATTACCGAAGAAGATAATGTTGGCACTTTGCACGATAAACTAAGTGAGGCAGGGGCAAAATTGCTTTCGGAAACTCTTCCGCTTTTGCTTGCCGGAAAAATTCAGCCGACGCCGCAGGATGATGCGAAAGCAACCTTTGCCGCAAATATTAAACGTGATCAGGAGCGGATTGATTGGAGCAAAAACGGAGAAGAAATTTACAACCATGTCCGCGGTTTAAATCCGTGGCCGGTCGCGTTCACAACTCTTGATGGTCAAGTAATAAAAATTTGGCAAACCGAAAAAGTTTGCAGCAGTCAGATGGCAACACCAGGAACGATTACAAAGGTTGACAGCGATGGAATGATTGTTGCGACAGGCAATGAAACAGCAATTAAAATCAAGGAACTTCAGCCATCCGGTAAAAAGAAAATGGCCGCTGAAGAATTTCTTAGAGGTACCGGATCAAAACTTGCACCGGGAATGATACTTGGAGACACGAATGAATAAAAAGACAAAAAATGTTCGAGAAACAGCATTGGAATTACTCGAGGCAATCGAAAAAAATCAATCATACAGCAACTTGCTCTTGCATCATGCGATTGAAAGGAATCATTTGCCGGCAAAAGACGTCGGTCTCTTGACCGAATTAACATATGGGACGCTGCAGCGGAAAATGACGCTTGATTTCTTTTTACAGCCTTTTTTAAAAAAAAGCAAAAAGATTGAAAATTGGGTTCTTCAGCTGCTAAGGCTTACCGTCTATCAAATGGTTTACCTTGATAAAATTCCTGACAGGGCAGCGATTTTTGAAGCGGTTGAAATTGCTAAAAAGCGAGGTCATAAAGGCATTGCCAGCATGGTTAATGGGGTGTTAAGAAGCATTCAAAGAGAAGGCCTACCGTCTCTAGAGAAAATAAAAGATCCAATCGTCCGTCTCTCCATCGAGACAAGCCACCCTGAATGGCTTGTGCGCAGATGGTCGGACCAATTCGGCTTCGAAAAAACAAGAAAGATGACGGAAGTGAATTTAACCGCACCAATGCAAACAGCAAGAGTCAATGCAGCAAAAACAACGAGAGAAGATTGTATGGAACGCCTTGAATCGGAAGGGTTTATCGTTGAAAAAAGCCCGATTATTCCCGAGGCCATCCGCTCGTTAAAAGGAAATTTGGCTTCCTCTACCGTTTTTAAAGAGGGATTGATCACGATTCAGGATGAAAGTTCTATGCTTGTTGCCTATGCACTTGGAGCAGAACAAGCCGAGACGATTTTAGATGCATGTGCCGCTCCAGGGGGGAAAAGCACCCATATAGCAGAAAAAATGCAAAATACTGGAAAAATTATTTCCCTCGATCTTCATGAACACAAAGTAAAGCTGATCAATGACAATGCCGATAGGCTTGGCTTGACAAATATTCACCCGATGACGATGGATAGCCGCAAGGCACCAGAACATTTTGAACGGGAAACATTTGACCGTATTTTGCTTGATGCGCCGTGCTCCGGTCTTGGCGTCATGAGAAGAAAGCCGGATATGAAATATACAAAAAAAGAGCAGGATTTGTTCCAGTTAAGCACAATTCAAAAAAAACTTTTAACGGCCGTTGCTCCATTGCTAAAAAAAGGCGGTATTCTCGTTTATAGTACTTGCACGGTTGACATGCAGGAAAACGAGAACGTTGTTGCTTCCTTTTTAGCCGAAAATCCCGATTTTACAGGCGATTTGCAGTTTAAAAACCGCATGCCTGTGGCGATACAGCCGTTGATTCATGAATTTGATTTGCAAATCTTCCCGCAGGATTTCAGTTCGGATGGATTTTATATTGCATGTTTACGAAAGAAGGTGTAACCCAGTTGGAACCAATACAGACAACTGAAATGAAAACAGAAACAGCTGCTAAAAAACGATCGATTTATTCATTAAAAGTCGCAGAAATGAAACAGTGGCTGAGCGAAAATGGTGAAAAACCGTTTCGAGCCGAACAAATATATGATTGGCTTTATAAAAAAAGAGTTGCCTCATTTGAAGAAATGAATAATCTTTCAAAAAGCTTGCGTGAGCTGCTTGATCGCGATTTTCTAATAACAACTTTAAAAACGATCATCAAACAAGAGTCAGCTGATGGGACAATCAAATTTTTATTTGAGCTGCATGATGGCTATTCAATTGAAACGGTTTTAATGCGCCATAATTACGGCAATTCTGTATGTGTAACCACACAAGTAGGCTGCCGAATTGGCTGTACTTTCTGTGCTTCCACATTAGGGGGACTAAAGCGGCATCTAGAGGCGGGTGAAATTGTTGCCCAGGTTGTGACTGTCCAGCAGGCGCTTGATGAAACCGATGAGCGGGTAAGCTCTGTAGTCATTATGGGAATTGGCGAACCGTTTGATAATTACGATAACATGCTTTCCTTTTTAAAAATTATCAATGATGAGAAGGGCTTAAACATTGGAGCAAGGCATATTACCGTATCGACAAGCGGGATTATTCCAAAAATTTATCAATTTGCCGATGAAAATATGCAAATCAATTTTGCTATTTCACTGCACGCACCGAATACGGAATTACGTTCAAGGCTGATGCCGATTAATAGAGCATATAAACTTGATGACTTAATGGATGCAGTGCGGTATTATATCGATAAGACGGGGCGCCGAATTAGCTTTGAATATGGGTTATTTGGCGGCGTAAATGATCAAATTGAACATGCCGAGGAGCTTGCGAGGCTTTTAAAGGGACTTAAGTGCCATGTCAATCTGATCCCTGTGAATTACGTTCCGGAACGGAATTACGTAAGAACACCGAGAAATCAAATTTTCGCTTTTGAAAAAGCACTTCGAAAAAAAGGTGTGAATGTAACAATACGCCGAGAGCACGGTCATGATATCGACGCAGCATGTGGACAACTTCGTGCAAAGGAGCGGAAAGAGGAAACGAGGTAACGGATATGGAAGCTGTATTTTTGACAGACCAAGGGAAAGTTCGGCAGCATAATGAAGATTCCGGTGGAATATTTAAAAATCTTGACGGTCACCGCCTTGCCATTGTCGCAGATGGAATGGGCGGGCACCGTGCAGGTGATGTAGCAAGCTCGATGACATTAAACGAGCTAAAAAAACAATGGGAAGCTGTAAAGGGAATTACAACCGCTGAAGCAGCGGAAACGTGGCTTAAGGAAGAAATTCTTAAAGTGAACCGGCTGCTGTTTGAGCATGCGAGAAATAATTCCGAATGCGATGGAATGGGCACTACCATTGTTGCAGCCATTATCAATGAAAACTTTGCCACTATTGCTAACATAGGGGACAGCCGCTGTTATTTATTGAATGAATCCGGGTTTAACCAAGTGACGGAAGACCATTCGCTTGTCAACGAGCTGGTGCGTTTTGGCCAGATCACAAAGGAAGATGCCGAGCATCACCCAAGGAAAAATGTGCTGCTCCGCGCATTAGGAACAGAAGAGAAAGTAGAATTGGATAGTAAAACGATTATGTTTGAAGGGGGCGATTGTTTATTATTATGCTCGGATGGATTATCCAATAAAGTCAGTGAGCAGGAAATGATGGAAATCCTCTCAAGTGAAGCGGCACTTGAAGAAAAAGCGCAAAACCTTGTCTCTCTTGCCAATGAAAATGGCGGTGAAGACAACATTACCCTGGCAATCGTAGAGTTTTCTGAAGGCAATAAGGGTGATGAACAATGATGATTGGAAAACGAATTAGCGGAAGGTATAAAATTTTAGACATGATTGGCGGCGGCGGGATGGCAAATGTCTATCTGGCGCATGATATGATCCTTGACCGCAATGTTGCCGTTAAAATGCTCAGGCTTGATTTAACGAATGACGAAGAATTTATTCGCCGCTTTCGCCGAGAAGCGCAGTCGGCTACAAGTTTGAATCATCCTAATATCGTCAATATTTATGATGTGGGCGAGGAGGACGATCTTTATTTTATTGTCATGGAACATGTTGACGGTCAAACGTTAAAACAATACATACAGCAATATTCTCCATTGGGGGTTGAAGAGACAATCAATATTATGAGGCAATTGACGTCTGCGATCTCTCATGCCCACCAAAATCACATTGTCCATCGTGACATTAAGCCCCATAATATTTTAATTGATACGAACGGACTGGTGAAAATTACTGATTTTGGAATTGCGATGGCTCTAAGTGCAACGAGTATTACCCAAACGAACTCCGTTCTTGGCTCAGTCCATTATTTATCACCAGAACAAGCCCGCGGCGGGATGGCCAATAAAAAATCGGATATTTACTCATTGGGGATTGTGATGTTTGAGCTGTTGACAGGAAGACTGCCATTTTCAGGAGAATCTGCTGTTTCGATTGCCTTAAAGCATCTGCAATCAGAAACTCCATCAGTCAGAAGGTGGAACCCGGCGATTCCGCAAACTGTTGAAAATATTGTCTTAAAAGCAACAGCCAAAGATCCGTTCCATCGTTATAACAGCGTAGACGAAATGGATGATGACTTGCGGACAGCATTGGATCCAGGGCGCTTGAATGAACCGAAATTTCAAATCCCGATCGATGATGAAGCGACAAAAGCCATACCTGTTATTACGAACGACCGCCCTTTGAAAAATTTAGATGAAACCATTGTCCACAGTGCAGATAAGCAGGTAAAAGTTGATGGGAAAAAGGAAAAGAAAAAGCGGAAAAAGTGGCCGATCATTCTCGTCTCGACGTTTGTGATCCTTGCGCTCCTTGGCATTCTCGCGGTAACAGTTTTGCCAAGCATGCTTGCACCTAAGGATGTAAAAATACCGGATGTCAGCGGTAAAAATTTTGATGACGCTGTTGCACAGCTCGCATCGAAAGGATTTAAAATCGGTCAAACCAATGAAATTACAGATGAGAATATTGCAAAAGGAAAAGTGATTCGGACAGACCCTGATGCGGGTATGACTGCTAAAGAGGGCGCAGTAATTGATATTTATACAAGCGCCGGAAAAGAAAAAACCGAACTCTCCGATTATAGAGGGCGCCAATTTGACGATGTAATAAGTCTATTGAAATCGCAAAAATTTAAAGATATCAAAAAAACAGAAGTTTACAGCGATAGTGATCCGGGAACGATCATTGACCAAAATCCTCTTGCTGGAAAAAAAGTTGTACCTGAAAACACAATTTTAGAATTTAAAGTTAGTAAAGGTCTGCCGAAAATTACGTTGAAGGATTTAGCGGAATACAGTCTAAAAGGTGTGCAGGATTACGCCAGTGCGTCGGGATTGTCGATCGATACGTCAAAACAGGAGTACAATGATACAATCCCAGCTGGGATGGTCATCTCTCAGTCACCGGCACCAGGGACGGAGCTTCAAAAAGGAGATAAAGTATCGGTCGTCATCTCCAAAGGAAAAGAACAGAAACCGCCGCAGAAGGTTGTGAAAGAATTAACGATTCCTTATGATGCCCAGGCTGCCCAAGGAAAACCGCAGGAAGTTCAGATTTTTATTGAAGACATGAACCACAACTTAACGGAGCCGGCAGAAACGATTTATATTACGGAAACGATCAAAAGGATGATTGAGCTGCAAGTTCAAGAAGGCGCGGAAGCGGGCTATAAAGTTATTCGTGATGGCAAGGTTATTATTGATGAAACCATTAATACTGCGACTTCGAATCCTTAATGTACATTATTCCCCGCTAAAATAAAGAAAATTAATCGAAAATGACAGCTTTTATCAATCTGAGCTGTCCTTTTCGTTATACTCAAGGAGTGTGGCTATGCCGGAAGGGAAAATTATTAAAGCGCTTAGCGGTTTTTACTATGTGCTTGATCACGGGCAATTAACTCAATGCAGAGGCAGAGGAGTGTTTCGTAAGCAAAAGGTGACCCCGCTTGTAGGCGATAATGTTATTTTTCAAGCTGAAAATGAACATGAAGGCTATATCCTTGAAATCAAGGAGCGGAAAAATGAATTAGTCAGACCGCCTGTAGCCAATATCGACCAGGCAATCCTTGTTTTTTCCGCCGTTGAACCTGATTTCAGCACTGTGCTTTTGGATCGTTTTCTCGTTCTTGTAGAATACAATCATATCCGGCCGATTATTTGCCTGACAAAAATGGATCTGACAACAGCAGAAGAAGAGGTGGCGATCAAACAGTATGCTGAACAATACGAAACGATCGGGTATGATGTCGTGTTAACCTCTTCGGAAAAAGGAATGGGCATTGAATGCTTATTGCCTTTTTTGGAAACGAAAATTTCTGTTTTTGCAGGTCAGTCAGGCGTAGGGAAGTCTTCGCTATTAAATGCATTAAGGCCCGAACTTGCTTTAAAAACAAGCGATATTTCCACCCATCTTGGCAGGGGTCGGCACACAACAAGGCATGTTGAGTTCATTCCAGTCGGAAGTGGCTGGGTCGCTGATACTCCGGGTTTTAGCAGTTTGGAGCTGCTTGAGATCGAAGCCGAACAGTTGACCTCTTGTTTTCCCGAACTGCAAAAGGCCAGTGAAAAATGTAAATTTCGCGGCTGCCTCCATTTAAAAGAACCAAAATGCGGGGTCAAAGCCGGAGTGGAAACAGGCGAGATCCAGCCATACCGTTATAATCATTATCTTGATTTTCTAAAGGAAATAAAAGAGAGAAAGCCGAGGTACTAAACGATGGTAAAAATTGCACCTTCCATTTTATCTGCTGATTTTGCAAAATTAGCTGAAGAGATCGTAGATGTTGAAAAAGGGGGAGCCGATTTCATTCATGTTGATGTGATGGATGGGCATTTTGTACCGAATATCACGATCGGCCCTTTAGTGGTTGAAGCGATCAGACCGATTACAAAGCTTCCGCTTGATGTCCATCTAATGATTGAAAATCCTGACCAGTATATTGAAGCATTTGCAAAAGCGGGCGCTGATTACATCACAGTTCATGTGGAAGCATGCCGGCATTTGCATCGAACGATCCACTATATTAAGTCTTTCGGTGTTAAGGCCGGTGTTGTATTGAATCCTGCCACTCCAGTTGAGTCTATTCACCATATTATTGCGGATGTTGATATGGTGCTGGTAATGTCCGTGAACCCGGGTTTTGGCGGCCAAAAGTTTATACCTGAAGCCTTGGAGAAAATCCGTCAAGTAAAAGATATGGCAGAGCAGAAGGGGCTTGGGCTTGACATCGAAGTGGATGGCGGAGTAAATGCCGAAACAGCTAAGCTTTGCATTGAGGCAGGAGCGACCGTACTGGTCGCAGGTTCAGCTGTATACAATCAAAAGGACCGTTCCAAGGCAATCGCATTGATAAGAGGATAAAAAGCTAGCTTAGCGGCTGGCTTTTTTTCCTTTAAATAGATGCACCGGTGAGAAGAATTTAACTGGAAAGGTGATGACGTAAATGATCATCAATATTTTAGCAGGCGGACCTGAAGAGCTTTTGCCAAAATTAGCTGATTACGATGATCCCGGCTGTTTATGGGTTGGCGTCGACAGGGGAGTGTTTACGTTAATTCGGAGAGGGATTCAGCCTGATCTGGCTTTAGGTGATTTTGATTCAGTTTCTGTAGAGGAATTGCGTGAAATTGAATCAACGGTATCAGAACTGCACCGTTTTAATCCCGTAAAGGATGAAACGGATATGGAAATTGCGCTGCAATGGGCGCTTGAACAAGATGCTGAAGGAATTCGAATTTTTGGCGCAACGGGGGGGAGACTTGATCATTTTTTCGCAAACGTACAATTGTTAACAAGACCGGTTTTAACCGGCATACCAAATGATGTTGCCATTATTGATAAAACGAATATCGTTTCCGTAAAAGGACCTGGCCGCTACTCAATAAAGAAAAACAGCCTTTACCAATATGTTTCTTTTATTCCTGTTACCGGCATGGTTCGCGGGCTAACGCTTGAAGGATTCAAGTATCCGTTAAAAGACTGTCATATTCCTCTCGGTTCAACACTATGTATTAGTAATGAACTTATTAATGATTCTGGTACTTTTTCGTTTTCAGAAGGCATATTATTAGTGATAAGAAGCAGTGATTCATAGGTTTTCTTTATTTAAGTACTTATTTCTTTCCTTTGAATATGCTAAGTAGGAGAACAAAAAAGTTTTCGAGCTTCGTTTGAGATGGTGAGGAGGGACAGTATGAAATTTTATACGATTAAACTGCCGCGATTTCTGGGCGGTCTTGTCCGGGCGATGATTGGAGCGTTTAAGAAAAACGAATAGAACGCTTGGGCTTTTGTTTGCCAGAGAGACAGACAACCTTTCAAAATCAATTTTCTAGCACCCGTTTTGGGTGTTTTTATTTTTCAAAAAATGGACAAAAAAGAAAAGACACTCTGTTGAAAGAATGTCTTTTTGCGAACTTATACGCGTTCTACCTTACCGGATCTTAGCGCTCTTGCTGAAACCCAAACACGTTTTGGCTTTCCATCAACAAGGATACGTACTTTTTGAAGATTAGCACCCCATGTGCGCTTATTGGCGTTCATAGCGTGAGAACGTGAGTTACCACTGGTTGTTTTCTTACCAGTTACTACACATTTGCGTGGCATATCTTTTCCCTCCTTAATAACCAAAAGCTTTCATGCTTTAACAAGACATGTTATGATCTGTTTGAAAAAAGAAAATTGGTGTAACCATATTTTCTGTCCTAAAGATACCTTAATAATTTATCACACTCCTGAATGGTTTGCAATAGTTGAACGTGAAGCTTTCAAGAAAAAAGCCTTGACATCATTCTGCTTTACCTCCTGAATAGTAAATAGACTCTCGGCATTCGCCAAAGTTAGATGAGGTAACGATTTTGAAACCAATTTTGTACCACATGAAGCCAATGATTACTTTTAGACAGGTCAACAGAGTTTCAAGTAAAATTTTTACAAATCTCTCGATGAATGGCTTTTTTATTCCGAGGGTCTGTGTAGAAGTCAAGTATAGACTTTCAAATTTGAAGTGACTATAGTAAAATGACTGTAGCCAAGAAGCATTTTCCAAAGGGGGAACGATTCATGTCCATTGAATTGCAAACAAAGTACGGACAAATTGATATTTCAAATGAAGTAATTGCCACCATAGCCGGTGGTGCGGCAATTGATTGTTATGGAATCGTCGGCATGGCTTCTAAGAATCAAATTAAAGATGGTCTTACAGAAATTTTACGAAAAGAAAATTTTACTCGAGGTGTCATTGTTCGCCAGCAAAACGAGGAAGTACATATTGATATGTATATTATTGTCAGCTATGGGACAAAAATTTCTGAGGTTGCTCACAACGTCCAATCGAAAGTTAAATATACCCTCGATAAGACTGTCGGACTTGCCGTTGATTCGGTGAATATTTACGTACAGGGAGTTCGCGTAACGAACTCGTAGTGAGGAGGAAATTTTTGTGTCAATCACAGCACTTGATGGAAAACGTTTTGCAGAGATGGTGATTCAAGGAGCGAATCATTTAGCTGCCAATGCGAAAATGGTTGATGCGTTAAACGTTTTTCCAGTTCCAGATGGCGACACTGGAACGAATATGAAATTATCGATCACTTCCGGGGCTAAGGAAGTTAAAAATCATGTGCAAGAACATATTGGCAAAGTAGGGGCGGCGCTTTCGAAAGGTTTGCTTATGGGGGCACGCGGAAATTCAGGCGTTATTCTTTCTCAGTTATTCCGCGGTTTTACGAAATCAATTGAAAATAAGCCGGTTATTTCAGCAAGCGAATTTGCGCTTGCGTTTGAATCGGGAGTGGACACTGCTTATAAAGCGGTGATGAAGCCGGTTGAAGGAACCATTTTAACAGTTGCGAAAGATGCTGCGAAAAAAGGAGTTCAAGCTTCGCAAAAAACAGATGATATTATCATTGTCATGGAGGAAATTTTCGCGGAAGCCAAAGCATCGCTAAAACGCACACCTGACCTTTTACCGGTATTGAAGGAAGTCGGTGTGGTCGATAGCGGTGGTCAAGGACTGGTATTGGTCTATGAAGGATTTCTTGCCGAGTTAAAAGGAGAAAAACTGCCTGATTCGCCAGATACCCTTCCGAAGATGGAGGATCTCATCAGCGCTGAGCATCATAAAACTGTGCAAAGCCATATCAACACGGAAGATATTGTGTATGGGTATTGCACTGAATTTATGGTGAAATTTGAAAAAGATAAAATCGCCAAAAATCCTTTTAAGGAACAAACCTTCAGCCTGGATCTTAGCAAATTGGGAGATTCCTTGTTGGTCGTTGCTGACGAGGAGCTTGTCAAAGTTCATGTCCACACAGAGCAGCCAGGTACGGCTTTAGGCTATGGCCAGCGTTATGGCAGCCTCGTTAATATAAAAATTGAAAATATGCGCCAGCAGCATTCAAATATTGTCGGTGAAACGCAAACACCGCTCGTGACAGAAACAAAAACAGAGCGGAAAGAGAAGCAGGAATACGGAATTGTTACTGTATCGATGGGTTCGGGAATCGCAGATTTATTCAGAAGCATTGGCGCCAATCAAGTGATCGAAGGCGGCCAGACGATGAATCCTAGTACGGAAGATATCGTCAAAGCGATAAAAGAAGTAAATGCAAAGAAAGTGTTTATTTTACCGAATAACAAAAACATTATTATGGCGGCGGAGCAGGCTGCGGAAGTTTCAGAAGAGGAAGTTTATGTGATTCCATCCAAGACGGTTCCGCAAGGTCTTTCTGCTTTGCTTGCCTTTCATCCGGGTACTACGGTTGAGGCCAATCAGACGGCAATGATCGAGGCGCTAAAAAATGTGAAATCCGGCCAAATCACTTTTGCAGTACGCGCTACGACAATTGATGGGCTTGAAATTGAAAAGGATGATTTCATGGGGATTGAAGATGGCAAGATTGTTGTCAAGGGCAAGGAAAAAGTGCAAACTGCCCAAGACTTGCTTTCTGTCATGATTGATGACGATTCTGAGATCGTCACGATTATTCAAGGGGAAGATACAACTGAGGATGAAGTCCAAACTTTAGTAGCGTTTGTTGAGGAGCGCTTTAAAGATGTGGAAGTGGAAGTTCACAATGGTAAACAGCCGCTCTACTCATTTATCTTTTCAATCGAATAAGGAACCGCTAAAATAGAAGGGGAAATCCCTTCTTTTTTTTGAAAAAAATTTTTGAAAACGATACGGTAATAATAAAATTGGATTATAAATCGGGCTTCACGAATTGGGGGAGAAGATGGGTGAAGTTTAAAAGCGTGTTTGATATTATTGGACCGGTTATGATTGGTCCATCAAGTTCGCATACAGCCGGTGCAGCAAGAATTGGCCGAGTGGCAAGAAGTTTATTTGGCCGGGAGCCGAAGTGGGTTAATGTATCTTTTTATGGATCGTTTGCAAAGACCTATAAAGGCCATGGCACAGATGTTGCCATTATTGGCGGAATTTTAGACTTTGATACGTTCGATGAGCGGATTATTCAGTCGATTGCGATTGCGGAAGAACGCGGTATTAAACTTCGGTTTATTGAAGAAGAAGCAGTGCCAGTGCACCCGAATACGACAAGGGTCATGATTGGTGATGAACGCGGGGAGCTTGAATTGGTTGGTATTTCCATTGGCGGCGGAAAAGTTGAAATTACCGAATTAAATGGTTTTGAGTTAAAACTTTCGGGCAACCATCCAGCGATATTAGTCGTTCATAACGACCGTTTCGGTGTGATTGCGGGAGTTTCCAATATTTTGGCCAAATATGAAATCAATATTGGTCACATGGAGGTTTCTCGTAAAGAAAAAGGCAAGCTTGCCTTAATGACGATCGAAGTCGATCAGAATATTGATGATCAAATCTTATTCGATATCGAACGGCTTCCACATGTGTTGAAAGTAACAAAAATCGTGGAATGAAAATATACAGAATTGTCTACATGGATCTATTTTCTAAATCTAGTTCATGATCACTTTGACCAGCGAACCTCAAGGGGGGAAAAAAGTGTTTCGTAATGTTGCAGAGTTAGTGGAACAGGCAACTGTTCAAAACAAAAAAATTTCAGAGATCATGATTGAGCAGGAAATAGCTGTCACCGGCCGATCCCGTGAAGAAATCATGGCGATAATGGATCGAAATTTAAAGGTAATGGAGGAAGCAGTTGAACGCGGTATTAAAGGAGTAAAGTCCCATTCAGGATTAACGGGAGGAGACGCAGTTCTACTGCAGCAATATATTGAAAAAGGCGAGTATCTATCAGGTGAAACAGTGCTTGACGCCGTCAGCAAGGCGGTCGCCACAAATGAAGTAAATGCTGCAATGGGTACAATCTGTGCGACTCCGACTGCCGGATCGGCAGGAGTCGTACCGGGGACGCTGTTTGCAGTCCAGAAAAAGCTTCGCCCTACAAGAGAAGAAATGATTCGTTTTCTTTTCACATCCGGCGCATTTGGCTATGTTATCGCCAATAATGCTTCTATTTCCGGTGCCGCAGGCGGCTGTCAGGCTGAAGTCGGTTCAGCAGCCGGGATGGCAGCCGCCGCGATCGTTGAAATGGCGGGAGGCACTCCGGCACAATGTGCGGAGGCGATGGCAATCACGCTAAAGAATATGCTTGGCTTGGTGTGCGATCCCGTTGCCGGGCTTGTCGAAGTTCCTTGCGTTAAAAGAAACGCAATGGGCGCAGCCAATGCCATGGTCGCAGCAGACATGGCATTGGCAGGAATAACGAGCAGAATTCCATGTGACGAAGTGATTGAGGCAATGTATAAAATTGGTCAAACAATGCCAACAGCATTAAAAGAAACTGCACAAGGAGGGTTGGCGGCAACTCCGACAGGCCGAGCCTTAGAGGCAAAAATCTTTGGAGTTCCGCTGCAGAAAAAGTGAGTGAAAATTTAAACCAATCGGTGACAGTCATAAAAGGAATCGGCGAAGAAACGGCAGAAACACTTGCCGAAATGAAAATCATGACGGTATTGGATTTGCTTGAGTATTTTCCATATCGTTTCGAAGATTATCGCTTGAAAGATCTTGCAGAAGTGGTCCATGAAGAAAAAGTGACAGTTGAAGGGAAGGTTCACAGCGAACCTTCTCTTGTCTATTATGGAAAAAAAAAATCAAGGCTGACATTCCGTCTTCTTGTAGGAAATTATTTGATTCAAGTTGTTTTTTTTAATCAGCCATATTTAAAATCAAAGCTGGCAATGAATGAGACGATCACGGTTACCGGCAAGTGGGACCAGCATCGGCAGACGATTACAGGCAATGAACTCCAAATTGGTGCAAATAAAAAAAATCACGAATTTGAGCCCGTTTATCTGCTTAAAGGGAAGTTGACAATGAAAGGAATCCGGAAATTTATTCAACTTGCCTTTCATCAGTTCGGACATTTAATTGAAGAAGTGATGCCAGAGTCGCTCATAAAAAAGTACAAGCTGTATCATCGCCGCGATGCATTAAGAGCGATGCATTTTCCGCGCAATCAGGAAGATGTAAAACAAGCGAGAAGGCGGTTTGTCTATGAAGAATTTTTACTCTTCCAATTAAAAATGCAAGCATTGCGAAAGTTTGAGCGTGAGCATTCTCCGGGCTTGGAGCAAAAATACAACCTCGGTAAAGTCAAAGAATTCATTCAATCGCTCCCTTTCCCGCTTACAAATGCTCAAAAAAGGGTGATTAATGAAATTTTGGCTGATTTAAAATCTCCTTTTCGGATGAATCGCCTGCTGCAAGGAGATGTGGGATCTGGAAAGACCGTCGTGGCTGCGATTGGGCTTTATGCGAGTATTAGCGCGGGGTACCAAGGTGCCTTAATGGTTCCGACTGAAATTTTAGCTGAACAGCATGCTGAATCATTAAAGTCCCTGCTTGAGCCCTTTCAGGTAAAGTGCGAGCTGTTGACAAGTTCGGTGAAGGGGAAAAAACGCCGGGAAATTCTGCAGCAACTTGAACAAGGGGAAATTGATCTGCTGATTGGCACGCACGCGCTTATTCAAGAAGAGGTCGTTTTTTCAAAGCTTGGATTTGTCATCACAGACGAACAGCATCGTTTCGGCGTTGAACAGCGGAGAGTTCTTCGGGAAAAAGGGGAGAATCCCGATGTGTTGTTTATGACAGCAACACCGATTCCAAGAACGCTTGCAATTACGGTCTTTGGAGAAATGGATGTTTCAATCATCGATGAAATGCCGGCCGGGAGAAAAGCAATTGAAACGTATTGGGCAAAGGAGGAAATGCTTGATCGCGTGCTTGCTTTTATGGAAAAAGAATTAAGAAAAGGCCATCAAGGCTACGTTATTTGTCCGCTCATTGAGGAATCAGAAAAATTGGATGTGCAAAATGCAATAGATGTCCATGCCACTTTGACGCATTATTTTCAGAACCGTTTGAAAGTTGGGTTGATGCATGGCCGCCTAAGTGCCGAGGAGAAGGAAGCCGTTATGAGGGAATTTAGCAGCAACGCTGTCCAGGTTCTCGTTTCAACAACGGTTGTTGAAGTCGGCGTCAATGTCCCCAACGCGACGATTATGGTGATTTATGATGCTGAGCGCTTCGGCCTTTCCCAGCTTCACCAGCTTCGCGGCCGTGTTGGCCGGGGCAGTGAGCAATCGTTTTGTATATTGCTTGCCAATCCTAAATCAGAAGCCGGTAAAGAGAGAATGAAGATCATGACGGAAACGAACGATGGTTTCGTTCTTAGTGAAAAGGACCTGGAGCTTAGAGGACCTGGAGATTTTTTTGGGAAAAAACAAAGTGGGGTACCGGAGTTTAAGGTTGCGGACATGGTTCATGATTATCGGGCGCTTGAAACAGCTAGAAACGACGCTTTAGCTTTGATTCATTCTGAGGCATTTTGGAATTCGGCCGAATTTACATTTTTAAGAAGCGAGCTTGAAAGTGCCGGCGTTTTAGAAGGGGAAAAACTCGACTAGCAAGTTCATTTCCGTTTTAAAAGTAAATCTTGCATTCTGCTTGAGCAAATTTTATACTACTGTTAGTACCTAGTCATAAGATCTCGGATGGTGTTTTAAAATGAGAATCGCAAAGAAGGAACGTCAAAAACGATTAACATCCACCATAAAAGAAAATCCGTTCATTACCGATGAGGAACTGGCGGAAAAATTTGCGGTTAGTGTGCAAACGATCCGCCTTGACCGCCTCGAATTATCGATCCCTGAGCTTCGCGAGAGGATCAAAAATGTGGCGGAGAAACGGTTTGAAGATGAAGTACGATCGCTGCCGCTCGAAGAAGTCGTTGGTGAAATAATTGACATGAATTTAGATAAAAGCGCTATTTCTATTTTTGACGTGAAAGAGGAGCATGTTTTTAAACGAAACAAGATTGCCCGCGGCCATCATCTTTTTGCCCAGGCGAATTCCCTTGCTGTTGCCGTGATCAATGATGAATTGGCGTTGACCGCCAAAGCGAATATCCAGTTTAAACGGTCGGTGAAACAGGATGAACGGGTGATCGCAAAAGCAAAAGTGCGAAAAATAGATGAGGAGCACGGCAGAACATTTGTCGATGTAAAAAGTTTTGTAAACAATGAACTAGTGTTCCATGGAGAATTCGAAATGTACCGCCCATGAAGGTGAAAAAGCATAAATGTTAAAGGCAGAAACCAATTTTATTAAGGGATGAAAAAGATGAGAATAGCATTGGATGCAATGGGCGGAGACAACGCCCCAAAGGAAGTCGTGCTCGGAGCGATGAAAGCTGTTGAAGCTTTCCCGGATTTACATATTACCCTTGTTGGGGATGAAACAAAAATAGCTAAAAGTTTTAAAAAAAATGAGCGGATAACAGTCATCCATACGGATGAAATCATTTTAAGTACGGATGAGCCTGTGCGCGCTGTCCGCCGTAAAAAAAATGCTTCAATGGTCATTGCTGCCCAGCAGGTTGCTGACGGTTTGGCAGATGCTTGTATTTCCGCAGGCAATACAGGGGCGCTGATGGCTGCTGGACTTTTTGTTGTCGGCAGGATTGAAGGAATCGAAAGACCTGCATTAGCGCCAACACTGCCAACGACTGGCGGTAAAGGGTTTTTGCTGCTCGATGTCGGAGCAAATGCTGATGCGAGACCTGAGCACTTGCTGCAATACGCGATTATGGGTTCAATCTACAGCAGCAAAGTAAGAGGGATTGAAAAGCCGCGTGTCGGGCTTTTAAACATCGGGACTGAAGAGAAAAAAGGCAATGATTTGACGAAAGAAGCTTTTAAACGTTTAAAAGAAGCTCCGATTCATTTCGTTGGTAACGTTGAAGCAAGAGATTTGTTGGAAGGGGCTGCTGATGTTGTTGTTACAGATGGTTTTACGGGCAACATGGTCTTAAAAACAATCGAAGGCACAGCTTTATCGGTGTTTAAGATGTTAAAAACTGCCTTAACCAGCAGCTTTAAAAGCAAATTGGCTGCGGCTGTTTTGAAGCCGAATCTTGTTGAATTAAAAAATACGATGGATTACTCTGAATATGGCGGCGCTGGCTTGTTTGGCCTCAAAGCACCGGTCATAAAAGCCCATGGTTCATCCAATGCGCAAGCGATATTCAGCGCTATTCGCCAAACAAGAGAAATGGTTGAAAAGCAAGTTATTAGACAAATTCAGCTTGCAGTAGAAGAAGCGGGTAAAATGGAAAAATAAATTTTATTAAAAGAGGTGTTTAAATGGGTAAAATTGCTTTTGTGTTTCCGGGACAAGGTTCCCAAGCTGTAGGAATGGGAAAAAGTCTTGCTGACAACCATGCAGATGTACAAGCAATTTTTCGTAAAGCGGACGAAACGTTAAAATTCCAGCTGAGCAAACTGATCTTTGAAGGCCCTCAGGAAGAGCTGACGCTTACCATAAATGCGCAGCCGGCTTTGCTTACGACAAGCATCGCGGTTCTGGAGTTTTTTCGAATATCGGGCATTCAGCCTGACTACGTCGCAGGACACAGCCTTGGGGAATACACGGCTCTTGTTGCAGCAGGGGCGCTCTCGTTTGAAGAAGGGGTATACCTCGTCCGCCGCCGCGGCGAATTCATGGAGAAGGCTGTGCCAAATGGCGAAGGGACGATGGCGGCTGTTCTCGGACTTGACCGTGGACCATTAACAACGGTTACCGATGAAGTGAGTGCAGCCGGCTATCCGGTGCAGCTTGCCAATCTCAATTGTCCAGGGCAAATTGTGATTTCCGGATCAGCAAAAGGCGTTGAATTAGCGGGTGAAAAGGCGAAAAAGGCAGGCGCCAAAAGAGTGATTCCTTTAGTTGTCAGCGGGCCATTTCATTCTTCTTTGATGAAGCCTGCTGCCGCGCAATTGCAAGCGAAGTTAGAAAAAATTTCGATGAGAAACGCCGAAGTTCCGGTCATTGCAAACGTTTCAGCCGAGCCGATGAGCGAAGCAGCGGAAATCAAGGAAAAACTCATTGAACAGCTTTATTCACCTGTCTTATGGGAAGATTCTGTTCAAAAATTGATTGACCTTGGTGTCGATACCTTTATTGAAATTGGTCCTGGAAAAGTACTTTCCGGATTGATTAAAAAAGTGAATCGTTCGGCAAAAACTTATTCTGTTTCAGACGAGGAAACGGCTCAGGCCGTCATCGAAGCTTTGAAGGAGGAAATGCGATGAATTTGGAAGGGAAATCCGCACTTGTTACTGGAGCATCAAGAGGAATCGGTCGGGAAATTGCCCTTGAACTTGCTAGACAAGGGGCTGACGTTGCGGTCAATTTTGCTGGAAGTGAAACAAAAGCAAATGAAGTGGTGGATGAAATCAAAGCGCTGGGCAGACAAGCGTTTGCGGTAAAGTGTGACGTTTCAAACGCTGAAGAGGTTGCTGCGATGGTAAAGGAAACAATTGATCAATTTGGCAAGCTTGATATTCTCGTTAACAATGCCGGGATTACAAAAGATAATTTATTAATGAGAATGAAAGAAGAAGAATGGGATGATGTGATCAACATCAACCTAAAAGGGGTTTTCCTCTGTACGAAAGCAGTAACGAGGCAAATGATGAAGCAGCGGGCAGGCCGGATAATTAATGTTTCGTCCATCGTTGGTGTAAGCGGCAATCCTGGACAGGCAAATTATGTTGCCGCAAAAGCAGGTGTCATCGGTTTGACGAAAACAACTGCTAAAGAACTGGCCGCAAGAAATATTACCGTTAATGCCATCGCCCCAGGATTTATTTCAACGGATATGACAGATAAATTATCGGAAGATGTAAAAGTGGAAATGTTAAAGCAGATTCCTTTGGCTCGTTTTGGGGAACCTAAAGATATTGCAAAAGTCGCTGCTTTTCTAGCCTCTGAAGACAGCGCCTATATGACAGGCCAGACGCTTCATATTGATGGCGGTATGGTCATGTAAAGTTGTTCATGAAAAGGACGTTCGAGATTTTTTCAGCAATTCATTTATTATTTTGCTTAAATACTCTATAATAGCTTGAGGGGAGGTGAACAAGCATGGCAGATGTATTAGAACGTGTAACAAAGATCATCGTTGACCGGTTAGGTGTTGACGAATCTCAAGTGAAACTTGAAGCTTCGTTTAAGGATGATCTTGGCGCCGATTCCCTTGATGTCGTTGAACTAGTAATGGAATTGGAAGATGAGTTCGATATGGAAATTTCTGACGATGATGCTGAAAAAATCACAACTGTTGGTGATGCTGTTAATTACATAAATAGCAAAAAGTAATCGCCTGAATTTCTTTGCAAAGCTCCGTTTTCAAACGGAGCTTTCTTCTGTATTATAGACATTGATGGATTTTTCAAATTTATTTTTAAAGAATAACTGCAAGGTGGAGACTTTATGCGCAAAAAAGGAAAGGAACATGACATGAACACTCATCGTGCCAAGGAAAATTTGTTTAAGAATTTTCAACAGTCAATGGGGATTACATTTGCCGATGAAAAGTTATTAATGCAAGCATTTACTCATTCATCCTATGTGAATGAGCATCGAAGAAAGCCTTATGAAGACAATGAAAGGCTTGAATTTTTAGGTGATGCCGTCCTAGAGCTAACTGTTTCTCAATTCCTTTTTAAAAAATATCCAATGATGAGTGAAGGAGAATTGACAAAATTGCGGGCTGCAATTGTTTGTGAACCTTCGCTCGTATCATTTGCCCATGAACTTGAGTTCAGCCAGTATATTTTGCTGGGAAAAGGTGAAGAGTTAACGGGAGGAAGAGAGCGCCCTGCATTGCTCGCAGATGTGTTCGAAGCCTTTATTGGCTCTCTTTATTTAGATAAAGGAATTGAAAAAGTAATTGAGTTTCTTGAAAAGGTCGTCTTTCCTAAAATTAATGCTGGTGCTTTTTCTCATGTGATGGATTTTAAAAGTCAATTGCAAGAGCTGGTGCAAAGAGACGGGATCGGTTCGATTGAGTACCGTGTGCTGCAGGAAAAAGGACCAGCGCATAATCGGGAATTTGTATCTCGCGTTTCTCTTAATGGGGAAGAGCTTGGAATCGGAACAGGCAAATCGAAAAAAGAAGCGGAGCAGCATGCCGCACAACAAGCGCTGGAAAAATTAAAAACAAAAACCGGCCTGTAGCCTGAATCGAGAATTTTTGGAATAAATGAACAAGGCCCGTTATGGGAGGGATACAATGTATTTAAAACGACTGGATGTTATTGGTTTTAAATCTTTTGCAGAGCGGATTAGTGTGGATTTCGTTAAAGGTGTAACAGCTGTTGTCGGTCCAAATGGGAGCGGAAAAAGCAATATTACCGATGCCATTCGCTGGGTTTTGGGTGAGCAGTCAGCCAAATCACTAAGAGGGACGAAAATGGAGGACATTATTTTTGCCGGCAGTGATTCACGCAAACCGCTGAATTTTGCGGAAGTAACGCTGACATTGGACAATGAAGATCAAGGCCTGAAAATTGATTATAACGAGGTCAGTGTGACAAGAAGGGTGTTTCGTTCGGGTGAAAGTGAATTTTTGATCAATAAACAGCCGTGCAGGCTGAAAGATATCATTGAACTGTTTATGGATTCCGGGCTAGGGAGAGAAGCTTTTTCGATTATCAGTCAAGGGAAAGTCGAAGAAATTTTAAACAGCAAGGCGGAGGACCGCCGGACGATTTTTGAAGAGGCCGCCGGTGTTTTAAAGTATAAAAACCGCAAGAAAAAAGCTGAAGGAAAACTTTCTGAAACCCAGGAAAATTTAAACCGGGTCAACGATATCTTGCTTGAACTCGAAAGTCAGGTAGAGCCGCTGAAAATTCAGGCTTCCATTGCAAAAGATTATTTAGAAAAAAAAGAGGAACTTGAAAAAATTGAAGTAGCGCTAACAGTTTTTGAAATTGAAGAACTTCATCAAAAATGGGAAAAGCTTTCGGAACAGCTTGAAAGCCATAGGCAGGAAGAGATCAAGCTTGTGGCAGAGCTGCAAAAAAAGGAAGCACATATTGAAGAAACGAGAGACCATATAACGGCTCTTGATGAATCAATCAGCGATTTGCAAAACGTTCTCCTTCATGCGAGCGAGGAGCTTGAAAAGCTCGAAGGCCGAAAAGAAGTGCTGAAGGAGCGAAAGAAGAATGCCTCGCAAAATAAAGGCCAGCTTGAGCAAAACATTGCCGAGTTAACAGAAAAAATGGCAATGCTGTCATCAAAGCGTGAAGAACAAACGGCAGCGGTTGAACAATTGCAGCTGGAAGCGGACTTGCTTCAAGCTCAGCTTAAGGAAAAACAAGAGAAACTTGCGTTGTTTGCTGAAAATATTGACGATAAAATTGAATCGTTAAAAAGTGAATACATCGAGAAGTTAAATGAACAAGCAAGTGCAAAGAATGAGTGGAAGAACATTGAACAGCAGCTTGAGCAGCAGAAGCGAAAAAATGCAAAACTATTGGATGAAAATGGAAAATATCTCACCAGCCGCGAGCAGGTAGAAGCAAAAAAAGCAGCGATTTTATCTGCACTAGCGGAAACGCAGCGCAAGTTAGATGAACAAGTATCATCGTTTCGTAACCATCAGCGCAAACTTGAAACGGCAAAAGACAACTATCAAAAGCAAGAGAAGACGCTGTACCAAGCTTACCAATTCCTGCAACAGGCTAAATCGCGGAAAGAAATGCTTGAGGAAATGGAGGAAGACTATTCAGGATTTTTTCAAGGTGTAAAAGAAGTATTGAAAGCCCGTGGTAAACAATTGACAGGGATTGAAGGAGCCGTTGCCGAGCTGATCCAAGTGCCGAAGGAATTTGAAACAGCCATTGAAACCGCTCTCGGCGGTGCCTTGCAGCATATTGTTGTTGACTCCGAGCAAAATGCCCGTGCGGCGATTCAGTACTTGAAACAACACTCTTTTGGCCGAGCGACCTTTTTGCCGATGAATGTGATCAAAGGGAGGCCGCTGACTGCGGCGCAGCTGCAACTGATTCAAGCCCACCCCGCTTTTGTCGGTACGGGTGCCACTCTTATAAAATTTGCCGGAAAATATACAGAGATCATCAACAATCTGCTTGGCAATGTGGTGATTACGAAAGATTTAAAGGGTGCTAATGAATTAGCAAAGCTGCTGCAGTATCGCTCCCGCCTCGTTACCCTTGATGGAGACGTTGTCAATCCAGGGGGGTCAATGACTGGAGGTGCTGTGAAACAGAAGTCATCTTCTCTTTTATCAAGAAAAAGTGAGCTTGATGATCTAAAAGAGAAGCTCAAGGTAATGGAAGAAAAAACGACTCAGTTAGAAACAGATGTCAAGTCATTAAAGGAAGAAATTCAGCAGCTGGAACTGCAAACGGAAGTGCTGCGCAAAAGGGGAGAAGAACTGCGCTTGCAGGAACAGTCTTTAAAAGGCGATCTCCGTGAGGTAGAGGTAGAGGAAAAGAATTTAAACGAACGCTTAACGATGTATGATCTTGAAAAGCGGCAGTTTTCAGAAGAAAAACAAGCATTAACAAAGCGCCGGGAACAACTGGAACATTCTTTGGAATCTTATCAAGAGCAAATTTTAGCGCTTGACCAGCTAATTTTAAAGCTAACTGAGCAGCGGACGAACAACTTGACATCAAAAGAGGTACTGCTCAGCGAAATAAACGAGTTAAAAGTAGCATTTGCTGCAAAAAATCAGCAATACACGCATGCAAGCGAGCGGCTGGAAATGATTATAACGGATCTTGGAGAAAGCGGACAAAAGCTCAGCCATTTTACCGAAGATCTTCGCTTGCTTACATCGGAAATGACTAATAGCTCTTCAGGAGAAGAGCAGCTTGAAGCTGCCGCAAAAAGAAAACAGCGTGATAAAGAAGAAACAATCCAGCTGATTTCCACAAGACGGCAGGAACGGCTACAGCTCCAGACGGTTCTTGAGGACGCCGAGCTTGAGGCAAAAGAATACAAGCGGCAGCATAAGTATATGATTGAAGTTCTGCAGGATGAAGAAGTGAAGCTAAATCGTCTTGATGTCGAACTAGAAAACCGTCTTGCCCGACTTCGTGAAGAATATTTACTCTCCTTTGACGGGGCGAAGGAACAATTTCCTTTGCAGATACCGGTTGAAGAAGCGCGCAAAAAAGTGAAATTAATTAAGCTGGCCATTGATGAGCTTGGCAGTGTCAACCTTGGGGCGATTGAAGAATATGAACGTATTTCCGAACGATACGATTTTCTTCTTGAGCAAAAAACAGATCTGCAAGAAGCAAAGGATACGCTTTTTGAAGTGATTGACGAAATGGACGCAGAAATGAAAAAGCGGTTCGAGCAGACCTTTCGCGGGATCCGTTCCCATTTTGAACCCGTATTCCGCGCCTTATTTGGCGGCGGCCGCGCGGATTTGCAGCTGACAAACCCGGAGGATTTATTAAATACCGGTGTTGAAATCGTTGCCCAGCCGCCGGGAAAGAAACTGCAAAATTTAGGGCTGCTCTCAGGCGGGGAGCGGGCCTTAACTGCGATTGCCTTGCTCTTTTCCATATTAAAAGTCCGCCCAGTCCCTTTTTGTATTTTAGATGAAGTGGAAGCGGCACTTGACGAAGCCAATGTGTTCCGTTTCAGCCAATACTTAAAACGGTATAGCTTAGAAACGCAGTTTATTGTCATTACACATCGAAAAGGTACAATGGAAGAAGCGGACGTATTGTATGGGGTTACGATGCAAGAATCTGGCGTCTCCAAACTGGTATCCGTCCGTTTGGAAGATACAAAGGAACTGGTTGAATCTTAATGAAGGATGTGAATCTATGAGTTTTTTTAAGAAATTAAAAGATAAGATCACGAAGCAGACAGATGCGGTCACTGAGAAATTTAAAACAGGTTTAACGAAAACAAGAGATAATTTTTCAGGAAAAGTCAATGCGCTTGTCGCACGTTATCGCAAAGTGGATGAAGAATTTTTTGAAGAACTGGAAGAAATATTGATCCAGGCAGATGTTGGTTTTGATACGGTTATGGAATTGATCGATGAATTAAAAAGGGAAGTCAAACTTCGTAATATTCAGGATCCGAAAGAAGTTCAAAGCGTTATTTCGGAAAAGCTTGTTGATATTTACAACAGCGGTGGTGATGAATCAACAGGTTTAAATATTCAGGAAAATGGTTTGACGGTTATTTTATTTGTCGGCGTAAATGGCGTTGGAAAAACAACGACGATTGGGAAGCTTGCCTATAAATTCAAAACAGAAGGCAAAACAGTTTTACTGGCCGCTGGAGATACCTTCCGGGCTGGAGCAATTGAACAGCTGGAAGTTTGGGGTGAGCGTGCCGGTGTTGATGTCATTAAGCAAGGGGAGGGTTCGGATCCGGCAGCTGTCATGTTTGATGCGATTCAAGCGGCAAAATCACGGCAAGCAGACATTTTGATCTGTGATACTGCGGGACGGCTACAAAATAAAGTAAACTTAATGAAAGAGCTGGAAAAAGTTAAGCGGGTGATTGAACGAGAAGTACCCGGGGCTCCGCATGAAGTCCTGCTTGTTCTCGATGCAACAACAGGTCAGAACGCCTTAATTCAGGCAAAAACATTTAAAGAAGCTACCAATGTCAACGGAATTGTTTTATCAAAACTGGACGGTACTGCTAAAGGCGGTATCGTGCTCGCGATTCGCAATGAATTGAAAATTCCGGTGAAATTTGTCGGACTTGGAGAAAAAATGGATGATCTCCAAGAATTTGATGCCGAAAAATATGTATATGGACTGTTCGCCGACCAGGTAGAAGAAGCAACGGAATAGACTGTTCCAATAAACATGTAAAGATATTATCTTGACAGATGATCTTGAGCTGTGTACACTACATTTGTAAAGGCTTTTCACTTAACAAGGGGGGATAAGCATGCTTGAAAAAACAACGAGAATGAACTACCTGTATGATTTTTACTATTCGTTGTTAACCCCAAAGCAGCAGAGCTATATGTCTCTCTATTATTTAGATGATTATTCACTTGGTGAAATTGCGGAAGAATACGATATTAGTCGCCAGGCGGTGTACGATAATATCAAACGCACAGAAGCAATGCTCGAGGAATATGAGGAAAAGCTGTTATTATTTCATAAATTTCAAGAGCGCAGCAAGCTTTTAGCACGAGCAAAAGAATTGCTGAATGAGAATTCCCCTGCTAAGCAAGCTTTATTGGAAGTTATTGTCGAGCTTGAGAAATTAGATTAGGAGGCGGCATGCATGGCATTTGAAGGTTTAGCCGACCGACTGCAAAGTACAATTCAAAAGATCCGCGGCAAAGGGAAAGTGAACGAATCAGACGTTAAAGAAATGATGAGGGAAGTGCGGCTTGCCCTTTTAGAAGCCGATGTAAACTTTAAAGTTGTAAAAGATTTTGTAAAAAAAGTAAGTGATCGGGCTATTGGGCAAGAAGTGTTAAAAAGCTTAACACCCGGCCAGCAAGTGATTAAAATTGTCAATGAAGAATTGACAGCACTGATGGGCGGCGAACAAAGCAAAATTGCGGTGTCCAGCCGGCCGCCAACTGTTATTATGATGGTTGGACTGCAGGGGGCAGGGAAAACAACGACTACCGGGAAGCTGGCAAACTTGCTGCGTAAAAAGTACAATCGCAGCCCACTGCTTGTAGCCGCCGATATTTACCGTCCGGCTGCGATCAAACAGCTGGAGACGCTAGGAAAACAATTAAACATGCCTGTTTTCTCCTTAGGCGATCAGGTGAGCCCAGTTGAAATCGCGAAACAAGCGATCGCCAAGGCTAAGGATGATCATAACGATTATGTCTTAATTGATACCGCTGGCCGTCTTCACGTGGATGAAGCGCTGATGAATGAGCTGAAGGAGATCAAGGAGCTGACAAAGCCTGATGAAATTTTCCTTGTTGTCGATGCGATGACGGGGCAGGATGCTGTTAATGTTGCTCAAAGCTTCAACGAGCAGCTTGGCCTTACGGGTGTTGTTTTAACGAAGCTGGATGGCGATACCCGCGGCGGTGCGGCATTGTCCATACGTGCCGTAACAGAAAAGCCGATCAAGTTTGTCGGTCTCGGTGAAAAAATGGATGCAATTGAACCTTTTCATCCGGAGAGAATGGCATCAAGGATTCTCGGTATGGGCGACGTCCTGACTTTAATTGAAAAAGCACAGGCAAGTGTGGATGAGGAAAAGGCAAAAGAGCTGGAACAAAAAATGCGGACGGCGACGTTTACGCTCGATGATTTTCTCGATCAGCTCGGTCAAGTCCGCAATCTCGGACCGCTTGATGAACTTTTAAAAATGATGCCAGGTGCGAATAAAATCAAAGGTTTGAATAATATTCAAATTGACGAGAAGCAAATTGCCCATGTTGAAGCAATCATTCGTTCGATGACAAAAGAAGAGAAGACCCACCCGGAAATCATCAATTCCAATCGCAAACGGCGAATTGCCAAAGGAAGCGGAAGAACAGTTCCGGAGGTAAACCGCCTGTTGAAGCAATTTGAAGATATGAAGAAGATGATGAAGCAAATGGCGGGCTTGCAGCAAAAAGGAAAGAAAAAAGGCGGTTTTAAATTCCCATTTAAGCCTTTTTAAGTAAAGATTTGCAGTATGTAAAGCGAAAAGACTTTACAAACGGTTTATTAATTGGTATTATACTATCTTGTGTGAAACTATTCGGAGGTGCTTGTTTAAAATGGCAGTAAAAATTCGTTTAAAACGTATGGGAGCTAAAAAATCTCCTTTTTATCGTATTGTAGTAGCAGATTCTCGTTCTCCGCGCGATGGACGTTTCATTGAAACAGTAGGAACGTACAATCCGGTTGCAAAGCCAGCCGCTTTGGAAATCAACGAAGAACTTGCACTGAAATGGCTGCAAAACGGTGCAAAACCATCTGACACTGTTCGCAACCTTTTCTCTAGCCAAGGTATCATGGAAAAATTCCATAATGCAAAACTAGGTAAGTAAACCAAGCGATTATGAAAGATTTAATCGAAACGATTGTTAAGCCCCTCGTTGACTTTCCGGAGGACGTTCATGTAAAAGCGGTGGAAGAAGACGGGCGCGTAACCTATCAGCTTTCTGTCAACAAGACGGACATGGGAAAAGTAATTGGAAAGCAGGGGCGCGTTGCAAAAGCGATACGGACTGTTGTCTATGCAGCAGGATCATCACAACACAAAAAGATTTTTCTTGAAATCGGTGAATAGCTTTTTGCATCTAGATATAAAAAGGGAGGGATAAAACCCTCCCTTTTTGCTAACTTCTTTTTTGTGGAATCTTGAATCAAAAGCAGGAATTTTTCGTAATTGAGGGAGGCGCTAGAAAGGCAATGCAAATACTTAAAACAGTTGTGGTGAAACAAATTTTAACAGAGGCAAGCAAGCAGAAACTGCTGGAAAAATACTTTGCCAGAAGGCTGCAGCTGCAAAAAGAAGTTGACCAATTGCAGTTTGAGTTAAAGCGGTTTGAGAAGACAAAGAAATTCCAGCCAAGCGCCTTGAAGAAGCATTTTGAAAAAGAAATGAAAATGCGCCAGGAAAAAGATAAGCTTTTAGAGTTTCAAATTGAACAATTACATATGCTACCAATAGGCAGTGAATTGAAGGAGAAAGAGGTCAAAGCACTTGTTGACGTGCAAGTAGGCGATCGTTGGGACGAGCAGATGGGCCAGGTTTCGATTATCATTAAGGATGGCGTCATTGAGGAAATACGGTAGAGGTGATGGAATAAATGGAAAAATGGTTTAATGTTGGTAAAATTGTCAACACACAAGGAATTAAGGGAGAGGTGCGGGTGATTTCCACGACTGATTTTCCAGAGGAACGCTACAAGGCTGGAAATCAGTTAATGCTTTTTTTGCCAAATGACAAAACCCCAATTGAACTAACAGTCAAAAGCCATCGTAAACATAAAAATTTTGATTTGCTGCTGTTTGAAGGGTATGAAAATATTAATGATGTGGAAAAATTCCGCAATGGCATCCTTAAAGTCTCCGAATCTCAGCTAAGTGACCTGGAAGAAGGCGAATTTTATTTTCATGAAATTATCGGGTGTCTTGTTTTTACAAAAGATGGTGTTGAAATAGGGAAAATAACCGAAATTCTTACACCCGGAGCCAATGATGTATGGGTTGTGAAAGGAAAGAACGGCAAAGAACATTTGATTCCTTATATTGATGACGTTGTCAAGAAAGTTGATATTAAAGAAAAAATCATTCTCATTGACCCGATGGAAGGGCTACTGTCATGATGAACATTGATGTGCTCACCCTTTTTCCGGAAATGTTTACAGGTGTTTTGGGTGAATCCATTCTAGGTAAGGCAGCCGAAAAATCTGCTGTACACTATAATGTGGTGAATTTTCGCGAGTTTGCCGCTAACAAACACCAAACTGTTGATGATTATCCATACGGGGGAGGGGCAGGCATGGTTTTAAAACCACAGCCGATTTTTGATGCTGTTGGCGCATTAAAAGAGAATGCAAAAAGCACAAGCCCTCGTGTCATTTTGCTTTGCCCGCAGGGGGAACGATATACGCAAAAAAAAGCCGAGGAATTAGCAAAAGAAAAACATCTTATTTTTATTTGCGGACATTATGAGGGCTACGACGAAAGGATCCGGACTCATCTTGTCACAGATGAAATCTCAATTGGTGATTATGTACTTACTGGCGGGGAATTAGCGGCAATGGTCGTGATTGATAGTGTTGTCCGCCTCTTGCCAGAGGTTTTAGGCAATGCTGAATCCCATCAGCAAGATTCCTATAGTACGGGCTTGCTGGAACATCCCCATTATACAAGACCTGCTGATTTCCGGGGATTGAAAGTTCCGGAAACGCTTTTATCCGGAAACCACAAGCTAATTGAGGAATGGCGAATGAAAGAGTCTTTAAGGAGAACATTTTTACGGCGGCAGGATCTTCTTGAAAATATCGAGTTAACAGCAGAGCAGAAGAAGTGGCTGGCAGAATTAAAAAAAGAACTAGAGTAGTTATTGCAGCGGGTCTTTCTTTATGTTATGATATTTCTTGTGACTTGAGCTCGAACTAGTTTAAGTCTGATAACGATGTTCCGCTGCCGTGTAAACAACAGTGAGGTAAGAGCATCTGTTGGAAGGAGTTGAAAACGATGCATAAAATTATTGAAGAAATCACAAAAGAACAACTTCGCTCTGATCTTCCTGCGTTCCGTCCTGGTGATACTGTGCGTGTTCACGTAAAAGTTATCGAGGGTACACGTGAGCGTATTCAGATTTTTGAAGGCGTTGTGATTAAGCGTCGTGGTGGTGGAATCAGCGAAACTTTCACAGTACGTAAAGTTTCTTATGGTGTAGGCGTTGAGCGTACATTCCCTGTTCACACACCAAAAATTGCGAAGCTTGAAGTAATCCGTCGCGGTAAAGTCCGCCGTGCGAAACTTTACTACCTGCGTAATTTACGTGGTAAAAAAGCTCGTATTAAAGAAATCCGCTAATCTAAAAACAAAAGAGCTTGCTCTGCAAGCTCTTTTTGTGTACATATATTCTTTAATTTTTTCCATAATAAATATGTTCGGATATTCAACTTGTTTCCGAAATGAAAACAAATTATTAAAGTTTGATTAAAAAGCTATTCCCATCGTGTTTAATCCTATGTTGTTATGTAAAATAGAAATAAACAGTGTATATATTTTTTTATGGAGATTGGTGGGGAACAGTATGACAAAAAAGAAAAACGAACTTTGGGAATGGACAAAGGCATTATTGATTGCAGTTTTATTAGCAGGAGTGATCCGATACTTTCTTTTTGCTCCAATTGTTGTCGATGGGTTATCGATGATGCCTACATTACATGATCAAGACCGAATGATCGTCAATAAATTAAGCTATGAAATTGGGAAACCAAAAAGATTTGATATCATTGTTTTTCACGCTCCGGAAGGCAAGGACTATATCAAGAGGATAATCGGCTTGCCCGGCGACCGGATCGAATATAAAAATGATACTCTTTATGTTAATGGGAAGGCGTATAAAGAGCCTTATTTAGATGAATACAAAAAACAAGTGATAGATGGACCACTAACCGATTCTTTCACCTTAAAAGAAAAAATCGGCCGAGACACGGTTCCGAAAGGTCAATTGTTTGTAATGGGGGATAACCGCCGCTTCAGCAAGGACAGTCGGCATATCGGAACGATTCCCTTAAGCAAAGTAATCGGTAAAACGAGCATTGTTTATTGGCCGTTAAAAGATGCGAGAATTGTAAAATTGAACTAGGTTTGGAGGTGGCAGCTTTGACGATCCAATGGTTTCCGGGCCATATGGCCAAGGCTCGCAGAGAGGTCACGGAAAAGTTAAAGTTAGTTGACATAATATTTGAATTGGTGGACGCTAGAATTCCTTATTCATCAAGAAATCCAATGATCGATGAAATTGTTCAGCATAAACCGCGTCTTGTTCTGTTAAATAAAGCGGATATGGCCGATACAGACGAAACAAAGAAATGGATTCGCTTTTTTGCTGCAAAAGGGATTACGGCATTGGCCATTAACGCCCAGGACGGTGAAGGATTGCGCGAAATTGTTCAGGTTTCGCATCACCTATTGAAAGAAAAATTTGACCGTTTAAAAGCAAAAGGCGTTAAGCCAAGAGCGATTCGCGCGATGATTATTGGTATTCCGAATGTTGGGAAATCTACGCTGATTAATCGGCTAGCAAAAAAAAATATTGCTAAAACGGGGAACACCCCGGGAGTAACAAAGGCTCAGCAATGGATAAAAGTTGGCAAGGAGCTGGAACTTTTGGACACACCGGGGATTTTATGGCCTAAATTTGAAGATCAGCAAGTCGGCTTAAAACTTGCAGTTACCGGCGCAATTAAAGATACAATTCTAAACTTGCAGGATCTGGCTGTTTATTCGTTAAGGTTTTTAGAAAGGGCCTATCCTGAGCGCCTGAAAGAGCGTTATGGGTTAGAAAAAATTCCGGAGGATATCGTGGAGCTTTTTGATCATATCGGCCGGCTAAGAGGCTGTTTAATGGGCGGAGGCGCTGTCGATTATGACAAAGTCGCTGAGTTGGTTGTCAGGGAAATACGATCAGAGAAATTTGGGCCGCTGACGTTTGAAAATCCGGAAGATTTTCATCCAATTTAAGAGGTACATACTTGACTCATTGCTCTCCGCACACGGGGAGCTTTATTATTATAAAAAAATACCGATAAATATTAGAGCAGGTGAATGAGTGAATGAAATGGACAATTGCCCAAGTAGAAAAGGAATTAGCTGCGATTAAAGATCCAAGCCACCCGTTTTTCACCGAATTGGTCAGCGATGAACGAAAAGGTGTCCAAATGCTTTTGACCCGCTGGCAAAAGGAATGGACAAAAGCACAGCAATTGCAAGCCAAATTTAGCGAAATGAATCACTTTGAAGCCAAATATCGGAAAGAGGGTTTTCGCTCGATTGCAGGCATTGATGAAGTAGGCAGAGGACCGCTGGCGGGGCCTGTTGTTGCAGCTGCTGTAATCCTTCCGGAAGATTTTTATTTACCTGGAATCGACGATTCGAAAAAATTAACGGAGCATAAGCGGGAAGAATACGCAAGCATTATCCGTAAAGAAGCTGATGCGGTCAGTGTTTCTTTTATCGAACCAGCTGTCATCGATTCGATTAATATTTATGAGGCAACAAAGAAAGCAATGTCAGCAGCAATTGCTTCACTGAAGCTGCGGCCAGATTTTTTGCTGATCGATGCGATGAAATTGGATACGCCATATCCTTTTGAATCGATTATCAAAGGAGATGCAAAAAGCGTATCAATTGCAGCGGCATCCATTGTCGCAAAAGTAGAGAGAGACCATTTTATGAAACAACTCTCCAATCAGTATCCAGCATACGGATTTCAGCAAAATATGGGCTATGGAACAAAAGAACATCTTCACGCAATCCGGAGCTATGGGGTAACCCCCCATCACCGGAAAAGCTTTGCGCCAATTAAAGACTTGTACATAAAGGAGTAGGAAGAGAGGGACCGGGATGAATCCAATTCAAATTTTAAAAACAATGATAAAGTCTGACCTGTTTACGATACAAACCGAAACGGCATTTCGTCCTGGTCAGATCATTTCAGGGAAAGTTTCAGCACTTTTTCCAAATCAGATAGCAGAAGTTCAGGTAGGAACTCAGAAGCTGATCGCTCAGCTTGAAGTGCCATTGTCCGTGAATGAGCGATATTGGTTTCAGGTTCAACAAGGCGAGGGGAAAATCCATTTGAAAATGGTTGCCCAAGACGGCGGAGATGGAACAAGGAGCAAGCTTCCGTCGGCGCAATTGGCGGCTCAGGTAGGTCTCTCACCGACAAAAGAAAACATTCAGCTTTTGGAATTTGCGGTGCGAAGCAGCCTGCCAATCTCGAAAGAATGGATTGAACTTGGTGCAGCCTGGCTAAAAAATCTTCCGGAACAAGCTCCGGGCCTTGAAACGATTAAATTGATGCAAAATAAGGGCCTTCCTTTTACAGAGATGGTATTTTCCGCCCTGTTAAGCGCGAGGGATCCGGAACCCATTCAATCGGTGATGGAACGGCTGTCTTTTTTATTGAAAAATGACCCATTAGAAACTAGCGGACATCTGCAGGATATCTTGAACAAATTATTGGGAAAGACAGATTTTTCACTTCTTCCCAATATTGATTGGGGAGATGGCAAGGCGGTTGGCCGGCAAATCAAGCAGATGATCAAAACAATTGGTTTCAATTATGAAAATGAGCTTTTACAAAATGGGGTAGATTCCCAAAAAACACAAAATGAACCTTCGTTAAAACCATTGCTTATTCGCTATTTAAATGAAAATCCAGGCGATGATCAAAAGCATGCTGCCGAGCAGCTGCTAAACCGGGTGACAGCCCTGCAGCTGTTATCGAGCGACAGTGGAGCGATCCAGCAATTTGTTGCACAAATCCCCGTCTTTTTTCCTCATATGACAAAGGAAGCGACGATCCAGTGGAATGGAAGGAAACAAGAGAATGGCAGAATTGACCCCAATTACTGCAGAATCCTTTTTTATTTGGAATTAGAAACAATCGGAGAGACGTTAGTCGATGTGCAAATTCAAAATCGGATCATGACTTTAAGCGTGATGAACGAGAGGAAAGAGTTGAAAGAAGTTGCCGGTTCACTAATAAAACCATTAAAAGAAAAACTAAGTCAGCTTGATTATCACTTAACTTCTTTTTCGTTTTTACAGCCATCAGATCAGCAGCCGCTCTCAGACAGAATAAAAAAAGCAGCTATTCCGGCTGCCCATTATGATTTACAAGGAGTGGATCTCCGCATATGAATGCTAAACAAAAACCGGGTCGAATGGAGGCCGTTGCCCTTACATACCAGCAGCATTTGCACGATGCCCCAAAGGTTGTTGCAAAAGGGAAAGGCAAGACAGCTGAGGCAATTATCGAAAAAGCAAAGCAAAATCAAGTTCCAATTCAGGAGGATCCTTCGCTTGTACAGCTTTTATCAGAACTTGATTTAAATCAAAGTATTCCAGAGGAATTGTACCAGGCTGTTGCGGAAGTATTTGCGTTTATTTATCAAACAGATAGAAAGGCAGCAGCAGAAGAAGACAGGAGGAAGGCAGACTTGGCGCAGAATTGAAACGCCGATGAGTAAGCTTTTTTTCTAGAAACATATCAATATAATTTTAATTTTTAGATTAATAGGATTTTTTCGCATAATGATGGACAAAGTAATTTGCATTATATAAAATGAAAGCGCAGTCTATAAAAGAAAGAGTCAACGAGGAGGATGGGAAATGAATATCCATGAATATCAAGGAAAAGAAATCCTCAGAAAATACGGGGTTGCAGTTCCGAATGGAAAAGTCGCATTCACAGTGGAAGAGGCTGTTGAAGCGGCAAAAGAACTAGGTTCTAGCGTTTGCGTCGTCAAAGCGCAAATCCACGCTGGCGGCAGGGGAAAAGCCGGCGGTGTTAAAGTAGCAAAAAACCTTGATGAAGTGCGTACATATTCGAGTGAAATATTAGGAAAAACATTGGTCACGCATCAAACAGGTCCCGAGGGGAAAGAAGTAAAACGGTTATTGATTGAAGAAGGCTGCGATATTCAAAAAGAATACTATGTTGGACTAGTACTTGACCGTTCCACGTCCCGCGTAGTGTTGATGGCATCTGAGGAAGGCGGAACGGAGATCGAGGAAGTGGCGGCGAAAACGCCAGAGAAAATTTTTAAAGAAGAAATCGACCCGGTGCTGGGCTTAATGCCGTATCAAGCGCGCCGGATTGCATTCAATATTAACATTCCGAAAGAATTAATCAACCAGGCAGTTAAATTTATGATGGGTTTGTACAATGCGTATATCGATAAAGATTGTTCCATTGCCGAAATCAATCCATTGGTTGTGACAGGTGATGGAAAGGTCATGGCATTGGATGCCAAGCTGAATTTTGACTCCAATGCACTGTACCGTCAGAAAGATGTACTAGGATTTCGCGATCTTGAAGAAGAGGATCCGAAAGAAATCGAAGCGTCAAAATATGACCTAAGCTATATTTCACTGGATGGAAACATTGGCTGTATGGTCAACGGTGCCGGACTTGCAATGGCAACGATGGATATCGTCAAGCATTATGGCGGGGACCCTGCTAACTTCCTTGATGTTGGCGGCGGCGCAACAGCTGAAAAAGTAACCGAAGCATTTAAAATAATACTTTCCGATCCGAATGTAAAAGGGATTTTTGTGAATATTTTCGGCGGAATTATGAAATGTGATATCATCGCCGAGGGTGTAGTCGAGGCAGCTAAGCAAGTTAGCCTTGAAGTTCCGCTTGTTGTTCGTTTAGAAGGAACAAATGTCGAGCTAGGGAAGAAGATCTTGAATGAATCAGGGCTTAACATTATCGCCGCCCAATCTATGGCAGATGGCGCGCAAAAAATTGTTTCGCTCGTAGGCTAATTCAAAACGAAAGCCGACTGTATGGAATCATCACTGGATATTAGGAGGGGAAATCAAGTGAGTGTATTTATTAATAAAAATACAAAAGTAATTGTTCAAGGGATAACGGGATCAACAGCCCTTTTCCATACGAAGCAAATGCTTGAATATGGCACGCAAATTGTTGGCGGAACATCTCCTGGCAAAGGGGGCATGGAAGTAGAAGGAGTGCCCGTATTTAACACTGTTAAAGAAGCAGTTGAAGCAACGGGAGCTAACGCTTCAGTTATTTATGTTCCAGCCCCATTTGCGGCTGATGCCATCGTTGAAGCTGTTGATGCAGAATTGGATTTAACCATTTGTATCACTGAACATATTCCAGTTCTTGATATGGTAAAAGTAAAACGCTATATGGAAGGAAAGAAAACAAGGCTGATTGGGCCTAACTGTCCTGGCGTTATTTCTCCGGAAGAATGCAAAATTGGTATTATGCCTGGTTACATTCATAAAAAGGGTCATGTAGGTGTTGTATCTCGATCTGGTACGCTAACATACGAAGCAGTTCACCAGCTTACACAAGCGGGTATTGGACAGTCGAGCGCAGTGGGCATCGGCGGTGACCCTGTAAACGGAACAAACTTTATCGATGTGTTAAAAGCGTTTAATGAAGACCCTGAGACTTTTGCAGTCATTATGATCGGGGAAATTGGCGGTACAGCTGAAGAAGAAGCAGCCCAATGGATCCAGGCAAATATGACCAAACCGGTGGTGGGCTTTATTGGCGGACGCACTGCTCCTCCAGGAAAACGGATGGGCCATGCAGGAGCAATTATTTCTGGAGGCAAAGGTACCGCTGATGAAAAAATTCGTGTTATGAACGAATGCGGTATTAAAACCGCCGATACCCCTTCTGTGATGGGGGAGACACTGATCGAAGTGTTAAAAGAAAAAAGTTTATACGAGCAATGTAAGACCCATTAATGACAAATGAAATAGTCCCTCCGCTCCTTTATTTTACTGGAGGGGCTCTTTCTTCTTTTTGAAAAAACTACTTAAGGAGGTTCCCAATGGATGAATTCAAAGCAAAACTGATTCAGCTGCTGCATTACCCTAACATTACATGGAATACCGTTCTTCAAATTCTAAAAAAAGACCCTACCCTTTCCACCCTTTATCGCTTGCGGCCTCAAGATTTCAAGAAAAACTCCTTTTCTCCTGCACTAAACTCCTTCAAGAATGTTGAATTCGACTGCTATTCCGACCTCATTCATGAACAGATTCGCCAATATGAAACAAACGAAATTCATGTCATTTCCTTTTTTGATCGACTATATCCCTCGATTTTGAAAGAAATTTATCAGCCTCCTTGGGCTCTTTTTGCAAAAGGTGATCTAACCCTGCTGGAAAAGGAACCAAAGCTGGCAGTCGTTGGTTCACGCCAGGCAACACAGTATGGAAAAAGGGCGATTCGCCTGCTTTTACCTCCTATAATCGAACAAGGGGTTGTAATTGTCAGCGGCCTGGCGAAAGGAATTGATACGCTGGCGCATGAATGTACAATTGATAACGGAGGGAAAACGGTTGCAGTTATTGCCGGGGGGCTGTATCATATTTATCCGAGGGACAATATGCAGCTTGCATTGCATATGATGCAAAATCAACTTGTTCTCTCTGAATACCCGCCCGATACAAAACCAGAGAAATGGCATTTTCCAAGTCGTAATCGCATCATCAGCGGACTTTCGGCCGGGACATTATTAATAGAAGCAAAGCAAAAAAGCGGTTCGTTAATAACGGCGAATTACGCGGTGAATGAAGGTCGGGAAGTTTTTTCGCTGCCTGGAAGTATTTTTAATCCGTTCTCAAACGGTACGAATGAATTGATCCAGCAAGGTGCTAAACTGGTAACAAAACCCGGAGATATCCTCGAGGAACTTCATTTTTAACAAAGAGAGTTGCGGATTTTTATATGAATTTAAAAGTTTTTTTGTAAAAATAGTTGAAATTATTGCTAAAATGTTATACATTTTCCAACAGGTGTTCGAAAAAACGAATGTATCTAAATGCTGGTTTAAAATTTTAACCATTTGACAAGAATTTTTAAATGTTCAATAATAGTGGATAATTTATAACAGTAAAGAGTATAATTGTTTGAAAAATCGGATAATAAAGTGTGGATATAGAATAATTGAGGATTTGATATTTTGGGCATCGTTTCTTTTAATCAATGACATAGTTGAATAGAAAGAATTCTTGTCATAAAAAGTGCATTTTCTCGTAAAGCTTCACTTGTTGGTGAAATGCTTGAAAATTTCTGCTATCCCTCTTAAGGAGGATGACTGGATGTCAGATTTTCTTGTAATCGTTGAATCGCCTGCAAAGGCTAAAACGATTGAACGATATCTTGGGAAAAAATACAAAGTAAAAGCATCCATGGGCCATGTACGCGATTTGCCGAGAAGTCAAATGGGTGTTGATATAGAAAACAATTATGATCCGAAGTATATTACGATTCGAGGAAAAGGGCCCGTTCTAAAGGAATTAAAAACAGCTGCAAAAAAGGCAAAGAAAGTATATCTGGCAGCTGACCCCGACAGAGAAGGAGAGGCAATTGCCTGGCATTTAGCCCATAGCCTTGATGTGGACGTTGAATCTGACTGCCGTGTCGTTTTCAATGAAATTACAAAAGACGCGATTAAAGAATCGTTTAAACATCCTCGCCCGATCAACATGGATCTCGTTGATGCGCAACAGGCTAGAAGGATTCTTGACCGGCTCGTTGGCTATAACATTTCCCCGCTTTTATGGAAAAAAGTGAAAAAGGGATTAAGCGCCGGGCGTGTTCAATCCGTTGCTGTCCGGCTGATCATTGACCGGGAACAAGAAATAAAGGCATTTGTTCCCGAAGAGTACTGGACGATTGAGGGGGATTTCCTTAAAGGAAATAACCAGTTTGCAGCCAGTTTTTATGGGATGAATGATGAAAAAACGGAGCTCCGCTCAGAAGAAGAAGTGAAACATGTTCTAAGCCAACTGAAGGGTAATAGATTCACTGTTACTTCAGTCACCAAAAAAGAAAGAAAGCGGAATCCGGCTCCGCCATTTACAACGTCGTCGTTACAGCAGGAAGCTGCAAGAAAGTTAAATTTCCGGGCAAAGAAAACGATGATGCTTGCGCAGCAGCTCTATGAGGGAATTGAGCTCGGAAAAGAAGGAACAGTTGGTCTTATTACGTATATGAGAACAGACTCCACCCGCATTTCTGAAGTTGCCCAGGCCGAGGCAGCAAACTATATAAAAACGGCTTATGGTGAAAATTTTTTAAAAGAAGAACAGCGCAAAGAGAAAAAGTCAGCCAATGCCCAGGATGCGCATGAGGCCATCCGCCCATCAAGCACTTACCGGGATCCCGGCAGTTTAAAAGAGTATTTATCAAGGGATCAATTCCGGCTGTATAAATTAATTTGGGATCGATTCCTGGCTAGTCAGATGGCTCAAGCTGTAATGGATACAATGACGGTTGATTTGCAAAATGGTTCAGTTCGTTTTCGTGCAACCGGTTCGAAAGTGAAATTCCCCGGGTTTATGAAACTTTATGTGGAAGGTTCAGATGATCAAGTCGAGGAAAATGAAAGGATGCTTCCAGATTTACAGGAAGGCGATGAAGTGGTAAAAAAAGATATTGAACCGAAGCAGCATTTTACTCAGCCGCCGCCAAGATATACGGAAGCACGTCTTGTTAAAACACTTGAGGAACTAGGCATTGGACGTCCGTCCACCTATGCGCCTACTTTGGATACAATCCAAAAACGAGGATATGTAAGCCTTGAAAATAAGCGTTTTATCCCGACTGAGCTGGGTGAAATTGTTTTGGAGTTGATTTTAGAATTTTTCCCTGATATCCTAGATGTGGAATTTACCGCAAAAATGGAACAGGATTTAGATGATGTTGAAGATGGCAAAACCCGATGGGTAGAGATCATTGATGAATTTTATCAGGAATTTTCCAAGCACCTTGTTAAAGCAGAAAAAGAGATGCAGTCTGTTGAAATCAAAGATGAACCAGCCGGAGAAGATTGCGACCAATGCGGAAGCCCAATGGTATTCAAAATGGGCAGGTATGGGAAATTTATGGCGTGCAGTAATTTCCCGGAATGCCGCAATACGAAGCCCATCGTCAAAGAAATCGGCGTTACATGCCCGAAATGCAAACAAGGGCAAATTATTGAAAGAAAGAGCAAGAAAAAACGGCTTTTCTATGGCTGTGACCGCTATCCTGAATGTGATTTCATTTCATGGGATAAACCGCTGCCAAGAAGCTGTCCGAAATGCGATTCGCTTCTAGTCGAAAAGAAGCTGAAAAAAGGTGTTCAAGTGCAGTGTACACAATGCGACTACAAGGAAGAGCAGCAAAGTTAAGGGTGAGCTCCATTGCTCACTCTTTTCATTTGAAATTTTATTGGCTGAAACTAGAAATTTCGGTGAACCACACACTTTTTTTTAGCAAAAATGGACATAAGCATTTGGAAAGGGTAAAATAAAGCGGCAATGTGATTTGGAGGATATTATATGAACAATTTGACAATAAATGTAATTGGTGCGGGTTTAGCTGGAAGCGAAGCTGCATGGCAAATCGCAAAAAGGGGCATTAAAGTTCGGCTTTTCGAAATGAGACCTGTGAGGAAGACTCCGGCACACCATACCGATAAATTTGCTGAGCTGGTTTGCAGTAACTCCTTAAGGGCAAACACGCTTACAAATGCCGTCGGGGTTTTAAAGGAAGAAATGCGAAAGCTCGACTCAGTAATCATTTCTTCGGCTGATGCTTGTTCAGTTCCCGCTGGTGGTGCGCTCGCAGTTGATCGCCACGAATTTGCAGCAAGAGTCACTTCGATGGTGAAAAATCATGAAAATGTTACTGTGATGAATGAAGAAGTGACTGAGATACCAGAAGGAACGACAGTCATTGCAACCGGTCCGCTGACAAGCCCGGCGTTATCCGCCAAACTGAAAGAACTGACTGGTGAAGATTATCTGTATTTCTATGACGCGGCTGCACCGATTATCGAAAAAGAAAGTATCAATATGGAAAAGGTGTATTTAAAATCGCGATATGATAAAGGCGAAGCGGCCTACTTAAATTGTCCGATGACAGAAGAAGAGTTTGACCGTTTTTATGAGGCGCTTATTTCAGCTGAAACCGTTCCGTTGAAAGAATTCGAAAAGGAAATCTTTTTTGAAGGCTGTATGCCAATTGAAGTGATGGCTGCCCGAGGAAAGAAAACGATGCTTTTTGGTCCGCTGAAACCGGTAGGTCTTGAAGACCCTAAAACAGGCAAGCGCCCTTTTGCTGTCGTTCAGCTTCGCCAGGATGATGCGGCTGGAACGCTGTTCAATATTGTTGGATTTCAAACCCATTTAAAATGGGGCGAGCAAAAAGAAGTAATCCAATTGATCCCTGGTCTTGAAAATGCGGAAATTATCCGCTATGGTGTTATGCATCGCAATACCTTTATTAATTCGCCAAAAGTGCTTAAAGCAACTTATCAATTCCGCAATCGGGAAGATTTATTTTTTGCCGGGCAAATGACCGGGGTTGAAGGATATGTAGAATCAGCAGCAAGCGGGTTGGTAGCCGGGTTAAATGCAGCCCGCCTTGTGCTTGGGGAAAGTCCGCTTGAATTCCCTGCTGAGACAGCGATCGGCAGCATGGCAAAATACATTACAACCGCAAATTCGTCCAGTTTTCAGCCGATGAATGCAAATTTTGGGTTGTTTCCCGCTTTACCTGTTAAAATTAAAAATAAGCAAGAGCGAAATTTGCAGCTTGCTACAAGAGCATTAGAAACAATTCAGAACTTTGTGAAGGTTTTGTAAAGTTTATTGCATTTTAAGTTGGAAGTGTGGTACTATTTAGTAGCCTTTTGCGAGGTGGCGAGATTGGCAAATGTGAACGTTTTTTTAAAGTTGTTTGTTGAATATTTACAAATGGAGAAAAATTCCGCAAAATATACAATTGAACATTACCAATATGAAATTAGGGAATTCCTTATGTTCATGACTGAACAAGCTATAGATGATGTTCGCGATGTTCAATATATTGATGCGAGGCTCTATTTGACCGTACTATTCGAAAGAAAACTTGCTAGAAAAACAGTCGCAAAAAAAATATCATGCCTGCGAAGTTTTTATAAATTTTTGCTTCGTGAAAAATATGTAGAGGAAAATCCGTTTGCGCTTGTTACCATACCAAAGGCAGAAAAAAGATTGCCGGAGTTTTTCTACGAAAACGAACTTCAACTATTGTTCCAAGCCTGTGAATCAGAAACACCCTTGGGGCAGCGAAATAAAGCGCTCCTTGAATTGTTATATGCAACAGGAATTCGGGTAAGCGAATGCTGTCAAATTCAATTAAATGATCTTGATTTTTACTTATCGACCGTATTCGTTCACGGTAAAGGCCGTAAGGATCGTTATGTTCCATTTGGAAGTCAGGCTAAAGTCGCTTTGGAACTTTACATAAATAGCGGTAGAAAGAAGCTATTATCCGAAAAAAATGCCAATGACACTTTGTTTGTGAACTATCGGGGCGGCTCTTTGTCAACAAGAGGTGTAAGGAAGATTTTAGATGGAATGATTGAAAAATCAGCCTTAAATAGTCGTATACACCCTCATATGTTAAGGCATTCATTTGCGACACATCTGTTAAATAATGGAGCTGATTTGCGCTCGGTGCAAGAGTTGCTTGGGCATGCATTTTTAACATCGACTCAAGTATATACGCATGTGACGAACGAGCATTTACGCAAAACATATATGGCGCACCATCCCCGGGCATAAATGAATCTGTTTTTTCAGTGATATTGCTTGAGTTTCATCGCATTGTGTCAATCGATCATTTTTCAATAGTCCATTTCGTTTGCCTTGTTTAAAAAACAAAAAAACGCCAAGGAGGAATCCGCTATGTCAGAATTTCATGCGACAACGATTTTTGCCATCCACCATAATGGAGAATGCGCAATGGCCGGGGATGGGCAAGTGACATTCGGCAACGCAGTTGTGATGAAGCACACGGCCAAAAAGGTAAGAAAGATTTTTAATGGAAGAGTGCTGGCAGGGTTTGCAGGCTCTGTGGCAGATGCTTTTACCCTGTTTGAAATGTTTGAAGGAAAGTTAGAGGAATTCAATGGCAATTTGCAGCGGGCTGCCGTAGAATTAGCGAAACAATGGAGAAGCGACAAAGTTTTAAGAAAACTGGAAGCAATGTTAATTGTCATGAATCAGGATGCGCTCCTCCTTGTATCGGGAACAGGCGAAGTCATCGAACCAGATGATGGGATTCTTGCGATCGGTTCAGGCGGCAACTATGCGCTGGCGGCTGGGCGTGCGCTGAAGCAGAATGCAGGAGAACATTTGTCAGCGAAAGAAATTGCCCGGGCATCCTTGGAAATAGCCGCTGATATATGCGTCTACACAAATCATAATATTATCGTAGAACAGCTATAAATGGGAAGGAGACAGGAATTGATGGCAAATTCAACAAATCTTACCCCGAGACAAATCGTTGAGAAGCTTGACCAATATATTATCGGCCAAAAAGATGCCAAAAAGGCAGTTGCTGTCGCATTGAGAAATCGCTATCGCAGGGAACTATTAGAAGAAAAATTGCGCGATGAAGTCATTCCGAAAAACATTCTCATGATTGGACCAACAGGCGTAGGTAAAACAGAAATTGCTCGAAGGATTGCAAAGCTGGTAAATGCGCCTTTTGTAAAAGTAGAAGCGACTAAATTTACGGAAGTTGGCTATGTTGGTCGCGATGTAGAATCAATGGTACGAGATTTAGTGGAAACTTCTATTCGATTGGTTAAAGAGGAAAAAATGATTAGTGTTAAAGAACGCGCAGAAGAAAGTGCAAACCGTCGTTTAGTTGACTTGCTTGTACCTACAGCAAAAAAGGCGAATAATTACAAAAATCCGCTTGAAATGTTTTTTGGGGGCGGTGGCGTGCAAAATGAAACAGAAACGGACAGTTCTGACGATTTTTCCAACGCAGAGAAAAGAAAAATTGTAAAAGAACAGCTTGCTCTTGGGCAATTGGAAGATAACCTTGTGACAGTTGAAGTGGAAGAACAGGCGCCTTCTATGTTTGACATGCTCCAAGGCTCCGGCATGGAACAGATGGGGATGAATATGCAGGACGCCCTCAGCAGCCTGCTTCCAAAACGCCATAAGAAGCGCAAAGTGACAGTTCGCGAGGCAAGAAAAATTTTAACGAATGAGGAAGCGCAAAAGCTGATTGATATGGATGAGGTAACACAAGAAGCGGTATACCGTGCTGAACAGTCAGGAATTATCTTTATTGATGAAATCGATAAGATTGCCAGCAAAAACTCAGGCGGTTCCTCTGCCGACGTTTCACGTGAGGGGGTTCAGCGCGATATCCTTCCGGTTGTAGAGGGATCAACAATCGTTACGAAATACGGCTCTGTTAAAACGGACCACATTCTTTTTATTGCAGCTGGGGCGTTTCATATGGCAAAACCATCTGATTTAATTCCAGAGTTGCAGGGCCGTTTCCCAATTCGCGTTGAATTAACAAAATTAACAGTGGATGACTTTTTCAAAATCTTAGTAGAGCCGGATAATGCTTTAATTAAACAATATCAAGCATTATTGGCAACAGAAGGTATACAAATTGAATTTTCTGACGATGCTATTCGTAGGATTGCCGAAGTAGCATTTGAAGTGAATCAAAACACGGATAATATTGGAGCGAGACGTTTGCATACGATTCTCGAAAAATTGCTTGAAGATCTTTCTTTCGAAGCTCCGGACATTTCGATGGAAAAGGTTTTGATTACCCCGCAGTATGTCGATGAAAAGCTTGGTGCGATCTCGAAAAATAAAGATTTAAGTCAATTTATCCTTTAGTATTCGTGCTTTATGCCAAGAAGCGAGGAGAAAAGGGAAATCGTTACCTGTTCTTTTCCGATGGAATAAAATCAAAAAATAGTTAAGATTCGTAAGACGAGAGTTGCAATAACAGGAGGAAGAAATACATGGATTTATTAACGAAAACAAGAAAGATTAATGCGTTGCTGCAAAAGGCGGCAGGAAAACCGGTAAACTTTAAAGAAATGGCGGAAACTTTAAGCGAAGTGATCGAAGCAAATGTGTTTGTTGTCAGTCGCCGAGGAAAGCTGTTAGGATTTGCGATCAATCAACAGATCGAAAATGAGCGGATGAAAAAAATGCTTGAAGATCGGCAATTTCCTGAAGAGTATACAAATGGTCTCTTTAATATTAAAGAAACATCGCCTAACTTGGATGTAGAAAGTGAATATACAGCTTTTCCAGTTGAGAACAAAGATTTGTTCCGTGAAGGATTGACAACCATCGTTCCGATTATTGGCGGCGGCGAACGCCTAGGAACGCTCATTTTGGCAAGATTACAAGAAAAGTTCCATGATGATGACCTTATTCTTGGAGAATATGGTTCAACCGTTGTAGGAATGGAAATCTTGCGAGAGAAATCGGAAGAAATTGAAGAAGAGGCAAGAAGCAAGGCGGTTGTCCAAATGGCGATCAGTTCCTTGTCATACAGTGAGCTGGAAGCAATCGAGCATATTTTTGAAGAGTTGAATGGCCAAGAAGGTTTGCTTGTTGCTTCTAAAATTGCCGATCGTGTAGGAATCACCCGTTCCGTCATCGTTAACGCTCTAAGAAAGCTTGAAAGCGCCGGCGTTATTGAATCGCGTTCCCTTGGTATGAAAGGAACCTATATTAAAGTGTTAAATGACAAGTTTCTTGTCGAACTTGATAAGCTTCGCGCAAATTAATTGAATCAAAAGAAAAGCAGCGGATACGGATCCGCTGCTTTTCTTTTGAAAAATTTCAATTAAAAAGGGGGGCATGGTTTTAGTACAGAAATGTCGAAAAAAAGGTGACACACTCTAATATTCGCCATTGTACTGTCGAAATGCGGAAAACCGCTTTGCAGAAGAAAAATGGGTAAATTGGCGGATGAAATTTAATCTAAACTACATAGACATCCAATTACATATTCATTACAATAGTAGAGAGATTGATATATTTTGATCAAATTCTACAAAATGTTCCATTTTTTTTATTTTGTTGAAAGAGGGTGTATCACATGAATTTATTTTCAAATACGATTACATCATTAAATCAAGCACTCAATTATTCATCACTTAAACAAAAAGTAATTTCCCAAAACATCGCCAATGTCGATACGCCGAATTATAAAGCAAAAGATGTCAGCTTTAAAGAAATGCTACAAAATAACATCAATTCGGATATCCGTACATACAAAACAGACCAGCGCCACTTAGACTTTACTCCAAGCGCCTATTACCAGCCAGGAGTGGTTACCAGACAAAATGTTCAATACAACAATAATGGCAATAGTGTCGATATGGATCAGGAAATGGCGGATTTGGCCACTAATCAAATCTACTACAACGCGCTTGTACAACAGCTGAATGGTAAATTTTCCACACTGCAAAATGTAATTAGAGGGGGCAAATAAGCATGACTATTTTTCAAAGCTTGAATACAACAGCGTCAGCTTTAACGGCACAGCGGCTTAGAATGGATGTCATCTCCTCAAACATGGCAAACGTCGATACTACCCGCGCGAATCTTGTGAATGGGAAATGGGAGCCTTACAGAAGAAAAACGGTTGTTCTTGAACCGAAAGAAGGTGGGTTTTCATCCTATCTTCAAGTGGCTATGAATGGCGGTTCCGGAGCGGCAGGAAACGGAGTAATGGTATCTAAAATAGAAGAAGATACCACTACCCCTTTTAAAATGGTTTACGATCCGGAAAATCCAGATGCGAATCAAAATGGCTATGTTCAGCTTCCAAATGTTGATCCTCTTCGTGAAATGACAGATTTAATCAGCGCAACCCGTTCATACGAAGCCAACGTCACTGTCCTTAACGCTTCAAAAGGAATGATGATGAAGGCACTCGAAATTGGAAAATAAAGGAGTTTTATAAATGAGTCAAGTTTCTTTTCCGTCTGTACAGCAATTATTTACCCCAACTGCCAACAATGTGGGGAGAGATTCTACTACACCATTCGAAGCGCAAAAGAGTTTTGCGTCCGTCTTAAAAGAATCAATTAATAAGATTAATCAGTCACAAATCGATGCAGATCAAATGACGCAAAAGCTGGTGAATGGTGAAAATGTTGATCTTCATCAAATATTGATTACCCAGCAAAAAGCTAGTATTACGCTGCAAGCGGCCTTGGAAGTGCGAAATAAAGTAGTTGAAGCTTATCAGGAAATGATGAGAATGCAAGTTTAATAGCATCGTTAAAAAAAGAAAGTAAATGAAGCGGTTATATACTGCTGAGAGCGAAACAGACAGAATAACCGGGGGAAAAACATGAAAGAAACAATAAACACATATGTAAATAAATTGAAAAGCTTTTGGTCTTCTCGATCAAAAAAACAAAAAAAGATCTACCTTGTTTCGGCGCTTTCGCTTGCTGTTTTGATTGGGATCGCTTCTTTTTTTGCGACCAGGACAACTCTTGTTCCTTTATACAGCAATCTTTCACCATCTGAAACAGGTACAATCAAACAAAGTTTGGATGCCAAAGGAGTTAAGTCTGAAATTGCTGATGGCGGGACAACGATTAAAGTACCAAGTGACGTAGTAGACAGCCTTAAAGTTCAACTAGCTGCAGAAGGGCTGCCGAAATCGGGCAGCATCGACTATTCCTTTTTTAGCCAAAAGGCAAGTTTAGGTACAACTGACAACGAATTTAATGTAATCAAGCTTGATGCGATGCAAACAGAGCTCGCCAATTTAATTAAAGGCATTCAAGGAGTACAAGATGCCAAAGTCATGATTAACCTTCCCGATAAAGGTATTTTCGTCAGCGATAAAGGGGAACAGGCATCCGCATCCATCGTTTTAACGACAAAACCCGGTTATCAGTTCAGAGATGATCAAATCAAGGGACTTTACCAATTAGTGTCAAAGAGTGTCCCCAATCTTCCTACTGATAATATCGTCATCATGAACCAATATTTTGAGTACTACGACTTAAATAATCAACAAAATTCTACGGGATCCGGTTCTACTTTTGCAAATCAAAGCGAAATTAAAAAGCAAATTGAACGCGATATCCAGCGTCAGGTACAGACGATGCTCGGCACGTTGATGGGACAAGATAAAGTAGTTGTTTCCGTATCTGCCGATATAGACTTTACCCAAGAAAAGCGGGAAGAAAACCTCGTTGAACCCGTTGATAAAAAAAATATGAAGGGGATTGCAATCAGCGCCCAAAATATTAAAGAAACCTTTACGGGAAATGGGATTCCTGCAGGAGGGACTCCTCAATCACAAACAGCAACAGGGTCTCTCGGTTCGAGCTATCAAGCCGGCAGTAATTCAATTGGGGATTACCAAAAAACAGACGACAAAGTAAATTACGAAGTCAATCGCATCCGCAGACAAATTGTCGAAAGCCCGTACAAAATTAGAGATTTAGGCATTCAGGTGATGGTTGAACCGCCAAAACCGAACGATCCAAAATCATTGCCTCAATCCCGGGTGAATGACATTTCAAACATTTTAGGGACAATTGTTAGAACGACAATTGATAAAAGCAGCACTGGGAAACCATTGACAAATCAAGATTTGAAAAATCGCATTGTTGTATCCGTTCAGCCATTCAATGGAAAAATGAATGTTGCCCAACAGCCGCAAACAGCCATCCCATGGTGGATTTATCTTGTCGGCGGCGTATTGCTCGCTGCGATTATTCTCTTGCTCATTTTGTTTTTGCGGGCGCGAAACAAGCGGAATGAAGAAGAGGAAGTGGCAATTAATCAGTTGGAACCAGTATATGTTCCAGACGTAAATAAAGAGCAGGAGACTGAAAGTACACTGCGGCAAAAGCAATTGGAAAAAATGGCAAAGGAACATCCTGAGGATTTTGCGAAACTGCTGCGTTCATGGATTGCTGAAGATTGAGTTTTAGGAGGAAAGAAGATTTATGGCAAGGAAAGAACAAAAAGAATTATCCGGGAAACAAAAAGCGGCCATCCTCCTTATTTCTCTTGGACCTGATGTTTCAGCGAATGTATATAAGCATTTGAATGAAGAAGAAATTGAAAAACTGACATTGGAGATTTCGGGTGTGAAAAATGTCGACGCTACAGCAAAAGAAGAGGTTATGGAGGAGTTTCATAATGTTGCTTTGGCGCAAGAATACATTTCCCATGGCGGAATTGGCTATGCGAAAACGATCCTCGAAAAAGCGCTCGGATCTGATCAGGCAACTGTTATCATTAACCGGCTGACTTCCTCTCTGCAAGTTCGTCCGTTTGATTTCGCCCGAAAAGCGGATCCAGCGCAAATCCTGAATTTTATCCAAAATGAGCATCCTCAGACGATCGCATTAATTTTATCGTATCTTGATGCTGCCCAGGCCGGTCAGATTTTATCTGAGCTGCCCCAGGATATGCAAGCAGACATTGCCCGGAGAATTGCGGTAATGGACAGTACTTCGCCGGATATTATTAACGAGGTCGAACAAATTCTCGAACGCAAGCTTTCGACAACCGTTACCCAGGATTATACCCATACCGGTGGCATCGAAGCGGTTGTTGAAGTTTTAAATGGCGTCGACCGATCAACCGAACGAACGATCTTAGATGCTTTGGAAATTCAAGATCCGGAGTTAGCCGAAGAGATTAAAAAGCGGATGTTTGTTTTTGAAGACATTGTTACGCTCGACAACCGAGCCATCCAGCGTGTGATTCGCGACTGTGAAAATGAGGATCTGATTCTGTCGCTTAAAGTATCGAGCGATGAAGTCAAAGAAATCGTCTTTAAAAATATGTCGCAGCGAATGGTTGAATCCTTTAAAGAAGAAATGGAATTCATGGGTCCAGTTCGATTGCGCGATGTGGAAGAGGCACAATCACGAATTGTGTCTGTTATTCGCCGGCTGGAGGATGCTGGTGAAATCGTGATAGCCCGCGGTGGAGGGGATGATATTATTGTCTAGATTGTTTAAATCGCAGTGGATGATTGCGGAAGCAAAAGAGAAAAAAGTGATCTCCATTAAATCATTTCAGCCTCATATGGAGGAAAATCATTCACCGGCTAGCATGCAAATGGATGCTCACAGTAAGGCGATTTTGGAAAAAGCAAAACAAGAAGCTGAAATGATTGTAAATGAGGCAATGCTGAAGGCACAGTCAATTCAGGAGAAAGTTTTGCAGGAAAAGAATGCGTGGGAGCAAGAAAAACTCGCACTCGCGAATGAAGCTCACGAAAAAGGCTTCCAGGCAGGAATCGCTTTAGGGAAGGACGAGGGTCATCAAGAATGGGAAGAAGCAATCAGGGAAGCTAGATTAGTGGTAAATGCTGCCCGGCAAGATTATCAGTCGCAAATTGTTTCTGCTGAAAAAACAATCCTTCAATTAGGTATGAAGGTGGCGGAACGAATTATCGGCAAAAAGCTGGAGGAGAATGAAGAAACGTTTTTATTCATTGTCAAAAGAGCTTTGAATGAGGCAAAGGAATACCGCGAAATTCAGCTCCACGTTTGTCCAAGCCATTACGGATTTATTTTAGCGCAAAAAGAAGAATTAATGGCGATCTTTCCGAAAGAAACAGACTTGTATATCTATCCGGATGAGCAGTTGTCGGCTGGAAATTGCATCATTGAATCAGTGAACGGAAGGATCGACGCAACAATTGATAGTCAGCTGCATGAAATAAAGACAAAACTGCTTGAGCTTTTGGATGGTGAAAACTCATGAGAGCGGCGGATTTGATCGGACACATCGATCAGCTTGATTCATTTAAACGGTTTGGCCGGGTGAAAAGAGTAGTCGGTTTGATGATTGAATCTCAAGGTCCGGAAAGCTCAATTGGCGATGTTTGTTTCATTCATGTAGGAATGAAAAAGCGTAAAATCCAGGCGGAGGTTGTCGGATTCAAAGATGAATTTGTCATTCTAATGCCATATACAACGATTCAGGATATCTCCCCTGGCAGTTTAGTTGAAGCCACTTTGAAGCCGCTTGAGGTGAAAGTTGGGCAGAAGCTCATTGGCAATGTGATTGATTCTCTAGGCCAGCCGCTCGATGGATCTCTTTTGCCAAAAGGGCTTATGCCGGTACAAACCGAACAGTCACCCCCCAACCCTATGCAGCGGCCTCCCATCAATGAAGCAATTGAGGTTGGGGTTCGGATGATTGATAGTTTGCTTACGGTTGGGAACGGGCAGAGAGTCGGCATTTTTGCAGGAAGCGGCGTCGGGAAAAGTACGTTGCTCGGTATGATCGCCCGGAATACAAAAGCGGATTTAAATGTGATTGCATTAATCGGCGAACGCGGGCGGGAAGTAAGAGAGTTTATTGAACGAGACCTTGGCGAAGAAGGATTAAAACGTTCGATTGTTGTTGTGGCAACCTCTGACCAGCCGGCGCTGATGCGAATAAAAGGAGCATTCACCGCAACAGCGATTGCCGAGTATTTTCGCGACAAGGGACTAAATGTCATGTTGATGATGGATTCAGTCACTCGGGTGGCGATGGCGCAGCGGGAAGTTGGCCTTGCGATTGGCGAACCGCCAACCACGAAAGGTTATACCCCATCGGTCTTTGCAATTTTGCCAAAACTCCTGGAGCGCACAGGTAGAAGCCGCTGCGGCTCGATTACAGCATTTTACACCGTTCTTGTTGATGGGGACGATATGAATGAACCAATTGCTGATACAGTTCGCGGAATCTTGGATGGCCATTTCGTTTTAGATCGAGAGCTGGCGAATAGAGGGCAATATCCAGCTATTAATATTCTTAAGAGCATCAGCCGGATTATGAACAATATTGTGCCGAAAGAACATACAAGAGCGGCTGAGAGATTAAGAGAACACCTTAGCACCTATCTCAATTCAGCGGATTTAATCAATATTGGCGCATATAAAAAAGGTTCTTCGAAGGAAATTGATGATGCGATCAGCATGTACCCACAAATCGTATCCTTTATGAAACAAACTACAGATGAGAAAGTTTCGATGGAGGAATCCGTCAGCCGATTACTTCAGTTAATGGGAGAAGAGGAATAAACAGTGGTATATCAATTCAAATTTGATAAAATCCTTCAAATTAAAGAAACAGAAAAAGGAGAAGCGATAGTGGAATACAACGGTGCTGTCCGTAAATTTGAAGAAGCTGCCGAAAAATTGTATGAATTACTAAAGAAAAAAGAAGACATGGAACTCTATCAATCTACCCGGCTTTCAAACGGACTGACAGTCTCTGAAATTCGCCATCATCAGCAATTTATTGGAAACTTGCAAAAAAGCATTGAATTTTATCAAAAAATGGTAATGAATGCCCGGACGCGAATGAATCTTATTCAAGAAAAGCTGATGGAAAAAAATGTAGAAGTAAAGAAATATGAAAAAATCAAGGAAAAAGATTTTCTCCAATATCAAGAAAAAGCAAAGTTGGAGGAAGGAAGGCAAATGGACAATATCTCGATTCAACAATATATGAATCGGGGGAACTAGGTGTGAAAAAGCAAATGGACAAAGAATTAACAGAAAAAGAGACCGAACAAAAGAGACCGTTTCAGTGGTTTGTCTTTGTTGTCTTAATCCCGCTCTTGTTTGCGATAGCCATAGCGCTCGTTGTTTCTACTTTAGCTGGCATCAATGTCTTTAATGCTGCGAAAGATTTAAGCAGTAAATTGCCATTTGCCGGCAGCGTTATTCAAAAAAATGCATCTACCGCCACGAATAAAAAAACGGAAAACGACATTATCAGTTTACAAGCCCAAGTTAAAGACGATGAGGCAAAAATTTCCCAGCTGCAGGCAAAATTGCAAAGTAAAGAACAAGAGGTACAGCGGGCACAGCTTGAAAATAACAGGCTGCAGCAGGAGATGGACAGTTTGAAAACAAGCCAAAATGAGAGCAAGCGCGCTCTTTCCGATCTTGTGACAACTTATGAAACGATGTCAGCGAAGAAGGCAGCCCCGATCATTTCAAACATGACCGATTCAGAAGCGCTAAAAATCTTATCAAGTGTGAAACCGGAAAGCCTTGCAAGTATTATGGAGAACATGGATCCAACTCAAGCTGCGAGATTTACGGAGCTTCTGACCAATAAAAGCGATGTAAATCAAAAAAGCAATCCATAAATATTCATTGAACCTGTTAAAAGGAGGTGAAAAAGTGGAAGTTGCCGGAATAGGATTAAGCAAAATCCAGATGATAGCAAATTTAAACTCGAAAACGATCAACACGGACAAAAGCTTTAACCAATTCATTACTGCTGCTATAGGTAACAATCCATTGTTGCCAGGGATAATCAACGGCCAGCTAAACAATCAGATACAATCGGATGCTACCGGCCTGCTATCCTTTTTAAAACTCACGGATTTGCAAAAGCTTACAGGCGGGAATGAATTGCTTCAGCAGCTACTCCAAAATCCGAAAGCCAATCTGCTGCAAATGGTCAAAGATTTCTTAGGAATTAGCGATCAAAAATGGACTGAAATGCTCGCTAACTTTGGCGTAAGTGCAAACGATAAGGTTGGAGATGAACAGGACATTTTAGAAGCCGTTCTCGCTGGCCTTTCAGGGCTGTCGGCAAATCAGCTGTTGCCGGCTTTGAACCAAAATGCGCAGTTGGTTTTGAAAGCAGCCAAGTTATATGATTTGCTCTCTGCTGCAAAAAAAATAATGCCTGAACAACAAAACTTGACTGCGTTTTTAGAAAAAGTTGCAAACGTCATTCAAGGGTTTTCACAAGTGAGTGAAAGGACAGAAAGACAGCAATATCTTGAGCAAACTTTTTCAAAAACAACTAGCGAGATCAATAAACCGAATGGCAATGCTTCTGATACAGCTCATGTGGATCGAAGCCCTTCAATTAAACAGGTGGAATGGAATGGCAGCCCTCTAGGAACGCATTTGTGGACAAGACAGGAGCAAATTGCGATGCTGGCTGATCCGAATAAAAAGCCTGTTACAGCAGGCGACTTGCAGCAGCAATTTCAAGAAATATTAGCGAAAAGCCAGTTCTCAAAAACGGGTGGTCTGCAGAAATTGTTCATAAAACTAAATCCTGAACAATTAGGTTCATTGCGGATTGAACTGACGCAAAAGGATCAAACAATAGTGGCAAAAATACTGACTTCAACAAGTATGGCGAAAGAAGCGCTTGAATCGAATCTGAATAGTTTAAAGCATGCATTTGCTGCACAGAACATTCAAGTCGACCGGATTGAGATTGGACAGCAGGCGTCTCTGCCAGAGCGGTTTTTGAGAGATGATCGCCAAAATGGAGAAAATCAGCCGCAACAAGAGAGGCAAGAACAGCAACAAGCGGAAAACGATGAGGAATCAGCGGATGGATTTACGCTCTCATTACAATCAGCCCTTTTAAATATGGAAGTGTAGGTGAACCGAGATGGCAAATACAATCGATTCTACATATTTGCTAAGAAATACCCAAAATCAAACAAAAAATGGCGGAACAAGTTCACTTGGCAAAGATGATTTTTTAAAAATCCTAATGACCCAGCTGCAGCATCAGGATCCGCTTAACCCGCTGCAGGATAAGGATTTTATCGCGCAAATGGCTACTTTCTCAACACTTGAACAAATTACCAATTTGGGTGCATCCATGGACAAGTTTGTTAAACTCAATGAGCAAAATCAATTGCTCCAAGCTTCATCGTTGATCGGGAAAACCGTTACCATCCTGAATGATCAACAAAAAGAACAATCAGCGCTGGTAAAGTCCGTTTCTTTCAAAGATGGAAGTGTCCTTTATCAATTGGATGATGAAGGAAAGACAACTGTAACGTCATCTCAGATTACAAAAATCGAATAACCATTTGGATGTGATGAAATGGAAAGTGAAAGTGTTCGTTTAAAACCGGTCACCTCTTCTCCGATTGCATCTAATCGCTATCAACAGACATACAAAAAACAAGCAGCAAAGCAGCCCTTTTCACATCATTTTGAATCAGCTTTGCAGCCAGTCAAGAGTCAGCTGGTTGTCAGCAAACACGCAATGGAGCGGCTGGAGCAACGAAACATCCAAATTAGTGGCGATTGCTGGGCGAAGATTGAAGAAAAGGTATCCGAGGCGAAAAAGATGGGTGTAAATGATTCTCTCGTCCTAATCCAGGATGCAGCTTTGATTGTGAGCGCAAAAAATAACACAGTCATAACGGCGTTGGATAGAGGAGAAGCTAGTTCGCAAATTTTTACCAATATTAATGGCACGATTGTGCTTGAATAATGAAAAGGCTGGACCGTTCGACGGAAGCCATAAGCTGTGGACTGACTGAAGCAGCTTAAATAGAAGGGAGAAAACAAAATGCTTCGTTCAATGTATTCAGGTATTAGCGGTATGAAAAATTTTCAAACAAAGTTGGATGTCATCGGAAATAATATTGCAAATGTCAATACATATGGTTTTAAAAAAGGCCGGGTTACATTTAAAGATGCCATGAACCAAACGATTGCCGGGGCGAGTGCAGCGCAAAACAATCGCGGCGGTAAAAACCCAATGCAGGTCGGTCTTGGTTCTACGATTGCAAGCGTCGACTCCGTGCAAACACAATCAAGTTTTCAAACGACCGGAAGAGCCCTTGATCTGGCAGTTTCTGGGGATGGTTATTTTATCGTTAAACAAGGAAACGCCCAATACTTTACCCGAGCAGGGAACTTTTATCTCGATAATAATGGGACGCTTGTCAATGCAGATGGTATGAAAGTTCAATCCTTCAATAACGGAATCCTCCAGGATATCACCGTAAATGTTAACGCGGTTTTACCGGCTAAGCAGACAACGGCCATTACGATGGGGGGAAATCTTCCTGTTGATGCGAAAGGTGATACGAAACTCGTTCAGCAAATTCAAGTTGTTGATGATGCTGGTGTAGCCCATACGCTTGATATGACGATCAAATCGAATGATCCTGCTGCTGGAAAATGGGATGTGACGTTTACCGATAACACACTCAACGACCCAGCAGCAAATGCTGTCACGAAAACAATAACCATTGACCCGAATAATCCAACACCCGATGAAATTGTTGCTTTACAAGTAAATGATGGAAGTGGCCAGGCTAAAACATTTAATGTAAATTTTTCTCAAAAGAATTTAACGATGACCGCTGGAAGTATAGATGCCCAAGCGACAACAGACGGCAACATGCAAGGATCGCTCGAAAGCTTCAATATTGGTTCTGATGGGGTGATTAATGGAGTGTTTTCAAACGGTTTGGTTCTTCCGCTAGGCCAGCTTGCGCTTGCGAAATTCAGCAATCCTTCAGGGCTGGATAACGCGGGGGGCAATTTATTCCGTCAATCCGTTAACTCGGGCGTGGCGAACATCAATATACCTGGCAATGGCCGTGGTACAATCGCAGCCGGCTCGCTTGAAATGTCCAATGTCGATTTATCAGAAGAATTTACGGAAATGATCGTTGCTCAGCGCGGTTTCCAGGCGAATACGAAAATCATCACTACTTCTGATGAGATATTACAAGAATTAGTCAACTTAAAACGATAATTTAAGGGGGAAAGGGTCATAGTTTGAACCTATGACCTGATGAAAGCTGTGATCAAAGTAACGCGTTTAAATGGAAAATCATTTATTTTAAATGCCATTTATATTGAAACGATTGAAACCTTCCCGGATACAACGATTACGCTTACGAACGGCAGAAAATATGTCGTTAAGGAGACAGAAGAGGAAGCGATGGAACTGGTTAAGCAATTCTACCTCTCTGTCAACCTTCTCGGACATCTTCAATCGGAGGAGGAAGATAATTTTGAATAAGAAGCTTGTGCGAACAATGGTAATTCTGATGCTGGTGATTGCGTTAGCAGGAACGGGCGCAGCCGTTTATATTGTTAAATACAACGGGAAAAGCAGCAAGGGACCAACAATCGATGATGTTTTAAAATACTCTGTTGACGTTTCGGAAATTACAACGAATCTCGCCAGCGACAATTACGCAAAAATGGCGTTTAAAATCCAGACAAATAGTAAGAAAGCAAAAGACGAGCTAACAAAACGAGATTTCCAAGTTCGAAACATTATTATTGAAGAACTTTCGGAAAAAAAAGCGGAAGATTTGCAAGGAAAAGCTGGGAAATTACAATTGGAAGAAGCTTTAAAAACGAAAATCAACCAAGTAATGCAGGATGGAAAAGTTGTTCAGGTGTATATAACAGAATCCCTCCTTCAATAAAAACGATGAATCTGTTCATTTTACTGAAACGGGAGGTGAAGGGGCTTGTCTGGAGAAGTATTGTCCCAAAGTGAAATAGATGCTTTGCTCTCTGCCTTATCAACCGGCGAAATGGATGCCGATGAATTAAAGAAAGAGCAGGCGGAGAAAAAGGTAAGAGTCTATGACTTTAAGCGGGCATTAAGGTTTTCAAAAGATCAAATTCGAAGCTTAACAAGAATACACGAAAACTTTGCTAGACTTTTAACAACATTTTTTTCAGCTCAGCTTCGAACGTATGTGCAGATCACCGTTGCTTCGGCCGATCAAATTCCATATGAAGAATTTATTCGATCCATTCCTAAGATGACGATCTTGAATGTTTTCGAAGTGCCTCCTTTAGAAGGCAGAATTTTAATGGAGGTAAATCCGAATATTGCTTACGCGATGCTTGACCGGATGCTTGGCGGCCGAGGAATAAGTGTAAATAAGGTAGAAAATTTGACTGAAATTGAAACAAAAATCATGTCAAATACATTTGAAAGAGCAATTGAAAATTTACGTGAAGCTTGGGCTGCATTGTGTGAAATCGACCCGCTATTAACCGATTTTGAGGTAAACCCGCAATTTTTGCAAATGGTTTCACCAAATGAAACAGTCGTGGTGATCTCCTTAAATACAGTAATTGGGGAAACAAGCGGAATGATTAATATTTGTATACCGCATGTGGTTCTTGAACCAATCATTCCAAGACTTTCGGTCCATTATTGGATGCAGGCAGAGAAAAAAGAACGAGAACCAAAGCAAATGGCTGTAATTGAGAAAAGTATCCAAAAGGCGGATGTGTCCATGATCGTGGAACTTGGCAGCTCGGATATCTCAATACAGGATTTTCTGATGCTGGATACTGGTGACGTGATTGAATTAAACCAGGCGATTGATAAACCGCTGGTGATCAAAATCGGCGGAATTCCAAAATTCATTGGCCAGCCAGGAAAATCAAGCAAAAAATTGGCCATTCAAGTCTTGGATACTTTGAAAGGGGGAGACGACGATGATGAGCGATGACATGCTCTCTCAGGATGAAATAGATGCCCTATTAAGGGGAACTGATGACGACAATTTTGGACAAGATTACGAGCAAGAGAATAATCAAGCCCTTGAGAATGATCTTCTTTCACCTATGGAAAAAGATGCTCTAGGCGAGATTGGAAATATTTCATTTGGCAGTTCAGCTACTGCTTTATCCACTTTGTTAAATCAAAAAGTAGAAATTACCACACCAAGTGTCTTGATTGTTCATCGCAAAAACTTAAGTGATGAATTCCCTCATCCATACGTTGGTATTCAAGTGGGCTATACGGAGGGGTTTTCCGGAAGCAATTTGCTCATTATCCAGCAAAGTGATGCAGCGATCATCGCCGATCTGATGTTGGGGGGAGATGGTGCAAATCCTTCCGACTTAATGGGGGAAATTCAGTTAAGTGCCGTGCAGGAAGCGATGAATCAAATGATGGGCTCTGCTGCTACCTCAATGTCAACGGTATTTAATAAGAGGGTGGATATTTCTCCGCCGACGATCAACATATTAGATGTCCAACATGGAGAAGGAACCGAGCAGCTTCCAGAGAATGAACAGCTTGTCAAGATTTCGTTCCGATTAAAGGTAGGAATGCTTATTGATTCAACCATCATGCAGCTGCTGCCGCTGGATTTTGCCAAACAGCTTGTGAATGAGTTGATGAATCCAGGGCAATTTGCTGACACTTCGGAAAATTCTGTTGGAACAGACAATTCTTTTAACCATTCAGCTGAGCCGCAAAAGGTGGCGGGAGCGATTCAAAATGAGGGAAACGTTGGATATTTTCCAGGAGAAGATAATAGCTATCCAAATCAGTTGCCTTATCATGAGCAGGCAATCGCTTATCCTCATCAAGGCCCGCAGCACATAGGCACTGGATTTCAAGGAGCTGCTCAACCAACTATTCAGCCAGCTGTATTTTCTAATTTCGAAACGCAGCAGGTTCAGAACACGGAAACAAAAAATCTGGACATGTTATTGGATATTCCATTACAAGTAACGGTTGAACTTGGAAGAACGAAAAGATCGGTTAAAGAAATATTAGAGCTCTCAGCAGGTTCGATTATTGAATTAGACAAGCTTGCTGGGGAGCCTGTTGATATTTTGGTCAACAACCGGCTGGTTGCCAAAGGCGAAGTCGTTGTAATCGATGAAAACTTTGGCGTGCGGGTAACAGATATTATTAGCCAAAGCGATCGACTCAAGAAATTACGTTAATTCAGGAGGATACACCAATGGCCCATAAAATTTTAATTGTTGATGATGCAGCATTTATGAGAATGATGATTAAAGATATTTTAACGAAAAACGGTTATGAAGTTGTTGGGGAAGCTTCAGACGGTGTTCAAGCAATCGAAAAATACCAAGAAACTGAACCGGATTTAATTACAATGGATATTACTATGCCAGAAATGGATGGCATTACTGCATTGAAAGAAATTAAAAAAATCAATCCAAGTGCTAAAATTATCATGTGTTCGGCAATGGGGCAGCAAGCGATGGTCATCGATGCCATCCAAGCAGGAGCAAAAGACTTTATCGTCAAGCCTTTCCAAGCTGACCGCGTGCTTGAAGCTATTTCCAAAACATTGGGATAGGTAATCTATAAAATTAGAGGTGCAGCGCTTTGTTAAACATTCAAAAATGGTTAAAAGTAGCGCTTATTGTTATCATTGCTCTGCTTAGCTTGCAGCCGCCGGCATCAGCAGAGCAATTGAATAACAGTGTTAAAGACTGCTTTCAAAATCCCGAAAAATGCAAAGATCCAAATCTTACTCCAAATAAGCAGGCAGCTCAAAAGGAATCAGCAACTGCAAAAGTAGGGATCACGATATGGGATTTTGTGCGGATGATTTTTGCTACGGTCTTTGTTGTCGCTCTTCTTTATTTCTTACTGAAATTTATTAATAAGAGAAGCAAGTCCTTTAAATCATCCCAGCTTGTAGAAAATCTTGGCGGGACCACCCTTGGAGCAAATCGATCCGTGCAAATTGTGAAAATAGGCAGCCAGATCTTTATCGTGGGTGTAGGGGAAAATGTACAGCTGTTAAAAGAGATTGAAAATGCCGACGAACGTAGCCAACTCCTTTTAGAATATAACAGTAAAATGGAGCAGCTTGTTCAGCCAAGCGATATTGTGACAAAGCTTATCGAAAGAATGAGGAATTGGCAATCACAAAAGAAAGAAAATGTATCATTTTCTTCTTTGTTAAAAACGCAGCTGGAGGAAATAGCAAACGGAAGAAAAAAGCTTTTTGATGAACTGGAGAAGAAGGGGTCAGACAAAAAATGAGTCAATTCATGGAATTTTTCAACAGCAGCTCACCGGAAAATGTTTCAACGTCAGTAAAATTGCTGCTGCTATTAACCGTGTTATCGCTGGCCCCGAGTATTTTAATTTTAATGACTGCTTTTACGAGAATTGTCATCGTTCTTTCCTTTGTCAGAACGGCGCTTGCTACACAGCAAATGCCGCCCAACCAAGTTATTGTCGGCTTGTCGCTATTTTTAACATTTTTTATTATGGCGCCAACTTTTCAAGAAGTAAATAAGACGGCCCTAACGCCATTGTTTAATGAAAAAATAACGCTTGAACAGGCATATGATCGTGCCTCTGTTCCGTTTAAAGACTTTATGAGCGCCCATACAAGACAAAAAGATCTCGCTTTATTTCTTGATTATGCGAAGGCAAACAAGCCTAAATCGATTCAAGACATTCCTTTAACCGCATTGGTTCCGGCTTTTGCAATCAGCGAGTTGAAGACAGCTTTTCAAATTGGTTTTATGATTTTTATTCCTTTTCTAGTCATTGATATGGTGGTTGCAAGCGTCCTAATGTCAATGGGAATGTTGATGCTGCCGCCGGTTATGATTTCTTTGCCCTTTAAAATTCTCTTGTTTGTGATGGTTGATGGCTGGTATTTGGTAGTTAAATCTTTATTAGATAGTTTTTAAGCAGGTGAAAATAGATGAGTGCAGAAACGGTTATATCGATCGCAGAAAGAGGGATTTATACAGTATTGATGGTAAGCGGGCCACTGCTCGTTTTGGCATTAGTTGTCGGACTTATTATTAGTATCTTTCAGGCAACGACACAAATTCAGGAGCAGACGCTTGCCTTCGTGCCCAAAATTGTCGCAGTTCTGCTAGGACTTGTATTTTTTGGCCCATGGATGCTCAGCTATATGCTCTCCTATGCGAGTGAAATATTTTCAAATTTAACGAGATTTGTGGGATGAGCGGATGAATGATTTACTGCCCAAATTTCCAGCATTCCTATTAATCTTCGTTCGCGTCACTTCTTTCTTTGTGATGATGCCGTTCTTTTCGTACCGGACGATTCCGACTTCCCATAAAATTGGCATGGGTTTTTTCTTATCATGGCTGATGTTTTATGCGCTTCAGCCACCTGTGTTTGAAATTAATGGCGTCTATTTTCTGCTCATTTTGAAAGAGGCACTCGTCGGACTTTTGATCGGTTTTACCGCATATGTCATCTTATCCGCCATTCAGATTGCAGGCGGCCTGATTGATTTTCAGATGGGGTTTGCGATTGCAAACGTTATTGATCCGCAAACGGGGGCGCAAAGCCCGCTTATGGGACAGTATTTATATACATTCGGATTGCTGCTTTTGCTATCTTTCAATGGCCACCATTTATTGATTGATGGAATATACAATAGCTACAACTTTATTCCGATTGATCAGCCCTGGCTGCCGCTAGGCCAATCCAATGTGATAAAATACATGGTTCAGTCATTTAGCTCGATGTTCCTTGTCGCTTTTCAAATGGCTCTCCCGGTTGTCGGAAGTCTGTTTTTAGTGGATGTGGCTCTTGGAATTGTTGCCAGGACGGTTCCGCAACTCAATATTTTTGTCGTCGGCTTGCCCGTTAAAATCGTTGTGGGTTTCATTGTCATCATTGTCGTTGTGAGTGCGATGCTGGCACTTGTCTCCCATTTAGTAGAGACGGCGCTTTATACCATGCGTGATTTGATGGAACTGTTGGGGGTTAATAAATGAAGCTTTTGTCGCTTGATTTACAATTTTTTTCAGGTGAAAAGACGGAAAAAGCCACCCCCAAAAAACGCCAGGATGCTAGAAAAAAGGGGCAGGCAGCAAAAAGCCAAGATATAAACACTGCAGTTGTCCTGTTAGCCGTTTTTTTATTCATGCTGTTTTCCGGCAGTTATTTAAAGAAAGGAATCTTTTCCTTATTTAAAAGTTCTTTCCAAGATTATTTGCTAATGGACGCAACAGAGGGCAATTTGCAAATCATTTTCCTGAGAACTTTAAAGGAACTTGCTCTTTACCTTGGGCCGATTATGCTCGTTGCCCTTGTTGCTGGAGTGGCTGCCAATTTTTTTCAAGTTGGTTTTATGTTCACGAGTGAAGCGATACAGCCTAAGCTTGAAAAGATCAATCCGATAAGCGGCTTTAAGCGGATTTTTTCAATGAGAGCGATTGTTGAACTGCTGAAGTCAATTTTAAAAATTGGTTTTGTTGGAATTGTCACATTTGCTATTTTGTGGAAAAGAATGGATGAAATCCTCGTTCTATCGCAAAAGCCGATCGGAACGGCGCTTGCAACGTTGAGCAGTTTAACGGTGCAAATGGGTTTGTATGCTTCAGGAGCTTTGCTGTTTTTAGCTGTTCTAGACTTTCTCTATCAAAAATACGATTTTGAAAAAAACATTCGAATGTCGAAACAGGATATTAAAGACGAATATAAAAATTCGGAAGGTGATCCGCAAATTAAGTCACGCATCAAGCAGAGACAGCGGGAAATGGCGATGCGCAGAATGATGCAGGAAGTTCCGAAAGCAGACGTTGTAATCACAAATCCAACGCATTATGCGGTTGCTATCAAATATGATGAAGCAAAGCGCGATGCTCCGTTCGTTGTCGCAAAAGGCGTTGATTTTACCGCACAAAAAATAAAGCTGATTGCAAAAGAAAACGATGTCATCACTGTTGAAAACCGTCCTTTGGCAAGGGCGCTTTACAGCCAGACGGAAATTGGCGATACCATTCCAGAAGAATTTTTCAAAGCGGTAGCTGAAATTCTCGCCTTTGTGTATCGGGCAAAAAACAAAATATAAATTTTCGTATTTATATCGGAATGCTGTTAGACAGTAGGGAAAAGGAGGGAATCCAATGTCAGCAAGAGACATGTCAGTTTTATTAAGTGTCATATTAATCGTAGCCATGTTAATTATTCCATTCCCTACTTGGCTTCTAAGTATATTGATTATCTTAAATATCACATTAGCACTATTGGTTCTGCTCATATCAATGAACATGACAGAGCCTCTTCAATTCTCTGTTTTTCCTTCCCTATTGCTGCTATTGACTCTTTACCGACTCGGCTTAAATGTGTCAACTACAAGGTCGATTCTTTCGAAAGGGGATGCCGGCGGTGTGGTAGAAACCTTTGGAACATTTGTTGTCGGCGGAAATATTATTGTGGGTCTCGTACTTTTTACGATCTTAATCATTATTCAATTCATCGTCATTACGAAAGGATCGGAACGTGTTTCTGAAGTTGCTGCAAGGTTTACGCTCGATGCTATGCCAGGTAAGCAAATGAGCATCGACGCGGATTTAAATGCAGGTATGATTTCAGAGCAGCAAGCACGAGAACGGCGTGAAAAAGTCGGAAAGGAAGCCGATTTTTACGGGGCGATGGACGGTGCTAGCAAATTTGTTAAAGGAGATGCAATCGCTAGCATCATTATTGTGCTCATTAACCTGACAGTCGGAATCGTTATTGGGATGCTTCAGCAAGGAATGGGGATTGCAGAAGCAGCGAAGCATTTTTCTTTGCTGACGGTCGGAGACGGGATTGTCAGCCAAATTCCAGCATTGCTTATTTCAACTGCAACTGGAATTGTCGTCACAAGAGCAGCTTCTGACGGAAACCTTGGAAAGGATATTACCTCTCAGCTATTAGCTTATCCTAAAATGCTCTATATTGCTGGCGGCACCATTTTTCTTTTAGGATTGTTTACACCAATTAATGATCTGTTAACCATTCCGGTGGCAAGCATGCTTGCCTTTGGCGGCTATATGTTCTCGAAAGTACCGGAAACAGATAAGACGCAGCTTGAGCAAATGGAGGAAGAGCTTGAATCCGATGAATTGAAAAGTCCGGAAAGTGTCATTAATTTAATCAATGTTGACCCAATTGAATTTGAATTTGGCTATGGACTGATTCCACTTGCCGATACGAACCAGGGAGGGGACTTACTCGACAGAATTGTCATGATTCGCCGCCAGCTGGCAATTGAACTTGGGATTGTCATTCCCGTGGTAAGGATCCGCGATAATATCCAGCTCCAGCCGAATGAATATCGTTTAAAAATTAAAGGAAATGAGATGGCCAGAGGCGAACTTCTCCTCGATCATTATTTAGCGATGAGCCCTGGGATCGAAGACGAATCAGTGGAAGGCATAGACACGATTGAGCCTTCATTCGGGCTGCCGGCAAAATGGATTACGGAGGAAATGAAGGAGCGGGCAGAAATATTTGGCTATACCGTCGTTGATCCTCCATCTGTTGTCTCCACCCATATAACAGAGGTAATTAAGGCAAATGCCCATGAATTATTGGGGCGCCAGGAAACAAAACAACTAATCGACCATGTAAAAGAAAGTTATCCGATTCTTGTTGAAGAAGTCACACCAGCTCCGCTATCAGTCGGTGAAGTGCAAAAGGTATTAGCGAAACTTTTAAAAGAAAACGTCTCGATTCGCAATTTGCCGATAATTTTTGAAACACTTGCTGACTTTGGAAAAGTTACGAGCGACACCGATATTCTCGGCGAATATGTTCGCCAAGCTTTGGCAAGGCAAATAACGCTTCAATATGTCGGTCAAGGCGAAACGCTAAAGGTAGCAACGCTATCTGGTAAAATCGAAAAGGTGATTGCAGATGCGATTCAACAAACAGAACACGGCAACTATTTATCGCTTGACCCGACTATTTCCCAGAGAATATTGGAATCCATTGCCGTTCAAGTTGAGCAATTTTCAATGGTAGAGCAAACGCCGATTATCCTTTGTTCACCTGCAGTAAGGATGTATGTAAGGCAATTGACTGAGCGTTATTTACCAAAGGTTCCAATTCTATCCTATAATGAGTTAGAGGCAAATGTTGAAGTACAGAGCGTTGGGGTGGTGAATTTCGATTGAAGGTAAAAAAGTTTATTGCTGATTCGATGGCTGAGGCAATGAAAATGGTTCGAAATGATCTTGGGCATGAAGCTGTTATCTTAAACTCTCGAATTGTTTTTAGAGGAGGGTTTTTAGGTTTTTTCCGCAAGAAAAACTTTGAAGTCATTGCCGCTGTCGATCCGCAAGCGGTTAGGGCCGTGAAGCCGGTTACGAAAGAAAAACCGAAAAAGGCTTTTCCCCCTCTCCCGCCTCTTGAACAAGAAGGGAGAATGGCAAGCGGCTTCTTTAATGAAGTTCCTCCAAACATAATCAAACCAGATGAATTATTAAAAGAATTTGCGGAGTTAAAAAATCTGATCAAGCACTCATCATCAGAAACGTTACACTCAATGAATCCTTATCCTGAACCAATTCAAAAACTGCAGCGGTTTATGAACGAGCAGGAGTTTTCGGTATCATTGAAAGAAAAATTTACAACCGCCTTACTTGATAAATGGTTTGAGCGAGATACGAAGAATTCCGCTGAAGAGATGTTCTCACATTTTAAAAAAGGAATGGAAGGGTTTCTTGCTGAGGTACCGTTTGGCGGAATTACCTTTACGAAGAAATTTGTGAATGTCATTGGACCAACTGGTGTTGGAAAAACAACAACACTGGCAAAGATTGCAGCCGATTGTGTTTTGAACCACCATAAAAAAGTGGCTTTTATTACAACTGATACGTATCGAATTGCGGCGATTGAACAGCTGAAAACATACGCCCAAATTTTGAATGTGCCGATCGAGGTCTGCTATAGTTTTACCGATTTTCAGCAGGCAGCCAAAAAGTTTGCGGACTATGATGTCATTTTCATCGATACGGCAGGAAGAAATTTCCGGAATAAAAAATATGTAGAAGATTTGCTGGAAGTGATTGACTTTGACCGTGATATGGAGACGTATCTTGTTTTGGCTTTAACCGCAAAGCAAAAAGATATGGAAGAAATTTATCAACAATTTTCAGGGGTTGCCATTCACCGGTTTATTTTTACAAAAGCCGATGAAACAAGTGTGTATGGCTCCGTCCTGAATATGATTGAGAAGTACAAAATTGGCGCTGCTTATGTTACAACTGGGCAAAACGTACCAGACGACATATTGCTGGCAAGTCCGGAGACGATCACAAATTTATTAGTAGGGGTCAAATAAGATGAAAGACCAGGCGGAAAGCTTACGTGTAAAACTACAGAGGCAGTTGAATGGATCCTACACAAAAGCAATTGCCGTTGTAAGTGGAAAAGGCGGAGTTGGGAAATCGAATTTTTCATTAAACTTTTCCATCTCATTATCTAAGCGGGGATACAGAGTACTGCTATTTGATATGGACGTTGGTATGGGAAATTTGGATATTTTAATGGGAAAATCGTCCGAAAGAACCATTGTCGATTATCTTAGAGGGACTGCCAATCTTCGCGAAATCGTTTCGGACGGTCCTGAAGGCCTTAAGTATGTTGGCGGCGGAACAGGTCTGAGCCAGCTTGTGCAATTAGACCGCTTAGGAAAACTTTCAGAAGAATTTGATGCGTTTCTTGAAGAATACGATTATCTTATTTTTGATATGGGTGCTGGAGCCAATGAAGATTCTTTAAAATTTTTGTTGTCGGTGCACGAAATTATTGTGATCACCACTCCGGAGCCAACATCATTAATGGACGCATACGCGATGATGAAATATTTGCACTTGTTAGACCCGAAGCTGCCTTTTTATCTTGTTGCCAACCGGGCACAATCCATTAAAGAAGGAGAAGAGACGATTAAGCGGCTTGCAGAAGTTCTAAGAAAATTTCTGCAGCGGGAATCTACTTCTCTTGGAATCGTGCCAGACGATCGTTCAATTCAAAAGGCTGTTTTAAGGCAAGTGCCTTTTATCCTATTTAATCCAAAGTCGCATGCTTCCTCGGCGCTAGAAGACCTTGTTAACCGCTATCTGGCCAAGCAGTTTCAAGTAACACCAACAATGAAATCCGTTTCATTTGTTTCGAAGTTAAAGAAAATTCTTTTTGCGAGGTAGATCATCAACATGAATAAAGTGAAAGTTCTCGTCGCTGATGATTCAGCATTTATGCGAAAACTTATTCAAGAGATTCTTTTAGCTTCCGATCAGATTGAGATAGCGGGTACAGCTCGAAATGGGAAGGATGTTATTAAAAAGATTAAAGAGCTGAAACCAGATGTTGTGACAATGGATATCGAAATGCCAGTTCTAGATGGAATCGAAGCTTTAAAGATCATCATGAAGGAGACACCAGTTCCTGTTGTAATGCTTTCGAGTGCAACGCAGACAGGAGCAGAAAACACTTTACTTGCGATGCAATATGGCGCCGTTGATTTCATTGCGAAGCCATCTGGTCCAATTTCCCTTGATTTGCAAAAAATCGAAAAAAAAATTATCACAAAAGTACTCGAAGCAAGCAAAGCCAATTTAAAAGGTTTAGCAAATCAGTCGGCAGAGCAAAATCTTTTCCCCGCAAATTTGCCAAATGGTAGTAATATAGAATTAGAGCAACCAAGCTCTCCAAGACAAGAGAGTATGACTGGAGAATTAGCTGCTAAAAAGATTATTTGTATCGGCACCTCTACTGGAGGTCCTAGAGCCCTCCAAGCTGTTTTAACAAAACTGCCGGCAAGTATTAATGCGCCAATTGTTATTGTACAGCATATGCCGCCTGGGTTTACGAAGTCTCTTGCCAATCGCCTTGATTCTGTGGCGGAGATTAAGGTAAAGGAGGCGGAAAATGGTGAGGTATTACAGATGGGGACAGCTTATATTGCTCCTGGCGGTTACCATTTACTTGTAAAGAAAAAGGCTGCTGGACTTGCGGTTCAGCTTGAGAAGACAGAGCTGCGCAATGGACATCGGCCATCCGTGGATGTAATGTTTGAATCCCTCAGCCTGTTGGATGATTATGCAAAAGTAGCTGTAATTATGACGGGTATGGGGTCAGATGGGACCAAAGGATTAATTCAGCTGGCTAAGAATGGAAATGTTAAGGCGATTGCTGAATCTGAAGAAAGCTCGATTGTGTTTGGTATGCCGAAAGCGGCAATTTCAACGAAGTTAATTGATGAAATACAACATGTAGAGAATATAGCAAAAACAATTTTGAAATATGTTTAATGCCGAGGGGTGAATGACGCATGGATATGGGTCAATATTTAGAAGTTTTTATTGAAGAAAGCAAGGAACATATACAAGCATGCAATGAGCATTTATTAGAATTGGAAAAAAATCCGGAAGATCTTACAATTGTGAACGAAATTTTTCGATCTGCTCACACATTAAAAGGAATGTCAGCAACAATGGGTTATGAAGATCTTGCCAGTTTGACCCATCAAATGGAAAATATACTGGATGCGATTCGTCAATCGAAATTGTCCGTTTCTGCTGAACTGCTGGATGTGGTTTTTCTTGCAATTGACCATCTCGAAGAAATGGTTCAGTCCATTTCCGAAGGAGGGGATGGAAAAAGTGATGTGACAGATGTAATCAACCAATTAAAGATGATTGAAAATGGGAATAATCCGGCTGTCGCAGCTGCAGAAAAGGAAGTGGCTGCAGCCGCTGTCGAAGTGATCAATCGGCCTTCCAAGAACGTTTACGATGAGTTTGAGTTTACTGTTTTGCAGCAATCAGCCGAACAAGGATTAGCTACATACGAAATTACTGTCTCCTTAAGAGAAGATTGCTTGCTAAAAGCAGCAAGGGTATACATGGTGTTTGAGGCACTTGAAACAGTTGGTGAAATCATCAAAAGCAACCCTCCAGTTGAACAGCTCGAAGAGGAACAATTTGACCAGGAGTTTACAGTCACACTTGTGTCAAACGAATCTCGAGATACCATTTACAATAAAATCAATCGTGTATCTGAAGTTGAAAAAGTGGAGATTTCCCAACTTTCACCTGAGGAAATCCGGCCGTCTTTCCACCGTGTGAATGAACCGGTTTCTGAGCCTGTACAAGAGGAAGTTCTTTCAAATAAGGCAGAAACTGAAGCAGTACATCAAGATGAGAAAAAGCAAACAGCCAAAACAAATTCAAGCAATAAGACAATCCGGGTAAATATTGAACGTTTGGACATATTAATGAATCTGTTTGAGGAGCTTGTTATCGACCGGGGAAGGCTTGAACAAATATCCCACGAACTAAATAATCAAGAGCTACAGGAAACAGTTGAGAGAATGTCGAGAATTTCCGGCGACTTGCAAAATATTATTTTGAACATGCGCATGGTTCCTGTGGAAACAGTCTTTAACCGATTCCCAAGAATGGTTCGCCAACTGGCAAGAGAGTTGAATAAAAAAATTAATCTTGAAATCGTCGGCGCGGAAACGGAGCTTGATCGAACCGTAATTGATGAAATCGGGGATCCGCTTGTCCACTTATTACGGAATGCACTTGACCATGGTGTTGAAACCCCAAATGTTCGAAAAGCACATGGAAAACCGGAAGAAGGAAATGTTGTCCTCAAAGCTTATCATAGCGGCAACCATGTGTTTATAGAAATCGAAGATGACGGAGCCGGAATTAGCAGAGAAAAAGTGCTTGAGAAAGCAATAAATAAACAAATCATCACACCTCAAATGGCCGCTGGATTAACAGATAAACAGGTATATGAATTAATTTTTGCATCCGGTTTTTCAACAGCCGAAAAAATATCGGATATCTCAGGCCGCGGCGTCGGCTTGGATGTTGTGAAAAATACAATCGAGTCTCTGGGCGGTTCGGTAATGATTGATTCCACTTTGGGAAAAGGTTCAATCTTCTCGATTCAACTTCCGCTGACATTATCCATTATATCCGTCATGCTTGTAGAAATTCAAAATGAGAAATTCGCGATTCCGCTTTCTTCAATTATTGAAACAGCGATTGTCAAGAATGAAGATATTTTGAACGCACATAATCAAAAGGTCATTGACTTCCGCGGTAAAGTCGTGCCGCTACTATTCTTAAAAGATATATTTGAAGTCCCTGTTTCACGTGAAAACAGTGAATTTCATTCGGTTGTGATTGCCCGCAAAGGTGACAAAATGGCTGGCCTTGTGGTCGATTCTTTTATCGGGCAGCAAGAAATTGTGTTGAAATCGTTAGGAAACTACTTAGCCAATGTATTTGCGATTTCGGGAGCTACGATTCTTGGCGATGGACAAGTTGCGTTAATCATCGACTGCAACGCTCTGATTAAATAAGATTTAAAATGAAAAACGCATCTGAAAAAGAAAGAACATGACTGGAGTGAATGAAAATGACCGAGACGATGACATCGGAACTGAAAATTATTGTCTTTCAATTAAAAGAGAAAGAATATGCCATACCAGTTGAGAAGGTTCGTTCGATTGAAAAGGTTCAACATATTACGAGAGTGCCAGGTGTTGCCCCTTATATTAAGGGAGTTATCAATCTGCGCGGCCTAGTGACTCCAATTGTTGATCTCCGCAAACGATTTGGGCTTGGGGAAAGCGAATATTCCGACAGTACGCGAATTATTATTGCGGTAATCGGTGATTTAGAAGTAGGATTGATTGTTGATGCAGCGAATGATGTTCTAGATATATCGAGTGATTCCATTGAGCCGCCTCCCGAAATTATTGGAGGAAAGGAAGCTGACTATATCAACGGAGTGGTCAAGATCGAAAGAAGGCTGCTTATTTTGCTCGACCTTGAAAAAGTAATGAATGAAGAGCAAATGAATTAGAAGGGTAAGAGGTACGAGCCATGACATTTCTAAAGCATTTTACCTCTTTACATCTGGATTTACTGAGGGAAATCGGAAATATTGGAGCAGGCAACTCCGCAACAGCCTTATCGAAGCTTCTCAATAAAAAAATTGAAATGAAAGTACCCAATGTGGAGATAGTCAGCTTTGATGAAATGGTTGAAATGGCAGGAGGAGCGGAAAATGTTGTCGCCAGTGTTTTTTTACGGATTGAAGGAGAGGCGCCAGGCAGCATGTTTTTTGTGCTGCCCCTAACACAAGCAACACATTTCATTCAACAGATGATTGGGGACACTCAATTTTCATTTGAAGCCCCGCCATATAATGAGATGGCGCTGTCGGCATTACAGGAACTAGGTAATATTTTAAGCGGTTCCTACTTAACAGCGCTTTCTGACTTTACTCATCTCACGCTTTATCCCTCTGTTCCAGCGTTGGGTATCGATATGGTTGGTGCGATTATCAGTTTTGGGTTAATTGAATATTCTCGAGTTTGCGACTATGCAATTGTTATTGATACGGCTTTAAATGAAGAGGACGCGCTCGTTCCAGAATGTGTACGTGGACATTTCTTTTTACTGCCAGATCCAGATTCATTTTCGATTCTTTTTAACGCATTAGGAGTTGCGGCCAATGATTGATGCATTACAGGTCGCAAAGGTAGGCATTGCTGATATGAAGCTGGTAAAGCATCCTTTCCATATCCGCACCTCTGGATTAGGATCTTGTGTAGGCGTTGTTATTTATGATCTCGACCGAAAAATTGCCGGGCTGGCACACGTCATGCTTCCCGAATCTTCCCTTGCGAAAACACCGGAGTATAATCCGGCAAAATATGCAGATACAGCCGTTAAAGAGCTCGTAAGGCACCTCGTTACACACGGGTCGAGAATTGAAACGTTAAAAGCCAAAATCGCAGGAGGAGCCCAGATGTTTCAGTTTGCATCAGCCAATGAGAGCATGCGGATAGGTCCAAGGAATGTAGAAGCGATCAAAAAGGAGCTAGATAAACTCAAAATCCGCCTTGTTAGTGAAGATGTTGGGGGCAATAGCGGCAGAACAATCGAATTTAACCCAGATAATGGCATATTACACATCAAAACAGTCAACAAAGGAACAAAACAAATTTAATCCAGTAAATCGAACAAATGGCTGCAGAAAATTCGTTCCTTTTTTTAGTTTGGTAAGCAGAAATCGTTTTAGCAGTTAATTGTTAATTGCAAGCACTTTTTGGTATTGTTCAACTTGCGGAGGGAGAACCATGGTACAGACATCGATTACAGAAGAACAATTGAATTGGGAAAAGTGGATACAGTATCGTGATGCAGACGCAGGAAATTATCTTGTGAAAAAATATCTTCCGCTTGTCAGTTACCATGTACAGAGACTATCAGTGGGACTGCCGAAAAATGTATCAAAGGATGAGCTGCGTAGCCTGGGAATGATTGGTTTGTTCGATGCGATGGAAAAATTTGACTATACACGAGAACTAAAATTCGATACATATGCCTCTTTCCGCATTCGAGGGGCGATGATTGACGGATTGCGAAAGGAAGACTGGCTGCCAAGAAGTACAAGGGATAAAGCAAAGAAAATCGAAGCGGCGATCGTAAAACTTGAACAGCAAAAAATGGGAAGTGTCAGTGCAACGGATATCGCTGAAGAATTGAATATGACAGAGGAAGAAGTCTATGCTGCCATGACTGAACAGTTTTTTTCCAATGTGCTTTCGATTGATGAAAAGCCTACCGAGCAAGAAGAAAAAGAAGGTTCTTCATTTGTGCTACGTGATGAAAATGCGGTTATTCCAGAGCAAAAGCTATTGAAAGACGAACGGATGAAAGAGCTGGCGGCAAACATTGAAAAGCTAAGCGAAAAAGAGCAAATGGTTATTAGCCTGTTTTATCTTGAAGAGTTAACGTTAACGGAAATTGGCCAAGTACTAAACCTTTCCACCTCGAGAATCTCGCAAATCCATTCCAAGGCGCTGTTCAAATTGCGAGATTCTTTAAAGAAAATCATATTGTAAAAACCATCCTATTTTAATCTAGGAAGTGATCAAATGAGCCTTAAATCAATTGAGATGCAAATTGCTCTCCCTCGATCAATTGATGCTTCAAAGCTTCAGGATCAGCTTTCGCATAGAGGACAGCAGCTGCAGGACCATGCTGTCCAAGCAGGACAACAGCAAGAGGTAAAACAAAGATCCACTGTGCTGAAAAATGACGAGTCACACAAATCTGCCCTTCGCGACGGTGACCAATCCCAAGATCATGGCGGACAAAACAAGAAAAACCGAAAAAACGACAGTCAACAAACAATGCAGCAAAATGGAACGCACCCGTACAAGGGAAACTTCCTAGACTTTAGCGGATAGAGGGATAATATGACCACATTTTTGTTATTGATCAGCCTTCTGTTAAACGGAATCGCCATTTTCTCCATTATTGTGTTATTTACTCGACAAAGCCGATTTTTAGAGGTTGAGAAAAAACAAGAAAAAATGATGAAAGATATGGAAGAGGTGATTTCTTCTTATCTTTATGAAATGAAGGAAGAGAATGAGGCTTTTCTCCGCAAGTTTCAAGCGGCAAACAGCCCAAAGAATTCTAAGCAGGATTCCTTGTCAGCTATGCCTGAAACAAAATCAATTTCATCGAAAAAAGCAGAGCATGAGCCAGTGGGCGAGAGGAAGGGAAAAACCGCTAGTGCTTTCAAAAAACAAGCAGCTCAAGCCTATCAAAATTCTTTTCTTGAAAAAAAGGAGAATGAGAGCAAGGTTCTGGTTTCTGAACAAGATTCCTTTAACGCCCTTGCATCCAAAAATGCAGAAGAAATGGCTGGAAAAACGGCGTCGAACTCCTCGCCTGAAGAAATCTATCGCGATTTATTCGTTAACCAGGTGATCATGCTGCAAAAACAAGGCCTAACAAATGAAGAAATTGCCAAAAAACTTAACAAAGGCAAAACGGAAATTGAATTACTGCTAAAATTTGCGCAAAATCACTGACATTAACTTGATTGTCGAAAAAACATATGCTATATTATGAAATGGTGTTAAAACACACGCTCACGGATTTAAGCAGATGGTGCTGTCAACAGATAGTTTCTGTTTAAAAATGAACTGAGCGGAGGAAAACAAAACCTAGGAGGAAAAAACATGTCAGTCATTTCTATGAAGCAATTGCTCGAAGCTGGTGTACACTTCGGACACCAAACTCGCCGCTGGAACCCTAAGATGAAGAAATACATCTTCACTGAGCGCAACGGTATTTACATTATCGATCTTCAAAAAACAGTTAAGAAGGTTGAAGAAGCTTATAACTGGGTAAAGGAACTAGCTGCTAACGGCGGAACATTCCTTTTTGTTGGCACAAAGAAACAGGCGCAGGATTCTGTTAAAGAAGAAGCGATTCGTTCTGGTATGTACTATGTGAACCAACGCTGGTTGGGCGGTACTTTAACAAACTTTGAAACCATTCAAAAGCGGATCGGCCGCTTAAAAACTATCGAAAGAATGGCTGAAGACGGTACTTTTGATGTTCTTCCAAAAAAAGAAGTCGTTCAATTGAAGAAAGAGCAAGAGCGTCTTGAAAAATTCCTTGGCGGAATTAAAGATATGAAACAGCTTCCAGATGCCCTTTTCATTATCGACCCTCGCAAAGAGCGCATCGCTGTTGCTGAAGCTCACAAATTGAACATTCCGATCGTTGGAATTGTTGATACAAACTGTGACCCGGATGAAATCGATGTCGTAATCCCTGCGAACGACGATGCTATTCGCGCTGTTAAACTTTTAACAGGCAAAATGGCAGATGCGATTTTAGAAGCAAAGCAAGGCGAAGAAACTGTTGCCGCTGAATAATTAATATATTCGTATAAAAAGGTGATAAGAGGGAGCACCCTTTATCACCTTTTTTTAAAGAATGTTTAGATTAGTCTCGTATGGCAAAGATATGGATACATAGAATAAAAGGAGGACGCATACAATGGCAATTACTGCACAAATGGTAAAAGAGTTACGTGAAAAAACAGGCGCAGGTATGCTTGACTGCAAAAAAGCACTTCAAGAAACAGATGGGGATATGGATAAGGCAATTGATTTTCTTCGTGAAAAAGGAATTGCCAAAGCTGCGAAAAAAGCAGACCGCATTGCAGCTGAAGGTACAGCATATGTTTTAACAGAAGGAAACGATGCTGTTATTCTTGAAGTGAACGCTGAAACAGACTTTGTTGCGAAAAATGAAGGATTCCAAGTTTTGGTTAAAGATCTAGCAGCACATCTTCTGAAAAACAAGCCTGCAGATCTTGACGAAGCATTGGCTCAAACAATGGATAATGGTGCGACCGTAAATGATCATATCAATGCTGCAATTTCTAAAATTGGCGAAAAAATTTCCCTTCGCCGTTTTGCAGTGAAATCAAAAACAGATAGTGATGCATTTGGTGCCTACCTACACTTAGGTGGACGCATTGGCGTTTTAACCGTACTTGAAGGAACAACTGATGCAGATGCTGCGAAAGATGTATCGATGCACATTGCAGCTCTAAATCCAAAATACGTTTCTCGTGATCAAGTTTCTCAAGAAGAAGTAGAGCATGAGCGCCAAGTTTTAACCCAGCAAGCTCTTAACGAAGGAAAGCCTGAAAAGATTGTTGAAAAAATGGTGGAAGGCCGCTTAAGCAAATATTTTGAAGATGTTTGCGTTCTTGATCAAGCATTTGTTAAAAATCCTGATCAAAAAGTCCGCCAATTTGTTGAATCAAAAGGCGGGAAAATTCGCGAATTCGTCCGTTATGAAGTAGGGGAAGGCCTTGAAAAACGCGAAGAAAACTTTGCTGAAGAAGTTATGAACCAAATCAAAAAATAATGGTGAAAGAATCTCGTGTACGGTCTGAAGGCGGACGACACAAGAAAATTTTACTGGAAAATAGGTTTTAAATAGGGGACACGGTGTGTTCCCTATTTTTCGAAGTGAATATTGAAATGAAAACTACTTTTGGAGGTTCACATGAACAGCCCTAAATACAAACGTGTTGTTTTGAAATTGAGCGGAGAAGCACTTGCGGGAGAGACAGGCTTTGGGATTAACCCAGCAGTCATCAAATCCATTGCAGGCCAAGTAAAAGAAATTGCAGAATTGGGCGTCGAAGTTGCAGTTGTTGTCGGCGGCGGCAATATTTGGCGCGGCAAAATTGGCAGTGAAATGGGGATGGATCGCGCAACAGCTGATTATATGGGCATGCTTGCTACCGTCATGAACTCATTAGCGCTTCAGGACAGCTTGGAACAGCTCGGAATTGAAACGCGTGTGCAAACATCGATTGAGATGCGCCAGGTTGCTGAACCTTACATCAGACGGCGGGCTATCAGACATCTTGAGAAAAAGCGGGTTGTCATTTTTGCTGCAGGGACAGGGAATCCGTACTTTTCCACAGATACAACAGCAGCATTAAGAGCAGCGGAAATTGAAGCGGAAGTTATTTTAATGGCAAAAAACAATGTGGATGGAGTTTATTCTGCTGATCCTCGCGTTGATCAAAACGCGACCAAATATGATGAATTGTCTTACCTTGATGTGATTAAAGAAGGGTTGGCCGTAATGGATTCAACTGCATCATCCTTATGTATGGACAATGATATTCCATTAATTGTTTTCTCTATTATGGAAAAGGGCAATATCAAACGCGTTATTACGGGCGAAAAAATCGGAACGATTGTAAGGGGGAAATAAACAATGTCAAAAGAAATCATCTCCACTTCGAAAGAAAAAATGACAAAAGCGATTCAAGCTTTTACCCGGGAACTCGCAACAGTCCGTGCCGGTCGTGCGAACGCTTCGCTGATTGATCGAGTTACGGTTGATTATTACGGCGCGCCAACACCAGTAAACCAATTGGCTGGTATATCCACGCCGGAAGCCAGGCTGCTTGTGATCCAGCCTTACGATAAGTCCATTCTTGGCGAGATTGAAAAGGCGATTCTTAAATCCGATTTAGGTTTGAACCCTTCAAATGATGGTTCCGTCATTCGGATTGCGATCCCACAGTTAACTGAAGAGCGCCGTAAAGAATTAGTAAAAGTAATCAAGAAAGAATCAGAAGAAGCAAAAGTGGCAATCCGTAACATCCGCCGCGATGCGAACGATGATTACAAAAAGCTTGAAAAAAATGGTGAAATTACCGAAGACGAACTTCGCGGCTATAGCGATGATATTCAAAAGCTAACGGACGAATATATTCATAAAATTGACCAAATCACAAAAGATAAAGAAAAAGAAATCTTGGAAGTCTAAAATTGGTACACAAAGTTGTTATGTGTTTTCTGAAGGGACCCTCTTTTTAGGGGGTTTTTTCGCTTTTAAACAAAGACCGCTAAGGTTTTACCCATTGCTCATAAGACCTTCTTGTATACATAAGCTTTTTAATAGAGATATCTTTTTGCTTTTTTGATATGATAGTTTCATGCGGGTATTATCCAGCAAGTTAAGAAGAGATAATGTGGGGAATTATCTATTTTCGGAGGAATACTTGATCAACTTTTTTGAGGAGCCATGTTATGTTAAATAAATTAAAGCGATGGAAGAATCAGAAAATCACTTCCACACTCCGAGACAGAGTAGAACAAATAAAGAAATTACCAATACCAGAACATGTGGCAATCATTATGGACGGAAATGGCAGATGGGCAAAGAAAAGAGCTTTACCGCGTATTGCCGGCCACCATGAAGGAATGAAGGTCGTCCGAAAAACAACGAAGCTAGCCAATGAACTTGGGATCAAAACCTTGACTTTGTATGCTTTTTCAACCGAAAATTGGAAACGGCCAAAAAAGGAAGTGGACTATTTAATGAAGCTGCCGGAGGAGTTTTTAGGCACATTTCTTCCTGAGTTAATTGAGCAAAATGTTCAAGTGAAAATGATGGGCTACAAAGAAAGGTTACCTGGACATACTTTGAAAGCAATCGAAAAGGCAATGGAAAATACGAAAAATAATAATGGGCTGGTGCTAAACTTCGCACTTAATTATGGCAGCAGAGCAGAAATACTCGATGCCGTAAAGAGGGTCTTAAATGATTGCCAAAGTGGTATACTGGAGATAAATGACTTGAACGAGGCTGCTTTTTCTTCTTATTTAATGACATCGGAAATGGCAGACCCCGACCTGCTTATTCGTACAAGCGGAGAAATTCGCTTAAGCAACTTTATGCTCTGGCAGCTTGCTTACAGTGAATTTTGGTTTACCGATGTATTGTGGCCTGATTTTAGCGAAGTGGATTTTCTAGAAGCAATTGAAGGATTTCAAAGCAGACAGCGCAGGTTTGGCGGTGTTGAACAGTAAATTTCCACTTCGTTTCGGCATTGGAACAGTAAAAAGATAGTATTTCTGATTAGCTAAAAGGTGTTGAAGTTGTAGATGAAGCAAAGAATCATAACAGGAGTCGTAGCCGCGGCCATTTTTTTGCCAATCGTGTATGTAGGCGGTATTCCTTTTATCTTATTAACCTATGTACTGGCAACAGTCGGTTTATATGAATTATTGAAAATGCGGAAACTGAGTCTTTATTCGATACCAGGTCTTCTTTCTGCATTAATGCTATGGGTGCTTTTATTTCCCCGCCAGTATAGCGCTGTGATGGACACTCTTCCGTATTCGAAAACAGAGCTTGGCATTGCCCTCATTTTGCTGTTGTTGACGTATACGGTAATTACGAAAAATCGCGTTACGTTTGAAGACGTATCTTTTATGATTCTGTCGGTGCTGTATGTTGGAATTGGCTTTTACTTTTTCGTAGAAACGCGTCAAGCAGGCGGGCTCGTCTATTTATTTTATTCATTGTTTATGATTTGGGCAACGGATTCGGGTGCTTATTTTATCGGCAAAGCATATGGGAAAAAAAAGCTATGGCCAGAAATCAGCCCGAATAAAACGGTTGGAGGTTTTGTTGGGGGAATTATTAGCGCTCTGTTTGTTGCCGTGTTATTTAGTTTCCTTACCGATATGAACGTATCCATTTTTACTTTGATGGCGATAACGGTAGTTCTTTCCATTTTTGGACAAATTGGCGACTTGGTTGAATCGGCACTAAAGCGCCATTTTAACGTAAAAGATTCCGGAACCATTCTGCCGGGGCATGGCGGAATTCTTGATCGGTTTGATAGTCTTTTATTTGTATGGCCGCTATTGCATTTCTTTCATTTGTTTTAAAATTGGCTGATCCAGCCATATAAAAGCAAGTATGCGCTTTTCATTCTGGGGGTTGACATTTGTTGAAAAGAATTAGTTTACTGGGTGCAACCGGCTCAATCGGCACTCAAACATTAGAGATTATTCGAGAACATCCGGAAGAATTTAGACTGACAGCGATGTCCGTGGGGAAAAATATATCGCTAGCCCGGAAAATTATTCATGAGTTTCAACCTGAACTTGTTTCTGTCCAAGGAAAAGAAGAATATGATAAACTAAGAGCAGAATTTTTTCATACGAAGATCCTGTATGGTGCTGAAGGCCTCGTTGAAGTTGCTGTATACGCAAATGCGGATATTTTGGTCAATGCTGTTCTTGGCAGCGTAGGTCTGAATCCAACACTCCAAGCAATTGAATCCGGGAAAACGATTGCCTTGGCGAACAAAGAAACCCTTGTGACAGCTGGACATTTAGTGATGGAAGCATCGAGAAAAAACAATGTCTCCCTTCTCCCGGTTGATAGTGAACACTCAGCTATATTCCAAGCTTTACAGGGAGAAAACACGAAAAACATTGAACGATTAATTATTACTGCTTCTGGCGGAAGTTTTCGCGACCGAACTAGGGAACAATTGAAACATGTGACTGTTGAGGAAGCGCTAAATCATCCAAATTGGTCAATGGGGGCAAAAATCACGATCGATTCCGCGACAATGATGAACAAGGGATTGGAAGTGATTGAGGCACACTGGCTTTTTGACATCCCATATGACAAAATTGACGTGCTCCTTCACAAAGAGAGCATCATTCATTCAATGGTGGAATTTCATGACAGCAGCATCATTGCCCAATTGGGGTCGCCTGATATGAGAGTTCCGATTCAGTTTGCGCTTTCGTATCCTGACCGCATGCCGCTTTCATCTTCAAAGCGGCTGAACCTGGCTAAGGTGGGACAATTGCATTTCCAAGAGATGGATTTGGAACGGTTCCGCTGTTTGCGTTATGCTTATGAAGCAGGAAAAATTGGTGGAACGCTGCCTACTGTCTTGAATGCGGCAAATGAAGTCGCTGTTAGTGCTTTTTTAGAAGGAAAGATCGCTTTTCTGCAAATTGAAGAAATAATCGGGAAGGCGTTAAGCACCCATCAAACAATGGAAAATCCCAGTTTTGCTGTGATACAAGAGGTTGACAAAGAAACAAGACAGTATGTACGTACACTTCTATAATAAAGGTGGTTAGATCTTTGAGTACAGTTATTGCCTTCATTGTTATCTTTGGCGCACTCGTCTTCTTTCATGAATTAGGCCATTTAATTTTTGCAAAGAGGGCAGGCATTTTATGCCGTGAATTCGCCATTGGCTTCGGTCCGAAGGTGTTTTCACACAAAAAAGGGGAAACTACTTATACGCTTCGCCTGTTGCCGCTTGGTGGATTTGTCCGAATGGCGGGAGAAGATCCTGAAATGGTGGAAATAAAACCAGGATACCGCATCGGACTTCTGTTTAACTCTAACCAGCAAGTGACAAAAATTATTTTGAATCATAAAGAGAAATTTCCAAATTGCCGGATCATCGAAGTCGAACAGGCTGATATTGAAAAAAATCTTTTCATCAAAGGGTTTCCCGATGATGATGAGGAAAATTTGCAAACCTTTCCGATCCATCCGGCTGCGGTGATTGTTGAAAATGGAATCGAAACGCAAATTGCCCCACTTGATCGGCAATTTTCTTCAAAAACCTTGGGACAGCGAACAATGGCTATTTTTGCAGGACCAATGATGAACTTCATCCTTGCATTTGTTGTTTTCATCATCCTTGCATTATTTCAAGGTGTTCCAACAAATGATCCAAAGTTGGGCGAAATTACGCCTGATGGAGCGGCAAAAGCAGCTGGGCTGAAGCAGGGAGACGTCGTTCAAAGCATTAATGGATCCGAGGTTTCCAGCTGGTCTGATGTAGTGGAGATCATTCGCCGCAATCCCGATAAACCGCTTGATTTTTCGATTGTTCGGAATGGGAAAGACATGGAAATAACTGTCACTCCGATTGAGAAAAATATTGACGGCAAGAAAACGGGAATTATTGGTGTATATAGCCCTGTTGAAAAATCACCGATCCAAGCAATTTCTTCCGGATTTCAGCAAACCTATTTTTGGACAAAACAAATTTTTGTGATGCTAGGTAAATTAGTAACGGGTCAATTTTCGATCAATATGCTTTCGGGTCCTGTCGGCATCTATGTGTCCACCGATACGGTCGCTAAATCAGGTATTTATAATTTGTTGAGATGGGGAGCGATTCTTAGCATCAATCTCGGGATCATGAATTTATTACCAATTCCGGCTCTCGATGGCGGCAGGCTGATGTTCTTTGCCGTTGAAGCATTAAGAGGAAAGCCAATTGATAAACAAAAAGAAGGCATGGTTCACTTTATTGGGTTTGCGCTGTTGATGCTGTTAATGCTTGTTGTTACTTGGAATGATATTCAAAGATTTTTCCTGTAATGTTTTGAAACAGAGGAGCCCCTGTTGATCAAACGGGGGCTTTCCTATAGAAAAGCAGTCTTTTAGTTGTTGATCAACGCAAAGTGATGAGATTTTAAAAGTATAATTGCATTGTAGATGAGGTGTGTTTAAATGAGACAAAGTATGACACTGATTCCAACTTTAAGGGAAATTCCAGCCGATGCAGAAATTAAAAGCCATCAGCTTCTCCTTAAAGCGGGGTTTATTAGGCAAAATGCAAGTGGAATATATAGCTATATGCCGCTTGGCAGAAGAGTGTTACAAAAAATTGAAACCATTGTCCGCGAAGAAATGGACAAGGCAGGGGCTGTAGAAATGTTAATGCCAGCCTTGCAGCAAGCGGAACTTTGGCAGGAATCAGGCCGCTGGTATACATACGGACCAGAACTAATGCGGTTAAACGATCGGAATCAACGGGAGTTTGCGCTTGGAGCTACTCATGAAGAAGTGATTACAAGCCTTGTGCGAGATGAAGTGAAATCGTATAAACGGCTGCCGCTAACTTTATACCAGATTCAGACAAAGTTTCGCGATGAAAAACGGCCGCGCTTTGGTCTTTTGCGCGGCCGTGAATTTGTCATGAAGGATGCGTATTCGTTTCACTCCAATACGGACAGCCTTGATAAAGTCTACCAAGCGCTTTTTGAAGCTTACTCCAATGTGTTTAGACGCTGTCAGCTAAATTTTCGGGCTGTTATTGCTGACTCAGGAGCAATGGGTGGAAAAGACACCCATGAATTTATGGTTCTATCGGATATTGGCGAGGATACAATCGCTTATTCTGACACATCCAATTACGCAGCAAATATTGAAATGGCTCCAGTAAATATGGAATATTCAAAAAGTAATGAGCCTGCAAAACAACTTGAAAAGGTTTTAACGGAAAATAAAAAAACCATTGCTGAAGTGGCCGAATTTTTAAAAGTAACGGCAGACAAATGCATTAAATCGCTGCTGTTTAAGGTAGATGATCAAAATGTTCTTGTTCTTGTTCGCGGCGACCATGAAGTTAACGACATTAAATTAAAAAATTTGTTCAATGCCGGGGTTGTTGAGCTGGCAAGCCAGGAAGAAACAAAAGAAGTCCTATCATGCCCTGTTGGCTCCCTTGGTCCGATTGGAGTGAACAATGTCCGCATTGTTGCAGATCATGCCGTCAAAGCCATTGTCAATGGAGTTTGCGGAGCAAATGAGGAAAATTACCATTATATAAATGTCATTCCGGAACGTGATTTTGAAGTGAATCAATTTGCTGATTTGCGGTACATTCAGGAAGGTGACCCATCTCCGGACGGACAAGGCACGATTCATTTTGCTAAAGGAATTGAAGTCGGCCATGTGTTTAAACTTGGAACACGTTATAGTGAAGCAATGAACGCAACCTATCTTGATGAAAACGGCAAAGCGCAGCCGATGATTATGGGCTGCTACGGCATCGGCGTATCCAGGACTCTAGCGGCTGTTGCGGAGCAATACAATGATGAAAACGGGCTCGTATGGCCAGCGAACTTGGCGCCTTATCAGGTTCATGTAATTGCTGTGAATATGAAGGATGAAGGACAAGTAAGCCTTGCGGAATCGATTTATAATGATTTGCTTGAGAAACATTATGAAGTATTATTCGATGATCGGAACGAAAGAGCAGGAGTGAAATTTGCAGATTCTGACTTAATTGGTCTTCCAATCCGAATCACTGTTGGAAAAAAAGCTTCTGAGGGAATGGTTGAATTAAAAGTACGCAAAACAGGTGAAATGTTTGAAGTACACCATGATGACTTGCTTGCGAAAATTTCAAGTCTGCTCTATACGCTTTAACACAATAAGGTACCGGTAGCCGGTACCTTATTTTTCTATGTAAATCTTGTCGAATCGACACGAATCAAACAGATTCCTGTGGTATAATTATTTTTTGGAACAATAGAAAGTTCGAAAGATGGGAGGAGAAAGATGAACGATGATGCCTCACAGAAAAGAGAGCAGTTCCGAATTTTGCTCCAACATATAAAGCTAACAGAAGATGCGTTTGTCCATTATTTTCAAAATGCCGAAATGGAAAATGTGTTAGTGGGAAAAAAAGAAGCGAAATGGCATTTTCGATTTACATTTGAGAAAATCTTGCCATATCAAGTTTATGTGCGTTTTATCTCACAGCTCGAAAAAACCTTTTCGTATATTGCCGCGATTACCTATAATATTCGGGTTTCAGATCAGACGATAACCCCGGAGATTGTTCTAGAGTACTGGAATAGCTGCATACAGCAAATTGACGGCATTGCACCGCCTCTTTTAAAACTGTTAAATGAACAGCTGCCAGCAGTCAATGGCAACAAACTGTTAATTCGCGTCCGCAATGATGCCGAAGGATTGGCACTTAAGCGAAAATACGGAAGTGTGATTGCCGATATTTATCACACGTTTGGTTTTCCGCCATTATCCATTGATACAGAAATCAAAACAGATGAAAAAAATGAAGAGTATGAACAATTTTTGCAAGCAAAGCTGAAGGAAGACCAAGAACGCGGATTTATGGCGATGGTCGAAATGCAGAAGAAAGAAGCGGAAAAAGAGAACTCGGCTGAAGCCGCTGAAGGCCCGCTTACCATTGGCCTTTCGATTAAAGATGATACAGAAATCCGCAGTTTGATCGATATCATTGATGAAGAAAGAAGAATTACAATCCAGGGTTATATTTTTGACGTAGACATTAAAGAGCTCCGAAGCGGTCGCAGCTTGCTGACGTTTAAAATGACCGATTATACAAGCTCAATTATCGTAAAAATGTTTTCTCGTGATAAAGAGGATGCGGCCCTGTTCCAGCGAGTGAAAAAAGGAATGTGGGTGAAAGCAAGAGGAAGCATCCAAAATGACACATTTGTCAGGGATTTAATCATGATCGGCAACGATGTCAATGAGGTAAGACCGGTTGAACGAAAAGATACAGCACCGGAAAATGAAAAACGGGTCGAGCTCCATCTTCATACACCAATGAGCCAAATGGACGCTGTAACTCCAGTTAAGCAATTGGTTGCCCAAGCCAAAAAATGGGGTCACAAGGCAATTGCGATTACCGACCATGCTGGTGCCCAATCGTTTCCTGAAGCGTTTAGTGAAGGGAAAAAGAACGATATCAAAATTCTCTATGGGGTTGAAGCAAACCTTGTTGATGATGGTGTGCCGATCGCATATAACGAAGCACATCGCTTGCTTGCTGATGATACGTATGTCGTTTTTGACGTTGAAACAACAGGGCTTTCGGCTGTTTATAATACGATTATTGAACTTGCGGCAGTTAAGGTTCGCAACGGCGAAATCATTGATCGCTTTGAATCGTTTGCCAACCCGCACCACCGGCTATCGGCAACGACCATTAACTTAACCGGAATTACGGATGATATGGTGCAAACAGCTCCGGAAGTTGCAGAGGTACTTGAGCTTTTTTTTAAATGGTCTGCCGATGCGGTACTCGTTGCCCATAACGCATCGTTTGATATGGGTTTCTTAAATGTCGGCTACCAAAAAATAGGCTTGGGAAAAGCTAAAAACCCTGTGATTGACACCCTCGAACTTGGCCGTTTTCTTTATCCGGAAATGAAGAACCACCGCTTAAATACGCTGGCGAAAAAATTTGATATTGAACTAACCCAGCATCACCGGGCAATTTATGATGCCGAAGCGACTGGTTATTTGCTTATAAAAATGCTAAAAGATGCCGAGGAAAAGGGGATTCGTTACCACGACGAATTAAACAACAACACTGGGCAGGGAACGGCTTACCAGCGGGCAAGACCATACCATTGTACGTTGCTTGCTCAGAATGAAATCGGTCTTAAAAATTTGTTTAAACTGATCTCCATTGCCCATATTGAATATTTTTACCGTGTGCCCCGAATTCCTCGATCGGTGCTGCAAAAATACCGAGAAGGAATAATTGTTGGTTCAGGATGTGACAAAGGGGAAGTTTTCGAAGGGATGATGCAAAAATCACCAGAAGAAGTGGAAACCTTTGCCCAATTTTATGATTATCTCGAAGTGATGCCTAAGCCTGTTTACGCTCCATTGATTGAAATGGAACTGATTCGCGATGAAAAAGCGCTGGAAGAAATCATCGGCAATATTGTGAAACTTGGTGATAAATTAGGCATCCCTGTTGTGGCGACCGGAAACGTCCACTATTTAAATGAAAATGATAAAATTTATCGAAAAATTCTTGTTCATTCGCAAGGAGGAGCCAATCCGCTGAACCGCCATCAGCTGCCGGATGTTCATTTTCGTTCGACAAATGAAATGCTCGATGAATTTAAATTTTTAGGCGCTGAAAAGGCAAAAGAAATTGTTGTGACGAACACGAATAAAATCGCGGATATGATTGATTTTATTAAGCCAATTAAAGATGATTTGTATACACCGAGAATCGAGGGCGCCGAAGACGAAATGCGGCAAATGAGCTATGCAATGGCACACAAAATATATGGCGATCAACTCCCGGAAATCGTCGAAGCCCGCCTTGAAAAAGAATTAAAGAGCATTATCGGCCACGGATTTGCTGTTATATACTTGATCGCTCATAAATTGGTTAAGAAGTCACTTGATGATGGCTATCTTGTCGGGTCCCGCGGATCGGTTGGTTCCTCGCTGGTTGCAACGATGACGGAAATAACCGAGGTGAATCCGCTGCCGCCGCACTATGTCTGTCCAACCTGCAAGCATTCAGAATTTTTTAATGATGGCTCTGTTGGATCCGGCTTTGACCTTCCAGATAAAAACTGCCCAGTGTGCGGCGAAAAATATCGCAAAGATGGGCATGATATTCCGTTTGAAACGTTCCTTGGCTTCAAGGGGGATAAAGTACCTGATATTGATTTGAATTTTTCAGGGGAATACCAGCCGAGGGCACATAATTACACGAAAGTATTGTTCGGAGAGGAATATGTTTACCGAGCTGGAACAATTGGTACTGTTGCCGACAAGACAGCTTATGGTTACGTAAAAGCGTATCAGCAGGATCACAATCTGCATTTGCGCGGCGCGGAGATTGACCGGCTTGCTTCAGGCTGTACGGGGGTAAAAAGGACAACAGGACAGCATCCCGGCGGAATTATTGTTGTTCCTGACTATATGGATATTTATGATTTTTCACCGATCCAGTTTCCGGCAGATGACCGAAACTCCGAATGGCGAACGACACATTTTGACTTCCATTCGATTCACGACAATGTCTTAAAGCTTGATATTCTCGGACACGACGACCCGACTGTGATTCGGATGCTTCAGGATTTAAGCGGGATTGACCCGAAAACGATCCCGACAGATGATCCCGAAGTAATGAAAATTTTTAGCGGCACGGAAACACTTGGGGTAACCGAAGAGCAAATTATGTGTAAGACGGGAACGCTTGGGATTCCGGAATTTGGAACCCGTTTTGTTCGGCAAATGCTAGAAGATACGAAGCCGACTACTTTTTCGGAATTGGTTCAGATTTCAGGTCTTTCCCACGGGACAGACGTATGGCTAGGCAATGCACAGGAATTAATCCAGGATAAAACATGTACATTAAGCGAAGTGATCGGCTGCCGTGACGATATTATGGTTTATTTAATTTATCAAGGACTTGAACCATCGTTTGCTTTTAAAATTATGGAATCGGTTCGTAAAGGTAAAGGCTTAACAGAAGAAATGGAAGCAGAAATGCGCAAAAATGAAGTACCGGAATGGTACATCGACTCATGCAAAAAGATAAAATATATGTTTCCGAAGGCGCACGCGGCAGCTTATGTGTTAATGGCTGTCAGAATTGCTTATTTTAAGGTGCATCATCCGCTGCTTTATTATGCAGCCTATTTTACTGTTCGTGCAGAAGATTTTGATGTTGAAGCAATGGCAAACGGGTCTGTTGCGATTCGTGCCAAGATAGAAGAAATCAATGCAAAGGGACTGGATGCATCCAATAAAGAAAAGAGTTTATTAACCGTCCTGGAACTTGCACTTGAAATGACAGAGCGGGGATATTCGTTCCAAAAAATAAATTTGTATAAATCGGCTGCTTCTGAATTTATCATTGATGGGAACACACTAATTCCTCCGTTTAACGCGATTCCTGGGCTTGGAACAAATGCTGCAATTAATATCGTGAATGCCCGTAAAAACGGAGAGTTTTTATCAAAAGAAGATTTGCAGCAGCGGGGGAAAGTGTCGAAAACGATACTCGAATACTTGGATAAACAAGGCTGTCTTGGAGACTTGCCAGAGCAAAACCAGCTCTCGCTTTTCTAGTTTCGTCCTTGTTAGACCGTGATACCATTTGCAACTATGATATGGTTATGGTATAGTTTTATTGGAAATACTAAGAAATACTCTCGTATTCAAGAGTGGGGAAACCCACTCTTTCGTATTGTGTGCACTTATTTTTTCAAATCAATGAAGGATGATACTTCCTGTGAAACACGTAAAATATGGGTGTTAACTCGCTAAAAAAGGAGGTAAAGCATGAGCAAAGTAACGGAAGTCGTGGAAGAATTGGCTGCGCCGATTGTAACGGAGCTAGGGCTCGAATTAGTTGAGGTTGAATATGTGAAAGAAGGAAAGAACTGGTTTCTTCGCGTCTATATCGATAAAGATACAGGTGTTGACATCGAAGAATGCGGTCTAGTCAGCGAAAAACTTAGCGAAAAACTCGATGAGCTTGATCCAATTACTCACAACTACTTTCTTGAAGTATCCTCTCCTGGAGCAGAGCGGCCATTGAAAAAGCCAAAGGATTTTGAAAAAACAATTGGCAAACAGATTCTTGTGAAAACATATGAACCGATTGATGGTGAAAAAGTTTTTGAAGGAAAATTACTAGCCTTCGATGGCAGTGTTGTTTCAATCGAAGTGAAAATCAAAACAAGAAAGAAAACAGTCGACATTCCATACGAAAAAGTTGCTAGCGCCCGGTTGGCAATAAGTTTTTCCTAATAAGTTGAATAAGTAGTTAAGGGGGATATCATCCATGAGCAGCGAATTATTAGATGCTCTTACATTACTGGAAAAAGAAAAAGGCATTTCCAGAGATGTATTAATCGAAGCCATTGAAGCAGCACTTGTGTCGGCTTACCGCCGTAATTTTAATCAAGCGCAAAATGTTCGAATTGATCTTAACCTGCAAACAGGTTCGATGCGCGTTTTTGCCAGAAAAGAAGTTGTGGACCAAGTATTTGATCCACGCTTGGAAATTTCCTTAGAAGAAGCAAAAAACATCAACCCGAATTATCAGGTCGAAGATGTTGTCGAAATGGAAGTCACGCCAAAGAATTTTGGAAGAATTGCCGCACAAACGGCAAAACAAGTGGTTACCCAGCGCGTGAGAGAAGCAGAAAGAGGAATTATTTATTCCGAATTCATTGACCGCGAAGAAGATATTATGACAGGAATCGTCCAACGAATTGATGCCAAGTTTATTTATGTCAGTCTTGGAAAAATCGAAGCAATTCTTCCGGTCAATGAACAAATGCCTAACGAACGCTATCAACCGCATGATCGCATCAAAGTATTTATTACAAAGGTTGAAAAAACAACCAAAGGTCCGCAAATTTTTGTGTCAAGAACGCATCCTGGTTTATTAAAACGGCTTTTTGAAATCGAAGTGCCGGAAATATACGATGGAACGGTTGAAATTAAATCCGTTGCCCGCGAGGCTGGAGACCGCTCAAAGATCTCGGTTCATTCCGAAAATCCTGAAGTGGATCCTGTCGGCTCTTGCGTAGGCCCTAAAGGATCAAGGGTTCAGGCGATTGTCAATGAGTTAAAAGGGGAAAAGATTGATATCGTTAAATGGTCTGATGATCCCGTCGTATTCGTGGCCAATTCCCTCAGCCCTTCAAAAGTGTTGGACGTAATCGTTAATGAAGATGAGAAAGCGACAACGGTAATTGTACCCGACTACCAGCTTTCACTGGCGATTGGAAAACGGGGGCAAAATGCGCGTCTTGCAGCAAAATTAACAGGCTGGAAGATCGATATTAAATCAGAAACGGAAGCCCGTGAATTGGGAATTTTCCCAAGGGAAGAAACGATCAAGCTGTTTGAAGACGATACTGATTTCGGCTTTGAAGATACAGAAGACGAAGTGGAATAAAAGTGGGGAGGAATGATCGTGAACACTCGTAAAAAAGTTCCTATGCGCAAATGTGTTGCAACCGGTGAAATGAAGCCGAAAAAAGAACTCGTTCGCATCGTTCGTTCCAAGGAAGGGGAAGTATCCATTGATTTAACCGGGAAAAAATCCGGAAGGGGTGCCTATCTTTCCAAAGACAAGGAAGCTGTTCTATTAGCCAAGAAAAAAAATATCTTATCAAATCATTTGCAAGTTGCGATCCATGACCAGTTATATGATGAGCTGTTAGAGCTAATTGAGAAGGAGAACCGACTGTCCAAATGAAAGCAGAGCAGTGGATGTTATTACTTGGCTTAGCCAATCGAGCACGGAAAATCATTTCGGGTGAGGAGCTTGCCTTGAAAGAAATCAGGAACGGGAAAGCAAAGCTTGTTTTACTTTCGGCAGATGCATCAAGCAATACAGCGAAAAAAATCACTGATAAATGTAAATCATACAATGTTCCATTGAAAGTTGTTGAAAATCGCCATCTTCTTGGCCAAGCAATTGGAAAAGAGGCCCGCGTTGTTGTAGCTATAATGGATAATGGATTTGCGAAAAAAATGGTCACGTTGCTCGATTAATTCTAGCGGGGGTGAAAGTATGAGTAAAACGCGTGTGTACGAATATGCGAAAAAACACAACATTTCAAGTAAAGATGTAATAACAAAATTAAAAGACATGGGCATAGAAGTTTCAAATCATATGACAACAATTGAAGCGGATGCGATTAATAAGCTAGATGCTTTTTTTGTAAAAAAACAAGAAAAGCAGCCGCGAAAACAGGCAAAATCAGGATCTCATCAAAGTCCAGCGAGCAAGAAGCCTGCACGTCCGCTGCAAAAGCCTCAAGTTCAGCCGAAAACGGCTCCTAAAGCTTTTGAGGAAGAAGACGATAAAGTAGTTGTTTCAAATAAAGTAAAAGTGGTCCCTCCTAAAACGAAGGAAGGGAAAAAACACGATCAAGAATACCAGTCAAAAGAAAATAAAGCCTTTAATAAAGGGAAGGCTAAAGCTAAAGCAGGACAACAAAACCGCCATCAGCAGAACAATAAAAAATCTCATTCTGGCGGCCAACAAGCTTTGCCGCAAAAGAAGAAAGAAAAAGAACTTCCTGCAAAAATTACTTTCAGCGAGTCATTGACGGTGGCAGAACTAGGGAAAAAGCTTCACCGGGAGCCGTCGGAAATTATTAAAAAACTTTTCTTGCTTGGCGTTATGGCAACAATCAATCAGGATTTGGATAAAGATGCAATTGAATTAATTGCAGGCGAATATGGGGTTGAAGTAGAGGAAGAAATCAAAATCGATGCAACTGATTTGGAAGTTTATTTCACCGAGGATGCCCCTGAAGACCTTGTCGAAAGACCATCCGTTGTTACCATTATGGGCCACGTTGACCACGGGAAGACCACTTTGCTGGACTCTATTCGCAACACAAAAGTAACAGAAGGTGAAGCAGGCGGAATCACGCAGCATATCGGTGCTTATCAGGTTGTTGAAAATGGTAAAAAGATAACGTTCCTCGACACTCCAGGACATGCCGCTTTCACCACAATGCGTGCCCGTGGTGCAAAAATCACCGATATCACCATTCTAGTTGTCGCTGCAGATGATGGTGTCATGCCGCAAACAGTTGAGGCCATCAACCATGCAAAGGCAGCTGAAGTGCCTATTATAGTCGCTGTCAATAAAATGGATAAAGAAGCAGCTAACGCAGATCGTGTCATGCAGGAATTAACAGAGTACGGGCTTGTTGCTGAAGCATGGGGCGGGGATACGATCTTTGTTCCTCTTTCTGCGAAAACAGGTGAAGGTATCGACAATTTGCTTGAGATGATTTTACTTGTCGGTGAAGTGGAAGAATACAAAGCAAATCCGAAACGAAACGCCGTCGGAACAGTAATTGAAGCCCAGTTGGATAAAGGGCGCGGATCGGTTGCGACTTTGTTGGTGCAAAACGGAACTCTTCGAATTGGCGATCCAATTGTTGTCGGCAATACGTATGGACGCGTGCGCGCCATGGTCAATGATGTTGGCCGTCGCGTGAAAGAAGCGGGCCCATCCACTCCTGTAGAAATTACCGGTTTGAACGATGTACCGCAAGCTGGCGACCGCTTTGTTGTCTTTGATGATGAAAAGAGAGCACGTCAAATAGGGGAAGCACGTGCACAGCAAGCACTAGCTGCACACCGCGGAGAAAAATCCCGCGTCAGCCTTGAAAACTTGTTTGAACAACTAAAGCAAGGCGAAATGAAGGACTTAAACGTCATCATTAAAGCCGATGTTCAAGGTTCAGCAGAAGCTGTAGCTGCTTCCTTGCAAAAAATTGAAGTGGAAGGCGTCAACATAAAAATCATTCATACGGCTGTTGGTGCAATCAATGAATCGGATATTACGCTTGCCGCCGCTTCCAATGCAATCGTTATCGGCTTCAATGTACGTCCGGATGCAAACGCAAAACGTGCAGCCGAAGCAGAAAAAGTAGATGTTCGTCTGCACCGCATCATTTATAAGGTGATTGAAGAAATTGAGGCAGCAATGAAGGGAATGCTTGATCCGGAATACGAAGAAAAAATTATTGGTCAAGCGGAAGTCCGCCAAACGTTCAAAGTATCAAAAATTGGAACCATTGCTGGATCGTATGTTACTGACGGGAAAATTACCCGCGATAGCGGCGTGCGCTTAATTCGTGACGGTGTCGTCATATTTGAAGGTGAAATTGACGATCTTAAACGCTTTAAAGACGATGCAAAAGAAGTCGCGCAAGGTTATGAGTGCGGAATTACCATTAAAAATTTCAATGATGTCAAAGAAGGCGATATTATTGAAGCATTTGTTATGGAAGAAGTAGAGCGTAAATGATTGTCGGCGCAGCCGTATGTGAATGTATCATTTACGATGCACACTCATTAAAAGAGAAGCGGTCAGTTTTGCAAAGAATTTTAACGCGCTTACAACAAAAGTACAATGTTTCCGTTTCGGAGCTCGATCATCAGGATGTATGGCAACGAACGAAAATCGGTGTAGCTGCCATCGGCTCCAATCGGATTCCCGTTGAAAAAGAGCTCCAGCATGCATTGAAATTGATCGACTCATTTCCCGAAATTGAAAGAACGATCACCGACATAGAATGGCTGTAAATAAAGAGGTGAAGAGCAATGAGCCACAGAGCAAACCGCGTTGGAGAGCAAATGAAAAAAGAATTGAGCGAGATTATCGGCCGAAAAATTAAAGACCCGAGAATCGGTTTTGTGACGGTTACCGACGTTCAAGTAACAGGTGATCTTCAACAAGCAAAGGTTTATATTTCTGTTTTAGGTGATGAGGAGCAAAAAGAGAATACGCTAAAAGGACTGGCCAAAGCGAAAGGTTTTATCCGCAGCGAAATCGGACAGCGTATTCGCCTTCGAAAAACTCCGGAAATCATCTTTGAATTTGATGAATCAATCGATTATGGCAATCGAATTGAATCTCTTCTTCATCAATTGCACGAACATGATGAAAATCAAAATGAGAATGATTGAGAAGAGGAAATGGATAGACAGAAGATGTCTATCCATTTTTTTCGAATTGTCTAGACTCTCGGAATAAATAAGCAATTCATCGAGAGGTTTGTAAAAATTTTATTGGGAATTATGTTAAATGTCTAAAGTAATCATAGGTTTCATGGTATTCTCGAGTAAACCCACGCACGAAGGAAATGCTGATGCATTTTCGAGGAGTCTCGCACACCAGCTCCAATCAACGTTTTTATCAAGAGTTTACTCTCACAAAACTATTTTTCAGTGGCCTCCGCAAAGCGACAGGAGCCTCCCCGACCGCCCGCGGAAAGCGAAGTGCCAGGAGTGGAAATCAACAGGTAAATTTAACAGAGACTCTTTATAAAATGAAAAATTCCCCTACCCAAAGTAGGAGGAATTAAAAATAAATGGTTCAAGAAAGCCCTTGAACCATCTGACTTGACAAATGCCGAAAGTCGAATTGTCTGAATGGAGGGAACGGTGTGGAAGGGATTTTACCCTTAAATAAACCAGCGGGCATGACCTCGCACGATTGTGTTTATAAACTGCGGAAAATTTTAAAAACAAAGAAAGTCGGTCATACCGGCACATTGGATCCCGATGTAACCGGAGTTCTCCCTATCTGTATCGGCAGAGCAACCAAGGTGGCAGAATATATCACTGACGCTGGAAAAGCCTACGTGGGGGAAGTAACCATCGGGTTTTCGACCACAACGGAGGATGCAACAGGTGAGATCGTGGAAAAAAAAGCCGTTGACCGAACGATAACAAAGCGGCAGATTTTGACCGTATTTGAATCATTAATTGGCGAGATTGAGCAGACCCCGCCAATGTTTTCAGCTGTCAAAGTGAATGGGAAACGCTTGTATGAATATGCCCGCCAAGGAATTGAAGTGGAACGGCCTACAAGGAAAGTGACCATTTATAAGCTGCAATTACTTGAAGAGGAATTGACAGTTGAAGGAGAAACAATCAAGTTCCGCTTTCAAGTGGATTGCAGCAAAGGAACGTATATTCGAACATTGGCAGTCATGATTGGCGAAAAACTTGGTTATCCTGCCCATATGTCGAAATTGGTAAGAGTTCGTTCAGCTTCTTTTACAATAGAAGAATGTTTCACATTGGAAGAAGTGCAAGAACGAATGGAAAAAGGGGAAATCGATCGGGTTCTGTTTCCGCTTGAAAAGGCACTTTCCCATTTGCCGAAATACTTTATTAATGATAAAGTAGCAGAGAAAGTGAAAAATGGCGCACTTTTGCCGATTTCTGACACCCTGGCAAAATCAGAAGGGCCGATTGCAATGGAAACGGGAGATGGCAAAGTACTCGCGATTTATGCCCGGCATCCGGAAAAGCAAGGCGTTTTAAAACCGGTGAAAGTACTGCGCAACGAACAAGATTCATAGAGGCATGAGAGAGAAAAGGTGAGTTTCAAAGTGGAAGTTAGAAAGCTTGAATACCCTCTTCAAATCATAAAAACAGAATTACCGCCATTGGTTCTGGCTCTTGGATATTTTGACGGCGTTCACCTTGGACACCAAAAAGTCATTCAAGAGGCAAAAAAAATGGCTGCGCGGCGGGGATGGAAATCCGCGGTGATGACATTTGACCCGCATCCGTCCGTTGTTTTGAGAAAAGCGGAGCAGCATGTTCAGTATATTACGCCGTTACGTGATAAAATTGAGATTATTGAAAAGCTGGAAGTGGACTATTTATTTATTGTTCATTTTACGGAGGAGTTTGCGAATTTACTGCCGCAGGAGTTTGTCGATCAATACATAATCGGTCTAAATGCGAAGCATGTGGTTGCTGGTTTTGATTATTCGTATGGAAGGATGGGAAAAGGAACGATGGAAACTCTGCCTTTTCATTCCCGAAACCAGTTTACTTATTCGGTTATTCCAAAGTTGGTGAGCAATGGTGAAAAAATCAGTTCGACATGGATTCGCAAGTATTTAAAAGAAGGAAAAACCGAACAGCTTCCAATGCTGCTTGGCCGCTATTATACGACAACCGGAACGGTAGTACATGGCGATCAACGCGGGCGGACGATCGGTTTTCCAACAGCCAATGTCGAATTGCAAGACGATTACATCGTTCCGCCGCTTGGGGTCTATGCTGTTAAATTAAAGGTTGGTGGCAAGTGGTACAAAGGAGTATGCAATATTGGCTTCAAGCCGACTTTTAATAAAATGGCTAGTCCAAAACCGTCGATTGAAGTACATCTTTTTGATTTCCAGGATGATATTTACGGAAAGGAAGTCGAAATTGAGTGGCATATTTATTTGCGCAAAGAGCGGAAATTTTCCGGGATTGAAGAGCTTGTTGCTCAAATCGGAAAAGACAAACAAGCAGCTTTTGCGTATTTTAACTAACAGTTTCTGACGGTTTGCGCCAAAAAAGAAGCTTTCTCTCTGTGAAAAAGATGGTTTTAGCTTGCATTTTGGCGGAAAACATTGTATTCTTATAATCGTATTCGATCAGAACCTTTGCTTGGCAAGTCGAGTCACCGACGCTTGCTCAGTAATAGGCGATTAAAATTAGGCGAAACAGCAAAAGCTGTTATTCGACTTATAGGAGGTGAAATCAGGATGGCAATCACACAAGAACGTAAGAATGAACTGATCAATGAGTTCAAAACACATGAGAATGACACTGGATCTGCTGAAGTACAAATCGCTGTCCTTACTGAATCGATCAACAATTTGAATGAGCACTTACGTACTCATAAGAAGGACCACCATTCACGCCGTGGTCTTTTGAAAATGGTTGGTAAACGTCGTAATTTGTTAACTTACCTACGTAACAAAGACGTTCAGCGCTACCGCGAATTAATCAATAAGCTTGGTCTACGTCGATAATCAACAGAAAGCGGGATTTTTCCCGCTTTTTTATTAGCCTTTAAAAATATTAATCATTATCTATACATATATAGGTCACAGGAATTTGGGCATACTGTAAACAAATGTAACAATTTACAGCCGTTTTATGGCTTTTGGATAAAAGTTCGATGATACTAGCGAAATTTTTGTTTTAGCATCATCCTCTATAATCGATTTAGGTAGAGAGGGGTAAAAAATATATGGATCAAACGAAACACCAATATTCAATTGATTGGGCGGGAAGAAAGCTGACCGTTGAAATCGGACAACTGGCAAAACAAGCAAATGGCGCAGTCATGGTTCGCTATGGTGATACGGCTGTCTTAAGTACCGCTACTGCATCAAAAGAACCTAAAAACGTGGATTTCTTTCCATTAACTGTTAATTACGAAGAACGTTTATATGCTGTTGGTAAAATTCCTGGAGGCTTCATAAAACGAGAAGGACGTCCAAGTGAAAAAGCGATTCTTGCAAGCCGTTTAATCGATCGCCCTATTCGTCCTCTGTTTGCCGATGGTTTCCGTAACGATGTTCAAGTTGTCAGCATCGTGATGAGTGTCGATCAGGATTGTTCAACAGAAATGGCGGCAATGTTTGGTTCATCACTTGCCCTCAGTGTTTCAGATATCCCGTTTGAAGGACCAATTGCCGGAGTCGTTGTCGGCCGGGTCAATGGCGAATTTATCATCAATCCAACAGTTGAACAGGCGGAATTAAGCGACATAAACTTAACAGTCGCCGGGACAAAAGATGCCATTAATATGGTTGAAGCGGGAGCAAAGGAAGTTCCGGAAGAAACAATGCTTGAAGCAATTATGTTTGGCCATGAGGAAATTAAACGTTTAATTGAATTCCAAGAGAAAATTACGTCTGAAATCGGCAAAGAAAAAATGCAAGTAAACTTGTATGAAATCGATCAGGAACTTGAAGCAGAAGTAAGAGCGTTGTGTGAAAGTGACATGATTAAAGCAATCCAGGTTCAAGAAAAGCATGCTCGTGAAGATGCAATAAATGAAGTGAAAAATCAGGTTCTTGAACGATACAACGAGCAAGAAGCAAGCGAAGAAGACTTAAAGCAAGTTAAACAAATCTTAGACAAGCTTGTCAAAGGCGAAGTCCGCCGTTTAATTACCGAAGAGAAAATCCGCCCGGATGGCCGAAAAGTAGACGAAATCCGTCCGCTATCGTCCGAGGTGGGAATTTTACCACGTACACATGGTTCAGGTTTGTTCACACGCGGGCAAACTCAAGCATTGAGCATATGTACACTTGGAGCAATGGGAGATGTGCAAATCCTTGACGGTCTAGGTATTGAAGAAGAGAAACGGTTTATGCATCATTATAACTTCCCGCACTTTAGCGTTGGTGAAACCGGGCCAATGCGAGGACCTGGTCGCCGTGAGATCGGCCACGGAGCACTGGGCGAAAGGGCATTAGAACCAGTTATTCCTTCTGAAAAGGATTTTCCATATACGATTCGTTTAGTTTCAGAAGTGCTGGAATCAAACGGTTCTACTTCTCAGGCAAGTATTTGCGGTAGCACGCTTGCTATGATGGACGCTGGTGTGCCGATCAAAGCGCCTGTAGCCGGGATTGCAATGGGTTTGGTGAAATCCGGTGAGCATTATACGGTTTTAACCGACATTCAAGGGATGGAAGACCATCTAGGTGACATGGACTTTAAAGTTGCCGGTACAGCTAATGGTGTTACGGCTTTGCAAATGGATATTAAAATTGCCGGCTTATCCAGGGAAATTTTAGAAGAAGCGCTGCAGCAAGCCAAAAAGGGCAGAATGCAAATCTTAGATTCAATGCTTGCGACGATTTCTGAGCCACGAAAAGAACTTTCCGCTTACGCTCCGAAAATTTTAACGATGACGATCAATCCGGATAAAATTCGTGATGTGATTGGGCCAAGTGGAAAACAAATCAATAAGATCATTGAAGAAACTGGCGTGAAAATTGACATTGAGCAAGATGGTACGATTTTTATCGCATCTGCTAACCAAGAGATGAACGAGAAAGCTAAGAAAATTATCGAAGATCTTGTTCGCGAAGTGGTTGTTGGACAACTTTATCTTGGTAAGGTCAAAAGAATTGAAAAATTTGGCGCGTTTGTGGAAATTTTTGCTGGTAAAGACGGCTTAGTTCATATTTCCGAGCTTGCAGAAGAACGGGTTGGAAAAGTGGAAGATGTGGTGAAGATTGGCGATGAAATTCTTGTGAAAGTTACGGAAATTGATAAGCAAGGCCGCGTCAACCTTTCACGTAAAGCCGTTTTAAAAGAGCAGCGTGAGAAAGAAGAAAATCAAAAAGGCTAAAGAGCCCGATTGTTTATCTGAATAAATAAGTCAGGGGGAACCCTGGCTTTTTGTATGGATAGGTTCGGCTTTGTGATTATTTTGAATTTTATAATCCATCCGATAAGCACTATTGAAGGATGGCAACTGCTTTTAGTTCTACCTTGTCCTTCTTGTACATATTTTGTATACGAAGGGGGAAAGGCGGAATGAGAAAGATAACAGTTTTGGCGGTTTTCTTTTTGACGGCTTGGTTTACGGTTAACAATTCGATTGTTGGTTCCTATGTTACTTCATTAAAAAACGGATCTTTGCCAGCAGCAAAACAGGCAAATCATCTTTATCAGGAGATTGTAAAAAAAGCTCCTGGATACGAGATACAGCCCTCAGATGCAAAAATCGATTCCGTATGGAAAGCAATTCCAGGTTATAATGGCTTAAAAGTAAATATAGAAGCGTCTTATCAAAATATGAAAAAAGGCGGCAAGTTTAATGAGAAAAAGCTTGTGTTTCAGCAAATAGAACCGAAGCGGCATTTAAAGGATTTACCTCCTTCCCCTGTCTATCGCGGCCATCCTGATAAACCGATGGTCAGCTTTCTTATCAATGTTGCCTGGGGGAACGAATACTTATCCTCCATACTTGCCACGTTGAAGAAGCACAATGTTTCTGCAACGTTTTTTTTAGAAGGAAACTGGGTAAAGAAAAATCCTGACTTGGCAAAAATTATTGTTGATGCAGGGCATGAAGTCGGCAACCATTCGTATTCTCATCCTGATATGAAGCGGCTCCCGGCTTCCCGTATTCGAGAGGAATTAGAAAGAACCAATGAAGTGATCGAAGCCACCACTGGAGTAAAAAGTGAATGGTTTGCACCGCCAAGCGGCAGTTATCGAGACGAGACGGTGAAAATTGCAGACGAATTAAAGATGAAAACCGTTATGTGGACTGTAGATACGATTGATTGGCAAAAGCCGTCACCAGATGTGCTGATTCAACGGGTAATGGCTAAAGTCAGCAATGGATCGTTAATTCTTATGCACCCCACCGATGCAACAGCCCGATCGTTGGATCGATTAATCACGCTCATTGAGCAAAAAGGTTTGGAATTGGGTACGGTTTCAAGGCTGATGGATGAAGAGCGGATAAATAAATCGCAAAACGATGTAGCACAATAAGAGGAAATACTAACGGCAGCAGACGAATCTAGTATAAAATGTTTAGAAGATGCAGCAGTTGTAGATGAACAGGAGGATTTAGATGATAAAGAAATATACATGCCAAAATGGAGTTCGAATCGTCCTTGAAACGATCCCTACCGTACGATCCGTTGCGATTGGGGTGTGGATTGGCACCGGATCAAGAGATGAAACTCCAGAGAATAATGGAATTTCCCATTTTTTGGAGCATATGTTCTTTAAAGGAACAACAAACCGCACAGCAAAAGAAATTGCTGAATCATTTGACAGCATTGGCGGGCAAGTGAACGCTTTTACTTCAAAAGAGTACACATGCTATTATGCCAAAGTGCTTGATACGCATGCCAAATATGCACTTGATGTTTTAGCGGATATGTTTTTCAATTCAACTTTTGTTGAAGAGGAACTGAATAGAGAAAGAAATGTTGTCCTTGAAGAAATTAAAATGTATGAAGACACACCAGATGATATTGTCCACGATCTATTAAGCAAGGCAGTTTACGAAAACCATCCGCTTGGCTATCCAATTTTAGGAACGGAAGAAACGTTAAATACGTTTACTGGGGAAAAATTGAAAGAATTTATTTATGAACGGTACACCCCTGAAAATGTGGTTATTTCCATTGCTGGAAATGTTTCAGAAGTTTTTATTCGTGAAGTGGAAAACTATTTTGGTTCATATCAAGGGGGTAAAGGAGAAAAACAAGAGAACACTCCTTCCTTCCATTCCAACCGAATTTCACGGAAAAAAGAAACCGAACAAGCTCATTTGTGTATTGGTTTCGATGGATTAAACGTCGGTCATGAAGATATCTATAGTTTGATTGTTTTAAATAATATTTTTGGCGGCAGCATGAGCAGCAGGTTGTTTCAAGAGGTTCGAGAGCAAAGGGGACTTGCTTATTCCGTTTTCTCTTACCATTCTGCTTACCAGGACAGCGGAATGGTAACCATCTATGGAGGTACAGGGGCGAAGCAGCTCGACGTCCTATTTGAAACGATTGAAGAAACACTTAAAAAATTAAAACAAGAAGGAATTACGGAAAAAGAGCTGAAAAATAGCAAAGAGCAGTTAAAGGGAAACTTGATGCTAAGTTTAGAAAGCACGAATAGCCGGATGAGCAGAAACGGGAAAAATGAGCTTTTATTAAAACGTCATCGCTCGCTAGATGAAATTATTGAGCAAATAGATCAAGTTACAAAACCGGATGTGGATCAAATGGCCAATAAAATATTTACCGATAGCTATTCCGTTTCTTTGATCAGCCCTGAAGGAGAATTTCCAAAGACATTAATGAGCTATCGATAAACCCTGTCTTCTTATATCTGGTATGCGCTTATTCAAAGGGTATAATCAATTTCTAATAGTCTAAAATTGCCTCCCTGCCTATAAACTAGTACAAAGGGCAAATGAAGGGAGGTTTTCCAAAGTGAGACTGAGTGAATTAAGCGGAAAAGAAATCGTTGATGTAAAAAGAGCTGAACGGCTTGGAGTCCTTGGTCAGACAGATCTTGAGATCAACGAGGCGACAGGGCAAATTCAAGCACTGTTAATTCCAAGCGTAAAGTGGTTTGGCCTACGAAAACAAGGGCAAGAAATCAGGGTGCCATGGCAGCACATAAAAAAAATTGGCGCCGATATGATTATCATTGACATTGCTGATGAAATTGAATAGATTCATGATCATTAAAAAGCCCAAGCAGCAGAAAGCTGCTGGGCTTTTTTTCGTTCCTGGGTGATGGAAAACTCACCGATTGGGTTCATGCTACATAAGATGTTGAAGTGATGTGAGATAGGATTTTTAAAAAAGAAGGTGAATGTTTTCATGCTGACAGGGATGCAGATAGCCGTAATTGGTGGAGATGCCAGACAGCTGGAAATTATCCGCAAGCTGACAGAACTAGATGCTAGGCTTTCATTAATTGGATTTGAACAACTTGACCATGCTTTTTCAGGTGCGGTAAAGGAAAAAATCAATGAGATTGTTTTTTCAACGATAGATGCCATTATTTTACCCGTTGCCGGAACCAATTTAGAGGGCCAGGTGGAAACTATTTTTTCAAATGAAAAAGTGTTCCTTACCGAGGAAATTCTAGCGGGCACTCCAAACCATTGTACGATCTATTCAGGGATCACGAATTCATTTTTAACAGATTTGACGAACAAGACAAACAGGAGGCTTGTTCAGCTGTTTGCCCGGGATGATGTGGCCATCTACAACTCCATTCCAACAGTTGAAGGAACGATCATGATGGCGATTCAACATACGGATTTCACCATCCACGGTTCAAATGTGGCTGTTCTTGGACTGGGAAGATGTGGCATGAGCGTAGCCAGAGCCTTCCATGCACTTGGAGCTAAGGTGAAAGTTGGCGCAAGGAAGAGTGAACATCTTGCGAGGATCACCGAAATGAGCGTAACCCCGTTTCATTTAAATGATCTTAAAAAAGAAGTAAAGGATAGCGATATTGTCATCAATACAATACCGCATTTAATTCTCAGCGCAGCTGTTTTATCAAAAATGCCCGTTCACACGCTCATTATCGACATTGCTTCCAAACCGGGCGGAACTGATTTTCGCTACGCAGAAAAACGCGGCATTAAGGCGCTGCTTGCCCCGAGTTTACCGGGAATTGTTGCTCCGAAAACAGCCGGCCAAATATTGGGAGATGTTCTCTCACAATTGCTCGAAGCAGATTTAACCATGCGAAAGGAGAACAAAAAATGAGTTTAATAGGCAAAAAAATTGGCTTTGGATTAACAGGCTCCCATTGCACATACGATGCCGTCTTTCCGCAAATTGAAAAACTTGTTCAAGCAGGCGCCGAAGTTCTTCCTGTAGTTACGTTTACAGTACAAAATACGGAAACAAGATTTGGCAAGGGAGAAGATTGGGTCGCAAGGATTGAAGAGTTAACTGGAAACAAAGTGATTGATTCGATCGTTAAGGCAGAACCGCTAGGACCGAAGATTCCCCTTGATTGTATGGTCATTGCACCACTGACAGGAAACTCCATGAGCAAATTCGCGAATGCGATGACTGACAGTCCTGTTTTAATGGCGGCAAAAGCGACATTAAGAAACGGAAAGCCGGTTGTTCTCGGAATCTCTACGAATGATGCCCTTGGATTAAACGGCGTTAATTTAATGCGATTAATGGCGACCAAAAATATTTTTTTCATCCCCTTTGGTCAGGATGACCCTGTTAAAAAGCCCAATTCCATGGTTGCACGCATGGAAATGCTAACGGAGACGATTGAAAATGCAATTGCAAGCAAACAAATTCAGCCGGTGATCATTGAAAAATATCGCGATGGTGTTTAAAATTTCTTTATCGGAAAAAGGAAAAACGTTATTTCTTTACTGTAATGTGGTAAAATGAATTATCGCTTTTTTCATCAATGGACTAACTTGGTGGAAAAAGCGATGCACTGAACCAATCTCGAAAGGCCTATGAAATTCTGAGAAATGCCGGCAAAAGCAATGCCATAAAATAGATGGAGAAGCTCCCATTTTCTCGGGAAATGATGGGCTAGATATGGAAAAAACGCAGAAAGAATGGAAGGGGTACTAGAGAATGAACCAGAAAGATGGATTGCATGTTGCTGTTGTTGGGGCAACAGGAGCAGTAGGGCAACAAATGATCCAAACATTAGTTAACCGGAGTTTTCCTTTCAAAAAATTAACTTTATTATCTTCAGCTCGGTCTGCGGGAAAAAAAGTTTTGGTAAATGGTGAGGAATACACCGTCCAAGAAGCAAAGCCTGAAAGTTTTGAAGGAGTGGATATCGCCCTTTTTAGTGCGGGAGGCAGTGTTTCGAAAGAACTCGCCCCTGAGGCGGTTAAACGTGGAGCGGTTGTTGTCGATAATACTAGCGCTTTTCGGATGGACCCAGAGATTCCCTTAGTTGTTCCTGAAGTAAACGAGAGCGATCTTCATCAGCATAATGGAATTATTGCAAATCCAAACTGCTCTACCATTCAAATGGTTGTGGCGCTGGAACCAATTCGCCAAAAATATGGTTTAAAGAAAGTCCTTGTTTCAACATACCAAGCTGTTTCCGGTGCCGGGGCTGTTGCGATAGAAGAATTAAGAGAGCAGACAAAAGCGATCATCAACAATGAGAGCTTTGAACCGAAAGTTTTACCGGTAAAAGGAGATCAAAAACATTATCAAATCGCATTTAATGCGATTCCTCAAATTGATAAATTCCAGGAAAATGGATTTACGTTTGAGGAAATGAAAATGATCAATGAAACGAAAAAAATTATGCATATGCAAGAGCTTCCTGTTGCTGCAACCTGCGTGCGTCTGCCAGTTGAAGTAGGCCACTCCGAGTCGGTTTATTTTGAGATTGAAGCAGAAGGTGTAACGGCTGCGGACATCAAAGCATTATTGAGCAGCGCACCAGGTGTTGTGCTGCAAGACGATCCAGAACAGCAGATTTATCCAATGCCTGCAAACTGTGTAGGAAAAAACGATGTTTTTGTTGGACGTATTCGGAAAGACTTAGATGAGGAAAATGGTTTCCATATGTGGGTTGTTTCTGATAACTTGCTTAAAGGTGCGGCCTGGAATTCGGTGCAAATTGCTGAGAGTCTACTTTCATTGGGCCTTGTAAAGATTAACGAATAGCGATAAAGGCAGGTTTTAAAAGCCTATGAAAATCATTGTGCAAAAATTTGGCGGTACATCAGTCAAGGATGAAAAGAGTCGAAAACATGCACTTGGCCATATTGAAAAAGCGCTTGCGGATGGATACAAAGTTGTAGTGGTTGTTTCTGCAATGGGAAGAAAAGGCGACCCTTACGCGACGGATACGCTTCTGTCTTTAATTGGCGGAAATGCCAGCAAACTCTCAAAGCGGGAGCATGATTTACTGCTGTCATGCGGCGAAACAATATCAAGTGTGGTTTTTACGAACATGCTGTTGGTAAATAACATACATGCGGTTGCCCTAACCGGAGCTCAAGCAGGTTTTCGGACAAATAATGACCACACAAATGCTAAAATAATTGAAATGAAATGCGACCGTCTTCTTCGTGAATTAGAAAGTTTCGATGTAGTAGTCGTTGCCGGCTTTCAAGGCGCCGCTAAAAATGGGGATGTCACGACTATCGGCCGCGGCGGCAGCGATACATCAGCAGCCGCCTTAGGAGCCGCATTAAATGCTGAATGGATCGATATTTTCACCGACGTGGAAGGAATCATGACGGCTGATCCGCGCATTGCTGAAAACGCCAGGCCCCTATCGGTAGTGACTTATACAGAAGTGTGCAATATGGCGTATCAAGGTGCCAAAGTGATTCATCCAAGAGCAGTTGAAATAGCGATGCAGGCGAAGGTGCCGATCCGAATCCGCTCAACGTATTCTAATAGTCCGGGAACCCTTGTTACGACAATAAATAAGGAAAATCGCGGCAGTGATATTAAAGAGCGATTAGTAACGGGTATCGCCCATGTGTCCAATGTCACGCAAATTAAAGTATATGCTAAAAAAGATCAATACAATTTGCAGGCGGAAGTATTTAAGGCGATGGCAAATGAAAAAATAAGTGTTGATTTCATCAATATTTCGCCAAACGCTGTGGTGTATACGGTAACCGAGGAAATGACAGACAGGGCGCTTCAAGTTCTCAAACAGCTTGGCCATGAGCCGGCAGTCGAACGAAACTGCGCCAAAGTATCGGTCGTTGGGGCGGGGATCGCCGGTGTTCCAGGTGTAACATCAAAAATTGTATCGGCGCTATCTGAACAAGGAATTCGGATTCTTCAATCAGCCGACAGCCACACAACAATTTGGGTACTTGTTAAACAAGAGGAATTGACGAAATCAGTGAACGCGCTTCATGACGCTTTTCAGCTTGAAGAAGAAACACTAGAATACAATCAAACTGATTTTTATTAAATGTTTCTTTTATAGCATTTGTCACAAAGATAGCGGTCAAAGGAAGGAGTAAACAGAACAATGGTTCTTTTTGGACGTGTATCAACGGCGATGGTAACACCGTTTGATCATAAAGGGCATATCGATTTTGCCAAGACAACCAAACTTGTCAATCATTTAATTGATAATGGCACCGACTCACTTGTTGTTGCAGGGACAACAGGCGAGTCGCCAACGCTTTCAAAAGAAGAGAAACTCGCACTGTTTGAACATATTGTAAAAGTCGTTGATAAAAGGATACCTGTTATTGCTGGAACGGGCAGCAATAATACTTATGCATCCATTGAATTAACGAAAAAAGCGGAACAGCTCGGAGTAGACGCGATTATGGTCGTAGCTCCATACTACAATAAACCCAATCAGGAAGGGTTATATCAGCATTTCAAAGCAGTTGCCGAGGCAACTTCCCTACCAGTTATGGTCTATAATATCCCTGGAAGGTCGGTTGTCAATATTTTGCCTGAAACAGTTATTCGTCTTTCTAAAATTCCGAATATCGTTGCAGTTAAAGAAGCTAGCGGCGATTTGAATGCGATGACGAAAATCATAGCAAATACGGACGATGACTTCCTTTTGTATAGTGGAGATGATTCATTAACTCTTCCTGTTCTTTCCATTGGCGGAGCCGGAATTATTTCTGTTGCCTCTCATGTCATCGGCAATGAACTTCAGGAAATGGTTCAAGCGTTTTTAGACGGCAATACGGCACAAGCGGCAAAACTTCATCAGCGTTTATTGCCGATCATGCAAGGACTATTTGCAGCACCTAGTCCTGCGCCAGTGAAAACAGCATTGCAGCTTAAAGGCCTGGATGTTGGGTCCGTAAGGCTGCCGCTCGTTCCGCTGACAGAACAAGAAAGAACAGCATTAAGCAAATTGTTAATTGATTAATTCGTAAAAAACCAATCGCATGATTGGTTTTTTTTTTGTACTATCAGAATTTATATCTGCACTTCGATAACTGTCTAGCGAGAAGCGCCCTATCGACTACGTCGCTTCCCTCGCCTCGTCTACGGATTGTCGAGAACGATTACTACCGTCTTTCGACTCTCCTTTATCTCACTCGGCTTCAGTCCACCTCCTTACGTCGATGACCAAGGGTGCTTGCGCTTTTCTTATACTATCAGAATTTATATGTTGACCCTTTTTTGGGATAAATCTAAATCAGACATATTCCGGATGAAAACTTTAAAACGATAAGATAATAGACTCTCGGAGTGTCTAGGTTGAAATCGGAGTATTTTCCAAAAAAATAACTGGGAATTGAGGATAATTGAAGAAGTGGCTCTCGTTTTCAAGACATTTTCAAAAAAGGGCATGTCAAAGAAGTGTCACGTATTTATTTTTTGAAAAAGGCTGTTTTCGTAAACTTTGTTGCTCTTTACCAAGTGTGCGGTGTGGTTGAATTCCGCTCCAGATGCTCGCTTTCCGCGGGGCGGGCGGTGAGCCTCCTCGGCGTTAACGCCTGTGGGGTCTCACCTGTCCCGCTGCTCCCGCAGGAGTCTCGCACTTCCGCTCCATTCAACCTTAAACAATATTCGTTCAATATTCGTTCAAAGAACCTATTTAAAAGCAACCATTTCTTAGAAAAGAGCCTTAAAAATATCAGGCTACTAAAGGGTAAATAGACTTTTAAGAAACACGAGATTATCTTTTTGGTGGGCATACCAATCGTTAAATTTGTAATATTTCTACAAATAAGAAAACTCCTACGAGGTAGGAGGAAAGTCAATTTGATGGGGAGAGGAAATCCTTACCTCATCTAACTCGGCGAATGCCGAGAGTATATGATACTATGGTGTTTATTCAAGAAGGAAGAAAGCTGATTGTAAACAAAAAGTAGCGATTTTTCAAGAAAAAGTTAAAAGACAGATAGTAAAGGTGAAAAAAGTTCTCGAAAGAGAAATGGGAGCCAAAGAATAAAGGACCTGACTGGTAAAGACCCAATGGTCTGTTCAAAGTGCTCGTGTTACTATGAGTTCAAGGGATCCGTCTGTCTTCAGGATGGCACCTTACAGATAAAATAGGCCAAATGTAAGTATTCAAGGGCATATCTTGAAAGGATGATTGCGTATTTCACCGGTGTCAAAACAACGGAAAAAAGGGAAGAAAAAGAAACGTTTAATAAATCAAAGCCAACCAAAGAAACAAAAGCGTCAGCTATGTTTGTTTAGCGTGTCATGAAAAAGAGGAAATTCAATTAAATGTCGTAAGGGATTTTGACTTAATGGATGATGGAGATCCAACCACTCCACCGATGTTTTCATGCGAAAAATGTGGTGGACAAATGTATCCAGTGTACTACAAAGGAGTACATGGTATAGAGTACAAACTATCGGATGTTCTCTAACAAAAAGCCGCTTCGAATCTTATGGTTGATTCGGTTTATGGCACCCTGTTGATTGGAGAGGAAGGCACCGACTCCTGCGGGAAAAGCGGATCAAGGGAGACCCCGCAGGAGCGTAGCGAGGCCACTGAAAATCTAACGTTTTTTATGTTTTTACGATTAAAAATAGACAAAAAAAAGCAACTTGTCGTCTGAATTTAGACGGCAAGCTGTCTATTTCCCCTCTTATTTTTCCTCTTTTTCATGGAGGAGCTTTATAATTCGCTTGAGATTTACTGCGAATATCGCTGTGGCTCCCTGAATTTCCATGCCAAACAGACCCGAGGATGACGCTGTATCATACCCGTGTCTATGCTTAAGTTCACTATTTTTCGCTTCAATTTTGTATCGAGTTTTTGCCAGATTTCGAAACTTTTCCGTTTCCTGGAATGCCTCTTGATCTAGATGTTCTGTTGACTTGATTGTTATAGAATACGACTTGGTTTTAGATCCTTCTTTATAGCACCCTTCACGGAAAGGACAAACTTTACATTTTTCAATATCAAATAAGTATTTGACCCGAGGATTTTTATCATGACCTTTTCTTCCATCATATTTTTTGCGAATCGCCATATGACCAGCCTTACAGACATACATCCCTGCATCTTTGTTAAATTGAAATTCCTCTTCTTTTGTCCGCCTGCCATAGGTGATGAGCGGATGTAGTTTGGAAATAAGTTGAAGTTTACGCTCTTTTGTATAACGAATATTTTCCTTTTCAGAATAGGCCGTATCTCCAATTACTGTGTCAATTTCCATTCCTGTTGCCTTGCTCTTTTTAATTAACTCCTGTAGATATTTACCATCACTTTTTTCACCTGTTGTCACAACGGCTGCCGTTATAATTCGTTCGTCACTCATTGCAATATGCGTTTTGTAGCCAAAGAAGGATGAATCCGCTGTTTTATGGCCTACTCGTGCATCAGGATCTGCTGAGTAGTTCATTTGTTCAGCGTAATCTTCCACCACTTCTTTTAAGACGTTCAATTTCTCCTTAACGGCAGGGATTTTTGCGACTTGGGGTTCCGATTCGACAACAGAAATCACTTTACGGCAATAATTCAATTCATCATTTACCTCGTTGGTAGTTGATTTTGGTGGGAATTTCTCTTTCATGGATTCATCGACCTGATAAACGGCTTTTCGAAGATTTTTTGATTTATCTTGCAGAAATTCCTTTGGAGACTTTTGATTATAACGTGCTTTTGTATGTGTGGCATCCACAATAATTGTTTTATTTTTAATGATTTCCTTTTCAAGTGCAATCTCGACTGTTTTCCCGATAAGCAAATCTAATAAACCTACATCCTGAAGACGAAGTTTACGGAACTTTGTTAAAGAACTTGGATCAATCACGGATTCTTCCGGTGCCATATCAAGAAAATATTTAAACGACATATCATATTTAGAACGCTCTACCACATCGACATCTGACAGATCATAAATTGATTTGAGTAAAAGATATTTGAACATACGAATCGGCGGTACAGCATTACGGCCATTATCGAGGCAATATTTTGTTTTTAACTCTTCGAGGATGAAGGAAAAGTCCACAAGTTCTTTGATTTGACGAAGCATATTATCTTTAGGAACAACGAGATTATAAATAGCTATATACGGACTAAGATTAAGGGATTCTTGAAAGGAAATCATTTGGATACCACCTATACAGTCTTATTACCATTTACTATTATTATAAAGTAAAATAGGCGGTTGCAGGGACTAAACTGCCTATTAAATTTGGACTTTTTCAGTGGCTTCAGCGTAGCGACGAGGAGGCTCCCGACCGCCCGCGGAAAGCGAGTGCCTGGAGCGGAAATCAACAGACTCCGTTATCAGCCAAACCAAAAAGGATCGGGCGGTTCTTGCCCGGTTTTTCTTACTTTAAAAACTTTAGAAAAACCCGATAGCTGATCTTGCTGCATGAAAGTGTTGTAATAAATTTTCGATATCAAGTATAATAAGCGTAACTGATCTATGGTCGGCTTACCATCAACATAGGAGGTTACATGAATTGACAAAGAGAAAAAATAAATCTATTAAGCTTACGGCATTGGGCGGAGTAGGAGAAATCGGGAAAAATATGTATCTGGTCGAAGTGGACAAGGATATTTTCATTATTGATGCCGGTTTGATGTTCCCCGAGGATGAAATGCTTGGCATCGATATTGTCATTTCGGATATATCTTATTTAACCGAGAATAAGGAAAGAGTAAAAGCAATCTTTTTAACACATGGACACGAAGATCATATTGGCGCACTTTCATACGTACTTCGCCAGATTAGCGTACCGGTTTATGGAACGCGATTAACTTTAGCGCTTGCCAATGCAAAATTAAAGGAGCAGGAATTTACCAGCGCGGTTGAATTTATTGAAATTGATTCGGATTCAATTGTTGATATGAGATCGGTAGAAGTCAGCTTTTTCCGGACAAACCATAGTATACCGGATTCCGTGGGAGTATGTATACATACTTCTTCAGGAACCATCGTCTATACCGGGGATTTTAAATTTGATCAGGCAGCCACCCCGCTATACCAGCCGGAAATTGGAAAAATGGCGAGAATTGGAGAGGAAGGCGTATTGTGCCTGCTTTCTGATAGCACCGAAGCAGAAAAGCCTGGATACACGACTTCTGAAGCGATTGTCGCTAGAGAAATGTCGAATGCCTTTTATAACGCTGCTGGAAGAATTATTGCCGCCTGTTTTGCCTCGGATATCAGCCGGATTCAGCATATTTTTGATTCCGCAAAAGAATCGGGGCGGAAAGTTGCGGTTGTGGGGAAAAGCCTTGAAACCATTTATCATATCGCCCTTGACCTTGGGTATTTAAATGTGGCTGATGACTTGATTATTCCAATTTCTGAAATTGGCCAATATCCGGATGATGAAATTGCCGTTTTAATGACAGGGAGCCAGGGAGAGCCGATTGAAGCATTGCAAAAGATGGCCAAGCAGTCACATAAACAAATAAATATTCAACATGGGGATACGGTAATGATTGCGGCCTCACCGTTAAAGGGAAGCGAAATTTTTTTGTTTAAAACAATTGATATGCTATTCCGTGCGGGTGCCAACGTAATTTCAGGAAAGCGCACGATCCATGTCTCCAGCCATGGAAGCCAAGAAGAATTAAAACTTATGATCAATTTAATGAAGCCTAAGTTTTTTATTCCAGTTCACGGTGAGTACCGCATGCTGAAGGCGCATGAAAAATTAGCGAAGGAATGCGGCCTCTCGAATGAACAAATCGTGATTATCGATCGCGGTGAAGTGGTTGAATTTAAAGAAGGCAAAGCTGTCGAAGGCGGAAAGGTTCCTTCTGGCAACATCCTAATCGATGGAATTGGTGTCGGCGATGTTGGAAACATTGTTTTACGCGACAGGAAATTGTTATCTCAGGATGGCATATTGATTGTGGTAGTGACATTAACAAAGCAGGAAAAGAAAATCGTCTCGGGTCCGGAAATTATTTCGCGCGGTTTCGTTTATGTTCGGGAATCGGAAAAATTATTGGAAGAGTCAACGAAACTTGTTCGTGATATTGTTGAAAGGAATGCAGCAAAGAATTCGTTCGATTGGACGACTTTAAAGCAGGATGTCCGCGATGAATTAAATCGATATTTATATGAAAAAACAAAGAGACGGCCGATGATTCTGCCGATTATTATGGAAATTTAGTTCGAAGGGATAAAAAGTTCCCACACTAGCCAAAGAAAAAAGCATCGGTTTTCGATGCTTTTTTCGCTGTCTTTTAGGATGAAATTGATACACTGACGAATACTACCAATATCATGCCTGAAGGGAGAACATAATTGGATGGAAAATGAACTAAAACAAAATCAGGAAGAACAAGAGCCGCAAAAAGAGGAAAAGCAGCCTTCTACGATAATAGAAAAAATCCAGCAGCTTGGTCAAACAAATGTTCCGCAGCTATCAGCTGATTCGCGAATTCACTGTTTGACCATTGTCGGGCAGATTGAAGGTCATCTAGCTTTACCGCCGCAAAACAAAACGACCAAGTATGAACATTTAATACCACAATTGGTGGCGATCGAGCAAAATCCGAAAATTGAAGGAGTACTGGTGATTTTGAACACGGTTGGCGGTGATGTAGAAGCAGGCCTTGCCATTTCTGAAATGCTGGCTACGTTATCTAAACCGACCGTTTCCATTGTTCTTGGGGGCGGGCATTCAATCGGGGTACCGATTGCCGTCTCTTGCAATTACTCATTTATAGCTGAAACCGCTACGATGACGATCCATCCCATCCGTCTGACCGGGCTTGTGATCGGTGTTCCGCAAACGTTTGAGTATCTAGATAAGATGCAAGAGCGAGTCGTCAATTTTGTGACGAAGCATTCAAACATCAGCGAAGAAACGTTTAAAGACCTCATGTTTGCCAAAGGTAACTTAACAAGGGATATTGGTACGAACGTGATCGGCGGCGATGCAGTGGATTGCGGTTTAATCGATGAAGTTGGCGGTATTGGACAGGCGATGAAAAAATTAAATGAACTAATTGAACTTCACCGTGAAAATAGTGAGGCGATCGTACAGTGATTTTATATACAATGATGCCGCAGGAGCTTATTTTCCCTCAAGAACCGGATGCTTTCAGCAGACAACGAACCGTAACTCATCATGGTGTTGAGCTTCTAGTGGAAGCTGCTTCTGACGATACTGCACGTATTGTCCGGATTCTCAGCAGTGACCCCCAGCACTTCCTTGACGAACGCTTTACACCCGGGACAAAAATTTCTTTACTAGAAGGTGGAGGTTTGTCCTCCTTTTAAGACTGATTATGGTATAATAAGGTCAAATAGACAAGAGCAGCCATCATGGCTGCTTTATTCCTTTCTCCATGACTGCTGAAAAAAGAAACAGCAATTGGACTCTCCTTTCCTAATTTTTAGGACGGAATATTGATAGAGTTAGGTGATATCATTGGCAAAAAAAAAGCGAAGGCAAACAAGAAAAAGGGAGATGAAGCTAAAAAGAACCGTTCAATATGAACTGACCGGTCTTGTGCTTTTATCCTTATCAGTCATTTCAATGGCAAAATTAGGAGCGGTTGGAAAAGCAATCGTTTTATTTTATCGTTTTTGGCTCGGTGAATGGTATACCATCGGCCTGATCGGTCTATTTGTATTAAGTATTTTTTTAATGTGGAAACGCACGGTACCTTTTCTTTTTCATGCTAAATTAATCGGCTTCTATTTTTTGATTGGTTCGATTCTTCTTTATAATCATATCTTTTTATTTCAAGCTCTTTCAAAGAACGGTCAATTTGAATCTGCAAGTGTTATAAAGAAAACGTTTAGCATGTTCAAGGATGAATTATTTCAAACGACGAGCACAGTGGATCTGGGAGGCGGTATGATTGGAGCTGTCCTGTATGCTGTATCCTATTTTTTGTTCGCTGATTCCGGTGCGAAAATCATCGCTTTTCTCTTTATTATCATCGGTTTCATTTTAATAACAGGAAGGTCAATTGGCGACTTTATCGGCAAAATCCTTTCAACTGTTTTAGGTTTTTCAAAAAATCAGTGGAGTGAATTTAAAATGGACGTTGCGGAGTGGAAACAAAAGCAGCAAGAGCGGCGGGCGCATTTGCAGCAGCAGCAAGAAAACAGGCAGGCGCAAAACGCTTCCTCCCTTCCACAGCCCCCGCTTCCGGAATTGCTTGATGAACCTCCTGCGCCTGAACCAATTATCTCAAGTTTTGCAGACAGGGCTTATATGGACGAAAGTGCACATGAACAGGAACAACATGAACAGCCATCACAGCAAGAACCAAGGGATATTTCGTCAACAGAAGAAGATTTAACACCGCCGCTTGCGTTTACTGAGGTGGAGAATGCTTCATATGAACTCCCGCCGCTCAAACTTCTGAAAATGCCAAGGAAAACGGACCAAAGCGGAGAATACGAGATGATCCATGCCAATGCTGCGAAGCTGGAAAGAACCTTTCAAAGTTTCGGTGTAAAGGCAAGGGTGACGCAAGTTCATCTCGGACCAGCTGTAACAAAATACGAAGTCCATCCGGATGTAGGTGTAAAGGTTAGCAAGATTGTTAGTTTAAGTGATGATTTAGCATTGGCTCTTGCAGCTAAAGATATCCGCATGGAAGCGCCGATTCCAGGAAAATCAGCTATCGGGATTGAAGTGCCGAATTCGGAGGTTGCAATGGTTTCGCTTCGTGAAGTTTTAGAAGCCACGCAGAATGAAAAACCGGAGGCAAAACTATTAATTGGACTCGGACGCGATATTACAGGTGAAGCCGTGCTCGCTGAACTGAACAAGATGCCGCACTTGCTTGTTGCAGGAGCGACAGGAAGCGGGAAGAGTGTCTGTATTAATGGCATCATAACCAGTATATTAATGAGAGCAAAGCCGCATGAAGTCAAACTGATGATGATTGACCCGAAAATGGTCGAGCTTAATGTCTACAATGGGATTCCGCACTTGCTCGCACCGGTTGTAACGGATGCGAAAAAAGCATCCCAGGCGTTAAAAAAAGTAGTAAGTGAAATGGAGCGACGTTACGAGTTGTTTTCCTACACGGGTACGCGAAATATTGAAGGATACAATGAGCATATTAAACGGCATAATGCGGAGGAAGATGATAAGCAGCCGCTTTTACCATTTATTGTTGTTATCGTAGATGAACTTGCGGACCTGATGATGGTTGCTTCTTCAGATGTCGAAGACTCGATCACAAGACTAGCTCAGATGGCCCGGGCTGCGGGAATCCATTTGATCATTGCAACGCAGCGACCGTCTGTTGATGTCATTACCGGAGTGATCAAGGCTAACATCCCATCCAGAATCGCTTTTGCTGTTTCGAGTCAAACGGATTCTCGCACGATTCTTGATATGGGCGGAGCTGAAAAATTACTTGGCCGCGGCGACATGCTGTTCCTGCCTGTGGGCGCTTCCAAACCAGTCCGTGTGCAAGGAGCGTTTTTATCAGATGATGAGGTAGAAGAGATCGTCAATTATGTGATATCGCAGCAAAAGGCTCAATACCAGGAAGAAATGATTCCGGATGATATCCCCGAGGCAAAAGGGGCCGTTGAGGATGATCTTTATGAGGAGGCCGTCGCCTTAATCGTTGAAATGCAAACTGCATCGGTTTCGATGCTTCAGCGCCGCTTCCGAATTGGCTACACAAGGGCAGCCCGACTCATTGATGAAATGGAAGCGCGCGGTATTGTTGGCTCATATGAAGGCAGCAAGCCTCGCGCGGTGCTGGTATCCAAACCGAAAGAAGAAGCAAGCTCATAATCATTTCTCCAAACCCGCTGCTTCGGTTTGGAGAAATGGAAAAAAATAATAATGTTATACTATTGAAACCGTTTTCAAGATTGATAGAAAGCGGTTTTTTATATAGTAAAATTGGGTAAAATTTCAGCAAAATACACGTTGTAAAACGCTTTACTTTTTGTTATTACTGCAGTATTTAAAATGATTTTTTTTCTTATATTTGACAATTTTCATACTATAATCTTTTTTCGCTGAAATCATAAAATGTCTATTTATTTATCTGAAAAAAAGTGATATAGTATTTTCGATTAGTAGGAATGATAATACATCAGATGTCTGATGTCCTAGGAAAAGGCTGGAGGAAACTGCATGTCTATTAAGTCAGATAACCGGCATTTGTACTTACAAGTGATCGACCGTCTTAAACAAGATATTGAAGAGGGGATTTACAAAGAAAAAGAAAAATTACCGTCTGAATTTGATCTTGCAAAACATTTAGGTGTGAGCAGGGCAACGCTTCGGGAGGCTTTGCGCGTTCTTGAAGAAGAAAACGTGATCATTCGCCGCCATGGAGTAGGCACATTTGTTAACGCCAAACCTCTGTTTACTTCTGGGATCGAACAGCTTAGCAGTGTCACTGACATGATTAAGGAAGCAGGTTTAAAGCCCGGCACCATTTTTCTTAGTTCATCAACACAACGGCCAACCGAAGAAGATATTCGTCGGTTTTCCTGTTTACATGAAGAGGATATTGTTGTGGCGGAAAGAGTTCGAACGGCCAATGGAGAACCGGTTGTCTACTGCATAGACAAAATACCCGAAAAAATATTGCCGGAAGGCTTCTCTTACGGAGAGCAATCCATTTTCCACACCTTAGAAGAAGATGCGGGACGGAAAATTACATACGCTGTGGCTCAAATCGAACCAATTGGATATCATGAGAAAATTTCTCCCATTCTTGAATGTGAGCCGGAAACCGCGCTGCTTGTATTAAACAAATGCATTTCGATGAAAAGGATGAGCCAATTCTTTTTTCGGTAAACTATTTTAAAGCAGACAAGTTTAGTTTTCGTGTTCTGAGAAAAAGAATTTAATGAATGTATTGAAGACTGAATGTAAAAAATAAGGCTTGCATTACCAACATTTCTACTAATTCAAATAAATCATTTAGGGGGTACAATACCTTGAAAAAGCGTAAACTTGGTTTAGCGTTATCGCTAGTGCTTGCTGCGGGAACCCTTTTGGGCGCTTGTGGAAAAAGCAATGACAACGCGGCTAACGGTGGTAAAGGAAAAACGTTCACAGTAGGTATGGTTACAGACATTGGCGGGATTGATGACAAATCATTCAACCAATCAGCTTGGAAAGGCCTTCAAGATTTCGGCAAAGAAAATAACCTAAAAAAAGGGAAAAATGGATATGACTATGTTCAATCCCAATCCGACGCAGATTATGCAACGAATTTAAATACACTTTCACGTCAAGGCTTTGACTTAGTATATGGAATTGGCTTTATGATGCAGAAAGATGTTGAAAAAATTGCACAGCAGCAGAAAAAAACGCATTTTGCGATTGTTGATGGTGTCGTAAATAAACCGAATGTCGCAAGCATCCTGTTTAAAGAAAATGAATCATCTTTTCTAGCGGGAATTGTTGCCGGTATGGCAACGAAAACAAATAAAATCGGTTTTATTGGCGGGATGAAAAGTGAAGTAATCGACCGCTTTGAAGCGGGCTTTCTTGCCGGTGTTAAAACAGCAAATCCAAATGCAACGGTAGATGTCCAATATGCTGCAAGTTTTACAAGTGCTGATAAAGGGCAAGCAATTGCTTCGAAAATGTATTCTTCCGGTGAAGATGTTGTGTTCCATGCTGCCGGCGCAACGGGTAACGGCTTATTTAAAGAAGCGCGCGACCGTTTAAGCAAGGATCCTTCTAAAGTTATTTGGGCAATCGGCGTTGACTCTGATCAATCAAAAGAAGGCTTGGTAACAGTTAACGGAAAACAGCAAAACGTTGTTCTAACCTCTGCTCTTAAGCGTGTAGACAATGCGGTAAAAGACCTGACAACAAAAGCAAAAGATGGAAAGTTCCCTGGAGGCAAAACGATTACTTATGGACTTTCTGAAGAGGGAGTAGGCGTGGCACCGATAAATGATGCTGTTCCGAACAAGGCTGATATTGAGAAGGCTGTTTCTCAATGGGGGGAAAAAATCAAGTCTGGTTCATTAAAGATTCCATCTAAACCAGAAGAAGTAAAAAATTTTACTGCTAAATAACCGATCATTCGGCAGGAGCAGGCTCTTTTTGACCTGCTTCTGTTCTATTCTTAAAATCTTAATTGAAGTGTAGAATCCCATTCTGCTTTTCACTTAAGACTTTAGTTGGGAGGATTCCCTTGTTTTTTTAACAATGAAAGGTCTGACCTCTTACTACTAATGATCAAAAATGATTCCTACTTTAGAGCAGGGAGTGAGAAAATTGGAACATGTAATTGAAATGCTTAACATTCGTAAAGAATTTAACGGCTTTGTTGCAAATGATAATATTACCCTTCAATTGAAAAAAGGAGAAGTCCATGCATTGCTCGGTGAAAACGGGGCGGGAAAATCTACGTTAATGAACGTATTGTTTGGCTTATACCAGCCAGAAGCAGGTGAAATCCGCGTAAAGGGGAAGTCTGTTAAAATTACCAATCCGAATGTGGCAAATGATCTTGGAATCGGTATGGTGCACCAACACTTTATGCTTGTCGACGTGTTCACGGTTACCGAAAATATCATTCTCGGAAAAGAAATGACAAAAGCGGGCCGGATCGACATAAAAAAAGCTGAAAAAGAAGTAAGAGAAATCTCGGAACGGTATGGCTTAGCCGTTGATCCAAAAGCAAAAATCGCCGATATCTCAGTCGGGATGCAGCAGCGGGTAGAAATTTTAAAAACGCTATACCGCGGCGCGGAAATTTTGATTTTTGATGAACCAACGGCTGTATTAACTCCCCAGGAAATCAAAGAGCTAATACAAATTATGAAAACGCTTATAAAAGAGGGAAAGTCCATTATTTTGATTACGCATAAATTGAAAGAAATAATGGAAGTTTGTGACCGTGTAACGGTTATTCGAAAAGGAAAAGGGATAGGGACGGTTAATGTTAACGAAACAAATGTCAATGAATTGGCAAATTTAATGGTTGGCCGGGAAGTCCTCTTTAAAACAGAAAAATCTCCAGCGCAGACAAAACAAGAAGTCCTTACGGTCAAAGACTTGGCTGTAAAGGATTCGCGGGGGGTATTAGCCGTTAAAGGTTTGGATTTATCTGTGAGAGCCGGTGAAATTGTCGGAATTGCCGGGGTAGATGGAAACGGACAAAGCGAGCTGATTGAAGCCATCACTGGATTAAGGAAGTCCGAAAGCGGAAGCATCAAGTTAAATGGAAAAGAATTGATTCATTCAACACCAAGAAAGATCACCGAAACAGGTGTCGGGCATATTCCACAAGACCGGCATAAGCACGGTCTTGTTTTGAATTATCCGATAGCTGAAAACATGGTTTTGCAAACATATTATCAAAAACCTTTTTCAAAAAGCGGAATCTTAAATTTTAAAGAAATATATGATAAAGCACGAAAATTAATTAAAGAGTTCGATGTTCGCACGCCAAGTGAATACACATTGGCGCGGGCTTTGTCCGGGGGAAATCAGCAAAAAGCGATCATCGGCCGCGAAATTGACCGTAATCCGGACTTGTTGATTGCCGCACAGCCAACGCGCGGTTTGGATGTCGGAGCGATTGAATTTATTCACAAACGATTGATTGAACAGCGCGATCACGGAAAGGCTGTTTTGCTTGTTTCGTTTGAACTGGATGAAATTATGAATGTCAGCGACCGAATTGCCGTTATTTTTGAAGGGAAAATCGTTGCTGTTGTTGATCCGAAAGATACAACCGAGCAAGAACTCGGGCTGTTAATGGCAGGTTCGAATCGGAAAGAAGCGGGGGAAGAAACACATGTCTAAACGCTTGCGAAATATTATAACGCCTGTTATCGCTTTGCTATTGGGGATACTAGTAGGAACCATTATCATGGTAGCGAGCGGCTATGATCCAGCAGCAGCCTACACTGCACTTTGGAATGGCGCATTCGGCAGCACGTACTATATTGGGGAAGTCATCAGACAAGTTACCCCCTACATTTTATCAGGCTTAGCTGTCGCTTTTGCTTTTCGGGTCGGATTGTTTAATATCGGAGTTGAAGGCCAATTTATCGTCGGCTGGTTTGCATCTGTCTGGGTGGGAATTAGTTTCGATTTACCGAAAGTTATTTTATTGCCTCTTGCGATTTTAGCTTCGATGGCAGCAGGTGCGCTTTGGGCTTTTATCCCTGGATTATTAAAAGCGCGCTTTCGTGTTCATGAGGTTATCGTGACAATCATGATGAACTATATCGCGCTTCATGTGACGAATTACTTTATTCGTTCCGTCATAACAAACAACAAAGATCGCACACCCAATATTCCGGATGCAGCATCCCTTAGGTCACCCTGGCTTGAGAGTATTACCGATTATTCACGGCTTCACTGGGGCATCATCATTGCACTCATCTGTTCGGTTATTATGTGGTTTTTACTTGAAAAAACAACCCGGGGATTTGAGTTGCGCGCTGTTGGCTTTAACCAGCATGCCGCCCATTATGCAGGAATGAGCGTGAACAAGAACATCATCCTTTCCATGGTCATTTCGGGAATCTTTGCAGGATTAGCCGGCGCAATGGAGGGTCTTGGAACATTTGGTTATGTGGCAGTAAAAGGCGGGTTTACCGGCGTTGGTTTTAACGGAATTGCCGTTGCACTACTCGGTGGAAATACGGCGCTTGGGGTTATTTTTGCAGCAGTATTATTTGGAGCATTGAAAGTAGGTTCTTTAAACATGCCGCTTGAGGCGGGTGTTCCGAATGAATTGGTTGATATTATCATCGCATTAATTGTTTTCTTCGTTGCCTCAAGCTATATTATTCGTTGGGCTTTAGACCGATTTAATAAAAAGGGGGTGAAGTAAGTGAGTTTAATGGAAATTTTAACAATTATTATTCCATCTACCCTGTTATGGGCAGCGCCACTTGTCTTCACTGCGTTAGGCGGAGTATTCTCTGAGCGCTCCGGGGTTGTCAACATTGGCTTGGAAGGATTAATGTGGATTGGCGCATTCACCGCTATTGTTTTTAATTTAACCTTTGTTGACACATTTGGAAACTGGACACCGTGGATTTCGCTGCTGGCTGCGATGGTTGCCGGAGGTTTATTCTCCATTCTTCATGCCGTTGCGTCGATTACGTTCCGTGCTGACCATACCGTTTCCGGGGTAGCGATTAACCTGTTGGCATCGGGACTTACTTTGTTCTTGGTCAAACTAATTTACGACAAAGGCGAAACGGATATCATTCAAAAAGGCTTTAGCAAAATTGATGTTCCCGTGTTAAAAGACATTCCCATTATTGGGAAGTTATTTTTCCAGGATACATATTGGACGTCCTTTTTAGCTATCATCGTGGCAGCTATTGCCTGGTACATTATTTATAAAACACCATTCGGGCTGCGGCTTCGCTCCGTTGGGGAGCATCCGATGGCTGCAGACACAATGGGGATCAACGTGACAAAAATGCGCTACTTTGGCGTGATTATTTCAGGTGCATTGGGTGGAATTGGCGGCGGTGTTTATGCAGAATCGATTTCATCCAATTTTAGCCATGCTACGATTAGCGGACAGGGCTTTATGGCGCTGGCTGCGATGATTTTTGGCAAATGGCATCCGCTCGGAGCGATGGGGGCTGCAATCTTCTTTGGTTTCGCCCAAAGCATCAGTATCATCGGCTCAGGCTTACCGTTGTTAAAATCGATTCCAAGTGTGTATTTATTAATTGCACCATATGTCTTAACCATTTTAGCCTTGACTGGCTTCATCGGCCGTGCAGAAGCGCCGAAAGCAGATGGAGTTCACTATATTAAAGGAAGCAGATGAGCCTTTTACCCTCAGCAAATCGATCAAGCTGAGGGTTTTTATATGGTTCTATTACTTGTGTGAATCAAGCTAAACAGCTTATAGTGAGAATATGGTTTATTTTAATTGGAAAAAATAAATCTTATTAGTGCATACATATGGTAATGATAAGCCTTTAAAGGTGAAGGAGGACTGATTTAATGACGACTGCATTGACGGAAAAAATAACAGACATGCAAGGGTTTAAGCTCCATTTAGTAGAAACTGCTCAGTATAAAACGACAACAATTGTTTGGAAAATGAAAGCGCCGCTGACGAAGGAAGATGTGACAAACCGAGCGCTTTTGCCCCAAGTACTGCAAGCAAGCTCGGCAAAATATCCATCGACAACTCAATTGCGTTCTTACTTGGATGAACTTTACGGCGCTACCTTTCTCGTTGATTTGGCGAAAAAAGGAGAATACCATGTAATGAGCTTTTCGATCGAGATTGCCAATGAAAAATTTTTAAGTGATCCGAGCCCGTTGCTAAAAAAAGGCTTTGAATTTTTAGCGGAGATTTTGACTCGCCCTCATGTGAATGGCAAAGCCTTTGATAAAGATACGGTTGAGAAAGAAAAACGTACGTTAAAACAGCGAATTCAGTCGGTCTATGATGACAAAATGCGCTATTCAAACGTGCGATTGATTGAAGAGATGTGCAAAGGAGAAGCATATGCGCTCCAAGTAAATGGAGACAAAGAAAATGTAGATACGATTACAGCGGAGAGCCTGTACGAATATTATCAAAAAGCTTTTCTTGAAGATGAAATGGATCTTTTTGTCATTGGTGATGTGAAGGAAGCAGATGTAAAAAAGATTGTTTCCGAACTTTTGCAATTTGAGGCCCGGTCTCCTAAAAAAGTGGTATCAGAAAGAGCGGCAAAAAAAGATCAGGTTCATGAAGTGAAAGAAAAACAAGATGTGAAACAGGGGAAGTTAAATATCGGCTATCGGACGAATATCCGATATGGCGACCCTGATTATTATGCATTGCAGGTCTTCAACGGAATATTTGGCGGTTTTTCCCATTCCAAACTATTTATCAATGTCCGTGAAAAAGCAAGCCTTGCCTATTATGCTGCGAGCCGCCTTGAAAGCCACAAAGGGCTGATGATGGTTATTTCAGGGATTGATTTGAAAAACTATGAGAAGGCTGTTGGGATTATCCATGAGCAAATGGAAGCAATGAAAAAAGGCGATTTTACCGACACAGAACTCGAACAAACGAAAGCGGTCATTCAAAATCAAATGCTTGAAACGATTGATACCGCCCGCGGTTTAATTGAGGTGCTTTACCACAATGTTGTTGCGGAAACAAACATTGATTTGGCGCAATGGCTAAGTGAAATGCAAAAGGCGACAAAAGAAGAAATTGTTTCAGCCGCAAATAAGATTGAATTGGATACGATTTATTTCTTAACCGGAATGGAGGCGGGCAAATAATGGAGAAAATTGTGTTTGACCAGCTTCAAGAAGAATTATTTTATGAGAAACTTGCGAACGGTCTAAGTGTGTATATTTTGCCGAAAAAGGGCTTTAATAAAACATATGCCACGTTTACAACAAAGTACGGATCGGTTGATAACCATTTTGTTCCGTTTGGAAAAGAGACGTTCTTGAAAGTGCCTGACGGGATAGCCCACTTCCTGGAGCACAAACTGTTTGAAAAAGAAGATGGCGATGTTTTTCAACAATTTAGCCGGCAGGGCGCTTCGGCGAATGCTTTCACGTCCTTTACGCGCACGGCCTATTTATTTTCGAGTACCTCGAATGTGGAGAAAAATTTGGAGACGCTCATTGACTTTGTTCAGGATCCTTATTTTTCCGAAAAAACAGTGGAAAAAGAAAAAGGGATTATCGGACAAGAAATTACAATGTATGATGATAACCCGGATTGGCGCCTTTATTTCGGGCTCATTCAAAATTTATACAAAAACCATCCGGTTAAAATTGATATTGCCGGAACCGTTGAATCGATTTCGCATATTACAAAAGATTTGCTCTATGAGTGCTATAACACGTTTTATCACCCGAGCAACATGCTATTGTTTGTCGTTGGGCCAGTAGACCCGGAAGCAATTATGAATCAAGTAAGAGAGAACCAGGCGAAAAAAGATTACAAAGACATGCCTGAAATTAAACGTCAATTTGAGGATGAACCTGCAGAAGTGGATGAAAAAAAACGGGTGCTCGAAATGAATGTTCAGACCTCCAAATGTCTCGTCGGCATCAAAGCGCTTCATGTCAACCAAAGTGGCGAGGAAATGTTAAAAAACGAATTAACGATGAATGTGCTGCTTGATTTGCTGTTTGGAAAGAGCTCGGAAAACTACAATCAACTTTACAACGACGGCTTGATTGATGAGTCTTTCTCATACGATTATACACAGGAACAAGGCTTTGGATTCGCCATGGTTGGCGGCGATACAAGCGACCCGGACCGTTTAGCTGAAACACTGGAAAAAATGCTGATGTCTGCCAAAAATGGCAGCCCGTTTAGTGAAGAGCAGCTTGATCGGGCGAAAAAGAAGAAAATCGGTGCGTTCCTTCGGTCAATTAATTCACCGGAATACATTGCCAACCAATTCACCCGCTATGCTTTCAATGATATGAATTTGTTCGATGTTGTGCCGACATTGGAAAAAATCACTTTATCGGATGTTGAAGCGCTTGCTGCGGAAGTTATTTCAGAAGAGCGTTTCTCCGTTTGTCAGGTTGTTCCTAAAAAAGCTTAGCGAAAGAAAGCGCCTTTTTGGGCGCTTTTACTGCGAGGAATGAGAAACGAGAAAGAGTGGGGAAATCATGAAAAAATTTGCACTAATTACGGGTGCGAGCGGCGGAATAGGTCGCGCTGCAGCGTTAAAGCTCGCTGCTAAAGGATACAGCCTTTATTTGCATTTTAATCAAAATCTAGCCTCCATAAAGTCTTTGCTGGCAGAGCTTGAAGAATTTGATGGTGAGTTTATCCCGGTTCAAGGGGATTTGTCTAAAGCGGATGGCTTTAAAAAAATTGCCTCGCAAATCTTTTCGCTTCATGCCATTGTTCATTGCGGCGGGAACAGTCATTACGGAATGCTGGCTGATTTGGATTTGGAAACAGTTGAACAGCTGATGCGCATCCATGTCATTAGCCCGATGATGATAACGAAGGAATTGCTTCCTAACTTAATTCGCAACCGCTCAGGCAGCATTGTTTTTATATCCTCGATTTGGGGACAAACAGGTGCGGCCTGTGAAGCTGCCTATTCTGCTGCAAAAGGAGCGCAGATCTCTTTTGTAAAAGCATTATGCAAAGAACTGGCTCCAAGCGGAATTCGAGTCAATGCCATTGCTCCCGGAGCAGTTGACACAGCAATGCTGGGGCAATTTACAAGTGAAGAAATCAAGGTATTGCACCAGGAAATTCCGATGGGCAGACTAGGCTTACCGGAAGAAATTGCTGACAGCATCTCCTTCTTATTATCGGATGAATCTTCTTATATTACAGGGCAGGTACTTGCCGTCAACGGTGGCTGGTACACTTAAATTTTAAAAAATGAAATGCATATTTTTAACCTCTCGTTCGCAAAATAATCTTGTACTATTTTAAAAGGAGGCTAAAAAGATGTCTGTTATAGAAAACTGGAAACAATGGGAAGATTTTCTTGCTGATCGTCTTCATCATGCGCAAAATGCTGGAATGAACAAAGAGGCCATTAATGATCTCGCCTATCAAATCGGCGGTTACCTTTCAAACAATGTGGACCCAAAAAATGAGCAGCAAAGAGTTCTTTCGGATCTTTGGTCTGTTGCCGATGAAAATGAGCAGCACGCCATTGCCAATATGATGGTGAAGCTGATTCAAAATAACGGAAGCCATTAAGCATTTACAGCCTTCAAAAAGAGGAAAGAAACTTCAATCGCAGTATTCTTTCCTCTTTTTATATTCTTCAACTGCTAATTTCCACGTTAATTTCCAGTTCTTTTTATTTTTCCTTTCATCTTTGTTCAAAATCATTTATTATAGGGGTTAGATAAAGAAATGCAAGAAATTTGTCGTTTATTGTTTTTTTGAAAATTAGTATAAATTTTTCTTTTCTCACTAGCGGAGGTTTTTTATGGAGAAAAAAGAATGGTATTTAGAATATGAGATTCAGAAAAACCGCCCTGGTTTATTAGGTGATATTTCTTCTCTTTTAGGAATGTTATCGATTAATATTGTAACGATAAACGGAGTCGATGAGGGAAGACGCGGCTTGTTGATCCTGGCAAAAAATGATGATCAAATTACCCGGCTTGAGTCAATTTTACATACAATGGACACAATTAAACTAATCAAGCTTCGCGAGCCAAAGCTTCGGGATCGTCTGGCCGTCAGACACGGCCGCTATATTCAAAGAGACGCTGATGACAAGAAGACTTTTCGTTTTGTCCGTGATGAACTAGGTGTTCTGGTTGATTTTATGGCTGAGTTATTTAAAAAAGATGGCCATAAACTGATTGGCATTCGCGGAATGCCGCGGGTAGGTAAAACGGAGTCGATTGTGGCTGCGAGCGTTTGCGCGAATAAACGGTGGCTGTTTGTTTCTTCGACTCTTTTAAAACAGACCATTCGCAATCAGCTGATCGAAGATGAGTACAATGCCAATAATTTATTTATTTTTGATGGGATTGTTTCGACAAAAAGAGGAAATGAACGCCATCAACAGCTCATGAGAGAGATTATGTGTCTGCCGGCTATTAAAGTGATTGAACATCCGGATATTTTTGTGCAAAACACAGAATATACTCTTGATGACTTTGATTATATCATTGAGCTGCGGAACGATGCCGATGAGGAAATTACCTATGACCTTGTTGAGAAAAACCATTTATTCTCCGGATCCGATTTTGGCGATTTTGATTTTTGAAATGTTGGAAGGTGTTAGAAGTTGACTGAATTGGGAAACCGCCTAAAAGAAGCCCGCTTAAACAAAGGGATCAGTTTAGACGATTTACAATCAATAACAAAAATACAGAAACGGTATTTGGTTGGCATCGAAAAAGGTGACTATTCATCGATGCCTGGCAACTTTTATGTCCGGGCTTTTATTAAACAATACGCTGAGGCAGTGCGGCTGGATCCGGACGAGATTTTTGAGACGTATAAAGGAGAAATTCCTGCCACTCATCATGAGGATTTACCTGAACAGCTTTCAAGAGTTAAAACGAGAAAAACAATCTCAGAAAGCCAATCGAAGCTTTTGAATTTGCTCCCGAAACTATTGATCGCGGTTTTTATTATCGGAGCAGCCATGCTGCTTTATTATTTCCTTCAGCTAAGTGCAGGCAATCGTTCAAATGAATCAATGAACAATCAAAATGAACCGGCCAATATTGTAAAATCGGAAAAACTGAATAAGAGCGGAAGTACGGACAAGACCAATAAGAAAAAGGATGCTGTAACAAATCAGCAAAAAAACAATAATGCCAGCAATAATCCCGCAGTACAAGAAGTGCCAAAGCAAGAGATTAACGTCGTCCAAAGTGCTGGCTCTAAGACAACCTATGAAGTGAAGAATGCTGATAAATTTGTGGTAAAAGTGCTATCTAAAGGTCAAAGTTGGGTAAATATTAAGAACGGAAAAGGACGTTCTTTCTTCCAAGGAATGCTAAGTGCTGGCACGGAAAATATCCAAGATTTAACAGGGGAAACTGAAGCAGTAATTGTGGTCGGCAGAACGCTCGATGCCGAAGTATATGTCAATGATCAAAAGATTGATTATGCCATTCCCCCTAATCAAGTAGTGCGCCAAGACATTACGATTCAATTTGTTCCTAAGGTGAAATAGTCATCTGGTGATGACTATTTTTTCTCATGCTATTTTGATAAAAGTTGACTTAAGCTTCCCATGTGAAAACGGAGGAGATTGTCCGCAAACTAGATTTCTTTTCATGTAAACGGGGAGAGCATTAGTGCAGTTCTTTAGTTGGAGGAAAGATCGATGAATTTACCGAATAAAATAACCATATCAAGAATTTTATTAATTCCCTTGTTTTTAATTATTATGCTGGCTCCTTTTGATTGGGGCGAGGTGTATCTGCTGGGAACCGATATGCCTGTTACCCACTTAGTCGGAGCCTTGATCTTTATTTTTGCATCTGCAACTGACTGGGTCGATGGCCATTACGCCAGAAAATATAATCTAGTTACAAACATGGGGAAATTTTTAGATCCGCTTGCGGATAAATTGCTGGTTTCTGCCGCGTTAATCGTATTAGTGGAATTAGGGTTTGCTCCTTCTTGGATTGTGATCATTATCATCAGCAGGGAGTTTGCTGTCACTGGTCTGCGGCTGCTGCTGGCGGGGGAAGGGGAAGTGGTAGCCGCCAACATGCTTGGCAAAGTGAAGACGTGGACGCAAATTGTTGCCATTTCTGCCTTGCTTTTGCATAATATTATTTTTCAAGCCATTCCGTTTCCATTTGCTACTATAGCTTTATGGGTGGCAATGATTTTTACGATCTGGTCCGGCTGGGATTATTTTGCGAAAAATACGCATGCCTTTAAAAATTCAAAATAAACTAGAAAAGCTCCAGCGCCTGTTTTGGCACTGGAGCTAGACAAACAAAGGGGTGGTTTTTGTGGCTGCTGAAATTATTGCTGTTGGTTCGGAATTGCTTTTAGGCCAAATCGTCAACACAAACGCCCGCTTTTTATCTCTGCAATTGGCAAGTCTTGGCGTTGATGTTTTCTATCATACCGTTGTCGGAGATAATCCAAATCGTCTGCAAGCGGCCATTGAGATTGCTGAAAAACGCTCGGATCTTATTATTTTTACTGGCGGGCTTGGACCGACGAAAGATGATTTGACGAAAGAAACGATCGCCCGTCATCTTCACAGAGACCTTGTAATCGATGAGGAAGCCATGAGGTCGATCGAAGATTATTTTAAAAAAACCAATCGGCCAATGACGGAAAATAATCGCAAACAGGCGCTTGTTTTGGCTGACGCACATGTCCTGCCAAATGATCATGGGATGGCTCCTGGAATGATGCTCTCAGCCAATGGACGCACGTATATGCTGCTTCCAGGTCCGCCGAAAGAAATGGAACCAATGCTTTTGAACTACGGCATGGCTGCACTTTCTGCCGAAATGAAGTTAAATGAGAAAATTGTTTCCAGGGTGCTGCGGTTTTTCGGCATTGGCGAATCCTTGCTTGAGACGGAGATCGAGGATCTAATCGATAAGCAAAGCAATCCAACGATTGCTCCGCTTGCCGCCGATGGTGAAGTAACCTTAAGGCTAACCGCAAAGCATGCGGATGTAACTACAGCCAACGCCCTGCTTGATGAAACAGAGGCAGCGATTTGTTCCCGGGTGGGTGCCTATCTGTACGGCTACGATCATACTTCGCTTATCCGTGAGCTTGTTCAAATATTAAAACAACAGAAGCTGACGATTGCTGCAGCTGAGAGCTTAACCGGCGGAATGTTTCAGCAAGAAATCACCTCGATTCCTGGAACGAGCGCGATTTTAAATGGCGGAGCAGTCTGCTACACAAACGAAGCAAAGCGCAAGATTTTAAATGTGAAAAAAGAAACATTGGAGACATATGGTGCTGTTAGTGAACAGTGTGCCAGGGAACTGGCTGAGAATGTTGCTTCTCTTTTGAACGCCGATATTGGCATAAGTTTTACCGGAGTAGCCGGACCGGAAGAATCGGAAGGCAAGCCTGTCGGCACGGTCTACATAGGAATGGCAATCAAGGGGAGACCGGCAATTGTTGAAAAATTGGAACTTGGCGGCACACGGGAGGCCAATCGTGTTCGGACAGTTAAATATGGCTGTTACTATTTAATCAGCCAGTTAAAAAAATCACAGACTGTTTCATAAGGTCTGTGGTTTTTTATGAATTATAAGATAACAAGAGAAAATGACTTATTTTCTGGAAAAAGTCTTTAAAAAAGATTCATTGACGGCTGTATTTTATGCTTTTCAGCTAAATTAGCGGCGGAAAACAATCGAATGAATGTTCGTCTTTTTGCTCGACAAATAGGTGGAAAACAGTTATATTATAAATAGTATTTTTAAATTAGTAGTTTATGCAAGAACAGATTTATTAATAGAGGAGGAAGAAATGAATGAGTGATCGCCAAGCTGCCCTAGAAATGGCGCTAAAGCAGATAGAAAAGCAATTTGGTAAAGGCTCCATCATGAAGATGGGGGAACAAACAGAAACAAGGGTTTCAACCGTGCCAAGCGGTTCATTAGCTCTGGATGCAGCCCTTGGAGTAGGAGGATATCCTCGCGGACGTATTATCGAAATCTACGGCCCTGAAAGCTCAGGTAAAACAACCGTAGCTCTTCATGCAATTGCCGAAGTGCAAGCAATCGGTGGGCAAGCAGCCTTTATCGATGCCGAACATGCGCTCGATCCCGCGTATGCACAAAAATTGGGAGTGAATATTGATGAGTTGCTCCTTTCCCAGCCTGATACAGGGGAGCAGGCACTTGAAATCGCCGAGGCTCTTGTGCGCAGTGGAGCAGTTGATATCATTGTCATCGACTCAGTTGCAGCGCTCGTACCGAAAGCGGAAATCGAAGGTGAAATGGGAGATTCTCATGTCGGTCTGCAAGCACGCTTGATGTCCCAGGCTCTTCGTAAATTGTCCGGCGCGATTAACAAGTCAAAAACAATCGCAGTATTTATAAACCAAATCAGGGAAAAAGTAGGAGTTATGTTTGGAAATCAACTCGTAGTTGCTTAATCTGATTCAGGGGTATGAAAAAGATTAAGGAGTTTACACTGGGTTTCCCTTGCTAGTGATAGCAAGTAAAATAACCTTGTGAACCCGATTGCCTAGGGGTGTGGTGGAAACACTGCTAACGGTGAAGCCCTCCATAAATGGGTAATACCGTGCCAAGCCTTATAGAAGTATAAGGAAGGTATAGAGACTACCGAAATGAGCTTTTTAGCTAACAAAGTAGGGTACGGCAGGTGATAGGCTGCTGCCGGAAGTGCAAGGCTCTCTATTTTAGAGATGAAGAGATAGTCCGTGCTATAGAAATGGTAAATCTATAGTTTAAGCCAGAAACAACTCCAGGCGGACGCGCGTTGAAGTTTTACTCAACAATAAGACTTGAAGTTCGCCGCGCTGAAACACTAAAGCAAGGCAATGATATGGTTGGGAACAAAACGAAAATAAAGGTTGTTAAAAATAAAGTCGCTCCGCCTTTCCGGACTGCTGAAGTGGATATTATGTACGGAGAAGGAATCTCCAAAGAAGGAGAGATCATTGACCTGGGTGCCGAACTGGATATCATCCAAAAGAGCGGATCATGGTATTCATACAATGATGAGCGTTTAGGCCAAGGACGCGAAAATGCGAAGCTTTTCTTGAAGGAAAATCCGGACGTCCGTCTCGAGATCCAGCAAAAAATTCGCGACCATTATGGACTAGATGGAGAAAAAACCATTACTGTGGCAGAAGAACTGGAACAACCTGAACTCTTTGAATAAAATAAAGAAGCAAAACCTGTTATTAAATGGGTTTTGCTTTTTTATGTAATTTTATAAAAATACAACAAAATGAATATATATTCAATTCTTTCAATTGGAAAACGTGATTCATTTAACATTTTCTAAATATTTCAAAAAGCAACATGGACTTACCCTTGACAATAAATATACACACCGATAAAATAAATATGTATATTTTACATTTTTGGTAATATTACAAGCTAAAGAAAATTCGCCAATTGGCGAGCCTTCGGCAAAGAGAGAGGCATAGTTGCCCTTAGGCATTCAGGTTTTATGGATACAAAATCTGGTTATCAAAAAAGCCTTGGTGCTTGCTGTATGTTGAGTCAAAGCAATGTACATGCCGACACTTAAAAAACGTAACAAAAGTTCATAGCAAGAGGAGGTGTAAGGATGGAACCAATTACAATCATCTCCATTTTGCTTGGTCTATTCGTCGGTGCCGTTGTTGGCTATTTTATTCGTAAGTCCATTGCAGGAGCAAAAATAGCAGGAGCAAAGAGTGCTGCAGAGCAAATCCTAGAGGATGCAAAGCGTGAAGCCGATTCATTGAAAAAAGAGGCCCTGTTAGAGGCAAAGGATGAAATTCACAAGCTTCGGACCGAAGCGGAACGTGAGGTTCGTGAACGAAGAAATGAACTGCAAAAACAAGAAAACCGTTTACTGCAAAGAGAAGAGAATTTAGATCGAAAAGATGAAACGTTAAATAAGCGTGAAGCTCTTTTAGAAAAGAAGGATGATTCTCTAACCAAAAGACAACAGCATATTGAAGAGATGGAAAGCAAAGTGGACGAGTTGGTACAGACACAACAAGCTGAACTTGAACGGATTTCAAGCTTAACGCGTGAAGAAGCAAAGGCTATTATCCTTGAACGTACCGAAAAAGAGTTAGCCTATGATCTTGCTGTTATGATTAAAGAAAATGAAACCCGGGTTAAAGAAGAAGCTGACAAGAAAGCAAAAGAAATTTTATCGCTCGCTATTCAGCGATGTGCAGCTGACCACGTCGCAGAAACAACTGTTTCTGTTGTAAATCTTCCAAATGATGAGATGAAAGGCCGGATTATCGGGCGTGAAGGACGAAACATCCGGACACTTGAAACGCTGACGGGTATCGATTTGATCATTGATGACACCCCGGAAGCGGTAATTCTTTCAGGTTTCGATCCGATCCGTCGTGAAACTGCCCGCTTAGCATTAGAAAAGCTTGTCCAAGATGGACGTATCCACCCTGCACGGATTGAAGAAATGGTGGAAAAATCACGTCGTGAAGTGGATGAGTATATTCGTGAAGTAGGGGAGCAGACAACCTTTGAAGTGGGTGTTCACGGACTTCACCCAGATCTCATTAAAATCCTTGGGCGCTTAAAATTCCGCACAAGTTACGGCCAGAATGTTTTAAAACATTCGATGGAAGTGGCACAGCTTTCAGGGCTGCTTGCTGCAGAACTTGGGGAAGACGAAACCTTGGCGCGCAGGGCGGGACTACTTCATGATATTGGAAAAGCAATCGACCATGAAGTTGAAGGAAGCCATGTTGAAATTGGGGTTGAACTTGCAACCAAATATAAAGAACACCCAGTTGTCATCAACAGTATTGCTTCTCACCATGGAGACACAGAGGCAACGTCAGTTATTGCGGTGCTCGTAGCGGCGGCCGATGCATTATCTGCCGCACGACCTGGAGCGCGCAGTGAAACGTTAGAAAATTATATTCGCCGTCTTGAAAAGCTGGAGGAAATTTCTGAGTCCTACGAAGGTGTTGACAAATCATTTGCAATTCAAGCCGGTCGGGAAATAAGAATTATTGTACGACCGGAAACGGTGGATGATCTTGCAGCCCATCGACTGGCCAGGGATATCCGCAAGCGCATTGAGGAAGAACTTGATTATCCAGGACATATAAAGGTTACAGTCATTCGTGAAACACGAGCTGTAGAATATGCAAAATAAAGCGGTGCGATCTGCATCGCTTTATTTTTTAACTATATAATTTGATACATCAAGTCTAGAATTAGAAAGGGTTTGAATATGAATTTATTGTTTATTGGAGATGTTGTTGGTTCGCTTGGCCGTGAAATGGTCAAGCAGTACCTGCCAAAATTAAAAGAAAAGTACCGGCCGCATCTAACGATCGTAAATGGAGAAAATGCAGCGAGCGGTAAGGGAATAACCGAAAAAATTTACCGGCAGTTTTTAGAAACGGGGGCGCAGGTTGTTACTCTTGGCAACCATGCTTGGGACAATCGCGAGATTTTTGAGTTTATTAATGAAGCGAAATACTTGATTCGCCCGGCAAACTTTCCGGATGGAACACCTGGAAAAGGGATTGTTTTTGTAAAAATCAATGACTTAGAAGTTGCGGTCATTAATTTGCAAGGCCGCACCTTTATGAATCCGATCGACTGTCCATTTAGGAAAGCAGACGACCTAATTGAACTTGCCCGAAAGAGAACACCTTTTATCTTTGTTGATTTCCATGCGGAAGTAACAAGTGAAAAACAGGCAATGGGATGGTATTTGGATGGAAAGGTCTCAGCGGTTGTCGGTACCCATACGCATGTTCAAACAGCAGATAATCGAATTTTGCCTGGGGGAACAGCATATTTAACAGATGTAGGGATGACAGGACCGTATGATGGCATTTTAGGGGTAGAAAAAGAAGCAGTGTTGAAGAGATTTTTAACCAGCCTTCCGGTTCGTTTCGAAATTCCAAAGGATGGAAGAGCTCAGCTAAGTGCGGTGGTAATGGAGTTTGACCGGAAAACAGGCCTTGCAAAAAAAATAGAGCGAATTTTAATTAACGAAGATCAGCCCCTTTATTCTTAAGCATGCTGCTAATTGTTTCGTCTATATGTGTTACTTTTTTGTCCAAGCCGGAATAAGTCTTTTATCGGTTGAATATAGTAGCAGTGGAATCATATACACCTGATTGGTTCATGAAACTGCTCATGCGGGATCGGGATTTATACAAGGAGGAGCTAGGAATGGAAATATTAAAAGTTTCAGCAAAATCTAATCCTAATTCTGTAGCTGGTGCGCTTGCCGGAGTTCTGCGAGAAAGAGGGACTGCAGAAATACAGGCAATCGGTGCGGGTGCATTAAACCAAGCCGTTAAGGCAGTAGCCATTGCAAGAGGATTCGTCGCACCTAGCGGAGTTGATTTGATTTGCATCCCGGCATTTACCGATATTCAAATTGATGGAGAGGAACGCACAGCTATAAAACTTATCGTAGAGCCACGGTAAGAATTGGCGATAATGGGAACTTGCTTGATTTTTAATCAAGCGGGTTCTTTTTTTTGCCAAAGTATAGCGGAAGCAAAGTAGGATTCCATCATTTCAATCTTACAAAATAGCGTTTTAATGAGCAGAAAAAACTATTCTAAAATACAATAAAAGAAATGGTTATATAAATTTATAAAAATTACGTTAGCTTCATTTAAAAGGTAAAATCCGCATAATCATTGAATTTTAAAAATAAATTTCGTCATTAAACTAGCGGAAAAATTGTCATTTTGCTAATAATAAAAAAATATTCATATTTTAGACAATATTTTGCTTTAAAGGGTTGCAATTTTCAGTTTAGAGGTCTAGAATTGTAAGCGTTTAGTACATATCCATTAATCTACTTTTTGAAATCTATTGAACTGTAATGGATCAAATTGGTAGTGTTTTTTTGGAAAAGTGCTATACTTTAAATGAATTATTTTTTTCATACTTTTTACATATCCAAAGGGGTGTAAGTCATGATCAATCAACTTTCGTGGAAAGTTGGCGGGCAGCAAGGGGAAGGCATTGAGAGTACAGGAGAAATCTTTGCAATTGCGTTGAATCGCCTTGGCTATTACCTATACGGTTATCGCCACTTTTCATCTCGTATCAAAGGCGGCCATACGAATAATAAGATTCGTGTCAGCACAACGCAAGTACGCTCGATTTCAGATGATCTTGATATTCTCGTTGCGTTTGATCAAGAAACAATTGATGTAAACTACCATGAATTGACGAGTGAGGGTGTAATTCTTGCGGATTCCAAATTTGATCCAAAGAAACCACAAGACACTGAAGCTGCTTTGTATGCGGTTCCATTCACGGAAATTGCGACAGAACTAGGAACATCCCTCATGAAAAACATGGTGGCAATCGGAGCAACATCTGCCGTTTTAGATCTGGACATTCAAGTTTTTAAAGAAGTAGTTCAAGAAATTTTCGGCAAAAAAGGCGAGCAGGTAGTTGCAAAAAATATGGAAGCCATCAAAGCTGGCTATAATTATATGAAAGAAAAGCTTGGAAGCGGAATTCAAACAATGCAGCTGGAAAAAGCCGACGGAATCAAACGAATGTTTATGATTGGAAACGATGCCATTGCTCTTGGCGCAATGGCCGGCGGATGCCGTTTCATGGCAGCCTACCCAATTACGCCAGCTTCTGAAATAATGGAATATTTAATTAAAAAACTTCCAGCTCTTGGAGGGGCCGTTATTCAAACAGAAGACGAAATTGCGGCATGTACGATGGCAATCGGCGCCAACTACGGAGGCGTTCGCGCAATGACTGCTTCCGCTGGTCCTGGATTGTCTCTAAAAATGGAGGCAATTGGTTTGGCTGGTATGACAGAAACACCGCTTGTCATTGTAGATACTCAACGTGGAGGTCCTTCCACTGGTTTGCCGACAAAGCAAGAACAGTCAGACTTAATGGCGATGATATATGGAACACATGGTGAAATTCCAAAAATCGTACTTGCTCCAAGTACAGTTCAAGAAGCATTCTATGATACAGCAGAAGCATTTAACTTAGCTGAAGAATACCAGTGTCCGGTTATCGTGCTATCAGACTTGCAGCTTTCCTTAGGGAAACAGACCGTTGAACCACTTGACTTTTCTCAAGTCGAAATCAGACGCGGCAAGCTGTTGACTGGTGATCTTCCGCCAAATGAAAATAACAGTTATTTCAAACGTTATGAAGTGACAGAAGACGGAATATCGCCAAGGGTTATTCCTGGCATGAAAAATGGTATTCACCACGTAACGGGTGTAGAGCATGCAGAAACAGGAAAGCCGTCTGAGTCCGCAGTCAACCGGATTGCCCAAATGGATAAGCGTTTCCGCAAAATGGAGAATATTCGTTTTAATACGCCAGTATATAAAAATGCACCATACGAAGATGCTGATTTGTTGATCGTTGGGTTTATTTCCACACGAGGTGCGATTGAAGAAGCAATGGTTCGTCTTGAAAAAGATGGGTTAAAAGTGAACCATGCTCATATTCGCTTAATTCATCCGTTCCCGACAGACGAAATTTTGCCGCTTGTACAGTCAGCGAAAAAAGTCATCGTTGTTGAAAATAACGCAACAGGCCAACTGGCAAATATCCTAAAAATGAATGTTGGCCATGCTGAGAAAATCCATAAGCATGTAAAATATGATGGTAATCCGTTCCTACCGCATGAAGTTTATACAAAAAGTAAGGAGTTGTTCTAAATGGCAACTTTTAAAGATTTCCGAAACGATGTAAAACCGAACTGGTGTCCAGGCTGTGGCGACTTCTCTGTACAGGCGGCAATTCAGCGTGCTGCAGCAAATATTGGTTTGCTACCTGAACAATTAGCTGTTATCTCTGGGATTGGTTGTTCCGGCCGTATCTCGGGTTATATTAATTCGTATGGCGTCCATGGAATCCACGGTCGGGCTCTTCCGATTGCCCAAGGTGTAAAAATGGCCAATCGAGACTTAACTGTTATTGCAGCCGGCGGTGACGGAGATGGATTTGCAATTGGTATGGGACATACGATTCATGCCATTCGCCGGAATATCAATATCACTTATATTGTTATGGATAACCAAATTTATGGTTTAACAAAAGGGCAAACTTCACCGCGTTCAGCTGCTGGTTTTAAAACAAAATCGACACCGGAAGGATCCATTGAACAAGCGATTTCGCCAATGGAAACTGCTTTAAGCGTCGGCGCTACCTTTGTTGCCCAAAGTTTCTCAACCGACTTGAAGGAATTAACTTCACTGATTGAAGCCGGCATAAAGCATGATGGTTTTTCTTTCATCAATGTATTCAGTCCATGTGTTACCTACAATAAAGTAAACACATATGATTGGTTTAAAGAAAATTTAACAAAATTATCCGACGTTGAAAGTTACAATCCATCCAGCCGTGAAATGGCGATGCAAACCTTGATGGAACATAATGGCTTAGTGACAGGACTTATTTATCAAAACACAGATCGGCCATCCTATCAGGAATTGGTTTCCGGCTATTCGAAGCAGCCGTTGACTGAAGCCAATTTAAACCTTGATCAAGAGTACTTTGATAAATTAGTTGCTGAGTTTATGTAAAAAAATCCTGCAGGAATTTTCCTGCAGGATTTTTTTGCCTTTTCGGTATTATCGACGGCATTTTTTAAATAAGCGGATATGTCTTATTGTGTCTTATTGGTGAAATCGCACCCTTGATTTTCTATTGTTTTCATTTCTTTTAACCTTTATACTATAATAATGTGCAGGTGTGCCTAGCTGTGTTTAAGTTCCGTACGAGGGATTCAAATTTTAATGAAATAAATAATGATGGAAGTTGATTTTATGAAAGGGGAACAACTGAAAAATGAATGAACAGCAAAGAGTTGAAAATCAACAAGTTAAAACTGCTAATTCTTCGGACAAAAAATCCGCCAAGGATTACAGTAAATATTTTGAAAAAGTGATTACGGCACCTTCTTTGAAAGATGCAAAAAAACGAGGAAAAGAAGAAGTGAAGTATCATAATGATTTTATAATCCCAGAAGCGTTTCGGGGAATGGGGAACGGCCGCAAATTCTACATTCGTACTTATGGCTGTCAAATGAATGAGCACGATACAGAAGTGATGGCTGGAATCTTTATGGCATTAGGCTATGAACCGACTGAATCAGTTGAAGACGCTAATGTCATTCTTTTGAATACTTGCGCCATTCGCGAAAATGCCGAAAACAAAGTATTTGGCGAGATTGGCCATTTAAAATCGCTTAAAATGGAAAAGCCCGACCTTTTGCTTGGAGTTTGCGGGTGTATGTCCCAGGAAGAATCCGTTGTAAATAAAATTTTAAAAACGTATCAATATGTTGATATGATTTTTGGTACGCATAATATCCACCGCTTGCCAAATATTCTGCATGAAGCATATATGTCGAAAGAAATGGTTGTCGAGGTTTGGTCCAAAGAAGGTGACGTCATTGAGAACCTTCCTAAAGTCCGCCGCGGAAACATCAAAGGCTGGGTAAACATTATGTACGGCTGCGATAAATTCTGCACATACTGCATTGTACCCTTCACACGTGGTAAAGAGCGAAGCCGCCGGCCAGAAGAGATTATTCATGAAGTGCGTCAATTGGCTGCCCAGGGGTATCAGGAAATTACCTTGCTTGGCCAAAATGTGAATGCATATGGAAAAGATTTTACCGACATTCAATATGGCCTGGGAGATTTAATGGACGAACTTCGCAAAATTGATATCCCGCGTATTCGCTTTACAACAAGTCACCCGCGTGATTTTGATGACCACCTGATCGAAGTCCTTGCAAAAGGCGGAAATTTAATGAATCACATCCACCTTCCTGTACAATCAGGTTCGACGGATGTATTGAAAATCATGGCGCGGAAGTACACAAGGGAACAATATTTGGAATTAGTTCGTAAAATCAAAGCAGCCATCCCGGATGTGGCCTTAACAACGGATATTATTGTCGGTTATCCAAATGAAACAGATGAACAATTTGAAGAAACACTATCACTTTATCGGGAAGTTGGCTATGAATCAGCATACACCTTCATTTATTCACCACGAGAAGGCACACCTGCAGCGCAAATGAAGGATAATGTTCCAATGGAAGTGAAGAAAGAGCGATTGCAGCGTTTAAATAGCTTAGTGAATGAGCTTTCGGCGGAGGCAATGAAAAAATATCAAGATCAAGTGGTTGAAGTGTTGGTAGAAGGTGAAAGTAAAAATAATCCAGATGTTTTGGCTGGCTACACCCGTAAAAATAAGCTTGTTAATTTTACCGGACCAAAAACGGCAATTGGCAAAATTGTAAAAGTGAAAATTACAGAAGCCAAAACATGGTCTTTAAATGGAGAAATGATCGAAGAACTTAAACCAGCAGAGGTGAAGTAAGGTGGCGAGGTATACAAAAGATGAGATTGTCGCTCGTGCGGAAGAACTAGCGCGGATGGTGGCTGAAACGGATGAAGTGGACTTCTTTAAACGTGCAGAAGCGCAAATTCATGAAAATCCAAAAGTACGGACAATGATTTCTGATATAAAGGGGCTTCAAAAGCAAGCGGTCAACCTGCAACATTATGGAAAGGTGGAAGCCTTAAAGAAAGTGGAAGAAAAAATTTCACAAATCGAGCAGGAATTGGATGAAATTCCGGTGGTTCAGGATTTTAAACAATCCCAGCTTGAAGTAAATGAATTGCTGCAAATTATCGCTTCAACTATTTCCAATACCGTAACGGATGAAATTATCCAATCAACGGGAGGAGATGTTTTGCGCGGCGAAACAGGAGCAAGCTTGAATCATGAGGAAGCTTGCGGCCACGACCACGATCATTAAATAAAACTGTGCGTTCAGAATTTATGAATTTAAATTACGATTTGCTAAGAGAGAAAAACAGGCAATTCTTTAGCCTGTTTTTTTTGTATATGAATTGGAATTGGACACTCACAGGAACCCCATGCCACATACCCACATAAAATGAACTATGACTAAACTTTTATCCCCTATCGCCAAAAATATATCGCACACTAGTCTAAAAATTAGCATAGGATGAAATGAAACTGAATGAGGAGGGTTCGCTCGAAATGGGAGAATACAGAGAGATCATTACAAAAGCCGTCGTAGCGAAAGGACGAAAATTCACCCAGTCCAATCATACGATTTGTCCGGCGCATAATCCAACGAGTATTCTTGGCTGTTGGATTATCAACCATAAATACGAAGCGAAAAAAGTAGGTAAAACGGTTGAGATACATGGCACTTATGACATCAACGCTTGGTACTCCTTTAATGATAATACAAAAACAGAGGTAGTTACTGAACGTGTGCCCTACACGGATGTCATTAAGCTAAAGTATCGCGACCAAGATTGTCTCGATGACGATGAAATCATTGCCAAAGTTCTTCAGCAACCTAACTGCGTTGAAGCCGTCATTTCTCCGAACGGCAACAAAATCATTGTCCACGTTGAAAGGGAGTTCCTTGTCGAAGTGATTGGCGAAACAAAAGTTTGTGTCGCCATTAATCCGGAAGGTTGCTCGCATGACGATGATGATGAATGGGGCATGGAGGTAGACGACGAAGAATTCGAGGAATTAAACCCAGATTTCTTAGTCGGATCGGAGGAGGAATAAAAACACTAGGAAGAGACTCTTCCTAGTTTTCTTTTTTTCGCATTTATCCGAATGGAATGAATGTTTTAATGTTGTTTCTGCATGCTAGTAAATGGAGGTGCTCATAGACGTTTTATTGTTAAAAACAATTGTTTTTATAGGCGGATGAAAGCCGGCAAATCTAGGCATAATAGTAGGCAAAAAAAGACCAAAACGCTAGAATGTAAGTATAGTTTTAAGTGAGCGATACTTATGATAGAGGTGTCAAATGGAGCTGAATGAATACATAAAGAAAATTGAAACGGAATTGTTGAAGCAAATTGATCTTTATTCTGAAAATCCGTTTGACCCCATTGTTGTCCGCAATCATTCATCGAATTGGAAGACGATTGGTAATGGTAATTATGCCGCTGTTTTTGTTCATGAAGCAAAACCGGAATGGGTTGTAAAAGTGTATGGTCGAAATCCAGAAGGCATTCAAAAGGAAGTCTCTGTGTATAAGAAATTAGGAAAACATGAGTCTTTCTCAACGCTTTACGCCTACGGTGAGCGCTATCTCGTTTTAAAAAGACTAGAAGGAATCACATTATTCAACGCGCTGATCAAGGGGGTAAAAATTCCTGAATCCGTTATTCGGGATGTCGACAATGCTTTAGCCTATGCACGATCAGTCGGCTTGAATCCTTATGATGTCCATGGGAAAAACGTCGTCATGAATAAAGGAAGAGGCTACATTGTGGATATTTCCGATTTTTATAAAAGCGGTTATTGCAGCAAATGGGTTGATCTAAAGAAAGCTTACAATTTGATTTATAAGCCTCTCATCAGCAAATGGCACCCGCCTATTCCTTTTGTTGTCGTAGATGGGATTCGAAGAGGGTATCGCTTGTATAAAAAAGGAAAAAGAAAATTTGATTTTTAAGGGGAAGATCATCCGCGTGATCTTCCCCTATTTTTTATATTATCAGAATTTATATCTTAACTTCGATAACTGTCTAGCTCCACAAGAATAAGCTTCGGAAGCATAGCCTCGCACGAAGGAAAAGCGATAGCTTTTCCGAGGAGCGCCCTATCGACTACGTCGCTTCCCTCGCCTCGTCTACGATAAGTCGAGAACGAAAGACTACCGTCTTTCGACTCTCCTTTATCTCACTCGGCTTTAGTCCACCTCCTTACGTCGATGACCAAGGGCGCTTGCGCTTTTCTTATTTCACCTGTTACTTTTTCTCATCATTGCTTTTTTTGAATGTTCATTTTTATCATTATAATATAAAATAAGAAAAAGTTAACGTGTATTTTACAATGCAAAAAGCATCAAGATATGAGATTGTAAAACGAATAAATTGTGAGATCGAATAAAAAATTTTCAAGATGGAGTTATGAAAATGAAAAAAACGATTACTGTAAAAGGTGTAACAATTGGGGAAGGCGTACCAAAAATTTGTGTCCCATTGACGGGAAGTACATTGCCAGAGTTAAACGAAGAAGCTGCCTTATTAAAAACGCTTGATTTTGATGTGGCTGAATGGAGGGCAGACTTTTTTGAAAATGTTGATGAAATCGAAAAGGTTTTGGCCGCTTTAGCAGTTATTCGGACAAGCTTACCGAATACTCCGCTTATCTTTACATTTCGCTCAGTAAAAGAAGGTGGCCAAAAGGAGATGAGCCTTGATAATTATTTTGCTTTGAATAAAGCCGTTGCCGAAACGGGGCAAGTAGAGTTACTCGATGTGGAACTTTTTTGCGGTGAAGATATTGTCAAACGACTTGTTGAAGCCGCCCATGCCAATGGAGTATTCGTGATCCTTTCAAATCATGATTTTGCTAAAACACCATCAAAAGAAGAGATCATTTCAAGGTTATGGAAAGCGCAGGAGTTGGGAGGGGATCTGCCGAAAATTGCCGTCATGCCGACCAACGCTGGTGATGTCTTGACTTTGCTTGATGCTACCAACACAATGAATGAGAAATTTGCGGATCGGCCCATTATCACGATGTCGATGGCTAGCAAAGGGATAATCAGCCGCTTGTCAGGGGAAGTCTTTGGTTCTGCGATGACATTTGGTGTGGCAAAGAAAGCATCTGCTCCAGGGCAGCTCCCTGTTGCTGAGCTTAGAACGATTTTAGCTTTGCTACATCAGCAGTAATTCTAATCTGTAAACTTTTTAAAAATCAGACTATTATCCTATTTTTGCCTATTAGTAGTTTTGTATAATAGAATTATAAATCTGGGAAGTATATACAAGTTTCTATTTAGATAAAAATTCGTTAGGAAAAGGAGTAAAAGTGGTGAATGACATTGAAGTAACAGATAAAGAATGGCTGCGGAAGATGGAAACGTATTGCCCCTTTTTAAAACTATCCAGCGATTTATTCTCCCTGCATTCTCTGGATAGTTGTTTTGTTTACGCTTCTCATGCGGCTAAAGAACTACTTGGATATATGTCGAATGAATTGGTCTCAATCCCACTCGTAGATTTATGTCACCCAAATGATCGCCATAAAATTAGTTATTTCCTTCGTCATTACGACGATTTTGAAAAATACCGTGTGTTTTATCGAATTCGCCGGAAAACAGGCGAATATATCTGGTTCGAATCCCTTTTTATGACAGAGAAACAGTCAAACTTGCTTTATTGCACTTCACGTGACTTTACAGAATACAAAACGACAGAAGAAGAATTAGAAGCGAGCCGCACAAAATATCAAGCATTGGTGGAGAGTTTTCAAGACACCGTTGGTATTATTACGGTTGATGGATACTGGGTTTATATGAATGAAGCCGGAAAAAAACTATTCGGCGTCACGAGCACAAGCGAAATGATTGGACGCTCGATTTTTGACTTTATTCCTTATGAGGAACATAGAAAAATACGTGATCACATTCTTTCCCATCAAGAAAAAGAGCCTTTTGAACTGACGATTTTACGAACAGACAGTCAAATTAGGCATGCTGAAGCAAAAGTGATCCCCACTATTTACAAAGAGCGGAAAACCTTTCAAATCGTCATTAGAGATATGACGGAAAGAAAAAAAACGGAAGATATGATGCAGCAAACTGAAAAACTGTCAGTGGTTGGGCATTTAGCAGCCGGAATTGCCCATGAAATTCGAAATCCTTTAACGGCTATAAAAGGGTTTACCCAGTTAATGAATCAAGAAATACCGAATACATATTTGGATGTCGTCTTGACAGAGTTAGAAAGGGTAGAAAACATTGTAAGTGATTTACTGATCCTCGCCAAACCGCAGGCTTCCGTTTGTGAAAAAATAAATCTTGAAAAGCTGCTAAATGATACCATTTTTCTTTTTCTATCAGAAGCTCATTTGCATAATATTGAATTTATCACTGAAATCCAATTATCCAACCCTTTTATTGAAGGGGAAGGAGATAAACTGAAACAAGTTTATATTAATTTGCTTAAAAACGCGATCGAAGCAATGCCTGACGGCGGTCATATCTATATTAAAGCCTACCAGCCAAATGAAGATTGTTTGGTCACGCAAATTACGGATGAAGGTGTCGGCATTCCTCCTGAACGAATTTCCAGATTAGGAGAGCCTTTTTACAGCACGAAAGAAAAAGGTACGGGTCTAGGTTTAATGATCTGCAATCGGATTATAAAAAATCATGGTGGAGCGCTAACGATTGATAGCCAGGAGGATAACGGGACGACCGTTTCCATTTCCCTTCCGCGGTGGCTCAAGTAAGGGCCACGCTTATGTATTAGCAGTTTGATGGCATGAAAAATTAGAGATCGCAATGATGGTTTGAAATCGCTATCATTACTAATAAACCAATCTTTACATTTAATACCTTAAGCCATCACCGAATTTATATAAACCTTTGATTGTAACGGGGAGTGTTCCTTCTCCTTTCTTGCTGCCAAATAGAACATCTATTGCAGCGTTCCAAGTAGAGGGGACAGGTGAACCCCATCTGTCAATTGAGTAAGAAGCAATATAGGCTCTAACCGCAGGGAAATTTTTAATGTCATAAGGCAGGCCTAAAGAAAGAACTACGATCGGTTTTCCACATGATTGTAGAGCCCCTACCAATTTTAGCTGCCCATGAGAAAGAGTACTTGTTGAGTTGGTAGATACAATAATTCTGTTAGCCTGTTTTGCTAAATTAGAGACTTTCACAATTTCAGCGGAAGTCGGATTGTCTGAAGTAATGGATCTTAATACTTTTCCTGAAGCCTTATCGGCAACTGATTTTGCGATCGCTTCGATATACTTTGTAGAGCCATAAATTTTAGGGCCAACAACAAGGGTTGTTGCTTTGTCGTCTTTCGTATTAAAAGGCAATACCCCATCATTCTTAAGTAATGTAATCGACTTTTTTGCGGCTTCGGCTGCTGCTTTTTTATGGGCAGGGTTATTTACCACTTTTGCTGCATTAGCCGGATCAACATATCGATGATGAAATAAATCATATTTGACTTTTGCCGAAAGGATCCGATCTAATGATTCATTAACTCTTTTTTTCGTTAATTTACCTGATTTATAGGCGTGATATAAAGCATTATATGTTTCAAGCTGGTGTTTGTATGATCCAGTTGCCATGACGATATCTGCACCAGCATTGATTGCCATAATGGCGGCTTGTCCTGCTCCCCAATGTTTATCAATTGCATCCATACTCATCGAATCTGTTACAATAATCCCATTATATCCCATTTTCTTTCTAAGAAGGTCGGTTAATACTTTTTTGGATAAGGTCGCGGGTAGTTTCGGATCAATAGCCTTAATAATGACGTGAGCAGTCATAATGGAATCCACACCTGCTGCAATCGCTGCCTGGAATGGAGGCAGATGGGTTTTCTCCAGTGTTCTTCGATCGTATGTGACTGCGGCCAAACCTAAATGGGAATCGACACTTGTATCTCCGTGCCCTGGAAAGTGTTTGGCAGTAGCTAAGAGTCCATTTTGCTGGTAACCCTTGATTTGAGCAACGGTCATTTGCGAAACCAATTCCGTTTTTTCGCCGAATGACCTGACACCGATCACCGGATTTGCAGGGTTTGTATTTACATCCGCCAGCGGCGAATAGTTCCAGTTGAAACCAATTGCTTTTGATTCAATCGCGGTTATTTTGGCGATCTGTTCCGCTGTTCCAAGATCTCTTGTCGCTCCAATTGCCATTTGTCGGGGAAAGTCCGTTCCATCTGTCACATGTTGAGAAGTACCATATTCCAGATCAGCAGAGATGAGCAGGGGAATTTTTAAACGGGTTTCGGATGCCCATTTTTGAAGTTGGTTATTGAATATGGCGATACTTTCAGCATTTGCTTTTCCGTAATGAATGACAGATCCAATATGATATTCCTGAATTAATTTGCGGGTGTTTTCATCAGAAATTGAAGTGTGATTGTATCGAGTGGAAGGCATTACAAGCTGTCCAATTTTTTCTTTATCCGACATGCTTAAAATGATCTGTTCGACCAGATCGCTATTAACTTTATTTGCAGACGGGACAGTATGCTGTTCCATAGAAGCTTGGACATTGGCTTGTTGTGAAAGGATAGCAGAAACGAAAACGAGAGCAGCATTAATTTTCTTTCCGAGTTTTTTTTTCCAGATGAAGGTTTTTGATAGTGTTTTCATGATATATCCCGCCCCTAATGTATTGGCACCAAATTGTTTTTTAAGGAATCTGTATTATCTTTTTCCTTCTTCGAAACAATATACATGTTAGAGAATTTTTAACCATATAAAGAGAAAACGGGGAAGCAGAAAATTGCTTCCCCGTTTTAAGATCAATAGGTGTTTATTTCAATAAGATACGAGATTAGAGAAATATATAGGCAACAATGAATTATCGTATTCAGCAAGAAATTTAGATCTTTATGTTTATGAATGAACTGTTGATTAGAAATGCTCAGGAAGAAGAAAATTGCCACGGGAATAAAGTATCTTCCCTGGATACCTAAAACAACGGGATATCCAACAGGGGTAAATCCAACATATAATGCAGTATACACGAGCAAAATGACCGCTAACATGATAAACACCATGAGCGTCTTGTCTATTTTTCTCCAACTATGCTCTAGATCCGTTTCATTATTCACTAGACCGAATAAAATCATCAAAAACAAATACGTGTAAATAACAAGGTTAGGAGTAGAATAATGATAGATTGCTATTACCGTTCCAAGCATCCCCAAAAACTTGGATTCTCCAAGTTTTATAAAAGAATCAAGGAGGATTTTTGCATACTCGAATGGGTGTGTAAATATAAACGAAATTTGTTCCTTTGGCGATACTCCAGCATGTGTCCGAACATCTGGGATGGATAAATTAGCAAGGTTTAACCAATTCCAAATAAGATATGGGATTGTAAAACCTACCAATATGAACAGTAATTTCTTTATAAAGTCCTTCTTATCCATAAATTTCCTCAATGGAATAATGAAAAAGAGAAGTAATATCGGGAAATAAACGATTTTCGAAACAACAATAAAAATACCGATCCCTATTGTTGTCAACACATGTTTTCGCTTAATCTTTTCTACTTTGCCATATGCCAAATACAAAACATACGCTACAAAAAGGAATGCAGATGAAATGATCGTTGAATCGCCCGATAATGTTGAGGCCTGATTGATCGACATTGGTAAGAGAGCCAAAATATAAAAGAGATTTTTTTTAATTGGTACGATCTTCAGAGCAGTATAGACAATCGCAAGATATGCAAATAGATTAAAGATTCTTCCCAGATACATCATCATCAGCGGTGAATGAAAGAGAATCCTTCCTAACGTTACTCCGATGGCCTGTGGGATATAGATAGTCGGCGGATAAGACGAAGCATAATTCCGTATAAAGATTCTTTTTTCAGGATTTAATTTATTTCCAAAGGCCTCTTTAACAATTTCGTATTGATATCCTTTTCCGTTAATAAATTGAGTATCATGAACTGTATCGACGAGGCTGACTGGAATGTAGTTTCCCAGACCCTGCTTGGTTACTTGGTTAACAAACATTCCTTCTGAGACCTCGAAGGATCGTAAAAAATGGTCAAATTCATCCAATTGGTCAAAAGGTGGTATGATGATAGCTAATATGAATCCAACTGGAAGGGCAGTCACTAAAAATGCTTTATGCATTTCCGTTTTATATCTTCTTAATGCCAGTACAGAGAGGATAAAAAGAAGCAGGAACAATCCTCCGGTAAAAACATATATTGGTTTGCTGATAAGTTTCTTGCTCTCAACATCAAATATGGAAAAGCGGAGATCACCTGTAACACTACGACCATTAATTGTCAACTGCCCTTGTTTATAATGATCCTTAGCACTTTTCCATAAAGTTGCAGATTCTCCTTTTTTGAGCCCGCTCCCCGTGATTGTTAATTCATATTTTTTTCCTTTTGCTCCGTTTATTTTTGGAAAATCAAAATTAGTAAGCTTCTTGTCCTTAAGCTTACTGAGGTTTATTGTTTGTGTAAAAAGAACCTCTCCACTGCCCTTCTCTTTCAGTTCAAGCTTAAATGTAGCCTTCGTTTTCGCGTTGAAAGTATGAAATGGCATTTGAATTCGTGAGAATGAGTCTCTTTTTGAAACAAAGGTTTGCGATACATTTATATCACCCGTAAATTCATCAAGCATCACATCACTATAATATTGTCCTGCAGTTGCATACTCTAAGTCTTTTGGGGCAGTAAAGGAACCGTAATTTTCATAAATGACTAGCCAAAAAAGTAAGAGGACAACAATGGCAATCGTCCAAACAAACCAGTAATTTTTCACTTCAGCATGAACATGATTCTTAAACCGATCAAACAAAATTTTAACCCTCCTTCATTCACTGATGCAGACGATCACCTGACCACTAAGTACACACCGAGTAATATAACCCCCGTACCGATCCATCTCGAAATCGGAATCTGCTCTTTAAATAGAAATAGACCTACAAAAAGCGCAAGAACATATGCAACACTTTGTAACGGATATAAAAAGCTAAGCGGCAGTTTTGAAAGCAAATACATCCAAATGACCGTAGCAAGTATGTAAAGAACAAATCCTAAAAAAATAAAGGGTGAAAATACAAACTGAAAAAACTTTTGAAAAAGGTTTCCGTGAAGATGTAAATTTTCTAACCCTATTTTCCAGCTGGTTTGTCCTAAAACAAGGCAAACAATATTTATCAGTATGAGTACATATTTCAACATTTGAGATTACCTCTCTGGACTCTTAATGTTTTGCAGACTTTCTACTTCTTTTTTTAATAAACCGACTTCTTGAACGAGCTGGGTAAATTTATTTGAAATTCGGGAAATCGTTAGGGTGAGACTAAAAATAAGAAAAAATTGAAAAATGAAAGATAATAGAAAAATAGCATTAACGGGCTGCTTAATACTTAATAAATTTGCTGTTGTTTTGGCAATGTCTGAAAATGCTGCTAGCAAAATATTACCAACACTAAAAAACAGCCAAAGCAATGAATACTTAAGCTCAAGATTGTACTTTCTAATCATATTGATAATAACAAGAAGAGTAATGATAGAAGCTATGAACAAGATGATTTGCAATTGGATCGTAATCATTATATGCTCCTTTCATCCAAAATGATGGACCCAACCTATGTCAAGCCAATTTTCCGCAAGTTATCGATAAAAATCGCTAACGAAACTTTTATCATATAATAAACAGATTTGAAGGAGGTAATGCTTGACTCTCCCCCAAACCTTTCATTCATAATAACAGGGACTTCCGCAATATGGAAATGGTTCCTCAATAAGTAGACGATCGATTCTGGCTCAGGATAATCGTGAGGATATCGAATGCTAAATTGTTCAATGACTCTGCGGTTACAGGCTCTAAAACCGGAAGTAGGGTCTGTAATTATTTTTTTCTCCAATAGCTTGATTAAAAAGCTAAAGTAAGAGATTCCAATTCTTCTCATAAAAGAAGATTGATAGCCTTCCTTTTTTAAGTAACGTGAACCGATTACCAAATCCGCTTTTCCGTCTTTAATTGGATTGATGAGGTCGTTTATATAAGAAGGATTATGCTGACCATCGCCATCCACTTGTATGGCGATATCATAGCCATTTTCCCATGCATATTTGTAACCTGTTTGGACTGCTCCGCCAATCCCAAGATTACATGGAAGGTCGATGACATTAAATCCAAGCTTTCTGCCCATCTCAGATGTATGGTCTTTAGAACAATCATTTATAACGAGAATGTCAACAAAATCAATTTTCTTGAATTGTACTGCAACTTTTTTCAAACCCTCTTCTTCATTAAAAGCAGGAACAATTGCAAGTATTTTCATTATATTTTTCTCCTTACCTTGACTGGCTATTTTTTGAGAATATAAAAAAATGAATTCTTTTTCAACCACAGCGCGTAAAAAGTTTATTAAAAGATTGTAAAGATGGATGAAATATGTTTCTAAGTTAAAGAATCTATTTCTTCTTTCCATACAATCAATCATAAATTCTACACAAAATTTATTAAAAAAGTCTTAAATTAAAAAGATAAATTTCTTAGATTTTCTGTTTTCTGTAAAAAATGATTTCCAATACAATACTTGCTTCTTCTGGGGTAAACTTTCTTCGAGTCGTTGACACAACTTAGAAACTCCTTTTTTATTGTCTTGTTTCTTTTGTAGCTTTATATTAAAAAGACCATAAAAAGTTCACTTTATTAATCGAATTTTTACGTGAAAAATCAATCCTGCCCCAAACCGACCCCAATTATAAGTTAAACAGAACATTTATTCTATAAAACTAAAAAAGAAACCCTTGATACATAAGGGTTTCTTGGACGTCCCAGAGAGGATTCGAACCTCCGACCTACAGTTTAGGAAACTGTTGCTCTATCCTGCTGAGCTACTGGGACATAATAATAAAAAGTTTTAAAAATTTCATTAAGGTTGCATGGCCTAATCCCGCCCATGCCTCAGAAAGTTAAAGCAAGCAGCAGCTCGCCATGTGTGCTTAAAGTAGCTCTTCGAAGATCATTCGGGCGTGCTGAGCTACTGGGACAAAGTGAAAAGGAACGAAATTAATTATATATAGAATAACAAAAAAGGTCAATAAAAAATCGACAGTCGTGGCCATGAATTTACTAACGCTTTAATTTGTTCTCTTTTAAAATTGTCAACTTTCTGCCGGTGCCCAGCATCCTTCAATATGATATAATTGTCGAAGAGACTCGAAACGATAGAATTGAAATGTTGGAGGAAGTTATGGCTGCGTATACGCCGATGATACAACAATATTTAAAGGTAAAGGCAGAGTATCAGGATGCCTTTTTATTTTTTCGCTTAGGCGATTTCTATGAAATGTTTTTTGAAGATGCCCTAAAAGCGTCCCAAGAGCTTGAAATTACGCTAACGAGCCGGGAAGGCGGCGGGGAGGAGAAGATCCCCATGTGCGGAGTGCCCTATCATTCTGCGCAAAATTATATCGAACAATTAATCGAAAAAGGCTACAAAGTGGCCATTTGTGAGCAAACAGAAGATCCGAAGCAGGCAAAAGGGGTTGTGAAAAGAGAAGTTGTCCAGTTGATCACGCCAGGAACACTGATGGAAGGCCGGGGCTTAAACGACAAAGAGAACAACTATATCGCTTCGATCACTCCATTCGACGATGATACGTTTGGACTTGCTTATAGTGATCTTTCGACAGGCGAAAGCAAGGTAACATTGCTGTCGAGCCAATTTGAAGAAGTGTTAAATGAATTAGCTGTGCTTGGCGCAAAAGAAGTCGTCATTCCAATTGACTTTAATGGCGACCTGCAAAAACAGATGCGTGAGCGCTCGGTAATAACTTTATCTTTTGAAGATAACGATTTACCAGGAGATTCTTTCAATCAACTTTTACAGAATTTGGAACAAAATAAACTAAAGCAGACAGCTGCGAGACTATTTAACTATTTATACCGGACGCAGAAACGAAGCCTGGATCATTTACAGCCGGTTTCTACTTACCAAATTCATCAATATATGAAAATTGATTACTATTCAAAGCGGAACCTTGAATTGACCGAAACGATTCGCTCAAAAGGAAAAAAAGGTTCGCTGCTTTGGCTGCTTGACGGCACGATGACGGCGATGGGCGGCCGGATGCTGAAGCAATGGATTGACCGTCCGCTTATCGAAAAGCAAGAAATCATCCGCCGGCAAAACATGGTGGGAACAATGATCGAGCATTATTTCGAACGGCAGGATCTCCGTGAAAAATTAAAGGAAGTCTATGATCTGGAGCGTCTTGCCGGTCGCATCGCTTTTGGCAATGTAAACGCGCGCGACTTGGTGCAGCTAAAACGTTCGCTCGTGCAGGTGCCGTTTTTAAAAGAAATCGTCCGGCAGTTTCAAACAGTAGAAGCATTGGAATTGGCAGAAAGATTAGATCCTTGCGAAGAAGTAATCGATTTATTGGAGCAGGCGATTGTCGATAACCCGCCGCTTTCTTTAAAAGAAGGGAATATTATTCGCGATGGCTATAACGGACAGCTGGATCAATACCGCGATGCAAGCCGCAACGGCAAGACGTGGATCGCCCAGCTTGAGCGGGAGGAACGCGAAAAAACAGGTATTAAATCGCTGAAAGTCGGCTATAACCGTGTATTTGGCTATTACATCGAAGTTACCAGGGCGAATTTGCATCTTTTGCAGGATGGCCAATATGAACGGAAGCAAACCTTAACAAATGCAGAACGTTTTATCACACCGGAATTAAAAGAAAAAGAAGCGCTCATTTTACAAGCAGAGGAAAAAATCGGCGAGCTTGAATATGAATTATTCAGTGAAATTCGCGAAACAGTAAAAGAATATATTCCGAGATTGCAAGCGTTAGCGAAAAATGTGAGTGCCCTTGATGTACTGCAATGCTTTGCCCAAGTCAGCGAGGAACGGCACTATGTGAAACCGCAATTTTCCGAGGAGCGCCGGATTGTCATTAAGGATGGCCGTCACCCGGTTGTTGAGAAAGTATTGAACTCCCAGGAATATGTTCCGAATGATTGTTATATGGACAGTGAGAGGGAGGTTCTGTTGATTACAGGGCCAAATATGTCCGGGAAAAGCACGTATATGCGCCAGATTGCCTTAATTGCAATTTTGGCGCAAATCGGCTGCTATGTTCCCGCTAATGAAGCGATTTTGCCAATTTTTGACCAGGTATTCACAAGAATTGGCGCTGCGGACGATCTGATTTCCGGACAAAGTACGTTCATGGTCGAAATGCTTGAGGCGAAAAACGCGATTGCCAATGCGACGCAAAACAGCTTAATTTTATTTGATGAAATTGGCCGCGGCACCTCGACGTATGACGGGATGGCTTTAGCCCAGGCAATGATTGAGTACATCCATGACCGCATTGGGGCAAAAACGTTATTTTCCACCCATTATCACGAATTGACGGTTCTGGAAGAAGAATTAACAAAATTGAAGAATGTCCACGTCAGTGCGGTTGAGCACAATGGCAGAGTTGTTTTCCTTCATAAAATAAAAGAAGGACCAGCTGACAAAAGCTACGGGATTCATGTTGCTCAACTAGCCGGGCTTCCGAAAGAATTAATTACTCGTGCCGCTGAAATTTTACAAAAATTAGAACAAGAGCCAAAACCGCAAGCTTCAGCAGTTTCTGTAAAAGACGAAATTCATGAACCGTCCGGTCAGCTGTCGTTGTTCGATGAACCGCACACAGAGGGAAAAAACTATGAACTGGCATCGAAAGAGAAGCGGGTGATGGAGAAACTGAAAAAGCTTGATATTTTGGACCTGACGCCGCTTCAGGCCATTAATACATTGTACGAATTGCAAAAAAAACTAAAAGGCTAGGAGGCGAGTAAATGTGGGGAAAATCATTCAATTGGATGATGCTTTGTCAAATAAAATTGCAGCAGGAGAAGTTGTCGAGCGCCCTGCCTCAGTTGTCAAAGAACTCGTCGAAAATTCGATTGATGCCGGCAGTACTGTCATTGAAATTGAGGTGGAAGAAGCAGGACTTGCGAAAATCCGGATAACCGATAATGGTGCAGGGATCGAAGAAGATGATGTCCTGAAGGCGTTTCAGCGCCATGCAACAAGCAAGATCAAGGATGAAACCGATTTGTTCCGCATCCGGACGCTTGGATTCCGCGGTGAAGCCTTGCCAAGTATTGCCTCTGTATCAAAACTTGAAATGAAAACGTCAACCGGTGAAGGTGCCGGCAACTTTGTTGTCATCGAAGGCGGCAAAGTGATCACTTTTGAAAAAGCTTCCAGTAGAAGAGGAACGGATATAACAATCAGTGATTTATTTTTCAACACACCTGCGCGCTTAAAATATATGAAGACGATTCATACCGAGTTAGGGAATATTACCGATGTGGTGAACCGCCTGGCGCTTTCCCATCCAGAGGTCGCTTTCCGGCTGATCCATAATGAGCGGAAATTGCTTCAGACGAACGGGAACGGCGATGTCCGTCAGGTGCTTGCCGCTATTTATGGGTTTGGAATTACCAGACAGCTCGTTCCAATCAAGGGAGAGTCACTTGACTTTACGATTAGTGGCTATGCGTCCATGCCCGAAGTAACGCGGGCATCCAGAAACTATATTTCAACAATGATCAACGGACGGTTTATCAAAAATTATCCGCTCGTTAAAGCGATTCAGGAAGGGTACCATACGTTGCTGCCGATTGGCCGCTTTCCGCTCGTTCTCCTGAATATTCAGATGGATCCGCTGCTTGTCGATGTCAACGTCCATCCTTCAAAAATGGAAGTGAGAATCAGTAAGGAAGCAGAGTTAAACGAACTGGTCAGCGCGACGATCAAAAACGCGTTTAAAAAGAAAGAATTGATTCCGGCAGGATTTACTCCGGCGAAAAAAGAACAGCCGAAAACAGAGCAAACAACATTGGTTCTGGATGAATTGCCTTTTAGTGAAAACGAACCACCAGCTCAAAATCCGCAGGCATTTCCAACTGGAATTTTGGAATCTCGGCCAAGCTTGAGACCGGAGAATATGGCTTTTTTTTCGGAAACATCTGATGAAAAAGTGCCGGAAAACGATCAAGGGGATGATCTGGGTGTTGCGGCGTTGTCGCAGGAATTTTCTTCATATGAGCCTGAGAAAGATTTCCTTCTTGTCGATGAAAGCGAGACAACTGTAGAAGCCGTTGCACCAGTCGCTGAGACCGAACCATTGCACAGTGAAAGCCGGGTTCCCCCGCTTTACCCAATCGGGCAAATGCACGGAACATATATTTTTGCCCAAAACGAAAGAGGGCTGTACATCATTGACCAGCATGCCGCTCAGGAGCGGATTAAGTACGAATATTTCCGCGAAAAAGTCGGCCAGGTTGAAAGTGAACTGCAGGAAATGCTTGTGCCGATTACGCTCGAATATTCGGCCGATGAGTATATGAAAATTATTGAATACAGGCATGAGCTAGAAAAAGTGGGTGTGTTTCTTGAAGAATTCGGAACGAACAGCTTTATTGTCCGCTCCCACCCGCAGTGGTTTCCAAAAGGAGAAGAAAAGGAAACGATCGAAGAGATGATCGAGCAGCTGCTGGCCATGAAAAAAGTCGATATTAAAAAATTGCGCGAAGAAGCGGCGATTATGATGAGCTGCAAAGGATCGATTAAAGCAAACCGCCATTTGCGCAATGATGAAATCGGGGCACTACTAAATGATCTGCGGAAGGCTTCCGATCCGTTTACATGTCCGCACGGAAGGCCGATTATCATTCATTATTCTATCTATGACATGGAGAAAATGTTCAAACGCGTCATGTAGCTGCAATCGATCAATACTGGGCTTGCTATTTTACAGCCAGTTTTTTTCTGCTCCAGTTTTTTTGGCAAAAAAAAACCAATGTTTGTCCAGTGGTATAAGCCATTCCAAATTAAAACCTAATGCATTCACTATAGTATAAAGAGAGAAAAATGGCACTGAAGCCGCATGAGTCAGCTGATTTGGAATGGAGGGAGTTGAGATGGAAGAGCGCTTGTCAAAAGTGGAAGATCGGGTTTCCTCGCTCGAAACTCGTGTCGCTGTCGTTGAAACAAATATTAAAAACTTGAACAAAACATTGGATGGGATCAAAAGCAATACAACATGGATTTTGCGAATTATTGTCGGAGCAGTTGTTGCGGCTATTTTAAATTTTTTTCTTAGAGGATGAAGGGTAAGCCCCCAATCAAACAACGCATATAAACACGCAGCGCCTCCTGGTACTATGAATGTATCAATTTATGGGAGGTGCTTTTCAAATGCCGCAACAAAAACTTACAATTGTCCCCGTTACATTACATTCCGAATACAAAGTTTCAAATAAATCCACTTCATCATCAACCTCTGCTAATAACGTTTGCACGATCAAAACGGCAAACGTAGAAATCTCCTTCTCCAACGGCGTGGATGAGCACATCATCCAAACGGTTATGAGGGAGCTGAAATATCTGTGAAACACGACTATACAAGTGTGAAAAATATTTACATCATTTGTGGAAAGACCGACATGCGAAAAGGCATTGATGGATTAGCCACATTGATCCAAGATTCTTTTGAACTGGATCCATATGGTGATTCCATTTTCTTATTTGCTGGCTGGAGTAAGGATCGCTATAAATGTTTGTATTTCGACGGTGATGGCTTCGCCATGCTTTATAAACGTTTGGATAATGGCAAATTGCAATGGCCCAAAGACGAAAATGAGGTACGCAAACTTTCTCAGCAGGAGGTTCGATGGCTGCTCGAAGGGTTATCAATCCAACAGCCAAAGGCAATTCAACCATCTCCAAGAGGTGTATTCTAAATTTGTTAAACCACTATTTTTTTCTTTATTCCGCTGTTCGAACTAGTTATAATAAGATGAATGAAACCGAACGAAAAGTGGTGAATGGTGTGGCGAACGCTTCTTCTGCGAATGAAAATCAAAACGAGAAATTAATTCGGCTGCTCGAAGAGCAATTGGCTCATTCGAATCAACAAAACAAAGAATTATCAAAACAGATCGAAGCGTTAACCGAACAAGTACGCCATTTAACTAAACTTTTATTTGGATCAAAAACTGAAAAAACGAAATATAACGTGCCAGACGGGCAAGGCTCATTATTTGATGATGACCCGGCTTTTAGCGAACCTGAGCACACAGAAGAACAAAGCCAACAGACAATATCTTATACTGTTGTACGAAAAGTTCAATCGAAAAAACGAAATGACTCTTTGCATCAAGATATTGAAATAGAAGCAATTCACCATCATCCGGAAAATACGATTTGTGACTGTTGCCAAGGGCAAATGATTGAAATTGGCAGTACAATCGTCCGTGAAGAGGCAAAATTTATTCCTGCGAAAATGATGAAAGTGCAACACATTGAACATGCGTATGAGTGTAAAGACTGCAAAAGTGATTCATCACAGCCAGCGCAAATCAAACGTGGGAAAGCACCACAACCAGCGATTCAGCGTAGCATCGCAAGCCCTAGCGTGCTTGCCAAAGTTATTTATGATAAATTTGTACAATACTTACCCCTTTACCGCCAGGTTAAGGAATGGGATCGCTATGGCCTTGATACAAATGATAAAAACCTTTCGAATTGGGTCATCCGTACAGCACAGGATTGGCTTTTACCTATTTACGAACGAATGAAAGAGTTGATGATGGCTAAATCTGTTTTGCATGTAGATGAAACATATGGACAAATTATCAATCGATCCGATGGGAAATCCGGTCAGATCAATGCATATAATTGGGTGTCTCGAAGTGTTCCATGCCAAGGACCACCAATAACTCTCTTTCATAGCGCATTATCACGGGCTCGATCTGTCCTTGAAGGTTTCATTGAAGGCTTTTCTGGAACGATCGTTTGCGATGGTTATTCCGCCTATGATAAGTTGGAAGGCGTTACATTCGCGAATTGTTGGGCCCATGTTCGTCGTTATTGGCTGAAAGCAGACAGCAAAAATGGCCGAATTGGAGTGGGCTATTGCGATGAATTATATCAACTCGAAAGGAAATTTAAACATTTGTCTCCGAGTAAACGAAGAAAAAAACGCCAAAAATACTCGAAGCCAATTGTAGATAAATTCTTTGAGTGGGTTGAAACGTCACCATTCTACGGAAAAAATGCCCTTGCTAAAGCAGCTGAATACACATTGAACAGGGTAGATGGACTAAAAGCATTCTTGAATGATGGGCGCATTGAAATTGATAATAATCCAGCAGAAAATGCCATCCGTCCCAACGTTCTAGGAAGAAAAAATTGGCTCTTCAGTGTTAGTGAAGCCGGCGCAAAAGCGAACGCCATTTGTTTGAGTATCGCAGAAACAGCCAAAAGTAACGGCGTTGATTTCTATGAATACATAAAGAAACTTTTAACGGACCTACCGAATCTTGGCATCCATCAAAACCCTGAAATTTTAGACCAATACATGCCTTGGTCAAAAATGATCCAGGCAGAATGCAGTAAATAAATGAAATAAGCCGTATATTTGATTAAAAAAATCAGGATATACGGCTATTTGTAATGCGCACCGGAAAGGTGCGCTAATTTTTTATAATTCGGGCTTACGATGAAGGTAGAAAAAATGCCAGTGCTTTTGGGGAAATCTCAAGAGACCTGGCATTTTTGTTTGAAATCATGCTCTATTTTATTGCTTGCTGCAGCTTGTGGATATATTGCAATGCTTTGCCTGTACCGATTGCCACAGACTCAAGCGGATTTGGCGCTAAGTGAACAGGAACGACAATCTCTTTGCTCAGCCATTCCTCCATCCCTTTTAACAAAGCACCGCCGCCTGTTAAAATAACCCCCCGGTCAACAATGTCGCCGCTTAATTCAGCTGGACAATCTTCAAGGGTTGCCCGAATGGCTTCCAAAATTTGCGAAAGTGCCTCTTTCATTGCGTTTCGTATTTCATAGGAGGATAGCGTAACGGTCTTTGGAAGTCCAGTCACAAGATCCCGGCCGCGAATGTCCATAAAATGTTCTTCGTGGTCAACAAGAGCGTAGCCAATTTCCATTTTGATGTTTTCGGCAGTGCGTTCGCCAATTAGTACATTGTACTCTTTGCGAACATGCTGAATGATATCATCATCGAGCCTGTCACCGCCGACGCGAATGGAATGGCAGGCAACAACGCCGCCAAAAGAAATAATCGCTACTTCAGTTGTTCCGCCGCCGATATCGACAATCACATTTGCTACCGGCTCATCTACTGGCAAACCAGCACCAATTGCTGCTGCCACCGGCTCTTCAATCAGGTGGATTTTTTTCGCACCAGCGTTGCGAACAGCATCGTGGATGGCCCGGCGTTCAACACTCGTGGATCCCGATGGAGTACAGACAACCACATTTGGTTTGCGGACAGAAAAACCCATTTTCTTTGCCGCCTTGCGCATAATGTGCTTAAGCATATCTGTGGTAATATCGTAGTCAGCAATGACGCCGTCCTTTAAAGGGCGGATCGCGACAATTCTGCCGGGCGTTTTTCCGATCATTTCTTTTGCTTCTTTACCTACGGCCAGGATATTTTTTGTTTCGGTGTCAATTGCCACAACAGAAGGTTCGTTTAAGGCAATTCCTTTATTTTTACTGTATACCAATATATTTGCAGTACCTAAATCAATTCCAATTTCAGCATTCGACAACATTTTTTCACCCTGTTTCTTTAAATTTCTACAAAATATTTTTCACTTTACACTAACATGAATATGGGGGTAGGAAGTGGAATGTAAACGAACCGTTAACCGATTGTAATTTATCGGGAAAAAATTAAGAGAATTGTAATATGAAAATTGCATAACAGGATTATTTTTTGTCCATAATGATTTGATGTTCAACTGCATTTGGTTTTTATGTTACGATATAGATGTGGAAGATCGATGTCTTTCGCTCCAAATTGGATTAATAAAAAGGCAGTGTGAAAAAATTGGATTTAAAACAAAAGCTGCTGGTGATCATTGGACCAACTGCGGTCGGTAAAACGAAACTGAGCATTGAACTGGCAAAACGGTTAAATGGTGAAATCATCAGTGGAGATTCCATGCAGATTTACAAAGGGATGGATATTGGAACAGCCAAAATAAAGGCTGACGAGATGGAAGGAATTCCTCACCATTTAATTGACATTAAAGATCCTTCAGAGAGTTTTTCAGTTGCGGAGTTTCAGGAATTGGTCCGGGCGAAAATCAGCGAAATTGGAAAAAGAGGTAAGCTGCCCATCATTGTCGGCGGAACCGGTTTGTACATTCAATCAGTGATTTATGATTACCAATTTTCCGAGGCAGCAGCTGACGAAGTCTTTCGAAATCAACTAGAACAAAAAGCGAAAATGATTGGCAATGAAGCTCTCTACCAGGAATTGGCTGATATTGACCCAGACAGTGCCCGTCTTATCCATCCAAACAATCTCCGCAGGGTGATACGCGCGTTGGAAATTTACCATTGTACGGGAAAAACAATGAGTGATTGGCAAAAAGACCAGCAGCCCGAACTGTTGTATCAAACGGCTATCGTTGGGCTTACGATGGAACGAGAAAAGCTGTATGAGCGGATTAATGCCAGGGTGGACTTGATGATTCAAGAAGGTCTTTTAGAAGAAGTACGAAATTTTTATGATCAAGGCCTTCGTGCATGCCAATCCATCCAGGCGATTGGCTACAAAGAACTTATTGAGTATTTTGATGGGAAAGTTCCACTGGACATTGCCATTGAAAACCTCAAACAAAATTCCCGGCGCTATGCAAAAAGGCAATTAACTTGGTTTCGCAATAAAATGAGTGTAGAATGGTTTGATATGACGGATCCAAGTGATGTTTCAAAAAAAATAAACGTAATTTCTCGTTATACGGAAGGAAAGCTGCAATTAAAATCGAATACATAATAGTAGAGATAAAAGAGGAGGATTTTCAGATGAAAACATCAATTAATATCCAAGATCAATTTTTAAATCAATTGCGTAAGGACGGCACAAACGTGACTGTGTTTTTATTAAATGGTTTTCAAATAAGAGGCCAAATTAAAGGCTTTGATAATTTTACAGTGCTATTTGAATCTGAAGGCAAACAGCAGCTGGTTTTTAAACATGCTATTTCGACATTTGCACCTCAAAAAAATGTGCAGCTGGAGCTAGATTCTCAGTAAGGAGCTTCCAGCCGTGCAAATAATAAATTCTCTTAAGCCCGCAGCAATCGCTGACGGGCTTTTGTCATAGTTATCCTTACAATAGAAAATGTTTTAATGAAATACATAGGTAATGAATACAAATAGATTGAAGGATTGTTTCTTTAAAAAGGTGTTTTCAGCGAATCAAAACGAAAATGTTCTGATTTTCTATAAACATGGTTTTTTCAATAAATGACCACTTGAAAATATATTGTTGGCAGAATGAGAGGTGAAAGCTTTGGATCAACCGATTCGAATGAAGAGCAATGGTCAAATAAGCATCGTCCTCAACTCGCAGAAAAGAAAATCGCTAAAAGACTTGTCAGATTTTCAAGTTGTTCCAAAGGATATTCCGCCGGAGCATGAGGCATTAAAAGAAATCGAAGCCGAGCTTGGCACATTGGTTGGAATGGAAGAAATGAAGCGGATGATAAAGGAAATTTATGCTTGGATTTATGTCAACAAGAAGCGGGAAGAATTGGGGTTAAAAGCGCGCAAGCAGGCGCTGCACATGATGTTTAAAGGGAACCCAGGCACAGGTAAAACAACGGTTGCGAGATTAATCGGCAAGCTTTTTTTGAAAATGAACGTTCTGACAAAAGGGCATTTAATTGAAGCGGAGCGTGCCGATCTTGTTGGGGAATATATTGGCCATACTGCCCAAAAAACGCGGGATTTAATTAAAAAGGCACAAGGAGGAATTTTATTTATTGATGAAGCATATTCGCTGGGGCGGGGCGGCGAAAAGGACTTCGGTAAGGAAGCGATCGACACGCTTGTTAAGCACATGGAGGATAAACAGCATGAATTCATTCTTATCCTGGCGGGTTACTCCCGGGAAATGGACTATTTTTTAACCTTAAACCCTGGTCTGCACTCCCGATTCCCCCTTGTAATTGATTTTCCGGATTACGATGTTGAGCAATTAATGGAAATCGCCCATCGGATGCTGGTTGAACGAGAATATAAATTAAGCCATGAAGCAGAACGAAAGCTAAAGGAGCATATAAGCGGGGTAAAGGGAATCCTGAGTCCGAATCGTTTTTCAAACGGGCGTTATGTCCGCAATATCATTGAAAAATCAATTCGTACGCAAGCAATGCGTTTGCTGATGCTTAATCAGTACGACCGTCAAGAACTTATGACTTTAAGAAGCAATGACTTAGTCTTTGAAACAGCTGATGATTAGTAAAAAAATCGATGGGAGGAAGAAACCATCGATTTTTTTATTTTATTATCAGAATTTATATCTTAACTTCGATCACTGTCTAGCGCAAGCGCCCTATCGACTACGTCGCTTCCCTCGCCTCGTCTACGATAAGTCGAGAACGAAAGACTACCGTCTTTCGACTCTCCTTTATCTCACTCGGCTCAGTCCACCTCCTTACGTCGATGACCAAGGGCGCTTGCGCTTTTCTTATTAAATGGTTTGCATTATCATGCAGAAAGCGGAAATTGTAGGAATGAGCAGTTTTTTGATATGATGGTAAAAGACGAAAAAGCAAAGGAAAAGAAGGTGGTTGTTTGGAACAAAAATCAGAAGTGGAAAAAGCCATTCTTGTCGGTTGTCAAACAACAATGATGGATGAAGTGCGGTTTACCTATTCAATGGAGGAATTGGCTTCCTTGACGGAGACGGCCAAAGGGCAGGTTCTTGTCTCGGTTACCCAAAAGCGTGAACGTCTTCATCCTGCAACTTACATTGGGAGTGGGAAAATAGAAGAAATCAATGCATTGGTTCATGAACTTGAGGTCGATTTGGTCATCTTTAATGATGAATTGTCACCGAGCCAAAAGCGAAATCTTTCAGATGAATTGGATGCGCGAATCATTGATCGGACGCAGCTAATTCTTGATATTTTTGCACAAAGGGCCCGGTCAAAAGAAGGGAAGCTTCAGGTCGAGCTTGCCCAGCTGCAATACATGCTTCCGCGTTTAGGCGGTCAAGGGATTGAACTATCAAGACTTGGCGGAGGAATTGGTACAAGAGGACCAGGGGAAACAAAGCTGGAAGCTGACCGCCGCCATATTCGCAGGCGTATTGATGATATTAAATCGCAACTTGCAACGATCGTTCAGCATCGGGATCGCTACCGAGAAAGACGAAAGAAGAACAAGGCTTTTCAGGTTGCAATTGTTGGCTACACAAACGCTGGAAAATCAACGCTTTTTAACCGCTTATCCGAAGCGGATTCGTATGAAGAAAACAAGCTTTTTGCTACCCTCGACCCGATGACGAGGAAGCTTCTTTTACCTAGCGGATTTGGTTTACTAATTACTGATACGGTTGGCTTTATTCAAGATCTGCCAACTGCGCTGATTGCGGCCTTTCGCTCAACCTTGGAGGAAGTGAAAGAAGCAGATCTGCTTCTGCATGTGGTTGATATGTCCAATCCGGATTATTTTCAACATGAAAAAACGGTAAATCAGCTCCTGGAAGAATTGGATGTAAAAGAAATTCCTCAATTAACGGTATACAATAAAAAAGATAGTCGACATCCTGATTTTGTGCCAACCGCCAAAACGCAGACCGTGTTTATTAGTGCCTTTGACGAAAACGACCGCTATCAATTGAAAAAGAAATTGGAAGAAGTGATGATTGGCATGATGGATTCTTATCATGTCCAAATTCCATCAAGCGAAGGGAAAATGCTGTCCCAATTAAAAAATGAAACCATTTTAAGAGAGCTTAAATTTAATGAAGTAAATGAGTATTATTATTGCCGGGGCTTTGCGCCAAAAGAACGTCAAATCATAGGACAGCTAGAGAAATACAAAGTTTAGAATGGAGCAGGAAAAATGTATCAAAATTTAACGTACGGGGAAGAATTGCGGCAGCGGGTAAACGAGGTCGAACAACAAATAGCGGAGATTCATCGTAAAATTGATCAAAGAAGTGATAGCAATCAATTCAGAGTTTTGCAAAGCTTTCAAAAACACAAAGTGAGTGACTCTCATTTTATTCCAACAACTGGGTATGGGTATGATGATCATGGGCGGGATACCCTTGAACGGATCTATGCGGATGTTTTTGGCGGTGAAGCCGGGCTTGTCCGGCCGCAAATCATTTCCGGAACCCACGCTATCTCCATCGCCCTATTTGGAGTCTTGCGCCCGGGCGATGAACTTTTATACATAACAGGGAAGCCTTATGATACACTTGAAGAAATTGTTGGAATTCGCGGAAATGGAGTCGGATCATTAAAAGAGTTCGGAATTGGCTATGACAGTGTTGAGCTAACGGAACAGGGCGAAATTGACTGGCGGGCTGTTGAAGCAAAAATTAACTCAAAAACGAAAATGATCGGCATTCAGCGTTCGAAAGGCTATGCAACAAGACCGTCTTTTACCATTAATGAAATAGAAGAAATGATTTCATTTGTTAAAGAAATCAAAAGCGATCTTGTTGTATTTGTAGATAACTGCTACGGCGAATTCGTTGAAGAACAGGAACCGTGTCATGTAGGAGCCGATTTAATGGCAGGTTCGCTGATTAAAAATCCAGGCGGAGGCCTTGCGAAAACCGGCGGTTACATTGTCGGCAAGAAAGAGTGGGTAGAGGCCTGTTCCTATCGGATGACATCTCCGGGCATCGGAGCGGAGGCAGGTGCTTCCCTATACAGCCTTCAAGAAATGTATCAGGGCTTTTTTTTAGCACCCCATGTTGTGGCGGAAGCTTTGAAAGGAGCCGTCTTTACTGCTGCCATGCTTGAAAAGCTTGGGATGAATTCAACTCCAAAGTGGGATGCTGAAAGAACGGACTTAATCCAGTCGGTCGAATTTAATGATCGTGACAAAATGGTTGCGTTCTGCCAAGCGATCCAGTTTGCATCACCAATTAATTCCCATGTTACTCCATATCCAAGCTATATGCCGGGATATGAGGACGATGTAATTATGGCGGCCGGAACTTTTATCCAGGGGGCGAGTATCGAACTCACCGCTGACGGTCCTATTCGGCCGCCGTATGCAGCATATGTTCAAGGGGGTCTAACCTATTCACATGTAAAAATTGCTGTTTGCCTTGCGCTTGATCATTTAGCTGGCAAAGGATTTATCCGATGGAGTTAATAAAATTGTCATTTTTAATAAAAAACGATGTAAGAAGACCTAACATTTGATTGACAAGAAATTTTACATCAAATATAATAACAATATGAATCAAGCAAAAGGAGGAGAAACCTTGGGTGGAAGTGAAATTCGCCGTTCAATGCCGTTGTTTCCAATCGGAATTGTGATGCAGCTGACGGACTTATCCGCTCGGCAGATCCGCTATTACGAGGAGCACCAATTAATTTCTCCTGCTAGAACAGACGGAAACCGTCGCATGTTTAGTTTGAATGATATTGATAGGCTTTTAGAAATAAAAGACTTAATCGATCAAGGACTAAATATGGCAGGGATCAAAAAATTGTTACTGGTAAACGAGCAGACGCTTGCATCTCAAGACCTCCAGCAGAAAACGGAAAAAGCGAAGCGTGACTTGACAGATGACGAATTAAGGAATCTGCTTCGTAATGAATTGCAAAATGCTGGCAGATTTAACCGTTCTTCATTGCGTCAAGGAGACATGTCTCGTTTTTATCTAAATTAAATTAAACTATTTGGAGGTAAGAAAATGGCAAAGTATACAAGAGAAGATATCATACGGATCACAAAAGAAGAAAATGTAAAGTTTATCCGTTTGCAATTTACTGATATTTTAGGGACAATCAAAAACGTTGAAATCCCAATCAGCCAATTAGAAAAAGCTCTTGATAACAAAATGATGTTTGATGGTTCTTCCATTGAAGGTTTTGTACGAATTGAAGAATCTGATATGCTTTTATACCCAGATCTTAATACCTTTGTCATTTTCCCTTGGACTGCTGAAAAAGGTAAAGTGGCTCGATTTATTTGTGACATTTACACTCCAGAAGGAAAGCCATTTGAAGGAGATCCGCGCAATAACTTAAGACGTGTATTAAAAGAAATGGAAGAAATGGGCTTCACAAATTTCAACCTTGGACCAGAGCCAGAATTCTTCCTGTTTAAGTTAGATCAAGCAGGTGAGCCTACTTTAGAATTGAACGATAATGGCGGTTACTTTGACTTAGCTCCAACCGACCTTGGCGAAAACTGCCGCCGCGATATCGTGCTTGAACTTGAAGAAATGGGCTTTGAAATCGAAGCTTCTCACCATGAAGTGGCACCTGGACAGCATGAAATTGACTTCAAATATGCTGATGCCCTAACAGCATGTGACCAAATTCAAACATTCAAGCTTGTTGTAAAAACAATTGCCAGAAAGCATGGTTTGCATGCAACCTTCATGCCAAAACCATTATTCGGTGTGAACGGATCTGGAATGCACTGTAACCTATCTTTATTCCAAGATGGAAAAAATGCTTTCTATGAGCCAACAGGCGATCTTGAATTAAGTGACACAGCCCGTCAGTTTATCGCTGGTATTTTAAAACATGCACCAAGCTTTACAGCTGTTACAAATCCAACTGTCAACTCATACAAGCGTCTTGTACCTGGTTATGAGGCACCATGCTATGTTGCATGGTCTGCACGCAACCGTTCGCCACTAATTCGTATTCCAGCTTCCCGCGGCATGAGCACGCGTGTTGAAGTCCGTAGTGTTGACCCATCTGCAAACCCATATCTTGCAATGGCCGTTCTTCTAAAAGCAGGATTGGATGGAATTAAGAATAAATTAACTCCGCCAAATGCAGTTGACCGCAACATCTATGTAATGAACAAACAAGAAAGATTAGCAGAAGGCATCAATGATCTTCCTGCAACTCTAGCAGCAGCGTTAGATGAATTGAAAAAAGATGAAGTTATTACTTCCGGTCTTGGAGAGCACATTCTTGAGCACTTCCTTGAAGCAAAAGAAATCGAGTGGGATATGTTCCGCACAGCCGTTCACCCTTGGGAACGCGAGCAATATATGAGCATATATTAATTAGTCAAAGCCTTGGCGCTCTATGCGTCGGGGCTTTTCTTTTTGTAGGCAGTTTTTTAATAGAATATTAGGGAGCAGCGCAGTTTTCTATTTGTGCTGCCCAAAAGTGTGCGAACGATTCTTTACGAATTTCGGTCACGTAGGGCAGGAAGCGTCAACTGAAAATGATAGTCAAAATTAAAAAAGCACGCATAGCGTACTTTTTTAACGTGTACAGGGTGTTGCTTCACGGTTTAATGAATTTGCCGATAGACACCAATGACTTTGCCGAGAATCGCAACATTCTTTAAGATAATCGGCTCCATTGTGGAATTTTCAGGCTGAAGGCGAATATAATCCTTTTCTTTAAAAAATCTCTTACATGTAGCTTCATCTTCCTCGGTCATCGCGACAACAATATCCCCATTATTTGCAGTTTTTTGCTGTCTGACAATCACATAATCGCCATCTAGAATTCCCGCTTCAATCATACTGTTTCCCATAATTTCAAGCATGAAGACCTGTTCATCGTGAGGTGCCAGACTCTCTGGTAGAGGGAAGTACTCCTCAACATTTTCAATTGCTGTAATAGGTAAACCGGCTGTTACTTTTCCAACGACAGGAACATTGACAACATTGCTTCTAGGAATGGTTGAGCTTTCGTCGACTTCTAAAACTTCAATTGCTCTCGGCTTTGTGGGGTCTCTTCTAATCAGCCCTTTGCTTTCTAATCTTGCTAAGTGACCGTGGACCGTCGAACTGGATGCAAGCCCAACAGCTTCCCCTATTTCCCGGACCGATGGCGGATAACCCTTTTTCTTCACTTCTCCTTTTATAAAATCAAGGATATCCTGCTGCCGCTTTGATAATTTAGTCATATTTGGACGCACCTCGCCTAGTTAATGTTGTCTTTATTATAGCATGCCAGCAATTTTTATACAAACATAAGTTCGAATATTGGTTGACACGAAACAAGTGTTCGCACTATAATGAAATTAAATAAAGCGAACGTATATTCTAAAAATGGAGTGTTGAAAATGAAAAACTTATGGAATCGCTATTCTTATGCAATTGTATTGGTTGTTTTAAGCATTAGTACTGCTTTGGTTCTCTCGTTTCTATCTCATTCCTTCCATAAAGAAAATTATGTAAATATCACCATAAATGAAGGGGATTCACTCTGGAAAATTGCACAGCAGTACTCCAGTGAATACTCGCTCTCAAATGATCAATTCATTGGTTGGGTGAAAGAGCACAATGAAATTGAAGGAGATCAAATTTATCCGGGTGAAAAAATCATCATTCCGATTAAAAATAGTGATATTGGAACAAAAGAGTTTGCCAGTGCGGAAAAGTAAGACCAACAGGAAGGAAGCTGGAGTACATGAAAGCGATTATTTATTGCCGAGTTAGCACTGAAAAAATTACACAAGATACATCATTAAAAAGACAGAGAGAAGAACTTGAGAATTTAGCGAAAATGAATCAATTTAAAGTAACAAAAATCATTGAGGAAAGGCATAGCGGATTTGATGTAGATCGGGAGGGAATGATCGAGGCATTAGCATTATTTAAAGAAAAGCAGGCAGATGTTTTGCTTATACAAGATGATACCCGTTTAGGTAGAGGGCATTCAAAAATTGCACTTATTCATGAACTGCGAAAAATGGGTATAAAAGTTTTAACAATGCAAGATCATGGAGAGATCATTTTATCAGATGCTGATTTAATGGTTTTGGAAATTTTAAGTGCTGTCGAAGAATTTCAACACAGAATTGCAAAATTTAAAATAAGCAGAGGAATGGTCAGAGCAATTAAGGATGGTTTCGAACCACATAAGAATTTATCCAATATTCATTTAGGAGGCAGGGAAAAAAAAGAGTTGCCTGTGGAGGAAATAATTAATCTTCGAAAAAAAAACCTTACCTTTCATGAAATTGCTGCAACATTAAGAGGATTGGGATTTGATGTTAGCAAAGCGACGGTACATAGAAGATACAGAGAATACATGGATGAAGTAGAAAAGCAAATAAAAAACTAGCATTTAGGAACCATAGCTTTCTCAGGAATTAAATAAAGGAACTCATTGAGTTCCTTTTGCAAAAATCCATACATTTTCTGCATGGAGATCCAGACACTCTTCACTTCAATCAAGAGTACTCAAAACTAAATAAATACAAAAAATAATCAATAAAAGTCATTTTGATAAATAAAACAAATGGTTGGATATTCTATTGAGAAATAGAACTTCCTACTTGTCAGATAAAGCTTTTTCTAGTAAAATCAGATGTCAGACAATACAGGGTTTAAGATCTGAAAGGAGAATTTTTAGTGCTTTCAAAAGACAAAATAGCAAGGATCAATGAACTTGCTAGAAAAGCTAAAGCAACGGGATTATCGGAGATAGAAGCGAAAGAACAAACAAAATTAAGAAGCGAATATCTTGCAGCTTTTCGGTCATCTATGCTAAATACTCTTTCAAACGTTAAAGTTATTGACCCTGAGGGCAATGATGTGACACCTGAAAAGTTAAAGACAATGCAAAGAAATAAGCATCTTCATTAATAGAAAAGGGATACAAGTTTGTATCCTCTTTTTTACATAGGCTGACATATTCCGAGCACAATAAAAATAAATGGCTTTTTGTGTCTTTCTTTTGCCCAATTTGTTGTATAAATTGCTGGTGCACTATAATATAAAAACTGTAGTGATTAACTAGTGATCAAGAAAGGATGTCGGTTATGTTTAATACGATTGATCAATTATCTGTTACATCAATTCGTACACTTGCAATTGATGCGATTGAAAAGGCGAATTCAGGACACCCAGGGATGCCAATGGGTGCCGCCCCGATGGCTTACACATTATGGACACGTTTTATGAACCATAATCCAAAAAATCCGCAGTGGTTCAACCGTGACCGTTTTGTGCTGTCTGCTGGACATGGTTCAGCATTGTTGTACAGTTTGCTTCATTTATCTGGCTACAACGTCACAATGGAGGATCTGAAGCAATTCAGGCAATGGGGAAGTAAAACACCAGGCCACCCGGAGTATGGTCATACAGAAGGTGTTGAAGCAACAACAGGACCCCTTGGGCAGGGAATTGCAATGGCAGTGGGTATGGCAATGGCAGAGCGCCATTCGGCCAGTGTTTACAATAAAGAAAAATATGAACTGATTAACCATTTTACATATGCCATTTGTGGAGATGGCGACTTAATGGAAGGTGTTTCTGCAGAGGCCGCCTCGCTTGCAGGACACTTGAAATTGGGACGCTTAGTGGTACTGTACGATTCAAATGATATTTCACTTGATGGTGAATTATCGAAATCCTTCAGTGAAAGTGTAAAAGACCGTTTCCAATCATACGGTTGGCAATATATCCGTGTTGAAGATGGCAACAATCTTGAAGAAATAACAGCTGCTTTAGAAGAAGCTCAAAATGATCTTGACCGCCCAACAATGATTGAAGTTAAAACCATCATTGGCTATGGATCACCGAATCGAGCTGGCACATCTGGTGTCCATGGCGCACCGTTAGGAGCAGATGAATTAAAACTTACAAAAGAAGCATATAAATGGACTTTTGAAGAAGATTTCCACGTGCCTGAAGAAGTTTATGAAAACTTTAAAAAACTCATCATTGAAAATGGCGAGAAAAAAGAAAAAGAATGGAAAGAGCTATTCGCTCAATACAAAAAAGATTATCCTGAATTGGCAAATCAATTAGAAAGCGCACTAAAAGGCGAGCTTCCTGAAGGATGGGATAAGGATATTCCATTCTACAGTGAAGGTAAAAGCTTGGCAAGCCGCGCTTCTTCAAGTGAAGTATTAAATGGCATTGCGAAAAATCTGCCTATCTTTATTGGCGGATCTGCGGACCTTGCTGGTTCCAATAAGACATTGATTAAAGGTTCAAAAGACTTTATGCCTGGCTCATATGAAGGGCGCAATATTTGGTTTGGTGTACGGGAATTTGCGATGGGTGCGGCAATGAATGGAATGGCACTTCATGGCGGCCTTAAAGTATTTGGCGGAACATTCTTTGTGTTCTCCGATTACTTACGTCCAGCCATCCGCCTTGCCGCATTGATGGGTCTTCCAGTGACTTATGTATTTACCCATGACAGTATCGCTGTGGGCGAAGACGGACCTACACATGAACCGATTGAGCAATTAGCCGCATTGCGTGCAATGCCTGGTCTAACGGTTGTTCGCCCTGCAGATGGAAATGAGACAGCGGCTGCTTGGAAATTAGCAGTTGAGTCGACAGACAAGCCAACCGCTCTTGTTTTGACACGTCAAGACTTGCCAACGATAAAAGATACTGATCGAAATGCTTATGAAGGTGTTTCGAAGGGGGCTTATGTTATCTCCCCTGCCGGAAAAGAGACTCCAGATGCATTGCTTTTGGCATCCGGTTCGGAAGTTGGCCTAGCTGTTGAAGCACAAAAAGCTCTGGCAGCTGAAGGAATTGACGTTTCTGTTATTAGCATGCCTTCATGGGATCGCTTTGAAGCACAATCAAAAGAATACAAGGAATCTGTGTTACCAAAAAATATCAAGAAACGCCTTGGTATTGAAATGGGTGCGTCGCTTGGCTGGCATAAATATGTTGGCGACGAGGGGGATGTTTTAGCGATCGATACGTTCGGTGCTTCTGCCCCTGGAGAAAAGATTATCGAAGAGTATGGCTTTAGCGTTGCCAACGTGGTTGCGAAGGTCAAAGCATTGCTATAAAAATTAATTATAAAAGAGAATGGGTTTACGACCCATTCTTTTTTTGTGCAAAAAAAGTTTTACCAACATCCTGCATAACGATTCGACAAATTTTTTAAAAAAGGGTTGACTAACTTGTATATACAGGATATACTCTAAATCGTAGATTGTATATACAAGTTATAAAAATGAAAGCGGTATTTTGGTGAAGGAGTTTCTTATATCGTTTATAGAGGACGTTTAATAAGTTGAGCGAATCGGTAAAATAAGCTTAAGCATGCGTACTTTGCCGAAAAACGCTAATTTTTTCACCAAAAGGAAAGCGTTTTCTAGGGAGGTCTAAGATAAAAATAGAAGACCAAATCAGGAGGGAATAACATGGAACTGAAGAAAACGGCTGAAGAAATCGTTGAGGCAGTGGGGGGAAAAGAAAATATAGCGGCTGCCACCCATTGCGTGACACGTCTTCGCTTTGCATTGAAAGATGAAGGGCTCGTCAACAAAGAAGAGCTGGAAAACATTGATCTTGTTAAAGGTTCCTTCTCAGCTAATGGCCAATTTCAAGTTGTCATTGGCCAAGGTACAGTTGACAAGGTGTACGATGAAATGGTTCGCCAAACTGGAATCGGCGAATCGAGCAAACAGGATGTAAAAGACGCGGCAGTAAATAACTTAAATCCATTGCAGCGCGTAATTAAGACACTGGCTGATATTTTTATTCCAATCTTGCCAGCGATCGTAACAGCCGGTTTATTAATGGGAATTAACAACATCCTTACAGGACCTGGAATTTTTTATGATCAATCATTTGTTGAAGTTCACAAAAACTGGGCAGATTTTGCCGGAATTATAAATCTGATTGCCAATACATCATTCGTGTTTTTGCCTGGTTTGATTGGCTGGTCTGCCGTTAACCGCTTCGGAGGAAGCCCGCTCTTAGGGATTGTGCTTGGTTTAATGCTGGTGCACCCAGACTTGTTAAATGCATGGGGCTGGGGAGCTGCAGAGGCAAAAGGTCAAATTCCGACTTGGGATTTATTTGGTTTAACGATTCAAAAAGTGGGTTATCAAGGGCAAGTACTGCCAGTATTGGTTGCCTCATGGGTGCTCGCAAACATTGAAAAGTTTTTAAGAAAGCGGATTCCGGATGCGCTTCAATTGCTGCTCGTAGCACCAATTGCTTTATTGATTACTGGATTCTTATCCTTTATTGTTATCGGTCCAGTTACATTTACAATCGCCCAATGGATTACGCAATTATTTGTAGGAATTTTCCACAACGTTCCTGCTCTTGGTGGTTTCGCATACGGCTTGATTTATGGTCCGCTTGTTATTACAGGAATGCATCATACTTTCCTTGCGGTTGACTTGCAATTAATTGGCAGTACCGGTACCACTTTCCTATGGCCGATTCTCGTTATGTCGAACATTGCACAAGGATCAGCAGCGCTTTCGATGGGCTTCCTAGCAAAAGATGAAAAATTAAAAGGTCTATCCTTTACATCTGCTCTTTCTGCATACTTAGGTATTACAGAGCCTGCGATGTTTGGAGTAAACTTACGCTTCCGCTATCCGTTTATCTCTGCGATTATCGGAGCAGCAATTGCCGGTATGTTTATTACCATCAATCGTGTAGTAGCTCCATCGATCGGGGTCGGCGGTCTACCTGGATTCTTATCCATCGTACCGCAAAAATGGGTTCCGTTCTTTATTGGAATGGCAATTGCAATCGTCATTCCAGTTGTTCTTACCTTTGTTTGGGGAAAAGCAAAAAAACAAAAATAACGAAAAACACACCATTGGCAGCTTTCATTTGCCAATGGTCTCTTTCGTATAGCAACTTAGAATAATTTTACGGCGGTGATATCGTGGCAGAACCATGGTGGAAAAAATCAGTTGTTTATCAAATTTATCCAAAAAGCTTTAAAGACACGACAGGGACTGGTGTTGGCGACTTGCAGGGAATTATCAGTAAACTGGATTATTTAAAAACTTTGGGCGTAGATGTGGTGTGGTTAACACCGATCTATGCTTCCCCGCAAAAGGACAATGGCTATGACATCAGTGACTACTATTCGATTCATGAGGAATATGGAACAATGACTGATTTTGAGCAGCTCCTAGCGGAAGCGCATCAAAGAGATATCAAAATTATCATGGATATCGTTGTGAACCATACCTCTACTGAACACGAATGGTTTCAGCAGGCGCACCAGTCAAAAGACAATCCATATCGTCATTTTTATATTTGGAAAAATGGCAAGGAAGATGGCAGTGAACCGAATAACTGGGAATCGAAATTTGGCGGTTCGGCTTGGCAATGGAACGAACAAACAGGCCAATATTATTTGCACCTTTTCGATATTACCCAGGCAGATTTGAATTGGGAAAATACTGAAGTTCGAAACAAGGTTTACGAAATGATGAACTTCTGGCTTAGAAAAGGGGTAGATGGTTTCCGGCTTGATGTCATCAATTTAATCTCAAAGGACCAGCGTTTCCTAGATGATGATGGGACCGTACCTCCTGGTGATGGCCGGAAGTATTACACGGACGGACCGCGTGTTCATGAGTTTATAAAGGAAATGAATCAGGAAGTTTTTTCGCGCCACGATGCCATGACAGTGGGCGAAATGTCTTCGACAACGATCGAAAACTGCATTCAATACTCCAATCCGGACAATCATGAATTAAGCATGACCTTTAATTTTCACCATCTAAAGGTTGATTACGTAAATGGAGATAAATGGACGCTGGCGGATTTTGACTTTTTAGCATTAAAAAAAATATTATCGAAATGGCAAGTGGAAATGCAGCGTGGCGGCGGATGGAACGCATTGTTCTGGTGCAATCATGATCAGCCGCGGATTGTGTCAAGGTATGGAAATGATGAAGAATACCGGGTGGAATCTGCAAAAATGCTGGCGACAACGATCCATATGATGCAAGGAACACCTTATATTTATCAAGGGGAGGAAATTGGGATGACAAACCCGAAATTTACCTCCATTGATGAGTATCGCGATGTGGAATCTCTCAATATCTTTCAAATCAAAAAAGAACAAGGTATGTCTGAACAAGAAATCTTGGAGATTTTAAAAAGCAAATCGCGTGATAATTCAAGAACGCCAGTTCAATGGGATGAAAGTGAGCATGCCGGGTTTACAACGGGAACGCCATGGATTGCCGCTGCAAACAACTATCGCAAAATAAATGTCGCCAATGCCCTGGAAGATCTAAATTCGGTTTTTTATCACTATCAAAAATTGATTCAGCTTCGTAAAGAATATGAAATTGTGACCACTGGGGAATATCAGCTTCTGGCAGAAGAGGATGAGAGCATTTTTGCCTATCTGCGAAATGCAGAAAATGAAAAATTGCTTGTCGTAAGTAATTTTTACGGAACAGAAGCGGAGTTTACGGTTCCGGAAGATGTAAAGATTGAATGCTTTAAACGAGAAATCTTACTATCAAATTACTCTGATTCCAAGGTCGACTTTGAAAAAATGACATTGAGGCCATTTGAATCTATTATTTTTCACCTGAATAAATGATACAATAAATTGGGTGATTTGGATGGTAAAGAATAAATTTCAAATGATTTATCAGGAGATTGCAGCGCAGATTGAAAATGGAGTTTATCCGAAAAATTCAAGACTCCCGTCTGAAAATGAATTAGCGGAGAAATTCGAAACATCGAGAGAGACTGTTCGTAAAGCGCTCAATCTCCTTTCGCAAAATGGCTATATTCAAAAAATCAAGGCGAAGGGATCGATTGTACTCGACATTGGCCGGTTTGACTTTCCAATATCTGGACTTGTCAGCTTTAAGGAAATTACGGAACGGGTAGATAAGCCTTTCCATACGATCGTCTATGAACTTTACTGCATGAAACCGAGTGAGTTTATCCAAAGACAGTTAAACTTATCACCAAGGGATGAAGTGTGGAAGGTTGTACGATCAAGAGAAACAGAAGGTGAAAGAATCATCCTTGACATTGACTATTTTAATAAAAAATACGTTCCGTCGCTTACAAAAGAAGTATGTGAAAAGTCGATTTATCATTATTTGGAGCATGAGCGAAAACTGAACATCAGTTTTGCGAGAAAAGAGATAGTGGTAGAGGAATACACCGCTGATGACCAAAAGTTTCTAGATTTAAAAGGATACCAGCACGTGGTCGTTGTCCGTAACTATGTTTATTTGGATAATGCGAGACTTTTTCAATATACGGAATCAAGGCATCGCCTGGATAAATTTCGTTTTGTTGATTTTGCAAGAAGGAGCAAATAAGGAGTGTGGCGCATGGAAAACCCATGCGCTTCTTCATTGGATTACTGATTTTTCATGTTTGGCGAAGCATTAAAAAGATTTCTAGTGATACTAGTTGATCTTGTAAAGGCGCGGCAAATGCGTGACAATGAAAGATTGTTGAAGGTATAATAGTATAAACAATTAGAAATTTGCGAATTCGACAATAATAGTTAAAGTTTTTTCCACCGTAAGACAAATGTTTTAGTATGGTTTTCTTATAATAGGAAAAAGAGGATCGTACGAAGGAGAGATTGTGGTGAGAAAATATCAACTATATTTAATAGAAGATGAATTTGCCGCCCATTACTTCGGAAGAGAGCAGATGTTTTATCAGCTTTTTCAAGAATATCAATTCGCAACTGGCGAACTTAAAATGATCATAAAAAAACAAATCCACTATATTACCAAACCTTTGCACGCATTGAAAATTCACCAGCTTATACAGCAACAGCTCGGAAAGCTGCGAGGACTTCAATACGATCAGGGTACTTACACCATTGATTTGAATGGAAAGCAAAGTAGAGCGGAGTTAGAAATACATGGGAATTTGATAACGGTGGAGTCTAGCGGAAGTTATGAAGCGGAAACCATTTTCTTCGAGGTGTTAAGAAAATGTGAACCTTCCTTTTTGGCGATCGATTTTGAACATCAGCGCTTTGGCTGGCTAAAACCGATAAAAGAAAGAAAATTTGTCTAATTGATTCAGATATTGTATTGTTGCGCGGATTTTAGTACACTGTAAATTAGACAACATGAAGGAGGAAATACAATGGTTACCACTATTCTAGTTGGTATACTGGCACTTGCAGCCGGTGTAGCACTAGGTTTTTTCATTGCTCGCAAATATATGATGAGCTATTTAAAGAAAAATCCACCAATCAATGAACAAATGCTGAAAATGATGATGATGCAAATGGGAATGAAGCCATCCCAGAAGAAAATCAATCAAATGTTGAACGCCATGAATAAACAGACGAAATAAACGGGACAAGCACTCATATGAATGGGTGCTTTTTTCATTGCAGAAAAGGAGAAAAGCATTCCTTATTTTAGGATCTTCTGTGAAACCGAGTCGAATTTGCTGTTATTACTTAAGTTCACGAACGCAGAAAAATGCACGATTTTTTCGATGAATCGGTCATTTCCGATTCAATGAATGGAATATACTAAATTATAAAGTTGGAACAGCTTTCGTACAATAAGTTATGAAATAAATCATTATCTTTTCGCAGGGACTTTTGGTAGAATAAAATCGAATACGACTAAGTGGGAGTGTTGACATGGCAGATGTAAACATATTTCTAGCTTTAGGAGCAGGTTTTTTAAGCTTCATCTCTCCCTGCTGCCTACCTCTTTATCCCGCTTTTTTATCTTACATTACAGGGATGTCTGTTGGTGAGCTGAAAAGTGAGAATGCAATGCTGCAGAAGAGAAGCCTCTTGCACACATTGTTTTTCTTAATCGGGTTTTCGGTTATTTTTATTGCAATTGGATTTGGGACATCCTTAATCGGCAGCTTTTTCCGAGAATACCAGGACTTGATTCGCCAATTGGGCGGGATTTTTATCGTTCTCTTTGGACTTATGATTGTCGGAATATTCAAGCCGGAATTTATGATGAAAGATCGCCGTTTTGAATTTAAAAACCGTCCATCAGGTTACATCGGCTCGATCCTGATCGGTATGGCTTTTGCGGCAGGCTGGACTCCGTGTACAGGTCCGATTCTTTCATCTGTTATTTTGCTGGCGGCATCCAAGCCTGAATATGGTGTTTTATACATGACTGCTTACTCACTTGGTTTTGCCATTCCGTTCTTTATTTTGTCATTTTTTATTGGCCGAATGGGATGGATCCGTAAACATAATACCAAGATTGTGAAAATTGGCGGATACATTATGATTGTGATGGGGATTGTCTTATTCTTTGACTGGATGACAAAAATTATTTCGATTTTCCTAGGAATGTTCGGTGGCTTTACCGGATTTTAACGAATGAAAAAAACTGCTGTCAATGCTTCGGTTTATTTGAAATTCATGCAAAAATTCGCTATATTTAAGAGTGGATTAAAATGAGAGAATCGATGCTGCATATTTTTAAATTGACACTAGACGACGGCACGAGGGGGAAATGCGGTGGCAAGAGTATTCATTGTGGATGATGCAAAATTTATGCGGATGACATTATCCAATATCTTAACAAAAGCCAACCATGAAGTTGTTGGAGAGGCGGATAACGGTAAAGATGCTGTTGAAATATATCGGGAATTAAAGCCTGATCTTGTTTTAATGGATATCACAATGCCTGAAATGAGCGGTCTTGAAGCCGTCAAGATGATTCGCAGCGAGTTTTCGGATGCGAAGATCATCATGTGTTCCGCAATGGGCCAGCAGAAAATGGTGGTGGAGGCAATTGAAACGGGTGCTAAAGATTTTATCGTGAAACCTTTCGACGAAGGCCGTGTACTTGAAGCCATTAATAGAGTGTTAAAATAATAAACCATTTTGGAGTTTCTAAAATGGTTTTTCATTTTTGTTTTCTGCTGCCTAATTGGCTGGTAATTTTACGTTAAACACTTTGTAATTATTTTTATTAATTTTGGAAATTCTGATTGAAACTAAATTTGACAAGGAATGGATGTATTTTATGAACATGGTTGTTGTGTCATCAGTTGGGGCTGCTCTTATGGCGGTTTTTGTTTTATTTGTCCGGTTGAAAGCAGCCAAAAAACCCGCATCGATAAAAAAAATTGTGCTGCCGCCCATTTTTATGTCAACAGGTGCACTCATGTATATTTTCCCTGAATTCCGGCTGACACCAATGGAAATTGTTGAGGCTGTCATTGTGGGCATGCTGTTTTCCATTTTTTTAGTTAAAACCTCTAAATTTGAGATTCAAGGCAATGACATTTATTTGAAACGTTCCAAAGCGTTTGTCTTTATTCTAATCGGCCTGCTGATCATACGGATTGTGGCGAAATCCATTTTAAGTACATCGATCGACTATAAACAGCTTGGCGGAATGTTCTTCCTGCTTGCATACAGCATGATCGTCCCATGGCGAATTGCCATGTACCTCAATTATAAAAAGCTTCATCATCAACTTAAAAATATTAAGCTTTAAAGCATTTTTCGTAACGAGGGGAAAGGAGGCATCGGTACTGCCTTTTGTTCTAATATCAGAATTTATATCTTAACTTCGATAGCTGTCTAGCTCCAGCGCCCTATCGACTACGTCGCTTCCCTCGCCTCGTCTACGATAAGTCGAGAACGAAAGACTACCGTCTTTCGACTCTCCTTTATCTCACTCGGCTCAGTCCACCTCCTTACGTCGATGACCAAGGGCGCTTGCGCTTTTCTTACCCTTGGTTTCATATGCTAAGAAAGCCTGGAAGATATAGAATAAGGGGCATAATAAAAAACCGTCCAGTCGGAACGGTTTAGAAGAGATGCTCATATCGCGAAACATCGATTTGTTTTTCTTTCAGCTTCTTGCGCAAAAATTTATGATCACGTTTAGGAGTTGCTTGAATGTAGCCTTTGATGACGAGGTCTTGCGTGATTTTCGGAACTTGTTCTTTCAAGGCAAGTTCACCGATCTTCCCGGCGATCTTATGCTTGGCCACATCACGAAACAGCTCGGGAACCGGGCTGACCAGCTCATTCAGCAATTGCTTTTCTTCTTCGCTCCAGAGGTGAAGGGACTGCTGAACGTAGTGTTCTTCCCAATCCATAACCGATTTGCCATCCTCTTTCGGAAGCTTTTTTAAAAATTTACGGAACATAAAATACCCGCCGATGGCAAAAGAACCGATCAAAAAGAAAGTCCAAAATAAAATAAACCACATAAACCAGCCATGAAGCATTCGCATTCACCTGCAAACAGTCATTTTGATCTTATTATAGACGCAACTTTGCATTCAAGACAAGGACACAACGCAAAAATTTACAATCGTGTGAACATTTAAAAAAGAGTGAACCATGTTAAGAAGAGTGGGAAAACACTACTGAAAACTTTACAATCATGTGAACGCTATTGAAAAATCGCACCTGATTCAAGTATAATAAATAAGTCGCTTATTTTTAATAATGGGGCTGAATGGGGTACTGGTGTCCCCCACGGTCTTCAAAACCGCTTGTGACCTGCGTGCCAGGTCTGGTGGGTTCGATTCCCACGCAGTCCCGCCAAATTTTTCAGTATTATCAACGGTTTGAACTGTTTATTTTATGTGATTTGACAGGGATTTGAACCGTGATTTGAAGTTAAAAAGTCACCAGTATTTTTTCGGAAAATTACATAGTACTAGTGCGACTGATATAGTAAGTACTAGTGTGTCAATTCCACCAAATTCTGTAAGAAGGGTGGATTTTTTAATGCAAGCTGTTATTAGAAAAACACAACGTAAAGGTGCAAGAAAATCACAATATATTAACCGGATTAAAAACACTGAAAATAAAATGACGTTGTTTGAAATGTTTGAACGGTTTATGAATTATAAACAAACAGAGGGTTTAGCAAAGCCGACTATCCAAGGTTATTATGAACATTTTCGGTATCTAAACGATTATTTAGGTGGCGATGTTCCAAATGAAGAAGTCACGCTTGAACTATTTAGGGATTATATTGGCTATATGCTTCATGATCAAGGATTAAAACCAACTACTGTAAATGTACGTATTAGAACCAACCGTGCATTTTTACGTCATTGTTATCAGGAAGGCTGGATTGATGTTCCTATACATGAAAAGTTTAAGCCAATTAAAACACCCGAAGATGAAATTCAGGCCTTTACACCGTCTGAAGTAAAGGCACTTTTAAACCAAATTGACGATTCCCGATTTGTTGGTTTTCGGGATAAAGTAATGATTTATGTATTACTAGATACTATGGTACGGATTTCAGAATTACTTAATATGAAAAGGGTTAATGTAGATTTAAAAAGTGGTTATATTAAATTAGAACCTCATGAAACTAAGACAAAAAGGCAAAGAAATGTTCCAATTTCAACTAAGACAATTAAAATCTTAGAAGAATACATGAGAGAGACGGAAGATTTCGGAAGTGAATATTTATTTGTTACTTATGACGGTAGAGAAATTCTTAGTAATACATGGAGAAGAAGATTAACAGAATTAGGTGAAATGGCTGGAATATCTAATAAAAGAGTATCACCACATACATTCAGACACACGGGGGCATTATTCTACATTATGAATGGCGGTGATCCATTTTCTTTACAAAAAATTTTAGGACATTCTGATATGTCAATGGTGCGAAAATATATTCAAATGACTGATTCGGACGTTAAAAGACAGCATAACTCATTTTCACCATTAAAAAGTGTTTTTGGTAGGAGATAGGTACAGAGGATTAAAATTGAATACTTTTAAAACGCTGTTAGGACACCATTCCCTGACAGCTTTTTTTTATCCTAAAAATGGATATAAAAATAAACCCCTCACCAGCACTAAGACCAGCAAGGGGAAGGAAAAGGACAATCAGTAACCGCACTAAAGGAATTTGATTTGTCCTTTATATAAACATAATTAAACTCTATTACTGTGATTACTATAAATATATATAATTATCTATATTATAGCTATCATTAAATAATTTATATTAGTGTCATTTTTTATATTAGTGATTTATCACCCCGAAGGGTATTCTTTTTATTAGGTCTATTTCTATATAGACAGACTTATCCTTAAATCTTACGAGGCTTACGCCCAATTCTTATAACAGTTATTTTATTTTTATATTATCTTTTTTATCTTTAGTTATTTACATATATATAGGTGTCAAATAGTGACGTTTTACAGGCTGTTTTTCAAAGAAATTTCTACCAAACGCTAGAACCTTACAGCCCCAAGGGATTGAGAAGTGTTACATTTTTGTTACAAGCCTGTATTAAATGTTAGCCAGTATAGAGTAACGGTTTATTAGTCACAACCATTAGTGATTAACCTTGTGATTATTAAAAGTGCTGAACCATTGATTTTATTGGGTTTTTAGAGTTTGTTAATCACAAGGGGAAAATATGTATTTTAAACAGGAATAAAGAACTTTATGTCGAATGATACATAATGATTAGGGGGCGATAAAATGAGTGACGATTTATTTTCTAAGTTTAATATTGAGGCAACGAAATTTGATTTTTCAAAGATACTAAAACAGCAACAACCAGTAATTCCTGACTTTACTAAAACGGAAGCATATAAACAAATCGTTAAAGATCAAGAAGAGAAGCAACAAAGAGAATTAGAGGACAAGCAAAGTGAAATAGAGTTTAGAGAGGCTATGTTAGCCACTTTAAAAGGAATTGAAAAAAATACAGCATTGTTAACTGAAATGACTGTATTACTTCAAAGTAACAATGAAAAAAGAGACGAGACTTTTAAACTAATGGTAGAAATTATGGAAATAATGAAAAGTAAAAACCCTGAGGAAGCCAATAATAAATTTATGGACATTATGGGTAAGATTAAAACTTTTACTGACCACGCCAGTACAGTTCAATCTTTAATAGGTATGGCAACAACAGTTTATAATGCTTTACCCTTTTAATTAAGAATAACAGGCACCTGTATGGGTGCTTTTTTAATTGATCATTTTTGTGATTAACTACCCTATGAAATTGGGTTTTACAAGGGTTATTAGTACTACCATATAGTGACTAATGCACAATTGAGGCTAATGGGTTAAACCTTGATAACACTAGGTTTGGTGATTTTGAGGGCTGTTCAGATTTATGCAAATATCACTTCCATACTTGTTTTACACAGCTGCCCTTAAAATATTTTTTCTGCACAAAAAAGACGATCACCGTTTACAGTGTCGCCTTATAGTACAAAATTGGATAGACTGTTTTCTATTTCTTCATCAGTAATTCCGATATATCGTAAAGTGATTTCAGGGTGTGAATGGTTAAGAATAGCTTGTAATGTTGCTATGTCCTTAGTCTGTTTATAGTACCAATAGCCAAAAGTTTTCCTCATTGTGTGAGTTCCAATACCGTCAGGAATATCCACCATTTCTGAGGCTTTATTTAGCTGTCTGTAGGCTTGTATTCTTGAAATAGGCTTATCGCCTTTACGACTAGGAAAAAGCCACATAGTACCGTTTAATGACTTTATATAGCTGTTTATTTCCTCATATATATTAGCTAATAAAATGGTACGAGGTTTTTCTGTTTTCCCCTCTTTAACAGTGATTTTCTTTTTCCCTTTAATGTCACTGATCTTTAGTGCCAATAAATCACTTACCCTTAGACCTGTATTGATACCTATAAGGAATAGTATGTAATCACGTTCACCGCACCATTTTTTTAGTGACCATTTCATATCCTCGATTTTCTCCAATGATCTAATAGGCTGTACGTCTTTGATCTCGTTCTTTTTATTTGCCATTGTAACAACCCCTTTATTTAAGCTGTTTTGAATGTAACATATTTTTGGATATTCCTAGTATAGCATGATTTTTCTATAAGTAAAGAATTCAAGGGGAAATGAATGTAACTTTTTATGCATTTTGTTACATTAAGATTTTGAATGTCTAACTGGATAAAATGAAAAATCTAAAATATCCAATTTATCTAAAATAAATATTGCGTTCATCTAAAAAATCAGTTATTATTTAATTGTAAGATATTTTAGATAAATGAAAATGGAGGTTGTTAGCATGAGTGATAATTATGAAGGTATCATTTTGGAACTATTTTCGAGGGTAAAATCCTTAGAGGAAAAAGTCATGGTATTAGAAAACCAAATAAATAATAATGCTAGTGATGAAGAAGAAAACGAACTGGATAGTTCAGGTGTTCCGAGTGATCAAGAAAATGATAACCTCGATAAAATTACTCGTTCTGTTGCTAGACAATATGTTATTAACCGTCTAAATGAAACAAATAAAGGCATAACCGCCTTAAAAGGTAATAAAGCTAAGGGTTCAGGAATCGTCATTCAGTCGAATAGCAATCCTAATAAGGAACTAAAAGCAAAGTTTTATTACAGCAAAAGCCATTTAGATTTTGTTTCATCATGGCATACAGTGGGCTATCAGGATATTTTAAATGATGACATTGACCTCCGTATTTTCACTGTATCTTACAACCAAGAGTTTTACACATTCTTTTTTACCACTAACGAGTTAAAAGATTTTATCAAGGGAAAACGCAGCGATAACGCAGACTTATATCATTTTTATTTCCAATACAAAGATGGAAAGTATATAGAAAATAGAGATCAGGAATATAACGTTACTAAATACTTTGACAGGTGGACGCTTGTTTCGGAACTGTTAAAATAATTTTTATAGAGGCATTTAAGGGAATAGTCCCTTGAATGTCTCTTTTTTGTTCTAATGTATAGTCTGTAATTTATAAATAACAATATTTCCATTTAACACCTTGTATAATATTGTCAAACCTTGTGTGTTGTGAGATATTAAATTAGAGTAAGGTTCCAACTAATGACCTCACGAGGTGTTCTAATCAATGGTACATATTTTGTATCTACAGTGATTCCTACGGGAATATTCCATCCAAACCATCGGAACCTTACTCACCGAATAAAAGAGGTGAATATATTGGTACAATCGACTGAAACTAGAAAACAAGAAACTCAATCAAATGGTATTGAAATAGAAGGACATGGACATTCAGATAGGATTAAAGATGAATTTGAAAAGACTAATACAGAAGAAAATAGCACTGAATACAGTGATAAGACACTTTTTAGTGATATCAAAGAATTATTTACTAAGATGAAAGAGTCAGAAAAGCAAGATAGTATAATTTTAAATGAAATTAAAAACTTATTAGCGGGGTTATATACTACTGAAAAGTCAGATAAGGAAAGTAATCTAATTAACGAAATTACACACTTTAAAGATAACAAAGTATGGGTTACCAAAAAAACTAGGATGGAATCTGAAGCAAGAATGAATAGTAACAATGTTTTTTCTTTATTTGTCGTTAATTTTTACACTTTAATTGTTTTAGCCTTATCAATATTAGGTCTTGTTATTGCTGACAAAGATATGGTAGACAAGATTACTGTTCTAACTTTGATTTCCTCTGTAGCTTTATTTGGAATATCCCTGTTTGTGTCCTTATTCGGATATAAAGAAAAGGCAATAGCTTATAAACAATGTTATTTAGATTTGACAAGAATTGAAAGTCAATGTCAGGATCTCCTTCTTGAGGATTTAGATTATCAGAAAAGATTTTATAAGTTTAATGAAATTAAAAAAGAGTACAACCATATATTAGATAAAACTGATAATCATAGTTTTATAGATCGGCTGGTTTACCTAAAAAACAATAAGAAGTTAAATACTCTAGAAGATCAAATTTCCTATAAAAAATATAAAATCACAAATTGGACTTTAAAGATATCGATTTTTATAATCCCGTTTATTGCACTTGTTTTATTATTTGTTTGGAAGTGATTTAAAAATGTCGTTACCTGCTTATTTATATTTTAAGCATATGTATAAAATAGAAAACTTAAAAGACCTATATGATAAAACAATTCATCATAACACTGCTTCGGGAATAGATAGAATGGTTAAGAAAGTGTTTGATAAAAATATAGATACTCATTTAAGTACAATTAACAGAAAGGTTTTTAATGGTACATACAAATATACAGCATATAAAGAAAAGTTGTTTTTAAAAACTAAAAATAGTTTTCCTCGAGTTATATCAATTCCAACTATTAGAGACAAAATAGTTCATAAAGGATTGCATAAAATAATTCAAGAATCATTTTCAATAGATCAACCATTAGTGCAATCAGTAATTGGTGATATGAAGAGTGAATTAAATAATTTTGATTCCTTTATCAAAATAGATATAAAAAACTTTTATGATAATATAAACCATAATATTTTGGATAAGAAGTTATCTAAAAAAATTAGAACCCCTCTTGTTAAAGATTTGATTTTAAATGCTATTAGAACGCCGACAGTTTCCAAAAACCATTTAAAAGAAGATAGCTTATATTCTAACATTTTAGGTGTACCGCAAGGATTGTCTATTTCAAATATCTTAGCTGAAGTATATTTTCTAGATATGGACAAAAAATACAAGTCAAGAAGGAAATTCCGTTATTATAGGTATGTTGATGACATACTAATTTTATGCCAAGAAAAAGATATAGCTAAAATTAAGAGTGATATTTTTAAGGATATAGAAGAAGAACATAAATTAAAAGTTAATAAAGATAAGTGTAGTCAAGGAAGAATAGATAAGATTGGTTATGATTTTTTAGGATATAGAATTGAAAAATTGAAGTCAACAGGAGATATAGGCTTAACTATAAAAAAATCTACAAAATTAAAGTTTGAAAAATCAATTGTAGATATGTTTACACGGTATCGTCATTCAAAAACAATTTCACCTAGTGAATTTATTTTTTATTTAAATAATAAAATAACTGGTTCCATTAGTAATAAAGTAAATGGAATTTCCGAAAAAGAAAAGAAGTATGGATGGGTATTTTTCTACTCCCAAATTGACGATAAAAATGTTTTCCTTCACTTCGATTGGTTTGTAAAAAAACTAATTGATGACTTTAAACTTAATGGGAATTTTAAGGGCTTAATAGTCAAGAGTTTTTTAAAAACATATTATGAAATCATTTATAATAGGTCAAAAACAAAATATATTCACAGACCTGATGATCTTACAATTGAAGACAAAAAGTTTTTATTGATTGATACATTTAATGTTAAAGAGAGATTTCTTAAAACGGAAGAACAAATTGAGAGATTTTATTATGCTAAGGTATATAAACCAATAAAGTTGTTAGAACAGGATGTCCAGGATATTTCTTAAAAAATTCTGTACCCTTCAATAACAACCACTTATTCAAAGTCGTTTCCCAACAAGGGAGACGCTTTTATTGTTTTATCCAATTTCTTCACATTTTATTGACCGATACCAGCATCACATTTACAAGTGTGCTTTAACCAAAACTATCAATCCATAGTGCAACCTAAATAATAGGGCTGTCTACTAAGGGCTAACACATAGCCTAAATACCAGCACTCACCACAGCCCACAGGACAGCTACATAGCCACGCTATACACTAGGGAATAGGAAGGAAGGACAAGGGATAACAGCACCACACGAGGTCACAGGACAAGGAACAGGAATGACAGGACAAGGCAAGGACAATAGACAGTGATCGAATGAAAGAACAAACAAAGGAAAAGAAACAAAAAAGAAAAGAAAGAACATTGATGATAGATCAGGACAGCTAGAAACATAAGTAACACTATCAGATCAACAGTAATTGGGGGAGGGGGTACCATAGGGGGGGCTGGTGGGTGTATTGGGTCTGGTCTGGTGTGTGGAAAATTTATACGATGGTTTCCAAACTTTTTTGTACTACAAAATAGAATTCAAAAAGGTCTCTTTCACAGAAAAAGACCCAGTGAAGTGCGGTTTTATTAAATACGACCGTATTCCTTTAGGAACGCACTAACAGCTTCTTTGTTATTTTTTATTTCATTTATTTTTACAACTTTTTCAAGAAAATCATTTATAATTGAAAGTAATTCTTCACGTGGTTGTTCTTCCTCTAAAATTTCCAAAGAATAAATTATTGAAGAAGAAAATACTTCATCTAACATATGTTCTGGAGATTTAAGTGTCATTTTTTCACCACCTTTCCAATTAAGTAATTCGATACCAAATAATTAAAAACCTTTTATTTTCTATGTTTTATCTTTTATCACTGACAGTAGTGTGGATAGAACGAATTTAAACGTTTTAGCCTTTTACTTTTTGGATAAAGGGCAAATCAATTCATATAAGGGAGGTTTTATAGTGAAGGGGTGGTTAAGGATTTAGCTAAATCAAAAGCAGCGAGTTCCTAAAAAATTTTTTTGCGGTATTTTTCAAAAGTTTTTCATGCACAAAAAAAGAGGGCTATTAGCTGTACTTAGCCATAGCCATTCTATATTGTTTTTGGTAAGCCTTGTTATATTCACTATATGCCTCACGTTGGCACTCATAACAGTTTGACCTCTTTCCTAAGAACCCTTGTTTATCCTTTACAAAGCTGTAATGGTTCTTTATAGATTTACATTTAGTACATTCTAAGTAGAGTATTCCTTTCTCGTCCTTATAGGCTTTACGTCCTCTAAGACTGGTGGCAAATAGCTTTAATTCCATTTAGATCAGCCCTTCTTCTATAAAGTAATCCTTTACTATGTTTGGGTTTACTTGAAGTTCATGGGCTATTTGCTGATAGCTGTAATCTTCCCATACCATACGGTTAAATTCATCAGACTTTATTACAGAACCCTTCTTTTTATTTCTGTTATGCTTGACACTTACCTTAGTTAGTCTTTCTCCGTAACGATCTCCATATGGCATACCGCATTCATGACGCTGGTGTTCCTTACCTACAATATGAATAGGCTTACCAAAGAACTTTAAACTGCACTGTTCACACTTAAAACAAAGGGTAGCATTTTTATTTATATAGCTACTTAAGGGCTTCACAGTACCGCTATAAACTTCGTTTAATTTGGCTTCAAATTCTGATCTATTCAAAGTATTTTCCCCCATGTTATCTATTAAAAATGTAGCTAGATGGCAATTTTTTAACCCTTAAACGTAAGGCAGTAGTTTTATCCTCGTTGTTGGTACGGCCGAGTGTAAAATTAAGAATATAGCCGGAATAAATTTTTAGAGTTTCGACAATTTCCGACTGTAATAGATTTATAATCTATTACGGAAGGAGAGGAAAAAATGAACTTTGAAAAAAAGGAAGAGGTTTTCTGGATGATTCAAAATTTACACAAGAAAGGTTGGAGTATTTCGGCTATAGCGGAAGAATGCCAAATTAGTTGGCCGACGGCCAAAAAGTACACTGAACAGCTGCCAAAAAAACAAACAAGGCCAAATAGGCCAAGTAAATTAGATCCCCACATAGACTATCTCAAGCAGCGCATTGCGGAAGGGACAACGAATTGCGAGGTACTTTTCGATGAATTATTAGAAAGGGGTTATACGGGGAAAAAGACGATTCTAAAAGACTTTGTCCAACCTTATAGAAGTGCTCCAAGAAAGCAGGCAATTCCAAGGTATGAAACCCAACCTGGCGAACAGGCTCAAGTGGATTGGATGGATTGCGGTCTTCGAGAAATGGATGGGCGTAGAAAGCGAACCTATGGCTTCATTATGACAATGGGTTACTCTCGTAAACGATTCCTTTGCTTTACGAACGACATGAAAATGGATACCTTCCTACGGTGTATGATTAGAGCATTTGAGTATTTTGGCGGAATTCCAAAAAAAGTTCTTTTCGACAACATGAAAACGGTGGTTCAGCAGAGGCTTAAAAAGGAAATCATTCTAACGGAAGTGTTTAAGGACTTTGCTTATTATTATGGGTTTCAAGTAGATCTTTGCCAGCCAGGAAAGCCACGTACCAAAGGAAAAGTTGAAAACTCTGTAAAGTATGTTCGCCGTAACTTCCTGCAGCGTAAACACGAACCGTTTTTAGAAGCATGGAATCATGATGCCCTGGTGTGGCTGGCGAACGTGGCCAACGCTAAACCCAATCAAACTACAGGCGTTGCACCCGATGTGCGATTTAAGGATGAACAAGCAGAATTATTACCGTTAGGTATGATTCAACCATATGTCGTCACAAAATTGGAAAAACGCACAGTAAACAATGGATACATTTCCGTCAATTCCAAAAAATATTCTGTCCCGAGTCATTCGTCACTGAAAGAGGTACGCATTCGTTGGATAGACAAGAATTATTTTGAAGTCTGGGATCACGAGAAAAAAATCACAGAATATGAAGTTAATCAAGATCCGGGAAAGAAGGTTATTTACAGGCCTGAACATCTACCTAAAACAAAAGGAACTCCTGAAAAAGGGGATATGGGTTTGGCGACCTCCCCTCACGTTCAGAAAGCTCCAGAAGTAGAAGTTCGCTCCCTTGAATACTATGAAAATATCCACGAGGAGGAACTAGAACCATGCAAGCTTTAGAGGACCTGCATAAGCGCTGTCTACAGCTCGGATGGAGGTCAGTGGCTCAGGACCTTGACTCCATCTTGGAACAAGCCTCTAACGAAAGTATAACATATGCGGAATTCTTAAGCACTATTTTACAGCACGAAGAAAATTTCAGAAGAGAGGCTTCATGGAGCAGAAGAGTAAAAAATGCGCGTTTTCCATTTGTGAAAACATTAACTGAGTTTGACTTTATCGTCCAACCCAGTGTGAATAAAAAGCGTATTCAGGATCTAATTTCACGCTCCTTTTACCGGGACGGGCATAATATCCTACTATTGGAGCCGCCTGGTGTGGGCAAAACACATCTGGCCATCTCAATTGCCTTAGAAGTCATTGACCAAGGACAAACAGCTTTATTTATTCGATCCGATGACTTTATCGAAGCAGCCAAAGAGGCAGCCGAACGAAATCAAATTAAAAAGTTTCTAAGACAATATTCAAGGCCAACCGTCCTCATCATGGACGAAATTGGTTACGCCCCTTTTGATTCAACAAGTGCACAAATATTCTTTCAAGTGGTTTCTAAGCGATATGAAGAAGGATCCCTGATCATCACTTCGAACAAATCATACAGTGAATGGGGAGATATGCTTGGAAGTTCGGTCCTGGCAACTGCCATTTTGGACAGGCTCTTACACCATAGCTCAGTGTTTAATATTCGAGGTGACTCATATCGGCTAAAAGAGAAGGTTCGCGCCGGCATTATCCCAACAAAGGATGGATTGGAGGCAGCTCATGAATAAAAACAGGATGCGTTATGATAATGAGCAGGAGCAGTGGTACGTTGATATAATGGGTAGGAAACACGCCCTCCATTGCAGAGAAAGCTTTGAGCTATACATAGGGAAAAAGCCAATCCCCTGTAGATTAGAATTAGCTAAAAATTGGTTTGTCATTATGGACGATGTACGATTCGATTTAAGAGAAGGAGATCAATACACGGTCAGAATTTAACTGTCAAACTAGGCCCGACCGGCAACCGGCGAAATTTTGATTTAGGAGGGGGGCTAGCCCCCCTCCTAAATCAAAATCCCGGCTCCACTCTAAAAAAATAAACCGGCTAAAAAATAAATTTTTACACCGGCCTTGACATTGTCTTTTTCTTCATGAAAAACTGACGCTATATAGTCATTTTTAAACCTTTTAATATGCTTAGGAACGCTTGTGTATATATCCCATAGATTAGCAGCTGGTTCAAAAACAACAACCGTTTCTTGTTCTTCTTTTTCGTAATAAGCCATTTTCCATATCTCCTTTAGATAAAGAAAAAAGATCACTGTTATTCAGTGACCTTTTCCCCTTCTTCAATTTGTTTAGTTAATCGTTCTTTTACTCCAATATCTTTAAGACGGTTGAACATAGCCTTGGTTAATTCCTCGTCATTGATAGGAGATTTTTCTTTGTAGTTGCCAGCTTCATTTTGGAGGGCTAAACCATATTGCATAGCCAAAACAGGGGGAAGCCCTTTTAAGACTTCCGTATTCCCCTTTTTAAGTTCCTCTAAGATTTCAGGTTTTACAATGCTAGTTAAATTCATATTATTTCACGTCCTTTGGTGTTTTTAGGTGTTCAGGAAGGTTGCCACGAGTAGCGGATAAAACTTCATTCTTAGAAACAACAGATTGTTCAAACCAACTAAAAAACGGTCTGTATTGATCTTGATGAAAAGAGTGTTCTAGTCGTGGAAATTCTTCTCTTACTTTTTGATCTTCAAACACTTCATAAATGTCAGGAGAAATTTCCCTATATTGGCTTTGCATTTGTTTCCCTAGATCAGCAATTTCAGTAAGCATTAGATAACGGTATTTCTCAGCTATTGAAGTGACTTCATATTCATTAAGGGCTTTTCTATCTTCCCTTAGTGCTTGCTGGAATAGGGGAACGAACTGCAATTTTAATTCCTCTATAGTTTCCGCTAGTTCCTCTAACATGGTTTCAATAATTTCAGCTTTAGAAGTAATTTCTTTCACTTTCATTTTTAGATAAATCTTGTCACTAAGATCAGCGGTTTCCATGTCAAGAAAAATAGCGTTCATATCAGAATGTAGTACAGATAGTTCCAGCTTTAATTCCTGTTCCTGTGCCTCTAATGCCTCAGCTTGTTTTTTATATTCCTTTACAACCTTCTTAGTCTCAACAAATAAATCCTTTACCTTTTTCATAGTCTGATAATCTCCTTTTACATAGTTTTAAATTCTTGTTTTCTTTCACGATTGCTTACTAGGTCAAATACCTTTAGTGCGGTTACTGCCAATAAAAGTCCTATCACCTGTACCCTTTCCTTTCCTTGCTTTCTATAATGCTACGGATTGCCACTAGTTCAATGTTGCTAATCTGTAGCCTTTTTATAGCCTCTTTTAGCTTACTTTCATAGTAGGGCGTAAAATCCAGTTGACCCTTTTCGAGTTTAGCTATTGTGCTTTTGTCCACCCCCATATAAGTGCTGAACCTATCTAAAGTTAAGTTCCTAGAATGACGCACATATTTAATAAAGCGGTGGTCAAATTCTTGATTGTAAGGTAAGCGACTATTCACTGTGTACATTGTTCTCACCTCTATTATTTAGAATTAGAAGTCAAATAAAAAAGGCATGGACTAAACCACGCCATAAGCTACTTGGAGAAAATTCAAATGTCAGTAATCGGAATAGGGTTATTAACTTTCCCTATTATTAGGAGTAAGAAAACATAGGGCTGTACAGGGTGTTTTAAAAAGTTTTTTAAAAAGTTTAGAAGTGAATGTCCTATTTCTGACCATATTTGTCAGTATATAAGTGTAAGGAAGCAATAAAAACAAAAAGGAGAGGGAAAAATGAACTTAAATGAATTAAAAACAAAATATAATCTAAATGAAGGGCACTTACTTTTACTGTTTGATGTTCTTTACCTCTATCATGAATATGATCTGTTATATAGCTTTGAAGAATTAGAATTATTTTTTAATGTAACAAGATATACTAAAAAACGTGACAGCTATTATCTGAAATCATTTACTGATTTAATCAAAAGAGAGGTAATTGAATTTGTAAATGACAAAGAGGCAAAATTCTTTATTGTTTCTGAGGAAATCAGAGGAATTGAACTATTCAAAGAAATAGAAAAAGAAGTATGCTAAATATAAAACAGGGGTTGCAAATGGAAAAAGCAACACTTATTTTAGGATTGATTAAATTCATAACGATAACAGTAATTTACTTCATGCTTGAAACCATAAAAAAACGAGTTATAATAATACTAGTGGAATTGAAAGGAATACTAGTGATTAAAGCTGAAAAATACTAGTGATACAAAATACAAAAAGCTGATTTTACATTGATTTGACGGGGATTTGACTGGAATAACGAAGGTTAAAATTACCTAAAATAATACGTCCAGTCTTCAAAACCGCTTGTGACCTGCGTGCCAGGTCAGCTGGGTTCGATTCCCAGGCGGTCCCGCCAACCTTCTCACTCTGTTGTTTGTACTTAAATCGTTGGTTTTCTGTCTTATTTTATTAGAAAATGCTACAAAGGTGCGTACATAGAAAAAAGAAGAAGCGCTCATTTGTGCAAAATAATGGGAATATCCGAAAAAGACAGTCTCTTTTTTACCCCATTATTTAGATATTTTTAATGATTATTTTCAAAAATGAAGAAAATGAATATGATACCTGTCCAATCGACTTTGTCCTAATTACAAACATTAATCTCGATTCGTTGATGGATCCGGCATCGCCCTATTCTCCTTAGGTGGATGATGCGAGGGTAACTTCCTGTGCGAATAATTCTCAACTAGATATCGGAAAAGACTATATTTCGCCACAATTTCAGTGATTAAAAAACTGCCCTCTAGATTACTCAAAGGGCAGACTGTAGATTATGCTTCGACTTCTTTCTTTATTGGATATCCATAGATCGATCCGTCTTTGATTTTGATCTGATCCTCCCACGGAAGGCGGTAATTATTTGCGGCTAAATCTCTAACATACGTATACGGGTTCTCCTTTACACCACCTGGAGTAGCTACGTATCCTCGCGTCCCGAGATTATATATGTTATTTTCAAGGCCCCAATTTAAACGAGCTTGGTCGGCTAATTTTGGATAAATTTCCGCTGTCACAATTTCATATGGGTTGCGATGGCCTTGGACTAGTGTAGTCCCGTCAAAGTTACAAACCTGTCCTTCTCCAAAATAATAGAATGTACCATCATAACCTGCTAGATTGACAGACATCGTGTACATTAGATTGTGCCATGCATTGGAGCGGTTCGTAAGGATCCACTGATCATTTACTTGCGTGCTATAGCCCGAAATTCTGATCAGAACATTTGCTCCTTTATATGCAGCTTCGCGGGCGATTTCTGGAAACATCCCATCATGGCAGATACAAACAGCAAGCTTGCTGCCGCCGGGGCCATCGCATACCGGGAGGCCCAGATTTCCGGCTTTCCAAGGCTCAACGGGAACCCATGGATTTAATTTACGGTATTTTAAAATAATCTCGCCCTGCGGATCGATAATGATCGCGGTATTATATGGTTCACCGCCATCAGGATTTTTCTCCATGAGGGAAAACACCCCATAGACCTCTGCTTCGATACAGGCTTTGGCAAAGGCCTCCGTTTCTGGGCCGGGAACGGTACATAAAAACTCATCTGTTGTCCACTTGCTGGTATTTAACCCCTGCGTGCTGTACTCAGGAAATACAATTAATTCAACCCCGGGATAGCCTGCTTTTGTTGAATGAAGCATTTTGATGATTTGTTCAATTTGTTTATCAATATCTGCACGTGAATTTACGACCGGAACCGGATATTGAATCAATGCACTTAAAAATCCTTCAGTCGGTTTTGTCATACTTCCAATACTTCCCATGGGAAACGTCCTCCTTTAAATAGCTCATAATGATTGGAAATAGAGTTTAAATCCATTTCTAATTCGTTTTTTTACACATATCGTGGCAATCTTTTTCAAGGCTGCAACACAAGGAACAAATCATTCCTTCATGGAATGGGCAATACGTGATATCTTCATGCTCATAATCAAAACTGCAGGCAGTACAATTGATCTCTCCATCTAACCGGTTATGGACATGATGCTGCAGTCTGGCAGAATCAACCTGCGGAGCGTATGAACCTTGGATGATGCTTGCCGGATTCTCTCTTGCAATATAGTATTTTCCTTTGGTTGCGATAGCAATGATCGGTGCAAGAACAAAGGCCAAAATCAAGGAGAGATATGGCGAGAATGCTTGCAGAAAGGCGCCAAACATTCCAAAGTATGCTAAAAGAGAGACTACCGAAGCAATAATCATCGAACCAAATCCAACCGGGTTAAAGTTATAAAGATGAGCTCTCTTAAACTCGATATACGGAGGACTGATTTTTAATAGCTTTTTATTTATCACAAGATCAGCTACAATCGCTCCAATCCAAGCAACCGCAACGTTCGAGTAAAAACCCAGAACCGTGTTTAGAAAATTAAAAACCCCTGCTTCCATCAGCGCAATCGCAATCGCAATTTGGAAAATTAGCCAAACAACCCGGCCTGGATGGAAATGCAGAAGGCGCGAAAAGAAATTCGACCAGGACAATGAACCGGAATAAGCATTGGTTACATTGATTTTCACTTGAGAAAGGATGACAAAAAACGTTGCAATTGTAAGTACGAGAAACGTACCAGGAATAAATTCCCCAAATGCCTTGATAAACATTTGAATCGGTTCGTTTGCTTTAGACAATCCAACGCTTTCTGAAATATACGAAGCAAGGAAAGATCCGCTTAATTGCTTAAATGCACCCAGTATAATCCAGCCGGGTCCTGATAGAAGGACGGCCCAGAGCCAAATGCGGCGGTTTTTCTTTGTCTGGTTCGGCATGAACCGCAAGTAGTCGGCCTGTTCACCGATTTGGGTGATCAAGGATAGCACAACCCCAGAGCTCATCGCGAAAAATAATGGGTTAAAGGCTGCTCCTGATGGTGAGTTGCCCCCAAACTGGACCCAGTGATTTAACGTATTCGGATCCTTGGCAATAATCGCAATAATCGGTGCAATCATTAAGATCAGCCAGATCGGCTGGGTCCATACTTGCAGTTTGGAGAGGGCTGTCATTCCAAACAAGACAAGCGGGATAATCGCCAGCGAACTGATTAGGTAACCAATAGCAAGCGGGATACGAAAATATACCTCGAGCGCTTGAGCCATAATGGCGCCTTCGGTTGAAAAATAAATAAACGTAAATGTGGCGTAAACCAAGGAAGTTAAGGTTGACCCCAAATAACCAAATCCTGCGCCGCGGGTTAATAGGTCCATGTCGACATTGTATTTAGCAGAATAGTAGCCAATTGGGATTCCAGTTAAAAAAATGACGATTGCTGCAGCAATGATGCCCCAAAAAGCATTTGTAAAGCCATAAGAGATTGAAATGGATGCCCCGATGGCAAAATCTGCAAGAAAGGCAATTCCTCCGAGGGCTGAATTGGCAACTGAGAATTCAGACCAGCGACGAAATGATTTTGGTGCATAACGGAGTGCGTAGTCTTCTAATACAGGGTTGTTTACCCAAGCATTAAACTTTCTTTTCGGTTCGATTTTTTTGGGAATGACAACAGATTGATCTTGTGCCATAAAAATCCCCCTTTTATATTTTTTATATGGGCACATCAACACTTGTTATTTGGTATTAATGTTCTTTAGCAGATGATACTAATTGTTTATCCTCATTTGGGTCCGGATTTTTCCGGGTCAGAGATTCACAAATTTCTTTTGCTTTTAATGGGTTTTCAGCCCATGTTTTATAAAAAGAATAAGGAAGGGCGGATTCACCGTCTTCTATAGCTGAGTAACCACGGTGCGTTAAATTAAATAAGTGGTTTTCTGCTGTCCATGTTTTTCTGGCATTTCGGATTGCAGAAATTGATAGTTCAGCATAAGTCACTTCATCAGGGGAACTTCCGCACTCTGCCAGTGTTGTTCCATCGAAATTAACAATATTGGAATGGCCAAAATAGGAATACACTTTGTCCCTTCCTGCCATATTGGCGACCGCGAAATAGCTGAGATTTTCCCAGGCACGGATGCTGGCCAGTTTGATTTGCTGCTCTTTCGAAGGATACATATAGCCTTGGATACGAACAACGAGTTCGGCCCCTTTCATAACGGTATCACGGACAATTTCCGGCATATTGGAGTCATAACAGATATTGGCGCCAATCATTAATCCTTTTGGTCCTTTAGTTACCATGGTTTGATTCCCAGGATACCAAGGTTCTTTTGGAACCCATGGATTAATCTTATGATAGTTCATCTTGATTTCACCTTGATCATCAATCAGAATAAAACAGTTATAAGGGTTTCCTTTCGGATTAATCTCACCCGTAATCGAAAAAACTCCCCACACTTTATTTCGCTTACATGCTTCTGCAAAAATGGCTGTTTCTGGACCTGGGACTGTTGTACATAAATCTCTCCATTTGGTCGGATGGAAACCCTGGGTTGAATACTCCGGGAAAATAATGAGATCCAGTCCCGGGTATCCGAGTTTCACTCCGTCGACAAAATCTGCAATTCGCAGGCAATTTTGTATTACTTCCTTTTTCGTTTCTACAACAGGTACTTGGTAATTTACGACTGCCACCCCTACTGTGTCTAGTGAGCTAGAAATGGAACCAACTGGCATTTAACATCCTCCTTTATTTTTCCGTGATGCCAAGTGGAAATATTGTCACCATTTGTACCATGAATGAATTAGGACTTCCAATTGACAGATTTAGATTACTTGGTTTTTAGAAGAATGTGTTAAAATTTGTTAGATTTCCTAACATTGTTTTTGAATATTCTGTTTCCTAACCTGTCTTTGAGAATTGCCATGACGAGCTTATTCTTCAAGACTTTCAGGAAGGGTTTCTTGACGGAACCCATGTAGCCATTGATGCAACTCATACAGAAGAGAGAGATGCAGCGAACCCGGCAAAAAAACGTTCTCGTAAAAAGCAGGAGACCCAGCAGACAGCCGATGAACAAATTAATCTCTTTCCTGAGGAACCAAAAGAGGAAACTCCTGCATCCGATCCATCTGCATTTGCTTAATAATCTGAGAATCATGTCTGACAAGTCCTCTCTTATTCCTGGAATTCATATAATTTACAGATTGTAAAATATGTAAATAGATCTTTTGTTACTTAAGATTGGATTAATTTATTACATTTTATAAAAATACGTTGAAACGTTTCCAAGAGAGTGATAATATAAGTTCATAAAATCATTGAAACGTTTCCAAAAAAAGAAAAAAGATAGTCTTGAATATCGGAGGTCGTTAAAGTGCCAAATATAAAAGATGTTGCTAATTTAGCAGGAGTAGGTGTTGGCACTGTCTCAAGGGTCATTAACAATCATTCAAATGTTACACCGGAAACAATAAAAAAAGTGAATGATGCGATCAAACAATTAAACTACATACCTAACGAAGTTGCAAGAAACTTTAAAATGCAAAAATCAAAAATGGTTGCCCTTTTGCTTCCAAGTATATGGCATCCCTTCTTTTCTGAATTGGCTTATTACATTGAAGATCAACTTGACAGAGAGGGTTTTAAACTTATGCTCTGCAACAGTGGGGGAAGACCAGATAAAGAATTATACTATATTGATATGCTTAATCAGAATAAGGTAGCTGGCATTATCGGCATAACATACAACGATATAGAAGAGTATGTAAGTACCGATATCCCTATTATTAGTATTGATCGCCATTTTGGGAAAAAAATTACCTGTGTAACTTCAGACAACTACGAAGGCGGAAGAATTGCTGTAAGAAAACTTGCCAAAACAGGTGCCAAAAAGCTTGCATATCTCGGAATTCTCAGCACTGCCTACAGTGAAGTAGTTTTGCGAAAAAATGGATTTATCGATGAATCAAAACGGCAGGGGATAGACTATGTTACATTTGAAGAAACCGACACCCATTACGAGGATAACGTCTTCTTTAAGCGTTTCTTTCAAGAGCATGGCGACTCCGATGGTGTTTTTGCCAATACGGATCTTCTTGCCGCCAAATTTATCAAACAGGCAAAAGAAAGAGGATTGAAAATTCCAGAAGATATAAAAGTTGTGGGCTATGATGGAATTCAAGATAATGATTTATTTCACCCAATTCTCTCAACCATCCGTCAACCGGTCGAAGAAATGGGAAGAACGTCTGTAAATCTTTTATTAAAAAGAATAGAAGGAGGAGAACTGGAGAATGAAATTTATCGGATCCCTGTAATGTACAGAGAAGGTGAAACTACTTAATTTTTTTAAATTGATTTGGAAACGTTTCAATAGCTAGATTTGAGGATGCATTATTTTCACCTATTTTTGACTGAAAGTATAAGATTTTTAGTTTATTATATGTTGCTGGAAAGAACCTAAATTAAAAACTTGAGGGTGACATAATGAAATTAACCTTAAAAGCTTCCAAAAATTCTTTAAATGCATCACCTATTCAATTGGACAGATTAAATAAGAAAAGTAGAATCAAAAGAATTCTTGAAAACTATGAGCTTTACCTTTTTATATTGCCTGCCATCATTTATTTTCTTGTATTCCAATATATACCAATGTACGGGGTGCTGATTGCGTTTAAAGACTTTACTGCTTCCCTAGGCATTTTAGGAAGCCCATGGGTAGGAATGCAACAATTTGACCGTTTTTTTCATAATTATCAATTTTGGACGTTAATCAAAAACTCACTTGGTTTAAGTGTATTCCAATTAATCATTGGATTTCCGCTACCAATTATCATTGCCTTGTTATTAAACCAGATGGTTCAAGAAAGATACAAGCGGGTTGTCCAAACCATTATTTACGCTCCGCACTTTGTTTCAACAGTAGTGCTTGCAGGAATGGTGTTCGTCTTCTTTTCTGACAAGGGGCTTATCAATAGTATGATTATGCTCTTTGGAGGCAAGTCGATTTCGTTTATGGCTGAACCTGGCTGGTTCCAGCCACTGTACATAGGTTCAGGAGTTTGGCAGGAAACAGGGTGGGCATGTATTGTCTATCTAGCGGCATTAGCCGGAGTCAGCCCTGAAATTCATGAAGCTGCGATCATGGATGGGGCGAACAAGTGGCAGCGAATCTGGCATGTTGATATTCCAGCCATAATGCCGACAGCCATTATCCTTTTGATTCTTGCTGTAGGAAATATTATGAACCTTGGTTTTGAAAAGGCTTACTTGTTGCAAACGCCACTAAATCAGCCGTCAGCAGAAATTATTCCTACCTATGTATACAAAGTGGGTCTTCAGCAAGCAGAATACAGCTTTGGAGCAGCCGTTGGATTATTCAATTCTGTAGTAAATCTCGTTTTGCTTTGGATTGTCAATAAAGCAGCGAAGAAATTTTCCGGCTCAGGGCTATGGTAAGGAGAGATTTCTAATGGAAAAAAAAGCAAAAAAAATTAAATCGAAAGAAGATAAAATTTTTGATACTATCAACCTTACTTTTTTAACTCTTGTTTGTCTCGCAGTATTATATCCACTATATTTCATTATTATTGCGAGTTTCAGCAATCCAGATATGGTTTACAACGGTCAAGTTTGGCTGATTCCAAAAGGCATCACGTTTGAAGGGTACAAACGGATTTTCAGTGACCCGAAAATTTGGATTGGATACAAAAATACCATTGAGTACACGGTATTAGGAACCACTATACAAGTATTGCTAACGCTTATGGCAGCATACGCGCTTTCTCGCAAGGACTTCTACGGAAAAACATTCTTTATGATGATGATTCTATTTACCATGTTTTTTAATGGCGGACTCATCCCGACTTATCTTGTAGTCAAACAATTGGGCATGCTTAATACGATTTGGGCAATGATCCTTCCCAAGGCAGTGGCGGTTTGGAATTTAATCGTGGCAAGAAGTTTCTTTGAAAGCAACATCCCGAATGAACTGTTGGAAGCAGGGAGAATCGATGGATGTTCTAACACCAAGTTTTTCTTGAAAGTGGTTCTTCCACTTTCGAAACCGATTATTGCGGTTATGGTTCTATTTTATGCTGTAGGGCAGTGGAATTCCTACTTTGATGCTCTCATTTATTTAAATGATGAAAGTCTCTATCCGCTCCAACTCATTTTACGGAACATCCTAATACAAAATCAGCTTAGTGTTAAAATGTTAAGCGATCTCGATAACCTGGCAGCTCAGCAACAAGTTGGCGAAATTATCAAATATGGCATTATCATTGTAGGCGCTCTTCCTTTGTTAATCGTTTATCCTTTTGTTCAAAAGCATTTTGTAAAAGGTGTCTTAATTGGTGGTGTAAAGGGATAAATGTTTATAAATTCATTAATGATGAGGGGGAAAAGAAAGAAAAAACGCTGTTTGAAAATAAAAAAGTAAAAGGGGAGAAGAAAATTGAAAAAGTCAAAATTCACAAAATCATTGGTTGCTTCAATTGGTTTAATGACTGTTCTAGCTGGATGCACAAGCAATACCACTTCAACAGCTAAAAAAGTAGTTGTCAAAATGAATTCAACCGGATTGCCAATTATAGACAAGACAGTTTCGTTAAATTTTGTTTCACCAAAATCTTCTTTAGCACCAAACTTTTCAGATATGACCATTTTCAAAGATTTACAGAAGAAAACAAATGTTCAAATTAAGTGGAATAACATCCCATCAGATGGATATCAAGAAAAGAAAAACCTCTTGTTATCAAGTGGTGATCTGCCAGATGCATTTTACAACTCTGGATTCACTGATACAGATATAGTGAAATACTCTAAAGATGGAACCATTATTCCGCTCGATAATTTAATTGATAAATATATGCCAAATTTGAAGAAGCGTTTAGAAGAAAGGCCGGAGCTTAAAAAAGTGATTACAGCACCGGACGGTCACATTTATTCGTTGCCTCGGGCAGAAGAAATGGATCTTGTCGATCTTCCTAATACAATGTACATAAATAAAACTTGGCTCAACAAGTTAGGATTGAAAATGCCGACTACTCTTCAAGAATATCATGATGTACTACAAGCATTTAAAACCAAAGATCCAAACGGAAACGGAAAAGCAGACGAAATCGGTTTATCTTACTTATTTAATGGATGGACTGGAAATTTTGGCGATATGATCGCTACGTTCGGGGTTCCGGACAACAACGATCACCGTATTGTTCGCAATGGAAAGGTTATCTTCACTGCTATTCAGCCGGAATACAAACAAGCTATCTCTTATTTTCATAACTGGGTAAAAGAAGGTTTGATTGATCCAGAAGCAACAACTCAAGACCAAGCAAAATTATTTGCAAAAGGAAAAACAAAAGATGAAACATTAGGTTCCTTTATTTGGTGGGAAGCGACAGAATTAGTTGGTACGGATCATGAAAAGGATTATATGATTTTACCACCATTAAAAGGGCCGGATGGAAAAATCGTTGTTGGCCGCTCGAATTATTCTGAATATAGTCGTGATGCCTTTGTTATCACAAAAGCAGATAAATATCCGGAAATTACAGCACGTTGGGTTGACCAATTATATGATCCAAAAGAATCTGCTCAGGTTGATTGGGGTCCTATCGGAGAGATATATAAAGAAGATACGAATGGCATGCTTGTAAATAAAGAACTGCCTCCTGGTGTAGCAATGGGCGAATATCGTCAAAAAGTAGCTCCCGGCGGGCCATTCATCGTATTGAAGCAAGATTTTGGAAAAGTTGTCGAGATGGAACCGCGCGCAAAAGAGCGGTTAAAGATCTTAGATCAGTACTATCGTCAATTTGAAGAAAAAGAGAAGTATCCGCAAGTGTTCTTTAATGCAGAAGATACTCAACGTATTAACCAGTTGCAAACAGATATCACCCAGTTTGTCAACCAGAAGCAAGCTCACTGGCTGCAAGATGGCGGCATAGAAAAAGAATGGGATAGCTATGTGAAGCAGTTGAGCCAAATGGGACTTCCTGAACTGATGAAGCTCTATCAAAAAGGGCTAGACAACTTTAACAAATAAAAATCTCTATCCCATTCTTCAGATAAGGCAGAATATAAGGGAGCAGCCTTCGTTCTGCCTTATCAGCCTATTTTATCACAATAATGAGGTATGTGAAAACGATGATATAATTTGGGTTAGGGCATTCCCTACCCCAAAAATGGTAACAAAGGAGAACAGACCATTTATGAAACTTGAAGAAAATGAATTGCCTAATTCAGAAAAGTATTATAAAGAAGTTTTTCGACCACAGTTTCATTTTTCGCCTAAAGCGAATTGGATGAATGATCCGAATGGAATGGTTTATTATGAGGGGGAATACCATCTTTTTTATCAGTATCATCCTTTTGATACAATTTGGGGGCCAATGCATTGGGGCCATGCAGTCAGTAAGGATTTGATTCACTGGGAGCACTTGCCAATCGCATTATTTCCAGATGAGAATGGAACGATATTTTCCGGAAGTGCAGTTGTAGACCACAACGATTCAACAGGATTTTTTAATGGCGGTTCTGGACTGGTCGCGATTTTTACACATGCTGATCAATATCCAGATTCAGGTCGGCCGAGACAAAGACAAAGTATCGCATTCAGTTGTGATAAAGGGCGGACCTGGCATATGTATGAGGGGAATTCAGTATTATCAGATGAAAAGTACCTTGATTTTCGCGATCCGAAAGTTTTTTGGCACGAAGAAACGAATAAATGGATCATGATCTTGGCAGTAGGTAATCATGTTCGGTTCTATAGCTCACCAAATTTAAAATCTTGGAAATTTGCAAGTTCCTTTGGTGTTGATGCTGGGTCACATAGTGGCGTATGGGAATGCCCGGATTTATTTAAATTGCCAGTTGAAAATTCGAATGACGATAAGTGGGTCATGATTGTGAGCATTGGTGATGACCCGGCATATCCTGAAGGTTCGCGAACGCAATACTTTATTGGTGATTTTGACGGTTCAACCTTTATGAATGAGAACCCAAACGAAACGGTTCTGTGGCTTGACTACGGTAGAGATAATTATGCAGGAGTGACTTGGTCAGATATGCCTGCTGAAGACGGGCGCCGAATTTTTATCGGTTGGATGAGTAACTGGAAATATGCAAACAACACGCCAACAAAAGGCTGGAGAAGTGCCATGACACTTCCTCGTGAATTGAAACTTAAAAAAACAACAAAGGGTGTAAGGTTGATTCAAACTCCTATTGCTGAATTAAGAAATCTTCGAGGAGAGGAGTTAAAGCTGAATGATGTAATTATTAATCAGAGTGCCGATCCTATTTTTTCAGAAATAAACGGGAAATCATTCGAAATCATTGCCGAGTTCGAATTGGATTCTGCATTAGCATTTGGTTTTAGCTTGCGAAAGTCGAAAAATGAGAAAACGGTAATTGGCTTTGATGTAGTTAAACAAGAATTGTTCATTGACCGTATAAATTCAGGTGAAACTTCTTTCAATCCGTATTTTCCATGTAAACACTCAGCAACGATCGAACCAAAACAGAATCGAATAAAAATGCATATTTTTGCGGATTGGTCTTCTGTCGAAGTTTTTGCGAACAATGGAGAGCTTGCAATGACCGATTTGATTTTTCCAAACAGTACAAGTGAAGGATTTGAAGTATTTGCGGTTGATGGTAATGTTACACTCGTATCGTTAAAGTTCTATCATTTAAAGTCTAGTTGGAGAGAGCATTAAAAAAGTATTATTTACAGAAAAAGGAGAAATCTCATGAATATCCTTAATAGTAGATTTATTCATTATACCGAAAGACTGGTTGACCTGTTTTTAGTAAATTTATTATGGTTACTCATGTGTATACCTGTTGTTACCATCTTTCCTGCAACAGTATCCATGTATGGAGTAATAAGAAAGTGGATAATGGGGAACGAAAGCAATGGAATTTTCAAAACTTATTTCACATTATTTAGGGAATGTTTTTTACAAAGTTTTGGGATTTCGGTATTATGGACTGCATTAGGGTATTTTATCTACCTGGATTTTCGCATCTTGCTTTTGACAAATTCTTTATTGAATCTACTATTAATGGGTATTCTCGGGGTTTTATCCTTATTTTTCTTCTCCATTACGGTTTACCTCTTTCCGATAATGGCTCATTTTAATACAAAATGGAAAAATGTAATTAAAAATTCTCTCACAATGACAATTACAAATCCTTTGGAAACTATCTTGTTACTATTTATTTTATTCCTATCAGTATATCTAATATATTTAATTCCACTATTGATGTTTGTTCTCGGAAGTATATCTGCTTACACTTCATATAATATTTTCCACAAGTTGCTTATGGGCTGATTTTCGATAATTTCATTTAATTGTTTTCTCTCATCTGAACTTTTTTAAAAAGTTTACAAAGGCATTAACAGCTGACAGGGAAAGGGATCTTTTTCGATAGAGCAGCCATGTATTTCTTGTTACGGTTGGTGATTCCTTTTGGTTAATTTTATTTTGTGTACAGTAAGCCCCCAATCAAACAACGCATATAAACACGCAGCGCCTCCTGGTACTATGAATGTATCAATTTATGGGAGGTGCTTTTCAAATGCCGCAACAAAAACTTACAATTGTCCCCGTTACATTACATTCCGAATACAAAGTTTCAAATAAATCCACTTCATCATCAACCTCTGCTAATAACGTTTGCACGATCAAAACGGCAAACGTAGAAATCTCCTTCTCCAACGGCGTGGATGAGCACATCATCCAAACGGTTATGAGGGAGCTGAAATATCTGTGAAACACGACTATACAAGTGTGAAAAATATTTACATCATTTGTGGAAAGACCGACATGCGAAAAGGCATTGATGGATTAGCCACATTGATCCAAGATTCTTTTGAACTGGATCCATATGGTGATTCCATTTTCTTATTTGCTGGCTGGAGTAAGGATCGCTATAAATGTTTGTATTTCGACGGTGATGGCTTCGCCATGCTTTATAAACGTTTGGATAATGGCAAATTGCAATGGCCCAAAGACGAAAATGAGGTACGCAAACTTTCTCAGCAGGAGGTTCGATGGCTGCTCGAAGGGTTATCAATCCAACAGCCAAAGGCAATTCAACCATCTCCAAGAGGTGTATTCTAAATTTGTTAAACCACTATTTTTTTCTTTATTCCGCTGTTCGAACTAGTTATAATAAGATGAATGAAACCGAACGAAAAGTGGTGAATGGTGTGGCGAACGCTTCTTCTGCGAATGAAAATCAAAACGAGAAATTAATTCGGCTGCTCGAAGAGCAATTGGCTCATTCGAATCAACAAAACAAAGAATTATCAAAACAGATCGAAGCGTTAACCGAACAAGTACGCCATTTAACTAAACTTTTATTTGGATCAAAAACTGAAAAAACGAAATATAACGTGCCAGACGGGCAAGGCTCATTATTTGATGATGACCCGGCTTTTAGCGAACCTGAGCACACAGAAGAACAAAGCCAACAGACAATATCTTATACTGTTGTACGAAAAGTTCAATCGAAAAAACGAAATGACTCTTTGCATCAAGATATTGAAATAGAAGCAATTCACCATCATCCGGAAAATACGATTTGTGACTGTTGCCAAGGGCAAATGATTGAAATTGGCAGTACAATCGTCCGTGAAGAGGCAAAATTTATTCCTGCGAAAATGATGAAAGTGCAACACATTGAACATGCGTATGAGTGTAAAGACTGCAAAAGTGATTCATCACAGCCAGCGCAAATCAAACGTGGGAAAGCACCACAACCAGCGATTCAGCGTAGCATCGCAAGCCCTAGCGTGCTTGCCAAAGTTATTTATGATAAATTTGTACAATACTTACCCCTTTACCGCCAGGTTAAGGAATGGGATCGCTATGGCCTTGATACAAATGATAAAAACCTTTCGAATTGGGTCATCCGTACAGCACAGGATTGGCTTTTACCTATTTACGAACGAATGAAAGAGTTGATGATGGCTAAATCTGTTTTGCATGTAGATGAAACATATGGACAAATTATCAATCGATCCGATGGGAAATCCGGTCAGATCAATGCATATAATTGGGTGTCTCGAAGTGTTCCATGCCAAGGACCACCAATAACTCTCTTTCATAGCGCATTATCACGGGCTCGATCTGTCCTTGAAGGTTTCATTGAAGGCTTTTCTGGAACGATCGTTTGCGATGGTTATTCCGCCTATGATAAGTTGGAAGGCGTTACATTCGCGAATTGTTGGGCCCATGTTCGTCGTTATTGGCTGAAAGCAGACAGCAAAAATGGCCGAATTGGAGTGGGCTATTGCGATGAATTATATCAACTCGAAAGGAAATTTAAACATTTGTCTCCGAGTAAACGAAGAAAAAAACGCCAAAAATACTCGAAGCCAATTGTAGATAAATTCTTTGAGTGGGTTGAAACGTCACCATTCTACGGAAAAAATGCCCTTGCTAAAGCAGCTGAATACACATTGAACAGGGTAGATGGACTAAAAGCATTCTTGAATGATGGGCGCATTGAAATTGATAATAATCCAGCAGAAAATGCCATCCGTCCCAACGTTCTAGGAAGAAAAAATTGGCTCTTCAGTGTTAGTGAAGCCGGCGCAAAAGCGAACGCCATTTGTTTGAGTATCGCAGAAACAGCCAAAAGTAACGGCGTTGATTTCTATGAATACATAAAGAAACTTTTAACGGACCTACCGAATCTTGGCATCCATCAAAACCCTGAAATTTTAGACCAATACATGCCTTGGTCAAAAATGATCCAGGCAGAATGCAGTAAATAAATGAAATAAGCCGTATATTTGATTAAAAAAATCAGGATATACGGCTATTTGTAATGCGCACCGGAAAGGTGCGCTAATTTTTTATAATTCGGGCTTACTGTGTACATCATCGTCGCTTTTTAAGCACATTGCTAGGAGAAATGCATAGCCGAGTCCCATGAGAACCATTTCTTTGCAAGTATCTATACGGTCTACCTCCATTGTAACGGTAGGAGGCTGCTCAAACGTTTTCTGCAACCAATTATCAATCGCTGTTTTTAACGATTGATCCGTTTCATAATTCACTCTTGGTAAATTAGTTAGCTCCTTTAATTTTTTATTTGGTTCTTTTGAAACAATTACAATTGGCTCTTCAAGAAATAAATTGTTTTTCTTCCGGCCAAACATAATTTTCCCGGGCTCTAGCAAGGTGGACTTCTTCTTTATGAAGTTTGTGGTTAATTTCAACACACCAGCCGGTTTTTACATGGATTTCAACATCGGGATAATGACTCACAAAATCTTTTAAAATAGCAGGGAGCTTGTATCGTGCAAAAATACTGGAAACGCCAATTTTAAATTCCCTTTGATTTCTTTATCCATATTTTGTATAAATTTCTTTTTATTTCTGAGCTGAAGGATCATATTTCTTGCATATTGGGCCAGATATTCGCCTTGAAGTGAATTCTACTCATCTTTTTCCTCTAATCACAATCATTGTTCCAAATTCCCTTTCCAATTTCTGTGATCGATCAGTCAATGCAGGCTGAGAAATATAAAGTTTTCCCCAGCTTTTTAAATATTCCGCTCTTCAAAAATAGTCTTAAGAATAATCCAATCCTTCTCATCCATAACATCAAGCATCACCTCGTATATTAGTAGTAAGAGCTCTTTCTAGAAGAATTTCCCTGATCAAACGCATGTTGGAAGCAGCGGAAAAAAGTCAGGTTACACAACTTAAGATCGGAATGGAAGCTACTGATCAAGATAGTTGGCATCTTGCCCACTATCTGAAAGATCAATTGAAGGGTTATGAGCCCCGTTTCCAGTCCTTTATCTACACGTTAAATGCGAGAAAAGTCGCTCGTTTCAAGAAAGGCTATGATTCTTTGCCAAAGAACGACCGAATAGATGCCTGGGTCATCGCTGACCACTTGCGATTTGGTCGACTACTTAATGAAATGAAAGATGCAGTTCAATATGAAGCTCTGCAACGCCTTACAAGAACGAGATTTCATTTCATGAAAGAAATTGGGCGAAATAAAACCTATTTTTTAAATCAGCTTTTCTTGAAATTCAGTGGATTGCGTCAAGACAATCCTTTTTCGAATACATTTGGTACTACTAGCTTAGCTGTGATTGAAGAGTTAGAGCCTGAAACGATTGCCGAAATGAGTATTGAGGATCTGGTTAAATTTCTACAGGATAAAGGTAAAAATCGCTTTGAAAACCCAGAGGAATTGGCCAAGTATCTTCAAAAGTTGGCTCGAACTTCCTATCGTTTAGACAAAGAAAGCCATGCAAGACCCAGTGAATATTTCCTTATCCGTTACGTTAAGCACCAATCAACATATAGAATCACAGGTAAAACGCTTGGATAAAGAGATTGCCAAACTCATGAAAGGCATTCCACAAACATTAACTTCCGTTAAAGGAATTGGCGACGTGTTTGGAGCTGGTTTAATCGCCGAGATTGGTGACAGTAAATCCGTTAAGAAAAATCACAAAATACAAAAAAATAAAAAAATTTAAATTTATCTGTCTAAACTGAATTTCTTATTATATAATGTTGATGCAGGGAAGTTTTGCAAGGTAAATTACTTTATTTTTAGATCGGTCTAAAAAGGAATCGACTCAAAAATTATATCGATCTAATCAAATGAAAGAAGGTGATTCCTGTAAGAAAAAAATATGGTGGTAACATGAATTTTATAAAACAACGAATTTACTATTTGAAAACAGACTTTTGAAAGCGTTATCTTTACCGTTGAATAATTACTTCTTCGACTGCCTTTTAATTAAAATTATTTAAAATCTATTCTGGTTATTTTTTTGGAATAGTTTGAAACCACTTGCAATTTTATTCTTTTTCCATTGATAGGAGAAATCAAGGGAATTTATAGGGGGATTAATATGGGACAAGAAGCAAAGAAGATTACTGCCTCACCTCAGAAAAAACCTTCAAGGGCTCGCTTCGTAATTTTAGCACTTCTATTTATTGGTACTGCAATTAATTATCTCGACCGAACGAATATATCTGTGGCTGCATCTTCGATTCAAAAGGATCTTGGTTTGAATCCTATCACTTTAGGATTAATATTTTCTGCTTTTGGGTGGTCATATGCGTTTATGCAGATTCCAGGGGGATGGTTTTTAGACCGCTTCGGACCCCGCTTAGTTTATGCCGTATCCCTCTTTACTTGGTCGATTGTTACTCTTTTCCAAGGTTTTGCGAAAAATTTTGGCTCTTTATTCGGACTTCGTCTCGCACTAGGAATTACCGAGGCTCCTGCTTTTCCAACTAATAGCCGTGTTGTTGCTGCGTGGTTTCCGAAACAAGAACGTGCACTGGCTACAGGAGTTTATACGGCCGGTGAATATGTCGGTTTAGCTTTTGCTACACCAATCTTATTCTGGATTTTATCGAATTTCGGCTGGCATGAGATCTTTTTAGTAACAGGAATTGTTGGAGTACTCTTTACAATTGTTTGGGTTAAAGTCTATCGAGACCCAAAATACAGTAAAGGTATTAATAAAGAAGAAATGGACTATATTAGAGAAGGTGTAACCGTCAAGTGAAAATGGACACTTTTTGCTAATTAATTTTGGACACTTTCATCCCCAAAAATTGAAGAACGATGTTTCATACGATAACTTTCTTCTTCTCTAAAATGGATCACTTCAGCTCGATGGATGAGTCTATCCAAAATAGCTGTAGCTATGCCGGGATCCCCTAATAATTCACCCCATTCCTGAGGGCTTTTGTTTGATGTTATAATGACGGAGGCTCGGTCGTACAAGTCATTAATCAAATGAAATAACAGATTAGCTTCCCGAGTGTCCATCGCCATGTACATCAAGTCATCAATAATGACCAAATGGGAGTCTCTAATTCGTTTCATCCTTGTCTGTGACTTTCTTGTAAATTCCTCCGTTTTCAATGTGTGTATTAATTCCCCCATAGAGATAAAGGATACTTTATATCCTTGATGAATAGCCTCTATTCCTAGTGCCGTCGAGAGGAGGGTTTTTCCCACCCCTGTCGGCCCTAGAAGTATAAGGTTGTACAGTTGATCAATCCAAGTGAATTCCTTCAATTGATTAATTTGCTTCATGCTTAAGGATTGTTGCTCATTGACGTTAAATGCATCAATTGTTTTATAGAAAGGGAACCCTGCCCACTTTAATCGCTTTTCAATTTGCTTCTCATCACGACGCTTTTGCTCATAAGCCGTCAGGTGCTCGACAAACATCCTGTATGTCCAATCCTCCGATTCGGCTTGGGAAATAAGCGTAGGAAGATAGGTGGCGCTTTCCGACCACCTTAATGAACATAAACGTTGTTGCAATTGTTCTAGAGACAAGCTCAATTGGGTATACCTCCTTGTAAAACCGCTAAATAGTCGTTCATATCTCGAATCTTTGGTTTCGTTAATAGGACGGATTTATCAGCTGCTTCCAAAGGCTTTATCGGGGCTTTTTCTGGCTCGGCTTGTGCACTGTCCTCTTGGCGCTGTCGTTTAACATATAGGATAATATCACTAAATTCAGTCGCACTATACAAGCCTCTATCCATACACTCCTTTAAAGCCTCGCATGCAAACTCTGGAGCCGTTTTAATCGCTTTTGATATAAGCTGAAGCTGATCCCGAATATATCGCGGATATCTACTATGGACTTCAGTTAGAAATTCATGTGCGAGCTCAACTTCTTCAAATTGCTTAGAAACACTCGTGATGTAAGCAGGAATACCTTTGGTTCGGTCTCGTTTATGTTGGCGGTCTTGGATCAATTTGCCCTTTTCTTGACAAATAATATGGTCCGCAATCACAGGCCCTTCCTTTTCCTCTCGAACAAGGAGATGGCTCTCATCCGTCACTTCTATATAAACATCTTTATCTTTCTTATAGGTTCCGAGAGGAACAGAGTAGCGATTTGACAAGTAGAGAATGGTGTTGTCCTTACGAACGGTTCTTGTTATACTTGAATCAACGTTTGAAAGTACAATTTCTTTAGTGACTAGTCGTAAGTGTTGTTTTTCTAGGGCAAACACTTCGACTGGTCTTTTTTTAGTTGTATTGTGAACTTTACCATTCCCCGTTCTTTCTAGCCAGGCGATACACTGTTCATTCCACTGATCGATCCCACCGAATACCCGATTTTTAGCGAAGTTTTTCTTTATAAATCCAACCACATTCTCAATCCGACCTTTACTTTCAGGGTCCGCTTTCCGACAGACGTGTAGGACTAATTTTCTTTCTTCACGGTAAGCTTGAAATTCTCCCGTAAGTATTAAGTCGCCTGAATTCTCACTGACCACCATGAGAGAATCCTGATCATAAACAAGTTCATGTGGAATGCCTCCATAAAACTGAAAGGCGCTCTCATGCGTTCGAATAACATCTTTCGTTGTGAATGGCCTGTCCAGCCACTCGACGTACTTAAAACGAGAATGTGACAACACAAAGCTAATGAAATATAACTTAATCTCCTTTCCATCCGGTGTTTTTTGTACGGTTTGGCCAAAGTCGACCTGTGCCTGTCTTCCCATTGGTGGATCTGGTATGGCTTCATAGGCCCGCTTTTCTTCGACTTTAGGAATATTGTATTTCTCACGTAATCCTTTAACGTAGCCACGCACCGTACTCTCGCCAATTTGTAATGTCGGATTCTCTTCTCGTAACCAATCATGAATTTGGGAAGAAGAGAGATCAGGGTGCTCGCTTAACCATGTGTGAATGAGCATTTCATAAGGATCCAATTTTTTATACCTCGTTTTTGTAGATGCCATCCATGCACTCATTTCCTCTGGTGATTTCTCAAGGTATTTATACACGGTAGTCCTAGAGATCCCTAATTTTCTAGCAATTCTTCTCACCCTAAATCCTTGCTGCTTTAATTGGTAAATTTCCATATACACTTTCCACTTTTCCACCTTTCAACTTCCCTCCACCTGAATTGATAGTTTGATACCCTATCACATTATACAGGTTATGGGAAAACATTTAATAGTATGGGGAAGGTGGGTACGAGCATTGAAAAGGGTGCCGCCCCTCCCCGGGACGGCACCCTTTTCAATGCCAAATCCCCTAAAGCCCCTAGGTTAAAAAGTGTCCATTTTTATCTAGCGGAAACTGCCTACTTTAGTTTAGCAGTTACAGAAGGTGGAGGACTAGCTGAAAGTGCAGTAGAGAAACAAAAGGTTAAATGGGTAGAGGTTAAGCAATTGTTAAAATATCGCCAAATTTGGGGAATCAGTTATACTCAATTCTCGGTAGCATCAATGCTCTATTTCTTCTTAACATGGTTTCCAACCTATCTTGTTCAAGAAAAACACATGTCCTTTATTAAAGCTGGTTTTATGGGTTCTTTACCGTATATTGCTGCGTGTATTGGAGTTCTGTTGGCGGGGGTCTGGTCAGATAAAATGGTTAAAAACGGTAAAACTTTAACAGCTGCACGAAAAACCCCAATCATAACAGGTGCCTTGGGTGCGTGTTTAATCGTTCTTGCTAATTACACACAAGTACCCGGATTAGTTATCGCAATTATGTCAGTTGCCTTTTTTTCGCAAGGAATGGCAGCCACGGGTTGGGTAATGGTTTCTGATCTTGCCCCTTCAAAACTAGTTGGTTTGGCAGGTGGGGTTTTTAACGTAGCGGCAAACCTATCTGGCATCATCACTCCAATTGTAATTGGTTTTATCGTACAAAAAACACATTCGTTTACAGGCGCTTTAATCTTTATTGCCGTACTTGCACTTTCGGGTGCTCTGTCACTTCTTTTTGTTGTTGGTAAAATTGAACGTCTTGAACTTAAAGAAGAATAGTAGAGATTCTTCTAATGGTATTTTAATAGGACATACCTTCTTAATAGATATTTGTTAGTATCTATTAAGAAGGTATGTCCTTTTTTATTTACAAACATTCAGCATAAGAAGCTAGAATAAATTTCAATTTATTCTTAAATTTTAAAATGGGCAGCATTCTTAAGTCATATAAAGGTATATTTAGAATCTACCTAGTTGATTGTTAAGGCCATCATGTTATCATATAAGAGACAGATAATCTGCTAGAAAGTGATTGGTAATACAATCTAAATGATCAAAATTGTATAAACGCCTTCAATACTAAGTTCCTGCAGGAATTTTAATTGCAGCTGAAAAACACAAAATTTTAAAAACTCTTTAAAGTTAGTCATGCGCATTATTTTGGTTTGTCCTAAAAAACGGGTAGTTGGTGGTTATAATGGCAGAAAAAAAACGAGTTACGTTGCTAGATGTTGCAAAACATGCAGGTGTTTCCCGGGCTACTGCTTCACTTATCGTTCGGGGAAGTCCGAAAATCGCTGAAAAAACAAGAAAAAAAGTTTTGAAATCGATGAGGGAATTAGGTTATGTTTATGATCGAATTGCTGCTAATATGCGGTCCCAGCATTCATCCACTGTTGGGCTCATCATTACAGATATCGCCAACCCTTTTTATACGGAGTTACTAAGAGGTGTTCATCATATATTGGAAGAGGCTGGTTATATAGTATTCCTAGGCACGACTTTTGATTCAGATGATAAACAGAAGCAGCTTATATCGAGAATGCTTGAGCATAGGGTAGGAGGAATCATTCTCTGTCCTGTATCTGACAGTTCAAAGGAATCGATTGAACAAATAAAACAAGTTGATATTCCTATTGTGATGGCGGTCAGAGAGTTAGAAAATGTGGACAGTGATTATGTTGGAATTGATTATGTTTCAGGAGCTCAACTGGCAGTAAATCATTTAATACAAAAAGGACACAGAAGAATTGCTTTTTTAGGAGGAACTTCAGAATCCTCTGCCTGGAAGGAGAGAGGCAAAGGGTATTCACTGGCGTTAAATCGTGCCGGGATTGATATTGATGAGTCATTGATCATTCAAAGTTCTGTTTCTCGAGATGGCGGGGCAGAAGCAGTTCAAAATTTGCTAAGCAACAAAAAGCTTCCCACAGCTATTTTTTGCTTTAATGATTTTGTGGCGCATGGAGTGATGCAAGGACTCAAGATGAATGGTTTTGAACCGGGGGTTGATATAGCAGTCGTTGGATTTGATAATAATAGTGAGGCCGCTTTATATAACCCTCCGCTAACCACAGTGTCATCATTCGCAAGACTAATAGGGTCACAGGCAGCAAATCTTTTGCATCAGCGAATCTTAGATGAAACACGTGAAAAGCAGCGGATTATTTTACAACCAGAACTCATTGTACGAAAATCTTCATAATTTAAGCAGGGCAGGATAGAAAAGAGGAATTCCCTCTTTTTTATTATTTTATTTAGATCGGTCTAATTATTTTGATACTTATTAAAATTCTGAAAAATATATTGCAAACAAAGACATAATAAGATAACATAATGATAACGCTTACTTTATTAAAATTCAGAAGGTGTGGTGTTGTAATTATTGTTTTATTTCTTTTAAAAATAGATCGATCTAATAAATATTAAAATTTTAAGAATATGGATGGTGGAGAGGATGTTGGGGTTATTTTTAAAAAATCCCGGTGAATTAGATTTAAAGGAGTTAAATAATGTAGCAGAACTAAGGGATGATGAAGTTAAAATCAAATTAATTTATGGAGGAATTTGCGGTTCTGATATAGGGGTATATAAAGGAAAGTTTAGCCATGCTAAATACCCGATTGTTCCTGGACATGAATTAGTAGGAGAAATAATTGATGTTGGAAAAAATGCTCCTTTTACTACTGGAACTAGAGTTGTTGTTACACCAAACACATTCTGTGACGAATGTGAAAATTGTTTAAATGGAAAGAAAAACATTTGCAAAAATAAACAATCCCTTGGAGTTACTATTGCTGGAATATTTGCGGAGGAAATTATTATTGCATCCAAATACGTTTTGCCAATTCCAAGCCTGTTACCGAATGAAAAGGCAATATTGATTGAGCCTTTTGCTGTAATTGCACATGCATTTAAAAAGGTTAGCATTACAAAAGATACTACTGTTTGTGTGATTGGCTGCGGAACGGAGGGGATGCTTTCCATTGCCTTAGCTCAATATCTAGGTGCACAAGTTACCGCGATTGACATTAACGAAAAAAAACTTGAAAAAGTGAAGACGCAGTTTATTGGAGTGAAAACGGCATTTTCTAAAGATCTTCAAGATTCAGCTTTTGAAGTGGTGATTGAAGCTGCCGGCGTAAGGGATTCCGCGGAACAAACGCTACGGATTACCAAGCCTGGAGGGACAGTGGTATATATTGGATTAGCGCCTGAAGCCACCTTTTCAGTTATGCAGCTTGTCAGGAACGAAATTACTTTAAAAGGATCTATTATCTACAACTTCCCCGAGGATTTTGAAAAATGCGTTGAATATTTAATGGACGAACGATTAAATGTTAAACCGATTATTTCTAATATTTTTCCATTAAGAGAGTACGATAAAGCCTACAGTGATGCTATTTCTGGCCAGTTTGGCAAAATATTAATTGACTTTAGGGAGGAACATATTTTATGAATGAACTAATTTCTCGTCAATTAGTGAGATACCTTGAAGAAAGGGGGATCGAACACATCTTTGGATTGTGCGGACATACGAATATTGCGGTTTTGTCCGAACTAGAGAAAAGTTCTATTAAATTTATCAATGTTCGGCATGAACAAATTGCCGCACATATGGCAGATGGATACGCCCGTGTAAAGAAAAAAGCAGCTGTTGTTTTAAGCCATTTGGGCCCGGGATTAACAAACGCAGCAACTGGAGTTGCAAATGCAGCATTAGATTCAATTCCAATGGTTGTGATTGCAGGTGATGTACCTAGCCATTATTACGGAAAACATCCGCATCAAGAAGTCAATTTACATGGCGATGCAACCCAATATGAGATTTATCGTCCATTTGTAAAACGCTCGTGGAGAGTTGATCGTCCTCATTTATTTCCAGAAATTTTAGAAAAGGCATTTCAATTGGCTGAAAGTGGAAATCCGGGGCCTGTGTTAGTTTCCGTTCCTATGGACATTTTTTCGAAAGAAATTGATACAGCTTACTTTGAAAAAGTAAAACACAATACAAAGGCACTACATAAACCTTCAATAGATGATGAGACTGCAAGAACGATTATTCGAACATTCGTTACAGCTAAAAATCCATTATTCTATGTTGGTGGGGGAATCATGCTTGCAGACGCTGCGAATGAATTAAGGGAGCTAGTTGACCATTTAAATATTCCGGTTGCTTACTCATTAATGGGTAAGGGCGCTGTATCTGATGATCATCCATTAACATTAGGAATGACAGGCTTTTGGGGTACAAAATTTATTAATGATAAATGCAAAGCAGCAGATTATATTTTTGCCATGGGTACTCGCTTTGCTGAAGCAGACAGCAGTTCATGGGAACCGGAATATACATTTAATTTCCCTCCTACAAAGCTGATTCAAATTGATATTGACCCAAGTGAGATTGGTAGAAATTATCCTGCTGAAATTGGTATAGTTGCAGATCTAAAAAAAGCATTGGCAGTTTTAAACCGGGTTGCAAAAGAAATGTTACCCGAAGGTTTTCAACCAAAATACTTAGAATCTCTTAAAGAAGAGATTGCCCAGTATCGAAAAGACTTTAAAAATAGTAATCAAAAATATATTAAAGACGATACTTTCCCAATGATGCCTCAGCGGATTTTAGAGGAAGTACGTGAAGTTCTTCCAAAAGATGCATTGATCACAACAGATGTTGGCTGGAACAAAAACGGAGTAGGACAACAATTCCCAATATTTGAAGCGGGATCGATTCTTACACCTGGGGGCTATGCCACAATGGGATTTGGTGCTCCTGCTGCAATGGGTGCAAAAATAGCTGCTCCAAACAGGGTAGTTGTATCATTAGTAGGTGATGGAGGGTTTGGACAGAATCCAGCATTGCTTGCAACAGCATTTGAAGAAGAAATTCCAGTTGTTTGGATTATAATGAATAATTTTGCCTTTGGAACAATTGCTGGACTGCAAAAGGCTCACTTTGGAACCACTTTAGGAACTGTTTTCACAAAAGATGACCAGCCATATTCTCCTGATTTTGCTGCTATGGCAAGGGCATATGGAATTGAAGGAATTAAGATTGAAGTGGCTGAAGAATTTAAGCCAGCTTTAGAAAAAGCAATAAAAGCAAATAAGCCGGTGGTAATTGATGTAGCAATGTTGAATAATCCTGTTCCTACAGATGGACACTGGAACATAATGGATATATATTCTCCAAATAAAAAGGTACACCACACAACTGTATGATATTAAAAATTATCGGATAAGAGTCAGCGAATGTTTTATAAAAAATGTTCAAAGGCGAGGAGTGATTAAATGAACTTTTCAACGGAAATGCTGTTGCCATCAAAAGTGGTTGTTTGTGAAGTAGCTCCAAGAGATGGTTTCCAAGCTGAAAAAGTCTGGATTTCTACTGAAAAAAAAGTGGAAATCATAAAAAAATTAGCAACTACTGGAATACAATCTATGGAAATTACCTCATTTGTTCATCCTAAAGCAATTCCTCAGTTAAAAGATGCAGAGGAAGTAGTGAGACAGTCACAGGAGATAACAGGAATCAAATTCCGAGCCCTTGTTCCCAATGTCAGAGGTGCTCAGCGTGCTATTGATTCAGGGATAAAAAAATTGAAACTAATGCTCTCGGCATCAGATTCTCATAGCTTATCGAACGCTAATTGTTTAACGAAAGAAGCAATGGATGGATTTGAGCCAATTTTAGAATTAGCTGAAAAAAATAGTGTTAAAGTAGGAGGGTCCATTTCAGTTGCATTTGGTTGTCCATTTGAAGGAAAAGTAACAATAGAAAGAATCAATACGATTGTTCAGCGCTATATTGACTATGGAATAAATGAAATATCTCTGGCTGATTCAACGGGAATGGCAAATCCGCATCAGGTATACAGTATGATTGGTCAACTGAGGAATAATTTTCCTGAAATGCTCTTTACAATGCATTTGCATAATACAAGAGGAATGGCCATTGCAAATGCGGTGGCTGCTATGCAACAAGGAATTTTTAATTTTGATAGTTCCATAACGGGTCTCGGTGGATGTCCATATGCACCTGGTGCAACGGGAAATGTAGCTACAGAAGACCTTGTTCATGCATTAACCGAAATGGGCATTGAAACAGGTATTGATCTAAATCAACTCATTAATGTAGCAAAAGAAGTTAAATCGATAATTGGCCACGATGGCGGAAGTTATATGTTACAGGCCGGGACCTGTTCGCAATTATATTTAGCACCCAAATCACAGCAAAAGCTCGAAAATATTAGATCGATCTAAAAATAAGGAGGTAATCTAAATTGGCTATAAATACTAGTGCTGTTTCAAATTCAAAGGAACTTACAACAGAACAAAGACAAGAGCTAGACCATTTATTTGAAAATGCACAAAAAGCTTTAAAAATAGTTGAATCCTATGATCAAGAAAAATTAGATAAGTTGTGTCAAGCAGTCGCCTGGGCAGTATCAAACAAACAAACTTTTAAACGCCTAGTTGATCTAGGAATTGAAGAAAGTAAACTCGGTGATTATGAAAGCCGGATGGGGAAACGCATAAAAATTCGCGGTGTCCTGAGAGACGCTCTTCGTCAAAAGAGTGTAGGTGCTGTAGAGGTTATCCCAGAAAAAGGGATCGTAAAATATGCTAAACCAGTAGGGGTAATTGGGTCGATCGTGCCAACTACAAACCCAGATTTAACACCAGCAGGGACAGCGATCAACGCCATTAAAGCGCGTGATGCTGTTATTTTCTCACCACATCCGAGATCCAAAAAGACTACTTTTGAAACTGTACGTTTAATGAGGGAAGCTCTTGAGAGAGAGGGTGCACCTGCAGATCTGTTACAATGTATAACTCAAGTCAGTCTTCCAATGACAAAAGAATTAATGGCTCGGTGTGATCTTGTACTTGCAACTGGCGGAAAAGATATGGTCAAGAGTGCTTACAGCTCAGGTACACCAGCTTATGGGGTTGGTGCTGGAAACGCAACAATGATTTATGATGAAACCGCGGATGTTGTTGAGGCTTGCCGTAATACAAGAATCAGCAAAACTTCCGATTTTGGATCAGGTTGTTCTGCAGATGGTAACCTAATCGTACACGAATCCATTTATGATCAGGTGTTAGAACAACTTGAAGCAGAAGGCGGATATTTGGCTAACGATGAAGAAAGAGAATTACTTAAAAAGGTTATGTGGGATGAGGATGGGCATCGGTTACCGGATACTGTTGCTGTAGCTCCACAAAAATTAGCAGCAATAGCTGGTTTCGAAATTTCTGAAGATCGAAAGTTCATTGTTGTTATTGGAGATGGAATTGGTAAGGATCATCCGTTTTCAGGAGAAAAATTAACTACATTGCTTGCTATTTATAAATATGAAGGAGAGTTTGAAAATGCTCTTGATATGATGCGTGCTATCTATGAAGTAGCTGGAAAAGGTCACTCTGTTGGCATCTATTCATTTGACGATGATCACATCGAGCGCTTAGGTCTGGCAGCACCAGTTAGCAGAATTATGGTACGCCAACCACAATCAAAAGCAAACGCGGGTGCGTTTAATAATGGTATGCCAATGACTTCCAGTATGGGTTGCGGTACATGGGGAGGGAACATCACTTCTGAGAACGTTTCCTTAAAACATTATATGAATTATACGTGGGTCTCCCGTCCGATCCCAGAAGATAGACCATCTGATGAAGAATTATTTGGTGAATTCTACGATCCTGAGTTAGAAAAATAATTAAACTTCTTTGTCGCAACTTTAATCAAGTAAAAAAGGAGCAAAAACGGTTAATCGTCTTTTTGTTCCTTTTTATTCCTATTTAACTTGAACTCCCAAGATAGTAGATTCAATTAAGTTAGTTACCATTTGAAATAAAACTATTACATTTAATTATCACATCTTTTAAATCAGTCAAAATTGAAAAATACAACTCAAATTGTACAGATTTCTAAAAATAAAGGAGGAAACGTCAATGAAAAGACAATTTTCTCTTGGCTATCTTACCGTTCTTGGATGTCCGCCACCTGAGATGATTTACATAGCTTCTCGAGTCGGATATGATTTCGTTAGTTTACGTCCGATATATATGGGCTTACCTGGAGAACCAAACTTTTCGTTTGCTGATAACAACGAATTAATGAGGAAAACGAAGGCTGCTCTTTCGGAAACGGGTATCAGGCTTCTAGACATTGAACTTGCTAAAATATTCGATGGTGTTGAGCCTGAAAAATATTTATCAGCAATGGAGTCGGCAGCTGAACTTGGCGGGAAACATGTTCTAAGTAGTATCTGGACAGATGATCGAAATCTAGCTATTGAACGTTTTGCTGAACTTTGCGAATTAGCTAAGCCTTTTGGTCTTACAGTTGAATTAGAATTCGTTCCTATTGCAAGTGTTAGAGACCTTGCTGGTGCCATAGAAGTTCTAAAAACTGCCAAACAGGAGAATGCCGGTTTAATGATCGATATCCACCATTTTCATCGATCAAAAGATAAAGTGGAAGATTTAGATAATGTACCGCGTGAATGGTTCCGGTTTTTACATCTTTGTGATGCAGTGAAAGAAATCCCTGATTCATCGGAAGAAATGACACGTATTCTTCGTGAAGAACGATTATATATTGGTGAAGGAGGAATTAACGTAGCAAGTATTGTTAATAGGATGCCGAAAATTCCTTGTTCGATTGAATTGCCAAATATCAAGCGTGTAGAAGAATTTGGATTTGAAGAGCATTCAAGGCGTTGCCTAAGATCTGCAAAAGAGTATTTTGAAGTGCATTTATATAACGATCATGGCGTTAATTACACTTTTTAGTAAGACTGAGTAAATGGAGCACTTTTAATGTGATCAAAATGGTTAATAGCCTTGTACCTTCCATACTTAGAAAAAGATTGGCGTTAATAGGCCGATCATCTTCTTGATTGTTGATGACCCTCTTTTAAAAATATTTAAAACTGGATCCAACTATTAAATAGCACTCCAGTTTTTTTATTTTTTCTACCTCTGTGTTGACAGTTTTCCCATTTATAAGATTAATAAAATGATAAATATGAAATAAAGTGTTACTCTTTACAGAAATGGCATTGGGCTGTTTAGTTCGTAACCGTTTAACAGTACCAAATTTTCCATCTCTATGATATGATAAAATAAATATTCTTTAAAAAAAGTGAAGTAATTTTAAATACAGCGTTGATCTTAAAGCATGTTAAACATCATTTCTATACAGTCATATTTTTCTCTTTTTTTGTAAAACCTCCAAAGAAATTTTAATTATTTTTGAATTTATTAAAAAAGGAATTTATCCTGAAGTTGTAGTAAAAAAATAAAAATGGTAAATTTTTGATTTTACCTTGAGAAAGAGTGCTTTCGTTTATGAATAAAAGAGTATCAATCAGGGAAAAAAGTATCGTTTTTATTGGATTTATGGGTGTTGGAAAAACAACTGTTGGTGAACTAGTTGCCAAGAAATTATATAGAAGTTTTATTGATATTGATAAGGAAATTGAAAAATTTTTTAATATTCCTATCGTTGATGTTTTTAAAGTGATTGGAGAGAAAGCATTCCGTGACAAAGAAAAAGAAATAATTAAAGACTTCTGTACCCAAAAGCTAAAAGTAATTTCATTAGGTGGAGGAGCTTATTTGCAAGAAGAGGTGCGAAAAGTAACATTAGAAAATTGCATCGTCATTTTTCTGGATATAAATTGGCAAACGTGGAAAGAGAGACTGAATATTATAATCGATAGCAGACCGGTTTTACAGGGACTTACGATGGAAGAAATTGAAGAATTGTTTTATAAGAGACAGGCTATTTACAATTCTCATCACTCCAAACTTGAAACCGATCATTTAAACGCTAACGAGATTGCCGATTTTATTGTTGAATCGTTAAAAACAGCTTATGATATTTATGATCCACATTGACAAACGAATTAGACGGCTGACAACTACTCAGAATAATATAAAAATATTTTAACATATTTTTGAAAAGACAAAAAATGATAAAAGATCAAAAGAAGGAAAATTTCCTCTTCACTTGATTCATGACCTTTCCTACAGTAAAAATATGTTGACTCTGTACTTTTGACCAGCTAAAAAAGCTGCTGAATCTCAGCAGCTGCAATTTTTTACGACTGTTGTCAAACTTCGTTATCCCCAAATGACTTAGGCAGGTTATCGCTTTTCAATCGTTCCATCTGCATAGCGGGCAAACCTTCCTGAGTCCTGCTCGTTTACAGGGTCAAGACGATCCCATTGCCAGCCTCCAAATTGGGTTCTTCGATATTCGTTAAAGGCATCGCGAATTTCCTTTTCCGTTGTCATGACAAATGGCCCATATTGGACGACCGGTTCTTGAATCGGTTCACCTTCAAGTACCAACATAAAGGCATCTTTTGCCCCATTCGTAATCTCAATTTCTTGGTCACCTGCCAATTTTACACGGTGAGAAGATGAAATCAATGTTCCGTCTATCTCCATTTCATTGCCTGCATAAAAATATATATTCCTGTTCAATGTCGCTGAAACAGACGGCAAGGTGAAAGTGGCATTTGGTTCCATATGAATAAGATAGATGCCTACATGGTTGTTTGGATCGTTTGCCCAGGAAGCAGCGGTTGGTTTTAAACTGGTTTTTCCATGTAAAGTCCCTGCAATAAGCTTCACACTCGTTTTCTTTCCTTCAGAATCAGTTGACTGTACTTCAGAAATGTCTTCAGCCCACAGCATCTTATATTCAGGTTCGGCAAATTTATTTTTTGCTGCGAGGTTGAGCCAAATTTGGAAAAGCTCAAGCGGGTTGTTTTTATCCTGATGTACAAGCGGGAACATCTCTGTATGCTGGCAGCCTTTTCCGGTTGTAAGCCATTGGACATCCCCATTTCCATAGCGTCCCCTTGCCCCACTTGAATCAAAGTGATCAACAAATCCTTCTAGAACAATTGTTACGGTTTCAAACCCGCAGTGAGGATGGGCGGGGAAACCTGGAACGGTCGTACCGTGATACATTCTAAAACCATCACGCAACGTAAAATCCTCACCAAGATTCCTGCCTTCCAAGGACGTACTAGGACCTTGGCTTTCATTTCCTGGAGGATAAACATCTTTATGATGCATCGTGACAATGAATGGATCTTCTGTCTGCCATTGAAAACCCAGCTGTTGAATTTTAAGTATTTTCTTATTTCCCATGATTTTTTCTCCTTTACAGATTATTGTGTATTATTCACGATTTTAATGATTTGATTTTGATATGGAATTGGGTTATTTAATCAAATCTTGTTATTTTAACTAAAAATAAATTAAAATAAAATCTCGAGTCTAAATATCTTGAATACGAGATAATAGTAATACTTTGAGATTTCTATGTCAATCATCATTTCAATTAAGACATTAAAAAATCAGGTAAAAATTTCCCCTTTCTTTTATTGGAAAAAGTATATGAATTCCGGAAAACAAATTGAAAGGGCTACTTTCACTGGAGAAAACGGTCACGAAAAGGTTTCAATGTGCCCGAAACTCCGTATCACCGGTGAATACGGTCAAATCAAAAAACAAAGAAAGCACCAAAAATGTATAAAACGCTTGCAATAACTGCACCGATCACAGAAACCTTCAATTTATATCGAGCATAATCGACAAGAGAGAGATCCAGAATGGAAGCTGTTGTAATGGTTGTATCCCCCAATGGGGAAGTTAATGCACCGAATGCTCCACTTGCAAATACAGCACCCACGGTTAATGGAATGGATGCTCCAGTTGAAACAGCCAGTGACATCCCTAAGGGCATGAACAGTCCCCAAGTTCCCCAAGAAGAACCAAGAAAGTAGCTAATAAACGAACCGAGCAGAAAGATGGTTACCGGGGTTAAAAAGGCAGGCAAGAATGTGCCCAATGTTAGCCGAATAAATCTTGAAAAACCAAGTTCCTCTGTCGATAGTGTCATGGACCAAATAAGGATAAGTAGACTGATCGCCTCCATCATTTGGTTTCCTCCATCAAAAAAGTGATACAAAAGTTCTTCTAATCGTTGGCGTCTGATGATGTAAAAAATAAACGTTAGAATAAGGGTGATGAAAACAGCCAATAGCATAACAAATGTTGCATCCGCAATCGAAAATGCTTTAGCCAGCGTTGTCGCTCCTTTAGCGGTACCATTTTGCCACAAAAGAAAGAATGTTAACGCAAGAAGCAGCAAGACAGGAAAAATTAAATTCCACGGTTGTGCTTTTACCATTGACAACTCCCGCCTAATTCCACTTCGGTGCAGTTCATTTTTTGCCTGATCCAACTGGGTCTGATCGATTATGCTGGAATCGTTTGCTTTGTTTACAGGTGCCCAGATGGTACGGATAATACCGATTGCCAACATCACGATTGCAAAAAAATTAAATAAAAGACTAAGCAAGAATACTTGATAAGGAGACATTCCTAAGTGAAGCTTTTGAAGGCTGCCTCCGACTAACGACACCATAAAACCAACAAATGCTGTAGCTACGGGTAAAAGAACAATTACCGATTCTGTTGAAATATCCATGGTGAGACCGACTCTTTGCTTTGGTACGTTTATTTTTTTTATCAGTGATTTAATGACTGGGCCAATCATCATGATTCGAAACATCGGCATCATAAACGTAAAAGGGAGCGTAATCCAGATGAATCCCAACAGCCTACGTTGGGTTTGAATTTTAGTCCCAATCCATTCTGAAAAACCTTTAATCCCTCCTGAAATGTTCATCATTCCAACCAGCCCGCCAAAAAGATAAAGAAATGCGATGATTTTTATATTATTCCCATTGGATAGGGTTGTAACTATGTAAGATACCGATTGGTAAGTTCCTTCTAATAAATCGCCTTTAACAAGTAATGAACCTGCAAGCAAGCCTAAGACAAGACCGGGTAAAATGTTTTTCAGCCAAATGGCCATGGAAATCACAATAAGAAAGGGTAACAACGAAAACCACGAATATCCCAAAATCTCTTCCCCCAGCAACTGACATTATTCAAAATCTTTCTATTATTATTGCCGGCTAAGATGTTTTTCATGATTCATTATGGGGGTCTCGACTTGAAATCTGAGCGGTTGCTTGGAAAATTATAATATGGTGGTAAGTCCTTAACCGAATAAATATCATTCAAGCCTGCCTCCTGGTTTCGAATAGTGTAGAAAAGAATTAGAAGCCTTATCACAAAATGGTGGCGGTTTCTAAGAAAGATAGATAATCATTGGTAGAAAGTAAAAGATGGATTTTACAAAAAAATTGACTTTATAGCAGATAGTTTGGTATTTTATTATCAGATAATTCATAATATTTTTAAAGTGAAATAAGCAGCTATATTTTTATCGGTATATTTGTAAACGTTATCATTATAGTTGCTTCTATATTTTACATCTTGAAAATCTATCAGTTTTTCAACTGGATCGTAAATGAAAGGGGAGTATGAAGTGACATTTATTCATTCTGTTACAGGACCTGTTGATTCTTCCAAATTAGGCTTGACGTTGATTCATGAGCATATGCGTGTACGCTCTGAGTCTGTATTTGTACAGTTTCCCCATTTGCATGATGAAGAGAAAGAGTTTGCTAAAGCAGTGGCGCAAGTGAACAAGGTCAAAGAACTTGGTGTTCAAACCATCTGTGATCCAACTGTTATGGAACTTGGCCGTGATATTCGCTTTATTGAGAGAGTCGCTCGCGAAACGGGGGTTCAAATTATTGCCGCTACAGGAATCTACACGTATCACTATATCCCGCCACACTTCCAAAATCGTGATATTGATTATATGGCCGATCTGTTTGTCCGAGATATTGAAGTCGGAATTCAAAACACATCCATTAAGGCAGGCTTTTTAAAATGTGCGGCTGATGCACAAGGAATAACCCCGGATGTGGAAAAGGTGATTCGTGCAGCAGCACGTGCACATAAACGAACAGGTGTACCGATTATGACTCACTCTCATCCCGGAACCCGAAATGGTCTAAAGCAGCTTGACATTCTTTTGGAAGAGGGAGTGAACCCGGAGCGGATTCTAATTGGGCATACGGGAGATACCGATAACTTGGAGTATATTTTGAAAGTACTTGACAGTGGGGTATTTATTGGAATGGATCGTTATGGCTTAACAAGTGAATGTGCAACGGAAAATCGAAACACGACCGTCATCGAACTTGCCAAACAAGGGTATGCGGACCGAATGTTTTTATCACAAGATCATTGTTGCACCATTGATTGGTTTCCAGAAGGAGCCGCTGAGCAAATGTTCCCAAAATGGACGATGAGTTTTGTGCTCGAAGAGGTCATTCCAGAATTAAAAAGCAATGGTGTAACAGAGGAACAAATTAACATGATGATGATTGAGAATGCTCGCCGTTGGTTTGAAGGCAAGTAGAAATCAGCAATCGTTCATACGATATTTTATGAAAACGTGCAAACATTGTTAATTTTCCTTGTCCTTAAGGCGGATCGGGCTTTGTTGAATAAACCGCAATCTAAAGCGCAGGTGTGATCTATATCACAAAAAACACCCGATTTATCACTATAATGAAGGTAAAAACAGTGTGGATGAAAATATGGATTTAACAACGGATCCAAATGGTCTAACAAACAAGTTTTTATAAAATTTTTTAAGACACTAACCTGAAAAAGTGAGTGTCTTTTTCATTGTTAATCTTTTTGTTCAAAGCAACCGTTTCACATAATTTAACTCGCTAATGTAAATATTATATTTGTTCCAAAAGGAAAGGAGGCAGATAAAATGGACGTACAACGGGCGCAAGAAATTTCATTTTCACCCGTTATGGCCAATGTAAGCTATAACGGAAAACCGATCTACATTGAACATGTGGATCAGCAAAATGGAATGGCTACCATTCATCCTCTTGAAGAACCAAATAAGAAACAAAATGTTGCTGTATCCAGTCTAAATGAACAATAACAGGTTAGTATGAAGAAAAGAAGGACTACATTTAACGGTGTGTCCTTCTTTCGTTGTTTTCGGGTGTTACCATTCTACTATTTATTTCAAAATTGAAGTGGTTAACGAAAAAATGACCCTCCTAAAGAAGGCCAATAGACAGATTTGGTTAAAAGAGAATATTATTTCAATTTTTAAATAATAAAAAGGTTGTTGACACATACGTTTTTAAGTATTATTATTATCTCGTATTCAAGATATTTTAATTCAAAGTTGTTTAGGGAGGTGGTTCGATTGGAAAGAAAATGCTCGAATTTGCCATACCTCGTTTTAATGCAAACATCTAAAGCAGTGCAGGATCGTATGAGATTGGAATTGACAAAAAATAACCTTAGTTTAACGGAATTTTCTGTTTTAGAGGTGCTTTATTTTAAGGCTAAACAAACGATTCAACAAATTGGCAACAGGGTGCTGATATCAAGTGGATCAATGACCTATGTGATCGATAAATTGGAAAAAAGAGGCTTATTAAAGCGGATTGCATGTCTTGATGATCGCAGAGCTATTCATGTAGCACTAACAAATGAAGGAAATCGTTTAATGGTGAACATCATGCCAAAACATCAGGAACTGGTTGAATACATCTTTGGTTCTTTAAACAATAATGAAGCCGAGCAGTTGGCTAAACTGTTGAAAAAGGTAAATGAACGAGCGAATCATTGATTTTTTTGGTTCTAAATCTTGCATTCGAGATAAAAAACTCGCATTAGTAGGTCCTGGCCAATACGCTCTAGATGCATTTTTATTTTAAAATATCTTTGATTAAAGATTCTTGAAGTAAAATAAATAGTAAGAATTAGACAGGAAATAATAAATATACATTTATGATTGTGGATAAATGCATGAACAAGGAGTGTGAAAAATGATTAAGAAAACAATGGGGATCCATCATATCACAGCCATTGTGGGTCATCCTCAAGAGAATGTAGATTTCTACGCAGCAATTTTGGGTTTGCGTTTAGTCAAGCAAACGGTTAATTTTGATGACCCGGAGACTTATCACTTATACTTCGGGAATCAAGGAGGACAACCAGGAACAATCATCACATTTTTCCCATGGCCTGATGCTTACCAAGGGGTGATCGGAGACGGTCAAGTTGGGGTTACTTCTTATGTCGTTCCGAAAGACGCCATGGAATTTTGGGAAAAAAGGCTTGAGAAGTTCAATGTTCCTTTTACAAAAATGGAACGTTTCGGCGAGCGCTATTTGGAATTTGATGATCCACATGGACTTCATTTGGAAATCGTCGAAAGGGAAGAAGGAGAAAACAATACATGGACCTTCGGTGAAGTGACCCCTGAAGTTGCCATTAAAGGTTTTGGCGGTGCTACCCTTTTATCCGCTCAGCCGAACAAAACAGCCGAATTGTTAGAAAATGTTTTGGGACTTGAACGAGTCGGAACACAAGGAGATTTCATCCGTTTTCGTTCAGTAGCTGAGATTGGAAATATAATTGACCTTAAATTAACTCCGATTGGCCGGGGAAAAATGGGTGTTGGTACGGTACATCATATTGCTTGGCGTGCGAAGGATGATCAGGATCAATTGGATTGGAAGAAGTATATTGAGAGTAATGGGTATGGTGTCACGCCAGTCCAAGATCGAAATTACTTTAATGCCATATACTTCAGGGAATATGGCGAAATCCTATTTGAAATCGCAACGGATCCTCCGGGATTCGCTCGTGATGAACCGCTAGCGACAATGGGCGGAAAATTGATGCTCCCTGCGCAATATGAACCTTATCGAGGACAGATTGAACGAGGATTGCTTCCGTTTGAAGTAAGAGAATTGGACTGATTTTATAAAAGGGACTGATTTCTTTGCGACCAATTGATCCATCCAAAAATACTGAAAGAGAAAATTATAAATTTTTAATTGGAAGTATTATACCTAGACCCATTGCTTTTGTCACAACAATTTCGAAAGACGGTGTTTTCAATGGAGCGCCCTTTAGTTATTTTAATATCGTGGCGTCGAATCCCCCAATGATTTCATTGGCAATTCAACGGACTAAGGGCAGACAAAAAGATACAGCGAGAAATATCATTGAGTCCAAGGAATTTGTTGTCCATATCGTGGACGAACAAAATGTTGAAAAAGTGAATAAAACGGCTGCGACTCTACCTCCTGAGCAGAGTGAAATAGAGTTAGCGAACTTAACCCCAGTAGAAAGTCATAAAATTTCTGTGCCAGGTATACAAGAAGCAAAAATACGAATGGAATGTTTATTAGAGCATTCTTTAGAATTGGGTAGTTCAGAATCGCCCGTGTGTGATCTGATTATCGGAAAAGTTGTGCAATTTCATATAGAAAATGACATTTATGAAAATGGAAGAATTAGTCCCAAGGGCTTAGCCGCTGTAGGCCGCTTAGCGGGTAATGATTACGCAAAAATTGGCGAAATTTTTGAAATTGAAAGACCTGAATAAAACCTTTTTACCTTCTGGAGGGAGAAAAATGAAACATCTATTCAATAAGGGGCAAGATCCAGCAAAACCAACGCTGTTGTTGCTTCACGGCACTGGCGGAAATGAATTAGACTTGTTGCCTCTTGCAGGAAGAATTGATGATGAAGCGTCAATTTTAAGCGTCCGCGGGAATGTATTGGAAAATGGAATGCCACGATTTTTTCGCAGATTAGCTGAAGGGGTGTTTGATGAAGAAGATCTAATTTTCCGAACGAAAGAATTAAATCAGTTTCTTGATGAAGCAGCAGAAAAGTATGATTTTGCCCGGGATCATATTGTTGCAATAGGATACTCAAATGGAGCCAATATGGCAGCGAGTTTAATGTTTCACCATCAAAATGCATTAAAGGGTGCCATTCTTCATCATCCAATGGTGCCTAGAAGAGGAATCGAGCTTCCTGACTTAACAGGGAAATCTGTGTTTATTGCAGCTGGAACCAATGATCCCATCTGCTCGCCAATGGAATCTGCCGAATTACAAACCTTGTTAGAAAAGGCGAAAGCAGATGTTGTACTTCATTGGGAAAACAGAGGTCATCAATTAACGGCTGAAGAAGTAGAAGCTGCTGCACAGTGGTACCGGCAGGTTTTTGTGAAAAACTAATTTTTTCTCGAATTTTTTAAAAATAGATAGTAAATTTAGGAGGTTTTCAATATGATGGATTTTGGATTATTGATCATTCGAGTAATGGTTGGATTTGTATTCTTTTATTATGGAGGACAAAAACTATTCGGATGGTTTGGAGGCTATGGAATTAAAGGGACAGGCGGATTTTTTGAGTCAATGGGAGTAAAGCCGGGAAATGTAGCCGCAACTCTAAGTGGTATCGCAGAATTAGCAGCAGGACTTCAATTCATTTTCGGTTTATTTTTGCCATTAGGAGCCGTGTTAATAACGATTGTAATGATCGGTGCTATTGCAAAGGTTCATGGGTCTAAAGGCTTTTCCAATACTGCAGGCGGCTTCGAATACAACCTCATGCTAATCGTCGTCTCAATCGGTCTTGCATTAATTGGGCCAGGAGCCTATTCGCTTTCTTCTTATTTAGGAATGTAATTACCAGGAAGGTTGCAGGGATCGTTACTTAATAGACAGAAAATATTTTTGTTGGTTTGTTAATGATCATTTTTAAACGCACTGTGAATTTTCACAAGTGCGTTTTGTCATGTTGTTCAAGGAACAAGAGCAGATCTCCTAAAAACTATGTCAGATTTTCTGACATAAAAGAACTATTTTCCGGTTGAAAATAGTAAACTTTATTTATCATTTTTGCATAAACATAAGGAGTTCGAGAAGATGGGGTCGTTTGGTTGGTTAGATGTCCGCAAAGGTCTGCCGCTATGGTGGTCGTACCGATTAAATCAAAAGGAAACAGAAACGGTAGAAGAGATTTTTGAAGGAATTGCTAAAACACGTGTAGCCTTATTAACAGACTGGGCGAATGAACAATGGGACTTTATTGGAAATACCGCAGTGGAGCTGGAAAGGATTCCGCCCGCTGAATTAAATCAATACCTTCATCTACGGTTACAAAAAGGCACTTATTTTACAGAATTGTTTTTATTGAATTTGGACGGAGTTGTTACTTGTTCGACGCATACAAAGCACAAGGGAACTAGCTATGACAGAAAACGTTCTGCCATTTATCATCAGGCAATCCAGCACGTGCTCCAAACAAAATCATACATATTATATGGTCCGTTTCTGGATCCATTGACATTGCAAATCGGTGCGCGGACTTCAAATTTTCATGACGAAGTCACGCTGTTGTTTTTACAACCGGTTTTTCAAAACGGAGAACTACATTCGATATTGGCAGGACGCGTTCCTAATGACGTCTTGGGGGATCTCATTCAGCGGGAAGCCGGTCACGTATACCGGGATTCTGGTGATAATTATTTATTTATGGTGAAATCCATCTTGGATCCTAAAATTTCACCAGGAGTAGCGCTGTCCCGAAGCCGGTTTGAGGATCGAACTTTTACACTTGGCGATAACCTCAAGGATGGTGTGGATACAAAACATTGGGGAATGGTCAAGGTTGACAAGCACACAGAATTTGAAATTCGTTTTACGGATCCGGCGACAAAAGAATTACACCCCGGTGTGCAGAATACCATCCGGAACGGTGAAAATTTATTCGTTTCCTTCCCGGGCTACCCTGATTATCGCCATATCCCTGTCATCGGTAAAGGCGTTACCTTTCAATTACCCGGTTCCCCAGATATTTGGGGAATGATGTGTGAAGCAGATTTAGAAGAAGTTTACCGCAATCGATCGATCAGCTGGAAGCTGGGGCAAACCTTTGCTATGTTTATGATTTTTGGTCTATTCATTGATCAAGCTGTAAACTTTTTTGGCTTCCTTCCTGCCTGGGTTCGCTTTATGATTGAGGCGCTGTACGCTTTCTTTGCGACATACTTTTTTTATAAAAAAGCATTAACCCCTATTGTGTCTCGAATGAAACATATGACAGACATTATCCGTAAAATTTCGGAAGGCGGAGGGGATCTAACCATCCGCCTAGAGGACAGGCTGCTTTCGAATGATGAAACTGGCGGATTGGGGCGTTGGGTCAACAATCTCATTGATTCTCAGGATGAGCTAATGAGAAAAGTAAAAGCTGTTACCCTTGATGTGGAACAAAGTAATGAATCGCTACGCGAAAAAACGGTTTATATTGAAAATGACTCGGTTACTGTCATTAAAAAAATGGAAGAAATGTTTGAAGGGATCAATCGACAGTTAACAGATGTACAATCAGCAATGCACCAAGTGGACCAAATTAGCGAGACGTTAACAAGTTTGGAAAAATTATCTCAGGAACAGCTGTTACAGGCACAAGGGCAGGTAGACAGTATCGGAACAAAAATGAACCAGATCGTTGAAAAGGTCAATGACGCGCTTTCCTTGACAAATGAATTCACTGAACTTTCGAAGTATATTGAGAAAATAGTTGAGACCATCAACCATATTGCTACCCAAACAAATTTGTTGGCCTTAAATGCAACCATTGAAGCTGCAAGAGCCGGAGAATATGGCAGGGGCTTTACGGTTGTGGCCGAAGAAATCCGCAAGCTGTCTGAACAAACGACTATTGCTACTCATGAAATCAGCAATACCCTTGAAAAAATTGAGAGCAGCTCCCAGCAGGTACAAAAGGCCATTCAAGACAGCAGCAAAGAAGTAGAGAAAGGTTCTGACTTTGTCCGTATTGTGCAAGGTGTATTAATATCGATGTCTCAGGCATCGGCAACCCAACCAAACGTAACGGAACAAATGCGAGAGATCATCGCAAATATGGCCAGCATTAATGAACGAAACGCAAAAACAGTGGAAAGCGTAGATGCTTCTACTGGAAAAATGGTTTACCTCATTCAAGAGAGCCGGATTGATTCAGAGCAAAGCTCTCTGGTCGTATCAACCCTAAGAAGATTGGTCGATAAATTTAAGCTTTCGACGAAATAGCCTTTTCCATAAAAGAGTAGTCATTCTACTTCGAATTAGGCATGGTGAGGGAAAAGTTTGCGGTTGAGTATACAGTTTATGAGTTTATGAAATCGAATCCAGTATCCTTAAAGTGGTGAAAAAACGGCATTTTCTTTAATTTTCCAATTAAGGACAATTGAGCTAAACTAGGGTAGCCTTTTTGGCAAAAATATAGATTGTTGTATATGGAAAATTTCAACTATTATAAAAAGGCGGATTTTCTAGTTGGCGTCATTAAATCTACTCTTCATAGCTGTACTTTTTATAAAATTCTTGAAATCTTATATTTGATCGATTAGTATATTATTTATGAGTAAAGATTTTTAAAGATTTAATAATTTTTGTTAATAAATTAGCTAAGATGCCCATGGGCTTAATAGGGAATCTGGTGAAAGGCCAGAACTGTCCCCGCAACTGTGAGTGTGGACGAAATAGACAGGCCACTGTATCGTATATTCATTAATATACTGGTATGGGAAGGGTCTAGAGTAGGAAGATACACAAGTCAGGAGACCTGTCTTAGTTTTTGTGGTTTCGATTTCTTCGGGGGTTGAGAAGATGGAACGTTTGCGACAAAAAAAGGATGTCTTTTTTGAGTTTCTTTTCGCTAACGTTTTATCCGTTCAACTTGAGTTGAACGGATTTTTTGCTTTTAAATGATTCTAACTAACTTTTAATTCTCATAGCTTAATTAAAAGAAACAGACGTTTTTAAAATTGGATATTTATAGGATAGGTGTGCATAAAAAGAAGAAAATGCGCTTAAAAGGGAAGTACGGTAAAAATCCGTCACGGTACCCGCCACTGTATGGATGAGCTTCATTGCATATGTCACTGAATGTTTTCGGGAAGACGCAATGAAACGATGAATCTGAGTCAGGAGACCTGCCTAGTCCTAATTACTTCATTAAACCTACGGGATCATAGGGAGAGGTGGTGGATAATACAGCTGTTGCCTTTTTTGTATTCACTCTGCACCCCTAAGTCCATAGGGGTGCTTTTTTGCTTAGAAAAACGAAGGGAGAGTGTAGTATGACTACATGGAATTTAAAAGGAACAAAACACCATGTTTTAATTTGTAACGGAAGCAGCTGTCTGAGAAAAGGAGGGGAAGAAGCAACGCAGGCAATTCGAAATGAGATCGCAAACCTAGAATTAGATTCCTTCATACATACAACTAGAACAAGATGTAATGGAAGATGCAAGGATGCTCCTGTCGCAATTGTGTATCCAGAAGGTAATTGGTACAGGAACGTTACTCCAGAAGTGGGGGGCACTCTTGTTCGACAGCTTCTGACAGGCAGGTCTCTTCTTAAAGATTATCTCATTTATCAATACAGCCAAGATGAATTTATGCCTCCAGAGAAAACAGAATGTGTCGAAGGAGTACTAAAACCTGTAAAAAGGAGAGTTTAACTACAGACTTTTTTCTTTTGGTTGGAAAAATATTGATAAGTTTCAATGCCATTGGATATAGGAAAGGAGCGAAATGATGAAAGGAAAACTGTTGGTTATCGGTTTTGGACCCGGTGATGGAAAACATATTACAGAACGTGCAAAAGAAGCGATACAAGAAAGTGATATCATTATTGGGTATAAGACATATGTCGATTTGATTAAAGGGTTAATAGCAGAAAAGCAAATTATTAGCACTGGTATGACAGAAGAAGTGAACCGGGCTCAAGAAGCTGTAAAACAAGCCGAGCTGGGTAAAAAGGTTGCCGTAATATCAAGCGGTGATGCTGGTGTTTACGGAATGGCAGGACTCGTTTATGAAGTATTGATTGAAAAAGGATGGAAAAAGGAATCAGGGGTTGAAGTCGAGATTATACCTGGAATTTCCGCGATTAACTCTTGTGCAGCGTTATTGGGAGCTCCTATCATGCATGATGCATGTACGATTAGTTTAAGCGACCATTTAACACCTTGGGAGTTAATCGAAAAAAGAATTGAAGCAGCCGCTCAGGCAGATTTTGTTATTGCTCTCTATAACCCAAAAAGTGGGAAAAGAACAAGGCAGATCATGGAAGCGCAAAAGATCCTGTTAAAATATCGGTCTGCCGAAACTCCCGTAGGACTTGTAAAGAGTGCCTATCGCGATAGCCAAAATGTGGTCATAACCAATTTAAAAGAAATGCTAGATTATGAGATTGGGATGTTAACGACCGTGATAATTGGAAACTCTTCCACATTTTTCTATGATAACTTAATGATCACCCCACGAGGCTATCAACGGAAATATACATTAAATCAGGTGGTACAGCCATTAAAACCCCATCAGCGGTTACAAAAAGAAGCAGAACCTTGGGCGCTTCAGCAAACGGAAGATAGGATGCCACCGAAGAATCAGCCAGTCGCTGCCATAACAGTAAAAGAATCTCCAAGGGAACTTGCTGAGGAAGCGTTACACAGGATTCTTGGGGAAAGCGAAGAGCTTTCAAAAAACTTGGTTGTTAAACAAACCATTCAATCCATTTTTGAACTTGCAGTTAGTCCTGGTATTGCGAATAAAAAATTCACTCCAAAACAGATGATGACTCTATCTGAATTAGTAGGAGAAGAAGGAGTGATGGAATACACGCCAGACCATTATATTAAGCTACAAATTTTAACCTCAGAGCCTAATGAAGTCGTAGGAAAATTAAAAGATGCTAATTTTTTAGTTTCTCCAATAGGAGACGTCCTAACCGTAAAAGCCTGTGATTTTTGTGACGGAGAAAAGAAGGATGCCATTCCTTATGCAGAGGAACTGCATGAAAGGATTGGAGGAATAGAACTTCCGAAAGAATTAAAACTAGGAGTCAATGGCTGCGGCATGGCATGTTACGGCGCTGTAAAAGAGGATATTGGCATTATATACCGTAAAGGAGCATTTGACTTGTTTTTAGGGGCAAAGATAGCCGGAAGAAGTGCTTATCCGGGTCAAATAGTAGCGGAAGGAATAGCGCCTGAGGAAATCGTTGGGGTTGTCGAGCAGATTGTTCAAGAATACAAGCAGAAAGCATATCCTAATGAGCGCTTCTATAAATTTTTTAAACGAGTGAAGAGAATTCAAGGATTTGAATATCAAGACATTACCCCCAAAATACAAATAGAAGCTGCGATATGTGGGGAGTAAGTGGAAGTATTAGAGTGGACGATCGATAAGATTGGTCATTAAGCAAGGGGAGAAACCATTTTGAAAGCAATTCTATTTGTCGGTCATGGTAGTAAAGATCACGAAGGAAATGATCAAGTTCGTCAGTTTATTGAATCGATGAGTATAAAGTGGGACGATAACATACATGTTCAAACGAGTTTTTTAGAATTTGAAAATCCAACGATCAATCAAGGAATTGATGTATGTGTTGAAAAAGGGGCTGACCATATTGTGGTTATTCCTATTATGCTCTTGCAAGCGGGACACTCAAAAATTCATATTCCAGCGGCTATTGATGAGGCGAAAAAGAAATATCCGTTTGTACAGTTTACCTATGGCAGGCCGATTGGCGTTCATGAGGAAACATTTGTAATCTTAAAAAAGAGATTAACAGAAACCGGGGAGAACTTGGATCATCCCGATCCCGATACAGCAGTTCTTTTGTTAGGGCGAGGTGGAAGTGACCCGGATGCGAATAGTGATTTATATAAAATTTCAAGATTACTATGGGAAAAGACCAACTATAAAATAGTTGAGCCAGCTTTTATGGGAGTAACCTCCCCCTTAGTAAATGAAGGAATCGAGCGGTGTATAAAATTAGGAGCAAAGAAAGTGATTATCTTGCCTTACTTTTTATTTACTGGAATCTTGATCAAACGATTAGAAAAGATGATGGTTGCATTTCAAAAACAATACTCCGCCGTTGAATTTATATTGGCAGGTTATTTCGGATATCATCCAAGATTGCAAACCATTTTAATTGAACGGGTGGAAGAAGCATTCCAGGGGGAGGTAAAGATGAATTGTGATACCTGCCAATATAGACTGGATGCTATGGAACATATGCATCACCATCATCATCATGATCACCACCATGATCACCATCAACATGAACATAGTCGGCACCACGAACAAGAATCACAAAAGGCAGGGGAGCAAAGATGATTTTACTATTAGCCGGAACAAGTGATGCACGAGCATTGGCTATAGAAATGATGAAAGCGGGCTTCAGTCTCCTTGCTACCGTAGTAACCGAAAGTGCCGCGAATGAGCTAAGGAAGTCAGGCATTAATGTACAAGTAGGAAGATTAACAGCAGAAGAAATGGTGAGTTTGATTGAAACAAAAGAAATTCAAATAGTTGTGGATGCAAGTCATCCCTTTGCAGAAGAAGCTTCTAAGAACGCTATGAACGCCTCGAAAACAGCGGATGTTCCCTACATCCGCTACGAGCGAGAGTCCCAAACCTTCCAATACGAAAAGTTAATCGTAGCAGAAAGCTACGAAGAAGCAGCGGAGATAGCAGCAGCCAAAAAAGGGGTTGTGATGTTAACAACAGGAAGCAAGACACTTCAGATTTTTGCGGAGAAATTATTAGGAAAGCCGGATATTCGGTTGGTTGCCCGGATGCTGCCACGCGTTGATAATATGGAAAAATGCGAACAGCTAGGGTTTCCGCAAAAAAATATTGTTGCAATTCAAGGGCCATTTTCAAAGGAGTTAGATCAAGCCCTTTATAAACAATATGGTGTGACCTTAATGGTTACCAAGGAAAGCGGTAAGGTGGGTTCTGTTGATGAGAAGTTGGAAGCAGCAAAGGAACTGGGGATCGAGGTCATTATGATTGGCCGGCCAAAAATGAATTATGGAATGGTATTTTCTCATTTTACTGAAGTGATCAAAGAGTTAAACAAAAAGTTCGGTTCCACATTAACCGTCTGAAAGAGGTAAAACCATAATGAGGAGAGAAGTTAATGGATTTTCGTACTGAGTTTAAACCGGTAACGGTTCAGCCGCAGCAAATTGAAGACAGAAGTTTTGAAATGATCAATGAAGAAATTGGGGAACATCCTTATACGGATGAGCAATATCCCATTGTGCAGCGTATCATTCATGCATCAGCAGACTTTGAATTGGGCAAAAGTGTGCTTTTTCATCCAGAAGCAGTTCAGGCCGGAATTCAGGCTATTCGCAACGGGAAAATAGTTGTCGCGGATGTTCAAATGATTCAAGGCGGGGTGAATAAAACACGCATTGAAAAGTATGGCGGAGAAGTCAAAGTTTATATTTCTGATCCAGATGTTGTGCAGGAGGCTAAAAGATTAAATACAACAAGGGCTATTATCTCAATGAGAAAAGCAGTAAAAGAAGCGAAAGGCGGAATATTTGCTATAGGAAATGCGCCAACTGCGCTACTTGAGCTCATCCGTCTCATTAAAGAAGGTGAAGCAAAACCGGGTCTTGTAATAGGTCTGCCGGTAGGTTTTGTTTCAGCCGCAGAATCGAAAGAAGAATTAGCGAAGCTCGACATTCCGTTTATTACAAATATTGGGAGAAAAGGCGGGAGTACGATCACTGTCGCAGCACTAAATGCCATTTCCATTCTTGCAGATCGGGTGTAGGGCATGCAAGAAGTACCAAAAAAAAAGCTGCGAGAAGGATATACGACAGGGGCCTGTGCAGCGGCAGCGACAAAGGCGGCGCTGACGGCGTTAATTACAGGTGAATCGCAAACAGAGTCCACTATTTATTTGCCAGTTAAAAGGTTTGCGACTTTTCAAATGGAAAGCTGTGAGAGCAATGAAAAGCAGGCAACCGCAAGCACGATTAAGGATGCGGGGGATGATCCGGATGCGACCCATGGGGCTTTGATCGTTTCTACCGTTTCTTGGTTAGAAGAACCAGGGATCGTTCTTGACGGGGGGATAGGGGTTGGACGTGTAACAAAGGAAGGACTGCCGGTTCCGGTCGGGGAGGCTGCAATCAACCCTGTTCCGAGAAAGATGATCCGTGAGACTGCTGAAGAGGTTTTAAAAGAATACGGTATCGAAAAAGGGGTCAAAATAGTGATTTCCGTCCCGTCCGGTGAAGAAATAGCAAAAAAAACCCTTAACGGGCGCTTGGGGATTATTGGGGGAATATCCATACTGGGCACTCGCGGTATTGTTGTTCCGTTTTCAACAGCAGCCTATAAGGCCAGTATCATTCAGGCCATTAGTGTGGCAAGAGCAAGCGGGTGTGAGCATATCGTCATTACCACTGGCGGACGAAGCGAAAAATATGCAATGAACCAATTTCCAAACCTCCCTGAGGAAGCTTTTGTAGAGATGGGGGACTTTGTCGGTTTCACGCTTAAACAGTGCAAGAAGCAGGGGGTGAAACGAGTATCAATGGTTGGCATGATGGGGAAATTTTCAAAAGTTGCTATGGGGAGTATGATGGTTCACTCTAGAGGCTCGTCTGTCGATTTTCAATTTTTGGCCGATATTGCAAACAGCGTTGGAGCAGATCTAGCGCTAATTGAGGAAATAAAAAATGCGAATACGGCTTCACAAGTGGGAGACATAATGGTTGCCCATGGCTACTCTTCATTTTTTGAAAAATTAAGCGACTATTGCTGCCTTGCTGCGTTAAAGGAAGTGGGTGGCGGAATAACGGTAGACACTTCCCTATATACGTTAAAGGGGGTATTTTTAGGGGAGGCGATGCGAAAGGATGACAGCTATTAAAATGATTGGCATTGGAGATGAAGGTAGAGTTAGCCTGCTTCCAATGTATGAAAAGTGGATAGAAGAAAGTGACTTGTTAATAGGAGGAAAACGGCAACTTGCTTTTTTTCCCGATTACAAAGGAGAAAAAATGGTAATTGAGAGCGGTCTTTCTTCGCTTGTTGAACGCTTGAAGACGGAGAAGAAAAATGTAGTCATTCTCGCTTCAGGGGACCCTTTGTTTTTTGGAATTGGCAGCTATTTATCTTCAAAAATCGAATTAGAAATTTATCCTTATTTAAGCTCTGTCCAGCTTGCATTCGCGAAAATGGGTGAAAGATGGCAGGACGCTTATTTTACAAGTGTACATGGCAGAAGTATGAAAGGGCTGGCACAGCGTATTGATGGGAAAGAGAAAGTTGCCATTTTAACAGACAAAGAAAATTCGCCAAGTAAAATCGCTCAGTACTTGTTAACCTTCGGCATGACTGAATATCAGGCGTTTGTTGGAGAAAATTTGGGCAGTACAAACGAACGATGCCGCTTGTTAACGCTTGATGAAATGAAGGAAGCAGAGTTTTCTCCGCTTAATGTCGTTATTTTAAAGAAAACCGGAAAAAGTCCGCAGTGGTCTATTGGGATTGAAGATAAGGAATTTTTTCAGAGAAAACCGGAAAAAGGATTGATCACGAAAAAGGAGATTCGAACCTTAAGCATCAGTGCACTTCACTTAAAGGTAGATAGTATTGTTTGGGACATTGGTACTTGTACAGGTTCGGTAGCGATTGAAGCGGCAAAAATCGCCCGGGAAGGACAGATCTTTGCGATTGAGAAGAACGAGGGAGATTTGGAAAACTGCAAACAAAATTTAGTCAAGTTTCGTGTCGATGCAACCCTTATTCACGGTAAAGCACCTGAAGGATTAGACAGCTTCGCGGATCCAGATGCTGTATTTATTGGGGGAACGGCCGGCGGGATGGATGAAATTTTGGATATTTGCTGCAACCGTTTACGAGATGGGGGACGCATTGTACTTAATGCCGTGACAATAGAAAATTTATCAGAAGCGTTGCTGGCCTTTAAGAAACGGGGATTTCATACAAATATTACACTTGCGCAAATTTCAAGAAGTAAGCCCATCTTGAATCTTACTAGATTGGATGCCTTGAATCCTGTTTACATTATTGAAGCACAGCGTGAGGAAGGGGAAAAAATATGCTAGGTACATTATACGGCTTAGGAGTTGGCCCAGGGGACCCAGAGCTAATCACCGTGAAGGCATTTAGAAAATTAAAGGAATCACCGGTTATTGCCTATCCAAAGAAGCAAAAAGGCAGCAAAAGCTATGCCCATCGAATAGTAGATGTTTATTTTCAGCCGAATGAAAAAGAAATGCTCGGTCTTGTGTTTCCGATGACAAAAGATCCAGCTGCATTGGAAAGAAAATGGAGCGAAACAGTAGATCGTGTGTGGGAAAAGCTGAAGGAAGGGAAAGATGTTGCCTTTGTAACAGAAGGAGATCCTCTTCTTTACAGTACCTTTATACATATGATGCGCTTAATGCAAGAAAAACACCCGGAAGTACCGATTGAAGTAATTCCAGGAATTTCTTCTATCAATGGAGCAGCTTCAAGGCTCGGGATTCCGCTAGCAGACGGTGATGAGCATGTGGCAATTGTCCCGGCACGAGATGACTATGAAACAATGAAAAAAGTCATTGAGGACAATGATTGTATTATTTTTATCAAAGTAGCTAAAGTAATCGATTTATTGCTTGAAGTATTACGTGAGTTGGATTTGCTTCACAAGGCTTCTGTCGTCACAAAGGTGACATCGGATGAAGAAATTATTTGGAGAACAGACGAGCTAGAAGAGGTAGAACTCGAATACTTAACATTGATGGTGGTGAGAAAATGACGCTTTATATCATCGGTGCGGGTCCTGGAGATCCAGATTTAATTACGGTAAAAGGTCTTAAACATCTTCAGGAAGCAGACGTGGTTCTTTATGCTGATTCCCTTGTTAATGAAGAATTAATTGCAAAAGTGAAGCCATCTGCAGAGGTAATGAAGACAGCAGGCATGCATTTAGAGGAAATGGTTGACATAATGATTGACCGAATAAAGCAAGGCAAAAAAGTCGTTCGTGTCCACACAGGAGATCCAGCTGTATATGGAGCCATTATGGAGCAAATCGTTCTTTTAAAAAAGAAAGATATTGACGTGGAGATTGTTCCGGGGGTTAGCTCCGTGTTTGCAGCGGCGGCGGCTGCACAAGCCGAGCTGACGATTCCGGATTTAACTCAAACCGTTATTTTAACAAGGGCTGAGGGTAGAACGCCAGTACCTGAATTTGAGAAGTTAGCGGATTTAGCCAAACATCATTGCACGATTGCTCTTTTCTTAAGTGCGACATTAACAAAAAAGCTTGTAAAGGAATTAACTGATGCAGGTTGGAGCAAGGATACCCCTGTTGCTGTTGTCTATAAGGCATCGTGGCCAGATCAAAAAATCGTTCGGACAACATTGGAACGTTTGGATGAAGATATGCGAGCGAACGGCATTCGGAAACAAGCAATGATTTTGGCTGGATGGGCGCTCGATGAAAACATCCACGATCAAAATTACCGTTCGAAGCTGTACGACAAAACCTTTACTCACGGATTTCGCCGGGGGGTGGAGGCTTGATGATCGAGCTGCAGGAAGGACAAAAGGCTGTTATCCAGCAGAAGGGTGACTATGCTGTCGTCGCCATTACAAAGCATGGAGTAGAAATTGCGCGGAAACTGGGTCATTCTTTTCAAAATGCTGATGTGTACTATATGAGTAAATTTGAGAAAGGGGATGAAGAGGCAAAAGACATTCAATTGTTCACCGGAACCGTCCGCCTCCTTCTGCCATCTCTATTTGAAACATACAAAGGGCTTATCATTATTATCTCCCTTGGAGCTGTTGTTCGTATGATTGCGCCTCTGTTAAAGGATAAGAAAACAGATCCCGCTGTCGTTGTGATCGACGATAAAGGAGAACATGTTATTAGCGTATTATCTGGACATATTGGGGGAGCAAATGAGTTAACGAAAGAGGTAGCTGCCGTTCTAAAGGCACGTCCCATTATTACAACCGCTTCTGATGTGCAGGAAACCATTCAAGTTGATTTATTTGGGAAGCGTTTTGGCTGGGTATGGGACTCTGCAGAAAAACTGACACCTGTTAGCGCTGCTGTCGTGAATGAAGAAAAGATTGCCGTCGTACAAGAGTCGGGGGAAAAAGAATGGTGGCATTATGGGCGCCCTCTTCCGGAAAATATTAAGCAATATAAATCGATTGCAGAAGCACTGTTAGAAAAGCCATCCGCTGCTCTGGTGATTACTCATCGAAATTTATCGGAAGAGGAACAAATGATTTTACATAATGGGGTTTTATATCGGCCGAAGGTGATTGTGCTTGGGATGGGCTGCAACCGGGGGACAACTGCAGAGGAAATCGAAGCGGTTATAAATGAAACACTGGAGGAATTACACTTTTCTAGAAAAAGTGTCAAAGCTATTTGTTCGATTGATTTAAAAAAAGATGAGGCAGGATTGATTGAAGTTTCAAATAAAAACCATTGGGAGTTTATCTGTTTTACACCAGACGAACTGAATTCAATAAAATTGGTAGAACCTTCAGAAACAGTTTTTAAATATACAGGCGCATACGGCGTCAGTGAGCCGGCTGCGCTCTTATACAGCGGAGCAGAAAAATTAGAGCTTGTCAAAAAGAAATCAGGAAATGTGACCATTTCAGTTGCGGTCATTCCCTATTGAAGAGGAGGGGATTTCATGTCAAATCGCAGACTTGTGATTGCGGGTACAGGAAGCGGTGTAGGAAAAACAACCTTGACGATTGGGCTGATGTCTGCACTAAGGAAAAAGGGATATACCGTTCAGGGATTCAAATGCGGTCCCGATTATATAGACCCAACCTATCATACAGCGGTTACGGGCAGAGTTTCCAGAAATATTGACAGCTGGATGCTTAACCATGAGATGGTTAAAGAAATTGTTATCCGTGCAAGTGTTGGGGCGGATATTTCCATTATTGAAGGTGTAATGGGATTCTTTGACGGAAAAAACCCAATAAACAATAACGGCTCGACAGCAGAAATCAGTATTATTACAGAAAGTCCGGTAGTTCTTGTTGTCAATTGTGCCAGTATGGCTCGGAGCGCTGCCGCGATTGTTAAGGGATTTCAAGAGTTTTTAAAAGAAACCCATATTGTCGGTGTGATTGCCAATCGAGTCGGCAGTGAAGGCCATTATAAAATCGTCAAAACAGCTATTGAACAAGAATGCGGCATTCCGGTTGTTGGTTATTTGAAAAAAGATCCTGATTTTTCCATCCCGGAACGGCACTTAGGGTTGATTCCATCCGTAGAACGGGGAGAGCTTAATCCGTTTTTTGATAAACTTGGCGATTTAGTACTTGAAACAATAGATATTGATTCCTTATATGAGCTGGCTAATGTTTCTCCCCTGGAAATAAAAGAATCTCAGTTTAAGAGAAGGGAGAAGGAAACGGTTCGAATTGCTGTGGCAAGGGATGCTGCATTTAACTTTTATTATCAGGAAAACCTTGAAATGTTAGAAGCGGCCGGTGCAGAGCTTGTAGAGTTCTCCCCGTTAATGGGTGAAATGTTGCCGGACCGTGTCGATGGTTTATATATTGGCGGCGGATTTCCAGAAGAATTTGCAGAAGAACTTGCAAAGAAAACAGAAGTAAAACGCTCCATTCAAACAGCCATTGAAAAAGGTCTACCGACATTAGCGGAATGCGGCGGTTTTATGTTTTTAACCGAATTTCTTGAAACGACAGATGAAAAGAGCTATGAAATGGTCGGGATTATTCCAGGTAAGGTTAAAATGCAAACAAAGCTGGCTGCATTAGGCTATCGCGAAATAACTTCAGAGGAAGGAAATTTCTTATTAAATGGGAATCTGAAAGCCCGCGGCCATGAGTTCCATTATTCTACCTTTCATCCAAAAACGGAAATTCGGCACGCCTATCAAACAAAAGGCATGCGCGGGTATAAACAAGAAGGATATATGCAAGGAAGCTTAATCGCCGGTTATACTCATTTTCATTTTGGTTCGTGCCCTGAGTTGATTGAAAATTGGGTGAAGAAATGTAAGGAGTTTCAAGAAAATGGCTAAGGCACTCCCACTTATGTTTCAAGGTACGAATTCTGATGTTGGCAAAAGTGTTGTGGTAACGGCATTTTGCCGTATTTTCGTGCAGGACGGACATAAAACGGTTCCATTCAAATCACAAAATATGGCTTTAAATTCTTATATAACAGTTGATGGAAAAGAAATAGGCAGAGCCCAAGGCGTACAGGCAGAAGCAGCAGGCATTCAGGCAACAACCTATATGAATCCGATTTTAATCAAGCCAAACCGGGATAATGAATCTCAAATTGTTGTACATGGAAAGCCGTATAAGAACATGGAAGCCGTTGTTTATCGGAAGGAATTTTTTCAAACAGGAATAGAGCTTATTCAAGAATCTCTTTCTATTCTCTCAGAAAACTACGAACGGATTGTCATTGAAGGGGCTGGCAGTCCTGCCGAAATTAATCTAAATGACCGAGAATTAGTGAATATGCGTGTCGCAAGAATGGCGAATGCCCCCGTCATTTTGATTGGTGATATTGAAAAAGGGGGGGTTTTTGCGAGTTTAGTAGGTACCCTTCAGCTAATGGAACCGGAGGATCGGGATCGGGTGATTGGGGTTATCATAAACAAATTCCGGGGAGATGTTCGACTGCTAGAATCCGGATTGACGTGGTTTGAAGAATATACAGGAAAACCAGTTCTCGGTGTGATCCCCTATCTGGACAATTTAAATATAGATGCTGAGGATTCGGTTATTTTAAATCAATATTCATCCATTCCAAATACAGAAAAAGAACTGGATATTGCCGTCATCCAGTATCCGAAGATCTCCAATTTCACCGATGTGGATCCCTTTTTTGCCGAGCCAGATTGTCATGTCCGTTTTATCACGAGAGCCGAACAATTGCACAATCCAGATTTAGTGATTCTGCCGGGAAGCAAGAATACAATCGAAGATTTTCTGTTTTTGAGAAAAAGTGGCATCGCACAAAAATTATTGGAATTACAGCAAAAGAAAAAATCAGTGATCTTTGGGATATGCGGAGGATATCAAATGCTCGGTGAAGAAATCCAAGACCCCTTTGCGATTGAGTCCCGGCATCAAGAAATAGAAGGACTTCGCTTACTGCCAATCCGGACGACCATTACAAAAGAAAAGACGACCGTATTATCAAATGGATCCCTAAATCTTTGCGGAAAGAGCTATAGTGTAACAGGTTATGAGATTCATATGGGCGAAACAGAGACGACGGGAGACTGTCAGAGGCTTATTTATACAAAGAGTCAATCAGACGGCTGCAAAACGGCAGATGAAAAAATAATCGGTACCTATTTTCATGGTATTTTTCATAATGATGAATTTCGCAAGGAACTGCTTAATCAGATTCGCGACACAAAGGGATTGGCACCAATACATAATCGTGTTTCATACAACCAATTGCGTGAAGAAGCGTTTGATTGTTTAGCCGATCATGTAAGAAGACAAATAAAACTCGATTACATTGAACAAAAAATGATGGAATTTCAAAAAAGGAGGATTACCCAATGAGTGAGGTAAAACTTAAGATTCAACCTTTAGATAAAGAAATGGGTCAAAAGGTCCGGGAGTATATAGATACATTAACAAAGCCTCTGGGAAGTTTAGGAAGATTAGAAGAATTGGCCATTCAGTTGGCAGAAATGACTTCTGAAACATTTCCTGTTGTGTCACCGCCTGGAGTAATTGTGTTTGCCGCTGATCACGGTGTAGTCGATGAAGGTGTCTCAGCTTTTCCACAAGAAGTTACGGTGCAAATGGTGATGAACTTTTTAAACAGGGGGGCTGCCATTAATGTCTTTAGCAAGCAAATTGGTGCCACGTTTGAAGTGGTTGATATTGGCGTAGCAGCAGATATTGAGGCTGATGGGGTAGTGAAACGAAAAGTTCGGTATGGGACAGCTAATTTTTGCAAACAAGATGCCATGACAAGAGAAGAAGTAGAGAAAGCAATCGCGGTTGGATATGAACGAGCTGAAAAAATGATTCAAAAAGGAAGCAAATGCTTAATTCTTGGAGAAATGGGAATTGGAAATACGACCCCAAGCAGTGCCATATTAGCTGTTTTAAGTGGTCGAGAAGTTAGTACTCTTGTCGGCCGGGGAACAGGGATTGCTTCAGAAAAAATTATCCATAAGCAAGAGGTCATTGCACAGGCACTAAAGGAAAGAAGGCCTAATCGGAACGACCCCATTGATATCCTGACAAAAGTGGGCGGATTGGAAATTGCAGGAATGACCGGTGCGATGTTAGCGGGAGCAGCATATCGGGTTCCAATCCTTGTAGACGGGTTTATTTGTACAATATCCGCACTTCTGACAAAAGAAATTTGCAACACAGCAAGTGATTATATGATCGTTGGACATCGTTCAGTTGAACCCGGACACGAAATAGCCCTTCAGTTATTAGGAAAGAAGCCTATTCTAGATTTAGGTTTGCGATTAGGTGAAGGCAGCGGGGCGGCAGTTGCCTATCCGATTTTAGAGTCAGCGACTTTGATGCTTAAAGAAATGGCCACTTTTACATCTGCGGGCGTATCGAAAGTGTAACGGTAAAAGGAGATGGATCATGACTAATGGAAAAGTGTACCTTGTCGGTGCCGGACCGGGAGATCCGAAGCTCATCACCGTTTATGGGATGGAGTGCATCCAAAAAGCGGATGTTATTTTATATGATCGTTTAGTTAATGAAGCACTATTAAAGTATGCAAAAGATGATGCAGAATTGATTTTTTGCGGAAAGCGCCCAGGAAAGCATCACCTTATTCAAGAACAAATTCATCAGCTCTTAATAGAAAAGGCAATGATGGGAAAAACCGTCACCCGTTTAAAAGGGGGCGATCCATGCATATTTGGCCGTGTTGGTGAAGAAGCGGAAGAATTGGCTGGCCAAGGCATACCATTTGAAATCGTGCCAGGTATTACATCTGGAATTGCTGCACCCGCCTATGCGGGAATTCCCGTTACCCATCGTGATTACGCTTCTTCCTTTGCAATCGTTACTGGCCACAGTCGAGCTGAAAAGGAACAAGATCATTTGAATTGGTCCGCGCTTGCCCAAGGGATTGATACGATTGCATTTTATATGGGGATTGGGAATTTAAACTATATATGCACCAGGTTAATAGAGCATGGAAAAAGCCCGAATACGAAGGCGGCCATTATTCAATGGGGAACAACAACACAGCAGAGGACCATTACAGGAAACTTAAACAATATCGAAGAACGAGCTACAAAAGAAGGTATAACCCATCCTGCCATTGTCCTTGTTGGGGATGTCGTAGGGGTTCGGGAAAAAATAAGATGGTTTCAAGAAGGAGAAGAAAAAAAAGTGGGCAAAGGGAGGGAGCCACGTGTCGATTATAGCTGAGATTAAAAGTCGAAGAGCCATTCGAGATTATGCTCAACGAGATGTTGAAGATGAAAAAATTAAAATATTGTTAGAAGCAGCAACATGGGCCCCGAATGATCGAATGCGGGAACCATGGGGATTTTTTGTGATAAAAGGAGAAGCCAAAAAACGGTACGAGACTTTGGCAATCAAATATTTGCAGGATCGTTTTCCAACGAAACCCCATTTGGTGGAGAAATCCTTAATGGTACTAAAAACTACACCGGTTCATATTGTCGTAACAGCCGATATGGTTCCGGGGGATGAAGAGGCTTCTTTGGATAATGAATACGCCGTATGTTGTGCCATCCATTCGATGTGGCTAGCTGCAAAAGAATTGGGCTTAGGGCTGGTTTGGCGGACAAGGGGCGTAGGACTTGTCCGTGATGAGCGAATGTTTAAGTTTATCGGATCACCTGAAAATAAAAAAATAATCGGAAATCTTTTTATCGGTTATCCAGATAATGACGCATTAAAAAAAATCAAAGTGCCAGAGCGAACATCCTTTGAAGAAAAAACAGTCTGGCTGTAAGGAAGAGGTTTCGGGATGGGGGAAGAAAACAAAAAAAATTTTGGTCTAACATTAGTATACACTGGCGATGGAAAAGGGAAAACAACGGCTGCCCTTGGACTTGCCATTCGTGCCGCAGGACGAGGGAAGCGGGTATTAATCATCCAATATATTAAATCGCCCCAAAGAACTTATGGGGAAAAAATCATGTTAGAAAAATTGAACATTGAAATCTTTCAAACAGGAGTAGGCTTTACATGGACAAAAACACCTGAGGAGCATCGAGAGGCATTAAAAACAGCGTGGGCCTTTACGAAAGAAAAGGTGCTCTTTGGCGGATATGATGTGGTCATTTTAGATGAACTGAATAATGCCCTAGCGATTGAAAAATTTCCTATTGATGATGTACTTCCATTGAAGGAGGTCCTTGATTTGATCCGACACCGCCCCAAAGAGATGCATCTTGTCATAACCGGACGGTCTGCAAAAGAGGAAATCATGGCTTGCGCGGATTTAGTAACGGAAATGAAGGCCGTGAAGCATTATTATAATGAAGGAATTCCTGCGGTGAAGGGAATTGAGTTTTAATGACATTGATTGAAAAGTATGGACATGGCGGTGATTTACTTACCGCTCATCAGCTATTTAATAAGGATTCCAGCCAGTTCTTAGATTTCAGTGCCAATATTAATCCGCTCGGTCCGCCTGCTAGAGTAATAGGATTGTTAAAGGAGCGGCTTGAAACCATTGTTCATTATCCAGATCCTGCACATCGAGTATTAAAACAAAAGCTGGCTAAAAAGCATTCGGTTTCACCGGAGCATATTTTGATTGGAAATGGTGCAGCGGAGTGTATCGCCCTTGTGCTGTTGGGGTTACAGCCCCAAACAGTGGGGGTTATATACCCTTGCTTTTCGGAATATGAGCAGCTGGCATTATCCTATGGTGCAAAAATCAAAACGTGCTTCGGTAAGCTTGCTCTAGATTTTAAACCCGCTCGGTCAGAGTTACTTCAGCTGATTTCAGAAACCGACCTTGTTTTTATTGGCCATCCAAACAATCCAACAGGAATCATGTACTCAATGGAAGAACTAGTCGAAATGGCGGAACAGGCAGATCAAACAAATACATATTTAGTAATTGACGAAGCTTTTATTGACTTTCTGCCAAATCAGAAACAAAACACTCTTCTCCAAGAACTGGAAAAATTTAAACATGTTTTGCTTATTCGATCGATGACCAAGTTCTATGCGATACCCGGCCTTCGTCTTGGATATGTGATTTCCCGTCCTGCACTTATTTCAAAACTGCAGGGAAAACAAGTAACCTGGAGTGTAAACCAAATGGCGCTCGTTGCAGGGGAAGCATGCCTAGAGGAAACGGAATATGAAGGAGAAACAATTGCACTCGTTCAGGAACAAAGAGGATCTATTAAACGCTCAATAGAAGAGAATTTGGGGTGGATTGTCTTTCCGGGTCAGGCTAATTTTCTCTTAGTCAGGCTTACAGAGAAGATCACATCCGCCGAATTACAATGGAAAATGGGACAAAAAGGAATCTTAATCCGATCTTGCTCTATGTATCCAGGATTAACGAACAAGGATTTTCGGATTGCAATTAGAACAGAGCAAGAAAATCACTATCTCATTCAAGCCTTTAACGAAGTGGTTAAAGAGGGGAAGGAATTATGACATTAACCTATATAACAGGTGGAATTCGCTCAGGTAAAAGTAAACTGGCTGAACAGCTTGCGGCCTTTAAGGAAGGCACTGTCCTTTATGTAGCTTTTGGGGTTGAAACCGATGAAGAAATGGAAAGGCGAATTCGTAACCACAAAAAGCGCCGTCCAAGCGATTGGGGGGTCCTTGAAAAGCCAAATGAGCTCGTTGGATTTCAAACGGTCTATCAAAAGTATGATGTTATTTTAGTTGATTGTATCTCTTCGTGGTTAGCAAACAGGTGCATGATGGTACCAGAGAGGGAGATAAAGGAAGAAAAAAGCAAGGCGTGTATTATAAATGAAGTGGAAGAATGGTTGAAAGGGATTCGAGAGCAAAAGCAGCATATCATCGTTGTATCGAACGAAGTCGGTATGGGCGGGGTCGCGTTATCGTCCTTGGGACGTTTTTTTCAGGATGTTCTTGGAAAAGTCAATCAGATGATTGCACATGAATCAGATGAAGCTTACGCCGTCCTTTCAGGTCTGCCGATGAGGCTGAAATAATGAAAGCATTCCTAGCAGCACTCATGTTTCTAACTCGAGTTCCCGTTCCAAACATCCATGTTTCCAGTGCGGATTGGAAAAAAAGCACAGTCTACTTTCCGTTGATCGGTTTGATTATTGGTGCATTATTATGGCTTGCTTTTTGGGGGCTTGAAATTCTGTTTATGCCTCCTGTATCGGCGTTTCTAATTGTTCTAGTATGGATTTGGATTACAGGCGGTCTGCATATTGATGGATGGATGGATTTAGCTGATGGATTCGGCAGCAACCGCAGCCGTGAAGAAATGCTTGAAATTATGAAGGACAGTCGTGTCGGAGCCATGGGTGTCATTGCCGCTATTTGCTTAATTGTTGGGAAAATGGTTGCTGTGTATGAATTAGTTCAATTGAATCTACCTGTGATTCTTGTTTTTAGTCCATGGTTTTCCCGATTTTTGCTCATAAGCGCTATTAAGTATTGGCCTTATCGAAGCGAAGGAGGATTGGGAGCGGGACTTTCTACATATTTATCCCTTCCTGTTATATTGGTCAATCTCGTATTGATCGGAACGATTAGTTATTGGTTAACAGGAGTTTATGGACTACTGCTCTTTTTGATAACCGCAACCCTGACCGTATTTTTTATCTTAAAAATTTATCGGAAATTAAAAATGTTAACGGGAGATTGCTACGGTGCCATTGTCGAGTGGAGCGAATGTCTCTGTCTTTTTCTCGCTTTAGCCATTTGGAGGTTTGCTGGATGAAAATAGTCCTTGTAAGACACGGAGAAACCAATGAAAATGCTTCTCGCTGTTACCTTGGTCATTATGATGCTGATTTAAATGAAAAGGGTCGACAGCAACTCCGTCTCTTGACTGAAAATTTAAAAGCAGTTACACCGATCACTTCCATCTATTCAAGTGACTTATCACGAGCCCTGGAAAGTGCTCAAATCATTGGAAAGGAGTTTCAGCTTACACCTATTCCTGTATTCCCGTTAAGGGAATTAAACTTTGGGGATTGGGAGTGCAAGACCTATGAATCTATTTTGGCAAAAGAGCATGAAAGATTGGAAAAGTGGTTACAGGATCCTTGTTCAATTGCTCCACCTAATGGTGAAACGCTGCTTGAACTTGGTAAACGGATGGATCATTGGTTAAATCATAGTTTTCCAAATATGGAACAAAATGAAACGATCATTATCGTTAGTCATGGAGGACCTATTCGCTGGTTTCTTAGTAAATGGGTGAAGGGTGACCCAAAAGAATTTTGGAATGTGGAAGGAGTTGGACATGGAAAAGGGGTGATTGTTGATTTTAATGAACAAACGAGGATGTTTACTTTACTAAATAAGCTGTAAGAGTGAGGAGAAAAAGGTGCAGCCATTTCGAAATCAAAATCATTATGCTTCAAGAATATGGCCTGAATTAATGATGTACAAAAAAGACGACCATCTCTTATTTGAGTATACACGGATGTTGGAGACATACAGCAGTGCAGTTTATGGAGGCGGGTTCCGAAAGGTCAGTCAATTTGTTAATTGGCAGGTGCCGCTAGATTATGTAGCAAGTGATCCTATTAAACTGATGGAACAGAAAATAACCGAATGGGAATATCCTGTACAACAGACCATCGGCTTACAAACAGCAGCCAAAATTCATTGTGCAGCCATCCACGAGGAGCATGGTGACGAGTTTCGAATCGTATGCTGTGTGACGGCAGGAGTTGGGAATCGGGCAAGAGCAGGTAAAAAGCGAAGGACGTACTCTGCGTATCAATGCGGAACCATTAATACCTTACTTTTTATTGATGGCAGATTAACAGAGGCTGCTATGATCAATGGAATTATTACAGCAACGGAAGCAAAGGCTGCAGCACTTCAAGATTTACAGATAAAGGTTGATTCCGGTGAGTTTGCTACTGGAACAACAACAGATGCCATTGTCCTGGCAGCGAGTCAGGCACAACATTTTCCCACACATCTTTTTGCAGGTACAGCAACGACAATTGGGAATGCTATTGGCTGTCTTGTTTATGAGGCCACTTGTGAAGCTGTAAGGAATCAGGAGGGCTGACCAATCCAATGCTGGTTTATTCCATGTATATTCTTATCGCCTATCTCATTGATCGAATCATAGGAGATCCTCGTGTACTGCCCCATCCGGTCATTTTAATAGGAAAGTCTATTAGTCTACTGGAAAAGGTGATTCGAAAAATTGTCGTAAAGGAAAAATTTTTGAAGCTTACGGGTCTCCTATTTCCTTTGCTTATTGCCGGGGGTGCCTATTTCATTGTTAGTTTGTTGCTTTATAGTTTAAATCAGGTTAATCATTGGCTTGCGGTGATTGCTGAAATATGGTTCATTTCCACAACGATTGCCACAAAGGGTCTTGGCGATGCAGGAATGGAAGTATTTTGTCAATTGAAAAATAGTGATTTGATTTCCGCAAGGAAAAGCCTTGGAATGATAGTGGGAAGGGATACAGAAAATCTTGATGTAAATGAAATCTCTCGAGGGGCAGTCGAAACAGTAGCGGAGAATATTGTTGATGCGATCATTTCCCCCTTATTTTTTGCACTCATTGGAGGGGCGCCGCTTGCCATGGTGTACAGAGCTGTTAATACATTAGATTCCATGATTGGATATAAAAATGAGAAGTATCGAAACTTGGGATGGGCTTCAGCAAGATTGGATGATTGGTTAAATTATATTCCTGCTCGCTTAACTTCCATAATGATGCTAGTAGCTTTCTGGATCAAAAGACAAGATGCGCGTAACGCAAGGAAAATCATTAAGCGGGATGCTAAACTTCATCCGAGTCCAAATAGCGGCTATCCAGAAGCCGCCATTGCAGGTGCCCTTCATATTCAACTTGGGGGCACAAATTATTATTTTGGTGTTGCTTCACACCGGGCAAAGATAGGAGATCCGTGCCGCCCGGTCGAATCAGATGATATTTTACGCACCATTACCATAATGAAAACAACATCGCTCATCTGTGTCTTCTTATTTTTCATCCTTTCATTATTGATAGAACAATATATGAAATAGTTGAATGGGAGATTCAAAATGAAACTTGGAAAAGGAAGTTGTAATGGAACATTCGGGGAACTTGTACAAGGGATAATAGGCGAACGCCCTTTTTTAATCTCGCTGCCAATCCCAAGTTTGAGGAGTGAGGCTACCTTTATCCCTGACCCCACCCTATCTGAAATTAAAGTTGTAGATTCAAAGAAAAAAGCAATGAAAGCTGGAAAATTGCTTTTTCAACAGTTTGGTTTGAAAGGCGGAGGCCTTCTTGAAATTCGTTCTAATATTCCTGTGGGCAAGGGGCTGGGGAGCAGTTCTGCTGATATTGTGGCAGCTTTAAGGGCAATTGCACACAGCCATTCACTACCTCTTCCGAAAGAATTGATCTCTACAATAGCGGCTAAAATTGAGCCAACAGATGGTGTAATGTATGACGAAGTAGTGGCTTACGATTATATTCATGGAGAACTTATTGAAAGATTTGGGGTCTTACCTCCGTTTATCATTGTTGGAATAATCCTTGGAGGGGAAGTCGATACAATTGAATTTAATCGATCTACAAAAGATTATGGCCGGCAAGATCAAAATCAGTTTTTAGAAGCATATCATTGGATCAAAGAAGGGTTCAGGAATAATGATTTATCATTCATTTGTAAGGCAGCAACGATTAGCGCACGAGTGAATCAAAGGATATTACCAAAACCTTATTTTAATGAAATTGAGTTATTAGCTCATGCATTTCATGGCGGAACGGTTATTGCTCACAGCGGAACAGTGATGGGTATTTTATTAGATAAGAAGATTACAAATCGTAACGAGGTTGTTTTCCATTTAGTAAGGAAAATGTCAATTCTTTTCAAGAATCCGAATATAGAACCTTTTTATTACATTAGCACTGAAAAAGTGAATGGTAAAAATAATAGTTTTTATTAAAGAAACCAGAAATTCATGTTGTCTTTTCTTCAATGTTTGGGTTCAGATGAAAATGGCAGAGAGGAGTACATATAACATGTTTAATAACGCAGAAAAAGAAGCAGTTTACAAGGTGATTTATAAAAGGAGAGATGTACGTACTTTTCTTCCCAATTCGATTTCTCCAGAGACCATTGAACGAGTTCTTCAAGCGGCCCATCAAGCCCCATCAGTTGGTTTTATGCAACCTTGGAATTTTATCTTAGTAGCTTCAACTGAAATGAAAGAGCGACTGGCCTGGGCGGCGGAAAAAGAACGAAAAGCATTGGCTATTCACTACGAGGATGATAGGAAAACTCAATTTTTAAATTTAAAAGTAGAGGGAATCAAACAAGCCCCCTTAACGATTTGTGTAACATGTGATTCTACACGCGGGGGATCCCATGTGTTGGGGAGAAATTCCATTCCAGAAACCGATATTCTTTCTGTAGCGTGTGCTATTCAAAATATGTGGCTAGCGACATGTGCAGAAGGATTAGCAATGGGATGGGTTAGTTTTTATAAGAAAAATGATATAAGAGATATTTTACAAATTCCACCCCATATTGATCCTGTTGCCTTAATTTCGATAGGTTATACGGATGAATATCCATCCTCTCCAATACTAGAGCAAGCGAATTGGGAAACAAGAAGATCTCTTCAAAATTTAATTTTTCATGAGACATGGGGAAATCAATGAAAAGCGCAATAAGATAGCAGCAGGAATGTAGGGAATGAATCATAATTTTAGGAAGCGTATGGAACACGTTCAAAAAAGTAGAACAACAATTTTTAAAGAGAGAGGATCTCACGAATGGAAACGATCTCATTAATGCTTCTCGTATTTGTGTTGGGGCTGCGTCATGGATTAGATGCTGACCATTTGGCATGTATTGATGGTTTAACACGTTATAATTGGCGTATGAATAGCCCTATCGCTCGTTGGGTTGGCACTTTATTTTCTTTTGGACACGGATTGGTGGTATCGTGTATAGCCATCTTTCTAGGTATTTTTATGAAAAACTTTAAGATACCAGAATCCGTTGATACACTTGTAACCTGGATATCTGTTATTTCCCTTTTTAGTATTGGGACATTAAATATCTATAATCTACTAAAATCAACATCTAATAAAACCTTTCAAATTAACGGAATTAAAGGGAAGTTTCTACCACGTATGGTACAAGAGACCACTAATCCATTTTTAGTCATTATAATTGGTGGATTATTCGCATTGGCTGCTGATACTGTTAGTCAAACATCTATGTGGGCAATTGCTGCAGGAAATTCAGGAAGTTATATGCCGTTTATTATGGGGATCATATTCATGTTGGGTATGATGATAACAGACACAATTGATTCATTTCTTGCATTTCGTATGATTAACCAATCAAATCAATTAGGCCAATCAGCTTCAAGAGTGATGGGATGGTTAATTGTATTTTTGGCGTATGGGGTTTCACTATATCAGGCTATTACGTTTTTCTTCCCTTGGGCAGAACTGGATTTCGAAACCGTGGGGGTTGGGATTTTTGTATTTTTTGTTCTATGTTTTGTAATTTTAAGTATTCGTATAAAAAAAAGTTGTCAATAGAATCAATTTCATAATTGCTTCTTAAAAAAAATCATAGACCTACAGAATTTTAGCTCTTTAAAATTTTTTTGTTTTAGGTGTTATTAAACCAGTCTGTTGATTTGCGCTCCAGGCGCTTCGCTTTCCGCCTGTGGGGTCTCCCCAGCCCTGTACTCCCGCAGGACTTTGAATTAGCTTCATTGAAACAACAACGCACGAAGGAAATGCGAATGCTTTTTCGAGGAGTCTTCCTCCAGTCTTAGAGTTTGTTTCGTCACTTACTCATTTTGACATTTTGGGGAGGTACTCCTTTTTCTATTGTCTAAAAGCCTTGAGTCCGTAGGGCTCAGAATTATGAAATTCACTCAATAATGTTATTGATTCGAGCAGAATCTTTCGTTTGAAAAACTCCATTTTACGAACGAGTTTATATAAGGAACTTGCTAGTTGTTAAGCAATGAAAGACGATGGAATTTATCGAAAATAGTTTGAAAATAAAATATTGACAAAACAGAGGAATAATTTTAACATTTTAAATGTCAACCTTTTTTAAATTTTAGTTAACATATTGAACGGTATGGTTGAAAAAGTGAGAGTTTATGTTTTACGGAAGAACTACTAAAAACATTGGTAGAAAGTTTGTTCATGATGACAGCTGGCAAAATTTCAAAAAGAAATTCTGAATCAAATAACAAGGTTAGGGGGGGGGAGTGCTTGAACGAGGAAAATTTTTTTAGTGTTAGAATGAGAGCTTCTAAGAATGGGGCACATGAAAATGGTGGAAAGCATATATCTGGTGGCGAACAAATTTCAACCTACGGAAATTTGAAAAATGCAGTAAGTGTCTTGCTAGAAAAAGCGTTAACTCATTCAAGAGGCAACCCGGATTTTATGCAGATTCAGTTTGAATTAATTGATGAGCCAATTACAAGATTAAAGCCATTACATATTGGGACAAATGAAGTGAAATCGGTAGAAGAAGGACAATTAATCGCTCGGGATCTTTTAGAGAAAGCAGGGGTTCCGCGAGAGAGCATTGAAAAAGCATACCAACACATAGCGGAATATTCCGGGCTTAGAGGGGCGATTTTGTTTGATATTCGATCTGGTATACGAATTGATGATCGAAACGAAAAAGGAGTTCGCGTTTCCAGAATGGACTGGCTGGCCACAAATTTTGAAAAATGGGCCGACTACTACACAATACCTCGAAGTCAAAGGGTGAAGGAGGCACTTGTTCTTGCAACAAAGGTGAATGTGCATCCAGCTACTGTCGCGGAATTATGCTGGTCAGATGATCCTGACTACACAATAGGTTACGTTGCAAGTAAAAAGCTGGGCTATCAGCGGATTACGAAGCTAAAAGAATATGGTGATGAACGCGGCTGTAGAATCTTCTTTGTAGATGGCTTAAGCGATGATCTTCATACATACATAGACTATTTGGAAAAACAGCCAGTATTTGTTCAATGGGAGTAAGAAAAATGTCATACGAGTTAAATGAAAAAAGTAAAAAATATCTTTGGTTACCATTTACGCAAATGAAAGATTATGATGAAAATCCTTTGATCATTGAAAGGGGTAATGGCATAAAAGTTAAAGACATTGATGGGAAGGAATATTTTGATGGATTTTCTGCACTATGGCTTAATGTCCATGGGCACAGAAAAAAAGAGTTGGATCAAGCGATTATGAAACAGCTTGATAAAATTGCCCATTCTACCTTGTTAGGAATGACAAATGTCCCAGCAATAGAACTTGCGGAAAAACTAATTGAAATAAGTCCTGAAAAGTTGACGCGTGTTTTTTATTCAGATAGTGGAGCGGAAGCGATGGAAATTGCCCTTAAGATGGCGTTTCAATATTGGGCGAATATCGGCAGACCGGAGAAGCAAAAATTCATCGCGATGCAAAATGGTTATCATGGCGATACGATTGGCGCCGTTAGTGTTGGTTCCATCGACCTTTACCATCAAGTGTACGGACCGTTAATGTTTGAGAGTTTTAAAGCACCCATTCCATATGTCTATCACTCTAAGAGCGGTGACCCTATACAGTGTCGGGATGAATGTTTATTTATACTTGAAAAGTTACTGATTGATAATCATCAACAAATCGCTGCGCTTACGATCGAATCAATGATCCAGGGGGCAGGTGGTATGATTGTAATGCCAGAGAGATTTTTGTCTGGTGTACGTGAGCTTTGTACAAAATATGATGTTTTAATGATTGTGGATGAAGTTGCAACCGGTTTTGGGCGTACGGGGAAAATGTTTGCCTGTGAACACGAAGGTGTTCAGCCTGATTTAATGGCAGTTGGAAAGGGAATCACCGGAGGCTATTTGCCAATTGCAGCAACATTAACAACAGAGGATATTTACACAGCATTCTATGATGATTACGAAAAACTAAAAACGTTATTCCATGGTCATTCTTATACGGGAAATCAGCTTGGATGTGCAGTTGCCATTGAAAATTTACGTTTATTTGAAACTGAAAACATTGTTGAAGAAGTAGCGAAAAAGGCGGAGTATCTTCATGAGCTGTTTGAAGAACTGCGATCACTTCCCCATGTGGGTGAAATTCGACAGCTTGGTTTTATGTGTGGAATAGAGCTTGTTCACACAAAGGAAACGAAGACGCCTTTTCCTGCTGAAAAAAGAGTAGGCTACAAGGTCACTCTAAAAATGAGGGAACTTGGTATGCTAACGAGACCATTGGGTGATGTCATCGTCTTTATGCCTCCGCATGTAAGCACTAGGGAAGAACTAAAAGCAATGGTTTCGATTATGAAAGAAGCTATTGTAGAGGTCACAAATGGGGTGACGAATGGTGAAGCTTGATGAATGGTTAAGCCGACGAATAGCCAAGACAAAAGAAGCAGGTTTGCATCGAATAGTGCGAACGATGAATTCGGCTCCTCTTCCTAAAATGTTGATTGATGGTCAAAGACATATTGTCTTTTCATCTAATAATTATTTAGGGCTGGCGAGTGATCGACACTTGGTTTATGCCGCAGAAACAATTCTGCATGAATTTGGAGTAGGAAGCAGTGGATCTAGATTAACGACTGGCCATACGGATTGGCATCAAAAGATTGAGGGAAAAATCGCCTGTTTTAAGCAAACGGAGGCGGCCCTCCTTTTTTCAAGCGGTTATTTAGCAAATGTCGGCGTTTTATCGTCATTACCTGAAAAAGGGGATGTCATTTTAAGCGATCAATTAAACCATGCAAGTATTATTGATGGATGCCGTCTTTCAAAAGCGGCAACTGTTGTTTATAACCATATCGATATGCTTGATCTGGAAGAAAAATTGAGAGAAACAGCATCGTGTCATCGGCGTTTTATCGTAACAGATGGCGTTTTTAGTATGGATGGTACAATTGCCCCTCTTGATCAGATAATCCCACTTGCGAAACGGTACCATGCCTATGTTATTGTGGATGATGCACACGCAACAGGTGTTTTAGGTGAAAATGGCAGGGGCACGAGTGAGTATTTCGGTGTCCATCCTGATGTGATCATTGGAACCTTAAGTAAAGCTATTGGGACGGAAGGGGGTTTTGTTGCTGGTTCGCAAGTTTTAATTGAGTTTCTGCTAAACCATGCACGAACCTTTATTTTTCAAACTGCTATGCCGCCTGCAATCTGTGCAGCTTCCTACGCAGCATTGGAAATCATTGAAGAAAGTAATAAAAAGCGCCAGCTGTTATTTTCCAATATAAAAAAAATAAAAACTAGCTTAAAAGAAATGGGTTATATCGTGAAGGGAGATCTTACCCCGATTATTCCTGTGATCATAGGAGATCCCAAAGAGGCTGTCATTTTTGCGGAAAAGCTGCTGGAAAAAGGAATATACGCACCTGCGATCCGTCCGCCAACTGTACCAGATGGGGAAAGTCGTATCCGGCTAACTGTCACCTCCGACCATTCTTCGAAAGAAATAGAATACTTGTTAGAATGCTTTCATTCCATCGGGAAAGAGTTGAACATGATTATATGAACGGATTTTTTGTAACAGGAACTGATACAGATGTTGGGAAAACTATTATATCCAGCGGACTTGCAGCCGTATTAAAAGAGCAAAAGATAGATGTTGGCGTGTTTAAGCCATTGTTAAGCGGCATTTCGCGTGAAGATCCAGAAAGTGATACAAGCATACTGAAACAAATGTCCCAAACGTCTTTATCGTATGAAGATATCACTCCTTTTGAATATAAAGAGCCACTTGCTCCGTATGTTGCAGGGAAACGAGAGGGGAGGATCATAGGAATTGAAGATGTATTAAGGCATTGGGAAATGATTAACAGAAAACACGAATTTTTCATCGTAGAAGGTGCTGGTGGTATCTCAGTTCCACTTGGTGAACATTTCTTAGTGAGTGACTTAATGAAAGCTATCCAGCTGCCCATTGTGATTGTGGCTCGACCGAATCTTGGGACGATTAACCATACTTTTCTAACAGTCCAATACGCAAAAAGTCTGGGTCTTACTGTGGCTGGGATCGTGATCAACGGGAGAAGTGATAACCCAGGTCTTGCAGAAAAAACAAACCCAGAAATAATTGAAGAGATATGTGGTGTACCAGTTTTAGGAATTACTCCAAAACTGAAAGAAATCACTGAAGAAAACATAATAAAAATGGTCAAAGAACATATAAATGTGACATTATTATTTAACGAAATGAAGCTAAGAAAATGAAAAAATGAATGGATCTTACAGCTTTGTCTATGATTGGTAAACTTTCATCGCTAAGGGAGTTGACAAAGCTTTAAAGGGAGAAAACAAAATAATTAAGTGATTGAAGATTTCAAAAGAGAGGGTGTCCCAAAAGTATAGCTTTTAGGGACACCCTTTTTGTATTATCAGAATTTATCACTTAACTTCGATAACTGTCTAGCTCCACAAGAATAAGCTTCGGAAGCATAGCCTCGCACGAAGGAAATGCGCTAGCATTTTCAAGGAGTCTGCGCGCCTTCCACTACAATCAACAGAGTTTAAAATTATAGTTGGGGTGCTTTTGGGTTAACGAATTCTTTATTTTTTCTTTTTTCCCGTAAAGGATCCTTTATCCCAAAACCCTTTTTCTGAGCATCCGATACAGGTGAATCCGGCAGAAATGCAGCGGTCCAAGCCGAGTGCTTCACATGAATTAAAGGCTGTTGGTCCCTTACAACCCAGCTTAAATAAACAATAGCCCTTTCTTGCGCCATCATCATCATAAGACTCGGCAAATAATTTTTGGTCGAAAAATGATTTGCGGTGGCAAGTCATATGAACAGTTGTTTGATAAAACATTTTTGGTCGAAGCTTTTTATCGAGTTCTGGCAATTCCCCATGGAAGTGGACATGCAACAGGGTTCCAATAATAACTTCCGGTATGGGTGGACAGCCGGGTACAAGGGCAACTGGCACATCTTCTGGAACAATAGATTTAATGTCCACTGAATTGGTTGGATTTATCCCGGCCGCCGGAATCCCTCCCCAAGCAGAGCAGCTTCCAAAAGCGATTACAGCTTTCGCATGTTTCGCAGCATGGATAATTTCTTCTCTGACAGACTTTCCAGCAATCATCAAAAATTCGTCGCTTCCCGGAATTCCTCCTTCGATCGCCAAAACATATTGCCCTTCATATTTTTTAAAAATCGATTCTTTATGTTCTTCCACTTGGTATCCGCCTGCTGCAGATAGAAGTTCACTGTATTCCAATGAAATAAAATTAAGAAGGGTGTCCAGTGTAGTTGGTTCAAAAGAACGAGTGAACGCTTCCTTGCATCCTGTACAATCCAATGCGCTGATCCAGATCACAGGTAAGCGGGTATCCGTTTGGTCTAACATCTCATCCGTTACATGAATGGCCTCTAACCAGTTATATTGTGGCATGTTATCAATCTCCTTTTAAGATTGCTCAATATTTCACATATATTCCTATGCTCATTATACCACTCATAATTGGCATGAAAATCAGAAATCAAAGGTTCCACAAAAATGTCATATATAAAAAGAAATCAGCTTAGTTTACGAAAGCTCATTTCTTCCTGATACCGTCGTTGGAATGTTATCATTTAAACAAATAAGAAAGATCTGTTTTCAAGGATGATCAACTTGAAAACATGTTAGGTAATCTTACAAATCTAAACAATATACCGCAAACGATTGATAAGATGGCTTTGAACAGGTTCGTGTAAGAAGTTTTACCAATCAAAATTGAAATGGAGGATTTCGCATGAAGTATGACCTTATTATCAAAAATGGAAAAGTGGTTTTGAAGGATGAAGTTAAAAATGTAAATATTGCGGTAAAAGACGGGAAAATCGCTGCCATTGCTGAAAATATTGATAACGACGCTGACCGGATTGTGGATGCGAAAGGGCAATATGTCATGCCTGGAATGATTGACACCCATGTACACATTTGTGAACCGGGCCGAACGGAATGGGAAGGATTTGTTACCGGTACGAAGGCATTAGCTGCCGGAGGTACGACAAGCTATGTCGATATGCCGCTAAACGCGCTTCCCGCAACCGTTGACCGCGAATCGCTTCATTTAAAAAGAGATGCAGCAAAAGGAAAAAACTATGTGGATTATGCTTTATACGGTGGTCTTGTTCCGGGAAATCTTGATCAATTGGAAGAACTGTCGGATGAGGGGGTTGTGGCCTATAAGTGCTTCATGGCAACATGCGGTACAGATATCCCGGGGGATTTCCGAAATGTCGATGATTACACATTATACATGGGAATGAAAAAATTGGCTGAACTCGGTTCTCTGTTATCGATCCATGCTGAAAATGCTGTGATTACTGACCGGATAGGACAGGAAATGGAGAAACAGGGCAAAGTAACCGCAACAGATTATGTTGCTTCACGTCCGGTATTTACGGAAAGTGATGCCGTAAAACGGGCGCTATTTTTTGCGAATGAAACCGGCTGTAAACTGCATTTTGTCCACATCAGTACTGCGGAAGCCGTCGAGGAAATCTTGAAAGCACGAAACGAAGGTCAAGATGTGACTCTTGAATCGTGCGCACATTATTTCACTATTTCAACTGCTCAATTTGAAGAGATTGGCCCACTTGCCAAATGTTCTCCACCACTACGTGACGAAGCAGCTCAAGCAAAACTTTGGCAGAAATTAATGGAAGGCAAAATTGATCTGCTAACGTCTGACCACTCTCCATGTCCACCTGAAATGAAATACAGTGCATCCAATAATATGTTTGAAGTATGGGGTGGGATATCAGGCTGCCAAAATAACGTTGACCTCATGTTTGATGAAGCAGTCCTTAAGCGTAACCTTCCAGTGACGGATTTTGTTCGAATGATTGCTTATAATCCTGCTCAGCGCTTTCATTTCCCAATGAAGGGCGAAATAGCCGTTTCAAAAGATGCGGATATGATCCTTCTTGATTCCAACCAATCATATGTTGTCCAAAAAGAAGATCTCTATTATCGTCACAAGCAAAGCCCGTACGTTGGCAGAAAAATTAACTGCCGGGTAACGAAAACTTTTGTCCGCGGGAACCTTGTTTTTGATATCAATAAGGGTATTATAGGCGAACCGATTGGGAAATTGGTTACATACAATCAAAAAACGGATCTGATCACTCCGTAATTTGGCTTGTGTCTTATCCTTCTTCTTTAAAACCAATTTGTAAACCATGGCTGAATGCTAAGAATAATGATGGAATGAGGAGCTGGTGAACCATGTCTATTAATTTGGAAAGCTATACATCAAATGAAGCGCAAATCCGGCAGCCTGCGAGCGTTGATGAATCGCTCAATCCCAAAAGGGAAAAGGAAAGAATGGTAGGTCCTCTATCCTATATGTTTATGTGGATTGGGGATGGTGTAAATCTAGGGAATATGACGCTTGGAGCTAGTTTGGTCACAGCTGGAATCGCCACGCTTAACATCTTCCAGACCTTTGCCGCAGCGATCATCGCTATTGGGATCATTTCAACCATTTTTGCTTTAAATGATCGATTTGGATATAGAACGGGAATTCCATATGTTGTCCAGCTTCGAATGTCCTTCGGACTAAAAGGATCTATTATCTCTTCACTTTTGCGCGGGATTCCCGCTATTGTTTGGTACGGCTTTCAAAGTTGGATTGGCGGTACGGCCTTAAATGAAATCGCGAAAATTATGACGAACGGAGCCTTTGATAATGTGGTCATTTGCTTTGTTGTCCTGCAGCTCGTCCAGATAGGATTTTCGCTTTATGGCTTTCATGCGATTAAATGGGTAGAAATGCTTACTTCCATTGTGATTATGCTGGCCCTGCTTTATGTATTTATCGTGCTTCTACTATCCCATAGCGCAGTTATTACAGAAAAATGGGTTCATGCAAAAGGCTCATGGGGATTGCCGTTCTTCGCATTTATCATGATGTTTATGGGAAATTATGCGGCTATTTTTTTAAGTGCAGCGGATTATTCAAGAGAGCTCAAAACAGGCATAACCGATTCCAAACGTGGATTTTTGTATTTTTCGCCTATTTTGATCGCTTATGGCTTGACGCTTACAATCGGCGCAATGCTTGCCTCCGCAACCGGTATCTCGAATCCGGTAAAGGCCTTTGCAATAGTGGTAGACAACTCTTATATTACACTTTTTGTTTCTGCCTTTATTGTTATCGGTGCCATTGCAGTAAACATGGTTGCAAACATTATTCCCCCCACCTATGTCATTACATTGCTGACGAAACTCAAATACAAAGCTGCTGTCACTGTAACCGGAATCCTTGCGTTGGGGTCCTTCCCCTGGGTGCTGGTGCAGGATTCATCCGCAAAGGGTCTTGGACTGTTCATTCTAATTTATTCTGCATTTTTAGGTCCGATCGTTTCTATCTTATTAATTGAATACTATATTTTGAGAAAACAGAAAATAAATATTATCGATTTGTACAGGGAAGACGGCCCGTTTGCTGGATATAATCCAGCTGCGGTGCTTGCGATGCTGACCGGTGCCGGCGCTGCCTTCATAAAAGTCGAGTTGGCCTGGATTATCGGCCTTGTTGTCTCAGGTATTGTCTATCTGTTACTGATGAAGTTTGCTTTTAAAAATTCAAAATTTAAACAGGGTACAATTTTTGAAAGATAAGATTGTTCGCAGTTTCATTTTGTGGATGGATATAAAAACCGAGACAGATGAGTGGCTCCTGTCTCGGTTTTTATTAGTTAGAATCCATACCTATGAAAAAAAGAACAGAGGATCTATTCTTCGGGTTTAACTATTTTTTAAATTTAGTAAGTTTTTAATTCGAAAAGCGAGCCGGAGTTGTAAGGTTGTTTCAGAATCCTTTAAACTTCTTCCTAGTAACTTTTCGCATTTTTCCAGACGATAAACTACAGTGTTTCGGTGCACAAACAGCCTTTTAGCTGTTTCGGAAATTTGGCAATGAACTTCTAAATAGATAAACAAGGTTTCAAGCAGCGTTTGCTCTTCTTCGGTTTCGGTGTCGATAAAACCTTGCATGACAAAGGTGTAAAAATTGAATAATTCTTCTTTTGGAATCGCCCTTAATAATTCGGCCACGTCTTTTGTTTGATATGTTTGGATGTAGCAAGTCTTTCTCGATTGTTTTCCCTCATGAAAGGCGTTAACAGCCTCGTTAAAAGCATTTTTAACGTTAAGGAAATTTTGACAGGTTGTACTGAGCCCGAAAGAAAGGGTTCGGTCGAATTGAACTTTTACATTTTCCTGCAGTTGTTTCAGTGCCGCATCAATTGTGCGGGTGTTTTCTGTTGCTGTCCCATCTGCTTCAAATAAAAGAATGCACTGATCCCCTTTTGTAAAGAAATGAACCGGAACGGGGAGTTCGAGTATTTCTTCTTCTAAAAACTCAAAAAGCAGATCCGGCTTTGGGGGATGGAAAAAACCGGCCCTATGTTCAACAGCATCCAAACCGCCCACAGCACAAATATATGACTGCTCATTTTTTAAAGAATACTCCGTGGCGCGATTGTTGGCCTCTTCTGGGGAAAAAAACATATTATTTGTAAAATTCAGAAAGAATTCATTGCGTAACCTTCGTTCCGATTGCTTGACGGCATTTTCCTGCATAAAGGCGAATCCAATGACGTTGGCTGCCTGTTCAATTGTTAGGAACGATAGCTGATCGCTTTGATAAATTTCACCCAATACAACTAAAAAGCCAAATCCTTTCTCGCTGATATGGATAGGAAAAACTGAATAAGTCTTTTTCGTCTCAAGAAATGAAAAAGCTGTCGGGGATAGTTGGTTATTTGTTAGTAGTTGATTTTTAAAGCTGTAATCGCCAGGATTCGTTGGAGAGAGTCTTTTTATTTTTAAGAAACGGTCTAACAGAATAACGGGAAATCCAATCATAGTTGAAAGTTTATCTAACAGCGTTTCAATCCCTTTTCCTCTGAGAAGTAAGTTCGTGAATTGTTTATGTATTTCAAGAGCAAACCTTAATTCTTCGGTCCTTTTATTGAGGATAGCCCGTAATGTTTCGTTGACAATCGCTCCAAGAGATAATTCTAATGGCAACTCAATGATAGGAAAACCCAACTCGTTGGCCAATAGAACGGCGTCATTAGGTATTTCTTGGAAAAACCTTTTCGTTTTGATTCCCAAGCCCGCACATCCTTTTTTAGCCATGGAATGGACAAGATCTTTAAGAAGCTGCGGGTGATCCTTCAGGTGATAGGCGGTGGTCACGAGCAGCTCATTAGGTTTTAAAAAATCGATAATATCTGGTGCATCCATCATATTTACCGTATCCACATCCCGATCTTTTCCGTATTCTCCCGCAATGATGCTCATTTCAGCAAAAATCGGTATTTGTAAGAGTTCTGCTATTTTCATGAAAAAACCCCCTTTGTCAGAAATGTTCTATTTTTTGAAAATTCAAACTGATAAACTCTTGTTTCGAAGAATTGTATATATTGAACAAAAAAATTCACAAAAAAGCACGAAATTGCCGATGAAGGACAATGAATCTACGAGTAAACTAAAATATATAACATTCTACGTTAGAAAATATAACACTATTTTCGAAAGAAGGGAAATTATAAATTGGAGAAACAGATAAAAGATGGCTTGACCTTTATAGATAGTATTGAAGAAATGATTGAATGGCTAAGTTCTTTTGGTCAAACCGAAAATGGCGGTGTCACTCGCCTGCTGTACTCTGAAAATTGGAAACGGGCACAGACCGCTTTAAAACACAAAATGGAGCAAATCGGTTTAGAACCTTATTTTGATTCTGTTGGAAATTTGTTTGGCCGGTTACGCGGCAGTGATCCGGAAAGTAAAACCATTTTGACAGGTTCCCATCTTGATACGGTAGTGGATGGCGGGAAGTATGATGGGGCGTATGGCATTATGGCAAGTTTTCTAGCTGTTGGAAAATTGATCAAATTGTACGGCATTCCTAGAAAAACGATTGAAGTCGTTTCTTTGTGTGAGGAGGAAGGTAGCCGTTTTCCATTGGCATTTTGGGGATCAAGGAATATTCAAGGCGTTTATAGTCTAACGGATGTGATAACTTTAAAAGATGCGGAGGGTGTACGATTTTTAGATGCGATGAAGCAGGCTGGATTTTCTCCTGAAGCTTACACTGCCCCAAAAAGAGAGGATATTGAACGGTTTATTGAAGTGCATATCGAGCAAGGCAGCATTCTTGAAAAAAGTGGAAATTCACTAGGGATTGTCAGTGATATCGTCGGTCAGAGACGCTATACGGTGATGGTTACCGGTGAGAGTAATCATGCTGGAACGACCCCAATGAATTTCCGCAAAGATGCACTTTGCGTCATGGCGGAATTTGTTTCCTATCTGACAAAAAAGGCAGCCGAAATGGATCCGCAGTTGGTCGCTACGGTTGGCAAAGTGACCGTGAAACCGAATGTTCCGAATGTAATCGCAGGTGAGGCCGAGTTTAGTTTAGATATTCGTCACCATCAGGAACAAATCTTAAATCGTTATTGCAGCGACATATTTGCTTTTTTGGACAAACTGACTGCAGAATTAGAGATGTCCACCACAGTGACAAATTGGATGAATGTAAAGCCAGTGAAGATGGATCGAAAAATGAATGAAGTGCTGCAAAAAATTGCTGAGAAAAAGAAGATTGCCACTTTGGAAATGGTTAGCGGAGCTGGCCATGACGCCCAAGTATTTGGTGATATGTGTCCAACCTCATTGTTGTTTGTACCAAGCAGGAACGGAATTAGTCACTCCCCAAAAGAATTTACAAGTGTTTCAGATTTAGAGATAGCTATTGAGGTATTGAGCGAATTACTTTATCAATTAGCTTATTAAAGGTGGGAATGATCACTGGAATAAAAAATGCTCGGGTTTTTCGATGCGGGAAAGAAAACTAACTCAACGGTTCAATTGAAATGTGTTCAAACTTTGATACAAGGAACAGCCCCATATCGGTTAATTTTAGTTCAGGGATGACTGGCAGTGCTAAAAAAGATAGTGTTAAAAACGGAATAAAGTGACTGCTCGCACCTAACTTATTTAAGGCGTGATGGATATCGTTTAGACTAGAGTAAACCTTCAGATAGGTCTGATCCGAGTGACGTATGAGTATCAATTGGAAAGAGAAGTTTATACTTTCTAAACGAGGGAGATGGAGATATGCAAATGCCAAACTTCTTACCTTCTTCAAAAAAATGGAACTTTTATTGAAGTAAACGGTTGTAAGCATACCTTACATGTTCCGTCAACGACTCATTTAGTTGCGATTTTGCGGTATCATTTAGAGCTGACAGGGACAAAAATTTCTTGTGAAATTGGCCGCTGCGATGCGTGTTCTGTCCTAGTTAATGGAAGTGTAGCAGCTTCCTGTTTAGTGATGGCCTATCAAATCCATCAGACTTCGATTACCACAATCGAAGGACTAAGCGTCGGGGCGAAACTCCATCCCATTCAACAGGCTTTTCTAGAAGAAGGGGGATTTCAATGCGGGTATTGTACTCCTGGAATGATTATTTCGGTTAAAGCCCTGCTGGATGCTGACCCAACACCAACTCAAGAGAAAATCACCGAGGCTCTTTCCGGAAATCTATTTCGCTGTACGGGATATGGCGGGATTATCCGGGCGGTTCAAAAAGCAAATACCTATATTAAAGCGGCAGAAGAAAGAAGGAATCAGCCATAATCCTGCAGAATATTCATCAGTAGAAGATATGGAAATAGGAGCTAACGTTTTACTGGATTTCGTTACTCAATTAACAAACCAAATAACTTAAACAGGAGACCAGGATGAATACAAGAACATTATCTTCAGAAAAACAACAAATCATTCAATTTATTGATGACCAGCAAGAAAAGCTAATCGTTTTTTTAAAAGAGCTTGTAGGCATTCCATCCGATAATCCTCCTGGGGACTGTCAAGAAATCGCTGAATATCTTTACAGATGCCTTGAAGAATTTGAATTCGAAAATGTTTCAATCCATCAAGTGGAAGGTGAAAAAGTAAAGGCTGTCTGTATGACGAAAGCGGCAAATGTTGTTGCTTTTCAATCTTTTGGAAATAATGAAGGTCCCGAAATTACATTAAACTCACATGGCGATGTTGTCCCTCCTGGCTTGGGGTGGACGCAGGATCCGTATGGCGGAAATATTGTCGATGGGAAACTGTATGGCCGTGGTGCTGCTGTTTCGAAATCAGATATCGCTTCGTTTATTTTTGCTGCCCTTGCATTAAGACAACTGAAAGATAAATTAAGCGGAAAAATCTCTTTAGCGTTTACATTTGATGAAGAATCAGGAGGAGAAATTGGTCCCAAATGGCTGCTTGAAAATGGATTTATTCATCCGGATTTGGCAATTTGCCCTGGATTCACTTATGCCCTTATCAATGCACACAATGGCTGTCTTCATTTAGAAGTAAAATTAAAAGGAAAATCCGCTCATGCGGCGGAACCGCAATATGGACACGATGCCCTTGAAGCTATGAACGGTATACTAAGTGCATTGTATGCGTACAGGAAAGGATTTTCAAAAGTAAAATCCGCTGTTCCTGGCATTGATTCTCCTAGTCTGGTAGTAGGCTTAATTTCTGGAGGGATCAATACAAATGTTGTCCCCGATACGGCCACAATCCGGCTGGATCGGCGTTTAATTCCTGAAGAAGATCCCGCTGTTGGAGAGGCTGAAATTCGTGGAATCATTACGGAGGTTCTCAAAAATTATCCTGGAGTTGAGGCAGAAATTACTCAAGTGTTGTTAGCGCGCAGTTTTGGCCCAATCCCAGTTGATTCCCCATTGATCCAATCGATTGCAGCCAATTGGACGGAAATGATGGGCGGTGGAGAACTTCCCGTTGGGGGGTCGCCACTTTATACGGATGCACGTCATTTTTATGAAGCGGGGATACCGGTTGTGTTATTTGGGGCAGGCCCTCGTACATTAGCAGAAGCAAACGGTCATCGTGCAGATGAAAATGTTAAAATAGATGATTTAATAAAATCAACAAAAATTGTGGCCTTGGCCTTGTATGATCTGTTAAAGCAAAAATAGGCATTAATGGAGGGGATCTTTGAAAAAGATTCCCTTTTTTGTTTTTTATAAAAAGTATTTCGGGTATAAAAACAATTTTACTTATGGTATGATGGCTTTAATCATTTTGTATGGATGGATGACTTTGCAATTGTCCATGAACGATTGCAGGCCGCAGTTCATTTAACAGTCACAGAGTGGATTGATTCCGAATGAAGTGGAGAGCGAAGAGAATGTTAGTATGGAAACGAAATTTGTGGGTATTATGGGTGGGTGTCTTTTTTACAGCAGCAAGTTTTTCCATGGTAATCCCTTTTTTGCCGATTTTTCTGCTTCAAATAGGAGTGCATCAACATACAGAATTTTGGTCTGGATTGATTTTTAGCTCGGCTTTCTTTGCAGGAGCAATTGCTTCACCATTTTGGGGGAGTATGGCGGATAAATACGGAAGAAAGCCAATGATTGTGAGGGCTGGTTTTGCTCTCTTTGTGATTTATACATTAATGGCCTTCGTAACGAATCCGTATCAAATTTTAGGATTGCGGATTTTGCAGGGATTGTTGAGCGGATTTATTCCTGGGGCTATTGCCTTGATTGGCACGAATACACCAAGTAATAAGGTGGGATATGCACTTTCCTTAATTTCAACTGCCTCTGCATCAGGACAAATTGTCGGCCCTTTACTTGGAGGCGGTATTTCTTCGCTGATTGGGAACCGCTGGGCTTTTGCCAGTGCCGGTTTGATTGTGTTTATATCGACACTGCTGATCATTTTTTGGGTAATAGAGGAGAACTTCACACCAAGCGAGGAGAAAGGTTCTGTGAAAAATGACTTGAAAGCGGCATGGCTCAATCATCCTCTAATGCTCGTCATTGTTCTAACTGTTGTTACATCTGGCTCGGTGATGACCGTTGAACCAATTCTACCTTTATATGTTGTTAAATTGGGCGGATCATCCGAACATGCTTCCTTATTAGCGGGAATTGTTTTCTCACTCCCGGGTATTGCCAGTGCGATATTTGCGCCATTCTGGGGGAAGTGGGCAGACAAGGTTGGGTTTAATAGAGTCCTCGTCATCGGATTATTTGGCGGCAGTCTTGGTATGCTGGCGCAATCTTTTTTCAGTCATATATGGGGATTTTCAATTATCCGTTTTGTATTCGGTATCTTTTTCTGTGCTGTTTTTCCAGCTTTAAATGGACTCGTTGTGAAATCGACAACCGAAGATTTCCGGGGGAGGGCTTTCGGTTTAAACCAAACGGCCAACCAGGTAGGCGGCATGATCGGCCCAATGATTGGCGGCTTTATCGGCGGTGTTTTTCCCGTGCAAAGTGTCTTCGCGATAACGGGTATTTTCCTTTTGATCGGAACAGGAATCGCTTTTTGGCACCCGACTAATTTAAAGGGCGGTCTGAAAATAAAACAAACAATTAGACATTAAGAGAATTGAAAATTAGCCCTTATAAGTTAAGATAGTAATAGAAAAGGTTAGCAAAGAGAAATGTATTGTGAGGGTTATGCAGATGAAACCAAATATGAAGGATGTCGCAGCGTTAGCCGGAGTGTCGGCGACAACTGTATCCAGGGTGCTCAACGATCGCGGGTATATTAGTGAGGAAACAAAGAATAAAGTTTTTCAAGCAATGGAAGAACTTCATTATTTTCCGAGTGATGTGGCGCGGTCTTTGTTTCGAAAAAGCACAAAATTAATTGGGCTTATTTTTCCAACCACAAGTCATCCATTCTTCGGGGAACTGATTTTAAATATCGAAAGGTTTTGTTCATTGTTTGGCTACAAGGTTTTGCTTTGCAATAGTTTGAATGACACGGATAAAGAAAGCAAGTATTTAGAAATGCTGCAAAGGAATCAAGTGGATGGCATCATTGTCGGCACCCACAATCAAGGGACATTGGATTATGAGAAAATTCGCTTTCCTGTTGTGGCCATCGATCGTTTTTTATCCGATAACATACCAGTAGTGTCCTCCGATAATTATCAAGGCGGAAAATTAGCTACTGAACGCCTGTTAGAAAGCGGTTGCAAAAAAATCATCCATATCTGTGGACCGTTAAAACTGAAAACCCCTGCCAATCTGCGAACAATTGCCTACAAGGATATGATGGAAAAGCATAAAATCAAACCCATCATTTATGAATTGCCAGTTAACTTCAATCACGAGTACACGATTGAAATGATTAAAAACATATTGATTGAGCATCCGGATGTAAATGGGATTTTTACAAGTGATGATTTGATTGCTGCTTCTGTATTAACGGAAGCCGCCAACATTGGAAAGAAAGTACCGAATGATTTAAAAGTCATCGGCTATGATGGCACGGAAACAGTACAAATTTGTTTGCCACATCTAACCACAATTAAACAGCCGATCAAACTGATAGCAGAAAAATCTGTTTCGATGCTGATTGAATTAATAGAGGGTAAACAGTATGAAACTAATTTGGAAGAAAAATTACCCGTATTGCTAAAAAAAGGAACAACTGCTTAAATCTACTTTTGAAACCGTTTTTTTTTTTTTTTGCATGTGTCAACCGATTGACATATGAAAGCGATTGCCATATGATAAATACAGAGAAAACGTTTACGTGGATGGATAGAATTTTTTAATGACAACACAAATGCCGATTTGCCTAAGGGGTGTCCATGTTGAGCAGCTTTTACGATAAATTGCCTTTAGAAACTCTGGCTCAATTTTTTTATTATATTAATCGCAATATTGAGCAAGGGATTCTATCAAAAGCCATGTATTATGAAATGGAACTCATTAAAAAATCAGCTCGGAAGCATGGGCTTTCGGTTGAAGATTTAAACCAGTTTTTAGAGGATCTTTCTAATCATCGCAAATTAGAGATTTCCATCATTGATCGATTATAGGAGTGGCGAGGGATGTTCTTGTTTGATAAAAAAATTGATTTTCAAGACAAAAAGAATGATATTTTAACAGTAGGAGAACTCCTTGTTGATATGATTTCTGCGGATTATGATGAGAATTTTGAGAGTAATACATATCATAAGTTTTTCGGAGGGTCACCTTCTAATATTGCGATGAATGTTAAGAAGTTAGGCATTCGCTCCCTTGTAGCTTCAGCTGTGGGCGAAGATGGATTCGGATCGTTTTTAATCAATCACTTGAAAAATGCTGACATTGATACGAGCTGTCTACAGCAGGTTGAATATTCAACAAGTATGGTAGTTGTCACGAAAAGCAAGGCTACACCGATTCCGATTTTTTATCGAGGGGCGGACTATCATTTAGCCTACACTGCGAAACTGGAAGAATCGTTGCTAAATTCAAAAATCGTTCATTTTTCCTGCTGGCCGATTTCCATGCTGCCGGTTCGGCAAACGATCGAAAGAGTGATTGAAGAGGCCAGAAAACAGGGTGTTTTAATCTGCTTTGATCCCAACTATCATCCGATGATCTGGAAAAAAGGCGAGGATGGCGTCGAGTATGTGAAATCGATTATTTGCAAGGTGGATATCGTAAAACCTTCTGAAGATGATGCGGAAAGATTGTTTGGCAAAGATACCCCGGAAAATCAGATCGAAAAGTTTTTAAATCTGGGCGCAAAACTTGTGATCATGACATTGGGGGAGGACGGCGCCATCGTTTCGAATGGGAAAGAGACGGTTAAATTTGACACATTGGCAACAGAGGTTGTGGATACGACAGGTGCTGGAGATGCCTTCTGGTCTGGATTTTATACAGCAATCGTGAAAGGGTTTACGATTCGCCAAGCGTTAAAGCTTGGATTCGCAGTCAGTGCCTATAAGTTAAAATTTACAGGTGCAGTTGTTGAATTACCATCACTTGAAGAAATTAAAGAGCAATATAAATTGCAGGAGGTTTAAGGAAATGACGGTAAAAAACCAAGTGCAGCTCATTACTTATCCAGATTCCCTTGGGGGAGATTTAAAGGCTCTGAAGCAAGTCCTTAATAAACATTTTTCAGATATTTTTAAAGGCGGGGTTCATATTTTGCCGCCATTTCCCTCCTCAGGCGACAGAGGATTTGCACCATTAACGTATTTAGAAATAGAGCCAAGCTTCGGGACTTGGGCTGATATAAGAGAAATCGGAGAAAATTTTGATGTTTTGGTCGATTTAATGGTAAACCATATTTCAAGGCAATCGGAATATTTTCAGAATTTTTTAAAAAAAGGCCGAAAATCGGAGCATGCGGATTTATTCATTACATTGGATAAACTTTGGGAGGATGGGAAGCCTGTCCAAGAAGATATTGATCAAATGTTCTTGCGCAGACCGCTTCCTTATTCCACTTTTACAATTCAAGACACAGGTGCGGAAGAGAAGGTTTGGACTACGTTTGGGAAAACCGATCCTTCTGAGCAAATTGATTTGGATATCAAATCAGAAAAGGTCAAGCAGCTGTTGACGGAATTCTTCAAGAATTTTAAAGAACAGAATGTGAAAATTGTCCGACTTGACGCGGTTGGTTATGTAATTAAAAAACTTGGTACAAGCTGCTTTTTCGTCGAGCCGGAAATTTATGAGTTCCTCGATTGGATCATGGAACTAGCCAACTCATTAGAGATTGAGCTGCTTCCTGAAGTGCATGCTCATTACACCACTCAGTATAAACTGGCGGAACACGGCTATTGGATCTATGACTTTATTTTGCCTTATCGAATCCTTGATACAATCGTAAATAAACGGAGCGGTGAACTTCTACAATATCTTAAGACCCGCCCGCATAAACAGTTTACGATGCTTGACTGCCACGACGGCATTCCGGTTAAGCCGGATCTGGATGACATGATTGACACGAAAGAGGCAAGAGAGTTAGTCGATGTCTGCGTCGAAAGAGGTTCAAACCTGAGCCTTATTTTATCGGACGAACATAAGGCAGAAGATGGCTTCGATGTCCATCAAATCAGATGCTCCTATTACTCTGTTTTAAATCGTGATGATGACGCCTATCTTGCAGCTCGGGCAATTCAATTCTTTGCGCCGGGCGTGCCGCAAGTGTATTATGTCGGATTGCTGGCAGGAGAAAATGATCTTGAGCGAGTTAAGGAAACGGGTGAAGGCCGTGAAATCAACCGGCACAACTACAGCCTCGGCGAAATCGAGCAATCACTTGAAAAAGAGGTTGTTCAAAGGCTATTAAAACTGATCCGCTTTAGAAATGAGTATCCAGCTTTTAATGGCGAGTTTAGCGTTTTGGATTCGGTCAAAGACGAAATCCGGCTTTCCTGGGAAAAGGATGATAAGCAATGTACATTGTTTATTGATCTGAAAACGAATCGGTCAGTCATTGATTATACTGACGAAAATGGCAATGCAGTGCAATATTTTGTGTAATCGAATCATGCGAACCTAATCATTTTCAAAAATCCTAGCATTGCAAAAAGTGCTAGGATTTTTACGTTCTTAATCAGGTGATCCAGTTCCTTTTTAAATTTTCTTCTAAAAGAAAACCGAAGGATTTGTCGAATTTTTTAGTACTGGTTTTCTGAAAATTTTTATTATTTTGAGGCTTTGATGAATAAATTTGCTGTGAATATTTCTAAGGTGCACTGTATCATACACCGTTTGGAAAAAGCGAGGCCAGTTTTGTTTGGCTATCAAATGCAATGGACTTTTTCAAAAAAATCTGATTGCATTTTTATTCGTCTGAATGTAAGATTTATTTAATATAAAAATTATCGAAATATAGCGCACCATAGAGAGAAATGTCGAACGAGAAAAAAGAACCGGTTTAAGACGTTGGGAATAGCTCGAAAATTTTCTCATGCAGGCGCCTGATATACATTTTAGAACGGTGCAATAGGGAAGGGAGGCTGCACATTACATATGAAAATGGTTCCGTTGGGTGATTCAGCAATTATTATTCAGTTTGACAACAAGATCAGTTTAGAGGCGCATCAGAAGGTAAGGGTATTTGCGTCTCGTTTGCAAGATTATTCAATTCCGGGAATAGTAGAATTTGTCCCGGCCTTTACCACTGTGACCGTATACTATAATCCTTTACAGCAATCCTTCAAAGAGGCTTGTTCGGCACTAGAGCTTGTTGTTTCCGATTTAGAAACGGCACCAGCTGGTACGCCAAGAACAGTTGAAATTCCGGTTTGTTATGGTGGAGAGTTTGGGCTGGATCTTGAATTTGTAGCAAAACACAATGGGCTGACAGCCGATGAAGTTGTTCAAATTCATTCAGAGGCTGAATATTTAGTTTATATGATCGGCTTTGCACCGGGATTTCCCTACCTTGGCGGCATGTCCGAACGGATTCAGGCACCGCGCAGGCCGTCACCTCGTTTAACAATACCTGCTGGTTCAGTAGGGATTGCCGGAATGCAGACGGGTGTTTATCCGATTGAAACACCTGGGGGGTGGCAGTTAATTGGAAGAACACCAGAGGAACTTTTTCGCCCGAATGAAAGCATGCCGAGCTTGCTTCAAGCCGGCGACATCGTGCGTTTTCGTCCGATATCGCGCAAAGAATATGATCATTGGAAGGAGATGGTAGCCGAATGAGCATTCAGGTGATACGTCCCGGGCTGCTCACTTCCATTCAAGATCTAGGCAGGTACGGAATGCAAAAACATGGTGTCATTGTAAGTGGTGGGATGGACGCTTTTGCACTTAGAGTTGCCAATATTTTGGTTGGCAACGAGGAAGGGGAGGCAGCACTGGAAATTACGCTGCAAGGGCCAAAGCTGCATTTTACGGAAGATTCGCTGATTGCGATTTGTGGTGGAAATTTGTCACCGGCCGTTGATGGACAAGCAATACCGCAATGGCGTCCCGTTTTTATAAAAAAAGGAAGTATGTTATCGTTTGGTGCTGTCAAGTCCGGATGTCGCGCATATCTGGCAGCAGCGGGCGGATTGGATGTACCCATGGTCATGAATAGCCGAAGCACTTATCTTCGTGCGGGAATTGGCGGTTTTCATGGGCGGGCGCTAAAGGATGGAGATGTATTAAAGGTTCAAACTCCTTCTGAATTGGCAATCCGAAGAATGCGCCACCTTTCTGACAAAGCGGGTGCCAAACCGTTTGCCGTTAGTGATTGGTCGGTAAGCAAGGAGATGTTGCCAACTTACTTCTCTCGCTCTGTGATTCGCGTCATTCGCGGTGGACAATTTCATTGGTTTACGTCGGAAAGCCGGGAGCTATTTTTCAAGGAAGAATTTTTCGTAACACCGCAATCGGACCGAATGGGTTACCGCCTAAGCGGACAGAAGCTGGAATTGTCGCAGCCGAGAGAACTTGTATCAGAAGCGGTGACTGCTGGAACGATTCAAGTGCCGTCCGAAGGCTACCCAATCGTATTGATGGCAGATCGGCAAACGACGGGCGGCTATCCAAAAATTGCCCAGGTAGCTTCGGTTGATCTTCCAATCCTGGCGCAATTGAAGCCAGGGGAGAAAATCCGGTTTCAGGAGATTCAACTGGAAGAAGCACAGGAACTGCTTCGAAGGCGGGAAACGGAAATGCAGCTATTAAAGCACGGTGTCTATTTAAAAGAATAAAAAAGTTTTTTAAAAGTAGATGGATTAGGGGGATTTCAGTGTATCGAGTGGATTTGAACTGTGACATGGGAGAAAGTTTTGGCGTTTACCGGATTGGGACGGACGAGCAAATACTCGATTACGTTACATCAGCCAATATTGCCTGCGGTTTTCATGCAGGGGATCCGGCTGTAATGCGTAAAACCGTAAAACTTGCTGTGGAAAAGGGGATTGGAATTGGTGCCCATCCCGGCTTACCGGATTTGCTTGGTTTTGGCCGCCGAAATATGGATATTTCGCCACAAGAAGCGTATGACATGGTTGTTTACCAAATTGGAGCGCTTTATGGATTTGTGAAGGCGGAAGGCGGCAAAATGCAGCATGTGAAACCGCATGGAGCGCTTTACAGCATGGCTGCAAAAAGCAAGGATTTGTCAGAAGCAATTGCAGAAGCTGTATATAAAGTGGATTCTGAATTAATTTTATTCGGCCTTTCAGGCAGTGAACTGGTGAAAGCCGGGAAAGCAATTGGTCTGCACACGGCAAGTGAAGTTTTTGCTGACAGAACGTATCAAGCGGATGGTTCGCTGACGCCAAGACGGAGGACGGATGCGCTGATTACAGATGACCAATTGGCAATTGCCCAGGTCGTTCGGATGGTGAAAGAAGGAAAAGTAATGTCCCAGCAAGGTGCAGACATTGCCATTCAAGCCGATACGGTTTGCATTCATGGCGACGGGGCGCACGCATTGAGGTTTGCCCGGCAAATTCGGGAACAGCTCAAAGCTTCAAATGTTCATGTACAGGCAGCCGGAAAATAGCTGCTTTAAAATAAAAAAAGGGGATAGGAAAATAATGATTAAACTGATTGGAATTTTGATTGTTGCGGTTGGGTTCGGCTTTCGTTTGAACACCTTGCTTGTTGTTATGGTAGCCGGGGTGATTACAGGTTTGGTTTCAGGCATGTCTTTTAACGAAGTCATGAGCCAATTCGGCCAGGTTTTTATTGATAACCGCTATATGTCTTTGCCAATTATTCTAAGTTTACCCGTAATCGGGCTATTAGAGCGTTTCGGGCTGAAAGAAAGGGCAGAAGTACTGATAAAAAAAGCAAAGGGAGCAACAGCCGGGAAAGTGTTAATGTCTTATTTGCTGATTCGCGAGTTGAGCGCATCGCTTGGTCTTAACATTGGCGGCCATCCGCAAACGGTTCGGCCGCTTGTAGCACCAATGGCGGAAGGGGCAGCAACTGCAAAACACGGTGAGCTGCCGGAAAAACTTCAAGAGGATATTAAAGCCCATGCGGCAGCTTCTGAAAACGTTGGCTGGTTTTTCGGGGAGGATATTTTCATCGCAACTGGAGCGATTTTATTGATGAAAGGGTTTTATGACTCGGTAGGGATGCATGTCAGCGTTTGGGATATGGCCCTTTGGGGAATTCCAACAGCGGTTTCGGCCTTCTTCCTTTCAGTGTGGCGCTTCCGCATAATGGACAAACGGATTCAACGGGAAATGTCGAAAAAAGAGAACAGCAAGACTGCGTAGGGGGGGCGAATAAACATGAAAATCATCACGCTTGAATATATTTATTATTTGCTTGGTATTATTACTGCCTTTGTAGCGATTAGGGTAGCGATGGACAAAAACCATCCAAGCCGCATTGGTTCAACTTTGTTCTGGGGAATTTTTGCTTTCACCTTCCTATTTGGAAAAGTGGTGCCGCCAATTGTTGTTGGTTATCTTGTGCTTGCAATGGTAGTGGTTGCAGCCATTGGCAAGGTAAAAAGCGGTAACCAGGACGAGGATCCAAAGGAAGAACGGGAGAAGCATGCTGCACGATTGCAGGGGAAGGTTTTTATTCCTGCTTTAGTGATCCCGGTTTTCACGGTTATCGGTTCGCTGACGCTTGGTAAGATTCAGTTTGGGAAAGTCCACCTCGTCGATCCTGCGATGGTGACGCTGATTTCACTTGGTTTAAGTACAATTCTCGCTTACATTGTTGCGCAACTGTTGACAAAAGCAAAACCATCTGTTGCGATGCATGAAGGAAGCCGGTTAATGCAGGCGGTTGGCTGGGCGATTATTTTACCGCAAATGTTGTCAGCACTTGGCGCCATTTTTGCAAAAGCGGGTGTTGGTAATGTCGTTTCCAAAATGGTTGGAGAAGTTCTTCCAACCAACATTCCGTTTGTTGCTGTAGCCGCTTATTGTATCGGGATGGCGCTGTTTACCATCATTATGGGAAATGCGTTTGCTGCTTTTGCTGTCATTACAGGCGGGATCGGTTTGCCACTGATTGTAAACATGCATGGAGGAAATCCTGCAATTATGGCGGCAATTGGTATGTTTGCAGGTTATTGTGGAACGTTGATGACACCGATGGCGGCGAATTTCAATATCGTTCCAGCGATGCTGCTGGAGCTTAAGGATAAAAATGCTGTCATCAAAGCGCAAATTCCAATAGCCATTCCCCTTTTAGCGATCAATATTTTATTGATGTATTTCTTGGTGTATAATTTCTAGTAAATTGAAGGAGGGGAAAGTGCCGTGAAAAAAGTACTTGTTACCGGTTTTGATCCGTTTGGCGGGGAGCCAGTAAACCCAGCCCTTGAGGCAGTAAAGCTTTTAAATGGAAAAGTAATTTCAGGCTGCGAAGTGGTTACAAGAGAAATCCCAACCGTTTTTGGCAAGGCGATCACGAGATTAAAAGAAGCGATTGAGGAAGTCAATCCAGCCATCGTGATATGCGTTGGCCAGGCGGGGGGGCGTTCCGCGATCACACCTGAACGGGTCGCAATCAATGTCGATGATGCGAGAATCGCAGATAACGAGAATAATCAGCCAATTGATACAGAAATTGTCAAGGGTGGTCCTGCGGCCTATTTTTCCAAACTGCCAATCAAGGCAATCGTACAAAAAATGAACGAAAATGGAATTCCCGCTTCTGTTTCCAATACGGCGGGCACGTTCGTCTGCAACCATATTTTCTATGGATTGATGAATTATTTGGATACGAGCGGCAAGGAGATCCGCGGCGGTTTTATCCATATTCCTTTTCTTCCGGAACAAATCGTCCGCAATCCTGGGCAGCCAAGCATGAGCTTGGAGCTGATCGCAAAGGGGCTGGAACTCTCCATTGAAGCTGCTATAACAAATGAAACAGATATTGTTGCAGTTGGCGGAGAGATTAGTTAATTTCATATTTTTGGTCTTGATAAGGGGTGCCTCTTTTTAATAAGGGCTCCCTTTTAATTTAGAAAAATAACTCTGAGCCAAGAGCACTTATCATTTTTTATATTATCAGAATTTATATCTTAACTTCGATAACTGTCTAGCTCCACAAGAATAAGCTTCGGAAGCATAGCCTCGCACGAAGGAAAAGCGATAGCTTTTCCGAGGAGCGCCCTATCGACTACGTCGCTTCCCTCGCCTCGTCTACGATAAGTCGAGAACGAAAGACTACCGTCTTTCGACTCTCCTTTATCTCACTCGGCTCAGTCCACCTCCTTACGTCGATGACCAAGGGCGCTTGCGCTTTTCTTATAAAATTTACAAATTTTACACTAATCATGTAATGTTCTATAGGTCTATCGGTGCAGCGTTGATAAATGGGTTGCTTTCAATTGAACGGAAAGATCTCTGATTTTAATTAAGTTTTGATCCTTAGAAATTAAAGAATTAGTGAGATCGTAATAGGTTAAAAGTCAGAATTTTCTTTAACTATCTTTTACTTTCCTACAATATTAGATTAATAAATTAGGAGTAATCTGAAATCAGATCAAAGGATGGGAGTGAGAATGAATGTTAAAGAAATTAAAGAAAAAGAAACGCTTGTTAGCAGGACTTACTTTAAGTACTTTCCTTTTAGGTTCTGCGGGAGTTTATGCAGCACAGGATGGACCTTTCGGGAGCAATCTGGTAGGAAGATTGGCCGATGGATCCGTTCAGACGCCAGTTAACCAGTGGATCACACCTGCTGGGAAACAAATTGAATTTGGCGGAAATCCAATCACGGTGGCTGTGCATCCGAATGGAAAGACAGCGGCAACCATTGTCGGCCGAAACAATTACGGTGGAAAAGGAATCAATATCGTCGACCTTGCAACGGGGAAATTAAAGACTACTGATTTCTCTTTAGGTCTCTCGCATATGTGGGGATTAGCTTATTCTAAGGATGGAAAAGAGCTGTATGCAACGGGATCCACAGGTACAACGGGTAAGGTTGTCGTTATGTCAATTGATGAGAATGGCAATCCGGCAATAAAAAACAGCTTTAGTCTTCCAAAAGCAGCCGTTGACGGAAACATCAATCCGTTGGATTTAGCGGTAGGACCACAAGGACAGCTTCTTGTAGCGCTTAACCGGGATAATAGCCTGGGTGTAATTGATCCGAATACGGGAGCATTAACAGTGAAAATCCCAGTAGAAAACGCACCTACGAGCGTATGGGTAGATGGCAATCTGGCATACGTAACAAACCAAGGCGGCAGAGTTGCAAAATCTGGAGACACGACAATTGACTCTTCCGGAACGCAAGTGGTAGTTGATCCGAAAACGGGTGCGACTTCAACCGGAACGGTTTCGGTTGTCGATCTTTCAACCAATGCCGTTGTAAAAAATATTGAAGTGGGCGTGCAACCGGAACGGATGACACAATCGGGGCAATACATATTTGTAACCAACACGAACAGCGACTCGATTTCTGTCATTGACACGAAAACAAACAATGTGGTGCAAACGATCGACATCCAGCCATACCCAGATGCTAAAAAAGGTGCTGCGCCAAATGCTGTTAAAGTAATCGATAATAAGTTATTGGTCAGCCTTGGCCGTGATAATGCCATTGCCGTTTATGACTGGAACGGACCGGATGAGGAGGCCGAATTAAAAGGTCTTTTGCCAACAGCGTGGTTCCCGGTTGACATTGCCGTCGATTCCGCAAATAAACAACTGATTGTTGCCAATGGGGATGGGGTTGGTTCTCTTGGACCTGCACGTGACTTAACGATTCAGGGGATTAAAGTAACAGGGCATTCTTCGTATGCTCAAATGGGATCTCTTTCGCTTATTCCGTTCCCAACAGCTGAAGACATAGTTAAAGGGACGAAACAGGTTTATGCAAATAATAACTGGTTTGGCTTAAAGAACTTGAATGCAAAGCCGCGGAAAAACAAGAAACCCGTTGCTATGCCTGAGCGTATAGGCGAACCCTCAACAATTAAACATGTTTTCTACATTATTAAAGAAAACCGTACGTATGACCAAGTACTAGGTGATCTTGGAAAGGGCAATGGAGAGCCGGCTTTAACGCAGTTCCCTAGAAAAGTGACACCGAACCTTCATAAACTTGCTGAAACGTATCCGCTTCTTGATAATTTCTATGTTTCCGGCATTCAGTCTGCAAGCGGACACCAATGGGTCATGCAAGGAACGAACACCGACTATGAAGATAAGGAAACGGATACGGCTAACGTCCGGAGCTATCCAGGAGGTGCAGGCGATGCGATGGCCTATGCCCCTACAGGCCATTTATGGGATCAAGCCTTGAAACAAGGCGTTTCAGTCGAAAATTTTGGGGAAGATACAACTGGTTTTACTGGTAGCGCACCATTTGGAACTTGGACAGATTGGTATAACGATTCCTTAAAGCTTTCCGGTCAGCAGCAAGGAGACTTGCATGTTCCTATTGGAAATTACCAGGAAACCACTGATATTCCGTCACTTGGGCTGATTACTTATAAACCGTTTCCAACGTTCGATATGAATATTCCAGATCAGTATCGCTTTGAAATTTTTAAACAGCAGTTTGAAAAACATGTAAAAAATAATGATTTACCAGCGCTGAATACGTTATGGGTAACCGATGACCATACTGCTGGAAGCGCAACGGGAAATCCTACACCACAGGCAATGGTGGCGGACAACGACCTGGCAGTCGGAAAAATCGTCGACCTGATCTCGCATAGCAAGTACTGGAAAGACTCGGTGATCTTCATCACTGAAGATGATTCCCAAAATGGATTGGATCACGTTGATGGGCACCGCGAGCCTGCATACGTGATCAGTCCTTGGGTGAAAAAAGGCATAACTGACAGCCGTTATTGGACTGTAATCAACATGGTTCGCAGTATTGAGCAAATTCTTGGAATTCAGCCAATGAACCAGAATGATGCTGCAGCAGAACCGATGAGCGAAATTTTTACAAATAAACCAGACTTTACACCATATGTTTTTGAGGCAAATCAAATTCGGTTGGATACTTTAAACGGTCAGCCGAATTCAAATACTGCCGCACTTGCAAGTACTGAAAAGGTAACGCCGGAGGCACAAGACCTTTCGAAAAAATGGACAGAATGGTCAAATAAAAACAAGGATAAGTTAACGGGTCGAAATGCGTCACCGGATGATGTGAATGCCAATATGCTGAATCATTCGGTATGGTACGCTACAAAAGGCTTTGATAAACCGTATCCTGGTGAGAAAAAAGTTCATACACCAGATGAAGTTGCCCAGCAGCCAGAAAGCTTTGCTCCATCACCTGCTGAAAACGACTAATTTGTTAACAGAAAAAACAATAGCTACCTTTAAGGGTAGCTATTGTTATGAAGAAATCACTTATAAGAGGAGGAGCGATTTCGGGAATTCATTCATGGCCCGGATAAAATGATATGAAACGATTGATCGATGAAACGGGCGATTCTAATTGAAACTTTAGTTGTTCTGATCTTGGTATGGGGTGTAATATACGCAGGGCAAATTCAGCGTGATTACCTGAAGGGCGATTGCGCTTTTCTTATTTGATCCTACCGAAAACTGTTTAATGTTCCAGTTTTTGAGGCGTTCTTTTCGATAAATTGACAGCATTGTTCAGCGATAAACTCCTTTTCATTATCCATGGAAGCCACGTGAAATGAATGAAATAGAGGAATGACTTTCTTATCACGGGATTGTACATTCGTCATAATATAATCTGTGTTTTCAGGCGGAACGACATGATCTTCGATGGATTGAAATGCCAAAATGGGGCATTTGACGCTGAAAAGTTTTTCAACAGTATGATCCATTAAAGACAACAACTGTTTTATTGCATGCAATGGTGTTTTAAGGTAGGTGATTTCATAAACATCTTGCGCTTTAATATCAGGCTCTACTTCTTCAATAAACCGTGGCTTTTGTTTATTTCTGTATCCTTCCATAACAGGAATGGTCTTAATTGCGGCATTGATCAAAATCGCTCCCTTGACTTCTGGAAAACTCGCACAAAGATTTAATGTCAAGGTACCGCCCATGGATTGGCCAATGACAAAAATTTCACTGCAGTATTGCTGCAGAAAGCGAAACCCTTTTTCTAAATCCTGAATCCAGTCCTGATAATGGCAGTTTTCTAAGTCCTTAAAGTGCGTGCCATGTCCAATTAAGCGAACGCCATAAACCGTGTAACCTTGAGAAGCCAGCTGCTCTCCTAAATACTTAACGCTTTGCGGTGTTCCAACAAAGCCATGAGAAATAAGGATACCAATTTGATTTCCTTTAAAGAAAAATGGTTCCGCTCCGGAAACTACTGGGTGGTTTTCAATCATAATGAATCTCTCCATTCGTTTTTATGCTAAAAATAAATAATTTTTTCAGTGCCTTTGTCGGGTGATATCGAGTTAAGTTAATATTATATAAACTAATCCGATAGTTCAAGTTGGAATTGGAAATATGCTTTTTTAAAGCATGATATTTTCAGAAATTTGTTTGATTTTTGATCAACTATTCTTCTGAAAAATGCTACAATAGTAGAGTCATCAATAAAAAGGAGGTTGTCCAAGATGAAGTACATACAGATCACCAACACCGATTTGAAAGCGTCGAACATTATTATGGGAAACATGCGGCTGAAAGAATTGTCGTTAAATGAAGCCGAAACGTTAATCCGCACGGCAATGGACGAAGGCATCAATTTTTTCGATCATGCTGATATTTACGGTGCGGGAACGTGCGAGGAAATTTTTGCAGATGCGATTCAAATGAATGCACGCATTCGGGAAAAAATGATCATTCAAAGTAAATGCGGCATCCGTGCCAAGGAGAATTATTATGATTTTTCAAAGGAACATATTCTCCGTTCGGTCGATGGTATTTTACAACGATTAAAAACGGACTATCTTGATATCCTCCTGCTACACCGTCCCGATCCGTTAATGGAGCCGGCGGAAGTGGCTGAAGCGTTTGAAGAATTGCAATCAAGCGGTAAAGTCAACTATTTCGGCGTATCTAATTTTAATCCGACCCAAATCGAATTGCTGAAAAAATCCGTGCCGCAAAAGTTGGTGGTAAACCAGCTTCAGTTCAGCATTGCACATACACCAATGATTGATTCAGGCATTGCGCTTAACATGCAAATTGACCAGTCAATCAACCGCGACAGCAGCGTATTGGAATACTGCCGCCTTAACGACATCACTGTTCAGGCATGGTCACCATTCCAGCATGGATTTTTTAAAGGCGTGTTTTTGGGCGATACAGAAAATTTTCCGGAATTAAATGAAGTCATCAGCACGCTTGCGAAAAAATATGAAGTGACCGGTACAGCGATTGCGACTGCTTGGATTACCCGCCACCCGGCCAATATCCAGGTCGTACTTGGGACGACGAAACCATCCCGCTTACAGGATGCCTGCAAAGGGTCAGAAATCCCGTTAACACGGCAAGAATGGTATCAAATCTACAAAGCCGCAGGAAATATGGTTCCTTAATAAACCGAAGCTTGAAGACTAACATTGTCTTCAAGCTTTTTTCAATACCCTCTCTTGCGATCAACAATTCCATGCAAAGGCTGCCCGTTTAAGAATCGGTCTAAATTATTTATAAAAAACTTGCTTACCCCATTGATCGTGCTTGGTCCTGAAAGATGAGAGGTGATATAAAGATTCGGTAAAGAGTAGAAAGGGTGTTCTTTCACCAACGGTTCTTTTTCAAAAACATCAAGAACGGCGGCTTTAAGGTGGCCATCCTTCATTACAGTAAATAGATCATTTTCATTTATCAAAGCACCGCGGCCGACATTGACAAGACAGGCATCGGATTTCATCGCTAAAAGTATTTCCTGATTTACGATATGTCGGGTGTCCTCTGTCAAAGGGAGAGTTAAAACTAAATAGTCAAGTTCCTTCACAAATTCTTTCCACTCGTTAGGTGTGTAATGAAAATCCACGATAGAAGCCTGGCTGCCGCTCGAACTTAAACCATAAACATTCATGTCAAAAGCTCGAGCTTTGCGGACAATTTCCGTTCCAATCGAGCCAAGTCCGGCAACCCCAATCGTTTTATCCGCAAGCGTTCCGGGAATAAAAGGATCCCAGCGCCTTTCCTTTTGCGCTTGCCTCATTCGATTAACATCTACCATAAGGTAGAGGAGATAGGCAAAAACATATTCAGAGATTGGTCCGCCAAATTGGTCAACAATCCGAGTTACGATGATTTCCTCGGGGATGGTTTTGTCACCGATTAAATCATCGACTCCTGCACCAGTTGATTGAAACCAGCGAACGGAGGATGCCATTGGAAGATGAAACAGCTTGGTTGGAAATTTCCAGCCTAAAATCACTTCGGTCTCAGATAAAAATTTGGCCGCTTCCTCGGGAGTTGCCGCGCCATTGACAAAAATGTACCCATGATTGCGAATAGCTTCGGCATACAATTCTGCATCTTTAGGATGATAAACAAGTATGTTTGGCTGTTTGTTCAACTTTAAGATCTCCTTTTTCAAACCTTGCTTTAAAAGGTTTTTTATTGATCATTATTGGGCATAAGGGTAAGGTGCTGCTTGGATGCTTTGAAAAATCAGGTATGTAGATCCATTGAAAATTTTTTATAACAATATATTAACATAGCTCGGTAGAGATGAAAGACAATCCTTTCGAGTTTTCTGCTTTTCTTGTTGATTATTAATTGGTAATATAGTGTAAGAAAAGATATAAAAGCCCGGCATAAAGAGAGGTACAAAAATGAAAGATTTAGTTTCAAGAGGCCGAGATCTCCTTCATCGGTATACAGGCTTTTTTAGTTTGGCGGTAATCTTCCTTTGGATTAAAACATACATTGCTCAAGTAACACAGTTAAAATTGGGAATTGAGAATCCATTCCAGCATTTTTTATTGTTCTTGAATCCATTGGCTGCTTCTATGTTTTTTTTAGGATTTTCTTTTTTTGCTAAAGGCAGAAAAAAATATATTTGGCTCATGATCATTTATTTCCTATTATCTGTTCTATTGTATAGCAATATTTTATATTATCGTTTTTTTAATGACTTCATTACGATTCAAGTTTTAATGCAGACGCAAAATTTTGGCGAGGTGGGGAGCAGTGTTGTTTCCTTGCTTAAGCCATACGACTTTTTATTCTTCCTTGATTTCATTGTGCTTGTTGTCATGATCACCACCCGTTTTGTGAAAATGGAGATGAATGATTCGGCTCGGCAAAAGACAGCTGTTTTATTTTCACTTTCGTTAACGATCGCATTTACCAATATTGGCCTGGCGGAAATCTCCCGGCCAGAATTATTAACAAGAGGCTTTGACAAAAACTTTATTGTAAAATATTTAGGTTTATACAATTACACGATTTATGATGCTGTTCAAAGTACAAAGGCAACTGCGCAAAGAGCTTTAGCCAATAGCAATGATGTGACCGAAGTACTGAATTATACGAAATCAAAATATGCTGAGCCCAATCCTGCATATTTTGGCGCCGGCCGAGGCATGAATGTGATTTACATTCACCTCGAATCATTTCAAAACTTTCTTATTAACTATAAATTAAATGGAGAAGAGGTCACACCATTTTTAAATTCATTAACAACGGATAAAAACACGCTATATTTTGATAATTTTTTCCATCAAACATCCCACGGCAAAACTTCGGATGCCGAATTCATGCTTGAGAATTCGCTGTTTGGTTTGCCTCAAGGTTCCGCCTTTATGACAAAAGGCTTGAATACGTATCAAGCGGCACCCGCCATTTTGGGGCAGCAAGGCTATACGTCAGCAGTATTCCATGGAAACTCGGGGAGCTTTTGGAATCGGAATGAAATTTATAAATCGTTTGGCTATAATTACTTTTTTGATTCAAGTTATTATAAAATGGATCCGGAAGATCTCGCCCAGTATGGGCTCATGGATAAGCCGTTTTTTGAGCAATCGATCCCGCTGTTGGAGTCACTGCCCGAGCCATTTTACACGAAATTTATAACGGTGTCGAATCATTTCCCTTTTCAAATAGATAAGAGTGATGCAACGATTTCACCTGCCAACACGGGGGTGCCGACGGTTGATTCGTATTTCCAAACGGCAAGGTATTTGGACGAAGCCATAAGGCAGATGTTTGCTTATTTAAAAAAATCTGGGTTATATGATCGTTCGATTATTATTTTGTACGGCGATCATTACGGAATTTCTAAAGACAACGATAAAACAATGGAGCAAATTATTGGAAAAGAAGTCACTCCATTTGAGAGTACCGGATTACAGCGAGTTCCATTGTTTATTCGGGTTCCTGGAATCAAAGGGGGAATCAACCACGAGTACGGCGGCCAAATTGATGTTCTTCCAACACTGCTTCACTTGCTTGGAATTGATTCAAAGAAGTACATTCAATTTGGAACCGATCTTTTATCGAAACAGCACAGCCAGTTGGTACCCTTCCGCAATGGAGATTTTGTCAGTCCGAGCATTACATCTGTTAGCGGTGTCTATTACGATTCCACCAACGGGCAGCCATTAGGGGAAGATAAATTAACAGAAGCGGAAAAAGATCGGCAAATTGTCGAACAAAAACTGTCATTATCCGACAATGTTGTAAACGAAGATTTACTGCGATTCTATACACCGAAGAATTTTATCCCGGTGAATCGCGGAAAGTACCACTATACGAATACTCAGCAATAATGATCAAAGCTGCTCTGAAAAGTACTTCTTGAGCAGCTTTTTTTAAAAAAAAGGGTTTTAAACCGTAAAAACGTTTATCATGAAGTGCTCGTGAAGCCCGAAAAAAAATTTTAAGCAGAAAATAAATTCGATACAGAACAAAAACCCCCTATTTAACTATGAGAAATCTCAATAGAATAGGAGGTTTTTTATTATTTAGTTTCTGCTTTCTGCGTCTTTAATGATATCCGGTCCGATTTTTTGAGCCCACTCATCGAAAACAGGCTGTAAAGCTTTTTTGAAAGCTTCAATTTCATCTTTGGAAAGCTCATTAATTTTTGTATTTCCACGTTCTTTCAGTTTCTTTAATGAATCTTCATTTAATTTTGCAGCTGATTCTCGTGCTACTTTTGTTCCTGCTTCGATCCCTTTTTGAACAATCTCTTTTGTTTTTGAATTAAGACTATTCCAAAACTTTGTATTCGTTAACAGGGCATAGTCAACCCGAGTGTGACCAGCAATTGTCGTATACTTTTGGACTTCATCGAATTTTTTGGATTCAATGTTGCTAAAAGTGTTTTCTTCACCATCTACCGTACCTTGCTGAAGTGCTGTATAGAGTTCCCCGAATGGTATCGATACACTGCCTGCTGCAAGCTTTTTGTAAATGGCTTCAAGTAACTGCCCGCCTTGAGTTCGGACCTTCAAACCTTTTAAATCTTCCGGCTTCGTGATGGGGCGTTTGTTATTTGTTATATGTTTAGCACCGTTAGGCCACATTGCCAGACCCAACACACCATCTTTTTCTAAACGATTAAGAATTTCTTGTCCCTTTGGTCCATCCCAAAACGCTTCTGCTGCTTTATCATCTTTAAACAAGAACGGCATTGAAGGAATATTGAAGCCCGGATCGTTCCCAACTAATTTAGACATATCCGGTATGATGAATTGGACATTATTTGCGACCAAATTTTGATATTCGTCAGGATCACCGAATAATTGACTGTTTGGATAAACCTGAACTTTGATTTTACCGCCAGATTCTTTTTCAATATACTTTTTCATGGCCAGTGCACCTTGCTGTTTTGGTGTGTTGTCAGCAACAACGTGTGAGATTTTAATGGTCATTGATTGAATCCCATCACCAGCTTTTTCTTTACTCCCGTTTGCAGAACCATTGGTTTCTTTTGAAGATCCACAAGCAGCAAGACTAAACGCAAATAAAAGTGTTATTGCAAGTATGACCATTTTTTTTATTTTTCTCATTTGATTTCCCCCTTTTTAAAACAAATAATGCGAAACATATCGATAAATTTCTGTGTGGTTTGCTTCTCTAGCAAGTTTTTGATACGCTTCATCAAATTTTTCAAAAATAAGAAGCGGTAGTGATGTTTATTCACTTGAATTCATAAAAAGTCGACAGATATTTCTAAATTTTCCTTTAACAGCCCAAGACTAAAAACAAAGTTGTAATAAAGTAACCGCTTACATTTTTTTGAATGTTTCTTCACTGCCGCCTGTCATTATGGTTAACGTTCCTAAAAAGTTCTCCAAGCTGTGCTGAACAAGACTTGATGAGCGGATGCAGGTCCTTAACATATCTGCCTGCATAAGGATTTTTAATTACAGCTAAAGAAGCTGCTATTCGAACAGGTTTTTCAACTTTTTTGAAACCTTTAATAAGTGTTTCTTCCATAAATGGTATGATTTTCTTGATTTCCAATTCCATTTTTCGACCTCCGTTCATTTTGGATTTTGGATACAATTTAAAGCGATAGAAATGTTTTGTCTAGGTGACATATTTACTATATCAAATCAAATGAATATTGTGAATATCTAAAAATTTATAAAATTAAAAATATTTGTGTTTATTTTTAACAGAACATCTTGTATATTAAAAATTAGATCCAATTGTTGATTGGATACAATTCAAATAAAAAGGAGTTGATTTCATGAAACTCTTTAAATGGCTTGATCGCCTAGAAGAAGGGATTGCAGCTGTGCTGTTTATTGGGGGAGTAATCGTTAGTCTGTACGGCGTTTTTACAAGATATATTTTAAATGCTCCAGAATCCTGGATTACCGAGATTTTTGAATTTCTGTTAGTTTGGTCGATTTTTATCGGATTTGGCATGGCTTTGAAAGATAATCGGCATATTCAGGTGGAATTGCTATTTGATTTCCTTCCAAAAACTGCAAAGAGGATTGTTGCGGTGATGAGTAATCTTATCGGCGGTCTCTATTCAATTTATCTGGGTTACTCGTCAATTGAATTGATAACGCTTACAAAAGCGCAGGGGATCAAAACAATTGATGTGGGGCTTCCCCTTTGGATACCGTATCTTGTCCTCCCTGTCGGAATGGGACTGCTTGGAATTTATTTCTTTGTGAAATCTTACCGCGCTCTAAAGGGCGATCATCGCGAGCTAGTCGGTGAGATTGAGCAGTTATATGAATCCATACAAGAAACGGAACAACTTACAGACAAGAAAGGGGTAGGTATATGAGTCCAATTTTGGTGTTGTTTTTCCTCTTTGCCCTTCTCTGTTTACTCAGGGTTCCGATCGCGATTAGTTTGGGACTGTCCAGCATTGTCGCATTGTCAATGATAGATTTTACACTCTATACTGTTATTCAAAAAATGTTTAACTCCCTTAATAACGCCACTTTAATGGCAATCCCCGGTTTTGTTCTCGCTGGCATTATCATGGCAAAAGGGGGTATATCCTTTTACTTGATTGAGGCTCTAAAATCATGGGTTGGTCATATTCGCGGCGGGCTTGCCGTCATAACAGTTTTAGCCTGTATGATTTTTGCAGCTATTTCAGGTTCAAGTCCGGCAACCGCCGCGGCGATTGGCAGCATTATGATTCCAGGAATGGTCAATGCAGGGTATAGCAAAAGATATGCCATGGGTCTTGTTGCGGCATCAGGTACTCTAGGTATATTAATCCCTCCATCCATCCCGTTAATTATCTATGGTACCGTTTCAGAACAATCAATTGGCAAACTTTTTGCAGCTGGAATTCTACCGGGGGTATTGTTAGGTGGTATTCTTTTAATTTCTGCCATAATTCATGCAAGAATCAATCATTTCGGCAAGCTGCCAAAGGAACCAATGAATATTCGATGGAAAAAGACAGCTAAAGCTTTTTGGGGATTCATGCTACCTGTTCTTATCCTAACTGGAATCTATTCAGGTGCTGTGACTCCTACCGAAGCCGCTTTTGTTTCATCTTTATATGGTATTCTTGTCTCCGTTTTTATTTACAAAGAAATGACATTTCCGAAATTTAGAGAAATTATCAAAGAATCCATCAATGTAACATCGATGATTTTCCTCGTTATTGCATCCGCTATGATCTTTGGCATGTTTTTAACAACTGAACAAGTACCGCAGACATTTGCTACATGGATTGAACAAAGTACTACCAATAAATGGATTTTTATGATTGGTGTGAATATAATGTTCTTTATAATGGGAATGTTCCTCGAATCAGTATCCATTATTTTAATTACATTGCCAATACTATTGCCGGTTCTAGCTTTATTTAATTAAATGTGATTCATTTTGCCATTATTATGACCATTAATATGGAATTAGCCATGATTACACCACCAGTTGGTTTAAATCTTTTTGTTGTCAGTGGTATAACAAGGGTAAAGGTGGGTGAGGTCGTAAAAGGAGTTTTTCCATTCTTTACCCTTATGATACTTGCCCTCATTATCGTGATTATATTCCCTCAGATTTCACTCTATTTAGCAAAATAATCTGAGGTTAAAAAGGATTGTACTTTTTTCATTTTTCGATTCCTTTTTGGATCCAATATCCATTTGAAGGAGGCTACTCAATGATATCAAACCGATCTTACTTGTTTGTTCCTGCTGTGTCGACAAAAATGATGACAAAAGCTCTAAATAGTGAGTCCGATAGTGTCATACTTGATTTGGAGGATGCAGTGGCAATCAGTGAAAAAGAAGAAGCGAGAGAACGTATAAAAAAATATCTTCTTAACAATCCATCTAAAAAAGAAACGTATATTCGAGTCAATGATTTTACGACAAATTTCTGGAAGGAAGATTTACTGGCCGCAATTGAAGCAGGGGCGAATGGGATCATCGTACCCAAGGCTGAAAGTTGGCATAATTTAAATACCATTTGCGAAACGGCGGTAATGGCTTTGGAGAAAAAGAAGAGAGACATTTTCGAATTCTCAATTATTCCCTTAATTGAAACAGCTAGAGGGATTCAATTTGCCTTTGAGGTTGCCTCCGCTCATTTTTTGATTAAAAGACTTGCCTTTGGTTCGATTGATTATTCTCTTGATATAGATTGTGAACGGACCGATGATGGATTCGAGCTGCTATATGCCAGATCGCAAATTGTGAATGCCTCAAAGGCTGCTGGATTAGAGGGGCCAATTGATTCAGTATATTCGATTCTCGAAGATGGGCAGGGGTTAAGCAGAGAAGCTTTAACTGCGAGGAAACTAGGCTTTAAAGGCAAATTAGCGATCCACCCAAAACAACTAAACCCAATTCACACTATATTTACTCCTAGTCAAAAGGCGATCGGGGAAGCGCAGAAAATTGTAGAAGCCTTTGAAGCTGCTGAGGAGCAGGGCATCGCCTCCATTCGAGTTGGTAATCAATTTGTAGATTATCCCGTTTATAAAAAAGCGAAAGAACTGTTGCAATTTTCAAAACAATCGTAAACAAGACTACTAGTTAACGAATCAAACAAACGGACTTAAGGCTTGCAGATCTTTTTTTGAAAAAGTGGTTTGGTACGAAATTTAATCCTGTTTATCGGATCTGGGGGAGAAAAAGGATGATAACGAAAGACCTGGCGTTACGTATAACAACTTCAACTTTTGAACAAATGAGTGAGAATGCAAAAAACGAAGCGAAGCGAAGTCTATTAAATTGGCTGGGAGTTGCGATTGGAGCCGCAAACCATGAATCGATAGATATGGTTTTGAACGTGGCGAAACTGACGGGTAGAAACGAGCAGGCAACAGTCATCGGGAGAAATGAGAAAGTGGATATGCTATTTGCTTCCTTATTAAATGGCATGTCCTCTCATATATTTGATTTTGATGATACACTGTTAGAAACTGTGTTGCATCCTTCTGCGCCTGTGCTTCCAGCCATATTAGCCTTTTCAGAAAATCTGAAGAAAACTGGGAAAGAGGTACTTGAGGCTTTTGTTGTTGGTGTGGAGGTTGAAGCAAGACTGGCATTAAGTTTGTATCCGTCCCATTATTGGCGTGGCTGGCATATAACAGGAAGTGTCGGAGGAGTCGGAGCTGCAGCCGCCATTAGCAAATTGATCGGATTGGATGTCGAGAAAACCATCTATTCTCTGGGGATTGCCGCTACGGATCCTACCGGACTAAGAGAGATGTTTGGAACAATGACAAAGCCCTATCACCCTGGAAAAGCAGCGATGAATGGTCTGCTTGCAGCACTAATTGGCAGTCAAGGTTTTACAAGTTCTGTAAAGCCATTAGAAGCGAAGCGAGGATTTATTCAAGTTTTGTCAGAAGAGAATAAGGTAGAGATGGTCACCGAGCATTGGGGAGAAAAATGGGAAATTGAGAAAAATAGTTATAAACCTTTTGCAAGTGGAATTGTTACCCATCCAGCGATTGATGGAATCATAACGATTCAAAAAGAGCACAAACTTAAAGCAGAAGAAGTTGAATCAATCGCAATCACTGCACACCCTCTTGTCAAGGAGCTTACTGGGAAGACGGAGATCTCTACAGGATTGGAAGGGAAATTTAGTGTATCTCATTGCGTTGCGGCTGGATTCTTTAACTTGAAAGCAGGAGTTTACGAATTTTCAAATGAATTTGTAAATGATCCTTCTGTAATAAATCTTCGGAAAAAAATTTCGCTTGAGATAAGCGATCATATTAAAGAAGATCAAGCTTTTGTGAAAGTTAGGTTGGTGGATGGAAGAGAGTTTAATTGGTTCGTGGAGCATGCCATCGGAAGTGTAGTGAATCCATTGACGGATGAACAATTAGAAGAAAAATTTATAGATGTTACGGGAGACATGATCAGTATGACAGCGAAGAAACAGTTAATTGATCTTGTCTATAGGTTTGAGCAATTGGAGGATCTTACACCATTTTTTAACCTTTGTCGGCCAATGGAATCTGTAAAGCGTATTTAGTATCGAAGAAATTGTTGGACGGTGGAAGTGGCTCGGTGTATTGTACTTTAATTAAAATTATCAAAATTTTGTAGACAATTATGATTGGATTTTATATCCTTAAGCCAAAAGGATTTAAGAAAGGTCGATAACCATGATAGAAAAAGATATTCTCCGGATTGAAAATAGAGATACATTGCATTTAAAGGTTTGCAACGTGATTCGCGAGGCCATTTTAAAAGGGGAATTTAAACCTGGTGAGAGGCTAAAACAAGCTGATCTTGCAGATGTATTGGGTGTCAGCAGAATGCCTGTGCGCGAGGCTTTTAGAATTCTCGATTCTGAAGGACTGATCAAACTCGAACCGCATAAAGGAGCAATTGTAAAGTCTATCAGAATGGATGATATTGAAGAGATCTATGCACTTCGAGCGGAACTAGAAAAGATGGCGATGCTGCGAAGTGTGGATACTTTAACAGAAGAAGATTTGCAGCAATTATCGGATTTAGCAGACAAAATGGAGTCAAGTGAAGAAGTTGCTGATTTTATTGGATTTAATATTGAATTCCACCGGCTTCTAATTAAAAGATGCAAATGGGAGCGATTGAATACATTTATTAGCACACTTTGGAATGGTCTCCCACAGCAAACACCTCATTTTATTAAGGGGCAGAAGGATTTATCAAATGTAGAACATCGAGCCATCTTAAATGCTGTCCTTCGGAATGAAAAAGAGGCAGCAGCTGATCTTTTATCTAAACATATATCGCGAACTGGGGAGATGTTAATCAGGCAGTTAAGAGATGAAGGACAACAAAAATAATTTTTTAAAATGGAATCCCTCATTTGTGTTAATTTTTCAAAAAAATGTTGGATCCAATATCCAAAAATAAAAGCGAATGTTTAGAGTTCAAAGGAGGCTTAGAATGACACTTTCTAAAATTCTAGCGGAATATGTTTGTCACACCAATTTTGAAAGTCTGCCGAAAGAGGTAGTGGAATTTACAAAAATTTGTATTCTGGATTGGTATGGATCGGCTATTGCAGGGAAAGATCTAGAGCCCATTCAAGCAATAAAAGAGATGACCGAAGAATGGGGCGGAAATGAACAAGCAAGTCTGATTACAGGTGGAAAATCTTCGATAGGCAACGCAATTTTAGTCAATGCCGCGGCCAGCCATATTGTTGAATTGGATGATATTCATAAAGCTTCGATCATTCATGCTGGAACCGTTGTTATCCCTTCAGCAGTTGCTGTCGCTGAAGCATACGGCCTTAGCGGCAAGGAGTTGATTACAGCGATTGTTGTTGGCTATGAGGTCGCCTATCGAATTGGAGAAGCGGTATCACCTTCCCATTATTATTACTGGCACAACACGGCAACTTGCGGAACGTTTGGTTCAGCCGCAGCCGTTGCAAAGTTATTAAACTTAAATGTAGAACAAACAATGGATGCACTAGGGAATAGCGGTAGCCAGGCTGCCGGCCTGTGGGAATTCATTGAAGATGGTGCGAACACAAAACAGCTGCATACAGCAAAAGCAGCATATAATGGTACGATAGCGGCACTGCTTGCGAAAAAGAACTTCACGGCAGCTTCGAAAATTTTGGAAGGAAGGAGGGGCTTCTTTCAAGCAATGTCCCAAAATGCTGATCCGTCTAGAATTACAACAAATTTAGGCGAACACTTTAAAATAACCGAGAACAGCTTTAAACTTCATGCCTCTTGCCGTCATACACATTCAGCCATTGATTGCATCCTCGACATCATGAATGACCATTGCCTTTCCTATCAAGAGATCAAACACATCACCGTTAAGACATATCAAACAGTTATCAATATTACAGATAATCCAAATCCAGATTCCGTTTATGCCGCAAAATTCAGTCTGCAATTCTGTGTCAGCCTTGCTGTTTTTAAAGGGTCTGCCTTTTTAAGTGACTTTACAATTGATAGCCTGCAAACACCCGAAATTCTTGAACTAATAAAAAAAGTAGAAATATTCGTTGACCCTTATTATGAAAAGGCTTACCCGGAGAAATGGGGAGCAAAGGTTGAAATAGAAACGGAGAATGGAACTGTATTTATAAAAGAGACGGATTATCCAAAAGGTGACCCTGAAAAAATGGCAAGCAAGGAAGAACTCATTGAAAAATTTCTGACCTTGACTGATGGTAAAGTAGAAAATGCCGAAGAAACTGTTGCCGCCATTTTCAGATTAGACGCTTTGGATGTTAGAGAATGGTTTTCACAAGAAAATGCAGGAAGTTCGCTTACCGAAAAAATATAAGTCTAACTATCTTAACTTTCTAAAAAAGAAGGTGAATATGTTATGCGATCGATTGCTTACGAAATGATTGTTGATAAAGTAGCTGCCATGTGTCAAGAGGCTAACTTTGAATTGAGTCAAGATGTGATCCAAGCCTTTCAGATGGCTTTGAAAAGCGAAATAGCTGAAACAGGGAAAGACATATTGGAACAACTATTAGCAAATGCGGATATCGCCCGTTCTGAGCGAGTACCAATGTGCCAGGATACTGGAGTATCAGTTTTTATCGTTGAGCTTGGACAGGATTGCCATATTTCGGGAGGAAGTTTGTATGACGCAATCAACGAGGGTGTGAAAAAAGGCTATGAAGAAGGGTACTTAAGACATTCGATTGTAGACCATCCCATTACAAGAGAAAAGAGTAAAGGTTACAACAGCCCTTCGATTATTCATATTGAGCTTGTTCCTGGCGATGAATTGGTCATCCATATGTCTGCAAAAGGCGGGGGAAGTGAAAATATGAGCTCGTTAAAAATGTTAAATCCTGCAGATGGTTTGGACGGGATTAAAGAATTCATTCTTAATACGGTTGCACAAGCTGGTCCCAATGCCTGTCCGCCATTAGTGGTCGGAGTTGGGATTGGTGGGAATTTTGAGCGGTGCGCCTATTTAGCGAAAAAATCTTTGTTTCGTCCAATCGGTAAAAGAAGCAGACGCCCGGAAATAGCAGAACTGGAAATGGACTTAATGGAAAAGATCAATCAGCTTGGCATCGGCCCTCAGGGGATGGGTGGCAGTACAACTGCTTTAGATGTAAAAATAGAGGTTGAACCGTGTCATATCGCTGCTTTACCGGTTGCTGTCAATTTGAATTGCCATGCCAGCAGACATAAAGAGATACGAATGTAGGAGGTAAGCGAAAAATGTCAGCCAACCATATTTCAAGCCCACTCTCAAATCGTGACATTACAGCATTAAAAGCAAGCGACCGGGTGTTACTTAGTGGCACCATTTATACAGCTAGAGATGCGGCACATAAGAGAATGTATGAATCACTTGAAAAAGGAGAGACATTGCCATTCGATATTACAGGTCAAACCATATACTACGTAGGACCTACCCCGGCACAACCAGGCAGTATCATTGGCTCTGCCGGACCGACGACAAGTGAGCGAATGGATAAATTTACTCCTGCTTTATTGGATCTCGGGCTAAAAGGAATGATTGGAAAAGGCTATCGCAGTACCGAAGTCATTGAATCGATGAAAAAAAACAAAGCTGTTTATTTTGCGGCCATTGGCGGTTCAGGTGCCCTGATCGCAAAAACAATTACGTCAATGGAAGTTGTGGCCTACGAGGACCTTGGCCCGGAAGCCATCTATAAACTCACCGTTAAGAATTTTCCAACGATTGTGGTTGTCGATCATAAAGGAAACGATTGGTATCAACTTGGTAAGAAACAATACCTTGAACAAACGAAGAAATTTTAAATGTAATTGGCCTTATTTAATATTGAAGAATAGGACCCTGATTTTTCGAATATGGATAGAAACAATAAAGCTATATTTTGGATACAATATCCCGCAAAGGGCAAACAAATTCACAATGAATAAAAGGGGACGAAGGTAAATGGTAACGAAAGCATATGAAACGATTAAAATGGAGCGGGCAGAGCATTTAGAAGGGGTCGTTCTAATAACCCTAAACCGTCCGGAAGTATTAAATGCTTTGAATACAAAAATGGCTAATGAATTGATCGAAGCTTTTCGTGAATTAAAATATGATGAGTCAGTGCGAGTTTTGATCATTACAGGTTCAGGAACAAAGAGTTTTTGCGTTGGAGCAGACTTAAAAGAACGTAATGGTATGTCCCAAGAGGATTGGAAAAGACAGCATGACTATTTTGAAGCAGTAACAGAACAAATACGCGAGTTTCCTTACCCGGTTGTTGCGGCAATGAATGGCTATGCCATGGGCGGCGGGCTTGAAATTGCTTTAAGCTGTGATCTTCGAACCGCAACAGAAAATGCCAAGATGGGGTTGCCAGAAGCCAAGCTTGGTCTTATTCCCGGCATTGGCGGGACGCAGCTTCTTTCTCGTTTAGTTCCAATTGGACTTGCGAAAGAATTACTGTATACAGGCAAAACGATTACTGCTGATGAAGGAAAACAATGGGGACTGGTAAACCACATCTTTGAAAGTGAAACGATTTTGGAAGAAACACTGAAACTAGCCGGGACGATAGCTAAAAACGCGCCGCTTTCATTAAAAGCGTTAAAAAAAGCCGTAAATAAAGGAACTGAGACGGATTTAGAGACCGGAATCTTCCTTGAACTAGAAGCTTATTATAAATGTGCAAACTCGGAAGACCGCTTGGAAGGAATCTCTGCTTTTAACGAAAAACGTGCGCCTAAGTGGGGCGAGAAATAGAAGTCTGATAGATTTGGAGGTATGAAAAATGTCCAATACAAAAACACACGAATCTGCTGAACACGAAATGATTCGAAAAAGTATACAGGCATTGTGTGACCGCTTTCCTGAAGAATATTGGCGGGATCTTGATGAGAGGAGTGCTTACCCTACCAGCTTTGTTCAAGCGTTAACGGAGGAAGGATGGCTGTCCGTCCTCATTCCTGAAGAATATGGCGGAGCAGGTCTGGGAATGAAGGAAGCGGGGATTATATTAGAAGAAATCAATCGAACCGGAGGCAACGCGGGAGCTTGCCATGCCCAAATGTACACAATGGGGGCACTGCTCCGACATGGGAATGAAGATCAGAAACAAAGGTATCTCCCGAAAATCGCCAGTGGTGAATTGCGATTGCAAGCTTTTGGCATAACAGAACCGACAGCCGGAAGTGATACGACTAGCATCCAAACTTTTGCTGAGAGAAAAGGGGATAAATATGTGGTTAATGGTCAGAAAATTTGGACTTCCAGAGCGGAACATTCCGATTTGATGCTGCTGTTGGCCCGAACAACTCCAAAAGATCAAGTAAAGAAAAAAACGGACGGTTTGAGCCTGTTTATTCTTGATATGAAAGAACAAGCAGACAAAATGGATATTCGCCCGATTGATACTATGATAAATCATGCAACAACAGAAGTATTTTTTGAAGGGGCGGAAATTCCTGTTGAAAATTTAATCGGTGAGGAAGGAAAGGGTTTCCGATATGTTTTAGGAGGGATGAACGCCGAAAGAATTCTCATTGCTTCTGAGTCAATCGGTGATGGAATGTACTTTGTTGACAAATCGGTTCAATACGCAAATGAGCGGATTGTTTTTGGCAGACCAATTGGTCAAAATCAAGGTGTACAATTCCCAATTTCTAGAGCTTACATGGATATCCAAGCCGCGAAGCTTATGCGAGACAAAGCAGCAGAAATGTTTGATCGTGGTGCAGATTGCGGTGCTGAAGCCAATATGGCAAAATACCTTGCTTCAGAAGCCACTTGGCGTGCTGCAAATGCGGCAATGGATGCATACGGAGGCTATGGGTTTGCGAAAGAATATAATATCGAAAGAAAGTTTAGAGAGGCAAGACTGTTTATTGTCGCACCGATCACAAACAATCTGGTTGTGAGCTATGTAGGGCAGCACGTACTTGGCTTACCACGTTCTTTCTAATCGATTTTATTAGCGGAGGATCTTTTTCCAATAGGTCTTCACTTAAGGGGGGCTTCATGATGACAGGACCATTAAACGGAATAAAAGTAGTAGATATGACGACCAATATTTCTGGACCAAGTTTAACCATGATTCTAGGAGACCTTGGAGCGGAGATTATTAAAATTGAAAGGCCGGACATTGGAGATGATTCAAGGGGAATGGGGCCTTTTTGGGAGGGGGAAGGGGTCTATTTCCTACATATCAATCGAAATAAACAATCGATTGTAGTGGATTTAAAGCAAGAAAACGGGCGCCAAATTGTTTATGATCTTGTGAAACAAGCTGAGATCTTTGTTGAAAATTTTCGATTTAAAAAAGCGGAAAGGATGGGCTTCGGCTATGAACAATTAAAGCAAATAAACCCATCACTCATTTACTGCTCATTGTCTGCCTACGGTCAAGATGGTCCTTTACGAGAGAGACCGGGTTATGATGCCATCTGTCAAGCGGATGCTGGGATCATCGGGATTAACGGAGCGGACGGTGCAGAAATTGCCCGCGTTCCCGTATCCATTTTGGACCAAGGCAGTGCAATGTGGGGGGCAATCGGTGTCATTTCTGCTTTATTTCATAAAGAAAGAACCGGGGAAGGTCAGTTCGTGACCACTTCCTTATATGAGACAGGTGTTTTTTGGTCAGGCTACCATATGCTGTCATGGCTTGCTACAGGAAAAGAACCAAAGAAAAATGGGGCAAGTCATACAGCTTTTGCGCCATATGGGGCATTCCAGGCTAATGATGCCTCGATCATCATTGGGATATCAAATAACTCTTTATATGCTCGGCTTTGTTCTGTTCTCCAAAAACCTGAGTGGGTGGAGGATCCCCGATTTATCACGAACGCAAATAGGGTTCAAAATCGTTTGGAATTAACCATGGCCATTGACAATATTCTTCAGTCCAAGACAGCGGAAGAGTGGGTGGGCCTTTTGGCCGAGGCTGGAGTTCCATGTTCGAAGGTAAAAAAGATTTCAGAAGTTGTGGAGGATGAGCAAACGAAAGCTATCCAAATGTGGGAGAAAATAAATCATTCAAAGATTAAAGATTTAAAACTGCCGAGGTTGCCGTTTAAACTTAGTCGTTCACCTGTAGCTATTCACCAGGCACCTCCAAAACTTGGAGAAAATACGAAAGATATCTTAATGAAATTAGGATACACCGAAGATCAGTTTGAACAGTTATTAACAAACGGAACGATTCAATGTGACACGAATAGTGTGAAAGCTCCATAATTCCTGAATGTTGGAGGGGTCAAAGGAATAAAAGATATGAGTTTTCGGCAACAATGACATTTGTTTAGTTGACGTGCCCCGGGAAAACCTGGGCTAAGGGAAGTACTTCTCATATTAGCGACTATTTGTAGTAAAATAGTTATGTACAATTTCAAGGAAAGTAAGATATATTGCTGCTTCTTCTATGTTTGCATGGCGGTTCTTTGTTGAGGAAACTTATGTACCGCATCCGCTGCTTGGGGTGTAATTGGAAATCAACAGCAATAAGGTGGCCCAAAACAGTGCCGCCTCATTGCTGTTTTTTTAAAATTATCACATGTCCACTCGAAAATTCATTTCTTTAACCGGTTTTTTTCTGAAAAAAATCATAAAAAATCTGCAAAAGAAGCAAGATATATGACATTTATAACTTTACATCATGCAATGAAAAGTCCTATTATTGTTACATATTATGATGAGGTCATAAGCGCAGAATATAATAAGACGAAAGTGTTGTTTTATGACTTTTACAGAAATGAGGTAGACGTACTTGGAACTAAGAACATTGATTGCACCGGAACACTACAACATTGCCAATGAAATTGATAAGCACTTTTCAGCTAAAACGGCATTGATATGGGAAAATGATGCAGGAGAACAGGATACTGTTACCTATCAAGAGTTAATTCAAAAAGCAAATCAGCTCGCAAATGGCTTAACAGGACTAGGATTAACGAAAGGCGATCGGGTTGTTGTGATGACAACAAGGCTGATTGAATCATACATCATTTATTTAGCTTGTTTAAAAGCAGGGATTGTGATTAGTCCTGCCTCTGAATTACTAAGGGCCAAGGATTTGGTCTATCGCTTAAATCATTCGGAAGCAAAGGCGATTATTTCCTATCATTCGTTTGTTGGGGAATTCGATAATACCAACGAAGCTACACCGTTTTTACAGTTTAAAATTGCATTCGGTCAAGAGGTACCGGGTTGGCTTTCGCTGGAAAATATCATGGATGGTCAAGCAGATCAGTTTAAAACGTGTGAGACGCTTAAAGACGATTATGCCTTTCTTGCTTATACGTCGGGGACAACCGGAATGCCAAAAGGGGTTGTACATAGCCATGGCTGGGGATACGCCCATTTGCGGACGGCTGCGACAAAATGGCTGAATATCAGCGAAGATGACACCGTTTGGGCTACAGCTGCGCCGGGGTGGCAAAAATGGGTTTGGACTCCGCTTCTTTCGATTCTAGGTTCCGGAGCAACTGGTTTTGTGTATAATGGCAAATTCCAGCCGCATAAATATTTGCAGCTTCTTCAGGATAAGAAAATTAACGTATTGTGCTGCACACCGACGGAATACAGGATGATGGCAAAACTTGATGATCTGACAACATTCAATCTTTCTCATTTACATACGGCTGTTTCGGCGGGTGAGGCGTTAAATCGAGAAGTGATCGATATTTTTAAAAAAGTTTTTGATATTGAAATTCGTGATGGCTATGGCCAGACGGAAAGCACCTTGTTAATTGCCAACTTGAATGTGGATCCAGATAAAATTGGTTCGATGGGCCAGCCGCTTCTTCCAGAGTTTTTGGAAGTTGTTGATGAAAGGGGTGAGCCTGTTCCGGTGAATCAAGTGGGAACGATTGCGATTCGAAAAGACTTTCCTGCACTTTTTCAACAATATTACAAGGATATAGTAAAGACCGAGCGTGCCTACCTCGGCAATTATTTCTTGTCAGGTGACCGGGCAATGAAAGATGCCGACAATTATTTCTGGTTCCAGGGCAGAAATGACGATGTGATTATCAGCTCAGGTTATACGATTGGACCGTTCGAGGTCGAAGATGCGTTAATGAAGCATAATTCGGTTAAAGAATGTGCGGTAGTGGCTGCACCAGACCCAGTGAGAGGGAACATCGTAAAAGCATTTGTTGTGTTGAAAGACAATGTTGCAGGTACGAAAGAATTGATAACGGAACTGCAGCAATTTGCCAAAAAACTAACGGCTCCATATAAATATCCACGGGCAATCCAGTTTGTTGAAGCACTTCCAAAAACAGACTCAGGAAAAATCCGCCGCGTGGAGTTGCGGAATTCGTAAATGATAAATACCGCTGTTAAAAAGGATCACGGCGAAAGATTGCTGTGATCCTTTGGCTGTTTCTAAAAGCCGCGGGAAAACTAGAATAAGGTTCATTCATGAGGATAAGAAACGTCTAAATTTTGGTAAATGCGGTCGGCATGAGTGGTTCACGAGGACAGAAATCACCTAAATATTGGTATATGCGGAAGCCATGAACGGTTCATAACGATAGTCTTATTAGCTTCGTGGCTCTCTTAAAAGATACTGAACTTGATGCAAGTGTTCTGCAAGCGGGCCACGAAGCTTTTCATTATTTTTTGCCTATAACCGATGCTAGTTATTTCGCTTGCTTTTTTCAGTAATTGAACGGTATATTTGGGTATACATGCTACCTTGGACAATATTTTCGAGAAAAAAATCTCCAATCAGGTTTAAATATTCTTCGTTATCAAACATCTTTTTGCTTTGTAATTCCATTTCTGCCAATCCTTCATATGAAGTTACCAGGGCATATTTATGATCTTCCCCAGAAACCGGCGTAAGAATATCGACATGATGGTCGTAGTTTTCATTGCGGAATTTTTTTATCAACCTTAAATTTTCAATCCCTTCCTTAAATTTTTCTTGTTTTAGAACAAAGGTTTGATATACATAGATTGTCACAAGGAACACTCCTAGGTAAATGTTTTTTTAACTATTTGTAAATTCTCCAACTGTAGAATATTCTATTAGAAAAAATTTGAACTTGAGAGTAATTATAGAAAACAAAAGAATAAAAATGTAAAAAAACGTATAAAAAAATCCGTTAAATGTAAACGTTTTCAGAACAAAAATGTTATTTTCCCAAAAAAAGAAGAAAAATAGTGAATATTTTTTGAATAGAATGCTCAATAGTTCACAAACTAGACAAACACTCTTTACGATCCATCTATTATACTAAAAGTGTAAACAAGGTAAGTGAATTATTTCACAAACTTATTTTAGGAGGTTTGGATTATGGCGGTTGAAGAAAAAGTGTTAGATGAAAAACAAACAGTAGCTGTAATGATTGACACTTTAGTTAAAAACGCAGAAAAAGCTCTTAAAGAAATGAAAAACTTCAATCAGGAACAGATTGATACGATTGTGAAGGAGATGGCCTTGGCTGGTCTTGATCAGCATATGCCGCTTGCAAAGTTGGCTGTTGAAGAAACAAAACGCGGCGTCTATGAAGATAAGATCATTAAAAACCTTTTTGCAACCGAGTATATCTATCATAATATTAAATACGATAAAACCGTTGGCGTTATTCGGGAAAACGAACACGAAGGAGTGGTAGAAATCGCCGAGCCTGTCGGTATTATCGCGGGCGTCACACCAGTAACAAACCCAACCTCTACAACGATGTTTAAAACGATTATTTCGATTAAAACGCGAAATCCGATTATTTTTGCTTTCCATCCTTCCGCACAAAAATGCAGCAGTGAAGCGGCAAAGGTTTTACGAGAAGCAGCGATAAAAGCAGGGGCACCGGAAAACTGTGTGCAATGGATTGAGACACCATCACTGGAAGCAACCCGGCAACTGATGAACCATCCAGGTATTGCGCTTATTTTGGCAACGGGCGGCGCGGGCATGGTCAAGTCGGCTTATAGCTCAGGAAAGCCGGCATTGGGAGTAGGACCAGGAAATGTGCCGTGCTATATAGAAAAGTCGGCAAATATCAAGCGGTCTGTCAATGATTTAATTTTATCAAAAACGTTCGATAACGGAATGATTTGCGCTTCAGAGCAGGCTGTGATTATTGATGAACCCATCTATGAAACAGTAAAAGCTGAAATGATCGCAAACGGCTGTTACTTTTTAACAGAAGAGGAAAGAGAGATAGCAGAAAAGCTTGTCATCAATGAAAATACTTGTGCGGTTAATGCAGATATCGTCGGAAAACCTGCATTCGAAATTGCACGGATGGCCGGAATTGAAGTGCCGGCTGATACGAAAATTCTCGTTGCAGAACTCAAAGGGGTTGGACCGCAATACCCGCTTTCACGGGAAAAATTAAGCCCTGTGCTCGCATGCTACAAAGTGGCCAATACAGAAGAAGGGTTAACGCGTGCTGAAGAAATGCTTGCATTTGGCGGTCTTGGCCACTCGGCGGTGATCCATTCAGAGGATGAGGATGTCATCAATGCGTTTGGCACCCGGATGAAAGCAGGACGATTAATTGTCAATGCTCCATCTTCACAAGGGGCAATCGGGGATATTTACAATGCTTATATGCCGTCATTGACGCTTGGCTGCGGCACGTACGGAGGCAATTCTGTTTCGCAAAACGTAGGAGCAATCAATTTAATCAATATAAAAAAATTGGCGAAGAGGAATGTGAATATGCAGTGGTTTAAAGTTCCGCCTAAAGTTTATTTTGAGAAAAATTCGACGCAATATTTATCCAAAATGCCAGGAATTTCAAAAGCGGTTATTGTTACCGACCCAGGCATGGTGAAGCTCGGCTATGTTGATAAAATCCTTTATTATTTGCGGAAGCGTCCGGACTATGTTCACTGTGAAATTTTCGCAGATGTCGAACCTGATCCGTCAACCGATACGGTTGCTAGAGGCGTTGAAATAATGAGAAAATTCCAGCCGGATGTAATTATTGCTCTTGGCGGAGGATCGGCAATGGATGCTGCAAAAGGAATGTGGCTGTTCTATGAATACCCGGATACAGATTTTAATGGACTTAAACAAAAATTCTTGGATATCCGCAAAAGGGTCTTTAAGTTTCCGAAACTTGGCATCAAGGCGCAGCTGGTTGCGATTCCAACGACTTCAGGAACTGGATCTGAAGTAACTTCCTTCTCTGTTATTACGGATAAAGAAAACAATGTCAAATATCCGCTTGCTGATTATGAGTTAACACCTGATGTGGCAATTATTGATCCGCAATTTGTGATGACGGTGCCAAAACATATTACAGCCGATACCGGAATGGATGTGCTTACGCACGCGATTGAAGCGTATGTTTCCGTAATGGCTAATGATTATACAGATGGTCTTGCGATAAAAGCGATCCAGCTTGTGTTTGAATATCTGCCAAGGGCATACCGTGATGGCAGCGATGAAAAAGCCCGGGAAAAAATGCACAATGCTTCAACGATTGCAGGCATGGCATTTGCTAATGCATTCTTAGGAATTAATCACAGCCTTGCCCACAAGCTTGGATCCGAATTCCATATTGCTCACGGCCGTGCCAACACGATTCTGCTGCCGCATGTAATTCGCTACAATGCGGCTAAACCGAAGAAGTTCACCGCATTTCCGAAGTACGAAAGCTTTATTGCCGATGAGCGTTATGCGGAAATTGCGCGGATCCTCGGCATGCCGGCGCGGACAACGGAAGAAGGCGTTGAAAGCCTAATCAAGGCGATTATCGATTTAGCAAAAGAGCTCAATATTCCAATGAGCATTGAAGCAAATGGAGTAACAAAAGAAGCGTTTGAAAGCAAGGTGGATGAATTGGCTGATCGGGCATTTGAAGATCAATGCACAACCGCTAATCCGAAGCTGCCGCTTGTAACAGAGCTTGCCGAAATCTACCGCCAGGCATTTAAAGGAGTTTAAAAAAGGTTATAAAGAAAATGAAGTTTTTCCGATAACTTAGAGAAAAGCCAAATCAAGGAACATTGTAATAACAAATATAAAAACGCTTGGATATCATATCCATATCCAGGCGTTTTTAATTTTTTTTTAAAAGCTTAAAGTTAGCTTCTTATTTTTTTACTATTTAGTTAGGAATGCTACTTTTTATACTTCAAAATAAAACTTTCGGATTTACCATTCCAAGTTATTGTTGTATTGATCTTATCGTTATTTTGGGTGAGAGCACATAGTATTTTAGTTCCAATATTTGTTGAAATTTGTTCGCATTTGTATAAATTCTAATCTACAACAACATGTACCTCTTTAGGGGTTTCGACATGAAGATGGAATTGATAGTAGGAGTTGACATAGTCGGTTTTATGTGATATTTAAAATATTGTTAGCACTCGTCGGCATAGAGTGCTAATTCAAAAGAAAACGAGTTGCTGAAAGGAGAATTTTTCATGGCGGTGAAACAGTTTCAAGCCGAATCGAAAAGGCTGTTGGAAATGATGATTCATTCGATTTATTCCCATAAGGAGATCTTTTTACGCGAACTGATTTCCAATGCAAGTGATGCAATTGATAAAATTTATTATAAGGCTTTAGCGGATGAAAATGTAAATTTTGATAAAAACAGCTACTACATAAAGGTGACAGCTGATAAAGAAAATCGAATTTTAACCATTTCGGACACGGGTATCGGCATGTCGAAAGAAGAACTTGAAAATAACCTTGGAACGATTGCGAAAAGCGGTTCCCTCGCTTTCAAAAAAGAAACAGAATTAAAAGATGGCTATGATATCATCGGCCAATTTGGCGTTGGTTTCTACTCCGCCTTTATGGTGGCAGATGTGGTCACGGTTATCAGTAAGACGCTCGGCAGCGACGAAGCGTACAAATGGGAGTCCCGTGGTGCCGATGGCTACACCATTGAACCGTGTGAGAAAGCGGAAGTCGGTACGGAGATTATTTTAAAAATCAAAGAAAACACCGAAGAGGAAGACTTTGACGAATATTTAGAGGAATATCGCTTAAAGGCGATCATTAAAAAATATTCGGACTTCATCCGCTACCCAATTAAAATGGATGTGGCAAAACGGCGGCTGAAAGAAGGTAGCGAAAATGAATATGAGGATTACCAGGAAGAAGAAATCATCAACAGCATGGTTCCGATTTGGCGGAAAAATAAAAAGGAGCTAACAGACGAAGACTACAATCATTTTTACGCGGAAAAACGTTACGGTTTTGACAAGCCGTTAAAACATATTCATATAAGCGTCGATGGAGCTGTCCGTTACAACGCGATTTTGTTTATTCCGGAAAAAATGCCGTTTGATTATTACACAAAGGAATTTGAAAAAGGGCTTGAACTATACTCCAACGGCGTGCTGATTATGGACAAATGCGCCGATCTGCTTCCTGACTATTTCAGTTTTGTAAAAGGTATGGTTGATTCGGAAGATTTATCCCTCAATATTTCAAGGGAAATTCTTCAGCACGACAGACAGTTGAAACTGATTGCCAAAAATATTAATAAGAAGATTAAAAGTGAACTTCTTAGCCTGTTAAAAGATGAACGTGAAAAGTATGAGTCATTTTACCAAGCGTTTGGCCGCCAGTTAAAATTTGGTGTATACAGCGATTTTGGCGCCAATAAGGAAACATTGCAGGACTTGCTTTTATTCTATTCCTCAAAAGAGAAAAAGCTTGTCACTTTGGATGAATATGTATCGAGAATGCCGGAAGAGCAAAAATACATTTACTATGCTGCCGGGGAGTCAGTTGAAAGAATTGATAAGCTTCCTCAGACGGAATTGGTGGCCGAGAAAGGCTACGAAATTTTGTATTTTACCGATGATGTCGACGAGTTTGCGATTCGTATGCTGATGAGCTACAAAGACAAAGAATTCAAATCCGTTTCGAGTGGGGATTTAGGGATTGAAGCGGACAGCCAAAGCGAGTCAGCTGCTGAAGAAACCGAATATAAAGACCTGTTTGCGTACATGAAAAACGTCCTAAAGGACAAGGTGAAAGACGTACGTGTTTCCAAACGGTTAAAATCGCATCCTGTCGTGATCACGGCTGACGGTGAAATTACTTTAGAGATGGAAAAAGTTTTAAAAACAATGCCTGGCAGCCAGGATGTGAAAGCGGATCGTGTTTTGGAAATCAATGTGAACCATGAAGTCTTTCATTCCTTAAAAGATGCATATGAAAAGGACAAAGAAAAATTAACCCTTTTCACCAACCTTCTCTATAATCAGGCGCTGTTAATTGAAGGGCTGCCGATTCAGGATCCAGTTGAATTTACGAACGATATTTGTAAAATTATGGTTTGATTACTTCAAAAAAACAGAGCAGCAAATACAAGTAATTCTGTTTTAAAGAGAGGCGTCAAAAATAAGGATATTCATTTGCAGACCAAATCACAATTTGATTTGGTCTTTACTTATCCCGGTTATGCACCAACTTTGTTTAATCCATATAAGGAAATGAATATTTTTCGGGAAGCCTGCAAAAAATATTTTCTGGATGAAGAAACGAAGGAGGAAATGAAAATGACATTAATACCTTATGAACCATTCAGACAATTGGCAAACATGAGAAAAGATTTTGACCGATTTCTAACCGATTTACCGTTTCCGTTTGAAATGGAACGCAGCCTTGGCGGCATTCGAGTTGATGTTCATGAAACGGATCAAGAAGTAGTAGCAACATGTGATATTCCTGGTCTTGAAAAGAAGGAAGATGTTCACATTGATGTTGATAATAATCTGTTAAAAATCAGTGGCATGATCAATCGGATGAATGAGGTCAAAGAAGAAAATATGCATCGAAGAGAACGGTATACAGGAAGCTTCCACCGCTCCATTACGTTGCCGGCGCAAGTTTCGATGGAGGGTGTCAAAGCTTCTTACAAAAATGGCGTACTCGAAGTAAGGATGCCAAAGCTTGCCCAGGATCAGAGAAAGAAAATCGATGTAGAATTTCATTAAGATAGTGAATCACACGGAATCAATCTCCGTGTGATTTTTTTTCGAAAAAATGGTTTCATTCCGCTTCCTAGGCATGAATAGCATTCAGCTGCATAGTTATGAATTGGGAGGCGATAAAATGAGATTCGACCAAGTGCGCAGGGAGTTTAAAAAGACCCTTTGGGGAGAAGAATTGGATAACGAAACTTTCTTAGTGAATGACGCTCGATCGTTTGGTCCCTTTCAGGATGGCCAGTCCCGTTGCACAAATTGCAACAATGAATTCGATGAGAGTGAAATGGTGCTGTATAACCGAAAATCTTTTTGCTTGGAATGTTTTCAATCATTGTACAATTTTAATAAAAGATAAACCAGACCAGCACGCATTCCTTTAATACGTGCAATTTTTTTATCGGTGAACCGAGCGGTTCATTGAAAAGGGTTTTTACCTTTTATAAATAACAAAATATTTCGTAAATTTATAAAAAATGATATGGTTGTAATAAAGGTGATAATGTTTGGAAAGGGTTGACTTAAATCACAATTTGTTAAAATTTTTCAAAAGGGGTGCAGTAAGATGGAACTGAAAGTAGAAAAAGCAATCCAGGATGAATATCCGGCAGATTTTGCCTGGTGTTATGGCTGTGGTCGGTTAAATGAAGACGGGCACCATTTTCGGACAGGATGGCATGAAAATGGAAAGCAAACGATAACGATATTTACACCAGATGCAGCGCATACAGCTCTTCCTGGTTTTGTTTACGGCGGGATCATCGCTTCATTAATCGATTGCCATGGAACTGGATCCGCATCGCTGGCGCTTCATCGAAAGAATGGTCATAAGGAAGGAGATGGTGCGGAACCGCCTAGATTTGTAACCGCTTCTTTGCATGTCGATTTTGTCAAACCTACTCCTCATGGTGTGCCATTAAAAGCGATTGGCAATGTTACAGAGATTCATCCGAAAAAGTGGAAAGTCGTGGCAGAAGTTTTTGCGAATGAACAGCTGTGTGCTTGCGGAGAAGTAGTCGCTGTTGTGATGCCAAAGACTTTTTTAACAAAAGAGTAGAACGGTGCTATTATCGTTTAATTGAATAAGGAAATTGATTTTGTCGAAGGATTTATTATAATAGAAAAGACAAGTCAACATGGTAGGATTCAAGGGGGAAATGACAGAAATGGCAAATCAAGTTATTGTCTATTCGACACAAGGCTGTATTGAATGTGATATGGTGAAAAAATTGCTTGCCCAAGAGGGGATTCCTTTTGAAGTGAGAGATGTTTTGGCCAATTCGGACTATCAAGCAGAAGTTGAAAAGTTTGGCTTTTTAGGGGTTCCGGTAACGGTTGTCGGCAACCGGGCCGTGAAGGGATTTAACAATGAACTTCAGGAATTGCTTAAAGATATAAAATAGCTGGCTGATATTAGAAAAAAAACGCTTAATGATTTGGCTTTGCCCCGGTGATCTCCTTTGCTGTTTTATCGGTTTCACTTGTTTTTTCGATTGTGATTGGTTTAGTGTTTGGCATCTTGCCAGCCTATAAGGCTGCTAAACTTCATCCAATCGATGCATTGCATTATGAATAGCCTATTTACCGGCAGGCATTGAATAGAGAACTGGTTATGTTTTCCAGTTCTCTGCATTTTTAACCCCGCTAAAATTAACATAGCTGCCGCCATAATTTGTTGCTGCCGGCGATTGCGTTTTGCTCAATGATGGAGTAGGCTGCGTTTGTGATTGCTTTTGCTAATGTTTCCCCCGTTGCTCGAACATCGTTAAAGCGTACCTCTGAAATTCCGTCTGTATTGTATTGATATCCAAACGCTTCTAATCTCTCAACGATCAGCATGGCATGATTCAGATTTTTCTCTGGCTGAAAATCAGCGTCCTGGATGAAAATGCCTTTTTCATAATCATACCAGCGATCCCAGCGATTTAATTTCCAACCGAATATTTTCCGTGCGATTGAATCTGTTTTGTTCATTTTTTTGCTCCTTTTCATTTTTTGTATTATATAACAGTTTTATATTATTAATTATATTATATAACACAATTTCCAGAACAACCACCTTTTTTTTAAGCAATGTTAAACTTTATTGTTGATTTTCGCTAAAATCTGTTCCCTTTTCGCGGACGAACCACCGATCCTCCTCGTTCGTATCTCGCTTCGGGGTCTCGGCAGGCTTGTTTTTCCGCAGGAAATTGAACGAATATCCGCACGAAGGAAATGCGAATGCATTTTCGAGGAGTCTCGCGGATTTTAGCTCATTAAAAGTGAAGTGAAAATCAACAATAATCTTTAACAATGCCAATTTTTAAAAATTTTAAAATACTCTTTTTGAAAGCGGGCATTTACGGTTTCATGAGGACAGAGTTATCCTAAAAACTGGTATTTGCGGTCGCCATGAGGGGTTCATGAGGACAAGGTTTACCTAAATAATGGTATTTGTGGTCGTCATGAGAGGTTCATGAGGACAAGGTTTACCTAAATAATGGAATTTGCGGTCGTCATGAGAGGTTCATGAGAACAAGGTTTACCTAAATAATGGTATTTACAGTCGCCATGAGGGGTTCATGAGGACAAGGTTTACCTAAATAATGGTATTTGCGGTCGCCATGAGGGGTTCATGAGGACAAGGTTTACCTAAATAATGGTATTTGTGGTCGCCATGAGGGGTTCATGAGGACAAGGTTTACCTAAATAATGGTATTTGTGGTCGTCATGAGAGGTTCATGAGGACAAGGTTTACCTAAATAATGGTAATTGTGGTCGTCATAAAGGGTTCAGCAGGACAGATTTTTTCGAAAACTGGTACACGGCCAGGAGTTGAAAATCAGTCTATTTTCAACTAGAATGAAATATGCTATTTTGAACGGCTAAATAAAAATTGAGGGCGATGGGGTTTGAATCAAGAGCAACTAGGCCAGCTATGTGAAATGGCAAACGCGTTAGGCGAAAAATTGAGTTTCAATAGCAAAACATTAACAATAAAGGCACCGTTTAAATGGGATTTAGAGATCTTTATGGTTTGGCCCATGAAATTGGACATGTAAAAGATCATTTAGAACATGAACTGGATTATCATTTGTGGAGAAATGATTCTGCATACCGGTTAAGTGTGGAAATGAAAGCGTAAACTTATTCGTATGATATTTTAACCCAAACGGGAATTGATATGTCTATATGGAACAATCATGTGATAGAAAAATTTCCACCTACTTGGATTTCCCTCACCAATCATTGAATGCACTGAATGAAATTGCAGCAGTATAAAATCGAATACGCCAGGGTGGCTGTCATGGCGTATTCGTTTTTTTTCGGAAATAGCAGAATGATTGGCTAAATCGGCGGATTTGTGCTTTTGCTATTCATTAAAAAACAGGAGAGAAGCAATCTCTCCTGTTTTTTAACGAAATAATTTTTGAATTTCCTCAGCGTAATTCCCTTGCAGAATTCCTTTTTCCGTAATAATGGCGGTGATGAGCTCATTTGGCGTTACATCAAAAGCTGGATTAAAGACATTGACCTCTGGCGGGGCAATTTGCACGCCATTCAGCCGGATGACTTCTTCCGCCTTCCTTTCCTCAATCGGGATCACCTCTCCATTTGGTAGGGAAGGATCAAAAGTCGAGAGCGGTGCGGCAACATAGAATGGAATATTGAAATGCTTGGCTAAAACAGCAAGACCGAATGTACCAATTTTATTAGCGGTGTCACCATTTGCCGCGATTCGGTCGGCGCCGACAATGACCGCGCTGATTCCTTTCGCCTTCATTGTATGGGCCGCCATGTTATCGGTAATTAAAGTGACATCGACCCCCGCCTGCAGCAATTCCCACGTTGTCAGCCGCGCTCCCTGCAGCACGGGCCGCGTTTCCGAAGCAAATACTTTTAACGGTATATTGCGCTCTTTTGCGAGATAAAAAGGAGCAAGTGCTGTGCCGTAGCGGGCGGTTGCAATGGAGCCTGCATTGCAAATCGTCAGTACTGTATCCCCGCTGGAAAAAAGGGAAAGGCCGTGCTCGCCAATTTGCCGGCACGTATCCTCATCTTCATCTTGAATGCAGATGGCTTCATGAATCAAGGTAGTTTTTGCTTCATTAACGGAGGTGGCTCCCTTCACGCTCTCGACTAAGCGATTGAGCGCCCAAAACAAATTAACAGCAGTTGGGCGGGAACTGGATAGATACGCCCGGTCTTTTTCTAGTAAGCTAGTAAATTCCTCAACAGAGTCTGTTTCATAACGGGATGCCGCCAAAGCAAGCCCAAAGGCAGCCGTGATTCCAATTACCGGGGCACCCCGTACCTTTAAGGTTACAATCGCGTCCCAAACATCTTCAATTGTATGCAGCTCGACAAATACCGTTTCGAGCGGAAGTTTTTGCTGATCCAACACAGAGATATAGCTTTCGTTCCATTGGATAGACCGGGGGACAGTTTCAACTAGACTCATCGTGTTCACTCCTTCGTTGTTTCAAAGATTTCCAGAATATTGACCGTATTGAGGATAGAAAAACGTTCAACCAGCAAGGCACGGCCTAATCTTAATGCATGCCGCTTCGCTATTAATCTCTTCTCTTCGTCCGCAATCCCATCCAAATCGGCTACATGGGCAAGACCAATTGTACGGCGGATGACTTCACAGCCGGCAAAACCAATGGCATCTTCAAACAATTGACTCAGTACATAATCAACATAGCCGTCAACCTTTGTATAAAGGTCTTTGCCATGGCGCTCCCATAATTCCCGGAAGGTCACTTCAAATACCGTCCAAGTACGGTTGATATGTTTAAAAAGAACAGCTTGATCGGCAGCTTCACGTGCAATCGCATTTAGCAGCAAATTGGCAATAAATTGTCCAAGATCAAAACCGAATGGTCCGACAAACGCAAATTCAGGATCAATCACTTTGGTTTCCGTTGTGTTTGCAAAAAGGCTGCCCGTATGCAAGTCGCCATGTAACAGGGCATCGGCTTCTGTTAAAAATTTATGCTTAAACTTCGCCGCTTCTAATTTTAGTTCCTGGTCATTCCAAAGCTTTTCAACAACAGCTCGTAATTCCGGCTCAAAATCGTTTGTGTCGATATCAAAGAAAGGATCCGTGAATACGAGGTCTTCAGTAATTTTGCAAAGTTCAGGATTGTGGAATTGTTTAACCAAATTCTTTTTTTCTTCCCCCGTTAAGTAAAAATCTGATGTGTAAAAAAGCGTATTGGCTAAAAATATTCCGATATGTTCGGATAACAGCGGGTAGCTTTCGCCATCAATCAATCCTTTCCGCGCGATCGTTAAGCTGGAAAGGTCCTCCATGACTGTAATCGCCAGCGTTTCGTCAGTGTAATAGATTTTCGGTACGAGATGCGGTACATATTCTGCAAATTTTTTTAAGGCATCGCTCTCAATTTTCGCGCGTTGAATGGTCAGCGGCCAAGATTCTCCCACCACTTTTGCGTATGGCAGAGCTTGCTTAATAATGATTCCGTTTTTTGAGTTCTGATCAATGATATGAAAAACGAGATTGAGATTTCCATCGCCGATTTCTTTGCAGGAAAGGTCTGCACTTTCCGGAAAAAACTCCAGATTTTTTGCCAAAGCAGTTGCTGTTGCCTCGGTTAATGGTTCATACGTTTGTTTTACGGTTATTGTCATGATTTTTGTCCCCTTTTTTGAAAAATAAAAGCCTCTTTCAGCAGAAAGAGGCATGAAGACAAGGCTCCGTACCTCTTATCTGCCAGAAAGTAATTTACTTTCTGTGGAATTAGCACCGTGCCTTACAGATCAAGTTGTTCTGGCGCATGAGCTGCGCCCCTTCTCACGAAGGTATTACGGTCGGTTGCTGGGCTTCATCGGGCCATTTCCCTCAGCCTGCTCTTGATAAGAGAATGATTGTATGTGTTTTTAAAATTTTCGAAATGCTTGCTTGTCACTTTTCTTGATGACGATATTAACAGGCTTTCTAGCCGTCTGTCAATCCCTTTTTAAAATTTTCAAAGTGTCTATAAGTAAAACTCTGGTTTGCGGTCGTTGAAAATTGGGATTTGCTTTCTGACTTTTTGAACCAGCTGCAAATCAATATCGGCTCTAAGAACCATAGCATCTTCTCCGGCTTCGGCAACGATTTCTCCCCATGGGTCAATAACGAGCGAATGACCGGCAAAGACATTGCTCGGATCGGAACCCGCTCGGTTACAGGCAACAACATAGCATTGGTTTTCGATGGCCCTTGAAATCAGCAAAGAGCGCCAGTGGGATAAACGAGGCAGCGGCCATTCGGCGACAACAAATAAAATTTCTGCTCCTTTGGCTGTGTGGGTGCGGATCCATTCCGGGAATCGGATGTCATAACAAATCACGCCTGCGGCAGCAGTGCCCTCCAGTTGAAAGAGGCCGGTTTTTTCACCATGCTGTAAATACAGATGTTCATCCATCAGCTGAAACAGGTGAAGTTTGCTGTATTCGCCCAGCAGCTTTCCTTGCCGATCAATCATAAACATCGTATTTGTTATACCTTGATCGGTTTGCTTGGCAACGGAGCCACCAACAACATGCACATCGTAGGTCTTTGCCAGTTCGCTGAGAAAGTTTAGGGTGGCGGTTCCGTCCCGATCAGCAATCTCATCGAGACGGGTTAAGTCATAACCCGTTGTCCATAATTCTGGCAGTACAAGCACATCGAGGTTTTGAGCATCAAGTGCCTCAAATTGTTTTTTTACAATTTTAAAATTTGCTTCAGGATCGCCAAAAGCAATGTCGATTTGTAAACAGGCGACACGTAAGGTCATGCCCAAAAAACCTCCCTTAAAAATAATACTTTACATCTTGCTTTTAACAATATATGATTGATGACTAGAATTTCAAGAATTTTTTAAGTAGGTGGAGAAATTGAAACAATTTGAGCAATCGGAGCTTTTAAAACGGCTGCCAAAGCAGTTTTTTGCTTCACTTGTAGCCAAAGTGCAACAGGTGATCGCCTCCGGAACGGATGTCATTAATCTTGGACAGGGCAATCCCGACCAGCCCACCCCTCATCATATTGTCGAATCGCTTCAACGAGCTGCGGTCAATCCTGTTAATCACCGATATTCTCCGTTTCGGGGATTTGACTATTTTAAAAAGGCTGCCGCAGAATTTTACAAAAGGGAGTATGGGGTTACGATCGATCCGGATAAGGAAGTCGCGATCCTTTTTGGCGGAAAGGCAGGATTGGTTGAAATCCCGCAATGCTTATTGAATCCGGGAGATTTGGTACTGGTGCCTAATCCGGGCTATCCGGATTACTGGTCGGGGATTGAGCTCGCTGGAGCCAAAATGGAATGGATGGCACTGAAGGAGGAAAACGGCTTTCTTCCGGATTACGGCGAGCTATCGGATCAGGCGTTGGAAAAAGCAAAGCTGATGTTTTTAAATTATCCGAATAATCCTACGGGAGCGATTGCGACGGATGAATTTTTTGAAAAAACCGTTGCCCTTGCAAAGCAGCATGATCTATGTGTCGTTCACGATTTTGCCTACGGTGGGATTGGCTTTGACGGAAAAAAACCGATCAGCTTTCTGCAGGCGGCCGGCGCGAAGGAAGTTGGCATCGAAATTTATACACTATCGAAAACGTATAATATGGCCGGATGGCGTGTTGGGTTTGCAGTAGGAAATCCGAGTGTCATCGAAGCGATTAACCTGTTGCAGGATCATCTTTATGTCAGCCTGTTTGGGGCAGTACAGGAAGCGGCCGTTACCGCGCTGTTGTCGCCGCAAGACTCCGTGCGTGAATTAACGACCCTTTACGAATCCCGCAGAAATGCGTTTATTCAAGCATTATGGGAAATCGGCTGGAAGGTAAAAGCGCCGGAAGGATCTTTTTTTGCCTGGTTAAAAGTTCCCGCTGGCTATACATCTGAACAATTTGCCGATTTGCTGTTGAAAAGGGCAGGGGTGGCCGTGGCACCAGGAATCGGGTTTGGTTCATATGGGGAGGGCTATGTCCGGGTAGGTCTGTTGACAGATGAAAGCCGGCTCATCGAAGCAGCCGAAAGAATCAAAGCGTTAAATATTTTCTAGTTTTCCATTGACAATAACTTAAAAAACTGTCATAATCCAAATGAATTTGCTGAAAAACTATGACAATTTGATAGATTCTTAAAAGATTTTTCTTATTAAGAGCAGGTGGAGGGACGAGCCCGATGAAGCCCGGCAACCGACTTTGATTTTTCAAAGCACGGTGCTAATTCTTGCAGCATGCGCTGAGAGATAAGAAGATGCTAGCGTTTCGTCTAACCTCTTCTTGTTGAAGGGGTTTTTATTTTGCAAAAATTTCGCTTTACAGACGGCAGGGAGGAAAAGAAATGTCACAAATCACAGCTACCTATTTGGTGCACGAGACAAACGGGCAGTTGGAAAAAAAAGCAGAGGGAATCGCGCTCGGGTTAACGGTTGGTTCTTGGACGGATTTGCCGCTCCTTGAGCAAGAACAGCTGAAAAAGTATAAAGGAACGGTAGTCAGTATTGAAAGATTGCCAAAAGATGAAACTGTGAACGATTATTTTGGCACAAAGATGGCAAAAGGATTGATACGAATCGCATATCCGGCAGCTAATTTTTCTTCGGACTTGCCAGCGATATTAACAACAGTCTTTGGGAAACTTTCATTGGATGGGGAAATCAAGCTGATTGATTTGGAGTTTTCTGAAGAACTGGCAGCAACCTTTCCTGGTCCGCGTCTTGGAATTGAAGGGATCCGCGCAAAGCTTGGAGTGCATGACCGGCCGCTTTTAATGAGTATTTTCAAAGGGGTGATCGGTCGTGACTTGGCCTATCTGAAAAATCAGCTGCGGGCGCAGGCGCTGGGCGGTATTGACATTGTGAAAGACGATGAAATCTTGTTTGACAATCAGTTGACACCGTTTGAAGAACGAGTGCGTGCCGGAAGAGAAGTGCTCGATGAAGTATTTGCCGAAACCGGTCACCGCTCGTTGTATGCGGTGAATCTAACGGGCAGAACGTTTGCGTTAAAAGAAAAGGCGAAGCGGGCAGCGAAGCTTGGCGCCGACCTGCTGCTGTTGAATGTGTTTGCCTATGGACTCGATGTATTGCAAAGCTTGCGAGAAGAGGATGAAATCGGCCTGCCGATCATGGCTCATCCGGCGGTTAGCGGGGCGTTGACTTCATCGGAGTTTTATGGCATTAGCCATTCCTTGCTGTTGGGAAAACTGCTTCGCTATGCCGGAGCTGATCTGATTTTATTCCCTTCGCCATATGGGAGTGTTGCCATTCCGCGGGAACAAGCCTTGGGAATTGCTGCTGAGGCAACGAAAGTGGAGTACGCACTTAAGCGGGCGTTTCCGGTCCCGTCAGCCGGAATTCATCCTGGCCTAGTTCCATTATTGGTTCGCGACTTTGGCATCAATCATATTGTCAATGCCGGCGGGGGTGTCCATGGACATCCGGATGGTGCAGAGGGAGGCGGCAAAGCATTCCGTGCGGCGATTTCTGCTAGTCTTGAAGGGAAAAACTTGCAAGATGCCGCTGAAACAAGCCCTGAATTAAAGCAGGCCATTAATCTATGGGGTGCCCAAGAGGTGAGTGCATGAGTAAAAAAGTGATTTTTTGTGATTTTGATGGAACGATTACGAATAATGACAACATCATCGCGATTATGAAAAAATTTGCCCCTCCTGAGTGGCTTTCTTTGAAGGATGGGGTTTTAAGCCAGCAAATTTCCGTTCAGGAAGGAGTGGGGAAAATGTTTGCCCTGCTGCCTTCTTCGCATAAAGAAGAGATCATCCGCTTTTTGAAAGAAACAGCCGTGATTCGGGAAGGTTTTCAGGAATTTGTTCGGTTTGCAGAAGAAAAAGGCTATGAACTTTTCATTGTCAGCGGCGGGATTGATTTCTTTGTGTATTCGTTATTGGAAGGCTTGGTTTCTCCTGAGCGAATTTTTTGCAACGGTGCTGATTTTAGCGGGGAGACGATCAACATTCTTTGGCCGAATGAATGCGATGAACTGTGTGAAAATGGCTGCGGCTGCTGCAAGCCTTCACTTTTAAGGAAATTGGCCGCTCCGGAAGATTACAAGATTGTCATTGGCGATTCTGTTACGGATTTTGCTGTTAGCCAATTGGCAGATAAAGTCATCGCAAGAGATTTCCTTTTGGAAAAATGCCGCGAGCTTGATTTGCCGCATGAGGAATTTACCACTTTTTATGACGTCATTGATATTCTTGAGCAGAATGCGGAGGTGGGGATATGAGCATTTTGCAGAAACGCTGGCACGAGCTTGCTGAAGTCAAGCGTGAGCTGGCAGAGAGGGATTGGTTTCCGGGAACGAGCGGGAATCTTTCGATCAAAGTAGGGCAGGTGCCCGTTACCTTTCTTGTGACCGCAAGCGGAATGGATAAGCGAAAACAAACGCCGGAAGATTTTCTGTTGGTTGACGCTCAAGGCAAACCGGCTGAGCAAACTTCACTAAAGCCCTCAGCCGAAACCTTGCTGCATGTGGAAGTGTACAATAAGTCGAATGCCCGCTGCAGCCTGCATGTTCATACGGTTGATAATAATGTGATTTCTGAGCTTTACGGGGATCGCGGTGAAATTGTTTTTACCGGCCAGGAATTAATTAAAGCATTCGGCTATTGGGAAGAAGACGCGGAATTAAGAATTCCGATTATTCCAAACTATGCGGATATCCCCCGATTGGCGGCTGCGTTTGGTGAACATGTCAAAGGCGATAAAGGTGCGGTTTTGATCCGCAACCATGGCATCACCGTTTGGGGAGAAGATGCATTCAGCGCAAAAAAGTATTTGGAGGCATGTGAATTTTTGTTCCAATACCAGCTGAAATTGCTGTCATTACGCAATGCGGTTCTAGTTTAGCAAACGATTAAAATAAGATTAGGAGGCTTTAAAATGGCACAAATTCGTTTTCAAGCAACAAATGAGAGAATTGAAAAAGAAACAGAGGTTGAAGCATTTTTAAATTCACAAGGAGTTATTTTTGAAAAATGGGATATTACGAAATTGCCTGCAAAATTAAAAGAGAAATATTTATTATCTGAGGAAGAAAAGGAACAAATCTTGCAAACTTTTGCGGCTGAAATCGCCGATATTTCTGCCCGTCGCGGCTACAAGGCGCAAGATGTCATCTCTTTAACGGAGGCAACGCCGAACTTGGATGAACTGCTTGTTAATTTCAAGCGCGAGCACCATCATTCTGACGATGAAGTCCGGTTTATTGTCAGTGGCCATGGCATTTTTGCGATTGAAGGAGAAAATGGAACATGGTTCGATGTCGAATTAAACCCTGGCGATTTAATTTCTGTTCCGGAAAATGTTCGCCATTACTTCACGCTTCAAGAAGATCGCCAAGTGGTTGCGATCCGCATCTTTGTTACAACTGCCGGCTGGGTGCCAATCTATGAAAAAGATGAAGTACAAGCTTAAACTCTACTAAATCACTAATTCTTGAACAAATAACTATGCAGCTGAACAATCAGCTGCATATTTTATCGCAAAAACAAGAAAAGAGGCAGATTTTCTTTTAAAGCTGCCAAAGCCGATCTTTTTTATATCTGAACTTTTCCAGTTAGGTAAAATTCTAATTATTCATTCTATTTAAATTATTATATAATAAAAAGGAGTCCAAGCAGAAGGGAGGACTACCAATAAAAAAGAATCTGGTAAAAACCATTTTCCTTTTTGCAGTCGCTATTAGCTTCGTATACAACCTAATGGTTCCAGCCGCCAAAGCAGAAAAAAGTACCTATAAGATCATCGCTGTTGATAGGTCGCTCCCTCCTTTTTCCTTTATTGATGAAAAGGGAAAACTAACGGGTATCAGCGTTGAAATTATGAAAAAAATCGCTAGTGAAAACCATCTCCGTTTTGCATTTTTGCCAATGACCCAAACCGAGGCAGAAAAGGCGTTACATAATGGAACGATCGATGCAATTGGAGGAATCTCCTATAGTACCGAACGAGACCGCATGTTTGATTTTTCGAATTCTTTTTTTACCATGTCTCACTCACTCATCATCCCAAATAAAAAGAAAAATGCTATCCAAAAAATCACAGATCTTCGCAATAAGCATGTTGTGCTTGAAAACCGGCCTTCCATTGTAGCAGCTATGCTGAACATGCGAAATACAAATTTAACGATTGCGTCAAATCCGTATTCAGGGCTGCTAACGTTACTAGAAGGACGGGCGGATGTATTGATCGAAAACAAATGGACCGCTTCCTATTTTTTAAAACAGCTGAACAAGGAAAAAGAGTTTACGATTTTAGAAGAAGTGATTGAGCCGTCAGATTTTGCCATTGCCGTTCGTGAAGGGGACGCAGCTTTCCTGCGAACGATCAATCGAACATTGACAAATTTAAAAGCAAACGGTGAATTAAACGCATTGATTGACCGCTGGATCATGCCTCGGTCCGAAGTGGAAATTATCCGGCTGGAGCAATTTGTTCGATTGCTTTCTTTTGTGCTGATTACGGTTGCGGCCATTCTTTTGTTCATTTACGTGTGGAATCAGCGTCTAAAAAAAGCAGTACAGAACCAGACAAGCCAACTGCAGCATTTAAATGAAAATTTGATCAAACAGCAGCAAAAAATTGCCGACAGCAATGCCTTTAAGGATTTAATTTTAAACAATGTTGATACGGGAATCGTCACCTTTGATCTTGAAATTCAGCTGACAAGCTGCAATGCAAGTGCTGTTGACATTCTGCAGTTACCGCCGAAAGAAAATGGTCGCTATGTTTTATCACCGTTTTTACAAAATTTTCTTGAAGATTGCTTCAAACAGCCAGTGGAACAGGAAGAGGCATTTGTTCCGCATATTTTCGAAGCGAATGAAAGCGGTATCAAAAAGATCGTTCATTATCGTTTGCTGCCGCTGTATGATTCTCAAAACAAACAAACGGGTTACCTGCTGTCTTTAAACGATGTTACTCAGAAGAAGAGGCTGGAACAAAAGCTATTTACCCAGGAAAAACTGCATGCGCTTGGACAGCTTGTTGCCGGTGTCGCCCATGAAATTCGTAATCCATTGACCTCGATTAAAACCTTTATCGATTTGCTGCCAGCAAAGTATGATCGGCCGCAATTTCGCGAATTGTTGCTAAAGCATTTGCCGGCTGAAGTCAATCGCTTAAATACGATCGTAACCGATCTGGTTGATTTTGCCCAGCCGCGTCAGCCAATTAAACAAAAATGTTCGTCGGCAGAACTGATGTCTTTCTTCAGCTTTCTCCAAGTAATGATTCAAAAGAAAGGGATCATTTTTGAACAAAGGAACGAAGCCAGCTTGGAATTCTTTATCGATCTGCAACAAATTAGCCAAGTACTGTTGAATATTTTACTAAATGCAATTGATGCCGTTGAAGCCGCACAGGAAAAGAAAATTTCGGTTGCCTTCGTTAAGGAAAATGATACTGAAGGACGGATTACGATCAAGGACACCGGCAAAGGAATCAATCCGAAAAATATAGCAAAAATATTTGAACCATTTTATACAAGTAAGGAAAGAGGTGTGGGCTTGGGACTTACTTTATCTTATAAACTTGTGAAGGAAAATAATGGCGATATCGTCGTCACTAGTGAGCTCGGGCAAGGCACCGCTTTTACGATTCTTTTACCTTTGTACAAACAGGAGGGGTTTTGAATGAAGCCGCATGTGCTTGTCATGGATGATGAACAGTCCATTTGTGTTTCATTAAAATTCGCCCTAGAAGATGCGTATCAAATTACGACAACAACGGAAGCGGCTGAAGGCATTGCGATCGTCGAGCAGGAAATCGTTGATGTTGTGCTTCTCGATTTAAGGATGGGGAGCAGCGACGGACTTGATATTTTGCAAAAAATAAAGCAAAAATCTCCTTCCGTCACGGTCATCATGATGACTGCCTACGCATCCATTGAATCCTCGATCGAAGCGATTAAAAGGGGAGCCTATTATTATATTGAAAAACCAATCAATATCGAGGAACTGCACGTTTTAATGATGCGGGCATTGGAATTTCGATTGATGTCTTCAAAGCTGGAAACGCTGAATGAAGAGTTGGAACAGAGACGGGGGTATCAGCGTTTTATCGGCAGAAGCAAATCGATGCAGCAAGTCTTTTCGATGATCGATCGGATTAAGGACATTGATTCAAGCGTTTTGATTATCGGCGAAAGCGGAACGGGGAAGGAGCTTGTAGCGAGAAGTATTCACACAAGCGGCAAAAGAAAAAACAGCCCGTTTGAAGTGGTCAATTGCGCGGCCATACCCGAGGCTCTGCTTGAATCTGAATTGTTTGGTTATGAAAAAGGCGCGTTTACAGGGGCGACGCAGCGAAAACTAGGAAAATGGGCTGCGGCCAACGGCGGGACATTATTTTTGGATGAAATTAGTGAGATGCCGCTCCCGCTGCAGGCAAAACTGCTGCGCGTATTGCAGGAGCACGAAATCACACCGCTAGGCTCCAATTCGAAAATTTCATTGGATGTGCGGATTTTAAGCGCCACGAATAAGAACCTGGAGCAAATGGTAATAGAGGGGACTTTTCGCGAAGATTTATATTTTCGCATAAATGTCATTCCAATTTCCGTACCGCCGCTAAGAGAAAGAAAAGAAGATTTGCCGCTGTTAATTGATTATTTTGTCAAAAAATATTGTCAAGAAATGAAGCGGAGCCTTATTTCATTCTCAGCAGAGGCTCGCCATTTTTTGCTTGAGTATCCTTATCCCGGTAATGTTCGGGAACTCGGTAACATTATTGAATATGTTGTTGCATTGTCCACACATGATGAAATAACAGAAGAGGATTTGCCGGTATACGTCCGCCGACAAAATTCTCATTTTTTGCATGGAAAGCAATCAATTGCACAGGAAAATTATATACAAATCCCGATTGGACTTCCTTTGAAGGAGATCGAGCAAAAAGTGATCCTGGCGACGCTGGATCATTGGAATGGGCATCGCCAAAAAACGGCTAACATTCTGCAAATATCTGAACGAAGCTTACGGGATAAAATCAAGCTTTATTCAATCAATGCTCAAAGCGTTCGAAACTAGTAAAAAACTCCGGCACTTTTTGCCGCTTTCACCGGAAAAAAGTGCCGATTGATTGTTTTAAAAAAAGTTCACAAAATTGTAACCGCATACATGTTTAATAATTTGAAAATTGGCACGTTACTTGCATGATAAAAAGAATAAAGGAGGTTCAGGAATGAAAATCAATCTGCTATTCGCAATATTCATCCTTTTTGCCATGTTCTTGACTGGCTGTAACAACGATGCGAATAGCCGGCAGGAAATCTCTTCTCCTGCAAAAGCGGGCAATCAAAATGGCGCTCGTTATGAACGGACGGTGATTATAGCGACAGGTGATATGTCCGGAGTTTATTTTCCGCTTGGGCAAGCACTTGCACAGTTGTTTGAAAAATACAACAGGGCAGCTTCTGGAACACAGGTGACCCATGCATCCATCGAAAACAGGAAGCTGGTAAGTGAGAAAAAGGCGGAACTTGGCTTCTCTACTGTGGACGTGTTGGAAGTGGGGGCAAAGAAGAAGGCTAACCAAAATAATCTTCGAGCATTAACTGGGCTTTACGCAAACTTCCTGCAAATCGTCGCAACGAAAAAAAGCGGAATCCAAACGATAAATGATTTGGCGGGTAAGAGAGTGAGTCTTGGAACAAGCGGAAGCGGAACGAAAATCATGGCAGAACGAACACTTGAAGCTGCAGGTCTGTCAAAAGTGCCGATGGCAAAACAATATCTTTCTTTCTCGCAGTCTGCTGATGCTCTTGGAAACGGAACGATCGATGCTGCCTTTTTTTCATCGGGTTTGCCGAATCCCGAAATTTTATCTGTTTCACGACAAATGCCAATCACCCTTGTTCCAGTTCCGGAACCGATCGTCAACCGGCTTCAGCAGGAATACGGTTTCTATTTTACAAGCGAAATTCCGCAAGAAACGTATGAGGGGCAAAAAAACAACATTACTACCTTATCCGTTAAAAATGTATTGCTCACCTACAAAAGTCTATCGAACCGAGAAGCATATGACTTGGTCAAAACGCTTTATGAGCATCTTGACGAATTGCAGCAAGTGCACCCCACAGTAAAAAACATGCACATCTCAGAAGCGGAACAAGGAATTCCACTTCCGTTTCATCCAGGAGCCATTCGCTATTTTAAAGAAAAAGGCATTACAGCCAAAAATGAATAACAGGGGGTTCATCAAGTAATGAAAAAAATATTGAGTATTGTCATGATTGTTACGTTATTTGCACTGACAGCTTGTGCCAATCCAACACCGAAAAAACCGGGTGAAGCAGCAAAAGCAACGACATCAAGCGACAGCAGTGTTAAGGAAATTACAGTTGCGGGAAATGGCGGGGTCATTGAAAAAACAATCCGTGATGTCATCGCTCCAAAATTCAAAGAAAAAACAGGGATACAAGTCAATTTCATTGCCGGTCTTTCTGGGGAAATTTTATCTAAAGTAGAGTTGCAAAAAAATGCTCCACAAATTGATGTGGCGTTCTTCGTGCCGGTTGATGTCCAGCGGGCATTTGACAAAGGCCTAACGGAGACGATTGATGAAACGACAGTCGCTAATATGAAAGATGTCGATTCCCGGTTTGTAGCGGTTGATAAAGCAGCGGCTCCTGTCTTTGGTCTTGTCATTGCCCCGGCATACAATACAGAGTCGTTCAAGAAAAATCAAATTAAGCCAATTGAATCATGGAATGATCTTGCACGACCGGATTACAAAGGAAAAACGGCTTTTTCAGATATAAATAATGACTGGGGATTTAACACTTTATATGCACTCGCTTTAGCTAACGGCGGCGGAATCGATAACATGGCGCCCGGTCTGAAAAAAGCAAAGGAATTAGCTGGCTATTCGAGCACTTTTTATAAAAACTCAACGCAAATGATGCCAGCCATTCAACAAGGAGCGGCAGATGTAACGGTCATGGGCAGCTATGCAATTGCTGAGCTTGCCGCATCGGGTGTTCCGTTAAAAATGACCGTGCCAAAAGAAGGCGTTCCGCTTCAAGCATTCAGTGCTGTCCTTGTCAAAAATGATCCGCGCAAAGAAGCCGCAGCGAAGTTTATTGACTACATCATCAGCAAGGAAGCACAAGAATTGATTGCGGACAAAGGTTTTTATCCAGTTGTCAAAGGCATGAAAACAGCAAAAAAATATGAAGATTCCATCGGATTAAAAGACTCGGATAAAACATTTAAGCCAGATTTTGCAAAATTTGCGGCGATTCGGGCTGAGATGTCGGATAAATGGTCGAAAGAAGTAACGCCTGAGTTAGGAAAATTGGTTAAATAGAGAGCTAAAGGAGGGATTCCATTTATGCAGATCATCAATGATGTGGAAATAAAGGGTGCTTATAAACGGTATGGATCCAATGTAGTGTTAAATGGAATAAATCTCGATGTCAAACAGGGTGAATTGCTCACCCTGCTTGGTCCATCCGGCTGCGGGAAAACGACCACTTTGAATCTTATTGCCGGGTTCCTTGATGCGGATGAGGGCGATGTTTTTATTAAAGGTAGAAACGTGACGAGAGTGCCGCCATATAAGCGTGATCTTGGTATGGTTTTTCAAACGTATTCTTTATTTCCCCATATGACCGTCTATGAAAATTTGAACTTTGGTCTGAAATTGCGGAAAGTGGCAAACACGGAAAAAGATAAGCGGATCGCTAGTGCGCTTGAACTTGTAAAAATGTCCGGCCTTGAAAAAAGATATCCGCGTGAATTATCGGGAGGGCAGCGGCAGCGCGTCGCGATTGCGAGGGCGCTTGTCGTCGAACCAGAACTTCTTTTGCTGGATGAGCCGCTTTCCAACTTAGACGCAAAACTGCGCCATGAATTGCGTGCTGAAATCAAACGGCTGCAAAAGGAAATTGGTGTGACCACTATATTTGTTACCCATGACCAAGAAGAAGCACTCTCCCTCTCTGACCGTGTAGTTGTGATGAATCAAGGGACAATTGAACAAATCAGTACCCCTACCTCGATTTATAATCATCCGGAAACCGAATTTGTTTTTCAATTTATCGGAAAGTCCAACTGCTTTGAGGGAACGGTTGTTGCCGTTGATCATCGGAAAATATCTGTGAAGATGAATGAGGAAGTAACTTATGTAGACAGTAAGAATGGGATGGGCGGGCTTTCTAGCTGCAAAATGGGCGATGATGTCAAGCTTTATATCCGACCTGAAAAAGTCCGGATTTTTTCAAATGAAAAGAGCCATGATTCCTCCTGGGATCTTCACAAAGCAAAAATTACCCAGTTGAATTATGTAGGGACAGCATGGGAAGTTGAGGTTCGTTTGCTGAATCAATCAATCCAAATTTTAACGCCAGAGTATGATGCTGACTGGCGGCAAGGGAGCGAGGTGTTAGTTGGATGGAACCCGTCCGATATGATGATGATCAAGAGATAAAATTAGAGTCGAATCCGGTTGTCACAGTTAAAAGACCAAAGAGCAGGAGACAATGGAGGGCGGGTTTGTTGCTGCTTTTGCCGATTCTCTTATTTATTTTCGGATTTTTTATTGTTCCAATGCTTTACATTCTTTATTTGAGCTTTATTAGCACAGATCAATTAAATGGCTCGCAAGCTGTGTTTAGTTTGAAAAATTATGTGCAATTTTTTACAGATCGGTATTATTTATCTTCGCTTTGGCTAACGGTAAAAATAAGCCTTTACACCGTTATTGTTTCACTTTTACTGGCCTATCCTGTTGCCCTCACAATGGCAAAGAGTTCTCCGAAAATAAGGGGTTACATTGCCTTATTGGTTACTTCGCCGCTGTTGATCAGTATTGTTGTTCGTAATTTTGGCTGGTATCTTTTGCTTTTGCCGAATGGAACAATCAATCACTTCTTGCAGTCAGCGGGAATCATTAAGACACCATTGAAACTGCTGTTTTCTGAAATTGGCGTGGTGATCGGTCTTTCCAACGCGTATTTACCATTTATGGTTTTGGCGATTGCAACCAGTTTGTACAATATTGATCCTTCTTTGGAAAAAGCAAGTGCGATTCTTGGAGCCGGTCCGCTTCGCAATTTTTTCTCGATCACCCTCCCGCTCAGTCTGCCGGGTGTTGTTTCCGGATGCGTGCTTGTGTTTAGTTTATCGATGAGTGCCTATGTAACACCAGCGCTTATGGGAGGAGCAAACGTACCTGTCATGCCTGTAGTTGCTTATGATCAGATTACGAATTTGTTGCATTGGACATTTGGATCCGCGCTCTCCTATGTTCTCTTAATAACAACATTGGTCATTGTGTTCGTGTTTACCCGTACATTTGAACTGGGCAAATTCCGGGAGGTGTTCCGATGAGTAAGGGGTTAAGAATGCTACGGATTGTGTTAGCCGTTGTATCTATTATTTATATTCTCATTCCATTGATCGTTGTGATTCCGGCTTCGTTTACGAGCCAGAATTATCCGAGTTTTCCGGCCGTCGGTTTTTCGTTTCAATGGTACACAAAGCTCCTTGACCGCCCCGAATTTTTGGCGGGAATGATCAACAGTGCAAAGTTTGCTTTTCTGGCGGCTTTCTTTTCCGTCCTTTTTGGAACGCTGGGAGCACTTGCGCTTGCCAAGTATGATATTCCTGGAAAAACCTTTATTACGTCGGTGTTAACAGCACCTTTAAGTGTTCCCCAGCTCGTCCTTGGAATCGCTCTGTTGATTTATTTTACGCCGATGATGCTTGCGGGAACATCACTTGGGTTTTTAATCGCTCATATCATTATATGCATTCCGTATGTGATTCGGCTTGTTCTTACCGGGTTAAGCGGGTTTGATTACAATCTCGAGCGCGCTGCTGCAATCCTTGGTGCCAATCCTCTTGTTGTTTTTTGGAAAATCACTTTGCCGCTAATCCGGCCGGCGATGATCTCAGGCGGGCTGTTTGCTTTTCTGACTTCATTTGATAATGTCACCGTTTCTTTATTCATGATCTCTCCGGATATGCGAACCCTCCCAATCGAAATTTTTTCGCATATGCAGGATGCCTACGATCCGTTGGTTGCATCGATTTCCACCGTGGTCATTTTCATTTCGGTCATTTTGATTTTAGTGCTGGAAAAATTGCAAGGGGTTGGGAAAGTATTTGGCGGTTCTCACTCAACTTAAGTTGATTGAAAAGGTCCTGCTGTTGTTAGGAAGGTCAATGCACGGGAAAAAAGTGCTTACGATCAATAACTGAAATTTTTTACAGGGGAAGGAGGAAAAACGATTGTATGATTATGTCATCATCGGCGGCGGAATTATTGGCCTTTCAGTAGGAATGGCTTTATCGGAAAAATTTTCGCATTCAAAAATAGCCATTTTGGAAAAAGAAACCGAGCTCGCCTCCCACCAAACCGGACATAACAGCGGGGTCATTCACTCGGGTATCTATTACAAGCCTGGCAGTTTAAAAGCGCAGCTGGCAAAAGAAGGAAATCGTTCCGTGAAGGCCTTTTGTGAAAAACACGATCTTCATTATGAAGAATGCGGCAAAGTCATTGTCGCCACTTCGGAAACGGAAGTATCTTTACTGGAAGAACTCTTTCAGCGAGGGCTGCGAAATGGTCTGAAAATCAGCAAACTAACCAAAGAGAGATTGCGAGAGATCGAACCGTATGTGAATGGGGAGGAAGCCATCCATGTTCCGATGGCGGGAATTCTAAATTATAAAGAAGTCTGTGATACGATGGCCCAGATCATTCGCGGAAAGGGTGGAGACATTTTTTTAAATACAGAGGTAAAAAGCATTCGCGAATTGGCATCGGAAATCATCGTGGAAAGCAATCATCAAGCCATCCGCGGAAAAATGCTAATCAATTGTGCCGGACTGCACAGCGATCGGATTGCCAGAATGGCCGGCTGTCGGTTAGATATAAAAATTGTTCCGTTCCGCGGGGAATATTTTCAAATAACCCCAGAAAAGCGGTATCTCGTAAAAAACTTAATCTATCCTGTTCCAAATCCGAACTTTCCATTTCTTGGCGTTCATTTTACAAGAATGATAGACGGATCGATTGATGTCGGTCCAAATGCTGTACTCAGTCTGAAGCGGGAAGGATACAAGAAAACAGCGTTTAGCCTCAAGGATACAGCTGAAATTTTAACTTATTCCGGTTTTTGGAAGCTGGCAAGAACGTATCGCAAAGAGGGTATGGAAGAAATCATCCGCTCCTTTTTTAAAAAGAAATTCGTTGAAGGTGTCCAAAAGCTTATTCCAAGTGTGGGAGAAGAGGATTTACTACCCGGGCCGGCAGGGGTTCGGGCACAAGCATTAAAGGTGGACGGTTCATTAGTCGATGATTTCTATATTGTAAGCAGAAACCGCTCCGTTCATATTTGTAACGCGCCATCGCCGGCGGCAACCGCTTCGATCGAGATCGGCAAGGAAGTCGTCGAAAGGCTGTTATCTTATCGGCTTGTTATTTAGCAAAAAACCGAGGGGAGTTTTGGGGATGGACAAAGAGATCATTCAACAAATCGAAGCAATCCTTCCAAAAGAACGTATCTTTCTCGATTTAGCAGAAAGGTATTCTTATAGTTATGATGCATCCTTTGGCCAATACCTTCCTGACATTGTTATTCAGCCGCGGAATGCAAACGATATCAGCCAGTTGGTTAAGCTGGCAAACCACTTTCTTATTCCTGTCTATCCGAGAGGAGCTGCTACTTCTTTAAGCGGGGGGCCATTGCCCGTTCATGGCGGAATGGTCATTGATCTGTCCTGCTTGAATGAAAAACTGATCATTGATCGGGAAAATATGTTGGCCATTGTCTCACCCGGAGTGATTACCGCAAAAATCCACCAAAAGGCGGAAGAAGCGGGTCTGTTTTATCCGCCGGATCCAAGCAGCTCTCATGTGGCGACGATTGGCGGAAACTTAGCGGAAAATTCAAGCGGTCCAAAGGGATTGAAATATGGTACAACAAAAGAATACGTCATTGGTCTTGAAGTGGTCACGCCAACAGGAGAGATGATCCGCACTGGCGGAAAAACGGTTAAAAATGTAACCGGATACGATCTTACTCGTTTAATTGCCGGCTCGGAAGGAACTTTGGGAATTATTACTGAAGCGATTCTGCGGTTAATTCCAAAGCCGCAGGCGCGAAAAACCTTGCTCGCTCATTTTACAAGATTGATTGATTCCGGCCACGCCATTACAAAAATTTTGTCATCAGGCATTTTACCTTCCGCCATGGAATTGATGGATCAGGCGTGCATTCATGCTGTTGAAAACTTTAGCCCAAGCGGGTTGCCGCTGGAGGCGGAAGCACTCATTATCATCGAAGTCGATGGACATCTGGCAGCAGTCGAAGAAGAGATAAAGAAATGCAAGAATCTTTGTCTTGAGGCAGGCGCAAGCCAAGTAACCATTGCTGAATCAGAAGAAGAGCGGGCTAACATTTGGAAAGCGCGGAAATTGGTTTCCCCGGCGATCGCCCGGATGGGTCCGACGAAAATTTCCGAAGACGCCACCGTACCGCGTAGTAAGATTCCTGAGATGATGGAAAGGCTAAAAGAAATTCGCGAGAAATATCAATTAAATCTTGTTGTTTTCGGCCATGCCGGTGATGGAAATCTTCATCCCAATATTATTACGGATAAGCGCAATCACTCGGAAATGAAAATAGTAGAAGATGCCGTAAGTGAAATTTTTAAAGCAGCCGTCGAACTTGGGGGCACCCTTTCTGGAGAACATGGCATTGGTTTAATGAAATCGCCTTATATGGAAATGGAACTGGGAGAAACAGGCTTGTTGATGATGAAAAAAATCAAAGAGTCATGGGATCCCAATAATATTTTAAACCCGGGAAAAATTTTTCCAATCCCTGGGCAAACAAAGGTGGCGCTTGTGTAAATGACTGAAATGGAATTCAAGCAACATGAAACAGTCAATCCGCTGGCGAAAAAACTTTTTGAAAAGACCTATGAATGGACCAATCAATGCGTCCAATGCGGTTATTGTTTACCTGCCTGCCCTACATATGAATCGATGGGGAAAGAATCAGCTTCTCCTAGAGGCCGGATCAATCTTGTGAAAATGACTGCGGAAGGCCGGATCGGGATTCAAGACCATCTGGCAGAGCCGATTGAGCTTTGTCTAGGCTGCCGGGCATGCGAGTCGGTCTGTCCGGTTGGCGTCCCATATGGTCACTTGCTTGAAGCAGCAAAAGAAATCATTGCAGAATCCAAGCAAGAGCGATCTTTGACAGATAGATTGAAAAAAGTCGCTTTAAACAAGCTAATACCTTATCCGAATAGAATGAAAATGGCGGGTAATCTAATATGGATTTATCAAAAAACAGGTTTGCACCAATTTGTACGTAAAACAAATTTGCTTTCAAAGGTTTCAGAACCGCTTGCCCAATTAGAACAGACCTTGCCTCAAGTTGAAGCTCCGAGCAAAAGATTAAAACAGGGGAAAATCTTTCCAGCTAAAGGGGAGAAAAAGGGGAAAGTCGCTTTTTTTGCGGGCTGTATGATGGATGCGTTGATGTCGCGCATCAATCGTTTAACAGTGGAACTATTGATGGAAATTGGCTTTGAAGTGGTGGTTCCGGAAAACCAGATATGCTGCGGCGCTTTTCACGCCCATCAAGGTGAAAGAGAAACGGCAAAAGAATTGGCAAAAAGAAATATCATGGCCTTTAGGGAATCAGGTGCTGCTTTTTATATCAATAATGCCGGTGGCTGCGGAGCCGCAATGCATGAATATGACTCTCTGTTAGCGGAAGAAGTGGAGTGGATAGAAGAAGCGAAAGCATTTGTGGAAAAATCTATCGATATCAGTCAGATCCTGGTGGAGTATGGGCCGCTCCCTTTTAAACAACAATGGCAAGGCGTGGTCGTTTACCAAGATTCCTGCCACCTAAGAAATGTGCAAAAAGTGGTGGATGAACCGCGAACGCTTTTGCGGTCAATCCCCGGAATTGCTTTTGTCGAGCTGGAAGGGACGGACCATTGCTGCGCATCGGGCGGTATTTATAACCTGCTTCATTTTGATGAGTCGATGAAAATCCTTGATCAAAAAATGGAGAAAGTCAATCGCACAAATGCGGCTGTTATTGTCACCTCCAATCCGGGCTGCCAATTGCAAATGACTCTCGGCATTCAACGGAAAGGGCAGTCCGAACAGTTAAGAAGCATGCACTTGGTTGAAATTTTGGCAGAAGCCTGCGGGATTAAATAGCTTTTAAAAAAGGAAGATGCATATGACGAAGAAAATCTGGCAAATTAAAAAGGACATCCCTAACAAGGAAGAAAATCGGAACAGCAGCGAAATGAAAAGGAGGGATAAGTATGGATAAGGAAAATCAGTATGTCGCGGCTGAACTTTCACCAGATTTAGTATATGAAATTAAATCGTTTGAAGATAAATTAGCCGAGCAAACCAATAAAAAAGTGGTCGTGATCGCATATGAAAAAGATGAGGATTGATTAGGATTAGCCTAAGGGGACAAATAAATGGAACAGTGTCAAAAAATGTTTCAAAAGTAAAAGGAGTCGTCCTGCCAGACGACTCCTTTTTGCTGTATGTTCTCTACTTCTACTTTTCGTTTTGTAAGGCATCGCAGCCTTCTTCACCTGTTCGAATCTTTATTGCATTGGCAATTTCATATACAAATATTTTTCCATCACCAGGCTGCAACAAATACAAATACTGAATCGCCAATTTGCATATTTCTTACTCCTTCACAATAATGATTATATTTTCTTAGATGAAATAATCGCATGTTATGTTTTCTAATATGAAAGATATATAAACTATGGTTTCAAGTAGAATTAAATCTTCACGGAGCTTTGTTCAGAGGACCATGCTTTTCGCCATGAGATTTGAGCGATTGCCAAAATTATTAGCGCCGCTAATCCAATTCCCGCAAAAACAAGAAACCCGGTGGCATAAGTTCCAGTCATTTGTTTTAGTGTTCCGAGAATATTGGGTACAAAAAAACCGCCAACTCCGCCAGCAGCGCCGACAATCCCGGTCACCATCCCAATTTCCCGCCGAAATCGCTGCGGAACCAATTGAAAAACGGCTCCGTTTCCCATCCCAAGGCTAAGCATTCCAATAAATAATAAAATGGTCACAATTGTTAAGGTTGGAAACTGGCTCACCCCAAACATCGAAAGCGCCACGCCGATAAATAAAAAAGTAAGCAGGCGAACTCCGCCGATTTTATCTGCTATATATCCGCCAATTGGGCGGAAAAAACTTCCGGCAGCGACACAAAGTGTAACAAAATCCCCAGCTTTTACTTTTGATAAATCGTATTGATCAACAAAAAAGATACTTAAAAAACTGGAGAGACCGACAAAACCGCCGAAGGTGACACTGTAAAGCAAACAGAAATACCAAGTATCCTTTTGTTTAAATACCGTGAAGTATTCAAGCACCGGTTTTGCTTCCGGTTGGGAGGGGGCGTCTTTCGCGATAAAAATATAGATAAGGAAAACAATGGATAAGGGAATCATTGCCAACCCCACTACATTATGCCAGCCAATACTCTCTGCAAGGCGCGGGCCAAATAAGGTAGCAAATAATGTTCCGCTGTTGCCGGCGCCTGCTATTCCCATTGCCAACCCTTGTAAATGCAGCGGATACCAGCGGCTTGCCATCGGTATGGCTGCCGCAAAGCTTGCCCCTGCTACACCAAGAAGGATTCCGATAAAATACAGTTCCGTTAGCGATTGGCCGAATAACCATCCCCATAAAAGTGGAACCATTGTAACAAGCATTCCGCTGATTGCGGTTTTGCGCGGTCCGATGCGATCCGTTAAAACCCCAAGGATTAAGCGGAAAAATGAGCCGCTCAGAATGGGAACGGCAACAATAAACCCCTTTTGCGCGGGTGAAAGGCCGAAGTCTTTTGTTATAAATACCCCTAGCGCCCCCAGAATGACCCAAATCATGAAACTGATATCAAAATATAAAAATGAAGCGAATAATGACGGTGTATGACCGCTGTTTCTTAAATCGGATAACTTCATAAATTGTCCTCCCTCCTATAATAATCCTATTTCTGGTAAAATCCCTCTATTGCCAGCCGATAACATGTTTTTTTTGAAAACAATACTTTTGCTAACAATACTAAAAATGAAAACGTGCCGATTCCTTTATTCATCCCCATACCCCAGCATTTTTTTGAAAATTTCGTCTGCTTAAGAATAAACGGTCGCCAACAAAATTGTCACAATTTATGTCAAATAATCTGACAGATTTTTTTGTTTTTTAAAATTTATTTTCGCCAATTCTTATGGTAAAAACCGCGAAAATATAGCGTTTCGAGAGAGTGAACAGACATAGTATGTCAGAAAATATGACGTGATTTATTTTTTTTAATTCAACTTGTGAAATAATCATTGTTGTTAGCAACCATTTTTTATTTCTTGTTGGAGGTTTAAGGATGGAGAAACAAAAACTTGTATTGATAGGGAACGGAATGGCAGGGGTAAAATGTATGGAAGAAATTTTGCGGCATCAGCCCGATCGGTTTGACGTTACCATTATCGGCAGTGAACCGCATGTGAACTATAATCGAATACTCTTATCGACCGTACTGCAGGGAGGAATGTCGCTTAAAGAGATTACGATTAATGATCGTAGTTGGTATGAAGAAAATAACATCCAGCTGTTTACTGGGGAAAAGGTTTTAAAAATAGATAAGGCAAAACAAGTTTTAAAAACAGATAAAAATCGAGAAGTTTCATATGATCAACTGATTGTAGCGACCGGTTCAGTTCCCTTTCTGCTACCGCTTCCGGGTACTGATAAGGAAGGGGTGATAACGTTTCGCACGATTGAGGATTGTCAGAAAATGATTGAATCATCGAAACATTATAAAAAAGCAACCGTTATTGGCGGCGGGGTATTAGGTTTGGAAGCTGCCCGCGGGCTGCTCAATTTGGGCATGGAAGTAAATGTGGTGCATATTGCAAGTTTCATCATGGAAAGGCAGCTCGATCAAGCAGCCTCAATGATGCTGCAAAAAGAGCTGGAGAATCAAGGGATGCATTTTCTTGTAGAAAAAGAAACAAAAGAGATAATCGGAAATAGCAGAGTAGAAGGATTAATTTTTAACGACGGAACAAAAATAGAGACCAACTTAATCGTGATGGCGGCAGGGGTCAGACCCAATGTTCAATTAGCGAGGGAAAGCGGCATTGAAACGAACCGCGGCATTGTTGTCAATGACTATTTGGAAACAAGCGCACCGAACGTTTATGCTGTCGGAGAATGTGTTGAACACCGGGGAATGGTTTACGGATTGGTAAAGCCTTTGTTTGAACAAGGGCAGGTATTAGCCAAACGGATTTGCGGGATCGATTGTAAAGGGTACGAAGGATCCGTTTTGTCAACCCAACTAAAAATAGCGGGCGTTGATGTTTTTTCTGCCGGCACGATTGACGAAGGAGAGACACCGAAATCGATTAAAATCGTTGATGAAGTAAACGGCGTCTATAAAAAAATAGTTTTTCAAGATCATAAAATGATTGGCGCAGTCCTGTTTGGTGATACGCGAGATGGTTCAAGATTGCTCGATCTGATTGTCAAGCAGCAGGAATTGTCGAATGTGGAAAGAGAGAAGCTGCTTCAATCATCCAATCAGGGCTTCGAGTCAGTTGTAGCAATGTCCGATGGCGAGTTGATTTGCAACTGTAACGGAGTGACAAAAAGGGGAATTATCGAGGCCGTTCAAAAGGAAGACTTGACAACTGTTGAACAAATAAGAAAATCCACAAAGGCTTCAGGTTCATGCGGAGGCTGTAAGCCGCTAGTATCGACTCTTCTCTCCTATGTTCAAAGCCGAGAATTTATAAAGGCGATCGAACCAATACCGTCTTTGTGCGGGTGTACCTCTATGACGGAGGATGAAGTCGTTTGGCAAATGCAGCTGAAAAACCTGGAATCTTTACAAGAAGTGATGGACGGGCTGAATTGGAAGAACAAGCAGGGCTGTGAAACATGCCGTTCAGCCCTCAACTATTATTTAGGGATGATCGATCCGAAATATGTAAGCAGTAAAGAAGATGGAAATAGGGTGCAATACGTGAACACAAATATTGCGGAACAGAACTGTGAATGTGATCAACAGCATTCACTCCAATTAGCTGCTGACTTGAATAAGAAATTAGCGTTTCTGCCCACACCCTCCCGGATAGAAATGGCGGTATCAGCTTGTATGCATAACATCACTGAGGCAACAAGTAAAGATCTCGGAGCCATTCGGTTGCACAGAGGCTGGGAAATCTATGTCGGCAGCAGTTTCGGGCGCAGCGGCCAAACCGGCGAATTAGTGTATATTGCGGAAACCGCGAGAGAAGCAATGGAGGTCGTCTCCGCTTTAATTCAATATTATCGTGAAACTGGAAATTATTTAGAACGAATTGGGAAATGGCTCGAACGAGTGGGTTTGATCCATATAAGAGAAGTATTGTTTGATGATGAATACCGTCTTCTGCTATTAAAGCGGCTGGAAGAAGATGTCATGCAGAGGAAAGATCTATTTGAAAAAAGCTTTTTTAATTAAACATTTGCAAAAAAAGTAAAAGGGTGAGTAGTGTTGACAGAACTATTTTTAAAATATTTCCGGACAAAACAGCAAAAAGTACAATCAGAAAAATTATATGATACGCAATGTCCATTTTGCAGCATGCAATGCAAAATGCAATTAGTGGAGCAATCCGTTGTTTCCAGAAAAAAATATCTGACGCTCGGAAAAGAAAATCCAACTACTGAAGGGCGTTTATGTATAAAAGGGATAAATGCCCATCAGCACGCATTCAACAGGGAACGGCTGAAATATCCATTGCTGAAGGTAAATGGAGAGTTTGTCCGAATCTCATGGGAGGAGGCACTGAACCATATTAAAGAAAATTTCAAAAAAATTCAAGCCGAAGATGGTCATAATGCCTTAGCCGTTTATGGGAGTGCGTCGATCACCAATGAAGAAGCCTATTTGCTTGGTAAATTTGCCCGTGTGGCCTTAAAAACGAAATACATTGATTACAACGGCAGGCTATGCATGTCTGCTGCATCTTCGGCAGCAAGTCAGACGTTTGGAATGGATCGGGGATTAACAAACAGCTTGGCGGAAATTCCTTTTACCCGCTGCATTATTTTAGCGGGAACCAATATCGCCGAATGCCAGCCAACCATCATGCCTTACTACGAGAAGGCGAAAGAAAACGGAGCCTATCTAATTGCCATTGATCCTCGCGAAACAGCGACGACAAAAATGGCTGACTTGCATTTAAAACTGAAACCAGGAACAGATGCCGCATTAGCGAACGGGCTGCTGAAAGTCATTATCGAAGAAAATCTTATTGATCATGCATTTATTCAGGATTGTGCCAGCGGGTTTGAAGAGGTGAGGGAGTATGTTTTGTCCTTAAAGTTAGCAGAAATTGAAGAAATAACTGGCGTTCCGGCCGAGAAAATCCGTAAAGCAGCAACCATATTTGCGAAGGAAGAATCTGGAATGATTTTTACGGCGAGGGGTGTCGAACAGCAAACCGATGGTTCAATGGCTGTAAGAAATTATCTGAATATTCTTGTTTCGACAGGTAAGATTGGAAAGTCGCATAATGGATATGGTGCGATTACAGGGCAGGGAAATGGCCAAGGGGCAAGGGAACACGGTCAAAAAGCAGATCAGCTCCCCGGATACCGGTCGATTGAAAACGAAGAACACCGGGCATATATTGCAAGCGTGTGGGGAATTAACAAGGACGAATTGCCGAGGAAAGGAGTTTCTGCATATGAGATGATCGAGAAAATGAACGATGGTGAAATCACCGGTTTGTTTTTAATGTGCTCCAATCCGCTCGTCTCCAGCCCGAACGCGAATTTTGTTAAAGAAGCAATCAAAAAACTAAAATTCTTTGTGGCGGCCGACTTATTTATTTCGGAAACTGCTCGATTAGCCGATTTAATTTTACCTGCTTCTTCGTATTTAGAGGATGAGGGTACGATGACGAATGTAGAGGGACGAGTAACCTTAAGGGAAGCAAGCTATCCATGTCCGGGAGAAGTAAAACATGACTGGGAAATTATATGTGAAATTGCCCGTGTTCTTGGAAAAGATGAGTATTTTTCTTTTTCAACGGCCGAAGAAATTTTTAATGAATTAAGAGTCGCAAGCCGTGGAGGAATCGCTGATTATTATGGGATCACCTATGACCGCATCAGAAAAGAAGGAGGAATCCTTTGGCCTTGCCCTGACCTTAGCCACAAAGGGACAAAGAGATTGTTTGAAACTTCTTTTGCGCATCCGGATGGCAAGGCAGCGATGGTTGTTGTTCCAAATGAGCCGGTGGTTCCAAAAGACCTTGTGAGCGATGAGTTTCCTCTGTATTTAACGACAGGCAGAGTCATGTCACATTATTTAACGGGAGTGCAAACGAGAAAAAGTGCCTCATTGGCGGCACGAAATGTGGAATCGTTTATGGAAATTCACCCTTCAACCGCAATGAAATACCGCATTCCGGATCAATCATTCGTGACAATCGAATCGCGAAGAGGGAGCATCATCGTCAGAAGTAAATGGTCCGAAACGATTCGTACAGATACAGTTTTCGTTCCTTTTCATTGGGCAGACTCGCAAAATGTCAATCTTCTTATTTCAAAAGAACTGGATCCTGTCTGCAAAATGCCGGGATTTAAAGTAAGCGCGGTGAAAGTAAGTCCAGCTGCGGATCTATCTAAGGATGAAACGATTTTTAAGGCAAACGAATAATAGTTGTTCGATTTGATCAGATCACGATTCGTTCCACTTTCTCGAATTATTTCAAAATAATTCCATAATAATGGCAATCGGATTTTGAGCAATACAAACGATTACCATATCATTTGTGCAATTTACAACGGCACTATAAGATAGAGATAGATTGATGGAATTGAACAAGCTTTTCAGAAAGGAACACTTAGCATGAAAATGTTACCAGGAATCATATACGGGTTGTCTTTTAAAAGTAAAAACAGGGCCAACCACTAGGGAGGAAATAATGAAAGCGATTCTTTATATCGGTCATGGGACAGAAGCAAAAAAAGGATCTGAGGAAGCGAAAGCATTTTTGTATAAGGTGATGGAGCGGGTTGAAATGCCGATCCAAGAATACAGTTTTCTTGAATTTACTGACCCGTCGATTGAACAAGGTTTCCATCGTTGTGTGGAAAAAGGAGCGACAGAAATCAGCGTGATTCCGTTATTTTTACTTGCGGCAGGTCATATTAAAAGAGATATTCCCCGAATCATCGCTTCCTTAAAAAAGAAGTATCCTGCAATCAAGGTAGATGTAAGGAATCCATTTGGCGTGCAATGTGAAATTCTTGATGGCGTGGCGGAACTTGTCCGGAACACAGTGGCGGACGTGAACCAGCACGACTCGATCCTACTTGTCGGCACGGGGGGAAGCGATCCAACGATCCATTCCGCGTATGATGAGATTGTTAAAGGCGTTCGGGATAGACTCGGAATAAGACAGGCATCTGCCTGCTTTTTGGCAGCCGCAAAGCCAAACTTGGAAGAAGGGCTTGAATTCATTTCGCAGAAAGCGGAGGGCCGAATCATTGTCGTACCTTATTTGCTATTTTCAGGCGTGCTGTTAAATGTCATCATTCAAAAGATCAAAAAAAGGAAAAACCAGGAACAAGTCTTTCTTTACACAGGTCCGCTTGGCAGCCATCGTGTTTTTCAAGATCTCGTCATCCAACGGGCAACCAATCTTGATGATCAACCAATCGAATAAGAACAAAAAAGCGCGGCAAAGACCGAATGTCCTTGCCGGGCTTTTTTGTTCAAAAATGTATATGCTACCATTCCCTTTTACATCAGAATTTTAACGGTAATTAATAATCTTTCCAACATCTATACAGCAAAAAAGTATGTTAGCTTTTCTCACACAAGAGTTTAAATAAAGCACAAATTATGTGATTATAATCAATATTCACATACTTTTCTAACTTGGAGGGTTTCAGTAGATGACAATGGAAAAATTGGTGCTAATTGGAAACGGTATGGCGGGTATTCGAACGATTGAAGAAGTGCTGAAAATAAACAAGGCTCGGTTCGACATTACCGTTTTTGGAAGTGAGCCCTATCCGAATTACAATCGGATCCAGCTCTCGAAAGTCTTGCAAGGAGCTACTTCTGTATTTGATATTACGCTAAATAACTGGCAATGGTATGAGGATAACCATATCCATTTATATACTGGAGAAACGGTCACTTTGATTGATAAAGAAAAGCAACTTGTTTATACAGATAAAAAAAGGACGCATCCGTATGACAAACTCATCATTGCAACAGGATCAAACCCATTTATGCTGCCGTTGCCAGGGGCGGATAAAGAAGGAGTCACCGCATTTCGCAACATAAAAGATTGTGAAAAGATGATGGAGTACTCACAGAAGTATCGAAAAGCCGCTGTAATTGGCGGAGGAATTTTAGGCCTTGAAGCAGCCAGAGGCTTGTTGAATTTAGGGATGGAAGTAGATGTCATCCATCAATTTGATTATTTAATGGAACGGCAATTGGATCGAACAGCAGGGAAATTATTGCAGAAAGAATTGGAAAGACAAGGTATGAATTTCCTGTTACAAAAGCAAACAGAGGAAATCCTTGGGAAGAAACATGTTACGGGTCTTAAGTTTAAAGATGGGTGCCAAATCAAAGCCGATCTAGTTGTCATGGCGGTTGGGATCAAACCAAATGTGGAGCTGGCGCGGACAGCGGGAATTCCCGTTAACCGGGGGATCATTGTAAATGACTACTTGGAAACAGAGATTCCTTCTATTTTTGCAGTTGGGGAATGCGCAGAGCATCGCGGATTCGTCTATGGTCTCGTTGCACCATTATACCAACAGGCACAAACGTTGGCGAAGCAAATTTGCGGGATTTCGGATGCTGGCTATCAAGGATCCGTTCTCTCAACACAATTAAAAGTATCGGGTGTGGATGTTTTTTCCACAGGAAAAATCATAGAGGACGAAAATACAAAAGTCTATAAAATGCATAATGACTGGCAGGGTGTTTACAAGAAAATCATAATCGAAAACGGAAAAATTGCTGGTGCTGTTTTGTTTGGAGAAACGAAAGACGGAACACAGCTGCTCAATCTAATCAAAAAAGCAGCGAACATTGATGAATATTTATCGGCCGGTGAAAGTAAACAGTCTGAAGCCAGTATGGTTGCCTTGATGTCTGATGAAGAAATCATTTGTGGCTGCAATGGTGTCACAAAAGGAACAATCGTAGAAGCGATTAAAACACAGGGATTAACATCCATTGACCAAGTAAAAGCTTGCACGAACGCTTCCCGCTCATGCGGCGGCTGTAAACCGTTAGTTGCCAATCTTTTGGAATATACTCTCGGCAGTGAGTATAAAGCGGATCAAAAAGAAGCGATTTGTGGATGTACAACATTGTCCCGTGACGAGATTGTAAAGGAAATACGTGAAAAAGGGCTGACCCATATTCGAGAGGTCATGAATGTCCTAGGATGGAAAACGGATGGTTGCTCAAAGTGTAAGCCAGCTTTAAATTACTACTTAGGAATGATTGATCCATTACAATACGAAGATGAAAAGAAAGCGCGCTTTGTAAATGAACGGCTGCATGCAAATATCCAAAAGGATGGAACGTATTCCGTCGTTCCGCGAATGTATGGAGGGGTAACCACTTCAGAAGATTTACGAAAAATTGCCGATGTAGCTGATAAATATGATGTTGGGATGATTAAGGTGACTGGCGGACAACGAATTGATCTGCTTGGTGTAAAAAAAGAGGATTTGCCAAATATTTGGGCGGATCTCGATATGCCTTCCGGATTTGCCTATGCGAAATCGATTCGAACTGTCAAAACATGTGTGGGTGAAAATTTCTGCCGCTTCGGCACGCAAGATTCCATTAGTATGGGAATACGGATTGAGAAGAAATTTGAAGGATTAAACACTCCGCACAAAGTCAAAATGGCTGTTTCTGCCTGTCCGCGAAATTGTGCCGAAAGCGGAGTGAAAGACGTCGGCGTTGTTGGGGTTGAAGGTGCTTGGGAAATGTATGTGGGCGGAAATGGCGGTACCCATCTTCGTGAAGCAGACCTTTTATTCAAGTTTAAAACAGGTGATGAACTGGTAGAAATGATTGGAGCATTCCTGCAGTATTATCGCGAAACAGCCCATTACTTAGAAAGAACATCGAATTGGTTAGAACGGATTGGCATCGATCATATTAGAGAAGTTCTTTTAAATGATTCGACTGTTAAGGATCTGAATAAACGGCTTGACGAGGCTCTGTCTGTTATCCAAGATCCTTGGAAGGATGCGATTCAAAATAAAACGCGGATAAAGGATTTATATGAAACGGTGAAAGTTCCGGCACAAACAAACTAGGAGGAGATTCAAATGGAAACAGTCATTCGCCACGTATTAATTGGAAAAACTGCCGAATTCCCCAGTGGATTGGGAAAAACCGTTACAATTGGCAGTAAAGAAATAGCGGTTTTTAAATTAGAAAATGGAGAATTTCGGGCAATTGAAAATCGTTGTCCTCACAAAGGAGGAGTGCTTGCTGAAGGAATGGTCAGCGGCACGTTCGTTTATTGCCCCATGCATGATTGGAAAATTTGCCTGACCGACGGAAACGTTCAAGCTCCTGATAAAGGCTGTGTCAAAACCTTTCATGTTGATGTTCACGGCGGTGAGGTTTTTATTTTACTTTAGGCCAATCAGTTTTTCCTGGGAAAATTCTAATTGTTACGAAAAACGAAGGGTGCAACGAAGATGGATCTAGAGGTGAGATGAAATGGGGAAAGCATATATAGTTGGAGCAGGTCCAGGGGATCCTGAACTAATAACGGTAAAAGCATTAAGGTGCATTCAAAAAGCAGATGTCATTTTATATGATCGTCTCGTGAATCGAGATCTTTTAATGGAAGCAAAACAGGATTGCCAACTTATTTATTGTGGAAAACAGCCGAATTTTCACACGATGAAACAAGAAACAATCAATTATTTGCTAGTGAAATACGCAAAACAAGGAAAAATTGTTGTTCGTTTAATAGGCGGAGATCCTTTTGTATTTGGCAGAGGGGCGGAAGAAGCAGAAGCTTTAGCAAAAAATGGTCTTCCGTTTGAAGTCGTTCCAGGTATTACGGCGGGAGTTGCTGCCCCCGCCTATGCCGGGATTCCGATTACACACCGTGAGTTAGGCAGCTCTTTTGCGATTGTGACCGGCCATCATCCGCAAGGAAAACCTTCTTCTATCGATTGGAAGAGCCTCGCAAATGCAGTTGACACATTGGCCATTTATATGGGAATGAGCAATCTTCCATTTATTTGCGATAAACTAATGAAAAATGGAAAAGATGAGAATACGCCAGTAGCGGTCATTCAACAGGGGACTACGGCGGATCAACGAACAGTTGTTGGAACGCTCCAATCGATCGCACGGATTGTGGAAAGGGAAGAAATAGAAAATCCCGCCATGATTGTCGTGGGTGAAGTCGTTCGATTCCGCGGAAAATTACAAACATGGCAGCGCGTGAATCAAGAAAATCTAGTATTGCAAGAATTAACGTATGGTATATAAAAAAATTATGCAATAAAAGCGTCATAAACGGCTGTTTATGGCGCTTTCATTCATTTTTTCAATAATCTGGGGGGCTTTGTCAATCGTTTTTAATGATTTTATCTTAACTGCTCCCAATCGCTGTAAAGACCGCTTCCTTGGCAGCCTGGGCACTCGAAAGAATTAAAATAGGCAAACTCATTATAAGGATATACCGTATAACCTTTTCCGTAACAATCCGGACATTTTCCTTGATCCTTCATCTTGTTTAAAAAGTTTTGCTGTCGATTTTCTTTCCATTGATTATAGGAATTGACCAATCCCATTTTGAACACCTCGATCATTTTTCGTACGAACTTTTCTTATTATGTCTAAAAATTGGAAAATTATTCTCTTCCTTTTATAAATAAACGTAAAAATTGCTGTAGCTGCTCTCTACTATCATATGCATTTCGACAAAAATCGTGCCAAGCTCCATTTGTTCGGTTTTTCCTTTAGAAATTTGTATAGAAACAGAACAGTGGAACAACATAAAAAAGTCTTTATGTTAGTTGGTTGAATTGAGGTGATGAGTTACATGCCAATGCTGGATGTGGACGGAGATCGCATTTATTTCTCTGTTAAAGGAAGCGGGACTCCAATTGTTTTTATTCACCCGCTAGTACTTTCTTCCATTAACTTTGAATAAAAGCTGTTCGAAAAGATGTTTACAGATTCAAAAAGCGGAGACCACAGAAATATACGGCAATATTACGACTACAGTTTGAACTATAATTGTACGGCTCAACTTAAGAATATTCATCTTCCCGTGATGCTTATTTATGGTAAAAAAGATAAACAATTTTATGATTATGCCCGGTTACTACATGAGAACTTACCATCGAATCAATTACAATACATTGAAAATGTTAGCCATCAGATTCTAACAAAAGCTTGGAAGGAATGTAATCAACGGATTAGTCAGTTTAGCAGTCAAACATAAAAAGACACAGAGGTGAATCTTTATGGATTATAAATTATTTCGAGCAATAAATTTGCTTTCAGGTCGTTCATTGATGCTTGATCGAATGATGATCCTTATTTCAACAAAAATTCGATACATCTTTGTCTTCGTTTTCATTGCGATGTGGTTTAAAAAACAACTGTATAAAAAAATTTCGATTGAGGCAGGAATATCTGTGATAATTGCTTTAATCATCCACTTTTTAATCAAGTTGTTTTATTTCAAACCGAGGCCATTTGTGAAAAGAAGAGTAGGAATACTCATTCCCTCTAAAACAGATTCTTCATTTCCAAGTAAACATACTTTACTCGTTTTTACTGTTTCGACTACGATCTTTTTTTATAAGCGTTTCCTCGGCTTTATCATTTGTGTATTGTCTTTCCTTACAGGATTGTCCCGAATTTGGGTGGGGCATCATTATCCATCTGATATTATAGGCAGTGCGATTCTTGGCTCTTTGACAAGCATGGTTGTACACAAATTCGTTCGATTTCAAAGATATTTTACCTAATTTTATGGGAAGAGCCGTCATGACGCGTCAGCAGCAAAAAAACCGTTAACCAGATCATAAAAATGGTTTTTGATGCTTTTAGTGGTGATTGAGCAGTATTTCGACAGTTATTGTATAATGATAGTTAGAAAAATAGCTTTTTTTCTTATACTGAAAAAATCAATCAATAAAGCGAGAGGAATACGATGGATTTTCAAATTCAATATTTATCATTTTTTGTCATTCAAGTCGATGGCAAAGGAGAACAGGCGAATAAATTTTACAAACATTATCAGACGATGGATGGACAGGAATATGAAAACAGTCCATTGAAGGATTTTTTAGATGGAGAACTGATGAAGATCACGAAACGGAAAGTCGAGCGCCATCCGAAAACCGATGAGGTACCAACGAAGATTGGTTATTTTGTTGTGGAAGAAGGACATGATCTCACTTCAAATCCCAATTACAATCTGTTTCACCGCGCCCGCTTTGCTGAAACAAAGGAAGCATTCCATGTAGAGAGCGAAAAGTTTGTCAATACGTATTTGAATACAAATGCCGTTCGGGGCGGGGCTTTTTTAGTGGCAAATGCCAAGTTAACAAAATACTTCGATGATCCGTTTGTGTTTATTTTAAAATGCGATTTTGAACCGAAAGTAGCATCCATTTCCGATGAATCCACACTGATTCGCCATGTGGAAATGGCGATTACGACAAAAAATATGAAATCGATTCAATATCCGTATATGCCAGAGGAGGGAATGGTGGAGGAGCATGAATTGAAAATCAATCAGTCCTCCCACGCCCGTTATTTCGAGGAATTTTTAAAATACGTCGAGTATGGAGAGTCGATGCCGGAGATTGTGAAGAATCAGGTGCTTGAGATGGTAAAAGGGCATATGGAAGAGACGTTCGAACCAGAGAGTGAGGAGCGGGAACAGCTCGAAAATGCGATGGAAATTTGGGCGGCGAGTGAGAAGCGCGAGCTGCAGGAACGGTTTGACACCGAGCAGGTGATCGAAGCCGCAGCGCAAATTGTCGAGCACAGCCCTGAGCTGGAATTGAAAATGAAGCTTGACCATGTTTCAGTAAGAGGGCTGTTATCCGATTACGGCGATACGGTTCATTTGGCAAAAATAAATGAAAAGTATGTGTTAATGGTGGAGGCTGACACGATTCTGTTTGAAAAAGGCTTTTCCCCGATTGAGTTTGTGCGTCCCGACGATTTGGAGAGAGTAATAGAAAAAATTCGCAGAAAGCATGGATAAAAAAAAGCAAGACTAAACAGGTCTTGCTTTTTCTATTGAAGCATCCTTGCGCGAGATGAGCTTTAATCGCCGCCAAACACATCGAAAATACCGCGGGCGATGCTTCCTTCATCTGTAGAGCCGCCGCGACTTGGCGCTGCTGCAAAGACACGGCTTGCGAGCCGGCTGAAAGGCAGCGACTGAATCCAAACCGAACCTGGACCTCTTAACGTCGCGAAGAACAGACCTTCACCACCGAACAAAGCCGTTTTCACACCGCGTACAAACTCGATATCGTAGCTGACACTGCTTGTCATCGCTACTAAACAGCCTGTATCAACACGAAGCTGCTGGCCTGGCAACAGTTCCTTCCGGATGATCGTTCCTCCGGCATGGACAAATGCGAGTCCATCTCCTTCGAGCTTTTGCATAATAAAACCTTCACCGCCAAAGAATCCGGCTCCGATTTTTCGCTGGAATTCAATGCCGATTGAGACCCCTTTCGCCGCAGCAAGGAAGGAATCCTTTTGGCAAATGATTTTGCCGCCAAGTTCGCTTAAGTCCATTGGAATAATTTTCCCTGGATAGGGAGCCGCGAAAGACACATGTCTTTTGGCGTTCCCCTTGTTCGTGAATGTTGTCATAAACAAGCTTTCTCCAGTAAGAACCCTCCTGCCGGCACTAAATAGCTTACCCATCAGACCGCCGCCGTTGCTTCCGGAGCCATCGCCAAAGATGTGGTTTCCATATGTATGTCATCCTCCATCATCATAAAGCCGCCAGCTTCGGCCACAACGGTTTCCTGAGGGTCAAGTTCAACTTCGACAAACTGCATATCATCGCCATATATTTTGTAGTCAATTTCGTGATTGTTCATTCCTGTTCACTCCTTTCATCCTTATTTTAAAAGATTGACTGAAAAAGTGCGAATTTTATTTTGAGGTTTTTAATGATGAGGAGGTCATGTTCGAACAGTTTGTGAATGTAGGGTATGGCAGTGAAATTTCACCGACAGAAAAGCCGCTTGTTCCGAAAAACAAGCGGCTTTTTACGAAATTGAGGCGAATAACCACACTCCACATTGTGTGTACCGTAAAGGAATGTTATTCGGCTTACACAATTCAGCTCATCGCTTCAATACTATACCATGAAGACCAAGTTAAAAGCAAGTTTGGAAAAATTCTTTTCCTTCCAATTGCTTTTAGCAAAGGCAAAAAAAATAAAATGTTGATTTATTCCATCTATTTTTTGTGAAAAAATTCTTGCATCGCAGGGAATAATCCTATATATTCAAATAATCAAATATACAAAGTAAGAAGGGTGCTTATGTTCTTTGACAGACGGTTTAGCTATTATTCTTTGAGCAGTTTTCCGAAGGATCTTCTTTCAGGCTTGATTGTTGGAGTGATTGCGATTCCTTTAGGAATGGCGTTTGCAATTGCCTCGGGAGTTAAGCCGGAGTATGGAATTTATACAACCATCGTTGCAGGAATTTTGATTTCGCTGTTCGGAGGATCGAAGTATCAAATAGGCGGACCAACTGGTGCATTTATCCCCATTTTATTTGGAATTGTCATGACATATGGGTATGAAAATCTGTTGATTGCCGGTTTTTTAGCCGGAATCATACTGCTGTTAATGGGTGTTTTTAAGTTAGGTACATTGATAAAATTTATTCCTCGACCTGTTACGATTGGTTTTACAGCGGGGATTGCCGTCACCATTTTTACCGGACAGATTGCCAGTTTTCTTGGCTTGTATGGCTTAAAGAAACATGAAGAATTCTTTTTGAATATGAAAGAAATCATCATCCATATCGGGACGATTAATTTCTTTAGCGTGTTAACAGCCTTTATCTGCTTAATTACCATACTGTTTACACCGAAAATCGCACCAAAAATTCCAGGACCGCTGATTGGTCTAGTGCTTTCAACAGTGATCGCAACGATTTTCTTTCCAGGACAAGTGGCAACAATCGGAACAAGTTATGGTGAAATTCCAAATTCGCTCCCTCATTTTCGCATTCCAACCATCAATACAGAACTAATTGTTAAGCTTTTGCCGTCTGCATTCGTGATTGCGATGCTGGGGGGAATTGAATCGCTCCTTTCCGCAGTTGTGGCAGATGGGATGACAAACAGCAGGCATAATAGCAATAAAGAGTTGATTGGTCAAGGGATTGCCAATTTGGTTACGCCATTTTTTGGGGGGATCCCAGCGACGGGTGCAATTGCTCGAACCGCGACAAATATCAAAAATGGAGCAGTCTCTCCTTTATCAGGGGTCATTCATGGAATTGTAGTAATGCTTGTCTTGATTTTTTTCGCTCCATATGCCTCGTATATTCCGTTAGCCAGCATGGCGCCGATCTTAATGGTTGTTGCATGGAATATGAGCGAACACCATGTTTTTTCTCATATTTTAAAAACAAAAACGAGTGATTCTTTGGTTTTATTGGTGACGTTTCTATTAACTGTATTTGTTACTCTTACAGTAGCAGTTGAGGTAGGTTTAGTCTTATCTGTCGTTATTTTTGCAAAGCGAATGAGCGATGTAATGATAACGGAAAAAGCGTTGCCAAACCATGAACACAAGCATAAAAAAATCGAAACCCAGATGGTAACCGATACTCATGATTGCCCGCAAATCAGTATTTTTAACGTTGAAGGCCCACTGTTTTTTGGGGCGGCGCAGACGTTTGAGAAAACGATTATGAGCACGATTGATTATCGTCCGAAAATTCTATTGTTGCGGATGAGCAAAGTACCCTTTATGGACACAACTGGGGAGGCAAATCTTGCGAGCATTGTGAACCATTTTTCGAAACATGGTATAGTACTCTTATCTGGAGTTAACCTACAGCCGAAAATGGTATTGAAGAAGACTGGTTTATACGAAACAATAGGGGATGAACATTTCTTTGAACATACGGGGGAAGCACTTGATTTTGCACTAACGGAGATTGAGCGCAATAAATGCATTGGCTGCAAGCATTTTGCTTTCTATGAATGTGCGAAATTTTCTCAATCTGGAGGGGTAGAAAATACAAGGAAACTGACACCAACATACTAGGATAGATATGAGGAGATGATGGATTGAATCTTGAAATGCAGCGCTTTAAGGCGGAGTTTTTTAAAGCCCTTGCTCATCCGTTAAGAATTCGCATCTTGGAGTTATTGGCAGAAGGAGATAAAAACGTAAATGAACTTCAAACATTGATAGGCAGCGAAGGATCCGCGGTATCTCAGCAATTGGCTGTTTTAAGGGCAAAAAATATTGTTTCTGGGACAAAAGATGGAAACAAGGTCATCTATACTTTAAGGGATCCGATGATTGTTGAATTACTTGCAGTCGCAAAGCAAATTTTCAATAACCATCTTGTTGATACGATCTCGATGCTAGATAAATTGCAAGAATGAAAGGAAGGCTAAGAGAAAAAGGCGGCAGTATTTCTGCCGCCTTTTATGATGCCTGTTTTGTTTCATTTGTTCTGGGAAAAATCCCGCTCAGCTCGATTTTAAAATCTAAATTGCTACCTAACTTTTGCCACGCCAAGCGCTAAATTGTCCCACAATATTTTCTCAATGGTTTCCCATTGATGGTCTTTACAGCGAATCATCAGAATTACTTCCGAAGTAATTTTACCAGTTCCAGTACGTCTTTTTTTAACCATTAACAGTTTGATAAGAAATCCGAGAAGGAGACTGGGTACAGCACCGATAATACTCCAAATAATCAGCCCCCATTTCAGCACATATCCGTAGGTGGCGCCGAGCAGCATTAAGCAGGTTCCTAAAATGGTCGCAACATCATTCCGCAATTTAAAATCAGCCATTTTTCATCAGCTGGGAAGTGGATAAAGCAGATAAATAGGCATGTTGCCAGCGGAAAGGGTTGGCTACCGGTCAATTCAATTCACCCTCCAATTCTTTCTAATTTGTTACGGTTTAATCCATTTGTTTTAAAACCTTTAAACAAAAGAGAAAGACCCTGTCCTTTTTCTTTGCCAATCTATATATCAGGAGTGAAAGGAGGTGAGGGACAATGGCACAAGCAGTACTTGCAGAGACGAAGCTCCGCTTGATTTTTGAAACAGGTGTAAATGAGAAAGGAGAAACGATCTATAAAGCAAAAACTTTTAATAATGTAAAAAAAGAAGCAACAACGGATCAGCTTTTTCAAGTTGCCCAAGCGCTTTCTGTCTTATGTAGCGATTTATTAAGCAGTGTTGAACGAGATGACAGCTTAGACATTATTGCTTAATGAAGCTTTTTAAATAATATCGAGGGAGGTAATACGAATGGCTAAGACACTGGAATTGCAATTTGTAACGGATGCCGGGAAAGTGGCGAGAATTTCACTGGATAATCCGAAGGAGCCAATTGACCTAGCGGTTGTGAAACAATCGATGGATCAAATCATTGCGGCCAGCATCTTTGTAAATCCGGCTGGAGTGCTGGTTTCTCCAAAAGGAGCAAGGGTGATTGAACGAAATGTAACCGATTATGCTATTGCTTAAAATAGGGGGCCGGACTCGCAAGGAATCCGGCCCTTTTTAAATAACACCCTGGGTTGATTTTTTATTTTGACTATGTTAAAGCTCATTGTTTATTTTGCTCATTATGTTGAATGGAGCGGAAATCAACAGGCAATTTTAACAGAGCCTTATTTTAAAGAGAGGAGGGGAACGGGATGGAACAGTTCATTCCGCTTATCAGTGAAGTGGGCTTTCCGGTAGTGGTAACGCTTTATCTTCTTTATCGAATTGAAGCAAAGCTTGACTTAGTTGTACAATCCATTCAGAACCTGCCTGAGCGATTGAAGGAACGAACTCTTTAAAGAACGGGAATTTGTCATTGATCCTTTCTTGACATTCCAGCAAAAAAATGTTAAATTTTAAGAAGCCGTTGCACGTGTTAGATTTATGTAACAAGCTTATTCAATGTTTAACCAACGTTTGGATGAGGTAATGAAAAGTAAAGCTATATACGTTGTAATTTGGTGAATTTTACACATGGCTTTGACGTAAGCCAATAGGAGGAAGTTTTCACATGAAAAACGGTAAAGTAAAATGGTTTAACTCTGAAAAAGGTTTCGGATTCATCGAAGCTGAAGACGGAAACGACGTATTCGTTCATTATTCTGCAATCCAAACTGAAGGTTTCAAAACATTAGAAGAAGGCCAAGAAGTTTCTTTCGAAGTAGTTGAAGGAGCTCGTGGACCACAAGCTGCTAACGTAACGAAAAAATAATGGTTGTGAAACCAGTGATAAACAACCCGGCCTTTTTGGCCGGGTTGTTTTGTATCTATTTCTTCTTCAATGGCGCTGACAATTCATATAAACGTCACAAAATTGTCCACAATCACTCTGACCGCATATTTTTAAAAGCTATTTAATCCAGTTTCCTCCACGATTTTGATCGAAATCTTTCTAATTTGATTGACCCTGTGTTCTAATTCATCATCCTCTAAACTCATCATCATAACTCCCTTGGACGTTTGGTTTGTACAAAAACTTACACATAAGCAATATTATGTGCGAAATATCACATATTGGAATAGTCGTAATAAAAATCTCCACATTTTTGGAAAGTATGCAAAAGCGAGCGTATAAAAACATAACAATAAATTGTCATATTTTAGCCGTATATACGGCTAAATGAGCCGATATTTCGGCACAAGAAATAGATTTATTAAGTAGATTACCAAAAATGAAAGCGTTTTAATATTTGGCATAGTTTTTGCAAGTAAATAAAGTGAATACAAAAATTGAGGGGAGAGATTTTAAATGGTTACAAAAAATAATGGGAGAAGAATGATGAAAGCAGCAGTAGTAAATGAATTCAAACAACAATTAGAAATTAGGGAAGTACCGGTACCTGAATTAAAGTATGGAGAAATTCTGGTCAAGATAAAAGCTTGCGGTGTTTGTCATACCGACCTGCACGCTGCTCATGGAGACTGGCCAGTAAAACCTAAACTTCCACTTATTCCAGGACACGAAGGCGTGGGAATCGTTGAAGAGGTAGGAGAAGGTGTCACTTCGATAAAAGTAGGCGATCGTGTAGGTGTCCCGTGGCTTTATTCAGCCTGTGGCGACTGTGAATATTGCTTAACAGGTCGTGAAACGTTATGCCTTAATCAATTGAATGCCGGTTATTCAGTGGATGGAGGATATGCAGAATATTGTAAAGCTCCTGCAAACTATGTGGTTAAAATTCCAGAAAATCTTGATTTTGCTGAAGTAGCACCAATTTTCTGTGCAGGAGTTACTACTTACAAGGCATTAAAAGTATCAGAAGCAAAACCGGGAGATTGGGTAGCGATTTATGGTATTGGTGGTCTGGGGCATGTTGCACTTCAGTATGCTAAAGCCATGGGATTTAATGTTATTGCTGTAGACATTCAGGAAGATAAACTTGAATTAGCCAAAAAATTGGGGGCTGACCTTACGATAAATGGACGACAAGTAGATCCTGTCAAGGAAATCAAAGAGAAAGTAGGCGGGGTGCAATCAGCTGTAAGCGTGGCTGTAACGAAAAAAGCGTTTGAACAAGCATACGGTTCGGTAAAAAGAGGCGGGACATTAGTGGTTGTCGGCCTTCCAAATGATGAACTGCCTATTCCTATTTTTGATACGGTTTTAAATGGGGTAACAGTAAAAGGTTCTATCGTTGGAACAAGAAAAGATTTGCAGGAATCCATTGAGTTTGCGGCCCAAGGAAAAATACGTGCAAACATAGAAATTCAACCGCTTGATCGAATTAACGATGTCTTTGACCGAATGGAAAGCGGAAAAATTAATGGGCGTGTTGTTCTATCCATTTCATAAGAATAAAGTGAAGTCATCGATATAAACATTCATTGGTCGTTTATTCATGACAGAGGATCGTGAAATCCTCTAAAAATTGATCTCAAAATCATAAAGCTGACTCCAAGACATGGTGAATACGTTTTGGAGCCAGCCTTCATATAATATAGATTAAATAGATATTTAATCAAAATTCTGACCTTCGGGACAGCCTCATTTTTCGTTTAAGAGGTATCGAAGCTTTCTCATCGTAATTTGTAATTTTTTTGCAGCCTCTTTTCGATTACCATGTGTATCTTTTAATGTTTGTAAAATAAAGGATTTTCCCACTCGTAATTCTAGTTGTTTAATCTGTGCTAGAACCTCTTCTAAGCTGATTCCTTCTTTTTGTTTGAAGACTGTGAGAATTTCATTTATCCATTTTTCCAAGTAACTTTCAAGACAACTTTCCTGCTTATCTGTATTTATTTGTTTCATTGTTTTTACAGGAATGGACGACCCTGTAACATGATTGGATAACGGTAAATTGCCGGCAGTAATGAGTGCTTTGTTTGAATCAGTTAAAGCAACGATTCTTGTAATAAAATTGGATAATTCGCGAATATTTCCGGGCCAGTCATAATTTTGTAACACTGCCATTGCGTCCTCAGAAAAAGTGATATCTACGTTTGGATGCCGTTGCAGGCAGTGTTCAATCAATAATGGGATATCTTCTTTTCGGTCTCGAAGAGGAGGAATCTTTATATAGACAACATTTAAGCGATAGAATAAATCTTCCCTAAATTTCTTTTGTAGGACAGCTTCCTGAAGGTTTTTGTTTGTTGCAGCAACCAAACGGGTATTGGTACGTAAGATGCTTTCACTCCCGACGCGCATAAATTCACGTGTTTCCAGGACACGAAGCAGCTTCACTTGAATGGAAGATGAGGCTTCAGCAATTTCATCAAGGAACAGAGTCCCTTTACTAGCAATTTCAAATAGACCTTTTCGCTGCTGTGTTGCCCCTGTGAACGCCCCTTTTTCATGGCCGAATAGTTCACTTTCTAAAAGAGATTCAGAGATTGCTCCACAATTTACTCCGATAAACGATTCATGACTGCGTTGACTTGCGTGATGAATAAAGCGTGATAGCACTTCTTTTCCAGTTCCAGTCTCACCTTCTATTAGAACATTTACATTTTTCCCCGCTACTTTATAGACAGTCTGAAGCAACTGATTCATTGTTTCATTTGCTCCAAAGATGAGCCCCGCTTCCCCGGCCAACTTTTTAATATGTTGGTATGTGGAGGTACCATTTGAAACTAACAGATTATCTACTTGTTTTTCGAGTAGATCGATATCATCAAACGGTTTTTCAATATAATCACTTGCTCCTAGTTTTATGGCATCAACAGCTGTTTTAATGGTACTGTACCCAGTCATAATGATAGCCTTGCAACGAGGCTGCAATTTCTTTAAATGTTGCAAAAGAGATAGACCATCTGCATCAGGCAACTTTAAGTCAATCATTGCAGCATGGAAACGCTGCAAAGTAAAGTCTATGGAAGAAAATTCCTTACCGCTGTTGGCAACTTCGACATGGTAACCTTTTGATGTAAAAAGGTGGGATAAAAAATTGCCGATTTCTTTTTCATCATCTACAATCAATAAATTTGTCATGATATCACCTCAATGTTTTTTGGGTTGAAGAGGTAATTTTAATGTGAATGTGCTGCCCTTATTGACTTTGCTGTTAACTTCGATGGTTCCTCCGTGTGTTTTCGCGATACCAATGCTCACAGATAAGCCTAATCCGGTTCCTTTTTCTAATTCTTTTGTTGTGTGAAAAGGATGGAAAATTTCAGTTAACCTGTGTTCTTCAATTCCAATCCCGTTATCCATAACGGATAAGTGGACCTCGTTTGACTGAAGAGATGTTTTGATGATGATTTCCTTATTTTTTCCTGATGAAAGTTCTAGGGCATCCTTCGCATTAAGGAGTATGTTAATAATAATTTGTTCGAGCTGCGGCTGGCTCCCTTCAATCAAAGGCAAATCCTCTTGAAGAAAGAGTTTTATCGTAATCCTGTTTTTTTCTAATTGATACTTTAAGAGATTAAGCACTTGTTCTACCGCTTCGTTCAATGAGCAGGGGCCAAACGCATAGTCATCCTGCCGGGAAAAGGTAAGTAGGCTTTTAATAATTCGTTTGCAGCGATCTCCACAATTCTTTATATCATTAAGAAGCAGAAACGAGGAATCGTCCTTTTTTGTGTTTCTTAATAACAATTGGGAATTTCCTAAAATAGCAGTTAAAGGGCTATTTAATTCATGAGCTATACCTGCTGCCATTTCTCCAATAGCAGCCAATTTTCCTGAATGAAGCAATTGTACTTCCATTTTTCGTTTTTCTGTTACATCCTTTATATAAGCGATAACACCATAAACCTGTTGTTTATTATTGTGCACCGGATATGTATACAGTTCACAAGTAGTGTGATTTGGGAGATGTATTTCTTTATAGCTGGTTTTTTGAGCTTGAAATGTTTCCTTAACAAGTGTTTGACATGGCTCATCCAACATGAAAAAGTTGGATGAGCCATTTTTATCAAAAAAGGTTTTTACAGAATCGTTAAACTGAAGCATATTTAAATCCTTATCAAAAACGATGATCATATCATCAACAGCTTTAAATGTGTCTTCCCATTCCTGTTTTGCACGTAAAACTTCACTATATAATTGGGCATTTTCAATACTAACTGCCAGATGACCAGTAAGCTGCTCCAGAAAATGCAGGTCATCCATACTCCAATTGGATTCACCATGACGGCCAATACTTAAAACCCCGATTTTTTTGTTTTTACTATAAATGGGCAATACCAAAATTGTTCTAAGGCGAAGAACAGTCAGGTGTTCTTTTTCATAAAAGCTGGCATTAGATTCATTTAATCGTTGAAAAATGATTTGCCTATTCTTTAATGCGGACCAATAAAGAGAATGTTCATTAAGGATAATAGATCCTAATTCCATACAATGACTGTCTTTGGGATAAACATTTGTTAGCGTAAGGTTATTATTACGCAGCAATAAAATACTCAGATGATCAAAGTGGACGAGAATTCTTAATTTATCGATCATATTTTTAAAAATATCTTCCAATGGCATATCAACCTTAATATTTTTCATCACTTCGTTCATGATTTCTAACTGCATATTTTTCACTTTTAATTGTTCAACTGTTTTCTTTAATTCTGTATAATAACTTTTTTTGGAAGATTTCACCCCGGTTAACTGGGTAATCATTTCATATTTATCCTCGAGCACGATTATTCACCGCCTTATAATACTTTTTTTAATAAGCTTTTAACCTGTTTAAGATCCATATCACGGGGGTTGGTAATCATACATGCATCTTCAAGTGCTGTTTGACTTATGACATCGATTATTTCTTCCGTAATCTCTACCTCTCTTAACCGTTTAGGTATTCCAATATCATTGGATAACTCTTTTACGAATTTAATAGCTGCATTTCCTGCTTCTCGTTGAGTCAATCCTCGTGTGTCAATGCCCATAAGTTCAGCTATGTCAGTAAACCGTTTGGGAGAAGCAATAAAGTTAAAATCCATTATATAAGGCAGTAGTATGGCATTGATTTCCCCATGAGGTAAGGGGAACCTCCCTCCAACCGCATGTGAAATCGCGTGGGCAGCACCTAAGATGGCATTTGAAAAGGCAAGTCCAGCTTGCAGGCTGGCCATTGCCATTGCTTTTTTCGCTTCTTCATTTGTTCTAGAAGCAACTGACGGGCGTAAATAAGTAGAGGCAAGGGAAAGTGCATTCTTAGCCTGGACATCTGTAAGTGGTGTTGCGGCTATACTCACATAAGCTTCAATCGCGTGAGTAAGAACATCCATACCAGTTGCTGCGGTTAAACTACTGTCTTTTGTTACAAGTGTGTAAGGATCAATAATAGCAATATCAGGTACTAGGCTCCTAGAAACGATCGTCATTTTCTTTTGTCGATTAGAATCAACAATAATGGAGAATTGAGACACTTCAGATCCTGAACCTGCAGTCGTCATGATCATAATCATTGGGGGTAGGGGTTTTTCAATTTTGTCTATACCCTCATAATCACTGATATTTCCACCATTAGTAGCAAGTATGGCAATGGCTTTAGCCACGTCTAATGCGCTACCGCCACCAATGCCTATTATGGCATCACACTCGTTATCGAAAAAAGTTCGGCAGCCATTAACAACTTCCATATCTTTTGGGTTCGATGTTACATCTATAAATGTTGCATAAGGCAATCGAGATTCTTTACAAATATCTATAACTGTTTCCAGCCACCCGGCTTTCGATACGCCAAAATCACTTACAATCAATACTTTCTTTGCTCCAAGCCGTAGGCAGGCATCACCCGTCTGTCTTATCGCGTTTTTACCAAAAATAATTTCAGGTGTTACAAATTTATTTATGTGCATGATGATCACCTATAGAAAATTTATTGTGATATTACTTTTCTATTCTATGGAACATGTTAAATCTTCTTTTGAATCACTGAAGTCATCAAATATGACGGTGGTCCAACTTTCACTCGATTTTCTATATTCAACAAGCTAAAACAATTAGAATTGTTTGTTTCATTTGAGAAATCTCACATTAAGATACTCTAGAGTATGGGCTTATTTTCTATTATTGTCGAAATTTTCTTTGTTTATTATAATTTCAGATTATTTATAATTATAATACAAAAAATCAAATTCCATCAAAATATAATAAAAATTATTATTTTCTTTTCTCTGCTGTGTTAAAATAAAAATAGAACAAACGTTCTTTTGAGCTCCTTCATTTTCAAAAACGCACAAAAAGCAATTTTGCTATAATAGTAGCATTGGTAAAAGAATGTTGAAAAAATGAGGTGAGTGCATGAAATTTATCCATACCGCTGATTGGCATTTAGGAAAATTGGTGCATGGAGTATATATGACAGAGCACCAGCGTGAGGTACTGGAGCAATTCGCAGACATCGTCGCAGAAGAACAGCCGGATGCCGTCATCATTGCCGGGGATTTGTATGACCGTTCCGTTCCTCCGGTTGATGCAGTAAATTTGCTTGACGAAATTCTTTTTAAAATCAATGTTGAGCTAAAGACGCCAATTGTTGCAATTGCGGGCAATCACGATAGCGCAGAACGATTGTCGTTCGGCAGCTCATGGTATAAGCACAGCCAGTTTTATTTAACAGGAAAGCTTGATAAAAATCCAAAACCCGTCCACATTAATGGAGTAAATTTCTACCTCGTTCCCTATGCTGAGCCAGGCATGGTCCGTGAACTGCTTGCGGATGACTCGATCCATACTCATCAGGATGCCATGAAGGCGCTGATTGGCCGGATAGAGGAAACGATTAACCCGCATGAGCCGAATGTGCTGGTTGGACATGCTTTTGTCCTTGGCGGTGCTACCTCTGATTCCGAGCGGACGCTGACAGTTGGCGGCTCCGGATGCGTCGGTGCTGAATTGTTTGCTCCTTTCTCCTACACTGCACTCGGCCATCTTCATAGCCCGGATGCGATTCGTCATGACAACGTAAAATATGCCGGTTCTTTATTAAAATATTCCTTTTCGGAAGCGAAGCAAAACAAGTCGATCTCCATAATCGAAATGAATGAGGATGGAAGCTTTCAGCATCGCTATCGTTCACTTAAGCCAACCCACGACATGAGGGAAATAGAAGGCTATCTTGACCAGCTGTTAGATCCTTGCTTTTATGAAAATCAGCGAACGCATGACTTTTTAAAAATTAACTTGCTGGACGAAGGTGGGCTGATTGATCCAATCAATAAGCTGCGTCAGGTTTATCCCAATGTTCTTCACCTCGAGCGGAAAATTGACTTAACCGATTTGAAAAAGAAACAATCGTTTTCCGCTATCCGTTCGGAGAAAAAATCTGAGCTTGAGCTATTTGAACAATTTTATACGGAAATGACGACTTCGGAATTTACCGCAGAAAAGAAAGCTGCAATGGCGGAAGTAATTGAAAAAGTGCTGAGAGAGGGAGCGGTGGAATGAAACCAATCAAATTAACGATACAGGCGTTCGGACCCTATGCGGGTGTTGAAACGATTGATTTCTCTCAGCTTGGCAATCGAACGATGTTTGTCATTTCAGGGAAAACAGGTTCTGGGAAAACAACCATTTTTGATGCGATCAGCTATGCAATCTATGGCAAGGCAAGCGGAGAGGATCGCAACGGTCCCGAACTGCGGAGCCAATTTGCCAAAGATGAAACAATAACGGAAGTGTCACTTGATTTCTCCCTGCGCGGCAAGGTCTATTCGATTACGAGATCTCCGCAGCAGCAAAAGAAAAAAGATAAGAACGAAGGCTATACAACAGTTGGCGCAAAGGCGGAGCTGTACATATGGGATGAATCGGGTTCGAAAAAGTTGCTTGCTTCGAAAATCAATGAAGTTGAAGAAAAAATAAAAGAAATTATGCTGATTGACAGCAATCAATTTCGGCAGATTCTCATGATCCCACAGGGAGAGTTCCGCAAGCTGCTGACTTCAGACAGTAAGGATAAAGAAGTCATTCTGCAGCGCCTCTTCCATACGCAAATTTATAAACGGATTGAAGAGAAATTAAAGGAAGAAGCAAGTGAATTAAAAAGATCGGTTGAAGATCAGCAGAGGAACCGAAATGAAGCAATTGGCCGCATCCAAGCTGTATTCAGAGAGGAGCTCAAAGAATTTTTAGAAGCTGACAGTGTGAATGATGGGATTATTCTGCCGCTTTTATCGCAAGAAATTGGTGAAATGGCAGAGGCGATTGTTAAATTAACTTCTGAACTTGAGGAAAAACAAATGCAACAGGATCGGCTAAAACACAAGCTGTTTGAAGCAGAAACAATTTTAAAGCAAATTCAAACAAAAGAAGCATTAACTGAGAAAAAACGGATGCTTGAGGAGAAGCAAGCGGAGTTTGCGGAAAAAGAACAACAGGTTCGATTCGCACAAAAAGCAGCCATTTTAGCTCAGCAGGAACAGCTTTGCCATCGATTGAAAAGAGAATCCGACCAGCTCATGCAAAACGTTGCCGCCATTTCCTCAAAACTTAAATCACTGGACGAGCTCTCGAAAATACAGCAATTGAAACTGCAGCAAGAACAAGAGAGAGAAAATGAGCGCCAAGAAGCAGCGGATGAAATCAATCGCCTTCTAAATATAAAAGACGGCGTTTATTCATTTGCCGCATTGGAAGAAGCTTTGAATCACGTTGCTCAACGACTCGCTCAAGCGAAAGGAAAACAAACACAATTAGAGGAGCAGCTGCGGCAAGTGGATGAAAATCAAAAATTAATGCTTGCCCAAAAAGCTGATATTGAACAAGGTCAGCTAACTTACCTGGAGAACGAACGGAAAATTGAAAAATTGACAGCGGAAATAGAAAAGTTTACACGATTTGAAAGGAATGTTAATCGCCTGCATCAGGCACAAACAAATTTGAAACATGCTACGGGCCGTTACGAGAAGGCAGAAGCTTCCTTTTACGACGCTAAAACACTGGCAGAGAAATTGGAGCATTCCTGGATAACGGGTCAGGCAGCGCTGCTAGCCCGAGGTCTTGAAGAGGGAAAAGAATGTCCTGTCTGCGGGTCAGTAAACCATCCTTCGCCTGCCCTCGTTTACGGTGGAAGCACTCCAACGGAAGAAGATTTACAGGCAGCAAAAGAGCAGGTACTTCATTTCGAAAAGGAGAAAGCGAAAGCGGAGTCAGCCCTTTATGAAAGTCAATCTGCGGAAAAAAGCGCAAGAGTTGCTGTTGAAGAAGTATTAGCTGAGATTCTGTTGCGGCGCCCAGATTTTCAACCTGAGTACTTAAAAGAAGTACAGGAAGAGACAACCTTTTTAAAATTGGATTTGGAAAAATCGCAAATCCGATTAAAGCAGCAAGTAAAGCAGCTTGACATGATTAAGGAAAATCTGTCCGGCTTGGAAGCAAAACGAGTAGAGCTTCAACAGATGCTTCAAACGGTTTCAAATGAAGTCACTGAATTAACCGTTCAATTTACGGAAAAACGGACTGATCTAACAAGAAGGAGAGAACAGATTCCAGAGAATCTTCGAACGGTTCCTGCGTTTGAAAAAGCGCTGGCAACCGCTAAAGCAATGCATGAAAACCTTGTGAAGCAGCTGGAAGCTGCACAACAGCAATGGCAGTCTGTTAAAGAGCAGCATGCGGCTGAATCCGCACGGCTTGCAGATGCTAAAAGCCATTTAACAGGAAAACAATCGGAGCTGGAAACAGAGAGATTGGTTTTTAAAAACCAGCTTGCTGAGCAGGGCTTTGCCAATTTTGCGATTTATGAAAGTTCGAAACGAAGTGAACGGGAAGTGGAACAGCTCGAACGAGAGATTCGTGCTTTCCGGGAAGAATTGCGTTCCGTTTCTGATCGACTTGTTGAATTATCCGGGCTTTTACAAAACGTTCAGCCGCCGGATGTAGATGGATTAAAAATGGTTCTGGAAAAACAAGCGGAAGCATTAGAGGATCTCGCGAACAAACGGACAGATTTATTAATAAAAAAACATGCGAATGATACAATATACGAGCAAATAGTAGCTTCGAATGAACAGATGAAAATGCTTGAAGATCGCTACCGGCTGATCGGCCATTTATATGAAATGGCGAAAGGACAAAATACGTACCGATTGACATTTGAACGGTTTGTTCTGGCGGCATTTTTGGATGATATTTTAGCGGAAGCAAATGGACGCTTACGAAAAATGACTTCTGGAAGATACTTTTTGTTAAGAAAAAAAGACCGGTCGAAAGGCAATGTCCAGAGTGGGCTTGAGCTGCTCGTGTTTGACCAATACACCGGTCAGGAACGCCATGTTAAGACATTGTCAGGTGGAGAAAGTTTTAAAGCAGCACTTGCGCTTGCACTAGGGCTTGCTGATATTGTTCAAAATTATGCGGGCGGTGTGTCGCTTGAAACGATGTTCATTGATGAAGGCTTTGGAACATTAGACCCTGAATCGCTTGACCAGGCCATTGAAGCGCTAATGGACATTCAAAACAGCGGGCGTTTAGTAGGCATTATTTCTCATGTTCCCGAACTAAAGGAACGTATTGATGCTAGACTTGAAGTCATTGCTGAACAAACGGGAAGCCGGACGGAATTTGTTTTCACTAACTAGCACGGGAACGTGCCAAGAAAATCTGATGAGAGAGGAAATTCAGATGATCAAACGGATTCAATGGGATGAGCCTGATCAAGTCAGGTATTTATATGATCTGCAAAGACAGGCTTACTTAATTGAAGCGAACTTAATCGGTTCGATGAACCTTCCGCCATTGAAAGAATCGTTTGATCAATTTCAAAACTGTGGGGAGACTTTTTACGGCTGGTTTGAGGGGGATGAATTGGCAGGTGCTATTTCCATCACATTAGAAAACGAGGAGCTCACCATTTGCCGGTTAGCCGTCCATCCAAACCATTTTCGCAAGGGAATCGGACAAAATTTATTGCGTTTTGTTGAGCGTCACTTTGCCGATATTGGCCGAATGAATGTATCGACTGGACGAGACAATACGCCTGCAATTAATCTTTATATGCAAAATGGCTTTCATATGGTAAAGGAAATCGAGGCAGAACCAAGATTATTTATCCGGTTGTTTACGAAAGAAGGTAGTTAACTTATGCGATAATAAGAAAAGGGAAGCGGCCAAGTGTTTAGGTGCTTCCCTTTTCTTTAATGATCGTAAAGTTACATGCTATAAAACTATATTTCTCGTTTTCAGCCAAGAAACGTCTGAATAATCAACCAAACATTCAAACTTAAAATAAGGACTGCAAAAATGGATGATAAGATGGTGACAGAGCGTTTATTTGTTAACACACCCATTAATTCTTTTTTCTGGGTGAAATAGATAAGCGCGATAATGGGAAACGGAAGAACAATGCTCAGGACAACCTGACTTGCCACAAGCGTCATCGTTGGATCGGTACCTAATGCTACGATCACAATGGTTGGGAGCATCGTGATTAAACGGCGCAGCCACAAAGGTATAGTAAAACCGACAAATCCCTGCATGATGACTTGGCCGGCCATTGTACCAACAACAGAGCTTGAAATCCCGGAAGCAAGCAAGGAAATCAAAAACACACTAGCGGCTGCTGAACCAAGCAGCGGTGTTAATGTATGGTAGGCGGTCTTAAGGTCAGCCACACCTTGGTTGCCGGTTGAGTTAAATACAGATGCAGCCATATACATCATCGATAAATTAACAAAGCCAGCCAAAGTCATCGCAATCAGAATTTCTTTTGTGCTAAATTTTTGGATTTTTAACTTTTCGGCGTCATTCTTCGGGACGATTCTTCCTTGTGTAAGGCTTGAGTGCAAATAAAGTGCGTGCGGCATGACCGTCGCACCGATTATCCCTACGGCAAGCATAATGCTTTGATTATTCCCAATCCATGGAACAATGCTGTGATAAGCGACTTGAGTAAAATTTGGTTTAGAGAGTATCGTTTCAACCAAATAGCTTAAGCCAATCAGCATCGCAAAGGAAGCAATAAACTTCTCTAATGGTCTGAAACCGTATCTTTCGAGCATTAAAATGAGATACGTAACGATACCGGTGATGATGACAGCGTAAATCATCGGGATTCCGAATAGCAGATTCAACGCAAGTGTAGCCCCTAGAAATTCAGCAAGATCCGTTGCCATTGCCGCCAATTCGGAAACAACCCACATGACATAGGTTAACGGCTTTGGCATGTATTCCCGGCAAACCTCTGGGAGGTTTTTTCCTGTAGCAATTCCTAGTTTCGCTGACATGTTTTGCAGCAGCATGGCCATTAGGTTGGCAAGGATGATTACCCATAGTAATTTATAGCCGAAGCTGGCACCTGCTTGAATATTGGTTGCAAAGTTACCTGGATCTATATAAGCGATAGAAGCGATGAACGCTGGTCCGAGAAATGGCAAAAGGGCGCGAAAACCTTTCACTTTTCCATTAATGGCATCTCTTGCAGCCGATATGGTTTTGATTTCGGCGTTACGGGCACGTTTTACAGCAATCGAATCTGTTTGACCCATTTGGGACACCATCCTTTCTCTTGTTTTCGTTGTTGCAAGCTTTGTTCGTTAATGAATGTTTTTTTCCCTAATGCAACTTTATAGAACCATTATATTAGATTTTGAAACATTTGTGTATCTTTTTGTTTGAAAAATGAGAGTAAATTTAAAAAGCCGCTAAAAACAACCAAATCGTCCAGGGATATTTAGTTCTTTCCCGCAATAAAATGGAGCAAACATAATAACGGAAAAAAACATATGGTTGAGCGTTTGCTTGAACTATCGCCATGTTCGCGCTACATTAAGAAGAAAGAGAGATGAAGAAGGTGGCACATTTGGAGAAAAGATATTTTACAATCGGCATGGCGGGGCATATTGACCACGGAAAGACATCGTTAACGAAGGCGCTCACGCATGTTGATACTGATCGACTAAAGGAAGAAAAGGAACGGCAAATTTCCATTGAACTTGGTTTTGCCCCTCTTTATGAAGATGAGGATATCCAAATTTCGGTTATTGATGTTCCGGGACACGAACGCTTTATTCGCCAGATGATTGCCGGTGTTGCAGGCATCGATTTGGTTGTCCTTGTTGTAGCGGCAGATGAAGGCGTAATGCCGCAAACAAGAGAGCATCTTGAAATTCTTGGATTTTTGGGAATTCAATCTGGGATTATCGCGATAACGAAAATTGATCGGGTGGAAGAAGAATTCATCGAACTCGTCCAAGAGGATATATTAGAAGAATTAAAGGGCACGGTTTTTGAAAATTCACCGGTAGTCCTCGTTGACAGCCTTTCCAACAGAGGAATAGATGAGTTGAAAACACTCATTATTCAGACCTTAAAAGATCTGGAAATGCGTGATGCAAAAGGGGATTTTCGTCTGCCAATTGACCAAGTATTTACTGTAAAAGGGCAGGGAACGGTTGTCCGCGGAACGGTTTACGAAGGTACGGTAGTCGAGGGACAAACCTTGTTGATTATGCCTAAGGGTACGGAGGTTAAGGCGCGGCAAATACAAGTGCATCATCAGCCGGCGCAAAAAGCATTCGCTGGTCAGCGGGCTGCGATCAATTTATCGGGCGTGTCAAAGGAGGATTTAGAACGAGGCGATGTTCTCGTTTCTTCTGAAAATTTTATTGTGACACGTACGATTGATGTAGCCGTTCGTGTAGTTGAAGACCTCGAATACATGGTCAAGCAGCGGATGCCGATTAAGCTGCATATTGGGACAACCGAAGTGATGGGCCGGATCGTTTTCTTTGACCGGAATGAATTAAAGGAAGAAAGTGGCGAAATTCTCTGCCAGCTCCGCCTGGATGATGAAATTTTAACAAAACGCGGCGACCGTTTTATTATTCGTCGGCCAAGTCCGCAAGAAACGATTGGCGGCGGCTGGGTGATTGACCCGAACGGAGCGAAATATCGGTTCGGAACGCAGACGATCGATGAGCTAGAAAAAAAGAAAGAAGGCTCACCAAAAGAGCGAATCATCGCTGTTCTTTATGAAGCAAAATCACTCACAGTGAATGAATTAATCAAGCAAACCGCTCTTGATGAGGAGGCATTACGGGTTTCATTAGCGGATGAAGATTTTGTTTTGTTAAATGGAAAGGAATATACGTTAAAAACGTTGATTCGTTCCATTGAGGATGATATGTATGATCGGCTTCATGATTTTCATCTTGCCAATCCGATGAAGCCTGGATTAAATAAAGCTGAACTATTACAAATACTGCGAAAAAGTTTTCCGCGTCCTTTGCTCGATTATGTTGTGGAAAATGGCATTGACAATGGCAGCTTTGTGCGAAACGGACAATTTGTGTCTTTGGCCGCATTTGTCCCGCATGTGCCAAAAAATTGGCGGAAACGGACAGAGAACATGCTAGAAGACTTAAAAAAGGATGGCCTGCAGGTTCGCCATCTTCATGATTATTTTGCAAAAGCAGGCATTCCGGAAGATTTAGCAGGTGATTTAAAGCGATACTTGGAAGACCAAGGAGAGATTGTTCCATTAGATGACCAATTCTCCTTTTACGGGGATCATTTTCGCCGTGCGGTAGAAAAATTACGAAGCAAAACGGGAGCTGAATTTGAAGTAGGAGAGGCAAAAGAAATTCTAGGTCTCTCACGGAAATATATCATTCCATTTTTAGAAAAAATTGATGCACTTGGATGGACGAAACGAGCAGAAAACAAAAGGGTTTGGCAAAACTAAGATGAAGCAAGATCAAAGACATTATTTAATTTGCTTACGACACGACCAAGATATATTTGGATTTTGGCGAACGTTTAAATCATTAAAAATGAAAAGTTATAAGATTCAATTAACGTTTTACGGATTTTCATAGATTTTCCACTTCCCTATCGATATAATAGAAAAAGAAATGTTTAGAAATTTGACGAAAAAGGGATTGTGGGGGTTCATTATGAAATTAAAATTAGGCAGCAAGATCAACTTGATTGTGATTAGCATTATTTTGCTAATGTCCTTGGCCATTGGCTTGGCTGTCAATTGGCAAGTAAAAACAAATATGAAGAAATATGCAACGGAAAAAGCGAAGGGGGATTTAAACCTTGCTTTCCATTATATCGATGCGAAATACAGGGGTGATTGGACGATTCGTAATGGAGAACTTTACAAAGGCAGTCATCGCTTAAATGGCAATGAAGAAATTGTTGATGCAATTGCTAAAGATACAGGTGATACGGTCACCATTTTTCAAAAAGATAAGAGAATTACAACGAATGTTATCGTTAAAGGCAAGCGAGCTGTTGGAACAAAGGTATCAGCTAAAGTTGCAAATGCGGTGTTACACGATGGTCAATCTTTTTATGGCGAAGCGAATGTAGCAGGTTACAACTATCAAACGGCATACATGCCAATCAAAGATGCCAACGGTAAAATTATTGGGATTTTTTATGTCGGGGCTTCGCAAAAAAACATTGATCAAATGTTTGCATCTTTCTTGAAAGTATTCTTGCTTGTGTTAGCTGGAGCGATTATTCTAGCCATTGTCATTCCTTTAGTCTTTACCTATCGATTAAAGAAACGGTTGGATACTGTTTCTAGTGCAATGGATCGTGCGGGCGCCGGTGATTTTACGACAAAAATAAAGGATCAGGCCGGAGATGAATTGACGGATTTGGCCAATAATTACAATCAAATGGCACAAAATTTACATATGTTAATTCGCGAAGTATCCCAAGCAGCAGAACAAGTAGCAGCTTCATCACAAGAGCTGACTGCGGGAGCCGAGCAAACGAGCAGGGCAAGTGCACAAATTACGGAAGCTATTCAGCAAATTGCAATCGGCGCTGAAAATCAAACAAATACGGTAGAAGCAAACGGCCAAGCTTTTAATGAAATTTCGTTCGGAATTAATCGGATCGCGCAAAGTTCGGCTACAGTGTCAGAGAAAGCCGTTACGGCAACGGATGCAGCGCAGGAAGGCGGTGATTTAGTTGGAAAAACCGTCAAGCAAATGGACGCCATTCAATATTCGGTCGAAGAAAGCGGAAATGTGATCCAACTTTTGGATAAAAGGTCGAAGGAAATTGGGGAGATTACAAGGGTAATCAATGAGATTGCCAACCAGACGAATTTACTTGCGCTTAATGCTGCGATTGAGGCAGCAAGAGCGGGCGAGCATGGTAAAGGCTTCGCGGTTGTAGCGGACGAAGTGCGAAAATTGGCCGAAGAATCGCAAAAGTCTTCTGCGCAAATTTCTTCCTTAATTAAAGATATTCAGGAAGATATGAAGCTTTCACACAGCACGATGGACAGGGTGAAAGAAGAAGTACAATCCGGCATTCAGATCGTTGATAGGGCGGAAGAGAAGTTTGGAGAAATCCATGAGCTAATGGAAGCGGTACAGGAAGAGATTAATGAGGTGGCTGCAACTGCAGAACAAATGTCTGCCGGAGCGGAAGAAGTGACATCCAGCACTCGTGATATTATAGTAGTTTCCAAAGAGACGTCCCTGCATTCACAAAATGCCGCAGCTTCAACAGAAGAACAATTAGCCTCAATGGAGGAAATTACAGCTTCAGCTACTTCATTGTCAACGATGGCAATCCATCTGCAAGAGTTAATGGCGAAGTTTAAAATTTAAAAGTGGTGGTGCCTCGCACGCCTTGCGATTGCCGAATGATTTTGAACAAAAGCACATCAGCAAATGTTGGTGTGCTTTTTCCTTAAGGAAAAATTAAGAATTCCCATTCATACTCTTTTTATCCAATTAAATTTTGAGGTTCTGTGGATTATCCACGGATGAAAAGGAGTAACGGAAAATATGAAAAAGTGGATCATTGCCATCATTGCAGTCATCGTGATCGGATTTGCCGGCTATCAATGGTACGCATCGAAAACAAGCGCCAAACAAGCCCCTGTCCAAACACGCACAGCGACTGTGCAAAAAGGAAAATTGGAAGTGAAAGTGAGCGGTTCCGGGACAATCCAGCCAGTCACAAGCGAGGATATTAAAGCGTCGATTAGCAATAATTCAATTGAAGAAGTGCTTGTATCTGCTGGGGAAACAGTGAAAAAAGGAGATGAACTAATTACCTTTACAGACGGAAGTGACCCGATCACGGCTCCTGCCGACGGTGTGATGACAACGATTGCTGTTGCAGCCGGCGAGCGGGTGACAGCGGGACAAGTTGTTGCCCATTTAACCAATTACAATGACTTGAAAGCAGTCGTTCAAATTGATGAACTTGATATTCCAAAAGTACAATTGAACCAGACCGTTTCGTTAAAAGTGAATGCTTATCCTGACCAATCATATACAGGAAAAGTAACAGCGATTGCCAATGAAGGCACAACCACAAACGGCGTCTCCAGTTTTGATGTCACGATTGGGCTTGATCAAGCACAAAATTTAAAAGTGGGCATGAGCGCGGAAGCAAGCATTCTTACAGCGAGCAAAGACAATGCTCTCTATGTCCCGCTTGAAGCAATTCACACGGTAAATAATCAAAAATTTGTCCTTTTAGCTTCCGGAAGCATTTCCGGGCAAAATGGCACAATGCAGCAACGAAAAACAGTTAAAACTGGGCTTGCCAATGAAGATTATGTTGAAATTACGGAAGGATTAACAGAAGGAGAAACCGTTCGCCTTCCGCAGCTCGCAACGAATACAACCACAAATTCCGCACAAGGTCGTTTTACCCAAGGCGGCTTGGGCGGTGAGATGAATCGGATTAACGGTATTGGCGGCGGAGGAGCAAACAGAAATGGCGCTGGTGGAAGAGGTGGAAACTAATGAGCATGCCCATGATTCAAATTGATTGTTTAATGAAGTCGTATAAGTTAGGCGGCGAAACCGTACATGCGTTGAACAATGTTTCCTTGACCATCGACCAAGGAGAGTTCCTCGCCATCATCGGTCCGTCCGGTTCGGGGAAATCGACCTTGATGAATATGATCGGCTGCTTGGATCGCCCGGATTCTGGAGAATATTATTTGGATGGAAAAGAAATTGGCAGGATGAATGATAATGATCTTGCAACGATTCGCAACCAAAAAATCGGCTTTATTTTTCAAAATTTCAACTTGCTTACGAAGCTTACAGCTGCTGAAAATGTTGAGCTTCCGCTTATTTATAGCGGTATTTCAGGCAGAGAACGACGCAAAATGGCGATGGAATCACTTGAAAAAGTAGGATTAAAGGATCGGGCAGCCCATCTGCCAACACAGTTATCCGGCGGACAACAGCAGCGGGTAGCCATCGCCCGGGCCCTTGTTGGCAAGCCATCGATTCTATTGGCGGACGAACCAACTGGTGCATTGGACAGTAAAACAAGTCACGAAATCCTTCAAGTAATGCAAAGTCTTAACGAACAAGGAAACACCATTATTTTAATAACCCATGATTTGGCGATTGCCAAACAAGCAAAACGAATGGTCCGCATCCAGGATGGGCAGCTGTTTGAGAATGAAGGTGAACAAATTGGCAATCTTTCAATCTATTAAAATGGCATTGCGCAGCATTCGCAGCAATAAACTAAGGGCCGTCTTAACCATGCTTGGGATTATCATCGGCGTTTCTTCTGTCATTGTTCTTGTTTCAATGGCCCAAGGCTCAACGAAAAACGTTACGAGCCAAATCAATAATTTAGGAACCAATTTGCTTACGATTAATACATTTGGAACCGATCTTTCTTTAACAGAAACGAAAATCGGAAAAATAAGCAAGTTGAATGGAGTTAAGGCTGTGTCCCCTGTTGTCTCAGGCAGGGTAAATGTGAAGGAAAATAAAACTTCTGCGCAAGTATCGCTGATGGGAACCAATGCTGATTACGCATCCGTCAGAAATACTCAAGTCAGTTCGGGAAGATTTTTAAGCGATATTGATCTTGAATACCGCCAAAAAATTGCCGTAATCGGTTCAACAACCGCCCAAACCTTTTTTGCGGGCGAAGACCCGGTCGGGAAATACGTGCAGCTTGACGGGGTCTCTTTTAAAGTTGTTGGCGTTTTAGCTTCAAAAGGCGGGTCGCTCGGTCAAAGCGGTGACGATGTCGTCATTGTTCCATTGAGCACTGCCGAGCGTTTAGTTAAAACGACGAGCATTAATCAAGTCTATCTGCAGGCGCAAAATGAGCAGCAAATGGATTTGGTCATGGCAGAAGTAGAGCGGGAAATGGCCAATCTTTTTCCGAATAAAACAGACTCCTACAGCGTCTTCAATCAGCAGGATTTAATGAACACAATGAGCTCAGTCACGCAGACGATGACGATGATGCTTGGAGGTATTGCCGGCATTTCCTTATTGGTCGGCGGCATTGGCATCATGAATATTATGCTTGTCTCCGTTTCCGAGAGAACGAAAGAAATTGGCATTCGCAAAGCGATTGGCGCGAAACGGCGCGATATCCTGATGCAATTTTTAATCGAGTCGATTGTTTTAAGTTCGATGGGCGGCTTGATTGGCATATTGTTTGGAATCGGTTTAGGAACAATGCTTGGCTCGGCGTTAAGTTTAACGGTTGCGTTCTCATCTTCCGTCATCCTGCTGGCATTTTTATTTTCGCTTGCTGTCGGTGTTGTTTTTGGGGTATTCCCAGCCAATAAAGCCTCAAAATTAAACCCAATCCAAGCGTTGCGTTATGAATAAAAAAACAAAGCGATCGCCTAGCGGCGGCCGCTTTGTTTTCGATATAATTGTTTTGAAGGGGCGATACGATGCGATTATTAGTAGTAGAAGACAATATACCATTACTTGAATCAATTGTTCAGCTATTGTCTGACGAATTTGAGGTCGATCAGGCAACGAACGGAGAGGACGGCTTATTTTTAGCCCAGCAAAATATTCATGATGCGATTGTTTTGGATGTTATGCTTCCTGAAATTGACGGCTTTGAAATATTAAAAACCATTCGGGAAGAAGGGTTAAAAACCCCCGTTTTATTTTTAACGGCAAGGGATTCTTTGGAAGACCGGGTGATGGGGCTTGACAGCGGCGGGGATGATTATTTAACCAAGCCATTCCAGACTGCCGAGTTAAAAGCGCGAATTCGCGCGTTGCTGCGAAGAAGCGGCAGTTTGACAACCAACCAAACGATCCAATATCGCGGAATTGAACTGCTGGGGAAAGAACGCGATATTTTGGTGGATCAGCAGCCGATTAAATTAACTGCCAAGCAATATGAACTGCTGGAGTTTTTGATTCAGAATAAAGGTGCGATTTTAACAAAAGAACAAATTTATGATCGGGTTTGGGGTTTTGATTCAGACACAACGATCGCAATCGTTGAAGTTTTTATGCATCACCTCCGCAAAAAATTAGAGCCTTCCGGGTACCACACGGACATTAAGACAATCCGCGGTGTTGGCTACATGCTCGGTGAAGATTAAAGGAGATTTAGATGTTTCAAAAAACGCATATTCGGTTGACGGCGATTATTTCACTCGTTTTTATTGTTTTAATCAGCATCCTTGGAAGTATTGTTTACTTTTACACACAACATCAGTTATACAAAGATGTGAACCGCTCGCTTATCGATGCAGTCGGGCGATTTCAACAGCAGGATCCCCCCCCAAGGGAAGGATTTCAGCCGCTTCAGCGCAGGGACCCAAGGGTCGTCACTTTATTTTGGAATGAAAAGAAGCAATTGCTAAAGGAAAATCGCGAGGCGGATCTTTTTTTGGGGAACGAAAAACAAATCCTTCCGAAAGTAAAGAACCATCTGACCGATATCGATGTTGGCGATTTTGCCTTCCGTTATCTGGCCGTAAAGGTGAATACGAATATTGGAGAGGTAACCGTTCAGGCAATTCGTAATATCAATTCCGAAAAAGAACTGCTCGATCGTCTGCTTGTGATCATGCTAGTGGGCGTAGGGATTGGAATATTATGCGCGGTCGGCGCCGGCTATTTCCTAGCAGGGAAGGCGCTCATTCCGATCAAAAAAGCTTGGCAAAAACAGCAGCAGTTTGTTTCAGATGCTTCTCATGAACTTCGCACGCCGCTAGCGGTCATTCAGTCGAAAACCGATGTGTTGTTTCGGACGCCAACGAAAACCATTCAAGAGCAAATTCTTGATATTTCAACAATTTCCAATGAAGCAAGGCGATTGTCAAAACTTGTTGCTAACCTGTTGACACTTGCTCGTTCGGACTCTGACCAAATAGAAGTGAAAAAGACCCTTTTTCTATTGGATGAACTGTTAAAGGAAATTCAACTACAGTATGAAGACATTGTTGAATTTCAAGGAAAAAAGCTATTGATTGAGGCGCGGGAGTCTATTCCTTTTTTTGCGGATAAGGAGAGGATCCATCAGCTGATCGTCATTTTATTGGACAATGCGATTAAATTTACAAACGATGGCGGGAAAATCAAACTCTCTTGTGCGCAAATGGGTTCCTCCATTCTTTTAAAAATAGAAGATAATGGGATCGGCATCGCAAAAGAGGATGTGGGGAAAATTTTTGACCGATTCTATCAAGGCGACAAATCGCGCACAAATGCAGAAGGAACAGGACTTGGGCTGTCGATCGCCAAATGGATCATTGAGAAACACCATGGGAAAACAAAGGTCAACAGTACTCCAGGTGAAGGAACTGCTATCGAAATTCAATTTCCAAGATCTCAGAAATAGAAGGAAAAAGATTCATCGCCTGTGCAGGAAAATCTTTCAAAAACCGTGAATTGTAAAGAAGTTGAAAAGGGTTGTTCGATGAGGAGAGCTTGAATGAACCCTAAATGAAGAAAGAATTCACTTTGAATTCTTCGATCCAAAAGGAAACTTGGAAGAGGAATAGAGATATAAAGCTGACTTCCCATTGGGGGTCAGCTTTTTGCATTGAATTTGAAGAAAATCACAATCTTAGCAACAAACAAAATCTTCCAGAAAAACCCTAACTATAAATCATTCACGGAATAAATGTTAACAATCTTTGAACAGAGTAATCTTGCGGTTGTTGCAGTTTTGAATCCAAAGCCAAATATGATTAAATGAAAGATAGGAAATGGCTGAAAGGATGAAAAGTTTTGAACAAAAGAATCATTCTTCTGATCACGGTTGTATCGGTGCTATTCACGCTGATTTGGCTGAGTGGGCTAGGCTGGGCAATGAATGAGTACTATGCCAGAAAACCGGATAAACTCGAACTTGTCACGAACGTGACCAACAAGCCAACTGAAAAGAAAGGGCTAACAGTCGTTGCCCTTGGAGATTCCTTAACAAGAGGAACAGGGGATGAGACAGGTAAAGGCTATGTTGGCGATGTGATCGATGAAATCAAAAAAAGAACAAAAAAACAAACAACCCTTTTAAACTTAGGAGTAAATGGACAGAGGTCAGATCAACTGAGAGCACAAGTTCAACAAAAAGAAGTGCTGCGACAAATTGCTTCTGCCGATGTCCTTTTGGTTACGATTGGCGGCAATGATTTGTTTCGGGGCGGCCAAGGACTCGTTGATTACAATACAGGAAATATTGCTGCGACGGAAAAAAAATACTTGGACAATCTTTCATTTATTTTTCAGAAAATCCGTCAGGTGAATGACCATGCCAATGTTTTCAACATCGGGTTGTATAATCCGTTTATCGAATTGAAGGAAGGCAAAGAAATGTCAAAAGTCGTCCGCCGCTGGAATTATGATACGGCTGAGTTGAGTGCCAATTATCCAAAAATTGTTTTTGTGCCAACATTTGATTTATTTGAGCTAAAGGTGAATGATTATCTTTATTCAGATAAATTTCATCCGAATACGAAAGGATATCGCTTAATTGCAGAACGAGTTGCTGCATTGCTTACGTGGTAGGGGTAGGAAACAATGGTTAAAACAACATTATCGGTTAAAAACTTGAAAAAAACAATCGGAAAAAAAGAGATTATAAAAGGGCTGACATTTGATTTAAAAGAGGGAGAGGTTTTCGGCTTCCTTGGGCCAAATGGCGCCGGAAAAACAACGACGATCCGGATGCTGGTCGGCTTAATCAAGCCTACTTCCGGCTCGATTGAAATTGGCGGCTACAATGTCCAAACCCATTTTACCGAAGCATTAAAAAATTTAGGCTGCATCGTTGAAAATCCGGAACTTTATCCTTATTTAACGGGATGGGATAATTTGCTGCACTTCGTCCGTATGCTCAAAGGAGTCGGCGAAGAGCGGATAAATGAAGTGTCGGAACTCGTTGGTCTCACAAGCAGGATTCACGATAAGGTAAAAACATACTCTCTAGGGATGCGGCAGCGGTTAGGAATTGCCCAAGCCCTTTTAGGAAGGCCGAAAGTGTTGATCCTCGATGAACAGACGAACGGACTGGATCCGGCCGGCATTCGTGAGATGCGGGAATTCATCCGCTTTTTAGCAGAAAAAGAAGGCTTGAGTGTGCTGGTATCAAGCCATTTGCTAAGTGAAATCCAATTATTGTGCGACCGGGTAGCCATTATTTCAAAAGGACAGATTATTCGCATTGATTCAGTTGCAAACCTGCTCTCGAATCGTGAGCGTATGGAATGGCGTTTTCATCCGCTTGAAATAGGAAAGACCATTTTAAGCCGATTGACAAAAATCGAAGAAACAGAAGACGGAACCATTTTAACCGAATACGTTGCCGACAAAATTGCCGATTGGAATAAAAGTCTTATCAATGCGGGTATTTCCGTCACGGAAATGACCCGGAAGTTACCAGTTTTGGAGGATTTATTCCTCGAACTTACGGGCGGTGACAGAATTGGCTAAATTGATTCAAAATGAAATGATGAAGCTGCTCGCTAAGAAGCGCCTGCTTGTTATAGGCTTGATCATGGGTGTGCTGGTTATTTTATTCACCTATGCCCAATACAGAACCACCCAGGCACAGCGTGAAAAATTAGGGACAAGTGATTGGCGGACGATTTTGCAGCAGCAGATTATTGATACGCAAAATCGGCTAAGCAGCAGCCGAATTACCGAAGAATGGAAAAAACAGCTGCAGATTACGCTCCAGCAGCAGCAATACTATCTTGATCATGACATTAATCCGACAGAGCCGGGAGCGCCAACCTTTATTCGAATTTTCCTCGAAAATTCAATTGATTTGTTTATACCGCTCATGGTCATGGTTATTGCAAGCGACCTTGTTTCCTCAGAACATAGTCTTGGATCAATTAAATTGCTATTAACCCGGCCTGTTCGAAGGTGGAAAGTGCTGCTGAGTAAATATATTACACTGTTGCTGGCGATATCATTAATCATTGCAATGGCAGGAATTCTTTCTTATTTGATTTCCGGCATTGTTTTTGGCTATAAAGGCTGGCGTGCTCCCATTTTAACCGGTTTTTCCGTAACGGAAACAGGATTAAACACATCTGCTGTAAAGCTTCTTGACCTGTGGCAATATCTTTTTATGGATTTTGGGCTTGTTTGGTATGTTGCCACCGTTGTTGGGACACTTTCCTTTATGCTCTCGGTTTTAATCCGTAGCACGGCCGCCGGTATGGGCGTGATGCTAGCTTCATTAATTTCCGGTGCCATCCTTAGCAACATGGTTTCCTCGTGGCATTCGGCGAAATATCTTTTTATGGTGAACCTGAGGCTGACGGATTATTTAAAAGGCATTGCGCCGCCAATTGAAGGGATGACGCTTTCCTTTTCCATGATGGTTTTATTCATATGGTGGGCAGCAGCTTTATTGATTGCTTTCATTGTTTTTACAAAAAAAGATGTATACTAATTTTTTTCTGCCGCATGAATTTTATGCGGTTTTTTATTTACCAACTATACGATTTCATTGAATGGAAAAGCTATAAATGACCTTTCTAAAAAGGGTCGAAGGAGGAATGAACCGTTGCAATACAAAAAATCAAAACTTGCATTTGCAGCGATGATTTTAGTTTCGCTCACAGCGTGTGCAAATAACAATAACAACAATGCATTGGGTGGGCCGCGCAATGTGGCCAACAAGGATTTAACTGGCCCTAGAAATGTTTCAACAGGCGACTTAAAACGTCCGTTGAATGTTTCCAATCCCAATCGCTTTTCTACAACAGAAATTCAGCCAATGAACAATGGGTTTATTACTATCGATCAAAATTCATATAGCACGACAACACCTAGTCATCAGTTTCCGCATAGCAAGCGGGTTGGGGATGGCCAATTCTGGTATTACCGTTTTGAGCCAGAGCTGAGGAATCAAACGGGAAAGATCCAACAGCCAAGAACTGGAGTTGTAACACCGCCAAAAGCGAGTACCCCAGCAGCGCCGGAAACTCCGCCGGCTCAGCAGCCTTCTGGCCAAACGACAGACAACATTGGCACCATTGCCATGCAGGTAATTGATTTGACAAATAAAGAACGGCAAAAAAACGGACTTCCGCCATTAAAAGCGGACCCATCACTCACTAGAGTCGCGCAAACTAAAACTAACGATATGAACGCCAAGCATTATTTTTCTCATACAAGTCCAACATATGGTTCTCCATTTGACATGATGAGGGATTTTGGCGTTACGTATCGTACCGCAGGAGAAAATATTGCCATGGGGCAGCCGACAGCACAGCAAGTCGTAAACGCTTGGATGAACAGCGAAGGGCATCGTAAAAATATTCTTAGCCCGAATTACACAAATATCGGTGTTGGTTATACAAAAGCAGGAAACTACTGGGCGCAAATGTTTATTGGAAAATGACAACGCGGAGCTATTTCCAAACGGAAATAGCTCCCTCTTACGTCCGTTTAAATTTCCGTAAGGATTCCATGTAAATCAGTATGAATACGATGCGGCTTCACACCCAATTCTTCTTCAGGCAGCTGATTGCGGTTAATCCAGGCTGTTTGAAACCCGAAGGCTCTCGCTCCGCTAATATCCCAGCCATTTGATGACATAAACAAAATGTCACTGCGCTCTAGCCCTAATACGTCAAGTACATAATGATAGGAGGCAGGTGTGGGTTTATATTGTTTTCGATCATCGACACTAATGATTTCGCTGAAAAAATGAGCCAATCCCGAATTCTGGATCAACGTATCTAACATATCATGCGAACCATTTGAAAAAACAGCCAGCCTTTTGGATTTAAGCTGAGTTAGTACTTCTGCCACTTCCGGATATGGAGAAAGATGGAGATACGAATTCATTAACGCATTTATTTTTTCAGAAGACGGTTCAAGCTTAAGACTGTTTAAAGTGTAGTGCAGGGAATCTTCTGTGATTTTCCAAAATGTATCATATTTGCCCATTAGCTGCCGCAAAAAAGAATACTCCAGCTGCTTTTGCCGCCATAAACGGCTGATTTCGGCCCCTTTATTGGGATAAAGTTCATCGGCTTTTTCTTTTACAGAATGAACATTGAACAATGTTCCGTAAACATCAAACACGCAAGCTTTAATCGAAGAATTCATCATCGTGCTCCTTTCAATTTGACTCCATCGTTTCTTTCTTACAAGTTTAAATGATTCACAGTAGAAAATAAACCAATACCTATTAACCGCAGAACCCAGAAATTTTTTATAAAATTGGTAAATATTTTCGTTCGTAATGGGGATGATAATCTGGGGTTAGGTTTTTAAACTACGAAAATTTTAAGCAAGGAGTTGGATTGATTGTGAAAATATTGTTGATGGTTTTGGGATTATTCTTGTCGATTCCAAGCCTGTCAATGGCAAATGCGGCTACGGCTAATTTACAGCCGGGACAAGCAAAAATGGTTCATAAGGATTGCCATGAAGGCCATCATTCCATGAATGGTCAAAAGTGGCAGGAAAAAATGAAGGAAAGAGAACAAGAAATTCTTTCGTGGGTCAACAAGTATACCCCAGAAAAGAAACAAGAGTGGGACAAGGTTATGACAGAAAGGAAGTACCTTCGGAAGAAATGGCATAGCCCTCAATTCGCTCAAAAACGCGAGCAATGGAAAAAGAACAAAATAGCGCAAATGCAGGCGTTAAAGAAAGCATATGAGGATGGAAAAATAACAAAAGAAGAATATTTATCCAAGATTCATGGCGGCAAAAAAATGGGGGCATGGAAAACATACCATGATTTAAAAACAGCTGTTGAAAATAAAAATGATCAACAAGCGAAACAGCTGTTGAATCAAATGCTGACGCATTATAAAATGCATAATGAAAAAATGAAGAGCATGATTCAAGCAACTGGAAATCAATAAGCAATCAAAACGCCAGCCATTATACCAGCTGGCGTTTTCCTTCTGGTATCAACTTGGAAGTTTTTGTATTTCGGTTTCTTCAATCTCCTCAATGTCAATCAAAATATAATCTTTATAGTAAATCATTATTTGTTTTTCACCGTCAGACTGAATGACTTTTTGAATAATCTCGGTGTTTCGGCAAAAAAGCGGCACTTTGATTTCACCGTCACTAAAAATAAGGTAGCAAAAATCATTCGCAAAAGGAGCATTTTCATTGCGAACGGCAATAAATTTTCCTTTGAAGCACGAAAGGTTCGTCTTCATTTCATGCTCCGCTTCCTCTGCCTGCGCCAATAATTGCTGTTTCATATTTTCTAGCAATTTTTTTAAAAATAGTAGAAAGGCAATAAAACCCATGATGGTCAGCGCTACTAAATACTTTTCAGGAAGGGAAGGCACTGTAGCCGCAAGAATCCAGCAACCAAAGGCAATGAACAGGTGATCATACATCCTAAACACCCTCTTTTTGGTTTAAAGTTTTTCTTTATTTTAAGAATACTCCAAAAACAGGTATCGGTAAATTATGAATTTTCAAAACAATTAACCCGATGTTTAATCAGAAAAAGGAGGGGAACAAATAAAATAACCGAAAAGGAGGCTTGCAAAATGGACAAAAAGAAGTTAATGATGACAACCGTTACGCTCGGTGCAGCCTATTTGCTGAGAAACAAGGATGCTCGCCAAAAGCTGATGGGGCAATTTCAAGCATTAGCCAAGAAAAAGAAGTAATCTTCCGCATCACATAATGGAATCAAACTGGGACATACTCTCTATGTAAAAGTCTCCAGGGAGGTACATTCATGAGTTTACAGCTGCAGGAAAGAGATACTTGGAAAGAAGTTTTAAATACGGTTAAAACCTTATCGGACCGCCCAGGTTTGGATTATTACCGCATTAGTGTAAAACGGGAAGATCCGCGAGAAGAGGGTTTGCCTTCAGGATGTTTCCACCTACTTGCACAATCAGGTAAATGAAGGGTACATCATTTTAGAATGGCTTCAGAATATATTGCCTTCAAATAATGGCGATTTTTACTTCTGCGGTCCTGAGCCATTTATGAAGGCGGTAAACCGGGCGCTTAAACAATGGGAAATTCCGGAAGAGCGGATTCATTACGAGTTCTTTGGTTCCTTTGGCAGCCTGAATTAAACATACAAAAAGAAGGAGTGCCGGTTTAATAGGGGCACTCCTGATTATTTTTTAATGCCTTCTTTTTTACTTTCCTTGATTTCCTCTTTTAAATCTTCTTTTATATCATCGGTTAATTCAGCTGTTGCTTTTTTAAATTCACTCAACGATTTTCCGAAAGCGCGTCCGATCTCCGGCAGCTTACTCGGGCCAAAAATAACCAATGCGACAATGAGAATTAAAATTAAGCCAGGAATACCAATATTTGAAAACATGGCTTCACTCTCCTAGTGGGCAAATTCAAACTTAAGTCTATTATACTTCAATCTTTACTGTCGGACTAGTTCTGATTGATAAGGAATCATGGTATTTAAAAATTTTTTCAAAAAAAACTCGCCGGGCTATTTTTTAGCCTCGACGAGTGTTTGAACAGAATGGTCGCTTTGCGGTTTGCCGGCGACAAAATCTTTAATCGCTCGATCGGTATAAACCCAGCCTTTCCAGCCGATATGAATCGTATCTTTCATAAAGTACGGATCGTATTCATGCTTCGAAAAATCAGCCACTTGGAAACCTTCCGCTTCAATCTGCTGTTTAATCCGTTTGTAATAGCTGGTCCGTCCTGACTTTGGAAAGCCGGTATAATCATACCACGGACCGTTAGCTGGAACAGAAATAAACAGCGGATCGGCTCCAGACTTTTTCAGCAGGTCAAGGACAAGCTGAAAATCGTGATATTCGACCGATTTACCATAGGATGCACCGCGTTTATAATTTTTTAAAGATGGCACGCGGGATTTTATTTTATTATATTGCGAATTAATAATATAAAAACGATTATTGGTTGCCTGGCTTTTGCCAACCCGATCGGCTTTTTGCCGAAGCTGTGCCCACGATTTGTTTTTAACCGATTGGCTGATGACGCGATGGCGCGGTACTCCGCCGGATAATGTATAATACAGATCTTTTTTCTCAAGTATATTGCGATAAAAGTAGGCAAACGGTCGAATCAAGGCCGCTTTTTGCTTTATCCAAGGATCATTGGAAACCTCTGCTTTGTACAAAGTAGAGAGCATTTGATCGTTGCGAACCGGACTGAAACGAAGCAAACGCTTGATCGCCATTTTCTTTAATTTTGGATCGATTTTCTGATTAAATGCGAGATCGTATCCTTGCAGGCTGGAATAGTTTGGAACAAAATGCGATTCATCCGTGCCTTTAGGCTGAAACCATTGCGGTGACAGCACGAAAACCAATTTTTTTCCCTTTAGTTGATCGGTATGTTCCGAAAAATTCATGAAATGGATCAGCGATTCTGTTCCGCCGCGGCCAATCAGAAAAGGAGTAAATCCCGCATTGTTGACCTTAAAGTAATTTGACGGATGGAATTGATCCAATCTTGACAGCTCCGAAGACCCATAGATCGGCAGATACTGCGGGTCTTCGAGCATTTTATCTTGAATATATTTTCCTTGAAACATAAAAGTGTTTAATTCTGTAGCCGCTTCACTCACGCGCGATTTCGGAATGAAGCTTTCAATCCTTTTATTCGGTATCACCATAAGACTGAACAAGACAACAAATGCCAGAATTATCGGTGAAAATAAGGCTTTTTTCATCTGAAATCAGCCAACTGATTGACAATATTGTTTGGTGTATTCCAAGTATCCCGGTCAAACTCGGTAATTGGAACAGTGATACCGAATCGCTCTTCAAATTGAACAAGCATTTCAACGGTGCCGAATGAATCTAACAACCCAGCTTCAAAAATGTCAATATTCGGATCTTCTTTTACTACTTCATCCTGACAAATTTCAGCTAATAATTCGAATACTTGATCTTTAAATTCCATTGTAATCAATCTCCCTTATGAATGAATAAGTCTTCCTGAGAAAATGTAAAACCCGAATGTAATGACGTGGAAGGTGATAATCACTGAAACAACATGGCTCCACTTGGTTTGCGGCCACACTTTATGCTTTTTATTAAAGTTTTCAAAAGAATTATAGAGTACCATCACCACAGCATGGTAGATACCGTAAATGATATATTGGATTTCTAATCCGTGCCATACCCCCATCAATAAGAATAGCAGGACATATGCAATATTGGATACAGCATTTCTGTTTTTAATCCATTTGTTCTTCGTCATCAAGAAAACAAACCGCATATACACATAATCGCGGAACCAGAAAGAAAGAGTCAAATTCCAGCGATTCCAGAAATCTTTCATATTCCGGCTGATGAATGGCATGTTAAAGTTTTCAGGCGATTTGATCCCCATCATGTAGCTGACGCCGGTTGCAAAAGCAGTATATCCGGCAAAGTCAAAGAACAAGTATAGGCTGTAAGCGTACATATATAAAAGCTCATTTTGAAAATTACTTGTTGAAATAAATCCTAAGTTGGCGATGAAATAATGATTGATCGAATACCCAATAATAAATTTATATAAAAAGCCCTTAAAGATTTTATTAATCCCTTGGTAAAGAAGCAGCTTATACTGATCCTTTGTTAAATCTGCATGCAGATCCTTATCAAAGCGGCGGAACCGGTCGATTGGACCTGATGAGATGGTCGGAAAGAACATAATAAAATAGAGCAGGCTGATGACCGGAATTTGTTTTTTTATTAAACCATCTCTTGTCTCTATGATTAATTGGGTTCCTCTAAAGGTAAGGTAAGAAATACCTAAAAAGCCAATCCAATTTGTCACTCCCATATAGGGTGCCAGCTTTGACATTGTTAACGGCAGAATTGAAAGGATAACAGCGAGATAAAAAATCCAGCTGTTGTTTGCCTTTTGCCGGTAGGCGATGTAGCTCTTGATCAAGATGATCTGCCAAACGGTAAAAAGGATTAAAGCAACAGCTCCGGTCCATTTGGATGAGAAAATAAGCGCAAGCACGGGAACGGAGATGATCATGTTATAAGCATGGAATCTTTTCCCGTTTAAACCAAGAATAACCGTCGGTATTAATAAAACTGCGATAATAAGAAAAAATGAAAAAGAACCATAAGGAATCATAGCATTACCTTTTCTCTAATTTGTTTTCGGTCAATCTTGCCGTTTGGAGTCATCGGAAGATCATCATAATAAGAAAACTTCCTCGGAATCATGTAGGCTGGCAAACTCTCACTAATTTCTTTTTTTATCGCACTTGTAAGCTGGTATTCTTTAGAAAACTCATGCTGTGCCGGAACAATTGCAGCCGTTAAATACTCGATTTTATCATTTTGATAGACTGGCACGACAACGGCCATTTTTACGTATTGCGACTTTGCAAGTTGATGTTCAATTTCTTCAAGTTCCATCCGGTAGCCATGCAGCTTAATTTGAAAATCCATCCGGCCTTTATAGAATAACAAACCATCTTCCATGTAGCCTGCATCACCCGTTCGGTAAGCCATTTGTCCATCGTAGCGGAAGAATGCTCTCTCAGTCAGTTCTTTCTGCCCAAGATAGCCTTTGCTGACGCTCGGGCCGACAATGATGATTTCTCCCTTTTCTTCGATTGTCTCTACACCGTCTTCATTTAAAAGCACGATTTTTGTGTCTTTCTTTGGTCGACCAACCGGAAGTGTCTGGTGCTGCTCCAAAATGTCAGCTGTTATTTCGACAAACGTAACAGCGACTGTTGCTTCTGTCGGTCCATACGTATTAAAAACCTTTGCGTTCGGAAACCGCTCCAATAGCTGGCGGGCAATTCCGGACGGTAAGATTTCCCCGCAGAACAGGAATACAGATAGCTCCGGCAGCAATTCTTCGTTAAAGGATGGATCCATCAGGCACATCTGCACGAATGAAGGCGTGGACGTCCATACTTGGGTATTCGATTTTTCCAACGCTTGAAATAAAAGCTTAGGCTTGGCAATCATTTCTTTAGTAATCGCAAAAATGCTTCCGCCGCTTGCCAGCGCAGGGTAGAAATCCATGACAGATAAATCAAAAGAAAACGGAGCCTGATTTAAGAAACGAAGACTCCCGTTAATTGGAAAATCCTCTTTCATCCAGTCGGTAAAGCTCTGCAAATTGTTGGCCGAAATTTGCACGCCTTTTGGATTGCCAGTGCTGCCGGAAGTATAGATGATATAAAAATTATCATCCTCTGTAACCCAGTTGGCCGGATCTGAGTATGAGTCTTCTGGCTGTTTTGCTTTTATTTCATCCATTGTCACAATCGTAACCGGCGAATTTTCCAGTGACAACGGGGTATTCGCTGCATTGACCAGCAATTCCGCATTCGAGCTTTCGATTATTTTTACAATTCGTTCGAAAGGAATCGAAGAATCAATTGGAATATAAGGATGTCCTGATTTGACGCTGCCTAAAAAAGCGACGGGCATTTCAGGCTCCATATGGCCATAGACCAAAATGGGCGAACGAGCCGGCAAACTTAATCCGACAATGAACGCAGCTAATTGCTCAGATCGCTTCCAAAGCTCACCATAGGTGATTTGAGCGTCGGGAGCGATAAACGCAATTGCTTCTGGATCCGTTAAAGCATAGTCCTCAATCGTGTGTAACATTTTCATAAGAGGCAACCTCCGCGATTAAAAATCATTGTAAATATAAGAACCAGCACTTGCATCATTGAAGCCGTACATAAAGAACAGCAGCAAAAGAATCGCTAAATAGTAGAAAAAACGGCTCAGCCAGTTTATTTTTGGATTTTGAAAAAATTGTTTCCATTTTGATAGCATGGTTCCATTTCACCTCCACTTTTTAACCAAAAGTTGGTTTGAAAGTGTAAAAATACCAAATATAGTCAGAAAGAATTAATTGATTGCGTAAATAATCATAATGCGCTTTGTCGTTTTTTGCATTAAAATTAGATGAGAAAAATATTAAAAATTAATAACCATCATCGGATTTCAACAATTGTTCTTACAACCCCTGTTTGACGGGCCCGGGTAAGTTTTACCAAGGACGGGACAAACTATGATTATTGAAAAAGAGCGATGAAAAAAATTTTGGTGAAGATGAACTTTTCACTAATGCTGGCCGTCATTTAAAATAGCTGCATGAAAAATGTTTTTCGGATCAGGGTAGGGGCTGAAATATGTGTTAACGGATTTACATGAGACAATTTTACAGGCGAAAAAAGGGGACCAGGCTGCTTTTCGTCAACTTGTTACTGCATACAAAGGAAGCGTATTCCGCCATGCTTATGCCCTTCTGAATGATCGAATGGAGGCCGAAGATGTAACACAGGAAGCATTTGTAAAAGCCTATTACTCGCTGCCAAAGCTGGAAAATGAATATGCATTTGTTTCGTGGCTGACAAAAGTGACAACGAATCTATGCTACGATAAAAATAAAAAAATAGCGAAAAAAAAAGCGGCGGAGACTGAGGAACTGGATGAAAATGTAACAAGCCAAAAGGGCCCCTCCCCAATTGAACGCACGATCGCAAAAATGAGTATTCAAGAAGCGATGGAAAGCATCCCGCTTGAACAGAAAAATGTGTTAATATTGCGGGAAATTCAAGGGTATTCCTATTCAGAAATTAGTGAAATGCTGCAAATTCCGTTGGGAACAGTCAAATCGCGAATCAGCGCCGCAAGGGATAATTTAAAGAAACAATTGCTAAAGGGGTGAGTTTTATGTCAGAACATATTGGAGAAATGCTTTCTTCCTATATAGATGACGAAGTGAATGAAATAGAGAGAGAATGGGTTGAAAGGCACTTGGAAAACTGTTTGGAATGCAAGAGTGAGTATTTGCAGTTAAAAATGATCAACGAACAATTCCATAATGCCTATCAAATGATTGAAATACCGGCTGGGATCGAGGAGATGGTTTTTACAAGAATTCAGCAGAATCGAGCGCCAAGGTCTTTTAGGCTGCTTAACGGCATGGCGATTTTGATCATTGTTGCACTTGCTTTTGCGGTCATGGCTGCTTCAGGACCATTCGCAACTGCCGGAATTTATATTTTTCAAACACTCTTTAGCATTGGCCGCGGGTTAATCTTTGCGATCTCTTCGCTACTTACCGCCGTTCCTTATATGTTGGGCGCTGTGTCTGCTTTCATGCTCGTTGTGGTCGCTTTGTCGATCGTAACATTGCGCTTTCTTGTTCATTCCGTCGGGAAGACAGCCGGGGCGGAGGAACTCTGATGATGAATCGAAGAAAGATTATTGGACTCATAATGATTTTTCTGATCGTGTTTTTGACAGCAAAGCCGGCTTTTGCCATGGAGAAAAATATCTTTAATGAAAAAAGATCCACTCTCCCCGCAAATGAAAAAGTCGATAACGTGATCATTCTTGGCCATAATATTGACATAAAAGGCAAGGTCGATACCGCAGCGATCGTCATAAACGGCAATATGAAAATATCGAAAACTGCCAGAATTAATGGAATCGTCCTCGTGATCAATGGAACGGTTTCCCAAGAACCAGGCTCCTATGTACGGGAGAATATTTTAGCCTTCAAGTTTACCAATCAAAGCATTAACTATTTGCTCATTGGCGTAGCGCTTTTGCTGAGCTCCTGGGTTGTGCAATTTATTGTAAGCATCGGGCTTGTCCTGCTTGCTGTGTTAGTAGGTCTCCTGTTTAAAAACAAAGAAACAATCCATATTGATTTTTACAAAAAGCAAGCGGGCAAAATCGTTCTTGTCGGAGCGGTTGCAAGCATTGCGCTATCAGGGGTCATCGGCCTGTTAATGATTACCGTTTTTGGGATTCCGTTAGCTATCCTGCTGACACTCGCGCCATTCGTTTTCTTTATCATCGGGCTCACGCTATTCAGCCGATTGATTGGCGAAAAACTATTAGTGAATCGACAGCTTCCCGATTGGCTCAAGCATTTTGCAGGGGCGTTCGTATTAATTGGAGCTTTCAATTTTCCTTTTTTCGGCTTGGTCATCTTTCTGGCTGTCCTCTGGTTTTCCACTGGGGTCATGGTCATCTGGATAAAGGAAAAACAATGGAGAAAATCGCGGTAAAAATAGCCTAAAGGTGCAGACACGATCTGCACCTTTTTGTTACATTTATTGAATGACTTCCGTTTGCACGTAGTGATACAGCAGTTTCGCTGTATTTTCAACCGATGTGCGGTGTGTTCGCTCAAAGGCATGGGAAGAATCGATGCCGGGACCGATTAATCCATGGACAATATCATGTCCAGACCGAATGGCAGCAGAGGCATCCGACCCATAGTAAGGATAAATATCGAGTTTATAGTCAATTTGGTTAGCTTCCGCAAGCTGAACCAATTTTTTTCTCAGCTCATAATGGTAAGGACCGCTTGCGTCTTTTACGCAAATCGACACCGAATATTCATCGGTTGCTTGGCCGTCCCCGATGGCGCCCATATCAACGGCTAAATATTCAACGGTCTCCGGAGGGATATTCGAATTGCCGCCATAGCCGATTTCTTCATTATTCGAAATCAAAAAATGTGTTGTGTGCGGCAGACGCAGATTTTCCATCATAATCTGTTTTAAAAGCTGCATCAAGATGGCCACGCTTGCTTTATCATCCAAGTGCCGCGATTTAATGAATCCGCTCGGAGTAATTTGTACCCGCGGGTCAAAAGAAATAAAGTCACCAACTTCAATGCCTAAGCCGCGGACGTCTTCGACATTATGTACTTTCTCATCGATGCGCACTTCGATATTTTCCTGATTCCGTTCCGCTTTGCCTGCATCTTTGTACACATGAACAGAAGTTTGATGCATTAATATCGTGCCGGTATACGTTTTGCCACTGCTTGTTTCGATTTGACAATACTCGCCCTCAATGGAATTAAACTTAAATCCCCCGATTAAATCAATTTTTAATCGGCCATTTGCTTTTATTTCTTTCACCATCGCTCCTAGCGTGTCAACGTGGGCGGTCAGCATCCGCTGCCTGCTTGAATCTTCTCCTTCTATAGTGGCGATCAAGCCGCCTTTTCGATTCCGCTTTGTCTGAATTCCCAGGTCTTTTAAAAAATGTTCAACAAATGCAATCACTTCATTCGTGTTGCCAGAAGGGCTCGGAATCGAAACCAAATCCTTCAATAAACTCATTATTTCCTCGGTATTTGGATAGGTCAAAATAATTTCCCCTTTCTTTTTCATAAACGGCTGCCTTCTAATTATACAACCAAATAAAACGGTTTAAAGGTTAAAATACAGGCAATTTCAAGCCGCAGGCTGCATATTCTGAAAAAGAGTAATTTTTAAAAATTTCACGAATATTTTTAATAAAAATGGAAATGAATGTAGGTAGATCGTTCGATTTAGGTAGAAAAAGATGTTTTAAAGGGGAAGAGGAGAAAATGACCAGAATTGAATTATATCATGACAAGCCGAAACAGTTTCATTGGAAGGGTCCGTCCTTTTTCATCCTGTCATGCTTGATTTTAGCCTTTGGCATTTATCAATTTAACCAGTATTGGCAAGGGACGATTCGAATTGAGGCACCAAAGGAAAACTTGGGGAAAAAGGTAGTTGTTCACTTGCCGAATGGCCAGGAAGTTTATACGTATGAAAACCTGATTATTAAAAAAAATGGGAAAACGTATTACAAAGGTGATCGAAACACAATCGACTTAACTGGCGGAACAATTGACTATAAAAATTGGTAATATACAACAATTACTGAATTAGAAAGAGGGTGTCCCAAAAGTATAGCTTTTAGGGACACCCTTTTTTGTTTACTGCTCTGAACCTCGTCTGTTGATTTCCGTTCCAGGCGCTTCAGGCGCTTCGCTTTCCGCGGGCGTGCCGGGGAGCCTCTTTTCATCTTTTTATTTAAACCATCCCTTATTTTTAAACCACAGCGACATCCCGCCTCCAATCAGGAACATGACGATTAAAGTAACAAAGTAGCCGTATTTCCATGACAGTTCAGGCATGTACTGAAAATTCATGCCATATACACCGGCAATAAAAGTAAGCGGCATAAAAATGGTCGTAATCACAGTTAACACTTTCATTACATGATTGGTTTGATGCGAATTTAGCGAAATATAGCTGTCGCGAATATCCGTCGCCAGTTCCCGGTTCGCTTCGATCATTTCCGATAATTTTAATAAATGGTCATGAATATCGGAGAAATATTCAATTTTCCCCTTCACACCAGGAAGGCGCTGGGAATTGATGATTCGATAAACGAGGTCTCTCATTGGCTGAATCGTATGCCTGAGCGAAAGGAGATCATGCCTTGTATCAAATAAATCGGCAAGCAGAGCTTCCATCGTTCTGCGTTTTGAATTTTCGTCAATCTCGTTTAACGTATCTTCAATCTGATAAACAAGTGGAAAATAATTGTCCACCAATTTGTCGAGAACATAATAAAGGACATGTGTAGGATCCCATTTTTTGATGTCATGGGCCTCGTTTAACCGTTTCCAAACTTCCTCGATTTCAGGAGAAGGTTTGTGGTGAAAGGTGACAATAAAGCTGCCGCCTAGGAAAAAATCGACTTCTTCCCGCGATAAAGTTTTCGGATTTAATGCCTGTGTTACAAAGAAAGTATAGTCATCATAATAATCCAATTTAGGCCGCTGAAGCGTATAAATACAATCTTCAATTGCCAGCGGATGAAATTGCAGAGGATACCTTAATAAATCAATTTCTTCTTGTTTCGCTTCAGAAAAATCGATCCAATACCAAAGATAATTTCCAGAAAAGACATCGGCCACTTGAAGATCTTTGACTAACTTGTGGTGTTGATTGACTGCTATTGTTCTAATCATAGGTACTCCTTACATTTTCAATCTTTATATCAAATATAGCCGAAAATGATAAAAAAAGCAGCTGAATCAGATGAATTAATGCTTTTTTTCGATATGACTGTCTCTGACACACATTTTTTTCTTTTTTTATCCTAATGCCATTGAATAATATTTTGAAATCCTAGAAAAGCGGAAACGATTAAACCGCTGATTGCCAAGAAAAGGGTGACATCCTCAAAAGAAATTTTCTTGGTACTTAAACAAACTAGACAATGTTTGTCTCGTGTAATTAATTTTAAAAACTTTTCGTAAATAAATGAATAGGTCTTGGCCTTGTGACTGTGTTGCCAATTCTAAAAAGAAAAAATTAGCGGTAAAGGGTTAATTGTAAAAATGAGTTTGTCTATTTCTTTCGTATCCCGTCTGAAGGAATAAAATCTCAATGATAGAGGGAAGGTATACTTATATACTTTCAAATGGGGTTTTCAGATGTTAAGTCAAAAAATAGATTCCATCCAGCAGTCTCTGAAAGAAAAAATCCAGCAATCGGATGATGTTGTTTTTAAAGAATTGTTCATAAGAAATGAAACCATCAAGCTTTTTTATATAAAAACAATCAGTGATGGGACCCAAATTCAGACGATTCTGATTAAGCCTTTTTATGAAATGGCAAGTGGTGAAGCCTTTTTAGCTTATCTTCAATCAAATCCAAAAGTGAAATCTTTTGAGGATGAAAAAAAAGCGCTTGAGGATGTAACAAAAGGTTTTGTCTTGGTTTTTTTCCAAAAAGCGATTTTTTTAGTTGATTTAAAAACGGATCGCAATAGTTCAGTCCTCGACACAACAGTAGAAACGACTATTCAAGGTCCGCAATCCGGGTTTAGCGAAAGCCTTGCGACCAATGTAGGGCTGATCCGTCAGCGCTATCCTTCCCCTACATTGAAAATTGAATCGAAAGAAATCGGTTCAATTTCACGTACTCAAGTCATGACACTATATGACACGAAAAAAGTGAATCAGGAAGTCTTAACAAATGTCCACCAGTTTTTAGATTCGATTCATATTGAAATGTTTCAATCAGGGGAGCAGCTGCTTGATCTAGTGAAAAAAAAGAAACGGTCATTGTTTCCGGTCATGCTCGTTACCGAAAGGGCCGATCGAGTAGCGGTAAACCTGGCGAGCGGCAAAGTCATTCTTATGATTTCCGGCTCCCCCTTCGCCGTTATTTTGCCGACTGTTTTAAAAGATTTTATGGCCTCTATGGAAGATATTTATCAAACCTTTTGGGTGGCCCAGTTTTTACTATTTCTGCGGTATTGCGGCCTATTAATCAGTATTATTTTGCCAGCATCGTATATTGCCTTGACAGCCTATAATCCGGAAATATTTCGGATACAATTAGCCTTATCCATCGCAGGAAGCAGGACTGCTGTACCTTATCCTTCTTTTATTGAAGTGTTTGTGATGTTTCTATTTATGGAACTGTTGACAGAAGCAAGTATCCGTCTCCCTAAAGCGATCGGTCCAACAGCCACAACTGTTGGAGGCCTAATATTGGGACAAGCCGCCACCGAAGCCGGTCTTGTCAGCAACATCATGATTATCATTGTTTCCGCTGTGGGGATTTCCAACTTTGTTATTCCTATTAATGCTTTTGGCTTTGCGCTGAGGGTTGCAAAATACTTCTTAGTCGTGCTAGCGATTTTTTATGGACTAGTCGGAATGGTGATTGGTTTTTTTCTCTTAATTGCTTATATGGTAAGCTTGGATAGCTTTGGGCAGCCATTTTTCACTTTAACCGATCATAAACCGGCCAAATTGTGATCCATGAAGATAGGGGGGAGAGTAAGATGAATCGCTATTTCCTATATTTGGTTTTGTCAAATATGATGACCAATACGATTATTTTTGTTCCGAAAATTTTAATCGAGGACCGCTACGATGGAGCAGTAATGGGGATCATCATAGCGATCCCATTAGGTTTGGTTTTAATGATCATTTCTTCCAAATTGATGGGGAAGTTTCCGGAGCAGGCGCTGCCTGAGCTACTGGAAAAAACGTTTGGAAATAAATTCAAAATAGCTGTGCTTATTTGTTTAGCATGCATTTGGTATTCTGCAGGGCTGATTACGCTGCTCGGCTATATTGATATCATCAACCGGTATATCAACCCGGAAATTGGGCAATTTTTACTTATGCTTCCGTTTCTGGGCTCAATCCTTTTTGTCATCCAGCTCACCACGCAAAAAGTCATGTACTTGCTAGAAATGATTTTGTTTATCAATACTCCGCTAATTGTATTTTTAATTTTTAAAGCATATACAAGTGAGAATTTAAACTGGAACTCTATTCTTGAAGTAGGAACACATTGGTTAGCACCGCCAAACTTTGAAGCTGTTGCTGCGGCTTCATACGCATTTTCGGGGTATGCAAATGTCTTGATCTTTAACCGCCTTTTCAAGGAAAAAATCAAAAATAGGAATTTTGTTGCCATTTTTTTCCTTGTTATTTTTAATCTTTTCACCACTTTTTTTATCCCCATTGGGATCCATGGTGCTGATGGGGCTCAAGAGTATCTTTATCCTTGGATTTCAACGGCGGATTCCTTGAGGATGACCTATGGCCCAATAGAAAGGGTTATTTTTATTTTTTTAATGTTTTATTTAAGCATCACGCTGCTGAGCGTTTCTGTACATTGGCATGTTACCCTAGAATTTTTAAAAGGACTCTCAGCAAACGGATTAAGCAACAAACAAAAATGGCTAATTCTTGTCATATTTTCTGGCTTATCGATCCTCGCAGTGCTAAACATCACTACCTTACAGTTAATTCAATTTGTTGACTATTGGCTTCAGCTCCGAGTTGGGGTCGAGATCTCGATTATTCTCTTGATCTTTATCATTGGAAGGAGGCAAAAAAAAAAATGAGGGTGCTAAAGTGGATTGTGCCGATGCTGTCAATCATGCTTTTAGCCGGCTGCGGCTACAAAGACATCGATAAACGTTTCTTTGCTGTTAGCATTGGCATTGATACGGCAAAAAGTCATTCCAAAAAATACCTTGTCAGTATTAAATTTGCCATTCCTGCTATGGGGAAAAAGTCGAATGACTTCATGATTGTATCGGAAGAGGCGGATACGATTGCTGAAGCAGTTCGCATTATTAAAACAAAAGTAGACAAAGAGGTTGATTTCAGCCATGCGAAAGTATTCATCATGAGCCCTGAGGTAGCCAGAAACAAAATGGAGCCGCATTTATACTACTGGCCCTCACGACGCCGCGATTTTCAGGGAATTGCCTGGGTGGCATTAGGTAAACCAACCGCGTTGGATGTTTTAAAAGTAAAGCCAAAGTCTGAACAAATACCATCCAACTGGATTTTTATGACGTTTGGAAAAGAAGGTTCGGAAACGCCATACGTCATTCCGGAATTTTTGTTTGATTTTAAAAAAAGATTTGCAGAGAAGGGTCTAGACCCGCTGCTGCCAATTATTGAGGCTAAAAAGGAGTTCATTGAGGTCAATTCGGTTGGTCTTTTTAATAAAAAACGCCTAAAAATGAATTTACCGCCTGAAGAAACAAAAATGCTCAATTATTTATTAAATATGGAAGTGAAAAGTGCGATAAAAGTCCATCAAGGAAAGGATGATTTTATCATTGATACACAAAATGTTAAAACCAGCTATAAAATTCAAAGCAACAACCACAATCATCCTGTCATTGATGTATACTTGAAGGTTAGCGGAAAAATTGAAGAAGAGATGTTTCAGCTCCATAATCGAGATTTGTCCTATTATGAAAAATTGACGAAAAAAACATTGGACAATGAGACAAAAAAATTACTCATCAAAATGCAAAAAGCAAATGTAGATCCGGTTGGGTTTGGACTGAATTATCGTGCACATCATTTAGAAAACAATGATTGGCAATCATGGCAGCGGCTTTATCCCCATGTGACCTTTAAAGTGCATTCACATGTGCAAATTAAAGATACGGGATTGATTGAATAAAGCATGAACAAATAAAGGTGGAGCATACGATTGCACCACCTTTATTTGTTAGATGACCGGCGTATTTTCATTTCGCCGCATCACTTCTGGAATATAGACGCAAAAAGGTTCACTTTCCATATAATCGCCAGTCACTGCATATGTTCTTGAGCGAGAGCCACCGCAAATTTTATTGTATTCACAAATGCCGCATTTGCCCTTATAATTGTCGGGCTGGCGGAGGTCTTTGAAGACTTTTGCCTCTCGATATATTGTAGAAAGGGGAGTTTCACGAACATTTCCAGCAACAATTGGCAACAGCCCGCTTGGTACGACATCGCCAATATGGGTGACAAAGGCGAATCCATTGCCGTCATTTACGCCTTTGGGCGCCCGTTTTAAACCATCGTGCATTGAGGCGAAATCCGTTGTAATTGAGTCTTCGTAATGGATCTCACCACTTGCGATTTTATGCTCCCGCATTTTTTGCTGAAGCACAACCCTTCGATAATGCTGGGCTGCAGTTGTTTTAATATCATAGGGAGCCGTTTTGCTTAACTCATAAAGCCAGCGGAAAACTTTTTCGTGTTCAGCCGGGGAAATGCAGTCATCGATTTGGCCTCTTCCTGTCGGAACAAGCAAGAAAATATACCACATCACAGCCTTGAGCTCAGCGACCAATTTTGCCATTTCTTCAAGGTGGTCATAGTTATAGCGCGATATGACTGTATTGATTTGCAATGGCATTTCAAGCTCATTCAAATATCGAATTTTTTCAATTGTTAGGTCAAACGAACCAGGAGTTCCGCGGAAATGATCATGAATCTCCGGATTTGGCCCATCCAGGCTAAAGCCCCAGCGCGAAAGACCTACTTCTTTCGCGCGCTGCATTTTTTCCTTCGTTACATTCGTGGTGGCGCTCGGTGTCATTGAAACACGCATTCCTTTTTTGACTGCATAATCTGCAAGTTCAAAAAGATCCTCGCGCAGCATGCAATCCCCGCCTGTAAATACAAGCATCGGGTTGTTCATTTCGTAAATCTCATCGATGAGATTGAGCCCTTCATGGTGCGTTAATTCACGCGGATCGGGATTGATCTGCGCATCGGCGCGGCAATGTACGCATTTTAATTGGCACGCCCTTGTTACTTCCCAAATGACAATAAACGGATTTTCATTATAATTGATTTCTTTTCCATGAGCATGCGGATGTGGATGCCCCTTCCCATGTGGATGGCCGATTCCCTGCATATTAATCACCAGACTTTATATTTTTTTGGTCAAGCCTTTTTGCCAATATGTGATTCTATAAATTTATTATAATTTTGATCCTATTACGTGCATGGAAATTTTGTTACAAAATTTCTACATCGGTTTTGTAAAATATGTGTTTAAGATTTTTCAAAAGAGGCTGACCCAAAAGGTTATGAAACATTGACCTTTAGGGGGCTTCAATTTTTGTTCCATACTTCATTATACCAAATGGAATGATTTTCTTCTTTTTTTTGTACAAAGTTCATAAATAATTTTTACACTCTGTTGATTGTAGTGGAAGGCGCGCAGACTCCTTGAAAATGCTATCGCATTTCCTTCGTGCGAGGCTATGCTTCCGAAGCTTATTCTTGTGGAGCTAGACAGTTATCGAAGTTAAGATATAAATTCTGATAGTACAAAAGAGGGTGTCCCTAAAAGCTATGCTTTTGGGACACCCTCTTTTCTTAATGAGGTTGGAACCTCAAACCCCAAAAACCAATGGCATTTTTCTTTTTTAAAAAGTGTAATATAATATTTTTTATAAAGTATTTGCATACTAGGAATTTTCTTTTTTTAGATGCCCAAAAAGCAGCATCATTGGCAAATGTAGGGTCGCGCTTTATATATTTATATAAATGAAAGAATCCGATTTCGGAGGTAGTTATGTACAAAAAAATTATCAGCATCGCAAGTCTAACCATCATCATTGCGATTGGCTTCACGCAGAAAGCAGCGCTGCTGGAAATCATTAAAGGAGGCGGAAGCCTTGCTATGCTTGTCAGTGCGCTGTTGGTAGCCATTTGTGTGTTCTTTCCCATCATCCCGTTTCCAATTTTAGCAGGAACCATCGGTGCGCTGTTTGGCACCGTCCAAGGTTTGTTGGTTACAATTGCAGGTGCGATGGCCGGGACAATGGGTTTCTTTTTCCTAAGCCGCTATGGTTTCAGGGAGGCCGCGCAATCCCGTTTGCAAAAATATCCGAAAATAAGAGACTATGAAGTTTTTTTAAATAAACACGCATTTGCAGCCATTTTTATCAGCCGGATCATTCCGATCATTCCTGCCCCTGTTGTTAATATTGCCTGCGGCTTGAGCAGAGTAAAATGGCTGTATTTCTTTGCCGCCTCAGCTATTGGTAAAATTCCAAACATTCTGCTTTTATCTTATGCGGGAGCATCTTTTAGCACAAATAAGTGGTTTTCCTTTGGTTTATATGGTGCATATATGCTCATTCTTGGTATTATTTACTTTGTAGTGATATATCGGAAAATTTCGAAAAATACATAAGAGGGGGAATCTGCAATGGCAAAGTGGGAAAACAAAGGATTTATCATTCACACGGGCAAGCGATTTCTTGATATGGAAACGATTCATCGTTTTTTAAGCGAAGATTCTTATTGGGCTAAAGGCATTTCGCTGGAAAAAGTAGCAAACTCGATTGAACATTCCTCAATTTGCTTCGGCTTATATGATGGAGATCCTGAAACAGGAAAGGCAAAACAAGTCGGCTTTGCCCGCGTGATTACGGATTTTGTCCGCATGGGCTGGATCATGGATGTTTTTATATTAGAGGAGTATAGAGGGATGGGGCTCTCAAAGTGGCTCATGGAAGTTTTAACGGAGCAATCTGAGCTCAAAACAGTAGGTAAGCTGATGCTAAGCACTTTTGATGCGCATGGTCTGTATTCTCAGTACGACTTTAAAGTGATCACTGATTCAGAGCATTATATGAAATTATCAAGATAATCATAACCTAAAAATAGGAGAATTTATCATGTTTCAAGCTGCCATTCATGGTTTTTTACTCGCGTTTGGACTCATTTTGCCGCTCGGGGTCCAAAATGTTTTTGTGTTTAATCAAGGGGCCATTCAAAAAAACTGGATCAAATCTCTTCCAGCTGTCTTTACAGCGTCGATTTGCGATACGTTTCTTATTTTGCTCGCAGTATTCGGAGTCTCTGCGGTCGTGCTCGGGGTTTCCTGGATCAAAACTCTCTTGATGACTGCCGGAATCCTTTTCCTGCTCTTTATGGGCTATATGACATGGAACAGTAAGCCAAATGAAACTTCGGATGAAAACCGTCAATCCTTTACAGCCCAAAAACAAATCGCTTTTGCCGCTTCGGTCTCCCTGCTCAATCCTCATGCCATATTGGATACAATCGGCGTGATTGGCACGAGTTCACTAACATACTCCAGCGCAGAAAAAATCGCGTTTACAATCGCCTGTATTCTTGTTTCCTGGCTGTGGTTTTTCAGTTTGTCGATTGCAGGCAGGCTTGTGGGAACTCTTGAGACTTCTGGCGGAATGATCCTTTTGCTGAACAAAATTTCGGCGTTAATCATGTGGGGGACAGCAGGCTATTTAGCTTTTTCGCTTTGGTAAAAAAATACCCGGCACTCGGGCCGGGTATCACGCTAGTTTTCGTTTTAGGACAGGAGGTGGAGGTTCGTTTGAACCTGTCTATAGAATAACGAAAAAGAGTGAACAAACTATGAACAAACATTGAAAAGTTCTTAAAAAAAGAACAATGAAAGAGTGGTGCGTCAATTGCGTGTTACAGAATATATGATTCTCTTAAATGGAGGCATTTCATGAAAAATTTTCACTGCTGCGCCACCTGCATAAATTTTAAAGTAGAAAAAGACGCAATAGGCACACGCTATTTTTGCAGCCGCTTAGGTTATGAAACCAAGACAAATTATCAATTTAACTGCTGGAACCCTCGGGATGATATTAAGAGAAGGATGGAAGGACAGAAAGATTTTTTTGAAAAATGAGGTGAAAAAAATGCCCGTTTTTGAAACGGATCATCTAAAACGGATTAACGATCTTTGCTGTTATCAGTGTCATCTTTGTCCGCAAATATGCCCATCAATGTAGCTGATCGAACTATTACAGCTTGAGGAAATACACCGGAGTAAAATACCCGTTTTTATTAGAAATGCCATCAAGCGGTCAATACTCCGGGGCACTAAAGCCTGTTTTTGCTGAATAAGCCGTCGAGCGCTAAATTGTTTATACGGAAGGATATATCCTTTAAATGAAAAAAGAGTTATATCTACCTATAAAAATTTCAACAAACCAGTTTTGAATGAAGTGAAGAAAAGAAAAAATTCATTTCAACATATGTAAAAAATGATAGCTTTCGAAAGCTGTTTATTTAAGGAATTTTGAACAACTTCCAAGGCAATTCGTAAGATAATTCTATTCCTTATAGCACCTAATAATATCCGAACTTCCGATGACTCCGATCGCTTCGGCGTTTTCGTCATCGACTAACAAATAGTTGATCCCTAGGTGATTCATGATTCGGCTCGCTTCACTAAGGGTGGCTTTTGATGATACATGTCCCATTTTCTTTGGAAGTATGTTTGTAACTAAATTGCTGCCATGTTGATGCTGAAGTTCCTCCAAAACTTGCGCACGGGAAACACTGCCTAGTAATTTTCCCTTGGCATTCCGAACCGTAGCAAACCATTCTGGACTATTTTCAAATTTTACGTAAGCTTCTTCTAAAGTCATTGTTGCTTGCAAAGTTAGCTTTTCAGGGTGAATCGCTTCCTCAACAAGAATAGAAGAAAGGCGGTCGGTTGCGCGCTTGCGAATAATGTCAAAGCCATGCTTCATTAATTTCATCGTATAAATACTTTCCCGGCTTAGTTTTGTTGAAACCGTTGTTGCAATAACCGTAGAAAGCATTAGTGGCAAAATAAGCTGATAATTACCGGTCATTTCAAACAACATAACCATTGCAGTAATCGGCGCATGGGCAGACCCAGCAAAAACAGTAGCCATTCCAACTGCTGCAAAAACACCTTCACTTATATCCATGCCAGGAAAAAGATTTTGAAAAATGATACCAACTGCGCCGCCAAGCATTGCACCCATGAATAAACCAGGAGCAAAAACACCCCCCGAACCTCCTGAGGCAATCGTTATGGAAGTTAAAAATAATTTTAAAATTAATAAAATGACAAGCATACGTAAATCAATATGATTGACAAGTGCTTTTTCAATTGAAGGATAACCAACTCCGAGCACTTGTGGGAAAAAGAAACCGACAGCTCCAATAATGATCCCACCAAATGCTGGTTTTAACCATTCTGGGAGGGAATTTATTTCATCCCAGAAATTTTCAAAAAAGAGCAATACTTTTGAATAGGCAACTCCGTATAAACCACCAGCAATGCCAAGAATGGCAAAAAATAATAAAATGATAATTCCTGAAACATGATAATTGGGAATAGGGAAGGACGCCATATTTCCAAAGTAAAGTCTCCCAACGGCTGCTGAAAGAACAGAAGAAATAACAATGGCACTAACATTTGTTCGCGAAAAGTTACCTAAAATCACTTCGAAGGCAAAAAGTGCCCCACCAATAGGAGCGTTAAACGTTGCGGCAATCCCTGCAGCAGCCCCGCAGGCAACAAGTATTTTTAAATTTTGGTCCCGGATCCCTAATAGCCGCCCAAAAGTTGAGCCCCAGGCAGAACCAATTTGCACAATTGGGCCTTCCCTTCCTACTGAACCGCCGGATCCAATTGAAATAGCCGAGGCTAGTGCTTTAAACACAACGATTCTTGGTCGGATCACCCCTTTTTTCTCAGTTATCGCATACATAACCTCAGGAACGCCATGGCCTTTTGCTTCCCTTGCAAAAAAATGAACGAGTAAACCGACCAGCAAACCTCCAATAATTGGTACAAACAGTGTCCGGAAACCATAATACGAGGCGAGTTCTGTCTGTGTACGATGAAAAAATAAATACGTAAATTGATTGATCAACCACCGAAATCCTACCGCACCATAGCCGCCGCCGATTCCGATGATGGCAGCGTAAATAAGCAGTGTCGTCTGTTCCGAAAATGCCTTATTCATTCGATGATACAAAGAAATCACAATGTTCCCCCCCAAAAAAATAGTAAAAACAAATACTATTACTATATCTATTTCATTATAGCAAAGACAACAATAGATTGATTTGGAGAAATTGGGAATTTTGAACTGTTATTGAGATCGAAACTAAACCAAATGGAACCGAATAAAACGAACGGAGAAAATGAGCAACGCCCGTTTGATGATTTGATTGGTGCGTGCGACAACAAGGTTTGAAAGAAGATGTCATCACCATCGAATTTAAAAGTCTTCCATTAGAGATAAAAAAAGGCTTCTTTTATTTAAGCCGGCGAAGCCAGGAGAGGAATAACGGCACTCCTACCATGACCACGCTTTATCCGCTGTTTTTTGCCGGAGAGCACTTGATCTACCAGCTCTGAATCCATCACTTCGTTCTTTTTTTAAAAGATTTTTCTTGAACCTCGCCAGTTTATTCGGTTTGCTCTCATTAAGGAGGAGCAGGTTCATTTTGATATTCTCACCTTTTTTATTATTGATAACGGTTGCTTTATAAAAATCATCCTGGCTCGGATCGCCGCTTCGTTCGATCAGTTCGCGTTAACTGCTCCTTTTTAAAAATAACTTTATTTAACCTTATGAATTCTCAAAGATAAAAATTATGAATTCTAGGAATCGTTTCAAACTGAATATAAATGTGTTAGAGTGCTTGAAAGCATGTGTGGAGGTGTGGAATGGACGATATTCATCAAATTTTGGATGGGATTGTTATGCCGGGTAAAAAAGTGTTGGCTACGATTATCGAGGTTGAAGGATCTTCTTATAAAAAAGCAGGGGCAGCGATGCTTTTTCTGGAAAATGGTGCCCAAGCGGGGATGCTAAGCGCCGGTTGTTTAGAGGAAGACCTGAAGTTGAGAACAAATGAAGTTTGGGAGAGCGGCAGGGCAATGACGATTCATTTCGACCTTAGGAGTGAAGCAGATGATGGCTGGGGACAGGGATTTGGCTGTGATGGCGCTATTACTATTTTGTTGGAGCCAGTAGATGAAAAGCTGACGGCTGATTTCCTTAAAATAAAGAATTTCCTTGATGCGAACATTCCTGTAATAATGATTAAGAAAATTGAGACGGAAATTGAATATTTCTTTGTCCCATATGAAGGAGAGCCATTTGGCTGGTGGCAAAGCGAGCTTCCCGTCATTGACGAAGCCGAGATAAAAAGCGGTATGATACCAGGGACGTCTATTTTTCAACATCTTCTGCAACCGAAACCAAGACTGATTCTTTTTGGTGCTGGGCAGGATGCCAAGCCGCTCGTGTCGCTTGCCGTGAAATCTGGTTTTTCTGTAGTCGTCTGTGATTGGAGGGAAGCGCTTTGCACAAAAAAGAATTTTCCAGAAGCCGATCATTTCATCATCGGCTTTCCGAGAGAGTTAGGAAGAAAACTTTCGCTCATCCACGATGATTTGGTGGTGATCATGACACATGATTTCCAAAAAGACCGGGAGATTTTAGAGTGGGTGCTTGCTGAAAATGTGAACTATATCGGTGTTTTGGGACCGAAAGAGCGGACGAAAAGGCTGCTGCGCCAAAAGGAAATTCCAGTGCCGATTTATGCGCCAGTTGGCTTCTCGATCGGCGCGGTCGGATCCGAGGAAATTGCCGTCAGTATCGTGGCACAATTAATAGCCGTTTGCCGGAAGCCGTCAAGAATGAAAGCAAAAAATTTATGGGCGGTTCCGGATTAATGGAATGAAGTATAGAGACTGGAATGTTCAGTCGTTTTGGAAAAATCGGGCGTGGTGAAAAACAATCAAAAAAGGAAATGGTGAGTGGATGAACAATCCCCGAATAATCGGTGTTTATCTTGGGGCAGGCAAAAGTATTCGCATGGGCAGGAACAAGCTTGAGCTTCCTTTTGGTGAATTTTGTTTAGGGAGCTGGGGGCTTCAGGCGGCCATCGACTCCCAACTTGACTGGATCATTGCCGTCACTCGAAAGGGCGATCCGCTTCATTGGCTTGCTCCTTTTTCTAAAAAGAAGGGATGGAGCTGTCTTCGTTGTGATGAGGCTGATTACGGGCAGAGTGCATCGCTAAAGGCTGGGCTTCGAGCGGCGACTGGGCTGGGAGCGGATGCGGTGGTGATGATGCTGGCGGATCAGCCGTTTGTGACGGCTAGTTTGCTGAACCGGCTTGTTGAGGGGTTTGTGGCGTCTCCAGAAGGTGCTTTCGTGGCAGCATCACTTCAGCCGCCGGTGCTTTTTGCTAAAAGGGTTTTTCCGGATTTACTGCAGTTGGAAGGGGATTGTGGTGCGCGTGCTTTGATTCGGGGAAAGTGGAGTGAAAGCGGCAAGGTGTTGGCTGTGGTGGATGAGCCGTATATGCTCGATATTGATACGGCTGCGGAGTATGAATTTTATGCAGGGGAGGGATCGAAATGGATGTGATTGGAAAAAGTATCATTCGAAAAGAAGCGTATGATAAAGTGATGGGCAGGGCGCGCTATACGAATGATTATCGGATGCAGGCGCTGTCTGTTCAGTTGGTAATCAGTCCGTATGGCCACGCGCGGATTGTTGAGCTGGATACGACTGATGCGAGCAAGCAGCCAGGGGTTCGGGCGATTGTGACGGGAGGAAGTTTTCCGTTGAATGGGGAGGCAATTCGCGATCGTTCCCCGCTTGCATCGGGAAAAGTGCGCTATCACGGGGAACCGGTTGCTCTTGTGGTTGCTGATACGCCGGCGCTTGCGAAAAAGGCGGCTGATTTGGTGAAGGTGAAATATGAGCTGCTGCCGGTTGTCAACTCGCCAACAGAGGCGTTTCGCGGGGATGCGCCGCTCGTTCATGAACGATTAGGTGAGTATCATAAGGATAAAGGCATTCAGTCTGTTCCGGGTACAAATATCGCTGCACATGTGAAAATTCGCAAAGGCGATATGGAGCGGGGCTGGGCTGAGAGTGATACTGTTGTAGAAGCGAACTTTTCTTTTTCACCGTCTGATCATGCTGCAATGGAGACACGGTGTGCAACAGCGGAAATATTCCCGGATGGCACGATCGAGATTATGACTTCTTCCCAGGCGCCATTTATGGTAAAAAAATTGCTTGCCGAATACTTTGGAGAGAATGTCGGGAAAATCATTGTTCATACGCCGCTCGTTGGCGGAGCATACGGGGGAAAAGCAGTGATTCAGCTGGAAATACTGGCCTATTTAGCTTCAAAGGCGGTTGGCGGCAAAGCTGTTAAACTATTCAATACAAGAGAAGAAGATATCATTACTTCTCCATGTCATATTGGCCTTGATGCGACGATTAAATTTGGCGCTGACCGAAACGGTTTAATTAAAGCAGCCGATATCCGGTATTTGTGGGATACCGGTGCTTATTCGGATAAGGGGATTGATTTAACAAGAGCAGGTGCTGCTGATTGTACGGGCCCGTACAATATTGAAAATGTGTGGTGCGATTCGTATTGTATGTATACGAACCATCCATATGCGTCTCCGTATCGAGGATTCAGCCACTCGGAAATTTCCTTTGCAATTGAGCGGACGTTGGATTTGCTGGCTGAAAAATTAGCGATCGACCCGCTTGAGCTTCGGAAGCGGAATGCCATTTTGCCTGGGCATCGAACGCCGACTCGGGTGCTTTTAAATCAAAGCAATGTGGGAAATTTGCCAAAGTGTATTGATAAATTAACAGAGTTGATTCAGTGGGATCAGGGCCAGGTTTTGAAAATAAATGACCGGATTGTCCGGGCAAAGGGAATTAGCTGTAGCTGGAAGACATCAACGATTGAAACAAATGCTCCTTCGGGTGTTATTTTGACGTTTAATCCGGATGGCAGCATCAATTTAATGTCGGGTGTAATCGAAATAGGAACGGGAACGAAAACCATGCTTGCCCAAATTTTGGCAGAACGGCTTAAAATGGATGTGGATAAAATTCATGTGCGGATGGAAGTCGATACCCAGACAACTCCTGAACATTGGAAAACCGTTGCCAGCCGAGGGACATTTATGGCTGGAAAAGCTGTACTTGAGGCAGCGGAAGATGTGATCCGGCAGTTAAAGGATGTAGCCTCCTGTGTGTTACGCTCGCCGCGCGAAGATTTGGAAGTGGCCAATAGCCGGGTATTTTTACGGGATGACCCGGTGATCGGGCTACACTTTAAAGAAATTGGCTGCGGCTATCAATATCCTAACGGCAATTCGGTCGGCGGGCAGATTATTGGCAAAGGGAATTATATTTTACGAAGAATGACACATATGGACCCGGAAACCGGGGAGGGGCAGCCGGGGCCTGAATGGACGGTAGCGGCTTACGGTGTAGAAGTGGAATTTGATCAAAGGGATTGCACATATCGTTTGTTAAAGGCAGTGTCGGTGGTTGATATTGGAACGGTTCTCAATGAAAAAGCCGCCATCGGACAGGTGATGGGAGCAATGAGCATGGGGCTTGCCTTTGCAGGACGGGAGACGTTTTACTTTGATGAGCTTGGTCGTGTGCTAAATCCGCAGCTGCGCACATACCGGCCGCTTCACTACGGAGAAAATCCGGAATATGCTGTGGATTTTGTCTTGACGCCGCAGCTAGACGCCGCTTACGGGGCAAGAGGCGTTGGCGAGCATGGATTGCTTGGCATACCAGGTGCTCTTGGCAATGCTTTGTCCGCTGCAGCAGGAGTATCGTTGCATGAACTTCCGCTGATTCCGGAGTACATTTGGCGGGCAAAAGGAGGCAGAAACTAATGCTGCCGTTTGATTTTGAGTATTATAAACCTGTTTCAGTGAAAGAGGCGGTTGAGCTTTTTCAAAGATTGGATCTTCAAGGAAAGCAGCCGATGTATTTTTCTGGCGGCACGGAGTTGATAACTCTCGGCCGCATCAATCTCACCTATACGGAAGCGGTGATTGATATTAAGGAGATTCGTGAAATGCATGCGGTTGAAAGGTCTGATGATGAACTTGTTCTGGGCGCCGCATTACCGCTTACGAGGATTGCAGAATTGAACCCTTTTCCGCTGCTTTCCCATGTTGCGAATGAAATTGCCGATCATACTGCTCGTGAGAAAATTACTCTCGGCGGCAATGTGTGTGCGCGGATCTTCTATCGCGAAGCGGCTTTGCCGTTTTTGCTCGGAGGCAGTCAGGTGGTGATTGCTGGCTCTGAGGGGTTGAAGCGGGCTTCGTTTAATGAGTTATTTTCCGAACAGCTGCAGCTTGGCAGGGGGGAGCTACTTGTTCAGTTTATCACAGACAAGAATTGGATCGAAGCGCCGTTTTTTGCAGTGAAGCGCCGGCAGCAATGGAACACTGGTTATCCCCTTATTACCATCGCCACGGTAAAAATCGGTGGCAAGCTGCGTGTGGCAATTAGCGGATTCTGCCCCTTTCCGTTTCGTTCGGTGGAGGCCGAGACGATTTTAAATCATCGTGGTCTGTCTGTTGCTGAGAGAGTAAAAGGGGCGCTTGAAGTGCTGCCCGGATCCGTATTGGATGATATTGAAGGCTCCGCTGATTACCGCTTCTTTGTGCTGGGGAATTTGTTTGAGGATGTCTTAATGTTCTTTGAGGGAGCAGGGGGAGCATGAAATCACATACAATTGTTTTGAATGTGAACAGGGAAATTCGAATGGTGACGGTTCGGTCGGCTGACATGTTATTGTATGTTTTGCGCGGTCCACTTGGGTTAACAGGTGCAAAACCGGGATGCTTGAATGGCGACTGCGGCGCTTGCACGGTCAATGTAGATGACAAGCCAATGAAGTCTTGTCTGATGCTGGCAATTGAAGCAGTCGGTAAAAAAATTACGACAATCGAAGGTCTGGAGCATGCGCCGATACAAGAGGCTTTTGTAGAAAATTTTGCTTTTCAATGCGGCTACTGTACCCCTGGTTTTATTATGAATTGCCATTCTCTGATTGAAAACCATCCCGACGCTGATGATGGAACGATTAAGGAATGGCTCCAGTCCAATATTTGCCGCTGCACGGGATACGCAGAGATTGAGCAGGCGGTGAAGTCAGTACTGCGAGGGAAATCAGCAAAATCGCCTGAGTGATAAGCTCAGGCGATTTTGCATGAAATTTTCAAAATTGTATATGGGTAATAATGGATTCATGTTGAAATTATGGAACATCCCGAAAGATTGGAATCCGGATAAATGGATAAAACAAACGGCTATACCACAAAAATACACGGATAAATTTCCAAAATACATGGATAAATCGCTGAAACAAACGGATAAAATTTTTGAATATAACAACCGCCACAAAAAATCATTGGAAATCGGAACAAATCCGGTGATTAATCACGTTCACGTTGTTAGTGCAGTAAACTGCTTATCTCTGATGCATTTGAAAATAGGTATTTAGATTGCTTTAACGTAGAGCGTCCGCATTTGCGGCTACTTCATACTCAGACGTTAGTTGATTAATAATTGTTTGCACTGGGAGGATGTTGCTGATTTCATCCACCCTTGCTCCAGCAAAAACGAGTCCATTTTCAACATCTCCGTTCATTGATGTAAGCAAAGATTCGAGGGTGCAAAATTGGTAAGAGCAATTTTTTAGGCAATCGTGGCACTTTCTAATTTTTAATTTGTCTGAACCCATTGCCAAATTGGTGAATTGATTGGCAATAGCGCGGCCTTTCAAGCCTACAGTAGTTTTAATAAGAATGGTATCGCCTTTTTTTGCATCGACATATGCTTGTTTAATGGAAAGAGGGGCATCACATTCCACACTGGCAACAAAACGGGTGCCCATTTGCACGCCTGAAGCTCCCATTTGAATTGCTTTGGCAATATCTTCACCTGTTAAAATTCCGCCTGCTGCAATAACAGGAATGGAAACGGCACTGACTATTTCTGGCAGAAGGTCAAATAGCCGTTGATCGGTACCAAGATGTCCGCCAGCTTCAAAACCTTCAACGACAACAGCAGCAGCTCCCAGTCGCTCAGAAATCCTCGCTAATTTTGCCGAAGAAACGATCGATATAACTGGAATTCCAGCTTCCTTTCCCCATGCATACATATCTCTGGATATTCCAGCACCGGAAATAATAAAATCCACTTTTTCTTCAAGAGCAACTTTCATTTTTTTAGCAAAATCATTCATAGCAAATAAGACATTGACGCCAATATACCCGGTGCTATTGCTCCATTCTTTTGCCAGCCTGATATGCTGGCGCATTTCTTCAATCGAAATTCCTGTCCCGGAAATAATTCCAATACCCCCGGCATTCGCAACAGCTGAAGCAAGCTTGCTTAAAGAAATCCCAACACCCATTCCGCCTTGCATAATGGGAACCCGCGGCATCATATGACCAATTTTTAGTTGTGGAAAGTTCAATTCATTACCCTCTTTTCAAAAATATAAATGCACTACTTTCATCTTATACTTAAAAATTGAGAATGTATGTGATTTTTGTTACCTGGTAATAAAACCTGATTATATGACAAGTGTCATGGAGGGGGATGATATTTATCACATAACTGTTAAATTTCAAAATGGTAGTTGGATCTCGATGTAGATGAAGAAAAAAAGAACCAGCCCCTGACCAAAGGGACTGGTTCTACTGTTTACATTCCAAACGACATAACCCAAATGGAACCGGCAACGGTGATGACCGCAATGAAAAATCCGTATAGCACGTTAATCGTTTGCGATTTACCGTCTTCACCTTCATTCATATGCATAAACATATAGAGCTGAAGGCCGGCCTGGATCACAGCTAAACTGCCAATGACCCAGACAATCGTCTTTACAGGCAAAGAAGTTTTAAAAGCAACGGCAACAGCTGCGAAAGTTAGCGCCAGTGATGTGATAAATCCAACAACATGGGTGATTGGAAAACCTTTTGTATTTTTAGCCATTTACGCCACCATCCTTGCCAAATACACAAATGTGAAAATAAAAATCCAAACAACGTCAAGGAAGTGCCAGTACAAACCGATAATAAAAGTTTTACGGGCGGTAACGGGCGTTAATCCTCTTTTTAAAATTTGGATAATGACCATCGTTGCCCAGCCGATCCCTATGCTGACGTGCAGACCGTGAGTGCCAAGCAGAACGAAAAAGCTTGAAAGGAAGGCGCTTGTTTGCATCGTAGCACCTTCATGAACGTAGTTCACAAACTCGGTAATTTCCATGCCCACAAAGCCTGCGCCAAGCAGTAACGTGACGACCAGCCATGTTAATAGACCTTTTTTGTTTTGACGGCGCATTTCATAAATGGCGATTCCGCATGTAAAACTGCTGGTTAACAGCAGAACTGTTTCAATCATGACGCCTTTGATATCGAATAAATCTTTCGGTGTTGGGCCTCCGGCATAGCGGCTGCTTAATACGGAAAAGGTTGCGAACAAGGTAGCGAATAAGATGATTTCCGCACCCAGGAAAATCCAAAAGCCAAGAATGTTCATCCGGTTCTGTTCTGTTTGATACTCGAGTGGCAATGCAGTATGGGTATTAGCTGACATGATTTTTCACCTCTTTATCAAGACTGCGCCATGCTTTCTCTGTCTTTTTAATTTCGTCAATATGAACATGGTAACCGTCGTTATAATCGAAGGAGCGAACAATTAAACCAGCAAGAATTCCGATTGCCGCGATGAGAGCAGCCATTTTCCATTCGAAAATAAGGAAGAACCCTGCGACACCGAAGAAAATGGACATAATGATCGGCAGCCCAGAATTGCTTGGCATATGAATTTCTGTCATTTCGCTGCCATCCAATTCCAATCCTTCGTTGTGTTTCTTCATGTACCAGAACGCGTCAAGTGACTTTACTTCAGGCACTTTTGCAAAATTATAGAATTGAACAGGTGATGCCGTTGCCCATTCAAGCGTTCTTGCATCCCACGGATCACTTGAAATGCGGCGGTCAGCATGGCGTGCGCTCCAATAAATGTTATAGCATAGTGCCGCAAAACCGATGGCCATTATAAAAGCACCAATCGCTGAGACAAGCATCAACGGTCCAAACCCGGTTTCAGCTGAATACGTATAGGATCGTCTCACCGCTCCGTTTAAACCAAGGAAGAACATTGGCATAAAGGTTAGGTTAAATCCGATAACAAAGAACCAGAAGTGGATTTTTCCAATTTTTTCGTTTAACATGTGTCCAAACATTTTTGGCCACCAATAATAAAGTCCAGCAAATACGGCAAATACAACGCCAGGTATTAATACATAGTGGAAGTGGGCAACAAGGAACAAGGAGTTGTGGTACTGATAATCCGCTGCGCCCATTGCCAGCATAACACCTGTGATACCGCCGATTAGAAAGTTTGGAACGAACGCAAGCGCCCACAGCATAGCGGTTGTAAACTTGATCCGGCCTTTTCTCATGGTGAAAAGCCAGTTAAACATTTTTACACCTGTCGGAATAGCGATCATCATCGTTGTAATCGAGAAAATCGAGTTAACAGCAGGCCCTGCACCCATTGTAAAGAAGTGGTGCACCCATACAAGCATACTCAAGAATGCAATACCGACAATCGAGAAGACCATTGATTTGTAACCGTACAGCATCTTGCGCGAGAAGGTCGAAATGACTTCTGAAAAAATACCGAATGCTGGCAGAACAACGATGTAAACTTCAGGGTGTCCCCATAGCCAGAACAGGTTAACCCACATCATATCCATTCCTCCGCCGCCAAGTGTAAAGAAATGCGTACCGAAAATACGGTCAAATGTCATTAATGCCAGAGCGACAGTCAGAATCGGGAAAGAAGCCACGATAATAATCGATGTAATGAACGAAGTCCAAGTGAACATCGGCATTTTCATTAGCGTCATGCCTTTAGCACGCATTTTTAAAATTGTCACGATAAAGTTGATTCCGGTCATTAACGTACCGATACCGGCAATCTGGATCGCGACAGCGTAGAAGTTGTTTCCAACACCTGGCGTAAATTCCTTACCAGCGAGAGGGAAGTAAGCAGTCCAGCCGGCATCCGGAGAGCCACCGATAACAAACGAAATATTAAAGAGCATCGCACCGCTAAAAAACAGCCAGAAGCTGAGTGCATTCAGCTGCGGAAAAGCAACGTCGCGCGCTCCGATTTGCAGCGGAATAACAACGTTCATGAGACCAATTAAGAACGGCATTGCCATGAACAAGATCATGATGACGCCGTGAGTTGTGAAAACTTCGTTATAGTGCTGAGCATCTAGTAAACGCCCATTTGGTGTTGCTGTTTGAGCTTTCATTAACAGTCCGTCTACTCCGCCGCGGAAAAACATTAATACGCCGGAAAGAATATACATGATCCCAATTCGCTTATGATCAACGGTTGTAAACCATTCCGTCCAAAGCCACTTCCATTTTTTTAAATAGGTAATCCCGGCGACAATCCCAATCATTGTTAAGAGAATGGCAATTTGCGAGCCTAAAATTAACGGATCACCCGTTATAAAAAAACGATCCCATTTAATTCCCATGCTTTTCACCTCCATCTAAATTACCGTTTGCGGGTCCATCCATTTTCATTGGCTTATTTTCATGTTCTTTAAAAATTTGTCCTGGATAATCATGATTTCGATACAATTCTGGGAAAGTATAAATCTTTGAATCCATTTTTCCATGGTCAATCCAAGCTAAGTGAGTATTTGAAAAAGTCAGGCGCCCGAGATGAGTAGGTTTTAAGAGACTGATATATTTCTCTTCGGTCAATTTTGGCGCACGGCTCTTAACATCCTTTACCCATTTTTCAAAGGCTTGCGGTGATTTGGATTCTACCGTGAATTCCATACCAGCATACCCTTTACCATTAAAGTTTGTGTTCCGGCCAATGTATTCTCCAGGTTTGTCGGCAACTAAATACATTTGTGTTTCCATTCCTGCCATCGAATATTTTTGACCGCCTAGAGCTGGAACCCAGAAAGATTGCATTGTGCCAGCAGATGTCAATTTGAATTGAATGGGGGTGTCAACTGGAATATTTACATAGTTAATTGTTTCGATACCTTGTTCCGGATAACTGAAAATCCATTTCCAATCAGCGGATGTAACATTGATTGTAATTGATTTCTTGTTTTCATACCCTTTTGGCACTTTTTCAAGATTGTAAATTGTTTTAACTGTAGGGATCGTCAAAGCAATCACGATCACAATCGGAATGAATGTCCAAATGACTTCCATTATTTTACTTCCGTGTTCTTCCGGTGGCTCATAGTTCATATTTTCCGGTTTTTCACGGTACTTCCAGACAATATAGCCAAATAATCCAAAAACAACGACGACAATCAGCAGCATGAACACTAGTGACCAGTTAATTAATTGGAGGATGTCCCGAGCAACAGGTCCTTGCGGGTTAAAAACGACCATATTGGTTTGGCATCCACTTAAAAGCAATACTGGAATAACAGCTAATAATGAGATTACATACCCTTTTTTGAACATTTTTTCATCTCCCTCCACAAAAAGTTCATTTTTTTTTAGAATTATGTGATTTGCATCACATACAAATTCTTTCTTTTATGATATTTTAATCAATTACACGTTAAAAATATTAACATATATATCAATGATAAATTGTGACAAATTAAGAAAGGATTTAGTTCCCTTATATGGGAAATGATTTCCAAATGATAAGTTATACTTTTTCCTATCCTTAAGATGGTATTTAATCTGTCTTATTTTGCTTTTTAAAAAGAAAATGCGATAATAAATTAGAATCTATATGATTGGAGATACCCAGATGAAGTGTAAAATAAATCGAAATGCGGCAAAAGAATTAAAAAAGATGTTGGGAAAAATGGACGAAACTGGTAAAAAATTTCGGGTTTATGTAAGTGAAATTCATGGGGATCATGCCCATTATGACTTGATGCTGGATACACCAACGGAAAACGACGAAATTGTGCAAACAGACAAGGGGATTGACATCATCCTCGAAAAAAACCAGAAATATTTAGACGGAGTGTGGATCCAATTTTTCCATTTCCCACAAGAAGAATGGGTGATCACAAATCCTTCAATCGAAGGACATGCCCACGCGCATCATCACTAACTAAAAAAATAGCGAAAAAAAAACGTGCCGCAGAGCACGTTTTTTTATAAGAAATTTATATATTATAATAATTTTATGTAAACTATTCTTTAATCTATTATTTCATCCTATTCCAAGATATAATAGAAGCAATCGAAAAACTATATTCTAGAGTTTTTAACAATGTTTATAACGATAATAGTCTTACGCCAAAAAAGGGGGCGCGAACAACATGCCGCCATCGAAAACTCTTCTTGCTGGATTTCAGTGGTTGTTTTTTATGTTTGCTAACACTGTAGTGATACCGCTTACAATCGGGGATGCATTTCATTTGTCAGCAGTGGAAATAGCAGGAGCACTGCAGCGTTCTTTTATTTTTACGGGTACTGCTTGTATTTTGCAGGCGTTCTTTGGGCACAAATACCCGATCATGGAAGGGCAGTCGGGCTTGTGGTGGGGGACGATTCTCAGCTTAAGTGCTTCGGCAGCCTCAGCGGGAATGAGTCTTAGCGAACTCGGTGGGGGAATTGCCACTGGGATTATTTTATCCGGGGTGATTGTTGCTGTTTTTGGCGCTCTTGGGATGGGAGCGATTCTAAATCGCTTATTTACCCCTGTTGTAATGAGTACTGTGCTGTTTTTGCTTGCATGTCAGTTAATTGTTATTTTTACAAAAGGGATGCTGGGATTGACGTCTTCAGGAAAAATCAATCTCCCAATTGCCGGATTATCGCTGCTATTAGTTATTCTCGTTGCGTCGCTGAATATTAAAGGAAAAGGTCTCATTGGTAATTTCGCGATCTTGATCGGCATTGTCGTTGGATGGATTGCCTACTCGCTACTTTTTCCGAGAGTGGAAACGCAGGCTGTTTCGCCTCGGCTGGTACATTTCTTTCCCTGGGGACAGCCAAATTTTAATATAGGCATTGTACTCATGATTGTGTTAACAGGCTTGGTCAATACCACGAATACAATCGGCGCACTAAAGGGGGCTGAGCCAGTAATCCATCAGCAAACGACTGAAAGCCAGTATCGTCGATCCTTTTTCTTAACAGGGCTGAATTCCATCTTTTCAGGCTTCTTTGGTCTTGTTCCTTATGCACCCTATATTTCATCAATTGGTTTTTTGCAATCAACACAAATAGTTGAAATTGCACCGTTTATTCTTGGCGGTGTTCTGTTTATGAGCCTTGGTTTGATTCCATTTCTTGGGCATTTGTTCTCTTCACTGCCGGTGAGCGTCGGGGATGCGGTCTTGTTTGTGGCCTATTTGCAATTGTTTGGCGGAGCGTTATCGAACTTAAAGGGGATCACTTTTAATTCAAAAACCATCTATCGGATTGCTGCCCCAGTCCTGTTTGGAATTGCCGTGATGAATGTTCCTGCCGATATGTTTTCGACAATCCCGATGCTGTTTCGCCCGCTGCTTAGTAACGGCTTGATTATCGGTATTCTTGTTGCAGTTGTTCTCGAAAATCTGATTGATTGGTCAAAACTTGAGGTTGGAATGTTGAAAAAAGAGTAGTAATGCCCGCGCGCCGTCCAATTTAGCTGAAATGGTCATTACTCCTCCGCAGTATCCTCGCTTGCCGTTTGTTTCATCTAAAACATTTATGAATATTCCGCAGTAATGCCTACTGACGTATAATAACGTCTTTTTAAAATAATGCAAGGAAAAACGCCTCCGTCATCTGGATGGCGTTTTTTCGTATAGCGATCTACCCGTCTTTTTTGTTTACTATCTCCAACGCTTTTGCAATCTGCTGCAGCTTAGCATTTCTTTCCTTTTCCAGCGTCGTTTTCTCGTCCATAAAACGCAGTGCTCGAATAATAAAGTAAATGACTAAACCGAAAAAAAGCAAATAAATAAGAAGAACAGGAAACATGCCGAACAAATTAAACATACAAACTCCCTTCAATATGACTTAGTTACAATATATAAAACTTTCCGGAAAATATAATACTTTAATTGGATTTTAAAAAGCTTTTAACATAGTCGACGGCAGCGCTTTTATCATAGGTTTTATAAAATCCGCTTGCCAATTTCACGGGATCGCCAAAAAAGAACCGTTCATATAGATTTTGCCGGCTGCCAAAAGCGCTCATGCTGATATCCCAAGCTAAGCGAAAAAGTTTAACACGGTCAACCGCGTTTGTGTTTGCAGCTTGCAAATAAATCTCCAAATCGCTCCCAATTTCAGATGCAAAATCCAACTCGGTTGGAATGGAAACAAGACCGCTTGCACCAATCAGCTGTAAAATTTCACAAACCCTCGAGTAAAGTCGGTTGTACAACATGATCGCAGGACCTAATGAAGTAAAATCCGGAACCATCGTTCCCCATTTATCAACCTTTGCGTTCACTTCAGAAGCGAGCAAAAGCGCCTTTAACGATTCAACGCCGATAATGATTTCCGTTATTTTTTCCTGGATATGCTGATATTCGCCGATATTAATCGTATCAACTAGAAGCTGGGCAACACCAAGAATAAATTCGGTTTTTACGACTCTTCGGGTTGTGACTTGGTGTGCAGCTAATGGAGTAAAGCTGCTTTCATGAAAAATTTTAAAAGCAGCGTCGGGATTTTGATAACAAAAAACGCGTTCCCATGGAATGGTGACATCATCAAAAACAACGATGGCATCAATTTCGTCAAAACGGGAACCTAGCGGATGGTCGAAGGGAGAGTCCTTATAGCTGAAAGATTCCCGACAAATAAATTTTAATCCGGGTGTATTGCTTGGAATTGAAAACGCATAAGCAAAATCTTTATTTAATGCAGCGATACTGGTGGGAAAAACCAGGATCTCATCCGTGATTCCGCCTTGCGTCGCTAAAAGGCGTGCACCTTTCATAACAATGCCATTATCATTATGTGCGACTGTTTTGGCAGAGATAATTTCTTCATCCTCTTCTAAATAATATTTTGAGCGGTTGACCTGGGGATTTATGAATGTATGGGTAAACGAAAGGTCGTTTTCACACGCCTGCTTGTATAAAGTACGCAAATTTTCAGCAAATGGCTGTCCTTCAACTCCACAAACATCTGCAGCCCTGCTAAATGCCATAATTGCTGTATTCATATAATCCGGTGAACGTCCTAGCATCCCGGCACTTGTTTTTGCCCATTCAGTTATCATTACACGGCGTTTTTCCAAATCCTCCTTTGTTTTTGGTTCTAAATAGGAAATTCCCATTCTGCCTTGGGAAAAAGGAGAAGTTGTTGTCATTAAATCACTTTTTTCAAGCTGCAAATCATATAATTTTGCCTGGCTTTTCATGATTTTTGAAAAAACAGGATGCTCTGAGATCTTCCCTTCCACCTTTTTCCCGTCGATCCAAACTTCTGCTTTCATCTCATCGATTCTTTTTCTAAATTCTTGCCCTGATATAACAGACACCCTATCACCCTCTTACGAAAATGTTTAATACAGTGTAAGATGAATAACTAGGAATGGTTTGGATGAATGTCCACCATCACCATTTTAAAAATTACTCATGAAGTACGGGGGTCTGTTCAGATCTTGCATTTGCGGTAATAAAAGTTTTTTGTTTACATGAAGCAAATCGGGAAAACAGGTAGCACCCTGTAATAACGATCGCGCTTCCAAGCCATTCCGCCAAGTTCATTTTTTCGTTAAGAATTAAAAAGGCTAATATGACGGTAAAGATAGGATTAAAGTTTAAAAAAATTCCAGCATTTGTAACGCCAACTTTTTGGACACCGATGTTCCACAGCAGCATACAGACAACGGTTGAGACAAATCCTGTATACAAGAGCGAGCTAAGGAACGGAATGTTTATATTTTCGATTTGCAACGTGTCAGATTGAACTTCCGATCGTCTGGAAAAAAGAAAAAAAGCTGGCCCCTCCAAAAAGCATATCTTTCCGATCTTTTTCATGGGGCTGACAGGAGTTGTGTTGTTTAATATTTTTCAATTTTGATAGAATATTTGGAATTTCCGGAAAATAGGATGAATCTTTAGGACGGAGATAGTAATTCGAAAATTTTATGTTATAATTTACTTACAAAAAGGAAAATACTGGTTGTGTAATTGCGAGGAAGGGGGAAAGCAGTGGCAACTATTTTATATGGGTTGTTCTATATAGGGATCGCACTTAAATGGGCGGATTGGAAAAATTGGAAACAATATTATCCGACGATTCTTTTTTTCATGGTTGGCGATCTATTGTACCAATTCTTATTTTTTCGGTATAGTATGTGGGAGTACGTACCGATTGGCATTGATGCCAATTGGGCCAAGCATACGCATATTTCACTTTTAATCATGTTCATCAAATATCCGTTAACGGTGCTGATCTTTCTTGGTCATTTGCCAGGCGAAAAAAGAAATCGCTTTTTATATATTTTAGGCTGGACCCTTCTTTATATGGTCGATGAAGCAATCGATTTAATGACGGGCGGCATTGTTCATAGACATGGCTGGAATATCTGGTGGTCAAGTTTGTTTACGTTTATCATGTTTACTTTTTTAGCGATCCACTACAAAAATCCACTTTTCGCATGGCTATTGTCAGCAGCATTTGCTATTTTTTTGTGGAATCAATTTGACGTGCCAGCAAGTATTTTAAAATAATTTTTTGCGAAATGTGAGAGGGTAGGGATAAAAACATTTTCAATGAAATATGATGAGGGTAGGGGGGATGATGATTGGAGATACGAGTCATTGAGAAAGAAGCCTTTCATGTGGTTGGAATCGCCTGGAATGGCTCATATTCAGAATTGGAACAACTTCCACAGCTATTTACAGAGTTGGAATTAAGGTTGGACGAGGTTCTTTACCCTGCCGGCGATTTGGTATTCATTGCGCCATTCCATTGCAGAGAAACTGAAATGACATATTATGTTACAACACCGGTTGAAAAAATTGCAGAGGTGCCTGAGGGTATGGTGGGTTTTACCATTCCGAAGAAGAGTTACGTATCTGGCCGTCATTACGGTTCAGCAGAAGCAGTTGAGAACACTTACATACAAATGTTTAAATGGATGAAAGAATATGGTTATGAACATGATGATCATGCATTGAGCGTGGAAATTTACCATCACGGAAAAAGAAGCCATGCAGTCGGGGAAGCCCTTCAATTTGATATCTACTTGCCCGTTAAGCGTTATAGAAAAGAAGCATAATTATATCGAATTTTTCGACTAAAATGAGAACTGTAAGTGAATATTTCCATTTGATTAAGAAGAGGAACCTTTGAAGGCCTCTTTTTTGTGTGAAAATGAATAATTTACCAGCGTCCAAATAGCTCACTCTGTCTTTCCTAAAAGCATATGCTGTTGTAACGCATATCAGAGAACAGATTGGTGCTGAACATAACAGTACGAATCAATGATTCTAAAAGGAGTGAATGATGTTGGAGAAAGTAGTCAAGTTTCTTAGTTTACTGGCATTATCGGCCCTTCTCGTTTTTTCGTTTGGGTTCTCCGCTCATGCAAGTGAACCAAATGTTGATTTTATAGATGTCTCCCACCATAATAATGAAACAGGTTTACCGCTTGCTTTCTATCAAACAATTAAAGAGGCCGGCGTCAATGCGGTTGTCATTAAAGTGAGCGAGGATCGTTATTTTGTAGATCCTGCCGCTTCTGTCAATATCGCTAATGCAAAACAAGCTGGAATGATTGCTCACGCCTATCATTATGCGCGGTATACGAGCAATGAAATTGCAAAAGCAGAAGCCCAATGGTTTGACAAAAAATTAAATTTAGTAGGATTCGACAAAAATAAAGACGGTTATGTTGTCGTGGATATTGAAGCTGCGAATCTAGCAAATGACCCAGCAAAATTAACCGAATACACCAATACGTTTATTCAGGAAATGAGAAGACTAGGTTATACGAAGGTTGATATATACAGTGGCTCCAATTTTTATAATACCCGTTTGCTGCCGCATTCGTTATTGATTGATAAGCCTTGGCTTGCTGCGTATCCTATTAATCCGGAAAAAGGCAAGCCCACAGCGTTTTTTTCAAATGGGGTCGGGGCATGGCAATGGGCTTCGGATTACCGCTTTAACGGCTTAGCATCCTATGGGAATTTTGATGTTTCAGAAGATTATGCAGGAAAGTATACAAACCAGGTCAGATCCTCTTCTGTTGTTGTGAAAAAAATCGAGACCGTCTCGCTCGTTGATTATATGAAGTCAAAAGGTTTAAATGCAGCTTTTAGCAACCGAGCCGTGCTGGCTGAAGAGTATGGTATACCCAACTATACTGGAACCTCCGCTCAAAACCTTGCGTTGTTATCCAAGCTTAAAAGCGGGATGAAACCGGCTCAAGTCAATTTCGAAAACAGTCAGCTAAAGCCGTTAGCTGCACCTCCTGCACCTCCTGTGACCGTCTTGACAACGTACCGAGTCAAGTGGGGGGATACGTTAAGTGGAATTGCGAATAAATTTCACATATCTGTCAACTATTTAGCCTCCGTCAACAACATTCGCAATAAAAACTTTATCCGAGCCGGGCAAGTGTTAAAAGTTGCTTCTGGAACAACTGTTTCCCGTCCTTCGGCAGCGCCGGTTTATCACCTGGTCCTTAGAGGCGATACCGTTTCAGAGTTAGCGCTCCAATACCGCTCGTCGATTGCACAAATCAAAGCCTGGAACCATCTAAATGCAAAATATACAATCTACATTGGACAAAAATTGCGTGTAAAATAAAGATTTTCTATTTGCATCCTTAATTGTTCTGCTGTAAGATGAAACCAACAAGTAAATAATCATGACTATATCATTAGCGATATGGTTTCCTTCGGGGTCAGGTGAAATTCCGAACCGGCGGTGATGAAGCAGCAGCTTCTTAGTCCGTGACCCGGTTAATCTTGTGGTTAAACGGTGGATCTGGTGAAACTCCAGGGCCGACAGTTAAAGTCTGGATGGGAGAAGGAAAAAAGGAACGGTTTATGAATGGGCAAAAAATGCCTATTTATAAGCCCTAGTTTGTTACTGTCTTTTTAAAGAACCCTGAAGCGTACTGTTAGCTTCAGGGTCTTTTCTTTTCCATAAAATCTGTTTTTTAAACTGGGGTGAGAAAATTGAATGACGCGGATTATATGAGTTTGGCGATCAATTTAGCAAGGGCAACGACAGGTCAAACCTCGCCAAACCCTGTAGTGGGCGCTGTGGTTGTCAAGAACCATCAAATTGTTGGAATGGGGGCACATTTAAAAGCGGGTGAACCGCATGCGGAAGTTCACGCTATCCAAATGGCCGGAGAAAAAGCAAACGGGGCAACACTATATGTAACGTTAGAACCGTGCAGCCACTTTGGCAAGACGCCGCCTTGTTCAAATTTGGTGATTTCGGCAGGGATTAAAAAGGTATTTGTAGCGACAACCGACCCCAATCCACAAGTTGCCGGAACTGGAATTAAACGCATGCGCCATGCTGGTATTGAAGTAGAAATCGGTTTATTGGAAAAGGAAGCCCGGGAACTAAATAAAGTATTTTTCTATCATATTCAAACAGGCCTTCCGTATGTCACGTTAAAATCCGCTGCCAGTTTGGATGGAAAAACAGCAACCGTCACAGGTGAAAGCAAGTGGATTACCGGAGAAGCAGCAAGAGCGGACGTCCATCAGCTTCGGCACGAGCACGATGCCATTTTGGTAGGCGTCAACACGGTTTTAAAGGACGATCCAAGCTTAACAACAAGGCTCGCGGACGGTGGAAAAAATCCGATTCGCGTGGTCCTTGATACGAACTTGCGAATGCCGCTAAATGCGAAAGTGATCCAAGATCGACAAGCCCCGACATGGATTGTAACGGGAACAGATGTTTCAAAAGAGCGGCAACAGTTATTTGAACATGCTGGAATTAAACTAATTAAAATGCCGCAGCAGCAAATTTTAGTAAAAGAATTGCTGCCGGTTCTGGGCGAACTTGGAATTACCTCGCTCTTTGTTGAAGGCGGAGCTGAAGTGAATGGCAGTTTTCTTCAAGATGGTGCGTTTCAACAACTCATCGTTTACATAGGAGCAAAATTAATTGGCGGCCGGAATGCCCCTACTTCGTTTGCTGGTGAGGGAATCGCAACAATCGCGGATGCTATTCCTTTAAAAATAAAATCTGTGCAGATGATCGGTGGCGATATCAAAGTGGTAGCGGAACGAAATGATGAGAAAGAAGGTGAGTAAGAATGTTTACTGGAATTATCGAAGAGATCGGGACTGTTGAAGGAGTCCAGCAATCTGGTGAATCCTTTGTTTTAACAATCAAGGCAAAGAAAGTGCTTGGGGATGTTCAGCTTGGAGACAGCATCGCGGTAAACGGTGTCTGCCTCACCGTGACCCGTTTTTCGAAAGATCAATTCAGTGTCGATGTGATGCCGGAAACGGTGAAGGCGACGAGTTTAAAAACGGTTAAAAGGGGATCACCTGTCAACCTTGAAAGAGCGATGGCAGCGGGAGGGCGCTTTGGCGGCCATTTTCTCTCCGGCCATGTGGACGGGATTGGAGTAATCAGTAGCAAAAAACCTTTTGAAAATGCCGTCTATTATGAAATTGAGGCCGATCCTGGCCTATTAAAGCACATCATATTAAAAGGATCCATTGCTGTTGACGGTACAAGCCTAACGGTATTCGGCGTGACTGAAAACAGCTTTACGATTTCGCTCATCCCGCACACGATGAAAGAAACCATTCTTGGAACCAAAGGTCCAGGGGAAATTGTCAATCTTGAAACGGATATGATCGGAAAATATGTCAGCCATTTTCTGTCGGGTCTGACAAACACAGTCGGAACAAGGAACACACGTATAACAGAGCAGTTTTTAGAAGAAAATGGATTTAAATAAGGAGGTTGGATCGGGATGTTTGATCAAGTTGAAGAGGCAATTGAAGAACTGAAAAATGGTAAAATTGTCATCGTTTGCGATGATGAAGATCGAGAAAATGAAGGGGACTTTATCGCCCTTGCCGATTTTGCTACCCAAGAAGTGATTAATTTTATGGCGACAAATGGCAGAGGGCTCGTTTGTGTCCCGATTGAAGAGGAACTGGCGGAAAAACTTGAATTGTCACCGATGGTTTCGAAAAATACCGACAATCACGAAACAGCTTTTACGGTGAGCATTGATTATCATACAACAACGACGGGAATATCCGCTTTCGAACGTTCCTTAACCATTATGAAAATGCTTGATCCAACATCAAAACCTGCTGACTTTAGGCGTCCAGGCCATGTCTTTCCGCTTATCGCTAAAAAAGGCGGGGTACTAAGGCGGGCAGGCCACACAGAAGCGGCTGTAGATTTAGCCAGATTATCCGGCGGCAAGCCTGCTGGAGTCATTTGTGAAATTATGAATGAAGATGGCACGATGGCACGTGTCCCGCAATTGCGGAAAATTGCTGATCAATTCGGTCTTAAATTGATCACAATCAAGGATTTGATTCAGTATCGCAGAAATCAGGAAAAACTTGTCCAGCGTGAAATCGAAGCCCAGCTGCCAACCGAATTTGGGAATTTTCGGGCCATCGGTTACACCAATATTGTCGATGAGAAAGAGCATATTGCCTTGGTTAAAGGTGAGATTGATTCGGAAAAGCCGATCTTGGTTCGGGTGCATTCGGAGTGTTTAACAGGTGACGTTTTTGGCTCCTATCGCTGTGATTGCGGACCGCAGCTGCATGCCGCTTTAAACCAAATCGAGCAGGAAGGAAACGGCGTATTATTATACATGCGCCAAGAAGGACGGGGAATCGGCCTTTTAAACAAATTACGAGCTTATAAACTCCAGGAAGAAGGTTATGATACGGTCGAGGCCAATCATAAACTCGGTTTTGCCGCCGATTTGCGGGAATATGGGATTGGTGCGCAAATTTTAAAAGATTTAGGCATTAAAAAAATACGCTTGTTAACCAATAATCCTAGAAAAATTAAAGGGCTTAGCGGTTATGGACTAGAAGTAGTTGAACGGGTTCCAATTCAAGTGGAAGCAAGAAAAGAAAATGAAAAATATTTAAAAACAAAATATGACAAACTTGGACACCTGCTTCATTTTTAAATAAATTTTTCAATCTAGAAACTGGAGGAAACAAACATGGGAAATCTTTTTGAAGGAAATTTAGTTGGTACGGGATTAAAAATCGGCATCGTAGTCGGTCGTTTTAATGAATTTATTACGAGCAAGTTATTGGGCGGGGCACAGGATGCGCTGAAAAGACATGGTGTCAATGAGGCCGATGTTGATGTGGCTTGGGTGCCTGGAGCGTTTGAAATTCCCCTTATTGCTCAAAAAATGGCTAATAGTAAAAAATATGATGCGGTTATTACACTGGGTACTGTTATTCGCGGGGCCACTCCGCATTTTGATTACGTTTGCAACGAAGCAGCAAAAGGTGTTTCTGCTGCTTCATTGAATAGCGGAATTCCGGTTATCTTTGGTGTGTTGACAACCGATTCCATCGAACAGGCAATTGAAAGAGCGGGCACAAAAGCCGGAAACAAAGGCTGGGATGCAGCAACAGCTGCGATCGAGATGGCGAATTTGTCGAGAGCGATGGAACAATAAGGAAAGCTAACCGTCCGAGTCACGGGCGGCTGGGTTTTTTTTTGAAAAAATGCGCTTGTTGTCTAAAAAAAGTGTATAATGTGAGTGGCATAAAAAAATGAAGATTGAAAACAGGTGCGAAAATCTTTTGAAGAGATTGTTAGCTTAATAGGGAAGTTTGGTCGAAAGCCAACGCGGTCCCGCCACTGTAAATGAGAGCAACCTATAACATGCCACTTTCAATCGATTGATGGGAAGGCATAGGAAGCGATGATCATGAGCCAGGAAACCTGCCTGTTTTGTTTGATTGCACCAAAAGCCTACGCGGATAGGAGGGTGTTAAGAGAAAAGCATTTTTTGAGCGCATCCTCTTAACTTACATAACACCTCCTCCTTTTGGGAGGATTTTTTTATGGGGATTTTTCGTTTATAAGGGGGAAAGGAAATTGTCGAAGAAACATGTAAAAATATGGCTGACGTTTTTATTGGTATTTGGCCTCGTGATTGGAAGCATGCAAATACCTGCATTCGCCGCTTTAGCAACAAATCAAGGAACGGTAACGGTTATTGGTACAGACCCGGCAGCACCGCCTTCTGTTCCTGAAAAAACAGTGTCTTTCGGGCCGAATGATACGGCATTTAATGCGCTCGTCAATGCAGTGGGGGCAAGCAATGTTGGTTTTAATGACGATCCAACTTACGGAAAGTATATTACATCGATCAATGGGGTTGCCTCAACAAATAGCATGTATTGGGCTTTTTATCTTAACGGAATTTCATCTCCTGTTGGAGTCGACAGCTATCATGTTCAAAATGGGGATAAATTAACCTTTAAATATGTAGATTACCCCACAACGTTAAAAAGTGCTGCATCCTTAAAGGTAGTTGGAAAGGATCAGAAAGTCCTTTATACATCTGCCTATGATATCAGTTTTTTGGACAATGCTACTGCCTTTCAACTTTTACAAGTAACATTAGGCAATGATAAAGTCGGTTATAGTGAGTCGAAATACGGAAAATTCATTACTTCCATTGACGGGGTCACTCCAACAGGAAGTGACTACTGGGCTTTTTATGTGAATGGAAAAAAGGCTGCAGTGGGGGCGGACAGCTATCATCTCCAGCCTGGTGACCAAATCAGCTTCCAGTATGAAACATGGCAGTCAGCGGATAATGGATCGAACAGCTCAACGGGATCAAACAATTCCAGCGCGACGGCTCCCATTTCTAGCAGCGAGCTTCAAAATGCAATCGATCGTGCAGCAGAATATACGTTAAAAAATCAGGTAGGTGAGTGGGATGTGATTGCTTTAAAGCAGGCAGGAAAAACAATCCCAGCTTCTTATCTTGAAAATGTGACAAAACAAATTGCGGATAAGCAAGGAAAATTTTCAAGAATCACGGACGTCGAACGCTATATTCTTGGGATTTTGGCAGCTGGCGGTGATCCAACAAAAGTCAATGGCTACAATTTAGTTGAGTCCGTCTACTATGGGAATGTTTCAAAACAAGGATTAAATGGAGTTGCCTACGCCTTGATTGCCTTAGACAGCGCCCAATTCCCGGTACCTGAAACAGCTCAATGGACGAGAGAGAAATTGGTCAGTCTATTGCTGCAAAAACAAAATTCTGACGGCGGCTGGGCATGGGATGGAAGCACGATAAGCGATGTCGATTCAACGGCAATGCTGTTATCGGCGCTTGCACCTTATAAAGACAGGGCAGATGTGAAAGCAAAGGTCGATGCGGCCGTTCGTTATCTTTCCCAGCAGTACCTTGGAGGAAAAATAAACAATAGTTCCAGTGCAGCGCAAACAGTGATTGCTCTTTCTTCACTAGGTATCGACGCCAATGGTTCGCTTTTTGCCAAAGATGGCACGAGCATACTGAAGTATTTGTTATCATTCCAGAATGCCGATGGCGGATTTGACTGGCAGGGCGGCGACAAAAGCGATTCTTTTTCAACATCGCAGCCTTTTGAAGCCCTTGTCGCCTATCAGCTGATGGTAAATGGCAAAGGGTTGCTTTATCATTTGCCGTTGGCAGCCAATGGCCAAGCAATGGCTATTGCGCTTTCGACAAACAATACCCAAACCCAAGGAAAGCAAGAGGGGTATTCTTTGCCAGATACAGCAAACAATTCGGCTAACCTTATTTTAATCGGTGTGGGCTTAATGCTGATCGGCGCGATTTATTATATCGGCCGCTTACGAAAAAAATGGTAAAAAGGAGGTTTCTAGGTTGCCGCGGTCTTATAAAAAAATAACTTTCTTCATTATATTTGTTCTACTTCTGAGTCTAATCGGATGCAGTTCATCGGCCGCCGTTAAGGAAACCAATCAAAAAGCAGGCGCAACAGCAACACAAAAAGTTGATGACAACAAAGTGACGAAAAAAGCCGAGTACGGGCAAGGGACAGAGAAGGCAGGCAGCAATACTTCCGCCCCAACACCAAGTGAACAGTCAAGAAGTAATACGAGCAATACGGCGGCTCCCAAGCCAGCTGAACAGCCGATTGCTTCTGCCAATTCGAGCACTACAAAAGCACCAGCTGTCACAGTGAAAACGTCTGGATCCAGCACGGTTGCCCCAGCGGCGAATCCGCCTGCGGCTGCCCCTGTTAAATCGGCAGCAGCCGCACCAGCTCCAGCTCCAGCGAAAACTGTTACTTTCTCGATCGTCGGACCGAAGGAAGATCACAGTGCCGACCGGGCTCCTTCTCCTGTGAACATTAAGGATGGCGATACAATTCTTGATGTGTTGCTTACAGCAGTTGGAAAAGGAAACGTGGATTATAGCGGCAGCGGTGCCTCGGCGTACGTTTCGGGGATTATGAACATTTACGAGTTTGATTACGGGGCAAAAAGCGGCTGGACCTTTAAATTAAATGGGGTTGGCATTCCGAAAAGCGCCGGTGTTATTTCCGTCAAAAACGGCGATCGAATTGAATGCATTTATGTTGAATAACGCAAGGAGACAGAGGCATGATTGATCGATTTGAACGATTACACCCGCTTATCACATTTCTTTATTTTGGTGGAGCATTAGCACTTTTCATTTTAATGCTCCATCCGCTTTTTTTAAGTGCCGCTTTTTTTCTCATTCTTTTGTTGCATCTATTAAAAGATCGCGGAAGAAGCCTCAACCAATGGCTTTTTTTTATGCTGACAAGCGGGTTGTTCCTCTTTCTCTTAAACCCGCTTTTTAATGAACGGGGCAGGCATGTCCTGTTCGTCGTTTTTCAGCATCGCTTTACGTTGGAGGCTTTTGTTTATGGAGGGATGAGCGCCATTTCGGTCATGAGTGTAATCGCTCTATTTGTCTCGTATAATGAAGCAATGACGCCTAATAAACTATTATTTTTATTTTCGAAGTTCTTGCCGCAATTTGCCGTTTTGCTCATGCTAACACTGCGCTTTATTCCCTTAATGAAAAGGAGAGCAGAAGAAATCATCGCCATTCAATCAAGCAAAGGCATCATAGCAGCCCACGGTCCTCTTCGCAACAAACTGAAAACAGGAATGCTTTTTATCCAAGCATTGCTCGTCTATTCTTTGGAAGAAGCAATTCAAACAGCCGACTCTATGAAAGCAAGAGGATATGGACAAGGAAAACGCTCATCCTATGAGTATTTTTCTTTTAAAAAAACAGATTGGTTCGCAGGAATTTATCTCGCTGTCTTATTCATTGTCATCACCTATGGCCGTCAAAACGGATATGGCTATCTAACCGTTTATCCGCTCCTTGAAGATTGGCGCCTAACGGGAAAGGACGCGGTCATCCTTGTTTTCGAATGTTTATATATCAGTTTTCCGCTTGTTGTTCACATAGGAGGTTCGCTTCGATGGCGTATATTGAGTTAAACCATGTGACTTTTTCTTACCCAGATGCCGCTGCACCGGCTATTCGTAACCTTTCGCTAAAAATCGAAAAAGGGCAGTTTGTCGTCTTGTTCGGACCATCGGGTTCAGGGAAAAGCACGTTATTGCGTCTGTTAAAAAAAGAAATTCAGCCCCATGGCGAGCTTTCGGGAGATATTCTATTAAATGGGCAGCCACTTCAAGAAACTTCAGATGTCGGTTTCGTCTTTCAAGATCCGGAGAACCAAGTTGTTGCGGATGATGTACTAAATGAACTTGTCTTTGGCTTGGAAAACAGCGGACTGTCGACAACTGAAATGAGAAGCAGGGTGGCTGAAATGGTTCATTATTTTGGCGCGGAGCAGCAGTTGCAGCAAAAAACGCAAGAGCTTTCCGGAGGGAAAAAACAGCAAATCAACCTGGCGTCTGTTCTTCTGATGCAGCCGGACATCTTGCTGCTGGATGAACCAACATCGCAACTGGATCCGGTAAGTACAAGAGAATTGCTCGATCTGTTAGTCCGCCTAAATGAAGAATTTGGCATGACGATCCTTTTAGCAGAGCATCGGCTTGAAGAAATCATTGCCCTTGCAGATAAAATGGTGTTCATGGAAAAGGGGCAAGCGGTTGAGGAAGGCGATCCGCGGTTTGTTTTAACAAAACTTTGGTCATCCCCTTATCGCGACTATGTTCCAAGCATTCCCGCACTTTTTTTAAAATTAAACGGCCAAGGTGCAGTGCCTTTAACGGTGAAAGAAGGAAGAAACTGGATTAATGGCTTCGAGATTCAGCATAAGCCGGTGGAGACGTCAAGAAGCGTGGAAGGCAAAGTCATTTTCCAAATCAAGCAAGCTTTTTTTCGTTATAACAAAGAGAAAAACTTTGTGCTTGATGAGCTCGATTTCCGTCTGAACAAAGGCGAAGTGTACGCCTTAATGGGTGGAAATGGTTCAGGTAAGTCGACGCTTTTGAAGATGGCATGCGGGATCCTAAAGCCTGAACACGGCAGAGTGTTTTTTGATAACAAGCCGCTGAAAGCCTGGAAAAATAAAGATTTCGTTAAAAGGGTTGGTTACTTGCCGCAAAATCCAAAGCTTTATTTTCTCCATGATACGGTTGAGAAAGAAATGGAAGCAGCGATGAAGCAATGGAACCTGACCGACCGTGACGAAATTGGCCAATTATTGGAAAGACTCGGGATTTCGGCTTTAACTCAAAGCCATCCGTATGATTTAAGCGGCGGGGAACTCCAGAAAGCAGCTCTTGTCTGCTTGCTTATGCGTAAGCCGGATCTATTGCTTCTCGATGAACCGACAAAAGGGTTAGATCCTCTGTCGAAAAAAAATCTCGCTTCGATACTTACCGAGTTAAAACAATCGGGTGTGACCATCCTGATGTCTACTCATGACATTGAATTTGCCGCACAATATGCAACTGCATGCGGGATGATGTTTCAGGGAAAGGTCACCTCTGAAGAAGTACCTGAACGTTTCTTTAACGGTAATTTCTTTTATACAACGATGAGTCAGCGGCTTTTTCGTCATATTCCTGATCACAGAATTCTGACTGCTAAGGAGGCGGCGCAGCAATGCCATCCAAAAAACTAGCGGTCAATCTTTTATTTTTACTAATGCTTAGCGGCCTCCTGCTGTTGTCGCTCTGGTGGGAAGACTATTATTTATGGATCAGCTTTGCGGTTGTGACGTTCTCGCTTTTATTTTTACTCATCCGGTTTGAGCAAAGAAAAGTGGGAGCAAGAGAGTTGGTTCTTCTGGCTGTTCTGGCAGCGATTGCGGCTGTTGCCCGGATTCCGTTTGCGAGCATTCCAAGTGTGCAGCCGACAAGCTTTGTGATCATCATGTCAGGCTTTGTCTTTGGCGCAGAGAGCGGGTTTATGATTGGAGCGGTGGCAGCTCTTGCATCCAACATGATTCTTGGACAGGGACCGTGGACACCATGGCAAATGGCGGCATGGGGATTGGTCGGCTTTACGGCTGGACTTCTTCGGCATTCCAGATTCATGAACCATCCCTGGGGCAGAATAGCCTTTGGCATTGGTTGGGGATTTTTGTTTGGCTGGATCATGAATATTTGGGGATTCTTTGCCTTTACACAGTTCGGCAATCCCATTACCATCAAAATGATTGTCGCCTATTTTGCCGGGAGCGTCCTGTTTGATTCTTTCCATGCTCTGTCAAACGCTTTTTTCCTCCTCGTATTCGGGAATAGCTGGATTAAAAGCTTGACAAGATTTAAACGAAAATATGGATTGCTTCAGTAAGGAAGAACTTTAAGGGTTGCACTTTTCTCTGCTAAAGTATAAGATTAAGACGTATGTTGCGAGACTACTAGGGGTGCCTCAACCGGGCTGAGAGAAAAACAGGCTGTTTTTCAACCCTTCGGACCTGATCTGGGTAATCCCAGCGGAGGAAAGTAGCGAAAATCGTTTACCTTCTGTTGCTTTTTAAGTCAGGTCCCCATGGGTTCCTGGCTTTTTTGATTTTTTAATAGATAAAATGGGGGGATGGGTTACGATAAAATGGGGGCTTGTGAAATCAGGCTGAGAGCATAGCTGTATCGCTATCGACCAAGGACATGATCTGGGTAATGCCAGCGGAGGGATAATGTGTATCATACATATTTTTGTATCAAGCGCTCATAAACGGGCGCGATTTTAATTTGAAAAACGAGGAGAAACTACGATGAAAAATGAAAAAATTGAAATTGGACTTGATGAAAAATTACCACCCGCAAAAGGGATCTTGTATGGACTTCAGCATGTATTCGTTTCGAATGTTTGGCTTGACCCGATCTTTGTGGCGGCAATGATTGGATTGCCGCTAACGCTATCTGCCAATATTGTAAACGCGATTTTTATCGCGGCTGGTTTAGTTACGATCATTCAGGCGACAAAGCTTGTTCGCTTGCCGATTCTGCAGGGACCATCCGCTGCCTTCGACTCGATTATGATTGCCGCCGGGAAGGCAAACGGACTTGCAGCAGCGAGCGGCGGAATTTTCCTAAGCGCCATCATTGTGTTTTTCTTGTCTGTGACTGGATTAATCGGAAAATTAAAAGCTTTGTTTACGCCTGTAATCTCAGGAACGGTTATTTTTGTAGTGGGGATCTCGTTGTCTAGCTTCACTTTATTTGAGTTTTTAGGCGGAACACCTGGAATGAAAACTTTTGCGACTGCCGCTACTTTATCCATGTCGATTCCAACCGCAGTTATTGTTATTCTTTTATCCCTTTTTGGCAAAGGGGCATGGAAGTCTTTTTCCTTTTTAATCGCGTTAGTTGTCGGCGATATCATTGCATTTGCTTTGGGGAAAACGAATTTCTCCATGATCGCTGACAAAAGCTGGTTTGGCTTGCCGCATTTTCTGCCATATGGCGGGTTAACATTTGAGTGGGGAGCTTTCATTACATTCTTTATTGCCTATATTGTCGCAGTGATTGAAGCAATGGGGGTGTACGAAGCTTCAGCTGAAATGCTAAAAATCGATTTGGATTCGAAACGGATTCGCAATGGCTTTGCCGGAGAAGCTGCTGGTTCATTTGTTTCATCGCTGATCGGAGGATTTCCAACAACCGCCTACGGGCAAAACGTTGGTTTATTGCGGTTAACGGGTGTGGTCTCAAGGCAGCCTGTTTTGATTGCTGGAATCATCTTTTTAATTTTAGGCTTTGTGCCAAAAGCGGGAGCATTGCTTGCTTTAACACCTGATGCCGTTGTCGGCGGGATCTTCTTGCCGGCAGCCGCGAGCTTAGTGTTCACGGGAATTTCAATACTTGGAAAGATCGAAAAAACAGAAACGAATTATATGATTATCGGTTTATCCTTGCTTTTGTCCATCAGTTTGCCAACATACTTTAAAGATGTGAAAGGAACAGCCGCAACATTTTTATCCAATAGTATTTTCATAGCAGCTTTTTCTTCGATCGTATTGCAGCTGATTTTAGTCAATTTGCCAAAGCGTTTAAGAAAAGAGGAAGGTAAATGAGAGAGGATTCGATTAACATTGTGAACGATATCCTTCAATTTATTGAAAAAAACGATGAAACAAACTTTGATACGCTAGCATTAAAATTGTTTCGTTTTCAATTTCAATACAATCAAGCCTATAAAAAGCTTTGCCAAGCAAAGCGAAAAACACCATTGACCGTAAAAAACTGGCAGCATATTCCGCTAATTCCGATTCAAGGATTCAAAGAATTAACGCTAACATGTGAACCTCCTGAAGAAGCGGAAGCAGTATTTATGACAAGCGGGACAACGAACCCGAATGCAAAAGGGAAAAACTATCATCCGACGCTCGCTGTTTGGGACGCATCAATGAAACATCCGTTTAAGAAGTATGTTTTGCCAGATGTTGAAAAAATGACGATTTTTGTTTTATCGCCAGCAGTGGATCTGAATCAAAATTCGTCCCTTTCCCGCTATTTATCGAACGCCGTTGCCTATTTCGGCACAGAAACTAGCCGCTCCTTTTTCACTGCAGATGGTTTGGATATGGAAGCAGTTGCCGCTCGGTTAAGAGAATGTGAGGAACTCGGTGAACCGGTTATGCTGATGGGAGCAACGTTCGCCTATGTCCATCTGTTGGATTATTTTAAAGAAAAAAATCTCCGTTTTCAGCTTGCGGAGGGAAGTCGTATTTTTGATACAGGAGGGTTTAAAGGCCAAGCGCGCGAAGTGGAAATGGAACAATTATACAACCTGTTCGCGGAATTTTTCCATGTTGAACGACACATGTGCATCAATATGTATGGGATGACGGAATTAAGTTCGCAAATCTATGACCAGACCATCCGTTCTACTTATGAAAGCGAGCAGACAATTTTTGATAAAACAGGGCCCGCATGGGTAAAAACGGTGATACTAGACACAAACACACTTGAGCCTGTTCCAGATGGCAAGGTGGGCGTTATTGCCCACTATGACTTGGCCAATTGGAATTCATGTCTGGCGATTTTAACAGAAGATATCGGCTACCGCACCGAACATGGTTTCGTCTTGCTTGGAAGGGTTCAAGGCTCGGAGGCAAGAGGCTGTTCAATCGCTATTGATCAGCTGCTGCAGTCGAACCGGGGGTAAACAGAAGGAGAGGCAGTAACTATGCAAGTTTTTCAAGCGTATTGGATCCCAAAATCAGTTGAGCTGCCTGATGTTCGTGAACAGATGATCGAATCATCCTATAAACTGGTATTTCCAGTTTTAACGAGCGAAAAAATTCATGAGATTGCCGCAGTGATTCAGCAAAATCGGGCGGACTATCTGGCGCAGCTCACAACGGGTGATATAGTCAAAAAAATTGATCATGCCGTTCAGAAATGGCTTGATCCTGAATATCCGCTACGCCAGCAGGCGGAAACGCTGATCCCGAAAATCACCGGATATGATCCGGAAATGGTGCGGCTAGAATTGAAAAAATATATACGAACGTTTCGCAAAAAAGAATTGCTGCGCTTTTTAGATGAAGAATTTGACCAACCGACGATGCTTGACGAGTTTCGGCCGCGCAAAACCGGCGGCCTGAGCCGGGCATATGGGCCGCGGGCGATTTTTCACGTTTTTTCCGGAAATGTCCCGGGTGTGCAAATTTGGAGTTTGATCATGGGGCTTTTACTGAAGGCAGCCAATCTTGGCAAATCTTCGACGGCAGAGCCGCTGCTGCCGGTATTATTTGCTCAATCACTAGCCGAGGTAGATCCGCAATTGGCCGAAACGATTGCGGTTCTCCCCTGGAAAGGCGGAATGAGGGAGCTGGAGCAGGCGGCAGTAGACAGTGCCGAAGCCGTGATTGTCTATGGCTCGAATAAAGCAGTAGAAGCAGTCCGGCAATTGGTTCCTTTGACAAAAAAGTTTTTAACATATGGTCATAAAATCAGCCTTGCTATCATCGGCAAAGAAGCGCTGACTCCAGACCACTTCTATGAAACGATTCACAAGCTAGCCGAGGATGTTTCCATCTATGATCAACAAAGTTGTCTGTCGCCGCAGTCCATACTGGTTGAAGACGGCGGTACGATCAGTCCGAAGCAGTTTGCGCAAATGCTTGCAGCAGAACTCGATCGTTATGCGAAAAAAAGACCGAGGGCAGCGATAACGGATGAAGAGGCAATGTCGATACATAACATGCGCAACCAAGCCGAGCTGGAAGCGGTGGCTAATCAGAAAATCGCTTTGTACGCCAGTCAGCATGATACATCCTGGACGGTTGTTTATCACGACGAACCGGGTTTTGCCGGTTCGCCTTTGAATCGATTCATTCATGTTTTCGCATCTGAAACATTGGAAGTGGATCTTCCGAAAATAAGGGAGTTTGAAAAATATCTCCAGTCTTGCGGTTTAGCTGTTTCACCGAATCGGCTTCTTTCCATTGCTGAGTTTCTCGGTTCGCTCGGTGTCAATCGGCTAACACCGATTGGAAAAATGAACAGTGCGAAGCCGGGCTGGCACCATGATGGCCGCTTTAATTTGCTCGATCTTGTCCGTTTTACAGATATTGAACGGGGACTTGAGGACGAGCTTGAACAGTTTGATCCGGATGTGGAGTAAGTTATTTTTGCAGAAAGGGAGGCTTGCCATGAACGTTAAGGATAAAATTGTTTTGATTACGGGTGCAAGCAGGGGAATCGGTGCTGCCATTGCGAAAAAGTTTGCGGCTGAGGGGGCATTTGTCGGAGTCAATTATTTGAAAAATCAAGAGCTCGCTGCAATGGTAGTGGAAGAGATTGAATCACTAGGTGGCCAAGCGGCAACACTTCAAGCGGATGTTCGCAATCCAGACCAAGTGCAAAAGATGATCGAGCAACTAACGGACTCTTTTGGCGGGATCGATGTCGTTGTCAACAATGCGTTAAGCCATTATACGTTTAATCCGAAAACAAGGAAAACAGCTTGGGAAATGGACTGGCACGATTATGAGAGTCAATTGGATGGCAATGTGCAGGGCGCTTTTAATATTTGTCAAGCAGCGATTCCTTTTATGAAGGAGCAAATGTCAGGTAGAATCATTAATATTGTCAGCAATTTAATCGATTTCCCTGTAGTTCCGTACCATGACTATACGACCGCGAAGATGGCCTTGCTTGGTTTTACCCGTACCTTGGCAGCCGATCTTGGTTCGTTTGGGATTACGGTCAATGCTGTTTCGCCGGGGCTTACCTACCCAACTGATTCAAGTGCTGATACAAAAGAGGATGTGCGCGAATCGATCATTCAGTTGACGCCTATGCACCGGCTGGCAACTCCGGACGACATTGCCGGCGCTGTTGTTTTCCTCGCTTCTGAATGGGCGTCTTTTATTACTGGACAATGCTTGAATGTGGATGGCGGATTGGTGATGAAATAGTCACGGTGCAAACAAATCATATTGAAAAACACACGCAATTGCCGTGTGTTTTTTGTTCAATAAAACCTTTGGAAAAATAGTTGGAAAACTTTGTTCTCCTGAAAGGTTCATGGCGCCCGCAAATACCAGTATTTAGGTAAATGATGTCCTCATGAAGGGTTCATGGCGCCACTGAACACTAGATGATGGAAAACCTAGTCCTCATAAAGTAATCTTATTGTCCTTTCATACTCTGCAGTTTGTCAACCAATTGATTAATCGTTTGGCCGATAGTATAAATTGCCTGGTCTAAACCTTTTTTCCATACCGGTGCTTGTTCCTTAATTTTTTCACTAAGTTTTTGGGCGTTCGCATTTAACTCCTGGCTAATTTTTTTAGCTTGATCCTTGATGGCTTGCTGGGTTTGTCCTTTATTGGCCAGCTGCGTATTGATCGAATCGACTTCAAAGTTGGCGTGTTTCACGCTTGGCAGCGACGCCCTCATGATTTCGCGGAAAATCGGCACCACATTTGTCGAACTATTGCTCGGGAGATAATGTTCCCTGTCTGTCTGATCATAGCCCATCCATACTGCGCCGACAAGATCTGTCGTATAGCCTACCATCCACTGATCTTTTGTTCCGTTCAGATCTGGATAAGGGAGCTGGGTCGATCCGGTTTTTCCGGCAATTTGCACCCCATTGATTTGAGCATTCCTCCCTGTTCCTGATTCGACTACATTTAAAAGCATAGCTGTCATGTCATTGGCCACCGATTTGGAAGTGACCTTCGTTGTCTCGGGTTCATGCTCAGCAATAATATTTCCAGTTGGCCCAACAATTTTTGTGATCAGGTGTCCATCATTGCGTTTTCCGCCATTTGGAAAAGCTGAGAAAGCATCTGCCAGCTGAAGGGGAGAAACGCCTTTGCTCATTCCGCCGAGTGCAATGGCCAAGTTTTCGTCTTCTTTCGTAAAAGGAATTCCAAATCGTTTAAGAGAATCCAAGCCTTTTTGAAGCCCGATTTCATTTAACAACCAAACGGCTGGAACGTTCAGGGAGTCTTCAACAGCCTTGTACATCGGCACTTCCCCTTGATACGTTTTTGAAAAATTCTCAGGCTTATAATTTCCAACTGTAATCGGCTCGTCTTTCAGCTTGGAATCATAATTATAGCCTTTTTCAAGTGCCGGTGTATAAACGGCAAGTGGTTTCAGTGTAGAACCTGGCTGAGCTTGCAGCTGTGTCGCCCGATTAAAACCGCGGAAGGTATGTTCACCACGGCCGCCAACAAGCCCGCGAACCCCGCCGGTCGCTGGATCCAATAAAACTGCGCCGCTTTGGACGAGAACTCCGCCTCTTCCTCTTGGAAAAAGATCGGTTCGACTGTAAACTTTTTCAAGACCTGCCTGAATGTTTTGATCCATTTCTGTATAAATCCGGTACCCTCTTGTTAAAATTTCATCCTGCGTCAGGCCGTATTTGGTAATAGCTTCATTTAATACCGCATCTACATAATAAGGATATTTCCGGTCTACATAGCTACCGCCGCCATCCTGAAGCTTGATTTTTTCCTTTTTTGCCACTGTGTACTGAGCATTCGTAATCATTCCGAGCTCTTTCATCTTTGCTAAAACAACATTTCGGCGCTTCATGGCGAGGTCATAGTTGTTATACGGATCAAGATAGTTCGGGGCATGGAGCAGACCGGCCAGCATTGCTGCTTCACTTATCGAAATATCTTTTATATTTTTGTTGAAATATTTTTTTGAAGCATTGCCAATACCCCAGGCGCCGCTGCCAAAATAAACTTGGTTCAGATACATTTGCAGAATTTCATCTTTTGTATAGACTTTTTCGAGTTTCACCGCTAAAAAAAGTTCTTCCGCTTTTCGCTTATATGTTCTCTCCGGGGAAAGCAAGGCGTTTTTTGCCAGCTGCTGGGTCAAGGTACTGCCGCCGGCGGTTATTCTTCCAGCAAACAAGTTGCTGAAAAACGCACGAAAAATCCCTTTTATGTCAAAGCCGCCATGTTCATAAAAACGCTCGTCCTCAATTGCCACAACAGCATTAGGAATGTATCTCGGGATTTCTTTAATGGAAACGCCTTTTGTCCGGTTGGTGGCAACATTGGTGGCAACATCACCATCTTTATCATAAATCACAGTCGGTTGGCTTAATCCTTCTTTAAGGGATTGAACATTGGCCCGGCTAGCAAGCCAGCCAAAATAAGAAATAGTGATCAAAATGACAATTAGTACAATTAATAATAAAAATTGCGTTAAATGCTTTCTTTTCCAAAAACGTACAACCATTTCCCATACGGGTGCTAAACGGCTCATCTTAATCTCCTTACTTGCAACAAAAATTTTTACTTCATTTATTATAAATAGTTTTCAATAAAAAGACCAATTAAGTGAATAAAATAAAAGGATTTAAGTGGAAAAATGTTCGTTGGAGAAGGATAATCGTCGACAACCAAATTTTAAACCAGCATATGTTATAGTAACCAAGCTCTTACAAGCATTCCATTTTGTTTAATTTCATAAATGGGGTCAGAGCGATACAAAAATAAGGGGGAAACTAAAATGGTGAACTGGAAAGTGCGCTTTAAAAACTGGAGCTGGGTGGTAGCATTTATCTCTCAACTCATGATTGTTTCGCAAATTATCTTAACTGGTTTAAATATACTCGGGATTACTGATTTTCAAATAACCCAAGCTGTGAAAGATTATGTCTTAACTTTTGCCAATGCGGTATTTGTTTTGCTTTCGATGCTGGGATTGGTTCAGGATCCAACAACAAAAGGCTATGCAGACAGTGAACAAGCGCTAAAATACAATGAACCGAACTAACGTTTTTCTTTACGAATCAAAAGAATAGCGCTATGATGTTTTTAGCTATAGAGACCACTTAGAACTACTAGGGGTGCCCGAACAGGGCTGAGAGAAAAATGCTCCCGTTTTTCAACCCTTTTGACCTGATCTGGATCATGCCAGCGTAGGAAAGTAGGAGAAAAGCATCTTTTCTAATACTTATTTAGGCAGCCGGTTCTTTGTGATCTGGCTTTTTTCAATCAAACGGCCAGGCTCAAGGGAATCTGGCCTTTTTAATTTACGATAAGGAAGGGATTTCAATGGAAACAAGTAGTGTAGGACAACTGCTTCAAAAAGTAAGAGAGGAAAATCCGCTTATACATAATATTACGAACGTAGTCGTAACGAATTTTACTGCAAACGGACTGTTGGCTCTAGGGGCCTCGCCAGTGATGGCCTATGCCGCTGAAGAAGTAGCGGATATGGCGAAGCTTGCCGGGGCGCTTGTGTTAAATATCGGAACGTTAAATAGCATCGTTGTGGAGTCGATGCTGATTGCCGGCACGTCAGCGAATCACAATGGAGTACCCGTTATCCTTGATCCTGTAGGCGCTGGAGCAACAGCTTATCGCACAGAAACAACCAGGAAAATAATCGATCAAGTAAATGTATCCATAGTGCGCGGAAATGCTGCGGAAATTGCCAATACGGCTGGCCAGCAATGGAATATTAAAGGCGTGGATGCTGGTCAATCTCAAGGAGATCCAGTGGAATTGGCAAAACAAGCCGCAAAGAAACTTAGAACAATCGTCGTTATAACAGGCAAAGAAGATGTCGTTTCAGATGGTGAACAGACTTTCCTTATTAAAAATGGCGATCCTGCCTTAACAAAAGTGACGGGGACAGGCTGTTTGTTAACATCCGTCATTGGCGCTTTTGCAGCCGTTGAAAAAAACCATGTTATCGCTGCGGTTGCTGCTCTAACTTATTATGGAGTGGCAGCAGAGCTGGCTGCAAACAAAACCGAAGGACCCGGAAGTTTTCAAATCGAATTTTTAAATCAGCTTGCACGAGTATCAGAAAAGGAAATCAACCAACTAGGAAATGTTGTGCAGATTTAAGGAGTGAAGTCAAATGGAAGTTTATAAAGCTTTAACCATCGCCGGATCTGATAGCGGCGGCGGTGCCGGCATTCAAGCGGATTTAAAAACATTTCAGGAACTTGGCGTTTTTGGGATGTCGGCGATAACCGCCGTAACCGCCCAGAACACGTTGGGCGTTCAATCCGTCTTTCCAATGACAGCTGAGGCAGTTGTAAAACAAATTGATTCCATTGGTATGGATATGGGAACAGATGCATTAAAGACGGGAATGCTGTTTAATGCCGAAATTATTGAAGCAGTTACAGGTAAAATTAAAGAATACAACTGGAAAAAGGTCGTTGTTGATCCTGTGATGATCGCAAAAGGCGGGGCTTCTTTGCTGCAAAAAGAAGCGGTAGAGGCCTTAAAAAAATTCCTATTGCCTGTATCTATGATCATTACGCCGAACATCCCGGAAGCAGAAGAATTAACCGGCATGTCGATTGAAACTTTGAAAGATAAAAAAGAAGCGGCAAAGAAATTGCTTGATTTAGGGGTTCAAAATGTTGTCATTAAAGGCGGCCACGATGAACATACGGATGAAGCGATCGATGTATTATATGATGGACATGAGTATCACTTTTTTACAACTGAGCGAATTCCGACGAAAAACACGCATGGTACTGGCTGTACTTTTTCCGCAGCGTTAACGGCCGAGCTTGCCAAAGGCTCAAGTGTGATCGAAGCAGCAACCACTGCCAAAAACTTCATTCAGGCGGCAATTAAACATGATCTGAAAATCGGCCGTGGTCATGGGCCAACCAACCATTGGGCCTATAATAAAATCCGATAACTCACAGTTGAATCCGAAAAGAGGTTGGAATACATGGTGAGATATAATCAACAGCAACTTAGAAGCGTACTAAAAGTATACTTTATTGCTGGCAGTACCAACTGTTTAAAAAATCCAAAAGAGGTTTTGGAGGAAGCAATCGCTGGCGGGGTCACATTTTTTCAGTTTCGTGAAAAAGGAAAAGGAGCGCTAACAGGGAAGGCGAAATACGAGCTAGCGAAAGAACTGCAGCAAGTGTGCCGCAACCACGGGATTCCTTTTATTGTAAATGATGATATTGAATTGGCAATCGAGCTCGGTGCTGACGGTGTTCATGTTGGCCAGGATGATGAACCGGTTGAAACGGTTCGCAGCAAAATCGGCGATAAAATTCTCGGTGTGTCCGCCCATACAGTAGAAGAAGTTCAAGTTGCAATTGAACAGGGAGCAGACTACTTAGGAATAGGTCCGATTTTTCCTACCTCGACAAAGGAAGACGCTAAACCTGTTCAAGGAACGGCACTCCTTCGCGAGCTTCGCACAAAAGGATTTAACATGCCGATCGTCGGTATTGGTGGAATTACTCCGGAAAATGCTTCAATGGTGATGGAAGCGGGGGCGGATGGTGTCAGCGTCATTACTGCCATCAGCCTTGCACATAATATCACCGAAGCTGCAAGACAATTGAAAAATAAAGTTTTATAATTAGAAACTGCCATCCTAGTAATTTGTAGGATGGTTTTTTTGTCTTACAAAATTTATACCTAAATAAAGCACATGCGGTTTTTTCGATTATTTTTATTAAAAAAATGTAAAAATGCCAAATTTCAAACGCAAACATGTGACAACTTTATGACATGGAATTCAGATGTGAACTACTTCACAGTTTTGCTAAGAATTCAAGTTGTATAGTGAACCTACATGTTACCTTCGCATGAAAACCTTTGTGTTAGTGGAAAAAGGTTTGATGATAAAGGAGAGATTGAATTAATGAAGAAGAAGCGTTCACCACTTGTTAATCGTTTGAAATACTTATCTCCAGTTGAAAAACATTCTGATAATCACAGCCAAACAACCTATGAAAATCGTGATTGGGAAAATGTCTACCGTCGCAGATGGCAGCATGACAAGGTGGTTCGTTCGACTCATGGTGTGAATTGTACAGGATCTTGCAGTTGGAATATTTTTGTTAAGGATGGCATCGTTACATGGGAGGGCCAGCAATTGGACTATCCGTCAACAGGCCCTGATATGCCGGACTTCGAACCGCGCGGCTGTCCAAGGGGCGCAAGCTTTTCCTGGTATATATACAGCCCGCTTCGCGTTAAATATCCGTATGTTCGTGATGTGCTTTTACAAATGTGGCGGGAGGCGTTGAAAGAAAATCGCAATTCGCTTGACGCCTGGAAAAGCATTGTCGAAAATCCGGAAAAAGCGAAAAAATACAAGCAGGCTCGCGGTAAGGGCGGACTTGTTCGTGCTGAATGGAGCGAAGTGCTAAAACTCGTATCTTCATCACTTTTATACACGGTAATGAAATACGGTCCAGACCGCAACATTGGCTTCTCGCCAATTCCGGCAATGTCAATGGTTTCTTATGCTGCAGGTTCGCGTTTTATGTCGCTTATGGGCGGACCAATGCTCAGCTTTTATGACTGGTATGCGGATCTTCCGCCAGCCTCGCCGCAAATTTGGGGAGACCAAACGGATGTACCGGAAAGTTCAGATTGGTACAATTCCGGCTATATCATGACTTGGGGTTCAAATGTCCCGTTAACGAGAACACCTGATGCCCACTTCCTTGCAGAAGTTCGCTATCGCGGCACAAAAGTTGTATCCGTTAGTCCGGACTATGCGGAATCTACGAAGTTTTCCGATGACTGGATGAAAGTAAAGCAAGGTACTGACGGGGCGCTTGCGATGGCAATGGGCCATGTCATTTTAAAAGAATTTTATGTTGACAATCAGCATGAATATTTCATGAATTATGCCAAGCAATACACTGATTTTCCATTTATCGTAACGCTAAAAAAAGAGGGCGATCAATTTGTACCGGATCGTTTCCTAAATGCGAATGATTTAGGAAAAACGACTGGCAACGGAGAGTTTAAACCAGTTCTTTTCAATGAAAATACAAATGACTTTGCTATTCCGCACGGAACGATGGGCTCGCGCTGGGAAAACAATGCGAAATGGAATTTACGGTTAGAAGATGAGGAAACCGGTGCAGCAATCGAACCGCGCATGACGTTTAAAGATGCAGAAGATGAAATTGCAACGGTAAAACTTCCTTACTTCTCACATGAGGGCAACAGCATCCTATACCGCTCTGTTCCGATGAAAAAAGTAGAAGCAAGTGGACAAACCTTCTACATCACAACGGTATACGATTTAACTCTGGCAAACTATGGGGTTGATTGCGGCTTGGGCGGTGAGGCAGCGAAGGACTTTGACGATGCAATCGCGTTCACACCTGCATGGCAGGAAAGCATTACTGGCGTGAAGAAAGAGCTTGTGATCAAAATCGCCCGCGAATTTGCGCAAAATGCAGTTGAAACAAACGGCCGCTCGATGATCATTGTTGGTGCCGGAATCAATCACTGGTTCAACTCCGATACTATCTACCGCGCTGTATTAAATCTAGTTTTGTTCGTTGGCGCCCAAGGTGTAAATGGCGGCGGCTGGGCCCACTACGTCGGCCAGGAGAAACTTCGTCCGGCAGAAGGCTGGCAAAGCATTGCAACAGCGCGCGACTGGGTGATGCCTGCAAAATTGCAAAACGGAACATCCTTTTTCTATTTTGCAACCGACCAGTATCGTTATGAAGAACAGCCAGTAAGTGAACATGTTTCACCGGTTGTCGGCAAAGCACGTTATGACCATTATGCGGACTATAATGTAATGGCGGCAAGACTTGGCTGGCTGCCAAGTTATCCAACGTTTAATAAAAATACAATTGATTTGTATAAAGAAGCAGTAAACGCTGGAGCAGCAACGACGGAAAAAATCGGTCAATATGTTGCCCAGCAGCTGAAAGATAAGAAATTGCAGTTTGCGATTGAAGATCCTGACAACCCAGTCAACTTTCCGCGCAACTTATTCGTTTGGCGCGCCAACTTGATCTCAAGTTCAGGAAAAGGTCATGAGTATTTTTTAAAGCACCTTCTTGGAACAACAAATGGCTTATTGAATGAAGATGAAGACATGCTGCGGCCGCAGGAAATTAAGTGGCGCGATGAAGCCCCGGAAGGAAAACTTGATCTATTGATCAGCCTGGATTTCCGGATGGCAGGGACACCGCTGTATTCCGATGTCATTTTACCAGCGGCAACGTGGTATGAAAAACATGATTTAAGCAGTACGGATATGCATCCATTTATCCATCCATTCAATCCTGCGATTTCAACGCCGTGGGAAGCAAAGTCGGACTGGGAGATTTTTAAAGCATTGGCAAAATCCGTTTCCGACCTGGCTGCTGAACTTGATCTTGAACCGCAAAAAGAGGTGGTGGCAACACCGCTGCAGCATGATACACCACAGGAAATGGCACAGCCGCTCGGAGCTATCAAAGACTGGAGCAAGGGCGAATGTGAGCCGATTCCAGGCAAAACAATGCCGCAAATTCATGTTGTCGAACGCGATTATAAACTGATTTCGGAAAAAATGACCGCGCTTGGACCGAATATTAAAAACCTGCCATATGGCATTAAAGGAATTTCTTGGTCAGCAAGCGATGAATATGAAAAGCTGCAAAAAGACCTTGGTACCGTTCGAAATGGTGTTGGAGAAGGCTGTCCAAATATTGAGTCGGCGAAAAACGTTTCGGAAGCCATTTTAACATTGTCTTCCACATCAAATGGTCGCATGGCGGTAAAGGCATGGAAAGCACTTGAGAAGAACACTGATTTACAACTTGCGGACCTGGCTGAAGACAGAGAAGAAGAATGCTTCACATTTGCGCAAATTACAGCACAGCCGAAAACCGTTATTACATCACCGGCATTTACAGGTTCCGAAAAAGGCGGACGCCGTTACTCACCATTTACCACAAATGTGGAACGGCTGATTCCATGGCGTACAGTTACCGGCCGGCAATCATTCTATCTCGATCACGAAATGATGCAGGAATTTGGCGAAGCCATGGCTACTTTTAAACCCATTTTGAATCAAAAGCCATTTAAAAACAATCGTCCTGAAGTAGAAGGAAAGGAGATTGTCTTAAATTATTTAACACCGCATAACAAATGGTCGGTCCACAGCATGTACTTTGATTCCCAACCGATGCTGACACTGTTCCGCGGCGGTCCAACCGTGTGGATGAACAAAGATGATGCCGCGGAAGTCGGAGTAGCTGATAACGACTGGATCGAATGTTTTAACCGCAATGGCGTAGTTGTTGCAAGAGCGGTCGTTTCCCATAGAATTCCAAGAGGAATGGCGTTCATGCACCATGCACAAGACAGACATATCAACGTACCTGGAACAAAATTAACGAACAATCGCGGCGGTACCCATAACAGCCCAACTCGGATTCATGTAAAACCAACCCATATGATTGGCGGATACGGCCAGCTTAGCTACGGTTATAACTATTATGGCCCAACAGGTAATCAGCGCGACTTGAACGTGGTCATCCGCAAACTGAAGGAGGTTGATTGGCTTGAAGATTAAAGCACAAATCGGAATGATCATGAACTTGGATAAATGCATCGGCTGCCATACTTGCAGTGTTACATGCAAAAACACCTGGACAAATCGTCCAGGTGCGGAGTATATGTATTTTAATAATGTGGAAACGAAACCTGGACTTGGCTATCCAAAACGCTGGGAAGATCAGGAGAAATACCAGGGCGGCTGGGAAGTGAAAAACGGCAAACTTCAATTAAAATCCGGTTCTAAAACAAACCGCTTGCTGAATCTTTTTTACAATCCTAACTTGCCAACGATCGATGATTATTATGAGCCATGGAAGTATGATTATAACACACTAACAAACAGTCCACAGCGGAAAACCCAGCCGGTTGCCCGTCCGAAATCGGCGCTGACTGGCGAGTATATGGATATTCTTTGGGGGCCAAATTGGGAAGACGATTTGGCTGGCGCCCATGTAACCGGTCTTCAAGATCCGAACGTTGGAAAAATGGAGCAGCAAATCCGCACGGAGTTTGAAGATGTATTTATGATGTATCTTCCGCGTATTTGCGAACACTGTATCAATCCTTCGTGCGTAAGCGCATGTCCGTCTGGTGCCATGTATAAACGTGAAGAAGACGGGATCGTCCTCGTAGACCAAAATGCATGCCGCGCCTGGAGGCATTGTGTTTCTTCATGCCCATATAAAAAAGTTTATTTTAACTGGCAAACAAATAAAGCGGAAAAATGTACGCTTTGCTTCCCGCGGATCGAAGCAGGGATGCCGACCATTTGCTCGGAAACTTGCGTAGGGCGAATTCGCTATCTTGGCGTAATGCTTTATGATGCTGATAAAGTTCAGGAAGCAGCTATGGCAGATGAAAAAGATCTGTATCATGCGCAGCTGGAAGTATTCCTTGATCCAAACGATCCAGAAGTCGCGGCGAAAGCTCGGGAAGAAGGCATACCGATGGATTGGATTGAAGCAGCGCAAAAATCACCAATCTATCGCATGATTAAAGAATGGAAAATCGCGCTTCCGCTTCATCCGGAATATCGGACATTGCCGATGGTTTGGTACATTCCGCCACTTAGTCCAATTATGAATATGTTTGAAGGTGTCGGCACTTCATCCAATGCAGAGGACATCTTCCCTGCAATCGATGAAATGCGGATTCCAATTGAATACTTGGCAAATCTTTTGACAGCTGGGGATCAAATACATATCCGCACAACGCTGAAAAAAATGGCGGTGATGAGAAGCTATATGAGAAGCGTTCAAACAAACAAACAGCCAAATGGCAAGGCAGCAGAAGCGCTAGGTTTAAGTGAGCAGGATATTCAAGATATGTATCGCTTGCTGGCGATTGCGAAATATGCGGATCGTTTTGTGATTCCGCCATCCCATCGCGAGGAAGTAGCAGATCTATATGATGAGCAGGGAAGTTGCGGCTTAGCTTTTGCGGGCGGCCCTGGCGCATGCGGCACTTTATCATGATTTTAATGAATGGGGGAAATCCAAGTTCCCCCTTAAAAAAGAAGGTGAATGAGGTTGCTTTATGATGAAATTCAGAGCGTCTTTCAAATTTGTTCGTATTTATTAACCTATCCTGACAAGTCGTTTCAGGATTCGTTAACCGATCTGGAAGTTGAGATCAATGAACTGTCGGCTGGAAAAATAAAACTGGAGCTCGAGCAATTTATTGCAGCAGCAAAGAAGCTTTCAATTGACGAGTTTATTCACACATATGTTTACACGTTTGATTTCGGTAAGAAAACGAACTTGTATGTAACATATATGACATCAGGAGAGCAAAGGGAACGCGGTGTGGATCTCCTTTATCTCAAAAACTATTACAAGCTTCATGGCTTCGAAGCGACGGATCTTGAACTGCCGGACTATTTGCCACTAATGCTTGAATTTGCGGGACAAGTGGACGGTGAGACCCTAAATCCTGTTTTTGAACGGTATTATGAGAATGTGATCGAAATACGTGATCGCTTGACCGAACAAAACAACCTTTACCGCCATGTCCTTGAAGCCGTTATTGGAGCGGTAAATGAAGCAGGAATTAAAGAAACGAAGCGGAGAGGTGATGAGGTATGTTCGATCAATTTCTTTGGATGATTTTTCCATATATTGTTTTGACAATCTTTATTTTCGGACATATTTATCGTTATAATCATGATCAGTTTGGCTGGACATCAAAGTCGAGCGAACTATTAGAAAAAAAATTGCTGCGGCTCGGTTCGAACCTGTTCCATTTTGGAATCATTTTTGTTTTCTTCGGCCATGTCGCAGGCCTGCTCATTCCAGTTGGCGTATATGAATCGCTTGGTGTGAGCGAGCAAGCTTATCATACGGTTGCGTTAATTGGCGGAATACCCGCCGGAATTGCTTCGGTAGCAGGACTGATCATTTTAAGTTACCGACGTATCACTGTACGCCGAATCATTGCAACGAGCACAAAGGGCGACTATTTAGCGGTTATCTTTTTAACTATTGTTGCTTTGTCCGGCTTAGCCGCGACCTTTTTAAATATAGAGCCGAAAGGATTTGATTACCGGCAGACGATTGGTCCGTGGATAAGAAGTGTGCTCCTTTTCCATGCTGACGCAAGTTACCTCGCAAACGTTCCAGTTTGGTTTAAAATTCATCTGGTCGCAGCGATGGGAATTTTTGCAGTTTGGCCATTTACGCGCCTTGTGCACGTCTTTAGCATGCCGCTTCGCTACTTATCGAGAAGCTATGTGATTTACCGCAAGCGCGAACCAGAGCAAACCACAGCAGTTCGCTAAGTAAAAAGCCTGCCGACGGGCAGGCTTTTTAGCATCTATTTAGCGTAAAGATTGCTAAATTCCTGGCTGTTCCCCACCGTCAATAATGATCACTGATCAGGTCATAGAATTTTTAGATAAATTTTCTCGACACGAGTCAGTTAAAATAAACTTCATGTAATCCCTCCTATGTTCACCCAAATGTGTTGATTTAACAATACCCCTGAATTAGTTAATTAAAAATAGTTTCAGCTTTTAACTAATAACTCAACAAAAACCTCAGTTGCTTTTGTTTGAAATTTAACGTCGGGAGTAATAAGTGAAAAATTTCGTGATATTGGAAACCCATTGATATCAAGTAACTTTAGTTTATCCAGTTCTAATTCATTTTTTATGACCGAGTGTGAGAGTAAAGAAATTCCTAATCCAGCTTCAATGGATTCCTTGATAACTTGTGTACTCCCAAATGTCATCAATTTTTTGGGGGAAAAGCCCAACTGTTCAAATCCTTTTTCCTGCATTTCCCTTGTCCCAGAACCCTCTTCTCGCACTAACCAGGTCTCCTGACTCAATTCTAAAGGGTCTATTTCCTTTTTTAAGAGTGTACTCTATTCGAGATTGGCATGTTTTCCGTACATTTTATTAGAATCTAAGCCTTTTTTCTCCATAAAACGCAAGATCAATGCATCGTAAAATAGTAACATCGTTTGCTCAAAAAGTGACCCCATTGGTTGTATGGTCTTATATTCACTTTCAGATTGGTCTTTCGGTGATCCAGGCAATTTAATGATAATATCAGCTAATTTCCCAATCGTAGAGTCAGGGAAAATCGTTACAGCTGCGACTATCCCACCTAAGCTTTTTGCTTTTTCAGCGATCGAAACCAAGGTTTTCGTTTCACCTGAACCTGAACCGATGATCAACAGATCGTCTTTTTCTAAATTAGCTGTTACGGTTTCACCGACTACATAGGCATCAATCCCCATGTGCATCATTCTCATCACGAAAGATTTGCCCATAAAACCAGATCTACCCGCACCAGCAACAAAGATTTTCTTGGATTCCAGAATCTTGTTAACCAACTTCTCTGCTTCTTCATCAGAAATTAAACCGACAGTCCGAGTTACTTCTTCAACGACTTCAGCTAAATATTGAGTAGTCTGCATAATGCTAATTGTAATTTCATTTACTACTCGCTCCTTATAAAATAGTATAGTTTGTACCGTGATATTGTATCCAATAGATTGGTATTTACTAACGGTACGATGATTAGTATACTAAGTATGTCATTAAATTAAAAGTATGCACTTTTTTATCGCATAGTGATAAAAAGTATACTGTTGGACATAATAAGGGTGGAGGTAAAGTAAATGCCGAATCTTGGAGATAAAATATTTAATTGTGAAAAAGAATTGACTCTTTCGATTATTGGTGGTAAATGGAAAATGTTGATATTGTGGCATCTGGGCAAAGAAGGAACCAAACGCTTTGGTGAAATAAAGGCACTTATGCCGGGTATTACCCAAAGGATGCTTGTTAATCAACTGCGCGAACTTGAAGCCCATTTAATTGTGCATCGTGAAGTCTATCCAGTGGTTCCACCAAAAGTTGAATACTCGCTTACTGAGCATGGAAGAAGTCTAATGCCCATTTTGGATGCTATGTATGAATGGGGTAAAGATTATATTGAGAATGTTTTGGAAAAAGAAACGGAAAACAAATCAGTTATTCAGTAGAATCAGGGGTTCGAAAAAGTATAATGTAGTTCATACCCAAACAAACCACGGTTAGCTATCTTAATAAAGATGCTAGCCGTGGTTTTTTATATCACTACGTATTTAAGAGGATGGAGAAAAACCAAGCATTTCATAAAAGAACCAGTTACTAAAAAGTCAAGGGCAACGAATCTTGTATAGTCGCTGTCCTTGGCTTTTTACTTTTGGTATTGGAATCAAGTTTATAGTATTCTTTTTTACACTATGTAAATCCAATGTATATATATGTTAATAAAGTGCGTACTTTTAAAAGCACAACATACGTAATATACTGATTTTGCTCCAGTAATAGCGAGCTTAAAGAAGACTACTAAAGCATGTTGAGATAAAGTGATGGAAACTTCAATTAATCATTTATCAATTTTGTTGCTTTTTACGAAAGGAGAGATCCGCATGGGAAAATACAAAACGAAGCAGCGAAGAGTTTGTGGAAGATGTCTAACCATCACCATAAATAATAAAACCTGTTCAAAATGTGGACATTCTCAATTAAGAGAGATCATTATTACCGATCACGGTGGGAGAAATAATCGAATCTTACATCCAGAAGTAGGATAACGCAACAGCGAAAATCCTTATTGTTATGTAGGAAAAACGAAAAAAAACAGACATTTTTCTATTTGAAAATGCTAGTTTAAAAAAAGTGGAGGAATGAAAAGTGGATTCTATGACGTTTGTCTTATTTGGGGCAACTGGGGATTTAGCTAAGAGAAAAATCTACCCTGCCTTGTTTAATTTATATTTGAATCAAAAATTGCCTGATTCTTTTTCAGTTATTGGAGTAGGGAGAGGAGAATTTTCAGATGTTGATTTTCAAACACGTGTAAAAGAATCATTAATCACATTTTCTAGACATTTGATAAATGACAAATCAAAAAAAGATGAATTTGTCAAGGCATTTCGTTATTGCGAGTTAGATGTAACAAATGCTGAAGGATATAAAAAGTTACTTGAACTCGTACAACAAACTGAAAAAGATAGGAAAATTACAGAAAATCGAATGTTCTATCTTTCTGTTGCTCCTGAATTTTTTGATGTAATTGCTTTGAACATCAAGGAAAGTGGATTAGGCAACACAAAAGGATGGAAACGATTAATAATCGAGAAACCATTTGGGCATGACTTAAAATCTGCACAAGATTTAAACGAAAAGCTCAGCAAAGCTTTTGAGGAAGAAGAAATTTTCCGGATTGACCATTATCTTGGGAAACCGATGGTTCAAAATCTTGAAGCCTTGGGATTTGCTAACCCTGTGCTGCAATCACTTTGGAACAATCGGTTTATTGCCAATGTGCAAATTACGGCTAGTGAAACAGTTGGTGTAGAAGAGAGAGCTGGTTATTATGATAAAACAGGTGCAATTCGTGATATGGTTCAAAATCATATGCTGCAGTTGTTGATGATGACGGCTATGCATCTGCCCAAACAGATTAGTGCAAAAGATATCCGCAATGAGAAAAGAAAAGTTATGGAATCTTTGCGACCAGTACAGAAAGATACTGTAGGAGTCCACGTCGTTCGTGGTCAATATGAACCAGGGGAAATAAACGGTACACGAGTAGCCGGATATCTAGAAGAACCTGGCGTTGATGCTTCTTCCAAAAACGATACATTTGTGGCCGCCCGCCTATGGATTGATAATTCCTTCTGGGATGGGGTGCCATTCTATATCCGGACAGGAAAAAGAATGACAGAAAAGTCAACGCGGATTGTGATTGAATTCAAAAATCCAATCAAAAATTTGTATAAAAATGAGAACCAAAATGCAGAACCCAATCTACTGGTTATCAACGTAAATCCAAATGAAGGCGTATCGATGCAATTAAATAGCAAAAACCCAATAAATGGAAAATTAGAGCCGATAACGGTTGACTTTTCAGCGAGTGAAAAAGACGTACCTGAAGCATATGAACTCCTAATATTTGATGCTCTGCGTGGAGACTCTACCTTCTTTGCTCATTGGAACGAAGTTGAATTATCTTGGAAATGGATACAACCTATTTTAGAGGCGTTTGAAGAAAATATGATTCCACTTCACTCATATCAATCTGGCTCGATGGGACCAGAAGCTGCTCATCAATTATTGGAAGAGGATGGATATAGGTGGTGGTAAAAAGGGAGTTTGTATTTTACTTTGGAGCAACTACCGTTTGAATTAAAAACTAGAAAAATAATCAAAAAAATATAGAGTTTCTCGAGGAGGATCATAATGAAGGTCGGATTAATTGGATTAGGGAAAATGGGTTTGAATTTAGGAAAAAATTTAATTGACAATAAATACCATGTAGTGGCGTTTGACCTTAATCCAACTACTGTAGAAGAAATAAAAAAATACGGAGTTGAAGGAGCATCCAGTTTACAAGATCTTGTTCAATCATTAGAAAAACCACGGGTTCTTTGGATTATGGTCCCACACTCCGTTGTTGATTCAGTTATTAGTGAGATTACACCATTTCTGAGTGAGGGAGATATCGTGGTTGAAGCTGGTAATTCTCACTATAAGGAATCTATTCGTCGATACCACCAGCTAAAGGAAGTGGGAGTGAGCTTTATGGATGCCGGCACGTCTGGGGGGATGGAAGGTGCTCGGAATGGAGCTTGTTATATGATTGGTGGAGATCCTGAAGCATGGAGCATTGTGGAGCCAATTTTTAGAGATACAGCTGTAGAAAATGGGTATTTATATGCTGGGAAAGCAGGGAGTGGCCACTTCTTAAAAATGGTCCACAATGGAATTGAATACGGAATGATGGCTGCGATTGGGGAAGGCTTCGAAGTGTTAGAAAAGAGCGAATTCGATTTTGACTATGAAAAGGTAGCAAGAGTTTGGAATAATGGTTCGGTTATTCGTTCTTGGCTCATGGATTTAACAGAACGCGCGTTTTCTAAAGATGCAAAATTAGATGAAATTAAAGGCACTATGCATTCTTCTGGGGAAGGGAAATGGACAGTTGAGACAGCTTTGGATCTTCATGCTGCTACACCTGTTATTGCTATGTCTTTATTCATGCGTTATCGTTCCTTAGACAATGATACCTTTACAGGTAAAGTGGTTGCTGCTTTGAGAAACGAATTTGGTGGACATGCTGTGGAAAAAAAATAAAAATAGAAGCAAATATAAAGGAGAAATTTGTATGACCATTTCTTTTGACTTTTCGAATGCATTATCATTTATGAAAGAGAGTGAAGTAGATAATTTAAGTGAATTTGTGAGGGTTGCTCATAGCTTTCTTCATGAAAAAAAAGGACCTGGTTCAAATTATCTTGGTTGGGTTGATTTGCCGGTAAACTATGATAAAGATGAATTTGCGCGCATTAAACAAGCTGCAAAGAGAATCCAAAATCAATCAGATGCTTTGATTGTCATTGGCATCGGCGGTTCGTATTTGGGTGCAAGATCGGCTATAGAAGCTTTGTCCCATAGCTTTCATAACCAAATGAATGATAAGACACAAGTATATTTTGCCGGTCAGAATATCAGTTCTACTTATATATCTCATTTATTTGAACTATTAGAGGGGAAAGATATCTCTGTTAACGTCATTTCTAAATCAGGAACAACAACAGAGCCAGCACTTGCTTTCCGTATTTTCCGTGACTATATGGAGAAAAAATACGGAAAAGAAGAGGCGAGAAAACGTATTTTTGCCACTACAGATCAGGAAAAAGGCGCATTAAAAAAGCTCGCGGACGAAGAAGGATATGAAACGTTTGTTATTCCGGATGATGTAGGTGGAAGGTATTCTGTGCTAACAGCCGTTGGTCTCTTACCAATTGCCGTAGCTGGACTTGATATTGATCAAATGATGGAAGGGGCAGCGGCAGCAGCTCGTAAATACAACAATCCTGATTTATTGACAAATGAGAGCTATCAGTATGCTGCAGTCCGAAATGCACTCTACAATAAGGGAAAAGCCATCGAATTGCTTGTTAACTATGAGCCTTCCCTTCACTACATATCGGAATGGTGGAAGCAGCTGTTTGGGGAAAGTGAAGGAAAAGATCAAAAAGGGCTATTCCCTGCTTCCGTCGATTATTCAACGGATTTGCATTCAATGGGGCAATATGTACAAGAAGGTCGGCGGAACCTTATAGAAACGGTTTTACAGATTAAGAAACCTCGAATTGAAGTGACGATTCAGGAAGATCCAGAAAATATCGATGGATTAAACTTCTTGGCCGGTAAGACGATGGATGAAGTCAACAAAAGTGCATTTCAGGGTACCCTTATGGCCCATATAGATGGAAAAGTACCTAATCTCGTGATTGAACTGGATGAAATGAATGAATACACTTACGGTGAGATGGTTTACTTCTTTGAGAAGGCATGTGGAATTAGTGGGCATTTATTAGGAGTTAACCCATTTGACCAGCCTGGAGTCGAAGCATACAAGAAGAATATGTTTGCTTTACTTGACAAACCTGGTTTTGAAGTAGAAAAAGCTACTATCATGGCGCGTTTATCAAAATAATCCATTAAAATTGTATTTGAATGAATAGCTATCAGGATAAAAAGATCAGATTCAATTGAATCTGATCTTTTTATTGATAAGTTTCTTATGTTGCCTGTTCTGTAAAAGTTAAATGATCATCGTTTTCCTTAAGGTTCCGGAAGGTGATAATAGTTCCTTTGTTGCTTTTTCTAGATGGGAACTTTCTAAAGAGGTCTACAAATTTTCCCTTACCTATACTCCTGTAATTTCTTAAAAGGCATAATTCCATTGCATTCCCTCCCAAGTTGAATTCTTTCGTCACTCAAAAAAACACTACATGAAAACTATTGTGTCTAGCCGCGGCACCGCGATTTTTGCCTTTCTTACTTCTAAATTTGAGATGAATTTTGTTGTTTCTTTTTCAAGTTAAAAATAAACATTTGGATGAAAACAGCTAGGAGAAATATGAAAATGACGATGTACTCTGGTGTTTCCATAACCAAAAAAATATTGATCGCTTTCAAAAGCTCATTTTGAAAGGTTTCTCCAGCTAATAGATCCATTGATAGTATGATGGAAGACAAGGTGAATAACAATAAAATCATGACAAAAAAGAGCTTCAATGCTGCCACCTTCAATCATTAAATAATGTGTATGTATAGTGTTTGGATGCTATAACCGTTCTATGCGAATTAATTGTTCAAAGGGGAAAAAACTCCCTTTCCAGGTGGATAAAAACAAATAAACTGGATACGATAACCATTAAAAATAATTAAAGGAGGCTGGCAGGATGTCGCTTCTATCGAACATCTTAAAAAGACGGTCTCGGATAAGACAAAATGATAATTTACGGCAAAAGGAAGATCCGCAAAAACCTGAACAACTGCCCATCAAAAAAAAATATCAAGATAATTTGCTACGAATTAAGGAAGAACTTGGGAACAGTACGGATATCGTCATGCGTGAGTTCCTGTTTCAAAATCAAAATGGGGCACTCGTCTATATCGATGGCATTTCCGATAGCAAAGTGATTAGTGAATTTATTTTAGAAACGTTAATGAAAAACAACTCAAAACCAGACGAAGGGAAAGACCCGTTTAAGCTCTTGCTTAAAAAAGCGATCTCCCTTGGCAGTACAAGCCAAATAAGAACTTGGGATAAGCTATATGAATCGCTTCTTTCTGGTGATACGCTTATTTTTTTAGATGGATATGATGTTGCGATTGGTGGGAGCACACGTGGGGGTGAAAAACGAGCAATAAGTGAACCAACAACACAGCTAACGATACGCGGTCCAAAAGATGCATTTACTGAATCGCTCCGGACGAATACCTCGTTAATTCGCAGGCGGATCAAAAGTCCGAATTTGTGGCTTGAAACAATGAAAATAGGTACAGTTACGCAAACCGATATCGGATTAATGTATATCAAAGGAATCGTCAATGAAAAAATCATTGAGGAAGCAAAAATAAGATTGAATCGGATAGAAATAGATTCTATATTGGATTCCGGCTATATTGAACAGTTGATTGAAGACCAAACTTGGACAACGTTTCCAACTGTTTACCATACGGAACGGCCTGATGTCGTTTGTTCACAATTGTTGGAAGGCAGAATTGCGATCTTGGTTGATGGAACTCCGTTTGTTCTCACTGGACCCGCAGTTTTTATTCAATTTTTTCAAGCGGCAGATGATTATTACTCTCGCTTTGATATTTCAACTGGGATTCGGGTTTTACGAATCGCTGCCTTTTTCATTTCTTTGATTGGACCATCAATCTATATTGCTGCAACCACTTTTCATCAGGAAATGATCCCAACCACAATGGCGATTGCGATTGCCGCCCAGCGGGAAAACGTACCTTTTCCAGCGTTTATTGAGGCAGTTATAATGGAAATTACGTTTGAGATATTAAGGGAGGCCGGACTTCGTCTTCCTCGGGCAGTAGGTCAGGCAGTATCGATTGTCGGTGCGCTTGTTATTGGTCAAGCGGCTGTGCAGGCCGGTTTTGTTTCACCCGTGATGGTCATTGTCGTGTCGATTACCGCGATTGCAAGTTTTTCAACCCCAACGTTTTCAATGGCGATTTCAGCCAGGCTGCTTCGCTTTATTATCATGGTACTGGCAACATTTTTAGGCTTTTACGGAATTTCATTGGGAGTGATGGTAATGACCATCCATTTGTGTGCACTTAGGTCTTTTGGTGTACCATATATGGCGCCAATTGCGCCATTTAGCTTGCATAATCAACAGGATGTATTCATCCGGTTTCCCATTTGGGCCATGAAAAGTCGGCCCCATCTAATAAGTAAAGACAATTTAGTGAGAACTGGAAAAAATCAAAAGCCAAGTCCACGCCCAAAAAACGAACCGATGAGCTCGAAGCATCAAGGTGATCAGCAATGAAAATGCAATTTCCATGTTTTTTGGTTATTTTGTTAATCATCCCGATTCTTGGCGGTTGCTGGAATCAAAAGGAATTGACAGATTTGGCATTTGTGATGGGGATTGGGGTGGACAAAGGGAAAAATGGACAAAAATTTATGGGGACCTTTCAAATCGTCGTTCCAGCGAATGTATCGACTGGGCAGAATGGCGGCGGTCAAGGGCTGCCAATTGTAGTGTATAAGGCGGAAGGAAAAAACTTGCTAGAAACAGCAAGAAACGTAACAAAGAAAATTCCGCGCAGGTTATACTACGCGCATACCAATCTGTTGGTGATTAGTGAAGATCTTGCCAGAGCGGGAGTACTGGATATTTTCGATATACTTGATCGATACCCGGATATTCGAGCAACAACACAAGTAATCATTGCAAAAAATTCAACCGCAGAGGAAATGATGTCGACGCTTTCAAATATCGACAAGCTCCCGGTAGATAAAATTACAAAAGCGTTAAAGGTAACCGAAGAAATGCTCGGTGATAGTATGGTTGTGACAATTGATGACTTTATAAACAGCCTTGTCAGCGATGGAAAAGAACCCATTGTCAGCGTTTTTACTTTACGTGGGAAAAAAAGTGCTAGAAAGACATCCGAAAATCTTAGTTCGACCATTCCTCCTTTGATAGTTCAATCGGACGGTTTGGCCATTTTCAAAAAGGGAAAATTAAAAAGCTTGGTTCGTAAAGAAAACGCTAGGGGTGTTTTATGGATACTGAATAAAATTAAAAGCACTGAAACTAATATTAATTGGGACAAGAAAAAAAATGCGATCGGCGTTTCAACTACAAGAGCAAAGACGAAAGTTTCCGCAAGTGTAAAGCGAGGACAGCCTCGGATTCATATTTCCGTTAAAGAGGAAGGGGTTATCGAAGAAGCGGATTTGCCTATCAATCTTAACGATCCCGAAGTAATTAAAAAAATTGAAAAAAAATTATCGAAAAAAATTAAAACGGAAGTCTTTGCAGCGATTCACGAGGCAAAAAAACAGAAAAGCGATATTTTTGGATTTGGAGAAAAGCTTCATCGGGTTGATCCGGTCTATTGGAAAAAAGCGAAAGGAAACTGGGATGAACGATTCGCACAGCTCCCTGTTACCGTAGAAGTTCAAGCCTATATCCGCCGCGAAGGAGTACGTACATTACCATTTTGGTCAAAAATGCAAAAATAATGTTTAAATGAAGAGGAATGTGGAGAAATGGAAAAGGCAAAGATTAGTGCGATTCAACTATTTGTCTTAGTCGTGCTATTTGAAATGGGAAGTTCAATTTTAGTAGGAGTTGGAGCGGATGCAAAGCAGGATGCATGGATCACCATTCTCCTTGGCATGGTGGGCGGCATCGGCCTTTTCCATATTTACTACTTATTATTTTTATATTATCCTGATATTCCTCCAACCAGTTATGTTCAAAAGATTACGGGTAAATTTATTGGTCGCATTCTCGCTTTTTTCTATATTGCTTATTTTATTTACTTAGCTTCTAGAGTGCTGCGTGACTTTGGTGAATTATTAACAACGACCATTTACTCGAATACACCACTATTTATCGTAAATTCACTTATGATTCTAGCGATCATTTATGGAATTCGCAAAGGCTTCGAAGTGTTGGCGCGGGTAGGGGAGCTCTATTTTGGTCTTGTCTATATATTAGCTATTACCGGGATATTGCTTGTCATGGTAGCAGGATTAATCCATTTAGAAAACCTGCAGCCAATTCTTGAAAACGGCTGGCGTCCTGTAATCCAAACTACATTAAGCCAAACACTGCTATTCCCGTTTGGCGAAATCATTGTCTTTACAATGGTGCTTCCGTTTGTGAATGAACAAAAAAAGGTCAAGAAAGTTTGCATTGGCGGAATGCTCTTAAGCGGTATTAACATAACAATCACCATTGTGATCAATATTGCTTCGCTTGGAGTGGATCAATTCGTACGATCGCCTTTTCCATTACTGAGCACCGTTGGTAAAATTGAAATTGCAGCTTTTATTGAGCGGCTTGATGTTTTATTTATGCTCTATCTGATCATTGGTGGATTTTTCAAAATTACGATTTTTTATTATGCAGCCGTAGCGGGACTCGCTGATCTTTTCCAATTTAAAGATCAGCGAAAATTGGTCTTTCCTATTGGGCTAATTATTTTGTTTGCATCGATGATGATTGCTTCGAACTATTCTGAACATATCCAAGAAGGCTTGAAAATTGTCCCAATTTATTTGCATTGGCCGCTTCAAATCATTTTTCCGACGATTCTATTGGTGATCGCCTATTTTCGAAACCGGAAAAAGAAGGCGCAAACGTCATGACTGGGGTGTTCGAAACTTTTTTAGGCCATAAGCATTTTCGTTTTTTCCTTTTTTCGTTTGAGCAGATTTTAATGGCAATGTAATTTTAACGGTAGTTCCTTTCCCTGTTTCACTTTCAAATTCAATTGTCCCTTTATGTGATTGAACGATTTTAAAGCTTACAGTCAGCCCAAGACCGGTTCCTTTTTCTTTAGAAGAATAAAAAGGTTCGCCAATTCGCGCTAAACGTTCTTTTGACATTCCTTCTCCTTCGTCCTTTATTGTAATGGAAGTTTTACCATGCTGCGCTTTTTCCAATAGAATCGTAACAACACCGCCGCTCGACGATGCATCAATTGCATTTTTGATCAGATTAATAAACAATTGCTTTAACTGGTTGGGTTCGCAGTCTAACCATAATTCTTTTGAATTCGCTTGAAATTGGAATTGAACATTATGCAAATTGGCTTCGGTATTCAATAACGACAGGACATCGTTTAAAATCTTTTTTAGATTACCTTTAGTGAAACTGACATGCTGCGGTTTGGCCAGAAGCAATAATTCTCCAACAATATGATTGATCCTTGTTAATTCATCCAGCATGATCTGATAATACATTTGATGGGTCTTATCTTCAAGCTGTAAAATTTGCACGAATCCTTTTAAAGAAGTCAATGGATTGCGAATTTCATGAGCAACACTGGCGGACAACTCACCGACAACAGAGAGTTTTTCTGCTCTCCGCAGCTGCTCCTCCGCATGTCTTAACGTTGTCACGTCTTTGCCGTAGCCAATGATTCCGGCAATTTTCCCATGAATCATCATTGGCAGAGCCGTGCATTGCAGCGTGATGATCGATCCGCTTTTGTGATTGACCGAAATTTCATACGTAACCGGCTGGTGGTTGGTTAAAACGCAGGTGCAATGTTTAAAAACCTCTCCCCTTAGGCGATAGGGCAGCATGATTTTAATATTTTTTCCAATGAATCTCTCTTTTTGATATCCCGTTATCGCTTCAAATTGCGGATTTAAATTTGTGACGTTTAAGTCTAAATCTAGCATAAAGACCATATCTGGATTGTATTCAAATAATGATTTGTACTGCTGCTGGCTTTCGACCAACAGTTTTTCAACGGTCTTTTTTTCTGTAATGTCGCGTCCGATAATAACTAATCCTTTACGGCTCCCGTCTTCATGGAATAGAGGCACTTTAATCGTGTCAAATGTTTTCGTCTCACCATTCGGAAGCGGAACGATTTCTTCAATACGAGTAATTTTTCCGTTTTGCCATGCTTCCTCATCGGAAACCTCGCAATAACGAAGCGCGTCGGCGTAAAAATCGGTGTATTCTGCCAATTCGGAATCTTTTTTCCCGCGATACTCTACATTTTCTAATTGGAATAATTTTAGCCCAAACTCATTTGCCTCAATCCAGCGGCCTTCGCCATCTTTAAAATTCACAAAATCAACCATTGAATGAATTAGGGTGGAGAGTCGCTTCTCATCTTCCTGCGCATTGTTTAGTTCTTCCGTTTTTTTAATAAAATAAAAAAACAAGCATCCTGTCGCTAAAACGTAGATGACTTCTTTGGCTCTCTCAAGAAAAGTGATGAATAAAGAAGGCTTTTGCATATGTAAAAGATAATTTGTTCCAAAAATCCAAATGAAACTTATGATAAAATAGAAGAATACTAACTTTTTCTTGTTCATACATTTCCCCTGTTTCTGTTAGGTAGTAGGCTATTACTATAAAATTTTAAAAAATACCCACACCTTATAGTACATGAATTTATTTATTTTTGAAACGATGAATCTTGAAATTTCTTAGTTTATGGAAAATGTTCCAGCCCATTAGGAGTTTTTCCTTCGGATGGAAAAGAAAAACAATGAATGGAGGTTCAGCATGGAGAAATGGAAGGGAAAATATCCGTATATTTTATTAGTATTAGCCAATATCATTTGGGGCGGCAATTTTGTAATTGGCCGAGTCGGGGCCGGTTATTTTCCGCCGATTACATTCTCGCTTCTTCGCTGGCTGCTTGCTTTTTTATTTTTAAGCCCTTTTATGATCAAAAAGCTGCGGCGGGATTTCGCTATTTTTTGGCAATATAAATGGATGGTCTTAACTTTGAGCATAACTGGCATTGCGGGCTATAACACATTGCTTTACTATTCACTGCATTTCACGACGTCGATTAACGCGTCGGTCGTTAATTCAACAACTCCTTTAGTTATGGTGGTTTTATCAATTTTTATTTTAAAAGAAAGGCTCTCATTGAAGCAGACAGCTGGCATCGCTTTTTCGATTATCGGGATTGTCTTTATCCTGTCAAAAGGTTCTTTGCAAGCATTAGCGGCTTTTTCGTTCAATAGCGGAGATTTGATTGTGCTGGTGGCGGTCGTTTCATGGAGCATTTATTCGATTGTGATAAAAAAATATGCTGCTGTTCTGCCAGTATATACAACGTTTTATGTTACTTCGATTCTCGGTATTCTTTTATTAACCCCTTTAAGTTTACTTGAATTAAAGCAGGGGAAGATTTTACTTACACCGGCGTCAGTGGTGATTTTGCTGTATGTCGGACTGTTTGCATCCATAGTCGCTTTTTTGTCATGGAATATTGGTGTGGCGAAAGCAGGGGCGGCTAAATCGGGAATCTTTATCAATTTGCTGCCAGTTTTTGCAACGATTTTTGCCACTTTGTTTAACGGGGAATCATTGATGTGGTATCAACTTGCTGGCGGTGCCATTGTTCTTTTAGGGGTTTTGCTTTCTTCATGGGCGCCGGTCAAAGAGCGTGCTTTATCAGCATCCAAAGCGGAAATGTAGTGTCATTTCCACTGGAAAAAAGGATGATAAGGAAAGAGGAGAAGGTTTTTGACGTATATTCAAAAGGGAACGAAAGAGTTTCACCAGGCTAGATTCGCTTTGTTTCTTGGCGGATTTGTTACATTTTCCATTCTTTATACAACACAGCCGCTGCTGCCCGCTCTGGCGAAAGAATTTCATGTTTCGGCTTCAGCTGCCAGTTTATCGCTTTCGTTATCAACGGGAATGCTTGCGATTGCCATGTTATTTGCCGCTGTACTCGCTGATTCTTTCGGTAAGAAGAAAATGATGGCTTTATCGATGCTGCTAACCTCTTGCCTTGGATTGCTAACCGCGTTCAGCCCAAATTTTATAACGCTGCTTGCGTTCAGGGCAATCCTTGGGATTTTTGTTGCCGGTGTACCTTCGATTGCCATGGCATATGTGGCGGAAGAATTTAATCCGCGTTCAATCGGGCAAGTAATGGGGCTGTACGTAAGCGGAACGAGCATTGGCGGAATGGCTGGAAGAATGATAACGGGTGTGCTAACCGATTTATTTTCATGGCGGGCGGCCTTGTCTGTAAGCGGATTGCTTGCATTGCTGCTCAGTTGGTTATTTTATTACACCCTTCCTTCGCCTCGAAAAAAAACTTCCCAACAGGCGTTCGAGTGGAAAACGGCAGTGCGGGGCTATAAGGCGCATATAATAAACAAGTCCTTAATGGCTCTGATCCTGCTCGCTTTTCTGCTGATGGGCAGCTTTGTCACTCTATACAATTACATCGGCTTTCAGCTTGTCGAACCGCCGTATCGATTAAGTCAAACCGTGATTGGTTTTATCTTTATTGTCTATATTTTTGGCACCTTTAGTTCAGTCTATATGGGGAGGAAAGCAGATGCTTTCGGCAACCCGCTTGTGTTAAAAATTTCACTTGGGATCATGATTGTCGGGGGATTGCTATCTTTACTGCCTTCCTTATCCGGAAAAATAATTGGGATTTCTATTTTTACCTTTGGATTCTTTGCGAGCCACTCCATAGCAAGTGCATGGGTGGGTGAACGCTCTGGCCGATTCAAAGCACAAGCTTCATCCCTTTACTTGCTCTTTTATTATTTAGGTTCGAGCATTGTCGGGGCATTTGGGGGCTTTTTCTGGACGACCTTCAAATGGCCGGGGGTAGTGTCCTTAATCACTATTTTGCTGCTCGTCGGCTTTCCGCTCATTGTTTTTGCGCAAAAAGAAGAGTATAGGCAGAGGAATGGAAACGATCTTAAATAAGGCTGGTGACAAAATGGCTGGCATTGTATTATTTGATGGATTATGCAATCTATGCAGCGGTGCTGTTCAGTTTATCATAAAACGAGACCCCGGCGGCTATTTTCAATTTGCCTCGTTGCAAAGCAAGGCGGGAATTCGCTTTTTAAAACAGTATGGGATCCCCGATAATCTAAACAGTGTAATTCTAATTGACAACGGAATATTTTTTGAAAAATCAGACGCTGCCTTAAAAATTTGCCTTCGGTTAAAAGGCGGCTGGAAGCTGGTTGCCGTTTTTTTTATCATCCCAAAGCCCGTTCGCGATCTTGTTTATGATGCAATTGCAAACAAACGCTATCGCTTGTTTGGCAAGAAAGACAGCTGTATGCTGCCGACCGCTGAAAATCGGAAGCGCTTTTTGGATGAATAGGTAGATCGATTGAATTATTCGAAATTTGACATATTGTTTGCGAAGTTCATTTTTTTACGTAAAATTCCATTTAAGTCCAATCAATTATCTTGTATGAATATGAAATGGAGGTCGATGTCATCGATCATCTGGTGAAAATAATTAAATGAAAGGTACATTGCAGGGTCTCAAGGATTATTTGCAAAAACCAAATAAAGGAAAAACGAGCAAAATTTTCGTTGCTCGTTTTTTAATCGTCTACCCGTTTTCCGAGAATGATTAAATCCCGTTCTACCCCATCCAATTCAGCTACATTTGGCAGATGCGCCCATTTTTCGAATCCAAAGGATTCGAATAAGTTCAGACTCGGCTCGTTGTGGCCAAAGATAAATCCGAGCAATGTTTTCACTTTTATTTTCGGACAAGCGGCAATCGCATAGTTCATCAGAAATTTCCCCAGTTTTCTTCCGCGGTAATCTTGATGTATATAAATGCTGATTTCAGCCGTCCCGTTATAGGCCGGTCTTCCATAAAAGGATTGAAAGCTGACCCATCCGGCAATTTCCCCATCCGCTTCAACAACCCATAATGGCCGGAAATCAGGAGAATGCTCGTGAAACCACTGTTTCCTGCTCTCAACCGTAACGGGTTCTGTATCTGCTGTGACCATCCGGCTTGCAATCGTTGAATTATAGATCCCAACAATAACTGGTAAATCGCTTATAGCGGCATCTCTTATTGTAAATTCCTTTTGCATCTGTTCTCCACACCTTTATTGTTGCATATTTATATTTCATGTTAGCTTTTCTTACATTGAATTGCAATTCGTTTTTTTTAAAAGAAAGAAAAAATTATTTTTTTAACAAATCAAAAAGTACTTGTTTTATCTGAAAAATCAGAATAGAATAAAAGTACATACCAACCGGTAGGTATGTTCTACCGAGTTTTCGCATAAGATTTTGTAGCAGTTTTGTACTCGTTTTAAAAGTATACGATGGGAGTGAATGATATGCATTTACGTCTTACAGATGAACAAAAAATGGTTCAAAAAACAATTCGCAGATTCGTAGAAAAAGAGTTAATGCCGCTCGAAAATGAAGTTCTTCGCAATGAGCGGGAAGGACGTCCAAGCTTGGAGCCGGGGAAATTAAAAGAATTGCAATTAAAGGCGAAAGAAGCTGGATTCTGGGGGATCAACACACCTGAAGAATATGGCGGAGCCAATCTTGGGCAAATGATGATGGCGATTGTTTTAATGGAAGTGTCAAAAACATTCGTTCCATTCCAATTCGGGGGTTCTGCTGATAATATTCTTTATTACGGGAATGAGGAACAAAAGAAAAAATATTTAATCCCGACAATCAACGGAGAGAAAAAATCGTGTTTTGCGATGACTGAGCCTGGTGCCGGTTCCGACACGCAAAATATTAAAATGACAGCTGTAAAAGATGGCAGCGAATGGGTGCTAAATGGTGAAAAAACGTTTATTACCGGCGGAAATGAAGCCGACTTTGTCATGACGATTGCCATTACGGATAAAGAGCGGCATCAAGCAAGCAGAGGGCGGGAAGGCGTAACTTGCTTTATCGTCGATCGTTATATGGGCTGGAAATCCGAGTATATACATACGATGGGGGAATGGGGTCCAGCTGGTTTAGTGTTCGAAAATGTTCGCGTGCCCGAAGAAAATATTCTCGGTGAACTTCATAAAGGCTATAATCTCGGGCTTGAGTGGATCGGTTTTGCAAGATGGATCGTTGGCGCCCGTGCGGTTGGCGCCGCAGAGCGTTTGCTGCAAATGGCGATTGATTATGCAAAAGAACGGGTAACCTTTGGCAAGCCAATTGCAGAACGGCAGGCCATTCAATGGCAAATCGCTGACTCGGCAGTTGAAATAGAAGCTGCTCGCTGGTTAGTTTTGAATGCAGCCTTCACCCTTGATCAGGGAGAAGACAACCGCCATTTGGCATCGATGGCAAAACTTTATGGAGCCAATATGGGCAATCGGGTTGTCGACCGAGTGCTGCAAATCCATGGCGGCATGGGTTATACAAGAGAGCTGCCGATTGAGCGCTGGTACCGCGAAGCAAGACTTTGGAGAATTTACGATGGCACCGATGAAATCCAACGCATGATCATTGCCCGAAACTTAATCAAAGGCCATGTAAAAGTGGGGCAAGGTTTATAAGATTCTGATTTAATAAAAACAATTTTGAAAGCGCTGTCCACACAAATTATATAGGCTCTCGGAATAAATAAGCAGCTCCTAGAGAGATTTGTAAAAATTTTACTTGGAATTCTGTTGAAATGTCTGAAGTAATCATAGGTTTCATGGTATTTTAAAAAATGCACATGCCAAATAAACTGATTATTTTTTTAAAAAATTGACTAGGTGAAGGCTGTTTTCGTAAATTTTGTTGCTAGTAGAGAAGTGCCTGGAGCGGAAATCAACGAGCATATTTAACAGAGCCTTTTTATAAAATGAAAAATCCCCCTACCCCAAGTAGGAGGAATTAAATAGATTATTTTTTAGGAGGAATAGGAGAATGGCTGGAAGATTTGATGGAAGGGTTGCGTTTGTAACAGGAGGCAGCCGCGGAATTGGCAAAGGAATCGTCGAGTTATTTGCTCAAGAAGGTGCGAAGGTTGCTTTTATCGACCTGAACGAGGAAGCATTAAGTGAAACAACAAGCGAACTAAAAGAAAAAGGATACGAAGTATATTCAAAGCTTGCCAATGTCGTGGATGCCGGGCAAGTTGAAACCGCTGTCAAAGAAGTGGTGGATGCCTTTGGTTCCGTCGATATTTTAGTTAATAATGCCGGAGTGATCCGCGATAATCTTTTATTTAAAATGACGGACTCCGACTGGCAGACGGTTATGGACGTGCATTTAAAAGGCTCCTTTAATGCGGCACGTGCTGTCCAAAAATATATGGTTGAGCGAAAATATGGCCGGATCATCAGTATTTCATCCACTTCCGCACTTGGAAACAGGGGGCAGGCCAACTATGCAACAGCGAAAGCTGGCTTGCAAGGCTTTACGAAAACGCTGGCAATTGAACTGGGTAGATACGGCATTACCGCAAATTCTGTAGCCCCTGGGTTCATCGAAACCGATATGACAAAGGAAACGGCTGAAAGAATTGGAATCTCTTTTGATGAGTTGATTAAAGCTAGTGTAGCCAAAATCCCGGTGGGCAGAAGCGGCAAACCGGAAGATATCGCCAATGCGGTGGCTTTTTTTGCCGATGAAAAATCTTCGTTTGTGAACGGGCAGGTAATCTACGTTGCCGGGGGTCCAAAAAATTAACGGGAGGGACGTTCCATTGTATAAAGACCAAATCGGAAAACAATCGGAGAAGGTTAAAAACATGGTCGAGCGAGGCGCAGTCAAGAAATTCGCTGAATCCATCGGCGACCTTCATCCCATTTATTTTGATGAAGAAACGGGAAAAAAATCCCGCTATCAAAATAATATTGCCCCGCCGACATTTCCGCGTGTTTTTGACTATGGGGTAATTGAAGGGCTAAAGCTTCCAAATAAAGGGCTCATTCACGGTGAACAATCTTATCATTATGAAAGACCATTGATCGTTGGTGAAGAAATTTGCTGTTACTCCATCGTTAAGGACTATTTTGAAAAAAAAGGGAACTTTGGAGAAATGGGTTTTCTTGTTATTGAAGCCATAGGTGAAGATTTAGAGGGAAAGACAATTTTTACTTCAAAACAAACGGTCATCATCAGTGAAGCTGTTAGGAAGGTGTTGAATCCATGAACACACTCGAAAGCATGCAAATAGGCGAATCTTTAGCGGATGTTCAGCTCGAACCTGTTTCGAGAATTGATTTGATCAAATACGCCGGCGCATCCGGCGACTATAATCCGATTCATACGATTGACGAGGAAGCAAAAAAAGCAGATCTACCCGGGATTATTGCTCATGGAATGTGGACGATGGGGAACTTGGCTAAATTATTTACTCCCTATTATGAGGAAGGCTTCATCCAAGACTACACGATCCGCTTTAAAGGCATGGTATTTTTGAACGATGTCATTACATTGAAAGCGACTTTACAAGAAAAAAATACGGCAGGCCTGAAGTTTGCTGTTAAAGCGGAAAACCAGCATGGAAAAGAAGCAATCAAAGGCGAGGTCTTCTATCAATTATATTCTGTCTAAGCAAAAAGACCCAGCAGTGAGATCGTACTCATATAGTTGCTGGGTTTATTGCTCTCTCTTACTAAAAAAGTTGGCAGGATGGCTATCATAAAGGGTTCGATGTGCCCATTTTCTCTGGAAAAGCCGCCCGGCGGTCCATTTTATATGAATTCACTTGTTGATTTAAAACAAAGCCTACCGAAATTTTTAGAAGAAAGGGTTTGGAAATCGATGACAGTAAAATTGGAACTAAGTTATAAGCCGCCAATATTCACGACGGTCGAAGAAGAGAGATTGCATTTAAAGCAGAAGCTGGCAGCTTCATTTCGCTTGTTTTCAAAGTTCGGATTTGACGAGGGGGTAGCCGGCCATATTACGGCTCGTGACCCTGAGAAGAAGGATCATTTCTGGGTGAACCCATTTGGTATGCATTTTAGCCAAATAAGCGCTTCGGATTTAATTCTTTGCAATCACAACGGAGAAGTCGTGGAAGGGAAGCATCGAGTGGTGAACCGCGCCGCGTTTGCGATCCATTCTCAAGTTCATGCTGCCCGTCCGGACGTGATCGCGGCGGCCCATTCCCATTCTGTTTATGGTAAATCCTGGTCGACGCTTGGCCGTCTGCTCGATCCGATCACCCAAGATGCCTGTGCTTTTTACAATGATCATTCGCTATTTGATGATTACACGGGCGTTGTTTTAGACACAGAGGAGGGGAAACGAATCGGTAAAGCGCTCGGAAACCGGAAGGCATGTATCTTGCGTAATCATGGCTTGCTGACGGTCGGGAAATCTGTGGATGAAGCGGTATGGTGGTTTATTACGATGGATCGCTCCTGCCAAGCCCAATTGTTGGCGGAAGCTGCGGGAACACCGATTTTAATCGATGAAGTTTATGCGAAAACGACGTATGGCCAAGTGGGTACGAGCGAAGCCGGCTGGTTCCAGTTCCAGCCCCTATGGCAGAGAATTGTAAAAGAACATCCGGATCTGCTTGATTAACAGGATTGGGTGAAAAGTGAACCTGCTGCTCTTCCTTTTCACCCGTATGGCTTTACATATAGTCTTCCGTAAAGGATGGATTTAAATTGAAAATTGGCATAGCAGGAACAGGTGCGGTGGGCGGTTATTTTGGAGGGCAATTAAAGCTTGCGGGCAATGATGTGATTTTTTTAGCAAGGGAAAAGAAGCTTACAAAATTGTTAGAAAACGGTTTAACGATAAAAGGTGAAGCGGCAAGCTTTCATGTTGACGGTGATTTCACCGGCCGCTATGAAGATTTTTCCGACGTCGATCTGCTGCTTTTCTGTGTAAAATCAAATGCCACAAAAGAAGTTGCCAGCTTAATGGCAGCTTTTTTAAAAAAAGAGTGTCTGATCCTAACGTTACAAAATGGAGTAGATAATGAAGAGATTCTCGCTGAGATGTTTGGTAAACAGTGGGTTATGGCAGCTGCGACTTATATTCAGGCGGAAGAGGAGGAGCCGGTTTTTATACGGCAAATCGGCCTAAATCCGCGCTTGGTGATCGGCGCATTGGATGAGAGTACCGATGGAAAAGTGATGGACATTGTTAAAATTTTCAATACAGCTGGAATAAAAACCATCTCTACCGCTGATGTTTTGGAGATTAAATGGAAAAAGCTTCTTTGGAATATTACCTTTAACCCACTTACTGCTTTGATTGAATCAAAGGTGGGTGCCATCTACGAATCCAAATGTCTGCAAGAAACGGCAGTGAAAGTGTGCAAAGAAGCAATTGCCGTTGCAAGGAAAAACGGCATTGATATAGATGAAAATTTTTATGAAAAAATCATCGAGCAGGGGAAATTGGCAGTAAACCATCAAACATCAATGCTACAGGATAAATTAAAGGGAAAGCCGATGGAGCTCGAATCAATTTGCGGCTACGTGATCCGGAAGGGAAAGGAATTTGGCGTTGAAACACCTGTTCTTGAGACAATTTACCATCTATTGAGCTATCAATCTTTGGGAAAGAAAAATTTTTAGGAAGATCGAAGCGAGTGATCGAAATTTGTTCAAGTGAGGTGAAACAAGTGCAAGCTAGTGATTCATTTACAGAGAAAATCCCAGAACTAAATTTATATACACTGCTTGATCAAACAGCTTTGGAGTTTCCAACGCGAACGGCGATCATTTACGAGGATCAGCAGCTCACATATGGAGCATTAAAAGATCGGGTTGACCGTCTTGCGGGTGCCTGGCTTCAATTTGGATGTAAAAAAGGGGAGCGGATTGGTTTGATGATTTCAAATCACCCATCTTATTGTATTTCCTATTATGCCGCTTTAAAGTTGGGGTTGATGATCGTCCAAATCAATCCAATGTATACACCGAGAGAACTGCTTGAAATTGTTCAAGATGCCGGTCTCGAACACCTAATCGTCGAGCCGGAGAATTTTGCCAAAATAGCAGAATTCCCATCAGCCTTATTCAAAAATCTTTTTCTAAGCGAAGCCTCAAATGTCATTGGCAGCTGCCATTCCATTGATGAGCTCATCGAGAACTCCGAACCGATAGAACCGGTTTGTTCCGTTTCCGCGAAAACGGATGTGGCGGTGATTCAATACACAGGCGGGACAACCGGCAAAAAGAAAGGCGCAATGCTGACTCACTTTAATTTGTTGGCAAATGTGCTGCAAAGCAAAGCTCTTTACGGCGAAAAAATGCTGTTTGGTGACGAAACCGTGTTAACGGCAACGCCTCTTTACCATGTATATGGGATGACTGCTGGTATGAATCTTGGTATTTATATTGGCGCGACGAATATTTTAGTAAAAAAATTTCAAGTTGACGAGGTACTGGAAATCATTCAAAAACACCGGACAACCTTTTTTCCGGGAGTACCAAAAATGTACAATGCCTTCGTCAATCATCCCGATATTGAAAAATACAAGCTAAATGGCTTCAAATTTTGCTCAAGCGGGTCTGCGCCGCTTCCCGTGGAAATTTTAAAAAAATTCGAAAGGTTGACAGGTGCAGCAATTGGCGAAGGGTATGGTCTGTCGGAAACATCGCCGTCAACGCATCGCAATCCGCCGGATGGCTTAAGGAAGGTTGGCAGCATTGGCATACCACTGCCTGGAACCGAGTGCCGGATTGTTGATGAGAACGGAGCAGAACTTCCCGAAAAAACCGTCGGTGAATTGTTAATTAAAGGGCCGCAGGTGATGCTTGGATACTGGAATAAACCGGAGGAAACAAATCAGGCATTGCGCGATGGCTGGCTGTATACAGGGGATTTGGCAACTGTGGATGAGGATGGTTATTTTTACATTGTCGGCCGGAAGAAAGAAATGATTATTATCGGCGGCTTTAATGTTTACCCGCAAGAAGTAGAAGGTGTTTTATATGAGCACCCAGATGTTCAAGAAGCGGCAGTTGTAGGTGTTCCGGATCAGGAATTTGGTGAGATGGTGAAGGCATTTGTCGTGCCAAAAGCTTACAGAACCATTGATCTGAATGAATTAAGGGAATTTTGTTATCAGCAGTTAACCCGCTATAAAGTTCAGAAGGTTTTTGAAATCGTCGATTCGCTTCCAAGAAATTCAGTCGGTAAACTTTTAAAACGAATGTTAGTAGAAAAGTAGGAGGTGCAAGTGATGAACTTTGAGCTGGATGAACAGATTTTATTTTTAAAAAGAAATGTCCGGGATTTTATTCAAACAGAAGTAGAAGCCGTTGCAATGCAAATTGAAGAGGAAAATCAGATCCCCGAGCGAATTCTCAATCTTTCAAAAGAAATGGGATTATTCGGCTTGAGCATTCCGGAAGAATACGGCGGACTCGGGATTGGAATGGTGGGTAAATGCGCTCTCTACGAAGAAATTGGCCAAACACACAATGGCTATACAACGCTGATTGGCGCCCATACAGGTATTGGCACTGTCGGCATTGTGGAAATGGGCAATGAGCAGCAGAAACGGAAGTTTTTGCCGCAGATGGCGACCGGGGAAAAGCTTGGCGCGTTTGCCTTGACGGAACCGGATGCCGGGTCGAACGCGGCCAATTTAAAAACTACCGCTGTGAAAAAAGGCGACAAATACATTTTAAATGGCTTAAAACATTATATTACAAACGCAACCGAAGCCAGTGTCTTTACGGTCATGGCAGTAACCGATCCAGACAAAGGAGCAAAGGGCATTACTTCTTTTATCGTTGAAAAGGATTTTCCGGGATTTAAGGTTGGCGCAATTGAGCGCAAAATGGGATTAAGAGGATCGCACTCTGCCGAATTGATTTTCGAAGATTGCGAGGTTCCGGCTGAAAATGTGTTAGGCGGTGAAGGTCAAGGCTATGTGAATGCGCTAAAAATATTAGCTAATGGCCGCGCGGGGCTTGCATCAAGAAATCTTGGCTCTTGCCAAAAACTTTTAGATCATTCGACAAGATATGCAAAAGAACGGATCCAATTCGGGAAACCGATTATTAAAAATCAGGCGGTCAGTCATATGCTGGCGGAAATGGCTGTAGAAATTGAAACATTGCGATCGTTTACGTATCGCGTTGCCTGGATGGTCGATCAGGGCATGAAAGTAATCAAAGAGGCCGCGATGTTAAAGCTTTATGGGTCAGAGGTTTATAACCGGGTGGCCGATAAAGCGGTACAAATCCACGGAGGGCTTGGTTATATCGCTGACTATCCAATTGAACGGTTCTACCGTGATGCGCGCATTACGAGAATTTACGAAGGAACTTCCGAAATTCAGAAAAATATTATCGCAGCTCAATTGGAAAAAGAATATAGCTAATCAAACTGGAAAGGAGAAACCAAATGAATGAAATTGTGATTATAAGTGCAGTTCGAACGCCGGTGGGCAGATACGGCGGCTCGTTAAAATCGCTCAATTCCGGGCAGTTGGGCGCAATTGCCATCAAGGAAGCAATCAAGCGGGCCGGAATTGAAGCGAGTCAAGTGGATGAAGTTATTATAGGTGAAGTAAGACAGTCAACGGAATCATCCAATGTGGCGAGAGTAGCGGCTTTAAGGGCAGGCGTCCCTGAAACATCACCCGCTTTTACCATTAATCGGTTGTGCGCATCAGGGATGCAGGCGATTGCCTCTGCCGCTCAGCAAATTGGCTCCGGTCAAACAGAAATCGTCGTTGCCGGCGGAACGGAGAGCATGAGCAATGCACCTATTTATCTTCGAAACTCTCGATTTGGCGGCGATCATGCCAAGCTCGTTGATTCCAATACGGAAGCCGGGCAGCAGCCGCATGAAATCTATGGGAGCCAATTGGGCATGGGAGTAACTGCTGAAAATGTCGCGGAAAGATTTGGGATTTCCCGTGAGGATCAGGATGCTTTTGCCTTGGAAAGCCAGCGGCGGGCAGGAGCCGCCATCGAAGCCGGTAAATTTGACGCTGAAATTGTCCCCGTTGAAATTACCGAGCGCAAGAGCCGGTTTATTTTTACAAGAGATGAACATCCAAGACCGGAAACAACCATTGAAGCACTCCGAAAATTAAAGCCGGTCTTTAAACAGAATGGAACAGTTACCGCAGGTAATGCATGCGGAAGGAATGATGGTGCGGCGGCACTCGTATTAACCTCAAGCAGCAAAGCAAATGAACTGGGTTTGCGACCGATCGCGAGAATTGTCGATTGGGCAGCGGCCGGCGTTTCCCCGGAAGTAATGGGAATCGGTCCAGTGCCCGCTGTAAAAAAACTGTTGGCACGAACAGGCTTCAGCTTAAATGAGATTGGATTAATTGAACTGAATGAAGCATTTGCTTCCCAAGCGCTTGCGGCTATTCGCGAACTTGGTTTAGATCAAGACAAAGTAAACGTGAATGGCGGGGCAATCGCTCTCGGACATCCGCTTGGTGCTACCGGGGCAAAAATTGTTACAACCTTGATCCATGAAATGCTCCGCAGACAGGAAAAAAGAGGGATTGCGACCCTCTGTATTGGCGGCGGGCAGGGCATGGCGATGATGGTTGAACTTTTATAACTAGAGAGGAGGGGATGGATTGAAGCTCAATTCAACGTTTTTTGAAAAAATGGGATTTTTAAGCACTGAATCAGCTCAGTCAGGGTTCCAATTAAAGCTGCCGTTAAAAAAACAGCTGCTTCAGGAAGATGGCGTGGTTCACTCGGGTGCTCTTTCCACGATGCTTGATACTGTCATGGGCGCAACCGTTTCAAAGCAATTTCAATCGTTTGCGACAACGATTCAATTAAATTTGACATTTTTCGATTTAACCGCAAAAGAAAACTATTTTGCCAAAACAATTATCCTTGAGCAAAGCGAACAGTATGTCATAGCGGAGGGTACGATTACTGATGACAAAGATGAGCTTATTGCAAAAGGGATTGGAACGTTTAAAATCAAGCCGATGTTGGATTCGTTAGGATTGAATCGATGAACAGGATAGAAGGTGGAATTATTGGCTGCATTTTTGCAAAATTTAGCACAGAGTCCGTTCTTAAATCATGTTGGTTTTGAAATTGTTCAACTTGATGGGGAGGAAGCCGCCCTTAAGCTATCCGTTCAAACGGATCATCATAATATCAATCACACTTTACACGGTGGGGTTCACGCTGCCTTGCTGGAAAGTATTCAATCGCTGATCATTCAATCCGCATACAAAACCAAAGCTTCTGTGATGAATTTAAACGTTCACTATCTTTCGCCTGTTAGCCAGGGGGAAATCTATGCGACAGCAAGAATGGTTCAAAAAGGATATAAAGTTGCAACTGCAGAGGCAAAAATCGTTGATGAAAATCAGCAATTAATTGCGATCGGTACGGGAGTTTATAAAATTTTAAGAGAATGAGAAAATAAAATTTTAAGAGAATGAGAAAATAAAATTTTAATATTAACTTGAATATTCTAAAAATTTTGTATAATATAGTGAATAACATACCGACTGGTAAGTATGTCGGCTGGAGGTGCGGAGATGAATTTTGATTACTCTGATAAAGTAAAAGAGCTTCAAAAAAAATTAACTGCTTTTATGGATGAATATATTTACCCAAATGAAAAAGTATACGCGGAGCAACTAGACAAAAATGACCCATTTTCCAAAATTCCGCCCATTATGGAGGAATTAAAAGAAAATGCTAAACAAGCCGGGTTATGGAATTTATTTTTACCGGAAAGTGAATATGGAGCCGGCCTGGCAAATATAGAGTATGCTCCGCTTTGTGAGATCATGGGCCGCTCTAGCATTGCGCCCGAAGTATTTAACTGTGCTGCTCCGGATACAGGAAATATGGAAGTGCTCGTCCGCTACGGGACTGAGGAGCAAAAACAACAATGGTTAAAGCCGCTGCTGGATGGCGAGATCCGCTCATGCTTTTCAATGACCGAGCCGGATGTTGCTTCTTCTGATGCGACGAATATACAGGCCAGCATTGTTCGTGATGGTGATGAATATGTCATCAATGGTACGAAATGGTGGTCATCTGGCGCTGGTGATCCACGCTGTAAAATCGCGATCGTAATGGGCAAAAATAATCCGAATGCTCAGACATATGAACAGCAATCAATGATTCTCGTACCGCTTGATTCTCCGGGGGTTACGATTAAACGAGTATTGCCCGTGTTCGGATACGACCATGCCCCGCACGGTCATGCAGAAATCGAGTATAAAAATGTCCGCGTGCCGGCTTCCAACATGCTTTGGGGTGAAGGAAAAGGTTTCGCCATTGCTCAGGGACGGCTTGGACCGGGAAGGATTCACCATTGCATGAGATCGATTGGGGCTGCCGAAAGAGCGTTAGAAGAAATGTGTAAGCGTGTTCAAAGCAGGACAGCTTTTGGAAAAAAACTGGCTGATCAAGGTGTGATTCAGCAATGGATTGCTGATTCCAGAATTGAAATTGAACAGGCGAGACTGCTGACGTTGAAAGCAGCTTACATGATGGATACGGTCGGCAATAAAGAAGCAAAAGGAGAAATTGCAATGATTAAGGTCGTTGCTCCAAACATGGCCTTAAAGGTCATTGACCGCGCGATTCAAGCACTCGGAGGAGCTGGGGTCAGCGATGATTTCCCATTAGCTGCAAGCTGGGCCAATATTCGAACTTTAAGACTGGCAGATGGACCGGATGAAGTGCATAGAAGAGCAGTTGCCCGCTATGAATTGAAAAAATACAGATAAGCTGTGAAACAGACGCGAATTGGTCGGAAATGTATCCCACTTAAATATAAAGAATAAGAGCTGACGGGGGTAGGAACATGCGTGTGAAGGAGCTTTTTGACTTAAAAGGCAAGGTGGCGATCGTCACTGGCGGCGGCCGCGGACTGGGACAGCAAATTGCAGAAGGATTTGCTGAAGCAGGTGCGAATGTTGTTGTTTGTTCAAGAAGAGTGGAGGCCTGTGAACAGGTTAGTGAAAATTTGAAAAAATTGGGCGTCGATTCGATCGCTCTTAAATGCGATGTAAGCAATCCGGAAGATGTGAAACAGGTTGTCGAGCAAACAATGGAGAAGTTTGGACGCATCGATATTTTAGTCAATAACAGCGGTGCCTCTTGGGGAGCGCAGGTTGAAGAAATGCCGCTTGAAGCGTGGCAGAAGGTAATTAATACGAATGTGACAGGGACTTTCCTTATGTCTCAGGCAGTTGGAAAAGTAATGCTTGAGCAGCAATCAGGTAAAATCATTAACATCGCCTCGGTTGCCGGCTTAAAAGGTTCAAATCCAAAATATATGGATGCGATTGGCTACAATTCAAGTAAAGGTGCAGTGATTACTTTTACAAAAGATCTGGCGGTAAAATGGGGCCCGAAAGGAATTTACGTCAATGCGATTGCACCGGGGTTTTTCCCAACGAAAATGTCAAAAGCTTTGATTGAGCAGGGCAGAGAGGCGATCCTGGAAGGCACCCCGCTAAGAAAATTTGGGAGCGAAAATGATTTAAAAGGGGTTGCCCTTTTCCTCGCTTCAAGGGCTTCTGACTTTGTTACCGGTGAAGTGATCGTTGTCGATGGCGGAGCAAACGCGATGTAAAGTTTGAATAATAGACAGAAGGGGTGCATGAAGAATGAAACGGGATGCAGTGATTGTGTCAGCAGTACGGACTGCGATCGGCCGGCAAGGAGGAGTGCTTGCAAGCGTGCCAGCGCATGTGCTCGGAGCCGAAGTCATCAAGGAAGCTGTAAGAAGAGTCAATCTTGATCCAAAACAGATTGATGATGTCATTTTTGGCAATGTCTTAAGCGGCGGCGGCAATATTGCAAGGTTAACAGCTTTACAGACTGGTTTATCAATTGATTTACCTGGACTAACCGTGGACCGTCAATGCGGTTCCGGCATCAATGCCGTTCATTTGGCAGCACAGGCAATCCGTGCCGGTGACGGGGATATTTATATTGCCGGCGGTACAGAAAGCATGAGCCGCGCGCCATACTTAATGGACCGGCCGGAAAAACTGTACAGTTCAACACCGCCAAGTTTCCGAAAATCGCAGTTGTCACCAAAAGAAATTGGTGACCCGCCAATGGGGATTACGGCGGAAAATCTGGTGAAAAAATATCAAATTTCCCGCGAAGAACAAGATGAATTTGCATTAAGAAGCCAGCAAAGAATGGCGGCAGCTATGGAGGAAGGCCGATTTGAAGAGCAAATTGTCCCAATTACCATTCCTGTCAAAAAAGGGGAACCGATTGTGTTTAAAACAGACGAACACCCGAGGCCGCAAACGACAATGGAAGGTTTGGCAAAGCTTAAGCCTGCTTTCTTGGAAGGCGGGACAGTAACAGCCGGCAATAGTTCGGGCCTCAATGATGCGGCGTCCGCACTTGTGATTATGTCAAGAGAAAAAGCAGAGGAATTGGGAATTCAGCCGCTGGCAGTCATTCGCGACTATACTGTGGCAGGAGTCGATCCAAACATCATGGGGATTGGCCCGGTTCCAGCCGTTCGAAAAGTAATGGAAAAGTCCGGCCTATCTCTCGAAGACATGGATATCATTGAAATTAACGAAGCCTTTGCTTCACAAGTTCTTGCCTGCAACCGTGAACTGCAAATGGATTTAGAAAAAGTGAATGTCAACGGCGGCGCCATTGCCCACGGGCACCCGCTTGGAGCAACTGGGGCAATTCTAATCACGAAAGCAGTCTATGAACTGCATCGGTCCGGCGGCAAATACGGGCTTATTACAGCTTGTATTGGCGGCGGACAGGGGATTGCGACCATTATTGAAAAAGCGTAAAGAAAGGGGTGGCGATCATGGCTGCGGATACAATTCCAATTCGAAAAGGAGAAGAACTTGATGCTGCGGCGATTGAAGCATTCATTCGCAGGCACTTCAAAAACTTGCCCGATGACCGGTTAACAATTGTCCAATTTAGCGCCGGCCGCTCCAATTTAACGTATCAATTAAACATTGGAGAATGGGAAGCAGTTTTAAGACGTCCGCCTTTAGGACCTGTCGCTCCGAAAGCACATGACATGGCGCGTGAATTCCGGGTTCTCACGGAGATTCATCCCCACTACCCGGCTGCACCTAAGCCCTATTTGTATGGAGATAAAACGGTCATTGGCAGCCCCTTTTTTATCATGGAAAGAAAAAAGGGAGTTGTTCTCGATACAGAATTTCCGCAGGAAGTAACGCCAACTAGAGAAATGTGCCGCCATATTTCTGAATTAATGGTCGACAATCTTGTTTTGCTCCATAGCATTGATTATGAAAAAACAATGCTAAAAGAGATGACGAAACCAGAAGGATTTATGGAAAGGCAGGTTCATGGCTGGATTCAGCGCTATGAGCGGGTGGAACTGGAAGAAATAAGGGGGATAGACCGTTTGAAAAAATGGATGACCGATCATATCCCTGTTTCACAGGCACCCGCCATCATCCATTATGATTACAAGCTTAATAATTCAATGTTTGACCCCAAATTTACAAAAATGATTGGATTATTTGACTGGGAAATGACGACAATCGGCGACCCGCTAGCCGATTTGGGTGCGGCTATGAGTTATTGGATTGAGCCGGATGATTCTGATTTATTAAAAAAGGGTATGGGAGAAATTCCAATCACTGCCACACCGGGATTCATGACGAGAAATGAATTTATGGAGAGCTATGCCAAAAAAAGCGGCAGAGATCTTACCGCGATGAATTTTTATTTAACATTTGCTTATTTTAAGCTGGCGGTAATTTGTCAGCAAATTTTCTACCGCTGGAAAAAAGGTCAAACCGAGGATGAACGGTTCGCCCATCTTGATGCGTTTGTTCGCAATTTAATCCAATACGCTCATTATTTAACTGAAATATAGTGATGTAAAAAGACCTGAGGTGCAAACATATGGGGAAAATTCACCTTCTTTTAAAAAAAGAAGAGTTGGACCAGCAAAAAGTAAAAGACAATAAAATTGTCATTGTCTTTGATATTTTGCTTGCCACCTCGACAATCTCCTCCGCATTGGAATTCGGTGCAAAGGAAGTGATCCCTGTACTAAACGGCAGGGAAGCTCAAAAAGAAGTCAATGGGAGACAAGAAGGAAGTTATGTTTTAGTAGGTGAGTATGAAGGAAAAACATTAGACGGATTTTTATCGCCGAACCCCCTAGAACTGCGGGAAAGAATTTCGGGTAAAACGGTTATTCTTTCGACAACCAATGGAACGGTTGCACTAAAGGGAGCTTCTTCGGCCAAAACCGTTTATGCTGCATCTCTGGTGAACAATCAGGCGGTCGCAAGTTATGTTTTAAATCATCTCGAAGATGAAACGATTTTACTCGTTTGCTCCGGATCTTCAAGTGAATTTAATATGGAAGATTTCTATGGTGCCGGACACTTTATTGCATGCCTGCTTAAAAACGAGGCTTCAAGATGGGAGTTAACAGACCCGGCCAATGCTGCCTATCTGTTTTATCAAGGAAACAAGGAGAAGGGCGTAAAGCTGCTAAAAGAGTCTCGAGTAGGAAAAATGTTGACCCGATATGGTTACGACAAGGAAATAGATTTTGTCTCTAAAGAAAGTTTGTTTTCTATTGTTCCTATTTTAAAAGGGAAAACAATAGTAAATGCAGAAATAGAAGAATGCGAGCCTGCGAGGAAGTAACGGGCTCGTAATAGGCTAAACCTCGTATTTTTTCAAAAGAAATTTTTGATAGCGTTTACATAAGAGGGGAGTGAGTACATGAGCCTGCATCCACAAGTTCAATCTTTACTGGAAAAGCTGAATTCAAGAGCAGCACCTTCAATGGAAGAACAACCTGTAAGTGAGGCAAGGACTGCATTTGCAAAAATGTGCAGGATGTTATCAAAACCTAAGCAAATAGCCAAAGTGGAAGACCGAAAAATTTCCGGTTTTCAAAACGAATTGACGATTCGAATCTATACGCCTGAGCAACCAAAACCGCTTCCAGTCCTTGTTTATTTTCACGGCGGCGGCTGGGTGATCGGCGATCTCGACACCCATGATCCGCTTTGCCGATCGCTTGCGAATAAGGCGGAATGTACAGTCATTTCGGTTGATTACAGCCTTGCACCCGAAAGTAAATTTCCTGCAGCAGTTGAGGATGCCTACCGGGCTATTCAGTGGGTTGCCGAACATGCTACTGAGCTTGGGAGCGATCCGGCTCGCCTCGCGGTTGCCGGTGACAGTGCGGGAGGAAATTTGGCTGCCGTTGTCAGTTACTTGGCTATTCAAAGAAAGGGCCCTGTGATTTCGTATCAGATGCTCTTTTATCCATCCACTGGTTTTAGCTTTACACCCTCCTTTGAAAAATATGGAGAAGGCTATCATTTAACAAAATCAACGATGAAATGGTTCCGGCAACAATACCTCTCAGAGCATAACGATACAAAAAAACCATTAGCTGCACCGATGTTAATTCCGGCTGAAGCAACGCCAATGCTGCCGCCTGCCTATATTTTAACCGCTGAGTATGATCCATTACGGGACGGCGGATTCGCATATGCTGAAAAGCTGAAAAAGGCGGGTGTCGAAACCCATTATGTATGCTATCCAGGCATGATTCACGGATTTTTAAATATGACGGAAGCCCTTGATGATGGAAAAAAAGCAATCGCCGAAGCGGCAAAGGCGCTAAAAGATCATTTCGCTGCCCGCGCACGGTGAGGGACCGGAGATGGCTTGCTACAGACAAATTTTTTAAAAAGGAGCGAAGATCACATGTTAACCCTTCATTATCCTTATTGGCCAAAAATTTCAAAGTCATTAAAGGTTCCGGCTACTTCGTTATATGACAACTTGAAAGTGAGTGCTGAACGGTATCCTGACCAAACAGCGATTATTTATTATGGGAATAAAATTTCGTATAAGCAGCTGAATGAAGAAGTCAATGCCTTAGCTGGCTACATGCAGCAAAAGCTTGGCGTAACAGCAGGGGAAAAGGTATTGTTGTTTATGCAAAACTCTCCGCAATTTGTAATGGGCTACTATGCGATTTTGCGCGCGAATGCAGTGGTTGTTCCAATCAATCCGATGCTGACAGCGAATGAACTGGAATTTTATGTGCGGGATTGTGAAATTAAAACGGCGCTGGCAAGCCAGGAATTATATGACCGGGTTTCCCCATTGCTTGGTAAAACAACACTGGAAAATTTAATCATTGCCGCCTATTCCGATTGCACTGGAGAAAATTTTTCAGGCATTATTCCAAAAGAAGCGGAAGCTCCCCGGGTTGTTTTTACCGAGGAGAATCACTATCTTTGGAGCGAAGCCGTTCAAGCAGGCTACACTCCCGGGGAGCATACGGCAAAAGCGGATGACCTGGCCGTTTTGCCGTACACATCCGGGACGACCGGTCTGCCAAAGGGCTGTATGCATACAAATAGCACCGTTCAGGCGAACACTGTGGGAGCGTATTATTGGTCCAATACAACGACGGATTCTGTCCACTTGATGACATTGCCGCTTTTTCATGTGACAGGGATGGTGCACAGCATGCATATGCCGATTTTTAGCGGCAGCACAATGGTGATTATGACTCGCTGGAACCGTGAAGCAGCAGTTGAATTGATTAAAAATGAAGGCTGCACCCATTGGGTAGCCATTGCCACGATGATTGTTGATTTTCTGGCAAATCCAAAATTGAAAGCAGAGGATCTGGCAACATTGACGTCTATATCGGGCGGAGGTGCTTCATTGCCGGAAGCTGTAGGCGAAAAATTATATAAGATGACAGGGCTGCGTTATGTTGAAGGCTACGGCCTTTCAGAAACAATCGCCCAGACGCATTTCAATCCTGCTGACCGGCCAAAGATGCAATGCCTCGGGATCCCGTCTTTTGATGTCGATGCGCGGATCATTGAGCCAGTGACAGGTAAGGAACTTGGTGTCGGGGAAATTGGCGAGATTATTGTCCATGGCCCGCAGGTGATGGTCGGCTACTTTAATCGTGATGATGAAAATCGCAGTGCGTTTATTGAGCATGACGGCAAGCAGTTTTTCCGAACGGGTGACATTGGCCGCTATGATGAAGAAGGCTATTTCTTCATTGTTGACCGGGTAAAACGAATGATTAATGCGTCAGGCTATAAAGTTTGGCCGACAGAAGTGGAGTCTTATTTATACAAACACCCCGCGATCCAGCAGGCATGTGTCGTTGGTGTGCCGGATCCGCGAAGAGGCGAAACGGTAAAGGCGTTTGTCATTTTAAATGAAGAGGCCGAAGGAAAAGTGTCCGAACAAGAAATTATTGAGTGGGCAAAGGAGCATATGGCTGCTTACAAATACCCTCGATATGTGGAATTTAAGAAGGAATTTCCGGTCACCAGCAGCGGAAAAATTCTCTGGCGGAAACTTCAAGAGGAAGAGTGGGAGAAAGCGGGAAACAAAGTGCAATAATGATTGAAGAACCGTTTCCGCAGAATTTGTGTGGTGTTCTGCGGAAATGAAATTAAATACGAGGGGGCAGACGATGGAAATTCTTATCCAACAGCTTTTCAATGGCTTGACCATTGGAAGTGTGTACAGTTTGGTTGCTTTAGGGTTAACACTAGTCTATGGCATTCTCCATATCCCAAACTTTGCCCATGGAGCTCTTTATATGATGGGTGGGTATGTCACTTTAACCATGATTACAAAAGTAGGAATGGATTACTGGCTGGCTATGTTTATTTCCATCTTGGTTGTAGGACTTATTGGCGTTTTAATGGAACGGCTTGTGTTTCACCCATTACGGGAAGCACCGCCGATTCATGATAAAATTGCGGCAATTGGCATTCTTTTGTTTCTCGAAGCTTTTGCGCAATTTGTCTGGGGGGCAGATTACCAGACGATGCCTACTCCATACGGGAATGTTGTGAAAATTCTCGGATTGACCTTTACAATGCAGCGCTTGTTGATTGTTATTTCCGCAATTGTTGTCATGATTTTGCTCTATCTTTTCTTAAAAAAGACGTTTATTGGTTCAGCCATCATTGCGATGTCGCAAAATCGTGAAGGCGCCAGCCTCGTGGGCATCAATACAGATAAAGTGGCGATGCTGACGTTTATGATCTCAGGGGGACTCGCGGCAATTGCATCTTCACTGGCAGCCCCTATTAATCTCGTTTTTCCGGGAATGGGTCAGCTTGTTATTTTAAAAGCATTTGTCATTATCATACTTGGCGGGATGGGCAGTATTCCAGGCGCCATCATCGGCGGCTATATTTTAGGCTTTAGTGAGAGTTTGGGTGCTACCTACATTTCGAATGATTATAAAGATATTATCGCCTTCGTTCTCCTGGTTATTATTTTGTCTGTTAAGCCGACGGGACTGTTTTCAAAGGGGGGACATTAATGGCAAAGCTTTTTAAGCAAAGAAATGTCATCACGCTGTTCATTTTATTAGCTGTTGCTTTTCCGTTTTTCGGCCAAAATGAATACTTCATCCACGTTATGACGCTTTCGTTTATTTGGATGATCGGTGTTTACGGATTAAACCTGCTGGCAGGATACACGGGGTATCTGTCATTGGCACACGCTAGTTTTTTTGCCGTTGGCGCCTACTCGCTTGGAATTTTAACGGTTAAAGCCCAGATGAATTTCTGGCTTGCTTTCCTATTATCTTTACTGATTACGAGTTTACTAGGCTTTCTCATCGGTTTGATTGCATTACGAACAAAAGAACATTTCTTCGCGATCTATACTTTATGTGTTGGCTATATCATTTATCTTGTCATTGATAAATGGGACAGCTTGACGGAAGGTGTCCGCGGTTTGATCGGTATCCCGGCTCCTGCTGCGATTGGACCGATTTCTTTTGAAACTCCATTATCTCAATACTACCTCATCCTGTTTTTCTTGCTTCTCGTCGTATTTGTTATGTACCGCATCGTTCATTCACTTACAGGCAGAACGTATATCGCAATCCGCAATAGTGAAGACTTAGCGGAAACCATTGGCATTTCAATAATGAAAAACAAACTGACCGTTTTTGTTTTATCAACCTTTTTTGCCGGACTTGCCGGTGCGCTTTATGCTTCGTTTATTCGATTCATCGGCCCGGATATTGGTTATATTACGATCACATTTGATTTGTTAACATACTTGCTCGTTGGCGGCATCGGCACCCTAACCGGACCGATTGTTGGTACAGTGTTAATTGTCTGGATTTCTCAGCAGCTGCAATTTTTACAGGACTATCGAATGATGATTTTTGGACCAGTCTTAACGCTTCTGATTATTTTTTATCCAAAAGGGATCGTTGGCGCATTTTCGAGTTGGAAAAATCAGCGAAGCGAGAAAAAACAGAATCAGCTGAAATTGGCGAAAACGAGCGCGATTACGGAACGATTTCCTACGGCTGAAAAACAAGTAAAGGAGGGGTAGAGATGTTTCTCGAAACCAAAAACTTGACGAAGCGCTTTGGCGGATTAGTTGCGGTCAACCGCGTTGATTTTTCAATTGAAAAAGGGAAAATAAACGCGATTATCGGCCCAAATGGGGCAGGAAAATCAACATTTTTCAACTTGATCAGCGGCTTCCATCAACCAACTTCCGGCGAAGTTCTTTTTAAAGGGAGAGATATTGCAAAAATGCCGGCAAATAAAATTGCGAAGCTCGGGATTGCGCGGACCTTTCAGACAACCAATTTGTTCGAGCAATCAACCGTTCTTGACAATATCATGATCGGCCACCGTTTACGGACGAAATCGAATTTGCTTGATGCCGTTTTAGGAACACCAAGGCATAAAACAGAAGAAAAACAATGCCGTGAGAAGGCAAAGGAAATGATTGAGTTCGTTGGTTTGCAAAAAGTAGCCGACAAAGAAGTGGGCAGTTTAACCCAGGAGGAAAAAAAGCGAACGGCTTTCGCTTTGGCGCTTGCAACCGATCCGGAAATTGTCTTTCTTGATGAGCCGGCAGCAGGGGTCAATCCCGATGAAACAGAAGGCTTAGCAGAATTGATGCAAAAAATGGTACGCAAAGGGATAACGGTTTGCTTGATTGAGCACAAGATGCAGATGATTATGAAACTGGCAGACAAAATCATGGTGTTAAATTATGGCGAAAAAATAGCTGAAGGAACGCCAGAAGAAATTCGCAATAATCCTGCTGTGATTAAAGCCTATCTGGGAGGGAGCGCGATTGCTTAAGCTATCGGATGTCTCAGTGAAATATGGCAGTTTTACTGCAATACAGCATGTAAATATTGAAGTTAACAAAGGTGCAATCGTCGTGTTGCTCGGTTCAAACGGTGCGGGGAAAAGCACCACTTTTCGGGCGATCAGCGGCTTAAGTAAGTTAGCCGAGGGAGATATTTTATTTGAAGAAGAATCATTGAAAAAACGCACAGCTGACCGAATTGTCCAATTAGGGATTGTGCAATGCCCGGAAGGCCGTAAGCTATTTTCGGCAATGTCGGTTCAGGAAAATTTAAAAATGGGTGCCTACGTACATCGGCGGAGGAAAGATGAAATCAAGCAATCGATTGAGCATGTTTACGAGCTATTTCCAATTTTAAAAGAAAAGCGGTACGATGCCAGCGGATCGTTGAGCGGCGGTCAGCAGCAGATGCTTGCGATTGGCCGGGCTTTAATGTCTAAACCAAAGTTAATGATGCTCGATGAACCTTCAATAGGTCTTGCGCCTCTCATTGTCGAGCAAATGTTCGAGGTTATTCAGCGAATCAACAGTGAAGGAACAACGATTCTGCTCGCAGAACAAAATGCCAATGCAGCGTTAAAGATTGCCGACAAAGGCTATGTTTTTGAAAATGGCTCCGTCGTGCTGCAAGGTACTTCTGAAGAATTGTTCGCAAACGATGATGTCCGCAAAGCCTATATCGGTGCCTAAACACAATAGCTCACTAAGGAGGTGGTTACGGGGAAATTCATCTCTTTAACATTCTGAAAATTAAAAAAATAAAGGGGGACTTTGAATGAAAAAATTTCTGCTGATTGGGGTAATCTTTGTTTTGTTCTTAAGTCTAGCTGCCTGCAGTGGAACAAGCAAAAAGACAAGCTCAGCTGGCAGCTCAAGCGATAAAGGCGGAGAAGGGGTAGTCAACATTGGCTACAGTGGACCGTTAAGCGGACCGGCTGCTTTTTATGGTGAGCGTACGTTGAATGGAGTTAAAATGGCTGCAGAGGAAATCAACAACAGCGGTGGCTTTGAAGTGAAAGGAAAAAAATACAAATTAAATATTGTCTCGCTTGATGACAAATATTTGCCAAATGAAACGGGGGCAAATGCAAAGAGACTTCTTCAAGAGAACAAGACACCGATTATTTTTACACCGCACAGCGGCGGGGTATTCGCTATGCAGGTCTTTAATCAGCAGCAAAAATTCATTATCGGCGCCTACACAAGCGAACCGAAAGTTACAGAAGTTGGAAATAAGCTGACAGTTCGTATTCCACCAAGGTATGACGGCTATTTAAAACCGTTTACCGATTATGCGATGGAAAAATTCGGGAAGAAAATCGCCTTCCTGCCGACCTCTTCACAATATGGAAAAGATTGGGCTACAAAACTCAAACCATATTGGGAAAAGAGAGGTGGAACAGTGGTCTACAATTCGTCAATCGATTTTGCGAAAGACACGGATTTCTTTACGATTGTGACAAATGCTTTAAAGGAAAAGCCTGATGTCCTGTTCATTGGCGGTGCATCCGAACCGACTGCCAAAGTGGCAAAACAGGCGCGCGAGTTGGGATTCAAAGGAGGTTTTGTCATTATGGACCAGGCGAAGCTGGATGAAATGAAAAAAGTAACCGGGTCATACGATGTTTTAAACGGCTCCATTGGGGTCATGCCATTGGTTGATTCAGACGCACCGGCGATTCCGGAGTTTGTAAAAAAATATCGCGAAAAATACAAAGAGGATCCAGGTTCAGAGGCTGGGTTGAACTATATTGCGATGAATATCTTTATTGGCGCAATGCAGGCGGCCGGTACAGTTGATGATCCAGAAAAAATCCGCGCTCACATGCAGGATGGCATTGATCGTTTGCCAAAAGAGAAAAAAGTGTACATCATTCCAAAAATCGGCGCAGATGGCGGCTTTGAATCAGAGCTGATTGTCGCAGCGGTTGAAAATGGAAAAATTGTTCCGATCAAAGTGAAATAGACGGAAGGATCCTCCCAGAAAAGCTGTGGTAAATGTTTACCACTGTTCATTTTGGAGGATCCTTCATTAACCCCTATGGGTATAATGTTGCAATTATATATCGTTCCTTATATTTTCTTGCTGTATGAAGGCGAAAGTTTGTCCTTGAAAAAAGGATAGAGATTGACAGCAAGATGGATATTTAAAAATTGTCAGATCGAGTCCGAGAAGCTGCTCGATCTTCTTAAGCCGATACGTCAATGTGTTGAAATGAATCGATATCGATTCCGCAGCTTCTTTTATATTTTGATTATTTTGCAAGTATGCTAATAATGTCACAAGCAGATCACCTTTTCGATGGTAATCATATTCCATGATTGGTCCTAAAATTTCATAGATATAGTCCATTAGCTCTTCCTCGGAATTTTGCAGAAGAAGCCTTTGTACGCCCAAGTCCTGATAGTGAATAACAGCATTCTTTTGCTTGTAGCTGCGAATAAACTGTAAGCATTTGGTTGCTTCTTGCAGACTTTTCATCGCTTTCAGCATTCCTGAATGAATTCGTCCCCAAACTGCAGCAAAAGCAGCATTTGAGGATCTTGGTTATGAAGTCTGTACATTGCCAAGCGGTGCCGGCCACGATGGCATGCAATTAAAAGATTTATGCCCCATCGGCATGCTGTTTGTCCGTTCGAAAAATGGAATCAGTCACAACCCAGATGAGTGGAGCTCAAAAGAAGACTGCTATAAGGGGACAAAAGCGCTTTATCAAACCGTTTTTAATTTAGCTATTTTAAAAAGTACATTCAGTTAAGGAGTGAAAAAGCATGAGTGCAGATTTAACGTTAAACTTAAATGAACTGGAAAATCAGGTGAAAGAGGATGTGATTCGTTGGCGAAGACATTTGCATGAAAATCCAGAGCTGTCGTTTCAAGAAGAACAAACGGCTCAATTTGTCTATGATACTTTAGCTTCATTTGGAAACTTGGAACTTTCAAGACCGACAAAGACGAGTGTGATGGCAAGGTTAATTGGCGATAAGCCTGGTAAAGTTTTAGCCATTCGCGCGGATATGGATGCATTGCCGATTCAGGAGGAAAATACATTTGAGTTTGCCAGTAAAAATCCAGGTGTTATGCACGCATGCGGCCATGATGGACATACGGCGATGCTGTTAGGGACAGCAAAAGTATTGTCTCAACTGGCTTCTGAAATCAAAGGGGAAGTACGTTTCTTTTTCCAGCATGCCGAGGAGTTGTTTCCCGGCGGAGCGGAAGAAATGGTTCAAGCCGGTGTGATGGAGGGAGTGGACCTTGTTATTGGCACCCATTTATGGTCGCCAATTGAGAAGGGGAAAGTGGGCATAAGCTATGGACCGATGATGGCTGCACCTGATACATTTTATATCACAGTTGTTGGAAAAGGCGGACACGCAGCTCTTCCGCACGATACAGTTGATTCGATTGCGATCGCTGCACAAGTGGTTATCAACTTGCAGCATATTGTTTCTCGCAATACGGACCCTTTAGATAATTTAGTCATTTCGGTAACACAATTTATTGGCGGTACTACTCATAACGTCATACCTGGCTCCGTTGAGTTATGTGGAACGGTTCGCAGTTTTGATGCAACGCTCCGCGAGTCCATTCCAGGAAAAATGGAGCAAATTGTGAAAGGAATTACTGCCGCTCATGGTGCCAGCTATGAATTTAAATATGTAAACGGCTATCGTCCCGTCATCAATGATCATGATGTTACGAAAGTGCTCGAAGAAACAGTTCTTGAAGTTTATGGAGAAGAGGCTCTTAATTTAATGCAGCCGAATATGGGAGGGGAAGATTTTTCAGCTTTTCAGCAAAAAGCGCCAGGAGCTTATTTCTATGTTGGTGCAGGCAATACAGAAAAAGGGATTACATATCCGCACCATCATGCGAAATTTACAATTGATGAAGAAGCGTTAGAAATTGGGGTCAAAATGTTCCTACATGCCACCTTTAAATTCTTGAAATAATTAAATTGAATGTAACAACCCGTGGGTTGTTGGAATGATCAGTGCAGCTGGATTGCTTACGGCGATCGTTCCTGGTTCGATGATTTTAATGGCAGCACCCACTTTATTGGCGAAAAATGTATATAAAGTCTTTCGGCCAAAGGCTACTGAGCAGCAAGTTTCTCGTTTGGCAAAAAATCTTGTGCCAGTTGTTGCATTCATTGCCCTTTATTTTACTTTTAAAGGCGGCAACACGATTGTAACATTATTTCTAATGGGATACAGCCTGGTTACACAGTTATTTCTAGCCCTTATTTCAAGTTTATTTAAAAATCATTTTGTTACAAAACAAAGAGCTTTTCTTCGAATTTCATTCAGCAAAATTTATATCTTAACTTCTTAAGAAACGATTGATACAATGATAGATTTCCTTTGGGCGTTCCTCAGGGATGGCATGGCCAGTATTTTTTAGAACGACGAGTTCAGCATTCGTCAGGTCGCTTTTCAAACGTTCTCCGATCTCAAGCGGAACGGATTTATCCTGTTCACCCCATATCAGCAGGCAAGGGGTTTTGATTTGTTTCAGCTTTTCTGCAGGCAGGTCACCTTCACGGTGGCGAATCATACGCGTAAGAGCAGTGAAAATTTCCTTTGATAAAAAAGGCTCTAAATAGCCGCGAATCATTTCCTCATTAATTAAGTCATGATTAAATAGGGATTCCTGCAGATTCCTTTTTACGCCCGTGCGCTCGAGCCAGTACCTCACAAATAGAGGAAAGAAAGGGAGATAGCTAGTAAATATCAGCGGCCGTGCCGCCCTTTTTAAATAAGATGAACTGCAAAGCAAGATCGCTTTATCTGAAATTTGCGGGATCAAATGAAGGATATTTAGAACAATTTGTCCACCCATTGAATGACCAATCAGTGCAATATTTTTAAGTTTAAACAAATCAATCAGTTTAATCACAGTTTGCGCCATATTTTTATAGGAATAGATAAATCGGCTCGACTTTTCACTTTTTCCAAAAGGAGGGAGGTCGATCGTCAATATTTGAAAGTTCTGATGCAATAAAGGGATGAGATGACGAAAGGTAAAGGTAGAAGAAAGAAATCCATGCAGCAGGACGATTGTTTTTTCGGAAGCTGGGTTCGGATAGAACTCATAATAAACATTGATTTCATTTATGGATTGGTAGCCAGTTGATATGTGCTGATTCATCTGATTTTCACCCCAAGCAAAATTTCTGAATCTAATGTACCCCAAAAATTTTTATTTTACTCCCAGGAATTAAAAGCGCGATTTCGAAGTTAGCCATTTGCTCTTTAATTATCGATCTAGACATTATATAATTTTAATGTAAATAATCGCATTTTAAGATGGAAGGTTTGCAAATGGAATTACGACAGTTAGTTTATTTTATTGAAGTTGCGAAACAGGAGCATATTTCTGCCGCAGCAGAAACGTTGCATATAGCCCAGTCTGCGGTAAGCCGTCAAATTGGAAACTTAGAGGCGGAGCTTGGTGTACAGCTTTTGGAACGAGAAGGAAGAAACGTGAAGCTTACGCATATTGGCAAATTATTTGCGGAGCAAGCAGTGATTGCTTTAAAGGCAATCGATAATGCGAAACAGCTTGTGGATGAATACGTTGATCCGGAGCGCGGTACAATTCGCATTGGCTTTCCATCAAGCTTAGCCAGTAACACACTGCCGCGACTTATTACAGCTTTTAAAAAGGATCACCCTGATGTAAGTTTCCATTTACGTCAAGGCTCCTATAATTTTTTAATTGAAGCAGTTAAGAAACGGGAAATCGATATTGCGTTGATCGGACCTGTTCCCACTAAAGCTCCCGATATCCGTACAGATATTTTATTTTTGGAGAATGTGGTTGCTGTTTTGCCTTCGACCCACCCTTTTGCTGATCAAAAGAGTTTACCCCTTCATTTATTATCACAGGATCCTTTTGTTTTGTTTCCTGAAGGGTTTGTTTTGCGAAAAATTGTCGAAGATGCCTGTTTGCAGGCGGGCTTTCGGCCGCTCATACCGTATGAAGGGGAAGACCTTGATGCTATAAAGGGGCTCGTTTCTGCGGGAATCGGTATTACACTTTTACCCGAATTAATTCTTGAAGAAAATCTGCCAAATGGCACCGTAAAGGTAATGATTGACCACCCAAAGGTAAGGAGAACGGTTGGTATCATAACACCTAAGTACCGTGAACTTTCACCTTCTGAAAAACTATTTTATGACTTTGTCACAAATTATTTTTCAGCACATTCCTTTTATTTAATGGACTAGTAGGGGTCCAGGAACAACAGGCGGGTTACGAAATAATAGACGGCGGCAATGGATATATAGAACTGCTGCCGCCTTTCATTTATACATGAAAAGTTAATTGAATTTGAATGATTTCAGATCTGCTGCCGATACGCAGAGGCGGCCCCCAGAATCCATAACCTGAGGATACAATCGCATGGAGCTGGTTTCTTTTCAAATAACCCCAATCCAATTCAAACACTCTTCTTGTAATGAGATGGTTTGGAGCCATTTGTCCCCGATGAGTATGACCTGACAAGAGTAAATCAACTTTATGCTGTTCTGCAAGGGCTAATTCGGTCGGCTGATGGTCCATCATCATAATAGGGCGGCTCGCATCAAGCTCGGAAATTAAATCTTTGATCGTCAATCTTTCCGAATCCGTCTTATCTTTACGGCCAACAAGGTATAAACTATCGGCTATTTTCACCATTGTATCTTGTAAAATCGTAATGCCAATCCGTTCCATCTCCTGAACGAATTTTGGTATAGCACCACCGTAATATTCATGATTCCCGAGGACACCGTACACCCCTAAAGGTGCAGATAATTCTTTCAGAATATCTCCCATGTTTTTACGTATGAAGGGCTCAGGATCATCATCAATAATATCTCCAGGCAGAAGAATCAAATCTGGCTTCAGTTTATTGATTTCTTTAACAAGCCGGCGCAGATGAGAAATTCCAGATAATCTGCCAAAGTGCATATCGGAAGCCATCACAATCCGGAGGCGGGGAATATTAGCTTGTTTCGGGATTGCAATGGAGTATGATCGGATGACCGGGTTGTAAGCATTGTATGTTCCGTAAATAAAGATAAACGCTAAAATGACAAGTACAGCCGCGCCTGTCCAGATAACAGCCGTTTGCTTTGCAAGACCTGAAAAACGAAGCAGCCAAGCACTAAGATCTGCAATTGGCAGTAACAAGATAGAATATTGAAGAACCGCAAACCAATAGGCTCCAATGATTTTAAAAGTGGACAGTTTTTTGAACTCGTGGCCGATGATGTAAGAATAGGATACAAGCCCGGCAATCGAATAATAAATCCACTTAACCTCCAAGCCCAAGGCATTATGAAGCCAGATCCATCCATTCCAGGCAATATAATAAACGAGAACGGAATAGAGCAAGAGCGCTACCGCCATTCGAAAAACAATTTTATGTTTCACCGTTCCACATCTCTTCCTAATAAGTATCCCTTTTAAGTTGATTAATTGCATTATAGTTTGCCATCAAAAAAACTGCAAACAAAATAGAAGGGAGGAACTTCGTTGAAAGTTCCTCCCCGGATCATCCAAATTCTTTTGCGATAAAAAAATCCCAGTTCTTAGTCAATCACCAATTGGCTGTTTCAATTCATTTTTCATAATGGATTATTATTTAAAAGCTACGATGGGCTTTTCGGTAAACGTCTGTCAATATCCGCTGACTTTCCTGGTAATCCTGCTCACGCCGTTGTTCCACTTTCATTCTTACCTTGTGATTCCTGCGGTATACCTCAAAACCTACTCCATGAGCAATATGCATTGCTTTTTCCATTTCACTCGTATAACTTAGTTGTAAAAGACTGATAACAAATCCATCCCTTCGTGTTATTTTGTAGCACGGTTTTAATCGTACCATGCATATTAGTTTGCAACAAATCTAAAAAAACAGAAGATTCTTTCGTTTTACAAGCAATTTTGGAGGCTCGCGAAAATAACTCCATGATGCTTAAAATAATGGCAAAATGCTCGAAATAAGAGCTTATATTGCTACGATTACCCATAAAAACGAAATTGCAAGCTTAAATAATAGCAAAATGATTTGCTTTACTGTAAAAAGAAACAAAGAGGTGAAAAAAGTTGTTTAAACTGATTGATGCTCATATCCATTTAGAGAAGTATAATGATGAAGAAATTCAATCCATAATGACTAATTCACAATTCAAAATACAATGAAATTTTATCAGCTAAATGAAGAAATAAACGGATAAAAGCGGGTGTCATCTTCGGCACCCGCTTTTTTAAGAAGGGGCCTTTCTACTCAAGGCTTGTTTTGCTACGTGTTGGTCCTTTCGGCGAACATAGAAATCTACTTGCTTGTGATCAATGATCGTTCTCTGTCCAGGCGGCCGATCCCAATCAATCACTATCTTTGTGAAAAATTTAACTTCGCTTAAGCGCAGATTTTCTGTAACTTTAAAGCATTCTTCATCTGTAAAAGTGGTAGCCACTAAACACCAATTCCTGTTAAACCAGATTAAATAAAATGAATAGAGAACGACAACGACTATGACTGTAATCCAAATAAAAGTCATATTTTGTCCCCTCCTATAGGTTAATGTCTAATTTAGTAATATGTATTAGGCGACAAAAAGTGCTTATTCCATTGGAAAACAAATTCAGGATACAAACTTTATTCCAATTGAAATATTTTTATGATAAAAAAAATAATAAATTTACAAACAAAAATATTTGAATTATTCAAAAATTGTTTGTATAATAGAAAAAAGCTCAAGGAGTTGATTTCCATTGGAAAAGAATTTAGTGAATTCAAAACAACAGCCGGATGAAAACCAGGATTCTCTATTTGCTGAAATGGTGTTAAATAACGCCTTGCTTGATTTTCGAAGGGATAAAATTCTAAAGGAAATCGACCAGTCCCTGCAAACAAGAAATAAGGAGCAATTCTTACGTCTAACAGAGGAATTAAAAAAAATATCTTAATTTTAAAATTTTATAAAAATCCCTATTCCTTCCAATTAGCGAATAGGGATTTTGTTTTTTATACTATCAGAATTTATATCTTAACTTCGATAACTGTCTAGCGCAAGCGCCTATCGGCTAGCGTACTTCGTCCTTCTCCCTACGATAAGTCAACATCGGCTCGCTACGCTCACCGTGTTTCCTTTATCTCAGTCGAAGGGCTTCCAGTCCGTACGCCGATGACCAAGGGCGCTCCCGCATTTGATTTAGTGTGTACTTGGTGGTAATTCCAACTAAAAACGGGCCAAGAATGGCTGCAAATTTATACAAAAAGGGAAAACAACTGTCGTGATGAGTAAAGAGTAGGCGGAGTTTGCCCAATCGACTGCCCGGTGTAAAAAAAGCCTACTCATTTTAATGAATAGACTTTTTAGGAACATTATTTATAGAACACTTTATCGATATTGTACTTGGCTTGCAGTTTGTTGATGATATAGGTTTCGTAAATTTCCCTTTCCATCGGATCTTCCACAATTGCAACAGCAATTTTATAGACTTCGTCACGGTGCAATTTAATTGGTGAAACGGAATCCTCAAAGTGTTTTTTTACTCTTGGACGCAACTTTCGGGCTTTACCGACAAATAATAGTTCATCATCGGCATTGAAAAAGAAGATGATTCCGCCTTTATCCCGCGGGATTCGATGATAATCGGTAAAGCCATACTCACTGCTGATCACAGCTTCAATTTTTTCGCCTAACTGTCGTTGCTTCGTTAAAACAACATCTAGATTTGGTATTTCGATTTTTATCATTTTTTTCACTTCCTATTCTGCTATTGATGGTAACATATGTTTGCGATGGAAGCCACTAAATAGTAGGTGAGATTGAATCGAGAGAGGGGAATTAATGCTATTTTTGCGATTTTTGATCCGTTAAACAGTTGGATGTTCATTTTATTAAAAAAAGGCATAAGATCCATCTTCTTTTCTCATCTGTAAATTAGATTATACAGAAATGATGGATTTTATAATTTTTACTATAAAAATATTATGTAAACTTAATTAAAATAGAGAAGGCCTCAAAGGAAGAGGCCCCTAGATTTAACTTGCTTTTGAAAGTTTGGTCTGTTGTTTCTTCTTCTGTAAAAATACGTAAACAGGGATGCCGATAAGAGCGATACAAATGGACAACAATGCATCTACTGGTTTGCTGATTAAAGTACTTCCAACGATATAGATCGCTCCGATCACAGCAACAATCGGTGTGATCGGGAATAAAGGAACTTTGTAAAGATTTTCTTTGCCTGCTTGGCGTTTTCTTAATAAAAATACGGCATAAAATGCAAGTCCGTAGAATAGAAAGACGGCAAAGATTGCAATATCCGAGAGACGATCAGGGTTTCCGATCAGCATCATTAAAACAGCGATTGTAAGCTGAAGAAAAGTCGCCCCGATAGGAGTTTTATATTTTGAATGGATAAAGGAAAGCAGTTTGGCTCCTGGTAGCAATTCACTCCTTGCCATCGCAAAGGTAATTCTCGGGAATGTCAAAACCTTTCCATTTAAACAGCCAAAAATAGAAATCATGATGCCAATCGTAATTAAATTACCGCCAATTTTCCCAAAAAGCAGAACAGCAGCCGTGCTGGCAGCATTCGTTCCCAGTTTGACAATTTCTTTCGCTGGTAAGACGTGAAGCATCGCGATATTAACCGTTAAATAAGCGGCAATGACAATTAAAATGCCAGAAATGATCGCGCGCGGCAGCGTCTTACTCGGATTTTTCATTTCACCGGCCATGTAGCCGACGTTCATCCAGCCGTCATATGCCCATAACGTTGCCAGAACTGCAGCTCCCATGCTAAAAGTAGTGCTTGCCCCGCTTGACATATGCAAAATTGGAGTATCTCCTTTAAAGATTCCAAAAACGGCGATTAAAACAATCGGAATAAGTTTTCCAATAGTTGAAATATTCTGAATGAATCCGCCATACTGTGTTCCAAGTAAATTCAAGGCACCAAGAAATAGGATTGTTATGATTCCAATAATAATTTTACTATTTTCTGAAAAACCAAAAAAACTGGCGACAAGGGAACCAAAATATAAACCGAGAGCTCCCATCAAAGCTGGACCATAGACAAGAGTTTGCACCCAGCCGCACAAAAATCCCCAAAACTTACCGTACACTTCTTCGATATAGGCATACAAGCCGCCTGTTCGCGGAATTTTAACGCTGACTTCTGCGATCGTTAAACCACTTGCAAGGGTAATGATCCCGCCGATTACCCATGCCAAAAGAGCATAGGTCGAATTGCCTGTGGAAGAAATGACGACTCCCGGCTTCATAAAGATGCCTGACCCTATCACGGTTCCGACCACTAACGATACCGCCACAGTAAAACCGATATTTTTCTGTAAGTTTACTTCCCTTTTCATGCTGCTGTCCACCTCTAACACACAATTGTATATTGATTCTTTAATTGATTATAACATAAAAATTATCTTAAAATATTTTTTAGAATAATTAATCTTTTTCATTTTCCGTATAAAAGATTTTAAGTTGTCGAAATTCGTTCGTGTTTTAAGATAAAAAAGGGTGTGTTCCTACTCGAACACACCCTTTTTTTAATAAATCGGTTTAAGCGTCAAATGCGTTATTGTTTTTTCCGTGTATTAAAAAATGTAAGCATTTCTTAGTCATACTTCAAGCAGTCTAAAGGAGTGGTTACCTGTTAAACATCTTTCGCTTCAACAATTGGCAATCCTGTAGAGGTATGTTCATTCACCCAGTTAAGCGATGTACTCGAAACAGACGGCCAATTCTGAATTCGATCTTTGTGCTGTTCAATCCAGCTCATACAATATTGGGGATCAAGATTATATTCGAGACATTGGGATAAAAACGATTGAATGGTTTCTTCGTTAACATGTTCCCAAGAACCGCACGTGTTCCTCCAGATGTTTTCCATTTTAGCTTGAATCGAGACCGAATTGATAAAATTCGAAAAACCATTTTGCGATTCCATCTTATCCTCCTTATTGACTACTTCATCTTAAAAAAGTACAGTAACTAGTATGTCCAAAAGAATTGTTTCAAAACAGGCAATGAAATTATCCTTTACAAAATACCCCTCTAGGTATAAAATGAACTTGTACTTTACATCGGAGGTTCAAGCAGAATGCTCATTCTCTTTTTGATCTTACTTATCATGGTTGGAATTGATCTTTTCAAAAGATATATACCGGTTCGTGGTATTTCTGCTGTGTCGGAAGACAGGATTCACGATGACGCAATACTTTTGGACTTAAGGGATTACCAAACAACGTATAAATGTCCAATTTGTCATTCCGTAAATATTCCTTTTGCTTATTTAAAACGATATTATCGAGAAATTCCTGCTAGAAAGATTATCGTACTTGCTTCAGACACAGTTGAGAAAAATTTAGCGATCCGCTTTTTAATAAAGAAGAAATTTGAAATAGGGGGCTTCATGGTCATCAGTGAAAAAAGGGGTGAAAAACAATGGAATATGATAAGCAAACAAAAAATCGTTTAAAACGCGTGGAAGGACAAGTTCGCGGGATTTTAAGGATGATGGAAGAGAACCAGGATTGCGAAAAGGTGATTAACCAATTATCTGCTGTATGTTCCGCGATTAATCGTACAATTGGTGTGATTGTAACTGAAAACCTCAAGATGTGTCTGCAAGCCCAGAATGAAAATGAAAGCAATACAGACGAGCTAGTGAAAGAAGCCATTAAACTGTTAGTAAAAAGTCGATGAAAAATGGTTGACAGAAATTTTTTTGTCGGTTAATATACCCCTAAGGGTATTTGAAAATAGTTGGGTATTGAAAATTAAGTTTTTTTATTGAATATAATACCCTAACGAGGTATAAGGAGGTACGGCAACCGAAGAAAAAGTTGATATGAGGTCAAACAACTAAGTGAAGACAGCCAATATTTACGATATACAAATATTGCATAAAAACAAACATTAAACCCTATGGAGATGATGGATAACATGAGTACAGGAAATATAATAATTATTGCAATACTAATCGGACTTTTAATATGGCGTCTTCGTCCTGTAAAAGGCGTTCGCAACATTACTACCGCTCAGTTAAAAAATGAGCTAGCTGACAAGGATAAGCAATTTGTAGATGTTCGTACGCCTGGGGAATTTAAAGGCAACTCAATTAAAGGTTTTAAAAATATCCCGCTTGACCAGCTGCCAAACAAAGCTGCTACATTATCAAAGGATAAAGAAGTAGTCGTCATTTGTCAAAGCGGTATGAGAAGTGCTAGAGCTGCAAAAATCCTAAAAAATTTAGGTTTTAAAAATATAACAAACGTCAAGGGCGGCATGAGTGCTTGGCGCTAGGAGGAGAATGAAAAATGAAAACTTTAACAGCTAAACAAGTAGAAGAAAAATTAAATAATGGTGAACAGTTGAATATTATTGATGTTCGTGAAACGCACGAAGTTGCTTTTGGAAAAATTCCAGCAGCTGTTAACATTCCGCTCGGATTAATCGAGTTCCGTATGCAAGATCTAGATAAATCGAAGGAATACATTATAGTATGCCGTTCAGGTGCAAGAAGCTCTCAAGCTTGTCGATTCTTAGAAAGCTATGGTTTCAATGTAACCAATATGACTGGCGGCATGATGTCATGGGAAGGCGAAGTTGAGTAATTTTTACTGTTAACAAAATTGCCAATCACTCAATTCATTGGGGGATGGGTTGGGTGATTGCAGTGTTGTTGGCTCACCATGTTATTTTTAGTTAAGCTAACTTGTTATCATTTAAATGTTCTATTATTATTAATAATAAATCGGATGGGGATTTTTTTAAATTTTATAATACCACAGGGGGTAAATGAATTGACTTTAAAAGCAATGCTTGCAGAAGAAGTAGCCAATTTGGTTGTGAATAAAAAACCGTTGTTTATTTTGGATGTTCGTAATGAAAGTGATTATAAAGATTGGAAAATTGAAGGAGAAGCTGTCCAATCGATTAATATTCCTTACTTTGATTTGATTGATGGTGTTGATCATATTCTTGATCAGCTACCAAGAGATGAACAAATTCTTGTTGTCTGCGCAAAAGAAGGTTCTTCAAAATTTGTTGCTGAAAGCTTAGCTGAAGCTGGATTAGAAAATCTTGCATTTCTTTCAGGCGGAATGAAGTCCTGGAGTGAATATTTATATAAAGCAGAAGTTTACCAAGACGAAAAGGTAAAAGTTTATCAATTCATCCGTGTCGGGAAAGGCTGCCTTTCTTATATGGTAATTTCAGGTGATGAAGCACTTGTTGTTGATGCATCAAGATTCCTAGATGTATATGAGACAGTAGCAGCAAGTGAAGGTGTAAAAATTACTCATATCGTTGACTCGCATTTACACGCTGACCATATTTCTGGCGGTAAAGAACTTGCAGAGCGTGTTGGTGCGCAATATTACTTGATGAAGAGTGAAGGGGCGCTATTTGATTTCAACCCGCTTGAAGATTACACCAACATTGAGTTTGAAAAAGTAAGTCTTGAAGTGCTTGCTGTGAAAACACCAGGCCACACGCCAGGCAGTGTTTCATTCTTCGTGAACAACAAACTTCTTTTCTCAGGCGATACCATTTTTGTCGGCGGCTTAGGACGACCTGATTTAGGCGGAAAAGCAGCTGAGTGGGCAGAAGATTTATACGAAACAGTATATGAAAAAGTTACAAAAATCGCCGATGATGTCATCGTTCTTCCTGGTCATTACGCCAGCCTTGATGATGAAATGAATGAACAAGGATTTGTGGGAGAAACACTAGGAAAAATCCGCTCCCGCAATGAAATGATGCAAAATAAAGCGAAAGCGGAGTTTGTTGAACAAGTTGTTGCAAATGCAAACAGCGAAACACCTCCAAATTTTGAAGAAATCGTAGCAATTAACCGCGGCAGTATGGCTGCTGACGAAGAAAAGAAGCAGGAACTTGAAATTGGGCCAAACCGCTGTGCCCTTCATCACACTCATTAATCAAACAGCAAAGGGGATACTATAGATGAATTCTGATAAAATGGTAGATGCAAAGGGATTAGCATGCCCAATGCCAATCGTTAAAACAAAAAAAGCAATCGACACTCTCGAATCCGGTCAAGTATTGGAAATACACGCAACAGATAAGGGTGCAAAAAAAGATTTAGCTGCATGGGCCAACTCAACTGGACATGAATTACTAAATACTGAAGAAGAAAATGATGTACTAAAATTCTGGATTAAAAAAGCATAATTGAAAATAAATCGCACAGAACCGGCACTTTAAGTGCCTTTCTGTGTTTTGGGAGGTCTCTAATATGGAATGGACCTATATTCTTGTTTTATTTTTTATCGGTTTTATCGGTTCGTTCATTTCCGGGATGGTTGGCATCGGCGGTGCCATTATCAACTTTCCAATGCTGCTATATGTTCCACCGTTATTGGGTTTTGCGGCATTTACATCCCATGCAGTTTCAGGAATTAGTGCCGTACAGGTTTTCTTTGCGACAATCGGCGGTGTACTCATTTATCGAAAAAGTGGTTATTTGAACAAGACCGTCATTTTAACAATGGGGATTAGTGTGCTAATTGGAAGCTTTGTTGGCGGATATGGATCGCATTTATTGTCCGAACAGGGAATTAACCTAGTCTATGGAATTCTTGCCGTTATTGCCGTTATTTTAATGTTTATTCCCCGTAAAGGCATTGACGAGCTACCAGCAGATCAATTGATAATTAATAAATGGCTTGCAGGGGGATTGGCGTTTCTTGTTGGAATCGCTGCAGGGATTGTTGGAGCAGGCGGAGCTTTCTTACTTGTACCAATTATGCTTACCGTGTTAAAAATCCCAATACGCATTACGATTGCTTCTTCACTTGCGATCACTTTGATTTCTTCCATCGGGGTTACTGTAGGAAAGGTAACAACCGGCCAAGTTGAATTCTTGCCTTCTATTATTGTGGTTATAGCCAGCTTAATCGCGTCACCGCTTGGTGCAAAAATCGGAAAACGAATGAATACAAAAATCCTTCAAGCGATTCTTGCAGTCTTGATTGGAGCAACCGCGATTAAAATCTGGTTCAATATTTTTCAAACCTTATTTTAAAATTGTACGTATCTAAAGTTGAGGAGGCTGTCTGCAAATGCAAGAAGAAGAAAAGAAGCGAACAGATGAATGCTCAACCGGTTCTTGAGGAATGAGTCTGTCGAAAACGACAGGGAACGATGGGAAGCCTGTTAAACAACAGATTCCTATATGACCTGGTACGTTTGTCTGGCTCCTGGCAGGAGTCATCTATTTGATTTATAAAGGCATTCATTTCTTTTTTTAACAATGAAAGAGAACCAAAGGATGGAACGGGTTGTTTTACTGGCTCCCTCTTTTTATGACAATTTAAGAAAGCAGCTTTCGTTGACAATTTCCTTTTAAAAACATACAATATACCTATGGGGGTATATAAAAATCTGATTTAAAGGAGAGAGTGAAGCATGAACCAAATTACTGTTTATACTACAAGCACTTGCCCATATTGTACAATGGTGAAAAACTTCTTAAGCTCGCAAGGATTGCCATTCAAAGAAGTAAATGTTGGTCTTGATCAGGCAGCAGCAAACCGCCTTGTTCAAACAACCGGCCAATTAGGTGTTCCGCAAACGGAGATCAATGGTCAATGGGTGTTAGGCTATGATCCAGAAAAAATTATGCAGTTAGTAAGATAACAATTTAAAACGATCTGGATTACGAGGGCTGAATGATTAGCTCTCTTTTCTCATTTCGAGCAGATTTTTTGCCCTTACACCACCAGTGTACGATAATGGAAATGTTTAATAGGGGGATTCCCTTTATGAGTCAGAAGGGACTAAAGAGGAAATAATAATTAAGAAGGAGTTGAGTTAGGATGTTTCATTACACGGTCGAAACAAACAAGTCGATAGAAGAAGCAATCACATCCATTACAGAAGCTTTAAAAGAGGAAAAGTTTGGCGTTCAATGGCAGTTTAACATTAAGGACAAGCTTCATGAAAAAGGGGTTGAACTTGATAAGGAGTTTGTTGTTCTTGAAGTGTGCAATCCGCACGAGGCAAAAAAAGTATTAACTGCAAACAGCCTTGTTGGGTACTTTTTACCTTGTAAAATTGTTGTGTATGAAGATCAGAATCAAACGAAAATTGGCATGCCGAAGCCAACTGGATTAATTAGCATGGTAGCGGATGAAGAGTTAATGGGTGTGGCCAGGGACATTGAACAGCGTCTGATTGCAAGCATTGAAAAAGCGAAATAAAGAAAGAACTCGCCGATTTGGCGAGTTCTTTCTTTATTTTTGAATATACATTTTATTCAGATTGCCTTCGCTGACTGTCTTTATGACAGAGTAGCTGCTGTTGTCGGCCCAATTGGTAACATCTTTTATAAAAGTATAGTCGGTAGAAGATACTAACAGAATTTCACCTTGATTTAATTTTTCCATATTGGCTGCAACTTCCATGCTAGGTTGAGGGCATGTTAAACCAGTAACAGCCACTTCTACGGCCGCTTCTAATTCCTCATCAGAAGTTTTTACAGCACTGCCTGTTTGGTTGAAAACGGATGAGTACGTCTTCCAGCCGCCATCCAAGTTTTTCACATTAAAGCCATTTTCAGAAAGAATACGAGAAGCAAGATAGCCGCGCAGTCCAACCTGACAAGTAATATAGATGGTTTTGTCTTTTGGAAGTTCATTCAAGCGGTCACGCAAGTCATTCAATGGGATGTTGACGGATCCTTTAATGAATCCCATTTTTCTTTCCACTGGCTCTCGAACATCGATCAATAAACCATTTTGAGCAACAATTTCATCGATCTCATGCCATTGAACCGTGTCGACTTCACCGTTCAGGATATTGGATGCAACGTAACCTGCCATATTTACTGGGTCTTTTGCAGAAGAGTATGGCGGTGCATATGCCAACTCCACTTCTGTTAGATCAAATACAGTTAAATCTCCTTTGATTGCGGTTGCAATGACGTCAATCCGCTTTTCAGCACCGTCTGCACCAACTGCTTGTGCACCTAAAATTCGGCCTGTTTCAGGTTCAAACAACAATTTCAATGCGATTGGTGCAGAGCCAGGATAGTAGCCGGCATGAGAACCTGGGTGCAGGTGGATTGCCTTGTATTCCATGTTTAATTGCTTTAATCGTTTTTCGTTGTTTCCAGTCGCCGCCACGGTAATATCAAAAACTTTTGCAACAGAAGTTCCAAGTGTGCCTTTGTATTTTTCTGCTTTACCGTAAATATTATTTGCAACAATCCGGCCTTGACGGTTAGCTGGTCCTGCTAAAGGAATCATTGTTGGGCTGCCATTAATATAATCCGTTACTTCAATCGCATCGCCAATTGCATAAATATTTTCATCATTTGTTTGTAAATATTCATTTACTTGAATACCGCCGCGGGCGCCAACATTTAAACCAGCATCCACAGCTAATTGATTTTCTGGTCGAACCCCAATAGATAAAATCGTCATATCCGTATTTAATAATGTACCACTTGAAAGTTCAATCACGTTTCCATTGTCTCTAAACGCTTTTACACCATCTTCTAAAATTAACTTCACGCCTTTATTCATTAAATGGGCATGAACAATGGTTGCCATTTCATAGTCTAATGGAGCCATTACCTGGTTTGCCATCTCAACGACCGTTACTTCAACACCGCGTTCGGCTAAGTTTTCAGCCATTTCTAAGCCGATAAAACCGCCACCGACAACGACTGCTCTCTTTGGCTGTTCAATATCGACATAGCCCTTGATACGATCGGTATCAGGAATATTGCGGAGCGTGAAAACATTGTTTGCCTCTGAAACACCTTCGATATTTGGGAAAATAGGCTTTGCTCCTGGCGAAAGTATAAGGGTGTCATAGCCTTCTTCATAATCTTCATTATTTCTTAAATTACGGACTGTAACTGTTTTTCGCTTACGGTTAATTTTTGTTACTTCTGATAAATTGCGAATATCCAGCTTAAAACGCGCGCTCATTCCTTCAACCGTTTGTACCAATAATTTTTGACGGTCTTTGATCGTTTCGCCGATATAATAGGGGAGTCCGCAGTTGGCAAAAGAGATATATTCGCCTCTTTCGAAAAGTACAATCGTTGATTTTTCATCTAGTCTGCGCAATCTTGCAGCAGCGGTTGCACCACCAGCGACACCGCCGACAATAAGGATTTTTTTAGCCATTGTTTTGTACCTCCTCAAATATGAATACCTATAGGGGTATGTTAACATAAAAAAAAATGATTAGTCAGTGACAATTATCACAAGCATTTTTGTAGACTTTATATTACCACTAGGGGTATATTAGAAACTGGGTGAAAAATTAAACCTACATCGTATGGTTTTTCACTTTCCAACAATACTAACAAAGAAGGAGGGGTAATTGGATGAATCTAACAACAGACAAAGTTTTAGATGCGAAGGGTCTTGCTTGCCCAATGCCAATTGTCAAAACGAAAAAAGCTATGAATGAATTACAACCAGGACAAGTGATGGAAATCCAGGCCACAGATAAGGGGTCAACAGCCGATTTAAAAGCTTGGGCTGATACAACTGGCCATCAATATTTAGGAACGATCGAAGAAAATGGCGTTTTAAAGCATTATCTTCGGAAAGCGTCTGATAACGAAACGACTTCAGGAGCTTCCTGGCCGCATGTTGAATCGTTGGATGAAGTAGTAAACAAGCTAAATAGCGATGAAAAAATAACGATTCTTGATGTACGTGAACCTGCGGAATACATTTTCGGCCATATTCCTGGAGCCATTTCCATACCGCTTGGAGAATTAGAAGAACGATTTAATGAATTAAACAAAGATGAGGAAATTCATATCATTTGCCGTTCTGGTTCAAGAAGTGACCTCGCAGCTAAAAAATTGGCAGAGAAAGGATTTACAAACATCAAAAACGTTATCCCTGGCATGAAGGATTGGACGGGGCCAATCGAAACAAGTAACGATTAATTAGGAGGAATGTACAAAAATGAAAGTAGCGATTATTGCCGCAAACGGCCAATTATTTGATGCGTATAAAGTGTTTAACATTGCGACTGCTGCAGCCGCAACCGATGCTGAGGTAGGAATCTTTTTCACGTTTGAAGGACTTAATTTAATTCATAAAGAGGCATATAAACAGCTTCCGCTTCCAGCTGGGAAAGAACATTTTCAAGAAGGTTTTAAAAAAGCAAATGTTCCTTCTATTGAAGATCTCGTAGAAATGGCTCAGGATTTGGGAGTAAAAATGATTGCCTGCCAAATGACAATGGATGTCATGAATCTTGAAAAAGACCATTTTGTAGATGGAATTGAAGTGGGTGGAGCAGCTTCCTTCCTTCATTTTGCAAGTGACGCCGATGTTACATTAACATTTTAGTTAAGACAACAGGAAATACTATATGGTTCGAATTACTGTACTTGGAGATCAAAATCGAGTACAGTTAGTGATGCAGGATATTTTATTAAAATGGGGAGGCATATTTGTGGGACACCGCTTTAACCCTGAAAAAGCTGGGAAATTGCTTGATCCAAAGAGACGAGAAATTATTTCCCCAAACACTGTAATAAAACTGCTCGATATTCAATCAACAGATACGATTGCTGACTTGGGCGCAGGCAATGGCTACTTTACTGTGCCAATGGCGCATACGACAGAAAAAGAAGTGTTTGCTGTTGACATCGAACCAAAAATGCTTGCTCTTTTAAAAGAGCATGCCGCAAACGAACACGCCTCGAATATTGTCTATTTGGAAGGAAACCTTGAAGAAATTCCACTCGAAAATCAATCTGCAGACAAAGCGTTAATTGCCTTTGTTACTCACGAAGTTCCGAATGTAGTGAAAATGATTGGGGAACTTAAACGAGTGATGAAACCTTCCGGGAAAATTTTAATTTTAGAATGGGATGTAGTGAATTCGGAAAGCGGTCCACCGATTCACGAACGGATACCTTCTGAGCAATTGAAAAAGGAATTCGAAGAAAATGGACTACACGGCGAGGTTCACCAAATGAATGAACAAGTCTACGCCTTACTTTTAAGCTTAGGTTGAGCAAATAACGAAAAGCAAGAGGCTAACCGATGGGGTGCAGCCTCTTGTTTACATTCTGTTAAAAATAAAAATACTTTTATCTTTACCAAATACCCTACAGGGAATACAATAAAATACATAAATCAAAAAATACATAACTTTCACACATGACGGGGGTTTTCATGGATTATGTTTCTTTCGGTTCGATAACCATACCAACCAAATGGCTTTTGTTGGCAGCGGCTCTTTTATTGAGTTACTTCATTTTAAAATTACATAAAAATCCCTCTTTTTCGTCCAATGTTTTCGATGGGATCTCCAATAGTTTGTTCATCGGATTAGCGGTTTTAAAACTAAGCTTGATGCTCATCGAACCAGGCCTGGTGATTAAAAATCCATTGTCATTGCTGTATTTTACAGGCGGCGATTTAGGGTATTGGCTTGCCGTTGCTAGTGCTGGTGCTTATTTCTTTTGGGAAACAAATAAGAAAGGGGTGCCTCGCGGAGAAAGAATTGTGGCTTGCTTCTATTATGTTCTTTACGCCTACTCAATTTTCCATTTTGCCGCATTGTTTTTTAAGCCGGGATGGGAACATATTTTAAGCCTTTTATTTTCAGCGATCGTGTCTTTTTGGTTTTTTGCTTACAAAAAAGGGATTCCATATTATTCTTTTTCAATCGGTTTTGCCCTCTATCAACTTATACTGGCCAATCTATTTCAAAAATCAGGCAGTTTCTTAAGTTATGAGTATTTCTTTTATGCTTTCCTTATTGTTTTATTGATCATGCTGAAAAAACGTGTCAACAATTGAGTAGAGGAGTTGAACCTTAGTGTGGAAAAATATCGCAATTATTGTTATTTTAATGGGCTTACTTGGCTGGGGAATCTACAATCATCAAGCAAAGAAGCAGGTAACGGAAAAAAGCTTAAAGCAAACTCAGCAATCAAGTCCAGCCAATGCGAAAACAGGAATTGAAAAAGGAAACCTTGCTCCTGATTTTCGTCTGGAAACGGCTGATGGAAAAACAGCAAAGCTGTCGGATTACCGCGGCAAAAAGGTTATTTTAAATTTCTGGGCGACATGGTGCCCGCCGTGTAAGGCTGAGATGCCGCATATGGAACAATTTTATAAGGAAAACCATACAAAAGGCATCGTCGTTTTAGCTGTGAATTTAACAACAAGTGAAACGGATCCGAGAAACGTAAATAAATTTATTGCCGACTACGGATTAACATTCCCAGTGTTATTAGATAAAAAGGGTGAAGTTGGGAATCTTTATCAAGCATTCACAATTCCAACAAGTTATATTATCGATACAAAAGGGGTCATTCGTGAAAAAATTGTTGGCCCGATGAATAAAGATACAATGCAAAAACTAACGTCCAATATCGATTAAAACATCAAAAAAAGCATGTCACGCTGCCGTAAACAAAGCGACTGACATGTTTTTTCTTTTTACAAAGATTTTTCAAACAAATGTTCAAAAAATCCTCTCATTTTGCCCGGTTGAAAATGCAATTTTTCTTATATAGTTATAGTGTAAACCAAATGGGCAGGAGAACATGGCTATGAAAATGAAATGGTATTTATTTTTACTAAGTATTGTAACAGTTTCTTTTCTATTTTATGGGTTATCCGACTCTTCAAAAGAGTCCCCAACGAAAATTGGGGTACTGATGATCGGCGACAGCCGGTACGAAAAACTGCAGGGGCTTAAGACAGGATTAAGAGATTTGGGATATAAATCAGATGAGTTTCAGTTTATTGTGAAAAATGCTGCTGAGGATCCCGACAAGCTAAAAAAACAAATCCAGGAAATGATTAATCTCTATCCAAATATTATTGTCACGCTAGGCGGGATTGAAACAACCGAATTAAAAAAAGTTATGGATAAGCAGAAAGTAAAAATCCCCGTTGTTTTCGCGGGAGTTGCTTCCCCTAAGACAATCGGCCTCTTTCGAAGCTACAAAAAACCAGGCGGCCAGTTTACAGGGATAAATAATGACCAGGCAAGCACTTCTGGTAAACGCTTGGAACTTTTACGTGATCTTGTGCCCTCGTTAAAGCGTGTACATGTTCTCTATGACAAAAATACGGATCTTAGCAGGTTGAGCTTAAAAGAAACGATTGCTGTCGCTCAAAAATTGTCCATAAGCATTAAGATTTGGAATGTCAGTGATAAAGATTTTAAAGTCAATATTGAAAAGGGACTCCTCCCTGGTGATGCTCTATTACTGATGCCGGGATATAAAATTGAAATGTTGAACGATGAGATTGTAAATTTGACGAAACAGCATAAACTTCCCGTGATGGGGATTTACGAGCATGAAGTAAGACATGGATATTTGGCAAGCTATGGAGCAAGTTTTTTCGATCAAGGGTATCAAGCTGCCCGTTTTGTAAGCCTTATAATCAAAGGCAACTCACCAGGCGACATACCGATTGAATTGCCTGACAGCTATCGCTTTATTGTGAACAAAAATACCCAAAATTCACTTGGCATTCCTTTAAATAAAGATTTGCTATACATTGCCGAATTTATTACTACAGATAAAAAAACGGGGGTGGTACAACCATGAAGATTGTTTCAAACTGGCTTCACTCCCAGCCAATTCGCAATAAAGTGCTTGTTTTTGGAATTTTAATGTCATCACTGCCCTTATTGTTATTAAGTTATTATTATTTTATTCATACAAAAGCAGACTTGGAAAAGCGGATCAACGAAAAACAAATACTCGTTTTGAACAATTTATCAACTGAAATTAAGCTGGAAATCGACCAGACTTTTCAAAAGATGCAAATGTTTACGATCTTAAATCAAACGGATCGAAATAACAGAGGCTTTTATGAATTATTGCAGCAAAGCGACTCGATAGAGGAGGTCGTGATCAGCAATTCGCAAGGTCTTGTCGAAAAAAGAGTTTCCCGCTACAGTTTAAATTTGCCGAAAAAAGACGAGAAATGGTTTTCTGATGACATGTGGTATAGTTTTCAAACGAAAGAAAGAACGTATGGAGAAGTGGAATTTAATCAATTTGGGCAGCCTGTGATGAAACTGGCGATCCCATTTTCCGAAAACGGCCAGCGCAAAGGAATTGGCGTCGTGGTGCAGCTACAAAAGATCATCGGAAAAATTTCTTCGCTAAGGCAAGATCAATCTTCCTATTTATATTTATTGGACAAACGCGGAAAAGTGATTGCCCACCAGGAATACAGCAAGCTTTGGCAAAAGCGAACGAATCTTGAGAACAATTCAGTGTTAGGGGTAAAAGAAAAAATTGCCGGTTTGGATTGGACGCTCGTTATGGAGCAGCCCAAAACATCGGCTTATGAACCAATTGATAAGATGATGCAAAACGGCCTAACCGTCGTTGCTATTGCGACATTGATGGCCAGCTTAATCAGCATTTACGCGGGGCTTTATTTTACAAAACCAATCGTTATGCTTGACAAGGCAATGAGGAAATTGAAAATTGGTGAAAAATTTGAACCATTGCAGCTGGAGCAAACGGATGAAATGGGGATGCTTGTCCAATCGTTTAACGTCATGAGCAAGGAGCTGCAGGAAAAATCACTCCGGCTTGAGCAGGAAAAAGAACGGCTGAATCTTGTTTTGAATGGAATTGGCGCAGGCCTAGGACTTGTCACAAGTGATTATAAAATCACGTGGATGAATCCGCTGTTGCAGGAACTCCTTCACGAAAAACAGCTGCAGCTGCCATGCTACGCGTTGGTAGGCGCTTCGCATGCCCCGTGCAATGATTGCATGATTACGTGTCCGGGAATTACGGGCAACGCAGATAAACTCATTACGTTCGAAGATGCGGATGGTGTGCAGCGGATATACCGGCACAGAGTATTTCCGCTACATCATGCGATCGAAGGCGAAGGGGAATTTTTATTATTTATTGAAGATATCACAGAGCAAAAGGAAATCGAAGAAAAGATTGTCCAAACGGATAAATTGGCGGCGCTCGGTTTAATGGCTTCGAGCTTTGCCCATGAAGTCAATAATCCACTGACAACGATAAATGTCTATGCGGAAGATCTTTTAGACAGGATGAAAAGCGAGGATGCCAGCCTTGATGAAGACGAAATGGTCTATTACTTGAAAAAAATTAAGGATAATACAACACGCTGCAAAAAAATCACCGGAAACCTCCTTAATTTTTCACGAAAAACGAGTTGGTCCCAAACATCCATTCATATTCAAGAAACGATTCAAGAGGCAGTTAGCCTTGTCGGACATACAATGAAGAAAAAAAATCTAGCGCTAAAGGTTGAGGTTGATCCCGCTATCCCTGATTTTAGCGGCGATAGCTTAAAGCTGATGCAGGTTCTTGTGAATTTGTTGAATAATGCCATCGATTCGTTTAAGAAAGAGGGCGCAATTTCGATTTTAGCGAAAAAAGTAGGGGCAAATCTTTTACTATCAGTGAGTGATACGGGGGAAGGAATTCCAAAGGAAATCCTTTCAAAAATATTTGACCCATTTTTTACAACAAAGCCTGTCGGAAAAGGCACCGGTCTTGGTTTATCGGTGTGCTATGGCATTATTCAGCAATTCGCCGGCACGATACAAATATCTAGTGAACCGGGAATCGGTACAACAGTTGAAATGACAATCCCGTTGCAGAGAGATGTATTGAAGGAGGTAAATTAAATGACAGCAAGATTATTGGTGGTAGATGACGAGGAGGATATTATTGAGCTTCTTGTTCACCGTCTAAGAAGAAAAGGATTTGAAGTTGATTTTTCCTTAACGGCAGAGGATGCTCTCCCTTTGTTAAAAAAGCATTATTTCGATGTGGCCATCTATGATATCCGCCTGCCGAAAATGGATGGAATTACATTATTAAAAGAAACAAAGTCGATTCAGCCGGATATCCAAGTTCTGATGCTCACCGGTCATGGGACGATTGAAACCGCCATTGAAGCCATGAAGAATGGCGCCTTTGACTATCTGGCCAAACCTTACAATCTATCAGAACTGGAATTAACGATCACCAAGGCGTTGGAGAACAAATTGCTAAAAGAAAAAAATGAAAGCATGCGTAAAATTATGAAGCAGCAAAATGGGTTTGAAATTATTGGGGAAAATCCTCGTTTTCAAGAGCTGCTCAACTTGACAAAACGAGTTGCCGACAGCGATGTTCCAGTGTTAATCGAAGGGGAAAGCGGTACAGGTAAAGAGCTGTTTGCTAAAGCACTGCATTACTGGAGCTGCCGCGCTGAAGAGCCGTTTGTTGCAGTCAACTCAGGCGCCCTTCCCGAACAATTGCTTGAGAGTGAACTGTTTGGTCATGTAAAAGGGGCGTTTACAGGGGCGAGTCAAGATAAGAAAGGGCTGGTTGAAGCGGCCAATGGCGGAACGTTATTTTTAGATGAATTAGGTGAAATGCCGCTTGTTCTTCAAGTAAAACTGCTTCGCTTTTTAGAGACAGGAGAATTTCGCAGAGTCGGCGATATTCGGGAACGAAGAGTTGCCGTCCGAGTTGTCGCCGCAACCAATCGGGATCTAGAAAAGGAAGTGGCCGCAGGCAATTTCCGCCAAGATCTTTATTATCGCTTAAATGTTGTTAAACTAACAATTCCGCCGCTTAGAGAACGGAAAGATGATCTGCCGCTGCTCATTGATTTTTTTATTAAAAAAAGAGCCCTAGATCGTGAAAAAACAATGTCTGACGAAGCGTTTGCCGAATTGCAGGCATATGATTTTCCCGGAAACGTTCGCGAGCTCCATCATTTGATCGAAAGAGGACTTTTATTGTCAAAAGGAAATACTATTGAGGCTGAAGATCTTCTGCTCGCCAATCATTCAAGAAACTCAAGAAGTTTGGCTAAAGCAGAGCTTCATACTTTAGAGGAAATTGAAAAGACTCATATTGAAAAAGTATTAAAGCAACTCGCTTGGAATAAAACGAAGGCAGCTGAAGTTTTAGGGATTAGTGTCCGAAATTTATATCGAAAAATCGAGCAGTATGCCATAAATGCGTAGTCTGACAAAATGACATACCTAAAAAAGCAAAAGCCATGACAAAATGGCATAAATCGAACGATAAAAGGAGGAAAATGGATCTCCTTTTATCGTTTTTTTATGCGAAAAAAATTTTTTTATCCAGCAATCATAGCATTTTTCGTTTAGAGTAAAAAAGTTGGCACACTTCTTGCAATATAGTTAAGTGAAAAAACAATATTTTAATAGGGAGTGTACACTATGCTATCCAACATTGGAATCCCAGGATTAATTTTAATTCTTACCCTCGCTTTAATCGTTTTCGGTCCCAAAAAATTGCCGGAAATCGGCCGTGCGTTTGGGCAAACGTTAAAGGAATTTAAAAAATCTACAAGGGAATTGACAGAAGACATTACGGATGAAATCAAAGATGTAAAGGAAACAGTAAAAATAGAAAAAGACAAGTAAGGAAAGGATGATCGAAAATGGGGTTTTTAACGGGATCAGGATTCGATATCAATCGTTTCGGAAATATGATTGACGATATCCTGCCAGATGGAAAAGAGGAGTTAGACAAATCGCCTTACGACACCCAGCTAGGCTTAAATATGGCAAGGGATGCAAGAAAAGTTTTGAATGGAAAGTTAAAAATAGAAGATTTCCACAAAGTCTATTCAGCCTCGCTGATTAAAGAGTTTGGTGAAGACTATGCAGGGGCTCCTGCGAAATCGACTAAAAAACAAACCGGACCAAAATGGGGAATGGTCATTGACTTGCGGAAATGTGTCGGCTGCGATACTTGCACTGTTTCATGCAAAGCGGAAAATAAAACGCCGCCAGGGATGTCTTATAATGTCGTGCTTGAACAAGTACTAGGCGATTATCCGAATATTTCTGTTGTGAATTTGCCAAGGCCATGCATGCAATGTGATAAACCGGCATGTGCTCAAGTTTGTCCAACAAGAGCTACCTATAAGATGGATAACGGTATTGTTGCTATTGATAACGACCGCTGCATTGGCTGCCGTTATTGCATGGTAGCGTGTCCTTACGGTGCCCGATCTTATGATTTTGGCAACAGCTATGAGCAGGAAATGATCGGTGCGAACGACGTGACAAGTCCAGAGTACGGCATGAACCGCGGGGAAAGAAAAAAAGGCAAGATTCCAGAAGGCACCGTTCGCAAATGCAGTTTTTGTTATCACCGCCTGCAGCGCGGGGAAGAACCGGCATGTGTGGAAACTTGTATCGGCGATGCCCGTTTCTTCGGCGACTTTAGCGATCCAAACAGTACGGTATCCAAACTAGCGGCCAGCCCAAGGGCATTTCGTTTAAAAGAAGAACTAGGAACCCAGCCAAGGGTTGTTTACTTAAGATAATTTAGAAAGGGAGCGTGAGAACATGAACAGTAAAGTTTCGACAACCCGGCTGCAAACCGAAATCAAGCCAGCGGGTATGAACAAGCAACTTGAAAAAATGTGGTGGCTCTTTTTACTTGCCATCTTCGTCATCGGCATCTATTCGATTATTAAAGGCTATTTTTTAGAAGGAATGTCTTCTACGAATCTATCAAATACTGTTCCATGGGGCGGATGGGTTGCTTTTTATATCTACTTTATTGGGATGAGCGCCGGATCGTTTTTACTATCCACTCTCGTCTACGGATTTGGAATGACACAATATGAAAAAATTGGCCGTTCAGCTCTTTTATCGGCAATCGTAAGCATGATCACTGCGATTACGTTTATTTTCCTGGATATCGGCCGTCCGGATCATGTTTTTAATTCGGTAATCTATTGGAACGTAACAAGTACGATGTCATGGGAGATTCACTTTTATATTGTTTATATCGTGTTATTAGTGACTGAACTTTATCTATCGATGCGCAAAGATTTAGTTGATTTATCAAAAGGTGATGGGTTTAAAGCCAAACTCTATCGCTTGTTAGTATTAAATAAACAGGCATTCACTAAAGAAGATTTGATCCGCGATCGCAAAGTTTTAAAGGTTCTTGGGATTATTGGTATCCCGCTTGCCATCTTTGGGGTTCACGGCGGAACAGGCTCCATTTTTGCCGTTTTAAAAGCAAGGCCATTCTTAAATTCCGGGCTGTTCCCCATTATTTTCGTTCTTTCTGCACTTGTATCAGGAACTGCGCTTGCGATTGCGATTTATGTTGTCAAAAGCAAAGCCCAAAAACGCCCGATCGACAAGCCAATGGTTCGATCGCTCGGAAGTATGCTTGCGTTATTCTTAGCCATTGAATTAGGGATGGAATGGTATGAATTTTTAATCGGCTTCTACGGTCTTCAGCATGAAGAAGTAACAACGATTAAATTGATGATGTCAGGCCCGTGGTGGTGGAGTTTCTGGCTCTTCCAAATGGGATTAGCGATGGTCTTTCCGTTAATTATTTTATTCATTAAAAAGACAAGAACTTCTGTGAACTGGATCTTGGCAGCAGCCATAATGACCATCATCGGGATTGTCGGTGTTCGTTTTAACATGGTTGTCCCGAGTTTGATTATTCCAACAATTGATGGACTCCCATACGGAAACTATTATCCGAACCTTTCTGAGTGGGTAACTACCTTTGGACTGATCGCAATGTGTTTAATCATTTACACCCTCGGTGAAAAACTTTTTCCGATTGAGGAAAGTGAAAATAGTGAAAGTGAAGTGAACAGCTATGAGTAAGGAAATGAACCGGAGAGGATTTTTAAAAGCACTTGGAACCTTCGGTGCGGTGGCTGTAATCGGTCCAGCATTTTTAGGACCCGTTAAACAAGTGATTGGCGGAGTCTGGACAGATACACCACATGGAATTGGCACTGATTACCAAGACTATACAGCTGAAAATGTGATCTTCACTTCTTGCCAGCAGTGCAACGCAACATGTACGATTAAAACGTATATTATGGCTGGAAGTGCGGCAAGCCCTTATTCTTCATTAGTGAGAAAAATTGCCGGGAACCAATACAGCCCATTAAATATGGTACCATATGGACATATCAACTATGACACTCCGGTAACAGCTGCGGTTCAAGGAACCGGTGATGTTGCAAAAATTGGCCGTGGCTTCCGCGGAGGCCGCACATGCTTAAAGGGGCAGGCGGGGATTCAAACGGCATATGACGCCTACCGTGTCCAAAAACCATTAAAACGCGTTGGTAAAAGGGGAAGCGGCGTTTGGAAAACCATCACGTGGGAACAGGCGTATAAAGAAATTCTTGAAGGTAGCACAGACCTTGGCACCCCTGGTTTAAAACAAATTTGGGCCTATGCTCCTAAAGAACAAGTAATGGGAGACTGGGAAAAAGTTAAAGCCGGGACCATGGATAAAGCTGACTTTGCTAAGAAGTATAAGGATATTTTAATTGATACCAATCATCCAGATCTAGGACCAAAATCAAATCAAATTGCAATCATGGCTGGACACCGCCGCGATTTTATCGAGCGTCTGGCAGAAGGCAGCTTGGGTACTGCCAATTATTATGACCACGGCGGAGTCTGTGGAATTACAAGTGTAATGGGAAATGTCCGTTCGTTTGACGCGGAAAATCCTAAAAAACGGATGATCCCGGATTATGAAAATGCGGAATACGTTCTTGTTTGGGGAACCAATCCAATGACCGCCAACCGTGGTCCAACTACCTTTGCTCCACAAATTACAAACGCGATTGAACGCGGCATGAAAATGGTCGTCATTGATCCTCGTTTTAGTAAAACAGCTGAAAAAGCCCATATGTGGGTGCCTGTTAAACCAGGCGGCGATGGCGCGCTCGCTCTTGCCATGTGCCGATGGATCATTGAAAACAATCGCTTTGACGAAATTTATTTGCGCAATCCAAATAAGGAAGCAGCTGCTGTTGATGGGGAAACAACCTGGAGCGATGCTACCTTCCTTGTCAATGTCAGTGATAAAAAACGTCCGTTCCTGCGTGCCAAAGACATAGGAATTGGCGCGGATGAATTTGTAGTTATGCAAAACGGCATCCCTAGTGCTCACACGAAAGCAATGAACGGGGATCTGGAGGTAACCACAGAAATCAATGGGATTAGAGTAAAGTCCGTCTTTACTCTCTTTAAAGAAAAAGTAATGGAAAAAACGATGCAGGAATATTCCGATATTTGTGAAGTTCCTGTTGAGCAAATTACGCAAATCGCCCGTGAATTTACTTCACACGGGAAGAAGGTCGGCATTCATGCTTACCGTGGACCGGCGATGCATGCCAATGGCTATTACAGTGTTCGTGCCATCAATATGCTGAATCATCTTGTTGGAAACCACGATTGGAAGGGTGGCGACACTACTCTTAGTGCCAAATTCAAAATGAAAGAAGGACGCTATGATCTGCTAACTGTTCCAAATGGGAATGAAGCATGGGGTATCCCGGTTACAAGGCATAAGATTCCTTATGAAAAAACGAGTTTATTCGCAAAAGATGGTTATCCTGCAAAACGTCCTTGGTATCCATTTGGTAACAAATTGGGCCAGGAATTGCTGCCAAGTTCAGCTGAAGGATACCCATATAAAATTCGCGCGTTATTGATGAATCGACACTCTCCAATTATGTCGAACCCTCGTTCCGACATGCAGGAGAAATTTTTACAGGATCCAAAAGTCGTTGAACTAGTCGTTTCTTCCGATGTTGTGATTGGGGATTCAACCAAATTTGCAGATTATGTATTGCCGGATTTGTCCTATCTTGAAAGCTGGAATAATGAGGATATTTTCCCAATCATTAAGTATAAATTTGCCGGTGTCATCCAACCAGTTACACGGATCGTTCCCGATGCACGTCCAACCGAGCAGGTTTATATCGATCTATTAAAAGAAATGGGCTTGCCTGGCGTAGGTGAACACGCATTCGCGGATGGTTCTGCATTGAATCGGCCGGAAGATTATTACCTCAAACGTGTAGTCAATATTGCCTTTGATGGTAAAAAACCAGTACAGGATGCGAACAATGAAGAACTAGCAATTTTTGAAAAAGCACGTAAAAAAGCGTTAGGAAAATATTTTGATATCAATGTATTAAAAAATGCCGTTAAGCCGGAAGAATGGAAGAAAGTTGTTTATGTCTTAAACCGCGGGGGAAGATTCGAACCTCAAGGTGATGAATATATCGGAAACATGCAAAAGTATCAATGGGCCAACCAAGTCTACTTCTACGATGAAAAAGCAGCAGGCTACAAGAGTGCCTATACCGGCGAGTTTTTTGAAGGGCTGCCAATTGTCGATGAAATCCGTCAATATAATGGCGAGGTATATAAGACAAATGCGCCGCTGCAATTTATCAATTGGAAATCTCGTAATATGGCAACTCATCGGACGATTGGTAACGCTTGGTTGCGTGAAGTCCGCGATGAAAATTACTTATGGGTGAATCCGATTGACGCACGCAAAAAAGGCGTTAAAACTGGCGATGAAGTTTATATTGAATCAAGCTCTGCCAAAGTAAAAGCAAAAGCACTGGTTACACCGGGCATTAAACCAGGTGTCGTTGGAGCCAATTTCAGTTTTGGCCACCAGGCGTATGGGTCCGAAAGTGTCAAAATTAACAGCAAAACGATCGAACCGCCGAAGAAATACAGTCATCTTCCATTCGACACCAATACACCGCTTCATGAAGAAACAGGCTATGCCGGGGGCCGAGGTAAAGGGTTCTCCGTAAACGCATTGACTGAAAAGGACAGCAGCTATTTTGAAGGATTCCTTGCCGATCTTCTCGTTGGCGGACCGGCACAGCAAGATGTATTTGTGGACATCAAGAAAGCATAGGAAGGAGTGAACGAAAGTGAACGATTTGCTCGAAGTAAAGAATGGGTTACTAACCTTAACAAATATTTTATCAACTGTATGGCTTGGAGATTGGGATCAGTATGAAAAAGTTCTCTCTGAATTGCCGGATGAATTAAAAAAACAGCTGCCCTTCCATTCCTATTATAAGCGGGAAGAAGTTGACCTATGGTATCAAAATCATTTCGATATTCCTGGTGATCACTTTGTTTCTCCTTATTTTTCAACCTATTCTGCTCAAGAGAAAGGGAACAGCGAAGAAACCAACAAAGAATTGCTTTGTTTGATCGGCACTTATGAAAAAGTAGGTTTCTATTATCCGTTGGAAAAGAAATTGTATCCCGATCACATTGCGAGTTTAAGCGTCTTTCTTGGCTCCATCATCCGAGAGGAAATTCAGGCTGAAAAAAACGAAGATCAAGAGTCCCTGAAACCATTGCAACAGATGCGAATAGAGGTTGTAGAACAATATTTGACACCGCTTCTGAACGGACTTAAAAACGCTGCAGAAACAAAGGTTCATCATGCTTTTTTAAAAGAATTTATTGCCTTTTACTCGGAATTCATCGCCAAAGAGGTCTTGTACTAAGTAATTAAACAAAATCGGCATATCTCAATGAGGTATGCCGATTTTTTACCAATAGGAAGCACAAGCCTTAGTGCTGGCGAACGAATACGGCTACACCAAAGACGCTAAATCTTTGCTGGGAAACTAAACGAAAGCCATTTTGCAATAGACAGTCTCTCGCATCAACATAGCGCTGGCCGCTTCGTAAAAATCTGCGGCAAGGGTCTGCGCTGCCAATAACGGCTGCGTCAACGATAGTACGGAAAGAACGCGGACGCAGCGGATTCCTTGACCAGAGGATGGTTACCACATCCGGAGGCCTTGGAATGGATACATGGGAACTGGAACTATACATATGATCACCTCCATTCTTGTAAAGCTACTATAGTAAATGCAAACAGTGAAAAGCTTGTCTAATGAAAAAAACTAGAAAGATTTTAATTTTTCTCTCGTTCAGCAAAATGAGTTCACAAAAATTCCAAAAATATATTGCAATATACAGAAAATTATGTAAAATAAAAAGTAACCATTCTTCGTCCCTATCTGTCTTACCACAGAAGGAAGGGAAGAATGCTCGTACTCACATTTGACTGTTAAGATTCCATTGCTCATCTTTTGCCGGATGCTGTTCATGGTTCAAAAGCCAGTCCTTGCCACTTTTGTGATAGGGCTGGCTTTTTGCGTTGAAAGGAGAATGTTTGTTTGAAAAGAGAGGTGGAAACATGGCCGGGGCACTGGCAAATATAAAAGTCTTGGATTTAACAAGAGTACTGGCGGGACCCTATTGTACGATGATCTTGGCCGACCTTGGAGCAGATGTCATAAAAGTGGAAGCCCCTGGGGGAAGTGACGAAACGAGGGGGTGGGGGCCTCCATTTCAAAATAATGTAAGCGCTTATTTTCTGTGTGCCAATCGAAACAAACGCAGTTTGACCGTTAATTTGAAAACGGAAGAAGGGAGAGAGATTATTCGGACGCTTGCCAAAGAGGCGGATGTGCTGATTCACAATTTTAAAACAGGGTCGATGGAAAAATGGCTATTAGACTATGAACGCATGAAAGAAATAAATCCACGGCTTGTTTACTGCTCCATTACGGGGTTTGGAGAAACTGGACCGGATCGGCATTTGCCTGGCTATGATTATATTGTTCAAGGTTTAAGCGGCCTTATGAGCATTACCGGGACTGAGGAAAGCGGGCCGGTGAAAATCGGGGTTGCCATGGTTGATATTCTTACGGGTCTTTATTCTGCAATTGCGATTGAAGCTGCTTTGCTGGATCGGGAGAAGTCAAGACTCGGGCAAAAAATCGACATGTCGCTCTTGGATGCAGCGGTCAGCTCACTGGCCAATATCGCGAGCAATTATTTGATCTCGGGAGATGTTCCTCGAAGGCTTGGCAACGACCATCCCAATATTGTCCCTTATACAACATTTCGGACGCTGGACGGTGAAATGATTATTGCCGTAGGAAATAATCGGCAGTTTACAACTCTGTGTGAATTGTTAGAGATACCAGAAATCAGCCATCATGAAAATTTTTGCAGCAATGAAGCAAGAGTAAACAATCGCATGGAGTTAACGTCAATCATTGAAAATCAGCTCCGTAAAAAGTCATTGGATGAGTGGCTGGAGCTGTTTTCAAAACATACTATTCCGTGCGCTCCAATCAACACGATGGATCGGGTTTTTAAAAATCCGCAGGTTGAAGCAAGGGAAATGGTTGTATCCATGAACCATCCACAGGCTGGAGCAATAAAGCTTGTCGGTTCACCTTTCAAACTATCAAGAACAAAGGTAAGAATGGAGCGCCATCCGCCAATAGCAGGTGAACATACGGAAGAAATTTTACAACAGGCCGGTTATTCATTAGAAAAAATTGCTGAGTTAAAAAAATTTAAAATGATCTAGGAGGTTTGGCAAATGAATTTTGAATTTACGGAAGAACAAGTGATGCTTAGAAAAATGGTAAGAAGTTTTGTAGATAAAGAGATTATGCCTTATATGCGAGAATGGGATGAGCGGGGATCATTTGATCTGAAAATTTATAAACGGCTTGCGGAATTAAATTTAATGGGAGTTTGTATCCCTGAACAATATGGCGGAAGCGGCATGGACTACAATTCGCTGGCTATCGTGTGTGAAGAGTTAGAAAGAGGCGATACAGCGTTTCGGACAGCTGTCTCTGTTCATACCGGCTTAAACAGTATGACGCTTTTACAATGGGGTACAGAAGAACAAAAGCAAAAGTATCTCGTTCCGCAGGCAAAGGGAGACAAGATTGGCGCCTTTGGCCTGACAGAACCAGGCGCCGGATCTGATGTTGCATCGCTTGCAACAACAGCTGTCAAAGATGGCGATGATTACATTTTAAATGGCTCAAAAACGTGGATATCCTTGTGTGATGTCGCAGATCACTTTATTGTTTTTGCATACACCGACAAAGAAAAGCGCCATCATGGAATATCGGCATTTATTGTTGAGCGCACGATGCCAGGCTTTTCTTCTAAAGCCATTAAAGGAAAGCTGGGGATCCGTTCTGGAAATACTGGTGAATTGTTCTTCGACCAAGTCCGTGTGCCAAAAGAGAACTTACTTGGCAAAGAGGGGGAAGGCTTTAAGATTGCGATGAGCGCGCTTGATAACGGCCGGTTTACGGTTGCCGCCGGTGCTGTTGGCTTAATAATGGCTAGTCTCGAAGCGAGTTTGAAATATTGCCAGGAGCGGAAAACATTTGGCAAAGAAATCGGCAGTCACCAGCTTGTTCAGCAGATGATTGCCAATATGGAAGCCGGTCTGCAAATGAGCCGTTTGCTCGTTTATCGCGCCGGCGAACTGAAAAATCAGGGCAAACGAAATACCCGTGAAACTTCCTTGGCAAAGTGGCAAGCTTGTGATTTTGCCAACAAAGCTGCCGATGACGCGGTGCAAATTCACGGAGCTTACGGCTATTCAAGTGAGTACCCGGTTGAGCGCTATTTGCGCAACTCGAAAGCCCCGGTTATTTATGAAGGAACAAGAGAAATCCATACCATTATGCAAGCAGAGTATGTTCTTGGATACCGCGAGGATAAACCGCTGAACCAGACATTACCGGCATGGCCGTTTGAAAGCAAAAAAGAAACTGTGAAGAATGGATAAGTGATGCCGGGGAATCAGGTCCAATCGTTTACTTTGAAACTCAATGTATAGGGAAGCTCAAAAAATTTGAGCTTCCTTTGTAATATTGTGGGTATTCTAGCATTTATTTTATGTATAGGCTATGTGTTACTGTAGTGGACAATCGCTAAAGGAGTGACATTATCATCCTGTTTACAGTTCATTTTTTGTCTCGTATTGTTTATACAAATCTTTAAGGGCGGCAATAAGCGCATTATTGGCTTTGCCGAGGTAGCCGATTTTTAATTGTTCAAGCGGTTTTTCAATTCCATCCCTTAGGCTATGCCCTTTCAAAAGCCGGGAAATAAATTCTCGGCCATGTTCAGTCGCAAGCGTACAAGAGGCATCAACGATTACTCCATATTTTCGATCAATTTCCGCAGTGATTGTTAAAGTATCAAAAATACTTTTGGCAGCCATTCCAGAAGGCAGTTTTGCATGCCCCGCAATAAAAATCGTATTCATCTTCATTCTCCTCATTTTCTAATGATAAAATGTCAGAATTACTAACGGAATTTTATGAATAATTTTATTAAACCATATATTGCCTTGAAAAGAACAGTAAAAATTTTTGCCTAAAACCGCAAATAATTTTCTGAAAAATTAATATTTATAATTATAGTATAAATAGTTAAATTGCGGCGATTGATCCGAGCTTGGAACTTGAACTGACTTGAAGTGAAAAGAAAGGATGGTTGGTGAATGAATTTTGAACTAACGGAAGAACAAGGGATGATTCGTAAGTTGGTTCATGAATTTGCAGAAGGAGAAGTAGCTCCGGGTGCGGACGAACGTGACCGGAAGCAGGAATTTCCGAAAGAAGTGTTCGAAAAGCTTGCAAAGTTAGGGTTATTGGGACTCCCTTTTCCTGAGCAATATGGCGGCGGCGGCGGAGATACCATCAGCTTTGCAATCGCTGTCGAAGAGTTAAGCCGGGTATGCGGTTCAACCGGAATTACCTATTCTGCCCATATTTCTTTAGGCGGAGCACCGATTCATTTATTTGGCACCGATGAGCAGAAGGGAAAATATTTAACGCCATTATGCACAGGGGAATATTTGGGTGCTTTTGGGTTGACTGAACCCAATGCCGGTTCTGACGCTGGCGGTACTGAAACAACGGCTATTCTGATGGAGGATCAATGGGTCATTTCCGGATCAAAATGTTTTATCACCAATGCCACCTATGCAAAAAATCTTGCCTTAACCGCTGTTACGGATCCAACAAAAGGAACGAACGGGATTAGCGCGTTCATTGTGCCAACAGACGCACCGGGGTTTACCGTCTTAGCAAACTATGAAAAATTGGGGCTGCATGCATCAAATACAACTGAATTAATCATGGAAAATGTAAGCATTCCAGAAGAGAATCTTCTCGGAAAAGAAGGGCATGGCTTTAAACAGTTTCTGGCCACTCTTGATGGCGGCAGAATTGGGATTGGCGCGATGGCTGTTGGAATTGCCCAGGGAGCGTACGAAAAGTCCCTTCAATATGCGAAAGAACGAAAACAATTTGGCAGAAGGATTTCTTCTTTTCAAGCGATTCAATTCAAGCTTGCCGATATGGCGATGCAGATCGAATTGGCGCGGACGATGGTGTATAAAGCAGCATGGTTAAAGGACCAAGGGAAGAAATTTAAGAAGGCGGCAGCTATGGCAAAACTTTTTGCCTCCGAAATGTGCATGAGGGTTTGTGACCAAGCGATCCAGATTCATGGCGGCTATGGCTATATGAAAGAGTATCAGGTCGAGCGCTTTTTCCGTGATGCAAAGCTGCTTGAAATTGGTGAAGGCACCTCGGAAATTCAACGAATGGTCATCGCAAGGGAAATAGGCTGCTCATAAAAAATAAAGGTGGGGAGATTTGCATGGCGAAAGTTGTTTCCATAACGATTGGCAAATTGCTCGAACAAGTTGCCAATGAGCGGCCAGCAAATGAAGCGGTCGTTTATCCTGATCGAAACCTGCGCTACACATACAAACAATTTGATGAGGAGTGCAGGAAAGCGGCCAAAGGTTTGATGAAGCTTGGAATCAAAAAGGACGAACATTTAGCGATTTGGGCAACCAACAGGCCTGAATGGGTTGTCACCCAATTTGCCACAGGCAAGATGGGTGCGGTTCTTGTCACAGTCAATACGAATTATCAGGCGGCTGAGCTTGAATACCTCTTAATACAATCCGATACAACAACACTTATTTTGATGGAAGCCTATCGTGATTCTTCCTATATTGACATTCTTTATAAAATTGTACCTGAATTAAAACAATCTCAGCCAGGCTCTCTTCATTCCGAAAAATTACCTCAGCTTAAAAATATTATTGTTTTAGGAGAAACACGCTATCCAGGAATGTTTCTATGGTCCGATATGATATCCATGGCAGAAGAAGTCAGCGATCAGGAGCTTGATGACAGAATGAATTCGCTGCAGCCGGATGATGTGATCAATATGCAATATACATCCGGAACAACCGGGTTTCCAAAGGGAGTAATGCTGACGCATATTAACTTGGTCAATAATGCAGCCAATATTGCTCAGTGCATGAAGCTGACACATGAAGACCGGATGTGCATTCCAGTGCCGTTTTTTCACTGTTTTGGCTGCGTATTAGGAACAATGGCATGCGTTGCCTCAGGAGCGACAATGGTTCCTGTGCAAGAGTTCGATGTTGTTTCGGTGCTCCATGCTGTTCATACGGAAAAATGTACGGCCTTGCATGGCGTTCCGACGATGTTTATTTCTGAATTAAACCATCCTGATTTTGAAAAATATAATTTGTCTTCACTTCGAACCGGAATCATGGCGGGATCCACTTGTCCAATTGAAGTAATGAAATCAGTTGTAGAAAAAATGGGCGCGAATGAGATTACGATCGTTTACGGACAGACAGAATCTTCACCCGGAATTACGCAGACACGGACAAATGATCCGATTGAACTTAGGGTAAGTACTGTTGGCCGTGCCCTTCCGAATGTGGAAGTAAAGATTTGCGACCCGATCACCCGAAATGAGGTCCCAAGAGGTGTGCAAGGTGAACTGTGTACACGCGGATATCATGTCATGAAGGGATATTATAAAAATCCCGAGTCTACATTAGATGCAATCGATTCGGAAGGCTGGCTTCACACAGGTGATTTAGCTGTCATGGACGAAAATGGATATTGCCAAATTACCGGCCGATTAAAAGATATGATCATTCGCGGAGGTGAGAATATTTATCCCCGAGAAATTGAAGAATTTCTCTACACTCACCCGAAAATACAGGATGTTCAAGTAATCGGCGTTCCCGATGAAACATTCGGTGAGGAAGTTATGGCCTGGATCCGCCTGAAAGAAGGTAAATCATTAACGAGGGCAGAAATAAGAAGCTACTGTGAAGGGAATATTGCCAAATTTAAAATTCCCCGCTATATCGAATTTTGTTCCGAGTTTCCAATGACAGCTTCAGGAAAAATTCAAAAGTATAAGCTTCGCGAGCATGCCATTTTAGCTTTTAGAACAAAGCAAGGGGGGTTAAAATGTTCAAGAAAATCCTAATAGCCAATCGGAGTGAGATTGCTGTTCGTGTAATCAGAACTTGTCGATTACTCGGGATCAAAACGATTGCTGTCTATTCAGAGGCGGATCAAAATGCATTGCACGTACAAAAAGCGGATGAAAGCTATTTGCTTGGCGGCCCAAGAGTAGCCGAAAGTTATTTAAATATTGACAAAATCATTGAGATTGCAAAATTTTCAAAGGCGGAGGCTATCCATCCAGGTTATGGCCTGCTATCTGAAAATGCTGAATTTGCCCGTCGCTGTGAAGAGGCCGGTCTTGTTTTTATTGGCCCCTCTCCAGAAGTAATGTCAGCAATGGGAAGTAAAATTGAAGCGCGAAAGCAAATGGAAAAAGCGGGAGTTCCTGTTGTTCCGGGAATTATGCGCCCACTTGCCGATGAAGAGGATGCAGCAGCAGCGGCTGAAACGATCGGCTATCCGGTTATGCTGAAAGCTTCATCAGGCGGCGGTGGGATTGGCATGCAGATCGTTCAAAATGCAGACGAGGTACGGAGGGCTTTTCAAGGAAATAAAAAACGCGCCGCCGATTTTTTTGGCAATGGCGATTTGTTTATTGAAAAGTTAGTAAAAAATCCCCGTCATATCGAGATTCAGATTTTAGCAGATTCATATGGGAATACTGTCTATTTATGGGAACGTGAATGTTCGATTCAGCGCCGGCATCAAAAACTCGTTGAAGAAGCGCCCTCTGCTTTTTTAACCGAAGGAACGCGGCAAAAAATGGGCGAGACCGCCATATTGGCCGCAAAATCAATTGGCTACCAGAATGCTGGGACAGTGGAATTTTTGGTGGATGAGGAGAAAAACTTTTACTTTTTAGAAATGAACACCCGGCTGCAGGTCGAACATCCTGTTACGGAAGAAATTACCGGACTGGATTTGGTGGAGCAGCAGCTGCGGATTGCTGCTGGGGAGCCGCTAGATTTCCGCCAATCCGATATCAAGCGGGAAGGACATGCAATTGAAGTGCGAATTTACGCTGAAGATCCAAGAACGTTTTTTCCGTCTCCGGGTACCATTAATGAATTGATTTTACCGGAAGGAGAAGGAATCCGCCATGAATTAGGGGTGTCCAGCCAGTCGGCAGTAACTCCATTTTATGACCCAATGATTGCCAAACTCGTTGTAAAAGGAAGCAATCGAGATGAGGCAATTGAGCGGATGCGGGAGGCATTGAACCGCTATAAAGTTACTGGGATTAAAACGAATATTCCGTTGCTGCTTCAAGTGATGGGACATGAGACTTTTCGGTCTGGCGACACGACGACGGATTTTATTGCAAAGTATTTGCAAATGAAAAAATAGGAGGGCGCAGAAATGAATAAAGTTGTCGCAAGCATGGCAGGAAGTGTTTGGAAAATTCTCGTGCAATCGGGAGATCAAGTAGAAGAAGGACAAGACGTTGTTATATTGGAATCGATGAAAATGGAAATACCGATTGCCGCTGAAATGAGCGGTACCGTAAAAGAAGTGAAAGTGAACGAAGGTGACTTCGTCAATGAAGAGGATGTGTTAATCGAGCTCGATTGATAAGAATTTGAGGGGGATCATTTTAAGTGAATAGTTGAAATATAAAAGGTGCCTGACCAAAAATCAGGCACCCAGACCCTTCCGATCCGAACATGGTTAAGTGTCCCGCAACAAGCGAAGTGTTCGAAAGGATCATTCTTATTATATGGCATAATCCCTTTTTCATGCTATTTGTTTGCTTCTTTTGCCAACGCTGACTCCGCAGCCATATTTCCTCTTGATTTCCGGATAAAGAAAGACAGTACAAACGCCGCAATCGTTAGGTAAGTGGCGATTAAAAAGGCATCGTTTATACCCATTGCTGTACCCTGATTGATCGCAAATGCCATTCGTGCTTTGTCAGTCGGAAGAATGTGCTGCTCGAGCAGAATATTTTTAACATGTGTTTTTCCCTGATTGGTCATAATCGATACAAAAAACGCCATGCCGACTGCACCGGCAACCATTCTTAATGTATTGACCATTGCCGTTCCGTGTCGATTTAAATCTGGCGTGAGATCATTTAAGCCTGCTGTAAAGATTGGCATCATTATGAGAGACATGCCGAACATTCTTACCGTGTATACTGAAATAACATAGGTGAATGTTGTGTCGATGTGTAATTTTGTCAATGCATAGGTGGTTACGATTGTGATCGCTAAACCAACTACAGTAAGCCATTTTGCACCATATTTATCAAATAGTTTACCTGTGATCGGCGACATAATCCCCATCGCAATTCCGCCAGGCAGAAGCATAAATCCTGCTTCAAGCGGTGAAAATCCCCGGACATTTTGCATATAGATTGGCATTAAAATCATTCCGGAAAACAAAGCCATCGTCACAATAATATTGATAATGGTGGTTAAAGTGAACATTGGGAAACGAAAAATCCGGAATTCCAAGATTGGATGATTCACGGTCAGCTGACGCCAGACAAATAAGCCTAAACTGATAGCGCCGACAATAAACAACGTCACCACTTCAGGATCCGTCCAGCCTTTTGTACCGCCCGTAGAAAACCCGTAGAGGATTCCGCCAAAACCAATTGTAGATAAAATGACCCCCAAAACATCCAGCTTTGGCCGACTTGTTTTCGTCACATTTTTTACAAGAAAGATAGCAATAAGAAAATCTAAAAAAGCAATAGGCGAAAGAATATAGAATAACAAACGCCACGAATGTGTTTCAATAATCCAACCGGCTAATGTCGGACCTACAGCCGGAGCGAAATTCATCGCGACCCCAAATATTCCCATTGCAAACCCTCGCCGATGAATCGGAAAGATCGTAAAAATGACATTTGTGATCAGTGGAAATAGAACACCTGCACCAATGGCCTGAACAATACGGCCGATTAAGACAATATGAAAAGTAGGAGCAACGGCGCAGAGAAGTGTCCCCACCGAAAAGATTCCCATTGAAGAAAGGAATAACTGCCTTGTTGTAAACCGCTCCATTAAAAAAGCCGTGACCGGTATGACGATTCCATTTGTTAACAAAAAGATTGTTCCAAGCCAGTTGGCCGTTGCCGCAGAGACCTCAAAATAATTCATCATTTTCGGCAGAGCCACATTAATAACGGTTTGATTCAAAAAAGCTACCACAGCCCCGGCAAGCATAACGATAAAAAGAGGGGTCGTGCGAATGGCTGGATTTTCAGCAGTATTCAATTGTGTTTTCCTCCTGTCCTTTACTGAAACTGTACTATGTACAAGGAAAGATTCTGCGTTATTTCCTAAAAGTTTGCAGCATCAAATGTATTTAACCTTATTAACACCATGCTAATTATAGAGTTCAGCGAGTAATATTATATATATAGTACCTGCCATTTTGTCAATTAAAACCTTCGCGATTCGAAACAATCTATTTCGGTTTGGCAACCAAAAAAGAATCTCCATTTATTTTAATCTTTGCCTTCGTGTCAATCCTTATGTACAAGAAAACACTTTGGATGAACCGCTCATGAGGACACAATTCACCTAAATACTGGTATTTACGGGCACCACTTATAAAAGCATGCAACAGCCCTGTGCCGAAAACCGCTTTTTGATTTGTGAAAATTTCGAAAAAAACCCGCTTGACAAAATGCAGTTTTCTAAGGATAATAGCAAATAAACCATGTACAGATAAAAGCATGGGATTAGTAAATCTTCGGAACGTGTCAGAGAGTGAAACCCGAAGGCTGAGAGGTTTCTCACGGAAAAAAGATTGAACCTGCCCTAGAGAAGCTGCTTATGAAAACATAAGCCGTTTATCCTCGTTACGGAGATCGAGTGGGTGCTTAGGCGCCAATGAAGGTGGTACCGCGGAACGACTTTTCCGTCCTTTTTTCTAAGGATGGGAAGGTCGTTTTTATTTTTGCAAAGAAAGGCACGGCACGGATGTTATGAAAAAACAATTAATTGTTGTAAAAATCGGCAGCAGTTCGTTAACAACTCAAGCTGGAACACTATCCGAACAAAAAATGCGCGATCATATTGAGGCGCTTGCTTATTTAAAAAACCAAGGTCACGACGTCATTTTAATTTCATCAGGTGCGGTGGCAGCTGGATTCAGCTTGTTGGGCTACACTAACCGACCTAAAACGACAGCCGGAAAACAAGCCGCTGCTGCTGTAGGGCAAGGACTGTTGATGCAGCACTATCATCAACTATTTAAAGAATTTGCGATTACACCGGCGCAGATTTTAGTCACCCGGGACGATTTTTACAGCCACGAGCGTTTTCATAATTTGTATTCCACGATGACAGAGCTGCTGCATCGGGGCATCTTGCCGATTTTAAATGAAAATGATTCCGTTTCGATTAAAGAATTGACTTTTGGGGACAATGATATGCTTTCAGCGCTTGTTAGCGGCTTTTTGCATGCGAATGCGCTGATTATTTTAACAGATGTAAATGGTTTGTATGATGGCAATCCGAAAGTTTCAAAAGAAGCAAAAAAATACCATTTTATACCCGAGGTATCAGAGGAACTTTTAGGCGTTGCCGGAGAAAGCGGCACAAAGGTGGGCACCGGCGGCATGAGATCGAAGCTTCTTGCCAGTCAAAAAGCTTTATCGCTGGGAGTCAGTGTATTCGTTGGCGCTGGCAACGGTAAAGAAAAGCTGGTGGATATTTTAGCTGGTAAGGGTGATGGAACATATATCGGTGGGCCGTTTCAATCACAAATGCAAATGAAAAAGCAATGGATTGCCTATCACTCTCAAGTCGGCGGGATTATCGAGGTTGATGAAGGTGCGGAAAAAGCAATTGTCCAAAAAGGCAGCAGCTTGCTTCCAGTAGGGGTAACCAATGTGATAGGTGATTTTAACGCGTTAGACGTTGTTGCCGTTCGAAATCAAAAAGGCCAGATTATTGGTAAAGGTCAAATCTATTATTCTGCTAAGGACATTGAAAAAGTAAAAGGTTTGCCGAGTGAACAAGCGAAAAGCTATTCCGTAAACCAGCGAGCTGAAGTAATTCACCGTGACAACTGGGTGACGATGATAAAGGAGTGATCGTGGATGAGTGAACTATTGGAAAAAGCAAAAAGATTAGCAGACGCAGCCAAGAAATTGGCGATGCTTTCGGCTAGAGAAAAAAACAATGCACTCGAGAAAATGGCCGAGCAGCTTTTAAATCAAAAAGAGAGGATCTTAACAGAAAACGCCAAAGATATTCAAGCAGGAAAGGAAAAAGGGTTTTCTGCTTCTTTATTGGATCGCTTGCTGCTAACAGAGGAAAGAATGGAGCAGATCGCCGAAGGAATCCGCCAATTAATCGTGTTGAACGATCCAATTGGAGAAACAATTGAATCATGGGAACGACCAAATGGGCTGAAAATTGAAACGATCCGTGTACCGCTCGGTGTGATTGGGATGGTGTATGAGGCACGGCCAAATGTCACCGTTGACGCCGCTAGTCTTTGTTTAAAGGCTGGTAATGCGGTTCTTCTCCGCGGCAGTTCCTCAGCAATGCATTCAAACAAAGCTCTTGTCCAAGTCATGCAGGCTGCGTTATCAGAAACATCTATTCCGTCAGATGCTGTCCAATTGCTGGAGGATACAAGCCGTGAAACGGCAGCGAAGATGTTTAAATTGAATCAATACTTGGATGTATTGATTCCGCGCGGGGGAGCTGGTCTGATTCAATCCGTGATTCAAAACGCAACCGTTCCTGTTCTTGAAACAGGTGTCGGCAACTGCCATATTTTTATCGATGAAACGGCCCAGCGGCAAATGGCAATTGATATCGCGATTAACGCAAAAACACAGCGCCCTTCTGTTTGTAACGCAGCGGAAACGATTTTGATCCATGAAAACTGGCCTTATATTTCTGAATTGTTGCAGAAACTTGATGAAAAAGGCGTGGAGCTCCGCGGCGATGAAGCACTCGCTTCACAGTATTCATTTGTTAAGCAAGCGGTAGAAGAAGACTGGGCCACGGAATTCTTAGCGCCTATTTTAGCTGTGAAGCTGGTTGGAAGTGTGCAAGAAGCGATCGAACATATTGATCATTATGGAACGAAGCATTCAGAAGCGATCATTAGCGAAGACGAACAAAACGTGTATCGGTTTTTCCAGGCTGTGGATGCTGCTGTTTTGTACCATAATGCATCAACTCGGTTCACAGATGGTGAGCAATTCGGCTATGGAGCGGAAATTGGCATCAGTACACAAAAGCTGCATGCCCGCGGGCCAATGGGACTCCGTGCGATTACAACCACTAAAGCGATTGTTCGGGGAAACGGACAAATCCGCATTTAATGAAAGCAAAAGCATCTCCTGTAAAAGGAAATGCTTTTGCTTTTTATCTTGTTAATTATGAATGCTAGATTTTAAAATTCGATTAAACAATCAAATTTTGTTAAATTATCATAATTTGGTTTTTAAGTCTTTCGTTTTTTGCGTAAAAGGAGTAAAGTGTTTTTAAGATATTGAAATTTTTCAAAAAATACATAAGGGGTTGAATTTTCATGCAAAAAGAGCAAATTCGTGTTACACTCACTTCAACTAAAAAGCCAAAACCGGATTCCAGCAAGCTGGAATTTGGACGTATTTTTACCGACCATATGTTTATCATGGACTACAATGAAGGGCAAGGCTGGCATGATGCACGCATCGTACCGTACCAGCCCATCTCTTTGGATCCGGCCGCAATGATTTTCCATTATGGACAATCGGTGTTTGAGGGATTAAAAGCATATGTGACGAAAGATGAACAGGTTCTATTGTTCCGTCCTGATCGAAATTTTAAACGATTAAATCAGTCGAATGACCGATTATGCATCCCGGAAATCGATGAGGCGGTTGCCCTCGAAGCATTAAAAAAACTTATTGCAATCGACCGGGACTGGATTCCTACAGCAGAAGGAACTTCGTTGTATATTCGGCCATTCATTATTTCAACAGAGCCTTATCTAGGTGTGGCCCCGTCGAAAAGCTACCAATTCATGATAATTTTGTCTCCAGTCGGTTCTTATTATAAAGAAGGCATCAATCCTGTGAAAATCGCGGTTGAACGTCAATTTGTCCGGGCGGTTGCAGGGGGAACCGGCAATGCAAAAACAGGCGGAAATTACGCAAGCAGCTTAAAGGCTCAAGAAATTGCTGGCAAAATTGGCTATTCACAAGTACTTTGGCTTGATGGTAAAGAAAATAAATACATAGAAGAAGTTGGCAGCATGAATATCTTTTTTAAAATGAACGGAGAAGTTATTACTCCAGCATTAAATGGCAGCATTCTCGAAGGCGTGACAAGAAATTCGATCATTCACTTATTAAAATATTGGAATATTCCTGTATTGGAAAGAAAAATTTCAATAGAAGAAATCCAACAGGCTTATCATGACGGGGTGTTGGAAGAAGCATTTGGAACGGGTACTGCCGCAGTGATTTCACCAATCAGCGAATTTTTATGGCAGAACGAAAAACTGACTGTTCAAGATGGAAAAACCGGCAAGCTGACAAAGGAGTTATATGACACTTTAACAGGCATCCAAAATGGAACGAAGCCTGATCCATTTGGCTGGTGTGTGAAGCTATAAGAAAAGCGCAAGCGCTTTGCTCATCGACGTACGGACTGGAGGCCCTTCGACTAAAGATAAAGGAAACACGGTGAGCGTAGCGAGCCGATGTTGACTTATCGTAGGGAGAAGGAAATAGATATGAGAGGGAGGCTGGAATTCATGCAAAAAAGAAAGCTTGGAAAAGCGGGGCTTGAGGTGTCATCACTTGGCTTAGGCTGCATGGGGATGTCAGATTTTTATAGCGGACGGAATGATGGGGAATCGATTAAAACCATTCACCGGGCAATCGAAGTAGGAATTACCCTGTTTGATACTGCTGATATGTATGGCGTAGGCCAGAATGAAGAACTAGTGGGCCGGGCAATTAAACATCGACGAGATAAAGTAATAATTGCGACGAAATTTGGAAATGTCCGAGGAGAAGATGGATCTTTCTTAGGCGTGAACGGCCGTCCTGAATACGTAAAGCAGGCTTGTGATGCAAGTCTTCGCCGTTTAGGTGTGGATCATATTGATCTTTACTATCAGCATCGCGTGGATCCAAACACTCCAATTGAAGAAACAATTGGTGCAATGGCTGATTTAGTCCGGGAGGGGAAGGTTCGCTACATAGGACTGTCAGAAGCCGCACCAAATACCATTCGCCGCGCACACGCTGTTCATCCGATAACGGCTCTGCAAACCGAATTTTCTCTTTGGAGCCGAGATGTGGAAGATGAAATATTGCCAACCTGCAGAGAGCTTGGAATTGGCTTTGTTTCCTATAGTCCGTTGGGCCGCGGATTTCTGACTGGACAGATTCAAAAATTTGAGGACCTTGCAGAAGATGACTACCGCCGTCATTCGCCTCGTTTTCAAGGAGAAAATTTTCAGAAGAACCTTGATTTAGTAAAACAAATAAGGGAATTAGCTGAAGAAAAAGATTGCCAGCCTTCCCAATTGGCACTTGGCTGGCTTTTGGCTCAGGGGGATGATATTGTGCCTATACCAGGTACGAAAAGAATTACCTACTTAGAGGAGAATGTCGGAGCACTTGATATTACCTTAACAGACGCTGATTTAGCCCGAATAAATGAAGCTGCCCCTCACGGAATCGCAGCTGGAAGCCGGTATCCAGAAGCTGGTATGAGAGGGGTTAATTTATAAAATAGTTAAATACGCAGTAAGCATTGATTCCTACGCGGCAGTTCATCACTGCCGTTTTTCTTTTTAGTAAAAATAGGTATGAATAAAGGGATGAAACACCATACTAATGAGAGTACCAACAAGGAGGAATCGTTATGTCAATTGAAGCGGGAACGAGATACCAGATTTCCAGCATCATTAAAAGTTACTATAATTCGGCGGAGTCTTTAACGGTGATAAGAAACAATGGTGTCACGATTCAATTTACCCTTGCTGAGGGAAAAGGCTATGGATCTATGCCGATTCAACATTTTCAATACCTATTAAAAAGATCCGAACTTACACCGATGATCAATAAAAAATCATTGCTAAGCCAAGAAAACCAAGATGAACAAATTGGATAAATTGGATGTTTTTTATTTAAAGGACAGAGTTGAACCCTGTCCTTATTTTGAAATAGCCGTTAATTTACTGTTGTTTTGGATGGTTTCTGATATGGCAGACGTCAACTTTCTGAACCTGGTGCATTAAGTCCGCTTCCCAAATCATCATGCATAGCGGAGACGGTAATGTAAACCGTAAGTTGGAATAAATGCCACTATTTTTACAGATTCTAATTAATGGAAAACAACACACCTTGATTAAGGTGTGTTGTGCAGATTAATGAGGGATGACTACCCAGGCGTTTGGCAAGTAACGCATGCCTACTCGCGTGCTGGTTGCAGGTTTTAAAAGCAATTGTCCATCTTTTATCATGGTCGTCGAGCCGCCGCCATCCATGGCAATCGCATTTACTGCATTGTATTTCTGGAACAAATGAGCCATATCCGACATAGAGGCACCTCGATGGGTTTTATCCCAATAGAAACGACCGTCGGTAATGATCATCACAACGCTGCCATCTTGTCTTTGCCCAATGGCAGTTCTTGGAGCCCATCCCCAAGCACCATCAAGATTTGCTGATACCCGGTTTACGCCGTTTACGATCAGCTGAGGCCCGAAACTGACCGCTTCCCGAATCCCTAATTTCACAAGTTGGTTCACAGAGTAATTCCCAGTAATAAATTCCCCGTCTTTTAGAAATCCACCGACCAGCTGAGGTGTATTGCGATCCCCGCCTGAAAGGATGTTTCCGTTGCTGATGACAATACCAAGCATTTGTCCACCTGAACCAGTACCGCCTTTATCAACAAATCCACCTGCATTAATGCCGGCGATTGCATTATTTTCTTGTATAAGATCAGAAAGAGCTTCACCTTTGGATGAATACCTTGAAGCAACAACATGAACGGTTGTTGGATCCGGAATGATCATCACTTTTGCCGTAAAATTAGCAGTATTGACTGTATCAACTTGGATGGATTCCGTTATACTAGGGTTCATTGCAGCTTTTGCAACTTGATTATTTGGATGTTCTGTAATTTTTGATTCAACTGTTTTCGGATTCTTCCAGGCATCATACAATGCATCAAGTTCTGATTTGGAAAGTAAAAAACGCATATATTTCACATATTGGGGATGCTGTGTCGAAAGCACGGATCCCACGAGTAATCTTCGATATTGCAGACCTTGATTTGTGCCATATAAAAATCCTCCGCCGGTTACGAGGAAAATCAGGAATATAATCAAAAAAACACGCCAAAAACGATTTTTCTTCCCTCTTCGTTTGGAGCGGGTAACATATTCGGCATCACGAGTGATCAGATCCATGCCATGTCTCCTTTACAATCAAAATTTAAAACTGAATCTATCATACAAAGACGATCAAAATCGTACAAGTTAAATTTTCATGAAAATGGTGGAATTTTGCGCTTGTTGTCAAAATTTGATAGATAATGCAGACATCATCAAGTTGAAACATTCAAGGAATGAAGTTTGTTCCAAAAGCCACACTAATCATAAGCAATAATCATAATGTTCGAAATCAGAGTGAATGGGATGCCGGTCATATACCTGGCGCCTATCATTATATGTTAGGAAATTTGACAGACAAATTGGATTCTCTGCCGAAAGATAAAAAAATCATCACTCAATGTCAAGGAGGGGGAAGATCCGCCATTGGAGCAAGCCTCCTTCAAGCAAAAGGATTTAACGTCTTGAATTTAGAAGGAGGATTCTCAGCCTGGGAAAAAGCAGGGCTTCCAACTAAAAAAGACTAAAGCATTAAATGCCATCCTCTGCGAAAAAGGAGGAGGATGGTTTTAGAGTAAATAATTTTTGCGGATTTTATATAAAAAATTATAATAAAAAAGAGACGATGTGTAATGCCGTTTGACTAATGGATATTTTTTCACAAACTCTCATTAATACAATAGGAGTGATCGACACATGAAAACCACTATACACTGGACTGAAAAGATGGCATTTAAGAGTACAACACCATCCGGGCATGAAATCAGGATGGACGCTGCGGAAGCTATTGGAGGAACAAACAGCGGTGCAAGGCCAACAGAATTGTTGTTAAATGCTGTTGCCGGCTGCACCGGGATTGATATTATTTCCATCCTGCATAAAATGCGCCTGAATCCAACCGCTTTTTCAATGGATGTCGAAGGGAACCGCGCCGATGATCATCCAAAACGGTTTACGGATATCAATATTCATTATGTTTTAGAAGGAGAACTTCCTGAGGACAAGGTGATTCGAGCAATTCAATTATCAAAGGATAAATACTGTTCGGTTGCCCATTCACTTAATTCCAAGGTTACCGCAAGCTATTCAATAAATGGCGGACCAATAAAAAAGCTTGATTGATTTCAATTCATTACATTTTAATGTAAAGGCCGTGAACTGTTGCAATAACTGTTATTCACGGTCTTTTTCATTTATAGGGATTCCCGCGTTTTGTCAAAACCACACGACTTTTTTCATATTTAGAAGAATTTAATCGAAAAATTTCCCGTTTGGCTTTATAATATAACAATGTTACTACTTTTTTTTAAAAAAAGAAGGAGGGAAACAGTTTAATGGGATGGACATTAGCTGGTTTGTTTGGAATTTCAGCTATATTGCTGATTCTTTCTATTATAAAATCTTTACAAGCATCGAAAGAAGAACAGAAAAGGATCGATCTGGCGCATATAGCTCTTGTAAAAGATATCAATGATTTACAAGAATCGATTCGAAATATTGAACTTAATATGGAAGTGATTATGAAGGAAGCAGGGATTCAGCTTTCTCCGAATGAAATTCAGATTAGGCGTGAGGTGCTAGACTTATATAAACGCGGTTATTCGATTGAAAGCATTGCCGAGAAAAAACAAGTTTCAGAAAGTGAAATTAGCCAGATGCTTGCTCCATTTCAGGCACAACCAGAAGAAAGGGGAAAAGTTGCAAATGAGATTTAACAGAATAAGCAGTTTTGCAGCTGGAATCTTTCTTTCCACTAGTATGATTGCCGGAGTTTATTTTTCCAACAAAGGAGAAACCGCTAAAGCAGATCTCAAACCAACAGCTAATCAGCCAAAAGCGCAGGTTCAGCTTTCTGAAAATGAGATGAAGGACAAACTTGCTTCTGCTGGTTACATCGTTCAAAAGAAAGAAGAGTATGACAAAAATCTTAAAAAGGCAAAGGAATCCAGCACGCAAGGAGCCGCTTCTCTTGACAATAAATCTCAAAAAGTTGTATACAGGGCGGTTATAAATGTATCAGAGGGGATGACAAGCATCGATGTTGGCAATATGCTGCAAAAAGCGAATATCATCCAAAATGCATTTAACTTCTCCAAGGACATTGAGAGCAAAGGATTAGCGAATAATTTGCGCCCCGGGACTTTTGTCGTGGATAGTGAAATGCCATATGATCAAGTCGTTTCAACGATTTTTAAAAAATAATCTACATTTGTTGCTAGACTGCCGTATCGATTCGATATTCAGCAGTCTAGCTTTTTTGTTGGCTGAACTTCAGGTTAATTGTTAACTGTTTTTAAAAACAGGTTGACATATATTGAATAAGCAAGTATGCTAAATTTTGTACAATACATATTTGGAGGAAAAAAATGAAGCTTAAAACGATTGATCTCACTCTTGCGGGAATGTTTGTGGCGTTAATGGCAATTGGGGCAAACATTACATCGATTGCACCCTTTTTCGTTGTAGGGGGAGTTCCAATTACATTACAAACCTTTTTTGCTATTTTAGCAGGTGTGGTTCTTGGAAGTCGATTAGGAGCCATTGCGATGATCGCATACGCCCTAGTTGGATTAGTAGGGGTTCCAGTTTTCGCTAAATTTAGCGGCGGCTTTTCGTCCATCATTAGCCCTACTTTTGGATTTATTGTTTCCTATATTATCGTGGCATGGGTTATTGGTTACATGATCGAAAAATCAAAGAAAACAACAGCCATGTATATTTTTGCCGCATTAATTGGTATGGTAATCAACTATGTCTTTGGAACGAATTGGATGTATGCTGCTTATAAAATTTGGGCTGCAGCCCCAGAAGGATTTACCTATAAAATGGCATGGTTATGGATGGTTGTCCCGCTTCCAAAAGATATCATTCTAGCAATTTTTGCCGGGATCCTTGGGTATCGTTTGGAACGGACTCTACTATCAAGAAGCCAATTTAAAAACGTAAGAAATGCAGGATGATTTTTTAAGGGGGTGTGGTATGAGCAGGTGGAAAGAATTAGCTTTGCAAGTACTGAATGGATATGTGATTCCAAATGAGGAAGCTTTATCGATTTTAAATTCTTCCGATTTAGAACTATTAGAACTGCTGCAAGGCGCTTACCTTTTACGTCATCATTATTTTGGCAACAAGGTAAAGCTAAATATGATTTTCAATGCAAAATCTGGTTTATGCCCGGAAAATTGCGGCTATTGTTCGCAATCCAGCATTTCAAAAGCTGCGATTCAAAAATATACAATGGTTGATAAAATGACGATTGTAAAAGGGGCGGAAAAAGCTTACAAACTGAATGTGGGCACTTATTGCATTGTGGCCAGCGGCCGCGGTCCAAGTGATCGTGAAATTGATCAAGTGGTTTCAGCCGTTAAGGAAATAAAGGATCAATTTGATCTTAAGATTTGCGCCTGCCTTGGCATTTTAAAACCGGAACAGGCCGCAATGCTAAAAGCTGCTGGCGTTGATCGATATAACCATAATTTGAACACCTCAGAAAACCACCACAACTGCATTACAACATCCCATACTTATCAAGACCGAGTGAATGTAGTTGAGCTTGTAAAAGAAACAGGGATTTCACCATGCTCCGGTGTCATTGTTGGCATGAGGGAGACGAGGCAGGACGTAGTCGATATGGCCTTTAGCCTAAAGGCAATCGATGCTGATTCCATTCCGGTTAATTTTCTTCATGCAATCGAAGGAACTCCGCTTGAAGGCACAAACGAGTTAAACCCAAGATATTGCTTGAAAGTGTTAGCTCTCATGCGCTATGTGAACCCCACGAAAGAAATCCGCATTTCGGGCGGACGCGAAGTCAATTTACGAAGCCTGCAGCCACTTGGCTTATATGCCGCAAATTCCATTTTTGTCGGCAACTACTTAACAACAGCCGGGCAGGAAAGCAGCGCCGACCACCAAATGCTAAAAGATTTAGGGTTTGAGGTTGATTTTGTAAACGAGAAAGTACAGGCGTAGAGCAATATGGTGACATATAAATAAAGGAAGATTTTTATGACAAAGTAAAAATACGGACCTACTCGCATTGTCGAGTAGGTTATTTTTGTTAACTTTAAAAATGACTATAGGCCTTGCTGTTAGCACAATTAATGGTTCATCTTGAGAAAATAATGCTCCATACAATCTTGCTAGAACATCAGGATAATCGTTAAATACTATGTTCTTGTGATTTAGATCATTTACTAGGTTTAAAAACAATAAACAGAGTTTTCACCATGTATAGATTATTTTGTTTTCCATATAATAAAATCCGGATATTTTATTAAAGGAAGTGATTGTGTGGAGGACAGCAGTAACATAGATTCCCTATTTATAGGTATTGATGTTGGGTCAACAACTGTAAAGGCAACAGTTGTAAATCCCTTGAATAAAAAAATTTTGTGGTCCGATTATCAGCGCCACCATACGAAACAAGCGGAAATGGTCCTCGAATTTTTAATCCGGATCGGCAATGAATTCCCTGATATGAAAAAAGAAGATATACGGGTTTTTATTACAGGTTCCGGCGGCAGTCCAATTGCGGAGCATATTGGCGCCAAATTTGTCCAGGAAGTCAATGCCGTTACGATGTCAGTGGAACAGCTTCACCCCGATGTGGGCAGTGTGATTGAACTGGGCGGGCAAGATGCCAAAATTATTATCTTTAAAGAAAACGAAGAAACGGGAGATAAGCAGGCCATTACGTCGATGAATGACAAATGCGCTTCCGGTACTGGTGCTACGATTGATAAGTGCATGATCAAAGTTGGAATGCCAGAAGAGGAAGTTGCAAAGCTTGAATTTGATGATTCGAAGCTTCACCATGTCGCAGCAAAATGCGGTGTATTTGCGGAAACGGATATTGTCAACCTGGTGAAAAGCAGTATTCCATCATCAGAAATTATGTGTTCATTGGCAGACGCCATTGTAATGCAAAATCTTTCGGTATTGACCCGCGGAAATACATTGCGGCACAAAGTGCTTTTATTGGGCGGACCTAACACATATTTGCCCTTTCTGCAGCAATGCTGGCGAAAAAGAATTCCTGAATCTTGGAAACAGCGAGGCTATAATTATCCAAAAGAAGTTCCGCTGGAAGAATTAATATTTATCCCGGAAAATGCCCAGTATTATGCTGCTTATGGCGCTGTTATTTACGGCATGCATGAACCTGCCGAAGTAGGCATTTACAAAGGGCTTGAAGATATAAAGAAATTTATTACACACGGACGCAAAGCAAAGCTTGGTGAAAAAGCAGGCGCTCCTCTAGTAAAAAGTAAAGAAGAGTTAGAAGAGTTCCGCCGCCAATACAATATTCCAAAATTCGTGCCGGCTGTATTTGAACTAGGTCAGACAATTACGGCCGTGATTGGACTTGATGGCGGTTCAACCTCTTCAAAGGCTGTGCTGGTTGATACGGACGGAAAAATTTTGTTAAAAGAATATCAGCTTTCCAAAGGAAATCCAATCCAGGATACAAAAGAGCTTCTCGGACGAATTCAGGACAAAGTCCATTCAGCCGGCGCCAGACTGAAAATAATCGGTTTTGGCGCTACGGGTTATGCGGCTGATGTGCTGGAAAAAACTTTGAAAGCAGATGTGAATATTGTCGAAACCGTAGCTCATATGAAGAGTGCCGTCCACTTTTTCGGTGATATTGACGTCATTTGCGATATCGGCGGACAGGACATTAAAGTCCTTTTTCTTAAAAACGGTGATATCCGGAATTTTCGCTTATCCAATCAATGTTCGGCTGGAAACGGTATGCTGCTTCAGGCAATGGCCGACCAATTCGGAATTCCGATACAGAAGTATGCCGACACCGCTTTTAATGCCGAACTCAGTCCGAATTTTTCCTATGGCTGTGCTGTCTTTCTCGACTCGGACCGGGTCAATTTTCAAAAGGAAGGGTATGCAAAAGAAGAATTGTTGGCAGGGCTGGCCCTTGTCTTGCCAAAAAATATTTGGCAGTATGTTGTCCAAATTCCGCGACTGTCTGAACTCGGGAGGAAGTTTGTCCTTCAGGGCGGAACCCAGCATAACCTGGCTGCTGTAAAAGCACAAGTCGACTATATTAAAGAACGGGTTCCGGATGCTGAGGTGTATGTTCATCCTCATACGGGCGAAGCAGGGGCAATCGGAGCAGCGATGGAAACGCTTCGTGTAGTGAAACGGAGAGGTTATTCCACATTTCTTGGAATCGACGCAGCAGTTGGAATGCAATATCGCTCTCGAAATGATGAATCTACCAAGTGCAATTTTTGTCCCAATCACTGCAGCCGTACGTTTATTGATACTTCTACCCCTGATGGCAAGACAGCACGGTATATTTCCGGCTTCAGCTGCGAAAAGGGGACGGTAGAAGATAAAGAAGCGATGATAAGGCTGACGCAAGAGCGTAACATGTTGAAAAAACAATACCCGAATCTGGTGGACTATGAGGGGCGCCGCATGTTCCAGCATTTTTATGATTCCGGACCAATGCCTGAAGCAGGGAAGATGATAGAGGATGTAAAGGTAAAAAAAGGCTTGCTTGGTACAAGAAGAACGAAATATACCCGTGGATTTCAACGTTCATCTGCCGAGTTACTGGAATGGCGAAAGCAGCTGCGTATCGGTATTCCAAGAGTTCTTAATATTTGGTCTACTGCCCCTTTTTGGCGAACCTATTTTGAAACACTAGGTATCAGTGATCGAGGAATTGTTTTCAGTGACTATACAAGCGAAGAAATGTGGCAGGAGGGCGGAAAGTACGGTTCCATCGATCCATGCTATCCATCCAAAGTAGCACAGGCACATGTGCATAATTTATTATTTAAGCACCACCGTGAAAACAGGCCGCTCCATGCGATCTTTTTCCCGTGCATTACCCATATACCGACCCACCTGAACAATGTGGCGGATTCAGCGAGCTGCCCGATTGTTGCAGGCGCCCCGAATGTGATCAAAGCGGCATTTACAAAGGAAACAGACTTTTTTAAATCTAGAGGGATTTCTTATTTTGATCCTGCTGTAACGTTTACAGAAACAAATATGATGAAAAAACAGCTTTTTGAGGCATTTAAAGATTTCCTAAGAATCACAGAGGACGAAAGTGATTTTGCAGCTGAAGAAGCATGGAAAGCAATGGAGCTTTTCGATCGCGAGATGCAAGAAAGAGGGAAAATGATTTTAGAACAGGTGGAAAAAGAAAATAAGCTTGCTATTCTTATGATTGGCCGGCCATATCACTCTGATCCCGGTTTGAACCATTCCGTATTGGATGAGTTTCAAGTATTGGGCTATCCTATTCTTTCCATGCGCTCCATTCCGAAAGATGAAGCCTGGCTGCGTCGCTTTTTTAAGACTGATCTGGAAAAGGGCAGAGTGCAGACTGCTCTGGATGTAACGGATGTGTGGCCGGAAAACTTCAGCTCTAACAGCGTACAAAAAGTTTGGGCTGCCAAATTTGCCGCCCGACATCCAAATGTTGCTGTACTTGATTTATCCAGTTTTAAATGCGGTCATGATGCTCCAACATACGGCTTGATTGATTCGATCATTTCAACAGCCGGTACACCTTATTCTGCTTTGCATGATATCGATGCCAATAAACCAAGCGGTTCTATTAAAATCCGTGTGAAAACGTATGCCCATAGTCTGGGGCTTCATGAAGAGCGGCTTCAGGATTTAGCCCGCAAAAAAGAAGAATTAAAGTTGCTTATTGAGAAAAAACGTCTTGAATTAATGCGCGGTGAACGGACAAGCCATCTTACAGAGAAAAAAGCAATTTCTGAAAAATAGAAGGAGTGAGCATAAGGGTGAAAACTTTAAAACAGAATTCCAAAGTTAAAGAACATAAAATAGATGCCTTACACCTATTTGAAGACGAGTTAAATCGGTTTAGGGTCGAGCAGGAAGCTTTATTGGGTCTTAACGAAACAAAAAAACAGTGGTTTGACCCAGTTCCGAGGCAATTTTTTGCCAGAGATAAAGATTCAACTACGATTCTTTTTGGCGGATTGACAATGGCACAGGACTATTTGGTTGAAGGGGCACTTACAGGATTAGGGTATCGTGTCCAGCACATGGAGTGCCCGGATACGGAGTCATTGCGGTTTGGAAAGGAATTTGGCAATCGGGGACAATGCAACCCGACGTATTTTACCGTCGGTAATTTGATTAAATATCTTACCTATTTAAGGGATAAAGAAGGCAAAACGAAAGAAGAAATTGTTCGAAATTATCTTTTTATAACAAGCGGTTCCTGTGGTCCATGCCGATTTGGGACATATGTGACAGAGTATCGAAAGGCTCTGAGAGATGCAGGATTTGACGGCTTCCGTGTTCTTCTGTTTCAGCAGCAGAGCGGTTTAAAACAGGTAACCGGAGAGGAGTCCGCTTTAAAACTGGACAGTTCCTTTTTTCTTACATTTTTAAAAGCTGTTCTCGTCGGAGATATTTTAAATGCAGCCGGTTATCGCATTAGGCCTTATGAAGTTGTCGCAGGAACAACCAATGAGGCTCTTGACCGCTGTAAACAATATTTATATGAAGCTTTTCAAAATCGAAAATCGCTTTTACGGGCATTATACCGGTGCCGCAAGAAGCTGCAGGCGGTGAAGATCGACCGTACCATTGTCAAACCAAAAGTAAGTATTATCGGAGAGTTTTGGGCGATGACAACAGAGGGAGACGGCAACTACCGGCTGCAGCAATTTTTGGAGGAGGAAGGGGCCGAGGTAGAAGTACAGTCAGTGACAGCATGGATTTTATTTTTAATTTGGGAAGGGCGTCATGATACAGCCAAACGGATGAAATTACGTCAAGCAGACTCCGGCCGCCATGGCCTGGAAGGAAAAAACCCTGAGCTTCGCATCCGGATGCTTCAATTAGCGGATCGTACTGTAAGAATAATGTTCCAAATGTATGCCAAAACAATCGGGCTTTCTGATTATCACTTGCCTGATATGGACGAGATTGCCAAGGTAGCACACAATCACTATGACAATCATATACGAGGCGGGGAAGGGCATATGGAGGTTGGCAAGCTGATTCTTAATGTTATTAAACGGAAAGTGAACATGACGATTTCCGTTAAACCTTTTGGGTGCATGCCTTCATCCGGTGTTTCGGATGGCGTTCAATCATTGATAACCGAGATTTACCCGGAAGCTATCTTTTTGCCAATTGAAACAACAGGAGACGGAGCTATAAATGTTTACAGCCGAATTCAAATGATGCTTTTTAAAGCAAAACAGGCTGCGCAAAAGGAGTTTGAGGAAGCTTTAACTAAAAAAGGGCTTACAGTTGAAAAACTTCAATCCCTAAAGTCTTGCAACGCATTACAAAAAAGTCGCCACAATGTTGCATGTACAGCAGCAAATACAGTATATGGCATATCTGGTTTTCATAACCGATTTTTATCTTTGAAAACTAAAGAGGAAATGGAAACGGGTTGAAAGTTATTTAGCTTACGATTATGTTTGGTATACAAGTACCATCGGGAAACCTTTAAATTTGGGCTTCCTGATGGTTTTATTTAATTTTCAACATTAAAGAAAGGTTTGGAAATAATAGATGGCACTCCTGAACAAATTCAGCCCCTTAGAATAATATTCTGAGGAAATTGAAAAATGGTTTAAAAGTATGAGGGTTTATTTTAAACCACAAAATCATAATATTCCAGATCAATTTTCCACATTATTTCCTCACATAATTTACACCAATTAGGTTTAAAATCTTTTCAGAAAATTTTTTAATACGAAGTTTATGTTCTCCAGCTTGCGTGTGTATAACGAGAGCCTTTCCTTAAATTTTTGTTTTTCTTCTTGATCCTCGAGAAATAACAGGAGACTTTTTTCCATGTTTAGCGGGTTGATTTCGATAGCCAAATTCTCTTCAAGCAAATAGTGCTGATTCCTCTCTTCCTGGCCAGGGAGAGCATGAAGAAGACATAATGGAATCTCTTTACGGAGACATTCACTAACTGTAATCCCACCAGGCTTAGATAATACAGCATCCATCTGCTCATATAGCCGATTCATTTCTTTTCTAGAGGTTATGTAGGGGATTGGCTTTATATAAGAGCTTTGAAGCTGTGCGATTTTATAGAATAATTTTCTATTTTTTCCACATAACACAAAATATTGTATTTTTCCTGAAAAACTGGTTGTGTCAAAAATGTTTTCAATTTGCCCGACTCCTAAATTACCACCGGAAACCAAGACATTAAAAGGAGAAAACTGCCTTTCATTTTTCTGTATTTTTCTTGTAATCTCCGAGTGTACAGGGATCCCGGTAACAGCAATTTTTTCGGAAGATACATGACGGAGTTCCAAGAAATTCTTCATTTTGTCACTTGCCACTAGGTGTAAATCAATATGACTGATTCCCCAAACTGTATTAATAAAATAGTCGGTATAAGCATTTATCACAGGAATCGACAAGCCTCCATTCTTTTTTAAAATGTTCAATAGGTAGGAGGGCAGGCAATGAGTACAAATAATGATATCCGGGTTTTCGTACGTGATTAACTTTTTCATACTCTTTAAAAAAATTCGTTCATAGAAAAAATATCGTTTATCTGCTACATTAAGACGACATGCATTGTGCCGATATAACCAGCTGTAAAAAGAGGGGGTCATTTTGATTGCTTTTAAATACAAATAGGAAGTAATTTGTTCAGCTAAGCGGGAAGTATAATGAAAAATATCCACTTTTTTTATCTCAAGAGAATCGTCTATTTCATTTAGATAGGTTCTGATCGTATCTGCTACCTGATGATGACCTGTTGGTATTTGTAAGAAAGGAAGTATAAGAATTTTCTTCATGTGACCAAACCTTTTTCTTTTTTATAAAAATGTCATCTTTTTTGGAAACATTTATCATTTCTTTTTTTCTTAGATCTAATTATAACTGCCGCTGTATGAAGGGAAGGAAACGAATTATAATATTCTCATTCTGCGCACCAATTATTCAAGTATTGTTAAAACAGCTATTGAACCGATAAAAACGTTACCTTTTTCTTTCAGTTCTAGACTCTAAACTTTTCCACTTATATTTCTTTAACATGAACAAACAATACAATTCGTAAGTGATCTTATTGCTCTAACAGGTGATTTTCTCGATCTTAATCTTTTCACCTTGCCATCAAGTAACTGGCAAGTTTTTTTATCTTTCACTCGGTATAAATATTGCCAGTATATTTAGGTCCCTAAAAGTGAAAATTAGAATTCGGAAGGTGAACTTTTGCTTTCTAAATACTTGGAAGGGAGTGCTAAAGCTTGAATAACTGGTTAAATGCGCTTTTTAATACAGGGAGAAGACAACCTCTTTTTAATATTTTTGGCAAAAGAAGAAACAATAGCGGAATGGTTTGGGGTTCCTTAATTGGGCTGGGATTAAGTGCAGCTGCCTTTGGATTAACAAGAAACCGAAATAGAATTAGTTTTCGCCCTTTTCAAGGCTTAATGAATAATCCCCAGATGGGAATGGTTAAAAACCAGAATATGGCTGGTTTAACAGAGTTTGCGAAGGAAATGGTACCAAATAAGAATCCATTTAACAACAAATAGATATTAAAAATGCCCGTCTTGTTACGGGCATTTTTAATTAAAGGATTTCCAATTTAAGATAAAGAAATTACCCAGTTTATTTAATGATGTCTAAAGATAAGCTGATCAAGTTATACAAAAAAAACGATTTAGTAAGTTAGGGTTAAAATTGGTTCAATATTTTCGCAGAAAACTTGAGACAAGGGTTCACGAAATTGCATACACATACAAAAAATGAGCCGGCATTTGTTACAGCAAAAGCCGGCTCATTAAAGAATGGCAAGGTGAAAGTGTGTACTATGGATGCAAAAGAATACTTAAAATAACCGTCTTATATGTACTTCCAACATACACACTTTGAGTGTTTAAAATATAAAATTTTAAGATGCACCATTAATTTGTCTAATACATATGGATAATTGTGGCTTTAGTTAATGAGGAGGAGGCTTTATATGTATGAAAATTTCTATTATAACATATAACAACCATGTCCCTATGATTAGACAGAGAATTTCTCTACAGCAAGCAAAAGAAATTGCTCTCTAAAAAATGTGCATGGGCAAGTTTTGCATGTAGACATGGATTTAGAACATGGGGTTTTAGTTTATGAAATTTTTATTTTGACACCACAACACAGAATATTTGAGGTGGAGATCCTCGCAAAAAACGGAAGAATTATAAAAATTGAAGAAGAAAATGATTTTGATTAATTCCATTCATTACTGAACTTACAAATGATAAAACGAGCTTGGAAAACTTTCTCCAAGCTCGTTTTTAGGGCAAATACATATTCGTAAAAATGTGTCTGTTTACAGAATTTTTTACTGAATGAAAAATTTAAATACTGTTGCACACATCAGATTCAATTTTAATCAATTCTTTGTAAGCATGAGCTTCTTGGTATAGGAGTTCCCAATGTTCAAATAAACTCTTTGCCCGATGATAGTCATCAAATTCAACATTTTCATCTCTTTGTAGCTTCTCTTTTAATTCACGATAAAATTCTTCCCAAGTCTCCAAACTTTTTAGATCAAAGAGTTTTGAAAACTTTGGTCTCATACTTTCCCAGTGATAATAAATGTTATTACACCATTCCAACAAATCTTTCCGGTATTGTTTTTGATCTTCTATGTCCATACATTTTTCAGATTCAACTTCCATCTCTTCTTGATAAGTATGTGTTTCCCGGTATAGATGGTCCCAGCCTTCATATAGCTTTATAGCGGCGTCATAGGCATCGAAGTCCATATTTACATCTGTCTGTAGTTTTTCTTTAAATTCATAGTATGTTTCTTCCCAATCCGCTAAACTTCGTAGGTCAAAATTTTTTAAAAACGTTGGTCTCATACTTTCCCAGTGGCAATAAAGGTTGTTACACCAATTTAAAAGCTCTTCCCGATATTTTTGCTGTTCTCCAATTCCTCTGGAATTTTCAGATTCAACATCCATTTCCACTTGAAAATCCTGAGCTTCTCTGTATAATTGATTCCAATCTTCGTATAGTCTTTTTGCTTTTCTGTAATCATTGAATTTGACATCGTCGGCATTCTGTAATTTTTCTTTAAAACTGCGGTATGATTCTTCCCAATCCTCTAAAATGGTTGGATCAGAGAGCTTTAAAAATATTGGTTTCATACTTTCCCATTGAAAATAAAGATGATCACACCATTCCAATAATTCTTCCCGATATTGAACTTGTTGTTCTACTTCCACGCAAATTCCTCCTCAGATATCTTTTCTTTTTGCCTTCCTGTTGGCCACAATTCCATGCTATGTTCAATGATTGTCCCAAGATTAGACATTCACCCAAAAGTTTCCATTAAAAAAAGTGCTAAAACACGACAAAAAATAGGAATATTCCCAATCGGATTCATGACCGCAAAAAACGAAAAAATCAATTAATTAGAAAAAGACTGATCAAAGAATTACTTCCATTCATGTTTAAAAACCGTATTTTCATTGTTTGTTTCAGATGGGGGAAAAGGGTGTATTTGATCATTCAATTAGAGGCACCTCGATCGTGAAATCGTAAGCCACTCAATTTCCAGCTAGAACACGTCTTGATTTAAAGTGAGAGGGATGTTGTATCATTACATTTCCATCTATTTATGAAATATTTAAATTAACAAAATAAGGGGGGGATATTTTTTGAAATTTAAGTCCAAGGCATTTTTATTTAGTTTACATAACATATATTCTAGGAACCAATGGAGGGTAGAGCGAAAACTGTCTCATTATCTAAGTATACTTGAGATAGTGAGACAAAAACAAATTTTTTCCCAATTGCTAAAAATAATTGTCCCGTAACATCAGAATGAGTCAATGTGTATTTTCTGCCTTCTACAGGGCGAAAAGCAGTATAGCAGGAGCTTGCAACTCAACGGTTAACTTTTGAGGGAACAAAAATACTCATCCGATCCTCCCTCCCATCAAGCAATCAACTCGCTACAATTATACTATGATGCATAATCAGGAAAAATAAAAAAGCTGATGCAAAAATCTATGCATCAGCTTGATACTGCTTCTAATCAATTGGCGCTTCTTCAGCTTCCATTTCTAGTTTCCATAACTTTATGGCTTTTCCGCTTTCCGTTTCATCAAGGATAAAAGAACCATTTGAATAACGGTCACTATTTTTTAAATCTTTTACTAGGAGATTTTCAATCTTCCCTTTTTCTGTTTGAAGGAAAATTTCATCGGATTCAGCGGAAACTACAAAGCCAATCACTCGATGCGGATTTGCTTTGAGTTCTCTTAAAATGACAACACCGCGCTTTGCCCGGGAAGCTTTTTCAAATTCTTTTAATTTCATTTTTTTAACAGCCCCACGCTGGGTAGCAACTACGATTGACTGTTGGTTGTTAGCATCAATTATTTTCGCGCCAATGACGAAATCGCCATCTTTCAGGTTTATTCCTTTTACGCCTGCTGCCCTTGCTCCGACAAGACTGATTTCTTCCTCACCGAACCATAAAGCATAACCAAAATGAGTGATCATAAATAAATCGTTCATACCGTTCGTAAGGTGAACGTCAATGACTCGATCGTCGTCTTTTAGATTTATACCGACTAGAGGCTTTGAATAACGTTGTGCTTTGTACTGTTTTAATTCTGTTTTTTTGACCATGCCGTTTCGCGTAACAAATACTAGATAGGCCTCAGTATCAAAATCTTTAACAGCGATTGCCTGAATAATCTGTTCATCGCGATCGATAGGGATAATGTTTGCAATATGCTGACCTAGATCTTTCCAGCGAATATCTGGGAGTTCATGAACGGGACAGTATAAATAGTTTCCTTGGTTTGTAAACAATAACAATACATCTTTCGTATTCAATTCCAGCTGCGCCAGCAGGCGATCGGTATCTTTCATGGCAAAATCCTGACCGTTGGAGGCTGCATAGGATCGCAGGCTTGTCCGTTTTACATATCCTTCCTTCGTGACGGTTACGATGACATCTTCACTTGGAACCATGACTTCAAGATTGATTTTTAACTCTTCAATCTCCGCTTCAATTTTAGAACGACGGGTGTCCTCAAAGCGCTTTTTCACATCTTTTAATTCTTTTTTGATGACAGCGATCAGTTTTTTTTCACTTTCTAGAATAGCTGTCAGTTCATTAATTTTTTTTGCAAGTTCTTCTGCTTCAGAACGTAAGGCCGTTATATCTGTATTGGTTAAACGATACAACTGTAATGATACAATGGCTTCAGACTGCTGTTCTGTAAAGCTATATTTAGCCATTAAATTGTCTTTTGCGTCACGTTTATCTTTAGAAGCACGGATCGTTGCAATGACTTCATCAAGAATCGACAGAGCTTTCATTAAGCCTTCAACAATGTGCTGGCGCTCCTTTGCCTTGTTCAGCTCAAATTGCGACCTTCGTGTAACTACTTCTTTTTGATGCTGAATGTAAGCATCAAGCAGCTCTCGTAGCCCCATTAATTTCGGACGCTTATTATGAATTGCCACCATATTAAAATTATAAGGAACTTGCAGATCGGTATTTTTATACAAGAAAGCAAGAACGCCATCTGTGTCCGCCTCTTTTTTTAATTCAATCACAATGCGGAGTCCTGTGCGGTCTGTTTCATCGCGAATTTCAGAAATGCCTTCTACTTTGCGGTCAAGACGTAATTCATCAATTTTTTTGACTAGGTTTGCTTTATTGACTTCAAACGGGATTTCCGTCACAACGATTTGCTGTCTTCCGCCGCGAAGATCTTCAATTTCTGCCTTTCCGCGAATAATGATTTTCCCTTTGCCTGTTTCGTATGCTTTTTTAATTCCATCAATCCCTTGGATGATCCCACCCGTTGGGAAATCCGGCCCTTTTACGACGGTCATCAGCTCATCGATGCTGGCATCAGGACGATCCATTTTCATGATGACGCCATCGATTACCTCGCCAAGGTGATGCGGCGGGATTTCGGTTGCATATCCCGCAGAAATACCGGTAGAACCATTCACGAGCAAATTCGGAAACATCGCCGGTAAAACGGTCGGTTCTTTTGCTGTATCATCGAAGTTTGGAATAAATTCTACTGTCTGTTTTTCAATATCACGCAAAAGTTCAGCAGCGATCGCTGAAAGTCTTGCCTCGGTATAACGCATGGCTGCCGGCGGGTCACCGTCGACACTGCCGTTATTGCCGTGCATTTCGACTAAAACATTGCGAACCTTCCACTCCTGGCTCATCCTTACCATTGCTTCATAAACAGAAGAATCTCCATGCGGATGATAGTTGCCGATGACGTTACCAACCGTTTTCGCAGATTTTCTAAACCCTTTATCATGTGTATTCCCTTCCACATGCATAGCATAAAGAATTCTTCGCTGTACAGGTTTTAAGCCGTCACGCGCATCGGGCAAGGCGCGTTCCTGAATAATGTATTTACTGTATCTGCCAAAGCGGTCACCTAAAACATCTTCAAGGGGCAGATCACGGAATTTTTCTATGGTGCTCATTATTCAATCTCCTCCTCTGTGACCGTAATATTTTCGTTTTCCAAGATTGTGTCCTCTTCTTCTAGGCCAAAAGCAACATGAGACTCAATCCATTTTCGCCGCGGCTCGACCTTATCTCCCATTAATGTGGTAACACGCCGCTCTGCTCTTGCGATATCATCTATTTTTACACGGATTAATGTACGAGTCTCAGGATCCATTGTTGTTTCCCACAGTTGATCGGCATTCATTTCACCTAGACCTTTGTAACGCTGGATGATATAGCCTCTGCCGACTTTCTTCATGGCATCTTTCAGTTCATCATCGCTCCAGGCATATTCAATGACCTCTTTTTTCCCAGTCCCCTTGCTAACCTTGTAAAGCGGAGGAAGAGCAATAAACACTTTACCGGCTTCTATAAGAGGCTTCATATAGCGGTAAAAGAAGGTGAGCAGGAGAACCTGTATATGAGCACCGTCGGTATCGGCATCTGTCATAATAATCACTTTATCATAGTTTACATCATCCAGGCTGAAATCGGCACCTACCCCAGCTCCAATTGCGTGAATGATCGTGTTAATTTCTTCGTTTTTTAAAATATCCTGCAGTTTGGCTTTTTCTGTATTGATGACTTTACCTCTTAATGGAAGCACAGCCTGAAAGCGGCGGTCACGCCCTTGTTTGGCAGAACCCCCTGCAGAATCGCCCTCAACTAAATAAAGCTCATTTTTTTGTGGATTTCGCGATTGCGCGGGAGTCAGTTTTCCGGACAAAACCGTTTCAGTACGTTTGCGTTTTTTCCCGCTTCTGGCATCTTCACGGGCTTTACGCGCTGCTTCACGAGCTTGATACGCCTTGATGGATTTTTTAATGAGCAGTGAACTGATATCGGGGTTTTCCTCAAGAAAATAGGATAAATGTTCTGAAACAACGGCATCCACAGCCGACCTTGCTTCACTCGTGCCTAACTTCCCTTTCGTTTGGCCTTCAAATTGCAGAAGTTCTTCTGGAATGCGAGCAGAGATAATCGCGGCTAATCCTTCCCGGATATCTGTTCCCTCGAGATTCTTGTCTTTTTCTTTTAGTAAGGCGACTTTACGGGCATAATCATTGAATACGCGAGTCATTGCGGTTCTAGCCCCAACTTCATGGGTGCCTCCGTCTTTCGTCCGGACGTTGTTGACAAATGAAAGGACGTTTTCTGAATAGCCATCGTTAAATTGAAAAGCAAATTCAACTTCAATTCCATTTTGAGTCCCTTCAAAACTGATGACAGGATGTAGAACATCTTTTTCTTCATTCAAGTATTCAACAAAGGCTTCCACACCATTTTCATAATGAAAAATTTCATGAACATCGTTGCGTTCATCGATTATTTCAATTTTCAATCCTTTTAAAAGAAAAGCAGATTCTCTTAACCTTTCACATAATGTTTCAAAATTATAAGTGGTAGTCGAGAAAATCGTTGGATCTGGTTTAAAATGAATGGTTGTACCGCTTTGATTTGTTTTGCCAATTTTCTCTAGTGTTGTTACAGGTTTCCCGCCATTTTCAAAACGCTGCTCATAAACAAAACCATCGCGTTTGATTGTAACCACGAGCCATTCGGACAAGGCATTTACAACAGAAGCACCTACGCCATGTAAGCCGCCGCTTGTTTTATATCCGCCCTGGCCAAATTTTCCGCCTGCGTGCAGCACTGTTAAGATTACTTCTGGTGTGGGTTTGCCAAGCTTATGCATACCGGTTGGCATCCCCCGCCCTTTATCAACTACACTGATGGAATTGTCTTTATGAATTTTAACGATAATCTGATCTCCATAGCCTGCAAGCGCTTCATCGACAGAGTTATCGACAATTTCATAAACGAGATGATGCAGGCCGCGTGAATCTGTTGAGCCAATGTACATCCCTGGTCGTTTTCGAACCGCTTCGAGCCCTTCCAGCACCTGGATGGCATCATCATTATAATCAAAAGCTTGCTGAATTCTTGCCACTAAAATACCCCTTTCATTTCCTACAAAAAGAAAAACCATTCTGATTGCTATTTCATTTTAGTTATTGATTCGTTTAAATGATGAAAGAATCCTTTTTAAAAAAGAAATTAGAACAAATGTTCCGCAATATTATTTTACCATAAGTTGATGCGGCATCTATGCTATATTTTAGCGATTTATTTTGATTTGGCAAATGCAATCTAAAGAAACAATATGATTTTGACATAAAATGTATTAAATATAAAAAAATGAGACCTAAAAAGATCTCATTTTAAATGGTTATTTCATTAAAGCGTGCTCGACTTTAATGCAGCGATCCATTATCACCGTATCCCCTTTTTCCTTTAAAAAGTTAGCTGCTTCCTCATTGGCTAAGCCAAGAATTGTCTTTTTTTGTTCACGCAGACTCTTTTACCCTACCTATTCAATTAAAAATTGCTTTAATTTGTGTGGTGGCGTTTTCGTGAATCCATGGTAAAATAAAATAACTGGATCAATGAATTGAAGGTGAAATCGTTAATGACAGAAATAATTGTAATCATGATCCTTGCCTATTTGGTAGGATCTATTCCCTCCGGTTTAATTGTCGGAAAACTCTTCTATAAAACGGATATTCGTGAACATGGCAGTGGGAATTTAGGGGGAACGAATACTTTTCGAACCCTTGGGGTAAAAGCAGGGCTGACGGTTACGCTGGCAGATATTTTAAAAGGAACGCTTGCTGCTTCGCTGCCAGTCTTGTTTCATACGAATATAAGCCCTCTGTTTGCAGGAGTTTTTGCTGTTATCGGCCATATGTATCCCCTTTTCGCCGGCTTTCGTGGAGGAAAAGCTGTGGCTACTTCGGGCGGAGTGCTGCTTTTTTATACCCCTTTTTTGTTTTTATTTGTTTTGTTCGTCTTTTTTATTAGCTTATATGTAACAAAGTATGTTTCGTTTTCGTCTATGCTGGCAGGTGTTGCTGCGATTGTGTATGCCATTGTAGCAAGTCTCGTTCAAGGCTGGGACATTCCCCTCATTATTGTGGTCTTTTTGTTAACCCTATTTGTTTTCTATCGCCATCGAGCGAATATTAAACGAATTATTAACAAAACCGAGCCAAAAATAAAATGGCTTTAGAAGAACCAATCGGTTCTTTTAAAGCCATTTTTATTGCATCAGATATTTCGTGTAAAAGCCGATTTTTGCTGAAATTTCACAAAAGATTGGTGCTTAATTTTACTGACAGTTATTGTTGTAAAACAGTCATTTTGCTATGATAAACCTATAAAAGTGAAATTTATTACGAAATTTGTTGAAATATCTTTCTTCCCGCTGCATATAAATAAATGGTAGTAGAAATACCAGTCTATTTATAAAAAAGGATGATCTGAACATGGATTTTGATAGGCTTTTTATTGACAATGTACCTTTTCCTTATTTTATTTTGGATCAGGAGCTGAATGTGCTGAAAAAATCAAATCTGGCACAGCGCAGTTTTGTGCAAGTAGATGCATTTCTTAAGTTAATAGATTTCCAATATCAGCAGGACGCCATTTCTTTTTTTAAGAACGATACAGAGCTTGAATTTATTGAAGTACCAATGGATGGAAATGCCAATAAACAATTTTATCAGATTTATAAAGCCATGGATCTGTATTTAAACTTCCATGTTTTTTGCGTGCCTATCAAAACAGAATTGGCAAATGTGAAAGAAATGATTAGCAAAGTTGAGCGAAAATTATTTCGCTTTAATCAAGACCTTAGAGAAAAACGGGATTATTTAGAAAAAACTGTTGAAGAAATGAGGGGTGCGGCACAAACAGTTGACCATCATCACAATATTGAAAATTTAGCTGCAGGAATTGCCCATGAAATCCGTAATCCCCTCACAACGGTGAAAGGTTTTTTACAATTATTAAAACCGCATTTAAAGGAATTGGGAAAAGAGCAATATGCTGAAGTTGCTCTCGAAGAAATCAATCGAGCCAACGATATTATTTTTGAATTTCTAAACGCGGCTAAGCCGCAAACGGATGTCAGCAAAGATAGTTCATTAAACAAACTTGTTCAAGACATTGTGATCCTTTATGAAAGTGAAGCAATTCTACGAAACATTGAAATGATCACTTCTTTATCTTCTTTTGATGTTTCTATTCCTATTGCACCTAAACAGTTAAAACAAGTATTGATTAATATTTTAAAAAATGCCATGGAAGCAATCGATGAGAGTCTTGACTCCAATCGAATTATATCCATTTCAACGATTATTAACTCAGGAAATGCTTCTATTCACATTTCCGATAGCGGCTGCGGCATGACAAATGAGGTGCTTAATCATTTGTTTATGCCCTTTTATTCAACAAAAGAAAAAGGAACTGGAATTGGGCTTAGCATGTGCAAAAAAATTATTGAGGAAAACGGCGGCACTATTCATGTTGAAAGTGAAGTACATAAAGGCACTACATTCCGCATTACCTTTCCAATTCAAGCAATTGTTCCACCGTCTAAAAATCTGCCAAGTCAGTAATCCATAATTTGTTTAACTAAACAGTCTATTTTAGCGACAGTAAAGTCGCTGGCATCATTTAATAAAATTTTATATTATGTATACATCATCTGAGAGAGGAGTATTCCGTTGAACATCCAAATTAGCAGTGATGCAGTAGCATGGTACAAAAATGAACTCGATTTAGCAGAGGGTAGTTATGTTCGATTTTTTACCCGATACGGAGGTTCAAGTACAATCCAAACCGGCTTTTCATTAGGTATTTCAATTGAGGAGCCTGTAGACGTTGGAACATTGATTGAGAAAGGCGGCATAACCTTTTATATAGAAGAAAAAGACTTATGGTACTTTGACGGCCACAATTTATTGATTGAATGGAAAAAAGATGCTAACGAACCCGTCTTTCGTTTTACAAAAACGGAAGAAAAATAAATTTTCACTTTTATCAAAAAAACACGCACTCCAATGATACAGAGTGCGTGTTTTCCTAATGTCACTTGAAAAAGGAATTGACAAGACCTTCTTTTTGTAAAATTTCCGCCTGTTGCTCCCCGATTAAGTCAAAATGGGAATAACCATTTGCGCGGTAGTGGATCCATTCCCGTTTCAAACCGTATTTTCTGCCCCAGTCTGCCAGTTTTTCTAAATTGCTGCAACCTACTTTCGTTACCGTTTTAGCCCCGGAAAAACGCTCATCCAGCCAGTAGTGAGTTAAAAAGGCGATTTCACCGCGCTCGATTTTTTTCTTCCACTCTACTAGATCTTTCCGTTTAATTCCAAACGCCAATTGCATCATCCCTTCTAGCAATTTTTCTTTGCTTTTTCATAAGCTTCGTGCCAGATAGGATGAATTCTTCGAAAAGAAACAGGACGAAAGCTGTCTTTTTTTACGCAGACATGCTCGGTAAATCCCGTGACAGCAATATCGCCCTGCGGTGTTAGTATTTCATACCCGTATTTGACTCGAATGCCGTCATATTCTTCCACCCAAGTTTTGACCGTGGCAATTTCACCATAACGTACAGGTTTTTTATAAGAAACTTGGATATCGATTACCGGCGAAAGAATTCCGTCTTTCTCGAGCTGGGCGTAATTAAAACCAAGCTCTTCAATAAAAGTTGTTCTGCCTAATTCCATCCAAATTAAATAATTGGCATGATAAACGACTCCCATTTGGTCTGTTTCAGCATAACGAACAGGGATTTTTGTTGTTGCAATTAACATTCATCTTCCTCTTTTCTTAATTTTATAAATGCTTTATGAACGTCTTCGCTTTGAAGATACAACGCTTTCTCCAATAAATCGGTCTTCTCGTCTTCGTTTATTAACCGCATTGCCTGAGCTTGAATCATTTCATCAGCTAAGTTGGTCGCAAAGCGGCCATTGCCATTATACGTACTCTTTGCCAGAGATTCTTTTAACTTCCGTTTGGCGTCATCCGTCAAAACATATTGATACTGACTGATGTACTTTTCAATAATCGCAAGCAATTCCTCGGAATTATAGTCTGGAAAATGAAAGAATTTCTTAAATCTGGAATGTAAACCAGGATTGCTGTTGAGTAATTGTTCCATCTGGTGCGGGTAGCCAGCGAGAATGACAACTAAATTCTCATGGTGCTTCGTCATTTCATCAACAAGGGTATCGATAACTTCCTTGCCAAAGTCCCCGCTGGTTTGTCCTAATAAAGAATAGGCTTCATCAATAAATAGTACGCCTCCCAAAGCTTCACGAATCTTTTTCCTTGTTTTCCCGGCTGTTTGACCAACATACCCGGCAACAAAATCCGCTCTGCTTGTTACAATTAAATGACCACGCTTTAATATTCCGCACTCCTGCAATAATTCGGCATAAATTTTTGCTACGGTTGTTTTACCCGTTCCCGGGTTTCCGGTAAATACGGAATGAAGCTGAATAGGAACCGTTGGCAGACCTTTACTTCTTCGAAACTGCTGCATTTTGACAAAGGATACGAGCGAGATTATTTCCTCTTTTAAGGAATCAAGTCCGATTAACAGATTTAATTTCTCTTGAGGGGATTCTTGTTTAATTGTTTGTTCAGCAGCAAAATCATCTTTTTCTAACAGGGTGAACTGTAAAACATCTGAATGAAGGGTTTCAGAATGCGAACCTTTACGAAATATTGCCTCTAACACAAGATTTTTTACCGTCCTGGCATTACCGAAGGTGTCATCAACACGCTCTCGATCCAGACGATGCCCAATTTCTTTCTTCGCTTCTTCAGCAAGGATGTAATCATTTTCAGCAGCTATTTTCTCTGCAATTGCAATTAATTCAGCGTTAGAATAGTCTGGCAGCTGAATAAAGTTTGATTGTGGGAATCGGCTGCGCAAACCTGGATTTGCATTTAAGAAAGTGCGCATTTCTTCAGGATAACCGGCAAGAATCACCGCAAATCTACCGCCGTATTCATTGCTGGTCATTAAAGAGACAAGGGTATCGATGGCTGTCTGGCCATAGTCATTGCCTGTTTGTCCCTCGCGTTTTAAACTATATGCCTCATCAATGAACAAAACTCCGCCTACTGCGCGTTCGACAATTGTTCGCACGTTTTCCTCTGTTTGCCCGACAAATGCTCCAACCAATTGCGAGCGGTCCGCCTCGATCACTTCTTCACGCGGCAAAACTCCGAGTTCGTGATAGATTTTTGCCAGAAGTCGGGCAAGTGTGGTTTTGCCGGTACCCGGGTTGCCAGTTAAAATCATATTTAAACTAAGTTCATCCTTCACTTGAAACCCAAGCTCTTTTCGCTGCTTCTGATATTTTAAAAAACGATAAAAATCATTCACCCGCTTTTTTACGAAATCCATGCCAACCATTATGTTCAATTGATCCAATGCATTTTCTTCAGCTGCTTCATCGTTTTCATCTTCAAAAAAAAGATTTTGCCAGTTAATTTTCAATTCGTTCAAGTGTTGAATATGATCCTTCATGTCTTGATAATACGCAGAATTATGAAAGACGCCAGATATTGTTTGCACGTATGATTCAGTTACATTTAACAACTTACTTGCTTCTTGAACGGCGCTCGAAAGGAGATGATTAAGGGTTTCGTATATATGTGCAAGTTCGTGATCATTCAAGTCAGCAACAATTGTCATTTTTTTCTTAATCGCAGCTAAATGATCTTCTGACTCCTCTAAAAAAGAACGGCAAATCTGTATGTATTGCTCAGCGATTTTCTTTTTAGCTGTTCGATTATCAGATTCTCGAATGGCCGGAAAACTAAGAATGTCAAATAGATTTTTTTCTTTCTTCCATTCATATTGGATTAAAAAACGCTTTGCTCTTGTATTGTCTGGATTCAATTCATACGCCTTTTCCATCCAGGCAACAGCGAGTGAATCCGCTTTACTGCGACCAATCCTTGATAAAGCAGCAATTGTCAGCAGCTGTGACTGCTTCATCACATCACTCTTCAATAAGCTGACATATGTTAACAATCGGCTTTCGTTTGTGATCTTTCCGTTGTTAGCAAGTTCATCTTCCCATGCTTTCAACTGCTGATCGATTTCATTCATGTTTTGCATTTGCTGAGTCACTGTTCATCACTTCTTCTTAAAAATTTCCCCCTTTATCTTACCATACAACTCCGCCATTATTGAAACATAAGAACAAAGACCTGCCTCCTATTAGAGACAGGTCTTTGTTTGATTTATGATTTAATTTGATTGTTTGCATTTGCTTCATCTTTAACTTCAGAGCGCATCGCATCTAAACTTTCTCTACGTCGCTCATTTTTTGCCTCAATTTGCTGACGTTGTTCACTGCTATCAGTGAATTGCATTGATCCCTCAGCTTCTTCCATATTTTCAATCGTGTTGTGTATCATCTCTTGAAGTTTTTCAACGTTATCACTGCGATCATCCGGGTTTGATTTATGAGAATGATTCATCATAAGGTCCTCCTTATTGGTAATGGGTTCAAAAATAGTTTGTAACGGACCCGCCAAAAATATCACAGAAAATAGTGGATTTTCATTTATGTTTCTCGACGCAGTTTTAAGATCTATGGACGCGGCAAAAAGACCCGCCTTAAAAAATGCGAGTCTTATTAGGATTTTATTCTCCTTTTGTCTGGATGACTTGGGCGTGTTTTCCTGATGTATCCTGCATTTTTTTCCCTTTGTTTCCGCCGAATCCTCTTGGCTGAGTACCAATATGTTCTGGTACAAAGTGTTTTGAATCCCTTTTTGGATTGCTCATTCCCATCCCTCCTCTTTTTGTATTTTGTGCAAAAAGAGGTAAGACATGAATGGAAAAGTATGTGTTATTCTGCTTTTCCCAATCGTTTTTCTTCCAAGCGCTGTTCGATCTTCTCCATCGCTGCTCGATCTTTCAAAAGCTGCATTTTATTTTCCGATACCAATTCTGCAAACGAACGTTTTCTAGGTTTTCTCATTTGTATCACCATCCCTGCTTCCTATTCTACCAGTTATTATGTCCGGTAGCGCTTGCAATTATTACAACTTTTCGAAAATTTAACAGTGTTAATATATTTCATTTTTAAGTGGATTTGTTACAAAAAGAAAAAGGTGTTTTCTTACATTCTGAAACACAAAAAAACAGGCTGATCACAAGTCAGCCTGTTCCTCTTTTAACGCCAGCCTTTGTTAAAAAGAGCTTTTAGCGCCATATAAAGTAACGCAAAAGAAAAGATCACAATAGCGAGAACCCCAACGATTAGAAAAAATGGCTGCAATTCAGGAACAAAAGAAACAGGTGGAAGCTTTATAAGTGAAAAACCCGCAAAAATGGCTGCAAGAAATAAGAAAACAAGTGAATTCATTTTCGCATCCCTCCTTTAGGATAGTGTATGTAATTTATCCACTATCTGAATAGGGAAAATGACCTGAAAATTTCAAAAAAACCACCATGTTCGATATGAACATGGTGGTTTCGGTAATTGAATTAAGCTTGCAATTTTTCACGTAGAACCATTGGCAAAATTCCGCCATGGCGATAGTAATCAATTTCCACTTCTGAGTCAAAGCGGACGAGTACTTCAAACTCTTTTTTGTTTCCACTTTCATCGGTTGCCGTTACTTTAATGAAATCACGTGGTTTTACAGATTCGTCAACTTGAACATCAATCAGTTCTTTTCCAGTTAAACCAAGAGTTTCAGCGTTTTCGCCTTCTTTAAATTGAAGTGGAAGTACGCCCATTAACACAAGGTTAGAACGATGAATTCTTTCGAAGCTTTCAGCAATTACCGTTTTAATTCCTAAAAGGTTGGTACCTTTTGCTGCCCAGTCACGGGAAGATCCCATTCCATAATCTTTCCCTGCAAGAACGACAAGACCTGTACCATTTTCTTTGTATTTCATACAAGCATCATAAATGGAAGTGATTTCACCTGTAGGCCAATAAGTCGTATAGCCACCTTCTGTTCCAGGTGCAATCTGGTTGCGGATGCGAATATTTGCAAATGTTCCGCGCATCATCACTTCATGGTTGCCGCGGCGAGAACCGTAAGAGTTGAAATCACGAGGTTCAACGCCTTTTTCAAGCAAATATTTACCAGCTGGGGTATCTTTGCCAATGGCTCCTGCCGGTGAAATATGGTCAGTCGTTACCGAATCGCCGAACTTACCGACCACACGTAGTCCAGTTAATGACTTCACTTCGTCTGGATCTGGTTTTAACCCTTCAAAAAATGGCGGATTTTGAATGTAGGTCGAATCAGGATCCCAAGTATATAATGGCTCATTGCTTGTTTTGATATCATTCCAGCGCTCATTATCACTGAATACATTTTCATATTCGCTGCGGAACAGTTCAGGTGTAACTGTGTTTTTCACCACATCATTCACTTCAGCTGTTGACGGCCAAAGATCTTTGAAGAAGACGTCTTTGCCATCTTTATCTTTGCCAATTGCTTCAGTAGCAAAGTCAATATCTACAGTTCCTGCAAGTGCATAAGCTACAACTAATGGCGGTGAAGCTAGGTAGTTTGCTTTTACAAGTGGGTGAATACGTCCCTCAAAGTTCCGGTTTCCAGAGAGAACAGAGGTAACTAAAAGGTCATTCTCTGCAATCGTTTTTTCAATTTCTTCTTTTAGTGGACCCGAGTTTCCAATACATGTTGTACAGCCATATCCCACAAGGTTAAAGCCGATTTGTTCAAGATATGGCAGCAGGCCGGAATCGCGAAGATAGCCTGTAACAACTTTAGAACCTGGAGCTAAAGAAGTTTTAACATATTTAGGTACTTCCATTCCCAGTTCAACCGCTTTTTTAGCAACGAGACCTGCACCAACTAGCACATATGGATTGGACGTGTTCGTGCAGCTTGTAATTGCTGCAATGGCAACTGCACCTGTTTTCATAACTGCTTGGTCGCCATTATGGAAAGTGACTGTTGCTTCTTTTGCAATTTCGTTCGTTTTTAAACCAAAACCTTGGTTGCCTTGCGGAGCGGAAATAGCTTCATTAAAAGCTTGCTTCATTTTCGAAAGCGGAATCAAATCCTGTGGACGTTTTGGCCCTGAGAGATTAGCCTCGATTGCTGCAAGATTGATTTCAACAACATCTGTATAAACAGGCTCATTATCTGGATTAAAGAAAAGACCATTTTCTTTGCAATATTGTTCTACTACTTGAATATGGCCTTCATCACGGCCTGTTAAACGCAAGTAGTCAAGCGATTCTTCATCAATTGGGAAAAATCCGCAAGTTGCTCCATATTCAGGTGCCATGTTCGCAATTGTTGCCCGGTCAGCAAGAGGAAGGGCGGATACACCCGGTCCGAAGAATTCGACAAACTTGCCAACAACGCCTTTGCTGCGAAGAACTTGTGTCACTTTTAAAGCAAGGTCAGTTGCAGTTGTTCCGTTTGGCAGTTCTCCAGTTAATTTAACACCGATTACCTCTGGAACAGGGAAATAAGAAGGCTGACCAAGCATTCCTGCTTCCGCTTCGATTCCGCCCACACCCCAGCCGAGAACGCCAAGGCCATTGATCATGGTTGTATGAGAGTCCGTTCCAACGAGAGTGTCAGGATACGCTTCATAATCACCGTCAGCATTTTCGACAACGTGAACAACATCGGCTAAATATTCTAAATTTACTTGGTGTACAATTCCAGTAGCTGGAGGTACAGCATGGTAATTATTGAAAGCTTTTTGCGCCCAGCTTAAAAATTGATAGCGCTCGGCATTGCGTTCAAATTCCAAATCCATATTTGCCTTTAAAGAATCTGGAGTTCCATAGCGATCAACTTGGACAGAGTGGTCAATGACAAGATCCACCGTCTTCTCCGGGTTGATTTTGTCCGGGTCGCCTCCCATATCTGCCATTGCTTTTCTTAGTGATGCAAGGTCAACAACGGCTGGAACGCCTGTGAAGTCTTGTAAAATAACACGGGACGGCTTAAAAGGCACATCGACTTCTTTTAATTCGCCGGTTCCCCATTTTGCTAGATTTTCAACATGTTCTTTTGAAATGACCCGGCCATCATATTGCCGCAAAACAGATTCAAGTAAAACTTTTACAGAATAAGGAAGCTTTGAAATGTTGCCAATCCCTGCTTCTTCAAGTGCGCTTAAACGATAGTAGTGGTAGCGTTTACCGTTCTGTTCAAAAAAAGTACGCGCGTTAAAAACATCGTTTTTTGCCATACGAAAAAACCCCCTCAATCGTCATAATAAATCAAATTAATTGAAAAGTCGAAAAGTTTGAATTTTCCCATCCATCCCTACTTTTCTCACAATTCTAATCTTAATACAACTAAACAGATAAGTAAATAACAAGAAAGTTATTGTGAGCAATAAGTTTTTCTTATGTCTTTATGTAATAAGCTCAAAGAAAAATGTAAAAAGTTGATTGTGTCGTCTCTTCTATTTCAAGTTGAAAGAAACAACATTTTCTTTTTATTATGGTACGAAAACAATCTGTCTTTTTTAGGGGATTTAGGAAATAGTAAAATGGTAGGAGGTGATCGAGGATGCAGCGAAAAAAATCAAATCATGTCATTCCGGGAATGAACTCCGCCAAAGGTCAAGGACAAGGTTCGGGTTATAATGAAGAAATAGCGAATGAACCACTAACAGTGAAGGAAAAGTTAAATAACAAAAAGCGGAAAAAAAATCAATAAAAAAGCGGGGAAGTCCCCGCTTTTTCATACTATCAGAATTTATATCTGAACTTCGATAACTGTCTAGCTCCAGCGCCCTATCGACTAAGTCGCTTCCCTCGCCTCGTCTACGATAAGTCGAGAACGAAAGACTACCGTCTTTCGACTCTCCTTTATCTCACTCGGCTCAGTCCACCTCCTTACGTCGATGAGCAAGGGCGCTTGCGCTTTTCTTATTGATATAGATTCACTTCATCGACCATTTTTTGCAAATCTTGCTGAAAACGTTCAAGCTGTGCTCTTTCATGTTCGGAAGCCACTCCCAGCGCGTTTTCAATTTGCTGGTAAGCTTCATTTACTTCTTCTTTCAAATGCTTTAATTGATGTCCATAGCTTGCGCTGTCGCGAACCATTTCATAATATAGTTCCTGAGCATCCTCTAAGCCTTGCTGTGCAGCTTGAAACGCTTGCTGTTTATTTTTGTGGTAAGGCATCCCATTCACTCCTCAAGTTATAAGTTGGTATACGGTTAAAATGTTCAAAATAAAAAATAATATACCGTATAGAAACAAGTTCTGAATGCATCCTATTTCTTAGGAGGGATAAACATTGAACAAGAATGATAGTAAAGATATGCACAGAAATGCACCGAAAGGTAATCAATCTGGACAGCCTCAGCCGCTCAGCGGATCACATAAAGTCAAAAATCGCCAGCATTCACGCTCAAAACATAATTCACACCATGATATGTAAGCGAATGACCCTCTTTCTTTAATGGAGAGGGCCATTCGCTTCTTCAGACTGAAATCTGATAGCGTCGGATCTAAAACTCTTCTAAAGCTGTTTCAATATATGTAAAAGGATGCTTTCTTCCTGTTCGGAAACAGTACGTAAATCGAGGATCCATTCGTCTTTTTGTATTCTTCCGATGACGGCGGGTTTTATTTCCGTTCGTAACATTTTTGAAAGCTGTTCTGCTGGATACTGTTTATGCTGAATGGCAATAATCATGGATGGCAAAGCTACTTCTGGCATCGTTCCGCCGCCGATTTGACTTGTTCCTGGGATCACTCTTGCGTTGAAGCTGCTGCCTGCTTCGGCTAATAAGCTTTTCACAAAATTTTGCGACCGTACTTCAAGTTGTTCGAGAGGACAAAGTAAATCGCGAATAACAGGAATGTTCCTTAACCCCTTCTCCCCTTTTGCATAATCAATTAATGTACCTTCTAATGCCGCAAGCGTCATTTTGTCAACCCGAACAACCCTTGCTAGCTGATGTTTTTTCAAACGGTCGATTAGTGCTTTTTTACCTGCTATAATTCCTGCCTGCGGACCGCCTAACAGCTTGTCACCGCTAAATGTGACAAGATCTGCTCCCATTTCAATGATTTCTCTCACGACAGGCTCTTCGCCTATTCCGTGTTTGCGAAAATCAAATAATGCTCCGCTTCCAAGGTCTTCATAAAAAATCACGTTCCCCAACTTGTTTGCTAGGTTGATTAACTTTGTAGTGTCCACCGATTCTGTAAACCCGATTACTTTAAAATTGCTAGTATGTACCTTCATGATCATCGAAGTTTCCTCACTTACTGCCTGCTCGTAGTCATGAAGATGTGTTTTATTGGTCGTTCCAACTTCGACAAGCTTTGCCCCGCTTTCTTCCATAATGGATGAAATGCGGAAGGATCCTCCAATCTCCACAAGCTGGCCTCTTGAAACAATCACTTCTTTATTCTGTGCGAGCGCTCTTAATACAAGATAAACCGCCGCCGCATTGTTGTTAACAATCATCGCCGCTTCTGCTCCAGTTAGATGTTTGATTAAGGACTCGACATGGCTGTGCCTTGAACCGCGCTTTCCTTCCTCAAGCTTATATTCCAAATTGGTGTAATTTTGCGCCGTCTCCAACACATGCGCCGCTGCTTGATCACTAAGTCTAGCTCTCCCTAAATTGGTATGCAGGATTGTTCCGGTTGCATTAATCACCTTTTCAAGGGTATAGGAAAAATGCTTCATTACATTATTTGTAAGCATTTGAAAAAGCTCATTGGTAAAAGATACAGTCCCAGGGACAGAACCTTCCCATTTCCCGTTTACGATCAAACCGCGAATTTGTTCTACAACTTCCTTTAGTTGTTTTGTTAATTCATTAAAATCTACATTGTTCTCGTTCATAAGTGCTAAAAACCGTTCATGAGCTTGAAGTTCATGAACCGGGGGTATGGAACGCAGCCATTCTTTCAACATTAAAAACTCCTTCACAATTGTTTCACAGCACATTATACCATTTTCACCAAAACTATGCCTTTTGAATACTATGAACCAAAGCAAGGAGGGAAGCACTATGTCCAATAAGGAAGATGATCAGTCATATGATCAAATGGAAAAATGGCTGGAAAACTATTTTCTCGATCCATTGACAACATACCTTGATCAATCACATTTCCGAATTGATCTGTATGAAACAGATAAAAATTGGATTGTTGAAGCGCTATTAAGCAATTATGAAGCGAGCGAAATATCGGTATTTGTAGAAGCGGAAAAAATGATCATAAAAGCTGTAAAGTCGCCCCTCCTTCCAATGCAGCAGACCGAGGTGAAGATGCGAACCATTCGTTTCCCTTTTCTTATCGTAGATCAGAAAATAATTGCTTCATTTCACTCAGGGATTCTTGAAGTATGCATTTCGAAAATAGAAAAGAGTGCGGTAAATAATCGATTTATCACCTTACCCTAATGAAGGTCTTATTTTTTATAAAAAGTTAACATAATAAAATTATTATCTATTGAATAAATTTGTGAAAATATCGGACAACCAATCGTGCGAAAATAAAAGGAAATGGTATACTATTACAATGGAGGTGAGCCAACGTTGAGTGAACACGAAAAAATTCGCCTGACATCATTATCGTCAAAAGCTGGCTGAGGCTGTAAAATTGGTCCTGAGGACCTGGCGCAAGTTTTGCGCCTTATACCTAAACAAAACAAGGTTCCTGAACTGCTGGTTGGCAACGAAACAGCTGATGATGCAGGTGTATATCAATTAACGGATACAATCGCTTTAATTCAAACAGTTGATTATTTTACTCCCATTGTGGACGATCCCTATATGTTTGGCCAGATTGCCGCTGCAAATGCATTAAGTGATGTATATGCTATGGGTGGAGAACCGAAAACGGTTTTAAACATTGTGGGCTATCCGATTAAAAAGCTTGGCCCACACCCTCTTTCGGAAATATTAAGAGGCGCTGCAGATAAAGTGAGTGAAGCAGGAGCCGTCACTGTTGGAGGCCACTCAATTGATGACCAAGAGCCTAAATTTGGCTTAGCTGTAACTGGGATTGTCCACCCGGACAAATTTTGGAAAAATGTTGGCGCCAAACATGGTGATGCTCTCGTTCTAACAAAACCAATTGGTGTTGGCATTATGACAACCGGGATTAAACGAAGCGCAGTTTCCCCTGCACAAGAGCAGCTTGTCACAGAAACAATGGCACAATTGAATAAAACTGCTGCACAAATTTTGACCAAATACCATCCTCATGCTGTAACAGATGTGACCGGGTTTGGTTTATTAGGTCATGGCAGTGAGATGGCTCGGGGAAGCAATGTCAGTTTTGAATTAACAATGGGTACAATCCCTTTTCTAGACGGTTCAATTGAATTAGCTAGCCAAGGAGTTGTTCCTGGCGGATCGAAATCAAATCATTTATGGTTAAGAAACGATGTCAGCTATGAAGAAATCCCATTTGAAGAGCAGCTTCTTCTCTGTGACGCAGTTACGTCCGGCGGTTTACTTGTATCCATTAGTGAAGAAGAAGCACAGCGGTATGTTGCAGAATTGCATGATAATGGCATCCGCCACGCGTCTATTATTGGCCGAGTAACAGAACCGAAAGATAAGCTGATTCATGTAAGAAGGTAACAGCGAAGCAATTAGCTTCGCTGTTTTCTTCTTTATATTATTTTTACCCATTGCCAATATGTGAAGGAAAATAAGAGGAACAGCACATACCCAAGGATTGTTAAGACCAATCCTGTTTTAATAAAATCTTTTGTTTCAAAGGTACCCGTTCCATAAAACAGTCCCTAGTGAAATACCCGCCGCAAAAAGGATAATCGTTCCCCATGGGATCAGATTTTCCACCTTTTATCACGATAATTTTGATGACATTTTTACCAGTTGAGATGACGTTTGTTTCTTGCGGCATCAGGATTAGAAGCCCAAAATATAAAACGATCTTCATCAATAAAGATCAAGGTGCAGCAGCTAAAAACCATCGCAGTCATGAGACAATATATGGAAATGCTTTTTCCATATATTGTGGACATGCAGGAGAAAAAAATTTTCTTATTGAGGATTTTAATTCTTATGAAGATAGGCTAGAAAAGTGAAATACCCCAAACAAAGTTTGGGGCAAAAATAGAAATTTATTTTGTTAATTTGACTTGTAAGTTGATGAGCTTCCCATTGCGATATACGCCAAATTTCACTTCATCGCCTATCTTCACTTTTGTATATAAATATTTTCTTAATTCAGTTGAATTGTTAATGGCTGATCCATTCATCGAAACAACTATATCCTTTTGCTGAAATCCGCTTTTAGCTGCCGGCGAACCAGTTTCTACATTCGTGATCATGACACCTTTGTCTACAGTTGAAGGAAACTCCTGCCAGTAAGATGGTGGTACCTGATTCAAGTCTGCTAAGGCAACGCCGAGGTGTGGACGATCAATTTTCCCATTTTTAATCAATTGATTCACTATTGGAATCAAATCATTGCTCGGAATCGCAAATCCAAGGCCTTCTACACCGTTTTCTGAAATCTTCAAACTGTTGATTCCGATTACTTGTCCTGCTGGATTGATTAGGGCTCCTCCGCTATTTCCAGGGTTTATGGCAGCATCTGTCTGGATAACATTTGTTTCCCAATCGCCTGCTGAAGTTGAAACCGAAATCGTTCGGTTTGTCGCGCTTACGATTCCTTGCGTAACAGTTCTTGATAAGTCAAGGCCAAGCGGGTTACCGATCGCATATACTTGGTCACCGGGACGAAGGCGAGATGAGTCGCCAAACTGGGCCGTGTAATTTACATATTTTCCATCAATTTGTAGAACAGCAAGATCCGTTAACGCATCCGTTCCAACTACTTTTGCGGTTGTTTTAGCCCCATTATAGAGGGAAATTTCAAGCTTCGAAGCTCCTTCAACAACATGATTATTGGTAACAATATAAGCTGTATTACCGTTTTTTTGAAAAATAACCCCTGAGCCAGAACCTTTTTCAACGGTTTGGGCGCCAGACGAATTTGTTGAAGAAGAACTTCCAAAAGGATCAAAGGAGTTTGAATTCCCATAAAAACTATTTGGCTGCTTTTGATAATTGACAATTCCAACAATTGCCTTCGATACTTTTTCTACTGTATCCGCAATCGCTCCTGATCCATTTGTTACATCCGTTTTCTTGGCAGAAACCTCTTTAACTGCGGGTGCGGCAGTTACTTGCTGCACACTCGAACTGTTTGACGACGCCAGATTTTTAAAATAGTCTGTATGCGGAAGAACGGTTAACGTTAATACAGAACCAACCACTCCTGCTGCAATGGTTGAAGCAATGCTTTTTAATGGCCCCTTGTTTTTGATTTTTGGTTGTTGTGCGGTCGATGTTTGATTAGAAAGCTGCTGATTTGTTCTTGCCGAAGATTGGCTTGATTCTTCTGAATTTAATTGTTCCTCAAAATCCATTTTCATCACGTCTCCTTTTTCACGTTTTCTTTTTGTATAGTTTTACTATAGCTAAAAATTGTGAAAAAACTGTTACCGAAGTTTAAATGGTCTAGGAAAAACGATTGAAAAATCAACCTAAAAATGACATAAGTGATTCAGTTAAAGCTTTACCCGCTATCGGATTGTTAAAAACAAAACTGCTGCAAGAGAAATTTTGTTATTCACTTGGTTGGTAAGGAAAACGGATGACGAATTTTGTCCCTTTTCCTTTTTCGCTTTCGACATGTATTTCCCCATTATGCAGCAGCACCAACTGTTTTACGATCGAAAGACCTAAGCCGAATTCGCCATACGGATTACTTGTTCTTGAAAGATCTGCCTTGTAGAAACGCCGCCAAATATTTTCAACATCCTTAGGGTCAATTCCGATACCGGTATCTTCGATTTCAATAATGGTATCCGAGCGATCCATTCGTCCGCGCAGCCAAATTGTCCCATCTATTGTGAATTGGATGCTGTTTTTTGCAATATTAATTAAAATTTGGATCAGCCGATCATAATCAGCAATGATCATAACATCTGGAGCAATATCCACAAGGATTGTATCATTCTTTTCTTCTGCTTGAATCGACAGTTGTTCTTGAATAATCTCCAGCACTTCTAAAAGCTGAATCTCTTCTTTATACAGTTGAATTTGATTTGAACGGATTTTATCATAATCCAAGTTTTCATTCACAAGCCGAATCAGCCGTTTCGCTTCTTGGCTAACGAGCTGAAGACCTCTTTCCTTATCTTCTTCTGGAATCATGTCATTTTTTAATCCTTCAATTACCCCACTGATCGTCGTAAGCGGGGTTCTCATTTCATGAGAAACATCCGCCATAAATTGCCGCCTGCGGTTTTCCAAACTTTCAATTTCCTCCATGGAACGGTTAATTTTGTCTACCATATGATTAAAGTCATTTGCCAGTTCGCCAATTTCGTCAAAAGTGGATGATGGCACATTGACTGTATAGTCTCCCGCTGAGACGAGGGAAGTCGCTTCACGAATCCGTTTAATACGATGAACATGAATTCTCGAAAGCACCAAGCTTAACAAAAAGGATACGCCGAGAGCAATTAAAATGGTATAAAATAAGTACTTGTTGATTTGGCTAATCATTTCACTTGAGCCGCTTATCGGCGAGGTTAACAAAATTCCGCCGATAAATCGGCCGCGATTCACATACGGAAGTGCGACAAAAGAGACGCCTTCCTGGCCAAAACGCTTAAAATCGCGGTTAACAACGACAGTCTGCCCTTCTGTAATCTCTGTCCATTCAGTATCTGACAACTCAATAGCTGGTCCATGTTTGCCAACTAAATAAAGGTTTGAATCTTTGTCAAAAATACTAAAACTAATTTGTCTTCCAGCCAAAACTGCACTATATTGATTAATAATTTGATCGGCTCTCCCGGGATTTTGCCCCACATCTTTTAAGATGGCTTTCCCATAGGAAATTAATTCCTTCGCTTTATTCTCATATACTAGATTCTCAACATAGTGGGCAAACAAAATACTCAAAATCAAAAATGCAACTAAAATAATACTAATATGGCTGAAAAATTGCTGATAAATGTATCTAAATTTCATCTGTTTTAATCGTTTCATCAAACTTATATCCTACCCCCCACACCGTATGGAAAAATGAGTCTGAGTTCCACCCGATTTTTTTTCGCAAACGCTTGATATGCACATCAACGGTTCTCTCATCTCCATAAAATTGGTATCCCCACACTCGTTCCAGCAATTGTTCTCTAGAAAAAACCTGTTTCGGATGCTGAACAAAATAGGATAGCAAATCAAATTCCTTTGGTGTCAAATTGGTAATCGGTTCACCATTAAGGAGAACTTCACGGGTATTTTTATTGATTTTAAAATACTTTGAATGAATGGCCCCGATTTCGCAATCATCTTGCAGGCTGGTTTGTGAAAATCGGCGGACAACTGCTTTAATTCTCGCCATTAATGTAAGTGGACTGAAAGGTTTTGTAACATAATCATCCGCTCCCATTTCAAGTCCTAGCACCTGATCCGATTCACTGTCTTTGGCTGTCAGCATGATGATTGGAACAGTGTACTTTTCCTCGCGAATCTTCCGGCAGATCGTTACTCCATCCATTCCAGGCAGCATCCAATCAATAATAAGGGCATCCCAAGTTCGTTCTTTAAAACGGTTATAGCCTTTAAAGCCATCATTGACAAACTCTCCCTCGATACCCTCCTTTGCAAAAAACATTTCAATCATGGAACATACACTTTTATTGTCTTCGATGACTAATATATTCAAAAAGGTTCATCTCCCATTTATATAGTCTTTCTTTTAGTTTAAACAATTTTTTGCACAGTTCAATTCACTACGCAATTGTTTCATAGTAATTAATAGTTTGTTCATAATTTAGTAATAAAGTAAGAGAAGCGCCAGCGCCTCATCAACGTAGTCGATAGGGCGCTGGCGCTAGACAGTTATCGAAGTAAAGATATAAATTCTTATAGTGTAAAAAGAGGCCTTGAAATTTTCTTCAAGGCCTCTCCCCAAAAACGTCAAAGATCATTTACCTTTAAACACAGGTTTCCGCTTATCTTTAAAAGCCGCTACCCCCTCTTGATGGTCTTCTGTTGTGACCATCATGGTTTGCGTGATCCGTTCTTGTTCAAGGATTTCTTCCAAACTTGCTGTTAACGAATGATCGATTAATTTTTTCATCATTCCATATGCTTTTCCTGGACCGTTGGCATAACGAAAGGCCAATTTCATCGTTTCTTCTTGAAGTTTTTCAGGGGCAACAAGGCGGTTGACGACGCCAAGTTCGTAAAGCCTCCTCGCTGGGATTGGTTCCGCGCTGAAAAAGAATTCTTTCGCAAGATGCGGACCAATTAATCTAGGTAAAAAGTATGATCCTCCTCCATCGGATATAAGGCCAACCAGGGAGAAACTCAATGCAAACTTGCTGTCTTCTGCTGCTACGATCAAATCACTGGCCAGTGCCAGGTTCACCCCTGCTCCTGCCGCAAAGCCATGGATGGCGGCGATGATTGGTTTTTCTGTCGCTTTCATTGTTAAAATACATTCATTTAACCTGCCGATATGCTCATAAACTTGAATAGAATTTGCCTGACCCATCGTTTTCACATCTCCGCCAGCACTAAAAGAGCGTCCTGCACCAGATAAAACAATGGCTCGGACTTCTTCATCTTTTTGTGCTTTTGACAAAGCATTGGTTATCCCTAAAATCATATCCGGGCTAAAAGCATTCAGACTTTCCGGACGGTTCAATGTTAATTGCAGGATAGAATCTGTTTTTTCAATAATTAAATGATTTTCCGGCATTTTTGTTCTCCTTCCGATTATTTAATTAGCCATCCGCCATCAACAAGCAAATCGGTTCCGGTCATATAGGAAGCCTCGCTGGATGCGGCAAATGCAATCACATGGGCAATTTCTTCAGGACTGCCTACCCGCTTTAAAGCCGTATTTCTTTGGATGGCTTTAACAAAACGCTCGTTTTGAAGTCCTTCTTCTGTCAATGGTGTCTCAACAAATCCTGGTGAAACAGAATTAACACGAATACCATAAGCGGACATCTCTAAGGCAAGGGAGCGGGTTAAATTAATCACAGCGGCTTTCGCGGCGCTATAATGGGGGATTTCCGCACCTGCTTGGTGACCCGAGAGTGAAGCAACATTTACAATTGCCCGGTTTTGTACGATGATGTCATCGTGCTTGGCTGCTTCAGCCATAATCCTGCCAAGTACTTTTGAAACAAGAAAGACACTTTTTAAGTTGGTTGCTTGCACGTAATCCCAGTCTTCTTCAGATATATCCATTATCCTTGAATGTCTTGAACCGCCAGCATTATTGATCAGAACGTGCAAGTCACTGTAATGCTGGTCAACGTATTCTGCCAATTCCGCAACATCCTCTGCATCGGTTACATCAGCAGGGAAAATTTCAGCAAGGGGTATTCTCGCTGCGGAATTAATGATACGGGCTGTTTCCTCTAATTTTGCCTTTGTCCTGCCGACTAAAATGACCTTTGCTCCTTCCTTTGCAAGCTGAATCGCGGTGGCTCTCCCGATTCCACTCCCTGCCCCTGTTACAAGTGCAATTGTTTGTGAAAACCTCATGTCACTGCCTCCCTCAATTTTAAATTAACAAACTATTCTGATTATTATTTCACTGAAAATCCCCTGTAATCCAATATAGATTGCTAACTTAAGTTTGATTCGCAAATTTTTTTAACTCTTTCTTCAATAAATCAGGAAGCGGCTTACTTTGTTGTGTTTCAAAATCAAAAAACACGATAATTGCATTCCCTTTTGCAACCAATGTTTCTGTTTGGGCACAAACAATTTCGTGTTCAAGCTGGAAGCTTTTCGTTCCTATTTTTGAAACAAATGTTTTAATGTTTAATAGTTGATTAAAATATCCTTGATGAATAAAATCGCATTTGGTAGAAGCAAGAATGAAATTCCACTTCCTCGCGTCCATTCCATATCCTAGTGCTTCAAAAAAGCGGATTCGCGCTTCTTCAAGATAAATAAAGTAACTAGTATTATTGATATGGCCAAGGGCATCCGTCTCACCAAAGCGGACGGTTACTTGAAGTTCGTGTATCTTTTCCATCATTAGCTCCTTTTTTGTTTTATACTAACTAGTTAGTATGTCTAAGGGTATACCGAATAAAGGATTGGGGGAACGTTTCCCCTCTCCTTTTTTGCTTAACCGATTTGAATGCCGTTTAGAATCATTTCCACAAAGACTTCTGCTACTTCCCAATCAGATGCTTCACCAGTTGGGTTAAACCATTGATAGCTCCAATTTGCGATGCCAAGTATGCCAAAGGTGACGATTGAGGGATTTAAATCAGAGCGAAATTCTCCTTTTTTGATGCCGTCGCGCACAAGCTTCTCCATATTGAATCGGAATTGATCCCGCTTAGGAATGATTAAGGCAAGCCGTTCCTTGCTTAAGTTCCTCATTTCGCGAAAGAAGATTTTTGCCGCAGGCCCCTGTGTTTTTATATTGCTAATCAGCATAAAAATAATATCAAACAATTTTTGTTTGGAGTTTTTTGATTCATCTTTTAAAATGCGCTCTTGCTGTGAAAGCATATCGTTAATATAGCATAGATGAATATTCATCAGCAGTTCCTCTTTGCTAGTAAAATAGTAGTAAAATGTCCCTTTTGTGACCCCAAGGGCATCAACAATATCTTGAATGGATGTTTCAGTAAATCCCTTCTTTACAAATAATTTGATGCTTTGTTCTGTAATTTTGTCTCTCACAATATATGTCCTCTCATTCTATTTATGTCTTGGGAAAAATTATACCATAATTTGTTCCGCTCCTTTTTGTCAATAAATCAATATTTATTGTTTATTGTCTCTTCCCTTAGTGCTTGGCGACCCCTTTAAAAAGGCTAGCCGCCGCCGTCTACTGACAGGGTGGCTCCAGTGATACATGATGCTTCATCCGATACCAAAAATAATACGGCAAGCGCAACTTCATGTTCAAAATATATTGGATAGACAATGAACACGCTTACATTTTTCTTGACATTTTTTTACTGACCGGTTGGTATGTCGTGTAATGATTATTATATTCCATATATTTTAAATATTCAATTAATATTTAAAATATTCTCAGCTAATTTCGATTGCCGATTATGCTGACTGCTAATAACGCTTGTTTGATTTTTTCTGCTTGTTCATTACTTCATATGATTTTTCAATGATATCCGTTAACACATCCCCTTTATAAATTCTGCCTAATTTAATGTTTTCTTGATAATATTCAACAATTTCATCCAATTTCGCCGCCGTTTCTTTTGTAACTCTAACGTTTAACTGAATTCTCCCGTCATTTGACAAATTTAGCATCTCCTTTTTCGCAGATAGAAACTTTCTAGCAACTGATAGCTAACTACTAGTCCTTCCTATCTATAGTATAACTTTTAATTCCTGTTATTTAAAAGCCTTTTTCTTTTTTACATGAAATTCATTACTTCAATCCATATTAAAATGAGGAGGTCGGCACAGTATGAATATTTCTTTGCTTTTTGGATTTTTACTTTTTATTCAACAAGTGGGAGTCCCTGATCAAGTTATCATTATTCATAACGGAAAAATGGTATCATCGATGGATCGGTCAGAATTTTTTGTCCCCTTTACAAATCTTCCAATTATGGATATCCAAAAATTTGAAGCCTATTTAACTAAATTAGATCAATTGGTGTATAAAGAACCCATCAATGCAGCCATTGATTTCAAAGGAAACATTATTCCTGAACAATTAGGCTCCCGTCTTTATCGACAAGCCTTTACCGAGAAAGTTTTTGCTTTTTATTTTCGAGACGGGCCCTCGCAAATTGAAATTCCAGTGCTTCCAATTTATCCAAAAGTCGACAGCGAGCTGCTTGGACATATACGATCAAAACGCATAGGCCGGTACATCACTTCTTTCAATGCTCACAATAAAACGAGGACAAAAAATATTCATTTAGCAGCAAAAGCAATTAATAATGTAGTCGTTTTCCCCGGAGAAACGTTTTCTTTTAATAAAATTGTTGGGAAAAGAACAGCAGCAAAAGGCTATTTACGAGCGCCAGTTATCATTAGAGGAGAGTTTTCAGAAGATATTGGCGGAGGAATTTGCCAAGTTTCTTCTACGCTTTTTAATGCAGTTGACAATGCTGGTCTTAAGATTGTCCAACGGTTTTCACATAGCCGCAAAGTACCCTATATTCCTCCAGGAAGAGATGCGACTGTCAGCTGGTACGGTCCTGATTTTGTTTTTAAAAACACATACAATCAACCCGTTCTGATTCAAGCAAAAACATTGGGGAATTATTTGGTGATCAAGTTATTTTCATCAGATGTAGTTGAGTATCAACCTAAAAAAATTCCAACTCTTTCATTTTAAAAGTCCGCTGAATCAGCGGACTTTTTTGACTTTAACCCGAAAAGATTATTGGTTGTTTTGGTTATTATTTTGCAATGCTTTTGACATTAATTCTTCTGAGAATTCTGCCAGTGCAGCGTTGCTTTTGGCTGGTGAGCTGCTTTTTAAGGGATTGTTCTTCATTAAGTTTTGAAAATTGATTCTCGAAGCGTTCTTTTGTCCTTTGTTTCTTCTAAACATGACAGCACTAATTCCGAGACCAATTAAGGACGCCCATAGAGCACCTCGATTGCTTCTTTTTCTTGAAAACATGTTAAAAAATGATCGTTTACCGACAGGTTTAAAAAGAGATTTCATTCTCATTTTTTTGCGCTCCTTTTTGCGGAATGAGGGACCATTTCCCCCCTCTATCTCATTTTCCGCAATTTGAGGTGTCCTATGAGTGGCAAAAAATTCTGAGGATGTACAATGAACGGTTAAAACTTTTTCACTTTAATCGGGCTTACCATTAATCCGGCAAGCAAAATCGTGATAAATGGATTACTGTAAAGAAAAAGCCCCATCCCTGCCAATATTAAACCGCCAGCAGTAATCGGAATGCCGATGAAATAACCAATTGTTGGTTTTATGCTGAATTTCGCAAGCCTTAATGCTCCCATCGTTGGGTATAAAACAAATGCTGCAGTTGTTAAAAAAGATGGTGGAGCGATCGAATGGAACAATATAGCGGGTGCTACTCCAAAACTAACAATATCCGCGAGGGAATCAAGCTCCACACCAAGTTTACTGTTTACTTTCAGCTTCCTGGCAATACGCCCATCTACTAAATCTAAAAATGCCGCTAGAAAAATAAAAATAGCAGCTAATCGCTCAAACCCATTCATTATAAATGTTAACGAAAAGACCCCTGATAACAAATTGCCAATTGTAAACCAGTTTGGTACGGTTCTCACTACAGGAATCGCCAAAGAAAACGCCCCTTTATGTTCAAATTGCTTCATTACTCGCCATCAGACCCGGTTTCGAACCTTTTTGCGAGATCCTCTTTACTTTTCTTTTTAGCGTAAGTAAAGCAAACTGATTTTATACCGTTATTCTGGCTATTTGTTATACGTCATGCTTTTTTTACTCCTCCTCCAGCTCATATAGCAGTCCTCCATATCCGAGCCGGTGAAGACTTTCCGCAATTCGTTCATACCCTATGTCATTTGGGTGGATACCATCCATTGTTAAATATTCTTTTTCATAATCTTTAAAAGCTTTATCCATTTGAACAATTGCAATGGTATCGTTCACTGCGAAGCTCTTTAAATGCTGGTTAAACTTTTTAATCCATTTTATTGCAAGCGGATCATTTGATAATGGATTATACAAATTAACGATCCGAATAATATAAGGCTTAACCGCATTCATTTTTAACTTCTGTATTATTTTTATTATATTTGAAATATTTTCCATAGATTTTTTTAATGCAATTGAAAAATCACGCTCATTTTGATCTTGGAGATATTTTCTTGCGGCATGGATTAAATCGTTGCCTCCCCCAGTAATTGTAATAATATCTGCTTTTTGAATTTCCTCTTTGATAAAGTCGTCATCCAATTCATGCAGTATATCTTTTGTTTGAAAGCCAGGATGTGCAAATACTTGAACCAATACTCGTTCTTCCAGTTCCATTTCAGCCATTCTTCTGTATCTTTGAACAAAGCCGGGTGAAAAAAAACCGGTCCCTACGCCGGCAGAAAGTGAATCTCCAAGCGCGACATATAAAAAGCTCATACTTTCTCACTTCCCCTAAAAAAATTTCTTATCATATACATATTCATTTATGGGCAATTTTGCGATTCGCAAATTTATGCAAGATCTCCTTTTTCATGAAGAACCATTAGGATCATTTCAACATACTATGCAAAAAAAGATGAGGTGGTGTTGTCATTGCAGAGCTATAGCTATTTTGATTTTCTTGCTATATTTGGCGTTGGCGGTGCGCATCCAGGCGGCATACCGCTAACGAAAGAAATAGTAGAAAATGAACAAATAACAAGTAAATCAGACATTTTGGATGCTGGATGCGGTACAGGCCAAACGGCTGCTTATTTATATAATCATTTTGGGGCGAATGTAACGGGATTGGAAATCAATCCAACAATGATAAAGAAAGCAAGAAAAAGATTTGCCACCCATCGATTACCGATTCGGTTAATTGAAGGATCGATTGAAAATATACCATTTCAGGATAATTCATTTGACTTTATTATTTGTGAATCTGTTTTAGCCTTTGTCCAAAAAGATCTTGCCTTAAGCGAGTTTTACAGAGTGTTAAGAAATGGCGGCAGGTTAATTGCCAATGAGATGACCATTAATTCTCCACTTGATTTGGAAGAGCAGGAAGAAATAATGACATTCTATGGGGTAGATTCTTTGCTTTTTGAAAACGATTGGAAAAAAATTCTAGAACATGCAAGATTTACGGAAATTAAAACAGAAACAAAAATACCTTCGATTCATTCAGATCATCAAATGCCAGAATTTCATTTTTCCGCAAATGTAGAGCCGGAGCTTTTTGGGATCATGCAAAAGCATTCGCAAATTATGATCCAATATCAGGATTCTTTAAGCTACCGAATCCTTACCTGTACGAAACCTTAGCCTTTCCCCTCTTACCCAAAAGGGGATTTTTTTGTTGTTGAATTTAATCCAGTGTATAGAAATGAAGCAATAATTAATAATAGGAGAAGAAAAAACTTAAAGGTGGAATGAGAATGGATAGGACACTTGGGTACCTCCGGGAGATTTTATCAAACTATACTGAAGAACATTCAAAAGGGAGGCAACTGTTTCGCAAATTGTCAGAAGGAAATTTTCCTTCTGAGGAAGCATTTGTCCGCCATCTTCTTTTACAAAAAATTTCCCGAAATGAATATTTCCTAGGCAAGCGCACAGGTCGACAATTCCCGCTAAAATTTATGACTCGCAATGAAGCCGTTTTGCGAATGGTGAATGGGTAGCTTAGCCAAAAACCTTCTTGTTGCAAAAAAAAAAGCCTGTGCGGTGCGCAAACAGACTTTTCCTAATGGATATATTTTTTCTTAAACCGTCCGCCGCGCACTTCGGCAATATCTGCAACAGCTAAGAAGGCGTTATCATCATTATCGGAGACAATTTCTTTTAATTTCGCTTCCTCGAGACGATTGATGACACAAAAGATGACTTTCTTGTCCTCACCCGAATAAGCTCCCTCTCCGATCATATAAGTGACTCCCCGCCCAAGCCGGCTCATTATAGCTTCCCCTATTTGATTGGCATTGTCACTAATAATCCAAACTGATTTCGACTCATCCAAACCAGTAATGGTGGTATCGATTGTCTTGGATGCTACAAAATACGCAATAAGGGAATACATAGCCCGATCCCAGCTAAATACAAAACCGGCACTTCCAAGGATAAATAAATTAAAAAACATAATGATTTCGCCTACTGAAAATGGAAGTTTATTGTTAAAAAGTATGGCAAGTATCTCAGTTCCGTCAAGTGACCCGCCATAGCGAATAACGATGCCGACTCCAATTCCTAGAATGATACCGCCAAAGACCGCTGCAAGCAAAATGTCTTGTGTAAAAGCGGGTACAGGATGCAATAGAGCAGTGGAAACAGAAAGAATGAAAATTCCATAAAGAGTAGAAATTGCGAAGGTTTTTCCAATCTGTTTATAGCCAATAAAAACGAAGGGAGTGTTCAGAAGAAAGATAAAAATGCCTAATTTCCATCCCGTCAGATAAGAAAGCATGATGGATATTCCCGTAATACCGCCATCGATGACATTGTTGGGAACAAGGAAAATTTCAAGCCCAACACCCATCAGCGCAGCCCCAATCGTTATTAAAAGAATCCTTTGGAAGATCTTTCGTTTTGGCAATTTTTTGTGTTGAACTTTTTCTAACAAATTCTGTTGCTCTTCCAAGCTTTTAATTTGAGTTTCTAACATTCTCTTACTCCTTTCCTTAAATTCTCTCTTTATTATAGCTATTTGTAATGATATGCGCAAAGTAATTGAACATACGCAGGATTTGAAAATAAATAATTCAACAAAAGGTATCCAAAAAGTAAAAACTGCCCAATAGGCAGTTTGAGTTTGCTAAGGCTAGGTAGGATCAACTTCATCGTACGAAAGAGTTGTGACACTCGTATATTCCCCTTTTTTTATTTCATCTTCTGACGCATGCTCTTCTAATTCCTGGTCGAGATTCATCCCAGGTGCTAGCATATGTTCCTTTTGTTCGGTTTCTTTTTGTTTTTTCACCGCTGGCTCATCTCCTTTTATTTTTTATCCTTCCAATAAAAACAGATTGTATGCTTGCTATTTTTATGCAAAAAGAAAACTCGCCGCAATAGGCGAGTTTTCTTTATTGCTCTTTCGGCCGTGCTCTTTTGATAAAGAACGCTAGAATGAATGCAACAAAGGCAATTCCTGTTGCAACAATGAATGAATCATTGATACCGTCAATTGTTGCTTGCTTCATTGCTTGACCGTAAATCAAATACGATCCCAACTGCTGGCCTGCAGCTAATGGCAAGTGAGCTATACTCGCCATTCCCTGCCCGATTTGAGCAAAAGTACTTGCGATATATGGATTGGCACTTGAAACAACGTTTCCATACTCCCCCATATGAACACCCTGTCTTGTCGACATTATCGTAACAAGGAACGCGGTACCAATACTTCCAGCTACTTGTCTGGCCGTATTTGCAGCAGCTGTTCCGTGTGCACCAAGGTGGCGGGGCAGTTGATTAAGCCCTTCTGTCATTACGGTCATCATTAAGAATGACATTCCAAACATACGCATGACATATAGAAGCAAAATATGGCTATAGCTCGTAGTCATATTTAGGGATGTAAATTGCCAAGTTGTAATGACTGTGATCACTAAACCCGTGACAGCAAGCCATCTTGCACCGATTTTATCAAAAAGAGCTCCTGCAATCGGCGACATGATCCCCATTACGATTGCACCAGGCAGTAACATAAGACCAGATTGAAGCGCGGTAAAACCGCGAATATTTTGGAGATAGATCGGCAGCAAAATCATGGCCCCGAACATTGCCATATTAATGATCATGCTAATAATTGTTGTTAGAGTAAAAATGTCGTACTTGAATACACGCAAATCGAGCATCGGTTTTTCAGTGGTAAGTTCACGCCACACAAAGACAGCAAGCGAGATCAATCCAACAATTAACGAAGTTAGTACAGTTACACTCGACCAGCCCTTGTTTCCTGCCTCACTAAAACCATAGAGAAGGAAACCAAATCCAAGGGTTGAAAACAACAAACCTGGAAAATCAAATTTCGGATTCGTGACTTCCGTTACATCTTTCATCCACAAAATGCTAAGGATTAGATCTACGACGCCAATTGGAATGACGACATCAAATAGCAACCGCCATGAATAATGTTCCACGATCCAGCCGGATAAAGTCGGACCAATTGCGGGAGCAAACAGCATGACAATCCCCATGATCCCCATTGCAGTACCTCTATTTTCCGGTGGGAACAAGGTGAAGAATACAGTCATCAAAAGAGGCATAATAACGCCAGCACCTGAGGCTTGTATAACCCTTCCCAACATGAGCATACTGAAGTTAGTCGAAATTGAACAGATAATCGATCCAATTGTGAATAAGAAAACAGATGTAATAAATAATTTTCGCGTACCAAATTTTTCAATCAAATATGCTGTAACAGGAATAAAAATTCCATTTACTAGCATATAACCCGTTGACAGCCATTGTACCGTATTTGCGGAAATGTTTAAGTCGTTCATTATATGCGGAATGGCTACGTTAAGCAGAGTCTGGTTTAAGATTGCTACAAATGCACCGAGCATTAAAGCGGTAAGAATTTTTCCTTTACTGCTTTTTCTTTCCGTTTTCGATTTTTTCGAAGGCTGTTCTTCTTTAGGCTTAACAGCTGCTTCCACATATTCAACGGCTGGTTCAGAAATTGCTGTTTGCTCAAGCAAACTTTCAACTTGATCCGTTAATTTTCCTTGTTCATTTCGATTATCCATTTCCATCCGGCGATGTTGATCAGGAGAAGGGATCCTCTGTTTTTTCTTCAAAATTGTAAAATTAATAAAGATAATCAGCAATAGGCTAAAAAGGACATAAACCGTGATATATATGAACATTTTATCACCTACTTATGAATTCTAACTGTTACGTTCATACCTGGAACAAGTTCAAGTCCTTTGTAATCATCGATTGAGACTTTTACTGGAATTACTTGAGTAACCTTTGTATAGTTCGCAGTGCTGTTTGTATTTGGCAGTAAAGAGAAGGTTCCAGCTGTTGCCAGACCAATTTTTTCAACCTTTCCTTTTAATGTCGAATTTGGAAAAGCATCCACGTATATATCTACATCCTGGCCAACCGAAATTTGATCAATCGTTGTTTCTTCAATATTGGCAGTCACCCAAAGCTTATCCAAATCAAATACTTGTGCAAGCGGTGTTCCTGCGGCAACAAAAGAATCTTGTACAGCATTGCTTTGAACAACTGTGCCATTGCGCGGAAGGGTCACAGATAGATTAACTGGCTTGCCATCTGGGCCTGTTGTCGTAATTGTTCCAATTTGATCGTCTTTGGAAAAACGATCGCCGACATTTCCTTTCCAGTCAGTTAATTTTCCATTGGCGGGCGCAGCAATTGTTACCTGCTGGCCTGAAATTTGCGCATTATCAGTCGTTATATAATTTACAGACCGATTATAGTAGGAATAAGCTGCAAAACCGCCGCCTACTAAAATAATTAAAATGATAATGTTTAAAAATAACAATCGCTTTGTACTCATAAATTCATTGTTCCTCCTCAATAGTTAATTTTTCTAATACCAGCTTGTGCAATCGTAATAAATGCTGAATTTCCTCATCCGGAAGACCCATTAGCCCCATTATCTTCTGATTTAAAATCGAATCCGATACCATTAAATCTTCTAATATTGCTTTTCCTTTCTGTGTTAAATGAATGGATACAGATCGGCGATTTTCAGGCGGTATTACCCTTTCAACGAGCCCGCTATGTACTAGACGGTCGATTACCCCGCTGACAGTACTATTTGTAAGCCGCAATTTCTCTGCCAATTCTCCTAATCCTATATCTGGATTATTAGAAATTTTATATAGCGCCTTTAACTGTACAACGGTAATGCCCATTCTGTCAGCCTCTTTTTTAACCAGCCTGTATATTGCTTTGTTAATTTCTAAAAATGATTCGAGTATCTCGTTATTTAGTGCAAACATTACATCCTCACTTCCTATAAAAAAATTAAAGTCATAACTAGAATATTTCGTATACGAACTAATTGGGTTTCGAAATAAAATTATAAACTTCTTCATCAAGCGTTGTCAAATTTTTTTAAACGAATTAAGGTGAATGCAATAAAGCGAAATAAACGAACTTCCTACTTGGAAAAAGATAGAATCTTGGTTATTATTTGACTATAACAAAAAAGGGGGAGGAACATTTGATACGGAAGCTAACTGAAAACGACCATCCAGATACATTTGCTTTTTTAATGGAAGAACCTTCTATTAATTTGTTTGTCTTAGGAGATATCGAGGCGTTCGGCTATCATTCAGACTTTCAAGAAATATGGGCTGAATTTGACGAAGACTCCAAAATTAAAGCTGTATTATTAAGATATTATCAATCGTATATTGCCTATGCCAAAGGAGATTTTGATGTAAAAGGCTTTGCTGACATTATCCAGAACGGAATGAAACCATATCAACTGTCAGGAAAGTCCTTAACGGTGGAAAAGTTTGAGAGGATTCTCCCGCTTGGTAAAAAACAACAAACGCATTTCGCGGAATGTCGTACACTTGAAAGTCTTACTGGCAGCTTGATTCCTGTAAAACAGGCTGGCTTGGAAGACGTTGACCGAATTATCGAGCTTCGAAAAACAATTAGTGAATTTCAGGTTAAAAATGATGCCCAAGAAATCTTAATTCAGTCAATGAAAGCAAATACAAGCCGTACATACTACACAGAACGAAACGGCCTTATGACATCATGTGTATCAACTGCAGCTGAGAATTCCTTGTCAGCAATGATCGTCGGTGTTTGTACAAAAAAAGAATATCGAAAACAAGGGCTTGCTTCTGCCATTATGGGAAAACTTTTTTTAGATGTATTAAATGAAGGCAAAATTCTTTGCCTCTTCTACGATAACCCTGAAGCTGGACGAATTTATAAACGCCTTGGTTTTAAAGACATTGGTTTATGGACGATGTATCGGTAAGAAGAACTGATTGAAAAAAATCCTCATGATGGAGGATTTTTTTTGATTTAATGAAGATGATTAACCCTCTGAGATTTTACTATTATTTCCATGTGACAAATTACATAAGAAGCGGAGCCCGTGGCATAATAGTTCCGTAAGTTATTTTTTATGAAGGAAGGTTAGATACATGACAGTAGGTACACAAGTGAAACAAGCACTCGCAGGATTAAAAAGCGCTCAGGCAAGCTTTGAAACCTTTGCCCTTGCAACAGACAATCAGAACGCAAAGCAGCTTTATCAACAAGCCGCTCAACAAACAAAAGCAGTTCTTGACAGTCTAGAGCCTCGCCTTCAAGAAATTCAGGCGGAAGAACCTCAATATAATCAATAAAAGGAATTCGGTTGGCGACTTTCGCCAACCCTCCCTTACTCTATACATACTACTTTTTGAAATGTTAAGAATGGATGTGAGCCCATGACCATTGCTTCAAGTGTTAAGCAATTGCTTTCGACAACTAAAGGAATCAAATCCCAATTATCTTCGCTTGCGTTAAATTCCCTTGATGAGGAAGCGAAGCGAGTGTTCCACGAAACCATGCTTACGGTCGAAGAAATCCAAGACGACCTGCAAGCTAGAAGCGATCAACTAGAACGGTTAGAACCCCAATACAAGGGTTCATAATCTTTTTGAGGTGAGAAACTATGGCAGGCTCGGTTTATATTATTATTCGTTCCATCCTTTTTATTTTTTTGCTGTTTATCACGACAAAAATTCTAGGGAGAAAACAAATATCAGAACTATCGCTTTTTGAGTATATCTCTGGAATCACAATAGGAAGTATCGCCGGTGAAGTCGTAACAGGACTTGAAAGCAATATTTTTCACGGAGTATTGGCAATGTTCATGTTTGGAGCCGTCACCTTGATGGTTGACTACCTATCATTAAAGAGCAAATCCTTTCGCGATTTTGTTGAAGGGAAAGGCACAGTGATCATTAAAGATGGGAAAATTTTAGAAGAAAATCTAAAAAAAGAGAAATATACGCTTGATGAATTATCCGCTTTACTGCGTCAAAAAGATATTTTTCGCGTCGCTGATGTCGAATTTGCTGTTTTGGAGCCAAGAGGAAATTTAAGTGCACTTTTAAAAAGAGAAAATCGTCCACTAACACCAAAAGATTTGCAAATGAAAATGCCGAATGAAAAAGAGCCGCAAACTGTTATTATGGATGGAAGCATTCTTGATGAATCACTTCGCTCTGCTGGCAAAAGTCGAAGATGGCTGCAAATGGAACTTGAAAAACTTGGTGTCACACTAGAAAACGTATTTTTAGGTCAAGTGGACTCATATGGAGAATTGACCGTTGATATTTATGATGACAAAATTCAAGTCCCTTCTCCTACCCAACGTCCGCTCCTTTTAGCGATGTTAAAAAAAGCGCAGGCTGACCTTGAATTGTTTTCACTTGAAACAGATGACGAAAAGGCACAAGAAATGTATAAAAAAAATGCGGTTAAACTTCAGCAGGCAATTGACAAGCTGACTCCTTTTTTAAACAATTAAAAAAAAGATCCACATCAATCATTTTTGATAGGATCTTTTGTTCATTATATACTGATACTTTGGCTCTTAACTGGTTTTGTTTTATGGGAAAAATAACTATGCAAAATCATTCCCGCCATCACCAGAATCATTCCGACCCATGATAAAAAAGGGGGTAAAGACGATTTTAAAAGGAGCAATTCCCCGAATAGTGCAAAAAGTACTTCAGTGGATTGGGTTGCTTCAACGGCAGCAAGTTTGCGCATATTTCCCCTCACCAAGTCAGTTGCCCGGAAAAATAAAACGGTTGCAATCACTCCGGAGGATATGGCAACGATCCCAGCTTGTATTGTCTGGCTTATACTTGGCAACCCAATTGTCGCCGCACCAAAGAATGACAAGAGAAACCAAAAGGGCAAACTTGCAATAGTCATCCCTAACACCCGTTGATAGGTGTCCAAACGCCCTTCACATACATCCATCATTTTTCGGTTACCAAGTGGGTATGCAAAAGAAGCAACAATCATTGGAATTACTCCAAGAAGCAATTCTTTGGAAGACAGATGCCCTGCTTGATTCAATTGCATGAATACAATTCCAAGTAAAATAAGAACTGACATGCCAATACCTTTGAAAGGGATCTTCCCTTTAACTTGGATTGGCCCATTCTCAGTCAGAATCGTTTCACTGAAAAACGGAGCAAGCAATGACCCCGAAATAATCGTAATCTGCCAAGTTGCCGCTATTACCCATCCTGGGGCATATGCGGCTGAAAAACAGATTGGCGCATAAAAGAAACCAAACCCAATCGTACTCCAAAGCAGCCAGGCGCCTGGACGCCGTTTCATCACCATAAACAAGTGCTGCAATTTTTTCTTCTTCCACACAATTAATAAGAGAAAAGGAATCATAAAAAAGTAGCGCAAAGAGGCGCTCCAAATCCAACTTCCTCCGGATAAATCCATTGCCCGATTTAAAATGAAGGTGGAAGCGAAAAAGAAAGCGGCAAAAATGCCAAAGACAATTGGGTTCACTCCTTTCTCCCTCCTCTTTTATTTCGTCGGCTTTTCCAATGCAAATAGATCTTCTTCTATAGAGGTCATTTTTTGTTCGATCAGAAGACGAGTATCTTTAATCGCCTCGTTATAAAAATAAGATCCGAGATGTTGTTTGAAAAATTCAAGGAGATTTTCGGCCGCCAAATTCCCGATTTCTTCGTTTCTTTCTTCAAAAAAATACCGCTGTATTTCAGATACGATTGCATCTTTTTGTTGCTTTGTAAATTGAATAAACACGTATAAACTCTCCTTCTCAATTTGTTTCTATAACATCTTTTCCGTTTCCGGCAAAAAATGGTGCATACCGCTGTAAAGTTTACTCTATAAAAAATATATTCTATAGAGCTTGTCGAAAATCCTTTAAACGAAAAAACTCTTGTTAACAGAGGAAATAGTTAAGCGAACGAATGGCCATAACTCCCTTTTACTAAGGGCTTATTTTATGAAACAAACCCATTACTTCAATCGTTTGAGTAATATTTACGAATGCTGCAGGATCGACATCAGCAATTAAATTTTTAACTTCCTGTAGCTCATAGCGAGAGAGGACGACAAAAAGGATACTTCTTTGATCATTGGAATATCCTCCTACACCATCCACAATGGTTAGGCCGCGATATAAATTTGCGATTAATTGCTGGCGCATCTCCTCACGCTTTTCTGTTACGATCATAAGTGTCAACTTTACATGGTGGGTATATACTCCATCAACTACTTTTCCGGTGACAAAAATGGAAACTAAGGTATTTAAGGCAGAATCCCAATTGAACAAAAACCCGCTAATGATGATGACAACGGCATTCATACCAGATAGTAAAATACCGATTGGGAAATCCTTTCTCCTTGAGACGATCATTCCGATAATATCAAACCCGCCAGTTGAGCCAGAATGACGGAAAACAATCCCTACCCCTAGTCCCGTAAGCGCTCCTCCAAAAATGGAAGATAGTATCGAATCATGGGCAATAGCGAACACGGGGACAAGATAAAGTCCAACAGAGATTATCAGTACTGAAAAAATCGAGTTTAGAATAAATTTTCTTCCTAACATGATGTAGCCAATTATTAACAGCGGCAGATTTAAAAGGAAATTCGCCGTTCCTGTATTTATGGGAGTGATCATACCTATTACCATTGAAATTCCGCTCATACCGCTGCTTAACACTGCATGGGGAATTAAAAATAGATTAAAGGCGATCACCACAATCATGGACCCGATCATGATACCGAAAATTCGCATTAAAATATCCCCCTTGTATAAAACATCCAGTTATTTAAAAAAATCATATCGATTCTCTACCGCAAAGTAAATTTAATAGTTTTTTGCAATAATTTGCATTTGTTTGGAGTATTTTGAATTTGGATGTTCGCTTATTCCCAGATTAAACAGTTAATTTTTTCTTGTTGACTTTTTTCAAAAGCCGGTTTACCTTTAGATATGAATTTTATATAACTAAATCCTCATCAAACCGATGAGGTAGAGGTCGCGGCTTTTATCAGTAACTCGGGCGAGATGCAGAGAGATCATTGACTCCGTGTGAAAGGAAAGGCTGCCGAAGTGTGCTTGATTCTCTGTTAAAGCGCGCTGGGGCTGTTTCCAAACAGGAACAGAACTGTCACGTTTTTGTCTTACCAGCGAAAACGTGTTGAGCTATCTTCGGAAGGTATGATGCGGGGTATGGATATGCCACCAGATCTTATTGGGTGGTATTTTTTATTCTCCAGTTCCTTCCAGAAAAATAAAAAGGAGAAGAACACATGCAATCATCTACAGTAAGAAAAGAAATGACGAATGTTGTTTCTAAAGATAGCAAAAGAGGAACGACCGAACTAAAGCGCAGACTAAAAACCCGTCACCTTACTATGATTTCGCTTGGCGGAACCATTGGAACAGGGCTATTTTTAGCAAGCGGCGGTGCTATTCATTCAGCCGGACCGGGGGGCGCACTTCTCTCTTATCTATTAATCGGTGTCATGGTGTATTTTCTGATGACAAGTCTTGCGGAAATGGGTGCCTATATGCCGGTTGCCGGAAGCTTTAGTACTTATGCAACTAAATTCATTGATCCATCACTTGGTTTTGCCCTCGGCTGGAATTATTGGTACAACTGGGCAATAACCATTGCCGCAGAGCTTTCAGCCGTAACAATGGTTATGAAATTTTGGTTTCCGCATACCCCATCGCTCGTCTGGAGCAGCGTCTTTTTGGTCATTATGTTTCTATTAAACTATTTGTCTGTTAATGGTTTTGGAGAAGCCGAGTATTGGTTCTCTCTTATAAAAGTAATAACTGTTATCATTTTTATCATTACTGGATCATTAATGATTTTCGGCATCATGGGCGGACAAGTTATTGGGTTCAAAAATTTCTCTATTGGGGATGCACCATTCCATGGCGGTTTCCTATCGATGTTAGGAATTTTTATGGCAGCTGGTTTCTCTTTTCAAGGAACAGAACTTCTTGGAGTTGCTGCCGGTGAAAGTGATGAACCCCAAAAAGCTATTCCTCGTGCTGTTAAACAAGTTTTTTGGCGGATTCTTTTGTTTTACGTTTTAGCAATCCTTGTGATCGGGCTTTTAATTCCTTATACGAATGGAAATTTGGCAAATGGGGATGTAACGGTTAGTCCCTTTACACTTGTTTTTCAAAAGGCTGGGATTGCGTTTGCTGCTTCGGTAATGAATGCGATTATTTTGACAGCAGTTTTATCAGCGGGAAACTCCGGGATGTATGCATCAACTCGCATGCTTTGGGATTTGGCTCGTGATGGAAAAGCCCCTAAATTTCTTGGTAAATTAAATAAGCGTGGGGTTCCAGTAAATGCTCTAATTGTTACTTCATTGGTTGGAACCCTCGCTTTCTTGGCTTCCTTATTCGGTGATGGAACAGTTTATGTTTGGCTCCTCAATGCTTCCGGTATGTCTGGATTTATTGCTTGGTTAGGAATCGCAATTAGCCACTATCGTTTCCGCAAAGCGTTTATCAAACAGGGAAAAGATCTTAGTATCCTGCCATATCAGTCGAAATTTTATCCATTTGGACCAATCTTCGCATTTATTGTTTGTGGAATTGTGGTTTTAGGTCAAAACTATTCAGCCTTTCTAGGAAGCCATATTGACTGGAATGGCGTTTTGGTTTCTTACATCGGTATTCCACTCTTTCTTGCATTATGGCTTGGCTATAAATTCACAAAGAAGACAAAAGTTGTTCCGTTAGAAGAATGTGATCTTGATTATTAACATAATTAAACAAAGCACGCTGGCTTTTTAGCTAGCGTGCTTTGTGATTTCGAATGAAAAATTTAGCCTTTTAATTGTTTAAATTGGAAGTTTAATAATAAATCTTGTCGCAATTTCTCGTCTGCTCTCAACACTAATGTGCCCATGGTGCGCTTCCACAATCCATTTTGCAATCGATAAACCAAGTCCCGCTCCCCCTTCTGCCCGTGAGCGGCTCTTGTCACTGCGATAAAAGCGATCAAAAATATGCGGTTTATCAGCATCGGATATACCAATTCCGTTATCTTCCACTATTATGCTCAAAGCATTTCCCTCTCGCCTGCAGCCAATTTCAATTTTCCCTTTAGTGCCGGTATATTTTAACGCATTATCCAACAAGATAACGAAAAGCTGGTGCAGCCGTTCCTTGTCCCCATAAAAAGCCAGTTGAGGATCAATGTTATCAACAATTTGAACCTCTTTCATTTCAGCAATCGGTGTAAATTGTTCAACAATCAAATGCAACAATTCAGAAATGGAAAAATATTGGCGATGGAGCAATTGCTCATTCGAATCCGAACGTGCAAGAGTCAATAAATCGGCTACTAATTTATTGACTCTTTTCACTTCTGATAAACTCTTAAAAATGGTCTCGCTTTCTTGTTCAATTGTATTGGCTGGATGGCGGAAAAGAAGTTCTAAATGCGTTTGAATAACGGACAGAGGCGTTCGAAGCTCATGTGATGCATCAGCAATAAACTGAGCTTGTTTTTCCCAAGATTTTTGAATCGGAACAAGTGCTTTAGTCGCTAAAAAGAAACCCACCAGAATGGAGAGTAATAATCCTGCTCCACTACCAAATCCCATCAACAAAAGCAAGTTTCTCAGCATATGCACTTCCGGATCAATATTATAAATCAGCTGGATTTTATCGATTGTTTTTTGATCAATGACTACGCCTTGTGTTTTTATTGTCAATACACGGTAAGAATTATTTCCGATTTTCACAGTCCACAACTTTTTGTCGTGTTTTGCCGGTGAAAAATACGCAAAATCTTTCGGAAAGAAAGCCTTTTCCGGATAACTCTTTATTGGCTTATTATTTTTATCCCACGTGAGATAAGAAATGAGCCGATCTGACTCTCGCCCGCTCTCCTCCGGTATTTCTTTTGAAGGGTTCAGTTGAAAATGGGCTGCTTTGCTATTTAGATTTTCGTCAATTGTTATAAGTGAGATACGTTTCATGTATAAGTATGTACTTATTCCGAGTACGTTAAAAAGAAGAAAGAAAACAAGAGTATATAAAGAGACTAACTTAATCTTCGTTTTTCGGAACATCCTCTTCGTCCCCTTTAAGCATAAACCCAATCCCTCTTACTGTTTTCAGATAATGATCCATTTGAAAGACAGCTAATTTTTTACGCAGGTGATGTACATAGACATCCACAATATTCAAACCTGCTTCAGAACTGAATCCCCAAATCCGATTAAAAATCTGCTCTTTTACTAAAATCTGTTCTTTATTTCGAAGAAAAAATTCCAGCAACAAGTACTCTTTAACGGTTAAATTTAGTTTCTGTCCCTTGACATACCCATCATGCTCAATCTCATTGACGCTAATCGGGCCATAGGCGAATTCATTTTCGGCAAGTTCCCCTTTTCCCCGAAGGAGTACCCGAATTCTGGCTAACAATTCTGGGACAGCAAAAGGCTTAATTAAGTAATCATCAGCGCCGAGATCCAAGCCTCTGACACGGTCTTCTACACTGTCCTTTGCTGTTAAAAGCAGGATCGGCGTTCGAATCAAGTTTTCCCTTAATGTTTTTACAATTGAAAAACCATCGATTTCCGGCAGCATGATATCAAGCAAAATAGCATCATAAACATTCTGCTTTGCCAGTTCAAGGCCGTCATAACCATTCGAAGCGGTATCTACGAGATAGTTCTCCTCAAGTAATATTTTTTTTATCGCATTTAATAAAGCTTGTTCATCCTCAATAACTAAAATTTTCAATCGGCTGCCTCCACTCGAAAATTCAATATAAGTTCATTATACCATCGTTAAAAGGGTTTTACTTTTTTCATCAAAGACCATTGGCTAAACAGCTACAATGGAAGAACTTTTCTTCTCAAACGATAAGCCGGCTTGGAGCATTAAAAAGGAGCCTTCTGCATACAAAGGCTCCTTTTTCTTTTTAAAATTCTGCATTTCCTGTTGTTCTCGGGAACGGTATAACGTCCCGAATATTAGACATCCCTGTTAAGTACATAATCAAGCGCTCAAAGCCTAATCCGTAGCCGGAATGTTTGGTTTCACCGTATTTTCTTAACTCTAAGTACCACCAATAATCTTCTTCGTCCATACCCAGATCTTTAATCTTTTCCGCTAGGATCTCTTCGCGTTCTTCACGCTGGCTTCCGCCGATTAGTTCGCCAATCCCCGGGACTAAAAGGTCGGTTGCAGCCACTGTTTTTTGGTCTTCGTTTAAGCGCATATAAAAAGCTTTGATATCTTTTGGATAATCTGTAACAAACACAGGTTTATTAAAGATCTTTTCACATAAATACCGTTCATGTTCTGTCTGAAGATCAAGTCCCCATTCCACTGGATAGGTAAATTTTTCACCCGATTTTTTTAGCAGTTCGATCGCCTCAGTATACGTTACACGGCCAAAACTGGCAGAATGCGCATTTTTAAGGCGTTCAAGCAAACCTTTATCAATAAAGCTGTTGAAGAAAGTCATTTCCTCTGGTGCCTGCTCAAGAACATATTGAATCACATATTTCACCATTTCTTCAGCAAGATCCATAATATCCGGAAGTTCTGCGAAAGCAAGTTCAGGTTCAATCATCCAAAATTCAGCTGCATGTCTTGCTGTATTTGAATTTTCAGCTCTAAACGTTGGTCCAAATGTGTAAACGTTACGAAAAGCAAGTGCAAAAGCTTCCGCAGATAATTGGCCGCTAACCGTTAAATTTGTCTCTTTATTGAAGAAATCTTTTGTAGAATCAACTTTACCTTCTTCGTTTCTCGGAAGATTATTCATGTCCAGGTTTGTGACGCGGAACATTTCACCAGCACCTTCTGTATCACTGCCAGTGATGATGGGTGTATGAACATACACAAAACCTTTATCTTGGAAAAATTTATGAATAGCGTAAGACGCCAAAGAGCGCACACGAAAAACTGCTGAGAAAGTGTTAGTTCTTGGACGCAAATGGGCAATCGTTCTTAGATATTCAAAACTATGTTTTTTCTTCTGCAGCGGATAATCCGCATTCGAAGTTCCTTCAACAATGATTGCCGTCGCTTTAATTTCAAACGGCTGTTTTGCCTGTGGAGTTAAAACAAAATCCCCTTCTACCCGAATCGATGTGCTGATCGGTAGCTTGGTAATCTCTTTGAAATTGGCTAATTGCTCATCAAATACGATTTGCACGCCTTTAAAAAAGCTGCCATCATTTAATTCGATAAAGCCAAAGGTTTTAGAATCCCGAACAGTTCGCACCCAACCTGAAATTTGCACCTGCTCGTTAACGTAGTTCTCGGAATTTCTGTACAAATCCTTAATTAAGGTTTGCTTCATCATTTTAGACCTCCTATTATCTATGTAAACATAAAAACCTTCCATCCCGACGGACGAAAGGCAAAATTTGACGGTAAAGCCCGATTACGCTTCAGGTCTACCTTTAATCCTTCATTCTTATAAAATATCATACGAATGAAGCAATTTCCAACAAAATCCGATGCAGTTTGAGAAAATAAATATTTTTTTAAAAAAAGAAACTGAACTTTTCTGAAAATTAGCAGGATTTTTAGGAGAAATGACGAATCAATAATTATTGGCAAATAACGAGGAGGCAATTTTAGTGGACAAAGTTACTTGTATTGCATTTATCCTTTATAAATTCGCTCCAAATCAAGAGGTTCAAAATATGGCAATCGACTTATTAAATGGCGATGTGTCACTAAGAGCATTGAGGAAAAATCCAGCCCTTCAGCCGCAGCTTTTGATGGCAGAGTCAATTTTAAAAAAGAATAAGCTAGATAAAAACGAAATTCAAAAATTTGCTGAAACCTATCTTTTGGTTGAGGCTTGAAACTTCCACTTGGAAGTTTTTTTACCTCTTTCGTTTTCCTTGAAATTCCAGTTTATTTTTATTATCATTGGCTGTATAATAATTATCCCGCTGTCTCCCTTCCAAATTTGCTCAAAATGCATGAAAACTTCTTTTACAAAACAACTCGTTCTGAAAGCCCAATAAAAACGCATAAATCAATTAAATCGAGCATAAACATACTTTATTCTTCTTTTTACCGGGAAGCTTAATTTTTTATTAAGGAAGGTGATTATTTATGGTTCAAATAAATGTAACGGTTCAATATGAAGGAAAGAATTACTTAACGAATGTTATCACAACACGTGATACAAGCGAAGATGAAATTATTCAATTGGCATTGGAACAAGTTAAACGACAATGGGAGAAATAAACAAAAACAAACCACCTCAACTAATTTGAGGTGGTTTGTTTTTTAACCTGTAACCAAATCGTATTTTTCTTGATCAATATACTTCATCAATGGACTGATTCCATTGGAAGCAAACAAATGAAGTTCGTGCATGGCTCTTGTACACGCTGTATATAACAGCTTACGTTCATTCTCTCGCTTGTATTGGGAAATATCATACAAAAGAACACCATCAAATTCAATCCCTTTTGCGAGATAGGCCGGAATCACCACGACCCCTTTTTCAAATGTAATCGTTCCTTTTTCCACAAGGTGTACACGTATGCTTTTCTTGAGCTTGTCGAATACCTCTTTACTTTCTTTTGCTGTACGGCAAATAACAGCTATTGTACCCAGCCCTTTATCACGAAGTTGATCAATTTTTTCCAAAACCAGTGAGGTTAATTGATTGTTATCTTTTACTAACGTAACAGTAGGTTTTTCTCCGGAACGATTAAATGGTTGAATCTTTTGGCCATCATCAATAAATTCACTTGTGAATTCCACGATCGGTTTTGTTGAACGATAGGTTTTTAATAGCTGAATCATTTCAACGTCGTCTTCACTTTGGGAAATTTCCGTTAAAACTGTCGGAGATCCCGTAGCACCGGAAAAAATCGCTTGATTAAAATCACCGAGCAACGTCATTTTACTATAAGGGAAAAATCGCTTGATTACCGCAAACTGAAACGGGGTATAATCTTGTGCTTCATCAATAAATATATGGCGGATGGCAGTTGTTGAGCGGCGCCCCACGATTAAATCCTGCAAATAGGCAAAAGGAGCAGCATCTTCATATGCAATTTTCATCTGATCCAATTGGTTTATCGTTTGCGTGCATATCTTTTCCCATTGCGGTACAATGTTTTTTTCATTCGTGCTCCTTCTTTCAAAAAACGTACGATAGATCGCTCGCATGTCCACAAATTTCAATTTTTTCACCTTATAAAACAGTGGTTTAAATTTTTGTTTCACTACCATTTCCGCAAGAAGTTTTTGTTCGCGTTCAAAGTCATCAAATGTCTGATCTGAATAGCGATTTTTTGTTAAAAGTGTTGAAAAAACTTGCATGTAGTCTTCTTTTTCAAGATATTGCATTTCTTCTTCAACCCAGTCTTTTTTGCGCTCCTGCCTTACTTTCCGCTTCAATTCTTTTAACAGCCAATCTTTCACAAGCAGCAGCCGATTCGGGATCGAAATCGCTGAATCTAACGAATAAAAGTAATCATGAATCGTTTCTCTCGTAAAAAGTATTTCCTTTCGAAAAAGAAGATCTTCAAATACTAAATCTTGTTTTGATAAATGATCTGCATAAGCATCCAACTGCTGCTTGAAGGTCAAACTTCCTTTATGGCGAATGCCGTCTATTTTCGCTTTTAAGGATTCATCCTCTGAGCTATATAACAAGAATTCAATTTGACTAAAAACATCTTCAATTTCAAATTCAGAGCCGATTCGCTGCCGGATAAACTCTTGAAACGTCGTCTGCTGCATATTTTCTTCACCTAATTCGGGAAGAACCGTTGACACATAACTATTAAATAATGGATTTGGTGAAAACAATAAGATGTTGTCAGCATTTAATGTTTCTCGATGGCGGTAAAGCAAATAAGCCACACGCTGCAGGGCTGCTGAAGTTTTCCCGCTCCCAGCTACACCTTGAACAACGAGGAGATGGCTTCGTTCGTTGCGAATAATTTGATTCTGCTCTCGTTGGATCGTTGCGACAATTGTCTTCATTTGACTGCTGGCATTTTCTCCTAATACTTCTTGGAGGATCTCATCCCCGATGGTAATCCCCGTTTCAAACATACCTTTTAATACCCCGGCACGAATTAAGTATTGGCGTTTTAATTTCATCTCACCTTCAACGATCCCCCCGGGGGTCATGTAATGTACAGAACCCGGTGCGTAGTCATAATAAAGGCTAGATATAGGAGCACGCCAATCATAGATCAAAAAATTTTCATCTTTTTCATCCATTAACGAAGCAATGCCGATATACACCTTTTCTTCCTTCTTTTCTCCCTCTCCCAAAAAATCAACTCTGCCAAAATAAGGAGAAAATTTTAGCCGGGCAAGTGTTTGCAGCTGTTTATCCAGCTGTTTATGTGTCCGTTCCCTTTCCGAAAGCAATTCCGCTTGTTGTTTAATACTCGCAGCCGTTTCCGCGACATCATCTGCTTCATCAAAATTGACGGTTACGTCCTCCCAAAACGTTTTCCGTAAATCGAGGACATCTGAGCTGATTGCTCCGGAACTATCCAATAATTTACGAACCTTATTGTTAATATTTTCGCTAATAAATTCAATTCTTTCCTGCTCTTTTTTCCAATCTGATAATTGGGTCTCAGTCATTTGTCATTCCCCCAGCTTGACAATTAAGCGTATTTCTAATATAATGTATATTGGTTATTTATATGCATTAAGAAAGATTTAAACTAACCTTCATTTTATCATCTGCATACACAATAAGCAAGAATACAACCTCAGCTGAAACATAAAAAACCGCTTTTTCGTTTATTTATCGTTTACTCCTCTTGTTCATAAATCCATTTTCTAAACAATGCGGCAATGAAGATCGTAATGACATTTTTCAAAGCGCTGGCAATAAATTGACGGCGAAGTTTACTTTTTACGATTTTTAACTTTATCAAAACTTTATCAAAACCAATTGAAATCATAAACATATATAGCCACGAACTCCAAGTATTTTGTCTGCTAAAAATACAAGTTGAGATAAACGACAGTAAAAAAGTATACAGCGGTACAATGACAAAATGCTCATCCCACGAACGGAATCTTCCCCGTCCAAATTGAAACTTCCGAAAGGCAGTTAAAAAAAATAATAGATTGGTATCGAAAACGAAGGTCGTAAAATTTAACGATAAAAATTTGACAACAGGCTGTCCTTTTTGCAATTGATGATCCCAAGAGTCGCTTAACTGAAAATAGAACGGAAAAATCAGGAAGCTGTAAATCGTTCGCCACCAATTGTGCCGATAGACATCAAGCTTTACAAAAAGAGTTTCAATAGCAGCAAAATAAAAACTAAATATCCATTTGACCTTCCAGCCCAGTTGATTGCTTGTGACAAAGATTGCAGTAAACGGAACAAAAATCGCTTGCGATAAAATCGCGCCAAATATATTATCAAGCTTCCTTAGTTTAAAAACTTTCGGTTTATATTTGTATGCATGGAGAACGTTCAAAACTACATATTCAAAAATATAAGAAAGCCCAATATTTGACATTAATAATACAAGCAATCTTTTCTTTTTTCTTGTTTTGTAAAAAGAGTAACACAAGAGGGCTGTATGAAAAACAAACAAAAATATAAAGGGCATGCTATTTTTATTCAATCGTTTCATGATCCATTCTCTTTTCACAATTTCCTTTTTTATAGTATGGTTTTCTCTCTTTAACTTTATTATGATTTTTTAAAACTTTTTCTGAAATTTTTAAAAATCATTTGACATCATTATTAAATCATCATATAATTTATCTCGAAGTAAATTATTTTGAATTCGAGATAACATGCTTCGAAACAATTAAATGGGAGGTAATGATCATGACAAAAACAAAATGGGCGGTTGACTCGGCACATAGCAGCGTTGATTTTTCAATTCGCCATATGATGATCGCAAATGTAAAAGGAACATTTCACGATTTTAGTGCGGAAGTAGTTGCCGATGTTAATGACTTAACATCCGCGTCAATTGAATTTGTGGTAAAGATCGATAGCATTGATACTCGTAACAAAGATCGTGATGCTCACCTTTTATCATCAGACTTCTTTGATGCAGAAAAATATCCAACTATGAATTTTCAGTCCACTTCTATTCAGAAAAAAGACGAAGGTGAATATGAAGTTACGGGAAATTTATCACTTCATGGATACACCAATCAAGAAACGTTTACCGTTGCATTTGAAGGTCAAGGAAAAGACCCATGGGGAAATGAAAAAGCTGGCTTCAGCGCCGAAGGGACTATTAACCGTGAAGACTATGGATTAACATGGAATTCAGCGCTTGAAACAGGCGGTGTTCTTGTAGGAGACAAAGTAAAAATTAATCTTCAAATCGAAGCCGCAAAAGCGGAATAACTACTGGTCAGGCTGCTTCCCAGCAAGAGAGCAGCCTTTCTTCTATTTAATGAAATAATAATTTAACCCTTTCCAAATCCTTCAATAGCTTTTTAACCTCATTTCTCGTAATCATAATGGGTATTTGATCATACAACGTCAAAATAATCCCATCCTCATCTTGCTCATGAACTTTCAAATAGCTATACAGATGATTCGTTAACTTTTCATTTAAATTCGTTTGGATCGAAAAATTTTTGACTTTCTGAAGCGAAAAAATTTTTTCACTGCTATCGAATTTCCCTGAAATAAGATCACCTTCAATATATGGCATCTGCTCTCCTCCGTGCTTGATTGAACAATCATTTTCCAAACTTAGCATGGCTATCTTGTAATTTATGGTTCAATTCCTAGTCTTCTTTCTTCTTTTATATTGGCTTTTGCCGTTTTGTACTATTCCTGAAAAATTCCTTTAACTGTTCAAATTATCGACTCGTTGCATAATATTCCGACAATATAGGATATTGTCATCTCTTAAAACGTAGATTTTCGTCACAAAATGAGGAACATTTACCCTTTAATTAAACCAATTTTCGAAATATTATGTAATTGTGCCACAAAAAATATCAAAGGAGGAATTTTATTGAAAAAATTTCTAAAAGCTGGACTTTCTACAGCGGTTATCGCAGGAACACTATTTGCCGGTTTTCCAGGCAACTACACATCTTCTTCTAACAAAGAATTGCTACATAAGTATGACACTTACTCTTCCCCAAGTGAAAATTCTTTTGATTTAGCGGTAGTCAATGAGGATAAATTGATTGAATCACTTATTAAAAGAGGCATCATTTCCAAAGACGCTACGGATAAACAGAAGCAAAAAGCATTGCAAAGCTACTTGGAACTAAAAGGTAAAAAAGATAACACAAAAACGAATGATCCTTTAGCAGCAAAAGTAAAGACTGCAAATGCAGATAAGCAAAAAAAATTCAAAGACTTCAACAAAGGCCTTTTGAAAGGAAAAGGAAATAAAAAAGGCCACTTAAAAGGAAATCCTAATCCTGTCCAAGAAGGAGCATCTCCTGGCGTACAAAGACAAGGAAAACTCTTAACATTAGTCGTTGAGTTCTCTGATCTGCCGCATAATAGTATTAAGCCGGAAGAGACAGATAACTATTATAAGGACTATAATATCGACCATTTTGAAAAGATGATTTTTGGCAATAAAGGAGAATACAAAGATCCAAACGGAGCAGATCAAGTTTCTCAAAAGCAATTTTACGAGGAACAATCAGGCGGAACGTATACAATAAACGGTCAAGCATATGGCTGGCTTCAGGTTCCAAACACGGCTGCTTATTACGGAGCAGATCGATCAACTGGCGGGAATGATAATGTGGCGCCAGGCGGAGCTAGACAGTTAGTAAAAGAGGTTTATGAAGCGGCAAAAGCGGCTGGAATTCCTCTTCAAGATTATGATTTGGAAGATCCGCATGATTTAGATGGCGACGGCAATTACTGGGAGCCGGATGGTTTGGTCGACCACCTGCAAATCATTCACGCCGGCATGGGTCAGGAAGCTGGCGGCGGAGCTCTTGGAGATAATGCGATTTGGTCGCACCGCTCTGCTGTTTTCTATGATCCAGACGGTCTTGGAAAAGGACTTCCTGGATTTTATGATTACACGATGATGCCTGAAGATGGTGCAACAGGCGTTTTTGCCCATGAATACGGTCATGATTTGGGCCTTCCAGATGAATATGACACAATCTATTCAGGTGCAGGTGAAGCGATTGGCTATTGGTCGATTATGGCCAGCGGCTCATGGGCTGGGAAAATTCCAGGTGCCGAGCCAACCGGTTTCTCACCATTTGCTAAACAATTTTTCCAATCCACCCTTGGCGGAAAATGGACGGCTCCAACGGTGGTGAATTGGGAAGATGTCTCAACAAAAGGAACTCAATTCCTGCTTGACCAGGCCAACTCTCCGCTTGGCCAGAATAACCAGGCAATCCGTGTAAACTTGCCGCAAAAGAAAACGCCTGTAAATACACCAACGGGCAGCTATGAATATTGGGGCGGCCAAGCAGATGAAATGGATTCCAATATGGTCACAACTGTTGATTTAACGGGCAATTCTTCAGCAAACCTCTCGTTTGACGCATGGTATGATATCGAAGAGCAATGGGATTTTGCTTTTGTCCAAGTGTCAACGGATGGCGGGCAAACTTGGAAATCTCTCGGAAACAATAATACCCGTTCAGACGTTGTTCCTGAAGGCTATCCAACTATCATTGATTCAATGCCTGGATTTACAGGTAATTCGAACGGCTGGCAAAAGGAAACCTTTGATTTATCCCCTTATGCTGGTCAAAAGATTCAATTGCGGCTTCGCTATGCAACTGACTGGGGCACTACCTACACCGGTTTCTTTGCTGACAATATTAAGGTAATAGCTGATGGCCAATCAATTGTAGATGATGGTGCTGAAAATACCGTCTCACCTTTCACGTTAAATGGATTTACCAAGTTTGACGGCAATAAATACAGCGACCATTACTACTTGCTTGAATGGCGTAATCAACAAGGTGTGGATCAAGGTCTCGGTCAGATCAAACGCGGCAATTCCATCATGAGTTATGATGGTGGATTAGTTGTCTGGTATGTAGATGATAGCTATACAGATAACTGGACAGGAATCCATCCTGGGGAAGGTTTCCTTGGAGTTGTCGACTCCCACCCAGCGACAGATTTAAAATGGAGTACAGGCGAAGAAGCAACAACTCGCTTCCATATTGCAGATGCTGCATTTGGTCTGAATCCAACGTCAGGTTTGAATCTTGACTATGGCTACATGACATTATTTGAACCAAGCCAAAAACCTGTTTCCTTATTTAACGATAGCATTTCCTATTTAAATCCGTTTATGCCCGATGCAGGCCGTGATATTGGCAAATATGGACTAAAAATTCGTGTAAACGGCCAGTCGAAAGATCATTCAGTCGGTTCCGTCATTATTTACAAATAAACGATCAGCCCCTTTCACCCTGTTAAAACAGTTGGAAGGGGCTTTTAATGTTTAAACGCTATGGCTGAATAATTACTCTTGTGCCGTTTGGTACGAGATCTGCAAGCTGAAGCACGTCTCGATTGTACATTCGCACGCAGCCATGCGACACGGCTTTGCCAATGGAAGCGGGATTGTTTGTCCCGTGAATTCCATATCCTGCCCTGGATAGCGATAACCACATCACCCCAAACGGTCCGCCTGGATTCAGTTGGCGGTTCACAATTACATATTCTCCTACCGGAGTTTTGGTTAACATTTTCCCCACTGCAATCGGATACATCTTCACAAACAGCCCGTTTTTATATAAGACTAATCTTTTTTTTTCGGTAAAAACTCGAATGGTAAAAGGGATTGAATTGGGGTTAGGAAGTCCAGGAATAACTATTTTTTGACCTGGAAATACATCTGTTAATCCTGGATTTGCTTTTTGCAGCTTTTTTAAGGTAATACGGAAATTGTTTAGAATGGAAGAAAGGGTTTCACCTGCTGTTACCAAATAAATCATATAAATCTCCTTTTTCCCCATCATATGCACCCATTGTATTTCCGTTTCCTTGCAAATAAAAATCCAAAAATTCATTCCGTTCTCGGTTTTAAGCTATAATAAACGAGATCAGAAGGAGGAAATTCATCTTGGAATTACGGCAATTAAAATATTTTCTAGAGGTGGCCCAGCACAAAAACATAACGAAAGCAGCTGAGTCCCTTCGTATCTCACAGCCCGCTTTAAGTAAAATGATTAAAGGTTTAGAAGATGAGCTGGGAGTACCGCTGTTTATCCGAAAAACCAATAAAAAAACGCCTATTCCACTTGAAGAGGCGTTTTTTAGATTTTATCTGCTTTTTACAAGCATGTTAACAGCTTCTTGGACTAGTTTAGAAGAATCATCATTTCCTAAATCGATCGATTCCCGGATACAATGTTCAAGATTTGCGCTGACAATGACAGCAATGGTTCGATCAATGGCGGAACGTGCAGCAGACAATTGAGTAATGACATCTTTGCACTCTTTGCCTTCTTCAATCATGCGTAATATACCTCTAATTTGTCCTTCTACACGTTTTAAACGGTTAATTGTCTTGTCATTGTATACCAAATTCGTTCACCTCTGTTGTATACATTTTAAGCGATTTTCAGTCGAAAGTCTAGATTAGCTAAATAGGTTCAATCCGGCTTCATCTGCATCGCAAATGCAGGATAACTTTTTAAACTCCCCGCTTGTTTCCCCATACGAATGTATGCAGCTGTGGCAGAACTCTAACATCTTTAAAATCATCGTCCTCCATTGTTTTGTTAATCAGCCACTCATATTTTTCAAGGAGATTTTTTATTAATTCTTGATTATCTTCAGCAGTCAAATGTTCATTCCCAACTTGTAAGAAAAAAGAAATGCCTGAATATCGCTGATAAACTTTTTTTGCATATTCGTAATCCAGATCGTCAAAAACGACAATTTTCAAGTTCACATTTTTTCCAGCTTCTCTTTTACTTAATTGTTCAATAATCCGATCGAGAACAGAAAAGTCTGTTACCATGTTTGAACTTGGCGGCTTTGGCGAGAGCGTTAATTCATCAATATTCAAGAACCAGTCCTGCCATCTGCTGCCCTGTGTTTCCAGGCAAACCTTAATGTTCTGGTCTTTTAAAATGTTTATAAGGCTGTTTAAGTTTTGGATCAATGCCGGATTTCCGCCTGAAATGGTCACAAAAGAAAAGCCATTTCCGCCAATTCTTTTTAGCTCTGCCCAGATTTCTTCAGCAGTCAGCATTTTTATTTCATCTTTTCCCGTTCCGTTCCATGTAAAAGCAGAATCACACCAACTGCACGAGTAGTCGCAGCCGGCAGTACGCACAAACATCGTCTTTTGCCCGATTACCATACCTTCGCCTTGAATGGTTGGCCCAAAAATCTCCATGACAGGAATTTTACTCAACCTCCATCCACTCCCTTCGTGCTTCAGCGTAGCTGGTCGGAGTTTCAAACAAGCGGACAAATTCAACTCTTGCACCATTATATTCGTCTTTACGCTTTTCCAGCGCTGAAGCCATTTTCTCATAGATCCAGACGACCATGTTTTCGGCCGTTGTGTTCATTGGCGGCAGTGTTTCATTTAAGTAACGATGATCTAGAAAAATTTCAATCTCCTTTTTCCAAATCTCTTTAATATCGCCAAAATCAATGGCAAGGCCGCGATCATCCACAAATCCGCTAATCCCAAAAATCACCTTGTACGTATGTCCATGCAGATTCTTGCATTTTCCTTCATATTCATGTAGATGATGAGCAGCATCAAAGGTAAATTCTTTGCTTACCAGTACTCGTTTGGAATGATATTTCAATTGATTTTTCTGAATATCTTCATTGATTTTTTGGAGTTTATCCACTATCCGGAATCCATACATAATGTTAACACTCCTTCCGAACTTTCAGATAGTCATCAAGCCCGCGTTTTCTTAATTTACAAGCAGGACATTCACCGCAGCCATCCGCAATAATGCCGTTATAACACGTTAATGTTTTTTCCCGGACAAAGTCCAAAGCATTTAATTCATCCGCCAGTTTCCATGTTTCTGCTTTATTTAGCCACATGAGCGGTGTGTGAATCACAAACTGCGAATCCATTGAAAGATTCAATGTAACATTTAACGATTTTATAAAAACATTCCGGCAATCTGGATAGCCACTAAAATCAGTTTCGCATACACCCGTCACGATATGCTTTGCCCCAATCTGACTGGCTAAAATTCCGGCAAACGAGATGAAAATCAAATTTCTTCCTGGAACAAATGAAGAGGGAAGACCTCCATCCACTCCTTCTGTAACCTCAATTTCGTCTCTTGTCAATGCACTGGGAGCCAGCTGGTTTAACAGGGACATGTCAAGAATATGATGCTTCACACCAAGCTCTTTTGTTATATTTTTAGCGCATTCAATTTCCAGACTGTGGCGCTGATTGTAATTAAATGTAACTGCCACTACTTCTTCAAATTGTTCAAGAGCCCAGAACAAACAAGTTGTACTATCCTGTCCCCCGCTAAACACAATTACTGCTTTACCGTTCTTCATTTTCATTCTCCTTTAAAATGGAAAAACAGCACCACTAAGAAAGCAGAGCTGTTTTTCTTAGTTTTTTAAAGAGGGTAGCTAGAACCTCTACCGCCTGAGCGGATTTTTCTTAAATTCAAACACTACTATAACATATTATTTATTTACTTGTCATACAAAATCTCATCCAGCCTTACTTTATACAACGGCAGATAGCAAGTGCTATATAAACTCTAGCACTTGCTATCTCGGTAGTAGATAAATTATATCACTTAGCTGCTTTTAAAAAAGAAAGTCATAAAAATGGGCCAATTTTCGATCTTCACGACAGTTTTCGCATACATGCAAAATGACCGATGAAATGGTTTCCTCTTCATTATTTTCTACTTCTTCTTTTGCACCACAAACTTCACAAATCTTCATTCTAACCACCCTTTTTCTAATTTGAAATATCAAACCCTGTCTCAACAATGGCCTGAATAAAATCCTGGGAGGAAGCCATCCGTTCATCAAATGTCACAATTGCTTCCTTCTTTGATAAGCTAACTTCTGCCTTTGTTAACCCCCAGACATGCTCAAGAGCCGCAAGAATCTTTTCGGCGTCCTCTTGACTTCCCATGTTTTTCACGTTGATTACATCTGTCTCCATGTCGAACTCCCTTCCTTCTTACTTTTCTTTTCCTCTTCGTAAAAATACTTCTCCCATTCCATCTAAAAAGTGGACGACAACCGTTAAGGAAGCGCGGATTTCCTGAGTCCAAAACCGCTTTTGCAATGACCAAAGACTTTGTTTCTCACCATTTTCCGGAATTTGTTCAAAGCCATGACTCACACCGGCTAAAATCGTGTCAAGTTTTTTAGGCTCAAGTGAACTTAAAAATGTAAAGGCACTTATTGCATTTTTTATGACATTGTGCATTTTTGGCTGATTGACCTGTTGGATGGCGATCTCTCCAACAGCCGTTCTTTGTTCCAACATTGCTTGAAGGGCCTCAAGCGCCCCCATTTCATGCAGACCCTTTAAAATATGGATTCCTTCCATAATGGCCTGGCGATTCTTCACCAGTTCTTCCATCATTTCAGAAACAGCTTGTGCATTTTCTTCTGCCTTGTTTTCATTCATTTTCCTAATGAATGTGGTGGCCTTCGCCATGTTCTTCCCCCCTAACGTCAAATAATTCTGGTATTGGTGTGAAATCTGAACGATTCCATTTTTCTTCTACTTTCACACTTAACTGCGGTACCCGATTACCAAACCGATGGTTATGTTTTGGCAGCGGCGACTCTCCTTTCGTCTCAACCACTTCCATCTTAACCCCCGCTTCTTTATACGCAGGTGTATGAGTGATCTTGTCGTGGTAACTGCTTGTCAAACGATTCACAGCTTCAATCTCTTCTCTTGTATTCATGGTTAAATATAATTCATTTCCTTTAACCCGGTCAGTTACAATCACCCGCACTTCAACATGTCCATAAGGCGACGTTAAGCCTACAAGAGAACCATCTTCGAGATTTCGTTCTTTTGCTAGTTCCAGCGATACCTCAAGCCATGGATGTGGAACTTTGTGAGTTAAGCCTTCGGACCGATAAGTCATATTTCCTTCATGGAAGTGTTCCAATAAACGTCCATTATTTAAATGCAGATCGAATTCTTTTCCGGCAAAAAATGGCGGAGTCCAGTCGACAGGTACTAGGCGAGCTTTTCCATCCGGAAGTCCAAAACGGTTCGTATATAAAAGCGGGGTGCTTTGCCCATCTTTTGTAACTGGCCATACTTGACTTTCCCAGCCTTCTAACTTTTCATAGCTGACTCCTGCAAACATCTGCGCAAGACTGGCAGCCTCGGCCATGATTTCACTTGGGTCTTTGTAGTTCCAATTTGCTCCTAATCGATTCGCAATTTCCTGTATGATTACCCAATCCGGTTTTGAATCACCAAGTGGTTCAAAAACTTTATGGAAGCGTTGAATTCTTCGCTCCGTGTTTGTAAAGGTTCCATCTTTCTCTAGGCTTGGTGCAGCTGGCAGAACAACATCGGCAAACTGTGCTGTTTTGCTAAAGAAAATGTCTTGGACAACGAAGAATTCCAGCCGTTCAAATCCTGCATCAACATGATTAGAGTTCGCATCAACAAGGGACATGTCTTCGCCAAAGAGATAGAGCGCCTTTAGTTTTCCTTTGTCCATTCCTTCAACCATATGATGATTATCCATTCCCGGTTCTTCAGGCAATTTTACTCTCCATGCTTGTTCGTATTTTTTTCGTACTTCTGGATCCTGTACTGGTTCATAGCCAGGCATCCAAGCCGGCATTGTACCGAAGTCACACGCACCTTGTACATTGTTATGTCCCCGTAATGGATAAGCACCTGTTCCAGGGCGGCCATAATTCCCCGTAATTAATAATAAGTTGGAAATGGCCGTACTTGTGTCTGTTGCACCCTTATGTTGGGTAACACCCATTGCCCATAATATACATGCGGACTTGGCTTCATGAATCATGGTAGCGAGTTTAATCAATTCTTCTTCTGTCAGGCCGGTCTTCTCTTCTGCATAACGAAGTGTAAACTTTTCAAGTGATGCTGCATATGCTTCAAAACCATTGACGCGTTTTTTGATGAATTCTCTGTCTTCCCAGCCTTGATCAAGAATGTACTTTGTAACAGCTGACAGCCAAATTAAATCTGTACTTGGTTTTGGGTGAATATGAAAATCTGCTCGTTGCGCTAGCTCATTTTTTCGAATATCAGCTACAATTAATTTTTGGCCGTGCAATTTATGTGCCCGTTTAATTCTCGTCGCCAAAACGGGATGCGATTCTGCTGGATTTGCTCCAACAACGATAGTAAGATCTGACTTCATAATGTCATGAATCGTTCCTGAATCTCCGCCAAATCCGACTGTCCGCATTAAACCAGCTGTGGCCGGTGATTGACAATAACGGGAACAGTTATCGACATTATTTGTTCCCATTACAGCACGGGCAAATTTTTGGAAAATATAATTCTCTTCATTGGAGCACTTTGAAGAAGCGATATAGCCAATTGCATCTGATCCATATTTGCGTTTAATCCCTCCGAGTTTTTCAGCAACGAGATCCAATGCCTCTCCCCAAGTCGCTTCAACAAACTCTTTTCCTTTTCGAATCAGCGGCTTTGTCAAGCGTTCTTCGTTATTTACAAAATCCCAGCCCCATTTTCCCTTGACACAGGTTGAAATTCCATTAACTGGTGCTTCAGTATGAGTTTGGATCTTTAAAATCTCCCGGTCCTTTGTCCATACTTCAAAGCTGCAGCCTACACCGCAGTATGTACAAACCGTTTTTGTCCGTTTGATCCGTGACTTTCTCATCGCTGCTTCTACTTCTGAAATTGCAAAAATTTCACGATATCCCGGTTCAACTTCTTTCGTTAAATCAATCATCGGCCCCAAAATCTTCGGCGGAATTCCGGTTAAGTAACCCGCCTTTCCCAGCATTGATTTTTCCATTAACGCATTACATGGACAAGCGCTGACGCAGTGCCCGCAGGAAACGCAAGAGGATTGGTCAATGGGAACATCATTATCCCAGATTACTCGGGGAACTTCCCTGCTCCAATCAATCGTCAGTGTTTCGTTTACCTGCAGATCTTGGCAGGCCTCAACGCATCTGCCGCAAAGAATGCACTGATCCGGTTCATAGCGATAGAAAGGATGCGAATTATCCGGGGCATATGGCTTTGCTTTAAAAGGATATTTTTGATGCTCGACTTCCATTAATTCAACCGTATTATGGATCGTACAGTTGCCATTATTGTTGTCACAAACAGTGCAATACAGTTCATGATTTTTTAATATCCGGGAAATGGCTTCATACTGGGCGTCTTTCACAGGCTCTGAAAGGCTGTCGATTTTCATCCCAGGTTCTGCCTTTGTTGCACACGAGCGCACTAATTCTCCGCCAACATTGACATAACATGTATCGCAAGTTTGAATCGTTCCAAGGTTCGGATGATAGCATATTGATGGAATAAAAACTTCGTGATCCCTGGCGATCTCCAGAATGATTTGTCCTGGTTTTGCTTCATATTCTTTTCCATTAATTTCGACCGAAAAAGTTGTCTCTTTCAAAGCTATTTCCTCCTTTTTTCCGGTAGTCTTCTATCCTTTAATTGTGCAGCCTGCAATTCCTTTAAAAAATAAGGCTTGTACGCCAACCAATAGAGAAGGGATACAAAAATACTTCCACCGACTGCGTTTCCTAAAAATACAGGAATAAAATTTTGAATGTATTGACCCCAATTAAGCTGTCCGGCAAAAATAGCAGCCGGGATGACAAACATATTTGCCACCACGTGCTGGAAGCCAATAGCCACAAAGCCCATGATTGGAAACCAAATGGAAAGGATCTTACTGCTCATTTCTTCTGAACCATAAGATAGCCACAAGGCTAGTCCGACGAGCCAGTTACAGCCAATCGCTGAAAAGAAACTTGGCCAAAACGCTTCAGAAACTTTTCCCTGAGCAAATGCCACCGTCTTCGCTAAAAATGGTCCCTCACTTGTTAACCCTGCTAAATGGCCAAAAACATAAGCAACAAAAAGTGCTCCAATAAAATTGGTTACTGTTATCCAAATCCAATTGTTGATTAGCTTACCTATGGAAACCTTTTTTGCAAAAAAAGCCATTGAAACAGCCATCATATTTCCAGTTAGTAGTTCTCCTCCAGCAAGAACAATCAGGATGAGTCCCAATGGAAATACGGAAGCGCCCAGAAAGGAACCAAATGTCCCCCAATCTTTTGGTAAGCTTGCTGTCACCCTTATATCCAACAAATACCCGATGGAGATAAATGCTCCACCAAGAAATCCTAATGTTAGAATACTTAGAATTGGAAGATTTGCTTTTTTTGTTCCTGTTTCTGTAGTCAATTTTGCAATTTCATCTGGTTTTAAAAATGCCATGTTTGTTCCTCCTATTCGTTCTGTAATAATATTTACTTCCAAGGGAATTTTATTTATAGTTCTTACTATTTGCCATTCAACTTTTAACAGAAAGAAGGAAAGCTAATTTGGAAAAAGAAAAACTGTACCAATATATCCGCGGAATGATTATCTCTTCGACAAAAAGTCCTAAATATATGACGATTTCAACTGTAAAAGTTGCCAATCTTCTTGACCTTTCGGTTTCGGAAGTGGAACAGACTTTAAAAGAATTTGTAGAAAGTGGAAAGCTCCGTTCTTCAAAGCTTGAAACACCGCCATTTCATGAAATATATTTGCTTCCGTAAAAAAGGGTTAAAAGATCTTATTGATCTTTTAACCCTTTTTTTGTTGACTAAACAAGATATGGGCATTCTTTTACAGATGTTTGATAAGTATAACTGTTTTAAAAGTGCTTATCCTATTGTCTGCAATGCATGAAGCTCACATTGCTTTTTCTCTAATCGAAAGCTCTATCTTTCGGGAAACTATCGCATTATTGTAAAAACATGTTAGACTAATGGAGAACCATTCATATAAATTTTCATGATAGGAGTAAGCAGATGACCCATTTTAAGGCCCTTTTTCTTGATATTGACGGCACCATTCTGACACCCGATGACCAAGTTGAAGCATCAACAAAAGAGGCAATTTCGCAAGTCCAGAAAAAAGGATTGGATGTTTTTTTAGCCACTGGGAGACCCATCCATGAAATTAAGGAACTGGCGGATGATCTTAATATCTCCTCTTTCATCGGTTATAACGGTGCTTATGCTATTTATAAAGGGGATGATCTTTTTCAAATCCCAATGCAGCCCAAAACTGTCGCCGATTTTTTTAAAGTTGCCAACGAGCATCATCATGAAATTGTTGCCTATACAAACACAACCAACGCTTTTTCAACCATAAATCATCCGGATGTTGAAAAATTTAGTAAAAAATTTCACCTACAAAAAAATGAACTTTATTCTCCTTCTATTGTTAACGGAGTTTTAGGAATGACACTCATCAATTTAAAAGAAAACGACCATCTTCTTTACGAAGTCGATAATGGCATTCATTTATCCCAAGTAAATATTGAAGGAATGCAACATTGTTACGATGTTATTCGCGATACAGTGAATAAGGGGATCGGTATTCAGAAGGTTTTGAAGCATCTTGGAATTTCAAAGGAAAGTGCCATTGCTTTTGGGGATGGTTTAAATGATACGGAAATGCTACAAAATGTTGGTGAAAGTTTTGCGATGGGCAATGCGCATCCTGAATTGTTTAAATTAGCAAAACATAAGACTACAAAAGTCACCAACTCTGGCGTCTATAACGGTCTAAAACAGTTAGGATTACTTGACTAAGGGGGAGTAAATATTGAAAGTTCGCGAAATTAAACGGGAAGCGAAACAAGCTTTGAAAGGAAAATGGGGTTTAGCGATTCTTTTTTCCATCCTCACATTGGCAATTAATTCGATCGTACCATTAGTAATGGAAATCCTTTTTAGCGGAGGATTCGGCGCATGGAGCAATACCGATAATCCTCCTGTTCCGGCACAAGTGGTTTCATGGATTTTTACGATTGCCTTAAGCCCGGTCATTTATGGCTATTATTCCGTTTTTCTTGATATAGAAAGAAGCAAACCGGTAAACGTTAAAAATTTATTTTACGCCTTTGATGCCTCGATTTATTTTAAAGTGTTAGGGATTTATTTTTTAACGACCTTGTACACCATTCTATGGAGCTTCCTGCTTATCATTCCGGGGATTATCAAAGCGATTTCTTACTCTCAAGTCTATTTTATCGTAAAAGATGATCCGGAAATTGGAGTAAATGCGGCTATAACAAAAAGCAGAAAAATGATGAACGGTTATAAGGGAAAGTATTTCCTCTTACTGCTTAGTTTTATCGGATGGGCAATCCTCGGTACACTCACAGCCGGAATCGCCTTTCTCTGGATTGTGCCCTATTACACTGCTTCTCTCGCTGCATTTTATGAGAATCTAGCAAAAAATACAGAAAGTAAGACAGTGGATTTTTAAATAACAAGAGCCGTTCCAAGACATCAAGCTGGAACGGCTCTTGTTAATAAATCTCTATTATAAATTATATCTTCGTAAAAACAATCCCCAGCAGCGCTGAAAAGACACCGATAATTTGATGCATTTTCATTTTTTCTTTAAAAACCCAATAACCGGCTAAAACGACAACAAGGCAATTGAGGCTGACAATTGGAAAAACAATGCTGGCAGTACCCATTTTAAGCGCATAAAAATAAAAACTGTAGCCGATAATGCTAATCAACCCTACTAATGCACCTGTTGCGACTTCCGGACGGCGCCATTTCTCTTTAGCCAGCAAACTGGATACAGCTAAATACACACTGCCCCCGCTATACATCGAAATAAGCGTACTGAGAGAGTCCATGTGAAGATAGGAGCTTGTTTTCATTAAAATTCCCAATATACCAAAAGCCAAAATGGCCAGCACGACTCGCATTACCCAGGATATATAGTTCACATTTCGGTTTGAAGACGGCGAGTATTGAATGATAACAGCAGAGCCAAGCATGACAACGATGCCAACCCATTGAATGCTGGTAATATGCTCATGAAAAATAAACCCTGCGCTCAAGATTGGCAGAATAGCATTTGTTCCAATCAGTGGTGAAGTCAAACTGGCCGGACCTTTTTCAAAAGCTTTTGACATTTGGATATTTCCAACAGCATTTAAGACTCCGATTATTGATCCAAGCAAAATCGTGATCCCATTCAAATGAAGAGCCCCATTTGCAAGTCCATAGATACTTGTAAGTAAAAAAGCGACAAAATAAAAGAAAAATTGAATATGTACTTTCGACAAACCCTTTCCTGTACTCCATTTAAAAATGGTATTGTTTGTTCCAAAACTCAAAGTTGTAATAAGTGCAGCAACAACCCACATAGTGTTCCTTCTCTCCCGATTAGTATCCATCCTATTTTAATCCGCATTTCAACGATTCACAATATTTTTTTAACCCGGCTGCTCTTCTTCTCTCAAATCACCTTGAAAATTGTTGTTATTTCGGGAATAAACACTTGTTTTGATAGCTTTTGTCAACCGGCAGGAAAATGAACGGCTGAGTGGTGAATTATAAAATAGATAGATTTGTATAGAGAGGGTTGAAGAACGGTTATGAAAGCTTACACCTTAAAAGAAATTTCAAAAAAAATCAATGTTTCACCGAGCACTCTTAAGCAATGGGAAAAAGACCTGGAAGGCCTGCTTATCATTCCGCGGACGAAACAAGGAGCACGTTTCTATACAGAGAAAGAACTTGCACATTTAAATGATATTAAAGAGCTTTACGATACTTATACGAACAATGAAACCATTCGACAATTGTGGCAAGAAAAACTAGAAGCAAAAATACAAGAAACTGCAGTTGAACTTATACCGCAGCCTCTTGAAACATCTCTTGCCGTCCTGTCGGATGAAATGCGGTCTAGCGGGGAGCCGAACAATCATTCGGATGATTTTTTTACCGCAATGGATACGTACAAACAAACCTTTTTAAGCGAAGTAAAGAATGAGATTCGCAGTGTGGTTCGAAAGGAGGTTGTAGACGAAATGAAGAAGGAAATTTCAAAAGGTATGCTTCACACTGTTAAATCATTGTCCGATTCAATTTATAAATCGAATGCCAATACGCAGGCGGACATAGCCGTACTTGCAGGTGCCGTCGACAAAATTTCTGAACAAACAACCGAAAACTATCACTCTATTTCCAATCGGATCGTAAATCAAGCGCTGGAAACATCTGAGGAGATTTTTACTTTGTCCAAACAGCTATCTGAAACGTCAGAAGAACTTGCTCATTATATCGATATCACAAATAATGGAATAGATAATTTAACAGAGGCAATTGTGAAAGAACGAGAAAATTTTGCGGAAGATCTCGATCAGTTTCGTCATGAAATCAGGCAGCGGGAAGTTGCCTTTCAAACAATGCTAACAGGTTTCCGCGAAGCAGCCCCTTCCCGGGTGAAGAAATGGTGGCAGTTCTGGTAATCGCGAATCTATACCTGCAAGATTGCAAAAAATCAATGATAAATGGGGGAATTATACGTGAATACAGGCGAAGTAGCAAAAATGCTTGGGGTGTCTGTCAGTACTGTTCAACGCTGGGTTAAACAATTGGAACTGCCAATGGATAAAAATGACAGGGGGCACTATATTTTTAATGAAGACGATTTTGAACTTTTAAAAAGAATTCAGGAGCATATTCAAAATGGCGTACTCCTCCATGAAATCACTCAACTTTCTGAAAAAAAGACTCGGAAAGGAACAATCAAACAGCAACCTGAACATGGACTGGAGAAACTGTCCACCCGAATTAGCGATTTAGAGGTCAAGCTGTACTCAAGAGCCGATTCTGTTGCTTCCTATCAGCTTTTGCAGCACCGCAAAGAAATTGAGGAATTACAGAATCAGGTGCAATCATTACTTAATCGTATCGAAGCACTTGAAAATGAAAAGAAAGTCAAGAACGCAGCCGAAAAACCACTCGTTCTCGACCAGCCAACGAAACCAAGAAAAGTAAAAAAGAAAAATATTGTGAGTTTCTTGTTTGGATTTTAATGCAATGAGGGAATCGCCCTTTTTGATATTGGGAGATTCTCTATTCACCTTATAAGTTTACATAACATTTTTACAGTATAATAAAACAGCTGTCGATCACAACGGTAGCTGTTTTTGTCAAAGTCTTAATTCAACCAATGGTTTCCTCTTGAACAACTGGTAAAATATTGTTATACAATCAAATCATTTTGAAACACTAACGATTATTGATAGAATTTCTATGGAAGATTTTTAAAAGATGCTGCAAAGGAAGATGTCACAATGGCACAACAAAAACAAAACCAGAAACGGCTAAGTGATATACGTTTTTCCGTTCTAGACCTTGCTCCTATTATTAAAGGAGGCACACCTGCCCAGGCTTTCATAAACATGGTTGATTTAGCTCAACATGCTGAAAAATGGGGCTACAATCGCTACTGGCTTGCTGAACATCACAGCATGCCAGGGATCGCCAGTTCAGCAACGGCTGTTGTTATTGGCCATGTTGCTGCAAATACTTCGAGAATACGGGTCGGATCAGGAGGCATCATGCTGCCGAATCACGCCCCTCTTGTGATTGCGGAACAGTTTGGCACACTGGAGTCCCTTTTTCCCGGAAGAATTGATTTAGGCCTCGGCCGGGCTCCAGGAACAGATCAGCTTACAGCCCATGCGCTAAGGCGCGACCGCCGCAGCGACGGTTCTGATTTTCCAGAACAATTAGACGAGCTGCGGGCATATTTGGAGCCGCCAACAAATACAGGAAAAAGATACGTCCGTGCAATTCCAGGTGAAGGTGCCGCTATTCCTATCTGGCTTCTAGGTTCAAGCGGCTATAGTGCCCAATTAGCGGGACAACTTGGCTTGCCATTTTCCTTTGCAAGCCACTTTGCCCCAGAAAATACATTACAGGCACTCGAACGATACCGCCGAAACTTTAGACCCTCTGAAGTTCTCGATGAACCATATGTGATGGTGGGAGTCAATGTGATTGCGGCAAAAACAGACGAAGAAGCTCAATGGTTAGCCACATCCATGGCTCAGCAATTTTTAAGCCTAATTCGGAATAACCCAGGACAGCTGCAGCCGCCGGTTGAAAATATCGATGAGCTGGCAACGGATTATGAAAAAGTATTGCTTCAACAGAGACAGGCCGCTTCGATTGTCGGGTCTCCCGAAACGGTGAAAGAACAACTACAGGCATTTCTGGATAAAACACAGGCCAATGAAATGATTGTCAACGCTCAAATCTATGATCATCAAGCACGTCTGCACTCTTATGAATTGTTGGCTGAAATCTTTAAAGACCAACAGTAAGATAACGGTTCCATGTAAAAAGGTTAGTGCCGCTTGCAGGGCACTAACCTTTTTTAATTAATATTTAGCTTTTTTTCATGTATTCAGGATAATTTTTTCTGATTTCTTCGGGCGGAAGCTGCTTAGCGATCGCCAAATCCTTTATACATTCATCATCATAGCTAAGCCAGGCACCATATTGTCTTTTAATCAGCCGTTCCGCTTCTGCAAAAGAATTGAAGGACAGCCCAATCGCTTTGTTCTGAATCATGACAATAAATCTTTGCTCTCTATTCGGTATAATATAAAACTTTTTCCCTTCCCGATTTTGATAGGCTGTCCCGTAATCTGCTTCTTTCATATTAAGTACATTCTTCTCCGGGTCAGACTTTATGGTCGGAATGGCGAAGAGATCAATGACAAACTTTTTAAACGTTTCTTCCGTCATTTCACATCCTGAAGCTTTCGGATGTCCCCCGCCACCAAATTTTTTTGCAAATTCCGCAACGTTTACTGTATCATGAATGGTAAAGCTTAACCAACTACCATCACCTTCTAATTTTTTTCATAAACCTTATTTTAGGTAAATCAATCAATATTATTCCAACTATTTGAAAATCACAGAAATCGTTTTTAATCGAAAGGCAAAAAAAAACCTTTGAATAGAGATTCAAAGGCACAAAAGAGCCAAGCTGTCGCGCAAAGCCCATCATTTAGGAGGTCTAAACTTTGAAAGTTTAACCAATTTCATTTTAACATATTTTTAAAATATTTCAATAGTTTAAACCTTTAATGTGGTCAAGCGTGAAAGAATTTTTCGTGTGGAAAATCAGTTTTCCATAGTGCTTTTTCCACAAAAAAGCAGTATATTTGTACAGTGTAAAGAATTTTTAGTAGACAGAAGGTTTTACAGTTGGAAATATTCAACCGCAACAACAAACTCATTCGATTTTTCGTTGCTTTTTTCGTCGCCCTGACAGGGAGCATTGTATTCGGTTACTTGCATACCCCTATTCCATGGCTCTTAGGGCCAATGTTTGCTGTATTGATTGGTTCAAGATTTGGAAAAATTGATTATTTTTGGCCACGCCAGATTCGGGACATTGGTTTAATCTTTGTCGGGTATTCAATCGGTTTATCATTCACCAAAAATGCACTGCTGCAAATACTGAGAAACTTGCCGTCGATGTTTTTAATGACTGTTTTGCTTGTCTTATTTTGTGCCGGTATCGCTTTTTTTGTCTCTAAGTTAACAAATGTCGATTATCCGACCGCATTAACCGGCAGTATTCCGGGCGGGCTGTCACAGATGATTATTTTTGCTGAAGAGGTGAAAGGAATCGACATCACCACGGTTACCTTTCTTCAAGTTTCTCGACTGATGATGATTGTTTTCTTTATTCCATTTCTTGCATTCTCTCCATTTTTCGCAAATGAAAAAGTTAACAACATCATTTCCAATCGTGCTCAAGTTTCGGTGTCATCTGCTGGACCGTTTTTTCCGAACATTCTTCTTTTTGCCATTGTTTGTGTTATTTTTGCCATCGTTGGAAAAAAACTCAAGTTTCCCACTCCCTACTTATTAGGCCCCATTCTTGGAACAGCGATTTTTTCGATTGAGGGATTCCATGGACCGTCATTGCCCGCGCCAATATTAGATGTTTCTCAATTTATGATTGGCGGGTATATTGGATTATTGTTAAAGCCTGAAAAGCTTCAGCACAAAGCAAAAATCATCTCACTTGCTCTGATCAGCGGCATGGTGATGATTGTTGGCTCACTATTATTGAGTCTTTTGCTGGTTTATCAAAACCATATTTCACCTGCAACTAGTTTATTAAGCACTGCGCCGGGAGGGATGGATCAAATGGGTATTCTCGCACATGAAATCCATGCTAACTTATCAATGGTAACAGGATACCAGTTATTTCGTCTCTTTTTCATTTACTTTGCTATTCCCCCATTGCTTCGATGGTTCTTTAAAATCGCAGCCAGAAAGGCAGCAAAAGCATAAAAAAATGGGTTAGCCCATTCTTAGGTGCTAACCCGTATAGTCATACATTAAAAAAGATGCTTAATGAAGCGGAAAATAGCTTTTAGGCCCGCAGTAAAAACTGCTTCAATGATTTCTCCGCCAGCTTCTTCGGCAACCGACTTAACAAATCGCTTCCCCTTCGATTCTCTTTTCTTTTTTTTATCCTAAATTTGAACATTTTTTTCTCCTATCTACTCAGATCGAAAGCTTTTTTTTCGAAAAATTTTTCAAGTTACATGCTCCCCTATTTTAGACTGATTGTGGTTACCAACACCATACCACTTTACTGCCTTAAGGGAAGTGAATTTTCATATTAACCTTATTTTAACCTTTTGAATAATTTGTGCATTCTATATCTTATTAACCGATACCGGTTTTTTTGCAAGATAAAGCATGATATTCGACACACTGACAACTTATATGTTATTATGAAGTTGTCACATAATCAAACAATTTTTTGAAATGGGGAATCAAACGTTGATACAGTTTAAAAGCATCGTAAAAAAGTATCGAACAAAGACCATCATCGATGAGTTTACACTCGACATTAAGGCAGGACAATTAGTTGTTTTTATTGGCCCGAGCGGCTGCGGAAAAACAACTCTACTAAAAATGATAAATAAACTCATTGAACCGACATCCGGGAAAATCTATGTAAATGGGACCGACATCTCGCAAATGAATGCCATTGAGTTAAGACGAAACATTGGATATGTCATTCAAAATACCGGTCTCTTTCCGCATATGTCAATTCAAGAAAATCTTGAACTGATCCCAAAGCTAAAAGGAGAGAGCCCCGAATCGATAACAAAGAAAACCGTCGATTTACTAAATATGGTAGGATTGAATCCTGAAGAATATTTGCACAGATATCCGAAAGAATTGAGCGGCGGCCAGCAACAAAGAGTTGGTGTTGCAAGAGCCTTTTCAACCGACTCCGATATTATTTTAATGGATGAACCATTTAGCGCTCTTGACCCCGTAACAAGAAGTACTCTTCAGGATGAATTGTACCAAATGCAAAAAGAATTAAATAAAACGATTATCTTCGTTACTCACGATATGGATGAGGCCATTAAAATTGCAGATAAAATTTGTATGTTAAAAGATGGCCACATTCTCCAATACGATACCCCAGAAAACATCTTAAAAAACCCAGCGAATCATTTTGTGGAAGATTTCATTGGAAAGCGAAGAGTTTGGAACAACCCGGAATTATTAAAAGCAGATGATATTATGATCCCCCATCCTGTCAAGATTACAGCAAAAAGAACAGTGCTGCAGGCAATTGAAATTATGAAAGAACAAAAAGTTGATAGTTTAATTGTTACGGATCGAAACCAACTTCTTTTAGGTATCGTTACCTTAAAAGGAATACAGTTGCTTGAGCGAAATTTAACACTTGAAGAAATAATGGAGAAAAAAGTTCAATCAGTCTATCAGGATACAAATTTAATCGCTGTTTTAGCCACAATGAACGAACACAAAATCGGCTACTTGCCTGTTGTGAATAGCGCCAACCAATTAATTGGTCTGATCACAAGAAGCAGCATTTTATCCGCTTTAAGTAGCCAATTAATTGATTTGGAGGTATCTTTTTAATGAATCAATTTTGGAATTATGTCCTGGTAAATTATCAGCAAATTTTTAGTTTACTGGGAAAACACATTTACTTGAGCGTCGTGTCTGTGTTGATTGCGGTTGTCATTGGGATTCCGCTTGGAATTTTAATTTCAAGAGAGCCGCGTCTTTCAAAACCGGTTATTGGAACAACCAACGTCATTCAGGCAATACCAAGCTTAGCTTTGCTTGGATTTTTAATTCCGTTTATCGGAATCGGCAGCACACCCGCAATTGTCATGGTTGTTCTCTACTCTTTACTTCCCATTGTTAAAAACACATACACAGGACTAACCAATATCGACTCAGATATATTAGAAGCTGCAAGAGGAATCGGTCTAACCAAAAGCCAAACGATGCGAAAAATTCAATTGCCGCTCGCCTTTCCAGTGATTATGGCTGGTATTCGAATTTCGGCCGTAACCGCAGTAGGATTGATGACAATTGCTGCGTTTATCGGAGCCGGCGGTCTTGGGTATCTTGTTTTTTCAGGCGTTCAAACCGTTGACAACAATATGATTTTGGCAGGTGCGATTCCCGCATGTATTTTAGCTCTTCTCATCGATTTTGGCGTTGGTAAGCTTGAAAAGAAACTGTCTTACACAAGCAAAATGAATTCATCAACATCCATGAAAAAATCTGCTGGCAGCGGCCGCAAAAAACTTATCGTTTCATTTGCAACAATAGTGCTGATTGCTGCAGGCGTATTCGCCTTTTTCCCAACAGCAAAGGCTGAAGATAAAATCGTTATTGGCACAAAAAACTTTTCAGAACAACTCATATTAGGAAACATGCTCGCAGATCTGATTGAAAATAAAACGGATTTACAAGTCGATAGAAAACTGAATCTTGGAGGCACCCAGGTTGCTTTTGGCGCAATAAAAAGCGGGGATATTGACATGTATGTGGAATATACAGGAACCGGACTTGTCGATATTATGAAAAAACAGGCTGTCAACAATCCGCAACAAGTATATAACATAGTGAAAAAAGAGTTTAAAAGCAAATATGGCATTGATTTATTACAGCCGCTTGGCTTTAACAACACTTATGCATTGGCAGTTCGTCAGGAAACAGCCTCTAAGTACGGTCTTAAAACAATCTCTGATCTGGCAAAAGTCAGCAATCAAATGATTATCGGTCCAACGATAGAATTTCCAAACCGAAACGATGGGCTTCCAGGCTTGACAAAAGCCTACAATATGAACTTTAAAGCGGTGAAGGCAGTCGACGGAGGCTTGCGATATACAGCACTTAAAAATTACAAGAGTGATGTAATCGACGCCTTTTCCACTGATGGATTGCTAGAAGCCTTTCATTTAAAAGTGTTAGAAGACGACAAGCATTTCTTCCCGCCCTACTATGCAGTGCCGATCATTAAGGAATCAACATTAAAAGAACATCCAGAGTTAAAGAAAGTCATTAATTCTTTAGCTGGAAAACTTTCCGATGAAAAAATGCGAGACCTGAACTATAAGGTAGATAGCTTAAAACAGTCTCCAGATAAAGTAGCAAAAGAATTTTTACAAAAAGAAGGACTGATTAAATAAATAGGAAAAAGCCGGTTGATTGATCTAACCGGTTTTTTCCTATTCTTGCAGAAAATGAACCACTCGGTCATATATTTTTTCATCGCCAATAATGAGCAGGATATCTCCCTCCATGATTAAGGCATAAGGTCCCGGTGAAATAACAATTTCCCCTTTCCGCTTCATCCCGACTACCGTACCGCCTGTATTTTGCCAAAACTTCACTTCGGATATTGTTTTCCCTATGTGGCTGCAGCCTGGTAAAATTTCAATCTCGATCGGGGCAAGCGGGTTTGTGTGGCGCAATTTTCCGGAATAATCCATTAATTTTTTCAGTGTATCGAAAATCTGCTCCTCCAATTTGGACCGTTCCGCAATAAGAATACTTATTTGCTTTTCCAAATCCTTTACACTCTCAATATTTGAAAATCGATGAATATATTTAAAAGCATTTTCTCTCGAAGAAATAACAATGCCGCTTCCCTGTGCCGATTGGACAATTTCTACGTCCTCTAATATTTTTATCGCTCTTCGAATTGTCTCCGGAGACACTTTGTATTCACTCGCCAAGGTCGAGCGCCCGTGAATTTTCTCCCCCACCTTAAAATGACCATCATAAATCCGATTCGCAAGGTCGATTGCGATCCGCTCATAGGTGGGGATTTGTGTTCGCTGCATGAACTTTCACCATCCATCATAACTGTAAGACCATCATTTAATAGTATCTCATTCCTTTTAAGCGAATTCAATCTTGCTAAAGAAAAAAGACGATGGACAATTTTCCCCTAGTCTACAGTTTGTCTAATTGAGTTATTCTACATAACGAATTAATTCAATAAAATGTGCAAGTATCCTTGCTGTTAATCCCCAAATCACCCGGTTTTCATACGTATAAAAATACTCGTCTAATTGTCTTGCCTGCCAGTTGTAATCTTGTCCGCCAATAATTAATTCATAAGGAAAATTTTCTTCCGGTTCTGCCTTGAATTGAACACGAAAAATTTCGGGTTTTGTTTTAAGGAAAAAAGATAGTGGGACTGTGAAGATTTCACCAACTTCTGCCGAGTTTGGGTTCATTCGATGAAAATTCTGAATAACGCCAACATATGGATAGATTATCATTCCAAATGGAGAAATAAAATAATCCAAGGGGGAAACTTGAGCAATATCTTCTCTTTTTAATCCTAACTCTTCAATTGTCTCGCGAATGGCAGCATCTTTTTCATCAAGATCCTGTGTGTCAATTCGTCCCCCTGGATAACACACCTCCCCAGGCTGCCTTCTCAACATATGGGAACGAACTTCAAATAACACATGTACCTCATTTTCCAATTTTACCAGCGGCAAAAGGACAGCATATTTAGAAAACTGTTCAATTCCTAAAATCGTTGGAGTACGATTTGTTAGTCTCGTAAAAATTGTTTCTAAATCCAACAGAATTCACCCCCAGAAAGCATTTTACAACATGTTTTAAGTTAACATGTTGTAATGGCAATCGCTTATATTTATTTTAACACGATTACCCGCTTCAATCTTTATTCAAAGATTGCGGGAATTACAAAAGAATTAATTAACGATTTTCGCAAATTCCTCTAGAGTTGTCGAGTATTTAACATATATTCTTGGCAATAATAAATTCTCATTTTCTTTTTCACTTTCTTTAAATTTTTCAGGGGTGGTTGTTAATCCAAATCGATAATACTTTTTGGTTTCCTCAATGATTTCTTTATTAAATATCCCAAAAGGATAAGAAATTGCAATGACAGGCTTACCTGTAATTCGTTCAATCGATTGTTTAGACGACTTTAATTCGTATTCCATGTTTTTTGTTTTTGTTAAATTAGGGTGGTTTGCTGTATGTGATTGAATAGAAAACATTCCTGTATTTGCGAGTCTTCTTAAATCGGACGCGGAAAGTCTGTTTGGTCGTCGAACAAAGTCAGAGATGACAAATAGTGTTACTTTTGGAACAAATTGTTTATCCTTTACTCTCTGAAAAATTGCCTCGACATTCAGGTTGTTTTTATAGCCATCATCGATCGTAATCAATATAGGTTTGCTCACTTTCGTCCGATCCTGCCAATTTTCAAATGTAAGTAACGTAAATCCGTGGTTCTTTAAATACATCATTTGTTTTTCAAAGTTTTCTGGCGTAACATACAATTCCCTGAAGCCATGGCCGTTAAACTCATCAATGGAATGATAGACTAAAATAGGAATTCCGCCAGCAGCCTGAGCATGACTAGTTAACATAAATAAAAGGATCATAAAGAGGAATAGTTGTTTTTTCACCGTCGTTTACCCTCAACTTTTTATTAGAATGATGTTAAAATCATCCCTCTCCCTTTTCATGCAAAATCAATTCTATTCTCCACTATTGTCAAGTGAATACGGATTCTGCCCAATTCTTTTTCTCATTTCATTGGTTAACTCAAAGGATGGCATCGCTTCATTTACAGCTTCTAAATAAAAAGAAACGCTCCCATCAAAATGCAGTGGTTTATCTTCCATTTAAAATCACCTCCATAAAATTCTTAATCCTATTCTATGCACTTTCTATTATCCTTACTCTGATTCGTAAAGCTTTTAATCCGGCGTGAAAAAAGCAAAAAAAACCATCTCCTGTTTTGAAGATGGGTTTTGCAGTATTTTTTAAAGTAAATTCTGTCGATTCCATGAGGAGTTTCACAGTAAAGCACATTACTTTCATTATTATATTGTGTTAATGATATAATAGAATAATTATTGCAATCTTCATTCAATTTGGAGGGATGGTATGAATTCGCAAGAAGCGATTTTGGCGGATCGAAGGACAAAAGGAATCGTTCTCGTCTTAATTGCCGCAATTTTATGGGGGGTCTCTGGAACAGTTGCTCAATATTTGTTTCATGAAAAAGGGTTTCAGGCGGACTGGCTAGTAGTTACAAGATTATTATCGTCTGGCATTCTCCTGCTTCTATTCGCACAATTCGTATTAAGGCAAAATATAGGGGAAATTTGGCGAAAAAAACGCGATGTCATCCAGCTTATTTTATTCGGAATCATTGGAATGCTGGGGGTGCAGTATACCTATTTTGCCGCAATCCAGCATGGAAATGCAGCGACAGCTACGATCCTGCAATACTTGGCACCCGTACTAATAACCTGTTTTATTTGTTTTCGGGCCAAGCAATTTCCTGCTAAACACGAACTGGCAGCGATTAGCTTAGCCTTACTCGGTACCTTTCTATTGGTGACCAACGGGAAAATAGACACATTGTTGATCACACGATCTGCTTTTTTCTGGGGAATTGCTTCCGCATTTGCGCTTGCTTTCTACACACTGCAGCCTGGAGGTTTACTTAAAAGCTGGGGATCCTTTATGACTGTAGGGTGGGGAATGGTCATAGGCGGAATCGGTTTAAGCTTAACTGCCCCTCCATGGAATTTTAAAGGAGAATGGTCTTTTACAGCTTTTTTAGCGGTATTGTTCGTGGTAATTTTCGGAACATTAATTGCGTTTTTTTGCTATATGGAAAGTTTAAAGTATATTTCTGCTACGGAAACAAGTCTGCTTGCATCCGCAGAACCGCTTTCTGCCACCTTTTTAGCAGTTGCATGGCTTCATGTTCCATTCGGTCTGTTTGAATGGATTGGTACCATTTGCATCATTTCTACAATTTTTATTTTATCCATTGTTAAACATAACTGATGACAATTAGCTGACTGCTGAGCAGAACCATTTGCTCGCAGTCAAACCAGATGAAACGCAATCAAAGGGCTGACATACACTTTGTCGGCCTTTTTGCCCCTTATTTAAACCAACCTTTTTGTCTAGAATGCTTTATTGCCTCGATTCGATTTGTTACCCCTAACTTATCCATGATCGTTGAAATATAATTTCGCACTGTACCAATGGTAATGCTCATTTGGCTCGCAATTTCTTTTGTATTTTTCCCATCAGCGACCAATTCAAGTACTTCCATCTCCCGCTCGGTCAATGGGTTTTCCTCACTGTATACATCATCCATCAACTCAGGTGCATAGTTGCGCCTTCCAGCCATTACACTGCGAATGGAACTGGCAAGATCATCACTGGGGCTATCTTTCAATAAATAACCGCTGACTCCCGCCTTTAATGCTCGCTGAAAATATCCTGATCGGGCAAACGTAGTCAAAATTATGACTTTACAGCCTAATTCTTTTAATTCTTCGGCAGCTTCCAGGCCATTTTTGCCAGGCATTTCGATATCCATTATGCACACATCCGGTTTATAACGGCGGGCAAGAGTTAATACTTCTTCCCCATTGCTTGCCTGGCCAACCACTTCCATATCCTCTTCCAAATTAAGCAATGCACCTAGAGCCCCCAACAGCATACGCTGATCTTCCGCAATCACAATTCGAATCACTTTGCCTCCACCTTTCCCGTTACCTTTGCCATATTCGGTACAGTTATAAGTAATGTTGTTCCATTTTGGCGTTCAATTTCTAAGCGTCCGTTGACAAATTCAAGCCGCTCTTTCATCCCCATTAATCCGCTTCCTTTAGTAAAATCAATGCCATTCTCAGAAGAAGTTCCATCGTCGCGTACGCTTAACACACTTTCCTTATCCGTCTGCTCAATACTGATATAACAAACGGTTGCCCCACTATGTTTTACAACATTGTTAACTGCTTCTTTCAAGCACATGCTTAAAATATTCTCCGTCAAAAGCGATACATTCGTCAATGTAAAATCATCTTTGGCGACAAATTGGATTTGCGCCGCTTTTAAAATTTGTTTCACACGGGCAACTTCATCTTTTAAACGAATGCCGCGCATGTTCGCCACCATTTTACGCATTTCATTCAAAGCGGTTCTAGCCGTCTGTTGAACATCCTTCAACTCTGTTTTCGCCTTTTCTGGATCTTTATAAATTAATTTTCTAGCTAAATCGCTTTTTAGGCCGATGAGCGATAGCTTTTGACCTAACGTATCATGGAGATCGCGGGCAATTCGCTGTCGTTCCTCCAATTTTACCAACTCGGAAATTCGCTTGTTGGCATCCTCAAGTTTTTCTTCCAGCTGCCCTCTCTCTTTGCGAAACCGCAGGCTAAATGGAAGAAGGATAACACTAATTAAAATAATCAGTACAAACGGCAGCTGTTTAATAAATAATTCTTCCTGCAAGAGAATTTTAATATTTATTGCCGCAGCTGTACTGACTAAGTGGATAAAATACAAGATTAAAAACGGGATGCGGTTCTTAATATTTCCGATAAGGTAAGCAAGGAAAAAAGCAAAATAAACATAACTGTACAGCGTTGTGGCGGCAACCGAAAAACCGATGAGAATAATCGTCCACAAGTAGACAGTCCACCCTTTAGAACGAAAAGCAAATTGATAAATCAAAAAGAATAGTAAAATTAAAATAATCCCAATCACAATTTTAATTGTGGACGGAGCTTGCAAAATAAAATAGAAAGGCAAAATGCCAAGAACCGTCCAAATATATGGAGAAATGCCGGTGTTTTTCAATAAAAGCCAATTTTTTTTAAACATAGTTGAACCCTCATTTTACATTGCTGTCCATACTTCTCGTACAATCTACACAATTTATTTTAACCTGTTTTTTCCAAACAGCCAAGCATTGAATTTTAGCTTTTTCATTAAACTAAAAAAATCTCCCCATTTTAAGAGGAGACGAATCCTTAAAGCTCCGGTTTAATTTTGATTGATACTTTCTTTTTAGAAGCAATTTTAAGATCTGCAAAGCCAACAAATTTTTTATTTTGCTCATCCCATAAATGAAAACGCAATGATCGGAAGCTCGTTGCCAAGGTTACGGTTGGCACATTTTGCAATGCTGGTGTATGGATATGAGCCTTTTCAAGCATATAGTTTGGAACTCTTGGGCTCAAATGATGAACATGATGAAAGCCAATATTGCCAGTCAGCCATTGAAGCAGCTTCGGAAGTTTATAAAATGAACTGCCTTCGACAGCTGCTTTCACATACTTCCAGTTGGCATCTTCCTCAAAATAAGAATCCTCAAATGTATGCTGTACGTAAAAAAGCCAAATACCAGCCGAACCTGAGATTAAGAAAATAGGTCCTTGAACAAGTAAGAAATTTTGCCATCCGATGACCCAACAAACTGTACCATACAATGCTACAATCAAAATGTTTGTTAAATAGGTGTTTAACCGTTCCGCTTTGCGTGCGCCTTTTCGATTAAACCGATTTTTAATCAGAAATTGATAAATGGGACCTAGAATAAACATCACTAACGGGTTTCGGTACAATCGGTAACCGATTTTTTTCCAAATAGAGGCGGATCTATATTCTTCGATCGTTAGAATCCATAAATCCCCTGTTCCGCGCTTGTCCAAGTTACTGCTTGTAGCGTGGTGAACCGAATGATCATGAGCCCATTGATCATACGGGAATAAGGTTAACACCCCTGTCAATGTTCCAAGCATACGGTTGACAGAGCGATTTTTAAAAAAGGAATGATGGCAGCAGTCATGAAAGATAATAAAAATTCTCACCAATAAACCCGCTGCGATAACAGTTAAAAGGAAAGTAAGTATATACGAAATGGCCAGACTTTCATACGCTAGAAACCATAATAGAAAAAATGGCACAAACGTATTGATCAGCTGCCAAATACTATCTTTTGTTGTGGATTTTTCATAAGGAGCAACCTGTTTTCTTAAATCTTTCATTTTTTGGGTAGACATCATTCGTCCTTTTCCCCTTCCTTGATGTGGTTTAGTTGAATTATAACGGATAAAATAGATTGATTTAAGTAGCAGCTGTCATGTCCTATATATGATAAATGTCATCCATACGGAATTTGTTATTCTATTTTTCAAAAATTTTTGTTATTATTTTAAAATAACGAACAGAAAGAAGGGGTTGTATTGGAACAAAATGTAAGTCAAAAGAAAAAATCTTTCTTCCGTGCGGACCAAGTTGGAAGTTTATTAAGGTCAGAAGCAATTAAACAGGCTCGCTTGCAAAAAAATGCCGGGGAAATCTCGTCCGAGCAATTGCGTCAAATTGAGGATGACGAAATTTCCCGTATTGTCGCTAAGCAAAAGGAAGTCGGGTTACAGGCTGTTACAGATGGAGAGTTTCGCCGCGCTTGGTGGCATTTTGATTTTCTCGAAAATTTAAAAGGTGTTGAAGGCTATGATACCGAAACAGGGATTCAGTTTCATCAAAAGCAAACAAAATCTCATGCGATCAAAGTGACGGGTAAATTAGATTTTTCAGATCATCCGATGCTAGAGGATTTCAAGTTTCTTCACAGCGTCGCTGGATCACATACGGCAAAAATGACAATTCCAAGCCCAAGCATGCTTCATTTCCGAGGGAAAATAGACAAAGATGTCTATAGTGATCAGGATGAATTTTTCCATGACTTAGCTATTACCTATAAAAAAGCAATTAACGCCTTTTATGATGCCGGCTGCCGCTACCTCCAGCTAGATGATACATCATGGGCATATCTTTGCTCAATAGAGCAAAAAGAATTGCTGCAAGCACGGGGATTAAATCCGGAAGACTTGCAAAGTTTGTATGCTCGCACAATCAATGAAGCTGTTGCAGACCGTCCAAACGATATGAGAATCACCATGCATATTTGCCGCGGAAATTTCCGTTCAACTTGGATTTCTTCCGGGGGATATGAACCCGTTGCAGAAACTTTATTTGAAGGCTTGAACATCGACGGGTTTTTCCTAGAATATGACAGCGAACGAGCTGGCGGATTTGAACCGCTTCGTTTTGTCAAACGTCCGGAACTGCAAATTGTTCTTGGGCTGGTTACTTCAAAATTTGGGGAATTGGAAAACCCTGAAGCGATAAAGCGGCGAATTGATGAGGCGTCCCGCTACGTCCCTCTTGAACAGTTAGGATTAAGCCCGCAATGCGGCTTTGCTTCTACCGAAGAAGGAAATTTATTGACAGAAGAACAGCAATGGGCCAAACTGCGCCATGTTGTTGAAATTGCAAACGATGTTTGGAAATAACATGGATGAAAATAAGCCTGCTCCATCTGGACAGGCTTATTTTTAATAGTTTTACGGCTGCATACATTGGTTTTTCTAAACTTATTTTTTCAAAACAAAGCGCTCGAATCATCAAAGGATTCAAGTACGTTTTAGGATTAGACCAACATTTGGAAGAGAGTGCTATCTTTGTTTACCTCTTTATAGAAGAATCCTTTTTTCTTAATTCTTTCAATCAGCGGAAAATAATCTTCCTTATCCTTTAATTCAATCCCGACTAAAGCCGGACCGCTTTCTTTATTATTCTTTTTCGTATATTCAAAGCGGCTAATATCATCATTTGGGCCAAGCACATCATCTAAAAATTCCCTTAACGCACCCGGTCGCTGCGGAAACTGGATAATAAAATAATGCTGCAGACCTTCATAAATCATTGACCGCTCTTTAATTTCCTGCATTCTGCCAATGTCATTGTTTCCCCCCGTAACGATGCAAACGACCGTTTTTCCCTTAATTTGATCAGCATAAGCGTCCAATGCCGCAACTGAAAGGGCTCCAGTCGGTTCAACAACAATGGCATTTTCATTATATAAAGATAAAAGAGTGGTACACACTTTACCTTCTGGCACAACAACAATATCATCCACAATGTCTTTGCAAATGCTATAAGTGTTTGATCCAACTGTTTTAACGGCAGCACCATCGACAAAGGGATCAATATCTGTTAATGTTACGACTTCCCCTTTTTCAATCGAGTTTTTCATTCCAGGTGCCCCCGATGGCTCTACTCCGATTAGCTTCGTGTCCGCTGAAAAACTTTTCATATATGTGCCTACGCCTGATAGAAGACCGCCACCGCCAATGGCAGCAAATAAATAATTAATTTTTTCATCACAATCATTCAAAAGTTCAACGGCAATCGTTCCTTGCCCGGCGATGACATCAGCGTCATCAAACGGATGAATAAAAGTTCTTTTTTCCTTGATGCTGCATGCAATTGCTTCATCGTAGGCATCGTCAAAGGTATCGCCCGTTAAGACAATTTCAACATGCTCCCTTCCCCAGAATTCCACTTGTTTTACTTTTTGCTTCGGTGTCGTATTTGGCATGAAAATTTTCCCATGAATATTTAATAGTTGACAGGAATATGCCACCCCTTGAGCATGATTGCCGGCACTCGCACAAATGATCCCGTTTCGCATCTCTTCTTCACTTAATTTTTTAATGCGATTGTAAGCACCGCGAATTTTAAATGAGCGGACGCTTTGCAAATCCTCTCGCTTTAAATAGACGCGGCAATCATAACGTTCTGACAATAACTGATTGTACTGCAAGGGTGTAGGGGAAATAACATCCTTGATCGTGTGGCTGGCAATGATAATATCCTCAACATTTAAAAACTTTTCTTTTTGATCAACAGGCTGTTTCATTTTCATTTCCTCCCAATTACAATTCATCTTTTTAATTTTTTATACGACAAAAAACCCGTCCCAATGGATAGGGACGAGTTAACTCGCGATACCACCCTACTTCCGCAGCAAAAAAACATGCAGCTGCGGCTCTCGATCTCCGTACAGTTTCCTATACGTGTTCCATGATAACGGCGGACTTTCCGGCAGAGCTTACTAATTTCAGCCATGCATCTCAGAGATGATCTTCGGATTACTTTTGTTCATCGGGCTCTCAGCACACACCGACTCTCTGGGCAACAAGAACGTAACCTACTCTTCTCTTCATAGATTGGTTTGTTCATTTATAAACATAAGGGTATCACCTGAAAAGTTATCAGTCAATTTATTTTTCGTTTATTTTTAGTTTTTAAAAAATTTTTTCTGTATAGCTAAATTCATATTTGGTATAAAAATGGACATAATGGTAAAGACATTGTTCTTCGGAGTGATAAAATGAAGCGGACATTAATTATCATACTAAGTAGTTGTTTTATTGTTTTTATGGGTATTTTAACGATTTATTACGTTATTAAGGGAGATTCTTCCCGGTGGCAAGTTACCTTAGGCGGGGTAATGGTCAGCGCCCTTCCCCTTTTCCTGCTCTTACGAAGGAATGAGATTCCATTTCCTTCTTTTCTTATTGTTGGTTTTTATTTTTTCATTTTTTGCACAATCTTTTTAGGCTCAATTGCCAATTTTTATATGGAGATCAAATGGTGGGACACCACTCTTCATTTATATAAAGGCATATTCGTCGGGTTGGCCGGCATTTCTTTGTATAGGCTATTGGTACCCCAATCAGCCAGAAATGGAATTTCAACATGGTTAATTTTTTTATTTGTCCTTTCCCTATCGGTTTTGTCAAGCGTCCTTTGGGAAATATATGAATTTATTGGTGACCTTACTTTTACCCATACAATGCAAAGAGGCGGGAATACTGATACGATGGAAGATTTGATTGCTGGATTTATAGGCGCGCTTCTTGCTGCTGTATACTCGAGTATTCGAAAAGAAAAAATATCGATTTGATTTTCTTCTACAAATGAACTTGTTTTAAAATCAAAACCCACCTTAGCCCTAACTATGGTGGGTTTTAAGCGAAAAAAGAGAAATTTAGCTTGCAATCGCTTTTTTCTTCTCCAGCTTTTCCTTTTTTAAAATCTTATTAAATTCTTTTGTTTCCGCTACGATAACTCCAGATAAACCGAGAAGGCCAATCAAGTTTGGGACAGCCATTAATCCGTTAAAAATATCGGCAATCGTCCATACCAAGCCAAGACTCATACCGGCTCCAACAACAACCGACAGCGTGTAAAAAATACGGTACCACCAGATGGAATGTATGCCGAATAAATATTCAAAACATTTTTCTCCATAATATGCCCATCCTAAAACGGTCGAATAGGCAAAAAGAATAATACCGATGGATACTACCAAGCTTCCAACCCCTGGAAGCATCAGATCAAATGTTTGCGTCGTCAATGCAGCTCCAGTAAGATCACTTTTTGTATATAAACCGCCCATAACAAGGGTAATGCCCGTAATCGAGCAAACAACAATTGTATCAAGAAAAGTCCCGGTCATGGAAATGAGCGCCTGACGCCCTGGATGATCCGTTTTAGCGGCCGCCGCCGCAATTGGTGCTGAGCCCATACCAGCTTCATTTGAGAACACTCCCCGTGCCACACCATAGCGAATAACTGTTCCAACCGCACCACCGGCTGCGGCTTTCCCTGTGAAAGCGTCTGAAAAAATCAGGCCGAGAGCCGCAGAAAGCTTATCAATATTTAACAAAATGATAGTAAGACCGCCCAAAATATAAAAGATCGCCATAAAAGGTACCATATAGGAAGTAACTTTCCCGATACTTTTGATACCGCCAAGCAATACAAGTCCTGTAGCAATTGTCAGCACGATTCCTGTCACCCATGGATTAATTCCGAAACTCGATTCGATCGCTGCAGCCACCGAGTTGGATTGCACAGTACTTCCGATACCGAAAGCGGCAATTGCTCCAAACAGGGCAAACAAAACAGCAAGCCACTTCCATCCCAAACCTTTTTCAATATAATACATTGGCCCACCTGCCATTTGACCACGTTTGCCAACCGTGCGGTATTTGACAGCAAGAATCGCTTCTGAATATTTTGTCGCCATTCCGACAAGTGCTGAAACCCACATCCACAAAACCGCTCCCGGACCGCCGAGAACGACAGCAGTTGCAACTCCTGCAATGTTTCCAGTACCGATTGTTGCTGCAAGTGCGGTCATTAGCGATTGAAAGTGGGAAATATCCCCTTCGGATGATTGATCTTGGTGTTTTGAAAATGCAAGTTTAAGGGCGTAAGGCAACTTGCTGAACTGAAGGAAGGAAATGCGAATGGATAAATAAATGCCTGTTCCTACCAAAAGAATCAGCAGCGGCGGCCCCCAGATCATGTCACTTACTTTCGTCAAAAATTCTGTCATATACCTCTCTCCCCTTTTTTAGAAAAATCTATAAACTAGTATAACAAATAAGAAGTGAAAATTTTGTTTTTTTTGTTTATTTAATAAACAGATAAACAATTCTAAAAAGAAAGATAGATTGTGTTGACATGCTGTACTACTTATGAGTAACTTCATATATATTGATATATTTTGGACTCGTTCTTATTCGAAACCAAGAAAATGAACGGTAGAAATGAAACATCTGATTCTAGATTTTAACGAAAAAATTACAGAGTATAGGAAAAACTTAAAAAGCAAGCATTCGATTTTTACGAGGATGATGAACATGGAAAAGCTGATATCAGTTGAAAACATTGTTAAAAACAATCGGCAGGGTCAACCGATACTAAAAGGGATTACCGCTAGTGTGATGGATGGTGAACTAATTACGATCATTGGGCCTTCCGGTTCCGGAAAAAGCACCTTTTTATCGTTAATTAACCGAATGACCGATCCTGACTCAGGAACTCTATCGTTTAATAAAACTTCCTATCTTGATATGAATGTATTGGAATTACGCAGAAAAATCGGGATGGTGTTTCAATTGCCAACAATGCTTCCCGGTACGGTTCGGGATAACTTATTAATCGGGCCCAAGCTTTTTCAGCAAACTCTAACGGAACAGGAAATCGACAGCCTGTTAGACCAAGTCGCACTGCCCAAATCATTGAAAGATCAAGAAGCCCGATCCCTTTCCGGTGGTCAGAAGCAGCGGGTTTCTTTAGCCCGAACCTTAGCGAACCAGCCTGAAGTGCTTCTCTTAGATGAGGTAACGGCATCACTAGACCCCCATAGTTCGGAAGAAATTGAAGAATTAATTCAAACATTGCACCGGCAGCAAGGGAAAACTGTTCTATGGGTATCCCACAATTTAAAGCAGGCTAAGAAGGTAGGCCAATGCACCTGGGTGCTTGCCGATGGAAAAATTATCGAGCAAGGAGCAACGGCTGATGTTTTTGACAATCCAAAGCAAGCAATCACAAAAGAGTTTATTGCCACCTCTTTTGAAAAGGAGGAGCCAGTCAGATAATGAGCACAATCGCATTGTTTTTAACGTTAATTTTTGTTGCGTTTGCCATCTTGCTTTCGCTCTGGCAGCGAATTGGACTCGAGAAAGACATTATCATCGGAACGATTCGGGCGGCGGTCCAATTAATTGCTGTTGGCTACGTTTTACATACCATTTTTCAGCTAAAATCTTGGATATTGATTATCTTAATGCTCACCCTGATGATTACAGTTGCTACCTTGAATGCGCGAAAAAAAGGAAATGGACTGCCTCGTATTGGCTGGCGGATTGCGGCAGCGATTACCTCTACCGAAATTCTCACAATGGGATTGCTGCTCGGCCTAAAAATCATTCACGCCACTCCGCAATACATCATTCCGATCAGCGGTATGATCATTGGGAATGGCATGGTCGTCTCAGGACTTTTTTTCAACCGTTTAAAATCAGAATTAGAAACAAGGCGTGAAGAAATCAACGTTTATTTAGCCTTGGGAGCAACGTCAAAACAGGCGATTTCTCACGTCATGCAAAGCACGGTGAAAGCATCCATGCTCCCGACAATTGATGGCATGAAAACCGTCGGCCTTGTTCAGCTTCCAGGAATGATGACGGGTATGATCGTTGCCGGAGCAAATCCAATTGAAGCGGTTCGCTATCAAATTTTAATTATGTATTCATTTACCTCGGCAGCAGCGATTACAGCCATCCTGCTCGGGATCCTGACACATGGACTGCTATTTACAAAGGCACATCAAATGATTGAACATAATTAAGCAAAAAAGCGACTTGCTGCGTGAACGGCAAGTCGCTTTTAATAAAGATTTTACCTATTGCAAAACCTTAATTGATAATACCCGCCTGCACGCCCGTGACTTTCGTCGTGGGTGTGCTGGCGGTTTTTTACTCTTTTTTTTTTAAAATATGGTGGTGTTTAAAAATACATAAGTTAGAATGCATTCCAATCGCCGCTATCGTTTTTCTTGTATTTCTTTTTTACACCGCTCTAGGGTAAGAAAAGCGCAAGCGCCCTTGGTCATCGACGTAAGGAGGTGGACTAAAGCCGAGTGAGATAAAGGAGAGTCGAAAGACGGTAGTCTTTCGTTCTCGACTTATCGTAGACGAGGCGAGGGAAGCGACGTAGTCGATAGGGCGCTTGCGCTAGACAGTTATCGAAGTTCAGATATAAATTCTGATAGTAAAATAAAAGGCTGCCTCTTCCCTTTTGTACGCTTTAATCGCCGAATTAAACGCTTCTCTAAAGATCTCTTCGGTTCAATAAAATAATCTCCATTTGTCTGCCGATCGTAACTACTCTGGTTATTCGTTTATACAAAAGTACAGATGCATTCATATTTATAAAGAAAACAATAGGAGGGATAATTTGTCAATCAGCAGCGATGGAATCCACATTGAAATCATTTCGGGCGGAATAGTGAATTTTGGCGGCGCGATTACAATTGCTCCGATCAGCGTAACAAAAAGCGGAGCAAATTCAAGCCAATCTAATTCAGGTCTTGACGTGATCGACAATGTCGCAACGATGCTAACACGGTTAGTGGATTCCTCCATTGGAGAAAAGTCAAAAAATGTTCAAAAACGAGCCAGTAGCATGAATGATGGAAATTTTTTGTAAAAAACTTTGTGACATTACCCAACAATACCATTAAAAACTCATAACAATTTCAAAGAACATATGGTATTTTTATGGCACGAAAGATACTTTGTAAATGAAGCGAAGGGTATGATCATTGAAGACGGCATTTAATATTAATCTTTTTATGCCTTACTTAGATCTATCCTACACTCTTTCTGGATTCAAGGTCTGATTTTCTCGCTTTTCGGTTACTGCTGGATTGTCGGTCCAATGACTTTACTTGTTTTACCATTGACATTGAACTGTTACAGCATTCTTTATTTTTATCAAAGAAACTATGTATTTAAATCTCTTCATTAAAAATTAGAAAAAATATAATCGGTTTTATGCTTTTTATTCCAGGATACCAAATGATCATGTCCCCTTTTTCCGTATATGGATATGTCCAAGAGCTTTTCAAATTTAAACATAATTAGGATTGATATCCTTTTTTATTAAAACAAAATAAAAGCCCTTCAAGTGAGCTTAAAGGACGAAAATTTAAGACGAATTATTAATTACAGCAGCTGGCATCCCGAATTCAAAAGCTATGCTAAACGGCTAAATATAGAACATTAAAGGGGAAATCAAGGTAAGAATCAATGCAGACATAATCATGGCAATGCTCCCCATCGCGCCTTCCAACTCCCCCCATTCAAATGCACGGTTAGCGCCGATCGCCTGAGCGGACGTTCCAAGCGCAAGTCCTTTTGCAATTTTGCTATTTACCTTTGTGTATTTTAGCAGTAAAGGGCCGGTGATAAGAGAGAAAATGGCAGACAACACCATGAATAAAATCGTGAGAGAAGGAACTCCGCCGGTTGATTGGGAAATGGATAGAGCAATAGGGGCTGTCACAGACTTGGGGATTAAAGAAGCCATTATTTCTTGATTCAAATGAAACACTTTTGTCAAAATAACTACGGAGGCAACACCGGTAAGTGTTCCAGACATGACTGCCCCTAGAATAATTTGCAAATGCTTTTTTATAAGATGGAATTGTTTATATAATGGAACTGCTAGTGAAACCGTAGCTGTCCCTAAAAGCAGGGAGAAAACTCCTGCGCCGGATGTATAGCTTTTCAAGCTAATATGAGAAAAAAACAACAAGCAAAGAATGAATACCGTCGCTGAATATAAAGGATTTAACCAACCTTTTCTAAAACGGTGAAACACCTTGACTCCTATTACGTAGCTGAGCACTGTAACGATCGTGCAAAAGAGACTATTATAAATCAGGGTTGCCATTTCTACTCCTCCTCTGAAATTTTGTTTCGTAAAACTCAGCAATAAAGGCAGTTACAAGTAGTACGGTCAAGCTGCTGGCCGCTAGCACAGCCCCTAATTTCACACCTTCCATTCGAAAAATACCTGTATAGTGCCACACCCCCACAATGAAAGGAATGAACAGGAGTGTAATATGCTTAATGTGCAGCTGCGCGACTGATTCAACCCATATCAATTTACAACCACCTAGTGACAAGGCAAGGAACAACAAACCCATACCGACAATGCTTCCGGGCAAAGGAAGACTAAACCAGGACACTAGAAGGTTTCCGATCTGATAGAAAATGAAAATCGTGAAAAATTGAGCAAGTAAGCGAATCATATTTTCGGCCTCCAATCAAATCTGTACTCCCCTTTTCCTATTTGTTTTAAAGTATCTCAGAAACTTACACGTTTTTCCTTATTCTTGTCAGTTTTTCTAACGGTTTTTTTCGATTTCCATTATGAAATATGATATACATTGTGGGTTCGTTCATTCCGCTTGAACGTTTTTATGGCTAAACAGATCGCTTTGGAAAATTTCGTTCCATTAAAAAGGAAAAGCCACGTCCCTATGTTCAGGATGCGGCTTTTTTACATAACTTTAATTACATAATTAATAACTAAAAATCAACTTTTATTTTTTTGCCATCTTCCATTTTCTTGTTGTTTTTGTCAAGAACATCACTTGTTGTGATTTCAATCCAGTTCAGTTTCGGAGCTTTTTTTTCAATGATAAAACCAAGAGACCCTTGTTTTGATCCGTTTGCTTCGATTTCTCCACCTAAATATTCGATATAAAAGTCATCTTTAAAATCTTTCTTTTCCCCATTACTCGTTTGCAAATGTGCAACAGACCCAAATTGAACCGTTTCAGCTGATTTATTGATGAGCTCAACTTCTACCTTGACATAATTGATATCTTCATAGTTTTCTGTATAATAGTGGAAATAGTCCATTAACGAATACGTAGGCAAAAGCTGAAGCAGCTTCACATTTTTTATTTTCATTTCAATTGGTCCGATTGAATATGTTTTGTTTAAAGCAGCTAAGCCTAAGAGGTTCATTTCCCCTTTATCATCTTTTACGGATTTCCCTACTTGTAAAAGGCTTGTATCGTTTGGAACCTGCGGGTTCGGTACGTAAACATCTGTTAACGATTTAGCCTTGTTTTTTTGTTTGACAGAACCACCCTCATCTTTTTTTGTTTCGGTCTCTTTCGCCTTCACCTTTTCCGAATCAAATGGTTTTGCACTGTTGCATCCAGCTAAAAGTGAGAGTATCATTACGAATGGAATGAATATTTTCATTCAAATCTCCTTCCATTTTACATGATTGTTCCCGTTGAAAAATGCTGCTCAACGGGAACAAAGTTTCTTATTCGTTATTTTTTCCGCGATTCAAAATTTCAAAAATGTGTTTTGCTTGATCCGTATTGTCAATTTTTCCTGCAAAAAGATTGCTGCCCGGTCCAAATGCATATACATTCACATCTTCTCCAGTATGTCCGCCAGTTGTCCAACCTGTAAAGGAACGATTATCGAAAATGGTCTCAATCGCGTTATCGATTTCAACTGTTTTTTTCGATTCAGCCGCTTTTTTCACAGACTGGATTTCTTCTGGAGTCAAATCCAATTGAATATACGATTTTAGCGTCTGCTCTACATCGGCACCTTTGGCAATTTGCTCTGCCATGAAATCAGGCGTGCGCTTTGCTGCTTTAATAGGAGAGCCAAACCAGTTATAGTTTCCTTTTGCACCAATTGAATATCCGCCAGTTGAATGGTCAGCTGTTGCAACGACAAGCGTGTGCTTATCTTTTTTCGCAAAATCAATTGCTGCTTTAAACGCCTTTTCAAAATCTTCCATCTCGCTCATGGCAGCAACAATATCATTATCATGTCCTGCCCAGTCGATTTCGCTACCTTCTACCATTAAGAAAAAGCCATTTTTGTTTTGATTTAATTTATCTAATGCCGTTTTTGTCATAACCTCCAATGAAGGCATCGTGTTTTCACGGTCAATCATTTTCGGCATACCGCCAGGAGCAAACAATCCTAATAACTGAGTGTTCTTATTTTGCAACATTTCTTCTTTATTGGTTACATACGAATAACCATCTTTTTGGAATTCCTTTGTCAAATCGCGGTCAGGACGGATAAAGTTTGAAACCCCGCCGCCGAGCATGACATCGATTTTATGCCCGCCTTGAATTCGCTCATCGTAATAGTCATCAGCAATCGCATTCATGTTCTTCCGGCTTACATCATGTGCACCATAGGATGCTGGTGTAGCGTGAGTGATTTCCGAAGTGGAAACGAGACCTGTAGACTTTCCTTTTTCTTTTGCGGCTTCAAGAACAGTTTTAACAGAGGAGCCATCATTATCAACACCGATCGCAGCATTGTATGTCTTCACCCCAGCAGACATGGCTGTTGCGGCAGCTGCTGAGTCCGTCACATTTTGTTTTGGATCTTCAGGATACGTCATTTGCTGTCCGACAAGATATTGGTCAAATGCTGTTTGTTCCACCACTTTAGTTGATGGATCATCCTTTAAATAGCGATAGGCAGAAGTATAAGAAACTCCCATTCCATCTCCGATTAAAAATATTACATTTCGAATATCAGCATTATTCCCTTTTTCTTCTTTCTGTTCGTTTACTTCTTTAGCTTGGACATCTTGATGGAATGATGCGCCAAACAAGGAGCCAAAAGCCACAGTAGATAAAACAGCTATCGGTAAGATTCCCTTTTTCAATTTCTTTTTCAGCAAAATGATAACCTCCTAGATTCTAATCGAATTCTTAATGGATTCTAATCAAATTTTAATTTTACTGACAATTAAACTATAAAGTGAAAATATTAAGCGAATGTGAAGTGAATGTAAAGATTGACAGAGTCTTTCGTAAAGAGTTCAGAAAAAAGTAAAAATTTAATTGACACTGTAAAAATAGATGTTTCAAGCGGCACTGCATACAAAAAGACAAGTAGTACACTGAGGTAATAGAAAAATAGAGTCCAAAGAAAAAAAAGGCTGCCGATGCAACAGCCTTTTTTCTTTGGACACATATCCCCTAACCCGCCAATCACTCTCATATTCACTAAATTTATCTGAAGCACTTCTTGTACGTCAGCAATTACCTGGCTCGGATCTTTTTTAAACTTTAAGGGATTCGCGCAAAATGGAGTATTTTTCTAGGAACCCCCCAAAAACAAATAGAAATAGCGGAGTATGCCGATTGTTTTAAAGGCTTATTAAATTACAATTTGAATCTCGCAACTTCCATTTGCAATTCTTGGGCAACTTTACTTAAGGAAGCTGCCGAAGCTGTAATCTCCTCCATGGATGCAAGCTGTTCTTGTGAAGACGAGGCCACTCCCTGTGTATTAATCGATATTTTCTCGGAGATACCAGTCAAATGTTCGACAGAAGCAGTCAATTGCTGCGTACTTGCAGAAATTTCTTCTGTTGCGGAGGACGCTTCTTGTACTTGTTCCGTTACATATTGGACAGATTTTAAAATACTTTGGAAAGCTTCTCCTGCTTGTGCGGCAATTTCCGAACCTGATTTTACTTCTTTCATCCCATCATCTATTGCGGTTATGGTATGTACGGTATTTTGTTGTATTTCCTGAATCAAAACAGCGATTTTTTCAGATGACTCCTTCGACTGTTCAGCGAGCTTTCTCACTTCATCTGCGACGACAGCGAAACCCTTGCCATGCTCTCCTGCTCTTGCCGCTTCAATTGCGGCGTTAAGTGCTAAAAGATTTGTTTGGTTTGCAATATCATTAATGACCTCAATAATTTGGCCAATTTGTTTGGAGTTTTCCCCAAGATCTTGAAGGACATCCGCTGCACTCTGGACTGCCTTGTTTATACCTTCCATTTGAAGAATCGTCTGATGAATAATTTGATTACCTTGTTCTGCGTTTTTTAACACTTCCAGCGATGATTCAGACACTCCTGACACAGACTCCGCGATGTGCTGGAGCCCCACTGCATTTTCTTCCATGGCAACCTTATTCTCTTCCATACTTCTGACTTGAATATCCGTGAAATGTGAAATATCCTGTACTGATTCAGCGACTTGGTTTGCAGCCGTTGCCGATTGTTCTGAACTTGCGTATAACTCCTCGGAAGAAGCGGCAACTTGTTCAGAAGTTTCACTCACTTTTCGGATCAACGTCTGAAGGTTTTGTTTCATCTGGTTAAAAGCTTGGGCAAGTTCCCTGATTTCATCTTTATTTTTAACGTCTACATCTTCACCTGTAAGATCACCGTTAGCTATTTGTTTTGCTGCTGCTGCTACAGCCGTTACAGGCATGGAAATGAGCCTGCTAATATAGTAAGCAATCATTAAACCGAGCAATAGAGCAATTATCGAAACCAAAATCAGTGTGGTTTTCACCTTGGCTACTTTACTTTCAGCTTTTTTAATTTCTGAATTTAGGAGACTTTCGATGGCTTTTTCCAGTTCAGACGCTTTTTCCGTAAATTGATTGCTTAATGGAGTACCTTTTTCGGAAAGCAGCTGCATGGAGGCCTGGTCATTGTTTTGTTTTTTATATTCTATTACTTGTTCCATTGCATTTACATATTTAATATGCAGCTGATCCATTTCCTGATGAAGCTTGATCCCTTTTGGGGTATTGAGCAGTTTCCCCAACGCATTCGAAGTGGATTTATATTGATTTTGTTCAGCTTGAAACGATTGAAGATTTGATTCTTTTCGATTTAATAAGTATCCTCGTGTACTTCTTGACTCTTCAGATGCCAAATACTTTAAATCCTTTGTCAACATTCCTTTTTTCACTTGCTCATTGATTAATATTGTATAATTGGAATTAACCGTTGAAAGCTCCGTCAAGCTAATGATTGTGATCGTAAGCAATAAGATAATCACAATCCCAAATCCACCAAACAATTTTTTACGAATACTCATTACTGTTTATCCCCTTTCGCTGTCCGTTTGTAAAAAGTATGATTTGGTTAAAATTTATTTTCCTATTTTAAATTCTCCTTTGAAAAAAATTTGAAATAAAAAAGCACTACCGTTTTCAAGATTTATCCTCTTAAAAACAGCAGCGCTTAATTTTTTAGCATTGTCTATACCAAATAAGCAAACCCTACGTTCCAAATTATATATGTTGTAAAATATAAGATAATCAGCCCATGGAAACAGGGGAATTTTCCCACATCTTACAAGTTATATATAACCAAAATAGAGTAAGCTTGTCAATAGATTTTAAACATCCTTGTACTTTATCCATTTTTTAACAACGTGTCTTTTTTAAAAGGAAAAAGAATTAAGGTGGATGGGTCTGCATTTTTATCAGGGCGTGATAAATCAAACAGAAGCTCTGTTGAAGAATGGTAAGTCGGAGGCCGTCGATTTGGAACATTGCTTGTTAGGTTCTTAGTCGGTGCTGACTTGTATACAAGCACTAAATCCAATGTTTGTAAAGAAAAGCCAAAACACGTCCAATCCTATTTTTGATGAACTTTTTGCAAAAGAAGAGCAGCCATCCAACTTGGAAATAAGAAAAGAAGCTTGATAAAAAATGGTTTATTTAACAAAAAGATCAAAAAAGCATCACACTCGAACAAACTATTTCGTTTGTGATGCTTTTTTCATGAACATCTTCATGAAGAAGATCGTTTTCTCCAGCTGCATTCATCAATCTTAGTGACCCAGTGCGTCAGACAAATCTTTTATTTTCACAATCCAATCCTTGAAACTCCCATATTCGTTTGGATCAAATCCAAAGTGGGTTTTAATTAAACGGATCGATTCTCTTTCTGAATCATGAAAAACACCATCAGAATAGATAAGTTTAAGGATTTCAGCTAAGACGATGTTTTTCGATTGTTCAGTTGTAAATCGTTTAAGAATGTCATCAATAGAGAGGCCTTTTATTTTATAATTCTCAAGCCCCATTTCTCTATGATATTTTTCAATGATAGAATTCTCATATATCGATACATTCCCATCAACGAATGCAATTAAAGAAGCTAGTTCAAGGAATGCTTCTTTCTCCTCTTTCTGAAGTTCTGCTAAGAACATTATTTTTCTCCTTTTTGACTATTTTCTATTTATACGTAAATTGACTACTGAAGGTTGCAGCAAAATGACTTTTTATTTAAAGTGTCTTCTGTAAATTTTCAATATTTAGGGGAATATAGATGCTGCTCCACTTTATTGCCTTTTCAATCTTTGAATTTCTGTTTCTACAGCAAAAACTCGTTTATTTAAAGCAGCTATTTTATGATCAACGTGGTCAGCAATTTTTTCAGTGTATTCTCCCAGATTTTTAATGATATTTTTTTGTATTCGTTCCTGTCCTGTCTTCATTTCGTTTATTTCTTTTGTTAAAATATTAAATTTTTCTTTCATCTCTTTAGATAAGGAATCAAATTTTAAATTCATTTCGTTTGTTTTTGTCTCAAAATTGAAGCTTATTTCTTTTGTTTTTACATCAAATTTTTCATTTAATTCTCTTGTTCTCGCATCAAAATTCTGATTAATCTCTTTTGTTCCGGCTTCAAAATTGTCGCTTATTTCTTTTGTTTTTACACCAAATTTTTCATTTAATTCTCTTGTTCTCGCATCAAAATTCTGATTAATCTCTTTTGTTCCGGCTTCAAAATTGTCGCTTATTTCTTTTGTTTTTACATCAAATTTTTCATTTAATTCTCTTGTTCTCGCATCAAAATTCTGAATGATCTCTTTTGTTCTGGCTTCAAAATTGTCGCTTATTTCTTTGGTTTTTACATCAAATCTTTCATTCAATTCTCTTGTTTTAACGTCAATATTTTCGCTTAATTGTTTTGTTTTACTTTCAAGGGAGTCAAGACGTTGATGAACGGGTGCTAATTCCTCTTTCAAAACTGAACGCAATACTCCTAACAGTTCCTGATTCACCATGCCACCTCCAAGTCTATTTATTATAACATATAAGAATAGGGGATTAATCAACGATTTACAATCGTCCCTATTCAAAAAATACACGACCTTAAAATTACTTCGAAATTTTTTCCTGATTTCGAAAAAATCATGATGCGACCGCTTATCTAACTTCGAAGTCGAAATGATAAAAATCGACAATCAGAAAATAATGTAAGCAGAAAAAGTTTTTAGAATTGTTTTTTTGATGAGTTTAAAGAATGAGGAGTTCACCATGAACATTGGTAGTACAAATAGCGGTTTTCAAAATCGAAGTGGTTAAGAAGATCTTCAATGATTGATTGCGTTTCTTCAATCTCACTGTAATAAAATTTGTCATAAGCAAGGCTGCCAAAGAAAGGACCTGGTCTTGTAGGTAAAATTTTTGCCGGATTCGACTTTTTATCCAGAATCTCCAAACAATAATTGTTCAAAATTTCTAGTTTGTCTTTTGTGACTTCACTAAAAAAAACCGGCTCATCAATCCCGTTGTTGGTATGTTTTACAAACCAATTATGAATTTGGTTGGCCTTTCTCCAGTACGCAATATCATCATGTAGTTCAGACCAAGAAAGATCTGATTCTTCACCATGTTTAATATGCGGCTTAATCTTTTCATAAATTTCATCGCGTGCTGCTTTATGCTCATGAACCCTTCCAATTGCTATTAGTGTCTCATCAAATGTTAGGCCTTCAATCTTTGGAACAGAAATTAAATACATATCCAGACCCATTTTTCCACTTCCTTTTTTAAATATTTTTAGTGGTTTAACTAGCAAACCAGCCACTATTATCCTACCACAATCAACATCTATTAGTGCGAACACCATGTGAAAATTTATTGAAATTTTCGACAACATTCATCAGATAGATGGCATCTACCCACAGAAAGGGAAAGATTATCTCCCCTTTTACGCTAAACATGTGATACAGGATAGTTAGCCTTAAATGATGATATTCCTATTTTTCTAGCTGGCACTAATGCCCGTTTTCTTTTTTAATGTTATACTAGGTGAATGATATTCCTCAGAGGAATACGGAAGATCGCGTCGTTAGGAGAGTATTGGAATGAATTACAAGGTTGTCATCTTAGATATAGACGGAACTATCCTGCCCCATGGCAGAAAGGTTACCCATGCAACCAAAGTGGCCATCCAGAAGCTGCGGGAGAATAAGATCAAAGTGGTCATCGCAACTGGCAGAGCCCCCTATTTTTCAAAAACCATTGTTCAGGAAACAGGTGTGGATTCGATGGTCTTTTTTAATGGTGCCTATGCCTTTCATGAAGGAAAAGAAATTTTCAAAAATGCCATTGAGAAAAAGATTTTAAATAAAATCCATCAATTGGCTGGTAAACGCCAACATCCGCTTACATTTCTAGGCGGGACGAGCTTTAAGGCAACAGATATTAGCCATCCATTTGTTATTGAGGCCTATATGCATGATCCATGGAAGCCTGAACTTGCCCCTGTTCAATATTGGATGGAACAGGATATTTACCAATTGTTTCTTCATTGTGATACGGAGGAAGAGCGCCACTATCAAGAACAGATTCCAGAATTGGATTTCAGAAGGTGGTCTTCAATAGGGGCAAAGACTTGTGATGTTAATTTGCTCAATTCCAACAAAGCTGCCGGTCTCACTAAATTGTTAGAAAAGATGGGTATTGCTCCTGACGAAGCAGTGGCGTTTGGTGATGGTTTAAATGATATGGAGATGCTTTCTTTAGTTGGTATGGGAGTTGCTATGGGATCGGCTCGCGATGAAGTGAAGCAGGCTGCCAATATGGTCACACTTTCTGCAGAAGAAGACGGCGTTTTTTATGGTTTAGAACGGCTTGGGTTAATCTAATTGCCATTAAAAAAGTTATCAGGGTAGTTTATCCAAAAGAACCATTGACTTCTTTGGATAAGCCACCCCTTCATGTTTTTATGAAACTCGGATTTCCGATAGTTGTTCGTTCTCCCGGTCGATTACCAATCCGCGGACTTTCACACTAGACGGCATCAGTGGATGATTACGAATGACACTGACGCTATTTCGAACACGATCTTTTGTGAGTTTGCTGCCTGCTAGCCATTTACTAATATCGCCCTCTGAAAATTCTGGCATGCAATTTTTAAAAAGATAGTCGAGCGTTTGAAATTTCTCTTGCATTTCTTCGTGTTCTTGTATTTTGCTAAGGATGTCTTCTTTATTTTTTCTAATATCTTCTCCGCCTACTACAAATATTTCCTCGACATTTTCCTGATAAACAGCAATAATAATGTCTCTCATCATATCACCAAAAGGTGCGATGACTGGTTCATCACTTTGCAGGATAAAAATATTTTCCCGATTAAGATCAGTTTTCTTTTCAATAAAATGATCCATTTCATGCCCCATCACAAAGATCATCTTTTTCTTTTCATCCATTTGCATTTAATACACCCCTTTTCATTATTTCGTTCTGATCCATTTTCCCCCATCCATCCTGAATGAAACGAAACCATTTATACCGCGATACAAACTTTTATGATAATTGCATTTGCAAATTGCTGCAAAGTTTAAAAACCATTACCCTTTCCCCGTTTTGCGTACTAATGTCCGTGTGAAAATTCACAACTTCGTGACCGGTGATCGTGAAAATAATTTCCTTTAAATCAGCCAACCCTGATTCGACTAAGCTATTGCGATTTTCTTTTACTGATAATAATCCTTCTCGATCTTTACAGAGAGCATATTCAGCTGGTGTTAAAATACCGTGCAAAACAACGATGATCATGTCTCGAAGTATATCTGATTTAACGGAAACCGAACCGCGTCCGAGATAATTTTTCTCCCATTGAGTTAAAGCCTTACTAATTTCAGCTTCCATTGCTCCTTTAGATTTTTCTAATACGCTTCCCTTTGATTTTTCCATCATCATTCCATTCCTTCTCCTTTGTAAAAAATCCGTATTAATCCAGCAAAAATGATAGCACTTGGAGTGTTTCTGGCCGTTTAAATCGTTTTTTTTGCACGAAGATCCTACAATCTAATCTTTAGCTTTCTACCGTTGAAAGCAAAGCATACTCCCTTATAAGCTGATACACGACAAAATGCTAAGACCAACTCTCCCAGTGCCCATCCGGGCCGATCGACGCAAGCCGAATCCATCCGTTTTGCACTTTTTGCTGGAAATCGGGTACATGTTCCAGCAGCCGTTTTACATAGTCTTTCGGTGCCTGAATCACCACTAACAGTCTTATTGGAGCATGAAAAACTTCTTGATCGGATTTCATGACGGACTGCCAAGGAAGACCCGTTAATAAATCACTTGCATTCCCTTGCATCACACCAATACCGGATGTGACAGTTTGGGTAGCTTTATTTCCGCTGCCATAATAATGTGGGGCGACAGTAGAAGCGAAATATTGCAGGTTGATCCATTGAGCAACAGTTGCTGGCCCGGTAATAATGCTGGCCAGCAGTGCACCGTTCTTATCCTTCCGCCAATTATAATTATGAAGAAAAACTCTCCCCTCCAAATCGCATTCCTCGGTCAGTCGTCGTCCGCCAATAATAAACGCTGCGTTCCGCGCTAGTCCCCATTCAGGACGTACCTCACTCCAATCTTCTGCAAAACGCTTCGCCTCATCCTTTGCTTTTTTGCGATGATTGCCGAGTCTTGGCAATTGCATGATTCTTTCTTCTTTTGCTTCTTCACTAACCTTTGGAAGGACAGCGTTGATGCGGTTGAATGCTTCCTTAGCTGGATTTGAAAGCTGTGGAACATAGATCCAGCGAAATTCATCGAGTGATGTAATATGCTCAGCCGCAACAAAAACCGTATCGATTGGAATCGAAATTCCTTCTTTTGCAAGGGCTTTTCGTACATTTGGAAGATTGCATAATTCTGCCAGAACCCGGGCATTGAAACCGCTGGATGCTCCCCCGCATGCCCCGCAGTCCAACGCAGATGCATAAGGATTGTTCGTGCTGTGACTTCCATGTCCGCTGATGACCACTAAAGGTGCAAAATGCTCCGTAAGCCCCATCGTTTTTAACGCCTGAAGAACATACTGCACTTTTTCTTTCTCTGTAAAACCAACCGGTAACTCCGAAGCAGAATTATGTTCATAATCGAGTGAAAGTTTTGTAGAAGGCTTCTGCAGCCATTTTTCACTTAGGTTGTGAAAAGCAAGGCCGAAGCTCCGTGGTATAAAACTGCGGAGCAACGTTTGCAAGCTCAGCCAAGGACCGCTTATCTCCGGCAGCAGTAAGCTGGTAAGCAGATTGTGTTTCATTTCTTTAAACACAAAACCAACAGAATTGACTGCGTGTTTCCTCTGTTGGTGTTGTTTTAAATCCTCTTCTGATGTCGTTTCGATCACTTTGAGTTGTGGTTTGGACATGACTGGTAAGGATCTATGGCTATGTTGACTGTCGAGCTTGCAAGTTTCAATCGGCAATCCATAAAAACCCGCAGTTCCAAAAGTCTCAATTGGCCCTGCTTTTTCAAGCTTCCGGCGAAAAGGCTCTGATCTTACATCAATACAAAAAGCAAATTGGGCCATTGCTGGTTGCACTTGATCTGCTTTACTAGACTGCTTTGACGTGAGCATTTTTCTTAATTGGTCCTCATACGTTTTTTCCCATGCTTCGAGCCACAGTCGATTGCGGAGCATCTTATCAAATCGGTAAGCCAAACTAAGCCGTGCTTTTTGTTGTTGGGCAGGCAACTGTGACCATTCTTTCATTGTCATGCCGGCCCAATTTGCCCATGCTGCAATCAACTGTTCCAAGCTTATTTTTACCTCGGACTTTTGCTCTGGTAAAGGAAGGTATGGTTTAAGCAAAACGTGTTCCATTGTAATACGGACAGCTAAATAGTCGATTAACAGAGAGTTTTCTTGTGTTGATTGCTGTGAGCGCCAAAGAATCATTCCCGACCATCCCGGCAGAGCAAGCAAATGCGCTTCAAGATACCCTTGCATTTCTGAATAAGGGATTTCTAGTGCCAGTAATGCTTCCATGAGAGCATTATCAGCCTCTTTCGGCAATTGATTTAGCTGTCTGCGAATCCTGCGGTCAAGTGCTGGGTCATATTGAATAAGTCGGCGCCATGATTGGTAAAAACCTTCTTCTCGATTCGGCATCATCCAGACAGCCTGAGACGTATCGAGAAACAATTTACACCACTTGATCATATGACGATTAAGATCTTGAGCTGTTTGAGTGCTACCCATCATGTCCAAACGTTGACTATACGTTCGTATTGTATATTCATCTTTAATTTTAAAAACTAGGTGGTTTAGTTTTTTTGCCAAGCTCTTTAACTCAGTTGCAGATAATTCGATCCAAGATGGCTGATCCAGCAAAAGTGCATTACGGCAGAAACGTTCTGCATCCTCCCGCGGCAATTCGAGCCGTTGTGAATTAAGCCATTGCTGAAGTGCCCTTTCAAGAAAATCTTTTTGAATTTCCCCCCGGTTCCATGCAGACTGCACTATCGAATCATCCGGATATAAATCGACATCATCTAGATCTTTAAGTTTTCGTGCTGTTTTTTCAAATGTTTGATCTTCCAAGCCTGCCCACGGACTTCGTGCCGCAAACGAATCAATCGGCCCATATGGTGCAATGACCCTGCTTGCCGATTTCACTAATTCGTTAAGATCAAGAGCAAGATCATCAAGCTCCTTTCCGCAATTTACCGTTTTGGCTAATGTGGTGTTCATTGTACGTGACCTCCTCTAGTCATGATTTTTACCAGATGCTTTGGATGGCTTTCGACTAAATCTTTTTGAGGCTCACCCAATCGCACGAGCCAGAGATAGATGACAGCAAAGACTGTTGATGACCGGTTACGCGCCAGCCATGCACCAGCAGCTGTACTGAGCAACAAAACAATCAGAACTAAAATAGTCACTGATGCTGGAGGTTGAATTGTCTGCTGAACGGTTTCATGGAGCAGCCCATAAAACGCAGTATGAATGAATCCATAAACCATTGCCGCACCAACAAGCACGGTAAATCCCGCAATACGGCCGATTCGCCCGGTTCCAAATGCGACAAGTTGTGTCCAGGCTATTGATACAGACCAGCCCAAGATGACCGCACTCACCATTTGATACCCTTCTTCAGGAGCTGTCAGCCAAAAACTTATGCCAACGAGGAGACCGAGACCTCCTCCGATGATTGTTAGTAAAAATGACGATCGTTTGGCCGTCTTGAACATTGAATTTTTATGGCGGAGTGCCGATCCAGCCTGCAAGAAAAGAGTGGATTTGAACAGTCCATGCAAAACAGCGTGGATGATTGCAGCCAAATACGCATTTAATGCACACTGGATCAGCATGAATCCCATTTGGGCAATTGTTGACCCGACCAGCTGCCGTTTATAGTCAACCTGAACCAGCATGATTCCCGTTCCGATCAAAACGGAGACACCAGCGAAGGCGAGTAATATAATCTGTGCGGAATCGCCGCTGAATAGCGGGGCAAACCTGGTAAGCAAAATCCCACCTGCATTCACGATTCCCGCATGCATGACAGCGGAAACAGGTGTTGGAGCAACTACCGAATCCAGCAGCCAGCGGTGGAAAGGCCATTGTGCAGCAGGAATCATTACAGCTAAAATGAGTAGGATGTTGATACTGGTCTTTTCCCAAGCAGCAAGTTGTCCAAGAGAATTTTTGGTAAGAATTTGTGATATTTGCCAGTGTCCTGTTGTTTGCGTTATCCAGATGCTTGCTACCAATAGAATCAGCCAACTGAAGGCAAACATTCGGCCTGAAAAAGAGGCGGCATTTTTAGCGACATGCCATTGTTTATTTAATTTTATGAGCAATGTTAGTCCTAGAAGGGTGGCTCCCCAGCAAATCAATAACCAGCGAAGGTCATCACTTAGCCATGCAGCTGCATCAGCAGCTGTAGTGAGAGTCAGGAGTGTAAAATATTTCTGATAAGAATGGTCTCCGTGTAAGTAGCGGACAGAGTATTTCTGGACAATTAATCCGATTGTGAGGACAAACACTGCCACCAGCCAAGCTAGGGAATCAAGATGCCACGGTCCATACACTTTGCTCTCGCGATCTGTAATAAGCGCCAGCAGCGCAGTTATTAGGGGCAATGAAATCATGCCGATATGAATGCGGACAAACCGTAAAGGAACCCGTGGAATTAACATGAGCAATGCGCTTAAAACGGAAACCGCTAGTAAGCTAAAAAACGTTGCTGGCAGTGAAAAAGTAATTAGGAAATTCATCTTCAAGCAAGCTTCCCTCCTTTAAAAATACAAGATTATCAAACTGATTCATTATGTAATGATCCTTTCTAACTCAAGAACATTTTTTGCCGTTTATTACGTTCATTCCGCTGATGTTACCATTTGTTCTCAATTCGAGCAAAAATCAAAAAAACCGACAACCTCGAAATTCAATGGTCATACTTCACCCATTAAACTTGGAAAATTGTCGGTTTACTTTTAACTACCCATAATAGAGGTTTTTAAATAGTCTACCTATTTTATTTAAAATTTTCACATTGTTATGTTCTATACATTTATAGATTTACTTTTTCATATTGCCAATTCATTTAACTCTATGCTGAAGCAATCTATATTTTTATAGAATCGAATATAAGTAAGAATTTACAGTTGCTATGTTACTAATTATTAAACTATCTGTCAAGTTTCAAACCTTAGGTATTTGGTATTGATCGAAAATTCCAATTATCTTATCGTTTTGCCATCCTTTTATGTCCTCAATAAAAGTCTCCACCGCTTCTCCAATAAGTGCGCCATTTTTCGTGCCACCAATATAAAAAGCATCTACGAGCGCCGGAAGATCACTCAACTCAAGGTCACTTTCTGCAGAACATAGGGCATAACCAAGTGGTAATCATTTTTAAAGCTGATCAGTTCTCTATAAGGCAGCACTAGTCAAGCTCAAACAGTACCATCTGCTCGGTCTCTCCAAGTCGCTCAATCGTGTTCGGTTCATGATCCTCGAAGTAAGCGTAATGAAGCCATTTTTCTTTTGTCATAACTTTTTTGTTTGATTCGGTTGAAGCTCTTAACCGGCAGCTGTAAATAATCGGGAAATAATCTTGAAGGAATTTTCCTTCTGCGTGTGCTGTAAGGGCAATTATTTGGAAACCAAGTTGTTCAGCAACAAAAAACACTGGATTTAGCACATGATCACTTGATGCTTTTCCGAAAGGATTATCTAGAATAACTGCTCGATGACGCTTTACATTGGACTGAATATGCTTCTTTTTTTCAGCAACATAGTTTAAAATTCCCAAAAAGAGTGTCATATTCTTGCTCCATTTTTCCCCGCCGGACCAAACATTGCTTTGTTCCCATGAGTATGAACGCGTTGTTACCTTTTTATCATTTGTTACCTTTCGGCAGCTAACCTTCATGACTTCATTATTCATGACCATTTGCAGAAGCTGTTTGGATTGCAGCCACATTTCGATTTCTTTCCGCACCTTTCCATCGTCCTGCATTCCTTGATCGTTTAAAAATCGGTCTGACTCTAACTGTTGGAGAATCCATTCTATATAATCTCTTATTCTCATTTTGCCGACTTCTTCTTCCCATTCAGGGATGGTGAACGTAAAAATTTGTTTCCAATCATCTAGTACCTTGACTTTCGTTTTCTTAGGGATTTGCTTAAGCTCTTCCACAAGAGTCTTTAGGTGGGAATGAATGGAATTGATAAAGAGTTGGAGCTCTTCATCATTTTTTCGAATGTGTTCATTCGCATACAGTGAAATCTTTTCAATCCTTAGCAGCATATTTTTCTTAAATTCGATGATATCCTGATAATTTTGTTTGTTCTCTACTCCATTGATCGCCATTTGCTGTAATTTAATATCGGAGATCTCATTCTTGCAAAACTCTCTGAATTTTCTCTGCGCCTGTTCGACTTCCAATTTCTCTCTGCTAACGAGCGCTTTCTTTTCTTTTAATTCATCTGTAATGATTTGGACAAATTGTTTCCGGTTATAGGAAAATTCAAGAGCCTCTTCGGAACTCAAGGAAATCGGCACGATATCTGGGGCATTGAAATGATGACCTTCTTCAAAAAGATCAAGTCCATACTTCGCTTCTTCAACGGCCTTTATCTCCTTTTCAATCCTTGCTAGCTCCTGATCAATATAGGCTTTTCTTTCTTCTAGTTTCTCATGTTCCAGACGCAATTCTTCTTCAATTTCCTCTAAAGATTGTTCAAACGAAATGATTTCACTGGAGGGAAAATGAATTTTGAATTGATCCATTTTTATTTCCCATTTTCCTTTTTGTTTATCCTGTTTGGATCCTTTTTTCTGAACTTCAATTGCTGCTTTTTCGATTTCACCTTTTAGCCTCGTGATCTGATCCCACAGTGTTTTCATCAGTTGCTTACCATCTCTAGGGAAATCTCTTGTTTCATCTACACTGCTATGTTCATTTAGTAAATCCGTTATTTGCACGTCCAAGCGCTTGATCGCTTCTGTTGCCGCCGTCTTCTTCGCTCGCCATTCTCCTTGCGCAACAGTAATTTCACGGATTTTCAATTCCAAAGACATCATTTTTTCTTGGATAATCTTTTTGCTTTCACTCGTATATTTTGGGGCGAGGGATTTCAGCGACAAATATACATCATCTTCCAACAAAACACGCAGCTCGGCTTCAATTTGATTGATTCGATCTTTAAGGTAACCCCTCTCTTCAATAAGATCACCCAGTTTCCGGTCAATTCTCGCAACCTCTAACAACACTTGTTCTAGACGATCATTGGCCTCTTTTTCTTTCTTCCTTTCATCTTCAATCTCTTTTTCAAATTGAAGATACTGAAAGCCTTTTTCAATTTTCCCTTCTAACCCTTGCTTTTCTTCACGGTATTGTTCAACCTTTTTTTTGTTATGTGCAATCTTGCTTCCCTGCTCCGTTATAAAGTCTTTTTCCTTTTGTATATTGGAAGAAAGGCCATCAAGCCGAGTCTTCAACTCGGTAAGTTCTTCTTTTTGCTCAGCCACCTTCTCATAAGGAAACCGCTCCAAAAATTGGTTAAATGCGTTCAAACCATTTTCCCAATGTTTGATTTCTTTTTCTTTTTGCAGACGCTGTAAGGTTGTTTCTTTTGCAAAAATACCGATTTGTTCTTTCCATTTCTCAAAGGAGGCTTTGTCCATGTTGTTGCTCCAATGACTTGGTGCAATCCACTGATTCCATTCAGCTTGTTCTTGAATTGTCAGTGCTTCTTCTGTTGTGATCACCATGATAGGAAACTGTAATTGATCAGATACATGATTTAGCCTTTCAATCACTTTTGATTTTGATCGATTTGTTGTCACTAACGTAACAGGCCATAAAGGATAATGAAGCAGCTTTTCTTTTTCAACCGCTTCCATTGCTTGGACATATTCCACACCGGTAACCAAGTAATCCAATTGATTTTTCCATACGGATAGTTGTTCTTCAAGAAAAGGATCCCCAAAAAAAATATCCTGTTTTCCATAGTCATCATCAAAACGATAGGCGGCTCGTTCTCGATTCAAAAGGGTCTCTCTCTCTTTTGAAAGCTTCTCAATAGTTTCTACTAGTCTCGTTTCAATGGATTCCTGTGATAAATAAACATTTTCTAACGTTACCCATTGAGGACGTAAAGCTGACAATTTCTGAATCAAGGTTTTTTGAGTCTTTTCCATTGTTGAAAGCTCAAAGCTAATTTTGTTTCTGTTCAATTCCGTTGCCGAGTACTCTTTTAGATAATCTTCTTTTCGATCCTCTGCTTCTTTTTCCTCGAGAACAAGCTGTTTTTCTTCTAGCTGTAAACGAATGATTTCGTCATCGAGAAATTGTGTCCGCTTTTGCCACTTTTCAAGTTCATCCTTTACTTGTTCATGATCAGGATTCGATAATAGAAACTGCTTCAGCCTTTCAATATCTTTGAACCGTGAATCGAGCACACCAGCAATCTTCGAGAGAATATTCCGAAGCTTTTTCTCAGTTTCAGCCAATTCCTTCTTCTTTTGCTCTGCCTGTTCAATCTGAGCCATAATAGGACTTAATTGAAATTTAAGCCCCTGTTGGTCTTTTTCAAGTCCTTCCTTTTGCACTAAATACCAGCCTAGTAATGCTTGTTTCGCAGTTTCCAGTTGCTCCTCATAATCCTGTACTTCATCTGTTTGATTATATTTCTCAAGTTCTTCTTGAACCTGAAGCAAATAATCCTCTTGTTCTTTCCGATTTAGTTTCAGTTCAGCCAATTTTAGTGAGTAATAATCCTTGTTGCGCTGCTGGAAGCTTTCATCTAGCTCTGATTTTTTCGCCATCGCTTCCTTATATTCAGCTTCAAGTTTTTTAAACGCCAGTTCCTCTGCAAAAATTTCATATGAAGCCGTTTTTAACTGATAGTCTTGATTCCTCTTTTTCCATTTATCCAGTTTTTCTAAAGTATCGGTTTGTTCAGTGCTATATTTTTGTTTTTCTTTGAGTGTTTTGTTCCAGGCACCTTTTGCTTTCTGTTTCGTTTTTTCGTATTCCAGCTCGCGATGATGCAATTTTTCATATGTGCCAACATAATGTTCCAGCTGTCGCTCGATCCTCTTATTTTCTTCCAGCGTTTCTTTTAGTTTCTTATAATTTTTAAAGCTGGCAAGCTGCTGCTCAAACATATCGGCAAACATATGAGTATCATGGCCAACTATTGAATTTTCGACGGTTGGAATCAATAATCGATCAAACAACTGATTGGTGCTTTTGCAATCATCAAAAAAAGCTTCAACGCCGCCTTCTGAACTATTTATTTTTGCAATGCTTTCCCATTCGCTTGAAATGATATGGTATTGCTCTTCAAGAAATAATTTATAGTCTTTAATCGTGTTAAACGTTCGTGCACTAAACGTTCTTTCCCGCATGTGACTGTAATAGTCCAGCATTTCTCCACGCTCAGCCGTTCTTTTGCCTTCCCTTCCATCGCGAACAAAAGGAATGCCTTCAATCCCATTAGGATCGTTGCCATCATATTCGTACACATAGCGCAAAGAATCCAATCCCTGTTTTGTCGTAAAAAGGGTAACAGCCGTTACAACATAGCGCCTCGGCTGGTCATTTGTAATCCACTCAATCGCAATATGTGCAGGCGCATTTTCAAGCATTAAGGTGTTTTTAATTTTTCGGTCCGCTAAATCAGCATGCGGTATAATGGCTTGTAATGCGGTTTGAATAAGAACTGTTTTTCCACCGCCATTTTCTAGTAAAATGGCACCATTGTGGCCGTCAAATGAAAATAACTCATCGTTGTAGCGCTTGTTTCCCTCTTCATAAACAATATTAGTTAAGCGAATTTTACTGATTGACGGCATTTTCTTCATCCCTTTCGAAACCATAAATGAATTCAAAAATTCCTTTATTATATTCTACTTCCATAAAATAGCGCTGAATAATCGTTTTTGCTTTTTCAGTCAAAATGATCTCGTCATTGCCAATCTCCTGAATCAGCTCTTGATCAACAAGAAACCTTTTCACGGTATCCATAAAGCTAAAACGGCTTATCGTATTCCCGCTCTGTTTTTTCGCTGTTTCTTTAATATCATCCATGTCATCCCATTTTTCAATAATCAAACTCCAATTATAGGAAAATTCTTTTTCTAATTGTTTCAATTCTTCTACATTATGGGTCTTTAATTGATCCATTCGCTCTTGAATAAAACGTACCCACTCATCTAGACGCAAAAACTGCCTGGTTGGTTCCTGACTTTGATACGTATCATAAAAACTCCCAAACAAAATGATGGTGGCAAAATAAAGAAGATAAATATCACCATTTGTTGCTCCTGAGCGCAAGTAATTGCGTTTGATCCAATCATTGCTAACATGGAAGGGAGATAGCTTTGTTTCGGGAATGAGAAACATTTGTTCACTTGTTCCGATGATCACGCAGTCTACTTCACGTCCAAATGCATCCAGCAATCCGCGAATTTCATCATCCGCTCGATATTGCTGAACAGACTCTTTATCAGCAACTCCATCACGGGCTAATTTCGTGTAAATTTGAAAAGCTTTTATTACTGTCTGTTCAGAGTAGTTCATCCTCTTCTCCCTCCAACGTAATGTTTAGTTCTTGAATGGAAAAGCGTTTAAATCTTTTTATAATACCCTTTCCTTCTTGAACGGTTAAGATTCGATTCCCAAGAAGAGCCAGTGCTTCACCGAGAAGTGTTTTTCCTTCTTCATCCTCTAGCTCACCTTTGATAATTGGAGAACGCTGATGAAGGGTCAGCCAAAAGGCATAAAAATAACGATGCATATAAATATCTGAGTCTCCAATTCCATCAAGGTAACCCAGAAATTCAGAAAGCGTCTTTCCCCTGCCGGACGCATACGCTTGCAAAAAATCCTGCATCAGCTTTTTATATTTTTCCGTTAAACGTTTTCGATAAGGATCATCGTTATCGTTCCGATCTACTTCAATAAAGCCATGCTCTACTCTTTCTTCCCGTTCCTCGGTAATATTTTGTTCCGCCAATATCGTTAAAGGCGACCAAACCTGGTTTTCTTCTACCTTGAAAAATGGATGCAGGGAACCAGCCATTGCTTCAAGCGGCAATGGCTTTGTAAGAATATTCGAGACAACATCTTGATCAAAGTTAAATGCTTGAATTCCAGTATAGTAGAGTGATTCCTGTGCGGAAATCAGAGTTGTATTTTTCAAAGCAAAGGTTTGTTCGAGCAGACGGGAATGATCATAATGAACGGATTCTAGTTCTCTCGTAATCATTAAAATTAATTCATACGTTTTCATTTCTTTTTTGTGAACATCCTTTGAATAAAGGCGTTCCCTCGTTTCTTTTACAAATTGGCGCAGTTCTTTGAATTCCTCGTCTTCTCGTGTGAGCCTGCCGTAAATATCATCCAATAGCTGCTTATACCGTTCAAAAGTCTCCTCAGAAACGATGCTCCTTTGAATCTCATGCTTAAGTTTCGTCATTCTTTCTTCTAAACTTTCAACATCAATGCGCATTTCATTGATCTGTCTGAGCGCCCCTTTAAACTCTCCCTTGTCCAATTGCTTCCTTAACATCAATTGATTAATTGATAATTGAAATTCACTATAAAACTCTTTCGTCGCAAAAACTAATTCCAATCCATCCTCATCAAGTGTATAGTATTGGGTGTTGGTTTTGATTTCAAAATTATTCGCTTTTAAAATGGAGTATTCGATTGAGTCTTCCTGATTCTCTTCCCAGTTAAAAAAAGTATAGCTGCGCTTTCGCCCTGTCGTTGGCCGAAACGTTTGAATGATTGTCCGTGCTATTCTTTCATAGTCCTCTTCCTCTAACCGATATTGCGATTCCGTCAGTTTTTTTAAAAATTCGGCTAATTGTCTTGCTCCGGTCTTATATTGCCTCATTAACTTTTGTTCAAAAAAGAATAGCAACGAAAGCAGTCCGAGACCCTTCATATCAATCATGTTCTCTGCCTGATCCTGTTCACGCTTGCGATCCAGCTCATACAAAGGGTCAAAAAGGGCAAGCCGGCGCATGCGTTCCCGATAGTCGTTCGTTATTTCTTGGATGTCAAGCTTGTCCAATCTGATTCCCTCCAAATCTGCTGCAATTCTTTTGTTTTCAAGGTTTCTTGCGGATGATATTTTCCGTTAGCGAGCATAGAACGAATTTGCTCTTGCTGTTCGAATGGAAAAAAAGCAAGAAATTGCTCAATGGCCTTGCTGCGTTCCTTTTGATATTCCTTGCCAACTGCCGCTTCTTTCTGCAGGCAAGCTAAATAAAAAGGGAGCGCGAGTGCGGCGGCTTGTTTGTTATTTAAGGAATACCAGATGGAGATTCCTTCTTTGTCCAAATCGCCAAAATAAACGAACTGATGGTCTGCGGTTATCGGATACTGCATCGAGAATTGTTCAATGCTCTTAATAATGGCTTTCCCACTCCCATAAACCAAAGTTGAAAAATCAGTTTCTGTTAAAACTGGAAGCAATCCCTGATAGGTTGTTTTATTCTCAACAATTAAATGATACTGAATTTTTTCATTTAGTTTTGTTGGATTAATCGCGAACATAAGAGGTTCTGAAACAGGGATCATGTTTAGCTGAGGAAATAGGCCCGTTTTCTCCAAAATTTCCTTTCCGCCTTTTTCAACTATCCACTTCTCATCCCCAACCATTTCATAGCTTCGTTCCGGTGCCGGGACTTGTTCTTTTGGAAAAGAGCCTTTTTTGAGATATTGATCGATTTTCATTAAAAAAGGCAGATCATTTTTCCAAATTAATGGATCTTCACGATAATATTCATCAAGATTGATCGATGGATGAAGAATGCTGCGATAATACTGTAATTCTTTGTGGTAATCCCCCGTTAATTCACTTTTATTAATTCGATACTGAAATGCCAATGAAGGGGAACGATGACTTCGCCCTTTCGATTTCACCATCACTAAGATTTCTTCTTGCTCCAATTGTAAAATGGTCTCTGCAAATTCCTCGTATGTATGAATAGAAGGCTTCAGCATTTGTTCAAGTTCCGATAAACTGATTGTCTTCTTTTTAAATGTCATTAACCTTTTTCTTAATTGGTTCAAATGAAATGCACTCCTAAATTCTCACAAACTTTTATACCTTCATTGTACTAAATGAATAAAAATGGCGCATTATGAAAAATAAAGAGTTTTTTTGTAAAAAGTCTTCAAATTACCTATGAAGTGTAGTTTTAATGCTAAGCCCCCTATCCAACGCATAAAATTTTTATAATAGCATATTTTAACTAAATCAATGCGAATAGATTTCCAGCTCTTAACCATACCTGTTCGAACTGTGAAGGAGGGAGTTAATATGTTTAACTTTTTTTCTTTTAAAAAGCAGCAGAAAGAAAAGGAAAACCATATAAACTCTCTGATTGCGACAAAATTAGAGCGAATTATTGAATTATTAGAACAAAAACAAACGGATCATGCAGTGAAGAATTTTCATTTCGACCATGTTCAAATTGATCATTTAGACAGTATCGTCTTCCGGTTAGACAATATTGAAATTGATGAGCTGAGCGGGAAACTGATTATCGGCAATAATATTAACGGTACAGAAGAATTAGCTAAGTCGCTCATTCATAAAGCTGACAAGGAGCATACTAAAAAAGAGGCCAAAGCGGAAGCTGATTCTCCCCGGAAAGAACAAATAATAAAAACTTCAAAGGGTTATCGCTTCCGCAAAGGCATTTAGAAAATTTATGTCTTTTAACGATCGCCCCTTGAATTCACTCCCGCTCCATATTGATAAATTTAATGTCCTGATCTTCAATAATACCGTCTGCAACATCTTCGTCGTGAACAATATTCACATTTTTTGTAAGCTGATTTTGGCTGCCGTATAAATTCCCCAGTGAATAATTCACTTTATGATTCGCATCCATCCCATTGATATGTCCTTTCCCAAGAACGATTGAATTGTTATTTAACATTGCATTTACATTTAAACTTTCAAGATTGAGATTGGTTGTGGCAGCTTCGTCTTGAGGATAATCAAAAGTAAGGTTGATATCGCGGTCATCGATGGGCGTGTCGATAAGATCCGGGTCATTTAAAATCGAAATATTGTGAAACAAAAGATTGGAGTGTCCGCTGATATTTCCAATCACGCGATTTTCTTTGCCATGCGCACTCCAGCCGATCGCAATGTTTCTCTCTCCAATAAAAATGCCCGATTGATTGTGCATTGTCTGAACATGAATATCACCATTAAAATCGATATGAGAAGATTTTACCACTGATTTTTCACCACATTTCATCTATATTCTTCATTGAGCCTATTGTACTTTATGTTAATCGAATAAAGACGGTGACCTCATATAAAAAGGGCGGTGTCATTCGCCCATTTATTGAATAGGCTAAGAATAGGAGAGCGACATACTTTCTGGAAAAATCAACTTCGTTCTGTTTGTTGTATTTAAGCAGCAGCCTCAATCTTAGCGCGTTTAAAAAGGGGATAGAATCAATGATACAGATAAATTTAGGGGATATTTCGATACGGAATATTGGTCAATCATCAGGTTTTTTCATTGGTGAAAAAAATAGCCATAAAAAGTTCCGTTCAAAAGTCATTACTAACGAGGTGACTGGGCTCATGTCAGGAAATGAAAATAGGGTGATGGACAGCTATTGGATCAAAAACAAACAAAAAGGGGAGGATGATTAATTCATGGCTTCCCCCATTTTATCTCCAACCTTCCATATCGGTACGATAAAAATAGGGAGTATCGAAGGCGCTTCTTGCTTCAGTATTGGTAACAATTTTATCGAAGATTTTCAAAACAGCAAACAACATAACCAAGGCTTAGGCAATATTCATGGTGATCACAACAATCTTGCACATGCGAGTGCGTCGTTAACCAATCATGAGGAGGACTCCCCAGTGAAAAAGGAGAAAAAAACAAAGGAAGATCCAAAGGAGCATAAAAAAAATAAGAAACCAACAAACCCTTGATTGATCAGAGGGTTTATTGTTTTTGACATTCAAAGATAACCTTCCCAATGTGTTTTTATTGGGAAAATTCTCACCCTTCTCCCATCGGCTTCTTTTTTACACATTTCCTCCTATATTTGGTTTAATATCCTGATCAAAGATCACTCCATCGAACATTTCTAAGCTATCTGCGATATTATTCAGATTACCAGCTGTAGCGTTAGCAAAACCGTACATTCCCCCAACGTTTAAGTTATATTTTCTATTGGCATCCATCCCATTAATCACCGATTCACCAACAACAATAGCTGAACTTGGTTGGGGAGAATTAACATTGAAGACTCCTAAATTTATAACTGAGGGCACATTTTTCTCCTCCCAATCTTTCCTTTCCTGTACCTATTTTATGTAATGTTTTTTGTCTTGTGATGAAAGTCTAAATGATTTATCCTGCGGCAGTTGACAATGCCTTTCAAGCGGACTAATCACCTTAAAGGGGATTGTACAGAAAAACGGTTGCCATGTCACAATTTTCTTCTACTTTTCCCAATAGTTATAAATAAGGTCTTTGAACAGAACATTCAGATCCTTGCCTTTTTGTTTTTTGAGCCATTCAACTTGGTCGATCGGCAAAATTAACTTTAAACTGACCCTTTCATTCGGCATTTCTACTTTTCGAATTTCTTCGATCGTGATCCCTTCTCCGATCACAGGGAACGAAGAAGCATTTTCATTGATTCGCAGAAAATCTTGATAGTCTTCTGTATCATCAAGTTCCATGTAAAGATTCATTTGCGGCAAATTTCCAGACAAGATTTTTACATGCATAATTGAGCTGATCCTTCTGCCATCTACTAATTCAATTTCTATAATTAATGTTTTCTCGGTCTTATACTTGTTTACCGTAACCTCACTGACTATCATATCGATTTCAAGGGTAACAGCCGTATTTGTTTCGAAAATATAAATCACACTTTGAAACACATGGATCATTTCGCCATCAATTTTTACAGATTTAACTGCAACCATAAGGATTCGGATTCCCCCCTTATTGTCTGCTATTGTTACGAATTGAACATTTGACTTTTACTTCAAATTGTTTCACCAGGCATGTATTAATGTCTAGCAAACTATTTATTTCTCTCTAAAAAAGGAATCCAGAATAACAGTTTTAAAATCCATATAACTTGCTAAATGATAATCTGCTAAAATGTTTGAATTTTGAAATGCTGCTGTTTTAATCTTTAAGCTTCTCGCGGGAACTAAATCAAGTTCACGGTCGCCGATTGCCATATGAAGCTTGTATTTATTGTGGACATACTCGTATGATGATGAGTGGGGTTTTCGAGTATACCCATCTTCTTCCACAGAAACAATTTCCGCAAAGTATTTTTTAAGATTGAATTTTTCCAGCAAAAGCATCGTTGATTCGCGATCGCGATGGGTCACAATGATATTATGATCAACAAAAGCTAAAGCATCTTCCAAAAACGGAAAAGGTTCGCTGCTTAGTAATGAATATTGATTGTACAATTCCTGATATTTTGCTCTTCTTTCTTCGGGAATTCCGTAATGCTTAAAAGCTGTTTTCGAATCCTTTTTCAGCCATGTTAAAACTTCCCGAGAATCAAGCGGCTGTTGACTTAACTGAATAAATGCTTTCACCAGTGCTGGATACGTGTCAAAAAGTGTTCCGTCAAAATCCCATAAGATGTTCATATGAATCCCTCATTTCCAAACAATATCATTTTCAATAATAAATCTTACAAAATAAAAATCAAGTTGATCAAAACGAATATGCCAAAAATAATGAAAATGGTAAAATAAGAAAAGCTATAGAAAAGAGGTCATGGCATATGAACAAAGTTGAAGTGATTGCACGCAGAATCCTTGGTTGGAAATTACATAGCTGGGATAAATGGTATGATTTTGAAAAAGGAATTTTTATTCAAAATTTTCAACCTGAGCAAAATCTTGATCATGCGATGCTGATTGTCAAAAGATTAGAGATGTTTGGCTTTACATATACAACAAAAAGCGATAACGAGGTTTGCTTTAATGATATCTGTGAAACTGGCACTACATTAGCAGAAGCAATCACAAATGCAGCCTACGCAATTGCCGACAATAGTTCAATCGATGAAGAGTGGCTGTAGTGGAAAAGGAGGAACAAACTAAAGTCCACTGCCCCTTTTCTTTCGCGTGCAGCGGACTTTAGTCTTGCAAAAAATTCATTATCACATGAACAATATTTTTCAGCGACTGTAACGAAAGGATTTTACATTCAATATTTCCGCCAAGTAACACAATCCTTACCCAATAATTCCCTTCTCGCAAAACAATAGGCACGAGCAATTATTTTTTCTATGCTCCCAGTATTTCGTGCCAAAATGCGCAGGATCACTCCCGATTCCGAAAGGGATGATAAACCAAAACGAGTATCCGGCTGAAAATTTCCAATGATTTTATATAAGCGGTCAAGAAAAAGTTTTTTTGCTTCTTTATGCATAATGAAAAACGTTCCTATATGGGTGTAACCCTCCATCTGCATAATACCAGCAATATCTTCATCTGGCTCTAATAGTAAATGGTCAAATAAAACGAGCTTTCCCTCTTTATATAGTTTTAATTTAGAACGAATCCAGTCATATCGAAACAGCTCACCGTCAGCTGCCCAACCCGGAGTTATCATATCACTATATAAAAAACACGAGTCCTCTTCCAGATACACTGTGGTTTCTTGAATAAATTTTGCTCCCTCATAGGCAATTAATGGATCTGGCATATATTCCAGAACACTATTCTTTCCTAAATGAATGGAGGTTTGCTGAACCACGGGATGATTTGGTGTTCTATATACCTTTGTAGAAGACTGTGTTGTAACCGCTAATTCTCCCTCTTCTTCAACATTGATCGTAGTCAAGTAAGTATCGCCATCTACATAACCGCCGCCAACGTGAATAAGATAAATGGACGGTAAATTTTCCTCATGGTAAATGGGTCGCGTTATTTTTAATGCACCTTCATGATACCAAGTAGAAAGAATGGTTTTTTCCCGCTTTTTTGTAGCGGAAAGCTCTAAAATTCCAGTATAATTCATATTTCGAGTCCTATTAAAAGAACTTGCTTTTTTATCCAATCGATGACTTTATCAAGTCCAATTTCATCTTTTAAATTGGTAAAAATATAGGGCTTATCTCCTCTAGCAGCAATCGTATCACGTTCCATGACATCAAGATTTGCACCAACATATGGAGCAAGATCAATCTTATTAATGACAAACAGATCTGACTTGATCATTCCCTGTCCGCCTTTTCGCGGAATCTTTTCTCCCTGGGCAACATCAATAATATAAATTGAAAAATCAACTAATTCAGGGCTAAAGGTTGCAGCGAGATTATCGCCTCCACTTTCAACAAAAATCAACTCAAGGTCAGGATGCAGTTCTTTTAATTCGTCAATTGCCGCAAAATTCATTGAGGCGTCTTCACGGATGGCGGTATGCGGGCAACCGCCTGTTTCCACTCCAATTACTCGTTCTTCTGGAAGCACGCCATTTTTCTTCAAAAATAAGGCATCTTCTTTTGTATAAATATCATTTGTTACGACTGCCATGCTTAATTCTTTATTGAGGGCTCTTGTTAATTTTTCAACAAGCATTGTTTTTCCTGCTCCTACAGGACCTCCCACTCCTATGCGCACTGGTTCCATGTTAACGCCTTCTTTCAATTAAATTTTACGACATAAATAAGCGGACATCTAAACGTTCGTGACGCATTTGGGCAATTTCCAATCCAGGGCTGGCGGCACATAAATCTTCTTTTGGCAGCTGAAGAATTTTGCAAACCGCTTTCTCAATGAGCGGCTGAAGTTCAACGAGAATTTTTTGACCATCAGTTTGCCCCAGCGGAATTCCACGAACAGCATTTTGAATAAGCGATGAAACAGCAGTAAATAAATAAGTGCCTATTGCTGTTTCTTTTTGTGTTTGCAGATGAAAAGCAACAATCGCAAAAACGATTGCAGAATGTCCGTATACTTGCTTTTGTATTATTCCGTTTAAATAATTTGAAAGAGTAGTTGACGGATAAAGATTAGCGCAAATCTTGGCCATTCGTTCCCCGATTCGCCGATTGCCTATTCTTGTTTCCCGTGCAATACTTGAAGAAAATACAATATGATCCAATTCTGCAAGGTCTGATATTGCATTTTGTTCTAACGCTTCATATGTAAGCCTGCAAGCAAGACCATCTGTGAAAATAAGCTGTTTTTGAATATAAATAGTCAGTGCTTGAGCTAAACTCTCTTTATCTTTAATGATCTGTTCTTGAATGTAGGTTTCGAATCCAAATGAATTTGAAAAAGCTCCAGATGGAAAGCTTGAATCACTCAGTTGGAGAAGAGGAAATAATACATTAGTCATGACGATGTCCAATATGGCGAAATGCCTGCTTGACTTTCCTTTTTTCCCGTTTATATGGAATCGATTGTTCCTGAAGCATGTTTTCTACCAAATAGTCGTACTGAACTAACATTTCATTTCCTTCAAATTGAGCAGGTAAATGGCGATTACCAAGCTGGTGGGCAATCTCTCCCATTTGCTTAATGGATTTAGGCATGATCGTTAAAATATCGTCATCTTTTACCGCTACAATTATCACATTTTTTTCATCCATGTATAAAATATCGCCATCGTGTAATTCACGATTCTCTTTTAGGCGGATGCCCAGCTCATTGCCATGATCAGTCGTAACCCGTTGAATCCGTTTGACCAAATCATCACTGTTCATATAGACCCGCTCCACATGCGGGGCCTTTTTTTCTAATGTTGCAATATTCCCAATTACATTTTGAATAATCACTTTTTTCACCTCAAAATAAGAAATAGCGTTGCGCCATCGGAACAACCTCTGCCGGATCACAAGTAACGAACTCTCCATCGACTCTTACTTCATATGTTTGCGGATCAACCTCAATTTTTGGTGTTTCTCCATTAAAAATCATATCTTTTTTCGTTAATTGACGGATCCCCGATACAGGTTTCACGATTTTGTGCAACCCGAGTTCTTCTTGAATACCATTATCAAATGCTGCTTTTGAGACAAAAGTGATCGATGTTTTGTCTTTCGCAATTCCATAAGAGGCAAACATTGGACGGTACAATACTGGCTGGGGTGTTGGAATACTGGCATTCGGATCTCCCATAACACTATGAGCAATCATTCCGCCTTTTAAAATTAATTCTGGCTTTACACCGAAAAAGGCAGGATCCCATAAAACTAAATCGGCTAGCTTTCCGACTTCTACAGATCCAACATATTCAGAAATACCGTGAGTAATCGCGGGATTGATCGTATACTTTGCAATATAGCGCTTGACCCGGAAATTATCTCCTTCACCTTGTTCCTCTTTTAACTTTCCTCTTTGTTTTTTCATTTTGTCAGCAGTTTGCCATGTACGAATGACGACTTCTCCAACACGGCCCATTGCCTGGGAATCAGAAGAAATCATACTAAAAACCCCTAAGTCATGTAAAATGTCTTCAGCGGCAATCGTTTCTTTCCGAATACGAGAATCGGCAAACGCAATATCCTCTGGAACGCTCGGATCTAAATGATGGCATACCATTAACATATCTAAATGTTCTTCTAGTGTATTAACGGTATAGGGTCTTGTTGGATTTGTAGATGATGGCAGAATATTTGAGAAGCAGGCTGCCTTAATGATGTCTGGTGCGTGTCCTCCTCCCGCACCTTCCGTATGATAGGTATGGATGACTCGGCCATCAATAGCGGCTAATGTATCTTCAACAAATCCGCCTTCATTGAGGGTATCCGTATGTATAGCTACCTGGACATCATATTGATCTGCAACTTTTAAACTTGTATCAATTGCCGCTGCCGTGGTTCCCCAGTCTTCATGAAGTTTTAATCCAATCGCACCAGCTTCAATTTGTTCTTTTAAAGGGACTTGATCTGAAGCATTCCCTTTGCCCAAAAAACCAAGATTCATCGGGAAGGCTTCCGCAGCTTGAAGCATTCTGTGGATATTCCAGGCACCCGGTGTGCAAGTGGTAGCGTTTGTCCCAGTAGCAGGTCCCGTTCCTCCGCCGATCATCGTGGTTATACCAGAAGAAAGAGCTGTTTCGATCTGCTGAGGACTAATGAAGTGAATATGTGCATCAATTCCTCCGGCGGTCACAATCATTCCTTCTGCGGCAATGACTTCTGTTGAAGCGCCAATTATCATATCGACATGATCCATCAGCAACGGATTTCCCGCTTTCCCAATTGCAGCAATCACACCATCTTTTACACCTATGTCAGCTTTATATATGCCTGTATAATCAACAATGATTGCGTTCGTTAAAACAAGATCAACCGCTTCATCTCTTTTTGCAAGTGGATGCTGGCCCATTCCATCTCGAATCACTTTCCCGCCGCCAAACTTTACTTCATCTCCATATTTGGTAAAATCTTTTTCAATCTCAATAAAGAGGTCTGTATCCGCCAGCCGTACTGCATCTCCTGTTGTCGGTCCAAACATATCCGCATATTGCTTTCGCGACATATGAAAACTCACCTATTCCCACTCCTGTCTACAGAACCATTAGTTCGATTATTTAAACCATAAACCTTTCTTTCTCCTGAGAATGGAACAAGTGTCACTTCTTTTTCATCACCAGGCTCAAAACGGACAGCTGTTCCAGCTGGTATATTTAGATGCAACCCAAATGCGCTTTCTCGATTGAATTGAAGAAAGGAATTCACTTCGTAAAAGTGGAAATGCGAACCTACTTGTATAGGCCTGTCCCCCCGATTTAAAACCTTTATCAGAACGGGCTGTTTATTCTCATTGCACAGTATTGGTTCTTGTTTCAACCTGTACTCACCAGGAATCATTTTTTCTTCCCCCTTTTTACCGTATTGGATTATGAACGGTGACAAGCTTTGTTCCATCTGGAAATGTGGCCTCTACTTGGATGTCCGAAATCATTTCCGCCACACCTTCCATTACATCTTCTTGTGTCAATATTGTTGTGCCGAATTGCATCAACTGAGCAACTGTTTTGCCATCCCGTGCTCCCTCCAGCACTTCATATGTAATAATTGCTATAGCTTCTGGATAGTTAAGCTTCAATCCCCGCTCTTGACGCCGGCGTGCAAGATCCGCAGCCACGACAATCATGAGTTTTTCCATCTCTCGCGCCGTAAGTTTCATTTATTTCATCCCTTTACTTGTTTTATCTATTTTTTCTCAAAATAGACGTGTGATAATATTTTTAAAATTCTTACTTTTTATAATAGCAAATTATTTACTAAAAATCTTAAAATATATACGTGGTAACGGTTTAATTACATAATCAAAAGCAAATACAGCCAAACCCCCGTTTACAAACCGCTTGACTGTCCTCACCTATTTATATTTAACAAAGCTTGCTCTTTTTTAAAATTAACTGAATCAATTTCATAATTGCTTCTTAAAAAAATCATAGACCTACAGAATTTTAGCTCCTTAAAAATTTTTTTGTTTTAGGTGTTGTTAATAATTGTTTTACATTTTGAATATAACGAATTTTCCATTTTCACTCTATATTCATGTTAGATTATCTTACATAGTTTTGTCGTTGATTAATTTTACTACTGGTTTTTTCACCTCTGCACCCTGCTTATTATAAAAAAAGCAGTATAATTCCGCATATCGGAATTATACTGCTTCACTTTCAAAATATCGTCTGTGATTAAAACTTTCAATGTCCCAACTGTACTTCCACCCATTTACGTACACTGTTTATGAACCATATTTTGCTGCATTTTTTTAAATCGGAAAGGGTGATTGTTTTTTCACGAATTTCTCCCATATCCAATAATTTTTCACGAAATGTTCCAGCCAGCAAACCACTCTCGACTGATGGTGTCCATAATCCCCCGTCTAATTCCACGACTACGTTGCCATTCGTAAATTCCGTGATTTCTCCATCTTCATTCCAGAGAAGTACATCGAAAACATCAGCGGGTTTTTGCTGCTGAAATGTTGAATAAGTCTCCCTATGTGTTGTCTTATGATATAAAAATGGATCATTTTGATCCACCGGTTTTGGTGCCAGCATCACCTTTAAAGATCTTTCAAGTTGTCCTATAGGCTGCCCTTCGATCGTCGTATTCCCATCTTTTTCCGCCAGAAGGCGAATCTTAAACAAACCGCTGCTATTTTGACGGGCAAAATAATCGATTTTTTCTTTAATGCTCTCTAAATCCAATGGATAACCAAAGTATTGTGCTGATTGCTTCAAGCGTTTCAAATGTTTTTCGAGCAGAAAAATCTTCCCATTGTCCAATAACAAACTTTCTAACAATTGGAATTCCGGGCGATCCTCCATAAGAAGCTGAGCTTTTGCAAGGATTTCAAGATACTCCCCTTCCGTTGTCGAGTCCCACGTAATTCCACCGCCAACCCCATAGACTGCTTCTCCGGATTGATGATCAATCCATACGGTGCGGATTGGCACATTAAAAATTGCTTCCTTATTTGGCGTTATGTACCCAATGGCTCCACAATAGACTTCACGTGAGGATGTTTCCAAGTTCTCGATGATCTGCATCGTGCTGATTTTCGGAGCCCCTGTAATAGATCCGCAAGGGAAGAGTGCCTTAAAAATATCAACAAATGGCGTTTTTTCCGAAAGTTGTGCTGAAATGGTCGAGGTCATTTGGTGTACGGTCGGATACTGCTCAATATCAAATAGCTTCGAAACCGTTACGCTTCCAGGCTCCGCTAGCATGCCTAAATCATTGCGCAGCAAATCAACGATCATGACATTTTCAGCCCGATTTTTTTCCGAATGATAAAGCCAGCTGGCGTTTGCTTGATCCTCTGCAACTGTTTTTCCTCTCTTTATAGTTCCTTTCATCGGCCTAGTGGTTAGCTTGTTGTCTTTTAAATGAAAAAACAATTCAGGTGATGCGGATAAAATGCTGTGTTCACCCGTATTGATATAGGCACAGTAATTGGAGGCCTGTACTCTTTTCAATTTTTCAAAAAAAGCAACATCGTCCCCTTCAAACTGGGAGATCAATCGAATGGTGTAATTTGTCTGGTATGTGATCCCATTTTCAATTGATTCTTTAATTTTTAAAATCGCTTGATGGTAATCTTGCATGCTAACAGATGGATTCCACTCTGTTAGTGTATACATCCCTGAACTGCTGAGCGGCTGGCTTACCGGCAGATCAAAAATGCCAAACCACAGCAAAGGCATTGAATATGCTGGTTTAACCTTGTAAGCCGAATCGAATGCAGGCGCGCTTTCATACGATAGGAAGCCGGCGGCATAATAGCCCTGCTCCACAGCCTCCTGTATAAGCTGAAAGCTGGGCAATACCTCTTCAAGAGTATGGGCAATTATCACCTTGAGAGGGTTTTGGAACGTTATTGGGTTGATTTTACCGTGTGCATCGGCAAACTCAAACGATAACAGAGGTGCTCTTCTCTTCATAATTTTTGTTTTCATCCTTTGTTTTTTAAAAAATTCTCTGGTTTTTCGCATCTTATTCGGTCGTAATAACAAGTATTATTATAGCTAGGTGCGGTTATTATGTGAAGAATCAACAACCGACCGTTTTAAGTTTCCCCCCTTTATACGATTAGCAAATTAAAAAAGATCTCAGCCGCAGCCGAAGATCTTAATCCAAAATGGCAGTGTATATCCGATTTATTTTTTCCCTAAAGAGATCGACGTGGACAATGCGCGCTTCTCTTAAGGCTTCTTTCCCATCGACAAATAAAAGCAGAACTGGGACAGTAAAGATTAAAAAGTGTTCAGCGATATCCTGAACTTCACCAGCGTCAACAATTCCAAAATGGATTTGCGGGTAATCCTTCATAACTTCCTCAACCTGAGGGAGTAATGCGTGACAGACATTTCAGCTTTGTGTTAAGACGTAGATAAAACTTAACTGATTGTTTTGAACAAAAAGCTTGACCTCTTCCATTGAATGCAGCTCTTTCATCTTCTCACTCCATCATCAAGTTTCGTTTTGACGCTCATTTTTTAATAGTCTTAGTTTACCATAAAAGAAATTCTTACACTTCCTTATAAGCACAAAAAAGAAGCATAACTTTTTAAGTATGCTACTTTCACATAAAAATATTCATAGGTAAAGGTATATAAAATTGTTTATTCTTTTTGTAAAATGGAGTGTCATCCTTATGGCTTTAAAACAACCTTAATGACCTCATCTTCATGATTGCTGAAAATGCTGTAGGCTTCACTTGCTTTCTCAAGCGGCAAACGATGGGTAATAATTTCTGTCGGGTTAAATTCACCTTTTGTAATTTTCTCAAACAGCATTGGCATGAAATGAATCACTGGCGCTTGTCCCATTTTCAAATTGATGTTCCGTTCAAAAAGATTGCCGAGAGGAAACATATTGTATATGGAACCATAAACGCCTGTTAATTGCATCGTTCCAAATTTCCTTACCGCTTTTAAGCCGATTTCAATTGCGCTAAGCGTTCCGCCTTGCAGCCTTAGTTTTTGCTCAACAGCTTCTAAAGCTGACTTTTTACCATCCATTCCGACACAATCGATCACGACATCCGCTCCGCCGCTGGTCATTTCTTTTAAAAAGGAACCAGTGTCTTTATGGTCATCAAAGTTTACGACTTCAACAGAGTTCATTTTTTTCGCATGGTTTAACCGATATGGAAGATTATCCACGGCAATTACCCGTTTCGCCCCTTTCATCCAGGCAAATTTTTGCGTCATTAAGCCGACTGGGCCGCAGCCTAAAACGACAACAGTATCGCCTTTTTTGACACCGGAATTTTCAACACTCCAATAAGCTGTTGGCAGCACATCCGACATAAACAGCAATGCTTCATCTTCCAGCTCGCACGATTCAGGTATCGCAAATGGCATGAAGTTGGCATATGGCACCCGCAAAAGCTCTGCCTGTCCACCAGGATAATTGCCGTACCGTTCAGTAAAACCAAAATAGGCTCCGGTATCAGCCATCTCTTTGTTCGGGTTTGAGTTATCACATTGACTTTCCATACCATGCTCACAATAGAAACAATGCCCGCAGGAGATATTAAACGGAAGGACAACCCTGTCGCCCTTCTTTACCTTTGTAACCTCCGGGCCAACCTCTTCCACAATGCCCATTGGTTCATGTCCGATCACATAATCTTTATGGGTGGGAATGGCTCCTTGATAGATGTGAAGATCCGAGCCGCAAATCGCAGTTGACGTAATCCGGACGATAATATCATCGTTTTTCTGAAGAGTTGGATCCTCTACGTTCTTTACCTTAATGTCTTTTGTTCCTTGAAATGTTACTGCCTTCATTTCATGACCTCCAATGCAAAATTGTCAGTTACACTATAACCCTTACTGTTAATGGAGAATTTTTTCTTTCCAAGTGGCTCTAGGTCTGAGCAGCAGAATTCACGTATTCAATTAATTTGTGCTTGTTTGCTTAAATTATGAATTCCATAAAGTTAGTTTTAACATTTCGCATACAAGTTAAACCACGTAAAGAAAACAGATTTCAGAGGGATTTTGGATTCTGCAAGATAAAACCCGGGGAGCAACTCCCCGGGTTAACCTAAAAACTTATGATAAAGCGTCTTTGCTTCAGCTATATCCTTTGTTCCATGAACTAAAACTCGACCATCTTTAAAAATAACTAAGCGGTGATGATCCAAACTATATGATAAAAGATACGGATTTCGCTGCACTGTGCCGCCTTGCTCCGCAAAAACTTTTTCTAATGCAGCTAAGTCCCGTTCTACCAATCCAGAAGGACGGATTTGCACGGAATCCCGGCCGCACAGCACTGCTGTTTTTGTTTGATTTTCATAAGATAAGTACGGGTATGAGCGCTCTTTACCGCATGACGGACAATGTGCTTTTTTCATTTTATCGACTCTTACCGCACTATATTGATTTTTCCAAAGGTCAAACGAAACTAATTTATTCCTTAGTGAATCGAAATCTTCCACAAGAATTTTTAATGCTTCACTTATTTGATAGGATACAACCATTTGGACTACTGGACTGATGATTCCAGCTGTATCACAAGTTAATCCTCCTAAAGGAACCGTTTCTAATAAACAAGATAGGCAAGGTGTTTTTTCAGGAATGAATGTATACGTAATACCATAGCTTCCGACACAGGCACCGTAAATCCATGGCACTTTGTATTTTTGCGAAACATCATTGATCATCATTCTTGTTTCAAAATTATCGGTTGCATCGATAATTAGATCCACTTGTTTTACCCAGTCTTGAAGCTCTTCCGCCGCGGCATCGGCAATTACGGCTTCAATTAAAACAGAAGAATTGATCGCCTCCAAGCGTTTTTTAGCTGCAATCGCTTTAGGAGTACGATTTTTTGCATCCTCTTCAGAATACAACTGCTGCCGCTGCAAATTCGACCATTCCACATAATCTCGGTCAACAATCGTCAGCTTTCCGATTCCGGCTCGGACAAGCGCTTCGGCACTGACGGTTCCCAGTGCACCTGCACCAATGATCAATACATGCTTTTTTAAAATTTTCTTTTGCCCTTCTTCACCAATTGGTGCAAACAATGTTTGCCGCGAATATCGATCAATCACCCGATACTCATTCCTTCAAGCGGACTGCTTGCAGTGGCATATCTTTTTTTCGGAATTCTCCCGGCTTCGTAGCCAAGACGGCCTGCCTCGATAGCCAGCTTCATTGCTTCTGCCATTTTAACAGGGTCCTTTGCCGCAGAAACAGCCGTATTTAATAAAACACCATCTGCACCTAATTCCATGGCAAAAGCTGCATCCGCAGGAGAACCGATACCTGCATCAACAATGACTGGCACGGTTGCCTGCTCAATGATAAAGCTTAAGTTTACCGGGTTAATGATGCCCTGACCGGAACCGATTGGCGATGCACCTGGCATTACCGCATGACAGCCTAGCTCTTGCAGTTTTCTCGCAAGAACAACATCATCCGAAGTATATGGAAGAACGATAAAACCTTCCTTGAGTAATTCTTCCGTTGCTTTTAACGTCTCGACTGGATCTGGGAGCAATGTTTTGTCACAGCCGATCACTTCTACTTTAATCATGTCGCATAGGCCTGTTGCCTTGGCAAGCTTGGCGATGCGAACCGCTTCCTCTGCTGTTTTTGCTCCTGCTGTATTTGGTAGTAGCGTGTATTTATTCGTGTCCAGTTTTTCTAAAAAGTTAGGCTGGCTGGCTTCAAAAATGTTCATTCTGCGAACTGCAAACGTAAGGATTTCCGTTTCAGATACTTCGACTGCCTGCTTTTGTATATCAAAATTTGGGTATTTTCCTGTGCCGAGTAACAAACGAGATTGAAATGATAATGGACCAATTTTTAACATATTAACCGCCTCCAACAAAATGGACAATTTCGATTTTATCCCGATCTGATAATCGGGTCTCTTGATGTTCAACCTTATTTAAAATCTTTCCGTTAACTTCAACAACAACCACTTTATCTTGCACTTTGTAATAGGTAAGCAAATCTGAAACACTAACAATTTGTTTAGGTAACAGTACTTGTTCTCCGTTCAGCAAAACCTCCAACTTTCAACCACCTCCTAGTAAACCATTTCCGGCTTTCGATCTAAGCGAAAGGCAGAGAGAAGCTGTTTATCTTGCAAACTGCCATCTAGTAATTGGGCGACTAGCGTTCCTGTTAGCGGGCTTAATAAAATTCCGTTACGGAAATGTCCGGCAGCGACAAATAATCCTTTCCAACCAGGATGCTCGCCTATGTATGGAATCCCATCAGCGGTTTGCGGTCTTATTCCCGACCATACCCGCTCCCATTTTGCATTCTTTATTTGCGGGACAATCTTCATGGCTCTTTCTGCTAATGTGGCAATCCCGCCAGCGGTAACAATGTTTTCATACGTGTTTTCAACCACTGTTGCTCCAATGTAAATTTCGCCATTTATTTTTGGGACAAAATAACAGCGTTTATCGGAAAAGATGGTCGTGTTAATCACCGGATTTTCCGGCTTTACAGAAAAACATTCTCCCTTTACAGGATAAACAGTAAGATCCATTCCGGTTTCACGCAATAACTCGGACGCCCAGGCACCTGTGGCAACAACGACTTGTTCACAATGGATTGCCCCAGCAGAAGTTTTAACCCCTGTAACGCGGCCATTTTCATAAATAAAAGAATGAACCGCAGTATTTTCCCGGATTTCCGCACCAAAATAGGCTGCTGCTTTAGCAAAAGCAAGCGATAATTTAGCAGGCTGAACATGACCATCGTTTGGAAGGTACATGGCGCCAAAAACGCTTGGGGCTAAATTGGGCTCCATTTCGCGTAATTCTTTAAAATCAACCCACTGAATGCTAGAATCCCAGTTTTGTTGAAAGGTCACTTGATTTTTTAACTCAACGGCTATATCTTCGGTTTCAGCAATTTTTAACATACCTTTATTAACAAACTCGATATCGATCCCAGTATATTCAAGCATTTCACTGGCGATCGCAGGAAACATGGCCTGACTTTTTAAAGCCAGCTGAAAAAAAGGACCGTCTTGTTCAATCTCCGCTTGAGCCGCAAGCATTCCCGCTGCCGCACTGGAAGCTTGGCAAGCTAATGTATCCTTTTCAAGGATAACGACCTTTCTACCCCTCTTGGCAAGTTGATAAGCAATCGAAGAGCCGTTAATTCCTCCCCCAATAATCGCAACATCATAAGATTGTTCCACTTTACACATCTCCAGTTTCTATACCTTTTTTATAGGCTTTAACAGCCAAGATTGGGTCGCGTGCTTCTAAAATCCCTGACATTACAGCAATACCATTTGCTCCAGTTTGAATCACTTGTTCCGCATTCTCTGGACTGATCCCGCCAATCGCTACGACAGGGATCGTTAGCAAGCCTGTCAGTTTTTTTAATTTTTCTAAACCTCTTGGCTTAAGACCAGGTTTGGAATTAGTGGAAAATATGTGACCATAAATTACATAATTTGCACCGTTTTGTTCCGCTTGTTTTCCTTCCTTTAAGGAATGGATCGAACATCCAAGCGTTAAATCCGGAAAATTTGCTTTTACAGTCGACACTTCTAAACTATGACTGGCTAATTGAACACCGGCTGCACCTGTCATGAAAGCTACATCAACCCGATCGTTTAACATAATCTTGGATAATGGGACATTGTATTTTGTCATTAAATTAACAGCTTGATATAGTTCCCGGGCCGTTTTTTGTTTTTCACGCAGATGGATTTTCGTCACATACGGGCAGATGTCCGCTGCTATTTCCGCTAGCTGCTCCATCGACATTTTCCCGTTTGATATAACATGAAGTTCCTTTGAATTATGTGTTATTCCCTATCACCTCTTTTGGACTGGCGGACTTTTACGAAAGGGGGTAAAAAGCAAAAAACCACTTTTTCCGTTGTAGAAAAAGTGGTTAGAGAGGGTAGCATACTAGCGCCTCTAAAAATCCTGTCTCCCACTTCCCTACGCTGGCATGATCCAGGTCAGGTTCTTAGAGTCCCGAAGTAGCACTTCAATCTCAGCCTTTTAAAAAGGCACCCCTAGCGGTAACGATCCGTATATTCAATTTGTTTCCTTCCATGTATATACTAACACCATGAACGAAATTGTCAATGAAAAAAGTAGAAATTTTCAAAAAACCTTCTATGTTCCTTGATATTAATGGAGAATCGGTTTACATCCAGGTTTCTTCACCCTAATTAAATCATCACTTGTTATCGGTTTAAGATATTCTTTTCAAACTCAATAAAGTATTTCAAAGTGTCCGGATTTGCTAAAGAACCTGGATTAACGGCTTTTTCAACTGGGTTTCCCATTAAAATTTTCTTAATCGGAACTTCTAGTTTTTTACCGCTTAAGGTTTTGGGAAGTTCTTTCACTTGGAAGATTTCATTTGGAACATGTCGGGGTGAACAGTTCTGGCGAATCGTTAAATTGATCCTGTTATTCACGTCTTCCGAGAGCTCAGAACCTTCTTTTAAAACTACAAACAGCGGCATATAGGATTGTTCTTTTGTGATCGGAACATCAACAACTAAACAATCCACCACTTCAGGAATGCTTTCAAGTGCGTTATAAATTTCGCTTGTTCCCATCCGGATCCCGCCCCGATTGATCGTGGCATCAGAACGTCCATAAATAATCGCGCTTCCTCTCGAAGTAATTTTAATAAAATCACCGTGCCGCCAAATGTCAGGATAGACATCAAAATAACTGGCACGGTAACGCTCGCCCTTCTCATCGTTCCAAAAATAAATTGGCATAGATGGCATCGGTTCTGTAATCACCAATTCACCAATTTCGTCTATCAGTTCGACGCCTTCATCCGAAAACGCTTTCACCGATGCTCCAAGCGATCTTGCCTGCAGTTCACCCGCATGTACGGGAAGTAATGGCGAACCCCCGACGAACGCTGTACAAAGGTCTGTTCCCCCGCTTGTTGAAAACAGCCAAATATCTTCTTTTACCTTGTCATATACCCACTCAAAACCGCTGACAGGAAGTGGTGAACCCGTAGATCCTAAACTTCTTAAATGAGAAAGATTAAACCGTTCTTTTGGTTTCACGTCTGCCTTCATACAAGTAGTAATAAAGCTTGCGCTCGTTCCGAAAACGGTCATTTTCGTCGTTTCAGCAAACTTCCAAAGCGTTTCGTAATTTGGGTAACCGGGATTTCCATCATATAGTAAAATGGTTGCACCAGATAATAAACCGCTTACAACTACATTCCACATCATCCAGCCGGTTGTTGTATACCAGAAAAAGCGGTCTGCTTCCTTTAAATCATTTTGAATTGCGCACATTTTTAATTGTTCGAGTAAAATGCCCCCATGGCTTTGAACAATCGCTTTTGGTTTTCCTGTTGTTCCCGAAGAGTATAAAATCCAAAGCGGATGGTCAAATGGCACTGGTTCAAACGTTAAAGAAGCATCACGATGTTTCGCAATTAGTTCGTCCCATACGAGTGATTTCTGTAGCCCTTCAAGTGACGGCTTTTCCTGCAGGTAAGGAATCACAATGGTACCTGCTAATGAAGGTAGCTCCTCTTGAATCTTTTTCACCACGTCCAGCCTGTCAAAATCTTTTCCGCCATAGCGATACCCATCGACGGCAATCAAAATCTTGGGTTCGATTTGTTTAAAGCGGTCGATCACGCTCATAATACCAAATTCAGGAGCACAGCTTGACCATACTGCTCCAATGCTGGCACACGCCAAAAACGCAGCCAGTGTTTCATGAATGTTCGATGCATATGCCGCAACCCTGTCACCCTGTTTAACCCCTGCTAATATGAGATATTGTGCGATTGCAGCTGTATTTTTTCTCAACTCACCCCACAATAACTCCCCTTGTGGACGAATTTCCGATTGATAAACGACTGCCGATTTCCCTGTTTTTTCATTCCGGAAAATATGCTCAGCAAAATTTAATAAAGCGCCATTAAACCACTGTGCGCCAGGCATTTTTCTTTCATTTAGTACTTCTACAAAAGGTGTTTTTGCCTGAACATCAAAAAAGTGCCAAATCGCAGACCAAAATCCTTCGATATCTGTGACAGACCATCTCCACAATTCATCGTATGTTTGAAAATAAAGCCCTCGTGTTTCTTTTAGCCATGTCATAAACTTTTTCATGTTCGAGTTTTCCTGCAAATTCTTTGATGGCTGCCACAATAATTTTCCTTCCATCCTTTCTACCGTCATTCCCATCCCCCCATGATGTTCAATTTGGCTTTCTTTTGAAAAGCCTTCATTATCATCATATACGAGTTCAAAATCGTATTTTCCTTCTTTTTCAAAAAAAGATTAAAAAATTCTCATAATTAATTTTTATTTTTCCAATCAATTATTAATGAAACAAAAGGCCTATCGTTATAAAATAAAGATATAAGAGGTTACAATAGAATTATGAAGAAAAAAAGGAATATTCGTATATAATTAAATTGTAGATCAGCGTGCATACCGCTCTCAATTTTCAGAAAATTAAGATTGAAACGTCTTTTTATAAATGAAATTTGCATCAAAAGGGGATTGGCAGATGAACAAACAAAAGAAATATCATTTTTTTCAAAGGATTGGCAGGGCTTTTAAATTAAACTTTATTAAACTGCTTCGTTCTCCTGGAGGAGCTAAAAAAGTATCACTGGGATTCGCATTGGGATTTGGCTTAGAAATGTTAGTCATTTCAACGGCGTCACTTGTTTATATTATTTTTATTCCGGTTGTCCGCATGGTCAAGGGTTCTTTGCCTGCGGCGATTATTGGGAACGTTATTGGTAAACTTACATTTCTTCCCGTCATTCTTTTGCCAATTGCCAAAGCAATCGGCAAAGCGATCTATCCAATGAATGTGAAGTTTGGCCATTCTTCATCCTTCTCGTTTCAAAAATTATTGCACGGCGACATTGGGAGTCTTACGAGTCTTCTGCACGGAAGCATACATGTTTTAATTGGTATGACAATTATAGGCATGGTCCTTGGTTTTATTTCCTACTTCATTGTTCATTATTTTTATGAAAAAGAAAAATCAAAAAGAATAAAAAAAAATCGAGAAAAACATGCAATGCGTGGAAATACTGCCAATAAGAACTTTGTATAAGAAAAAGGCGCTTTACTCAAGTGAGTGAAGCGCCTTTTCTTCCAGTGAGACTGTCTCTTCCCAGCACTTACATACATCCACCCATTCTTTAGCCAAGGAAAATTGAAATAATTCAGCAATTGTTAGTTCGATTGCGGAGTTGGAACTGCCGCATGCAGGAAACACTGTTTTAAAGCGTTGTAGTGAAACATCCAAGTAGACATCAAGCTTATTTGTCAATCCAAAAGGACAAACACCGCCAATTTTATGGCCGGTTTGCTCAAAAACTTCTTCCGGTGAAAGCATGCGGGCTTTAAAACCAAAAAAGTGACGGAATTTCTTATTATCAATTTTGGCATCGCCGGCGGCGACAATTAAGATTGCCTGGTCTCCTTCCCCTCTGAATGATAGTGTTTTGGCAATTCGTGCCGGCGCCACGCCAATCGTTTCAGCAGCCTCTTCCACTGTCGCACTCGATGTCGCAAACTCCATTACATCGGCCTCACGATTCCATTGCTGAAAGTAATTTTTAACACTTTCAAGTGACATATTCCTCATCCTTCCCCTGAGCGTATTACTAGCATTATAACAACTTTATTAGATAAAGGCGACTCCGTGTCAAACCTGTGAACTGCTGAAGTGTTTAAAAATGAGAACTCGCCAATTGCCGAGCCCTTAAAAGAGGAGGTGACTAGTTGACCAAATAATGTCTGGTTTAAAGGGATATCTGATAAATAAAAGAGCCGTGCTAAAAAAGCGCGGCTCTTTCCCCTCATAGAATTATTGTTTAACAGCAAATTTAGCTTTTGCTTCGATTCGGCGGCGATGCAAAATTGGCTCAGTATAGCCGTTTGGCTGATCGTATCCCTGGAAAACAAGATCGCAGGCTGCCTGGAATGCAACAGAATCATCATAGTTTGCTGACATTGGGCGATAAGCCGGATCCCCGGCGTTCTGCTCGTCAACCACTTTTGCCATCCGTTTTAAAGTTTCCAGCACTTGTTCTCTTGTGCAAACTCCATGGTGCAGCCAGTTTGCCATGTGCTGACTGGAAATTCTTAATGTGGCCCGGTCTTCCATCAGACCAATATTGTTAATATCTGGAACCTTCGAACAACCGACCCCCTGTTCAACCCAGCGGACAACATAACCAAGAATTCCTTGAGCATTGTTATCAAGCTCTTCTTGAATTTCTTCCGGACTCCACTGAGGATTTTCAGCAACTGGAATTTGTAAAATATCATCGTTTAAGTTTGTAACCTCATGTAAAAGATCATTTTGAACCTGCTTGACATTCACTTGATGATAATGAAGGGCGTGAAGCGTTGCAGCTGTTGGCGATGGAACCCATGCTGTATTTGCACCTGCTTTAGGATGAACACCCTTCTGTTTCAGCATCGCATCCATTAAATCAGGCATTGCCCACATTCCTTTACCGATTTGCGCGCGCCCTTGGAAACCAGTTGCTAAGCCAGTGTATACATTTGATTTTTCGTAACCTTGAAGCCACGTGGATGACTTCATGTCATTTTTGCGAATCATTGGACCCATTTCCATCGAAGAATGCATTTCATCTCCTGTACGATCAAGGAATCCAGTGTTAATGAAAACAATGCGGTCTTTTACTTCCCTGATGCAGGCTTTTAAGTTTAAGGAAGTACGGCGTTCTTCGTCCATAACTCCGATTTTCAACGTATTTCGTTCAAGACCAAGCAAATCTTCTGTACGGTCGAATAGTTCATTTGCAAAGGCAACTTCCTTCGATCCGTGCATTTTTGGTTTAACGATATAAATCGAACCTTTAGAAGAGTTTTGATACTTACCATTAGCTAACAGTGAATGCTTAGCTGCCAAACTTGTAAAAACAGCGTCAAGAATTCCTTCTGGTACTTCTTCACCATTTTCATCAAGAATCATGTTAATTGTCATTAAGTGACCGACGTTGCGGACAAACAAGAGCGAACGGCCGTTTAGAGAGAATTCTTCTCCAGTTGGGGAAGTATAAATGCGATCCGGATTCATTGTCCGTGTCATGACTTTTCCTGATTTCGTAAAAGTAGCTGATAGCTCCCCTCTCATTAAACCAAGCCAATTGCGATATACAAGTACTTTGTCTTCAGCATCAACTGCTGTTACCGAATCCTCACAGTCCATAATCGTTGTAATGGCAGCTTCAAGAAGGATGTCTTTTACTCCAGCTTGATCTGACTCACCAATTGGATGATTACGGTCAATTTGAATTTCAAAATGAAGATCGTTATTTTTCAGCAATACAGCAGATGGAGCTTCCACGTCTCCTTGGTAGCCGGCAAACTTGCTCTCATCAGCAAGTCCGACAACTTTCCCGCTGCTTAAACTAACTTCAAGTTTCCCGTTTGAAACATTGTATTGAACGGCATTTTTGTGGGAACCGAGACTGAGCGGCGCAGCTTGATCTAAAAATTCTTTGGCAAAAGAAATAACCTTCTCGCCGCGAACCGGGTTGTAGGCTCCACCTTTTTTCGCTCCATCCTCTTCGCTGATGGCGTCTGTTCCGTACAATGCATCATAAAGGCTTCCCCAGCGGGCGTTGGCAGCGTTTATCGCGTAACGTCCATTATTAACAGGAACAACTAACTGCGGACCAGCCTGAATCGCAACTTCATCATCCACATTTGAAGTGGTAATCTTGAAATCCTCTACTTCCGGTTCAAGATAACCAATTTCTTTTAGGAAAGATTTGTATTGATCGAAATCAAACTTTTTATGCTCAAGATGCCAGTTGTTTATTTTCTTTTGAATTTCGTCACGTAGGGCTAACAATTCTTTATTTTTGGGAGCTAAATCTTTTATAAGCGCTTCCAATCCAGTCCAAAAAGACTGTTGATCGACATTGCTGCCTGGAAGTGCTTCACTATTAACAAATTCATAGAGTTCATTAGCTACCTGTAAACTGCCAACCTTTGTGTAGTTCGTCATTAACATCATCCTCCTGCCAATATTTTAATACTTTTATTTTGTTTCTTATTAGGAAACAACGTTTCGAATTGTTTACATAAAAATAATACCACATTTCTTTTGTTAATTTCAATAATTTTCAATAAATTTAAGCGCTTTTCTCATGATTTTACAAATGTTTGTCCTTTTCTGCACTAAGGTATGAATAAATCAATCCAAAATTAGGATAGTTATATAGATGAGAAATAATTTGTAACCACCGATTTATAAGGAAAGCCATCCACGTTCGGATGACTTCTATTTTGCGAAACTAACCGTTTATTTGCGAAATATTTTTACCTGAATCAATTAAAAAGAACCTTAAATTCTCCATATCCTTCTTCTTCAAGCTTTTCCTTTGGGATAAATCGAAGTGCGGCAGAGTTGATACAATAACGGGCGTGATCAGGTCCTGGGCCGTCGTCAAATACATGCCCTAAATGAGAATCAGACATTTTAGAACGGACCTCAATCCGCCGCATTCCGTGCGAAGTATCGAGCTTTTCTTCCAGCTCCTGCCGTCTTAGCGGCTTTGTAAAGCTTGGCCAGCCGCAGCCAGCGTCATATTTATCTGTTGAGCTGAACAAAGGCTCTCCTGAGATAATATCAACATATATGCCTTCTTCAGTATGATTCCAAAATTCATTTTGAAATGGCGGTTCGGTTGCATTATTTTGCGTTACTTCATATTGCAGCGGTGTCAGCACTTTTCGCAGTTCTTCTTCATTTTTGCGTTTTTTCCAATTTTCCCGGATAAAGCGGGCCCGTCCTGAGCCTTCTTTATATAGCCGATAATGAAACGAGTTCTTTTTATAATAATGCTGATGTTTATCTTCCGCTCTGTAAAATGGTCCGGCTGGCAAAATTTGCGTAACAATCGGTTTTTGAAAGCGGCCGCTGGCTTCAATCTCGCCTTTTGAAGCTTCTGCCAATTCTTTTTGTCTTTCATTATGATAGAAGATCGCCGTTCTGTATGACATTCCGCGATCGTTGAATTGGCCGCCCTCATCTGTCGGGTCGATTTGCTGCCAAAACAGTTGGAGTAATTTTTCATATGGAAAAACGGCCGGATCAAATGTAATTTGAACTGCTTCGTAATGGCCCGTAGTGTCTGAACACACTTCCTCATAGGTTGGATTTTCTTTATGGCCCCCTGTGTAGCCAGAAATTACTTCAACGATGCCAGGCTGCTCGTCAAACGGCTCAACCATACACCAAAAACAGCCTCCAGCAAACGTTGCCTTCTCAAAGTGTTCTGTCATGAAAACCATCTCCTTTTTTCAGATTCGTATTTATCTTCTATATTCCCACAAAAATCTTTTGCAAAGCAAATGAAAAGCAGGAACCGGCTACGATTCCTAGGATTTTTTGGGTTTGCTATTCGATTTGTTTAGATGGCATATTTGCAGTCTGATCCGATTTTTTAATTTCTGATATTCCAATTTTATTCAACAGAGCTATTATTTTTTCAAAGTATGCCATATTTTTGTAATTCACAAATCATTTCTTGTAGCTTACAACATTATTTGCCTGCTATTGTCTATTGTTTTTTTACCCTTTCCAAAGATGAGCAAACAAGATGTAAGAAAAGCGCAAGCGCCAGCTCATCGGCGTACGGACTGGAGGCCTTTCGACTAAAGATAAAGGAAAAAATAGACTTTTAGATAACACTGTTTTTCACAGTCGGGCTATCAACGCCATCAGGATCAAAAACAAAGTTTAACGGCAGATAAATCGGTGATAAATCGCCATTTTGTTCTCCGACTCCCTGGTTTCTTTTGTAAGAGACAAATTGATCAATGAACTGATTTGGCCCAATGCTGACGACTGAGGAATGGTCAAGCACATTGACTTTAAAACCTAAAAGGTTCACGACCATGGGGGAAAAAATCATGTTCAATCCTCCTAACTTGGGTTTATTTTCCCAGTCTCAAAGCTGGAAGCAGAATCAATTTGATCTCGATCATCTACAAGGCTTCGGGTTCCAATAAATTCGCTCTGGTCACCAAAATTCTGTCCATACCCCTGGTTTTTTTTATCAGAATTATGCCATTCGGCTAATAAGTTTTGACCAATATTCACAGCTGAAGCATTCTCAAATGAATTAATTTTAATCACGCCAATATTGATATTAATGTATGGAGTTGGAGCGGACAAAGAATTCCCTCCTTCGATAACATGGAGTTTTAAAGCTCCTTACCAAATATTTTTGATACTTGGAAAATCGAATTCATCCTCGTCGATTACTGCATGAATGGGTGCAAAAACCGTGGTTTGATCCGAACTATGTTGACCGAATCCTTGGTTTTTTTTACCTGCAACACCTCTTCCAAATAAAATATTTGTACCAATTGATGTCTTTCCTAAATGATCCTCGTTTTGAATGAACATACCGCCTATCGTAATTTTAGATGTCATAAAATGCATCGCTCTTTTCCTTTCCTCTTAAGCAATTTAATTAAGTGTATGAAAGTATCGCAGCAGATATTCGACTGGTCTAACTTTCCGATGAATCCTGATTGAGTTCGGACGAATCTTCAATTGGTATGTCTGTAAAAGAATCAGTTTGTTCCGTTTCGGTACCTGCTGGATCAAACGGTTCTTCTTCTGCTTCTACCTTTTCTTCCTGTATTGGAGTTTCGGATGTTCCGCCCGGTAATGGAATCGTTCCGTAAGTAGCTCCGATGTTTAATACCCCGCTTAATTCCTTGATTCCAACTTGAGCGATATTATTGTTCTGCTCATATTTTTCTAAAAATAATTTATCAATATAAATTTCCTTTTGGATAACATTCTGTTCCCCATCAGCACTTATAGCAGTAACACGCTGTTGTAATTCGTTCCATTGTTTCCGGGCAGACTCCAATTGTTTTAAAATGTCAATTTGTAATTGATTGACTAAAAGTAAATTGGTTTCGAGACCGTTTATTTTGGTCTGTAAATCTTCTACGCAACTATATAATTTTGTTGACAGATCTTCTTCCTTTCGGGTTCCAGATGTACGACTATACTTTTGCTGTTTTTCCTGTTCGAGCTTTGCCACCTGCTGTTTCAATTTTTCAATTTCCTGATTTTGGACGAGAAATTGGTTTTGAATCTCGATATTTGAGGAATCGTTTTTTTGTAGGGAGGACGTTTTTTTCGCAGCTTCAAGTTGTTCTTTTAATAAAAGGAGCGGACCTAATCTAGCTTCAAGTTTCAATAAACGGTTTATGTGAACTTCAAGGGTGTTGATTCGCCGAATTTGTTTTTCAAATTCTATTAGACTATTCTTTTCATTTTCTTCGCTGTCTCCTTTATTAAAAAATCCCTTAAATGACATTTATATCACCATTTTGTCTATTTTTTAAACGATTGAACTATTCAATAATCACCGACTCTTCTGGCGGCCTTTTCCTTTTATACCAAACCATTAGCAGCCCATTTTCAAATTTCGCCCGAATTTCATTTGAACTGGCGGGTTCGGGCAGCTCAATGATGCGCTGAAAGTCACCGCTTTGTCTTTCTTGATGAATAGGCTTGACTGGAATTAGGGACGGAAAGGTGCCTTTTAGTAGAAGCTTTGTTCCAGAAACAGAAACGTGAAGATTCTCCTTTTTGTAACCCGCCAAATCAACTAACACAATAATTTCCAATTCAGTCATATAGAGATCAATCAGCGGAAAATTTTTTTGACTAGCGGTCTGATTAGCAAAGTTTGGAGGTTCACCAGTATTGTTACTGTTATTTAAAAAATCATTAAACATTGATGTATCAGAAAATTGTTTCCAAAAATCTTCTGACTGCTGTTTTTTAGCCAGTTCCATCCATTTTTTTAGTTGTTCAAAATCCATTCTCACAGCCTCCTAATACGTCAAAGGGAGACAAAAAGACAAGCTATATACTATTTATATATTTTTTCTTAGAAATCATTCCACTTTAAGTTGATCTACTAACCTTTTTTAGCTTATGATTGACTAATTTATTTGTTTGCACAATATTTTTTTCGGTAATGAATAGGAGCATATGACCTGTACTTTTTCTCCAAACTGGGTAAGTGTCTATTCCTCCCCATTTTAGATACATACACTATTTTGAATTTAACTTAAAGAGGAGCGATAAAAATGGAAAAAAAGCCCTACGTAACGGCGCCTGTAGTGCCAACTCAACCGATTGTGACTGCGCCTTTGATGCCTGCACAGCCAGTGCCAGCTGCACCCATGATGCCAGCACAACCGATGGTAATGCCAACTGCACCAACTTGTCCTAGCTATATGCCTCAATATGGCTACGAACAAAGCTGCTGCTACCCGATGCCAATGTTTGATCCTTGCTGCGTCCCTATGCTGAACCCTGGCTGTGGACCTGTCTTCGATCCATGCTGTTGTCCTCCGGCATTTGATCCTTGTTGTGTGCCAATGCAACCATACCCTTACTATGGTGCCCCTTATTAATTACGAAATGATTAACGCCTTGGCCATGGCCAAGGCTTTATTTAATTTTACAACCAAACGCCCCCATATTTTGTTTAATCAGCAGCAAGAACGGATAGTTAAAGAAAAAGCTATCCTCCTCGGGGGTAGTGTATGTGGATTTAGAAACGTTTTCACATTTCCTTGATGGGAATGCTTTAAGCAAACCATAATTTATCATGCGGGTTCCCGGCTATATTTCCGCTTTTGGATAAAAATCAATCGGGTTGAAAGGCCAATACCAGCTGCCAACAAACCAATCGTTAGGCCAATCCAGTATCCTGGTGCACCAAGACCAACAAAATGCGCTAAAAGATAACCAGCTGGCAGGCAGATTAGCCAATAGGCTACAAGTGTCATAACAAATGCAAGATTAACATCCTTATAGCCTCGCAGTGCCGCTTGTGCCGTAACTTGAATCGCATCAGATAGTTGAAAAAACAATGCGTATATAAGAAATTGGCCGGTTAACTTGATTACTGCTGGTTCGTTCGAATAAAGACCTGCGACCTGATAGCGGAACAGGACAACAAACCCCCCGGTAAAGATTGCAATCACTACAGCAAGGGACAAGCCAAGCCAGCTGTACTCACGGGCATCGTGAAAGCGTTTTGCACCAACCTCATATCCGACCAGAACAGTGAGCGCCATCGAAATGCTGTATGGGATCATATAAAGAAAAGATACAATGTTTAACGCGGATTGATATGCCGCAATGGTTGTAACATTATACTTACTGATTAAAATGGTAACGATCGCAAACATGCTGGTTTCAAAAAAGATCGACAGCCCCATCGGTACCCCAATTTTTAAAATTTCAATGTTTTCTGGCCGCGAAAAATTTTTAAAATTGCTCAGTTTAAAATAATTGGAGAAAGGTTGCTTCGTTTTAACAATAAAGATCGTAATGATGGCAATGACCCAGTACGTAAGGGATGTAGCATAACCGGCACCCGCACCACCAAGTTCAGGAAAACCCCAATGGCCAAAAATGAGGACGTAATTCAAAAAGAAATTTACGGGCAAAGAACTTAGTAAGACGATCATGACAACACGTGTTTTTCCTAACGCATAAATGAATGCCCGTAAAACATTAAAAATAAATAACGGAACAACGCCATACCCCAAACCATATAAATAATCATGCGTCGTTATTTTTACGCCATTTGCCAAATGCATTTTCGCGATGATAGGATCAAGCAACAAAAATCCACTGAGCAGAACAATAACGGCGATTGCAATCGCCATGTAAATACCATGGATTAGCACAGAGGCAACTTCTTTGTGCTGCTTTTGGCCAAAACGCTGTGCGGCAATCGGAGAAACAGCGAGTAAAATACCGCTTAAGCCCGTAAAAACAGGATTCCAAATGGAAGAACCAATGGCTACTCCGGCCAAGTCCGTAGAGCTGTACCTTCCTGACATAATGGTATTAAAAAAAACCATAGAAAACATCCCAAGCTGCGTAATTAAAATCGGGATCAACAAAATTACGATTTGCTTCATCTTCTCACGAATGGTAAATGTCTGATTCATTGAAAACTCCTCAAATAACAGCAAAATTGGATCCCCCGGATGATAATGAAGAGATCCAAATCCTATCATACTTGAATTTGCCTATATTTTCTAGATTAATTGAATAAGAAAGTTACCATTTTCCAGATTCTTGAGCGATTTTGGGCATTTGTACGTGATTAGAGGGCGGGAACAATACATAGGTTTACATAATATTATTACCATAAAATAAACAAGAGTTTGCGAACTTTTACTTTTTTACTCACGGGAAGAGCTATTAATCAAACAAACAAGCTTTTCCAAACCATCAAGAAGACGGGGAGACGGTCTGCAGTACAACTCTTCTTCTAAAAGGAAAATCCTGTTTTCTGGCAAATTCAATTTTTCAAAACCAACCCGGTTGCTTACACTCGTTTTTTTCACTTTCTTCTTTCTGACTCCTACCCATGCCAAGCAGATATAATCCGGCTTGCGATATACAACATCCTCCCAGTCTGTTTGTACGCTTGCCAATTCAACATCCTCATAAAGATTTCGAGCCCCCGCTACTTCCGAGATCTCGGTTAACCAGTTATTTTTCCCTGGTGTAAAGATAGGCTTCGGCCACCATTCCCAATAAATGCTTGGCCGCGAGCGGGTTGTTCCAGCATTTTTTTTAAAAGCCTCCAATCTTGAACGAAACTTTTCCGCAGCTTCAATACCTAGCACAGGTTGTTGAAGCGCTTCTGCGACAGTTTTTAAATCCTGCTCAATATCTGCAAGAAATTGCGGGTTTAGAACAAGATGAGGGATATTTCGTTGCTGTAAAACCTGCACATTTTTTTCCATGCCAGGAACACTCAAGGATGCAAGGACAAGATCAGGCTTCAATTGATCAACCAATTCCATATTGATTGATAAGTCAGGGCCAACCTTAGGCAGATGTCTAACCGCCTCAGGCCAGTCAGAATAATCATCGACTGCAATCAAACTGTCTGTTAAACCGAGATATTCCATTAATTCAGTATTGCTTGGACATAACGATATCACTCTCATTGACCGCTCCCCTCTCCTTTTACTGAATTCCGTTCGTATCTTTTTACTGTTTTCCTTTTTCTTCCACTTCAACAGCTAATTGGAATAAAAGCCGGTAGACCAATCTACAAGCCCCATTGATCGACATATCTTCCTTAAAGCCGGGTACATAGTTTAAAGCAAAGTTCAAATTCCATAGGCCATCTTCCTGGCTAAACAACAAGTCAAACTTTGGCTCACTCCCATTTAAATGTTGATTCAAAAAGGCTTGCACTGTTTTTTGGAATCTTTTTTGCAATTTTAAGCCCAACATGACATCATAAGTTCCAAAAACATCATCTGATTCAAGGGAAACGGCATCGGCTCCAACCAGTTCAAACCATTTTGATTCGATGTAAAGAAATTCACTTTTGTGTTTTTGTAAATAGGTTATCGGCTCGTTTAAAAAAGAAAAGTTTTCTGCAGCAATTAATTCTTCCGTTTCTTTGTTGCAGCGCTCCAGGTACGCATCCTTAAAGCGATCAGCAGGATTCTCTGCAGCGGGAAGGTCCTCTACCGACAGCTGCTGTTTCTGCAGATACGCTCTTTCCTCGGGAAAAATTGCTCCATTCTCATCTTTAACATATTGTTGAATCCGTTCTTTTAACATCAATTGAACATCCTTCCTATAGGCAGTCTCTTTCTTTATTTTGCCGGTTAACCAAAAAAATAGCAAATTGGTCATGCTTTTCATCAACTTCCATGTTGCATGCTACAATACAAAGACCTTACCCCAAAAGGATAAGGCCTGAAAAGTTTAATTTAATGATTTAGTTGGTTGTAGAGTTTTCTGAAGCATTGTTCCTTCCTTTGCAAATTGAATATGCCAGGAAAATGCTTTTTCCAAAATATGCGGTGTTTGACCGCCGCGGACGACAGCTTCATAGTAGTATTCTCTTAATTGAGAACGGTAGATTGGATGAGCGCAATTTTCAATAATCAATTCCACACGCTCTCTTGGAGCCAAGCCGCGTAAATCTGCATAGCCCTGTTCTGTGACAAGCACATCGACATCGTGTTCAGTATGATCAACATGGGAAACAAATGGAACAATACTGGAAATTTTTCCACCTTTAGCGATTGATTTAGTCACAAAGATCGCAAGGCGGGCATTCCTGGCGAAGTCGCCTGAGCCACCAATTCCGTTCATCATTTGTGTTCCAAGGACATGAGTGGAATTTACGTTTCCATATATATCAGCTTCCAAAGCGGTATTGATTGAAATGAGTCCTAACCGGCGGATGATCTCCGGATGATTCGAAATTTCCTGTGGTCTGAGAACAATCCGGTCGCGATATTTTTCTAAATTCCCCAAAACATGCTTCATTTTTTCTTCGGATAAAGTGATCGAACAGCAAGAGGCAAAGCGGATTTTCCCTGCGTCAAAAAGATCAAACACCGCATCTTGAAGAACTTCAGAATATACTTCCAAATCTGTGAATTCCGAATCCAACAGACCGTGAAAAACCGCGTTTGCTACAGAACCGATACCTGATTGCAGCGGAGCAAGGCGATTCGTCAGCCTTTCTGCTGCAATTTCTTTTCGTAAGAAGTCAATCAAATGATTGGCCATGGTAACTGTTTCTTCATCAGGCGGAACAATCGTCGACGGGGAATCCAACTGATTCGTAAAAACAATTCCTTTAATTTTATCAATATCGACTGGTATGCCAATTGTTCCGATCCGGTCATCCGGCTTTGTCAATGGAATCGGCACCCGCTCCCCTTGTTGGCCTGGATCATAAAGATCGTGAATTCCCTCTAATTGTTCAGATTGAGCTAAATTAATTTCAATAATTACTGATTTTGCATGTTTTGCAAAAACCATTGAATTTCCAACGGATGTTGTTGGCACGACCATCCCATCTTCCGTAATAGAAACCGCTTCCAAAATTGCAAAATCAATCGGTTCCAATACATCGCTGCGCAGCCACTCAGCTGTTTGCGATAAGTGATGATCCGTAAAATAGAGCTCCCCCTGGTTAATTTTTTTCCGCATCGTAGGGTCTGCTTGAAATGGTAGTCGCTTGTTGATCATTCCTACCTCTGCAAAAACTTTGTCAATATCTGATCCTAATGAAGCCCCTGTATAAATATTCACTTTTAACGGTTCTTTTTCAGCTTTTTTCACAAGCGCAAATGGCACAGCCTTTGCGTCTCCAGCTCGTGTAAATCCGCTTAACCCCAATGTCATCCCATCGTGAATCCAAGATGCAGCCTCTTCCGGAGTTACCACCCGGTCATATAGCCGTTGATCCCTAATACGACTGTATTGATTCTCCACTTTTCATCCCTCTTTCTTCCCCTTTTGAGATATTGTAAACGATTTCAGGGATTTTCACGAAAAAAAAGGATAAAATTAAAGAAAATGAGGGTAAAGCAGAAATAATCCAAACTGAGGCAGCAAATTTCAGAATCCTAATAATTTTCTGAAATAGGTTGAATAGGACTGACTGACAGGAATCTTGGCACCATTTTTCATTTCCAGAAGGAAAGTTGAATGAGTATCCGGAAAAATTTCTTTTATAAAATGAACATTGACGATGAAAGAACGATGACAGCGAATAAAAAAATCCTTTGGTAAAAGAGATTCAAATTCACTTAAAGGATATTTATGTGTTCCAGCAATTTTATCACTATAAACAAACGTTTTTCGATCTTTTGCCTCTATGAAGATGACGTCTGAAAAGGGAACTGGTATCCAGCCATCATTTATTTTTACCGTAACCACCGACTTCGCATCAGACAGTGCCGGCGAAATGGCGGTAACACAGCCCTTTATTTCCTCCCCCTGAAAATATGGAACGGCAATTCCATGGTAAGGAATTCCCAAAACATCGCGGTGAACAAATTCGGAAACTTTTTGTCTCTCTTTCAATGCTTTATAGGTGATGGTTCCTTCTTTAACAGGATCTCCCGCTCTAATTTTTAAATCGATTCGTTTGCTTGGTCGATAGTAAACATATTGTTGTTCATTAGCAACCGCAAGCGATGTTTCATCTGAAAATAATTCCCCTATAACATTTAAAAGAGATGCACCAGTGAATTTTTCCATCAAGTACTCCTCTCATTTTTCAAAGTATGATTTTAGCGAAAATAATAAACCGCATCTCCCATAAAGTATACCATCTTTATCGTCTCTTTTCGCTAAAAAATTTTTGCAATCCTGGTTTTACGATTGAGCCAAAACCCGGACAAGAAGATCCTCGACAGCTTTTCCTTTAGATTCAACGTGTAAATTATTTAATAAAATATAAGAAATAACCATTTCACCGCTTTTTGTCTAAAATACCCGGATAATGAACTAACGGTTGTCATCGTGCCTTTTTGCACGGACTTTTCCCACAAGATTTTTGTCCCTCAACCGTTTTTATGAAGTAAACTCTTTTTCATTGTTCCATTTCCTCATTTCATACCATACTCTTCTTTTCCTCCTATTACCGCTATTGTTTATCTTATACAACTACAACAAAGAATCCCCTTTTCGCAAGGGGACTCTTTCCTTATCTTTGTAATCGTAATTCTTGCATATTGCCATTTTGCCAAAATCTTTTTTCTCGCGTAAAGCGAAAAGTTTGACTTGATCTTGAGCGGCTGGTTGATCTCGTTCTTCTGCTTCTGCGGGAACGGCGGGAACTCCGCGATTTTCTGCTTCTACGGGAATGACGGGAGCTTCTTGATTTGCGGCTTCTACGGGAATGACGGGAGCTTCTTGATTTGCGGCTTCTGCGGGAACGACGGGAGCTTCTTGATTTGCGGCTTCTGCGGGAACGATGGGAGCTTCTTGATTTGCGGCTTCTGCGGGAGCGACGGGAGCTTCTTGATTTGCGGCTCTTACGAGAACGTTTTCTAGATAGTGGACCTCTACGGGAACGCCCTGTGCTTCGAGATCTTCTGCTTGTTTTCCTGCTTGTTTTCCTGCTTGTTTTCCTGCTTGTTCTCCTGCTTGTTTTCCTGCTTGTTCTCCTGCTTGTTTTCCTGCTTGTTTTCCTGCTTGTTTTCCTGCTTGTTCTCCTGCTTGTTTTCCTGCTTGTTCTCCTGCTTGTTCTTCTGCATTTTGAAGTCCGACTGTTCGATGTCGGCTCTTGATATAAGAAATCATCTAAACCGGCTGCCTCCAAGCCAGCTACAGCGCTTTCGATATCAGTTTGGCGATAAGTTACCATATCATAAACCTCCTTTATAAAATGGAAAAGGCATTGAATTGAAATTCAATCCCTATTCTGTACTACAAAGTACGCGATTATGGTTCATTTTGCCTAGACAAGTGTACCTTTTTGGAAAAAATATACGAATGTCTAGGGTGACCGGTACTCATCCTACAACATAGGAATAACTAAAAGAGTAAAGGAGACTGCTAGATGTCGATTCCCCAATACTATTTATATATCCATCCTATGGATTTAAAAGAATTGAAGTCGGATATTTGGATTGATGAACCTGTTCCGGCATCTTTAAAATATGGAAAGAAAAAAGTTGAAATTGATCTTGCCTATCGCGGATCCCATATTCGTAAATTCAAAAAAAAATCTTATCATATCGCCTTTTATAAACCGAAAACCTTTGCCGGCGTTCATGAAATCCATATGAATGCAGAATTTAAAGATCCATCCCTCATCAGAAATAAGCTCTCCCTGGATTTTTTTGCTGATATCGGTACACTTTCTCCCGCTTCCCGGCATGTTCAAATTTTTATAAACGGTAAGAATGAAGGCATCTATTTACAGCTTGAATCTGTTGACAAGTACTTTTTAAAAAAAAGAAATTTACCAGATGGCGCCATTTTTTACGCTGTGGATGATGATGCCAATTTTTCATTGATCAGCCCGATCGATAAAGATTCGAAGAAACAGCTAGATTCAGGCTATGAGCGAAAAGTTGGGCAGGAAAGCGACTCGCTCAAATTAGCCAATTTTATTTATCAGTTAAATACAGCCCCAAGATCAGAATTTGAAAATATTATCAAAAAATTTCTCAATATTGACAAATATTTACGATGGCTTGCTGGCGTTGTTTGCACGCAAAACTACGATGGCTTTGTTCACAATTACGCCTTGTATCTTAATTACGAAACGGGTCTATTTGAGATGATCCCATGGGATTATGATGCGACATGGGGCAGGGACATTCACGGAGAAGTGATGGAGTATGACTACGTTCGTTCAGAAGGATTTAATACGTTAACAGCAAGGCTGCTCGATGTACCCTCCTATCGTCTGCAATACGGAAAAATTTTAAAGGCTATTTTGGATGATCAGTTTACCGTTGAATACATCACACCAAAGATAGAAAAAATGCACAATTTGCTCCGTCCATATGTTGCTCGAGATCCCTTTATTAAAGACAAAACCCAAGCCTTCGATCAAGAACCGGTTTACATTTGTCAATTTATAAAAGATAGAAACCTCTATTTACGCAAAAAGCTATCAGATTTTCTATGAATAGGCATGTGTTGAAATTTAGAATTATAGGCTTTTTGTTCAGCGCACGGGAAGATTAGGGTACGTATATATGGAGTATAAATATCCCCTATGGATATATGACAAGGAGGAACATTTTAATGGAAAAGAAAGTAAGCACAACCGACCATTCTTCTCATTTGGATTCGTACCATTCCTTTCTTCAATCATTAGTAGGTGAGGAGGTGCAAGTGTATAAAGGCGGACCGGAATGTAAAATGGGGAAACTTCTAGATGTCCAATCTGATTATATTTGCGTTTGTGCGCAAAATAACAACAATAACAACAATGACAACAATGGAGATCAAAATCAAAATCAAAATCAGAACCAAAATAACCAGAATCAGAATCAAGCTACCGTGGTCTATTACAGAACTGAGCATCTACAAAGCATTAGTGAAAACACAAAAAACAATTCAATGCCCCGCTATCAAGGTCAAGAAGCAACAGAGGTAGAGTTCCATACCGGCGAAAATTTTTCTCAGCTTGTAAACAAGCTGGTAGGTTCATATGTTCAAGTAAACCAAGGCGGTCCTGAATCGAAAACTGGATATTTAGTAGACATTGCCGGAAACTATATGGCTCTTTTAACAGATGATGATGGTGTGGTTTATTACAATATTCACCATATCAAAAGTATTTCTGAAAGTAACCAAAACAATCAAAACCAAGATAATAACAGCCAAGAAGTAACGATTCCTGAGTATTTTAAGGCGGAGGATTTCCATCAACTTTTTGGTCAAATGAGCCACAAATGGGTATCGATTAACCGCGGGGGTCCTCAAGCTCTTGAAGGGGTTCTCGTTCAAAGTGCCGGCGGTCACTACACACTTATTAATAATGATGAGGTTTTACGAATCAATCCATTCCATATTAAAAGCATCAGCTGCGGACCTAAAGGTGCCTTGAAACAAATTAATACTAACTCCAATGAGCAGCAGAATGACCCATCCAATCAAAACGGACAAAACACAAGCAATCATGCGAACTTTGAAGATGAGTCGAGCTCAAGCAGCGAAAGCTCAGGATACAGAAGAAGCCGTTCCAGCAATAGAAGCTCTGGCCATAGAGGAGATCGTTCTTCGAATAGAAGAAGCAGCAGTTCCGCCCGCAGTCACAGAAGAATCTATCCTCGTGAGAAAGTCGTAAAAACGTATGACTATATCTGGAATCCAAGAAGATAGTACGCCCTATTGGAATATTAAATGATAGGGTGCACTAAATGAAAAGTGCACCCTAGATGTAAAGGGGAAATCAAGTTGAAAAACATCCAAAGTTTACTAGGGCAGAAAGTTGAACTAGAGGTTTCCGGGCGGACTATTTTCCAAGGCATACTCGTCGACCTTGGGCAGGACATTCTTGTATTATTTAATGGCAAGGATTATTTTTATATCCCTTTTCTGCATGTTCACAATCTCAGAGCCAACCCTTTAATCGAATTGGAAGTGAGTGAGGAACAGGAAGCACCTGTCTCGCCTATTAATGAAGATCAAAGTACGATTTCATATCGGAAAACGTTAATGAATGCGAAAGGAAGATTTGTCGAACTTTTTGTTACGGGGAACAAATCGATCCATGGTTACGTAACAAATGTTTTAAATGATTATTTTGTGTTTTATTCTCCTGTCTATAAAACAATGTTTATCTCGTTAAATCATTTAAAATGGTTAACCCCCTATCAAACGAATATTACACCCTATACTTTAGGAAATGAAGAATTACCAGTAAAGCCTCTCAATATCACCCTTCAGCGTTCTTTGGAAGAGCAACTTAAGAAATTAGAAGGACATCTCGTTGTGTTTGATATCGGCGACCATCCATTGAAAATAGGCTTATTAAAACAAGTTCAAGATAATATCATTAAACTGATTACCGCCAGCGGAGAAATGATCTTCTGGAAAATTCCTCATATAAAATCGATTCACATGCCTTAAGTTCAAGTACTGCCACATCCATCCAAACCTGTCCTTATTTTGGACAGGTAATTTTTTTCAATATAAAACACCTTCATTTTTCTATTTTCCAATGAAGGTGTTTTATTCAAAAGGTTGGCTACAATGCTTTTCCATTAAAAACAACTTCAATCCATCCATAGAGTACAACCAGTGTAAATAAGACAGTTAAGGGAATGACAATTGCTGTGGTTTTGATATACGTGGACCAGCGGATGTTTATTTTTTCAGATTTTAAAATATGCATCCAAATCAAAGTAGCCAGAGTTCCTATTGGCAACAATAGCGAGCCGATATCACTTCCCACAATATTGGCCAAATATACCGTTTTCACAGTATTAGGATCAAGCCCCATCTGTGTTAATGCCAGTGTCCCTACCATTAATGCCGGGTGGTTATTAAATAAGTTTGATAACAGCGATAATAATCCGCCCATTATTAGACTAGCGTTAAACAAGTTATCAGAAACGATAAACTGTAAATTTTTCACTAAAAGATTGGTTAAGCCAATATTGTTTAATCCGTAGATGATGATATACATCGTGAACGCAAATACCAATATATGCCAAGGTGTTTTTGTTACCATATCTGCCGGGGATATTTTTAAATAGTACCATCTCCAGACAAGTAAGACTAACGACGCCAGGACTGCGACAATTTCCATCGGGATGCCGAAATAGGATGCAACAAATAAACCAATCCTTGTTATAAACACAAAAAGTAAAATCCATTTCATAATTCTTAATTGCTTTTTATAATCGGAAACCAATCGTTTATTTTGCAGTGGATGGTATGGCTTTTCTTGAATGTCAAATGTGATATTGATTGGAGGTAATTTCTTTGGAATGTCTCTTTTGTAAATAAGAAAGAGTAATCCAGCTAAAAAGATTAAGCCAAGTATTCCTGGGACGAACATCATCGCGGTATGCATATATAGATCCATGTGTATGATTTTGAGGGCGATTAAATTGACGATGTTGCTCACGCCAATCGGAGCACTTGCGGCTGTGGCAATGAGAGCGCCACTGATTAAATAGGGAATCTTTTGATGATTTTTCAGCTGATATTTTTTTAATAAGAGAGCGATGATGGGTGTTGTTATGAGAATGCTACCATCATTATTAAAAAAGATTGTCATTAAAAAGCTTAGCAGATTGATCAGCCAAAAAAGCCGAACCCCAGACCCTTTTGCATATTTTGCCAATGCAGCTGTAGTCAAATGAAAAAAACCAAAGCTTTCAAGAACCAATGCCATCACCAATGTAGAAATGATCGTTGCAGCTGCACCGCTTACTTTTGAACTGATGTCGAGCAGATTGGCTACAGTAATATTCCCAAAAAATAGTATTACGAATGCCCCTATTGTTGATGGTACCGCTTCATTTAACCCTCTTGGCCGCCAAAAGATAAAAAGCATGGTGATCAGAAAACTGAGAATGGTAATAAGGGTAACAGTATCCATTTTTAAACAATCTCCTTATGGGTAAAACTTAAAAGTAATTGAATACTCACTCTTTGCCTCCTTTATTTGTCTTTACTATTCATTTGTACTGTATATATACGTGCCGCATAGACTACTTGTACTAAGCGATTGAATCAATTTGCCAAAAATCAACGTATAACATAAAAAAACTCCATGCCCATTTATGAACTTGGAGCTTTGACAATTTATTCAAGGAAAAGTATTACAAGAACTCGCAGGCAGGATTCTTTTTACCAATCGAAAAAATGGCCTTTGTCATATCGGTATCTTTTTGCATAACAAGAATCACAAATTGAAAAGAAATGATCCCATGGGAGATTTTTACTGCATTGCTTGCATTTTTTCGTGAATTTCTTCAAATCTTTTTTCAGGGTTTCATGTACTTGGCCGCTAATTTCTTCGCGTAATCTCTTCCAATACATAGCCTCAGTGCGTTGACCCAGCCTGTACAAAAACAAAAGATGAAGACCAATCGCTTTATATGTATACTCGTTTTTTGATTACCGGTTCCGGAAGCTCATGACCATTGATGATTGCATACATCGTTTGCCCCCCTGAAAAAATAAACTGGATTTCATCCAAAAATTGATCTTGGTAATAAACATGAATGGCACCGTTTTTGCCAATAACGCTATATTCAGGAATAAATCTGTAGCCGCTTCGTTCAATTGCTCCCATATCCAAACCCCCTCTTACCATTGTCTGTCTCAATTAGTATGAACGTAAAATAGGTTGTAAATTCCAAAAGAAAAAGGGATCATGCTGAGAGCACGTATCCCTTTTTATCTTTTTAGGCAGTTGTATAAACTTCATCTGCCGTTTTATCATTTTGAATTGTCGCTTGTGCCGCTGCAAGCCGGGCAAGCGGCACCCTGTATGGTGAACAGCTAACATAATCAAGACCCGTCTTGAAGCAAAATTCGATTGAACTCTTTTCACCGCCATGTTCACCGCAAATACCCGCCTTCAAGGATGGCTTTGTTTTGCGGCCCAGCTGGACGCCCATCTCAACAAGCTTGCCTACCCCTTCTTGATCTAGAACGGCAAAAGGATTTTCCGGCAGTACTTTCTGTTCAATATAAGATTGCAGAAATTTTCCTTCCGCATCATCACGGCTGTAGCCGAAGGTTGTTTGCGTTAAATCATTTGTGCCAAAAGAGAAGAAATCAGCTTCTTCGGCAATTTGGTCTGCAGTTAATGCAGCCCTTGGAACTTCAATCATTGTACCGATCGTATACTCAAATTCTTTTCCCGTTTCTTCTTTTACTTGATTGCCTGAATCAATGACCAATTGCCGCATTTTTTTTAATTCATTTACATGCCCAACGAGCGGAATCATAATTTCAGGTTTCACCAGAATCCCCTTCTCTGCCAGCTTTGCAGCCGCATAAAAGATTGCTTTTGCCTGCATTTCATATATTTCCGGATAAATCATGCCGAGACGGCAGCCGCGATGTCCGAGCATTGGGTTAAATTCATCCAGCTGGCGCACTTTTTTCAAAAGAAGCTCTTTCTCCTTCAATTCAGATGATTTCGGGTCGGTTAATTGCAGCTTGGTCACTTCTATTATTAGTTCTTCTTTGTCCGGTAAAAATTCATGCAGCGGTGGATCGAGCAAACGAATGGTAACCGGGTGACCCTTCATTGCTTCAAAGATCCCTTCAAAATCTCCCTGCTGCATTGGTAGAAGCTGATCCAACGCCGCCATTCGCTCCTCAAAGCTTTCGGCTAAAATCATTTTTTGCACGATTGGAATGCGCTTGATATCCATAAACATATGTTCCGTGCGGCAAAGACCAATTCCACCGGCACCAAATTCGAATGCTTTTCTGGCATCCTCCGGGTTATCCGCATTCGCTCGAACACCAATTTTTCGTTCTTGATCAGCCCAGACCAACAAGAGTTGAAATTCATCAGAAAGCTCCGGTTCAATCATTGGAATTTCCCCAATCATTATTTCTCCTGTTGAACCGTCAATCGTGATTACATCTCCATAGTTGATTACGGTTTCACCAACACTGAATCGTTTTTCCTTTAAATCAATTTTCAATACTTCACAACCGCAAATACATGCTTTTCCCATTCCCCTTGCCACTACTGCAGCATGACTTGTCATCCCGCCTCGGCTTGTTACTACCGCTTGTGCTGCAACAATCCCATGGATATCATCAGGCGTTGTTTCCGGACGGACAAGGATGACTTTTCTTCCAGCATTGCTGAGCTGTTCTGCTTCATCGGCATCAAAGACAACTTGCCCAGTAGCAGCACCTGGAGACGCCGGCAATCCTTTTGCTAAAAGCTTCCGCTCAAATGTATCGTCAATACGGCGGTGCAGCAGCTGATTTAATTGATCGGGATCAACGCGAAGCAATGCTGTTTTCTTATCAATAATTCCTTCTTCCACCATGTCAACGGCTATTTGGATTGCAGCTTGAGCAGTCCTTTTGCCCGTACGTGTCTGCAAAATAAACAGCTTGCCGCGTTCGACCGTAAACTCAATATCCTGCATATCTTTGTAATGCTGTTCCAATCGATGGCATGTCTCGGCAAATTGCTGGTACACTTCAGGCATTTCATCCTTTAAGGTAGCAATTGGCTGCGGTGTGCGAATCCCGGCAACCACATCTTCTCCTTGAGCATTGATCAAATACTCTCCATAAAGCACCGCTTCACCCGTTGACGGATTTCTGGTAAAGGCTACCCCTGTGCCAGAGTCGTTACCCATATTTCCAAAAACCATGCTTTGAATATTAACTGCTGTACCTAAATGGTGCGGAATTTTATTCAAACGGCGGTAAACCATCGCACGCTGATTGTTCCAAGAATCAAACACGGCATTGATCGCCAAGAAAAGCTGGTCCTTTGGGTTTTGCGGAAATTCTTTTTTCGTATGTTTACGGACAATTTCTTTGTAGGCTGCGACAACTTCCTTCCAGTCCTCAGCCGTAAGCTCTGGATCGGCCGCATAGCCTTTTTCTTCCCGCAGTTCTTCTAGAAATTGTTCAAAATAAAAGACATCTACATTTAAAACAACATCGCTGAACATTTGAATAAACCGGCGGTAGGAATCGTAGGCGAAACGCGGGTTATTCGTAAGTGCCGCAACACCTTCGACCGTTTCATCATTCATACCCAAATTTAAAATGGTATCCATCATGCCCGGCATCGAAAACACGGCACCTGAACGAACGGAAACAAGGAGCGGATCCTTCGGGTCACCAAGTTTTTTGCCCATTTTTCCTTCTAAACTTGTTAATGATTCTAAAACTTGTTTTTCAATTTCGCCCGGGATCGTTTTTCCTGCTTCGTAATAAGCGTTACAGGCTTGTGTAGAGATCGTAAAACCGTATGGCACAGGCAGCCCAATTCTTGTCATTTCCGCTAGGTTTGCGCCCTTCCCTCCCAATAATTCTCTCATTTCACTATTGCCTTCATGAAAAAGATAGACAAATTTTTTCATCTTTTAAAACTCCTCTCTCTTTTTTAATACATCTAGAATTAAACTGGCTGTCTCCTCAACTGCCTTGTTAGAAACATCGATAATCGGGCACCCTACTCGCTTCATTACTTTTTCCGCATAATCCAATTCTTCAAGAATGCGTTCATAGCTTGCATAATTGGCTTGGGAAGCCAATCCAAGGGCGCGCAGTCTCTCTTTCCTGATCTCATTTAATTTATCTGGTGAAATAGTCAGGCCGATGCATTTTTTTCTAGGAACAGTAAATAGCTCATCAGAAGGCGGTACCTCGGGAACAAGTGGAACGTTAGCTACTTTATAGCGCTGATGAGCCAAATACATTGATAAAGGCGTTTTCGATGTGCGGGAAACGCCGATCAAGACGATATCAGCTCTAAGTAAACCGCGCGGGTCCCGGCCGTCATCATACTTAACAGCAAATTCGATCGCTTCAATCTTGCGAAAATAGTCATCATCCAGCTTTCGCATGAGCCCCGGCTTTTGGTTTGGCTGAAGATTGAATTTTTTGGTAAAAGCATCCATCAAAGGATTCAGTAAATCGACTGCGATTATGTTTTCCTCTGAGGCACGGAGATCCAAATATACTTTTAGAAACGGGATGACAAGAGTATAAGCTATAATAGATTGATTCTTTTTTGCTAGTAAAATAACATCCTCTATATCTTCGATTTCTTCAACATAGGAATTGCGGCGAATCTCAACATGACCTCCATTAAATTGGGTAGCAACGGCTTTGACAACAAATTCAGCCGTTTCCCCGACAGAGTCGGAGACAACATATACTACTTCTCTTTGCTTCAAAATTTCACTTCCTTAAGATTCTTCGTTTATTTCCAGGTATGCCCGTGTAATCGTTGTTTTTGTAATCCGGCCGATCACAAGATATGTATGGCTTTTTGCATCGACTTCCTTTACAACAGGCAGCGAATCAATATGATTTTCAATCATTTTTTTTGCGGCTTCCAATAAGGTGTTATTCGGTTCAACCATAATGATATTTGGCATTCTCGTCATAATCACGCTTATAGGTAAATCAGTGAGGCTACGATTACCGATCGCTGTTCGCAGCAAGTCCTTGCGCGAAACGACTCCGGCTAAATATCCATTCTCATCGACGGTATACAATGTCCCGACATCCTCTAAAAAAAGCTGGACAATCCCATCATAGACGGATGCCGATTTTTGAATAACAATTGGGTGGGCTTTATAATGGGATACTTGCTGCTGAACAAATCTCTTGGCATGTTCCTTTTGCTCCTGCTCATCATTAAAAAAATATCCAACGCGCGGCCTGGCGTCTAAATTTCCCGCCATCGTTAGAATGGCTAAATCCGGCCGCAAAGCAGCTCTTGTCAGCGAGAGTTTTTCAGCAATCTTTTTCCCCGTAATCGGTCCGTTTGTTTTAACAATGTCCAAAATTTCCTCCTGCCGCTTTGTTAGTTTGATAATTTTCACTCCTCTCAAGGAAACGATTGTAAAATTCAAATGTGCTATACTTATTTTTATATAGTATACTACATTTATAGAAAAATGAAACATTTGTTGTGAAATTTTTATGATAACATCGAAAAAAGTATAAAATATTAAACAACAGATATGTGTATATAAATTTCCATCTTGATCAATCACTTTATACCGATCAACACTGGCTTGATTATCTTAATGATTAATATTCCGTTATTTATACTAGGCTACTTTCATTTAGGAAAAAAATTTATGTTTTTAACCATTTATTCCATCGTATTGCTTTCGGTCGCTATGAAGCTGATTCCTGTTCCTGCACTCAGCCAAGATACTTTAGTATCCTGTCTTTTTTTTGGAGGCGGATTATTATCGGAAACAAAAGAAACCATACGCCATCAAGATCCTACAGCATTCGTCCATATCACAAAAGCAATAGAAGTGATGGGGAGGTTTCGGAAAGAATGAAGCAATTCTAAAAGAGGCTGACCGGCACGCCCGCGGAAAGCGAAGCGCCTGGAACGGAAATCAACAGACGAGGTTCAGAGGAATAAATAAGAAAAGCGCAAGCGCCCTTGGTCATCGACGTAGTCGATAGGGCGCTCCTCGAAAAAGCTATCGCTTTTCCTTCGTGCGAGGCTATGCTTCCGAAGCTTATTCTTGTGGAGCTAGACAGTTATCGAAGTTAAGATATAAATTCTGATAATTTAAGAAAAACTCTTTGCTCTACAATGTTGAGCAAAGAGTTTTTTTCTCTAAATTTATAAAGCTAGTTCCAAATATACTGGACAATGGTCACTGCCCATGATCTCAGCATGAATTTGGGCATCAAGCAGCTGTTCTTTCAGTTTTTCTGAGGTGATAAAATAATCAATCCGCCAGCCAATGTTTCGCTCGCGAACCTTGTTCATATAAGACCACCAACTGTAAGCTCCCTCTTTTTCTGGATAAAAATAACGAAAACTATCAATAAATCCGGATTCCAGCAGCTTTGTCATTTTTCCGCGTTCTTCCCGAGTAAAACCCGAATTTCCATGATTCGTTTTCGGATTTTTTAAGTCGATTTCTTGATGGGCAACGTTGAGATCACCGCATAGCACAATAGGCTTTTTTTGATCAAGTTCCGTTAAAAAAGTTCTTATTTGTTCTTCCCATCGAAGACGGTAAGATAATCGAGCTAAATCGCGCTGGGAATTCGGTGTATACACATTGACTAAATAAAAATTCTCAAACTCTAAGGTTAGGATTCTTCCTTCAGGTTCTGAATCCTCTGCTTCAAACCCGTATCTTACTGATATTGGCTCTACTTTAGTAAAGACAGCAGTACCCGAATACCCTTTCTTTTCGGCATAATTCCAATATTGATGATAGCCTTCCATTTTAAGATCGATTTGTCCTTCTTGCAGCTTTGTCTCTTGAATACAAAAAATATCTGCATTCACATTCTGAAAATATTCTAAAAAACCTTTTTTCACACATGCTCGTAAACCATTTACATTCCAAGATACTAGTTTCATTATTGCTTATTCCCCTCAATTGTGCCTGGCATATTTAAAATTCAGGTGCCAGGCATGATCAACCTTATTTATTTTTTTCATTAAGCAGTCCTTAAGGGATGAAATTTTTTTCAGTTAACTCCCGTTCTAACAGTTCTGAAACAGGTACGATGGCAATATGACGTTTTTTAAATTCTTCGAGAGATTGCAGGACACCTGCTGCACATACTTCTCCCTTTACTCCCACATGGCCAATTGCCACTCCTTGTCCGTTTCTCTCTGTTACTTTAGCGAGTTTTTCCATCTGTTCCCTAACATGGGGAACAGATGAGATATCATCAAGAAATACATCTCGCTTTAAAAGCAGAACGCCAAGTTCCTTTGTTACTTGTGGGAATTTTGAGTTCGGACTTGTGCCGCTATCCACAATATATAAATTTTTTTCTTTTGCCACCTCAACAATTGCTCGAACAATTTCCTCTTTTTCTACAGCAAGAGAACCCATATGATTGTTCAATCCTTTAGCAAATGGAACCGTTTTAATCGCCTCATACACTCTCGCCTTCACTTCACCGGGCGAAAGGTCAACTGTAATTGGCTTAGGCCCCAGCCAGGATCGCTTCCCTTTCTTTGGCTGCATCGGTAAATGAACCATAACTTCCAATCCACTTTCATGTGCCCATTCTGCATGCTGTTTGGAAACTTCCGTAAACGGCATCACAGCAGCGGTGATTTGAACATTCCCTTCTAAAAACTCCTTAACTCCCCCAGTTCCGCCGCCAAAGTCATCGATAATGATAGCTGCTTTTAATGGCTTGGTTTCTCCATGAGCAAAGGAAACCGGAACAATACTGAACAACAATAGCATCGGTACGAGTGTATAAATCAATTTCTTCATGTTTACCCCCAAATACTTTTGCTGTTAATTTGTCCGATTTGAGCCAACCGCATACAGCCAAGCAACAACCAAACCTTGTCGAATTTCAATTAAAAAGAGAGCCCCTCGCGGCCCTCAAAATTCACCATTATTCAGCGTCAAATACTTTTACTTCTTTCATCGTGTCACCGTTTTTCATTGCTTTCACCGCTTCAAGCCCGGAAGTTACCTGACCAAAAACGGTATGAACGCCATCCAAATGCGGCTGGGATTCATGTACAATAAAGAACTGGCTGCCGCCTGTATCTTTTCCAGCATGTGCCATTGACAGGGCTCCTGGCTGATGTCTATGCGGATTTCCTTCAGTTTCGCACTTAATGGTATATCCTGGCCCGCCCATTCCAGTTCCAGTTGGATCTCCCCCCTGGCTTACAAATCCAGGAATGACACGGTGGAAAATAACCCCATTATAAAAACCTTCATTTGCCAATTTTTCAAAATTTGCTACAGTTCCCGGTGCTTCGTTTGGAAACAAATCAAACTCAATCTTGTCTCCACTTTCCATTACTATGTATCCTTTTTTAGCCATTTAGCAACAACTCCTTTTATGTCGAATCAACCAGTCTTTATCATATCATTTTTCGTAACAATATGAAAAGCAGAGAGCTTGAAAATCACTCGGTGATCCACCTGTGAAAAGCGTAAACTGCTCCGAGAAAAAGCACTGCACCAAAAAAAGTATTTGTATGGCTCCAAGCACTTGAATGCTGAAAGACACCGAAAAATTCCGCGATCTGTTCCATCAGCTGCATGATCAGACTGCAGATCAACAAAACCGTGATTCGATTCCATTTTTCCATAAACAATAGAAAAATTGCCGTTAAAATCGGGAGACCCCCCAACAAATAAAGTATATGAATGGAAAATATATCTGAAAAAGGACGATTGGGGAAGGCGTACATTTGCTTGCCAACCAAAAGAAGATCAAGGTACGTCCCAAGCAATATAGAAAATAATAATGCCGGCAGCTTTCGTTTAATCAATAAATGAAATTGCCTTTTTGGCAAACGCCGCAAGTTCAAGCCTTTCAAGTGTTTTACAGTATTCACTTTCAATCTCTCCGTTTAATTGTTGATGATACGCATCAAGTTTATCGGCAATCTGCCACGTTTCATACCAATCTCCTTTTTCCGACTCGCGCTGTTCAACATTTTTCCAAGCATTTTCAAGATAGGGACTGTAAATCCGGCTTGCTCCCGGCCGAAGTTTGCAGCTTTTTAAATGAAGCTGATAGATACCGGGCAAACTTTCCCGAATTGGATGAAAAATTTCCGGCCAGTAATCTTTTCTTGAACCAGTGTGCGGATGCTCCGCCGCCCAGCTTTCCACCATCTTTAAAGTATGCTGATCTTCAAAAAGCAAGGCATACAGCCGTTTCCCTAATTGGATCCGTTCTGTTAAAGATGCAAATTGACGCAACGTCTGCCCAATTAATTTCACATCGCCCCTCTTGCAATAGGGAAAAAGGATTTGATTAAACGAAAACAATTCCTGAAGCTTAAACTCTGGCGTATTCAATACATCTTTTTGATAAACCGCATTTTGCACCACCCGTTTTTCTAAATAATTTTGTTCATTTATGATTAAAGCAATTGTCAAAATGGATGAATCGCGTGTTTTCCAAAAATAATTCCATACAACTTCTACAAAAACAGAGATATTTAAAAACGGAAACAGATAAAATAAAGGCTGATTTCTTTTCCTGCTCTCTTCATAAAGTAAAAATTGAGGATAAGCATCTTGAAAAATTAGCCAATTCCCCCTCTCTAAAAACAAAAAAAAGGATTCTTTTTCTTGTTTTGTCAACAAACGCATTAGCAGTTCGCCTTTTAAATCGGTCATATTCCATCCGCCATTGCGAGATACCATATGTCCTAAAAATGCCCAGTGAATCTCTGGATAACGTTGATAAAAATCGAGATAGGCTTTCGTTCTCGTTATATTATTACGGTTTAATTCCTCCGTTTTTTTGCGAATGTCTTTTAGCATCTCCTTATCGATTTTTGACATTTTAACTTCATCCGCAGTTTTTTCTCTCTTTTTCAACTCATTTTTAATCCTATCAATTGGTGATCTTATTCGATTTCTGAAAAAAATATGGCTTCCCCCCTTCCCAGGTGAATTCGCCAAGCCTGTTGAGAATATGAATGAGGGAAAGGACCATTATTGGAGAGGATGAGAAGTATTGATGAAAAACCCCGAAGACGGAATCAATTGGATCATTGAAGTGCTTCGAAAAGACCAATCCCCTGGCGGTTCGTGGAATTACCCTTTTGAAACAGGGCTTGCAACGGATGCCTATATGATCATTTTATTACGAACATTGCAGATACATGATGAACAATTAATCAAAGGGCTTGCCGGGAGGATCATGAGCAAGCAAGAGAAAAATGGTTCATGGAAATTATTTCATGATGAAGAACAGGGGAATTTGACCGCTACTGTAGAGGCATATTATGGTTTGCTTTTTTCCGGCTATTATCAAAAAGAAGACAAACGTTTGCAGCACGCAAAAAAATTTATTTTAAAAAATGGCGGTCTTGAAAAAACAAGCATGTTTACCAAAATCCTGCTTGCACTCACTGGCCAATACCATTGGCCGGGGTTTTCCCCAATTCCCATTGAAATCATCCTTCTACCTCTTTCCTTCCCGGTAAATTTCTATGAATTTTCAGTGTTTGGCAGAGCAAACCTTGCGCCCATGCTAATTGTTGCCGATCGAAAATTTACGTTAACTCATCAAAACAGCCCCGATCTATCCGGTTTGTTTTTACATCGAAACATGGATGAGAACTGGGTAAGAATGCCGGAGTGGGATAAACTGTTTTCTTCGATTGAGGACGGGATTAAGCAATTGGCTGGTCTTCCAAAGCAGCTTCACTCGCTTGCCACTGAGCGGACAAAACAATATATACTGGATCATATTGAGACGGACGGAACGCTCTATAACTATTTCAGTTCAACCTTTTTGATGATCTTCGCTTTATTAGCATTAGGCTATAAAAAAGAAGATCAGATTATTAAAAAGGCAGTAGAAGGGCTTAAAGCAATGAAGGCAGAAATAAATGGTTTTCCCCACATGCAGTACACAACCGCTGGGGTTTGGAATACGTCTTTAATTAGTTTTTCACTACAAAAAGCGGGAATCGTTGCAGATGACCGAATGATTCAAAAGGCAAATCAATATTTATTGGATCATCAGCATATAAAATTTGGCGACTGGGTCATTCATAATCCTGCCGGTTTGCCAGGCGGCTGGGGATTTTCCAATGTGAATACAATCAATCCCGATATTGATGATACAACGGCTTCGTTGCGGTCTCTTTCACGGGGCGCTCAGCAGCGCAATACCTATCATGAGGCCTGGAACCGCGGGCTGAATTGGCTTGTAACGATGCAGAATAACGATGGCGGCTGGCCTAGTTTTGAAAAAAACACAAATCATAAATGGTTGTCACTGCTGCCAATTGAAAAAGGAGAATTTTTGCTTAACGATCCTTCAAGTGCAGATTTAACTGGGCGAACACTCGAATTTTTCGGACTTTATACGAACATCCCTCGGACACATCAGCTGATCAAAAAGAGTATTCATTGGCTAATCAACCATCAAGAAGCAGATGGGTCTTGGTACGGAAGATGGGGGATTTGCTATCTTTACGGCACATGGGCAGCAATAACCGGGCTAAGGGGAGTTGGAATTCCTTCAAATCAGCCTCCAATTCAGAAGGCAATTGATTGGTTGCGAACGATTCAAAATCCTGATGGCGGCTGGGGCGAATCCTGCCTTAGCGATCAGCGAAAAAGATACGTACCGCTTCGTGCAAGCACGCTGACCCATACAGCTTGGGCACTAGATGCTCTTATCGCTGCAGCCGATTCCCCAACGCCTGAAATCCAACAAGGTGTTGCTTATTTATTAGAAAATATAGAAAAGAACGAATGGACTGAAGAATATCCTAAAGGGCAAGGAATGGCGGGCGGCTTTTATATCCACTACCACAGCTACCGCTACATTTTCCCACTGCTCGCCCTGACGCAATATCAGCGGAAATTTAAAAAGCAGTGATGGAGTGTTCTTACAATCACTGCTTTCCACATTGCTAGTCTGAGCAACACAAAAAAGCCTCTAGAAAAAATGTTAAAAAGTATTATAAACATTTTGACACGTCTCTGCGGTTGGTTCATAAAAACAATGCAACTTATAACGTGAGACCAGTGGCTGATTATACCACGTAGATGGACAATCACCCGGCGGCCTAAAATACCAAAGACTGTATTTGGCGGGCCAGTACCTTTCCCCATTTATTGACTTTCGTGCTAATCGTTTTTCCTTTTCCCTTGGACGCTGATAAAAATAGCTTTTTGTAACCGCTTCAAATGCATGCGGCTGATAAATCATTTGCGGAATGGTACGCAGCCCTTTAAAATCGGAACAGTTTGCCCGTATCCGATTAATGCCCACATTTCCAACCAGCAGCATCCCGAATGTACCTTCCCCTTCCGCTTCCGCCCGCAGTAATCTTGCTAACAGATTCACATCCGATTCTCTTGCTTTTACGACCGCCATCAAGTCACCTCCATTGTTGTTCACCTTTATCATATTCTCGGGTCTGCCGACTGTTGACCATGAATTTTATAGTGTTCCTTATAATCCAGTACTTTTTTAAAAGAAGAAAAAAGGTATAATAGAGATATTCTTTGAAATCGTTTTGCAGAAAGGATGTCACCTGTGTCAATCTTGTATTCTCTTTTGTATACCGTTATCATCGGCGGAATCTTTATTTATCTGTTTAAGTTTGTTTACGATTTTTTCTATGGAGAAAAACACGAAAAGCAACTTCGAAAAATAAACAAGTATTTTCGCAATGAAACAATAAAAAAAATAAACTGTTTGGAGCATGAGCCAAAAAAATTCACCAGATATGACGTCGTTACATCTACCGGAACCATAAAAATCAAAGTAAAACCCGGCTACAAAATCGTCAAAATTGTACCGAAAAAAAAGAAAGAAAAGGGCAAATTTTTCAGCAAAAAATAGCTAAAAAAGGAACCAAATCGAAAGCACGACTGGTTCCTTTTCACTCTGGAGGAAAGCGTTTGCAAATCAATCGACTTTTACCCCTGATAGCTTCTCAACCTGATTATTTACTTTTTGAAACGCTTCCCTGTACTCCACTTCCAATTGATTGACAATCTCGGAAACAGATTGAATTTTATTGATGGCTCCAACACCATGCCCCGCTGACCATATATCACGCCATGCTCTTGCATTGGTTTCTTTTTGCATATGGTCAAATTCAACCTTTTCTTTTTTCACCAACTTTTCTGGATCCAGTCCCGCTTTTTTAATGCTTGGAATCAGCATATTTGCATTTACGCCTGAAAAGGCGTCTGTTAAAATTATATCTTCCTGTGTTGCATCAATCAGCATTTGCCGATACTCGTCCTTTGCCATGCTTTCTTTTGCCACAATAAAGCGGGTACCCATATAAGCAAGGTCGGCACCAGCAGCTTGTGCAGCCAAAATACCTTTGCCTGTTGAAATTGCTCCAGCGAGCACAATAATGCCATCCCAGAAATCTCTCACCATGTCAACAAATGCAAATCCATTAATTTGTCCAGCATGTCCGCCTGCTCCGCTGGCAACAAGGATCAGCCCGTCAACTCCTGTTTCGGCTGCTTTTTTTGCGAACTTAAGATCACTAACATCCGAAAAAACGAGACCCCCATATTGATGGACAATTTCCACAACCGCTCTCGGGCTCCCTAAAGAAGTTATGACGAATGAAGGCTGATGTTTTTGAATCAAAGCAATCTCATCCTGCAAGCGGCTGTATGAACTATGTACAACCATATTCATCGCCCAAGGTGCAATTTTTCGTTCAGGGTCCTGGATTCTTGCAGCCTCCAACTCTGAATTTAATTGTCCCATCCATTCATCGAGCACTTCGATTGGTCTTGCGTTCGGTGCTGGAAAAGAGCCGATCACACCATTTAAACAACAATTTTTAACTAGATCTGGCCCAGAAACCAGAAACATTGGTGCAGAAATGACTGGAAGCCTTAGCCGCCCCCACCAGCTTTCAGGAAATTTCTTCTCCATTTTACCCCTCCAATAAATAGAATAATTTTCTGAATAATCATTCACTTTTATCTTACTTGATTTTAAATTTTGTATCAACCTCTCATTAAATACGAACAAAAACCTTAAATTTATTTTTATTATTCGTTTTTTCTAAAGAAACAATTGATTTATCTAAAAAAATTGCTCTAATTTATAAGCTATCGCTCATATAATCGCGGGGATATGGCCCGCAAGTTTCTACCGGATTGCCTCAAACAATTCGACTATGGGTGCGTAATTGGAAAATGCAGAACGGTTTCATTCCTGCTGTGTTCCTATTCCTTTCGGTTAAAACCCAAAAGGTCATTGCCTCACTCGTTTAATATGAACAATGGCTTTTGGGTTTTTATTTTTTGAGGAGGACACATATGAAACAACTAGAAGAAAAAATAATAAAAGAAGGAAAGGTTCTATCTGAATCGATTTTAAAAGTGGATTCTAAATTCTTTATTCAGCCTAGTATCCGATTTCATTCAAAAAGAATAAAATCTTTTTCATCATAGTTTTCCAACATCACCTTTGTTGGTTTTTCAACTCTAAAATATTTCACTTTTTCTAAATTTACGGAAATTCGCTCTGCGCCTAAGTCACGGGTAAACTTGTCCGTTACAGGAAATGAAAGCCACCGCTCTTGATAGGCCGCGATAATGTTATTCGAGACGACTTCAGGGTTTTCTGCTTTTACTGGAAGCGTAATTGGCTTCTCATCTCCATTAAAAAAACGAATTAAGTACTTATTTATCATGCTCTTCCCTCCAATTCGCTTCATTATATGAGATAAGCAGGAAAAATATGCTTGTTTACCTATGTTTGACTATTGTTCCAATGGTTTCTCTCATGTCTTTCTAGCCGAAAGCACAAAAATTTAGTATGATGTAGAAATAAATGTGATTTTAGAACAAAGCGAGGATTTAAAAAAAGATGAGCTTACTTTCTGTAGAAAATTTAAGTCATACATTCGGAGACCGCACCTTATTTAAAGATGTCTCCTTTCGGTTGCTAGCAGAAGATCATGTTGGACTTGTCGGCGCGAATGGCGTTGGAAAATCCACTCTTATGAATATCATTACTGGCCAGCTTATTTATGACAACGGCCGGGTTGAATGGACTCCAGGTGTTCACTATGGTTATTTAGATCAGCATACCGTTTTAACGGCTGGCAAAACGATCCTCGATGTTTTACGTGACGCTTTTCTGCCCCTTTTTGAAAAAGAAAAACTATTAAACGAAGTTACCGCAAAAATGGCAGATGCAACTCCAGATGAGCTGGAAGAGCTTCTTGAAGTAATGGGTGAGATCCAGGATGCATTAGATGCTGGAGGATTTTACACTTTGGATATTAAAATTGAAGAAGCGGCCAGAGGTCTTGGCCTCGATGCCATTGGACTAGATCGCGATGTATCTGCATTAAGCGGGGGGCAGCGTACAAAGGTCCTCCTTGCTAAATTGCTGCTTGAGCAGCCGAAAGTACTTTTACTTGACGAACCGACAAACTACTTGGATGTTGAACATATCCGCTGGCTAACTTCTTATTTGAAAGATTATCCTTATGCGTTTATTTTAATTTCCCATGATACAGAATTCATGAACGCTGTTTCAAATGTTATTTTCCACCTAGAATTTTCAAAACTTACCCGCTATACTGCAAGCTATGAAAAATTTCTGGAACTTGCGGAGATCAACAAAAATCAGCATATCAATGCTTATGAAAAACAGCGAGAATTTATTAAGAAACAGGAAGAATTCATTGCGAAAAATAAAGCGCGATATTCGACAACGGGCCGTGCCAAAAGCCGGCAAAAGCAGCTTGACCGTATGGAAAGGATTGACCGGCCTGAAACTGCACTTAAGCCCACGTTTGAGTTTAAAGAATCCCGCTCTAGTAGCCGCTATGTCTTTGAGGCAAAAGAACTGGAAATCGGATACACTTTCCCGCTTCTTCCAAAAATGGACATAACAATTGAACGTGGTGAAAAAGTTGCCATTATCGGCTGCAATGGAGTAGGAAAATCAACTTTGTTAAAAACAATGTTAGGGAAAATACAGCCGCTTGCAGGTTCCGTTGAACGCGGCGACTTCCTTTTTCCTTCTTATTTTGAACAAGAAGTGAAGGCGGAAGGGATTACACCCATTGATGATGTTTGGAATGAGTTTCCGCACATGGATCAGCATCAGGTGCGTGCAGCTTTAGCCCGCTGCGGGTTGAAAAATGAACATATTTCCCGGCCATTAAATCAGCTAAGCGGCGGCGAGCAAGCAAAGGTTCGCCTTTGTAAACTATTAATGACCGAAAGCAACTGGCTTTTATTCGATGAGCCGACAAACCACCTCGACGTTGTCGCAAAAGAAGAGCTGAAACGCGCATTAAAGGCCTATAAAGGCACAATTGTCCTCGTTTCCCATGAACCTGATTTTTACGAGGACTGGGTAACAAAAATTTGGAATGTAGAAGAATGGTCTCAGCAAACCGTTAAATAATAGGACTACAAGGCGGACACATCAACGTGCCCGCCTTTCTCTCACTCTTAATGATGTTGTTGGAATATCATTTTCGGACACGCATACAATGTACCCAGAGATTTCATTGGTAAAGGAGTGATCAAAATGAAAGCAAAAGCTTCTGCTGTCTTCTTTCTAGTGCTGACTTTAGGATTTATGGCCTATCTTGACTCCCCTTATTCATTTCTCAATCGAAATTATACTTATTCAGCTAGCAAACCTGTTTCAGCAGCCGCAGTCAGTCAAATCCCGTCAACAGCAGTACCTGAGATGGTAGAGAAATTAGAAAAGCGCACCAAAGGGAACGGCTACATTGTTGAAACGTATCGTGAATATGAGGTTTATAAAAATTCAAATGGCGAAGTGACAAAAAGCGTGCCTACTTCCACAACGGATACCCTTAAATATTGGGATTATAGCAAAAATAACCGTTGAGCCTGTGGTCATTGCTTTATTAAATCAATTGCTTCCTGCAGATTGACTGTAGGCTGATTGCAAACAAAATTTTCACAAACATATACCGTTGTTTCCTTCCCAATCGGTTGATAATCTTTTGTAAAAGGGGCAATCTCAGCAAGCGCTTCCTGATTCTCACCAATCAAATAAGTAAGAGCAGGATGAAATTCTTCTTGTAGTTCCTTTAGCAGCATTTTTATTTTTTCATTATCGCTTTTAGCTCTTAAAACAATTACTTCTTTCATACCCATTTGCGTAAGCAAAAAGGTTTGCAGTAAAAAAGAATGCCCTTCCGGATAGCGATTCAGCTGCACTACAGATGCTTTAAATAGCTTTTGAACGGTTTCTTCTAATTTGTAATCCCCTGTTAAGCGCGCGAGCCGAATCATCTGCATTGCTGCAACGCTATTACCAGATGGAATCGCTCCATCATAGAATTCTTTTTGCCTGACTAACAGTTCTTCGTGATCGCTGCCATAAAAGAAGAACCCGCCAGCTTCGTCGTCCCAAAAAAGATTGAACATATTTTCAGTTAATTTTTTTGCTTTTTGAACGTAATCAAAATTTAATGTTGATTCGTAAATTTCAAGATATCCCCAGAGCAAAAAGGCATAATCATCTATAAATCCTTTGTTTTTCACTTCGCCATCCCGGTAGCGCACCATCAGCCGGCCGTCGATCATCATATTTTTCTCGATAAAAGTGATCGCCTTTTCAGCTGCCTCAAGATAGGCAGAATTTTTGGCAATCCGCGCCCCTTTTGCAAGAGCCGCAATCATCAATCCATTCCATGAGGTCAGAATCTTATCGTCTTTATACGGAGGGATTCGCTTTTTGCGGTATTCAAACAGTTTCTTCCTTGCTCCCTCAAGCGTTTGTAATTCATCTTCTTGCTCAGAGAATGCAATTAAATTCGGAATGCTCTTTCCTTCAAAATTCCCTGATTCACTAATATCATATGTTTGACAAAAAAGTTCCCCCAGCTCTTCCCCAAGCACCTCTTTTATTTCTTCCGGTGTCCAAACATAAAACTTTCCTTCTTCCCCTTCGGAATCTGCATCTTCAGCTGAATAAAAACCGCCCTCCGGATGCTGCATATCCCGTAAAATATAAGTAAATATTTCTTGCGCGATTTTTTTATAAAAGTCATTTTTCGTCACCTGGAATGTTTCCAGATAGGCAATCGCAAGCAAGGCATTATCATAGAGCATTTTTTCAAAATGGGGCACAAGATATTTCTCATCAACTGAATAACGGGAAAACCCATAGCCAATATGATCGTATATGCCGCCTTTTGCGAGACCTTTTAGGGTTCTTTCCACCATTTCAAGCGCCCGGTTGTCCTTGCTATACTGATAATAGCGCAATAGGAAGGTTAAAGAGTGCGGTATTGGAAACTTTGGCTTTTCGCCAAAACCGCCATACCGAGGATCAAAACTCCGACGATAATGTCGAAACCCATCTTCAACTGCCTTACTTGAAATTTCTTCATCCGACAGGCTTGATTGGTTATGCTTTAAAGCCTCAATCACACTGGCGACCACTTCTTGAACATGTGCTGGATCTTCATGATATTTGTTTGAAAGTCCTACAATTACGTCCTTGAACCCTGGGTATCCATAGCGGCTTTCTTTCGGAAAATATGTTCCGGCATAGAACGGAACCTTATCAGGTGTCATAAAAACACTTAAAGGCCAGCCGCCCTGCCCATTTATCATCTGGCAGACATTCATATAAATCGAATCAAGATCCGGGCGCTCTTCCCGATCAACTTTTATCGAAATAAACCGTTCATTCAAAAGTTTTGCCACTTCTTCATCTTCAAAACTTTCACGTTCCATCACGTGGCACCAGTGGCAAGTGCTATAGCCGATACTGACAAACAAAGGTTTGTTTTCACGTTTCGCTTTTTCGAATGCTTCTTCTCCCCAAGGATACCAATCTACAGGATTATGTGCATGCTGTAATAAGTATGGTGATTTTTCAGTGATTAGTCTATTCGGTTTCGGATTTGTTGGCATGTGATCCCCTTTTTTCTCAAAAAAATTTTAGAGATACGTAACCATTTTAGTTTACCTTATTTTACCGATAACATACAAAAAAGGAACCTACAAATAACCCGACGATTAGATTGGGGAAACTTTCCAGATGGTCGTTTTAAGATCAAAGGAATTAGTCTAGCGAATTATAAATATATTTTTCTGCTATATCGATTTGGACAATTAATCTCTTTTTCTAGAACGAGTAAGGCAAATTACTAGTAAATAGTTGGAATTTATACCACATTTCACCTTAAAGTTTTATTAAAAATGAACTTTTTGTGACAATTATCAAATTTGTCCTCTAAGCTATTCTCAATTTGGTTTTTTTTTGATATATTTATATAGCTTTTTTACTATCGTCATAGTTTTAATAGTAAAATCTAATCAGATTGAAAGGGGAACTAACATTGAGAAGGTGGATCCGGTCTGCTAAATTTTCTTTTTTAGCTTTATTGGGCATGGTGCTTCTGGCTGGTTGTGAAAAAAACAATTATCTTGTTCTAAATCCACAAGGACCCGTTGCCCGAGAAGAGTTACGTTTAATTATCATTTCAGTCATTTTAACTGCAGTTGTTATCATCCCAGTTATCGGCATTTTTGTTTATATTTTGGTTCGTTATCGAGATAAACCAGGTAATAAAGCACCCTATCAGCCTGAATGGGCAGATAGCAAAGTGCTGGAAATTATTTGGTGGGGAATTCCTGTCATCATTATCGCGATTCTTGGGGTATTCACTGCCAAAACAACTTTGAATTTAACAAAACCTCCGGTCAAAGATGTAAAGCCGATCGTTGTGCAAGTAACTTCTTTGAATTGGAAGTGGATGTTTACGTATCCGGATAAAAATATTGCGACGGTTAATTATGCAGAAATCCCTGCAGGTGTCCCAGTTCAATTTATCTTAACATCTGATTCCTCGATCAATTCCTTTTGGGTACCGCAACTAGGGGGACAAGAATACACAATGCCTGGTATGTCGCTAGGATTATGGCTGCAAGCGGATAAAACGGGTGAATATTTTGGCTCAGGAGCGAACTTTACTGGAAAAGGTTTTGCCCATATGCAATTTAGAGTCAAATCTGTTAGCCAAGCTGATTTCGATAAATGGGCAGAGAGCGTTAAGCAAAAATCCCTTGTTTTAACAAAGGATGGATATAAAAAATTGTCTCAACCAAGCACAGAAAAAGAATTAAGCTTTTCTTCGTATCCAAAAGGTCTATTCCAAGACATTGTAAATAAAAATGGCGGTAAATATTACAACCATATGAATAATATGGGTGATGGCACAGCCATGACAAGTATGGATACGCAGAAATAAAATCAAAAAATTGGGAGGAAATTTTCGATGAAGACATCGGGTTTTTTCGTTACTGGCGATCCTATGATTTATGGTGCAGATGCTTCCATTGTTCTGGTCAGTGTCGCAATCATCTTTTATCTCACCTATTTTAAAAAATGGGGTTGGCTTTGGCGAGAATGGATCACAACCGTTGATCATAAAAAAATTGGTATAATGTATCTTCTTTCTTCTTTACTTATGCTGTTTCGCGGCGGTATGGATGCTGTATTAATGCGTCTTCAACTTGCTATCCCGGATAATAAATTTCTAGCCTCAGAACATTATAATGAAATCTTTACAACACATGGGACGATTATGATTTTATTTATGGCGATGCCATTTATGTTTGCTTTATTTAATATGGTCGTTCCATTGCAAATTGGTGCTAGAGATGTTGCTTATCCATTTTTAAACGCTGTAAGTTTCTGGTTATTTTTTATTGGAGCGATGCTCTTTAATATTTCGTTTGTTATCGGCGGTTCAGCAAGTGCAGGCTGGCTTTCCTACCCGCCATTATCTGAAAATCAATTTAGTCCTGGGCCGGGTCAGAACTTTTGGATCTGGGGTATTCAGATTTCCGGTATCGGTAGTTTGGCAACGGGAATTAACTTTATTGTGACAATTCTGAAAATGCGCACGCCATCGATGCGTTTAAGAGATATGCCGTTGTTTACTTGGTCTGTTTTGTCATCATCTATTGCTATTTTAGGTGTATTCCCTATTTTAACCGTTTCTTTAGCTATGTTGACAATTGACCGTTTGCTTGGTGGTCACTTCTTTACGATGGACGCTGGCGGTAACCCAATGATGTGGGTGAACTTGATTTGGATGTGGGGTCACCCTGAAGTTTATATCGTTGTTTTGCCTGCTTTCGGGGTCTTTTCTGAGATTGTTGCTACTTTCTCAAGAAAACGTATTTTTGGTTATAGTTCAATGGTTTTCTCGATGATTGCCATTAGTATTGTTTCTTACTTCACTTGGGTTCACCACTTCTTTACAATGGGTGCTGGTGCTGACGTAAATATTGTCTTTGCCATTGCGACGATGATTATTGCGATCCCAACAGGTGTAAAAGTATTTAACTGGTTGTTTACGATGTTCCGTGGCCGAATTCGAGTAACACAGCCATTGCTTTGGTTTAATGCATTCATACCTACTTTCCTAGTTGGTGGAGCAACGGGAGTCATGCTTGCTGCCGCCCCTGCTGACTACCAATATCATAATAGTTATTTCCTAATTGCCCACTTCCACCAAGTATTAATCGGCGGTGTCGTATTCGGTTATCTTGCTGGTCTTTATTATTGGTGGCCAAAACTTTTCGGATTTAAATTAAATGACAAATTAGGAAAATGGGCTTTCTGGTTATGGCAAATTGGTTTCTACGTAACTTTCATGCCTCAATACGCCCTTGGGTTTATGGGAATGACGCGAAGAATTTATACCTATAACCAATCGATGGGGTGGGATTTGGGCTGGGCTCCGCTTAACTTTATCTCAACGATTGGTGCTTTCTTAATGGGTATCGGTTTCGTCTTCCAAGTTTGGCAAATTCTTTACAGCATTAAACACGGTGAACGTGATGTAACCGGTGATGCTTGGGATGGCCGTACATTAGAATGGACAATTCCTTCTCCGCCGCCAGTCTACAATTTTGCAATTTTACCTAAGGTAAAAGGCCGCGATGCTTGGTGGTATAAGAAGCAAGAAATGCAGCAGCCGGGATACAAAGAAGAAGCACCTAAATATGAAGCAATTCATATGCCAAAGAACACAGGAATTCCTTTTATTATGGCAGTCTTCTGGTTTGTTGCCGGATTTGGCTTTACGTTTGAATGGATATGGATGGGAATTGCAGGTTTAATTGGTGTAGCGGTAACGTTATTCGTTCGTTCCTTCCAATATGATACTGACTATTACATTCCAGTTGATGAAGTTATACGTACTGAAAAAGCACTTGGACGCTACATTTCAGTTGGAAAGAATGCTTAAGGGGGGGTATAAAAATGCAACAAAGTGTTTCTACTCATGCCTCTGGTCATGATCATGGTCACGTTGATCAGGAAGAGTTAAAAGTGTTAGGATTTTGGATATTCCTTGTAACCGACGTTCTCTTGTTTGCGACATTTTTTGCTGCTTATGCTGTTTTGCGAACCCATACAAACGGCGGATTTACAGCAAAAGATTTCGACATTCCTACATTTGTCATTGAAACGTTTATCCTTTTAATTAGTTCATTTACGAGCGGTTTAGCTGTTTTATCTATGCATAAAAACAATAAAAAAGCCCTGATTTCTTGGCTAGTTGTTACCGCCGCCCTCGGTGCAGTGTTTGTAGGGCTGGAGATTAGCGAATTCACACGTATGGTTGCTGAGGGAGCTACCATTTCTAAGAGTGCCTTTCTAACCTCTTTCTTTTCGCTTGTTGGCACCCACGGGCTTCACGTTTCATTTGGTATCCTGTGGATGATCGGGTTGATTTTTCAACTTTCTAAAAAAGGGATTACCCCTGTAACAAAGCGGAAAATTTCAATCATCAGCCTTTATTGGCACTTTTTAGATGCTGTTTGGATTTTCATCTTTACGATTGTATATTTGATGGGGGTGATGTAAATGCATGAACACAATGGTTCTATTAAAGCATATATAATCGGCTTCATTCTTTCGATCGTTTTAACGATTATACCGCTTGTGCTCGTTTTAGAACATTTACTCTCAAAATCTGCTCTGGTTGTCAGTATTTTGCTAGCTGCTGCTTTACAATTTGTGATACAGTTATTCCTTTTCATGCATATTCGTGATGGGGAAGGTCCTAAATACAATGCGATGGCATTAATTCTAGGAATCGTCTTTGCTTTAACGATTGTTGTCGGAGCAATTTGGATTATGTCATTTAATTCTCAAGTACAATAAATTTTAGGAAGAGCCTTGGCGCCCAGCGAAGTAAATTAATCGCTGGGCGCTGAAGGTAAAAAGGAGTTTGGGTACTGTGTCCGTTTTAAATGAAATTCGCCAGGAATCACCCTCTCAGTTGCAACAGTTGAATCAACTCATTTCTGCATATATAGAAGTAACAAAGCCAAAAATATTGGTAATGCTCGTTTTCACTTCTCTTTGTGCTGCTTTTGTTGCGGCAAGAGGAGTTCCTTCTATTTCCACTATGTTTTTTATGCTATTAAGTGCTTCGTTATCCGCCGGTGGCTCAGCTGCCATCAACATGTGGTATGATCGTGATATTGATGGCATTATGGAGCGGACGGCAAAGCGCCCAATCCCTGCAGGAGTGATTGATCCAGTATCTGTTTTTCGGTTTGGTTTATTCCTTGGTTTCTTATCAATTATTATTGCCTTTGTTTTTGTGAATCCCCTAACAGCTTTTTTAAATGCTGCGGGATATTTGTATTATGCTGTTGTTTACACGATGTGGTTAAAACGCCGGACCCCTTTAAATATTGTAATCGGCGGCGGTGCTGGGGCGTTTCCCATTTTGATTGGCTGGGCTTCAGTAACAGGCAGCCTTAATATAACGGCTCTGTTAATGTTTTTGGTTGTCTTTCTTTGGACTCCACCCCACTCTTGGGCACTTGCGTTGTACAAAAACGAAGAATACACAAAGGCTGGCATTCCGATGATGCCTGTAGTAAAAGGTGCGCGATCCACAAAGGTCCAAAGTTTAATTTACATGGTTCTTTTATTTATCTGTTCGATTATCCTTTTTGTAAGCGGACATTTTAATTCCTTTTATTTAGCTGGTGCTTTACTTTTTAATGGTGGTCTTCTTTACTGCACATGGAAAATGTGGAAGGAAGAAGATGATCAATTTGTTTGGGCAAAACGAACGTTTATTTTTTCCTTGTTTTATATTTTAGGCATGTTTTCGGCCATGGTTGCCGGCATCTTATAGGAGGCATCAAGATGCGATATTTTTGGCTAGCTGTTTTTGCGGCTACGACAATTTTTTTAGTGAATATTATTGGGTTTGTTGATACGATGACTAATTCTGCTATGGGGTGTGGACGTGGTTATCCTTTATGTAACGGAAGTCTCCTCCCAAATTTTTCTGATTACCATTCTGTTATCGAATATACTCACCGATTGGTTGTCGGTCTAGCGAGTATTTTATTGTTCGTAATGTCGGCAATTGCTTGGTTTCGATATAAATCTCGAAAGATTAAATGGCTTGTCTTTTTTGCTATTATAGGAATTATTGGTGAATCCACTTTAGGTGCATTGACCGTTTTAATTTCGCTTTCTCCGATGCTGCTGGCAGCTCATCTGGGCGTTGCCCTTATTTCCTTTTCGGCTCTTGTAAACATTGCTTTTGTTATTTACCTGGAAGAAAAAAATATTCACCATCTGGAAAAAATGTCCTCCTCTTTTTCATTTTTTTCCTGGTTTGTTTTTGTATTTTTGTATGCTGCGATTTATTTTGGAGGATATGTAGCCAAAACAGGATCTGGCGGAGCCTTCCGCGGTTTCCCAATTCCAACAGAAAGCCTAGCAGAGGTTGGAAATGTGTTTTGGGTTGATGTCACCCACCGACTATTTGCTTTAGGTTTAATCATTCTTTTTTTCATATTAAATCGATTAGCCAAAAAAGCTCGTGCAATTCGACCAGACATCTATCGAATGAGCCAAATCAATATTTTCTTCATTCTTCTGCAAGCCTTAAGCGGCGCTCTTTTAATTTATACTCATTTAAGTTTGGGAGCTGTCCTTTTACATGTTTCCATTTTATCCTTGCTTGTCGGAGCTCAAAGCATAATTTGTTTTCAAAGTCGGTAAGAACAGCTTAGTGCGCCCGCATATCGGCTTAAGACCTCGAGCCGATGGAGCTCGGAGCTAGACAGTTATCAAAGTAAAGAAATCCATTCTGATTAGCTAAAAAAATCCTAAATTGAAAGTTTAGGATTTTTTTATTTTTTCCGCACGAACGCCTCGTCCCTTCTCAACAATTTCTCATATGTGTTTTCTCTTAACCCTTGTCTAAATGCTAATAAAAACCAGTAAATTTTCTATGCATGTCCGGGTTGAACTCATCATATGATTTAGCTATCAAGAGGAGGTGGGCCATTTGGGTTCTTTTCAATCTTTTGTTTTATTAACCATTTCTTTCGTATTAATTGCTTCCTCGTTTCTTTCCTTTAAACTGAGGAAAAATCTAAAGCACTCCCATCGTATGATCATTCCCATGAGCTTTGGAACAAATATTGGGTTGACGATCGGTATATTATTTGGTTCAGCTCTCCAGGGGAATTTATATCAATCAACTTTAATCTCGATCATCGTAGGAATGGTTGCTGGCACGATATGTGGAATTGGGTTTGGAATAATGGGCTGGTTGGATGGGGTTATGGCTGGATTAATGGGTGGTATGATGGGAGCGATGCTTGGCACTATGATTTCAGTTCCACAAGCTGAAATCATGGTAAAAATATTCCTGACTTGGACAGTAAGCAGTTTACTTCTATATCTAATTATTCCTCAAATACCTAGTAATGAGTCAATGATACGATCAAAAAAATGGTTCATAAAACCAATTCTTACCCTTTTATTTGTTGCCTTCTATCTACTGTTTGGAGTGCAATCCAGCAATAAACCAATATTATCCGATGTAAAGCCCACCGTTGAGATGCAGCACCCATCACCAGCCAAATAAATGGATTATGAATTATTTATTGCCCGAAGATCGAAAGTAGTATAAGAATTCCTCTACTCTCGGTTTAAGCATGAGTATGCTTTGACTGTTCGGAAGCAAATGACATCCGATTTAATAATTATTCACACATGCTGAACGATTTTCTTTGGTAGATTGAGGATGACACTCACTCTCCGCTTCGGGCGCTTTTTCAAGAGCCATCCACCTCCCTCTTTTAAACCATACAACCAGAACGATAGCGCGGAAAGCGATATCCAAACCAATAGCGAGCCAAACACCAGCAAGACCCCAGCCAAGTTGAATCCCTAGTAAATATACAAGCAAAGTCCGAATCGCCCACATCCCGATACCGGTAAGATACATAGGAAACTTCGTATTGTTTGCCCCCTGGTACGCACCTGTAAGAACGAGTACTATAGCCAAAAACGGTTGAAAAATTCCTGATATTTTCAGAGCTGTGCCAATGTTACCAATCACTTTCTTATCTTCTGTAAAAAAACTGCCCGCCCAGTCACCGAAGAAATAGAGAACTGCTCCTAAAATACTCATTGCCGCAAAAGTCAAATATGTAGAAAGGATCGCATATTCTTTTGCTTCCTCTAATTTACCGGCTCCGATTTGCTTACCGACAAGAATGGTTGCTGCAGTAGCGAACCCATACCCAATCAAGTAGGAAAAAACCTCTATATTGCCGGCAATTTGATGCGCGGCAAATGCTTTCGTGCCAAGAGTGACGATAAATCCAAAGTAGACGATCTGCCCTGCCCTCATGACAAGCCGTTCGCCTGCTGCGGGAGCTCCAAGAGTCGAAAGCTCAAGTAAATGCCCTTTATCTGGTTTCCAGTAATCCTTTCTGAAAGCAAGGATTGGGGATCGTCTAAGATAATACAACAGCACAATACTACCGAGCATCCTTGCGATTACAGTCGCCAGTGCAGCTCCAACAATTCCTAGATTTGGTATAAAACTAAATCCAAAAATCAGAATATAATCAGAACTGCATGGACAATATTCATCCCAATACTTACCTTCATAGGTGATTTAGTATCACCAGCACCTCTTAGAATTGCACTTAGAACGAACATCAGTGACATAAAAACCGAAGGAATGCCAACAATCCTAAAATAGAGCGAGCCTGCTTGAAGCACATAACCCTTAATTCCCATTATTTTTAGTAATGGTTCAGCAAAAATGAAAGTAATTATTCCCGTCAATATACCAAACACAATGGCTAGAATGATTGACTGCTGGGATATATGCTTTGCTTTCTCTGGTAAATTTGCCCCAAGAAAGTTCGCAATCCGTACATTAGCTGCTACACCGATTGCCATAAACAAGGCAAAATAAATGGCAAACAGTGCATTGGTCACTCCGACTGCCGAGACTTCTGCCAGGCCAATTTTTGAGACAAAGTACGTGTCTACAAATCCGAGTATCGTTTGAAAAAAATTTTCAATAACCGCTGGAATAGCAAGAATGGTCACAATTTTAAGACGCTCCTGCAATGTTTGAGGTTCAGCCAAATTCCCATCGAAAAGTTTATCTTTCATGGCATCGACCTTCTTTTATAATTTTTTTAAAACACTGTTTGTATCAAGATAATAAACTAATGTACACTTTTATCCGTAGCCTCATTTTTGGATTTCTTATTTGGTTGATTTGCTATCCTTTTGCCGGTAACCGACTCGCTTCGCTCCAAGGAACATGGATTCTGATATTGAAGAATAAAATTTTTAAAAAAACAGCCGTTCCAGATTCATTCCAGAACGGCTGTTTTTCATCTAAATCGGACTTTATCATCCAGTGCCTATTTCTTTCTTAGTTTTTAAAATAAATCAGAGGATAGATAGCGCTCTCCCGTGTCTGGCGCCATGCAGAGGACTCTTCCTCCGGCTGGGAGCTTTTTCGCTATTTCTACAGCAAAGTGAGCTGAAGCAGCAGCAGATGCACCAACAAAAATCCCCTCTTTTCTTGCTAACAAACGCGCCATTTCTTGAGCGTCTTCATCCTTAATTAACAAAACTTCGTCGTAAATTTCTCGATTAAGCAATTCAGGAACAAACCCCGGTCCTGTTCCCGGAATTTTGTGAGGTCCAGGTTGTCCGCCGGAAATAACCGGTGAACCAAAAGGCTCAACAACATAAATTTTCAGATCTGGGATATGCTTTCTTAATTCTTCACCCGTTCCGGTTATCGTTCCACCAGTACCTGCCGTTAAAACAAATGCGTCTAATTTCCCATCGAACGATTCCAAAATTTCAACTGCAGTCGTTTTTCGGTGGGCATCTGCATTAGCTTTGTTTACAAATTGCATCGGAATGAAACTATTTGGTAGTTTTTCAGCTAATTTATTGGCCTCATCGATGGCCCCCTGCATACGATACTTAGCAGGAGTTAAATGAACCTCTGCACCGTATGCTTTTAAAATTTTCACGCGTTCTTCAGTGGCATTATCCGGCATGGTGATGATGCAGCGGTATCCTTTTGCTGCGCAGACCATCGCCAAACCAATTCCCGTATTCCCGGATGTTGGTTCGATGATCGTGCTGTCTGATGGATTAATCAGGCCTCGCTCTTCAGCAGTTTGAATCATATTCATCGCCGCCCGGTCCTTTACACTTCCACCGGGATTAAAAGACTCTAATTTAATAAAAACTTCTGCACCACTTGGGTCAGGAATTTTATTTAATTTTACAATTGGCGTATTACCAATTAAGTCAAGAATAGACTGATAGATCTTCATTTAATAAACCGCCTTTTCATAGTATTCCAATAAGCTTTGACGAGTAAATTGTAGCACATTCTTCTCAAAGGTTACAATTTATTTTTACTGTTAGGGGCATTTGCTATTCAACAATGTAATTCATATCGCTACATTTCAAATGAAATGATTATCATTATAATGACGAAGATTACATTGGAAAAATGAAAATGAACCAAGCAATGGAAACAATTGAAGGATGGTATAGCCAGCACGATTTTCGCCACTCCGATTGACCTAAGTGGAAAAAAGCTTCAGAACAGGAGCGAACTCATGCCCTCGATGAATGGAAACCATTATTGAATAATGGGACTTGATAGAGAAACACAGCCAAGGCAGTCATTCTGTCTATACAGTAGTTGGCCACAGCAGCATAAATACTTTTTCCAAAGTTTTCATTACCGCTTTCGTTATTAATTTGAAACTTTTTAACTTTTCTCTCGTACTGTTTATTAGGAAAGATTCGAATGGATTTGTACTTGATAAATAGGGAGTGAAACTTGTGGGTGTAACACTTAGCAAAGGGCAAAAAGTGGATTTAACAAAATCTTATCCCGGCCTAAAAAAGGTAGTCGTCGGCTTAGGCTGGAATAGCGGCGGTCTCAGTTCGAATTTTGATTTGGATGCATCGGCTTTTTTATTAGATCAAACAGGCATGGTTCAAAACGACTTGGATTTTGTTTTTTACAATAATCCATCAGGAGGAAACGGCTCGATTCTCTATAGCGGGGATAATCGTGTTGGTTCAGGGTTAAAAGATGATGAACAAATTAGGATTGATTTAAACAAAGTTCCGGCACATATCCACCGGATTGCTTTTTCCATTACGATTCATGATGCCCAATTGAAAGGGCAGAATTTTGGACAAATATCTGATTCTTATGTACGTATCTTTAATGAACAAACAAATGAGGAGCTTATCCGATTTAACCTAGGCAGAGATTTCACGATTGAGACTGCAATCGTCGCAGCAGAACTTTACCGCCATAATGGCGAATGGAAGTTTAATGCAATTGCGAGCGGCTTTCAAGGAGGATTGGCAGCACTATGCCGAAACTTTGGTGTAGCAGTGGATGACCTTCCTGCAAGCGGATCAACAGCATCACCGGCTTACCAACAACATCAAACTGGCCTAAATTCTTATCAACAAAATCAAAATGATCATAACCCATACAAAAGTCAAAACAGCCAAGAGCGTTATCAACAAAATAATCATGAGTTAGGAACGACATATCAGCAACCGTCCTACGGTTATCCGGTGCAATCGTTTCCTGCCAACCCTCAGACACAACAAACATATGGCGGGGAAAACATTATGTGCCCCCGTTGCCATTCGAGCAATGTGCGGACTGGTCAAAAAGGCTTCGGTCTTGGCAAAGCGGCCATTGGCGGGTTAATTCTCGGGCCAGTTGGTTTACTCGGTGGGTTTATTGGAAAAAACCAACTGAAATTCACGTGTAACAGCTGCGGAAACTCATGGTCCCCGTCAAATACAGATTATGCTGAATGGGCCAACAACCAAAAGAGACGAGCTCAAGAGTTATTTCAACGTTATAAAAGCCAGGATGTTCTCGATGCGGTCGTGGCTGGCTGCGCATTGGTTTCAATGGCAGATGGTCAACTCGATCCATCAGAACGTCAGAAGATGCTCGAATTTGTTAATCAAAGCGATGAACTACGGGTATTTGACACCCAAAAGGTAATTCAGAAATTTAATCTGCTTGTTTCAAAGATTGAATATGATCAATCGGTGGGACGAGCTGAAGCATTCAGAGCTTTAGGAAAAGTAAGAACAAAGCCTGAAATCGCTAGACTGATTGCGCGTTATTGTATTGCAATTGGTTATGCAGATGGCCACTTTGATCAAAGCGAAAAACAAATGGTTAACGACATTTGCCGCGAACTCGGCTTAAACCCCGCAGAATTTTTATCTTAATTGACGCTAAAAACGCCTCAATCGTTTGGACGAATGGAGGCGTTTTTATTTAGGACCAAACTCGTTGATTTTCTTACATTTTCATTTTTCCATTACTTCAAAACATTTTTCAATTCACCGATCGATTCAATGGAAATTACCATTTCATCTCCGGACTTCAGCCATACCTGCTTTTCTTTTGGATAGCCGAGAATAACGCCAGCTGGAGTTCCGGTAAAAATAATATCTCCAGCCTTTAATGTCATATATTGTGAAATATAGCTAATAAGGGCTGCACAATTAAAAATCATATTATTAGTGTTCCCTTTTTGACGAACTTCACCATTAATGCGGCACTCTACTTTTAATTCATTAGGATTTGCAATTTCATCAGCTGTTACGATATATGGTCCAATTGGTGCAAACCCATCTGGCGTTTTTCCTAGTAACCATTGATGGGTTTTTAATTGTAAATCACGGGCAGAAATATCGTTCCCAACCGTGTAGCCAAAAACATATGACAACGCTTCTTCTTCTGAAACGTTTTTAGCTGTCTTACCCATTACAATTACTAGTTCAGCCTCATAGTCCATTTGCTCCGCTCCCTGTGGAATTTCCACTTCATCACGATGGGCGGCAAGTGTGTTGTTAAATTTACTAAACAAAATGGGAGAAGTCGGGATATCCATATTCGTCTCTTTGGCATGGTCAATATAGTTTAAACCAATACACAAGATTTTTTCGGGATTAGCAATTGCTGGAGCATAGTTCAGTTCCTCTTCCTTTAAAAATAATTCCTGTACCCCTTGTTCAACTGCTCGATTTGCAAGACGAGCTAAGCTGTCTAACCCTTCGTTACTATGTAAGAGCTCTTCAAGATTTATAGGTACAATTTCCTCAAACTTTTTAACAGCTGCTTTTACATCTAAGATACCTGTATTCGTTTTCACTCCTAAACAAATCTCATCCACTTTTAAAAATTGTAAAAGTTTCACCAAATCTCCCCCTTAACATTTTTAGAATAGACGATAATTTTCGAAATATTTTATATCGTCTATTATATAATAATTCTTTATTTTAAAAAAATAAATAGATAAAGAAAAGTGCTTATTATTATAATGCAGATAGAAATAAAAAATAATAAACGGAAAGCTTGAAGCCTTCCGTTTTTTTGTATTTGAATATTTAACTTCAGGTTCGTTCCCCTCTTGCTCTTCGTTTAAGAGTTGACTTTACTTTTCTGATATCCGTCACGTTACTTTTAGCCATTTTGACATAGCACCACGCTGATGGAATCAAAAATAGCTGCAGCAATGATAACGTAATAATATAAGAATTCGGCTCTTTTGAATAATTAGAGACAATTCCAAGGATAATGCCTACCCCTACATTGCCAATCGTTCTTCCAAGACTATTGGAGAGGTTCGCAACACTAAATGCTGTGCCCCGATGCTCCGGAAGGTTAACATCCGTTATAAGAGCCAGCCAGTTCGGCGTGTTGGCTGATTGGGCTGCTGATGCCAAAAAAGATAATACAAACAATAATGTAATCCATGGGTTCACGAAAATTTGCTTTATTAATTCGATTAAAATACTCAATACATGATTTCCCGTTGGCAAGGACAAATTGGTCATTGGTACAGCAAACATTAAAATATAAAGCGGCATCGTTAAAAATACAAACAGAGCAGTTAAATAAGCTCGGCCTCTATATGTCTTGCTTTGAAGCCGGTCGCCTAAATGACCGAAGTACATTGAAGTAATTCCCCCAAGCTGAAAGATTGCATATAAATACCCCGAAGCAACGATCGCCGTTTTCATGTCAAATCCTTGTTCTTGGATTTTAAATATGTAGAGGGTTGGCAGCCAAATCAAACTGCCAGTAGCTATATTCATAAAAAAAGCCTGCAAAAACAAATACAGATTACTTCTTTTTAAAATTATTGCTACTATTTGCATTGGTTCTATAATATAGTTATATGACTGACCTTGTTTCATAAGGCTTTTTAATTCAGGATCCGCTTCACCTCGATTCGGTTCTTTTACAAAGAGGTAAAGAATAATTAAGAAGAAACCGATAAAGCCAACAAGCTCAAACGGTCTTCTCCAATCAGTTGCAGTAGCAATCAAGGAAGCCATCAAGGATCCAATGATTCCGCCAAGACCTTGCGTCATGCCCCATAGGCTTAAGATCATCCCGCGAAGGCGATAGGGGATGGAATCCGTTAAGACACTAAAGCCGATGGATGCAATACAGCCTAGACCAATTCCAGTTAAGATTTGAAATACTAATAGCTGCACATAATTTTGGCTAACTGAGGTTAAAAATACGGATAATACCCAAATCAACGTTCCGATTATAATGAGCATTTTTCGTTTATATTTTCCAGAAAGGTATCCCCAATAGATCGAAGAAATTGCAGTCGCTAAAATATTTAAGGCAGAAACCACTCCCATTTTATTAATACTTGTATGGATATCATTCGAAATGGATTGAAAAAGTGGCGGAAACAAGCCAATAATAATATTGTCAAATGCCGCAAGCGCGGTAAATACAAAAATAGTGTAAATGATTTTCCAGTTAGATGTTTTCAAAAAATCGAAAGCTCCTTTACGTGTTTTTTATCATAACCACTCATGTTCCTTGCTCATTTATGAAAAATGTTTTAAAGAAACATTAAATTTTTATAATAATTGACGATTCTATCTTCAAAATGCTTTTATTTTGATATAATTATACAATACGTACTCAAGAAAGGCTTGGTAATTGTAGGATGAGTAAAAATATACTTGTAATTTCTTCTGATAATACTGGTCATGGACATAAAAGTATAACAGAAGCAATATATGAAAAGATTGGCACGAAACATGACATAAACATCCATGTTGTAGACGGCTTTTCACTTGGAGGACAAGTCCTTCTAAATATCGGAAAGTCCTACGGGCCAATCACGCGAAAAGCAGAAAATTTATGGAAGATGATTTGGAAATTATCAGCCATTAAACCTTCTCTTGTTAATGATTTGATTGAAGTTCTTATTAAAAAAAATTTCTTAAAACTTCTTGAAGAATTTAAACCAGATTTAATTTTATCTGTCCACCCTAATTTTAACGGTTCTGTTCTCAATATTTTAGAGAAACAAGGGCTTAATATCTCTTTTGTCATTTTAATTGCAGACCTTGTAAACATTTATCCGCTTTGGGTCGACCACAGAGCTGATTATATTATAAGTCCGACCGTTGAAGCGAAAGAAAAGTGTTTAGAGTACGGGATTCCAAATGAAAAAATAAAGGTTTTAGGATTCCCTGTTCGTTCAAGATTTTACCGTAAACCGCAGAATAAAAAAGAGGTATTTCATTATCCTCAGAATGCCCCGCTAAAGTGCCTGATTATGAGCGGGGGTGAAGGTGTTGGCAATATGAAGGAAATTGCCGAAAATCTTCTTCAACATTTTGATTGTAAAATCAAAATCGTTGCAGGCAGAAATGCTAAACTAAAAGAATCTTTAGAACAATCACTTCAAAGAAAATACGGTGAAAAAGTTGAAATTTATGGATTTACAAAAAACATACAAGACCTTATGCTAGCATCTGATATTGCCTTTACAAGAGGCAGCCCAAACGTGATGTTTGAAGCTGTTGCAGCCAATTTGCCAATCATTATTACAGGTGCTTTACCAGGGCAGGAAGAAAGCAACCCTGCATTTGCGGAAAAGTACAATTTAGGTGTAGTCTGTAAGCATCCTGAAGACATCGTAAAAACCATCAATGGTTTGCTAGAAAACAACAGTGAAAAGTTAAACAATATTATAAATAGCCAGCGAAAATTTATCAATGCACAAGCAGCTGAAGATATTTTACAATTTATTTCAAATGTTGAACCTACATATATGAAGAATGAGGCCGTCCTTTCATATTAATAACATTTTTCTCCTTTTAGAGCGACTCTGATCGGAAAGAATTTTTTTATAAAATGCGGGCAACATCGCTTGCCTATCTGAAAAAAATCACCCGAATGTTCGGGTGATTTTTCGTTTAAGTTCATTCGCCATAAAAGAAAAGCAGCAGCTAATGCCAGCGCACAGCTGACTCCAAATGTCGCAATTGGACCATAGAACCTGCCATCCAGCAGTGGTTAAGGCAATAAACGGTTTATTAAATTCGACAAGCTATAGCCAACTCACAAAACCAACCCAGAAAATAATCGAGCGGACCCCAAAGATCCGCTTCGCCCCATTCCTATCCATACATTCACCATCGTCAAAAGCGGGAGACATTGTTTCCTCTCCACACTTTATTCTCGATTTTCTCATAAAATGCAACCACTGTATTCACGACTCGATCTGCTAGTTTCCAACGAGTTAAAATCATGTGCACCAAAAAGGCTACTACGATCCCGATCAACATTCCCGCAATAACATCAGAAGGATAATGAACGCCCGTCCAAACACGTGACAGTGAGATTGCTGCTGCTAAAAGCAGCCAAATCCAGCCATCGCGCTTTCGCCAAATCCAAATGGATGTGGCAATTACAAAGGCTCCTGCAGCATGGTCACTTGGAAAAGAAGCATTTGCTGCGTGCTGAATCAATTGAATGACGTGATGGTGAACAAACGGCCGATCGCGATAGATCACCAGCCCAATAATCCCATTGATTCCAAGAGCTACACTAGCTGCCGCCAATCCCTCTACAACCATCCGGCGGTTGGACTTTGTCCGCAGAAACCAGTAAACAATCACAACAAGAAAAAATAGATATTCTCCATCCTGTGACAAAAACTCCATGAACGGATTAAGCACAGCATCTGAAATTGCAAGATGATTAATCATTTGAAATACATGATAATCCCATTGAAAAAACATATTAACACCCTTTTCTTTATTTTCTTTTTTCGAAACACCGCTTCAATGCTCTAAAAAGTGCATCTAAAAGAAAAGACTTAGAAAAGAGGAAAAAGTTCAGTGCCATCAAATTTTATATTAAAATTTTTTCCCGGAATTTTCGACGTATATACGTTGAAATCATTATTAGATGAAAGAAAACACGTAATGCTAAAGACCATCAGAGGCTGATTGTACCAAAAATAAAAAAGCATGAGGAACGCTTCTGGTTATTCCATGTTTGAAACACAAGAACCGTCCCTCTATGAAAGAATCGCCCGGTCATTTGCCATTTGTGCACCGCGAATCCTCTGAAATTCTTGCAGTAAACTTTCAATTGTTAGCTTGTTCTTTTCTGTCTCATCTACTTCCAAAATAATTTGACCTTTATCCATCATAATTAACCGATTCCCCAAATCAATCGCCTGTTGCATGTTGTGGGTAACCATCAATGTTGTCAATTGATATTTTTCAACAATATTCTTCGTCAATTCAGTTATCAGCTCTGCTCGAGCCGGGTCAAGGGCGGCCGTATGTTCATCCAACAAGAGGACGGAAGGCTCAGTAAAGGTTGCCATCAATAAGGAAAGAGCTTGGCGCTCGCCGCCAGATAAAAGACCAACTTTGGCGCTCAATCGATTCTCCAAGCCAAGATGTAAAGATTCCAGCACCTCACGAAAGTGATCGCGCCGCTTTTTGGTAACACCTTTTCGCAGTCCCCTCGGTTTATTGCGTGAATATGCCATTGCCAAATTTTCTTCGATCGTCATAGTTGGAGCTGTTCCAGCCATTGGATCTTGGAAAACACGCCCAATCATCCGGGAACGTTTGAACTCAGATAGATGGGTAACATTTTTTCCGTCTAAATAAATTTCACCGTCATCTGGAAAAAGAACACCTGAAATAATATTCATTAAAGTCGATTTTCCTGCTCCATTGCTTCCAATAACCGTTACAAAATCTCCTGGCTTGAGTGTTAGTTGTACGTGATCAATCGCTTTTTTTTCATCAAGAGTACCTTCATTAAAAACTTTATGAATCTGATTTAATTGCAGCATGGCTTTCACCCTTTCGTTTAGCCGGATGTAAGATCTTTTGCAGCCTTTCCGCCTTCTTGCGCGCCTTTGCCTTTTTTTCGCGAGAGCTGCCCCATATTTTAGGCGCTGTAAGAGCGAGAATGACAATAATAGCAGTAATGAGTTTCATGTCGCCTGGGTCTAAAAATTCAACGCGAAGCGCAAGTGTTACCACAAGCCGATAAATGATGGATCCTCCAATCACTGCGAGGGTTGTTCGTGCGATTGTTTTGGTGCCAAAGATCGCTTCACCGATAATCACTGAGGCCAGACCAATGATAATCATGCCAATCCCCATGCCGACATCTGCAAATCCGCCTTGTTGTGCAATCAAGGCCCCGGAAAAAGCAACGAGGGCATTAGAAAGTCCGAGACCAAGAACAATTAGAAGATTGGTGTTGGCGGACAAACTGCGAATCATTCGTTGGTTATCTCCTGTGGCTCTAAGTGCCAGACCAATTTCCGTTTTTAAAAACCAATCTGTCAGCAGCTTAAACAAAAAGGTTACGATCAACATAAACAGAAGGATGCCCCATGTATCCGGATGGCTGTCACCCAAACCAACCGCATCCAATAAAGAATTGAAAAATGAATCAATGCCGCTTTGCTGCGATAAATGTGAGATTTTTGTAAAAGCCGTATCTGTATTTAACAGCGGAACATTCGATTTCCCCATAATGCGAAGATTGATCGAGTAGAGGGCAATCATCATCAAAATTCCTGACAGCAAGTTATTGATTTTGCCTACCGTGTGAATAATGCCTGTCAAACAACCGGCTGCGAAACCGGCAATAAGGGCTGCGAGAGTTGCTACAAACGGATTGCCTCCGCCTGCAATGATTATGGCTGAAATCGCCGCGCCCGTAACAAAGCTGCCATCTACCGTTAAGTCAGGAAAATCCAAAATCCGGAATGACAAATAAACACCAAGCGCCATAATCGCATAAATAATTCCTGATTCAAATGATCCAAATATAGCCGTAAACAACTAAGATCATCCTTTCTTAAATACGAGAGTCATCTATAGAAGCTATAAAGAATGGGAGACGAACTTTTAGGAGTCATCTCCCCTTTAAAACTAACCCAGCTTACTTTCCATCATAAAATTCGCCGAGTTTTTCCCAGTCTGGATTCACTTTTAGACCTTGTGCCTCCGCAGCTTTTTTATTTATGACAAGTTTTAGCGTTTTTGGCAGTTCAACAGGGATTTCCGAAGGCTTTTTCTTGCCTGTTAAAATATCTGCAGCCATAACGCCGGATTGATAGCCAATATCATAATAGTTGAACCCGCTTGCGGCAACAGCCCCTTTTTTCATTGAATCAAGTTCACCCACGAAGAGAGGAATCTTTTTGCTGTTCGCGACTGAAATAACCGATTCAAGAGCAGAAACGACAGTGTTATCTGTTGGGATATAAATCGCGTCTACTCGGCCAACGAGGGACTCTGCCGCCTGCTTTACCTCTGCTGATGTTGAAACGGAAACTTCAACAAGCTTTGCATTCTTTTTCTCCACTAATGATTTCACTTGTTTTACTTGGACAACTGAATTCTGTTCCCCTGCATTATATATGACGCCAAGTTTTTTCGCTTTCACTTCATCCGTTATAAATCCAATCGTTTTTCCTGTTGCATCCGGATGGTTATCGGTTGTGCCCGTTATATTTTTGCCTGGTTTATCAAAGGCTTTTACAAGGCCTGCACCAACCGGATCTGTCACGGAAGTAAACACAATCGGAATGTCTTTTGTTGCATTTAATGCTGCTACTGCACTTGGTGTAGCATTTGCAAAAATGAGATCCACTTTATTGCCGACGAAATTTTTTGCGATTGTTTGTGTATTATTCATATCTGCCTGCGCATTTTGTTCATCAAATTTTGCATTAATTCCTTTATCTTTCAATGCCTGCTTAAATCCTTTTGTTGCAGCGTCCAATGATGGATGGACGGCAAACTGAGTAATACCAATTTTGTATTCCTTCTTATCTCCTGACTTTTGATCATTCCCTGTTGTGTCTTTGCTTCCACACCCCGCCAGTAAAAGCGCACCAGCGAGTAAAACTGTTCCCATTTTCGCTAATTTCTTCATAAACAAAAATCCTCCTATAGATCAATTCAATTAATCGATTATCCTTTACCCTTTTTAAATTCAATTCTGCATGTAAAACTATTTTACCACTAATCTACTTTAAAGGGAAAAAGGATTCGAAAAATTATTTATAATCGAAAATTATATTAGTATTTTTTTATCCTAAACGTCAATACTATTTTAAAAAGCCGCCACCTTCACATATTTCCTCACTACAAAAAAAAATGCACCCCGCTATTTTAGCAGGATGCACTTTTATTTTTTCATTGTCATAAATTCACGAGTATTTTCAAGAATTAAATCGATTTCTATTTTTTTCATTGGGAAGTCATTTTTTTCTGTTTGTAGTTCAGCAGTTGCTTCAAGCAGCCGATCGATATCAATCGTAATCATCTCCGACCTCCATTGTAATTGATGGTTGGATATCCTACTATATTCGTTCGACCGAGCTGTTTTCATTGAGGGGGTAGATCCCTTATTTATTTTTTTCGAGCATAAAAATGGCTTCCTCGTTCTTAGCAATCTTACTCAAATGAAGATCCAGCCTTCTATGAATTAAACTGAGTTCGTCATGCAAATAAGAATTTTTTAAATAACTTTTAATAAAAAATGAAATTTCCTGTGTTTCTTTCATTTGGAGTTCCGCAACTTTTTCAACAATTTCCTTTATATCTGACAAGTCGATTTGATTCACTTCTACTCGATGTTCAATACTATCCATTTTTTCCAATCGCTCGAGACGTTGTCCATAGTGCTTCATGGCATCGTCTAAATTGTTTACTTTTTCATGTAATCTATCCAAGCTATCTACAATTTCCTTTAACAGCTTCTCCATATTTGTCGCCCCTATTTAAGCTTTTCTCCATTCTAGCATGGTCGATTAAGCGGCAGTGTGATTTTTCCTATTATTTTGCTTCTTTATTATGAACATTTTGTGTAGATGTTTTTTGCTTCATTAGAAACAGCCGATCCACATAAAATCGGCAAGCCAAATTCAATGGGAAATCGCCCTTTTTTCTATAAGAAAACACTTTTGGGAATTCGTCCATACTTCTGGAATTCTTTTTTCATATAGTAACGTAGGATCTTAAAGGAGGTGTTTTTCATGGGGCACGGCGGAAACAATAGCTTCGCTTTAATCGTTGTATTGTTTATCTTGTTAATTATTGTAGGCTCTGCTTACGTTGGTTTTTATTAAACCATGATTTTCAATCTTCTCTATACACATCCTTTATCTCCTCAAAAAAGCGCCCTCTGGGCGCTTTTTATTCTTATGGTGTATCTGCTGGTCTATCAAGCAAAAAAGAGCGAAGGTGAACTCCACTCTTTTTTTCCTAATTATTTGTAGTTGTTGTTGCTTTCGCAGTTTTTGCTTTTGAAGCCTTCGGACCAAGATACTCGTAATCATCTGGATTAATTGGTTTGTACCCAGCCGGTTTATAGAAGCGCAGCAAATCTTTATAAACAACTTCATCCGACATTGTTAATTCCGTTTTCACTTTATTATCGATTTCTTTACATGCATTCGAATCCGGTGCAAGGTTATTTGTTCCTGTTGTGTAGCACTTTTCATTCACTTGTGTCACAGTTGGGGAAACAAAATCGCCGTTTCTAAACAAAGCCCAATTGCGATGATCTTTCGAAAGAAGGTCTGATCCAAATTCTATATAATCCTTTGTGTCGATACCTAGTAAATGAAGCAGTGTTGGTCGAACATCAACTTCACCGCCGTATTGGTGCTGCACGCCGCCTTTAACACCAGGAACGCGAATAAATAAAGGAACTTCTTGCAGCTCAGCATTGATCGTTGGCGTTATTTCTGGTACACCTAATACCTTTTTCATTGCTTCATTGTGATTTTCTGAAATGCCATAGTGATCCCCGTATAGCACAATCACTGTATTATCGTATAATCCAGATGCTTTTAAATCATTGAAGAACTGTTCCAACGCCTGATCCATATAGTTGGAAGATTGGAAATATTGATTGACGACAGTATCACCGAAATCACCTACAGGGAATTCAGTATCTCCCGGATCCATTTCAAATGGGAAATGGTTTGATAACGAAATAAATTTCGTATAGAATGGCTGCTTTAAGCTTTTTAGCAGCGGCATTGATTCCTTAAAGAATGGTTTGTCTTTCATCCCGTAATTTTTCTTGTTTTCATCTGTCATGCTGTAATATTCAGCATCAAAGAACTGGTCATATCCCAGTGCTTTATACATGACATTGCGGTTCCAGAATGTTTTGTAGTTGCCATGGAACACAGCTGAAGTATACCCCAATCCCTTTAAGATCGCTGGGGTGGCTTGATACGTATTCTGTGCCTTGTTTACAAACACTGCACCTTGTGACATTGGATACAAAGAGTTTTCCATTAAAAATTCAGCATCAGAAGTTTTTCCCTGTCCCGTCTGATGATAAAAATTATCAAAATAGAACGTATTGGGATCACGGGTTAAAGAATTTAAAAACGGTGTAACTTCCTGTCCGTTCAGTTTATAGCCAATCATGAAATTTTGGAAAGATTCCAGGGATACATAAATGACGTTCATACCCTTTGCTTTTCCAAAGTATTCAGGGTTTGGGCTAGCATAATTCGCTTTGCGATAGTTCTCAACATCGGTAACATCGCTGCTGTCAGCAAGGGCTCGCTGACTCGATGATTTAATGTTTTGAATGATATCATAAATCGTGAAGTTATATGCCCCTAGGTATTTTACAAGATAATTCCGGTCAAACGAGCGAGTTAATAACTGAGGACGATCCTTCTCGGCTAAGCCAAGATTAAACAAGAAAGTCGTAATCGAGAACAGCAGTACAATTTTAAATGCCTTTCGATTCGTTTCCGTTACTTTATTAAAAACTTTTAAAGCAAGAAAAATTAACACGATTGTGTCTGTAAAAAAGAAAATATCGAACGGCGACATTAAGGATGTTGCGCTGTCACCCAACTGACCAGCATTAACCTTTGCCTGCATTAAGACAGGAACGGTTATAAAATCGTTGAAAAAACGATAATAAACGATATTTGCATACAGCAAGAACGATAAAAGAAAGTTAATAATGATCATTACTAACTTTGTACGCTTTTTAAACAGAAGCGCTAATCCAAGAAAAAATAAAGCTGAACTGATTGGATTAATGGCCAGCAAAAACTTCTGCATGCTATTGTCAATTCCAAGTTTAAAAACTGTCTGATATGCCGCATATGTTTTGATCCAAAAAAGCAATACGGCAATTGCGAAAAAGGTAATATGACTTTTTTTCAATCTCTGTGGCAGTCTAAGTTTCTCCATGTTTTAATTCTCCTCTCACTTACCAAAAAAACTACGGTAAACGAACATCCCTTACTATAACATATTTTCTTTAAAAATTGAAACAAAAATAGTGCCAATTCATAGTGAGTTTGGCTATATTTTTTTCTCTCTTTTTCATGAACTTTCGACAATTGCTCTAACCAAAAGAACATTTTTTCTCACTTATAAACGATTTAAAACGCATGAAAAAAAAGTTCAATTAGCAATTGGAAACGTACTTTGTACTAGACGAGCGCGGATAAAAAAAGTTTCATTATTTTTTTGCTCAAATAAAATTTGTGCTATTTTCTCATTCGTATTGAATAAGCCATCAATAAATAGGACTATTATTATCCCTTTCGCTTGTAAAAGCAATGTGCTGCGAATCCTTATTTCTTTTTAAATAGGCATAAAGCATGAAAAAAAACAGCGCACTCAACAACCTTAGTAACATGGAAATAGCCATAGAGAGATTCATGTTTGTTTGCTCAAGCAGAAATACCCCAAACTGAGGAGCGACAAACCCGATTATTGCCAAAAAAGATGTTGTATTTTGAAATGCTGTATTTTTCATTTATTTGTTCTTCAATAGCCACTCACTCATCTTCTTTCGAGAAGTTTAATCAGCAGTGGGTATATTGCCACTTTTGGCGTAAAAAAAGACCCATTCGGGTCTTCTATATCAATGCTTTGGATACTTACCTACTGTATGAATAGCAGCGATAATCCGCTTATTGATCCATTTTCGGTTGTCATTCGTGTTCAGGTGCTCAAAAACTCGTTTTCTTCCATCTTCCGTAGTCACGTAATGAGACGGTAAATGATTTAGACTTAAAGCGATGATATCGTTTTTGCACTTATTACATTGACAAAACGTCTGGTAATCAGGACTGGCAAGCAACACCGTCACAAGGGTTGAGACAATTTCCTCCATTACATTCACATAACCGTTGTCCATATTTTACCTTCTTTCATGATGTTGATTTATAAATGTACGAAGGTACCGTATCAGTTTATTTTAGCACAGAAACTACAACAAAAACCAGCTGAATGATTCACTGGTTTTTGTTTTTCAAGCTATTTATTATTATCTATATTTGCAAAGCGCTCTAAATCTTTGTTTTTTCCGATCACAACCAATACATCCCCAATATCTAGCGTTTCATCTGGTGAAGGTGAGATGCTAATATCATGGTTCCTGCGAATGGCGATGACACTTAAATTAAAACGTGCTCTCAAGTCTATTTCTCGTAAAGACATCTTCGTCATATTATCAGGGATTTTAATTTCCTCGACACTATAATCTTTCGATAACTCAATGAAATTCAGTACATTGGGGGATAAAAGCTGATGGGCCACTCGAACTCCCATGTCTCTCTCTGGATAAATTACCCAGTCTGCCCCTACTTTATATAAAACCTGGCCATGAAGCTTGTTGATTGCTTTGGCAATCACTTTACGGACTCCGAGTTCTTTTACTAACAGCACTGTTAAAATGCTTGCTTGAATGTCATTTCCAATCGCAACGATCACAGTATCTAAATTGCGAATTCCAATTGATTTTAATGCTTCGGCGTCCGTCGAATCTGCGATTAAAGCATGGGTTACGTAAGGATGGGCATCCTCAACCCTTTCTTCATTCATATCTACACCAAGAACCTCTTGCCCCGCCTCAAACAATTTGGAAGCTAAACTTAATCCAAAGCGGCCTAATCCAATTACGGCATATTGCGTTACCATATATTATCACCTTTCTTTCTCGTTTCGTTACCCGATCATAATTTTGCCTTTTGGATACCGGAATGCATCCGGATTGCGTCGAATGGTTACCGCAAAAGCGATTGTTAAAGGACCCACTCTGCCGGCAAACATGGCGAAAATAATAATCAATCTGCCAATAGGGGATAAATCCGGAGTTAAACCCATGGATAACCCCACTGTCCCAAAGGCAGATGTAGCCTCAAATAAGATCATTAGAAAATCTTTTCCATGCTCTGTGATCGTCAATACCATTGTGACCAGCATGACAATGAATAATCCACTCATCGTCACAGTTAAAGCTTTATAAATAGTTTCGTATACAATTCGTTGACGATAGAAAATAACATCTTCTTTACCCCGGATTTGCGACCAAACCGCTCCAAGCAATGTGATAAACGTGGTGGTTTTAATACCGCCGCCAGTTGAACCGGGGGATGCTCCAACAAACATTAAAAAAATGATTAAAAATAATGATGATTGCGTCATATCCCCAATATTTAGCGTATTGGCGCCAGCTGTTCTCGGAGTCACCGCTTGGAAGATTGATGCAAAAATTTTCCCGATAAAAGATAATGGCTTTAACGTTTTGGGATTGGTATATTCCAATGCAAAAACTCCTGCCGTTCCGAAAATTATTAATACAGCGGTTGTTAACAGCACCACTTTTGTATGAAGCGATAGCTTCCTCACTTGACGGTACTCAAACAGTTCATTCAAAACGATAAATCCGATTCCTCCAAGAATAATCAGGGCACTGACAGTCAAGTTAACAACTGGATCTTGTACATACCCGGTTAAACTGCGGAAATCCCCCATTATGTCAAAGCCAGCATTATTAAAAAACGAGATTGAGTGGAAGATGCCAAAATAGATCGCTTTTTCAACCGGCATATCAAAAGAAAAGCGGATAGAAAGCAATATGGCTCCGGCCAATTCGATAACTGCCGTAAAAATGAGAATGCGTTTGGCTAATCTGACCACGCCCTCCATGGATAAATTATTTAAAGATTCCTGCAGCAAAATTCTTTCTTTTAATGAAATTCTTTTTCCTAAAAGGAAAGCAAACAAAGTGGCAAAGGTCATAAATCCTAAGCCTCCAACTTGAATCATCGATAAAATGACCAGTTGTCCAAAGGTGGTAAAAGTTGTACCCGTGTCGACGACAACTAGCCCGGTTACACAGGTGGCAGAAGTTGCTGTAAAAAGAGCATTTAAAAAGGACAGTCCCTTCCCATCCACCGTTGAAACCGGCATTGTCAACAGGATGGCACCTAAAAGAACAATCCCGCCAAATCCCAAAACAAGTATTTTAGGAGGGTCTAAGTAAAATTTTTTCCTCACTATTTTTCCTCCAAGCCTTTTCATTTAACACTATAAATTTACATCAAGTAGCGAAAATAAACATAAACAGTTGAAATTAAAATGGAAATGACCATAATCGGAAAACCTATGACTAAAAATCGCATAAATGAAATATGATGTCCATTTTTTGACGCAAGCCCCGCTACGACAAGGTTTGCGCTGGCACCTATTAATGTACCATTTCCGCCTAAGCACGCACCGAGTGATAGACTCCACCAGAGCGGATCTAAATTTGTAATTCCCAATGCTCCCATCTCTTTAATTAGCGGGATCATTGTGGCAACAAAAGGAATATTGTCAACAAAAGCAGATATAATGGCACTCATCCACAAAACAAGCAAAGTGGACGATTTTAATTCACCGCCTGTTAAAGACATTGCTTTTTTAGCTAATGCCTCAATTAATCCTGTTTCAACAAGCCCGCCAACGATCACAAATAAGCCGATAAAAAAGAATAAGGTCGTCCATTCTATTTTTTCCAACGCGGTGACTAAATATTTGTCACCCGTAAACAAGAGCAATAGAAATGCACCAATTAAAGCAACGGTAGCCGTTTCAAGATGAATAAATGGGTGGGTAAAAAATCCGGCCAATGTTAAAAAAATAACAAACAAACTCTTTTTTAGCAAAACAGCATCCTTTAATTCTTGATGGGCATCTTTCTTTAACAGCTGCTCTTTATATTGAGTGGTTGTTTTCAGCTGTTTTCGGTAAAACAACACTAAAAGTGCAATCGTAACAATCAAGATAACGATATTGATCAGCGTTAAATTCTTGATAAACGATATAAAGGTTAAGTCCTTTACAGCACTGCCAATCATAATATTTGGAGGATCGCCGATCATTGTGGCCGTCCCGCCAATATTCGAAGCAAAAACTTCGGTTAATAAGTACGGTATCGGTCCTACCTTTAATTGATGCGTAATGCTTATTGTTACAGGAACAACTAATAAAACAGTTGTTACATTATCCAAAAAAGCGGAGGCAACAGCGGTAAAGACACTTAGTGCCACTAAAATTTTAATCGGATCCGCCTTTACTTTTTGCGCTGACCAGATTGCAATATATTCAAAAACACCAGTTTGCGCTGTAATCCCAACGATCACCATCATTCCGACCAGCAAGCCAATCGTATTAAAATCAATATAATGAATGGCTGCTTTTTGATCGAGAATCCCGAGCGCCACCATAAGCAATCCGCCCACCATGGCAATCGTTGTACGATGAATTTGCTCCGATATGATCATTGCGTAAGTGAAAAGAAAAATGACTAAAGCTATTATTTCTTGTGATCCCATCGATTTCACTCCTATTACTAAATCCCGTTGCCCTCTCAAAAGAGAATTACCCAAAGTTAAAAAAACAAAAACACTAAGGGAACCCCCTTAGTGTTAAGAACTAAGAAAATCATTTCCCCAACGCTTACGAGGTTAGCTGCCGGACTCGGATTAGAAAATAAAACCCTACCATAAGGATTCGCCCCTATTTTGGCTGTGAACAGCCATTTTGGTTCCCCCGCTCAAAATTGACTCAGCGATTTATTATTATGTACAAGGAAAAATATACTACTCAAATCAAGCAATGTAAACTGCCCTCCGATACTTGTTTGCAATATTTTTTAATTCTTTAAATCATTTTGCTTACAAACGATAACATGTGCAAATTATCAAAATTTTTAAAATTGGATTAAAACACTCTATGAATTACCGTCAAATGTATCGTTCTTCACATCTTTTACATTGGTTCCTCTTTATAATAAAACCACTTATATTCCAAAGGATTATTAGCTTTCTCGTCAAGCTTGTTCCAATTACGATCATCAGCTACGCTTCAATCCGGTGAGCATGACAACGATTTTTTCGAAAAATGTGGGGAAATTTAAAAACCAATGGTTCATGGCAAGGACCGATTTGGAATAAGCGGAAAAAAATTTTGTCGGCCTGTTTAATGAAAACATTTATCTCCTATACAGAAACTGGATGCATTTTTTACAACTTTATGTCTATTTTTCTTAGTTCACATTTCCTTCACAAATATTGTGACGTTCATCACAATAATCAATTGTCCATCTCTTTAAGATAAGCATTGTTAACACAATGAATAAAAAACACGAAATGATTTGGAGGAAAACATGATGGCTAGACTTACATATTGGAATCCAGAAGATGAAAAGTTCTGGAACAGCGAAGGTAAAAAGCATGCCAATCGGAACTTGTGGATTTCAGTTCCAAGCTTGATGTTAGCTTTTATTGTTTGGCAAATCTGGTCGGTTGTGGCTGTTCGTTTAAATGACATTGGTTTCCATTTTACCGAAGAACAATTGTTTACGCTTGCCGCTATCCCAGGGCTGGTTGGAGCAACTTTGCGTTTCATCTATACCTTTGCTGCTGGTTCAATCGGAGGAAAAAACTGGACAGTCATTTCAACCGCAGTCTTAGCAATACCAGCCATTGGGATTGGCCTTGCTGTCCAAAATCCTGACACACCTTTTTCAGTAATGCTTATCCTTGCAGCTCTTTGCGGATTAGGCGGGGGTAACTTCTCCTCTTCTTCGGCGAATATCAGCTTCTTTTTCCCGAAAAAAGAAAAAGGTACTGCCCTTGGAATTAATGGCGGTCTAGGAAATATGGGAGTATCTGTTGTCCAATTTGTCACACCATTGGTCATTACTTCAAGCACATTTGCTTTTATTGGCGGCAATCAAGTATTAGCAAACGGCAACCATATCTGGCTGCAAAACGCAGCTTTCATTTGGGTTGTTCCGATTGTGATCATGACGGTTCTTGCGATGTTTGGCATGGATAATGTTCCAAATGCAAAACAATCTGTCGCTAAGCAATTTGTGATTGTTAAAAGAAAACACACTTGGATTATGACAGTCCTTTACGTTGCGACTTTTGGTTCGTTTATTGGCTATTCTGCAGCCTTTCCGCTTTTATTAAAATCACAGTTTCCGGAACATATTTCATTAGCTTTCCTTGGTGCACTTGTGGCTGCGGCAGCAAGGCCTGTCGGCGGCTGGCTTTCCGATAAATTCGGCGGCGCAAAAGTTACCGCCTATGTCTTGGTTTTCATGGGGATAGGCGCAGGTGGGGTTATCTACTTTCTCAGTGGTAAACAGTTTGCCGGCTTTTTAATTTCATTTCTGATCCTGTTTTTAACTTCTGGAATTGGCTCTGGTTCAACATTTCAAATGATTCCGGCTATCTTTATTCCAAAGGAAGCTGCACCGGTAATCGGATTTTCCGCAGCGTTTGCAGCCTATGGGTCTTACTTTATTCCAAAACTTTTCGGATGGTCAGTAAAATCAACCGGGACACCTGTTACGGCATTTTATTTCTTTATCGGCTTTTATGTTATTTCATTTGCATTAAACTGGTATTATTATCAACGAAAAACTGCTGCAATCTCTGCAACAATGAAACAAGCTGGTTAACATCCAGCTTGTTTTTTTAATTGATTATTTTCACTTTTATTTCTTTTGCTCCCCATTTGACTGCATCCTCCTGTGAAGGAATAAATACATCAATTCGATTTCCTTTGATGCTCCCGCCTGTGTCAGCTGCAGTGGCAACACCGTAGCCTTCCACATACACTTTCGAGCCAAGAGGAATCACCGAAGGATCAACCGAGATTACTTTTGCATTTGGGTTCGCTTTTAGGTTGACTCCTGTAGCTGTTACGCCTGAACAGCCTGTACATGAAGCGGTATAGGCCGTTGCTTTTACGGTAATTTCTTTTGTAGTATTTTCACCGGTATGAAGAGAAGAAGCTACAGGTACAGCACGGACTGCTGGTGATTTTGCATTTTCAGCGTTAGCCTGAATGGCTGAAACTTCCTCTTTAGAATTGGATAATTCCACTGGGCTGCTGCCAGTTTTGTTGTTATAGATTACCAGATTTAAACCCGGTTGGATTAATTCCGATTTCAATTGATTCCATCCCATAATTTGATCAACTGTTACATGATTGCTTTTCGCAATATCCCATAAAGTGTCACCTTGTTTTACTTCATAATGCATTTCTTCTGGAATGGTTAACACATCTCCTGGATGAATAATATCTGTTGAAAGCTGATTCCATTTTTTAAAATTTTCTACAGTAGCATTATGTACTTGTGAAAGGTTCCAGAGAGTATCACCTTTTTGAACAGTTACTTCTGCTGCCTGTACATTAGCACCTACAGTTCCTGAGAGTGCAGCTACCGCAAGCATCGCCTTTATTGTTTTAATCATCTTTTCTACCTCCCATGTTCTTTTAGCGGCTAACAGAAATTATCATAACATGAATCTGTCTCATCGAAAGAACAGGGAGATTAATAATCGTTTACATACAATGCAATTATATTACGATAACATGACTAATAGATTGAAAATTCAATTTAATTATAAAAAAATATTGGCCGTCTCAGTTAAAGATTGACGGCCTGAAACTATTTATTCCATTATTTTAGATATTGCCACGGCGCACGCTTTAAATTCGGCAGTTCCTGAAATTGGATCATATTCATTTAAGGTTAATACATTTGTTGGAACTTCGCTCCAGTGGAAACTCATAAACACAAGACCTGGGGCGACTTGCTCAGTAACTTTTGTTTTTACGTTCAGTTCGCCCCTTCGCGACCGCACCCGCACTACTTCTCCATCAACAACACGAAGCTTCTTTGCATCATCAGGATGGATATCGATCGTTTCTTCCGTTTGTTTTATTTTTACACCTGGTGCATAATAACGTGTCTGTGTATGAGTATTATATGATTCATATCTTCTTCCCGTCGTTAATGTAAAAGGATATTCGTCGTCCGGTAGCTCCAATGGTGCGCTATAATCTACAGGAATAAACGGCGATTTTACTGACTCTTCATTGCCTATCGGCTGATGAAAGCGTTCATGAAGTACGAATGTACCAGGGTGGTTTTCATCGGGACAAGGATAATGCAGACTATACTCTGTATCAAGGCGGGCATAGGACATGCCACCGTACATCTCCCATGCGATGGTTCGAACCTCATCCCAAATTTCTTCACTGCATTGATAGCTCATTTTGTAGCCCATTCTTGTCGATAGCTCACACAGAATCACCCAATCCTCTTTCGTATTTGGATGAGCTTGGACAGCCGTTCGCACCCGCTGAATCCGTCTATCTGTGTTCGTATATGTCCCGTCTACTTCACCCCAAGATCGCGCAGGGAGAACGACATCGGCGATTTCAGCCGTTTCGGTCAGAAAAATGTCTTGGACAATTAATAAATCAAGCTTTTCGAACAGCTTCCTTGTATGGTTCATGTGCACATCCGCCAGCAAAGGGTTCTCTCCAATGACATAAAGAGCTTTTACTTTTCCCTCCTCGATGCGGTCAAATGTTCTTGTCTGTGTATCCCCGGCCTCAGGATTTAGCGTAATTTTCCAGGCTTTTTCATAGCGGTTGCGATACTCTTCATTCGATAAACTCATGGCTCCTGGCAATTGATTAGGCAAGCAGCCCATGTCCCCGGCACCCTGTACATTGTTTTGACCACGAAGAGGCATGATTCCTGATCCTTCTTTTCCGATATTCCCAGTTAATAAAGCCAAATTGGCAATATCAAAAACATTATTTACCCCGCAGTGATGTTCAGTGATCCCAAGGGTATAGGCGATCATGGCAGCGCTCGCCCCGGCATACTCACGGGCAGTTGCGATGATCTCTTCTGCTGACACGCCCGTTATACCCGCAGCAAATTCTGGAGTAAATCTTTCAACCTGATTCTTTAAAGATTCGAAATCAAGCGTAAACTGACTCACAAAATCAGATTTATACAACCCTTCTTTTAAAATAATTCGAATCATTGCATTGATCAGAGCAATATCGGTTCCAACATTTATTTGCAAATGACGGTGAGCTATTTTTGCCATATCGATTTTTCTTGGGTCAATAACAATTACTTTCAAACCGGCTTTCGCTGCTTTTTTTATTCTGTTTGAGATAATCGGATGGGCCTCCGTTGTATTCGAACCCATTAACAGCAATACTTCTGCTTTATCAAAATCTTCAAGCGTATTGGTTGGAAAACCGCTTCCAAAAATAGTTGCCAGACCGGCAACACTTGGTGCATGTCACGTTCGGTTACAGCCATCAATATTGTTGCTGCCAATCGCCGTCCGCATGAATTTTTGTGTGATATAGTTGGATTCATTGGTTGTTCTTGAACATGCAAACATGGAAATTGCATTCGAACCCAATTGGTTTTTGATGTTTGTTAATTTTTCGGTAATATACGAATAAGCTTCTTCCCAGGTTGTTTCCACCAATTCTCCCGCTTTACGGATCAGCGGGGAGGTTAATCTTTTTGCGGCATGAACATATTGGTAAGCAAAAGCTCCCTTTACACATGTTTGACCCTTGTTCACAGGGGCATCTTTATCCCCGCGAATTCTAATAATTCGATTATCTTTTACTTCGAGAATCAAACCGCAACCGGTTCCGCAATAGCCGCAAATTGTCTTGATAAAATTTGTCTCCGCCATTTTTTTCCCCTCCCATTAAAAACATATTGCCTATATAAATATATTAATCCATCTAACCATAAAGATTGAGGATTATTTTTCAAAAAGTTTGTCTACTTTTTGAAAGGTACAAAAAAACCTGAAATTTACACTTGGAAAAATTCAGGTTTCTTCTCGATGGAGTTTCTGCAGCTGCAGAATTAATAAAGTTTTCGGGGGTTAGCTGGTTTGCCTTTTGATCCTCATGCCGTTTTGGCTGGCAGGAGAATATTGAATGTCGTCCCTTTATTTGGTTCACTTTCAACAAACACTTTTCCGTTATGGCTTTCAATAATTTTAAAGCTAACCATTAAACCAAGGCCGTTGCCATTCTTCTTTGTCGTGAAGAATGGTTCACCCAATTTTTGCAGTTTTTCAGCAGAGATCCCAACACCCGTATCTTGAATGGAAATTTGCACGTTTTTCTTTTGAATTACAATTGTCACGCTGAGGTCACCGCCATTAGGCATGGCTTCAATGCCATTTTTGATAAAATTAAGAAACACTTGTTTTAAGCGGTTCTCATCGCATTCGATTTGAATAATTTCCTGTTCGCAATCAAAATGCAGACGCACATTTTTCTTACGTGCCTCAAATTCAAGCAAGGATAACACATTTTTCACTACCGGAACAAGATTCTTTTCTTCTAATTCCACCGCTTTTGGTTTTGCAAGCACCATAAAATCTTCAACAATGCTATTTACTCGTTCAATTTCATCCAAAATAATGTTTAAAAATTCTTGTCTTTCCGGGTCTTTTTCATCCAACTGCAGAAATTCAGTATATCCCTTCATGGATGTAAGCGGATTGCGAATCTCATGGGCAACACCCGCCGCCAATTGTCCTACTGCTGCCAGCTTATCTTGGCGATGAAGGATTTCTTCCGTTTTCTTCCGTTCGGTAATATCATTTCGAATAGCCAAATATTGATAGGGAACTCCTTGTTCGTCCAAGAAAGGGACAATCGTTGTATCTACCCAGTAAAGGGTACCATCCTTTGCTCTATTACGAATTTCCCCTTTCCAAACTTTTCCATCTCTAATTGTTTTCCATAAATCTTTGAAGAACGCCTTAGAATGAGCACCTGAATTTAATATCCTATGATCTTGACCTATCAATTCTTCCTGACTGTACTTTGAAATTTCGCAAAACTTCTCATTTACACTTGTGATGATTCCTTTTTGATCGGTAATGGCGACAATGGATGATTGATCAAGCGCAAATTTGATATCCTGATTTTCTTTTATGGAGACAAAAAGTTCTTGCTCTGCTTTTTTACGTTTAGTAATATCCGAGCGAATCGCTATATATTGAGTTGGCTTGCCAGCTTTATTTAAAAAAGGAACGATCGTTGTATCTACCCAATAGAAAGATCCATCCTTTGCTTTATTGCGGATTTCCCCTCTCCACACATTTCCGGAATAGATCGTTTTCCACATGTTTTGAAAAAATTCCGCTGGATGGTAGCCCGAGTTTACTATTCGATGGTTCTGCCCTATAATTTCCTCCCGTTTGTACTTGGAAATCTCCTCGAATTTATCATTTACGTAAATAATATTACCTTTTGGATCAGTGATGGCCACAATCGCTGATTCGTCTAGTGCTGATTTGATATCGTTTAAGTTCGTATCAGAGATCGCTAATTTTTTACTAATTAATGCGCTTGAGCCAATTAAACCAACAAAAATCATAACGGATATAAATAAAACAAGATAAATAATAACCGAGTCGATCGAATCTGAAGTAGGCAAGTTAGTGTTTGCAACAGTAAGAGTTGTTGCTCCTTTTAATAAAAAATGTCCCTCAACAAGCGCCCCTGTCATAATCAGTGCACTTAAAGGCTTAAGCCAGATACGATGGCTGTTTGTAAAGCTTTTCGAAAAAAAGAGCAGCCATAGAGAAAAAAAGAAGGAAGCAAACATTAGAAGTCCGGAAAAAATAAGCACTCCAAAATGATAGCGGACATTAAAATTCATTGCATTTATATTTATGGAATGGATAGAGACTACCGCCAATGTCAGCAGCAAACTTCCTATAAGTAATTGGTATAATCGAAGCGACTTTCCCATTACATTTATAAAAGCCATTCCCGAGAAGGCAATCCCGATCAAGATCGATAAAATTGTCATCGGTATTTGGTATTGGGCAAACCGGCTAATATCCACAGAAATCAGTCCGATAAAATTCATCACCCATATGCCGATCCCCAATGAAAAGCTTCCGCTGATAAACAAGAGCTGTTTATGGCGTTCAGCTGATTTTACCAGGATAAACATGTCCAACGCTGTATAGGAAGCCATAATAGTTAATCCTATGGCAATGATAATTAAAATAGGATGAAAGGAGCTGATCAATTCGTTCATTCTAGAGCATCCCTCCCAATATTTCTATATATTTCTACTATGATTGTAATGGAAAGCGTGTTAGTTGGGAAGTATTAATTGCTGGCAATAGAATTATTTAACCTACCATCTTCCCTGTTTTAGTTTAATCGATAATTTCACTAAAAAAAATTTTAATTTTTTTCAAAAAAGTCTACACAAAATCATTTTTTTTGGTTATACTGTACTATAACAGAACAGATTAAAATAATCTGTATTAAATAAGGAGGCGTTTCAAATGTTAATGAGTCCAGTTGAATTTTTCCGCAATATGCCAAAGAAAGTCTGTCCAGAGTGCGGGGAACAAATGCAGGAACAAGCAGAATCTTATATGTTGGAATGTGATCGGTGCTTGGCTAAAAAAGAAGAATAGCTTGTAAGAAAATCCTCTTCCGTTTTGGAAGAGGATTTTCTGTTCGTCAGAATAATCCCTTTTACAGTGACAAACGATAGGAAAGGGAGGTGAGTTGAATGTCCAAATCAGATCACTATCTGACAAATGCTCCCAGACGTTCTCAAATCACCATTAATACCGGCGGGGAATTTCCTAATTCAAACCCCCTGCCAGGAGATTCAGTTGAAGAACATAAAGATTTGGAAGAAGCGAACACGATTATTGCCGGTGATGAAATTCGGCAGCAAAATGAAAATCTTTAATTGTAGACCAAATTAAATAAAAAGGCTGCCGATAAATTTTGGCAGCCTTTTTATTTAAATTTTGGGAAGCTCACGGACTTCTTTGATGGTTTCATGTCCACAAATAGGACAGAGTAAATCTGCTGTAGCAAAATCTTTCCGCATCCAGCTGTTGCAGTCATCGGCACTGCATGAATATACTTCTGTATCCATCATTATATTTTCAATTTTTTCTTCATTCGCTCTTTTACCGTAAAAAATAGGAATCTCCACCTTTCATTATACCCACTATGCAGCTTTGCGTTTGCTAACTTTCGATTCATTTTCTCACCCGCTTCAAAATTTACTAATTAGTAAGGTCTCCAAAAATTGTTAATCTATACAAAGATAGAAAATCCTAGTAAATGAAAATCAAAATTTAAGGGTTAAAGTGGAGATTAATGCAATGAGATCATGATTTAAGGAGGAGGGTCAAATGACTGGATCATCTTTACGAAAAAAAATGCCCATAAATCCCTTCATGATGGGATTTATACGGAGGCAAGAGATTTAATGGTTCTTCTAAAAAATGGTAATTCAAACAAATCCAGCCATCTTAAAGAAATGGCAGAGGCGCAAATTGAACATTGGGAAACGCTCTTCTTGTGCTCTTCCAAATTCACAATTAGGATGAGGAACAGAATCTTTTTAACGAGGAGCGGTAATTCGAAAGAAGCCTCGCACCTGCCGAATTACCGCCACTACCTTTCTTTCAATACCATTTTTTGAACAGTCCGGTTTCTTTTTTCGCCATTTAGCAGCCACAAATTCAGTAACACACCTAGAAAAGCCAATACCGCAAAAAATAAGTAAACCCCAAAGATGGAGATTTTGTCGTAAATAATACCGCCAAAAAAAGTACTAAACCAATTGCCTAGTCCATTGCCAATCGCTGAATAGATTGTCACAGCAGTCGCGGTAATATGCTTTGGTGTAATATCGCGAACATACTGCAATCCTGCAGGAATAAACAAGCCCAACGAAAGACCCTGTATCATAGCAGATGCATAAACTAGCGTTAAATTCGGTTCCATAAAATAAAATAACCATCTAATCAATGAAATAACGCCTGCAATAGATGCTACTTGCAGCAGGCCCCATCTCATAATCAATCTGCCTGAGAGGCGCATAAACGGAATTTCCGACAACACCGCAATCAAAAAAGCAATGCCAATTCCAGTATATGATCCGCCAATCTCATCGACAAATAATCCGAAATAGAAATTATTAGCCAAATTCGGTCCGAAAATTAAAAACGTAACCAATAGAAAGGCAACAAATTTTTTCAGTAAAAAGAGTTCCTTTATCCCGGCAAAAAGTTTTACTTTTTCAGAAGCATGTTCTCTCGGCAAGCGCAAAGCCAAAATAGATGAAAGCGTCAATGCTGCAAAAAAAGCATAAAAAATAACCGCTGGCGTGAATTCAGACAACCTCCCCATGACAAACACGGCGATTCCGAATCCAAGGGATCCGAATAAGCGAATGTTTCCGTAATTGTATCTTACCCTTGTTGCAAATTTAATTGAAATACTATCAGAAACTGGAATGATTGCACTTTGAAAAATGGCAACTAAAATCGCGGTCAGTAAAAAAAAGGAATATTGGTGAAAAACGAGGAAACCAAATCCAAAAATTCCTGCCAAAAAAGTAGTAATTGTTAACACTTTCGGCGGCGCGTTCGTAACATCGGATACGATACCCCATATAGGTTGAAAAAAAATCATCATAATTGGACCAATTGAGAGGATTGTTCCGATTTGGGTACCGTTTAATTTTTCAACATCTGATAAATATACACTTAGCAGCGGCGAAAGGCTGCCTACCGCAAAAAAGGAAAGTAAGTAAAATATCTGCAACGACTGTATTTTTCTCTTTATCTCTTTTTCCATCAATACAAGCTCCCTTATCTGTAATCCTGCTTTGGTCACACGCATTGCCATTTTAACATGTAACCGAGCCAATGTCTTAAAAATTACAGAAAGTCCATTAAAAAAAGCGGTTTATCCATTTGGATAATCGCTTTTTGTTTTGATTTCAATTTACAGTTGGCGGACAATTTTTTATTTGTTGCAAAGATAAAAGGTAATTTGACTTAGGTTTAGTTAAACTCGCTTTAATTCCAGCTTTTTTTAATTTGCTTACGAGTTCCGAAATTTGTTTTTTAGCCATTTTTTCCACCTTCTTTATTTGCTCGTCTACCGACATTTTACACTAAAATTATGAATAAAGTGTGAAATTCTAAAAATATTTTCGCAATAAGAACAAATTAGGAAATTCCACATTAAAGATTGTTTTCCAATCTTATTTTATATCGAACTAGTACCCCTTTTTCTGATTGCAAAACCAATGTAAGGAAATATTTTACCAAATGAATAAACCATTCGCGATTTTTCCTTGTTAATGATATAATTTTGTACATATTTTGTTTTTGGAGGATTAAGAATGATTACGGTAAGTAATGTAGGTTTGAGATACGGTGAACGTAAGCTTTTTGAAGATGTTAATATAAAATTCACTCCAGGGAACTGCTATGGTCTTATAGGCGCTAACGGGGCGGGTAAGTCTACTTTCTTAAAAATTTTATCAGGAGAAATTGAACCGCAAACTGGCAGTGTGCAGCTTGGCCCGAACGAACGGCTTGCTGTCTTGAAACAAAACCACTTTGAATATGAAGAATCTGAAGTATTAACAACAGTGATCATGGGGCACACAAGGCTTTATCAAGTGATGCAGGAGAAAGATGCTATTTATATGAAGGAAAATTTCACAGATGAGGACGGAATGAAAGCAGCTGAGCTTGAAGGAGAATTTGCTGAATTAAACGGATGGGAAGCAGAATCTGAAGCTGCCATCCTCTTAAAAGGACTTGGTATTAGCGAAGGTCTGCATGATAAAAAAATGGCTGAATTATCCGGCGCTGAAAAAGTAAAAGTCCTGCTTGCCCAAGCCTTATTTGGAAGACCGGATGTTCTCCTGCTTGATGAGCCGACAAACCATTTGGATATCAAAGCAATTCAATGGCTGGAAGAATTTCTGATCAATTTTGAGAATACTGTTATTGTAGTTTCCCATGACCGTCATTTTCTCAACAAAGTCTGTACCCATATTGCTGATTTAGACTTCGGTAAAATTCAACTTTATGTCGGAAACTATGATTTCTGGTATGAATCGAGCCAATTGGCACTAAAAATGGCCCAAGATGCCAATAAGAAAAAAGAAGAAAAAATCAAAGAGCTGCAAAGCTTCATTGCCCGCTTTAGTGCAAATGCTTCAAAATCAAAGCAGGCAACATCACGTAAAAAGCTTCTTGATAAGATTACACTTGATGACATCAAGCCTTCATCACGCCGTTATCCTTATGTCGGATTTACCCCTGAGCGTGAAATCGGCAATGATTTATTGCGGGTAGAAGGGTTAACGAAAACAATAGACGGAGAAAAAGTTCTCGACAATATTAGCTTCACGATGAACAAAGATGATAAAATTGCACTCGTTGGCACAAACGAACTGGCCAAAACAACATTATTTAAAATATTAGCAGGAGAAATGGAAGCGGACAGCGGCACCTTTAAATGGGGAATTACGACGTCACAAGCTTACTTTCCAAAGGATAACGCGGAGTATTTTGAAAACAGCGATCTTAATCTTGTTGATTGGCTCCGTCAATTCTCCCCTAAAGATCAAAGTGAAAGTTTCTTACGGGGATTCTTAGGAAGAATGCTTTTCTCTGGTGAAGAAGTGCTCAAAAAAGCAAGTGTGCTATCTGGGGGCGAAAAAGTTCGGTGCATGCTTTCCAAAATGATGTTAAGCGGTGCAAATGTACTTTTGTTGGACGAACCAACCAATCACCTCGACTTAGAATCGATTACCGCATTAAATAATGGGTTAACGAACTTCAAAGGCTCGCTGATTTTCGCATCACATGATCACCAATTCATTCAAACAATTGCGAACCGCATATTTGAATTAACGCCAAAAGGTTTGATTGATAAACAAATGACATACGATGAATACCTTGAAAACGACGATTTACAAAAACAAATCACTCAAATGTATCAATAGAAGAATTTGAAGGGGGAGCCGCACAACTGTGAGCCCCCTTTTTCCTCATTTTAATCTCTTTTTTGTTTTTTGCTTGTCGATGATTTCATGCGATTCCCTGTTTCAGTGGTCGTTGTACCCTGTCCTTCTATTTGCGCCGAATTCAGCCCAATAGTTGATGGATCTTTTTTTCGTTTTCCCATTTTTCCCACCTCCATCTTTAGCTTTCGAAAACACAACCTTTCCTATTCCTTTTTACTTAAGAATAATTACAGCCGTATTTGGCATGCTAGTTGATAGGAGGAGGTGTTTTGTATGGCTAAAATTGGAGTAGAAGAATCACTTACAAATGTTCAGCAAGCCCTTCGCGAAAAAGGGTATGATGTTGTGGAATTAAAACAGGGGTCGGATGCTCAAGATTGTGAGTGCTGTGTCGTAACAGGTCTTGATTCGAATGTAATGGGGATGCAAGATACAATGACGAAAGGTTCAGTCATTGATGCTAATGGATTGACAGCTGATGAAGTACTTCAGGAAGTTGAAAGTAGACTATCTTAACTTAATAAGAATGAACAAAGACTAAAGGATATTCACTTTAGTCTTTTTTTATCCCTTTGAATTCTTTGAAAACTACTTAATTGGAATGTCCTTTTCGTTTTCAGAATGGCGTCTGTAGCTGACAAATAAAATTCCTTTCCAGAACTTTGCACTTAATTCACGAGCACTTATCGTATCCGGCAATTTTATTTGCTTTTGAAAATTACCATAAAATCGCTCTGAATGTGCCAGTTTTAAATTTGAGTGTAAAGCAGCGGCTTTCCCTTTAATTACTAAGACATTGCCATTTAATCCTAATTCAATGTCTTCCTTTTTTATGCCATTATTTGTCCCCAATTGACTGACTCAACGATTGCTTCATTATTATTGTATGTGTTTAGAGCAAGGTGTATTTGTTACGAAAAGTTATCCTTCATACTTAAACAAAAAACCATGAAAAAGATTTTTTTATGGCTTTTTATATTTAGTTTGTAAATTTTCTTCGGAGGCCAACCCCTAGCCCAACCAAAGCAAAAATTGCAATTCCATAAATAGCATTTAAATGGTATGTCTGTCCTGTTATAGGTTTATTATTAAGCGAAGGTTTCTTCTCTTTTGCAGTGAGCTGCACCGTTTGAATAGTTTGGCCTTGCTGATCTTTTATCGAGAGCAAACCTTTCTTGTTCACTTCTTTTTTTGCACCTTGAATCGGTTCAGTATATAAGGCATTATTCTCTGGGAAAAACTCCTGTTTTCCATATTCGAAAATATCAGATTTCGTTAACGTGTTATGCTGGAAACCAGTAAACCCATAATCAAGTAAATGAATCGTGTCATTGTAAATTTCTTTTTTGTTATTCCCTCTTAATTCAATAACAGTTAATTTTAACTTTCCATTATTCGCTGTCGTTGCAAGGGTCTGTTTAGACTCATCCACGTACCCCGTTTTCCCGCCGGTAATTCCAGGATAAGGTATTTCCCCTTTGAGCATGCGATGATGGGTAAATAAAGTAGTATTCCACGACTGTCCGTTCCACTTTAACTCTTTCGTTCCAAAAATTTCGGCAAACACCGGGTTTTTCATTGCATAATTGGTGATGAGAGCTAAATCCATTGCTGTCGTATAATGATCTTGATCAAATAAGCCGTTTGGGTTGGTGAAATTTGTATTCCTCACCCCGATTTTCGTTTTTAAAAAAAGATTTACGTTTTTAGCAAACTGACCAACATTCCCATCTAAATGTTCCGCAACAGCCACCGCCGCATCATTGCCGGAATTAATCAGCATCCCTTGTATCAGCTTTTTTAATGGAACTTGTTCACCTTCATTTAAATAGACTCTTGTTCCTTCTTGTCGTACGGCATTTGCACTCACCGTAACAATGTCGTTTAAATTCCCTTTTTCAATGGCATAAATAGCAGTAGCAATCTTCGTTAAGCTAGCTGGATATAATTTTTCATCAGGATTTTTTGCAAATAGAACGGCTCCTGTTTCCGAATCCAGCAGCACAGCGGCTTCACTCTTTACATCAAGCTTTGGATTTCGTTCAGCAGCAAAGATTGTTGACTGACTAGAAAAAACAAGCATCATTGTGAGTAAAAATAATGCAATTTTCGACAAATTCCAACACCCTTATTCTATACTTTAGTCCTATCTGATTGTAGCAGATTTCATTCTGCAATGAAGCAGTTAGTCCGCAAATGTTACGAAAACGTAAAGAAAATGGCGATTTTTACTAACAAAAAACCGGTTATCCCATTGTGACATAATATGGCATAAACCGGTTTTTTTCTTACATCCTTTTTTTTGATATGAGCAATGTAATTTGCAGCATTGTTAAAGGTAAGGATGATTTTCTTCTATAGGCTAAGTATATAGGTTCCCACATATCTGCATACTTTTCATTGAATTTTCGGGAATGATAAATGAAATGCCCATGTAAAAAAATTTGAGCCGCGATCCGTTCGCTTAAAAAAGAAAATCTCGATAATCCGACATTCGCAAGTGGGAACATCCCCAAATTAAAACGGCGAAATCCCTGCTTCCTCGCCCATTCAAAAAGAGACAGAAATAAGAACTCAGTTGCTTCAACAGGAGCGGACGGGGTAAAGCGTATTAAATCAACAGAAACTGTTCTATTATGATCATAATTCGGCAGGATGGTGGAAAAACCAATGATCTTATTATTTCCTCTTTTTACAAGCACTAGATTCCCGCGATTTAAATAGTTTTCATCAAAAAAACCTAGAGAAAATCCTTTTTCCTTTCTTTCTTCGAGCCACGCTTCCGAAATTTTTTTCAAATCAGATAACATGCTTTTTGAATACGGCGGCTTTATCATTTCAAATGCATACTCTTCTTGCACAAATTTTTGCCTTACTGCTTGGAGATCTTTCATTTTTTCCGCAGATAAATGGAACGACTCCAGATCAACAAAAGCTTCCTCTCCTAGTTTGAAAAATGCATATCCATTACCATGTAAATAGGAAAGCATCTCATTTGTCACTTGATAAAATACTGGCGTGTAGCCATGAAGGTCTGAGACCTCATAAAATTCCTGAATTGCATTGGCAAACTCTGTTTTTTCTCCAATCGGATCGCCGAGAACTACCAACTTGTCGGCGAAAGGGTGATACATGAACAGCACATTTTTTCGGCGATTCCAATGTATGTATTTATCATGCAAAAAAACTAAATGTGCCAGTTCCCTTGCGTTGTATCGTTTTAAATGATTCAAAATCTCCATCTCATGGCCGATTGAATGGATCATTGTCCATTTTTTAGGTCTGCTGATTAAATAACCAAATAGCATTATGATTAATGCGATCGCAAGTCCAATAATGGCACTGTTAAACAAATCATGATAATCCAAGATCACGTATGGCTGAAGATGGCTTGGAATATTAAACTTTGCTGATGGCAAATTGGAATAGCCAATCAAAAGGTACATCGATGTTATGACAAGAACAAGAACGATATCAAAGATTGTCTTTCCCCATGTCATTACATAGCTTTCCCGATAAAATTGTGCCTTAGAAAGACGCAGGATAATTGCTACCGAGATTAAAAACGAAGCTTCTTCATAATCGATCCCTTTAAAGATTGAAAATAAAGCTGCAAGAACAAGAGCTCCCATCGTTAAAGTGTAAGTCCTTTTCACACTGTATTCAATCCCCCGCGATAAACCAAGTAAGAGGAATCCTGCAGCAACTGATAGTTGATGAGATAGATTCATAATCGGTAAGGACAAAAATTCTTGCGCAATTTTTAGCCTCGACAGGATTCCAGGGACACTCGCAGAAAGCAGCAAGATCAAACCAGCAAGAAAGACGAGTATGGTTAACACTACGTGACTAAGTCCTTGCAAAATCTCCGTCGGCAGATTGTTCCATGATTTATTCCATTTTTGCCAATACAATCTTACAAAAAGAACCATACTAATTAAGAACGGCAGTACAAAATAGCCAATTCGATAGAACAAGAGCAGTACCAGAACTTTTTCTGCGGGAGCATGCAAGCCTTGCATACCCCAAATAAAAACTAAATCAAAAGAGCCTAGTCCCCCCGGTATCATACTAATGATGCCAGCACATGAAGCAATAATAAAAACAGGGAACAAGGATTGCACTTTAATAGAAATCCCTAATAGCTTGCTTAAAATCATAATAACGGAAAAAATTGCCGCCCATTCCAGCAGTGAAACAAAAACAAGTTTTTTACCGATTGAAAACGTAATCAGATTGTGTTCTTCCTTCTTGTTTTTCATCCAGTGGATCAAAATAAAAGCCGGTAAATAGAGGCTTATCCCAACAACGGCAAAATAAAGCCATTTCTCTTCAGAAAACAATGGAAATCGGCGGTGAAAAATGGTAACAAACCATGAGACCAATGAGATGCCGGTTAGATAGAACAATGACACCGACGCGATTCCGCCGAGCAGTCTTCTTTTATCCTGATCATATTTATGATAAAAGTAAGTTCGTAACATCGCCCCAATTAAGCCGCCAAAACCAATCAAGTTTGAAAATGAATTTGCGATAAACGAGTATTCCAGCAGTTCTTTTTTGGGAACTCGAAAGTCAAGGATTTTTACTAAAATAATGTCATAAAAAAACATTGGAAATACCGCAATTAAAGTAATAAGCAAGATTAGGACTAAAGTCCCTAGTTGCAGTTGGTCTATTTCCTGATGAAGCAGGTGAACATTCAGCCCGCGGGCAAATTTTCTCATTTCTATTATGGCCAGCACTAATAAAAAAAGCGGGAAAATAAACTTTACAATCGTAAAAATTCTTTCTTTTTTAATCCCCAACAATATAACCACCTAAATTTTCTTTACTCTTTTAAATATAATCTTTTCAGTAGGAAAAACAAAGAAAATAATTTTACGAATCTTCTTTGAAAACCTTATTAGTTTTGACAGAATTGAGCTTCTTCAACCGTTAAAGATAAGGCCAATTTACCTAACCTCTCTTTAAGTCTGTTTCATCACTTAAAAACATTAACATGTTGCTATTAGTGGTTTTTTCTTATATAACAGTTAATTTGTTTTAAATATTTCATATAATACAGATTAAAAAATGATATTTTTTGTTCATAAAAATTTCACAAAACGCCCCATTAAACCATGGATTCACAATATGTTAACAAATATATATTTTTCAAGTTCTGCAAGCTGTTATACTTAATTTGTGTAATTGATATAAAACTGTTATATAAACTTAATGTAAATTAGAGGTGATTAATCATGGAGCAATGGCATGGATTTGAAAAAGGAGCTTGGATAAGAGAAGTCAACGTTCGTGATTTTATTTTAAAAAACTACAAGGAATTTGTTGGCGATGAATCCTTTTTAGCACCGGCAACAAAAGCTACCAAAAAACTTTGGGAGCAAGTTATGGAATTATCGAGACTTGAGCGTGAAAACGGTGGTGTACTCGATATGGACACCGAAACTGTCTCCACCATCACATCTCATGGACCTGGATATCTGAATGAGGATCTTGAAAAAGTTGTCGGCTTTCAAACGGATAAACCATTTAATCGTTCACTTCAGCCTTTTGGCGGCATCCGCATGGCGAAGCTATCATGTGAAGCTTATGGCTACACATTAAGCCCAGAAATCGAAAAAATCTTTACTGAATTCCGAAAAACACACAACCAAGGTGTATTCGATGCATATACGGATGAAATGAAACTTGCAAGAAAAGCAGCGATTATTACTGGCCTTCCCGATGCTTATGGTCGCGGCCGAATCATCGGAGACTATCGAAGAGTTGCTTTGTACGGTGTAGACTTCTTAATAAATGAAAGAAAAAAAGATCAGCAAAATACAAGCACCATTATGACGGAGGACAATATTCGCTTACGAGAAGAGATCTCTGAGCAAATCCGTGCACTAAAAGAATTAAAAGAACTCGCAACAAGCTATGGTTATGATATTTCCCTGCCGGCATCAAATGCAGCAGAAGCCTTCCAATGGCTGTATTTTGGCTATTTAGCAGCTATTAAAGAGCAAAATGGCGCAGCAATGAGTCTTGGCCGGGTTTCTACTTTCCTTGATATTTACATTGAACGCGATTTACAAAATGGCACCTTAACTGAGGAAGAGGCTCAGGAGCTTGTTGATCATTTCGTCATGAAACTTCGCTTAGTAAAATTCGCACGCACACCTGATTATAATGAACTATTTAGCGGCGACCCAACATGGGTCACTGAATCGATTGCCGGTATGGCTGAAGACGGACGATCTCTTGTCACAAAAAACTCTTTCCGCTTCTTGCATACTTTAGACAATTTAGGCCCTGCTCCAGAACCAAACTTAACGATTCTTTGGTCCAATCAGCTTCCTGAGAACTTTAAAAAATATGCAGCGAAGATGTCGATCAAATCCAGCGCGATTCAATACGAAAATGATGAAATCATGCGGCCGGAGTATGGCGACGATTATGGGATCGCGTGCTGTGTTTCTGCGATGGAAATCGGTAAGCAAATGCAGTTTTTCGGAGCCCGCGCAAATTTAGCGAAAACCCTTCTTTATGCTATAAACGGCGGAATCGACGAAAGGTTAAAAATTCAAGTTGGCCCGCAGTATCAGCCGGTAACATCGGAAATATTGGACTACGAAGAAGTAATGGCTAAATTTGATCTAATGATGGATTGGCTTGCTGGTCTTTACATTAACACATTAAACATCATCCATTATATGCATGATAAGTACAGCTATGAGCGTTTAGAAATGGCTCTTCATGATACGAAAATTCTTCGGACAATGGCAACTGGTATTGCCGGACTAAGTGTTGCAGCCGATTCTTTAAGCGCAATCAAATATGCAACAGTCAAAGCCATTCGTGATGAAAACGGAATTGCCGTTGATTTTGAAACAACTGGTGACTTCCCTCAATACGGAAATAACGATGACCGCGTTGACAGCATTGCTGTTGATATCGTCGAGCGTTTTATGAAAAAACTGCGCAAACATCAAACCTATCGCGATTCTTTACACACAATGTCGATCTTAACCATTACATCCAATGTAGTATATGGTAAGAAAACGGGTAATACACCAGATGGACGCCGTGCGGGCGAACCATTTGCGCCAGGTGCCAATCCAATGCATGGACGTGATAAAAAAGGTACGCTTGCTTCTCTATCATCTGTTGCCAAACTTCCTTACAGCTATGCAATGGACGGTATTTCCAACACTTTCTCAATTGTTCCAAAAGCATTGGGGAAAGAAGAGGAAACGAGAGTACACAACCTCGTTTCCATCTTGGATGGCTATGCAGTTAAATCAGGCCATCATTTAAACGTTAACGTATTAAATAAAGACACACTGTTTGATGCGATGGAGCACCCGGAATTATATCCGCAATTAACGATCCGAGTTTCAGGATATGCGGTTAACTTTATTAAATTAACAAAAGAACAGCAGCTGGAGGTCATTAACCGTACCTTCCACGAGTCTTTGTAATCAAATAAACTGCTGGATTGGAGCTCCCTATTTATTGGGAACCCAGCTTTAAATGAAAGGGGATCACCAAGATGATCGGAAAAATTCACTCAATCGAGACATTCGGAACTGTTGACGGACCTGGAATACGTTACGTTGTTTTTACCCAGGGCTGCCTGCTCCGCTGCCAGTTTTGCCACAATGCTGATACTTGGGAGCTTGGCAGCGGGCGCGAAATGACGGTTCACGAAATCATGAAAGATCTGGTGGACTATCTCCCTTTCATTCAAGCTTCCGGCGGCGGTGTTACCGTGAGCGGCGGAGAACCGCTTTTGCAAATCCCCTTCTTGCTTGAACTATTTAAAGAATGCAAGAAGAAAGGCATCCATACAGCCATTGATTCTTCCGGCGGGTGTTTTTCAAACGCTAAACTTTTTCAGCAGCAGCTTGAGGAATTATTAGACTATACGGATTTGATTTTACTTGACTTGAAGCATATTGATAAAAAGAAGCATATCAAACTAACTGGTATGGCGAACGACCACATTTTAGAGTTTGCCAGGTTTTTATCCGATCGGCAAGTACCGGTATGGATCCGACATGTGCTTGTCCCAACTGTTACAGATGATGATGGAGACTTACAAAAGCTTGGCGATTATATTGGAACTCTAGATAATGTTCAAAAAATCGAAATCCTTCCTTACCACAAACTAGGGGTCTATAAGTGGGAAGCTCTTGGATATGACTACCCTTTAAAAAAGGTTGAGCCGCCAACAGAAGCTATGGTATCTCTTGCCAATGAATTGCTTGCAAAAAATTGGCGCCCTTTTCTTCGTTCGAACTAAGACTAAATATTCTCCTGAAAAAACACTGATTTTATCAGTGTTTTTTCAGTTTTTTCATCATTTCTGCAAACTTTTTTGATAGATTGATGTATACTCTTGTTTTGTCAGCCTCGAATTCTAACTGAAAGGGGTAATTTCCATGTATGCCATCTTAAGTTCGATTAGCAATTTTTTAAGCGCTCCATTTTTTGCTGTATTAAATGATTCAAAACAAATCCCATTGCTGGCTGCATTTTTGCTCGGATTAGTTGGTGCCCTTGCCCCCTGCCAGTTAACAGGCAATGTCAGCGCAATTACGTATTATGGAAATAAAAGTTTACAGTCAAAAAAACAGTGGGTTGAGGCTCTTTTGTTTATTTTGGGGAAAGTGGTTGTTTTTTCAGGATTAGGTCTTGCGGTATGGATTGTTGGAAGAGAGTTTCAGACTGCAATGACCAGCTTTTTTGCCTCCTTCCGGCAATTGATAGGACCGCTCATTATCTTTCTTGGCTTATTTTTGCTTGGAGTCTTTAAATTAAATTGGATCAATCGGCTTTTTTCCCGTATTCCCACAATTAATAAAGGCGGTCGCTGGGGCTCCTTTATGATGGGGATCACCTTCTCAATTGCCTTTTGCCCTACTATGTTTGTGCTCTTTTTTCTGACTCTCATGCCGATTGTTCTAAGCTCTTCATATGGGATGATTCTGCCGACGATTTTTGCGATTGGAACGTCATTTCCGCTTTTGATTTTCATGTTTATTATTTGGTATCTAGGGATGGATGGGGCTTTAATGAAAAAAAGTCGAAAGATTGGCGCTGTTGTTCAAAAAACCGCAGGAGTATTATTGCTTTTGGTCGGCATATTGGACACAATCACATACTGGTAGAAAGCAGTAAATTTTTTTCTGTCAATCTATTACTCTTAGCCATTCGTTCATACCCATAACGTTTAACCAAGTATTCACTCAACAGCTTGGTTTTCTTTTTTGTTTTGCTAAAAATTTACCGATATTTTGATTTGATTAAATTGATTCTTCCCCTTTTCTCCTTTATACTCATTACAGTGGTTAAAAAGTGAGGCGATCCGTTTGTTTCAAATGATCATTGATTTTTCAGATGTAAATGCATTAAATGCCTTATATATTAGTATATCAATTGGTATTTCCTTAAAATATATTTGGGCCTGGAGTGTTGAGGACTCATTTATAGGCTCTATTTCCAATCCTGCAAATACGAAATTGATTCACCCATTATTTTTTTACAAAAAGAAAAGTCGTTTGAACGCGAATTTTATCCTCATTCGGATTGTTAAATATATTAGAAGAAAAAAATGTACAAAGGATGATACAGAACCAACCATTTCCTTCTTTTACATCTAGAATTAATAATTTTTATTTTTCAGGAGGAAATATGAAAATCAAACGTTCTTCAGCAGCAGTATATATCCTTTTAATTCTTACTACTTTATTTCTCTCAGCTTGCTCCGCCCAAAATGGGAGCAACAGCGGATTTTTTTATCAGTACTTTGTCAACCCGTTTGCGATATCGATCCAGGCAGTTGCAAAAGTCTTTAATGGAAGCTATGGGCTGTCAATCATTATCATTACTTTGATCATCAGACTTGTGTTAATGCCGCTAATGTTAAAGCAATATAAAAATCAAATGGCAATGAAAGAGAAAATGGATGTCTTAAAGCCTGAAATGGATGCCATCCAAAAGAAAATGAAAACTGAAAAAGACCCTAAGAAAAAACAAGAGCTGCAGCAGGAAATGATGGGGCTCTATCAAAAGCATGGCGTTAATCCACTAAATATGGGCTGTCTGCCAATCTTGATCCAAATGCCGATCCTAACAGGCTTCTATTATGCCATCCGAGGCTCGAAGGAAATTGCAACCCATAAATTCTTGTGGTTTAACCTTGGCCATCCCGACATTGCGATTACGCTGATCGCCGGGATCGTTTACTACTTGCAATTTAAGGTTTCCCAATCGACTATGCCTGCACAGCAGCAAGAACAAATGAAATATATGGGACTCCTTTCACCGATTATGATAGTAATCTTTTCATTAAACGCACCAGCTGCCCTGCCGGTTTATTGGGCAGTCGGAGGCACCTTTCTCATTTTTCAACAAATAATTAGCAAAAGAATGTATCAAACCCACCAATCGGAAGTAAAAGCCAAACAAAAATAAAAACGAGAAGCATCCGTTTTTGGATGCTTCTTTCTTATATCCCTTATATCCCTCTCCCAAGCATAATCCCGATATAAGCTAAGGAAATACCGCCTATGTAACTGATGGCTAAATAACTATAAAAAAATGTTCTTTGTTTTGCGTATTTAAATTTAACCAACTCAAGTTTAAAAGTAGAGAAGGTTGTAAAAGCCCCCATAAACCCTACTCCAGCAAGAGCATATAATTGCCCTTTTAATTGAAGTCCAACGAATAAGCCCAGCAAAAAAGCGCCAAATAAATTCACAATCAAAGTAGCGATTGGAAATCCGCTTTTATGTTGAATCTTCCTGCTAACTGCAAACCGGCTGATGGCTCCAAAAAACCCCCCGATTGCAACAAAAATCATTTGGTTCATCATCCTTCCCTCACACTTCTATCCTCTTGATTGCCTGCTTGCATTCCCAAATGAACAAATAAAAGTCCCCCTGCAAGACTTATGCCGATATAGAAAAAGGCCTTCATATAGGCACCAGTGTCAAATAACTGCACCGTTTCCAAACAAAAAGTTGAAAACGTCGTATAAGAACCAATAACACCAGTTGAAAACGCCGTTAAAATGGTAGGGTCAAACTTTTTAGGTGTCACAAATCTGCTCGTTATAAAGCCGAGCAAAAAGGCACCTGTTAAATTAATGAAAAGTGTTCCAAGTGGAAAACCAAGATTCCATAAATCGCGAGTTGCAAAAGAGACTAGGTAGCGCAGCAGGCTTCCAAGAATACCACCCAACCCAACCAATAAATAAATCAATTCTAACACCTCGATAACTACAGTTTTTCCATAAAATCACCTTTCATTTTATCATAAATGAATAAAGCATTTTCCATGCAAGCCGTATATTTTTTTTTACAAATGGAATTATAGAAGTGAACAAATATGAATGAAGGAGATGTAAGCACAAATGAATCTGAAAGTATTTATTGTTGCCTCCCTTGGATTAAGTCTTTATTTAACAGGATGCACAAAAAATAATGTCAACGATAATACTGCCTATCGAAACCGAAACGGGATGGAGCCTGCCAGGGTTAACTATAACACAAGGAATGACAACTTAGATCGACGATATGATCCGAACCTGGCTAATCCGAATGTTACCGATGTCCGCTATGATAACCGTAACATTAATGATACAACTAACCGTCCGCGGGTAAAAGTAGCAGATATGGCCGCAAAAAAATTAGCTGATCTTCCAGAAGTAGATACAGCCAACGTTATTGTTACCGATAATAATGCGTATGTAGCGGTAAAACTTGCCCCAGGTCAAAAATTATCCAACCGGTTAGAAAAAACAATTTCCGATCGGGTAAAATCAGTTGACCATGATATCGATCGCGTTTTCATCTCAGCAAATCCTGATTTCTATAAGCGAATGACGAATTTCGGGAACGATATTCGTGCTGGAAAGCCAGTTTCTGGATTTTTCAAAGAATTAACACGGACGATTCAGCGTGTATTTCCTGATGTGAAATAAGCAAAAATAAAAGCCAGGCATCAGCCTGGCTTTTATTAGTTTTGGACATCTTGAAAATAATCTTTATAGAATCCGCCCACTTTTCCTGTATTATCAATGATAAAATAAAATTCTTCCGTTTCATTTTTAACATCATAATTTTTTCCTGCCGTTAAGGCACGATTAACAATATATTTTTTGGCATCCGTATGAATACAAGTCACTTTTTTTAATGTTTTACGATCATGCCATGATAAATGTATCATTTTTGTCATCCTTTCAACTCATGTTCAACCTCTATTATAGTCAAGATGGCTGAGATTCAGCAACTAAATTTGAAATATGACGCGAATGAACAGTTAGCATTGCTTGTTTTCGTATCCAAGTTATTTTTTCTCGCTCAAACGTGTAGATTTCTTCAGTTAGAATATTTTTCACCGTTAGATAAGTGTTGCACAAATGGAATCCATACGAATAAATTCAAGATTATCATAAAAGTGATTTTCATTAGAAAGTTCGAAACAGCCTTTATCCATCAATATCTCCCGAAGCTTATTCTTGTGGAGCTAGACAGTTATCGAAGTTAAGCTATAAATTCTGATATTTTAAAAAAATGAATCATTTTTCCTTTTCAATCATAAAGAAAACGATTATAATGTTAAAAACTGAATATTTAATCCATTTTCCGGGGAGGCATGCAAAAAGTGAAAATTATGAGTAACGAGCAGTTGGTTGTTTCGTATCGGGATGCATTGAAGACTGGAAAAGAAAAGGAATGGATTAAGCTGCTAAAAGATGAAATACAGCGTCGCGGGTTAACTCCCTTTAAAAACAGATAAGGCTTTATAAAGAAAAAAACAACAACGCAGCGTTGTTGTTTTTTCTTTTAAGAACTTCCTTACATATATGGTAAGAAGAGCGTCACTTTTGTACCGCGGCCATCCTGGCTTTCTATATTAATCGAACCATTTGATTTTTCAATCAGCCTCTTTGCAATGGCAAGTCCGAGACCTGTTCCACCTTTTCCTCTGCTGCGTGCTTTATCGATCCGATAAAAGCGATTAAAAACATCTGAAAGATGTTCTGGAGGAATGCCAATTCCATGGTCTTTTACAGAAATGATTGTGCCAGCGTCTGTTTGTTCAACATGAATGATAATCTTTTTCTTCTCTTCTGAATACTTAATAGCATTATCGAGCAAAATGATTAAAATTTGCTCAAAATGTTGTTCTGACATCCAAATCGGCTTTAACTTTTCGGCTAAATGAAGAGCAAATTGAAAATTTGGATGTAAAATCTCCAAATTTTTCACTAATTGATAAAGGACTCCTTTTACATCGACCATTTCCTGTGACAAGGAATTTCGTGAGTTTTCTGCCCTCGTTAATTCCAGCAAGTCAACCACTAATTTTTTTAATCTCGACACTTCTTGCAGCGCAGCTTCAAGTGACTCGTCAAGGATTGCTGGATCCTTCTTTCCCCAACGATTTAGCAATGATAAATGTCCTTCCAAAATGGAAACAGGAGTTCTCAGCTCATGGGAAGCATCTTCGATAAATTGCTTTTGCTGAGTAAACGATTCTTCAATCTCGTCCATCATCTCATTAAATAGCTTAGAAAGATCTGTGAGTTCATCTTTGTGTTTGTAGACAACCATTCTTTCTTGAAAGCCATTCTCTTTAATTTTATTCATTGCTATCGCTAAATCACGCACCGGCTTTAGCAGCTGTTTCGCTAGAAAAAACCCGCTAATTGCACTGAAGAGAATGGCGGCAATCCCGAAGGTACTCATAACCCAAAAAAGATGATCCATCATTTTTTGATACGAATTTAATTCCCTGACTATTTCAATTGTACCTTCAAAGTGCGCTGATTTCAGCGGGTACCTTGCAATAATCGCCTCATTTTCATCAGTTGAAATTTTTTCAAGACTTTTTTCTGTAACGGCCGTCGGCTCAAGAACAGAAAAGGTGCCGTTTTTGTCCGAGACAATGATTTTTCCATGCTGATCATAAATCCGAATCAACTGGTCTTTATCATTCATTTTCTTTAAAAATTCCGCACTTTTCTGTATATCGCTGGCAGTCAGCTGATCTTTACGATCCTTAAAATAAGTCGAAATATCTGTCATCGTCCGAGTGACTACCTGTTCTTCCCGTTTCATCATCCATTTCGACACTGAATTATATTCAAGGAAACTGAACAAAAAAAAGGTGAAAAAAATGGCCGTGGAACAGCTTAAAATGAGCTTCGTCTGCCATGGTATCGTTTGTGATCGTTTGCGTAAATAGTCTTTCATCTCATTACATATCCTGTGCCGCGAACAGTTTGAATGTAACTTCCTTCATTCTGCTCATCAATTTTATTGCGTAAATAGCGTACATAAACATCGACAACGTTTGTTTCGACACCAGTCTGATAACCCCAGACCTTGTTTAACAGCACTTCACGGGAAAGAACAATATTAATATTGCTCATAAAGACAACCAGCAAATCATATTCCCGCTTAGTTAATGAAATCATTTTGTCACCTTTTTTTACGATACATGATTCAAGCTCCACAGATAAATCTTTATATGTTAAAACAGTTAGATCATTTCCAGTAAGAACTTCTACTCGTCGCAGCAGCGATCTTAATCTTGCCAGAAGTTCTTCAATAGCAAAAGGTTTAATAATATAATCATCCGCGCCGCTGTCCAAACCGGAAACCCTGTCCAATACTGTATCTCGGGCGGTGATCATGATAATCGGCATAATTTTATTTACTTGCCGAATCCTTCTGCATACTTCCAAACCATTTAATTCCGGCAGCATCAGATCGAGCAGGATCGCATCCCAGTCCTGTGATAATGCCGCACTCAAACCGTTTCTTCCATCCCCGTAAACACTTGTCTCATATCCTTCGTACTGCAATTCTAACTCAATAAATCTTCCTAAATTTTTTTCATCCTCGATGATTAACACTTTAGGCATTACGGCTCACTCTCATCCTATCAAATTTACACTAACTTTATTTTAATTGATTTTTATCCTGAATCAAATGCCAAAGCGCATGAACGATTTCAATCGATTGAAAAGAAAGTAAAGAAATAGCGGTTAATGAAAAAAAACCTACCATTACTAAACGTCCCCATAACATTTTCCATTCCTCCTTTAGATTTTTTCGGAACATCGGTAAAATCACGGGATGAATGATCTGTTAACATTGCATCGGACATTATTGGTATTACCTTTTATTGTAAGCAGTTAATGTTAAGTTTGAATGAAAAGCACGTTAGAATTTCCTAAGAAAAATGAAAAGAAAAACACATGCAAAGGAGAGCATGTGTTTTAAAAGAAAGCCGTTCATTATTGGTCAGATGGATTTATAGCAGCAACAAAATCCATCATCTGAGCAATAATGAAATCGATTCAGCCGATCTTCCTCGATGGTCAAGCTTTCTTACCTATAAGACAATCGTAACAGCCGTTTCAAAGAGACAAATGAGAAAAACATTAAAATTTGATTAGAATTTTCTTTGTCAAACAGATTGGGGTTTTATCGATAATGCTTCCAAGTGCTTTGCTACCTTTTCAGCTGCTTCCTGATGACTTTCAGCATAAATATCGATAAACTCTCCTATATAATCCTGCCGTTTATGGTCATATTTTGGATCATAATAATCTTCAAGCAAGATTTTAATCATTTTCGTATATTCTCTGCTTTCCAGATACTCTTGAAGTCTTGTTTTCGTTTCAACATCTTTCATTCTTGGAAAAATTCTTTCTAAACTTTGTTTAATTTCATTATAGTACCATGGATCATGTTCATAAGGATAAATATATTCATTCGCAATATGTTTTACCCTTGCTTCCATGGAAGTATGCAGGTAAATATGGATGCCGTTTATTTTTTTTGTCATCAGTTCTTCAGGCTGGGTTGCCTTTCCAATTCTCTTACTCTCCGCCTCCATTAAAAAATATGACGACCCTTGGATTTCTCGCAGACGTTTGTGCAAAAGAGAGTCAAAAGTTTTTTGATTATGTCCGTTCCCAATTCCGATTGTTCCAAAGATGGAGCCACGATGTGCTGCCATTTCCTCTAAGTCCAGGACAGGATAGCCCATGCCGTTTAAAAGTTTTAAAATTTCTGTTTTCCCGACACCGGTAAGACCATGCAGTACAATCGCGCGCTCAGGAAGCAAATGCCGAATTTCTTGTAGGATATACTGCCGATAAGCTTTATATCCCCCGGCTAAACGTTTTGCCCGAATTCCTGCAAAATCCAGAAATGTGACAACGGCTTTACTGCGCATTCCGCCGCGCCAGCAATGAATTATGGGCTGTTCGCCTGAATGTGCCGTAGCATCTTTTATTGATTGCAGCAGGTCGGGTATTTTCGGTGAGACGAATTGCATTGCTTTCCACTTTGCGGCATCTTGTCCCACTTGTTTATATATAGTACCAATTTCTTTTCGTTCATCATCTGTAAATAATGGTATATTAATAGCACCAGGGATAGCTCCATCTTTGAACTCAACGGGAGAGCGAATGTCAATAATAGCAGGGTGATCTAATTGGTAAAGTTCTTCGACCGTAATATCTTTCAATTTGAATTGCGCTCCTTACTCAATTTTTGCTGCAGTAGAAAATAAAGAAAACTTCCAATCCTGGAAGTTGTTTCGTGTACATTGTTATTATATTATAAGAAAAGTTGTTTTGGTACTTCGATGCCTTTCTTTTTTATTCCATTGTTGATTACTATTACAGTATCGCCATTTTTTTACAAACTAATCATAAAGAATCGTTATTTTGCCGACTTTGCTGAAAAATTGGAACCGGTCAATTTTTCAATTGCACGGCAAAACCGTCTCCACTCTGCCGGATAACAATCTGTACCTTCTCTGTAATAAATTTTCCCGCTTGTTACTAACTTAACAGTCCAATTCGTATCCCCTAGGGTAATTCCTTCTGAACTGGCGTACAAAGGCTGCCACTCCCAAATTTTCAGACTAAAAAGTTCATTTTTGAATTCTTCCAAATCCCCCGGTTCTTTTGGGAGATTTAGATTTCTTCCCTCTTGGCCCGAAAGGTTTCTCCATTCAAAGAAGGTAAACCTTTTTTTCGTAAAATTTACATTCACCTGATAACAGATGCCGTGTTCACCGTCAAGAGTTGCGACCAAAAAAAATGGCTGTTTGTCAGGATGGATTGAAATTTTTCCTTCTCGAATTTGAAATAAATCCTTCTTTCGGTTTACGATTGCTTTAATATGCGATGGCAATAAGGGTTTATCTCGATAGGAAAAAAGCCTGCGATTCACTTCGTTGCAAATTGCTGGAATCGACATGGAACCCTTATCTTCAAGAATGGATATAATCGTTTCAAATACTTTCATATTCTTATCACCCTTATTTTGATACCATTTATTTAATTCTAGACGCCAGATCCGTCATTGATCCTTTGATTAACTTCTTTAACAAAATTATAATCATCTAAAAAAAGTTTCGCTGTAACAAATCGCACGTTGCTTCGCGAAAAAACAAAAACCACTCCCGCACAATATGCGGAGTGGTTTTGATCTATTTTCATTTTGGAACGGATTGCAGCACTGAGAGCAGTTTTTCCATCGTTTCGATATCATTCTTCTCAAACAATTCAACGATTTTGCTGCCAACAATCACACCGTCACAATATTTTGTTATTTCCTCTATTTGACTTTCAGTCGAAATTCCAAACCCTGCTAAGACAGGAATCGGGCTAACTTCTTTCACCATTTTTAAAAATTGGATTAAATCTTCATCATACGAATTCCTCACCCCGGTAATTCCTTTTACCGTTACCGTATACAAAAATCCGTTTCCCTTGTTCGCGATCAGTTCGATTCGCTCTTTTGGCGTTGTCATTGTTACGAGACGGATTAATTCAATATTTGCAGCTTCTAACTCTGAAACTATCCACTCTTCTTCCTCAACAGGCAGGTCTGGAATAATGCATGCCGCTACGTCAGCCTTTTGCAAATCTTCAACGAACGAAAGTGTCCCATAACGGTAGACCGGATTTACATAAGTCATAATGATAATCGGAACCGTCAATAAATCCTTGCCTTTCTCCAATTCTTTCAAGGTGTTCCTTAAATTTGTTCCTGCATTTAGCGCACGAATGCCGGCGCGCTGAATGGTTGGCCCGTCCGCTACCGGATCTGAAAAGGGAATGCCGATTTCTATGGCAGTAGCTCCCAGCTTTTGCAGCAGCAGCAATCGATCGATTAAACAATCAAGGCCGCCATCACCTGCCATTATATAAGGAACAAAAGCTTTTTGCTGATTACTTTTCAATCGATCGAATACCGCTGTTAGTTTATTGACCATTTTATTTCGCCCCTTCCAACGCAGCTCTTACTGTGTCTACGTCTTTATCGCCTCTTCCTGAAAGGCAGACAACAATGCTCTCTGATTCTTTCATTTGTGCCGCAAGCTTAACTGCATACGCCACCGCATGTGCACTTTCAAGCGCGGGAATAATTCCTTCTAATTTTGTTAAAAGCTGAAAGGCTTCAAGCGCTTCTTGATCGGTAATTGAGGTGTAGGTTGCACGGCCGATTTCTTTAAAATAGCTGTGTTCTGGTCCAACTCCTGGATAGTCAAGGCCGGCAGAAATCGAATGAGCTTCGGTAATTTGTCCATCTTCATCTTGCAAAAGGTACATCAGTGCTCCATGTAATACACCTGGGCTCCCCTTTGTCAATGATGCTGCATGGAAATTAGTTTCGATCCCCTGACCAGCAGCCTCTACACCATACAGTTTCACGTCCTTATCATCCACAAACGGGTAAAACATTCCCATTGAATTACTGCCGCCGCCGATACAAGCTACGAGTGCATCCGGAAGTCTTTTTTCTTTTTGATAAAATTGCTGTTTCGTTTCATTTCCAATCACGCTTTGGAAGTCGCGCACGATCATTGGAAACGGATGTGGCCCCATTACTGATCCCAACAAATAGTTGGTATCATCAATATTCGCAACCCAATAACGAAATGCTTCATTTACCGCATCCTTCAACGTTGCACTTCCGGTCGTTACACCGACAACTTTTGCCCCAAGCAGCTCCATCCGAAAAACATTCAACGCCTGCCTTTTGATGTCTTCCTCTCCCATAAAGATGATGCATTCAAGATTTAACAAGGCGCATACAGTTGCTGTTGCAACCCCGTGCTGGCCTGCTCCGGTTTCTGCAACAATTTTTCTTTTGCCCATTCGGACTGCAAGGAGCGCCTGCCCGATTGCATTGTTGATTTTATGGGCCCCAGTATGGTTTAAATCCTCTCTTTTCAAATAAATTTTTGCTCCATTTGCGTATTTAGTTAAATTTTCAGCAAAATAAAGTGGAGTTTCCCGTCCGACATATTCTTTTAGTAATCGGTCGATCTCAGCTTGAAAGGCTGGATCCTTTTTTGCGCTTTCGTAAGCTTCCTCAAGCTCTGTTATTGCCCGCATCAATGTTTCAGGTACGTACCTCCCGCCAAAGATGCCAAAATGGCCCTTTTTATCCGGTAATGTATATGCATTCATTTAATGTTCCTCCTAATTAGCTGCCTTTACAATTTCAATAAACCTTCTGATTTTGGCTAAGTCTTTTTTTCCGTTTGTTTCTACGCCACTGCTGACATCAACCATAAAGGGATGTACCTGTTCAATTGCCGGCAATACATTTTCCTCGTTCAAGCCTCCTGCAAGGATCAGCTTTTTTGCAAAAAATTCTGCTTGGCTAGCCATCATCCAATTAAATGGTGTACCGTTGCCGCCCCGATACTTACCCTTAGGACCATCGAGCAAAATAAAGGCGCAATCAAACTTTTTAACCTGATCGAAGTCTTCTTTTTTTTCAATACTTAAAGCCTTTATTACAGGATAGGAAAGGGATTCACAAAATTCTGGCTCCTCTTCCCCGTGCAGCTGTATATGAGTCAAGCCGGCGTAAGAAGCTATATTTTCAATCTCTTCTTGCGTTTCATTGACAAATACGCCAACCTTCATGATATTTTTCGGCAAATGCTTAATAATCTCCTTAGCTGTTTCCCGATCTACTTGCCGTTTACTGTCAGCAAAGACAAAACCAAGAGCGTCTGCACCATATTCAACTGCAGCGAGCGCCGTCTCTCGGTTCATGATTCCGCAAATTTTTACTTTCATTTTGTCTGCTCCTTGAGACCAGAATCCTGAAATGCAGCAAGGAGCTGGTCAATTTTTGCGCTTTTCATTAAAGCTTCCCCAACTAATATTCCATTTGCCCCCGCTTTTTTGACTCTTAACACATCCTCCTGCACGTGAATTCCACTTTCACTGATTAACAATGCTCCGCTTTTTTTGACAATGGAAGCGAGTTTTTCTGTCGTTTCCAGAGAAACTTGAAATGTCTTAAGATCGCGATTGTTGATGCCAATCAGCCTTGCTCCTGTTTGGATCGCCCGTCCCGCTTCAGCTTCATTGTGAACTTCAACTAAAACTTCAAGTCCCAGTTTCTGTGCATAATCGTAAAGCTCTTTAAGCTTATCGTCATCCAGCGCCGCGACAATTAATAAGATGAGATCAGCTCCATTTGCAGCTGCCGTCTCGATTTGCACTGGATCAATGATAAAATCCTTGCATAGTACCGGAACGGAAACTGCGCTTTTGACAGCTTTTAAGTCGGCAAAAGATCCTTGGAAAAAGGTTGTGTCCGTTAACACGGAAATCGCTGCTGCCCCGTTTTCTTCGTATGTTCGCGCCTGCTCTACCGGATTTGCCTTGCTGTTAATTACTCCTTTGGATGGTGATGCACGCTTGAACTCAGCGATAATCCCAAATTCTTCATTACCCTCCAGCTTATTGATCAGCGACCTTCTTTCAACCGTAACAGATGAAGCTGATTTTTTCCGTTCTTTCAGAAGCTGTACCTCTTTCCTTTTTTCACTAATAATTCGCTCGAGTATCGTTTCCACTTACATTGCCTCCCTTTTACGCGCTTGGGATTTGTCAATCAATTGTTGAAGTTTTTCATAGGCTGCACCGGATTCAATACTCTCCTTCGCCACTTTTATTCCCTCTTGTATCGTTTCCACCTTCATAGCCGTAAATATACCAATTCCTGCATTCAATAATACCGTATCAAGGTAAGCACCCTTTTCCCCTTTTAAGACCGACAATAAAATTTTTGCATTATCCTCGGCATCGCCGCCTTTAATGGATTGATTATCATAGCGGGAGAGACCGATTTCCTCAGGGAAAAAAGATTTCAGCTGTATTTCTTGATTATCCAGAATCGCCAAATGATTCTCGCCTTGGAGAGAGGCTTCGTCCATAAACCCTGCACCATTGATAACTGTTGCCCGCTTCCGGCCCAAGGTTCTTAATACTTCCGCAAATGGTTTAAGCAAATCTCTGCGATATACCCCTAATAATTGGAAATCCAAGTCGATCGGATTTGTTAACGGACCGATAAAATTAAAAATTGTTGGTATTTTCAACTGTTTGCGAACCGTCATTACTTTTTTCAGCTTTGGATGAACGTGAGGAGCATATAAAAAAGCAATGCCAATTTCTTGAAGAATTTCTTCTGTTTCCTCCGCAGACAAGCTAAGATCCACACCAAGGAACTCGAGAACATCCGCACTTCCAGTTTTGCTCGAAATGCTGCGATTTCCATGTTTCGCAATTGGAATACCGGCTCCGGCAATTACAAAAGCGGATGTTGTGCTAATGTTAAAACTCGAAGAACCATCTCCTCCTGTTCCGCAGTTATCCAAAACATTCGGAAATTTACTGTTAAACTTTAAAGTATTTTCTTTAAGAGCCCTGACAATTCCCGCAATTTCTTCGACTGTTTCACCTTTTGTTTTTAATCCCATTAAAAAAGCGGCAATTTCACTTTCAGAAACTTCTTCTTGCAAAATAACTTTCACTGCTTCTTTCATTTCGCTTTCGGTAAATGATTCCTTTTTAGCCAATCGAAGTAGATAATCCTTCATTTTTCATCTTCCTTTCTGCCAATTTAATAAAGTTTTTCATGATTTGCATGCCTGATGGCGTGCCGATTGATTCCGGGTGAAACTGTAATCCGTACACCGGATATTGCCGATGTTCAATGGCCATCACTTCCTGGTCATCCATTGATTGGGCTGTACATTGCAATTCTTTAGGAAGACTGCTTTTTTCGACTGATAATGAATGGTATCGCATTACTTCCAGCGGGCTTGTTAAATACTCAAATATCCTGCCTGAATGGGTAATAAAAGAAGTTTTTCCATGTTTAATTGTTGAAGCTCGCTTTATTTGAGCCCCAAAAGCATAGGCAATGGCTTGGTGCCCGAGACAAATCCCAAGAATTGGGATCGTTTTGTAGAAAGTTTGAATCACTTCCACACAGATGCCGGCGTCTTCCGGTTTGCCGGGACCTGGAGAGAGAATGATCGCTGATGGGTTTAATTCCTTAATTTGGTCTACCGATAATTGATTGTTACGAAACACCCTCACTTCCTCGCCCAATTCACCTAAATATTGATAAAGGTTGAAGGTAAATGAATCAAAATTATCTATTAATAAAATCATTGTCCACCCTCCAAAAATGATCTTAATTTATTGATCGTTTCTTCGTATTCCATTTCAGGTTCAGAGTCGTAAACAATCCCTGCACCCGCTTGAATATAGGCAGTGCCTTGCTTTAAAATCATCGTTCGAATGGCGAGGGCAAAATCCATATTCCCATTTGCTGATAAATAACCGATGGCTCCGGAGTACAAGCCGCGCTTTGTCTTCTCCAATTGATTGATAATTTCCATCGCCCTAATTTTCGGAGCCCCTGAGACCGTTCCGGCCGGGATACAGGCTGCCAGGGCATCTAAAGATGTTTGACCCTCTGCGAGCACCCCGCTGATTTCTGAAACGAGATGCATGACATGGCGAAATTTTTCAACCGCTTTGTATTTTTCAACTTTTACACTGCCGAATTGGCAGACACGTCCTAAATCATTTCTCCCTAAATCAACAAGCATTTTATGTTCAGCCAGCTCTTTTTCATCATTCTGAAGCTCATTTTCTAATTCATGATCTTCTTCACTTGTTTTTCCCCGTTTTCTTGTTCCGGCAATCGGATTTGCTATAACTGTTTTTCCCCTTGTTTTAACAAGGCTTTCCGGCGATGAACCGATGACCGTGTACTCTTCAAAATCGATATAAAACATATAAGGGGTTGGGTTATTGGCTCGATGTTTGCGGTATAAAGACAACGGCGAGCCCGAATAAGCCGATTTCATCCGTTGCGATAACACAACTTGAAAAATATCTCCGGAAACAATATGCTCCTTCGCTTTTTCAACATTTTTCATAAATTCCAGTTTGCTTGTTTCTGGCTCAAATTTTGCAAATGAAACGTCATCCAGTTCTTGATGGGCAAGCGGCCTTTTTAGCTCTTCAATCCTTTTTTGAACTCTTGCCTCCAATCGGGCATCATTTTCTTGATTTTCATCTGCGGCAGCGACAATAAAAACCTTTTCTTCAAGATGGTCAAAGACGATGATTTCTTCGTAAATCATTAAGTGCGTATCTGGCATTTGCAATTCATCCGGAAGCGGTGCACCGATTTGTTCAAATTGGCGAATCACATCATAGCCAATATAACCAATGGCTCCACTCAAGAAAGGGATTGAGAGTTGTTCTGAATTTCGGATTGGCAGGATGCTCTTAAGAACTTCAAGCGGGTTCCCTTTTACCTTTCTACGTTCACCAGTTTGCTTAACGATTTCACAAGAATCTCCATTAGAAAAAAACTCAAGTAACGGGTCTGAACCAATAAAGGAAAAACGGCCAGATTCACTGTATTTATGTGAGCTTTCCAGCAAGAATTTTTTTCGGCCGGAAATTTTTTGCAAAATTGCTATCGGTGTTAACGTATCACCTTTTAGCTCTCGTATAAGGTAGTCAGTTTTTGTTTTCATTTTTTTACTCTCCTTAGCTAAAATAAAAATCGCCCTCTATATACATAAATTCGCTTATGCATATAGAGGGCGATTCTCGTTACCGCGGTGCCACCTCTTTTCGAAGCAAGTAAAACCTGCTTCCTCTTTTCAGACACAGAACCCATTCGTCCGATGTCCTATCCTTTTAACGGTGGAATCCCGGGCAGCCCTACTGAAAGTTCAGACCGCCACTTGCAAGCCCATTCCACAAACTCATTCATACCGGATTTCCACCAGCACCGGCTCTCTGTTAAGTATGAAATAAGTGTACTCTTCTTGCGCAACGTTTTATCGTATTTGTTTTTTAAAAAACAAAAAGAGCCTTCTATCCAAAAGGACGGAAGACCCGTGGTGCCACCTTCATTAGCCGAATAATCGACTCGCTCTACCGGTATCGAAGCGATCAGCTTGAATACCTGCCTCATGTAACGATGAGATTCTCGCCAAAGCCTACTGCCATTAATGGGTTCAGTTTGGAGCTCAGAAGTCCATTCACAATTACGTCCACACTGATTTGCACCAACCATCAGCTCTCTTTCGTATCCGCAAAAGCTACTACTCTTCGTCAACGCTTTTATTAACTTCTGAATGAATATATCTTAAAACAATTGATCAGCTTCCGTCAAGCATAAATTTAAAATTTTCGAAACAATCACAGTAATTTCGTTAATTTTTTCCGCCAGACCTCCGCGAGCCCGCGGTTTTCCAACTGCTAAATTCACAATTTCTGGTTCTGTCATTATTATTGTCCCTGCTTCCATTAAAAGGTTTCCTTCGATGCTGTTATTTTAGAATAAAAAAGCCCATATTAACATTAGCAAAACGAAAGAAAGCGGTGAATTTTTTTTACTATGGAAAATATTGAACAATTATGTTCGAACCCACTTGCAGTAAAAAATAAACAAAAATCGGCCGGAAAGAAGAAATCGAACGAAGTTGCCGAACAAAAGTGGGCGATTCTTTCTCTTTCTTCGATCCCGCTCGTGATGACTTTAGGTAATTCAATGCTAATACCTGTCTTACCTTCCATGGAAAAAAAATTATCTATCTCATCGTTTCAAACAAGTATGGTGATTACAGTTTATTCGATTGTTGCCATTCTGCTTATTCCACTTGCAGGTTATTTGTCAGATCATATAGGCCGAAAGAAAGTCATCATCCCTAGCTTAATTATCGCAGGAATCGGCGGCCTTGTTTCTGGATTTGCCGCATGGAAAATAAATGATGCCTACTGGCTGATTCTTATTGGACGTTCACTTCAAGGTGTTGGAGCGGCTGGTGCTTTTCCGATTGTCCTGCCGCTTGTCGGGGATATGTTTCAAAGCGAAGATGATGTCAGCAGCACGCTTGGATTGATCGAAACCTCCAATACATTTGGAAAAGTACTCAGTCCAATCCTCGGTGCTTTCTTAGCTGGATTTATTTGGTTTTTGCCGTTTTTATCGTTCCCAGTCTTCTGCGCTATTTCGACAATCTTGATGATTTTTTTCGTCAAATGCCCGAAAACAGTCGAGAAGCCATTGCCGTTTAAACAATTTCTCACTGATTTAAAAGAAATTTTTAAGAAAAAAGGACATTGGCTATATGCTATCTTCTTTATTGGCGGAATACTTATGTTCGTGCTTTTTGGCGTTCTTTTCTACTTATCCGAGATTTTTGAATCAGAATATGGAATAAAAGATCTTAAAAAAGGGTTCTTTTTAGCACTGCCGTTAGGGGCACTCTGCCTAGCTTCTTTTATAACTGGAAAGGTCATTAAGAAAAATAAAATTTTGATGAAATGGATGATTTTGTCAGGAATTGTTCTTGTAGCCGCTGCTATTGCGAGCCTGTATTTTTCGATAAAACTTTGGTTTATTATCTCGATGTTTTTAGTTGCGGGGGTAGGTATTGGAATCGGTCTACCCTGCCTTGATTCTTTGATAACAGAAGGGATTGAAAAAGAAGAGCGGGGAACTGTTACCTCCATTTATAGCTCGATGAGATTTATTGGTGTCGCTGCCGGACCTCCCGTCATCGCATTGTTGATGAAATTTCCTCATCACTGGATATTTGTGGTCCTTAGCAGTGTAAGTGTTGTTGCCGGAATCGTCACTCTTCTGGCTGTCCATCCTAGAATGCAGCAGCAAAATCAAAAGCCGGAAAACTGAACAGTTTTCCGGCCATTATTTTATTTAGTTACTGGTTTTTTTAAGATTCCCAACAGTAATGCAGTTACAACGGATCCGATTAAAATCGATAAGGCATATTGCAGTACGCCATGCTCAACAAGAGGTACTACGAAAATACCGCCGTGCGGCGCACGAAGACCAATACCGAAAGCCATGGATAAAGCGCCTGATACCGCAGAACCAATCATAATAGAAGGTATAACGCGAAGCGGGTCGGCCGCTGCAAACGGAATGGCACCCTCCGTGATAAATGACAGTCCCATAATATAGCAAGCTTTTCCTGCATCACGGTCTTCTTTCGAGAATTTATTTTTAAACAAAGTGGTTGCAATCGCAATGCCCAGAGGCGGAACCATTCCAGCAGCCATAATCGCTGCCATTGGTTCGTAAACACCACTCGCAAGCAAACCAGTTCCAAACACATAGGCAGCTTTATTAACTGGACCGCCCATATCAAAGCTCATCATTAATCCTAAGATGATTCCTAAAAGGATCGCATTTCCTGTTCCAAGACCGGTTAACAGATTGGCAATTCCCTTATTTAAAAGGGAGACTGGCTGATTGACAACAAAGTGCATTATAAACCCGGTGATCGCTATACCAAGTAACGGAAACAACAGAACGGCTTTTATTCCTTCCAATGAACGCGGCAGGTCTGCAAGAACTTTTTTCAAGAGAACAACAACATAACCAGCAAGGAATCCGGCAATCAATCCGCCAAGGAATCCGGCGCCGCCGCTTGCTGCCATCATACCGCCAACCATACCAGGTGCAAATCCCGGGCGATCTGCAATACTCATGGCAATAAATCCTGCCAAAACTGGGACAATCAATGCAAAAGCATTTCCGCCGCCAATTGTCATTAGGGCAGCAGCAATCGGATTATAGGAAGGATCCCCTGGTTTTGCTGAATTATAGCCAAACAGAAAAGAAATGGCAATAAGAATTCCTCCACCGACCACAAACGGCAACATGTTGGAAACACCATTCATCAAATGTTTGTAAAAGCCTGTTCGGGCACCCTTTTGATTGGCTGATTGACTTCCTTGCCCATCGCTCCCTTTGAAAATTGGCGCATCCTGCTTTAACGCACGCTCAATTAATTGTTCCGGCCGGCGAATCCCGTCGGCGACAGGAACCTGAATGACATGTTTCCCTTTAAAACGATCCATTTGGACGTTAATATCGGCCGCAATGATAACCGCTGTTGCATTTTCGATCTCTTCTGCAGTAAGAACGTTCTTTGCACCGCCGGAACCATTTGTCTCGACTTTAATGTTAACGCCCATCTCTGCTGCTTTTGCTTTTAAGGAATCGGCCGCCATGTACGTATGGGCGATCCCTGTAGGGCAGCCTGTAACCGCAACGATTACATTCGGCTTTGAAGAAACATCCTGCTGCTCATTATCTTCATGGTCATACTGTTCAATAACGTTTAAAATCTCATCGGCCGATTTAGCAGCCATTAGTTTTTCTCGCACTTCCTTATTTACCAGCATTCCGGACAGTCTCGCAAGAGCCTCCAAATGTGTATTATTGGCGCCCTCCGGTGCCGCGATCATAAAGAACAGATGGGCAGGCTGGCCGTCCAACGATTGATAATCCACGCCTGATTCTGATTTACCAAAGGCAATCGCCGCTTCTTTAACCGCTTTCATCTTTGCGTGAGGAATTGCGATTCCATCGCCAATTCCCGTAGTGCTTTGCTCTTCACGTTTTAAAATGGCTGCTTTAAATTCAGCTTGATTGGTAATTTTTCCAGCATTATATAATTTATTCACTAACTGGTCAATCGCATCTAGTTTTTGATTTCCTTTTAAATCGAGTAAAATCGTATTTTTTGTTAACAACTCTGTTATTTTCATACATTCTCTCCCCCTATAATTATTTCTCTTATCTTTACTTGCGGCAGTAGCCCCTCGGCTGCTTGACTTGTGCAAAGACCTAGCGAGAAAGCGGTTGCACTGCCAGAGGCAACGCTAAAGCGGAACGCGTCTTTTAAATTTTTATTTTTTTGATATTGCGCCAAAAATCCCGCAACCATAGAGTCTCCGGCACCCACGGAATTTTTCACCTCCCCTTTCGGAACGGTTGCAATATAAGCTGCATTGCTGTTAACAAAAACAGCGCCATCACCGGCTAGTGAAACAATTACATTTTCCGCACCCATCGCAATTAATTTTTGCGCAAATGGAATAACCTCTTCTGGGCTTGTAATAACTGCATTAAACAACTCCCCTAATTCATGATGGTTAGGTTTAATCAGAAATGGATGAGACGGCAAAACCTTCTTCAACAACTCTCCTTCTGCATCAACTACAAACCTTGCCTTGCTTTCATTGCATATTTTCACAAGCTTTTCATAAGTATCTGACGGCAGGCTTGATGGGATGCTGCCGGCTAAAACTAGCAGGTCGTCTGCGGTTAATTGATGAATTTTTTCTTCTAATAACTCAAAATCGGCATCTGTAATCTTCGGCCCTGTTGCATTAATTTCTGTCTCTTCTCCTGTTTTCATTTTGACATTAATTCGAGAATCACCAGAAACTTTGATAAAGTCGGTTTCAATTTCTTCTTTTTGGAGATACTCGTCAATATAGCTGCCAGTAAAGCCACCGTTAAAACCTAACGCTTTACTCACTACCCCAAATTGCTTGAGTACTCGCGAGACATTGATTCCTTTCCCTCCAGGAAATTTTTCCTCGCTTACAGTCCGGTTTAAAGACCCAATCTGAAAATCTTCGAGCGTTACGATATAGTCCACTGATGGATTTAAAGTTAACGTGTAAATCATGATGTTTTCACTACCTTTACTATCGTACTATTTTCATATTGATGCCGCATTTCATCAGTTAATTGATTCGTAATAATCACTGCTTCATTCGTGTCTGCAATTTTCGCAAAGGCAATTTCGTTAAATTTCGATTCATCTGCCAATATGAACGTTTCGCGGGAAAGATTCATCGCTTTTTGTTTCACATACGCCTCTTCTTGATCAGGTGTTGTTAAACCAAACTGAGGGTGCACCCCGTTTACTCCCAAAAAGCATTTATCAAAACGATACTGTTCGAGACTTGCCAATGCTCCACGGCCTATTAGCGCTTTTGTAGTTTGTTTCGCAAAGCCGCCAATAAGGTAAGTCGGGATCCCTTTGTTTAATAATGGAGTCACATGCGTCAGCCCGTTAGTTACTGCCACAATATCCTTTACAGTGAGGAATTCTATCATCTCTTTTATCGTTGAACCTGCATCAAGATAAATACTGTCGCCTTCCTCCACTAAACTTGCTGCATATTGAGCGATGAGCTTTTTTTCCTGAAGGTTTTTGGTAGATTTCACAACCATGCTCGGTTCATCAAGCTTTCCCTGAAGCCTGGAAGCTCCTCCATGAATTCTCTTAAGATATTTACCTTCTTCCAATTGGGAAAGATCCCTTCGAATCGTTGATTCAGACGCATTTGTAAGCTCTGTCAGATCCTGAATTTTAACAATGTTTCTTTCTTTTAAAAGCTGTAAAATTAATTGATGACGCTCAGGCGTTAACAATTTACCACTACCTTTAAGTTTTGTTCCTGATCTCATCTTACTGAAACCGATTGCAAAAATCAATCATTTTCTTTCAAATTCTATTAAAATATGATTAATTTTGAACTTTTTTGGAAGTTTATTGAGTTTTCTTAAAGCATACTGCCGTATAAGAGTGGTTCTTATCCCAAATTTAACAAAATAACAGATTACATCCTCCAAATCACCGCAACTGGATCGCAAATATTTTTTTATTTTGTTAAAACAAGTCAACGAAAAAATTTCTATTTTTATAGTGAAAAGTTATTTAAAATATGCTATATTATAAAAGGTCGTTATACTTAATAAATGCGGGTGTGGCGGAATGGCAGACGCGCTAGATTCAGGTTCTAGTGGGGGCAACCCCGTGGAGGTTCAAGTCCTCTCATCCGCACTTTCGTTTCTTTTCTCGTTTCTTTCGATTTACGGGAAGTAGCTCAGCTTGGTAGAGCACCACGTTCGGGACGTGGGGGTCGCAGGTTCAAATCCTGTCTTCCCGATCAATCCTGAAAATAATTTGCGCGGGTGTGGTTTAATGGTAGAATTTCAGCTTCCCAAGCTGACGGCGGGGGTTCGATTCCCCTCACCCGCTCCATGATGGAGAAGTACCCAAGTGGTTATAAGGGGGCGCACTCGAAATGCGTTAGGGCGGGTAACCGTCGCGTGAGTTCGAATCTCACCTTCTCCGCCATACATATAAACGTCAATCCGCTTAAAACAAAGCGGATTTTTATTTTTCTCAAGGGCTGTCCCCCTTCTTTGCCATTTTTTCAAATCGATTTATAGGTTGTTCGTAAAAATAACAAAGCAAATTCACAATCGTTTTTGCAAAAATGTGTATAATAAGGAAAGTTACATTACAAAAAAGGATGATAGCATGAACATTACTGGACATACAGTCGAAAAATTGGAGGATCCCTTCGGTTTATTATCAGGTGACCGCTACGAGTTTTTTCTTGATCTTGAAGTTGACGCAGAAGATGAGCTTTATTCTGAAAAAGGAATTGGCTTGAAGGTTATTTTTGTGATTGACCAAGGTAAGTCGAAACTTTCACACTATCACTTTTACGAAAAAGGGACTGAAAAGGTACTCGATTTTGCCCTTGAAGAAGAGGAAGAAGGAATGGTTCGCGAATATTGCCTTAGTCATGCCGAAGAAGAAGAATAGTCAAAAAGCAGGGAGTTTTTCCCTGCTTTTTGCTACATGATTGATTAACTTATTAAGAGGTTTAGATAAAATTTTTACTGTGGTTTGGGATGACTTGCAATTCCCTGGTAGTTAGTGTCATTTCACTTTTGCAGATCGGACAACGGGGCACTTCGCTGCTTTTAAAATTATCGCGAATCCAGCAATTGCACTGATCTGAATTACATTCCCAAATTTTTGTTTCTTCTAATTTGATTTCCTCTTCATTTCTTCTGCCAAATGCCAAATTGGTCACCCCCAAAAGATTTTATATAAAAAGGTGATGCATTCATTCTGCACCACCTTTTTTAAACCAAAAATTAAACAGCTTTTACATTAGCAGCTTGCGGTCCACGAGCACCTTCAACCACATCGAAGGAAACTGCTTGACCTTCTTCTAGTGTTTTAAAGCCTTCAGATTGAATGGCAGAAAAATGAACAAATACATCCTCTCCGCCTTCCATTTCGATAAATCCAAAACCTTTTTCAGAATTAAACCATTTTACTTTACCGTTATTCATTAAACAGTACCTCCAAAAATTATTCACTTTAAAGTTAATCAACCATTTCAAAATAAAAAATCGCACCCGCACTTGGCTTGTGGAGTAAAAATCGCCCACATTTTCGTGCAGATACGACTACTTTAATCCTGTAAATATTTAACGAACTTAAAATGTATCTTCATTATATCTTACTTCTTGTGAAAAGTCAAAATAATACATAATACCAAAAAACCTTTATACGCTCAAGAAATTTTCTCTATAAATTTTTTCTGTGCTCATAATAGCGAAATGCCAAGATGCAGATGGTCAGCCAGGCTCCGCCAGCAGTGTATCCTCCAATAATATCGCTTGGATAGTGAACCCCTAGATACACTCTGCTCGTGCCAATCATCAGAATTAAAACAGCGATCAAAAGGATCCCTGACGTTTTCGTCCCTTTTTTACGGGCATAATGGAGAGTGATATAAGCGATTGCTCCATAAAAAATAAAAGAACCCATTGAATGGCCGCTCGGAAAACTATATCCATGTTCAGTAATAAGTCGGTGAATATCAGGGCGCTGCCGTTTAAAAATATTTTTTAGCAAGACATTAAACAATGAACCGATCCCGGATGACAGTGCCAAAAAAATCCCGAGCGACCATTTTTTCTTCACAAAAAGAAAAAGAGTTCCTGCCAGTACAGCAAAGGTAACCCACTTAACGGAGCCTAAAAAAGTAAAGAACAGCATGACGTTCGTTGAAATGGGTGAAATATGAGACTGAATAACCGAAATAACATTCTCATCAAAATCCACCAATTTATTCTTATTCATCTCATTCGAAATCAGCATGAAGGAAATAATAAAAAAACAAAAAATCAAAAATACACAAAGAATAAAAAGCATATTTTTTTTTGCAGCACTTTTTTCCATGTAAACACCCCCAAATCAATAGTATTACATTTTGACCAAAAAAAGAAAAGAACTGATTTGTGCAATCATCCAGTTCTTTTCTTCTTCTTATGCCTGTTTCTTTACACGACTTGCAGCCTTCCTTTTTGAAGCTGCTGGTTTTTTCGGTTTTGTCCGATCAATGGATGCTTGCAAGGCTGCCATTAAATCGGTTACGTTTGAAGCTGCTTCTTTAACCGCTGGTGTTACGGTTTCTTTGCCGGAACGTTTTGCCTCAATTAATTCTTGCAACGCCGTGCGGTAATCATCCTGGTACTTTTCCGGCTGAAAGTCTGATGTTAATTGATCAATAAGTAAAATCGCTGTGTCCAGTTCTTTTTTCGTAACGTTCTCCCCCGTTGGGATACTAGGAACGTCTGCTGCATTTCGTACTTCATCCGGGTAATGGATCGTCTCCATGACCAGTGTGTTTTCATAAACACGAATCACTGCCAGCTGCTCTTTTGACCGAATCATAATCTTGGCAAGCCCGACCTTTTGCGATTCCTCCAAGGCTTTGCGAAGCAGTGAGTAGGCTTTGCCGCCCCCTTCACTCGGTGACATGTAATAACTTCTGTCAAAATAAATGGGATCAATCTGTTCCATTTTTACAAAATCAATAATTTCAACTGCTTTTGCTTCTTTTTCTTTCCGCAGTTTTTCCAGGTCTTCATTATCAAGGACAACAAATTTCCCTTTTGTGTATTCATACGCTTTTACGATATCTTCGTTGCTTACTTCTTGTTCACAAACAGGACAAATTTTTTCATATTTAATTGGGGTATGACATTTTTTATGCAAATTTCGCAATTTTATATCTTTGTCCTCTGTTGCTGCATGCAGTTTTATCGGAATATTCACAAGTCCGAAGCTGATACTGCCTTTCCACATTGTATGCATATTAATTTTCCATCCTTTTTATTTTTAGTATTTGTGTTTTGCATGATGTCATTCCTTTCAACATTTGGAAACACGAATGAAATATTCAGCCATTACACAAACTAAATGAAAATGAAAGGATGCATGTGCAATGAAACCAATGCTCCCAACCCTGAGCTTTAGCCTTCCTGATAATCCTAATTGGTTTTATGAAGTGAAATACGATGGTTTCCGCGCGATTTTAACTTGGGATGTAGACAAGATCGTATTCAATAGCAGAAATGAAAAATCGTTGCTTGAGCTTTTTCCTGAACTGAATGATTATCTTTGTGCAAATATAGAACGATTCCGTCCGTTTTTTCCTCTTCAATTTGATGGCGAGCTGGTCTTACTGGAAAATGAATACAAAGCTAATTTTTCGGCAATCCAAACGCGGGGAAGAATGAAATCCCGGCAAAAAATCCGCTTACTTGCAAACCGAGAGCCCTGCCGTTTTATGATTTTTGATCTATTGGAAATAAACGGAACTCCACTTAAAACAACCCCATACTATAAGCGGAAGGAGCAACTGACAGCCATATTCAGGGGGGCTGGCCTTAAAACCAATATTGACTTGGACAATGATCAGCTGCTTGAGCTGGTTAAAGCCCATTCTGATTTTCATTTTTTATGGAGAAAAGTTGTATTGCACGACGGGGAAGGTGTTGTTTGTAAACAAAAACAAAGTTTTTGGGAGGAAGGAAAACGCTCAGACCAATGGTTGAAATGTAAAAATTGGAAATATGTCATCTGCTTTGTCACCGCTTTTGATAAAAAAAATGGCTATTTTGAAATTAGCGTTTATCAAGCTAACAAAATTTATCGAATCGGTCAGGTGCTTTTTGGCTTTAAACCAGAGGAGAAGCAGGCACTAAAGCAAATCATTCTCCTAAACAAACTTCAAGAGGATCAGCAGGTAATCTTCGTCCATCCAGCCATTTGCCTTGAGGTAAAATACTTAGAGGTTTATGAGAAAGAACTGCGCGAACCGCATTTTCACCGTTTCCGTTTTGATGTAAGACCGGAGGATTGTACGTATGAACGCTTTCAGTCTCAACAGCGAAATACACCTGTTTACCTTGAAATCACTCACCCTGAAAAGCCTATTTGGCACAGCCTTGGTATTCGAAAAGAGAACTATCTTCACTACCTGCAAGTTATTTCACCATACATGCTGCCATTTTTAAAAGACCGGTTGCTGACCGTTATTCGTTATCCCCACGGAATGGACGGTGTACCTTTTTATCAAAAAAATTGTCCAGATTACGCACCAGAATACATTCAAACCTATTCTTATGAAAACATCAATTATATTGTGTGCAATGATATGGAGACGCTACTATGGCTCGGCAATCAGTTGGCGATTGAATGGCATGTTCCCTTTCAAACAATCAAAAGTTCAGGACCGAGCGAGATCGTTTTTGATTTGGATCCGCCATCTAAAGATCATTTTCATTTAGCTGTAAAAGCAGCATTAGAAATCAAAACCGTTCTTGATGAATTAAACCTTATGGCGTTTGTGAAAACTTCGGGAAACAAGGGATTGCAAATTTATCTCCCACTGCCAGATAGCACATTTACATATGAAGACACAAGGAAGTTCACCAGCTTTATCGCTGACTTTCTTGTTTCCCGTGATCCCGATTCCTTTACAATTGAGCGGCTGAAAAAAAACCGGGGCAAACGGCTTTATGTTGATTATGTTCAGCATGCGGAAGGAAAAACGATTGTTGCACCTTATTCGTTAAGGGGTAACGACTTTGCAGGTGCAGCAGCCCCTTTGTTTTGGGAAGAGGTCAGTCAAGATCTAAAACCTGAAATGTTTACGATGACTGCAGTTTTAGAGCGGGTACAAAAACAAATAAACCCTTTTGAAAATTACTTTAATGCAAAAACAAACCAGCCTATTTCACCGGTTCTTGATTTTTTAAGAAAGCGCAAGCGCCTTGCTCATCGGCGTACGGACTGGAGGCCCTTCGACTAAAGATAAAGGAAACACGGTGAGCGTAGCGAGCCGATGTTGACTTATCGTAGGGAGAAGGACGAAGTACGCTAGCCGATAGGCGCTTCTCGCTAGACAGTTATCGAAGTTAAGATATAAATTCTGATATTACAAGAAAAACGCAAGCGTCCTTGGTCATCAACGTAGTCGATAGGGAGCTCCTCGAAAAAGCTATCGCTTTTCCTTCGTGCGAGGCTATGCTTCCGAAGCTTATTCTTGTGGAACTAACAGTTATCGAAGTTTAGATATAAATTCTGATATTAAAAAAAAGGATAAGGCAGCCCTTATCCTTTCATTTCCGATTTTAACAATGCTTGCACTTCCGCTTGCAGTTTTTCATAGGCTTGCTGTTCTGAAAATGTTGTTTGATCTACAATCTGAAAAGATTGCTCTTCGAGATCAACTTGAATTTCTGCCTTGTAAACATATGTTGCATTGCCAATCAAATCAATCCAGTATTCCCCGCTATTATTATGAACAACGCATTGCACTTTTCCGCCATTATTGTAGACATTAATGGGCTCTTCAAATTCATTTAAGTGATTTAAACAAGTAACGAGCGATGACGCGGACATTGCCGTACCGCATGCATTCGTAAATCCTACGCCGCGCTCAAATGTTCGAACGTAAATATGTCCCGGCTTTAACCATTTTACAAAGCTCACATTCACTCCATCAGGGAACCATTTGTTGGGCCCATTTACTTTTTCACTCAGGTTTCTTTGCAGATCGGATCCAAGCTGTTCCGTTTCCACAATTGCAACAATATGGGGATTTGGAACAGCCAACGCTGTAAATGTAACTTCCTCCGTCAGCTCCGGGATAATTTCATTGCGTAAAGATCCCTGCGGAAGATTTAACGGTAAATCAGCCAGCGCAAAAGAAACTGGTGAGATTTCCACCTGGTATGTAGCAACATCCGCAAAGATTTCATCCTGTCTGCTTACCTGTAAATCAGCTTTCATCGTTTCGATGATTGCCTCTTTTTTCTGTTTCATTTCACAAATATATCTCGCAACAAGGCGAAGACCGTTCCCGCACATTGATGCCTCAGAACCATCCGCATTAAAGATTCTCATCCTGCCATCCGCACGGCTGCTGTCCATAACAAATAAAATTCCATCCGCACCTAAATCAGATTCGCGATTGCAGAGCAGCCGGGCAAGCTCAGCTCTCTCCTGTTCTGCAAATGAATAGCGATTCGTTATTTCATCGATTAACAAAAAGTCATTTCCTGAACCATGGCATTTCAATACTTCAATTTGCACTATGAAAAACCTCCAAAACAACATTATACTTATTCTATCAAATTGTGGCTGCACGAACAACCAATGAGATTGTTATAACGCCACTGGTTCTGTTTCTACACGTATGATTATCAATCTAATTATGCTAAATTTTTTAAAAAATGTAAACATTTCTCCGCTATTTTAAGACTGTTTTATCTCTCTATAAAATACTCATTTATGAAAAGTGAGAATCGCAGCAGTTTTTCATTTTTTGTTAAGTTTCCCGAAAATGAAAACACTGGAGTATTTGGGTCGGGAAACAGGCCATGCCACTCCAACGGCATCCATCCCCTTCGCAGCCGCCCTATTGATTTGTTTTTTTGATCCAAAAGATGCTCGTCCATAAAGATCCGTGAACCCTCCACGGCACCAACAAATCTGCCTGTTGAATCAACAACTTCTTTTTGTGCTTTTTTCAAAAAAGTTCCTCTTTTCATTACTTCAAAAAGTCCTAAATAACAATTCGTTTCATCATACACTTCAATCGTTCGTTTTCCTTTTACTTTGTAAAATCCAACGATTTGACTATCCTTATTTAAAAGAGTGTATTCTTTTGTCAATCGTAAAAATGATCTTTGTTTTCCGCTGCTTGCTTGCATTGTACCTGCAAGGCTGCCGTCAGGAAAATAGAAAAGTAATTGAGGGAATTGGGTATTCAGATAAAAAACGAGAAGATGACGGGTCCCAAACAATGAGTAATTTCCGATTTGGGATTTTAATAGCTGCTGTTGAATCGATAGAGACTGATTGATATGCCGTAAATAAAAATGAAATTGGATAAAACTATAAAAAATAAACGGGACGGTTAGGAGCATAATTTTAGCCTGATTGAAAACAAAGAAATTGCCTAAAATTATGACGATTGCAGGAAACAATGCTGCAATGCTGCCGTTTAAACTGATTTTCGCAACAGCCCGATAATAGCGGTCAATAGTCATTTCTATAAAACTCCTCATTTTATTCTCCTATTTTAGTCTATTAAAAATTTTTTTAAAAAATGATAGGAGTTTTTTAGAAATTAAAAAACATTCTAGATTGATTTTCCTTACTGAAACTTTTTTAGTAAAATAAGGGCAAAATAAATATTATTTAAAAGGCTCTGTTCATTTTTACTGTTGATTTTAGCGAATATCAACAATGGAGTTTAACATAGCCATTTAAAAAGAAAGGCTTAACGATGACAAAGATATTGTTAAAGAATGCAACCATTTATCCAATCACGTCAGAACCGATTCGAAACGGTGATGTATTAATTGAAAATGGAAAAATAATTAAAATAGGTAAAAAGATCGCAACCGAAACGAATGTCAAAATGATTGATTGCGGAGAGCTTTTTCTCCTTCCTGGATTCATTGATGTGCATACCCATCTTGGATTGTATGATGAAGGAACAGGCTGGGCAGGCAATGATGCAAACGAAACAGCAGAAGCCCTTACTCCGCATATTCGTGCAATGGATGGAGTATACCCATTTGATACCGCTTTTTCCGATGCAGTAAAAAGCGGTATTACAACCGTTCACATCATGCCTGGAAGTGCCAACGTAATTGGCGGTACAACATCAGTTATAAAAACATCCGGAAAAAATATTAAAAAAATGCTTGTCAGAGATATAGCAGGTTTAAAAATTGCATTAGGTGAAAACCCGAAGCGGATTCACAGCCATGGAAAAAATGATTCAATTACTAGAATGGGGATTATGGGAATGCTGCGGGAAGCTTTTTACCAGGCAATGTATACTGATCGGCCTGAAGATTTACGTATGGCGCCCATCATCATGGCCTTAAAAAGAGAAATCCCCGTTCGCATTCACGCTCATCGTGCGGATGATATTATCACTGCCATAAGATTTGCCGAGGAGTTTCATCTTGATTTGCGGATTGAACACTGTACCGAAGGCCATCTTGTTGCAGAAGAACTTTCTGGACGGGGATTAAAAGTGTCGGTAGGACCAACCTTCACCCGAAGATCAAAAGTGGAATTAAAAAATAAAACATGGAGAACCTACCATGAGTTATCCAATGCAGGTGTAGAGGTATCAATTACGACAGATCATCCCTATACACCGATCCAATATTTAAATATTTGCGCTGGAATTGCAGTACGTGAAGGTCTTTCAGAACAAAAGGCTTTGGAGGGTATTACCATTTCTCCTGCAAAAAACTTAAAAATCGAGCAGCAACTTGGCAGTATAGAAGCAGGAAAAGATGCTGATCTAGTGTTGTGGAGCCATCACCCGTTTCATTATCTTGCAAAACCAAAATGGACGATGATCGGTGGCAAAATTGTTTTTTCACAAATATAATAATCGTAAAATATTTCCATAATCTTTTACAAAAAATTAAACGAAAATCTATTCCTTTTTCTCTTTTTTTCTTGTATGATTTTTTTAGTAAATGATTTAAATCCTTGACCTCAGGAGGTTTTACGAAGTATTTTTTTTACAACAAAACGATATAGGGAAGGCAAATGGTGCGCCACCAGGGAACTGGTTCTAGTGGGTTCGATTCCCACCCCGAAATTTTTTAGGAAACATGACAAAAAATTTCGAGGGTGGGCTGCTTCTTTTGGTATGGAGCAGAATGCCCTAATGGAGGGATTATCGTGCTGAAAAAACGTGATCTTCATGACTGTCACATTTTGTTTGAACTGATAACGCACCCTGATGTCTTCCCTTTTGTACGCCAAAAAGCGGCTTCGTATGAAGAATTCTTGTTTATGACGAAACAAACGATTGAAGCGGAAGAACGGGGAGAATTAATTTCCCGAACAATTCTAGATGAATGGGGAGCGCCGATCGGCACCATTAATTTATACGATATTGAAAATAATGCCGGTTTCTTAGGAACTTGGCTTGGCAAGCCATACCATGGCAAAGGGTATAACAGTCCTGCAAAAGATGCATTTTTCAAAGAATTATTTTTTGAAATGGGTATTGAAACCATTTTTATGCGCATCAAAAAAGAAAATATTCGTTCGATTAAAGCGGCCGAAAAACTTCCTTATGTTGTAAAAGCCAACGAAACGAGAAAATCTATTTATGAACAACTGAATGCCCATGGAGATGTATACGACCTGTATGAGATTTCAAAAGATCAATACACCCTTCATGTTATGCGGACAGCTGCATACCAGTCAACCGAAACAGATCTGCTGGAGGCGTAAAGACAACAAAAAAAAGGGTGTCCCTAAAAGCTATACTTTTGGGACGCCCTCTTTGTTTTTGTCTGCAAAGATGCTGAAGCTTCTTTTATTCTCTGTCCCTTATTATTCCAGGAAGTTCATGTCTGTTCCCTCATTTATTTCGCTCATGCCCATATAGAGCATTAATTCTTCCAATTCTTCATTTGTCAATGTTTCAAACCGGCCATCATCAAAAAAAACTTGCGTCTGATTCGGATTAATTCGATTTAATTTAAAATTCATCTGTTAGCTCCTTTTCATTGATGATTTATCTCCTATTATCAGCGAAAAGAAGTTTTTTCATGCAGTCAATTCAAAATGTTCCTAAGTATTTTTGTCAATTTAGTGAATAGTACAACTTCTACTTTAGCGATTGTTCAATTGTTTCTCCAACTGTTCAAAGTGGAGGTACATCATATGAAGGATACATCCCTCTACATTTTCATAATTTTCCCTAGGACGTCAGCTCCCCCAGTGACCGGGATAATGCTCCCTGTAATAAAGCTGGATTTCTCATCAGCAAGAAAGGCAATAATCCTGGCAACATCTTCTCCTGTACCGGGCCTGCCAACAGGCGTTTGCCTATCAAGAACTGAAGTAGCATCAACAATATCCTTTTCCTTCCATCCTTTAATGATATCACCTGGGCAAACCATATTTGCTGTTATCCCATTTTCAGCTTCTTCTGAAGCAATGGTTCTTGTCAGTGAAGCTAAACCAGTTTTTGCAGCAGCAAAAGCTGAACGATAAATCCATCCGGGTGCCGTTTCGACACGGTCAAAGCCTAAAGTAATAATTCTTCCCCACTTTTGCTTTCGCATAATTGGGATAACAAGCTTTGATAAAAAAAACACAGATGATAAATTCCCGTTAAGCAAGTAATTCCATTCATCAAACGTATATTCGGTCATTTTTTTTCTTTGATGGATATAAGGACCTGCGTTATGAATCAAGATATCAATAGAGGGAAACATAGAAAGCACCTGTTCAATCATTCGGCTGCAATCATTTTCATTCGCAATATCAGCTTGAAAACAGGAATTTTTCGTTCCATATGTTTCCGTCAAGTGCTTTGCTAAGGAAGTGGCTTCTGATTCACTTTGGCGGTAGTTGATCGCAAGATGATATCCTTGTTTTGCTAAATATAATGCTGTTTTCTTCCCTATTCCGGCCGATCCGCCGGTAATCAGAGCGATTTTTTCCTTCACAAACGATTACCTCGCAATACGTAATTTATTCGACATCTACCTTATATGGTAAAAAGATTTAGCAAGATATGCAAATATTTATTGACGATTCTCTGAAAGCCATAAGTTTTAATAACGAATGGGCGTTTATCTGCATAGTATGGGATAAGATCAACTAAGAAACCGTTTGAGCAAACGGTGTTGGAGATTTTGATGTGAGCAACCAGGATCAAATTGCAAACCCTTCTACGCCTATTTCCAACCAATTTTATATTGGCTGAAAGGATGAATCGACATGTTTCCGTGGAATATTTTCCCGTTTAATAAAGAGTCAAAGAACATGCTGCAAAAAATGAAACCAGAAGAAATTGATAAATATGTGCAAGATATTATGGAAAAAATGATACCTGAGAGTATGCGGGGAATGATGAACCCCCAGGAGATCATGAGCCATTTTCAGTCCCCGCACGGATCGCAGCAAAACCAGGATCAGCTTCAAGCAACTACTTTTGAAACCCATGATTTTGTTTTTGTTCGGATTCCGATTAAAAATGAAGAATGGTTAAAACAAATGGCTATTTACCACACTTCTAACAAGCTGCTGGTAGAACATATCCCTGAGTATGACGATAAACATTCAATTACGCTGCCTGCAATTGTAAGAAAAAAAGGGGCTGCGGCAAACTATCGCGATGGCATCCTTGAAGTACGTATTCCCAAAAACATTGATATGCAGTTTTCGCAAATAGACGTGACTGAAATTTAAACACCGTCAATTTTTTTTTTGCATTTTTTTCTTATGGAAAAATATGATGAAAGTAACGATCATCTGATGAGGTGATTCTATGGAAATCGATAAGTTAAAACAGTGGCTGGATTTGGCCCAACAGTACCAATCACAAAATTTTTGGAATCAAATCTTTTCTGAAAAAACGTCACAGGCGAAAGAGCTGAATAGTTCGCTGAATCCATTCTCAATTCTGCAAGAATACGCACCCAAATGCGATTTATTCGAGGCGGAAGGTTCTCTCGTTGCTGAGATCGAAATACCCGGACTAAGCAAGAATGATGTTCAAGTGGAAATTTACGAGCAATCTCTTATTATTACTGGTGAATTTAAAGCATTGCAGACAAAAGGCAAATACTTTCTGAAGGAAAGAGTAAACCACAAATTTAAAAAAGAGCTTACCCTCCCGTTTCCCATTCTTTCTGATCAAAGCACAAGTGGAGTGTCCAATGGAATCTTAGTGATCACAATGCCATTCAAAGGTGAAGACATGGAAGCTATTCCGATTTCACTTGAATCATCATCCGAATAGAGCGCGGCTATGCGATTCTTCAATCGCTTTTCTAAAAGGAATCATTCTTTTGCTAGAAAATTAAGTGATCTAGAAAAGAATGTTGTTTTGTTTGATTTCTCGGGTTCACTTCGATTTCCAATCACAAATTCTATTTTAGGCATATTGTGCAGTCCCCTTGCCGTAACATGGGAAATAATATAATACGTTCCTTCTTGTCCGAATGACTTTTCTAAACGATATATACCATTTTTAGGATTTTTGATATTAATTTTTTCATGTTTTGGGTCTTTTGATCGCCATATTTCAAAGGTTACTTTATCTGCGTCATTTACTTGTTCTGCCCCTTGGGTCACTTTAGCCTCAAAAATAACTGGCTGATTAACTTGCCCCTTGGCAGGCTGGACAGATAGATCTACGTTCAGCATCTCAGGAACATGATCCTTTTTTTCGGTCCTTTGATTACATGATGTTAAAATGACCAACAGCAGCGCCAATAAAATAAAATTGAATTTTCTCACCTTACCCCTCCTCGCTCAGCTTCTCCATTTGCTCTGTATAAATCTGAATCATCTGCAATTTAGCTTCTGGCAAGATCGCGGCCGAAATGACCTTCTTTACGGAAAGATAATATTTTTCATATCGATTTTTTCTAATTCTTGGGTGGGAATTTTCATCGAGCAGCTCCCTTTTCATCGCTTCTTTTAAAATTTTCTCGCTGTTGTTTTCTTCACTCGTCAACAAGCGATTCTTCCAAATTTTTCGATATTCCGTCAATAAAAATTCATAATCGGCTGTTTGGTCTACCAAACTCTTTCACCTCATTCTTCCATTCTCATCTGCATTGTTACATATTTACAGCCTTTATGCAAAAACTAATCTTAAAAAATATAAAGGAGTTGAGGACCTATGTCCCATACGCCATATCGATGTCCAAATTGCAAAACAAATCGGAGCCGTTTTAATATTATTCAGCAAGTTGCAAAAGCTGTAAAATTGGATCCGCAAACCGGAATGATAGTCGACGAGTATGCAGAAGGAGAGCTTGCACCTTTCCATCTCGCCTATAATGGCCCTGAGTTGAAGGTTCAATGCGCTGCATGCGGTCTAATTGAAGACGAACGAACATTTATTAAATTTGGCGAAAGGACCATTTGATTTTTAGGTCTTTTAAAACTTCACTTTCATTTCTTGCAAAAAATCAATTGAGTCTATTTTCCAGCGTTCATTTGGCGAGAATCTCAGTAAATGAATCATCCCATTATAATGCTGATGACCATTTTTTTGTTGTATGATATCGAGTTCAATGGGAACATCTAATGTGATTTCTTCAGAAAGATCCTCAGGAGGTAACAAAGGCATCCTTGTTATTCTCACGTTTTTAATCTTCGGAAGGATTTTTGCCCAAGCTAATTTTTGCAGCGATAAACCCGAGACAATTCGTTCGTCTTGCTGCTTCAAACCAGCTATGTATGAGTGAATTACCTCATATGGATTTGCTTGATTTAAATAAGCATCTAATTTCCCAGCCGCTTTATAGATCATCAGCATATGAGATAGGTCCAAATTATTTGTTCGATGTATTGTGCTTCCATAAAAGTGGATACAAAAGTGGCCAGGAAAATTATTTTGCAATGCTCCAGCACCGTGGGGCATGCCATGCATAGACGCTGCAATCCATTGATCTTTATAGATTACAAAAATAGCTCGGCGCTTCCAACTCCATTTCCCATTATAGATTTTTTTCATAATTTGTGTATCTTTAGATGTAAGCGGCTGGACGTCAGCATGATTGCTCCCCGCCCGCCTTTGTACATGAAATTGTTTACCAGTTTCGACGTCTAGAACGACAAATTTTGTGTATTTTGGTAAGAGGTGATTAACCTCTGACCAAGGAAGCATTTCAATTTTAAATTGAACACCCTCTGCTCCGTATGCCACATCACTTTTAGTTAAATACAAAATTAACAGAAAAACGAATGCTGCTTTTCTCATTCAGATCCCCCATTTTAGGCCACCATCTATTAAAAGCGTTACCTGAATTAGAAAATCTCATTCAAAAATAATTTAAGCATATCCATTCGTTTTTCATTTCAACTGAGCAAATTTTTATCTATCTTCAAGCATTTCCTCTACGATACGTCCAATGTTCGATTGAATCTCGTCTACATTGTGGTCTGTTAAATACCCCATTTTTTGAAACCAATCGTTTTTTACTTTCCAAATTGGGATATAGCCATTTGGATAGTATTCCTTTCCTTGTTCGATCCCAATTTCAATGAACGATTCATAATTGTCTTCAAGTACATCTATTTTGAGAGCACTCTTTCCGCTTTGAACCCGGATTAGTTCAATGACAAGATGCTGCCCCAATTTTTCAAATTCCGATTCATACTTTTGCTTAAGCACCCAACAAATCTTTTCACTTTCCTTTTCAAAAGATTTGATTTTTTCTCTTAACTCATTATCTAATTGAATGATTTGTTTCAATCGATCACCCCATAAAATCCATTCAATCTGCCTGTACATTTTATAGGATTTCCTTCCGTTATTCAAACCATCAACATTTTTGATTTTAAAACAAGGCTCTGTTAATCTTGAGGGCACTGAAAACTTCCCCTCAAATGTAAAAGCACTTTTAAACTTGTCTGTTGATTTCCGCTCCAAGCACAATAGTGGCAAAATAGCCTAAAACAAAAGACCTGAAATATTCCCACTTAATTGGAAATACCAGGTCTTTTACTCTTATTTCATCCTTGTTTTTAATACTTCTATTGCTTTTTGCAGCTGGGTATCATTTTTTTGAATCTTGTCTCGCAACAGATCCATTAATTTCAGCGTTGTAGGGCCTTTTAAAACCCCGTCAGCCGGCAGATTTTGAGCCTTTTGGAATGCAATGAGGGCACTTTTCGTTTTTTCATCGAAAAAGCCATCATCTCGGCCTGGATCATATCCTAGAGCCTTTAACATTTTTTGAGCTGTTTTAACATCGGTTGATGAACTTGACAGTTTTTGTTCTTTATCAGGATTGATAATCGGCAATGAAGCATAATCTGGCAGTGCAACTGGATAATCAGGATTGATTCCTTTTTTATGGATCCAGTTTCCGTTTGGCGTCAGCCATTTTGCCATCGTATACTTTAGATCTGATCCATCTGGAAAGTCTTGGGCTGTCTGCACAGTTCCTTTACCAAAAGATTTTTCGCCTACAAGGGGCACACCAGCAGATTCTTTAACAGCTGCAGAGAGAATTTCGGAAGCGCTGGCACTGCCGCTGTCAATTAAGACAACTAATGGCATTGCAGGAGATCCATCATTTTGCGAAGTATATTGTTTTATTTTTCCCTTTCGATCCTCTACTTTAAAAAGAATTTTTCCTTTTGGTACAAACAGGCTGGAAATGTCAATTGCTTGGTCAAGCAAGCCGCCTGGGTTTTGCCGGAGATCCAAAACAAGACCCTTCATCCCTTTTTGCTGAAGATCGTTTAATGTTTTTACCAGCTCTTTTGATGTGTTGCTTGAAAAACTTGTAATTTGAACTTTTGCTATCCCATCTTCCACCATTTCTCCATAAACGGTCTGTATCGGAATCTCATCGCGAATGATCGGAACTTTCACAGGCGCTTCTGTGCCTGGGCGCTGGATGGTCAATTCCACTTTTGTGCCTTTTTTACCGCGAATTAAAGTAACAGCTTGAGTTGAATTCATTCCTTGCAAACTTTTTCCATTAACCGCAAGCAGAATATCATTTGGTTTTAACCCCGCTTTTTCTGCAGGAGATCCTTTTATCGGTGATACAATAACAATATGCCCATCTTTCTCTTGAATCTCTGCACCGATTCCTTCAAATGATGAAGAGATCGTATTGTGAAAATTCTTGGCTTCCGCATTACTCATATAATCTGAGTAAGGATCGCCAAGTGACTCAACCATTCCATTGATTGCCCCATCAATTAATTTTTTCTGATCTACATTCTTGTAATAATTGGTTTTTAACGTATCATATGCTGTGTAGAACTTATCAAATTCTGCTCGGTCTTTGCCGATTGTAACCACCTTTTCTTTGCCAAAAGCAAGCGCAAAGGTGGTAATACCTGCTGATAGGAAAACAGCTAAGAAAAGCAGCATGATAAAGTGAAATTTCTTCATGCGTATGAATCCCGATTTATTCATTGATGCTTGCTCTTGCTGGTCTCGGCCATCCTGACCTTTTTCGATCTTTTGTTCGTCCAACGCTTTCACCACTTTCGTTAACCATCACTCTTAAATAAAAATCCTTACTGATTAGAATAACATCTTTTTTAAATAATTAACAAAAAAAAGCTAACAATTAGAAAAACCTTGATATTATATTTTTTTGACCTCTTGAAAATACTCTTCTAATGTCCATTGATGCTCATACATAATTGTGGCTGGTTTTATTCCGACATACCTAAAGTGCCACGCTTCGAACTCATAATGGGTAATCATTTCTTTCCCTTTTGGATATCGCAAGATAAACCCAAATCGATGTGCGTTTTCCGCAAGCCATTTGCCTTCCTTTGTATCCGAAAAACCTTCAGTTAAATAAAAATTCGTTGATTTGCTGCCAATATCCATCGCAAGTCCTGACTGGTGTTCACTCGAGCCTGGAACTGCTACAGCTTGCTCTGCTTTTTCCTTTCCAACCTTATTGACTTCGGCATCAAATAGAGTTCTTTGGCGATTATAAGAGCGGTAACCTGATACCGCATAAAGTTCAATTCCTGCCTTTTTTGCTTCAGCAAACATGGTTTCGAGAGCAAGCGCCGCCTCTTTTCTTAATAAACTTTGCTCTAATTTTTGATCGCCAAACGAGAAAGCTACATTTGGCCGAACAAGATCCGCGGGGATATATTGGTCAGGTAAATAGTAGTCTTTATTCACTAGAACCAAAAGATTGTCTGGATTTTGAATTCTATTTTTACCGTCCACTTGCTTGATTTCGTTAAAATACATAGCTGGAAGAGCCAATGGGTCTTGCGAGGACTTTGGCTGCACGTCCTTTTTTTCCTCTATCTTTGATTTCGTTGCGTTTTGTTGAGACGGCGGTTGTTTACTTTCTTCCGTTTGCTTTACAGTTTTTTGTTGTTGGGTACTTAAATCGAGATTGCTGCAGCCAGCAACTAAGAAAAAACTCCCCATAACAATGAATAGATTTTGCATTTTCATTTTTTTCACCCATTTTTCTTTTCTTTACGCACTCTCCTATTTTACCATCAAAAGAGAGGAAATCTAGCTACAATGTACAACCAGAGCGGAAAATCCGTCTGATTAAAAACAGAAAACTCCTCCGTTTAAGGAAGAGTATATCGATTAACCATAATTATTTTACTGCACTTTCAAGAGCAACTTCAATCATTTCATTGAATGTAAGCTGCCTTTCTTCCGCGGTCGTTTCTTCTCCAGTCAAAACATGATCACTTACCGTTAAAATGGAGAGGGCTTTGCGGTCAAATTTTGCAGCTAGCGTATAAAGTGCCGCCGTTTCCATTTCAAGGGCAAGAATCTGGTACTGTGCCCATTTTTCCAAATCTGCATTATCATTATAGAACATATCCGCCGTGAAGACATTTCCAACTTTTAAATTTAACCCTTTTTCGATTCCGGTGTCGTAAGCTTTTTTTAACAATTCAAAATTAGCTGTTGGCGCATAGTCAATTCCATTGAAGGTCAGGCGGTTCATTTGGGAATCCGTTGATGCGGTCATTGCAAGAATAACATCGCGAACCTTTACGTCTTTTTGGATGGCACCGCATGTACCTACGCGAATAAGCGTTTGGACTTGATAGCTTTGTATCAGTTCATTAACATAAATCGAAATAGACGGGACCCCCATGCCTGTTCCCTGGACTGATATTCTTTTTCCTTTATAAGTTCCTGTATAGCCAAACATGTTCCGCACTTTATTATAGCATGTTGCATTCTCTAAAAAGGTTTCTGCAATGTATTTTGCTCGAAGCGGATCGCCTGGCAATAAAACCGTTTCTGCAATTTCATTTTGTTTTGCTGCAATATGTATACTCATGAAAATTCCTCCTGTTTATGTTTAAAAGCAGATCGTATTCTTGCTTTTTCAATATATCATAATGATTGCCAAGAAAAAACCTTCATCCATTTGCATATGTTTTACAGTTTGTGAAAAGATATTTTTAGATGGAAGAAGAAGCCTTGCCAAGCGGGGGCTTGATCACATACTTATTAATCATTTTTTTCCACATAGAGGGGGTAATAAATTATGGGTAAAAAACATCGAAATCGCATTAATTCTCCGAAGAAAAATAATCACATACCAGCCGAACAAATTGTCGCTGAACATGAGGCACATGCAAAAGAAGTTACGGCTACAGGCGGACGGAAAAACAATTCCTAAATGCCGGTTTCCGCAGTTCAATTCAATTGAAAAGCCCCGCCGACATATCAGCAATCGGGGCTTTTGTAGCCATTTTACTCTTCTTCGATCTCTTCATCGATGATACTTTTTTCCACTAAATATTCAAAGGTAATGTCAGCGAGTTCTTCCAATTCCTCTTCTGAAGGAACGTATCCCCTTTTCACAAGCTCATGAAAGAAAAATTCAGCAATTTCTTCCGTATCAATAAATACTTCAATTTCTCTCATTAGCGTCGCCCCCTTTTTACAGAATGTATGTCGAACAAGGCTTTTTCATGCTAGAAGTTTTTGTACAAAATAAGATCTGCCTAACTGGACAACTTGAAGTAATTTTACGAAAAAATGATAGGAAACGTCTAGAACGGCTCGGACAAGCATAGAATTCTATAAAAATCATTTCCGAGGTGAAATTGAATGACTCCTTTCCAATCAATAATGAAAAGTTTTATAAACGATGTAAATGATGAAAATGGCTTTTTTCTACAATATGCAGAATCTGCTACCAATTATCTTTTCTTTCTGATTAAATGGACCGGCATTCCGTTTATAGTTTTTGTATTCATTGCATTCTCAAAGCTATGAACTATACATGGCTTTTCCCGTCATTGTTCACCATTATTTCCAGTTTGCGAAGAACTACCTTCATCACGTGATAATATTCTTGATCATGAAACAATTCATATAGAATACGATAGTCATTATAAATATCCAGCAAATGATCGATCAGCTGTTTTTTTTCTTTTTTCCGTTCAATTTCCTCGACTTCCGCTTTGCGCAGTATATTTTGTAATTTTGGTAATTGAATTGACTTTTGTTGCTTATTGATTAAGTAGAGCAGACCTAATTTTTGAATAAACGTTTCCGCACTTTCAGCATCTGCTACAAGGGTAAGCTCTTCTTCCCCTGCTTCCAGCCATTCCCCGTCGCTGATTCTCGATAATTCATAAATTACGTCTTCCCAGGCATCTTCTTTATAACGCCAAATTTCCGTACGAAACCCGACAACTTTAAACAAATCTGATCCATACCCGCTGACTTGTACCAAGTCCCCAAAAAAATATTTATACTCAATATCGATTTGTTCTTGCTCCATGATATTTCCCTCATATTCAGAGAGAAGTTGAAGTGCTGCTTCTACGTATAGACCTTCGCTTTTATTCACTTCGTACACATACTTCTCATCCAGCCATTTTACATCTGTCACTTTTCCAACCGTTCCATACATCGTTATCACGACTGTATCACCGATTTTATATTTCGGCTTTTTCCTTTTTTCCATGATCCTCCATCCCCTCAATGATGCGTCGTGAAAGTTAATTACCATATTATATGCATGGATTGCGGAGAAAGCGCATGAGTTTTGAAAAAGAAAAAATCGCCTCAATGAGGAGACGATTTAAGAAAAAGGATTACAACTTCAGTTCTGATAATTGATACAGCTGCCAAGCATCGTCAAAAACAGTCATGCTTTCTAAATAGAGACCATTTAATTCGAGATACGAGCTGATTTCATGATAATCTTCCGATGTTTTCGGGAAACTATGATCTTCATATGCCTGATTGGCGAAGCGGCTGATCGCATCTTTTGGTGCTGGATGGCGGTATTTCATTAAAAAGTGATAAAAAGATTTACTCATTTTCAAACGCCTTTCTTTTCTTGTTCTTTCTAACAGCTACTATAACTGTTTTTATGAGGAAAAATCAAAATAATTTTTTTTCAATCTTCTTGGGATGTTCATTAATTCCTTGAATGTAACCCGTTTTCCCAGCGGCTTTGTATCAATTAAAAGCAATTGGTCTTCAATTTCCTTTATCATTTGTTCGTTCAAGTAGTTCATGGTGCAGTTTGCACATGAAATAGTCGGTGTTTCTTTAATCTCGACCGCTCTTGTTCCGTCTGGCAATTCCCAAAGCACACTATCTGCTGTCATTGCAATGGTTGGACTAGAACACCATTCGCATCTATCCATTTTATTCACCTTCCTTATCAGGAAGGCTGATGTCCGTATGCTGATTTTCACTATTATTTTCCTTTTCCGTTAGTGCTTTAAACTTTTTTTCTTTCAACAGATCGCGTTTTTCCCGTATTTCTTTTAAAGACTGATGCGTTGGATCATCAGCATATTCTTTTCGGCGGTTTAGTCTTGCTAAACCTTCGGGGACGAGATTAAACTGTTCATCATTCATTACTCCAGCGATCCCTGTTAAAGATCTTTTCGCTTCCAGATCGCTAAAAGCTTCTTTGAAATATTCTTCCGCTCTGCCTGGAATATAATTCTGAGGTTCAGGATAGGACGTAATCATCCCTTCAAAATTACGAAGCACAACTTTTTCAGGGCTTTGGGAAATGAAATAGTTCGGCTGCAAGGCAATTTTCCCGCCGCCTCCAGGTGCATCAACAACGAAGGTAGGAACCGCATACCCCGAAGTGTGCCCGCGCAAGCCTTCAATAATCTCTAGTCCTTTGGAAACTGGCGCACGAAAATGACCGATACCTTCTGATAAGTCGCATTGATAAATATAATACGGCCTTACACGAATTTTGACGAGGTCGTGCATGAGCTTTTTCATAATTGGTACACTGTCATTAATTCCTGCTAAGATCACGGACTGGTTCCCTACCGGAACTCCAGCATTTGCTAGCATCTCACAAGCCCTCTTCGATTCTTCTGTTATTTCAAACGAGGTGTTGAAATGCGTGTTTAGCCAAATCGGGTGGTATTTTTTTAATATATTGCAGAGGTTTTCAGTGATACGCTGCGGGAATACGACAGGTGCACGTGTGCCAATGCGAATAATTTCCACATGGTCGATTGTCCGTAAGTTCTTTAAAATATATTCTAAAATTTGGTCGTTGATTAGAAGCCCGTCTCCGCCTGAAATTAATACATCTCTTACTTGTGGAGTTTCGCGGATATACGAAATAGCAGCATCCAGTTGTTTCTTCGGTACTCCCATGCCAATCTGGCCGGAAAAACGTCTTCTTGTGCAATAGCGGCAATACATAGAACATTGATTGGTAACAAGAAACAGTACGCGATCTGGATACCGGTGTGTTAACCCTGGAACAGGTGAATCTTCATCTTCATGGAGCGGATCTTCAAGATCGTATTTTGTTTTATTTAATTCCTTTGAAACGGGTACCGACTGCATTCGAATCGGACAGCGCGGATCGTCCGGATTCATTAGTGATGCATAATACGGCGTAATATTTAATGGAATGGTTTTCGTTGAAATTCGAACTCCTTCTTCTTCTTCTGGGGTTAAGTGAATAATTTTTTTTAGATCCTCCATGGTGCGAACCGTATTGGTTAATTGCCAAAGCCAATTATTCCACTGCTCATCCGTAACATCCTTCCATAGTTCGATCTCTTTCCAATGTCTTTTTGGTTTATATAAAGTTTGTTTCATTTAAAATCATCCCCTTATTGGCTTACTGCCCTTTATTCTTGCAAATTTCATGCCAATAAGAAAAGCGCAAGCGCCCTTGGTCATCGACGTAAGGAGGTGGACTGAGCCGAGTGAGATAAAGGAGAGTCGAAAGACGGTAGTCTTTCGTTCTCGACTTATCGTAGACGAGGCGAGGGAAGCGACGTAGTTGATAGGGCGCTCCTCGAAAAAGCTATCGCTTTTCCTTCGTGCGAGGCTATGCTTCCGAAGCTTATTCTTGTGGAGCTAGAGAGTTATCGAAGTTAAGATATAAATTCTGATAATATAAGAAAGGAGGCACAGCACTAGAGAATAGAAAGAATGAAAAGCATAAAAAGCGCCGAAAAACCGGCGCTTCGTTAATCTAATTTCTTCAGCTTATACTGCAAGGTTTGTCTTGGAACTTCAAGCAGCTTTGCTGCTTGATTAATATTTCCGTTCGCCTCTGCTAAGGCTTTTGCAATTAAGCTTTTTTCTAATTCTTTCAGATTATCTCTCAATGAATATGTTTTCTGAGAAATTGCTGGCAAATGAACCGAATTTTGCTTTAGCATGGGCGGTATATCCGAAAGCTCCAAGTTGGACCGTTCCACAAGATTCATCATATATTCCATTGAATGCTTAAGTTCACGAACATTCCCAGGCCAAGAGTACGCCTGAAAGAAATCTTTCAGCTTCTGTTCCATTCCTTGAATGTCTTTCCTTAACTGCTGGTTAAACATTTGCCGAAAGTAATCCGCTAAGAGTAATATATCTTCCTTCCGCTCTCTTAACGGCAATAACGCGAATGTAAATACATTCAGCCGATAGTACAAATCGAAACGCAGTTTGCCCTCCTGCAAGACTTTTTCTGGATGTTCGTTCATAGCGGCAATGACACGCACATCGACTGAAATATTTTCTCCTCCGCCTACGCGGCGGATCATCCCATCCTCTAAAACACGGAGAAGTTTTGCCTGCAGTTCATAAGGCATAGAGTGCAGTTCATCCAGAAACAAGGTTCCGCCATCTGCAAGTTGGAACAGCCCTTTTCTTTCCACCGCTCCTGTATAGCTCCCCTTTGCAGTTCCAAACAAAATACTTTCCAATAAGTTTTCCGGAATAGCTGCACAGTTTTGGGCGATAAATGGGCCGGCCGACCTTAAAGACTCATGATGTATTCCTTGAACAAACAGTTCCTTTCCAGTCCCGCTCTCGCCATATACAAGAATAGGAGAAACTGATTTTGCCAGTTTTTTTGCTTCCTCTTTCATTCTTATAAATTGTGGATTGGCCGTTTTTAAATCTGCAAGTGTAAATTTCGTGTTATTTCCTGCCTGCTTTTGTTTACGATCGTTTAATCCTTTTTGCAGTTCCAACAGCCTGTTGGCAAGCAGTTTTATACGAGAGTAATCTTTTGCGATTTCAACAGCCCCAATTATTTTATCGTCTAATAATAAAGGCAGCGTTGTGTTGATGGTGTCGATTCTTCTACCGTGCAGATTTATATACACCTGCGTTTGATTGTAGATCGGTTTTCCTGTTTTCATCACTTTTAATAACGTACTCGTTTCTCTTGTTAAAGACGGAAAAGCTTCTAATAACGGTTTCTCCAGTACCTCATTGATTGCCATGCCATCATGCCCTGCGGCCACTTCATTATAAAAAATTGTTTTCCCGTCTGTATTTACCACATGGATTCCTTCATCAATACTTTTTAAAATTGCTGCAAGCACCTCATTGGTCAGCTTTGTGAATTGGCTCATTTTTCAGTCTCCTCTTTTCACTTTATGTGAAAGCGCTGAAAATTTGTCACTTAGAGGCTGAAAATTTAGCAGTCTGCCAGATTTTTTACCCAGGTATTCATATTTTCCAATTTGTCATAAATGTAGCAATTATTTACTAGTCTGCCCCGATACTTATATCCTAACTGATATAACACAGCATTCATTCCAAATGACAATGCTCTTGCCAGCGAATAGACACAGTAAATTCCTTGGTTTTTTAATTCTTGTTCAAGTTCCTTCAAGAGCAGCTTCATCAACCCGTGCTCTCGATGTTCCGTTAAGGTTGCGCAATCCGTTAGTTCGGCATTTTTATATAAAGGGTTGACTTCAGCCGATGCTGCGCTAACAATTTTTCCTTGATAAAAATAGGCGTAAAAGATGGTTCCCTCCTTTATTGTTTTTCGAACGTAGTCAGGATTGTGAAGCGGTGTAGGATAAATCGGAAAAACGCGTTGATAGAGATTTGCCAGCTCTTCCGCTGCTGTTTCATCAGCCTTTTTTAATTCATATTCCCGTGGAGGAACGGAGACTTCACCTGTTTCCTTCAAATTGCAAACACTGCGGATGATCGCGTCTTCGGCTGCCCAATGTTCATTTTTCTTTCGCTCAGCATTTAAATATTTTGTTAAAAAAAAGGCGTTTGATCCTAAAAAATAGTGGTCAACCACTGCTTCAATCATAAAACCCTTTTCAATAAAATCCAACAGATGTTCTAAGCGGACTTTGAAGATTATCTTTTCAACCTGGGTTTGTTTCGCTAGATTCTCTGCCGCTTCGGTCAGCCCGGCAAGATCTCCGCGATAGTCATCAATCCGAATTCTCTTATTGAAAGGATCAAGGTACACTCCCAGATGAAAATGTTCTCCGCGAATGGTTACATTTTGCGCGATTGCATCCATTCTTTTCGGCTCCTTCCTAAATTCACTCGGTTTGATCCGATTCATGCCAATCTTTTTGGTCAGCAGCCCCGCACCATTTTAACAAGGTAAGCGCAATAATTTCACTAGCCGCAAACATTTCATCAAGGACGATATGCTCATTGGCATCATGGGCTGTTTCGGTAATGCCGGGGCCAAAAACGACTACAGGCACATTCCCGACCGTTGATAAAATTCCGCCATCCGTTCCCCAAGGGCTCGCTTCAACAATCGGGCTTTCGTTTTTTACTTCCTGAAAACTTTGTTTCATCGCACTCACTAATGGATGATTTTCTGCAATGCTGCCAGGTATCCACCTTGCTCCAAACCATTCAATCTTCACTGGGTGTGCTCGAAACCAATCATCCTGTAGATTGAGATCATGCAAACACGCTTCCATTTCCTGTATGGCATGCTCCATTGTTTCATCTGGGGCCACCCCCATTCTTCCCTCGATTACTGCTTGATCAGGAACAGAGGACGGCCACTGGCCGCTGACCATTTTTCCAATATTAATTGGAATTGGAATCGGAGTTTTGTCATAGAGCGGATCGGTAACTTTTTGATTCCTCTCTTTCTCCAGCTGTTGAATTTTCTCAATAACAATCGCTGCTTTTTCAACAGCACTTACACCTTCATACCTCGTTCCGCCATGAGCAGCCCTTCCATTCACGATAAGGCGAAACCACATAGACCCCTGTTGTTTTGGGAAAATTTTCAGATTTGTTGGTTCCGAAATTAATGCTCCATCCGCAAGGTAACCTCGAAGCACAGTAGCCAATGTTCCCGCCCCGCCACTTTCTTCTTCAATCACACTTTGAAAAATAATATCGCCTTTTAAGCGAATATCCAATGCGATCAACGCTTCAATCGCCATTAATAGAGCGACCGTTCCGCCCTTCATATCCGTCGAACCTCTGCCGTAAAGCTTGCCGGATAGAATGCGTCCGCTAAACGGATCATCGTCCCAGCGGTTCTTATCACCAACCGGCACGACATCAATATGGCCGTTTAAAATGATTGATTTTCCCCCGCCCGTTCCTTTTAAAACCGCAACAAGATTTGGGTTGCCCGCAAAATCTTTCCGATCACAAAAATAAGCAGGGTGTTTTGACAATTCGGCACCATCTATTTCCCATATATCCAAGTCCAACCCAAGCTGCCGGCATTTTTCAATAATAATCGCCTGTGCTCCACTTTCATGTCCCCGAGTGCTGTCTTCTTGAACGAGGATTTGCAAAAGTCTTGCTCCTCTCGCCCTATTTTCCTTCAGCCATTCTTTAATACGCATTTCTCGTTCTATCTCCATTTCTGTTCCCCCTTTGCTAAATGAAAGATTTGATTACTTTATTTTTCTCAAGTTATCGGTTACATGCACTTTACAATCCAATATGAGAGACAATGATTTTTGCAGCCTGCTCAAGGAGGATCAGCTTTCTAATTCCGATTTCTGGAAAACCTGTATCATTGCCAATTAAGGTTAAGTTCTTATCACCTTTGTTAACAATGCTTTCAATGATAGTTGGCGGTGAGCTCACGCCCCTAAAGCCACCGAACATCAGCGCCATTCCATCGTGGAAAAATGGCATAATGGTTTCAACCGTCGTGATTTTCCCATATGGGTTTTCCATTTACATACCTCCATTAAGAAGCTGGATGGAAAAAGCTTGGAAAGCATCTGTTAACAGGGTGATCAATTCCTCCATTTCCTGTTGTGTGATGGTAAGAGGGGGGGAAAGAATAATCGCATCTCCATTTATTCCATCTATACCTGCACCGGCCGGATAGACAAGGAGCCCCCGCTCTCTCGCCAAACTCACTATTTTTTGGGTAACCATTTCTTTTCTTGCAAACGGTTCTTTGCTGCCCGAATCTCCTATAAATTCGATGCCTAGTAGCAAACCTTTGCCGCGGACATCACCGATAAAGGAGAATTGATTTTTTAACTTTTCAAGCTGTTCTTGTAAAAATAAACTCTTCCATTCTACATTTTTAACAAGTTGGTTTTTTTCCAAGTATTCAAGAACAGCAAAAGAAACCGCACATGCTTGTGGATTAGCACTTAAAGTATGTCCACTCATCACCGATTTCGATCCGGCCAAAATCGGCTCGATAATCTTCTCGCTGGCAACGGCCGCTGCGATTGGTACATATCCGGCACCCATTCCTTTTCCTAAAGCAATAATATCTGGAACAATCCCCCACTGCTCTACGGCAAACATCGTTCCTGTCCGTCCAAACCCCGTCATGACTTCATCAGCGATAAACAGAATATCATTTTCTTTACAAATTAATTGGATGATTTTGTAATACTCCTGCGGAGGCGTAATTGCGCCCCCCGCTGCACCGATTATCGGTTCTGCGATGAACGCGGCAATCTGCTCAGCCCCAATTCGCTTGATCGCTGTCTCCAACTCTTTTGCGCAAAGGTAGCCGCAGCTAGGGGCTGTTTTATGATAGGGGCAGCGAAAGCAATATGGCGGGTGAACTTCCGGAAAATCTTCCAGCAGAGGCACAAATCGTGCCCTCCTTCCCGGATGTCCTGACATCGAAAGCGCTCCCATAGTAATACCATGATAGCTAACCCAGCGGGAAATCACTCTTGTCTTGGTCATAACCCCTTTTTCCTGCCAGTATTGAATTGCCATTTTCATGGCAGTCTCAGTTGCTTCAGAACCGCTGTTGACAAAAAAACACCAATTCAAATCCCCTGGTGTCCATTCAGTAATTTTTTCGGCAAGCTTTTCAGCCGGTTCACTTGTAAATTGCGAGCGGTAAACAAAGGATACCTTCTCAGCCTGGGTCGTCATCGCTTCAATTATTTCAGCAACACCATGGCCAATATTGGCAGTAACCGCCCCTGATGCAGCATCTAAATATTTTTTCCCGGTAACGTCATATAAGTAGACGCCTTTCCCATAATCCACCATTGGATAGTCTTCATCCAGCATCGGTTTTATTAAAAAAGATCGACTCATCCCTACACCACCTTAAGTAAAAGATAAGAACAATATAGTAAAGTGTATGAGATGAATGTTTGTATCTTTCATTTTTATAAGAATAAAAAAAGACACGGCAAGGTGTCTGTTGATTAGTTTTGTTCAATAATTATTTTCGTATCTAAGCCTTCCGCTTCAATAATCGCTCTTGCGCCTATAGGGATCGTTGCCATTGGCTGAGCATGTCCAAAGTTGACATTTGCGATCACCGGGATTCCCGCTAACTCTCGCTTACTTGCGATCATTTTTCTGATTGCCGCTTCAGTTACATTGGAAGCCTTCTGGAAGCGGCCGATGAGTACACCCTTTATGCCTGAGGCATCCGGCAAATGAAGCAGCGACTGAAGATCGCGGTCAAAAGTATGAATATGCGATTCTTCATCATCTTCGATAAACAAAATGGAATTGTTTAACGGGGGCATAAATTCGGTCCCCTGGAGCAAATTCAATGTACATAAATTTCCGCCGATTAGCTTCCCTTCAGCTTTTCCTTCCTGAATGACGATTGGGCCATCATTTTTGAGAAACGTCCGATCTTCCTGATCTAAATACCATGGATCATCGCTCCATTCCTGAGATGGAAGGATTTCATACGGAGCATCATTTGTAATCGCTTCAATAAACGATTGAAGCGAATAGTCAAACCCTTGTTTCATTCCAAAACTGGAAAAATGGGGTCCATAATAGGTAATTAACCCGGCCTTTTTGTAAATCGCAGCCTGTAATGCCGTTATATCACTATACCCGCAAAACACTTTTGGATTTGCCTGAATTAACTCATAATCAATGTATTTTAACAGCTGATTGGCATGATATCCTCCAAGCACAGTTAAAATTCCCTTAACCTTCGAATCTTCAAATGCCGCATGCAAATCTTCAATTCGCTCCTCGATGGAAGTCGTGAAAAATTCATCATGCTCGTATGTATTTTTACCAAATGTGACAGTGAAGCCTAACTGATTTAATCGTTCTGCAGCAATTTCAATTTGTTTTCCTTTTACAACAGCCATACTTGTTGATGGGGCAATAACCCTTATTTCATCCCCCGGTGTTAATCGTTTCGGCAGCATTAGATCCTTCTCCCTTTTATGCTTTTTCTCTTATTCTAGCAGGTGAAGGACAAAAGAAAATACCCGCTAAAAATTCCGTCCCCTATATTTACTGATTAAAATAAGCTAAAATGGAATAGCTTTAGTTGTCATACCTGGAACCGAAATGAAAAGCATCGGCTTTATTACTTCCGAACAAGTAGAAGACTTTTATGATCCGTTAAAAGAACATGTTGCCATCTACATTCCGCAAACATTTCAGGTAGCGGGCTTCACGTTTCTCATTCCAAAGCATCAGGTTGAAATCATCGATGTTAAGCCAGAAGACGCGATGAAATTCATCCTCTCCGGCGGAATGACATCTTCAGCTAAACAGCCAGCTAAAAAGCCGCAATGATGCGGCTTTTTTTTTAAAAACAAAAATCTCTATACTTTCCTTGTAGTCTATAAAATAAAGAAACCCACTCCGTAAAAATAGGCACACTCTTATGAAAGACTGAATAAATATTATAGACACATACTTAAGTTAAGGAGTGAAGATGAATGCACGATTCCTTACTCCCTGGACAAAAAGCTGCAGGAGAAAATGCATATGTACGATTTCTGCAAGCTTCACTTAACACCGGAAGTCTTGATATTTATATTAACGGTTGTTTGATGTTACATAATTTTCACTACAAGATGACTAGCACCTATGTACCACTTACCCGTGGGATTCACCAAATCGATCTTTACCAAACTGGCGAAAGAATAAAACCCATACTCAGTGAAAAAGTGACAATTGAACAATACCATTTCTATACGCTCGCTGTTGTTGGGGCAGTTAAAAAACTCCAATTACTCCCTTTTCTATGCCAGCCCAAAGTCCCAGCAGGTGAAAGCAAAATTCGATTTTTGCACTTGGCAGCCGAAGCCCCAGTTCTTGATATTGCCGTCAAAGACAGAGACGTAGTTTTCCCGGATTTGGGCTTCAAACACGCAACAAATTATCTTGGATTGACACCGATGACCGTGGATCTCGAAGCCCGCACCGCCGGAGGGAAAGAGGTCGTTCTTCCGCTCCCTAAAATGAAATTTCTGGCTGGATACACCTACAGCATTGCTTTGATAGGCAGTGTCAGTCTAACACCTTCTCTTGAAGCAATTGTTCTGATAGACTGACATACACTAAGCCGATGACCATCTGTTTTCTAGACTCCTTGTCCTTGACTTAAGTGAAGGAAATGTCAATAATCATGATAGTACGGATCGTAAAAGAGGTGCACAGCAACATATGGAATTACCAAAAGATTTTGTCCTAAAATTTGATCGTTTACTTGAAAATGAAGCAGATGATTTTTTTCAAACCTATTATGATACCAAAAAAAGCGGCTTACGAATCAATCCTTTAAAAATAACGGAACAGGAATGGCTAGAGATATCGCCTTTTACCCTTGAAAAAATTCCGTTTTTAAAAACAGGATATTATTATGATGCTGCAGAAGATCAACCGGGAAAACATCCATATCACACTGCGGGTTTATACTATATTCAAGAACCGAGCGCCATGTTTGTCGCTGAACAGCTTGCGCCACAGCCTGGTGATAAAGTCCTTGATTTATGCGCCGCCCCTGGCGGAAAAACAACGCAGCTTGCTGGAATGATGAACCAGCAAGGCTTCCTTCTTGCAAATGAAATCCATCCAAAGCGTGCCAAAGTGTTATCGGAAAATATTGAAAGACAGGGAATTGCCAATGCCCTTGTCACCAACGAAACTCCTGAACGGCTCGCTGATAAATTCCCAGGTTACTTTAATAAAATACTCGTCGATGCCCCATGCTCCGGTGAAGGGATGTTCCGCAAAGACCCTGAAGCGGTCAAATATTGGAGCGAAGAACATGTGGCTACATGTTCCATACAGCAAAAAAACATTCTGGATTCTGCTTACGAGATGTTGAGTGAAGGTGGAATCCTTGTCTATTCAACCTGTACTTTTTCCCCTGAAGAAAACGAGCAAACCGTTGAAGCATTTTTAGAAAAGTATCCCGATTTACAATTGCTGCCGCTGCCAAAGTCGGATGGGATTCAGAATGGCAGACCTGAGTGGACAAAGAAACACAACGGTGAACTCAATAAAACAGCGCGCCTTTGGCCGCATCATGTTAATGGCGAGGGACATTTTATCGCTAAATTTCAAAAAACAGCTATTTGCAAGGCTGAAAAAATAAAGCAAGCTTCTTCAAATGCAGGAAAAACCCAACTAAAAGATTTTCTGGCTTTTTGTGAAGCAACCATCCAGAACAAATCATTTACGAAGTTGTATCTTTTCCATCAGCAGCTTTTTGCTCTTCCTGAAGATTGTCCATCTTTTCAAGGTCTAAAAGTTTTGCGCGCTGGCCTTCACCTCGGTGAAATAAAGAAGAACCGATTTGAACCCAATCATGCCCTAGCAATGTTTTTACGGACACAACACGTTTTTCATACCCATCTTTTGTCATCTTCTGAATCGGACTGGCTCCATTATTTAAAGGGAGAAACAATCACTACTGGAAATGACCGAGGCTGGATTTTAGTAACAGTTGATGGCTTTTCAATCGGCTGGGGTAAAGAAGTCAAAGGTGTGATTAAAAATTTTTACCCAAAAGGACTGCGTATTCAAGGAGTATAGGAGAAAAAATAAGGTACCTTACACAGGTACCTTATTTTACAGGGACGAATAATGTAAATGCAATATCATCATTTTTTAAGTCGAATTTATTTACTTTTACTTTCGCATCACTTTGCAGCTTAAGCTGGTCCATATTCATATAAACCATTTTATCGTTTGGCCTGATGTCTACGCCTGTCGGAAGCTTATAGTTTTCGCTAATAAATTTTAAAACATACGCAACAGGCAGATGCAGACTTCCAATTGAGATCGACTTCTGTCTAAGGACTAAGTCGCCGTTTTCCAACGCCTCTGGCTCAAAGGTTAGTTTCATGTTCAATTTTTCACTAAAGAAAGGAAGAATCCCATATAGTTCAACCTCATCTGCAAGCTTGACCTGATAATCAATCGGGGCATCAGCAGCTTCCTTTTTCAAATAATGATTGATTAATTTATTTAAATCCTCTTTATTCGATTTAATGTAAAAGGAAACACTTTCACCAGCTGGTCCCTTTTGCAGCGGCTTTTCTCCCTTGTTTGTCGCCGGCAAAACCGCCAATAATAAAAGGATTATCACAATCAGAAGGTCAATTCCTAATAAAAGAAAAAACCCCTGTTTCCATTTATTTTTCATGTCAACTAATTCCCCTCTTTGATTACCATATAAGATCTCTTTTCAAGATCCGGCAATGCCCGTTCTTCAAGTGAATCGTGCAGCCTTTCCGCAATTAGCTTATACCCTTTGTCATTTGGATGAAAATTATCGCTGTACAGCAAGTTATCATTTGATGTCATAAACAGATCTTCAATGTCGACGAAGTAAGCATTTGAATAATTTGCAACAACCGTTTGACCTGCTTTATTCCAATCCTCAACAATTTGATTCATTTCTTCCACGTTTGAGAACCATTTTTCAAACGGATTATAAAGGCCGATTAGCACAATGGATACATGAGGATTTTCCTGTAAAATCGCATCAAATATCTGAGATAAGTGGAGAATATAGATTTCTTTTTCCTTTGCAAATGCGGAAATTTGCAGATTCGAGATATTGTCCCTTACGACTTTCATAATATCATTGCGCCAATGGTCAGAATCACCATATCAGCCTTTTTAATCGCATTGATTAAGGGTGGGGTCTGCAATCTTTTTAATAACTGGGGCGTCTGATTGCCTTTCACACCAAAATTAGAGAAATCAGCTTCCTTAACCCCTTTATCTTTTTTGAGCATCTTTTTTAAGTATGGCAAATATCCACCTTGATTTGTGCTATCCCCGACACCTTCAGTTAGTGAATCGCCAGCAGATACAACCGTTAATTTTCTTGGTAAAAAATCAGCTGGAATGGGTTTATAGACTTTCGCTACCGCCTTCTTTTCGGCATGCAGCTGTAACTTCCCAGTCTGACTGCAAGAACTTAAAAGAAACGCTAAAGCAATTAGGAGGGTGAAAAATTTTTGCATCTTATCACCTGCCCTCTAAACTATTGTTATTATAACACGAGAAAAATGATTCAAAACAAATAGTAACAGTTCCATAAAAATAGACCTAGTGCATAGGTCTATTGCAAAGCCTTAATATCACTTATGATTTCATTAAACGGAATATTTTTGAAGCCGTCATAATACTTTTTTATTTTGCCATCTGAACCGACTAAATAAAAATCGGTTCCATGGATCACTTGGTCCCCTTCTTGCGGTTTTTTAACAAGCGTCTTAAAATTATTGCGGGCAAAATCTTCAATTTCCGTTTGTGAATAGCCGGTAAGGAATGTCCAGTTTTTTGTATCCGCTCCATATTGCTTTGCGAAATTTCGTAATTTTTCTGGTGAGTCTACCGTTGGGTCGACACTAAAAGAGACGAATTCAATATTTTTTATCTTTTCATCCTTGACCTTTTTTTGCAATTTTACCATATTCGCTGTCATTGGCGGGCAAATATCTGTACAGGAAGTAAAAATAAAATCAGAGACCCAGACTTTTCCTTTTAAATCTGTCAAACTAGCCTGTTTGTTATCCTGGCTCGTAAAAGTAAAATTTTCAATCGGCCAGTTTTTTGCGTCTTTAATTCCCTGCTGACCGCAAGCGGATAGGAAAAGTACTGTTAAAAGAAATAATGTTAGCTTAAGCAAATATTTCATTAAATCACCTGCATTTTTTCTTTATATAGTTTTGACTATTTTACCAAAGACCCGTAAAAGATAAAAGAAGATTTACAGTTACCTAGTAAAGATTCTCCTTTTTGATAGGCGCTTGCGCTAGACAGTTATCGAAGTGCATATATAAATTCTGATAGTATAAAAAAAGAGCATCGAAATTCGAAGCTCTAAATCATTTAGGCATTATTTTTTAATTCACCAGCTTTATAAATTTCTTGATAATCGGGCCATTTCAAAACCGTTTTTAAATAATCTTTAAAAGAATACACTTTTTTTAATTGTTTCTCTCCATAAATAGAAGTAATAAACGTCTGCAAACGGACATGGATCATAAAATTATAAGGGTTATCTTCCTCCAATACAGGAATTTCCACGACTTTAACCTTCTGTCCAACTGCGTTTTTGAACTCTAGGCTTTTAAACAGCAAAATATCAATCCTCTTTTATACCCGTTTGATCCTATTATACATGACATTTACCACGAAATGTGTCTAATTATGCCTGGATTTCAAAAAAATTTCAGTCATTTGAGCAGATCTTGAACTCGGTGATATTAAAAATAACTTATGCATATGCATAGAGAGCATTAGCATATTCTTGGAAACATGGTTCCTGTTAGTCTTGTAAGCATTCTTCTTGATCCGAGCGGGGTCTCCAACAGTAGCTGACCTTTTTCCTTCCCAGTAATCGACCCGATAATGGCTGCATTTTGGCCTTCAGGGAATTGTTTTAAAATATCAATGATTTTTTCCTTTTCAGAATCCGCTGCAATGATAATCGACTTCCCCTCATTTGCCAAATATAGCGGGTCAAATCCTAAAAGATCACAAGCACCATGAACTTCTTCCCGAACCGGAATACTTAATTCCTTAATTTGCATTGTTACGTTAAAATCTTCGGCGATTTCGACAAGAGTTGTTGCCAGTCCTCCCCTTGTAGGATCTCGCATAATCTTTACTCCGTCTGTTTGCGATAACATTTCCAAAAGCATCTTGTTTAACGAAGCGCAATCACTATTGACTGGCGCATGAATTCCTAATTCTCCCCGAGCCGTTAAAACAGCGACGCCATGGTCGCCGATCGTGCCCGAAATAATGATTGCATCTCCTTCCGAAAACTCGAGACTACAGCCAATGTTCGATTCAAATACACCAATACCTGTCGTATTAATGTATAGTCCATCTGCGCTGCCTCTTTCCACCACCTTCGTATCTCCCGCAACAATCAATACGCCAGTTTTTTTGGCTTCATTGGCCATATCATGAACGATTTGCTTTAATTCTGAAATTGGAAACCCTTCTTCGATCACAAAGCCGCATGTCAAATAAACCGGTTGTGCTCCGCTAACAGCCAAATCATTAATGGTACCTGCTACCGCTAACTTTCCAATTGAGCCTCCGGGAAAAAAAATAGGTTTGATGACAAAGGAATCGGTTGTCACAGCCATTTTTTTACTTCCAATCGTAAGTATTGCTGCATCAAATAGGGCTGCATCCCCATTGCCGAAAGCTTCAATGAAAATTTCTCGAATAAGGCGATGGCTCAATTCCCCGCCATCTCCATGTGCTAAGCTGATAAATTTCTCCATTAAAAACTCTCCCTCATGTATTGATAATAAGCAGCACAGGAGCCTTCTGACGATACCATACAAGGACCAATCGGCTTCATTGGATTGCATGATTTTGCAAATAGAGGACATTGATCAGGTGAAATTAACCCTCTGATAACTTCGCCGCAGCGGCACTTTGTCTTTTTTGGCTCACCGACCTCGACCGTAAAGCGTTTTTTCGCATTATATTGTTCATATTCAGGCTTTAAATCCAAGCCGCTTTTTGGAATAACGCCAATACCTCTCCATGGTTCATCACTTGTTGTTAAGTATTTTTTCAGCCATTGATGAATAACCTGGTTTCCCGTTTTTGTAACAACGGATCGATGATTATTCAAAATGGCTGGTTCCTCTTTCAAAGCTAGATCGATCAATTTATAAATTCCTGAAAGCAATTCAGCCGTTTCAAAGCCCATAATCACTCCGGAAATATGATATTCGTCTGCCAAAAAACGGTAGGAATCTTCTCCCAAAACAATCGATACATGCCCTGGAAGCATAAACCCGTCAAGGTTGACACCGCCTGTCTCTAAAAGATAGCGCAGCACTGGTTCAACAAGCTTCGTTGCCATCCAAATCGAAAAATTGCTAATTCCTCGTTGTTCCGCTTCACCAACCATCAATGTAAAAATTGGAATTGTCGTTTCAAACCCAATGCCAAGAAATACGACTTCCTTATCCGGGTTTTCCTCGGCAATCTTAATCGTATCGGTTGGTGAATAGACAACACGGATATCGCTGCCGGCAATTTTTGAATCCAAAAGCGTCCGATCAGAACCCGGCACCCTCATCATATCGCCAAATGTGCAAATAATTCGATTATCGCCATCTGCCAGAGCGATCATTGCATCGATCGATTTTTGATCGGTTACACAAACAGGGCATCCTGGACCGGAGACCAAATTCACATACTCCCTTAGCCTTTGCTTTACACCTGTTCTAGCAAGAGCCATTGTATGTGAGCCGCATACTTCCATGAAAGCCGGCTTCCGACCAAATTTCTCCTGAAACTCTTTTGCTTTTTCGATTACAGCCCCGACCAGCGGAATACAAAGTTCGGGGTTAATAGACTGTTTCAGAATTTCGAGCATCGACCAGCTTCCTCCATTCATCCACACTTTGCTTTGCATATTCTTCATCAACGATACTCATCGCCTGACCCGCATGAACGACGACATAATCCCCTAATTCAACTTCCGGAACAAAAATAATTCCTACCGTGGTTTGCGATCCCATTACATCTACAACCGCGGTGTACTCAAACTTTTCTATTACTTTTCCAGGTACGCCAACGCACATTGATTTTTCCTCCTCCTTTCTGCTGCAACTACAAGCTGGCCATACGATAATCCGCCATCATTGCACGGGACTTTTTCGGGAAAAAATACATTAAATTCTCTTTTTTCCAATTCAACCGCCAATCTCTTTCGCAAATAACGGTTATGCATACTTCCCCCCGATAAAACAACGTTTTTTTTCATTTCCATTCTTTTATGAAGCAAATGTTCCATCGCTGACACAATTGCCTTCACAACCGTTTCGTGAAATCTACTGCTGATTACCGATTGGTTCATCCCTTTTAACACATCATTAGCAATTTCCTTCAGCATGTTTGAAAAATTGATTGTCAGCAACTCGTTTGAATCTTCTAAAGTAAAGGGGTATGATTCCCATTCTTGCAGCCCATCAGCCAGTTCAGCTAATTTGATTGCTGCCTCACCGTCGTAGCTTGACACTTTCGTTATTCCGCAAATAGCACTCACAGCATCGAACAGTCTTCCGCAAGTCCCTGCTTCAATAACGTTGACATTTTGCTCAATCATTTTCCTTAATAGTTCAATCTCATTGGTTTTATCAGGAAAAATTGCTTTGGCTAAAACCGTTCCCTCATTTCCATGAAGAGACATTAGCATAGCTACAGCATTCCGCCATGGTTCCCGAATACACTTTTCACCTCCTGGAAGAGGTGTATAGTGTAGATGTGCCATGCGTTCAAATTCAGCAGTATCGCCATAAAGAATTTCGAACCCCCAAACTTTCCCGTCAAGTCCATAACCTGTTCCATCTAGAATGATTCCAAACGCTTTATCTTTTATTTGATGTTCATCCAAGCATGCCGCCATATGGGCATGATGATGCTGAACTTCGATTTCTTCAGCAAAGCCGTATGCCTTGGCGATCGTATGTACATAGTAACCTGGATGGGCATCAACAACTGCTATTTTTTTAAAAGTATCTACCCATTTAAAAAGATGATCAAATTCTTGCTGATAATGTTGAACCGTTTCAATATTTTCCAAATCACCAATATGAGGACCGACAAAAATCTGATGATTCCTTCCAATTGCAAAAGTCGTTTTTTGCTGTCCGCCAAATGCTACGATCCCCGACACGTCCCTATCCGTTACAAATGGGTCTGGCACATATCCGCGCGACCTGCGGAGAAAATCTATTTTCCCATTTATTATTTGCACAACAGAGTCATCCACCGGATGCAAAATTTCTCGATTGTGAACAAGTAAATAGTCCGCGATTCCCTCTAAATATGTCAGCGCTTTGTCATCCTGGTATAACATGGGCATTCCTGAAGGATTGGCACTCGTCATTACAAGACAGGGAAGGCCAGGGTCAGCAAACAACAAATAATGCAGCGGTGTGTATGGAAGCATTACACCAATCGTAGCCATTCCGGGGGCAACATTGGCTGACAATGCATCATTTTTTGATTTTGATAGAATCACAATTGGAGACTCTGGACTTCTAAGCAAATTCTCCTCTGCTTGACTTATTTCAGCGATTTGGCATGCCGCTTCAATTGAGGAGACCATCACCGCGAGAGGTTTTAATGGCCTTTTCTTTCGATCCCTTAATAGGCTAACTGCCTTTTCATTCCCCGCATCGCAGCAGAGGTGGTAACCGCCAATCCCCTTTATTGCAACGATCTTGCCTTTTTTTAAAAGCTGTATGGTTTGACTGATTGGATGATCCGCCTTAATCACTTCGCCTAACGAGTCTAGCAATTGAACTTTAGGACCGCATGTCGGACAAGCAATTGGCTGCGCATGATGACGCCGATTTCCCGGGTCAACATACTCTTGTTTGCAATCAGGGCACATATGAAAATTCTTCATTGTTGTAAATGGCCTGTCATAAGGTAATTCTTCGATAATCGTATAGCGCGGCCCACATTGCGTACAATTGATAAACGGATATTGGTAACGAAAATCCGTTGGATCATTCATTTCTTTTATACAATCATCACAAATAGCGGAATCGGTGGGAATTACAAGCATTGATGTTCCGCTTCGCTCACTTTCGATAATCGTAAAATCTTGTTTACACTGCAGTTCGGCTTCTTCAACGATTACTGAATCAATTTTTGACAGCCGAGGAGCTCTGGTTGTCAATGCTGCTTGGAACCGTTGAAGTGCTTCCGCTTCTCCTTCCAAATAAATTTTGACGCCATCCATATTGTTTTGAACCGTTCCGTTGAGCGAAAATTCATGGGCAAGCTGAAAGATGAATGGTCTAAAACCAACGCCTTGTACCCTGCCCCTCACCGCTATTTTTTCTGCTTTACGCATCTTGCGTATGCTCCTTCAACCCAGAAAAGCCATTCATGAAGTCCTTCTTTTGTTCTAGCTGAAAGAGCAATCAGCTCTGATTCCGGGTTGATTTCTGATAGATCCTTTCTGGCTTCTTCAACATTAAAGTCCAGGTATGGCAGCAAATCAATTTTATTAAGCAGCACCAATTCAGTTCGCATAAACATTTGCGGATATTTTGGAATTTTATCATTTCCTTCTGGAATACTTAGAACAGCCACTTTATGGTGCTGCCCCAAATCGTAGCCAGATGGACAAACAAGGTTGCCAACATTTTCAATAAATAGTAAATCAATTTCCTCTAAATCAAATTCTGCTAAACTTGCCGCTACCATTCTAGCATCAAGGTGACAGCCTCCATAGGTATTAATTTGAACAGCTTTAGCACCCAACGCTCGAATCCGGGTTGCGTCCCTCTCAGTTGCCAAATCCCCTTCGATCACACCAATACGGTATTTTTCAGATAAAGCTCTAACGGTTTCTTCCAGCAATGTGGTTTTTCCAGCACCAGGGGAGCTCATTAGATTAATAACAAGGGTATTTGTATTTTCAAAAAGTTCTCGATTAAATTCTGCAGCCTTATTATTACTCGTTAACACATCTGTTTTTAACGTTACTTTCATCACGAATTGCTCCCTTCATATGATAGGATCTGAAATGTTTCTCCTGTGATGATTTTTCCAGATGGAATCTGGCAGTTTGGACATAAAGCTATTTTCTGACTTGGTCTGTACGTTTCACCGCAAATGACACACATAGCACTTGCCTCTTCACTATGGATGATTAATTGTGCAGTTTCCGTAAATAAGTGGGGGTTTTGATCACGAAAGATCTCAAAGGCCATTTGTAATGCATCGGGCAATGCATTTGATATTTCTCCAACAATTAATTCAACTCTATTAATTGTTTCAATTCCCTTTTCTGCCGCATCTTCCTGGACAACTTGAAGGATATCCCCCATTAATGACATTTCATGCATGGCTACCACCTTGTTTTTTATGCCGTTGTACACCGACAAAAACAGTTTGATCCTTTACTTTTAAATGAAGGATCTCCAGTTTTAGATCTCCTTCATTAGTCTTAAAATTATATTCTTTTTCACAATTCAAACATTTCCCACTTGAGTACAGTGCCGTGACATTAATAATATTCGAACATACAGGACAGATACCACTCGTTGCCTGGATGTTCGTACCTAAACGTGAAATAATAATCGGTCGTCCAGCGATAAATTTCATTTCAAGATTGACCACTGGTACATTTTCGTTCATAACAGGTAGCCAAGTAATTCCTAGTGCTCTGTCGGCAGCTTCTTCAATCTTTACAAGATCTTCCACAAAAAAAGGCTCATAAGCAGATTTCACCGTTTGAAATAAGCCACTACCCATTTCTTTAAGAAATTCCATCCTGTTCATGACACTTTGCACCACTCGTTCACTTGATGAACTACAGCATCAGCCAGTTCTGGAAGTTTCTCGCGATTCGTGTTTGTTAATTCAATGCCTAGTTCAAGAGAAGTCGGCTGCATCCCAAACATGGCAATTCGCTTTGGATACCTCTCTCGCATTTTTGCTGTCAATAATACTTCCTGAAAACCAAGCTGATGGATTGACATTTTCACTCCAAAATAGGCAGGGATATCATCTCCAAATAGAGAGATTATTGTCCCTCCCTTTTTTCCCGCATTGATTGCGTCTATAATGATTAAATTTTCCGCATCTTCAACAGGTTCCAGCAACCGCATTCCATCAGTTAATCCTTCAATAATTTCAACATTGGCATAACCTTCTAGAGCTGTTTCTAGCATTGGCAAAAGATGAATGCCAACACCCTCATCCGAGAAGAGGGTGTTGCCAATTCCTAAAATCGTTATTTTTTCGTTTGTCCTTTTATTTGTCATCTTTCCCACCAACTACTTTTTTAGGCTCCTGTTTGTATCCTGTAAACATTGAAGAAATCACACCATTGCGTTCCAGGTAATCATCGCGGAAAACCATATAAACGTGAATGATTATAAACAGGATGAATCCCCATGCTGCAAGATGATGCCAAGAGCGAATAGAATAACTATCCCCAAAAATCATAGGCACCCAGGCAAAAAGTTTGGCCCAAAACGATTCCTGCTGTGGTTCGTAATACATATAGAAACCCGTAAAAACAACAATCAAGGATCCAATTCCTTGAAAAATCCAATAACTTAACTGGGCTAGCGGATTATGACCCGCATAATGCGGTTTTTTATTTTTTAAGAACAAATAAAATTTAATCGTCTCAACTGTTTCTTTCCAAAAAATCAGCCTAAAAGGATTAGAGGTTGCAAATTTGTTCCCTTTAAAAGCCCAATACATTCGATAAATTAAGTTAACCGTGAATAAAAAAGCGGCAAAAAAGTGAATATACCGAGCCCAGCCCATTAAATTAGAATAGTATGCCTCACCTGGAATCATGGCACTTGCAAATGGTTTTCCAATATAAATACCTGTCCCGATCAACAAAATGATCGAAATCATATTAACCCAGTGAAAGATCCGGATCGGCATTTCCCAGACATAGATTTTAACCGAGTTATTAATTTGTTTGTAGTGGATCGGTCTGTTTGGCAAAAAAGAATTTTCACTATTTACTCCGGGTGCCGGTTCGTGCTTTGACAGCGTATTTGTCGTTTGATTCGGCAATTGCGGCATGAGGTCTGACATTTTGTCTCTCCTCCTAACCTAATCGGATTTCAGTTGTTTTTTTCGTTTCCAAATCAGTTAGATGTACAGCACAGGCTAAACATGGATCAAATGAATGGATGATCCGCATAATTTCCAGCGGCTGATTTTTGTCCAGCATTTGAGTACCTTTAAGAGCTGTTTCATATGCCCCTAGGTTATTTTTATGATCCCTTGGAGAAGCATTCCATGTTGATGGTACAACCGCTTGATAGTTTTTCGTTTTGCCGTCTTCAATATTAATCCAATGGCCAAGTGCTCCTCTTGGCGCTTCCATCCAGCCCACACCTTGAGCACGTTTCGGCCATGTGCTTGGTTCCCATTTCGTCCGGTCAAAAGTGACTTGATTGCCGTTCCGAACATTTTTAAGCAGTTCATCCATATCGTTTCGCAGCCAGCCCGAGATTAAAACAGTCTCAAGTCCACGGGCTACGGTACGCCCGAGTGCTGACTGAAGAGCTGACATTGGCAAATCCAGCTTTTTCAAGGTTTCATCTACAATATTTACAATCTCATCTTTTCCCGATGCATACCCGACCATCATCCTCGCCAATGGACCTGTTTCCATAGGCTGCTCTTTCCAGCGCGGAGATTTTAGCCAGCTGTATTGTTTATTTGTATCTAACGTCTTAAATGGAGCCTTTGGACCTGTATAATTCAATGCCGTTTCACCTTCAAACGGGTGCTTGCCGACACCATCGCCTGCTTTTCCATCATACGTATACCAGGAGTGGTCGATGAACTCTTGAACATGTTTAGGATCTTTTAAATCAATATCATGGACTTCGTTAAGGTTTCCATTTAAAATGATTCCTCTTGGCATCCGATAAAGCTTTGTATCGTATAAATCGCCGGTCGAAAAATCTCCGTAAACAAGATAGTTATTTAAGCCGCCCCCGAATGTCCAATCTTTATAAAAAGATCCAATCGCCAATAAATCAGGAATATAGACTTGGCTGACAAATTCCTTTGCTTGGTCAATCAACTGGGAAACATGCATTAACCGCTCGGCGTGCACCCCATTGTCGCTATCGATATCAAGCGGTGTAGCCATGCCACCAACGACATAGTGCGGATGTGGATTTTTACCGCCAAAAATAGTATGAATTTTAACAATTTCTTTCTGCCAATCAAGTGCTTCCAAATAGTGTGCAACTGCTAGAAGATTTACTTCAGGAGGAAGTTTATAGGCTTTATGTCCCCAGTAACCATTTGCGAAAATACCAAGCTGCCCGCTTTCAACAAGTTTCTTCACCTTATTTTGAACATCCGTAAAATAACCAGGAGATGATTTTGGCCAGCTCGATATCGATTGAGCAATTTTTGAAGTCTCTGCTGGATTCGCTTTCAGCGAACTGACGACATCTACCCAGTCTAGTGCATGTAAATGGTAAAAGTGCACCACATGGTCATGAACAAACAATGTTTCATTCATAATATCGCGAATTAAATGAGCATTTCTTGGAATCTTAATTTTCAGTGCATCTTCGACTGAGCGAATGGATGCAAGCGCATGGACAGTAGTGCAAACCCCGCAAATCCTTTGCACAAATGCCCAGACATCGCGAGGATCCCGATCCCGGACAATTAATTCAAGCCCACGCACTGCTGTACCAGAGCTAAAGGCATCTTTTATCACACCTTTATCATCAATGTCTACTTCTACTCGGAGATGGCCCTCTATCCTTGTAATTGGATCTACTACAATACGTTCACTCATTCTCATCACTCCGTTTGTCGTCTAGCTTTTTCTTGATAACAGTTCCTGCTGCGTGAACGGCAATACCCGCTGTAGTCAAACCAACGGCAGCCAAACCGACTTTATCAGGATTAATGGTTGTTTGCGTGCCGGGAATTTTTGCCCTTCTTGTATAGAACGGACCATTATCCCAAAATCCATTCTCTGAACAACCAATACAAGGATTTCCAGATTGAATTGGATAGCTTACACCTCCATTCCAGCGCATCTCGGCACAGGAATTATAGGTGGTTGGACCTTTGCAGCCAACTTTATACAAACAATAGCCTTGCTTAGATCCTTCATCATCAAAAGATTCAACAAAAAGTCCTGCGTCAAAGTATGCTCGACGATTGCATTTGTCATGTATGCGGTGTCGGTAAAATGCCTTTGGCCGGCCGAGATAGTCTAATTCAGGCAATTTTCCAAATGTAATGACGTGTGCAACAATACCCGTCATTACTTCAGAAATTGGCGGACATCCGGGCGCAAGAATAGTAGGGGTATTGTTTACAAAGCTGGTAACTGGTTTAGCACCAGTTGGGTTCGGTTTTGCGGCAGCAATTCCACCCCATGAAGCACAAGTCCCGTATGCAACAATCGCTTTTGCTCCTGCTGCCATTTTAATGAACGTTTCTTTTCTTGAATGCCCCGCTACAGTTAGGAATGCATCATCTTCCGGTATACTTCCTTCTACAGCCAAAATATATTCGCCATTATAGTCTTTAAAGACTTGTTCTATATTCGCTTCAGCCTGATACCCGGATGGCGCAGATAGCACTTCTGAATATTCAAGTGAAATCATTTCGAGTAAAACGCTTTCAGTTTTTGGTTGTGAAGAGCGAATAAATGATTCCGAACAACCGGTACAATCCTGAAATTGCAGCCATACAACCGGAACTCTCGTTCTTGTTTCCATTGCTTTTACTACTTGATCAGACTTTGAATATTCCAATCCGAGCGTAGCTGCGAGCGCAGTACACATCTTTAGGAAGTCACGACGGGTATACCCATGATCGATCGCGGCCTCATACACGGTTTTCTGTCTCTTCATCCCCTTTTCCCCTCCACATAGAGCATAGAAATATATATAAAACTTAATTTCAGGGTAAATTTAACATAGAAATAGAGCTTTCGTCTTGAATTCCTAAAAAAATTCACAAAAATTTCTTATTTGTATTTCCAATATTTTTATGTTGTTTTTGGTAAAAATTTATTTGCCTTTCTGTTTAAAAAATAACAGCCGCTAAGGCATCCCCAGCGGCTGTTTACGTTTGATATTTATTACAATGACTCAGCTTCGCTGACCTCTTCTGATTCTTCCTTTTCACTCTCATCGGAATCCAATCGATTCATCCTGTTTTTAAAAACAAACTTAGACAAATTAATGCTGATTTCATATAACAAGAGCAGCGGAAGCGTAACAACAAAGTCCGACATGAAATCAGGGGGGGTAATGACAACAGCAATAATAATTAAAACGAAGTAAGCATATTTGCGTATTTTCGATAAAACAAAAGGGTTGATAATCCCTAGAGAAGTTAAAAACATTACAACAACTGGCAATTCAAAAAGAACTCCAAATGGCAAAGTCATATTAAATATAAAACGAAAATATCTTTCTGCTGTAAAATTGGTAACAAACATATCCCCACCCAGGTTAACAAGAAATTTAAACACCATCGGAAAAATTACAAAGTATCCGAATGAAAGCCCTAATATAAATAGTAAAAACAATGCTGGTACATAAGTAAGTGTGATCTTTCTTTCAGACGGTTTTAGGGCTGGTCTTACAAATAGCCAAGTTTGAGTGGCTAGAACTGGAATGGTTCCAATAATCGCGATAACTGTGGCAATCATAAAGTAAATCCAAATGATATCACTTGGACCTAATACCATTAATTTTATATCAAGACCTTTGACAAACCATTTGTAGATATCTACAACATAAATAAAACCAACGATAAAAAAGATTACAAAAGCAAGCGCAGAAATAATAATCCGTTTACGCAATTCTTCTAAATGATCCACTAAATTTAATTCTTTATCTTCCATTTTTCTTCCCCTGCCAATTTCAAATGTTGCATTTTTAACAACTGACTTTAAAAAAAGGGGTAAGACGAATCTTACACCTTATTTAGTCAATTTTTTCTTTTCTTCTTCAATATCTTGAACGACATCTTCTGTCAATTCACGTGTGGATTTTTTAAACTCTTTTAATGTTTGCCCGAAAGCACGGCCAATTTCAGGAAGCTTTTTCGGTCCAAAAATAATTAAAGCAAGCGTCAGAATTAAAATTAAACCAGGTATCCCAATATTCGAAAACATGTATATACATCCCCTTCTGTTGTTGTTTCAATCTAAACCGATTATAGTATGTTTACCTAGTTTTGACGTCAAACAAAAGCAAAATTCATAGTAAATTCACAATATCTGCAAAAATAAACAAACTGTGATTTTATTCATTTATAAAATAAGAAAATTATGATTTATACTATCTTTATCTTAACAATATCATATAAGGGAATATTCTGAAAGCAGGAATAGTTTACAAAATCGATTCCTTTCTTCCATACATACAGAATTCATAGTCAAAAGGATTTTGTTCATTTTTCAATCCCTTTTCACGTGAGAGTAATTCCCAATTGCTCAAATCGATCGGAGGGAAAAAAGTGTCTCCATCAAATTGCTCATGAATATAAGTGATATAAAAGCGGCTTGCAAAACGTAATAAAGAGCGAAATATTTCTGCTCCACCTATCACAAAAACTTCCTCATCAAGCTGATTTGCATAGGATACAAAACCTTCAACCGAATGAAAAACGGTACATCCTTCGCAGAAAAAATCCGTGTTTCGCGTAATAACGATATTTTCCCTTCCCGGCAGCAAGCGCCCAATCGATTCATGCGTTTTTCTTCCCATTGCGACTGGATGTCCCATTGTTACTCTTTTAAAAAACTTCAAGTCCTCTGGCAGCCGCCATGGAAGCTGATTGTTCTTGCCAATAACGCGATTTTCATCCATTGCCCAGATAAACGAAATCAAACGCTGACCACTCCTTTAATATGAGGGTGCGGATCATATCCCTCCAAGTGAAAATCTTCATAGGTAAAAGAGAAAATATCCTTTACATCGGGATTTAGAATCATTTTCGGCAGCGGTCTTGGTTCACGCTCTATCTGTATCTTCACTTGTTCGAGATGATTTTGATAAATATGAACATCGCCAAATGTGTGAATAAATTCACCTGGTTCCAGATTGCAGACTTGGGCAATCATTAATGTTAACAAGGCATAAGATGCAATATTAAATGGCACGCCAAGAAAAACATCTGCAGAACGCTGATATAGCTGACAGGAAAGCTTACCATCAGCTACATAAAATTGAAACATGCAATGACATGGAGGCAATGCCATTTTATCAATCTCGGCCACATTCCAGGCATTGACGAGCAATCTTCTTGAATTTGGATTTTGTTTAATTTGGTCTATAAGCTCGCTAATTTGGTCAACGGTTGTTCCATCCGCTCCTGTCCATGACCGCCATTGACGTCCATAAACAGGGCCTAATTCGCCGTTTTCATCCGCCCACTCATTCCAAATCTTTACCCCATGATCTTGTAAATATTTTATATTTGTATCTCCTTTTAAAAACCAGAGCAATTCGTAAATAATCGACTTTAAATGGAGCTTTTTTGTCGTGATCAACGGAAATCCCTCTGCAAGATTAAACCTCATTTGATAGCCAAAAGTACTAATGGTTCCTGTGCCGGTCCGATCAGCTTTTACATGGCCATTTTTTAAAACATGTTCACAAAGCTGCAAATATTGCTTCAAAACAAATACTCCCCTCTATAATTCGTTAATTTATTCTACCAAACTTAAGATGCAATTCCTATACTTCCTCTAATAAAGAATAAAGCTGCCAAAGCGGCAGCGTTTTTTCGATTAAACCTCAAGTCCAAAATTTCGGCAAAGGGCTGCTAATCCGCCCGCAAAGCCGCTTCCAACAGCACTAAATTTCCAATCGCCATTGTGGCGGTAAAGTTCGCAAATCACAACAGCTGTTTCAACAGAAAAGTCTTCGCCAAGGTCATAGCGGAGAACTTCCTGGCTATTGGCCTCATCTACCAATCGAACAAACGCATTCGATACTTGGCCAAAGTTTTGATTTCTAGCCTCAGCTTCATGAATCGTTACAGTTATAGCAATCCGATGAACACGCGAGGGAACTTTACTAAAATCAATTTTGATTTGCTCGTCATCCCCTTCACCTTCACCCGTTCGATTATCACCGGTATGCTCGACACCTCCAGATGGGTGTACAAGGTTATTGTAAAAAATAAAATCACTGTCTTCTAAAACTCTGCCATTTGCATCGGTTAAAAACGCAGAAGCGTCAAGGTCAAAATCATGTCCGCCAGAGTATCGATTTGTATCCCATCCCAGGCCGACAATTACTTTTGTTAAACCAGGATTTGTTTTCGTTAAATCAATTCTTTGGCCTTTACTTAAATTAATGCCCATTTATCTCACCTCATTGCATTTTTTAATTTGGCTCTGTGAACTTTTACTGTTGATTTTGTAGAAAAAAGAGAGGAAATCTGCTCCCTTTTGCGCGGCCGACCGCCAAGCCTCCTCGCTCGTGCCTCGCTGCGGGGCCTTGCCAGCCCGTTTTTCCGGCAGGACATTAACGAACATCCTCGAATTAACTCCGCACGAAGGAAATACGAATGCATTTTCGAGGAGTCTCGCAGATTCCCTTACATTCAACAACATCGTTTAACACAGCCTTTCATTTAATTGCTTATTTCGTGTATGTCCGAACAACATCGCCCAAGCTCGCAGCATTTGTGCCATTTCCGACTGCTGCGAATTTCCATTCTCCTGCATTGCGATAGATTTCTCCAGCAATTAAACATGTTTTTCCACTGTAATCCTCCGTTAAATTATAACGTAACATTTCCTGCTGATTGGACGCATTGACAATTCGAATAAAAGCGTTTCGTATCATACCGAAGTGCTGTCTGCGCTTGACGGCATCATAAATATTGACAACAAAAACAAGCTTTTGAATGTTTGCGGGAACACTATTTAAATCAACGATAATTTGCTCATCATCCCCATCTCCATCACCCGTTAAATTATCGCCGGAGTGCTGAACGCTGCCATCTTTGCTTTTCAAATTCCCAAAATAAATGACATCGTTGTTGTTTTGCAGCCGATCATTTTCACCTAGCATAATAACCGAGGCGTCGCAATCAATATTTGCTGTGCTTCCGCCACCAAACAGGGAGCCGAGAAAACCTTTCCCCCCGCTCTGAACTGGATCCCAGCCAAGACCAACAAGGATTTTGGAAAGTCCAGGATTCCCTTTCGTTAGATCAACTCTTTGTCCTTTTTGCAAATTAATAGCCAAATCAATCACCCCATAAAATTAGTTGTAGTAAAAGCAATATGTAGCCCCCGAAAGAACGGGAAATAGATAGACCATTGCTGCTTAAGTTCACTGTTGTTTCAGCTTCTTAAAGTTTTCCTGCAGCTGTTCCAAACGCTTTGTTCCTTCTGTGCGAAGGCGCTTGTTCTCTTCTTCGATTGCTTTTGTTTCCTGCATTCCTTTGATGATGATATTCCAAGATTCTTCAATCGTTTCAATTTTAATGCTCGGTCCGCCTGCCAGTCTTGCAATATCTGCACTTTGCTGCGAAATATTCTGTGCGTTCCTTATGAGCATTTCATTTGTCCTTCGATCAAGTTCACTCATGGAGTCAGCTACAAGCTTTTGTCTTTTAGCCGCTACTGCTTGAATCAATCCATTTTTAAATATTGGAATCGTTGTTACAAATGCTGAATTTATTTTTCCGATTAGCTTTGTATTTCCCCTCTGCAACAAGCGAATTTGCGGTGCTGTCTGCAATGCTACCATTTTGGCCATTTCTAAATCATAAATTCTTTGCTCCAACAACTCGATGACGTTTTTTAAACTATCCAGCTGCATTGATGCTAACTGATCACCTGCAGCAGCACGGCTTTCAAGCTGGGGAAGCTGTGTACTTTTTAATTCTTCAACCTTCATTTGGCCAGCTACCACATATTTTTCAAGGGTTAAATAATACTGGTAGTTTTGTTCATACATTTGATCCAGCATATTCGTTGAATCGACCATCTCATGTTGATATTTTGAAATTTCAACATAAATTTTGTCAATTTCACTGCCCATTGTCTGGTATTTGCCGAACAATTTTTCGACAATTTTCTCCCCTTTTTTAAAGAGTTTTCCAAATATTCCTCCCGAAGTTTTCTGAAAATCCTTCGGGTCAAATTTATCCATTATTTTGCCGAGCTGTTTAAGGAGTTCTCCCGAATCTTCTATTTTCGTTGTCCGCATATTGTTCAAAATTTGATCCGAAAAACGCGATATTTGCTCGGCAGGCTCTTTTCCAAAAGACAGAATTTGAATTTGATCGCGTTCATCAATCGAGCGTGCGAGATTCTGCACCTCCGGTTCTTTGCGGAGTGCTAACTTTATATCTGCAGCTTTCGTTTCTGTTAATTGGTCATCAATAAATGCCGGTGTTAAACTTTCAGATGAATTAGCAGATGGATTCATTTTTTATTCTCCCTTTAAATTTTTTAGAAAACCATGCAGGAAGGTTTTTTTCAACTTAGAAGGCGGCTTAAATTCTTGTTCAAAGACTACTTCCTCAAGCCAGTGTGTATCAAATAAATCGTCATCAAGATAATTTTCAATATCATTGTGGCCCGCAGGATTGTATACAATTAGATCGATTCCAAAGTAATTTAATAGCAATAGTAAAGCGGCATCGGACCTCGAAAGGTATCCGTTTAATTCATTGTTGTATAAAATCAATTTCGGTACACTCTGAGAATAATCAAATTTCTCCAGCAATTGAATCACTTTTTTAGGTAGATGCATTGCTTCGCTGAACAAGTAAATTTTTACTTCTTCATCATTTTCATTCGGCAGCTTTTTCAAACGCGGTTTTTCACAAATTTGTTTCACTGCATGGGCAATTCCCAATTGGAGACCAGCTGGCAAACGGGAATATGTCCAATAATGAGCATGCATCATTTTTTCTGGACTTAAGAGCCCGTCTTTATCAAGGGCGTTGCGATAGTGAAAACGGAAGTCGTTGGCCGTTTCAGTTGTAAAAGGGAATTGCTGTATCAATAGGCTGTTATCGGCTTGAACCAGCCCATTGATCCGATCCCAATATTCCTTTTTATTTTTGCTGACGCCTTGAACTTTTGCAAATAATGACGGTATTTTCACGTGACCGTTCTCCACTTCAAAGCCCGGTCGAATCATTGCTAGTTCCTTTCCCAAAATAAAAAGTTCATCATACGTCGTTTTCAAAGTGATCGAAAAAGGCGTATAATCCCTTAATTGCCATGGTTTATAAAGACCGGAGCCATCCTGATGAAGAATGGTTTCGATTTCTTTCGAAGCCCGATAAGCTACCGTTGTTCTCCTGCTCCTTTTTTCGGTTGGAAAAGATTCCGCCGCTAGTTTGTTTGGATAGTGGTAAACAAATGTTTGCTCCTCGACTATCCCAGCCAACGGCTCTTTGCCTTCAGGATGGAAGAGAATCAAATCACATCCCAAACTGATTAAATAGTAGAGGAAATATTGATGGCTTTTTTTAAAATCTCCATACCAAAGAAACTTTGGCATAAAGATTTTTGGATCAGCCTTTGTAAGCGGATCCAACAGATGATTCTTCGACCATTTTACCAGATCCACTAAAACCCTTCTTAAGTTGGGATGATTTAAGCCATTTGCCTCTCTTTCCGCAAAGAGACTGAGCGTTTCAATCATTGCTTCCCTTAGTTTGCGATGCAAAAGCGGATTGTCGGACTTTAAAATTAACTGTTCCCCATCAAGAAAAGCAACAAACCGATTGATCGAAAGTTTTTGTTCCTTATTAATAGTTAGAACTTTTTGGATTGCCTGAAACTGTTGGTTATCTATTGTTTTATCAAGTGTTGCTTCACTTAATAAAGATAAATTGAATTCAGGCAAGTGCACAAATTCAAACAGCTGATTATAGTATTCGTCCACATCAAATGGAATCCCTAGAAATGTGGCGACAATTTGCCCAATTTCAATCACTCCATTTTCCATTGAAAACTTTGGCCGCTCTTGGATTGGTTTTCTCAATAAATCCAGCCAATTTTCAAATGAAAGGGCTAATTTATGCACTATTAATTGATTAAATGATGGAATCATCTTAAGTCCCTTCCCTCTGAAAGCGAAAGATTTTTATAGAAAGAAATTGTTGTTAAATTACCATTCCATCATATCACAGTTATCTACTCTGTTCATTTTTTTTACGAATCAAATAAAAAAATGTTTCATGCATTCACAGCAAATTCATTTTTTCACCTTTTTCCCTGTCCTGTCATACTAATAAGTACTCACATAATAAGTAGGTGGACGACATGAGATTTCTTTATAGACGGCCAAGGATTGAGACGATCAGAGAAGAATTAGATACAGTAATGGACGTTTTGCTGTCTGATTTTTTTATCTATATTGACTTATTTTGGTATAGTTTGATTTTCTCGCTGCTTCTTTCACCCATTTTTCACTCTTTCATTTTCTTCATCATTATTTTTATTAGCTGCTATATATTTTTCTTTAGTCTTTATATTTTGGTTTTTAAAAGCCATTCAATGAAAGATTAGTTTTTAATTGCGAGGAGAGAAAGAAATTGCTGAAGGATTTCTTCACCCGCTAAGACCCCTCGATTTTTTGTTAGGATGGCGTCCGTCTCGTTCAATTCACTAGCCAATTCACCGTCACGGGGGACAAACCGAAACTTACAGCGCGCAAGAAATTCCCAGTCAAGAACCGAATCCCCCGCTCCCGCTGCCGCATTTATCCCCTCCCGATCACAAATATAGCTAAGCGCATCCCCTTTGTTTATCGGCTTTGGTATAAAATATAGTTTTCTTCCCTGCAACGAAACGGACCAGCCGAAAGATGATGCCGCTTTTGCGATTGCTTGTTTATCCAAACAAACGGGAGTACGATTAAAGATAAAATAGAAAAAAAGGTCTTCGACTTGTTTTATAACGGTTTCCGAAGAAAATACCTCTTTATGAAAAAATGATACGACTTCTTTTAACGGGGCTGTCTCCCTTCTCATTCTTGATGCTATATGTTCAGACCAACCGTGAATTTTTTCACCTTTAAACAGGATATTGGCACCATTCGACGTAATTACATAGGGTACGGCAACAATCTTGTGAAAAATTGTTATTCGATTAAACTGTTCTTCTGTTCTTGTTGTCACGGGAACAAACAAGCTGTGTCGGCAAATTTCTTCCAGCAAACAAAGGGAGAGTTCCGTCATATAAGAAACATATTTGCCATCTTTTTTTTCAACCGGTTTCAAGCCCATGCCTGTCGCATGACCAAGCTGGTCGATTGCCCTCTGGGAATAGATCAGCGTCCGATCAAGATCTGAAGCGATGATCATCCTTCAATGCCCTCCATCGGTTTAATTAAACCACAGCATAAATATTGGAGGTCGGGGTATTGTACCACTTCAACGTTTTTTTCTTGGGCAAGCATAATAATATGCTTTACATAAGGGCTGGAAAGATCACGTAGCAAAATTTTCCACGGAACTCTGCGAAGCAACACTCTTGTTGTTTCTCCCACTCCAGGCTTGATCAAATGAGTATTATTTAAATTGAATTGCTTCTTGATTGTATTCACTGCCTTCATACCTAAGAAATCTGTTTCAACTTTCTCATCCCTTCTTCTCAGAGCAGCTTTTGCGGCCAGGTCAAAAACAGATGGAAATTCCTTACTTATCAAGTCGATATATTCGTTTGAAACGTCCATGCCTGCTAATTCACGATAGTATTTTGCTCCGTGAAAATCATTTGCGCCGATCAATTCCTTATTTAAAACGGTACGGCTGACAAGACCTGATACAGTTGAATTTAAGCATGCGGAAGGAATTAAAAAATCCTCTCTTGTGCCGAACAGCGTTGTGCAATGGCCTGGGTCAGCAAGAACAGCCAGCGTATCGTCAAGATGAACCCCATACTTTTGCGCAAACTCCCGGCAAGCCTTCGTCAGTTCAAGTGATATCGCACCTTTTCCCGTCCATCCATCAACAAACTGAATGATTTGATTGGAGTGTTCTGAAAGAATATAGTGAAGCGCATTTTCATCAATACCACGGTCTCGAATAATCGAAATGCTATAATGGGGAAGCTCGACACCAAAACGAAGCTTAATATATCTTTTAATAAGAATACCAATTGGTGTCCCTGCCCGAGCCAATGATACAAGGACGGTGTTTTCTCCTTTTCGATGATAGATTTGCTCGGAAACGATGCCAATGCTTAATGCTACTTTTTGTTTATATAGGTGGAGCGACTCCCAAAATAGATCAATGTATTTTTGCGGCGGCTGATATTCAAAAGGTAAAGATTCACTATAATGATGGCCTGCCTGAACTTTTTTTTCGCGATTTTCGGTCGAGTCTTCCAGCTTAATTTGACTAAGATCCTTTAATAAAAACAAAACGTCATTTTGTCTATATGTTCCAATTTTTGATAGCTTTGTGCTATTGATCACTTTTTCTTCACCTCTGTATTTCTGAAAAAACAACTAGTTTAATTGATTTAACACCAGTATTTTTTAATTCATTTAACATCGGCTCTAAGTTAAACTCTTCTGTTTCCCGCTCGAAAAAGACAAAAATTTCATCGTAAAATCCGTTAGGAATATTGTAGACATAGTGAGTAATCTCCTGATTTTCTGGACTTGGAAAGACGGCTTTATATCTTGCTCCATAACCTTCTTTGTCCTTAACAAATATTGGGCTTCTTGTCGTTGATTGAAACGAAATACCTTTACCAAGTTTAGCGGCAATTCTTAACGGCAAGTACATAAACTCTCCTGTACCAAGGCAAAGTGTTCGTTTTCCCGAACGCTTTCCTGCTAAATAATCAGCAGCTCGATTCACTTTATCGGTAATGGCACGTGCTTCCTCAATATGAAGGCCAAAGCGGCCTGTTTCCTGGATAAATGGAGCAGGATGAATCTCTTTAGCTTCTGCGATGAACGGAGTTTGTATTTGAGAAAAAAACGAAGAAACTGATATTCTTTCCACTTTTATTCCGTTTTCCACCTCCGTCCAAATCTCCGCCTTCTCTTCAGCAGCTGCTTTATGTGTTTCGATCCGAACCGTACCAGCGAGAAGACTGGCAACATGAATTTTTATCCCGAGTTCTTGTTCAAGCTTGGCGAAGTCACGTTTATTTTCATCTGTCCGCCAATCAAGAATCGCTGCAACCGAATAATTTTTTCTTGGGAATTGAGCGTGAAGGGAGCGAATGATATTCAAGGCTGTTTTACCCGTCGTCAGTTCATCATCAACAAGAATAATTTCCCGTTGATTTTGAATCATATCGAGGGGTACATAACAGCGGTGTGAGGTAGCATGAGAATGTTCTTCTTCAAATGTAATGACAGGTTGCCAGCCATCTGGAACTTCCCTTGTTGTATGAAAATATTCTGCCGTACGAAAACAATCGAAGAATGCCTGTCCCAACGCAGTAGCTGTTTCGGCAAAGCCAATAATTAAAGGATGATCGCCCGCCGGAATAAAAGGAACCCTGCTAAAGGATGGATTCTCCTTTAAAAATTCTGCCAAAAGAGCGGATTTTCCGCAATATTCTTCACCCATTTTTGATTCATAGTACCGGACAGCAAGCAACGCAGATGTCACTAACGCCTTATTCGGGTGAACGGGTATATGCTTGCCAATCAGTTTGCTCACAAATAAAAACGAACGCTTTTTATTCATTCTCGCTGCCATAGTGAACAGTTCATCAAGCGGAAGAATGTACGGATTATTTGTCACTTCCACTTCAACATCAAAAAAATCAAGGATTGGAAATGAATACTTCTTTTTGAAGCAGGTCGATGTTTGTATAGTCTGCATGCAGCACCCCGAATAGTTTAGATTTTTGAATGGTTCTTTGTGCCCAATAAAGATGAGGCTTCATTTCATTCATTTTATTAGAAAAATAGCTTTTCGTAACGCCCCACTCTCCTGTCGACGATTCTATGATATCGACTGCATCCATATATTCTTCATAAGAAACAACATGAAGAGCATGAACTACTTTAATATGAGACGGATGAATAATTGTTTTTCCAATTAAACCATTGGCAATGTCCATTAGCACTTCACGTATAAGTCCATCCATGTTACGGTCAATTAATTCAGCCCTCCACTTTAGACCTTTATCTCCAAAATGCTCACGAAAAGGAGTTTGCCTAAGCTGCGGCTTCAGCCATCGCTCTTTTCCGGAAAAATACTCCCAAACAGGTCCAGAAATTACATATTGACTATCCGCTCTTTGAAATACATTCATAATGTCGGCAATGCAGTCTCTTAAGACTGCAATATCATAAGCAGTCATATCCGCACTTCTTCTAATCCCATAAATCCCGCTAAAATCGGTGGCTCCTATTCTGACATTTAGAATTCTCTCCCTGTTTTGATCCAATATTTTTTTTATGCTAAGCAGTTCTTCCATTCTTGTTTCCTGATAAATTACCTTTGCTGACTCCAAAATCGGCATAGCATAAAAAGGGTGCTTTTCTGTCGAAACCTCCGAAACTTCAGCAAGCATTTGTTCGCCATCATTTGCTGAAAATTTTGGGATTACGATGCCTGTCAGCACATGAATGGCAGCCTTCAGCTTTTCCTTTAGACGCTGCAGTTGTTCTAAAGAGCGAATTCGAATAAACATTATCGGTAAATCTTCTAAGCTTATGTATTGTTTTTGAATCTCTTCATGCAGTGTTTTCAATTCATAGAGCAAAGCAGCCTCCGCATTTTCCACCTGATGGTCGCCGACAGCATCCTCTAAATCGATGACAAGAGATGTTAATCCTGCATGTTTTTTTGATAAAATTTCTTGATGAATATGGGGTCGAGTCGCAGGCATATAAAGTGTTGCACCAAGACCATAGGAGAGAAGTTCTCGAGAGGAATACTTATAAAAATTTTGCGGTTTTTGATAAAACAAGGATTCTAATTCATCTTCCATGTAGTGTGAAAAATATTTCATCGGTTTACTCCTCAGTTTTTTTAGATAAAAAAGAAGGGATACAAGCCTTTGCCAGTTTCCCCCTTCTTTATTCAAGAGCTTTACAGTTTATTTTCCACTTTCGGACACTTTTTTCTTGTTTAAAAAATGAACGATAAAGGTTGCACCAAATGTGAAGACTAAAATGATAAAGAAATACATTGCCTCCAGTTCAAAACCAAATACACCTAGGAACATCTTGACGGCGATAATCGCTATCAAAATGTAGGCGGTTGTTTCAAGTTCAGGCACCCGATCAATCAAAGTTAAGAAGACTCCAGCCACCCCCCGCATCATGAGCACGCCGAGGATTCCGCCAACAAATAAAATCCACACCTTATTGCTTACCCCAAATGCCGCTAGCACGCTGTCAACCGAAAAGGCAATATCCATCAATTCAACGGCGGCAACCGTTCCCCAGAAAGTGCCGAACAAGCGAATTAACAGGCCTCCCTGATTCAATTCATGTGCTTCCTCTTCTTGATCATCGGCTTCTTTCCGTTTATCAATAAAATATTTGATTGAAAGCCATGCGAGGTATCCAGCACCGATTACTTTAATCCACCAAAGTTTTATTAAGAAAACGCCTAATCCAATAGCTAAAAATCGAAAACTGTACGCTCCCAGCAATCCATAAAATAAAGCCTTCCGTCGTTTTTTCCCCGGTAAATGTTTTACCATTACAGCTAAGACAAGAGCGTTATCCGCTGAAAGCAGCCCTTCCAAGATAATTAATGTACCAATAAGACCCCAACTGACAGGATCAGATAAAACTTTCACCCACATATCCAATTGAAAGAACTCCGCATAGGTGTTTAAAATTCCTTGTAAAAATGACATTCAAAAATTTCCTCCACTAATTATTTCGATAAAAACACCTGGCAGACCACCGCTGCCAGGTCTCGTTATTTCTTAAAATCAGCCAACCTGCAGTCCGAAATCAGTTGCCAGTGCCGCTAATCCGCCCTGATATCCGCTGCCAATTGCACTAAATTTCCATTCCCCATTATGGCGATACAACTCCCCAACAACAAGAGCTGTTTCGATTGAAAAATCTTCCCCTAAATCATAACGGATCAGTTCCTGGCCGGTTTCTTCATTAAAAATTCGGGCATACGCATTGGAAACTTGTCCAAAGTTTTGGCTTCTCTTTTCCGCTTCGTGGATCGTTATGGTAAAAGCAATCCGCTGAATGTTTGCGGGGACGGCGGAAAGATTAATTTTTACTTGCTCATCATCTCCATCGCCAGCACCCGTCCGGTTATCACCAGTATGTACAACTGCTCCATTTCCGCCACTTGGGTTATTATAAAAGACAAAATCGCTTTCAGTCGTTACTTTTCCATTTTCTCCCAGCAAAAAGACAGAGGAGTCCAGATCAAAATCGTGTCCGCCATCGTATTTATTTGTGTCCCAACCAAGCCCAACAACTACTTTTGTCAAACCTGGGTTTGTTTTCGTTAAATCTACTTTTTGTCCTTTTGATAAACTTACTGTCATTTTTATTACCTCCAATTTGCATTTTACTTTACTTACGAATTACCTTTTAAAAAGTTTCATACTTTATTCAGTTTTTCCTATTAAACAGCAATTGAAACCATTAACTCATCCATTTCGGGGGTATATTTTTATCCCAATAAATGGATCCGAGTTCATGGTGGCTTTGAAAATGATCCTGATAAGTGTGGTAATGGAAGTTAAACCAAACTGAAGATTGCTGCAAAAGCCTTGAAGCCTGGATACTTGTTTCAAAAACCTCATTATCGGCAGGCTTTTCAGCATTCACATTATTGATTAGCTGGGTAGGTGTCACGATGCCAAAAGTTAAAATTGACACCATTACAACAAACGTTTTGCGGATCCACTTGTTCATCGGACGATCCCCTTTTGTTAATGTAAGGGCTTGCTTTCCATTTTCTTATACAGGATTTTCTAATATTATACTTATAAAATAGCATATTTCTATTTTCCTATAAAGAAAAATGCTAGTCGATAAGAAAAGCGCAAGCGCCCTTGCTCATCGGCGTACGGACTGGAGGCCCTTCGACTAAAGATAAAGGAAACACGGTGAGCGTAGCGAGCCGATGTTGACTTATCGTAGGGAGAAGGACGAAGTACGCTAGCCGATAGGCGCTTTTCGCTAGACAGTTATCGAAGTGCATATATAAATTCTGATAGTATAAAAAAAACCGGGCAAAAACCGCCCGATCCTTTTTGGTTTGGCTGATAAACGGAGTCTGTTGATTTCCGCTCCAGGCACTCGCTTTCCGCGGGCGGTCGGGAGCCTCCTCGTCGCTACGCTCCTGCGGGGTCTCCCTTGATCCGCTTTTCCCGCAGGAGTCGGTGCCTTCCGCTCCAATCAACAGGGTGCCATAAACCGAATCAACCATAAGATTCGAAGCGGCTTTTTGTTAGAGAACATCCGATAGTTTGTACTCTATACCATGTACTCCTTTGTAGTACACTGGATACATTTGTCCACCACATTTTTCGCATGAAAACATCGGTGGAGTGGTTGGATCTCCATCATCCATTAAGTCAAAATCCCTTACGACATTCAATGGAATTTCCTCTTTTTCATGACACGCTAAACAAACATAGCTGACGCTCTGTTTCTTTGGTTGGCTTTGATTTACTAAACGTTTCTTTTTCTTCCCTTTTTTCCGTTGTTTTGACACCGGTGAAATACGCAATCATCCTTTCAAGATATGCCCTTGAATACTTACATTTGGCATATTTTATCTTTAAGGTTCCATCCTGAAGACAGACGGATCCCTTGAACTCATAGTAACACGAGCACTTTGAACAGACCATTGGGTCTTTACCAGTCAGGTCCTTTATTCTTTGGCTCCAATTTCTCTTTCGAAGAACTTTTTTCACCTTTACTATCTGTCTTTTAACTTTTTCTTGAAAAATCGCTACTTTTTGTTTACAATCAACTTTCTTCCTTCTTGAATAAACACCATAGTATCGTATCGTTTTAAAGTTTTAGTCGTGCGATCATTCATGTACATAAGAAAATCTTCCTTTCTGGTGTTCTGGTGTGTAGTAACTTCATTATACCAAATGGAATTTATTTTCTTATTTTTTTTGTACAAAGTTCATAAATCATTTTTACACTCTGTTGATTGTAGTGGAAGGCGCGCAGACTCCTGCGGGAGTACGGGGCAGGGGAGACCCCGCAGGCGCTAAAGCGAAGCCACTGAAAAAGTCCAAATTTAATAGGCAGTTTAGTCCCTGCAACCGCCTATTTTACTTTATAATAATAGTAAATGGTAATAAGACTGTATAGGTGGTATCCAAATGATTTCCTTTCAAGAATCCCTTAATCTTAGTCCGTATATAGCTATTTATAATCTCGTTGTTCCTAAAGATAATATGCTTCGTCAAATCAAAGAACTTGTGGACTTTTCCTTCATCCTCGAAGAGTTAAAAACAAAATATTGCCTCGATAATGGCCGTAATGCTGTACCGCCGATTCGTATGTTCAAATATCTTTTACTCAAATCAATTTATGATCTGTCAGATGTCGATGTGGTAGAGCGTTCTAAATATGATATGTCGTTTAAATATTTTCTTGATATGGCACCGGAAGAATCCGTGATTGATCCAAGTTCTTTAACAAAGTTCCGTAAACTTCGTCTTCAGGATGTAGGTTTATTAGATTTGCTTATCGGGAAAACAGTCGAGATTGCACTTGAAAAGGAAATCATTAAAAATAAAACAATTATTGTGGATGCCACACATACAAAAGCACGTTATAATCAAAAGTCTCCAAAGGAATTTCTGCAAGATAAATCAAAAAATCTTCGAAAAGCCGTTTATCAGGTCGATGAATCCATGAAAGAGAAATTCCCACCAAAATCAACTACCAACGAGGTAAATGATGAATTGAATTATTGCCGTAAAGTGATTTCTGTTGTCGAATCGGAACCCCAAGTCGCAAAAATCCCTGCCGTTAAGGAGAAATTGAACGTCTTAAAAGAAGTGGTGGAAGATTACGCTGAACAAATGAACTACTCAGCAGATCCTGATGCACGAGTAGGCCATAAAACAGCGGATTCATCCTTCTTTGGCTACAAAACGCATATTGCAATGAGTGACGAACGAATTATAACGGCAGCCGTTGTGACAACAGGTGAAAAAAGTGATGGTAAATATCTACAGGAGTTAATTAAAAAGAGCAAGGCAACAGGAATGGAAATTGACACAGTAATTGGAGATACGGCCTATTCTGAAAAGGAAAATATTCGTTATACAAAAGAGCGTAAACTTCAACTTATTTCCAAACTACATCCGCTCATCACCTATGGCAGGCGGACAAAAGAAGAGGAATTTCAATTTAACAAAGATGCAGGGATGTATGTCTGTAAGGCTGGTCATATGGCGATTCGCAAAAAATATGATGGAAGAAAAGGTCATGATAAAAATCCTCGGGTCAAATACTTATTTGATATTGAAAAATGTAAAGTTTGTCCTTTCCGTGAAGGGTGCTATAAAGAAGGATCTAAAACCAAGTCGTATTCTATAACAATCAAGTCAACAGAACATCTAGATCAAGAGGCATTCCAGGAAACGGAAAAGTTTCGAAATCTGGCAAAAACTCGATACAAAATTGAAGCGAAAAATAGTGAACTTAAGCATAGACACGGGTATGATACAGCGTCATCCTCGGGTCTGTTTGGCATGGAAATTCAGGGAGCCACAGCGATATTCGCAGTAAATCTCAAGCGAATTATAAAGCTCCTCCATGAAAAAGAGGAAAAATAAGAGGGGAAATAGACAGCTTGCCGTCTAAATTCAGACGACAAGTTGCTTTTTTTTGTCTATTTTTAATCGTAAAAACATAAAAAACGTTAGATTTTCAGTGGCTTCCGCTAAAGCGCTGAGGAGGCTCCCCGGCACGCCCGCGGAAAGCGAAGCGCCTGGAACGAAAATCAACAGACAAGGTTCAGAGCAATAAACAAAAAAGGGTGTTCCTAAAAGCTATACTTTTGGGAACCCTCAATTATCGATGTTAAGATATAAATTCTAATAGAATAGAAAAGAGCGGGCCAATTGAAAAGTCCTGCTCTTTTTTCTTCGTTTTTTAGCCATTTTCTTTTAATGCTGTTATGATATTTTCCATAACCGTTTCCATTGAAAAGCCTTCAATTTCATGACGGGGAATAAAATGAACAACTTTGTGATCCTTCAATAAAGCCATTGATGGAGAAGACGGTTCATAGCCTTCAAAGTACTCGCGCATTTTTGCAGTTGCTTCCTTATCCTGCCCTGCAAATACAGTTACTAAATGGTCCGGCTTTTTTTCGCTGTTCAAAACAGCTTGCGTTACCGCCGGGCGTGCTAGACCACCGGCACAACCACAAACGGAGTTGACAACAACAAGCGTTGTCCCCTTAACAGTTTCCATAAACTGTTCTACGCTTTCCGCTGTGGTTAATTCCTCAAATCCAACCCTTGTCAATTCTTCTCGCATCGGTTTTACCATTTGTCTCATATATTCCTCATATGCCATTGACATGTAAAATCCCTCCAATACATCATTCGCTTTGTAAGCATACTATATTTATTCGTCTAAATTCAATGTCCATTTTCCCAAAAGTTAATCGACTGATTTCCGCGCTTCAGTCATCTGTTTCCAAACGGATCCTTTAGCCTCCTGGCCGCCTTCAATTCGGGCAATCGCAAGCTTGATCTGCATGCTTACCTCAAATTCAGGATCGTTTTCAGCAGCTTTTAAAGCGGGTAGCGCCTTTTCGTCCCCTTCTTCGTATAAAAACATTGCCGCACGCCAGCGCACGAGCTTGCTTTCATCCTTTAAAGCCTCTGCCATTTTTTCTGCTGCCTCTTTAAAGCCCAAATCTGATAAACAGTCTCCAGCTGTCCTGCGCACTGTTACGGTCTTATCTTGTAATGCTCTATATAAAAACGGCAGGACTATTGGGTCTTTAATCATTCCAAGATAGGCTGCGGCAAGTCTGCGAATCGAAACCTTTTCATCTGTTAAAGCTTTTTCTAATACTGGCAAATCCTCCTTCGTCGGATCGTCCATTTGCTCCAGAATCCGGTAACGAACTTGCCAATCAGGATAATTGAAATCTTCTATTGTTGGTTTTTTTCGTTTGTTTACAGTTTTTTTCTCAGCGGAAGGCTCGCTGTGCAATCTCGCTTTGTTCACGAGTAAGTCAAGACGCTCTTGTGGGTAGGCGGCAATCAGTTCCTCGACTACTTCGTTTCCAATCTGATCGAAATCACCATATCGGACACCCTGGTCTTGCCATTTGCGCAGTAAAATATAATTATCCTCGGGTATCTGCGCTTGTTCCCTTGCCTGTAAAAAGCGTTCGGGCATTCCAAATCGCCGCTCTGTTGTACCACTGGTCAACTTCACTTGCAGTGGAATTCCTTTGAACATTTGGATTTGAACTTTTACTTCACCAAAATGTTCGTTAAGGGGCAAGCCCCTTTTCATACTTTCCGATACTTCTTCCCCAAAAGCCTGTCTGACTTTTGGCAAAATTTCCTGCCAATCGTATTTAGCGTTCCGCTCAACGGCAAGAAAATCGGCAACATGGTAAACACCTTTTATTCCATCAATCTTTAGAACTTCCTGGATCAGCGCGGGAGCACCAGCTGAATTTTCTTTTTTATAATTATGGCTGGTGCCCATCGGAAGCTCTTCATCCAAATTTATTTTCATTGTATTTGGACTTGGTGTCGGTTCAATGGATTTAATTTTCAACGTATTCACCTTTTTTCTACTTTATTCAATACCAGTTTACCATATTGTTGATGTTTGGTCTGTTGATAAACCATTTAGCTAACTGGCAAATCAATTTTACTCACTTTCAGCTAATTCCGCCAAATAGGTCCAACGTTCAATAAGCTGTTCAAGTTTCTCGTTTAACTCAGCTTCTTGCTTCATCAGCTCTTGAGCTTTTGTAAAGTCACTGCCGGTACGATTCATCTGATTGGCGACCTCTTCAAGCTGCGCTTCAGTGGCAGCAATGACTCCGTCAATTTCTTCCCACTCTTTTTTTTCCATATAGGTCATTTTTTTCTTTTTTTCCTTCTCAGGTGCTTTTACAGTTGCAGAAGAAACCATTCCCGTTTTGGAGGAAAGAAAAGCGCTCTCTTTTTCAAGGTATTCAGAGTAATTGCCAAAGAAGTCTGTAATTTCTCCATTTCCTTGGAGCACCAAAAGCTGTTCGGCTACCTTGTCAAGAAAATAGCGGTCATGTGAAACGGTAATGACGACTCCGGCAAATTCTTCCAAATAGTCCTCAAGCACAGTAAGTGTCTGGGTGTCGAGGTCATTGGTCGGCTCGTCCAGCAATAGAACATTTGGAGCAGCCATGAGAATTTTCAATAAATAAAGCCTGCGCTTTTCCCCGCCGGACAACTTTCGGATCGGTGTTCCATGAGTAAACGGCGGGAATAAAAACCGCTCAAGCATCTGTGCAGCTGAAATTGTTTTTCCATCGGATGTTTCCACTACTTGTGCCGTTTCTTTAATATATTCGATCATTCGCTGGTTCTCGTCCATATCACCGCTTTCTTGTGTATAATAGGCAATTTTTACCGTTTGTCCTATGATAAACTCACCTTCATCAAGCGGAATCCGCTTGGCGAGAATATTTAGCAAAGTGGATTTCCCAGTTCCATTTCTGCCGATGATCCCAATTCGATCTCCTGGTTTAACAAGCAAGTCATAATCGCGCAAAATAACTTTATCCCCAAATTTCTTCGAAGCTGATTTTAACTCAAACACTTGTTTTCCCAGCCTGCTGCCATTTAGCGCTATATCAAATTTTTCAGAGGATTTAACTGTTGCTAACTGGTTATCCAGCTGATTAAATCGCTCAATTCGTGCTTTTTGCTTCGTCGATCTCGCTTGGGCGCCGCGCCTGATCCATTCAAGTTCCCGTCTGAAAAGGTTCTTTTTCTTTTCTATAGAAGAAGCTTCATTTTCTTCTCTTATTGCTTTCGCTTCCAGAAAAGCAGCATAATTTCCTTTATGGGTATATAGTTTTCCGCCATCCAATTCAAAAATTTTATTTGTCACACGGTCTAAAAAATAGCGATCATGCGTAACGAGCAAGATTGCGCCATTGTACCTACTCAAATAGTCTTCAAGCCATTTCACCGTGTCAAAATCGAGATGGTTGGTCGGTTCATCCAGTATGAGCAGGTCCGCCGCTTGAATGAGAACTTGCGCCAAAGCGACACGCTTTTTCTGGCCGCCTGAGAGTTCATTGACTTTCTTATCAAACTCTTCGATTCCAAGTTTCATTAATATCGACTTTGCATTCGTGCTTGCATCCCAGGCGTTTTGGGCATCCATTTGTTTTTGCAATTGGAACAAGTCCTCTTGAAGCTTTTGATTATGAGGTGAAAGATTTAATTGTAATAAGGTTTTTTCATATTCCCGCATTAATTTTAGGATAGGAGCATCACCAAAAAACACTTGTTCAAGAACGGTTCGATCGCCTGCGAACTCTGGCTGCTGATCCAAATAAGAGATTGTATAATCTTTGCCGCTTACAATATTCCCTCCATCAGGCAAATCCACACCGGCAACAATTTTTAATAAGGATGATTTCCCGGTTCCATTTATTCCAATTAGGCCAACCCGTTCTTTTTCTGCAATCGTAAACGATATTTCGTTAAACAACTGCTTTTCCCCATACGTTTTCGAGACATTCTCTGCCGTGAGCCTTTTCATGATTGTCCATTCCATTCCTTATAAAATTCTTCTAAAAAAGCTTCCATTACTTGGTGGCGATTTTCTGCCATTTTTTTCGCCGCATCTGTATTCATCCTATCTTTTAACTTAAGCAGCTTTTCATAGAAATGATGAATACTGGAAGATTTCCCATTCCGGTATTCTTCAACACTCATATTTTCCCTTACATGCAGACTTGGATCATAAATCGGCTGACCTTTTTTCCCTCCATAGGCAAATACTCTGGCAATACCGATCGCGCCAATCGCATCCAAGCGATCGGCATCCTGAACAATTTTTGCCTCGATAGACGCCGCCTCATCCATGCTGCCGCCCTTAAAGGAAATCGATTCGATAATATCCATAATCCGGTTCTTTACTTCAGCAGATAAATCAAGTGATTGTAAAAATAAAGCAAGTTTTTCTCTGCCTTTTTCGGCACTTACATTTAGTTTTTCATCTGAAACATCATGTAAAAGAGCTGCCATTTCGATCGTAAATGGATCCCCTGCGTTTTCATGACTCCATATATTCATTGCATTTTTTCGAACCCGTTCAACATGGAACCAATCATGCCCTGTTGCCTCTCCGAAAAATTCTCGGTGCACAAAGTTTTCGGTTTGTTGAAGAATTTCACTTTTCATTCAGTCCACCTGCTTTCATATATCTTATTCCTTTAAAGCTCTCGTAAAGATTCCAAGCGTTGCAATGTAATTTTCATGAATTCAATCATTTCTCGTAAATCATCCAGCTGCTCTTCACGGATTAGTCTAGCAAATTCAACGGTAGCGATGCTTTTCACGAAATTTCCCGCTAACGGATCAAAAATACTATGAATGGTGATTTTTCGATTGGAGCCCCAAATTTCCACTAAAATCTTTGCTATATTTCTAAAATCCGTATTTTCATTTTTATGGTTAAAAATAAATTTCAGATCCATATAGCTGCCTGCCAGACTTTCTGAGAGCGATTCTGCTAAAAGCTCTGCAGCGAGATTTTTTAACTTGGATTCTAATGAAAGTTTTGCCGTAACAGGGTGGGCTCCTTTGTTAGCAAGGGTAAAAGAAATGTCAAAACATCTGGAAAGTTTAGCAGTATTCAATAAGTCATTCCGATCGGTAATGATAATATCCCCGCTTAAGTCTAAGTCATAAAGGGCACCTTCGAGAACGACCTTGATATTTTCAAATGCTGTCGGGTCAAACATTGTTCCACCTCTTTAGAAAAACACGAGCACCTCTATAGGGTGCTCGCGCAGTTGAGTTTATCATTTAAAACAGGCCAATAGCACGACCGTTTTCATCAACGTCCATGTTTAATGCCGCTGGCTTTTTCGGCAGTCCTGGCATCGTCATTACTTCGCCTGTTAACGCTACAATAAATCCCGCACCAATCGATGGTTTAAATTCTCTAATCGTAACAGTAAAATCAGCAGGACGACCTAATTTTGCCGGGTCATCCGATAAAGAATACTGCGTTTTCGCCATGCAAACAGCTAAATGGGACCAGCCGAATTTTTCAAAATCAACTAGCTGTTTTTTTGCTTTCGGTGAGAACTCAACATCTTTTCCGCCATAAACTTGTTGAACAATTGTTCTAACTTTTTGTTCAATGGAGTCTGATAAATCGTATAGCGGGTGGAATTGATTTTCTTCTTTTTCGATCACTTCCAACAAAGTGTTCGCCAGTTCAATACCGCCTGCTCCTCCTTTTTCCCAAACTTCTGTTAAGGAAACCGGGACAGCTTCCCGCTTGCACCAATCCAATAAAATTTGCAATTCCTTATCCGTATCCGTAATAAATTTATTGATCGCGACAACAATTGGCAGTCCAAATTCTTTAATCGTTTCAATATGCTTTTGGAGATTAGCAAAGCCAAGCGTTAAAGCAGCAATATTTTCGTTAGCAAGTTCTTCCTTTGCCACTCCGCCGTGCATTTTTAGAGCTCGGATCGTAGCAACAATTACGACCGCTTCCGGCTTAATTCCAGCACTTCTTGATTTAATATGCAAAAACTTTTCCGCTCCTAAATCGGCCCCAAATCCAGCCTCGGTTATCACATAGTCAGCCAATTTTGCAGCTGCCTGAGTGGCAATCACACTATTGCAGCCGTGAGCAATGTTGGCAAATGGACCGCCATGCACGAGAGCAGGAGTGTGTTCAATCGTTTGGACAAGGTTTGGTTTCACTGCATCCTTTAACAGCAGTGCCAATGCCCCTTCGACACCGAGATCTCCAACGGTAACGGGATCTTTTTTGTCATTATAAGCGACAACCATTCGCGCTAACCGCATTTTTAGATCTTTAAGATCTGTTGCGAGACAGAGAACAGCCATAATTTCAGAAGCCACTGTGATATCAAAACCATCCTCTCGCGGTACTCCCTGGAGCGGTCCGCCCAGCCCGATAATGACTTTTCTCAACGACCGGTCATTCAAATCAACTGCACGTTTCCAAACGATCCGACGCTGATCAATCCGAAGTTCGTTTCCCTGCTGCAGATGGTTATCAATCAAGGCCGCAAGCGCATTATTCGCTGCTGTAATTGCGTGGAAATCACCGGTAAAATGCAAATTAATATCTTCCATTGGCAAAACTTGAGAGTATCCGCCGCCAGTTGCTCCTCCCTTGATTCCCATCGTTGGACCCATGGAAGGTTCGCGCATCGCAATCACTGCTTTTTTCCCTATTCTCGTAAAAGCATCTCCAAGCCCCACCGTAACGGTAGACTTTCCTTCACCTGCAGGTGTAGGATTAATAGAAGTAACAAGAATTATTTTTCCGCTATTTTTTGTCTTCAGTTTCGCTAATGCTTCATTCGAAATTTTCGCTTTATATTTGCCAAAAAGCTCAAGATCGTCACCTTCTAAACCAAGCTTTTCCGCTATTTCCACAATTGGTTTCATGGTGGCTGCCTGAGCAATTTCAATATCTGTTTTCACTTTCGTTTTCATTTCTTCACTACCCCTCATTGCGTTAAATTGGATTCAGTGTATATTGTACCAAAACTGAAGGTTTTTTCGAAAACTAATTTCAAAAAGAAATAGTATCTTTTCCTAATTTAGAAAAATGCTTATAATGAAAATACTGAAATTTTTTCTTAAGGGGATGTTTTTTTGCCAATCAATATACCAAAGCTTCTACCGGCCCGGGAAATTCTTGAAAAAGAAAATATTTTTATTATGGACGATGAACGAGCCATTCGCCAGGATATTCGACCGCTCAATATTTTAATTTTGAATTTGATGCCGGAAAAAGAAAAAGCGGAAACTCAACTGCTCCGGCTGTTAGGAAATACGCCATTACAAGTAAATGTGCGCTTTCTGAAAACACAAACGTATGAATCTACCAATACGAGCAAGCAGCATCTCGAGCAATTTTATACAACTTTTTCTGAAATCAAAAAGCAAAAATTCGATGGCATGATTATTACTGGAGCACCAGTAGAATTATTAGAGTTTGAGCAAGTAAAATATTGGGATGAACTTAAAGAAATCATGGATTGGGCAAACCAGAATGTGACTTCAACTTTACATATTTGCTGGGGTGCCCAAGCAGCCCTTTACTACCATTATGGAATTAAAAAATTCGAACTCGAACGGAAGTGTTCCGGCATCTATGCCCACCGTATATACGAGCAGAACGAAATTTTGCTTCGCGGCTTTGATGATCAATTTTATGCTCCGCATTCGAGATACACAGATGTTTCAATTGCAGAAATTACTAAAAATGAAAAATTGAAGCTATTGGCCGCCTCGAAAGAAGCAGGAGCGCTTTTGATCGCTTCGCGCGATCGCAAACATGTCATCATCACCGGTCATTTGGAGTATGATGCAGATTCGCTGGCACAAGAATACGAACGCGATATAAATAAAGGCTTGGAAATTCATATGCCAGAAAATTATTTTCCAAACAATGATCCAAATCAGCCGCCTGTCAACTGCTGGCGTTCACACGGACATTTATTATTTTCCAATTGGCTAAACTACTATGTCTATCAAGAAACCCCATTTGCGTGGGAATAAGCATAATTGGAGCGTTCCTGAGTCTGCTGAGACTTTTGATGGTTATCCTAATTTATTTTAAAAGCATCTGGCTTATTAGACCAGATGCTTTTCTATCCATAAAATAATGAAACTTTTTAATTATGCTCATTTTGTTTTTGAATATCCTTTAAAGCAGTCATTCTGCTTTCATCTTCTTCGAAAAACTGAACAAGGTCGCCGATCCGGTCAATCGAGTCCCAGCTTAAATGGTGCTCAATCCCTTCCACATCACGATAAATATTTTCCTCTTTTACACCAATAATTTTCAACATTTGTTCAAGAAGTTCATGTCGGTAAACGAGGCGCTTGCCGATTTTTTTTCCTTTTGGAGTTAAAACAAGCCCGCGATATTTTTCATAAACAAGATATTCATCCTTATCAAGCTTTTGAACCATTTTTGTTACTGAGGAGGGATGAACTGACAACGCTTCCGCAATATCCGACACCCTTGCATATCCTTTTTCTTCGATTAAAATATAAATTTGTTCTATATAATCTTCCATGCTTGGTGTTGGCATTCCATACCCTCCATTACTAAATAAAAAATATCATTAAAAGTTTACTATATATGAAATCGACAGACAAGGTACTATCTCACGCTGCCACCTTTTTTCTTAGAGTTTTCACACATCATTTAGCCATGCTTTGCATTTTCGAATAAGAATTTTAACTTATTCTCTTGCGGATCCCAGGTTAGCGTGGCACTGAAAGTTCTTTCTTTATTCGTGAATCCTTCAATGATGTCTGTTTTCCCTTCAATGAGCAATTTTTTAAGATTTTTTTGGCTGATGGCTTTCCCTAAAATTTTTTTTGAAATGGTAAAATCACAATGATTTGTTTTATAGTTCGAACAGCCGTAAAAACTGCCTTTATCAACTAAAAAGCCATCGCATTTTTTGCAGGGACCCAGTTTTACACCGCCTTTTGTTTTCCGTTTACTCGGAGAAAATAGTTCCCGATCCTCTTCCGAAAAGATCCAAGCTGCTGATTGTTCAATACCCGCTTCAATCAAGTGTTTCACCATTTTATTCGTTTGTTCCATAAAGTTTCGCGGTGAGGCGGTTCCTTCTGAAATTTCCTTTAATTTTTGCTCCCATTTAGCTGTCATGTCGGGTGCGGCAAGAAGCTGGCCGCTGATCGCATCAATTAAAATTTTTGATTTTGCTGTTGCATAAACAAGGTTTTTTCTTACTTCAATGTAAAGGCGGTCTTTTAACATCGTGATGATTCCCGCTCTTGTCGCTTCTGTACCAAGTCCTTCTGTATGAGCCATAACTTTTTCAAGCTCTTTATCGTCAATATGCTTGCCGGCAGTTTTCATTAAAGTGATTAGCTGACCTTCCGTATAGCGCTTGGGAGGCTGCGTCTGGCTCTCTTTTACTTCAACTTTTCCCGTCTTTCCCTGTTCTCCCTTCTCAAGCTGAGGGAGCGGTGGTTCCTCATCACGTTCCTTTGTATAGATGACTTTTCGCCAGCCTTCTTCGATCTGAACTTTTCCTTTTGAAATAAAAGAGGCCCGCCCATCAACAAGCGTTTTCACTGTCGTATATTCGGTAATCGCTTTTGAATAATGCGCTGCGATTAGGCTCATCACCACTAAATCATAGATTTTTTGTTCATCAACATCCAATTTGCCCGGGATCTGCTCAGTTGGAATGATGGCATAGTGGTCGGTCACTTTCTTTTCATTTACATACCGTTTGTTATCGGCGATCGACGTCACTAGGAGAGGGAAAAATTTTTGATAGGCTTCTATTTTTCCAAGCTTGTTTAAAATATTAGGAAACTGATTTGCCTCTTCCATCGTGACATACCTAGAATCGGACCGGGGATATGAAACATTTCCTTTTTGGTAAAGTTTTTGCAAAAGATCGAGGGTCTTCTTTGGGGAGAATTTAAGCCGCTTATTTGCCTCTGCCTGCAATGCTGATAAGTTGTATAAAAGGGGTGGGAAAAACTCTTTTCTTTCCGCGTGAACTTCTGCAACCTCTGCCGGCTTCTCTCTGCAAAACGCAGCTATTTTCTCTGCTAATTCTTTAGAATCTACCCGGGTTTCTCCATCTTTTTGCCATTTCCCGCTATATTTTTTTCCATTGATGATAAATTGCGACTGAACCTCCCAAAATGGCTGTGATTGAAATTGTTCGATTTCTCTTTCTCTTTTTACAATAAGCGCCAGTGTTGGAGTTTGGACTCTTCCGACTGAAAAAACATCAGAAAAACCTTGTTTTTGCAAAAGCAAACTGTATAATCGCGACGCGTTCATCCCCACGACCCAATCAGCACACGCGCGGGTGTAAGCTTCATAATAAAGATTTCGGGTCTCGCCTTCAGTCAGCAGCTTGCGAAATCCTTCCCGAATTGAATTGGGAGTTAAAGAAGAGATCCATAACCTTTTCATCGTTTTTTTGGTGTTGGTTAAACGGAGAATATTGCGGATGATCAGTTCACCTTCTCGCCCAGCGTCTCCTGCATGGATGATTTCCGTTACAGCTGGATTGGAAATTAATTTTTGAATGACGGCAAATTGTTTTGTTTTATCTTTTGTCACTTCATACTGGAATTGTTCGGGGATAATCGGTAATGAATCCAGCGACCATTTTTTCCATTCAGGCCGATACTTTTCCGGCGGAACCAATTGGCAAAGATGGCCAATTGCCCATGTGACAAAAGCGCCGTCAGTGAAGATCTCATTTGGAAAAACTTCAATATAGCCATTTTGCCGTTTATGCTGAAACACCGACGCCAATGTTGAACCTTGATCCGGCTTTTCTGCAATGATTAGTTTCATATTTTACGGCTCCCTCTTATTTAATTGCATCCGGCTTTATTTTCCCACTCAAAAGAATAAAGGTAAAGACTGATTTCACTATTATTCTTAAAAAATGAAAAGGCCGGATATTGTCCAGCCAAGCCGTTACTAAAATGGACGGTCCAAATCGTAAAGTCTCCTATACCTTACTTCATTTTCAATTAATTGTGAATGTGTACCTGACATTGTAATCCCGCCGCGGTCAATAAAAATAATCCGATCCATCTTCTCCATACCAGCCAAATGATGAGTAACCCAAATGATCGTTTTCTCTTTTAATGAAGCAAAAATGGTCTCCAGCAATTTTTGTTCTATAATTGGATCAAGTCCAACAGTTGGTTCATCCATAATAACAACAGGTGTTTTTTGCAGCAAAATCCTGGCAAGCGCGATTCTTTGCCGTTCACCGCCAGAAAAGCGCTCCCCTGTTTCATGCATGTTTGTTTCATAACCATTCGGCAAGTTTTTAATGTGTTCATGGATCTGGGCTTGCTTGGCAGCATCGTAAACTTCTTCATCCGTTGCCTCTGGGTTGCCAAGCCTGATATTATTCAATACTGATGTGTTAAACAAATAGGCTTTTTGATTTAAAACAGCCATAATAGCAGGGATTGATTGAGCTATCTCCTCAGCTTTCATTCCATTTAGTAAAACTTCGCCGCTTGTCGGGGAAAGAAATCCTTGAAGCAATTTTAATAATGTTGATTTTCCTGCCCCGCTTGGACCAAGAATCGCAATTTTTTCCCCTTGATTAACGGACAAGCAAAAGTTGTTGATTAGTGATTTTTCTCCCGAATAGGCAAAAGAAGCATGGTTAAATTGGATCGAAACATTGGAGAGGTCAACCATATCTCGGGCAATTCTCTCTTTGCTGTCAATGTCAGCAATATTTTTTCCTTCAATCAAATTTAAGCGCTTTACTGAATCCTGGTAGGATGATATTTCACTTACTGCTCCGGAAAGCGGCAGGAAAGATTCGAGCAAAGACATCATGACAAGACCAACGGCGGCAATAAGGGTCGGCGGAAATTCCCCATTAAGCGTCTGGCCATCTGCCCAGTAAATAGCCAAAATGACGACCGCGCCAAGCACTGCCTGATTGAAAAAATCCCGCCAATTCATAAAGGACTGCTTTTTTATTTCAATTTGCAGCAAATCTTGTTCCTGTTTTTCATAACTTTGAATAAAATTACTGTACTTTCCGCTGAAAACCCAGTCGCTCATTCCAAATACCGCATCGGTTAACTGCTGATACAGCCTGTTTCTTCCACGCTTTAACTGTTCATTTCTAGCTCTCATATAAAGAAAAGAAAAAAGCGGACCCACAAAAACAAGCAATCCGACCAAGACAGCCAAAAGAATCGCAAATGGAACAGAGATAGCTCCAGCAGCAATTATCATTACAGCATATACCACTAGGGAAATCACCGACGGAAACAGAGTTTTCAAATAAAAATCCTGCAAATGCTCAATGTCATCCGCCAATGCGCCAAGGATGTCACCGGTTAAAAAGCGCTCTCTAAGAAAAACAGCCTGAGGCTCAAGGACTTTATACAACCTGCTTCGCATATTGGAGAGTATTTTTAAGATTAGTTGATGGCCTGTTAACCTCTCAATATAACTGATTACAGCCCTGCCAATCCCGAAAGTGCGAACCCCGACAATTGGTACGTAAACCATTAAAATCGATTCCGGACGGGTTGCAGCTTTAGAGATTAAATATCCAGAGGTGAACATCAATCCGCCGCCGAACAGAATCGTCAGGACACCAAGTAAAATAGCAAGCAGAAATAAACCGCGATGTTGCTTTAAATATGGAATGATCCATTTATTTTTGTTCATTGCTGCGCCTCCATCTGTGCAGTAACAAGTTCGTAATAAAATCCATGTTTTTCCATTAATTCTTGATGACTGCCCATTTCAACTAATCTCCCATTATCTAAGACCAAGATCTCATCCATGTCCAGCATCCAATGGAGACGATGAGTTGCAAAGAAAACAAGTTTTCCTTCAAACAATTTCAGCATCGTCGCTTTTAATTCATATTCTGTTTCAATATCCAAATGAGCTGTCGGTTCATCCAGCATCATAACAGGACGATTTCCTAAAAATGCTCTGGCAAGTGCAACTCGCTGTTCCTGCCCGCCGCTTAAACTGCGTCCGCCTTCCCCAATCAAGGTGCTTAATCCTTCTGGCAATTCCCCGATGACCTTATCAAGCCCAGCTGCCCGAACCGCTCTTTCTACCTCAATTTCAGTTGCTTCAGGATAATAAAAGCGAATATTGTTTAACATCGTATCATGAAACAAATATGGATGCTGCGGGATGTAGGTCAGCTGCTTTTGCCATTCTTCCTGTGATAGTGAGGGAAAAATTTTTCCATTAAGCAAAAATTCACCTTTAGAAGGAGTTAAAAACCCGGACAATAAATCGATAAATGTTGATTTCCCTGCACCGCTCGCACCAATGATACCAATTTTCTTCATTCCGGTAATCGAAAAATGAAGATCATGTATGCCAATTTGCTCTTCGACTTCATAGTTGAAACCCACGTCTTGCGCTGTAAATACACTTTTTGAGTTCCATTGGGGGATCGGTTCCTTCTGCAATCGAAACCATTTCTTATCAAGAATTTCCTTTATTTTTTCTCCAGCTTCTTTACCATCCAATGTTGCATGGTAATCGCTTCCTACCTCGCGAATCGGTAAAAAGTATTCCGGTGCAAGGATCAAGATGGTTAATGCCGGTTTCAGATCCATTGTTCCGTTGATCAACCCCATCCCAAGGAACACAGCAACTGTTGCAATCGAGAGCATCGTAAAAAAATCAAGAGCAAATGTTGATAAAAAAGCAATCCGCAGTGTAGCCATTGTCGCTTGCCGGTAGCGTTCACTGACAAGGCTGATTTTTTCGATATGCTTCCGGCTAAGTCCTAAATATTTAAGCGTCTCGATCCCTCTTAAAGAATCGACAAAGTGATTCGATAACATTTGATAGGATTTATATTGCCGATCCGCTTTGCTGCGAGCTGCCAATCCAAGCAGAATCATAAAGACAATTAAAATAGGAAAAGCAATGATTAATATAACCGCCGATCTCACATTTTCAAAAAAGATAAAGATGCAAACCATCGCCGGAATCAAGGCCATGTTCATCAATTTTGGCAAAAACAGCTCCAGATAACGCCGGAATTTCATTGTACCTTCCAAAATCAATGTGACCGTCTGCCCGGATCCTTCTTCCCTCACAAAACGCGGCCCCAATTGAAATAATTTTTCAATAGCTGCTTGCCTGAGAGTTACGCTCGTTTCAACCGCAAATTGGTATGCAAGCTTTTTTTTCATAAAAGTCAGGCTCTGGCGGAATAAGAGAGCCAAGAAGAAAACCGCTAATTTTTTGCTGACATCACGAAACAAATCTCCCCCAAAAAGGGAGGAGATTGAATCTGCCAAAAAATTGGCCTGTATAATAATCATAACACCTTGAATGGTGGTTAAAAATGCAAGGAATGCTAGTACTGGCTTGATTCCCCTGTAAGAGAATAATGATTTATCCATCAGTACGTTAAATGCTCCTTTTCAGATACTCGTTTTCTGAAAACATAATAACTCCAAATCGTATAACCAAGCACAAAAGGTAAAATCGTTAGAGCGACGATCGTCATTACTTTTAACGAGTATACCCCACTTGAAGCATTATAAACAGTTAAATCGTAGGCTTTATTAATTGAACTAATCATGACCCTTGGGAAAAGACCGACGAAAATGGCCGATACTGTAAACAGTAAACCAAGTCCCGACATCGTAAACGCCCATCCTTCACGTTTTTGCGAAATGAACGAAAAGCTAAGGACATAGGACACTACAATCAGAGCAACAAGAATGAGTTCAGGAACACGGCGAACCTCAAAAATATCCGTCATCGACCACGATAAAATCACAAAGACGACAAGTGAGCCAAGAACGGCAAAGACCACTTTTTTCGCTAAATCAGCAGAACGCTTGCGAATATCGCCCTCTGTTTTTAAGGTTAAAAAGTTTAATCCGTGCAGAAACGTTAATAAAGTAACCGTTAACCCGCCCCATAAAGAATAGATATTGATAAAATCAGAAAACCCTGCTGCCATGTTCATATCTTTTTCAATCGGCATTCCTTTTAACATACTTGTAAAGAGGACACCCAGTAGGAATGGGGGCAATAGGCTACCGAAAAAGATTGTCCAATCCCAAATATTCGTCCAATGGGGGTTTGCAACCTTGCTGCGAAATTCAAATGAAACTCCTCGGCCAATCAAACATAGTAAGACTGCTAGTAACGGGATATAGTATCCGCTAAACATCGTTGCATACCAATGTGGGAAAGCTGCAAAAATGGCGCCGCCGCCAGTTAATAGCCATACTTCATTGGCATCCCAGAAAGGACCAATAGCGTTGACCATTACAGATCGCTCTGATTGATTGCGAGCTAAAAACCTTGTTGACATTCCAACACCAAAATCAAACCCTTCTAGGAAGAAGAAACCAATAAACACAACGGCGATTAAGACAAACCATAGTTCACTTAATTCCATCTTAAGCACCTACCTTATTAAATGGGTCTGTAGAAATATTATTTTCAATGCCTTGATGGGCACCGGGACCTTTTTTAATTTCGCGAACCATTAAATACACCATCACGGTTGCAAGAATCGTGAAAATTAGAACATACATAATGATTGAAAACAAAATAGTACCAGCAGAAACGTTCGGAGAAACGGAATCAGCTGTTGTCATTAAGCCAAAAACAGTCCAAGGCTGCCGTCCTACCTCCGTCATGATCCAGCCAAATGTATTCGCTAAAAACGGAAAGGAAATCGCAGGAATTAAAAATTTCAAAAATAGTTTGCTTTGTTCCAGCTTGCCTTTTTTCCAAAGGAATATACCAATGATCGATAACAAAATCATTGCAACCCCAAAGCCGATCATTAACCTGAAGCTCCAATACGTTGTTTTAACCGGTGGAATATAATTCGTTCCTTTTCCGACTTGGGCGTCATATTTTTTTGAATACTCCTTTTGAAGGGTTTCCATTCCTTTTAAACTGCCATCAAATTTCGAATAAGACAAGAAGCTTAACGCATATGGAATATTGATTTCGAATTTGTTTTCTTTTTTGGCCGAGTCAATAATCGAAAACGCGGACCATGGTGCCGGGTCGGAAGTGTCTTGCCAAATCGCCTCAGCAGCTGCCATTTTCATCGGCTGTGTTTTCACAAGATACTGCGCTTGTGCGTGTCCGCTGAGTGCAGCCCCTAGGCTGCCGATTAAGCCAATGATTAAAGCAAGGTTTAACGATTTTTTATAAAACTCTACCTGTCTTTTTTTCAATAAGTTAAATGCGCTTATTCCAGCCACGAAAAATGCTCCGGTGCTAAGCGCTCCTGTGATTACGTGCGGGAATTCCACCCAAACTTGGCCATTCGTGATCAGAGCTAAAAAATCATTCATTTCGGCGCGTCCGTTATTTAATGCAAAGCCAACCGGGTGTTGCATAAAGGAATTTGCAGTTAAAATCCAAAAACCAGAAAGGATCGTGCCGAGCGATACAAGCCAAATACTTGTTAAATGCAATTTTTTCGGCAATCGATCCCAGCCGAAAATCCATAAACCGATGAAGGTTGATTCCATAAAGAATGCAAGCAATGCTTCAATCGCAAGCGGAGCGCCAAAAACATCCCCTACAAACCGGGAATAATCCGACCAGTTCATTCCAAATTGAAATTCCTGAATAATACCAGTTACAACGCCAACTGCAAAGTTAATTAAAAATAGATGTCCCCAAAATTTCGCCATTTTTTTGTAGACTTCTTTGTTCTTCACAACGTACAAAGTTTGCATCAATGCGACCATAAAAACAAGGCCAATCGTCAGCGGAACAAAGAAAAAGTGATAAATTGTGGTCACAGCAAATTGAACTCTGGCTAAAAAAACTGGATCCATGAACATTTCCCCCTCGATAATTTTTCAACATTTGACATTTAATCATGATCGGTATTTCACAATGTACAAAGCTAAAAAGATTTCTGACACGAAACAAAATAAAAAAATAAAGCCGGCTTCTGAAATAAATGATTACAATAACAATTATTTAATTAAAACTGCTATTGTATCAAAATCTCAATATTATATTAGCAGACATTTATCACTTTACAGCTTTGTTTTTTTGTCAAATTTATGACATCTATTATGAATGCGATAATTTCGTTTACATAATCTAATGAAGCAAAAGAACCCGCTTCAACAAATTGAGCGGGTTACATTGATTTAAATAGTTTTAGAGTTGGATCTTGAATGTACCAGCGTTCCACTGGAATAATGGTTGATACGGTTAAAATAAACGAAGGAATCCTTTCAACAATAAAAACGATCGCGCCAAATTTTTTATCCAGCATCATAAAGGTTTCCCCATGGAAATAGGATAATAGGTCCATTTCTATATGGAGCAAGGAGGTTAAAATTTCCTGCTTCTCTTCTGCTCCAACAGAAGTTTGGGGAGAAAACCGCAGAATCCATTCTTCACCCTTTATTGAAAATCGATACATAACTTCCTCCCTTTGTGCACCAGACATAGATTAATAAAAGTTATGAGCTTGACTAAAATATATGTTCAAACCAAAATTAATTTCAGATATTTTTTAATATTTGCTGATTTAGCGGTAAGATTAAGTGGAAAACCGCTTTCATTCCTTGACTGTCCCATTCTATTCATGTATATTAAAATCATCATGTTACAGAAAAATCGTCGCAAGTCACTTGCCGGTAAAGTCTGCACCATGACAATATTTAACTAAGACGCGAGTTGTGTCTTGAAAGGCTTAGGAGGAAGAAGTATTATGCAAAACGGTAAAGTAAAATGGTTCAACAATGAAAAAGGCTATGGTTTTATTGAAGTCGAAGGTGGAGACGATGTGTTTGTACACTTCAGCGCTATCCAAGGCGAAGGTTTCAAATCATTAGAAGAGGGTCAAGAAGTTTCTTTTGAAATCGTTGAAGGAAACCGTGGACCACAAGCTGCAAACGTGGTTAAACTTTAATTTTCAAAAATATATTTAGAGGCTGGCAATAGTCGCCAGCCTTTTATTCTTCTTAAGACAGCTTTTTCCCATACTCCCGCAGCTTTTCACCAACCGTGCATTGAGATATGCAAAACCGATGCGCTGCCCTCTTTCCTTCCGACTTTCTTAAGTGTTTGTTGAGAAAACATCCATCACAATATTGAGATATCGTCCATTGAAGTGTTTCAAGTAATTCTGTCCGGTTCATTTCTTTCATCGCTTTACCCCCTTCCCTTTTACCTATTTATTATAGTAATTGAGTCTTAGAAAAGATTTCTTTCCCAACAAGAGCCTGGGTGGCTAATTTATCGGCATCTTTATTGTCATTTCTCGGAACAACTGTATACCGCGGGTCAATTCCCAAACTGTTGATTTTTACTTCAATTCGATCAAGCCATTTGTTTAACACATCTTCATAGCACGGCCACTCACCCTCCAGCTGTTTTAAAACAAGCTGAGAATCACCTTTAAATTCACATGGCAAATGATGAATTTTTAATTCTTCAAGAATCGTAAGAGCAAAGTAGAGAGCGGCATATTCAGCTTCATTGTTTGTTTCCATCTCATCGATTCGCTGATTGGCTCGAATGCGAAATTTCTTTTTCCCTTGTTTAAAAAAAATGACTGTTCCAAGACCAGCTTGAGCCGTTTCTTTTTTAAAGCCTCCATCAAAATACACCGTTAATTCGTGCGGATCTTCCTCAATCTCACTCACAAGCTTTTTCATTTCTTTTAAGGTCCAAGATGTTCCCATCTCATCGTAAAAATAGAGGTCTGCCGCCTTCCCGGTTTTATCCAGCTCATCTCCAGCCAGTATGGCCAGCTCCCCGGAAATAAACTCGGATGTAAATTGAATTTTGCCGTGCCCTTTTACATTAAATTTCCACTCTAATTTATATTTCATTTCATTCAACCTTTCTTCTTTTTTCCTACCATTTATCTTGCCCATCGTAAAGAAATTAGAAAAAATCCTTAAAATTATGATAAACTTTCAGTAATGAACTACCATGGAGGAGTCTAAATTGATTGAGGTTTATATCGATGGAGCAAGCGCCGGCAACCCCGGGCCGAGCGGTGCCGGCATATTTATTAAAGGACAAGGAATCCATGAAAAATACTCTATCCCGCTTGGGATGATGTCCAATCATGAGGCAGAATTTCATGCTTTTATAAAAGCGCTCGAAATTTGCCTGGAAAACCGCTACCTAATCGTTTCTTTTCGTACGGATTCTGAATTAGTGAACAGAGCCGTAGAAAAAGAATTCGCCAAAAACAAACAATTTGCTCCTCTGCTTGACCAAGCGCTCCAACTTTCGAAAAAGCTTGAACTGTTTTTTATGAAATGGATTCCAAGCCGCGAAAACAAAGTAGCAGATGAACTTGCACGCCAAGCAATCCGGGAAAATAACTTGGAGGAATCATGAGTATATGCAAAAATCAATTATCGCCGACAGCAGCTTGCTGTTCGTTACGTTTATTTGGGGAATCACCTTTGTTCTCGTTCAAAACGCCATCAGTTCTTTAGAACCGCTAGCCTTCAACGGCATTCGCTTCTTTTTGGCAGCTATTCTGCTTGCACTTTGGCTCGTTATTTTTGAAAAAAACCAGTTAAAGTTGCTAAATAAAAATTCGGTGCTGGCAGGAGTTTTTATGGGCTTCTGGCTTTTTTTAGGATACGCAACGCAAACCATTGGACTGGTTTACACAACATCTTCAAAAGCCGGATTTATAACTGGTTTAAGCGTTGTCCTTGTTCCATTGTTTTCAATGATTTTATTAAAACATTCTTTAAGCCGAAATGCCATTTTAGGCGTTGGTATAGCGACAGCAGGACTTTTTTTGTTAACCGCTACCGACTTTTCTTCCCTTAACATCGGGGATGTTTTTGTATTTATTTGCGCAATAAGCTTTGCTTTCCATATTATTTTTACTGGAAAATTTGCAGCTAGCTACCCGACGTTATTGCTAACCGTCATCCAGATTACAACTGTAGCTTTTCTGTCTACCCTCTCTTCCTTTTTATTCGAGGATTGGGAAAAAACGTTTCAGTTTGAATTGTTATTGTCAATGGATGTATACATTGCCTTGCTAATTACTTCTTTGTTTGCTACAGCACTCGCTTTTCTGATTCAGACAAAATTCCAGAAATATACGACTACTACGAGAGTCGCTCTTATTTTCGCAATGGAGCCTGTTTTTGCGGCTCTCACAGGTTTTTTCTGGACAGGTGACCGCTTGACGATCAGTGCCTTGGCGGGCTGTCTATTTATTTTCGCAGGAATGATCTTTGCAGAACTGCCTGCATCAAAATTTTCTTTTAGGAAAAATCAGATAAAAATAACTCCCTTGGATAAATAAAGGGAGTTACTTTGTTATATCGATAAAAGATCTTTCTCCTTTATGAATCGTAAAGCAGCTTTTCTTGTTGTAATATTATTAGCTGTTAATGTTTCAAGTAAAGCTACATAGAAACTGCCGTCAAAGTCTTTTTGTGCCTTCAGCGTCAGTTCAATTGCCGTATTGGTGATTTCATCGGAGGCATTTGTATAGCGTTTTCCGAAGTAGATAAATCCGATAACATCTTCTTGAAATTGAAAACCTCGGCCTTTTAAGTCAAGCATAAATTGATCCACCGTTTGCACCCGGCTTTGTCATTCCTCTCTGCATAAACTCAAACAATCTCTACTTGAATTTTACATTATGAAGGAGTCTTTTTCTATCCTTTTTTGTCAATAGGTGACCGATGGTTCCTACAATCACTCCCAATAATGCACCGCCAACTACTTCTTCCGGCTGATGTCCAAGCATTTCTTTCAGTTTTTTCGGTGATTCCTCTTTAAATGGCACTGTTTCATCCTTATGAATTTTTTCCAGCAATTCGTCCATTGAATTCACTTTCAATGTCAGCTCCCCCGTTTGCCGGCGAATTCCCTGCGCATCATACATGACAATTAAGCCATATATTAGGGAGAGAGCAAAATCAAAAGTAGGCATTCCCCGTTTTAGAGCGATATAGGTTGTTAATGATGAAACTCCTGCTGAATGGGAGCTTGGCATTCCGCCTGTCTCAAAAAAAGCCTGTGGATGCCATTCTTTCTTTTTTAAAAAATGGACAGGGATTTTAAGAACTTGTGCAAGAACAATACTTAAAAGAGCAAAGTACACCCCTTTGTTCATTTCATTCACCTCGTTTATTAGTGTTAAAGATCTGGTGTTTTATTATTCCACTAGGAAATACTATTAAAACGGAGGTGAACCTAGATGAGCAAAAAGCATAATCCGAATCGCGGTGTAAAAGCTTCGGGAGTTACACCGCAAGGATATGGTCAAGATGCGGAATTCGCTGACGAGCCAAAAAGCAAATTGGAAAATGCAGCCAAAAAGAAAAATACGAAATAGTCCTTTGCCGATCAGCAATTTTGGGCAATAAAGTGAAACTTCAATCAGTTGGGGTTTGTTAATGTGGGATAAATGAAATGGCTGCCTTTCTCTCGTGGAAAGGCAGCCATTTATAAATATTACGAAACAATTGCAGTTCCCAAAGGGAGCATGCGGTGGAGACCACGCAATTCTAATTCTGAAAATTTATTCAGCACTTTTTCTTGAATGAATTCCATTTTTGCCGTTTCAAGGTCGCAGCTAACCGGCACATCGCATTTTATTTCGGCAAGCTTTCGCGAAAGGTGGAGCATTTCCAAGTCTTGTTGGATTTTTGTTTTGGTTGCTTTCGAGAGGATGTCCATATTGGAAATAATCCCTTCAATATGTTCATATTCCTGAAGCAGCTTAAGAGCTGTCTTTTCGCCAATCCCTTTTACACCAGGGTAGTTATCACTCGTATCACCCATTAAGGCTTTTAAGTCAATCAATTGCTTTGGCTGAATGCCCTTTTCTTCAAAAAAAGAAGCAGGAGTGTGTACAAGATAATTCCCATACCCTTTTTTTAACAACGCAACAGAAATCATATCGTCCAAAAGCTGGAGAATGTCCTGATCTCCGGTTAAAATTGTCACATGAGCTGAACCCTTTAATTGCCGGGCAATTGTTCCAATACAATCATCTGCTTCAAAACCGGTTAATCCGATATTCGGAATATCAAACGAAGCCACAACTTCCTTCACAAGCTCAAACTGCGGCAAAAGCTCAACGGGAGGTTCGGATCGATTGGCTTTGTAATCTGAATATAACTCAGAACGGAAGGTTTTGCTTCCCATATCCCAACAAACAGCAACATGAGATGGTTTAAACGCACCTACTGCTATCATTAAATGTTTGACAAAACCATGAACTCCATTCGTTGGAACACCCTTTGAATTTATCATAAATTGGCCTGTTACCGCGGTAGCGTAAAAGGCCCGGAATAACAGCGCCATTCCATCAACAAGCATAAGAGAAGGTTTTTGCTTCTGCAAGGAAAAGTCCTCCTATAGTAAAATAGTCAAAAAGCATCTCCCTCATTATAGCATAGAAAATCGAGTTGTATCACGGCTCAATTTTATTTTCGTCATAAGAAATCCAGTCGCTGAAGCTGCCTGCATATAGCTTTACACGATGATAGCCTGCTTCTTTTAGGGCAAGAAAATTGGGAACAGCTGTTACTCCTGAACCACAATAAACAATTACTTCTTTTGCCGAATCAATATCAGCAAACCTTTGCTTTTGGCTTTCTACAGATTTATAAAATCCGCCATCTAACCCTTCAAACCATGGTTTATTGACAGCACCCGGAATATGACCGGCTTTTTTATCAATCGGTTCTTCAATTCCCAAATATCTTTTTGCTTCCCTCGAGTCGATTACTATACAATCGTTTTTTTCACCCCGCACAACTGCTTTTACTTCGTCAATTTCGGCAAGCCAATCTTCTTGAAGGCTGACCGCAAACTGTCTTCTCTCCGTTTCAGGAATAACTGTAGTCACTACATTGTTTTTCGTTTGCCAATTTTTAAAGCCCCCATCAAGGACATATACCTTTTTATGTCCTAAGTAGCCTAACAACCACCAGAATCGAGCCGCAAACGCACCATCTCCATCATCATAAGCAACAACAATGTCATCATTATGAATCCCTGCAGCTTCCAATTTTTCAACCAGCTCGTATAAATTGGGGAGCGGATGCCTGCCGCCGTGCTTTCGTACGGGAGAAGATAAATCCTTCTCCAGATCGAAAAAGACAGCCCCTGGGAGATGTCCATCAAGATAGGCAGCCTTCCCTTTTTTCGAATCACTTAATGAAAAACGACAATCGACGATTCGGACGTTACGATCCTGTAAATGGTCCAACAGCCATTCGCTGCTCACTGTATATTTCATAGCTAAACCTCCAATGAAAGTCAATTTTTAAATTTTAGCAAACTTTGCTGAATGTCCATTAATTTATCCACCTGAACTCCACCATCAAGTGATGAAATCAGGCTCAGATAGTAATCTTCAACTTGTTCCGCCATGGCAGCTGTAAGCCGTGAACTCTCCCTCGCAAGCACTCCATGATAATAGTCCCTCAAGCGTTCCAATTGAAATTGTAAATATTCATCTGCGGGCTGGTTCAAATGCTCATAAATTTCTTCACTCATCCTTTTTTTCTCATTTTTTTCAAAGAAAGATTTTGGATTTTTAAAATAGGCAAGTGCTTTTGCAAAAATTTGCTTATCCAGCTGCTGAAAAGCGGATTCAAACAAAAGCTGATCTTCATTCTTCAATTCAAAAGCAGCAAAGGACAGGCCGGCATTGATTTCCGTTAGTCTTCTAACAATCATCGCCTGAAAATCCTTTACTACATTCTCTGCAAACCGATCCAATCTTACCGTTGCCGCTCTCATCTCCTGAGCAAAGTCAAAACCAATACTCTCAAGCAATTCATCTAATGCTGCCTGTAATGTCTTTTTCAAATTTCGGCCGTCCTCTTTTAAAATGGAAGGGTTAAACGCTTCTTTAAAGAAATCACCAAAGCGATAAAATACACGCTGCTTTATATAATAAAGAAGCTCTTCCGCCTCTTGCTCCAGCCGGTTTTGCAATGGCTCAGCCGATTGGGCGCTCAAGAAGGAATGAATTTGCTGTTTTTCCGACTCTATTTTCAACCGCTTTTGCTGCTTGCCCGCTTCATCTTCCTTTGAACTTTGTACAAGGCCTTCAAGCAGTTCTAAAACCCTGATCAATTCCGCCTTGGAGGCGTTAACTGCCATATTGGTTAAATCATTCTCAACGAAGGAATAAAAAGCAGTCTGAAATTTTGGCATGCCGGAATTTGTATCTGCTGTGCTGCTAATCTTGTTTTTTAAAGCTAACATACTTGAAAGAGAAAAAAGATGCGCATTTCTTATCCCGTATGTGTTGAGCTGGTCAAAGACATAGTCTTCAACCATTTTTTTCTCCTCTTCGCTTTCAGCAAGATCAATGGCATTAATAATAAAAAACATTTTATCGAGCTGAAACGAATCTTTTACGCGGCCGAGCTGAATTAAAAATTCGCGATCCGCTTTTGAAAAGGCATGGTTGTAGTATGTTACAAACAAAATGGCATCCGCGTTTTTGATATAATCAAACGAGACCCCGGTGTGGCGGGCATTAATTGAATCTGCGCCAGGTGTGTCAACAAGCGTAATTCCCTTTCTTGTCAGTTCGCAATCAAAATACAGTTCGATTGACTCAACAAAACAAGACTTTTCCTCATTGGCAACAAATTCCTCAAATTCCCGGGATGTTGTTTTATAAACAGTTCCAAGCATTTTTTCATACTTTCCGCAGCCTTTTTTAAATGCCTGTAAAAAAGAAAAATGTGTCTTATATACACCATCCTTTTTATTTTCCAAAGCAATGTTGTGTTCAATTGTTTGCAAGGCGTCAGAAAATGCGACAGCGTTTACACCGAATATTTTTAAAGAATGATTGACATCCTCTAGCATTCCGGCTGCATCTTTAAACTTTACAAGCACAGTCCCGTGAGGATTTTCATCCGTTACAGGCATAATTTTATTGATGGCTGCGGTCGTAGGATTCGGTGATACTGGTAAAACCTTCTCCCCCATTAGAGCGTTAGCAAAGGAAGATTTACCAGCACTGAATGCACCAAATAGGGCAACAGTAAAACCCTTATGCTCAAGGCGGCTTGCTTTTTCTGCCAAAATTTGAGCCGTTTTCTGGAAGCCGGCGAGCTTTTGTATAAGGTTGGAAGTTCGATACAGTTCTTCTGATACTTGCTGTAATCGGTTTGCTGATCGCTCATCACTGCTAAAAGCTGGCTGTAATTTCTCTTCTTGTCTGTCAATTGACCTTGTTTTGCTCTTTTGGTCAGCTTCTGCTTTACCCCCATCACTGACCACTTCAAATTCCTCTTCTTCAACTTCAAAAAGGGAAATGCAGTCAGCCGCTTCCATTGGTACTGTTTTCCTCAGGAGCTCTTCTATGTGCACCCGTTCTGCTTGCAATTGAAACTCCTTCTCTTTTATTTCTTGATAGGCAAGAAAATTTTTCTCTGTTTCTTTAAATTTTTGGCTATATTTTTTTATTTCTTTTGCGTTTCTTTCTTTTAATACCTTGAAAAAGTCAATTTTTACTGGTGCCAATTGTTTCTTGACTGCTGCTTTTATTTCAGCAGCCACATCGTCACAATATTGCAAAACATAGGTTCCTGTTAAACCAGCTCCCGGCTTCACTGTGCTCTCCAGTAAATCAGCTGAAAAAGAAACAGAAAATGATTGTACAACTGTCAACAGCTCATTGCTGTCTAAACTAGCTTTTTTAAGGAATTGTACTAAATATTCACGGATGTGCCATTCAAGCTGTGATTTTGTTTTTGCAAGGATATCTTGATGAAATCGTTCAAGCCTTGCTTTTCGTTCCGCTTCTGTTTTTTGTTTCGCAAACAGGAATCCTGCTTTAAATTCAGGCTGCCTTGCTGTCAAATAAGCTTCGGCCAACGCTCTCGTTTCAAATGGCATTAAATAAGCGTTTTTCATGATTTTGTTAATTTCCTGATCAAAAGCTTTCGCCGCTTCTTCCACCACAAGTTTTACTTTTTCTAGTTCACTTTGGGTGCGGCTGAAATTTTCTGAAATTGCTTTTTTTTCCTCCTGAGTCAAGCTGCTTATAATTTCTCTTGAAGCTTCTAGGTTTTCCTCAAGGATATTTCCTTTTTGGCTTAAATAATCATTTGTAATCTTTGACATTGAATGATAAATCGCTTGTAACAAGGATTCATCTTTTTTCGCGATTTTTTCCGCAATAAACTGTTGAAAATCGTGAAATTCATTAAAAGGATGGTCTTTCTTTTTCAGCGAAGTGTAAAAAATACGCTCTGGTTTTACGCCCCAGGCTGCAAATGAAGCAACGGTACTTTGTTTGAATGCAGCAAAACTCAATTCTTCCTCCCGATGCTTGTCAATTTGATTGATCACCAGGTAAACCTCTTTCCCTCCTCCCATTAATTCTTTTGTAAACAGGAAGTTTAGCTCTGCCTGCACGTGATTGTAGTCCATTACGTAGAATACAAGGTCAGCAAGGTGAATGGCTGATTCTGTAGCAATCCTGTGGGCATCATCAGCAGAATCAATTCCCGGCGTGTCCATAATAGCCGTGCTATCTGGCAAATGGGTCTTTGAATCACTAATTTCTATTGCATCAATTTGATCGCCATCTTTACAGTAATTCTTCACTAAATTGTAATCATACGGCGCTAAATAAATACGAGGTTTCTCATATTTAAAATAGACTTTCGCATAATCTTCTCCAGACTTGATCTTTACAAGGTTGGCACTTGTTGGAATTGGGCTTGATGGCAGTATATTTGCCCCAAGTATTTGGTTGATCATCGTCGATTTTCCTGCCGAGAAATGTCCGCAAAACGCAATGGTAAATTCTTTTTTTATTAATTTATTTGCTAATTGCTTGATTTTTTTAGCATTCTCAAAATCCCCTTGTGCTTCCAAATATTTATGTACATCAATTAATCTCCATTTTAACGTTTCGTATGTCTCCGTTTGACCTGCAATTCGAATCATCTTGATTTCCCCTTATCACAACTTCGTAATAGTTTTATTTTATACGATAATTCAAACTTTTCCCATCATTACATAAACAAAACGAAAAAAAGCCAAAAATCAGGGAAAAGCGCTGATTTTTGGCTGAGAATGTTCTTTTAAGCATCTATACTGCTTAAAAAACTGCGTTTGCTTTTTTCTTCTAATGGGAAATATGCTTTAAAACGTGTTTCATGACAAATGCATAAATAATAACCGTTCCTCCAACAAACGCAAAAGCCATACCGAACACCTTCCTTAACCGAATCGTTGTTGAGAATGGTTTTCATTGTTGAGAATAGTTTACCATAGGCGATAATCATTTTCAATAAAGTTTCATTAACTGTCACACTTATTTAACATCTTAGGCAAAAACCGGTTGCAACCTTTAAAATTCTCTTTGTTTTAATGCCTTTTCTTCTTATTCCAGTATTTCCCCAGAGAAACAATTGCCCAAACTCTTACAGCCTGCGCCATGAAAAAGATCGTGCATTGGTGTGCGGGGATCAGGTTGGCAAAGATCACTTTGTAAACATGATTGAATCGCTTTACTCCCTAAGGTAACAGTCAGAAGGATATTTTTCCCATCCAAAAAAAATGATTATTCATACAGAAAGTGAAAAAATGAAAAAGGCTTCCCAAAAAAGAGAGGGAAGCCAAACGTTTTGAAGGTTTGTTGTTGTGCAGTTCTATTATACTCTTTATTTTTTCGGTAATCATTACAAAAACATTTCCAGAAGGGAACGTTGATCATGATCTATTGCTTTTCTTTCTGTCTTTGAACTTCAATCACGATTTTATTTTTTGCTATTGCTCCACACACTTTGCACAATTCCACTTTATTGTACAGAAGCCGGCAAGACTCACAATAATACTTTTCCATACGACACACTCGCTTTCAGAGCATTTTTCCTGTATCTATCTTACTATTTATATTCCCAAAACGGGTTATGTGACTAAATCGTTTTCTCCCTCATTATCAATTACAATTATCACAGCTATAGTGTGACAATTCACAATATATTCACATTTACCCGCCTGTTCGAGTGATTTTAATCACTGTTATTCCAAATTTTCACTATTAACATAGTATTTAGATAGGAATGAACACTTTGTGAACATTCGCTTTTCATATTTTACTTTTTTCATTGTTTTGTATTATGAAAGAGAATTCGTTTTGTTAATTTCAAAAAGGGAGTGTTGGGGGATGGCGAATACCGAATTGGAACAAAAGCAAAAAACGGAAATTGAGGACCGCTCTTCTTTAAAAGGCACTTTGGCTTCTGTTTTCTTTTTGGGGATGTTTATCGTGGTTTCTTGGCTAGGCGTTTACTTTTTATTCCTAGATCGTTTTTAAAATAAAGAGGGGGGGAATAGCAATGCATATGCACAAATTTGAAAAAATTTGGCTGTCTTTCGGAATAGGTGCACTCATTGTTTTTTTAATTGTCGTTGGTGTAAGTGCTTTCCATTTAGGAAAGAAGCCACCGAGCAGCTTAGCGACCATCAATTCAGAAAAAGTGGATCAAACCGCTCCATTCACAAAATCGGGACTCCATAAAGTGGAAGGAAAAGATTGGGATTATGAACTGGTTGTCGTTGCTTCTGCCTTTAACTATAATCCCGGATCGGTTAAAGTACCGCTTGGAGCAAAGGTAAAAGTGATTGCGACTACGAAAGACGTCGTCCATGGCTTCGAGGTCGCTGGAACAAATATTAATATGATGCTTGAACCTGGTTATATCAGCGAATATACAACTACATTTAATAAAAAAGGGGAATACTTGGTTGTTTGTAACGAGTATTGCGGTACCGGGCACCATTTAATGACTTCTAAAATCGAGGTGGTAAACTAATGGCGAACGTTACGACGAACAGTAAAGTTGACCAGCAAGATGCCAAACTTTCGATGGCGCACTTCTACGTAGCTTTCACAGCTTTGGCGATTGGTGGATTAATGGGGTTATTACAAACCCTCGTACGCTCCGGTAAATTTGAGCTGCCAGGAAATATCGGCTATTACCAAATACTAACAGTACATGGTGTCTTATTAGGTCTTGTTCTGACGACATTCTTCATAATGGGCTTCCAGTATGCTGCTGTCAGCAGAACTGCTGGCACTCATTCGTCTGCGGCACGCCGGACGGGGTGGATCGGTTTTTGGGTAATGACAATCGGAACTATAATGTCAGCAACGATGATTCTGCTCAATCAAGCAACTGTTCTTTATACATTCTATGCTCCGTTAAAAGCGCACTGGATTTTCTACTTAGGATTGACATTCGTTGTTGTTGGAAGCTGGATTGATGGTGCGGCACAAATTATGACTTATACGAAGTGGCGCAAAAATAATCTTGGTAAATCAAGCCCGCTCTTGAGCTTTATGGCTGTAGTGAATACTCTTTTATGGATTGTTGCCACATTGGGTGTAGCGGCAACTGTATTATTCCAGCTTCTTCCATGGTCACTAGGGTTAGTTGACCGGGTCGATGTTTTGGTAAGCCGCACACTTTTCTGGTATTTTGGCCATCCGCTTGTCTATTTTTGGCTGCTTCCCGCTTATATGTGCTGGTATGCGATTATTCCAAAAATTATTGGCGGTAAAATATTCTCTGATTCCCTTGCCCGCTTTTCATTTATCTTATTTTTACTTTTCTCGATCCCAGTCGGTTTTCACCATCAGTTAACCGAGCCCGGCATTGATCCGATGTGGAAGTTTTTACAGGTTATCCTCACATTTATGGTAGTCATTCCTTCGTTAATGACAGCTTTCTCGTTATTTGCAACCTTTGAAAGGTTTGGACGTTCACAAGGAGCGACTGGTTTGTTTGGCTGGCTTAAGAAACTTCCATGGGGTGATGCTCGTTTTACCGTTCCGTTTATTGGGATGGCCGCGTTTATTCCTGCAGGTGCTGGTGGGATTATCAATGCATCAAACCAAATGGATCAAGTCGTTCATAATACAATTTTTATAACTGGCCATTTCCATTTAACCCTTGCCACTTCTGTTGTCTTAACGTTCTTTGGAATCTCGTACTGGCTGATCCCGCATTTAACAGGGAGAATATTAACAAAGAAAATGAATAAATTGGCAATTATTCAAGGCTGGATTTGGTTTATCGGAATGACTTTCATGTCAGCTTCTATGCATGCTGAAGGGCTTCTAGGTGCGCCAAGGCGTTCAGCCTTCTCCACCTATGGTGGAGCCAAGCAAGCTGCTGAATGGATTCCTTACCAAATTGCCCAGGCTGTTGGAGGGTCGATTCTTTTCCTCGGCATCATCCTTGTGCTTGTTATTTTCATAAACCTTGCTTTCTTTGCGCCAAAAGGCGAGCAAGAATTCCCTGTCGGTGAAGCGGAAAATCCTGAAGAAAAAGCTCCAATGGTATATGAAAACTGGAAATTATGGCTTGGGATTACGGCCTTGCTTATTCTGTTTGCTTATACCATTCCGTTTATCGACATGATACAAAATGCACCAATTGGTTCAAAAGGTTTTAAAACATGGTAGTCCCATTAAAGGCTCCAACTAAGTTGGAGCCTTTTCTATGGCTGTATTTGCTATGCTCTATTTCAATTGATAAATCCCACTATATTTATTGTATAAATAATCAGTTAAATACTGGGCATTTAATCCTTCACCCGTTACATCTTGCAAAACTTCTAACGGCTCTTTCATTTTTCCATATTGATGGATATGTTTTCCTAGCCACTCTTTAATTGGAAGCAAATCCCCATATTCCAATAATTGATCGAAATTAGGAAGATCCTCCAACATTTTGTGCTTGAACTGTGCTGCATACATATATCCTAAAGCATAGGAAGGAAAATAACCAAAACTTCCTCCAGACCAGTGAACATCCTGTAAAACACCATTTGCATCATTTCCAGGACGTATGCCTAAATATGCTTCGTACATATCGTTCCAAATAGCTGGTAAATCCTTTACTTGTATTTCATCATTAAATAAGCCTTTTTCAATTTCATAGCGAATGATAATATGCAGCGGATAGGTTAATTCATCAGCTTCAATTCTAATTAGCGAAGGTTTAGATTCATTTATCGCTCTATAAAAATCTTCCAAAGGCACTTCCTCAAATTGTCCATTTGTACAATTTTTCAAGCGTGTATAATTATTTTTCCAAAAATAATAATTTCTGCCGACAAAATTTTCGTAGAAAAGCGATTGCGACTCATGAATTCCCATAGAAGTTCCGGAACATAACGGAGTTCCAATTAGTTCCTTTGATATATTTTGCTCATACAAGGCATGACCGCCTTCATGAATGGTTCCAAAAACAGCAGTTCTGAAGTCCCGCTCATCATAACGAGTCGTTACTCTTACATCTCCTGGATTTAATCCTGTTGCAAATGGATGAACGGTTTGATCCAGCCTTCCTGCGTCAAAATTAAATCCCATTTGTTTAAGAATTTCGAGACTAAAATGACGCTGATGTTCCTTAGGAAAATATTCAAACAGAAAGCCGGTTTCTGGCTTATAAGGAGACGCTGAGATTCGCTGAACGAGTGGAACAATTTGATTTTTCAGATCACCGAAAACCTTATCAAGAATTTCTACCGTAACGCCTGGTTCATATAAATCAAGCAATGTATTATATTTATTCCCTTCATATCCCCAATAGTTGATAAATCGTTTCGTCATTTCTACTAACTTTTCTAAATATGGAAGAAACATATCAAAGTCAGATTTTGCTCTAGCGTCTTCCCAAACACTTTCTGCTTTTGATTTAAGAATCACATATTGTTTATATTCTTCTGCGGGAATTTTTTTGTTCCGTTCGTACTCTTTACGGCACTCCTCGAGGTTTTTTCTTGCTATTTCCGAAATCTCTTCTCCTGATAAATTTGCTATGTACGCTGCCATATCCTCAGATGTAGACATTTTAAATACTTCCGAGGATAACGTACCAATGACTTCCGATCTCTGTTCGACTCCCTGTTTCGGCGCACCTGTCCGCAAATCCCAATAAATAAGAGCAAGCGCCTCATTGTATGCAGATATTTTTCTAACATACTCTAAGAATTCTTTTTCTAATTGCTTTATTTTAGTGCTCATATGATATCACTCCTTTTGTTTCCTCCATATTTTAACACATTTTTCTGATAAGTCTTCTTAATTATAGGCTCTTTCAAATTTGTCTATTGATTTCCGCTTCAATCAACATGGTAGCAAAATCAACAATGAGCTTTAACATAGCCTAATTATGAAAAAGTCCTGGCCGTATGACCAGGACTTTTTAATGTCCAGCAGGGTTTGTTGGCAATATATCAATAATAGCTTTTTCCAACGATTGATCCATCTCTTCATTCAGTAAAATATGAACGTCTCCCTGGTCTTCCTCACTGCGAATCAACCTCCCAATGCCTTGACGTAAGCGAAGAAGCATATAAGGTAAATCCACCTCAGCAAATGGATCACGAACACCTTCTCGCTTTGCCGTAAACACAGGATCGTTCGGAGGAAAAGGCAAAGAAAAAATCAGCACGTTTTCGAGTGAACGGCCTGGGATATCAAGACCTTCCCACAAATTCACGGCAACCAAGACGGTGTGCTCATCATTTTGAAATTTGGAGACAAGTGTGCTGATTTCAGCCTCCCCTTCAAAATAAACAGGATAATTCAGCCTGTTTCCAATCATCTGTTTTAAATCGGCTAACTCTTGTTTGTTCGAAACTAAAACAAGCGCTCGTCCATTTGTTTTTTGAATTTGTTCCATTATATAATCGACTTTCCCCAAGAAGTCGGCTGAGTGAAATTTAGGAAGGTGAATTCGCATTTTTTCATCATATTGAAACGGCGAAGCAACAGAAAAAGATAAATATTCATCAATCCCTAAGCTCAATGCAATATAATCAAACGTTTTTTGATGTGAGAGTGTTGCCGAAGAGAAGATGAACGGTTTCTTTTGCGAAAATACTTCCTCCCGCATCACTTCTTGAACCATTTTCGGCATAATGACAAACGTTCTCTCTTCTTTTTGTTCTTCAAACCAAGTAATTCCATTTATTGTTTGTAAAAAAAGCCTTAGAGAATGGGTAATTTGCTCCACGTACTCCTCAACAATTCTTAAATCATATTCATTGATCACGTACAACTCACTATCAAATACTAATTCTTCTTCAAGCTTCTCAAGCTTGTTAAGAAGCTCACGCCCTTGGTTCAATAAAGCGGGGGTCTTTTTTATAAATTGTTTTTCCGAACCATTCACCAAGTAGGAATTGGCAGAGATGGCCGTAAAAAACTTCTCATTTCCCAACAAAATGTCTTCAATTGTATTTAAAGTTTCCTCGCGAACATCATTTTCCAAAAGCCTTGTCAGCAAAGTTTCCAATGTCTGTTCAGTAAATCGGTAACTTAATGCTTTTTGACAGGCATATTCCAATAGATGCCCTTCGTCAAAAACAACGGCTGAATGCTCCGGCAAAAGTGGCAGCTGCCCTTCTCTTTTGCGGGATTCCTTTGTCCAAATATGCTCCATATAAAAATCATGCGAGCAAATGATTAAATCGGCAGCTTGGCGATAAAAGTCGCGATGCAATGTTAGTCCGCAGCGATGGCGCTTCTCACAGGCGAAACAATCCTGCAGAGCATCCCAGCTGATCTTCTTCCATTGGTCATCCGAAAGCAAAGGGTAGTCCCTGCGGTCACCGTACTTCACATAGCTTTGCATCGAACCTCCTTGATGGACGAAATGTGGGAGGGTATCATAAATGTTCTCCACTTGATCCGATGGATCCGCGTGCCTTTGGCTATCCAATTTTTGCAAACATAAATATTGATCGCGCGACTTTGCAAGCCGCACATCAATTTCAAGTCCTAAAACAGCTTCTAACTTAGCGATATCGCCTTCTTTTTTGACCAATTGCTCAATCAGCGTTTCATCAGCACAGGCAATAACCGCCGGCTTATTTGTATAGCGGGCATAGGCGATTGCGTACAAAAGATAGGCGATTGTTTTTCCAGTCCCTACACCTGCTTCCGCAAACATTACCTTTTTTTCTTTGAAAGCATTCTCAAGCTGGTATGCCATATAAATTTGTTCATCCCGCAATTCAAAACCAGCTTCAGGGAAAACATCATAAAAGAGATCCCCGACCCATTCCCCTAATTTATCATAAAATGACTCTGTTTTTGCAACTGTAAAAGGCATACGGTTTTGCAAAAAATCTCCTCCCATTCAAACGGCTATTATTCCTTTTCCGATTGCCGAGGCGGTTTCTTGCCCCAATATTGATAATAATCGGTACGGATAAAACCATTAAACAATTTTCTTTTCTTTGTCGCTGGCTTTCCATAAAATTGTTCAAAGTTTTCATTTGATGTCAGCATATAGATGGACCATGTATCCAATTTCGCAAATGCCTGCCCCATTTCTTGATACATTTGCTCAACCGCTTTTTTCTCACCAAGTCTCTCACCATATGGCGGATTTCCGACAATGACACCATACTGCTTATTTGTAGTGAAATCTTTCACTTGCATTTGTTTAAACTGTATTAAGTCTCCGAATCCTGCTTCAAAAGCATTCTCCTGGGCAATTTTTATCATTCGATGGTCGATGTCGGTCCCCGTTATGTCTAATAGTTGATCATAGTTTGCCAGGCTTTCCGCTTCATTTCTTACATCATCCCAGACTTGAACTGGAATCCAGCTCCATTCTTCTGAAACAAAATCACGATTAAAGCCTGGAGCAATATTTTGACCGATCATTGCCGCCTCGATTGGAATTGTACCTGAACCGCAGAAGGGATCTACAAACGGAAAGTCCGGTTTCCAATTCGTTAATAGAACAAGAGCAGCTGCGAGTGTTTCCTTTAGCGGCGCTTCCCCTTGATCAACCCGATAACCGCGCTTATGAAGACCTTGACCGCTTGTGTCAATCGTAATCGTTGCCACATCTTTTAATAATGCGACCTCTATCCGGTACAATGCCCCCTTTTCTTCGAACCATGAATTGCGTTTATAGTGCTTTTTCATCCGTTCTACGATTGCTTTTTTTACAATTGCTTGACAGTCAGAAACACTGAAAAGTTTAGACTTAACTGATTTGCCGCTCACCGGAAACTCTGCATCCTCAGGTAAATACTTTTCCCACGGCAATGCCTTTGTTTTTTCAAAAAGTTCATCAAATGTATATGCTTTAAACTCGCCAACCTTTATCTTAACCCTGTCAGCCGTTCGCAGCCACAAATTACTGCGGGCAATTGCATACTCGTCTCCTTCGAACGTAACTTTGCCATTTTCCACTTCACAATCATATCCAAGCGATCGGACTTCTTTGGCTACAAGCGCCTCAAGCCCCATTGCCGCTGTAGCAATCAGTTGATATTTTCCCATATTTTCACCCTTAGAAATTTATGTACATGCACTTTCGCATCTTTTACATTATACCGGAATGACAAGAAAATAAAAAAGCCCTCCGCTTTTGGGAGAGCCCTGCATTTGTAAATTCAGATCATCCATTTAACAGCGTTCTGTAAGCCATGTTCTGTACCTGTGTACTGCAAACGACTGTTGTCTCGTACTTAGGTGGTAATCATCTATCTACAGATCCAAAAGAATCTGTCCTTCTCCTTGTTCATTTCCTCAGAGAAAGTGCCCCTACCATTATTTGGGTTTCTCGCTCGCGGGGTTTACCTCGTTCCACCCTTTTCATTTCTGAAAAGGCTACGTCACTGTGGCACTTTAAAAGTAGTCATGCCATATCTTTAAAAGACTTAGGCATTTTCCTTGCCGTCAGCCGGGACAATTGCCGGCTGCCCTAGCTTATGAATTCACTAGGCACGAACACTACGAGCATCTCAGCTCGTGCGAGCATGGACTTTCCTCTGCATCACGAATGACACAGCGATTACCCGAACGCAATTAATGAATACATATTTTATTATATGTATTACATAAGAAACATGCAATGGTAAATTAATGCATTCATAGCCTAATCATACAATTTATTGCCAAACACATGTTTTTCTAAATTCGATAGACGTTTTAAAATATCAAAATTGGTTGTCCCTGCCGGCTGTGCAACAGGCTGCCTTCTAGACGTATCCTCCAACTGCTTGCGCAAACGAAGGTTTTCCTGCTGAAGCTCTTCAATTTCTTGATGAAATGTTTCATAATCTTTAATGATTAAGTCGAGAAATTTATCCACATCTTCTTGTTTGTATCCTCGGACTCCAGTTTTAAACTCTTTTTCTAAAATGTCTTTTGCTGTTAACTTCACTTTATCAGACAGCATTCCACTCACCTCAGTATTTCACCTGTCATTTCCTATTATTTTTTCAAAAATAACTGCTTTTGTCAATTTTTCTGATGCGAAATTCATCTTGACGACTTGCAAGCCATTTACATTATATGTAGCGTTTTAGCGGACTTTCCAAAAAATTTATTGTTCCCATTGGTTAGATCCTTCTTCATCCATTAAATTCTGCAAATCGTAAAATGTAATCAACCGGATTGGGTAATGCTGTTTCGTTTGATATGAAAGAGCCATCTCATATAAATATTTGGGGCTGCCTTCTTTTTCGGGATCGTAAACAAGCAGCAGCACATCGCTCTTTTCTATAAAAAACTGATTTTTTACACGAAACTGCCACGGCTTTTCGTAGCCTTTTTTTGAGACCGAGTCAACGAAGTCTGCCTGGGCAAGAACAGATTCGTACCATTCTTTATTCGCATCTTTCCAGTTATCTTCTTGACCAATAAATGGTGTAATGACAGCAAGTTTTAACTCAGGATAGTCACTTTGAAGTTCAAATACAACTTCTGCTCCCCATAATTCAATTCCTAATTGTCCGCTGATTAGCACCCATTCAAGACCTTCATCAATCATGCGTAAAAACTCTTTTTTTATTGCTTTTTTAACATAAGATACGGAAGGATGATTTTTTTGAAAAAGACCGATTTCAAAAGGTTTGTACCCCGAAAAAGCTAAGACTTTATTCAAGTGCTTTTCTCCTCATTTTTTAAATTTTTTTAAATTGGACAAACACATTCAAAACAATTACATATACTATACTAAATAATAGAAAAACAAGGGCTTTCCGCCCTTGTTAGAAGTATTTCCAGCTTTAATACGGCATCGGGCCAAATCCAGTACCTGCCGGCGGCACCATTCCTGGTGCTCCACAGCAATTATATTGCTGATTGCTCACCTCATTCGTACATGAATATGTTTGCGGACAGTAATGTTTATGCTGATACAAATGATGGTTAACTGTTGTTGTATGTGTTGGATGGATATGCGGCACCACAGTTGTTGAGAAAGTGTGGTTCACATTAATATTTGTCGGATGAATGACAGGCGGCATATAATTCGTTCCAAGATACATATATATCTCCCCTTTCCACTGTACTTTTTACATTAACAGCCTATGTTGAAAGGGGTAATCTTGTACTAATGAAAATACCTATTTTTTTAAAGAATGGAATAAAAGCTGTCTTTCAAGCTTGTAAACATTACAACAGTCAAACAAACGACGATAAAAAATAAATACAAAATCGCTCTATACATATAACCAGCCCCATATTTTATAGCGTTTTAATCAATACAGTTTCTTATTTTACGCCCAATAATGACAGCAGACAATATGGAAATTCTGGTTTTTTGCGAAAAAAAATATGAATATTTTGTTACAAAAAATAGAAACTTGCAGAACAATGACATTACCTTTTGAAAAAATGACGAATTTTGCGGTTACCCGGGAAATTTCTTCATTTTATTTTCAAGGCGGCTGATTCGAGTTTGAAGCTGTGCAAGTTGTTTTAAGACGTTCTTTTGCTTAGCCTCCGATATTTTTTTTAGTATTTCTTTTGCTTTTAAACTATATTGATGGGCTAATGAATAATTTTTATACCGATGTTCCAGAATTTTGGCTGCTTCAATACACGCATCAGCAGCGGAATCTCCGGAATGATCATCCGCAACTTCTTTGAGCAAGCTGAAGGCCAAATCCCACTTTTTCTGCTTCTTGTGTTGGAGGGCAAGAGCAAATTTTGCCCGGTTAGAGCTCCAATCCGTTCCATCTGCTAGCCTTTTAAACACCTTTTCAGCTTCGCTTCTCTCTCCTAAATGGGCTAACCAGCGGCCAACTTCATAGGATTCTCTTCTTGTTTGCAGCTGATCATAGCCGCAAATTTGAAACGTAAGGTGTGTATACAATGTAACGAGTGACAGGATATCGGTTTCATTATGTTTTAAAATCCCCAGCATTCCGTCGGGTTGTTTGCTTTCAATAAAGTCAAAATAAATCATTGGAGCCAAATACCCAGGTACATCGTCAACTCTTTCCACTCCTAAAATTTCCTTTTCCACAACAGATAATTTTAAACGTTCCAATTTATGTTTCCAAAGTCTTCTGGCAGCATGATACAAATCAAAGTGTCCAAATTGCGGGAGCTTTGGAACATGGTCTCTGACAAGAGTATGGCGTGTTTTTACTTGGGGCCAATCAAATGATTTTCCATTATAGGTTACCAGCGTTTTATAATTCGCCTTTTCAAGAAAGCTTTGATACAGTGGAACCTCTGCTCCTGGATTGGCAAGAATGTGCTGCCTTAGTATTAGGTGATCCCCGGCCACACTCGCGTATCCAAGCAAAAAGATCGTGTTGCCAACCCCGCCGCCAAGGCCTGTCGTTTCGGTATCAAAGAAAAACAGTTCTTCTGGAAAATACCCGCTGGCAGATAAGGGATGATGGATGTTTTGTTTATTCCAAATCTCAACCGCCTGCAAATAATCCTCAAAACGATAGTTCCCATGCCGCTGCGACAACGGGTAAGCCACCTCCCGAATAAGACAGTAATTGTTGTCGAAGAAAAAAGGGTGTACATTCTCCTCTTGCCAGCGCTCTTGATAAGCAATTTGCGGTGTCGTCATTTGCTGCGGCTTCACTGCTTGCCTCTCTTGTATCTCCGTATTTGCTGAGAGATGGGGTTTTAGCCGGGCTAATTTATTCTTTAGTGACATCCTGCTGCTCCTTATTATATTGTAAAAAAATCTCAATCACTTTGATTGTATCAGCTTTGGCGGTATCACTCGCGGCCTCTGCTCCGATGCATGACGGACAGCCATGATCACATTGGCATCGATTCAGCATTTTCTTTGTTTCTTCCAGTACTTCAGTCATCCCTCCATAAATTTTTTCACTCAAGCCGACTCCGCCTGGATAGCGATCATAAAAGAAAATCGTCGGTTTTTCATTATGGTCTGCTTTGACTTGGGGGATTACGTGAATATCTTGCGGATCCGCCATGACAAAAAGCGGTGCTATATGGTTCAGAGCATGGGCAGAACCAACCAGCCCCTGTTCCAAACGTTCAGATGAAATCTCTTTCAAAGGCTTTCGAAGGGAGATCCACGCAGCATTTGTATGGAGTTCTTCCTCTGGCAAATGGATTGGACCAGAACCAATATTTTCATGGGTTTCAAATTTGATCTTAATAAACATACTTATAAACACATGAAAAACAAAAAAGACCAGGCTTTTACGCCTGGTTTAGTCTGTCTAATAGTTCTTCGTATACTTCGGCGTAAACTGATCTAGCATAAGCCCCGCCGCCTGGTAAACTTTCTACAGCAGCCTTAAAAGCGTCTATAAGTTCTTCGTTTGTTAGTTCTTCGTACGTCATAATTAGTATCCCCCTTTCGTAAAGCGTTTAAAAATTTCTGGCTTTTCTTTCTTTGCAGCTGGGGCATATTCGCCAGTCTTCAGTACAAGCGGACCAGCTAGCCCTGGTACTTCTACCTTTACCCCGTTTATTTGTTTACCGAATACGTTAAAGGTCCCTTCTTCTACGATCTGGCCCCGGCGTCCTTTATAGTCGCCTTCCGTTATTACGATTTCCATACTTTACACTTCCTTCCCTTTTGCCGCCTATGGCCTGGAAGGTCATACCCGCCCGGCCTTTTAGTCTATTCCGCAGATATTAAAATCACTTCGTCTTTATTTACTCTCATTTGTCCCCCGTCATATGTATGTACTAGATAGTAATCGTTAAAAACTTCTTTTAGAATTACAGCTATCGAATTATCCCACTTTAATAAGACTTTCCTTCTACATGTTCCCAGTTTGCGTATAAAATCATTTTAATTTTCCCCTCTCATTTATCTTATGTACTCATAATAAAGTTTAAAATATATATTGTCAACTATATATATAATATAAAATATAGATTTTATAAAACAAAAATAAAAAGCAGCCTTTACTGGGCTGCCTGGTTATTTGTCATATGGTTTATGATGTATTCGGCGGTATAAGGTTCCCCGTCGGTTAGGGTAAAAATTCTTCCGCGCGGGCTATAGTGCTGCAGCAGCTGGCCCTGTTCTTCCGCGAAGTCTGCAGCGGCTTTTACTGTCCGCGGACTTTCGTAAAATTCTACTACGGCTTTTTGCATTACGTCGGCCTGCTGATCTATTAGGCGGTCTACCATTATTCTACCCCCATTAATTCTATAAGCTTGTCTACTTTGGCCATTTCTTCCGGGTGCTTTTCGCGGTACAGTTCCAGGAATTCGTTAAGTAGTTCCCGCTGCCCGAAGCCTGCGCCCCGCAGCTGTACGATTAAGTCCAGGGTCTTTTTTGTTTTTGCGTCGATCTTTGTAGCATATTGTTTTAGGTTCGCGTTTTCTGGTTTCGCTGCTTTTGCCATTATATCGGCCCCTTTCAAAAAATCTATATATTATACTGTCTATAAAATTTACCATATATAAATTATGAAGTAAAGGCCAGAAAAAATAATATATAAAAATTAAATTTTTAGAAGGGGGTTAAAAAGTACAAAAAATTACCCAGCGGCAAAAAATAAAAAATTATACCCCCTAAAAGAAATACATAACTTATATATTATATTTAATACTTATTACTATATTATATATAAGTTATTTATATAGTTATATATAGTATATATTTATATATACTTTCTGTTCTTTTCCTTAGTTGTTTACAAGTTTGTAAACAGAATAAAAGCAGCTGTAATTATAGCCAGCTGCTTACTTCTTCGTATTCTTTTGCTGTCATTTGTACTAAGAGTTCTTCACCCGTATTTGTCACTAATACCGCCCTGGAATTATCCCGGCTTCTGCCCCCTATGGCTGCGCCAGCTAGTAAGCCTATACCGCCAGTAAGAAGACCCCCGGCGATTGCCCCAGCTGCAGCTTTCCCCAGGTTACGGCTTCGCTGTTCTTCCCAGAAAACATTATCTATTTTTATCGTTTTCGGATTTTCGAAAAGTGATACCGTAAACTTTAAGTAGCCGTCCCTGCTAGTCTTCGCTATGGTTACTTTCTTCCCTGTTACGCCTGGAATTCCTTTTACGATAGGTACTTTTATGCTTTTCATGTTTTCCATTCCTTCCCTTTTTTCCTACTAATACGAATTATACGGCGTTAAGTTTCAAAAATAAAGACAAAATAAAAAAGGCCCCAGGCCGAAGCCCAGGGCAAAAAACTAAAAAGGATACGTAAGGCGCCCGGCGGGGGTACGCCCCTACCGCCGGGTATTAAGTTTTACTTCGATTGTTGCTTAATTTGTTCTTTTTGAATTCTGGCCTTTTTCGTAAAGTCGTTATCCTTCCACCAGGCAGCGAAAGCGGCCCAGCCCAGGCCTACAGCTGATACTACGCCATAAACCCAGTTTACGAAGTTACTTACGTCGGCTTCGCCGTACGGTAGTAAGTGCTTATGAAACATCATAAGTACGGCGTTAATAATGGTAACAAGTAAAGCAATTGTTCTAATAATTGTCGCCTTTGAAATTTTCGGTACGTTCATTTTATAGCCCCCTTTTATTTTACGCGCAGCGTCTGGCCTACAAAGATTTTGTTTACGTCGGCTAGCTTATTCCAGGCTTTAATTTCTGCCTGGCTGCTGCCATACTTCGCGGCCAGTTTGCTTACGGCGTCCCCGCTTACTACGTTGTGGTATACAGGTTTCGGCGCTGCTGGTGCTGGTTTTGCTGCAGCTGCCTTTCCTGGAATTCGTAATTTTTGGCCCGCGTAAATTAAGTTCTTATTCTTAATTCCGTTAAGCTGTGCTATAGCGTCGTCGTCTACCCCGAATTTCGAAGCGATCTTACTAAGCGCGTCCCCAGGTTGTACGGTATAGACCGTGGCGGAAAGCTGCGCTGGTTTAGCTGGTGCTGGCTGCGGTGCTGCAGCTGTTTTTACGTTAATTCGTTGCCCTACGTAAATTACGTCCGGGTCCTTAATTCCTGGGTTAATTGCTAGAAGCTGGCTTAAAGATAGGCCATACTTCGACGCGATCTTACTAAGGGCGTCCCCAGGCTGTACTACGTAAACGTCCTGGCTACCAGCTGGTACTGGCGGCTTTTGTGCTACAGGTACAGGCTTCGTAATTTCGAAGCGGCGGTTTACGTCTACGTTCCCCGTTACCCCTGGCGCGCTGCCTTTGCTGGTGTACTGTACCATAATAATGTTATATTCGTCCTTCAATTCTTCGGTATAGCTACCGTCTGCGCTGTAGTCTGCCAGCCATAGCGGAAGGCTGAATTTTTCCAGTTCATTTTTTAAGAAAGACGGGTACGAATACATTACCGTAGTAAAGTCGCTATTCTTTCCGATTGCTTTAGAAAATTCCATCATACAGGCCGTTAAGGTACCCCTGTCTAGTTTCGCGTCGTCTGTTTCCAGGTCTAGTACGGTCTGGTTACTGTAGAAGCTGCAGCCGTTTACTGTCTTAAGGAAAAATTCTGCTTCTAGTCTGGCGTCGATTTCATTAGCGAAGCGGGCGAAGTGGTACGCTTGAATTTTTAGGCCGCGTTTTTTCGCTTCCTGGTATCTAGTCTTAAAGGTCGGGTCTACGTAGCCGTTTCCTTCTGTAGCCTTTAAGATTACCCCTGCGTACTTTGCCGCGATTGCGTCCCAGTCCTTTACGTTGTTATGATGTGAAAGGTCTAGCCATTGTTCATAAACTTCTGCCATTTTAAAGCCCCCTTATTATTTTGTGGATAGTATTGCTACTACCGCTACTACTACAGCCAGTCCGGACATAACTACCCCGGCCCAGGCTGCTATAACGCCTTTATTACTGTTTTTTTCTTGGCGAAGTGTACTTAATTCTGTCGCCAGTTCCTGTATATCTTTGTCCCTGCTTCTAAACATTTCGCTTATTTCCTGTCGCGGTACGTAGTTCTGCTGCCAGTTTCGTAAGTCCAGGCTTAAGCCATTTACGGCGTTTACCAGCTGCTTAATTTGTTCTTCCATAGTTGCCATTCGTTCGTAGTCCTTTGGTTCCATAGCCATTCGTCCCCTGCCCCTTTCGCCCCCAAACAAAAAACCCCGTTAAGTACGGGGCTGATCTCTATTTCTTGTTAATTTAAAATTGTGTAGCACTTTTCGCTTAAGCAAATAACTGTCACAATGTTCCAGCATACCTAAGTAAGAAAATAACGTAGACTTAACTTTGTCAAGTGACATAAGCCCAGCAGCGTACTTTCTTTGGATACGTTTTAAATTTTTCCGTATCTTCTGGGCCGTATGTTTCTTTATTTTCTTATGGGTATTCCATATTCGAAAGCCTACGAATTCGATACCTAATGATATAGGACGTATGCACGTTTTATTGTTTAAATCTAGTTTTAGTTCTTCATTTAAAAAGCGCTCGATTTCTGTTTTAATCCGCTGCAATTCCTTTTTGTCATCATGCAGAAGGATTACGTCGTCCATATACCTTGTATAATACCTAAGTCCTAGGGTATGCTTTGCGAATTGGTCCAGTTCATTAAGATATACATTCGCAAATAGCTGGGAAGTAAGGTTACCGATAGGCATACCGCGATCTTCCAGCCTTACGTCTGTTTCTGTAAGACTTGCAGCTGTAGGAAGACCGAATTTCGTCGTTTCACTTTTTATGATAGTCCATAAAAGACGAAGGACGCGTTTATCTTTTATTTTTCGGGCCATAATATTAATTAGGATTTTGTGATCTACCCGATAAAAGTATTTCGAAACGTCCAGCTTTAGGTAGTACCATTTCCCCGGCTTTTTACTAACAATCCGTAGCCAGTTTTGTAGGTTCTTAGCGGCTGCGTGGGTTCCCCTACCTTCCTGGCAAGCGTAGCTGTGTTGTATGAAGCTGCGACTAAAAATAGGATACAGCTGTCTGTAAATCGCCCATTGTACGATACGATCTTTAAAAGGTAATGCCATTACAAGCCGTTTCTTTGGTTCGTAAACGTAGAATTCGCGGTACTTTCCTACCCTGTACATATCATAAAGTAGTTCGTTTTGTATCTGTATAAGATTTTCTTCCAGGTTCGCCGTATATTTTAGTACGTCGTTTCTATACCTTTTACCCCTACGGGCTTCCAGGTAGGCCTGGTAAAGATTTTCGAAGTCGCATATTTTTTCATATAGGTTCCCTTCGCGTTTCATGGGATACCCCTTTCCGTAGTAGCGCTTTATACCTTTCGCTTTACAGCTACTAACTACATACGCCCGTACATTGATTTTTCGCCCGAAGGCGTGGATACAGCCCCCTTTACCTCTACTGTGCTGGAAGAAAGCCCTTAAGCTTTCTACTTCTGACGAATAGTGCTTTTAAGGTAGAGCGGACCGGAAGCCGATGTTGTTGTTCGAATTCGACCGGGGGTTGTTCAAGTTCAGCGCGAACACGCCAGCGCTAGTCCCGTTGTTCCAGTTGCCACCACGATACGGCGTTATACGGACTGTACCCAAAGTATTTCTTATTACTGTTTTACAGTTTTTATCCAGCCGCCTACCATACGACCAATTTCATTTAGCATTTTGGCCCAGTTTTCATATTTACGAAGCGGTAAATACTGTAGCTTCTGGTCCGCTGCTAAACGAATAAACGTACGAAGGGTTTCTAGTTCTACGTCTATTTGCTGGATAGTCGTCTTCTTATAGTATTTTTTATTTGCTTCAATAAGAAGTCTAAGCAGGTTATACATAGACTTCTTAATATCGGCAGCTAGTGTATATCGTTCTGATTTTGGGAATTGCTTTAAACAAATACTACCGTAAATAATCATGTCATTTGTTTTCTGTAGAAGTTTAAATTCTTGCATGTTGTTCTCTCTTTTCCTGGTGTTTTAAAAGCGCTCGCTATCGCTCGCCTAACAGATTTTCAGTTATTCAGAACACAGACTACAAAACAAAAGCGGACCGGAAGCCGATGCTGTAGCTCGAACTCGACCGGGGGTAGCTCAAGTTCAGCGCGAACACGCCAGCGCTAGTCCCGTAGTACCAGCTGCCACCACGAAACGGCAGGCGTTCGCCCTGGTTCCTCATGTATAACGTGTCCCCTCCGTGGCTGCTATCTAACGGAGCAAGGCCCAAAGATTTCATAATCACGGGCAATGTTATGCCCGCGTCTACAGCTATAGTTTCAAACGATTGCGAAGCACTCGTAGTTCCGTCTGACTTACTAGCTACCGCTGTGCTTATTTTAACGCCCCCAGCCCCTAATGACCCTGTAGCGTCGTATTTCAATGTTCCAGCGCTACCAGGTGCCATTAAAGACCCGTCTGCTGCAGCAATTGCTTGCCATAAAGAAGAATTGACTGTTTGGTCTACGGTATTTATAGCAGCGTCATTGTCCTTAATGACATGTATTTCGCCTTCATTTAAACGCATACCGCCTACCCATTCCCACACGTTTCCGTTTAGGTCAAAAATGCCCTGGTTCGTGTTGTCATGCGCCCAGCTTACAGGTCCGCTTCCAGTAGCTACACGTCCTGTTTTACTAGCGCCTGTATCAAAATATGTTTCTTTTCCTTTTTCGTAAGCTGCGGAAGTACTAGCGCCGTAGTTGTTGTTACCGCTTGGCATAAAGTTGTTTTTCTTACACCATAAAGCAATAGCCGCCCATTCTGCATTTGTCATAAGGTGCCAGCCTGTACCTTTGTTCTTACAGTAGGTCAATGCCTGGTCGAAAGTGGTATATACCGCAGGGTCTTTAAACGGAAGGCTGTAGGCCCGGCTGTTCATTACAAGGTTTTGGAATTTACTAATATAGATTTCTGATTTTTCTACTCCATTTACAATAAACGCCGGGTGCGGAACATGTGGCGCCCCTGTAATTACTTCGTCCAGGTAAAACTTTGGAATTCTTACCATGATTGACGGCATACCCATATCATCAAGTAATACCGTATTTTTACCGCCACTTAATGCTTCTACGCTTAACTTCATATCGTCAAATTGTGCCATTATGCTGTTACCCCCCATAGTGTAAGTGTTACTTTTTCAATGTCGAAAGGCTGCGGTTGTCTTTCTGTTACCGGGTTCCCTTCTTCGTCTTCACCTGTGACGACTTCTTTATATTCCCTAGCAGGAATATCAATTTCTGCAACATACGCCCTAGCTGTTCCCATTACTAAAAAGCCGAATTCATTACTAGAAATGTCTATGTGTACGTCGTAATCCCTTTCGTAGGATGGTAGATTCAAATACAGCTGTTGATCTAGCATAAGAAGGTTTCCCGCTACTTCATAAGGAATTTTTTCGCCTGGCGTCTTTTCTACAATAATCATCTAATTCCACCCCTTAAATAATATTTAAGCGTTACGTTTTTCGCGCTGCCTGTAAACTGGGCCTTAAAACCGTTTACCAGCTTCCCGCTTACGATTAAGTCCCCTACAGGTCCGTCTGCGGACACAACTTCCAGGGCTACAGAATAGTCGGTAATCTTGTTACGATCTTCGACTAAAGCTACCGTTTTTAAGCTATTGTTAAATGGGTATTCTTGCGAATTGGTAAGGGTAAAGGTTCCTATTTCAGCTTTGTTGTCCCTAATATCCCGTTCCGCTTGTAAAACTTCCTGGGCTAGCGCTGTAACAGTTTCGCGGGTTTCGTAAACACCGTTTTCCAGGTTGTTAAGGTTCCCTGCTGAAACTGGTGTACCCTGCTGTACGATAGCGCCTGTAGTTGGGTCGGTTACGTGATCTAACCATTGCGTTTTGTTATAAGACATTCGTTTTCACCCCCTTCTATACTCGACGTACAGTATACTTGAATGTTGCTAGTAGACCGTTTAGGGACGGTTTGACTATGTTGTCTGGCTGGTCATCGAATACCGTACCGTCCTTGTCAATCAATTCAAACTTTGTAACGGTTCCGCTTATGTTGTTGTCTAGGTAAAGGTAAAAAGTAATAACGTCACCGTTTCTTTCCACCTTAAAAATAGGTGTAGTTTTTGCAACACCAGCGATAGTATAGCGGCCCTCCTTAATTAATGCCTGCAGCCAATCTTTCATTTTTGTGTGGCCTTCCGTCGTAATAGCCATTAGTTCGTTACCCCCGTTCCCGCGTTAAACGTACCGCAGTATTTATACGTCTTCGTTCCTTTGTAGTAGCTGCTTTGCGATAGTTCTACTACATTATTAAACTCGCGTCCCAGTGTGCTTGGTACGCCTGCAGCCCCTACGGGCTGGGTTCCTGTTAGGAATAGGTTAGCTAGTAACATAAAAGGGTAGTTGTATGCTTTGTATTCCCAGGTATAATTAAAACCGCCTTCATATACCCATTCTGCCCAGTATTCTGTTCCCAGGTGGGCGTGGATAATATTATCAACCGCTGCGAATAGTTCCGGGCTGGTATTTGTTTCGCGGTCCATTATTACCCGTACTTCCCCTGCTGCCGGGTCGAATTCGATATTTACGGCCTTTTCGGTATATGCTTCTACAACCGCCTTTACCATTCGCCCAGAGAAAGGCCCCCCAGCCCTTATACGGGCCAGTACTTTTTTACGGCGTTTTTCCAGGTCGCCGCCTTCGTCTACTATAAGCCCTAGTCTAGTCTTTCTTCCCAAAATTTAAGCCCCCAGGTCGCCGTAGTCGGGCGAAGCTGTAGGGCTATATCTTCGTTATTTTGGTCTACTAGGTCCAGTTCCTGCGCGTTTGCTTCCTGCAGCGCATTAAAAACCTTCGAAAATTCATAGTATTCTGGACTGTCCCCTATCATGCGCTGGGCGCGTTCGTTTTCAGTTATCATGTAATAGTCACCGTCCCGATTACGGGCGCGTCCGTACTATCTAGCGGTATGTCTACCAGGCCGCCGTTTACGGTTAAGTTACTGTAGTTCATTACGCCAGCTGTAGTAATTAGTAAGGCCCCGATCTGGTTATAAGCTACTGGGTAATTTTTCCCCGTCGCTGTATCTGTCGAAAATACCAGGCCTTTAAGGTAGTCCGTTACGGCCTTCGTAAAGTCTGTATTTACCTGGGCCAGCGTAGCGCCAGTTTTTAGTACTACAGTAGCTGTTATATTAATCGTTACGCCTGTAGCGGCTTCTACTGTTACCGCAGCCCCCAGAGGCGCCCGTCCTTCTCCCAGGCCTTTACTTCCAGGGTCTAGGAAGTCCTGTACGGCGGTTAAGACTGTCGAAGTAGCGGGCTTAAAGTCTGTACCTACTACTACGACTTTTACAGTATTGTTACCATTCCAGCGCGGTAGGCATTTCGCTTTCCCTACGTCGGTCCTGTCTTCTACCCAGCGTACATAATCGTTTTTATTTCCCCCGGTATCCTGGTTACTTACTTTAAATAAATAACGGCCCCAGGCTGCGGCGTCCGTTTCTTCGTCCCTGGCTAGCGTAGTTGTCCCGGCGTCTACTATGTTCCTTACGCCAGGAATAGGCGGCAGAAGTACAAAAGCGGACCCGGTAGCTAGGTTCGTTACGTTTCCCAGGGTTTTACTGGTTATGTCTACCGATAGGGACCCGGCTACGTCGAAAGCGGCTACGGCGTCCGTTTTAAACTCTATAGGATTCCCGCCGCTATCTAATACGACGGAAGAAAGGGTAGACCCGGCGGGAATAACTACCCCGGCGTCTGCTGTTATGGTTAGCTTTCGCTTATTCGGGGTAGCAGCTATCCTGGTTAAGCCTATAGTTTCTAGGTGATCGTCCAGGGCTTCCCCTGTGGAATACTGCGGAAAGGCATGCTGTAAAATAGTATCCTGGTTTACTTGCAGCTGCTTTATTTCTGCTGGTACCGGGGCTACAGCGTCGTGAATAAAGTCGCCTGGTTCTTTTCGCCATTCGTTACTTATTCGGCCCAGTTCCCTGGTTCGTATTGCCGCTTCGCTTTCTTCAAAAACAGACTTAAAAGCTTTAGCCATTTTATACCTTCACCCCTTTCAGGCTAGTAGTTCCGAAAATATGGTAGACGGTAAAGCTTGCGTAAACTTCGTCTACCCCTATTTCTTTTATAGTCCCGTCGCTTAAAGTGATCGTCGGGGTTTCTGGCGTACGGCGAATAAGTTCTATGTCCTGTACGTCGTTTATCCATTCATGGAATACCAGGGCTTCTTTTATTGCCCGCTTTAATTCTTCTATTCTTACTTCTTCGGGAAGGTCTGCGCTGGTCATAACTGCCGCCGCTTCGTTACCGTACATATACCCATTTTCTGGGTTGTCTACGTCCGCGTAAATAAGGTCCTGGCCCCTTTCCGTTTCCAGGGATTTTATTACGATCTGTTCTACGGCGTCCGTTTCTGTGGCTGTAAGTACGCGCCCCTGTATGTCGGTAACGAATTCCCCAGCCTTCCAGTCAAACATAGGGGTTTTCTTTTGGTTTGCTTCGGCCATTTACTATCCCCCCTTAATATTTTTCTAGTATTACGTATTTTATCTGGCCGTTTACCAGGGTCGGGGCTATGCTTACCAGGTCACCCGCTTTTAGGGGGCGTATGTCCCCGCTTTTTAAGTAAAAGTCGCTGGTCTGGTACTGGCTATTCGCGTCACTTACTGAAAAATAGGGGGGTATTATTAAGTCTGCCGCTGTATATTCCCTTCCGATACCGCCTACCAATAAACTGGTAGCCGTTTGCATAGTAGCCATAACTACGCCGCCGTTTATCTTTTCTACAGCAGCCCAGCGCATGCCTTCGGGATTGCCTACTAGCGGAAATACTAGCAGCCTGTCCCCAGCGCGCAGCGGGTAAAGTCCTATAGGAATTTCGAAAAGGGCCATACCCAGGGCCTGCGGCGTCCCTTCAAAAACGAAAGTATAGGGGTCTGGTTCCGTCGTGACTACTTTTAGTATTTTAAAAGCAGCCTGGTCTGGCTGTGGCCCCCTCATAAGCTGCAGCAGCGCTACGGTACTGTCTTTCTTATTCGTCATGTTTAGCCCCCTTTACCCTATTTTAAATAGTCTGGCGGTGTTTCTGCTTTGTCGTACTGTATAGCCAGCATATCGGGCGTACGTTGTATATTTGCGGCTATGTCTACTAAGTTATCATTTAAAAATGTATGGCTTACGTCTAGTAGGTTATAAGCCCCGTACATGCCCGTATATTCTTCTTCTACGTAAATGTAGTCGCCGCTAAAAAACTGGGGCATAGTCCTATTCGGATTTACGCCCGTTATGTCCATTGTTGCCTTAACTTTTGAAAGGTTGGTAAGCAGCTGCCTAGCCCTTTGGTCCATAGTGTCTACGGCGTCTTTGTCTACCTCTTTAAACTGCTGCCTATATCCGAATTTATCTTTTGAAGCCTGGTCGATCAGTAGGACGGTTTTACCTGTTTCCCGGTTTACCAGCTTTATACCGTTATACATATCTTCTACGCTTTCTTCGTAGTGGGCGCTTTCCAGGTTTACGCCTGCCCGGAAGGTCCATACTTCTTCGGGTACTTTTCTTTCAAAAAGCTTAAGCCCGAAGTCGTCCGTATAGGGGTTAAAGCGAAGCCAGTATTTTTTGCCGTTTGCTTGCCCTGTCCGGGTCAGCATATCAATAGCTACTTTGTCGGCTTTCGCAGCTGGGTAATATAAGGCGTTAAAAACGACGCCTGTATCTTGAAGGCTGCCTACAGCTACGCCTGCCCTTTTTGCCAGGTGTCTTATTCCCTGGGTCGCTGTCTGGTTCGTAAAGTAAAAGTCGTCTTCGTGCCTTTTAAAGATGAAAAGCGGGTCATACGCCGTATAGTTTACGTTTCCTTTGCTATCGTAGCCCCGCTTAAAGATAAAGCCGTAAAACCAGCATTTGCCGTTATACCATAGTTCTACGGGTTCGCCTAGAATGTTTTCTAGGCCCTTCGATTTCTGTATTTTAAGTTCAAGGGTCCTACATACGGCGTTTAGTTGGTCCGTTATTTTAGGCGGCGCGGATAAAATACCCTTTAGACTGTATTCGCTGGTTCTTACGTCTAGCGTCATGGCAGCTTAAGTACTTGCCCTGGGTAAATAAGACTCGGGTTACTTCCCAGGGGTCCGTTTGGTTTTTTATTCGGGTTATACAGTTGTCCGCGCCAGTCTGATATACCGAATTTTTTAGCGATTCTTATTAAGCAGTCGCCCCGTACTACCGTATAGCTTTTTGGCTGTGGCGTCGTAGGTGCTGGCGGTCTGCTAGGCTTCGATATGTCGATAGGGGGCGGGTTACTTGGTTCTGCCGCTGGTCCCTTTGGTATATAACTTTTAACTTTTTTCGGGGCTATTATTTTTAGCTGTTTAAAGCTTACCTGGTAGTAAATATCCCCTTCGTTGCGAAGGTCCCAGGTAAAGCTTTTTAAATACATACGCTCATTAATACCAGCAGCCGTACATATTAGCTGTAGCGGTGTTCCTTTGTCCTTCCAGCTTTTAAACTGCTCTTTATACTGTTTCGGCTGTTTTAAGCCGCGCGTTTTGACATAGGAAGGATCGTATTTTGCTGGGAATTCTGCAGCCCATCCAAAAGTATCCAGGGCGCTACCGCTTAAAAAATCTACGTCGCCCAGGTTAATAATACTAACCGTATCGGCTAGTTTATCGCCTTCCTGGTACTCTACCCTGTCGGGAAGGACGGGAATAACCAGGTAGGCGCCCGTATTGTGATCTTTAATTGTTATATTTACGTTTAGCTTCATAACAAGGCCCCCATATTTGCGCTACCTAGTATATCGTCCGCGCCTTTTAGTTTGTCGTGTAATAACTCTATAAGCTTATCTAGCAACTTTTCGGCGTCGGTGTCTTTGTCCGCGTGTAAGTCTATTTTCTCTATTAGCTTCTGTATTGTTACATATCTGTCACCTTTGGTTTCGCTTTTTGCCTTTCCTGCAGGGTTTACCTGGCTTGCTAAGGCTGCGGCATACGTAGGCGCTGTAGCGTTATCGAATTGCGTACCTACGTTTAAGGTCGCCCGCATATCTGGTACTGTAGGTATAGCCATGTTTGTAGCTATATCCAGCTGAGTAGAAAGATTAGGCCCGGTTACATCCCCCAGGTTCGGCATGGCAGCGGCGGCCATGTTTTCGGCTGCCCTGGCTACGCTGTCCTGGCTTCTGTCCATACCGATTACTAGCCCGGCCCCTAGCTGCTGCCCTACGTCGTCCCGGAATACGCGGGAAGGTGAATGTATTTTAAAGAAGCCTGTTACGGCGTCCTTAATATTGCCCGCTATTTCCTTCGCTTTGGATACGGCGGCTTTTGCCATACTTCCTATTCCGTTAATTAAGCCCTGTATTATATTTTTTCCTATGCCTACCAGGTCGATAGACTTAAAGAAATTAATAATACCGTTCATTATCGTAGAAGCTATGCCCTTTATTTCGTTCCAGGCCCCGGACCAGTCGCCCTTTAAAATGGCTGTCGCTGTACGAATTATTCCGATTACGACGTTTAGGGCCGTCTGAATAATGGACATAATGGCCGGGAAAACTACCTGTACGATTGATAGAATTATCTGAATGGCCGGGACCAGAATCCCGGTTATAATTTGGGCCGCAAAAGTAAGAAGCGCGGTAATTATCGGAATGGCCGCCTGTATAATTGCTAGAATTATAGGGAAAACGGCCTGTACTACTTGCAAAATAAGCGGTAGTACGATTTGCGCTATTTGTAGAATTATCGGTACGATTGTCGAAATAATCTGTACTACTATTGGTATTACAGCTGTAATAATTTGTAAAATTATAGGGAATACCATAGTAACCGCCTGCAGTATAAGCGGTAGTACCGTCTGCGCGATCTGCAGAATTACAGGAATAAGCGACGTAATAAGCTGCAGTACCAGCGGTAGGACGGTCTGTACTATCGTAAGTACCGCCGGGAATACCATAGTAGCCGCCTGCAGAATAAGCGGTAATACCTGGGTAGCCAGTTGAAGTACCGCAGGAATTACGGCCCCCCATATTTGGCTGGTTAGGCTAAAATACGCCTGCAGAAGCTGGCCTACAGCTACGCCTAGCTGCTGGAAGGAAGGCCCCAGTGCTACTATGCTTTGCATGATAATAGCCCCGGTCTGTTGGAATTGCGGCGCCAGGGTTTGGAAGGCTGCTACAAATTGCTGAATAGCTGGCCCTAGCATGCTTACGAAAGTCTGGCCTATTTGCCCGAAGGCGGCTAGTAAAGGCTGTATACCAGCTACTAGGGAATTCCAGGCAGCTAAAATACTATCCTTTGCCGCGCTATTTCCTTGCATAACCTTGTAAATGGTAGACCCCATACTTACTACGGCCAAAATGGCCCAGCCTACAGGTCCCGATATTCCCAGGAAGGCCATGCCTATTTTTGTAATAAGCGGTAGCAGGGTAGCGATTGTATTACCTACCGTACTAAATGAATTTTTAATAAAGTCGCCTACAGGTCCCAGGGCGGTAAGTGCTGCGCTTATTTTGCTGCCTGCCCCGTTAAAGGCGTTACCTATCCAGGAAGCAGCCCCTGCTACGGCCTGCTTCGCTTTTCCGAATTCCTGGACGATCCAGGCCCCGGAAGTCTGCGCGAAGGCTACTACGGCGTTGGTTACTGGCTTTATTTTTGGCGCCATATAGTCCCAGGCTGCCCCGAAGGCGGCCTTTACTTTATCAAAGTTTTTATAAACTAAAATACCAGCCCCTACTAGAAGCCCTAGCGCTGTCACGACAAGGCCTATAGGGCTGGCTAGCATTGTGAACCATAAGGCTACAAACTGCCCACGCAGTACCATCATTACGATATTTGTAGCTAAAATAGCAGCCCGGTAAACAAATAAAGCCGCGGTCTGTATTTTAGTAGCGGCTGCTGTAGCTAGTGTCCAGGTTTTTACGCTTAACATGACTACGCCGTAAGTCGCCCAGGCTATCGCTACGCCCTGTATGATAGGGCCTATTAAATTCCAGTTCTTTACTATTACGTCGCTTACGAATTGCGCGGCGTCCCCAGCCGCTTTAAAGCCAGCCGTAATATATGGCATGGCCATTTGCATACCTATAAGTACCGGGCTGGCTATTTGCCATAAGTCCCCGAAGACTTTACCCAGTATAGGCCCTATAATCTGGCCTATTTTCGAGAAAACGGCCCCGATTTGGCTACCGAATTTATTCGTATTCGCTATAAAGCGATCTAAGGCCCCGTTGTTACTTAAGCCGTTTAGTACGGTTAAGAAATTCTGTAGCCCAGCCTTCGCTTTATCGAAAATAGGCTTTCCAAGTTCGCGCCCCGCAGTTCCTACAAAGTCGGCTACGTTTGAAAGCATGCCCTTAAATGTTTTTGACTGCATTTCCATACCGCCCTTAAAGCGTTTTTCCATTATGGCAAAAAGGGCTGTATTAAGCGCGCTTTGGTCTACCAGGCTGCCCTTACTGTCGAAAGGCTGCAGCTTCATACTAGAAGCCTGGTCTTCTATCATCTTTTTAGTTATACCGAATTCCTTAAGCCGTTCAAGTTCCCCCGTTTGGGCGTCTGCTACGGCTTCTACGGCTTGCATAAGGTCTGTACCCATTACACTAGCCATATCCCCTATAACTCCCAGGGTATCTTTTGCCTGCATACCATACGCGGACATGCGGGTAGTAGCTTCTACAATTTGCGGAATTTCGAAGGGGGTCTGCGCCGCGAATTTTGCAGCCCAGTTAAGCGTTTCTACCGCCTTCTTTTGGCTTCCTAGTACGACGGTAAGCGTATTTTGGTACTGTTCCATTTGCGCGTTACTGTTTATTAGCCAGTTATAAGCGCCTTTCGTAATTTCTGCCCCAGCTACAGCCAAAATAATACCATGTAAGCCTGTAAAGCTACTTCGAAGGCTTTCTACCATACCCCGAAGCCCGCCCGCGTTGTTTCTGGCGTTATTTTCGGCCCTGGCTAGCTGGTCCATGTCGTTACTAAATTGCCGCATGTCACCAGCGGCCCGGTTTGCAGCCTGTCCCATTTGGCTTATACTGCCGTCTGCCTGCCTAGCTGCGTCGTTAAAAGCCTGGGTAGCCCGTCTTACGCTTGCCATAGGATCGGTAAAGTTGTCCGCTAGCGTGATACGGGCGCCCATTGTAAATTCTCTAGCCATGTTATCCCCCCTTCTTCGCTTTCTTAAGTTCCGCTTCTTCCTGCTTTATTTTTAAAAGCGTCGCCTGGTAAACGAATTCCCTTTCTAACGGCGGTAAGTTATATATTTCCCCTGGCAGTTTGCCCTGGGTATTCCATATATAAGCCAATAGCTTCGCTTCGCCGTTAGTCTTTAGGAGTTTTTTACCGCTTCGCTAGTTTCTTTCTGTGCCCGTTTTCCGAAGCCCGAAGCGTTTTGTACTTCTACGGCGAAGTTTAATACTTCCCCTGGCTTTAGTAGTTTTTTAGCTACGCCTTCGGCAGTCTGTACGCCGAATTTCGCCAGCAGTTCTTTACTGCGAAAAGTAAACGTACTACGCTGGTCTTTGTCTACTGCTTCAATGATTACCAGTAACATAAGTTTATCGTCGTCAAGTTCTGGCGTCATACCGCCTGTACCATTCGGTACCATTTTCATACAGTCTTTTTTCATTGTTTTGTATTCGTCATAGTCAATAGACGCGAAAGGAATAGTACCCAGTCTTTCGGTTGTAAATTCGCCCAGGGTAATAGCTGTAAGTTTGTCGCTATCTCTGCTTAAAATATCTTCTAAACTAATAAATTTTGTATCTGTATTCGCCATAGTATCCGTATCCCCGTTTCTTTTAGTTTTTAAAAAATAAAGGGCTGGAAGATTCCAGCCCTTTCCTTACTTATTCGATTGCATTTAAGAATTTAAAGTCATCAAAAGTAAAATCTAGTTCTACCTTTCCTAGTTCTTCTACGTTAAAGCTTAGAAGCGGCGTACCGTCGAAGCTTAAGCCGACAAATAGTACAGCTTCTTCGCCCCGGCTAGTAGGGTCTGCTAGTTTACCAATGTAGTTATACTTCCCTGTAGGATTTTCCGCGATCTTCTTTTGTAGGCGCGTGTCGATATGATCCAGCGCCATAGACCCCGTACCCTTCATAGAAGTAATTTTATTACCCTTCATTAGCTTACCGGGAATAGTTTTTTCTTCCTTGTTAAACTCTAGTTTACTTTCGAAAGACTGGGTACTTTGCAGCTGCTGGCCGTTTTCGTCGTATACCGTACCGAATAGGCCGTTAATAATTTCATTAGCATTATAAGCCATAGTAAGAAGGACCCCCTTTCTTTAATTAGAAGCTTACGCCGATTTTCTGGTAAATACGTTCCATACTATCGACTGGTGTAACATTTGCCCAGAAAAAGGCTTCGTCGATCTGCGGCTTATATACTGCCTTCGCCCCATGATACTGCGGGTCTGGCTCGTAAAAGTAGCCTGTCTTAATTACGTCCATAGCCTGTAAGCCTGCTAGGTAGTTGTTTTCTACAGTAGCCGCATACGTAGCGCGGGCTTCGTCCGTATTCGATTTATCCCGCTTGTATTCTTCCCCGAAAGCTTCCAGGTCTGTTGCGATCTGATCCAGGGCGTTATTAACGCGAATTTTCCGCATACTTGCTACTTCGCCAGCTGGCGGCGTAGTTAATGTATTTACGCCTTCGTCGATTACTACAGCGTCGCCTTTCATTACGAAAATAAGCGTACCGCTTTCCTTTGCTACTACGCGGTTCCCCGGTACTAATACCGTTTTATTATTTACGGATTTAAAAGGTACTGGTTCGTCCGTAAGTGTGCGGTTAAGGGCTACAGAAGCTACGCGGGCAGCGCCGAAAATGGCCATATCTGCAGAAGTGTAACCGTCTACGCCGTTACCTACGTTAATAATGCCCCTATGGTTAAGGGCCTTACTTTTCGTATTTGCTAGGCTTAGGTCACTATCCCAGGAAGCTACGCCCCCGCGGACCCATGTAATATACAGGCCTTCGGTACGTACGCGGCGTACCCAGGTTTCGGCTACTGTTAAAATAGCTTCGTCGGTTACTCCGTCTAAAGCGAAAGCCTGCGCTTTTCTGTCTACTTCTACCGCAGTTAAGAAGGCGCTGTATTCTGTAGCAGTTACGGCGCTTCCGTTATTACCGCCCGCGAAAGATACCCCGGCTGTATTTGCTGGCATAGTCGTACCCTGTGATTTTACCCTTACATATTCAGAAGCGTTAAGCTTCGATACTAAGCCGTCTAGGGCTGTGTCCTCTACAGACATAAGCAGTACGCCGCCTTCTGTGATTTCGATACGCTTAGCCCCCGTAGCTAGTCCGTCTTTTACGACGGCGACAAAAGCGCGATCAGAAGGGTATAGGGTTTCTAGTTCGATAGACTTTACAGGCGTAGCTGCCGCGTCGTTTAGGGTAGCGGTTCCTTTTGCTGCTGCGCTTGTAGCCATGCGGAAAGCTAGTACTTTCTGCGGCTGTCCTAAGAAAGCCAGCTTATCTACCTTATTGGCGGTAAATCCAGTAACTGCAGCATTGTATTTCTTTTTGAATTCTAATTCCTGTAAGACTTTTTCCAGGCTATTAATAGGTCCCCAGTTTGCCGTAAATGGATAAGCTACAATGCCCCGGCTTCCCATTGTTACGCTAGCTAAAGCTGCTTTAATAAGCGTATATACGCCAGAAAGCGGCTTACTGCTACCTTCAATATAAGTTCCTGCCATTAGTTAGCGGCCCCCTTTTCTTCGTCCTGTACGGCTTCGGCTGGTGCTTCTGCTACCGCTTCGTCCTGGTTTACAGGCTTTCCTAGAAATTCTTTAAGAAGCGTTTCGGCTTCTTCTTTTGTGGCTTCTTCCTTTCCATGTAAGGCCCCCGCCATTAATTCAGGCGATACCCCGAATATGGAAGGACCCGCGGCTACCAGTTCCGCTACGCTGTACTTTGTAGCTTCTGGCTGCGTTTCTTTCTTTGCCATGTTCTAGGCCCCCTTAAGTTGTTGTAAGCGTTGTTTTTACCGTTGCAGCAGCTGGCGCAGCTGCTGGGCGTGTACGTCCGTAGGTTATTTCGTACGTTACTACTAGCGGTATATCCAGGCTTTCGCTGTTGTTAAAAGTAATGTCTACCTGTTTAAGCTTTGCGACTTCCAGGGCTGTAGCCTGTCCGCTTTCGTATACAGGCAGTACGCCGTATTTTTCTTCCAGGTCGTTTAAAAGCTTGTCCTGGAATATGGCGGCCTGGTCGAAGCTGCTTACAAATAGCTTCCCGTACTGTCTTACCCTTACGACGTAGGTATACTGGTTAAGGTTCTTCATTCTGCTACGCTGCGGCATTTCCCATAGTATGATAGGCCGCGGTACGCTAGGGGGCGCTTCCTGCAGCCGCATAGACGTAAGCGTAGCCGCCTTGTATATCCAGCGCTGCAGCGCGTCTATTTCCTGTACGTAATAGTCCACTTTTTACCCCCCTAGCCGAATAATTCCCGGTATAGCCTTCTAAATTCGAATTCTAGTATTTGCGGCATGTCTTCTTCCATATAGTCCATAGCCTTTTCAAACATGTGAGCGCCAGCGACTACTTTACCTGTAAGTACCATTCCGTCCGGGTATCCTGGTATATAGTGAAAGGTACCATTACGCCAGAAGCCAGGTACGAAGCGGCCCTTTTCCTGGGTAAAGCCGTCGTTTACGTAGGTAGCGTATTCTACCGCGGTACCCGTAAATACAAAGGAATTACGGCCCACGTTTATGTTAAATACGTTACCAGGGGCGCCCATAGTCATACTGCCCTTAAGGCGGCCCGTACGTACCGGGGTTAAGTTGTCCAGGTATTCCTGGGTCCTTAAGCCTGCGGTCCGTAGTACCCTGTCTTTCATGCGATCTACTGCCCCGCGTTCGGCTTTTAGTAGCCCCTTCTGCCAGTCTTCCAGGCCGTTTATTTGTAGCCCCGCGCGTCCACTCATAAGAAGCTTACGCCCTTTTCGCTTTGTACGGCGTTCTGCCTATCGAATAAAGCAGCGTAAGGGGCTAGCATTACGTCTACAGCCTTAAACGGTTCATACTGTTTAGACGGCGGGCGCTGGAAGTACCCAGCTGGCGCTGCTTCGGTTATATTCCCGTTTACACTGTTTACGGTAGCCGTTTCCCCCTGGCTGAATAATTCGAAAGCCATAGCTACGGCAGCCTTAAGCTGTTCTTCTGGCAGCTGATCCGTAAAGGCAGGCTTCCCGCCTATGATTCCCAGGGCGTAGCTGTTGGCCCGCGCCAGGTAAAGCTTTACTTCGCCTTCTACCATACTGGCCGCTTTTGGATAGTACGTATTTTTTAATTCGTCTGCTGTAAGATACATAAGCTAGGCCCCCTTACTTAAGAAGGGCTTCGGCTTTCCCCTGGTCGATAATAGCAGCGATAAGGTCCGGCTTTTTAACGTCGTAAGGGAATTCTACGCCCGCGTCCTTTGCCGCCTTTTTCAATTCGTCCGCTTTGTACTGGTCGTCCAGCGCTTTGCGAATCTTTTCTACTTCCGCCGCTTGGTCCTGGCCTTCTGGGTCCTGGCCGTCCAGCTGCTTAAGTGCTGCTGCTGTTTCTTCGTCCGGGGTAGCTTCCGCTGCCTTTTCTTCTGTAATTAAAGCGCGGGCGCTTGTTTCTGAAAGTTCTACGACTTCCCCCGCTTCGATTTCCTGGCCTTCCAGGGTAATACTTTCACGTAATAAAACAAAAATTCTCTTACTCATTTCGCTATACGCCCCTTTTTCGTTTTAAAAGATTAAAAAGGGGCCGTATAGCCCCTTAGTTAATTAGTTAAGCTAGGATCGTCGTAATTCCGATAAGGTCCGGGCTGGTTACTTTCGGGAAAGAAGAAGCTACGACTTCGATAATATCCCGCATAGGCCTTTCCAGCGTGAAAGTACGCCCGTAAATTCCTGGGTTCATATCGTTTTCTACTGTAGGACCCATAAGCTGTTTTCCAATGTCCCCGCCTTCGCGTAGGAAAATTCCCTTATTGTCTGCTAACAGGCGGGAAGTAGCCCTAGCGCCGTCTGCGTTCGGGTCGCGGTATGTTACTACCGTATCGAAGGCTTCCATTTTAGGCAGCGATCGGCCAGTTAAGAAGGCGTTTAATTCGTCGATTGTGATAAGCTTATCTGCTAGGCCTGTGACTTGTTTTCTTATGGTAGCGTCGTTTAGTACGGCGCGAATTGCCTTAATAGACGTTACGAAAGTATCCGGGGTTACGCCGTTTTTGTCTACGTACTGCTGTACCCAGCCTTCATAGTCCGCGATAATAGTAGGGTTTACGTCGTTCCAGCGTACGCCTGCTGTTTTCTTGAAGTTTACGCCGAAGTCTACAGTAAGAAAAATACCGTTCTTCGCGTAAGTCATGGCCCCGTTACCTAGTGCCTGCCAGCGCATCCACTCTATACGGGCGTCTACGTTTTCTTTAATAGTTCGGGTTTTATTAAGCAACTGCTTTTCTGCGATTGCTTTACGGCCAGCGTTCCCTTTGTCTAAAAGGGCGCCCTTTTCTTCCTTGGTTACAATGTAAGATTGTCCAATGTCTGCGATTTCGCCAGATACGGAACGCATAGGATCACGGTCTGTTAAAGGTAATTCGGCGTCCAGGCTTACAATGTTGGCCATATCTGCCTGGCGTGTGATTACCGATTCATGGAATTTTGTATCATACGTATCTTCTGCTGGTAAAAAGCGCTGCCCGATATAGGATTTCTTAACAGGAATTTCTTTGATCGTTGCTGTAAATAGCGGATTTGCGAAAAACTCGCTATATTGTTCTAGTCCTGCCATAGTGGAAGGTCCCCCTTATGATTGTATTTGTTAGCATGAAAAAAGCCGCTAGCCTAGAAGCTGCGGCTTATACGAAGCGAATACCCTTACAGGAAGCTTCGAAAACTGCTGTGTTACTTTTTAACATGCCGCGGTGTACAGCGCCATGTACTAAGACGGCCCCTACGATTACGTCCGGGTTCGTTCCGTCGTCTTTAAGGTCGAATTTTACGGAAGTATCCAAAATAACAGGGTCGCTTTTTCCTTCTGGGAAAGCGCCAGTTCCTGTATCGGAAGTTCCCGAAGCCAGACCAAAAAGTTTTTCTACTGCTGTAAGGTCTGCAGCTACGGTATTTACTACTGTCCATAGTACAGACTGGCCGCTTCCGCTTTCGTCTGTAGAAATTCGTAGCTTGCTAGCTACTGCGGAAATATTCGCTACGTTGTCTAAGATAGTCCCGCCAGCGTTTACTGCGTTTCGTACCAGGTCTAGTACGTTTGCTTCGGTAGAAGTACCTACGATCGTTTTTAAGGCAGCGTTTGTAATTGTGAATACGTCGCCGTTATATCTTACTTCTACCTTCGTATCGGCAGCTAGGCCAGCCTGGTCCGCGATAGTAATGTTATTCGCGCCATTAATTACAGCTGTAGAAGCAGCGCCGTCCTTATATTTCTCGTATTTTCCTGTAGCGTTGTCTTTTACTAAACATTGACCCTCTAATACAAGTTCGCCAGCCGCGAATTTTGTACCGTCTAGCGTAATACCATTCAAAATATAGGCGTAGTGTGCGCTAGCTTTAATTTCTCGCGCTGCTGTAGCTGTTTTGCTACGCGGTTGTCCGTCGAATTGTCCAGCCATTTTTAATGCCCCCTTAAGGTTTAGGTTTAATTATTCGGGTTTTTTAAGCCCCATAAGTTCCAGCGCTCTAGCTTTGTCTGCGGCTAGCTTTTCGGCTTGCATGTCGCCGCTGCCTGCGCCTGCCCCGCCTGGCGTTTTCCCGGAAAAGCCGCTACCCTGGCCGCCTTCGTTGCCGCCCTGGCCGCCTTCGCCTTCGTTCCCGCCTTGTGGGTCTTTGAATAAGTTAGGTTCTGCTTCGGCTATACGCTTAATAGCTTTCGATACGCTCTTAGAGTCAAGGCTGCCCGTTTCGTCGTCGAATTCTAGTAAGCCGCTATAGTCCGCATTTAAAGCGCGTACTACTTGGGAAGGGTTCACTGGGTTATATTTCCCTGCCGCTTTTAGTACGGCGTTTTCTACTACCAGGGACTTATTTTGCGGTTCCAGCTGATCGTATAAAGAAGCTTTACGGCGTAGTTCCGCTACTTCTTTGTCGCCTTCCTGCTGTTTTCCGCTGCCAGTAGCAGCTAGTCCTGCGATATGGTTAATAAGGTCCCGCGGCGCTACGTCCTGTAGTTCTAGTCCAGCTTCGCGGGCTGCCTTTTTTACCAGGGCGCGGGCCTTCTTCACTATAGCCGCGTCCATTTCTGACTGGGTATAAATAGGCTTTTCGTTCCCGCCTTCTTCTGGGTCGAATTCTAGGGCGTCGTCGTGTTCTTCCTGGTTAATGTCTTCGCCGTCTAAAAGTTCTTTTACAGCAGCTTCATACTGTGCCTTCGTGAGTTTTCCAGCGCGGTAGTCGCTTTGTAGCTTTTTTAACTTATTCATTTTGTTTCCTTTCTGCAGCTTATAGCCCTGCGGCTGAAAGTCTGCCCTGGTATTCTGGGCCAGGTCCCTTAATTTGCCCCGGTATTCTGGCGCTGGGTCGCTCTTACGTTCTGGGTATTATCGGCCCCCGGTACGCTAGGGCTTTATAAATAACAAAAGCCCAGGTACCGTACTTCGCGCTACCCCCTTAAGCGCTTTTCTGGTTTATATTCTGGGCTTTTCGTTATTACTAATTTTGTAACCAGGCGCCCCTGCGGTCCTGCCGTCGCTGTCGCCTTCTAGGTTGTTTATGCAGCGGGAAGCGCCCAGTAAAATAAAAAAGCCAGTAGCTTTTATACTACTGGCGGTCTGATCGGTTTTTGTGGTTCTTCGGCTTCGTCGCCGTCCATAAATTCCTGGAATTCCTTTACTACGTCGTCGGGCGCCCCTGGCTTAAGGTGCCAGTTTCCCGGTTCGTCTACAAAGTATTCACTATCTAAAAATTTCGGTCTACTTCCAGCCATTATTTACGCCCCTTTCGATATTCGTTTAGCGCTTTTTCGATTGCTTCCCCGATCTTTCTAGCCCATTTTCTAGGCGTCGGGTTAAGTCTGTATTCTGCGAAGGCTTCCGCTACTACTTCCCGGTCGTTCGTTCCTGCGTATCGGCTTAGTTGTTCTTCAATTTCTACGCTGTACAGGCTTAATACGTCTTTCGTAATAGGGGTTATATACTTATCACGTAAGCCGATCTTATCAAGGAAGTAGTCTATACTATGGCCGAATTCGTGTATTAGGACGCTTACAGGCTGTTCTGTTCCTTCCGGGTGCCAGCGTAAAGAAACGTCGCGGGCTACCGCTTGCTTAAAGGTTTCGTGGTCTTTCGCCCATTTCTGGTTAAAAGATATACCCGAATATTCGCCCCAGCTGCTATTACAAGCCCAGGCGTAAGAATTACCGGGTACAGGCTTCGGCTTTTTAACTGAATTGTATTTCCTTATCAGTTTTTCTATTTCCATTTCGCCGCGCCCTTCGAATTGCCCTCCTTTTTCTTCGTTCAGTTCTTTAGCATATAACTTAATTCGCCAGTCATGCCATTTCTTATTACGCTGCTGGGTCGTCCCTATAAAGTTTATGTCCTCTATTTCCGGGTAGTCCTGGAATAGCGTAAATACGGCCTGGTTTACTTCATTCGCTAGCGGCAAGTCGAAGCCGCTGTAGTCGATTTGTTTTACTTGCGGTATGTTGTCCGCAGCCCAGCGGTTCGCTTCTTTAATTGTTTTCGCTGGGGTAAAGGTTACTACGTTATCACTTTTTACGCTGCTAGGCGCTGGCTTCGGCTGCTGGTATGGCTTTCCTATGGCTGGCTTATAAGCTGCCAGGGTTTCCCCGCGCCGTAAGTAGCTTCTAGGGTTATCATTCCGTAGCCTTTCGTCAAGGTCTGGTAATCCCTGGGCCTTCGCGTATTCCCGGTAGTCCTTCGCTTTCGTATAGGCTCTTTCCCCGAAGTTGGTAGGGCTGTCCCCGTTACCCCTGGCGATCCTTTCTTTTGTGGATATTCCCAGGGCTGAAAGTACCGGGCTGTATTTACATCTACAGTTAGGGTGATTCGGTATACGTTCCCCAGGTCTGCCGGGATTTTCTGGCGTGTCATAGTCCAGCGGGTAAACTTTACTATCGTTATCCGCGTCCTTTGGTGCTGTTCGGCTGTCTAGCGTCGCGTTCCAGCGTTTACTGTCCAGTATATCCGCGTTTTGCATGTATAAATGACTGGCGCCCTGACTTGCGGCCCGGTTTATTTCGGTTCGGGCCAGTCTTACGGCGTTAAAATAGCCTTCCTGGGCGTTATTTTGTATTTCCCTGGCTGTCCGATTGATTGACCAGCCGCTACCTACCGCGTTTTCTACGGTTTTCTGCATTTTCTGGGCCAGGTAAGCCGTATTTGCCCGCAGTCTGTCGCTGTAAGTATTTCCATCTGGTAGCCAGGGGTTAGCTATGACCCCCATAACCTGGGCGTAACTTAAAATAGGCGCTTGTACGGCTACTTTCGCGGCCTGTTCTAAGCCGAAAGCGTGGAAATAGTAAGCGTCGGTATAGTTATAGGCTAGGTTATTTTCCAGGCTTTGCTGTTGTTCCGCAGCTGTTAGCACTTCGGCTATATACTGCTGCAGTTTTCCCAGCCTTTCTATTTGTCGCTGCATATTTCTATACTTTGCCGCGTCTATAGGCTGCTTTACAATTTCTACGCCCTGGGCGTCCTGTAATTCGTTATAGATAGCGGTTATTTCGTTCGCTATATTTTCGCTGATCCGCTGCCAGGCCGGGCTTATTTCGGCTGCGTACTGCGTTACCCGCTGGTCCAGTAAGTCCTGGTACCTTGCTAGGTAGCCTTCCAGGTCTTTCTGGCGTCTGGCTAATACTAGGGCGTCTATTTGCTGGTTACTAGGCGGCGTATTTCCTGCCATTTACTACCATGCCCCTTCCCGGTCGTCGTCCCAGTCTGGTACTTCTACCGTCTGCCCTGCTAGTTCGTGGTCGCAGTCCGAAAGGTATTGTATTTTTCCTTCTGTCAGAAATAAATGACAGCGTATCTTCTTTTTCGGGTAAAGAAGGGAAGGAGTAAAGGTAGGCTTTTCGTCGTTCCCGTTATATTCCCAGCGGTCTTTTGTATAAGCATGGTTTTCCTTACAGCCAGGGCAGTAAAAAGCGTATAGCCCTATGCTACCGTTCTGGTTATAAATAGGCTGTATTTTCTTACCCACTAATTACCGCCCCCTGTTCCTGTTCCTGCCCCGGACCCGGTACCCGTACCGCCGTTATTCCCGCCCTGGCTGCCTGTGCTTCCGAATTCCCCGCCGAAGCCCATAGCTACAAGTCCTGCAGCTGCCTGGTTCTTTGCTGCGGTTTCCTTTTGCTTCTTCATTTCTTCAAGCGCTGCCGCTGGGTCTTCTATAAACCATAGCAATTCGTAAAGGTAGCTGTCTGGTACGATTCCTGTAAGCTGCGCTACGATCTGCGCGATTTCCAGGTAGTTCTGCGGTAGGTTACGGGTTAAGGTAGTCTGCAGCCAGTCCGCATTATAAAGCGGTACGCTGCTGGTAGCCTGCCCTGTAAGTACCTGGTACGGGTCTGGCGTTCCAGCTTCTACTAGCCGCTTCCAGTTAAGCATATCCGTAAGGACGGCTACCAGCTGCTTTACGGCAGCCATAAAGTAAATTTCCTTCTTCCCGGCCTTAATATCTAGGCCAGCGTACTTCATCTTAATTTCTGTAGCGGTACTTCCAGAAAGGTCGGAAAGCTTAGGTACCTGGGTCATTTCGTGTATGGCTTCTTTTAAGCGGTCTAAGTAGTTTTCTACGGCTTTATCGTCCTGGTTAGGCGCTAAAAATTGCGCGTTACTGTCTTTTGACTTAAGCGCAATAGCCCGGCTTTTCCGCATTTTCTTTACTTCGTCCTTATCGGTATCGACGTTTGTAAGCAGTAGGTACTGATCTAGCAGCCTGTCTACTGTATTCGCCTTATCCGAAAGGGCGCTAGCGTATTCTTCCAGCAGGGAAAATACGCCGTTACTTAAGTCAGAAGCCCCGGCTTTCTGTCGGCGCTTTTCGTGCCTGGCCGGGGTCCCGTTAATAAAAAGGCCGCCCGGAATTCTGGCGGCTTTATGTTCTATAGGGTTCCCGGTTACTACTTCGTCCGGGTCTAGTAAGAAGCTGGCCCCGGTTTCGTCGCTTATAGCGTAGATTACGTAGCGATTATCGTAAATTTCTAGCTTTGTTTTTGCTGTTTCCCCGTTTTCTGGTGCCAGTAGATAGTATCTTACTACCAGGCGTAGGCGGCCCCTGTTGTCAAATACCGGGGCTACTTCCTGTACGGGGAATTCGTCATAGTCTATATTCCCGTTTTCGTCTACCCAGGCAAGCGTAGGGCTATACCCTGCTATACTTCCCTGGCGTAACTGCTCGGCTAGGACCCGCTGGGCGTCTTCTGTACGAAGCAGCTTAATAATGTCCTTACGGTATTCGTCCAGTAGCTTTAAGTCTGGCGGTTTGTTGTCCTGTTCCGCTTCTACGGTCCATATAGGGGCCTTACCTAGCATATAGTCTACTACCGTATCTATAATTAGCTGGGCGTAGTTTACCTGTAGCTTATGGTTTACTTCGTCGTCCCGGCTTTTGTCCCTGGTATCTACGCTTTCTAGGGTACCGTCATAGGCCTGTTGGTACTTTTCTACCCCGGCTTTTGCGATCCAGGCTTTATGCTTGTCTACTACGTCCTTTAAAAAGGCTCCGTTTTCCTGTACCCAGGTAGCAGCTGCAGCTTTCGCCTGGTCTGTCGTCAAAGTTTCCAGCAGCTGCGGTACTTTATTTACTACTACGGCCATATCCCCGCCCCCTTTCTTTATACATTTTTTGTATAGTCCATAAGATTTTACTTTACATAATATTAGTTTTAGGAAGTTGCTATTTCTCGTATCCCTTGCGGCTGTAAGGCTGAAAGGGAAGCCGTTTTTCCCGATTATGCAGCATTTTATACATTGTTGATTTACCGGGCTTTTCCCAGCATACGTAAAATAAAAAATTGCATAAAATTAAACGCCCATTTCTGCCCGGTCGAAGCCCGTCGCTTTCCTTCGCTTCGGGTCCTTTATCATATAGGCAGCCCGCATAAGAAGAAATAAGGTTATAGCCATATCGTCATGCGGTACATGCCCTTCCCGGCGGGGCTTCGCGTTCGCTGGTACTTCAAAGTTTATAGTCTGCTGCTTTTTTGCAACCCGTACCAGGTTTTCCAGCTGCCATTTTAATTCGTCCCATAGTTCAGCCTGTTCTATATCCGCAGTAGGGCGGCGGGGTATTTTTATTTTATCGTAGGCTACGAAGTTGTAGGCCAGGTACCCCAGCTTACTTTTATTTTCGTCGCCCTTCGCCTTAAACTTGTAGGCTTCTATTTCCTGGTTCGGCAGTTCTTCTATTAGCCAGTACGCCAGGGGTTCCCCTATGCCTGTCGCGTCACATGTGCCGCCTATTGTATTCCAATGTTCTAGGATCGTCTTTATTTGTATGCGCTGCTGGGTGTGCGGCTTGCCTACCCATTGATAAATACATACAGGTACTACGGTCCCGTCGGCCAGTAATTCGCCTATTTTTAGTACGGTACCGTCCCGCTTATGACTGCCTACGGCGGCCATGTTTTCCTTATCCGCTATTTCGGTTATGTCTTCTTCCTGGCCCGCTACGTCTATCGAAAAAATGTATACGCTGCTGGGGTCCGGCCCCTGGCGCATACGGAAAGTATTAGCATATATTCGCGCGATCTGTTCCGGGTCGAAGAAGCGGCCTATACTGTCTACGAAGTTAAGTAAATACTGGGTCTGTATGGCTATATGGTTAATTCCCAGGCGGGCTACCTGGTTTTCGAAAGCCTTTTTGTAGTTTTCGTTTCCCCCGGCTATTACCCGGTGGGCGTCGATCTTATATACAAGCTTCGGCCTATATCCTAGTTCTTTTTCTAGGCGTTCTTCCATAGCGTAGGCCTGCTGCAGCCCTTTATAGATAAAGCTGTCTTTTGTCCAGGCTACCCCGTACAGTACGGTAGTCGCGTTATTAAATGACCCCATAGGCTGGGCGTCCCTTTCCCACTTATTCCCGTCTATGTCCTGGGCTTCGTCACCTTCCAGCAAGGTAAAGGCTGTTTGTGAAGCTACATTTGCGGTAGGGTTTATCGAAAGAAAGGCCCATTTATTACTGTCGCGCGGGGTTCCGATATGGAATTTATAGCCGTCGCTTTTTGTGTATATGTGCTTTGTTGCTATGCTGCCAGCCATACCGCCAGCGTCCGGGGCGTCGGCCCCTTCCAGGCGGTCCATGCTTGCCTGTACCTGGGGCTTATGTACGGGCGCGAATTTTACCCCGCTTACCCGTATCCCGAAGTACCAGCCCCATAATAGTAAATAGTGCTGTACGAAGGCGCTTATTTCGTTCTTTCCTGCCTGGCGGCTTATCATAACTACCAGGTACCAGCCCAGGCCATTCATACAGCTGTATAGTATCTGGTCCGCTACTTCTAGCTGGTAGTCGAAAGGGTCATTACGACGAAGTAAGCGCCAGGATTCCCTTAAGTTTTCGGGCTTAAATATGTCCCCGAAGTCCTGGAAAGTGTTATATGGTATTCCCTGCTTCGCAGCTGCTACGGTTTTCGGTACCGCCGTTATAGTCGGCGCCCCGCTTATCGGGTCTACTTCTTCCAGGTAATCAAAGTCGTAATTTAAAGCAGCTTCGCCCACTTCGTCGCCCCCTTTCTTTATGCAGTATTTCATACAAAAAATTCCGGGAAATAAAAAACGACGAAGCCAAAAAGCCCGCCGTTTAAGGAATGTATAAAAAGCTGTATAGTTTAGAAACTTTTCCATTTTCGAAAGCCTTATAGGTCAATACTTTCAAAAATTTCTAAGTACCTAGAATTTTTTATTATGTAAACTGAAAATTAATACAGTATACATTAATTTTCCGTAGTCTTCCTAGCTTGCGCGGGTCTTGCTTTCCAGGCTACAGTTACTTCGCCCTGGGAAGCTGCCCTTAATTCTTTGTTAATGCTATCTAGTAAGCCTTCGCCGTCTGATCCCGTAAGCTTACTATGGCTATCAATTAAACGGCGTAAGGTTTCCAGCGCTCGCTGTAGTACTCTATCGTCTGCTGTAGAAGCTGTATAATACGTTCTTTCCTGGTCTATTCCGCTTGTTACCCATTGGTGGGCGGCTTTTTCGCCTTCTTTGTCTATTCGGTTCTGCCATTTGTCCAGGTAAGTAAGAATTTTAGCTTTTAACATAAAAATTTCGTCTAGCAGCGTTACGGCTTTTGCTTCTAACAGGTTCTCGTATGTTTCCTGTTCCTGGCCGCGTAATACTTTGCTATAGAAGCCATGCTTTCGGCTGTTTTGTGCGGCAGCTGCTTTTCCTTCTACCGTTTTTGGCCCTGTATTTGACCCGCCGCAGTACTTACAGCGTCCGTATCCTGTATGATCTGTTCCAGACCCGGCTAGCGATCTACAAAAGCCAGGGCCTTTTTTCTTCCTGGCCCCGCAGCATAGTACAGGCTTCCCACGGCGTGTTCCGATAAAGTTCATTTCGTCCGCTTTGCTATGCAGCTGGCGTTTTGCGTCCATATTATAAGGGTCCGGGTTTCCTGGCTGCTGGTCCGTATTTTGTTTTTTATCCTTCGCCATTCGTTACCCCCCTTTAAAGTTAGATTTATATATTTTATGTGTTTCGTTCCGCATAAAAAAGGGGCCGAAGCCTATAAGAAGGCCCGTCCCCGTCGATTCATTGGAAATATTTGTATAAATTCTTTTCTATGCTAGTAAGCATAGAAATAACAAGCTTACCATAATTATAGTGTTTTAGAAGAAAAATTGTCAAGCTTTGTCGAGAATTTTTTCCAGCAGCTTTTTATGGTTTACTGGTATGTTCACCTGGTCCGCCTTTTTCCCATTTATGAAGCGGTAAATTTCGTCTATTCCTTGCTTTACCCTGTCAAAGTAAACGCCCTTACTGATTGATTTCCAGCGCTTTTAATGTTATCCCTAGCGGAAGCCGTTCTATGTACTTCGCTTCTATGCAGCTGCGCTTAAGTGGGCTTAACTTTCCTATGGCCTGGTCTAGCATGATCTTATTAAGTTGGCCCCCGCTTATCCCGTCGTAGTTCTTCGGTCCGCTGTTGCTAGGCGGCGCGTCGTCGGGCGCTTCCCCTACAGCCAGCGCTTCGTAGTTTTCCAGCCAGCGCTTAATTACCTTTTTCGATACGTAGCCGTCTACCTTCATTTAAGGCCCCCTAAAAACTTCCAGACCTAAAATTCAAAAGATAAATAACTATATACTATATAAATACTAATACTATATATAAATATAATTATTATTAATTAGTTAATATAATATATAAGTTATATATTTTTTAAGGGGGGTTACTTTTTGTCTTATTTTTAGGCTGGAAGTTTTCTTAGTTTAGTACCCCCATAGAAAAATTTTAATTTTATATATTGTGTTTTTTCTGCTGGAATAAGCAGCTGCAACTTTTAGTACGTCCGCCTAGTAAGTAGCTGTACTGCTTCCCCTGTATGTCTGTCGGCGCTTTTCCTGTCATGCTTCGAGTTCCTTAAGACGACTTTCCAGCCCTTTAATTCGTCTGACCAGTTCCGCGCGTCGTCAGCTGTTCTTCGTTACCCGTAGTACGCTTTCCAAGCGTTCTACTTCTGCTTCTATGGCCTGGCGTTCCTTCTGCAGTCTGTGGGCTTCCATGTCTGCCTTATGGTCGGCCAGCTTCCGTTGCCAGCGTCCCGCCCCTGGTCTTTCGATTGTCGTCGCTTCTGTTTCCTGGTCCGCGATTGCTTCCGCGATCTTCGACGAGCGGGCTTCTTTATACGCTCCCTGCAGCTTCTTCGGTCTGATCTTTCGCAGCCAGGCAGCTAGGCCCTTCGCGATCTTTCGAATAGCTTTTACCAGTCGGCGCCATAGTTGGCGTACTGCTTCTATGAATGTCATACGTTTACCCCTTTCTTTTGTAAAAAGCGTACGGCGGGTTCCGTTAATTTGTATTTAAAGTCTGGCGCTTTTTCCAGCAGCCCCGCCTTAAGTAATTGCCCTAGCCATTCGTCCATTTTTGGCCCGTCTATCTGCCCGCCTTCGGAAGCTATAGCCCTTAAAAGGGCTTCGCTGGCCTTCATTTCTGATCCCTTACTACGTCGTTACTTTTACGGCAGGCGGGGCAGTACGGCGTACATAGTACCAGGCCTACGGCGAAGTTTATCCTACATTTTTCGCAGTAGTACGGCGTTTTTTCCTGTTTCATTACGGCGCTACCCCGGATCCGTCGCAGGCTATACATGGTATTTTCCCGGTGTCTTCCCCTAGAAATACGTCGCTATGTCCCTGGCCGTCGCAGTATTCGCATGGTACCGGGTCGCCTTCGGGTTGCCGTCTTTTTACCATATTTTGTAAGGTTTCTTTTGTAGCATTAAGCAGCTGGTTACGTGTTTCTTCGTCGTTTGGTAGGCCTACGATATTTAAAACCCCGCCGCTGATCTGTGCCAGAATTACCTGGGCAGATAGTGCGGTTAAAGCGTCCTGGAATAATCGCTTATGCGTTTCTAGTTTGGCGTCCAGGGCTTCCCGCAGCTGGTCTTTTTTATCGTCTTCCCAGTAGGCCCAGTTTCTTTTTACGGCGCTTTCCAGGTCTTGCAGTACGTCATTAAAAACGTGCTGCAGCCTGTCCAGCGGCTGTATATCTTTCTTCACTTTTTAAGCCCCCTAAGTTTATTTTCTATTAGCAAATATTTCGTGCTGTATTCGTCGTGCTTCTGGGTGTCGTAGATTTTTAGTTTGCTGTAGTAGCGTAGCAGCAGCTTATAAAATAGCTTTTTCATTTTCTACCGCCCCCCTTCGGCTTATTCGATCCCTGCCAGTTCTTCCAGTATGTTTATTCTGCATACCTCGTAAACAACGTCTACCTGTAAATGGCTTATTAGTTCCTGGCGCTGGTTTATTTCCGCGTTAGAAAAGCCTGTAAGTACGGTTCCGTCGGTACTATGCCCGGCTAGTACGAAGTCCTTCACTTCCCCGGCCTTCGCCATTTCTACCAGTTCTTCCAGGCGCCGTACTAGGCTTTCCTGTCCCTGTTGGTCTTTTGTCTTAAATTCGATTACTTTACCCATTTTGCAGCCGCCCCTTTATTTTTGTTTACAGCCTGGGGCTGCAGAATATAGGTATTATTTTTGTATTCCAGTACAGTAGCCCGGTCTTTCTTTCTCTTAATTTCTGTTACTTCCAGCTGCTTTACTTTTTCGGCCTTTATGCGTTCCAGGTCTTCCTGCCCTTTCGGCGTAAGCTTGTACCGGTAGTCCGTATGGTTTTTCGGGCTTTCGGGAATAAATTGTACTTCTACTTGGTTATGGTCTTGTAATTCGTGTAAAGCGGCGTTTAAGTCGCCCCTATGAATACTTCCCCCGTTTAATTCAATAAGCCGAAGTAACATAGTTTTTGCTGCTTGGTTTAGCATGATCTAGCCTCCTACCCTTTAATTTTGTCCCAGTCTATGCCCCTGGCTGCTTTGTCTGTTTCCTTAAGCAGTTGCAGCCTAGCTTCTGCTGTTTCTGCCGCGTAGTCCATAACGAAGGCCAGGGCTTCCTGGTCGTCCATAATAGGGCCATGCGGTAAGACTATTTCGAAAGTCTGCAGCCCTTCCAGTTTTGCGTATTCTTCCGCTACGCTTCGCAAGGTTTCCCGGCGCAGCATATAAACAGCAGCTTCCCCGTTAAGCTTGTAAGGAAGTATAAAGACGGTTTCCCCGTTTGCGTACTGGGCTACTTCCAGGTCTATTTTTTGCTGGAATATTTCGATACGCTTACTAGCTATAGCAGGGTTTTCTTCTGCCGCTTCTACGATATTCGGCGGCGGTGCCATTCCGAAAGGGAGGACTGGCTGCGGCGTTTCGTCCCATACTCTTATATGGTCGTATTCCTTTTTATTAAGGTCTAGCCATCCGTCGGCGCCCTTATGTATTCTGTGGCCCGTAGCTATTTCTAGCGCGTAGTTATAAACTTTTTCCAGGTCGGTAGCCCCTGGAAAGTCGATCTGATATTTATTAAACCCTACCTGTATTTCTGCTTTAATCATTACCTATCCCCCCATATTATAAATACCAGGGCCGCCGCTACTGCTACCAGGAAGCCAGCTACTGCTGCCCCTTCGTAGTAAGCCTTCCGGGCCTTTACTTCTAGCGTTTTTATATATTCGGCCTGGTGTTTTATTACTGTTTGATCTTTCGCCCGTAGTTTATCTAGCAGGGCTACTTCTTCCTGCAGCTGTCGTACTTCGTTCATAAGCCCCCGTATTCCCTTTCTTTCTGCTTTCTGGTACGCGATCTTTTCCCTGTCTGTCTGCTTGTCCTGCTGCCGCCTTTCGTAACTCTTTCCCATTTGCCGCTTACCCATGATCTGGCCCCCTACGCTTTCGCCAGAATGGCCCGTATTGCTTCCTGCCAGTCCCGCGCGCTAGGATTCTCACCCATATATAAGCGTAAAAACTGCTGTAGTGCTTTTTCATTTGGTGCGATTCGTTCCTTTTGTACCAGGAATTCTACCCATTCCGTAGGCTTAAGCCTGGCCGCTGTTTCATAAAAAAGATGGTCCCTTAAATACTGCCATGTACGAAGCCCTTCTACCGGGTCCCTATACCCATCATTAATAAAAGTCTGTACGAAGTAGACGTACTGTACGGTATAAATAAAAAGGTCGTCTACCGAATTTCGAATACCTTCGCCCTTTACCTGTAATTCGCCCCTGCTAAGCCAGGTACGAAGACGGTCTAGCTTTTTATCGACTTCCCAGGCCCATATAGCCCGCCCGTCTGTTTCTAGCATTCCGCGCATAAAGCGACTGTCGTAGTCCTTATCCTTTTTTAAGAAAAGCGCGGAAGCTTCGCTTAAGAAAGTAACCCAGCTACCCGGTGGTTTTTCAGCCTGCAGTCCTGGCCGTTCGAAGCTTGTACCTACGAAAATATTTTCATTAATGTTTCCCATACTGTAATAACCCCCTTAAATAGTAGATAAAGTAAGACCAATCCTAAAAAGGATAGTAGTAAAGCAATTCGTAAGCCTGCGATAAAGTCACCATCTTCGTCATTTTTTCGCGGGCTTTTTGGCATTCGGTAGCGCCCCCTTATAGCGGTTCATTTCTTTAAGGTCGAAAGGTAGCGGGTCTAAACTCATTCCCTGGAAGTAGTGAAGTTCCAGGGCTTTAATTTCCATTCGTATACGATCTAGCCGTACTTCCCCCAGGCCTAGTATTTTCATAGCTGCATATAAGGCGAAGGCTGTACCATGTTCGTAGCTGGCCTGGTTCATTTGCTCTACTTCGTCCTTCGTAAAGGTCTGGCGCTGTGTAAACTTCTTCGCGCTTCGTTCCCTGTCCCTACGCTGCTGGCGTGTAAGCTTTTGCTGCTTCGGTACTTCGGGCAGCTGGTCCAGGCCAGCGGTAGGAATAAGCCCGGAAGCCATAGCTTCCTTAAGCTTTTCCGCTACTTTCGGGTCTACCTTTCCCAGAATTTCCTGTACTTTGTCCATGATCTTACCCCCAGTTTTTAAACATAGAATTAAAAAGGCTTTCGCTATACGGGACCAACTTCCCGCCGTTTGCTTCCTGTTTTTCCTGCTGCTTAAGGACTTCGCCGTAGTCCTTTCGGTATCGGTTTACGGTCCATAGAATAGTAGCTATATAGGGGCCTTCCTTCCAGGCAGCTATTACGCCTACCCGGCGGCCCGGTTCCTGTCTTGCGATTGGAATACGTTTAGTAGCCATTAGATAAGCCCCCTTTCTTCTCTTACCTGTTCCGCGATTGCCTGCGCTACAGCTGCCAGTTGTATAAGTTCTTCGTACAGGTCCTGGGCGTCGGTAGGCTTCGTAGTTGTAAGCCCCAGAAGGGGCTGCATAGCCTGGCCTACTTCCCCGAATTCTTCCGTAAGGATTGCCAGCCATTTACCGAAGTTATGGCGCTGGAAGCCCCATTTTTTATTCTGTTCCTGGCGTTCTACTAAAATATCGTTATTTACTACCAGCTGTAGGCGAATATATTTATATATGGCTTCTGGTACCTGGCCTTCTGCTGCTTCTAGTTCTTCGCGTATACTTTTAGCTGCTTCCATTCCCTTATGCCCCCTGTTCTTCTAACCATGCTTCTAGGCTTTTTTTCTGTCCCCAGCTGTACGCTATAGACGGTTCCGCTTCTACAGGTACCGGGAAGCTATTAAGCGGCTTTCGTTCCATAATGGCCTTTACTGCGTTCGCTGCTTTTTTTACAGCTTCCGGGTTATCGTCCATTTCGAATATAATTTCGTCGTGTATCTGGGCTATCATGTCATTATGTCCATGTACCAGGGTAAGCTGCTTTAAAGCTACTTCCTGGGCTACGCCTTCCTGCAGCAGCCTATTAAATTCGGCTGTATCTTCCCCTATTTGGTCGTATACGGTATTCTGCGCCCGTTTCATAAAGTCGGCGGCGCTTCCCTGTATAGGCGTATTTGCTGCCTGGCGTCCAGCGGACCCCCTGCTATAACGATCTGGGCTATTAATTCCTGGCAGTAGGCGAATATATCCGTAGGCCGTTCCTACGTAGCCTTTTTCCCTGGCTTCTAGTTCTATTTCCCGCTGGAAAGCTGGGACCCCTGGGTACGTTTCTTTTACGGCGTTTACCATTAGTAAACATTCGTCTAGGGTTTTTCGTACGCCGTAGTCTGTTAAGAAGGTCTTCTGTAAGGCGTGTTCTGTACCGCCGTAAGCTATTCCGAAGTTTGCGGGCTTCGCGTCCGTTCTTTCCTTTTTCGTTACCGTTTCTTCGGGGCGCTTTACCATAGTAGCGGCTGTCTTTCTGTGCATATCCCCGCCAGTATTGAAAATTTCTATCATGGTTTCATCTTTAGACCGCCAGGCCATAATACGAAGTTCGAAGCCCGAAAAGTCGATAAGGAAAAGGACTTTACCAGGACTAGCTGTGTAAAAGTTCCGAATTCCGAAAACGTCATTATCTACCCGCGGTACGTTCTGGCCGTTCGGGTTAAACGAATTCGCCCGGCTGGTTTCGGTCCAGACCCCGTACCCTGCATGTATTCGCCCGCTTACTTCGTTTAGGTACTTTTCGCGGCCCAGAATATGCGAAGAAAGCAGCGTACTATATTTCTGAATATCTTTAAGCAGCTGTATAAGCCGTAGGCCCTGGTCTTTGTAAGGGTGCGGCTGTCGCTGTGCGATCTTTATAGCCCCGCGCTGTTCTTTTGTTAGGTCCCCGTTAAAGCCTTCTTCGCCATAGCTGGCGTCCGGGTTCATGGTTTCCCAGCCTTCGGGAAGTTCTACCGCTAGGTATTTTTCTTCGTCTATGGCTACTAGCTTGTTTTCTAGCATAAAGGCCATATTTATAAGGGCTTCTTCGTCCAGGCTGGCCCCCGTCTTACCCCACTTCGCGGCGGGCAGGTTCATAAGGTCGAAAAGCAGGTGCTTTACGTCCCCGGTCTTCCCAGACTTTCCAGGGTTAATATCTACGTCGAAGGTATCCTTACCGATTTGCTTAATTTCTGCAGCTGCCAGCTGCTGCATATTTTCGGCTTCTTCTTTCTTTACGTCTGCTAGGTCTGTATCCCAGCGCATACCCCAGTATTCCATAAGGCCTATTACACGCTGGAAAGGCATTTCTATTTCGTGTAGCCATTTTTCATAGCCTGGGATCTGTTTAGCTATTTCGTTCCAGTAAAGGTAATGCTGTACCGCGTAGTCTGCGTCTTCTGCAGAATAAGAAAGGCCGTCCCCGGTATCTGCGGGTATTTCGTCGAAGAAAAGGACCCCGTACTTATCTAGTACCTTTTTAAAGTCCTGCTGTTCTACGCCGAAAATAGCTTTAGTCGTCGGCTTAAGTCCCCAGCCGCTGTACGGCTTCTTCGGTACTTTAATCTTCTGCGGGCTTACTACCTGCATACAGCGGACCCACATAAGCAGCGGGTCGGCTACTGGCATTAAGATATATTTTCCATGCTTTGCGGTATGCTTCGTTTCGAAGCCCAGGTTTACGGCGATCTTTACTATTTTGTTATTTCGGAATATAAGGCGGTCTACGGTATCCATTACCAGCTGGCGCGCTTCGTCGCGATCTAGTCCAGGTTCGAAGTTTTTGCCTGCCTTATGGCTTATAGGAATTACCCGGCTTTCGTGTTCTGCTGCAGAAATAGAGAGCGTACTTATGTCTGCTTTCCAAGGGTCCAGGTTTACGTTTTTAAGCCAGTTGTCCAGCTGCTTACCTTCTAGCGGCTGTTCCGTTTCTGGGTCCAGCGGCGGCTGCCTGTGGTCTTTGTCGCCCGCCGTTTCATAGTCGAAGCCTGCTAGCCCGGTATCCTGGCAGCGTAAGCAGTATTCTTCTAGTTCTGCCAGGGTAAGAATAGGCTTATAGTCTTTGATCTGCTGCGGCTTCGCCTTCGGCCATACGACAAAAGCGAAAGGGTCAGCTGGATTATGCTTTGGTTTTTCAATTACAGCAGCCAGGGCGCCCTTTTGGGCTGCCGTAGGCTGTGGTACGTTTTTTACTGGCGCTTTTGCTAGGGTTTTAGGTCCTGGCCCGAATAAGCTACCTAGTTTCATAAGTTCACCTTCTCTTTATTTTTAAAAGTTTGAAACACACGAATACTACAATTTTTCTAGACTGTTTCGTATAGCTGTGGCTACCGCTTTCGCTACGTTTACCGTTACGGCATTTCCGAATTGTTTGTACAGTTGGGTATTACTTACGACAAATTTAAAACTGTCCGGAAAGCCTTGAAGTCTGGCGTACTCACGCGGTGTAAGCTTCCTTACCCTAAAAGTAGGCGGTACTATTTCTTCCACTACTACCTGTTCACATGATGTCATAAGGGTTTGTGCAACTTGTTTACCAACACGCCCCCTTCTCGTCTGGCTGTTCGGGTGGCTGATATTTATACTGTCGCCTACATCTGCTTCGGCATAACCTTTTTTAGTAGCTTCTTTTACATGTAACACTGGTTCTAGTATCTTCGCTTCGTGTCCGCCACCTTGTACAGCGGTAAGCGTAGGGCTAATACCCGTAGGGCTGTAAACCCGTCGAATTTGCTCTTTTCCTTTTGTGTCAAGAAGACCTATCATTTCTAACTTTGGTTCTTCTTGTATTTCTATTACTTGAGTTCTACGTGATTTCCCCACATCCCCAGGGGCTGTTCCTTTGTAATAGGTCGCGTCGCAGCAATAGGCCGCGTCGTCCTTATCGGTCCATACACTTTGTATTACCCCGTGCAAGTCCTGTGCGGTAAGTGTAAACATTTCTTCTTCTTCTTCTTTAGCGCGTCGCCCGTTTTGTCGTTTTTCTACCCTGTCTGGCGTTAAGGTTGCATGTACTTTACCTAGCTTTTCTAGCTTCTTAAGTGCTTGCTCTATGATCTTTGCTGCTTTTTCATCTGACATATAATACTTTTCGTCTACTTCTGTTTCTAAAATACTGGAAAGCGTTGGTACGTTATCCGTTGTTTGTTCTAGGAATTTGAATTCTAGGTTAATGTCGTTACGAAGCCCTGCTACGAAGTACCTTTCTCGATTTTGTGGGACTCCCCAGTATTTCGAATTGTATAGTGTTTCGTTCATTTCATAACCTTGTTTTTCGTATTCCTCTTTTACGACTGGTAGTACCTTTCTTAAAGCTTTCACGTTTTCCGCTACGATTATCGAAGGTAGGTTTTCTGGTTTCTGGTTTCTGGTTTCTTCTAGTAATCTCATAATCTCGAAGAATAGCCCGCTTCGCGTCTGTCCCTTAATCATTCCCGCCTGCTTTCCAGCTACGCTTAAGTCTTGGCAAGGGAAGCCGAAGGCCCATACATCCGCTTTCGGGACGTCCTCCCAGGTCATTTTTGATATATCTGCCTGTAGCACGTGGTCGCCTACGTTTTCTTTATAACTTTCTACGGCGTATTTATCAAAGTCCCATGCCCCTACAATTGTGAAACCTGCCTGCTGGAAGCCTATCCCCATACCGCCAGCGCCGCAGAAAAAGTCGTTTAATGTTAAATTCATGTTTTATCCTCCCTATCAATCTTTTAATTTTAGAAACACATGAATATCAGTAATCGTCGTCCATATTATCGAAAAGCCCCAGCTGCATACAGAAAGCTATATAGGCGTTAAAGCGTGGCGTCTTACGGTAGCCGCCGCTAGTCATTTGTACCATTCGCATTTTTGCCAGGGTATTTACAATAGCTTTACTTTCTTCTTTTTCAATCGAAAGCATAGCTTCTACGTCCCCCAGGCGTAAGTATTTCTGCTGGGCGAATAGCTTAATAAATTCGTAAAATTTACCGTCCCCTTTTAAAGTGTCGATCTTCCGAAGGTCCCCGGTAAGTTTGTTAAAGCGTTCTTCGGTCATTATTTCCTCTTTTATTGCCAGCTTCGCGTAGTAGTTAAGCGCGCAGCCTGGGGCGTTATACAGTTCCTTAAGGTAAGCCCCGATAAAATCTACATGGCCCGGCCATACCTGTATACGTTCGCCGCTTTCGTCTACGCTATGCGTTAAAGCTGCCAGCGCTACAGCCAGGCGGGCTATTTTGTTTCTTTGGTCCGAAGGACTTACTAGCGGTACGTCGTTCGCGTTCCCGTATAGCTTACTTAAGTCGGTAGCTACTTCTAGGATTTTTTCTACGGTACCTTCCGTAAATAGTACGTCTTCGGACCCGCGGGACCAGGCGAAAAGTACGCTAGCCTTGAGGGCTTCGGAATTAATCATAGAAGGATACGTAGGTAAAGCAGCGTTATATAGTTCGGCTGGTACGTCGGTAGCCCGCATAAATACCCCGAAGTCGAAGCGCCGTATATCTTCGTTATTAAAAATATCCTTAAGACTTTCTACGCCCTGGGAATAGTCGGCAAGGCGTTTACCCCGCGGTACGTTCCCCGAAAGAATAGCCCGGACCCTGCAGGCTGTTTCTGCAGTTACGGCCCTTTTTACTTCTAGCTTTCCGTCTGATCTGGCTAGGGTCATTTCGCCGTATTCGTCTTTCTGTATTCCTGTATCTTCGTCAATCCATATCATTTCTTTATCTGCCAGCGGCCAGGCGCCCCAGACAATATACCAGGCCCCGCCGTTTCCGCTTTGTTCCATTTTGTAGGTTAAGCCTGTACGGCTGGTACTTTCGGCGTTTACCCTGGTCCCCAGGCCTGCGTATTTCATAACCTTTTCTATAAGGGCGCTTTTCCCGGTTCCTGTATCCCCTACTACTTTCATTTCTAGCCAGCCGCGTATAGGGTTAATATCCCAGGGTACCCGGAAGCGTAGGACTGAATGGTAAGTAAGAAGTACCCCTAGTAGGGTTTCGTCCCGTTCTACGATATGCGTTACGTTATAGGTAAGGTCGTTCATTATGGCCCCTAGCTTTTCTTCTATTCTTTGCGGGCTGTAGTCTGCAGGCTGGAATACTGCTAGCTGTTCCTTAACTTCGTCCGTTACCTGGAAGCTTTCTACTACGTCCTGTAGCGGTTTAGCATTTTTAAGCAGCAGGGTAGCTTCTGCCGTTTTTGGGTGCGGGTATACGTAGCCGTCGATTTCGTAGTATTTATTTTCGGTTACTGGTAAGCCCCCGATACCATAAATACGGCGTAATACGTAGCCGCTGTCCCCTGGGTTGTCCCCTTCGTCGTCCTGTTCTGCCATAGGAATTACTAGCATTTCGTCTACGTTAGTCTGTTCTACGACTTCCGTATTATATTTCGCGCAGTTAGGAATACCGCTTAAGTTTTTAACGATTCCCTTTATATTGTCGCCGCCGTTTCCTGCCATTTGGATAAGTTCGCGATCTTGTACGCCCAGGTCTTTATATAGCGTATGGCTGGGAATATCGTATAAAGGACACCAGGTTTTTTTACAGCCTTCGCGCCCCCAGCAGTAATACTCTATTTTCTTAGGTACGATATACGGCGTATGTTTCTTTCCGGCTACCATAACTTTTGTTTTTACCAGGCGGCCCGTAAGGTCGGCGTCCCCGGTCTGCGATAAGTGAAGGCTTACCGCTTCTTCGTCGCTGGCTACGTTTTGCTTAATACAATGGCATAAGGTACCAGCGCAGGCTACCCTTTCGTAGTCGCTGCTGCCTGGGTGCTTATCTCCATGTAAACTACGAATAAACGCGCAGCCGAATTTATAGTTATTGTCTTTACTGTAAACGGCGTCTATTACTGATCTAGTATTAGCTATGCGCTGTTCTATTTGGTACTGGCTTCCAGCGCTTGTATTCCGCTGTACCCAGTCTGTAAGTATTTTCGTCGTTTCTTCCTGGCTGTGGCCAGCGTCTTTATAGTAACAGGCCAGCTGTACGGTAGCCTGGTTTCTGTCGCCTTCTTTTTTCCAGCCGCCGTTTAGTATGTCCGTAACACATACAGGCGGGACGCCTTTTTTAAAGTTAAATTCTTCTTTTTCATAGCGCGCGTTCGCCGTAGCTGCTGCCTGGTTATATTCGTCTAGCTTGTCCTGGTAAAAAGCTGCCGCGTTATGTCTGATTCCTACCGCTTCGTGCCGCTGCTTCGCTGTAAACGGTAGTTCTTTTCGTGGCATACGGGCCATTTCTTTAATTTCTTCTAGTGTTTTTTCCCGAAGTTCTTCTATGCTTAATTCGATCTTAAAAAGCCTGGTTTTCGCGTGTATGGAATTCGGTAAGCGTAGCATACGGTAAGCTGTGTATACTACCAGGTCCAGGGAAGTAAGTCCCAGCCTATGTACGGTATAGCCCGCGATATGCTTAAAAGCTTTATGAAGGTCTTTAGCTGGCTGTATTCCCAGCGCCCCAGCGCTTATAAGGATATGGAAGCCTTTAGACCCCGAAAAATATACCCATATATCCGATTCCTGTATATCTAGTTCCTGCGTAAAAAAGTCGATTAATTTTACCGCGTCGGCCTGGCTTACTGCGGGGTTTTCGGCGTGATCTAGGTCAAAGTAAAGGGGGGCTATGAAAGCTTCCCCCTTTGTCTTTTCCCTTGCTGCAAAGCGCTGTACCGTACAAAAAGCGTTATAGTTTAGTGCTTCTTCCTGCTGGTACTTACCTATTTCCGATACTTCTAGGCGGGTCCAGGCGCTGCTTTTGCCGTTTTGGTCGCTGTGCCAGGCGTCTACGTATTTAAAGTCGTTTATTTTCGGTTCTTTAGCCATTCTATAGACGCCCCCTTTAAAACTTTGCTTTATTCTGTAATTCCGTAGTCGCTAGGATTGAATAGCCCTACGGGTTCGAATTTTGTACCTAAGTAGCTTTGGTTATCATTTGTTTTTCTTTCTTCCGAAGTAAAGCGGGTTACGATACGGTTTACAGCTGTTTTACGTGGAATTCCCAGCGTTTTAAATTTGCCGTCGAATACTGCTTTTGCATATTTGCCCCAGCCGATTGTATCCCCTTTAGGAAGGTCAAAAATGTAAATTAAAGGCGTTTCGTCTGGGCTTAAAGTTTTTACTGGTACCAGGTAAGCCAGGTAACGTAAGTCAATATCTTCGTTATTGTAGCGGCTAGCAGCTTCTGGGTTTTCTGCTAGGAAGCTGCCTAGTGCTTCTTCTGCTTCTTCGCGGGTTTTTTCCGCTGTAATGATCTGGCCCTTTTCTGGGCTGCCATCTGCGCCCCATAACATATATCTTTGTTCGCCCTGGGCTACTACTACGTCTACGCTGTCGCCGTAGCTTACTGTTTCGTCGCTGCTTTCTACGTAGTTACCTTTCTTATTAAGCTTTAGCCATTCCCCTACCCTTACGTAGTCCAAGTCCATACCAGCGTTTACTTCCAAAAATTCGCGCTTGCTTTCTTCCATAAGCAGCGCTACGTAATTAGCGCCTACTGTAGTCGTAGCTACCTGGTTATTTTGTACTGCTGGTGCTGCTGCTTCGTTATTTTCTACTGTTTGGTTTTGGTTTTCTGTTGTCATGTACTTTTCCTCTTTTCATTTTTTATAGTTTTTAACACATGGACTTACAAAAAAGCTAGTTTGCTAGGCCATCACCCCCTTAAAGTCCGTAGGTACTGTAATACCTTTCTTTAGTTGTTTTAATAACTGGTATTCTTCGCTGGTTACGGTCTTTACTTTGTTTACATGTTCCCAGCTGCCGCTGTCGGTATATTCCATTCGGAAGTATGGCCCGAATACTGGTAAGTTCGCTTCGATCTGGTCCGCTAGCTGTTCCATACCGTCCTTTAATTCTGGGTTCGCTTTCGTAAGCTTGCTTCGCATACTATAGACGTACCGAAGGTTAAATAGGTCCGTTTTCCATAAGCCATTAGAAGCCATTCCCAGCAGCATACCCCCGCGCTGTACGTCTTTCGCCAGTCCGTTTTTAGCTGGTACCTGGGCGTACTTTTCGATTACCCAGCCGAAAGGAGTTTTAATAAATTTACCGTTTTCCCCGTAAAGTTCGTTAGGCATATCGGAATAAAAGGGCGTTTCTGAAAAAGGTATGATCTTATCCTTATACCAGTCGCTTAATAGGTTCTGGTCTATTTCGGCTAGTCTAGTAGAAAAGCGGGTAATACGGTTATTAAAGGCTATGGCGTGTGCGTCTAGGTCGTCCTGGGCGCCCCTATGAAGGCCTTCGGTAAAGAATGAAATATCAATGTATTTCATAAGTGTATGATGTTTAAATTCTTTCATAGCATTGTTAAAGGTTAAGGTAAGCAGCCTTTCAAATTCTGCCTTATCTGTTAGGTAGTCGCCTGTAATCTTTTTATTATTCCGGCGTACCATGTCTAGCTTTACTTTTGCTTCGTAGCTTTCCTTCGTGTCCAGGAAGCCCTGGCTAGTCGTTATAAGCCATATTAATTCTTGTATATCGGTAGCAGCTTCCCAGCTGTAAAACTTCCCTTTACTCATTCGTAAGCTGTTTATGGCTTCTTCATAGCCAGATACTTTGTAAAGTTTGAATTCCATTTTTACAATTCCTTTCGGTAAATAATCATGGCCGAGAAGTAGAAGCCCGTAGGCGTTGCTATAGTAGTATATTTTATGTCTACTAGCGTACCGTCCAGCGTACGTAATTCCTGGTTTACCTGGCTTTCCAGCGCCTTAAAGGTTTCGGCCCCTCTTATTATGATCTGTTCCATATTGTCCCCCTATAGCGGTAAGTCGAATAGCTGCGTATTAAGTAAGAAGTCTTCTATTTCCATAGCTTTATTTTTCTGCTTACGTGGCAGCTGCAGCCCCAAGCGGGTATAAACCTTTCGACGGCTGTAATACTGGTCCTGGAATACCCCTACTTCGAAGTCTACGTAGTCGTACCAGGTAGCCTTTTTGTCTGGGTTCTTAGGGTCTGGCCGCATGATACGCCCTATTTCCTGTTCTACGCTGGCCCCGTTCCTGGTTCCTGCAGCGTCGCCCCGTTTCGGCGTTACCATATGGCCTATATTCAAGTGCGGAATGTCCAGTCCTTCGCGGGCCAGCTGCGTAGCGAAAAGAATATCAATTTTACGATCTGTAGCCAGCTGCATAATTTCTTTACGCTGCGCGGCTGTTACTTGCCAGTCTGCTAGTTCCTGGTCGGTATATTGTGCTACTTGTACCTGCCAGCGTTGTAGCTTCTGGTTATAGCGTAGGTCGTTCGCTTCCCCAGCGTCTACTAGCTGCTGGGCGTTTTTCTGGCCCTTTGCTACGCGCCAGGTCCATTTACTTATACCGCCATGTACTACAGCCATACGGGGTACTACGCCCCAGCGGGCCATAGCCTGCTTTTCTACCAGGTCCCGAAGGACGAAGCAATAGCGGACGCTTTCGGCCAGTACGATACTGTAATTATGTGCTGCATTGTCTAGGATAGTTTCGGCTACTAGCTTCGCCCTGGGTACGTCGCTTATAAGGTCTTTCATAAGGCCCGTATAGTCAAGGTCTTCCCCGCCTGCGTCTACGTTTTCTAGTTCTTCGTCGTAGTCGCTGGCTTTTTCTTTGTCGAAAGCAGTATAAATAAATTTTACTTCTGGCTTTACCAGGCGCCCGCTATCGTAAAGGCCGTCCCTAGTTATCTCGTAAGCTATCGGTCCTACGCCGAAAAATAGATAGGCTTCTAATAGGTCCTTACGGTCCGGGGTAGCTGTTATGCCTAGCATATTTACGGCTGGGAATTGCCCGGCTACGTCGATAAAAGCAGGCGCCGGGAAGTGGTGCGCTTCGTCTATAACTATGGTACCGATAATAGGCTTAAGTCCTTCTATTATCTGCGGGTTTTTCTGCAGCGTCTGTACTGTCGCTACTATAAGCTTCCCGTCCCCGTAGTCTTTCTTTCCGTCCCCCAGTACCCCTACGCGGCCTACGCCTTTAAGGTACTTTTCGGCGTTCGCTTTTGATTGGTAAAGTAGGTCGGTAGTATGCGTAAGCCATAAGGCGGGTACGCCCTTTTCCATTATGTACCGCATACCTATAAGAGTTTTACCGCTGCCAGCTGGTGCTACCAGTACCTTATTTCTAAGGGGTACTATAGCTTCCAGGGCTGGCTTCTGATCTTCTTTAAGGGCGTACTGTTCGTTCCAGGGTCCGAAGTCTACAGGCTGGCCTTCTGTCTGCCGCCTTATAATTACTTTACCTGGGTCCAGGCCCTGGGTCTTAAGGATTTCTTTAAGCTGTTCTTCGAAGCCGCGGGGCGCGATTACGTCCCCCATATCGTAGAAGAAAAGCTTAAGCTTCTGATCTATTCCGTAGGTAGGTTGCCTTTTCTTTTTCCGGGCGATATAGGCCGGGTTATCCATAGTAAGGGCTTTTGTTACGGCGCCCTTTAAAGGTACCGAAGCGCCCCTTATGCGTATGTTATTGGTTATAAAAATTTGTAACAATTCATTACCCCCTTAAGGTCGTACGTTCTTTCGGTTTCTTTCGGAAGTAGGGGTAGCGCTATGGCCGGGAAGACCCCGCTTTCGAATTCTTCCAGGTGGATATACTGGCGGCCCCTGGTCTTCATATATGCCAGCGCCCTTACCAGTCGGAAGCAGTAGGCCTTATCCTGGCCCCTGGCTTCGTCTAAGAAGCTTACGAATACTAGGCCATAGTTTCGGGTTATTACCCTTTCGAAGTCTACCAGGCCCTTAAGCTGCGAAGGTCTTAAAAAAGCTAGCTGGAAGTCGTCGCCTTCGGTCCGCTTATGTTCGGCCAGTACGTTTATTTCTTCTAAAAGTATTAATTCGTCGCCTGGTCTATTGCCGCCCCCGCCGTCTGGTAGTCGGAAGCGCCATACGTTCGGAAGCTTTCGCCAGCTGCGGCGTATTTCGTCCTGGAAGTCCTGGCCCCGCTGCTGGCGTTCCTTCTGTAAATTCCTGTGGGGCATTAGTTACGGCCTAACAGGTTAAGCAGCCCGGCCTGTACGTAAGCTTTCGCCTGTACCTGGTCCCCAGCTTTTACGGCTGCTTCGTATTCGTCTTTCGCCCAGAAGCTTTTTTGTTCCAGCTGCAGCAGTTCGCTTTCTACTTCTGCCATTTGCTTACGTTCTTCCTGGGCTGCCATTCTGGCATAGGCTTTTCTGCTTTCTTCGTTGGTTAAGCTGATCTTTTCCCCGTTTACCATTACGTACTGGCTGCGGCTTTCCCCGCGAATATTCATAATAGCTTCACTTTCTTTTAGTTCTATGGCTGTTTCTAGTTCCCGCTTACGCTTAAGAAGGCTTAATTTTTCGCCGTATGCTTTTTCCCGGCCCTGGGCTTTTTCGATAATGTCACTTACGGAAGCGTCCAGCTGGGCTACAGTGTCCGCTAGTTTTTCCGGCGCGATTACTGGCGCGAATTGCGTAGGTACCTGGTACCCTTTCGCTGCTGTTATTAAAGTTTCCGCAGCTGCTACTACGTCCGCTTCCCCGAATTGATTAATTAATAAAGCGATCTGGTCTTTAACTTGCTCGTTTGCCATTGTTTAATTTTCCCCTTTCGCTACTACTAGCTTTTCTATTTTGATATGGCCCGCTGCTACGCTATCTACTTCCAGTTCTATAAATTCCATATTTCTATAGCCTGGCGTAAAGCGTTCTTCTTCGTCCCTGTCGGAATTGTAGCGCGCTACGGTAATTGTAAGCGGCGTATATTCGGTTACGATTGCCGCCCAGGCGTAGCTTCCGTTACATGGCTGCCAGTTTGACGCTGTTACTTTTACAGGCGTCCCAGGCGCCAGGGCTTGCATATCGAATTGCGGCTTATTTATAAGCATATTACCGCCCCTTTCTGATCTTATTTTTTGTTCTTACTGCCAGGAAGTACCCAGCTGTAGGCCTGCCGTATTCGTCCCAGGCTGTAGCCCGCTGTATGGTATAGCTTCCGCAGTTTTCGCAGCTGGTTTTACAAGTTGCTTCGTCCAGCCATTTAAAGCTTAATTCTTCCAGGCTTTCGGTAGCTACGTGTATATGGCCGCAGTTTCCGCATTTCCAGCCTTTCATTTTGTCGCCCCCTATCGGTTTTTGCTGTCAATAAAAGACGATTGATTTTTATAGAAAATACTTGGAATAAATTGTATAACTAAGTCATAAACCATATGACTAGTAGTCATTAAAAATGAAAGGAAGTTGAAAAATATGACTAAAAAATTTCTAGCGTTTTTCGTTCTACTATTTACTAGCTTTCTAGGATTGTTCCGTAAAAAACGCCGCCCTGCCCGTAAGCCTTCTTCCCGTTTAAGTTCATTTCCTGCCAGGGTTCGCCCGTCTATAGTTCCTTCGCCGCCTACTGTCCAGAAGTTACAGCCTGTTATAAACATTTACCCGGCTGCTGTTTCAGTTCCGGCCATAGACTTTCGAAAGCCTGCGGACGATCTTAAAGAAATGTTTCAAGTATGGAAGCGTAATATGGAAGAATACGACGCGCTGCGGCAGCGTCTTACTGGGTAAGCCCGTCTATTTCTGCCGTAGGTATCTTCTTAAGTTCCTTAAAGTAGCGGCTTAAGTCGTACAGGCTTACGTACCCGCAGCCCTTACTACGCCTTCCCATACGCCAGTATTTTATTTCTATACCGCCGTCTATCATTCGGGCCGATACTTCGAAGCCTTTAAGCTTCTTTACGAAGTCCGAAGCTGTTTTATAGTCGATTATCATACCGCCCACATAAGCAGGAATAGTACGGGTTACGTTATACCTTTCCTGCAGCAGTCTATTTTCTTCTAGGGCTGCTTTATCTTTCTGCGGTATAGCGCCCATGTTTACCTGTCTGCCGCCGTACTTTTTTACGATTTTCGCAGCTGCAGCAGCCGAAGCCTTTTTTACTTCTTTCATTTCTGCCTTTACGTCGTTTATGTCCCCCGCCGTAATTCGTATCATATGGTAGCCTTCGCTTCGTTTATCTTTTGTAAAGCGATCTTTACTACGTCCGCTTTAAGTCCTTCGGCGTCCGCGATCTGTTCTACTATGCTGTCTATATCCAGCAGTACCGCTTCCCCGGTCTGGGTCTGTATTAGTGCGCTGAATTGTTCCATAGCGTACTGGCGCTTCGCTTCGGCTTCTATTTTGCTGCGGTCCAGTATTTCGCTTCCAGGCTTCGCGCTTTCTAATTTAATCAGCTGCAGCTTCTTCTGTTTATTGGACCCTATCGTAATAAGCAGGGCCTGTATATCCCTTTCCATTTCCCCTACGGAAGCAGCCAGGCGGGTAAGGCTTCCGCAGTTTACGAATACCTTACCGTCGAAGCGTTCATAAATTCCGTAGCCTATATGGTCGTGGCCTGTAAGTACCAGGTCTGCCGTAGTCTGTACGTCCTGTACCAGCGTAAAGCGATCAAAAGGCGGCGTATGATCTAATAACATGCCATGCGCTACGTGTACCTTAAAGTAGTCGCTAGGCGGTTCTGTACCTGGGCTGTAGCCGAAGCCGTCCCGGTCTATTTGGCTGTCGAAAGGCGAAAAGCTTACGGCTACGTTTACTTCCCCGCCGCCCCGAAGGGCTATAAAGTCGTTACGATCTTGTACTACTGTAAGCTGCGGTACCAGTCTTTCCAGCAGGGCCAGGCTAGTACGCCAGTAGGTACTTAAGTTATAGCCGTATATGTCATGGTTTCCAGGCGTCGTATAGATAGGTACAGGGCTTTCTGCGAATACGTCCGCGAATTCTAAAAGGACCCCGGTACTTACTTCTGGCCTGTCGAAAATATCCCCAGCGCATAAAATAGCTTTTACGTCGTGCCTTTTTGCCATCTGGTAAACTTCCCGAAGCTTCGCTATAAGGGCTTCCTTATAGTCGTCTAGGCGGTTCCTGGGGTTCGTCCCGCGTATATGCAAGTCCCCGATATATAAAAGCCTTATCATAGCCCCTGCCCCCTTAATGGACGCCCTGGGCGGTTTCTGGCTGTTCTTTCTTATCTGCCATTTCTACCTTCGTTACAGTTACTACGCCAGTATGTTTATTAATGCTGTAGTCTGCGGCCTGCTTTTCTAGGTCGATACCCGCAGAAGTTACGGCGTCTTTCCAGGCTGCATTAAATAGATTTTTAAGTCCGTCCTGCTTTTCCTTAAATTGTTCTTCCAGGGCTTCCGCTGCTTTTTTGGTTGCTACTTCTACTTCGTGGTCCAGTTTTTCCCTGGCGTCTTGCAGCTGCTTAAGTTCCAGGCGGGCCGCTTCGCTGATCTTGCCTACTTCTACTTCCTTAATTTCTGCGCCGAAAAGGCCGCCTACGATTACCTTTTTAATTTCACATTTAATACACATTGTTTTTCTTCCCCTTTCCCTTATGGATAAATTTTTATATGGCTTTTACTTCGCTGGCCCCGTTCTTCTGGGTTACGCCTATACTTACGTCCCCTATTTCGGCCAGGTGCGCGTTATGCGTGATTAAAATTATCTGTCGGTTAAACTGCTGGCTGTATTCCTTTAGGAAGTAAGCGACGTTCGGCGCGTATTCCTGGCTTACGTGTTTCCCTACTTCGTCCAGGAAAAGCGGGCCAGTCGTTCCCGAAAGTTCCCCTACTGCCAGGCGAAGCGCCAGGCTTACTACGTCGGCTACCCCGCCGCCGCGGTCATAGTCTGGCGGCTTAAGCTGGGTTATTACCCCTTCGCTTTCTAGCCAGTATTCCGCTACGGGCTGGTTCGCCTTTACTTCAAGGCCTATCATAAATTTATAATCTTTATCGAATACTACCGTTAAGGCCTGGGTTACGATTTCTTCTATACGCTGTTTTGACTGCTGGCGGGCGTAGTCGCTGGTTTTTTGTAAAAGTATCTGTACCAGGTCAAAAGCACCTAGCTTCTGGTCTGCAGCGTCCCAGCGGGTTAAGGCGTCGGCCAACTGCTGCTTTAATAAGTCGCGCTGCCCTTCTTTGGCTGCGATCTTCTGGGCTGCTGTCCGAAGGTCCGCTTTAATTTTCATAAGCTTATACATTTTCTTCCCCCTCACTTTCTACAGGCTGCAGCAGTAAGGCTTCTTCGTAGTTGATTTCTTCCCCGGTGCTTTCGTCTACGATATACAGGCGGCTACCGCCGTAGGCTAGGCCCCTGGCCCTTAAATAAGTCCCTGTAGCTTCCTGTACTTCCTGCAGCTGCTGGGCGGCCTTTATTAATTTGTTACGGGCTTCCTGGTTCATAAAGCAGGCCCCCTTATACTTGCGGTATTAAGCGTTCGACTTTATCCAGGTCCGCGTTTACCTTTTCTTCCAGCTTAAGAATTTCTTCGTTAATGGTTTCTGGGGTTACGCCTGCGGCTGCCATTTCGTTTACGGTTGCTTCTAGCTGCGTTTCTGCCGCTGTCTTTTGGGTTTCCGCTACAGTTTTAGCGTTTTCTGCTTTCTTAAGGTTTGCTTTCGCCATTTCGATACGTGCTTTAATTTCCATTACTTTTTATCCCCTTTACTATGGTTTCTTTTAAGTGCTGGGTGATCTGGGCCAGCTTCCCGGAATATCTGTACTTCTAGTTCGGCGTCCTTACGTTCCTGGAAGTATCCCAGGCTGTACCGCTTGCCGCCATGAAAAGCCGAAGCATGCCAGCGCTGGCTAGCTTTATGGAAGTAAACGCCTTTTACGTCACTGGTCTTTTTATCGGTTCCCGCCGCTACTTCCTGGGCTGCTTTCGCTACTTCCCTGGTTACGTGCGTAGCATATGCTGGCGGGGTTACTTTCTGCGGCTGCAATTCGGTTATATTACCGTCTTTGTCTACCAGCTGTAAGTTTTTCCTGCGGCAGTCTAGCGTATTGCCGTTCTTCCAGACCAGCGTACTACCTTTAGGTACGTCTACTAAAATTCTGTGTAGTAGTACCTGGCCGTCTTCTTTACCAGCCCTGGCGAATTTACGCCCTTTACGGTCCTTATGAAGTCCCCAGCGGGTTATAGCTTCCGCTTTTTCCTTCTGGTCCCAGTCGATTATTACTTTTTCTGCGCCCTGGCGGGTATGTATTTCGAATTCGAAAAAGTCCCCCCAGCTTCCCGCTGCATTGTTCATGCGTGATTATGCCCCCCGTCTAGCGGCTGTTCGCATAGCGGGCATATGTCCCCGGCGGCTTCCCAGGCTGCGGCTAGTTCCTGCTGTGCTGCGGCTAGGTCGCTTTCGGTTTTTGCTATCCAGTTTATATGCCTGTCTAGGTCTGCCCTGTCCAGGTTATGCTTTGCCCGTAAGCTGCGAAGCGCCATAATTTGGGCCTGGTAGGTTTCCAGCTGCTGTATATTGCTGTCTGCTTCTGCTAGCCCTTCAAATTTTGTTACTTCTTCGGCGCGTCTTTCTATAACGTCTACCAGGTAGTCATGGTTTAGGCCAATGCCTTTAAGTAGGTCCTGCCTTTCGTTCGCTTTACGTATCCCTTCTAGTAGGCTGTCTGCTTCTTCCAGCCCGGCCATTTTTTCTATGATCTGTTCGGCCTTTTCGTTTTCCTGTGAATATCTACGGTATTTTGTGGATAAATTACTTAAAGCGGCGGCCCGCTGGCTGCTTAAGTCTATTTCGGCTAGCATAACTTCGGCCAGGTCGATACTTTCACATAAGGCCAGGCGTTCGTTAGCTGCCTGTAGGGCTGCTGTAGTCCTATTAAGCTGGCTGTAAAGCCGTAGCAGTAAGTCGTACCGCTGCTGCGCTGCTTCTACGTTCTTAAGTTCTTCGTCCAGGTCCCCTACAATTGCCAGGCGGTCCAGCTTTTCGGCTAGTCGTTCTACGCTGTCGCTTAAGGTTCCGTAGGCTATTTTCGACTGCTTAAGCTTGTCTACTTTCGCCGCGTCCCCTTCTATTTGCTGGGCCAGGTATTCGCAGGCTTCCAGCTGTTCCTTTAAGTTATCCAGGTTCATAAATTCCGAAAGCTGCGCTTCGATCTTTTCCCTATCCTTTTCGGCCTGGGTCCGTTCCTGTCTGGCTGCGTATGTATCTTTACTTACGCCCTTTATAGCCAGGTCTACGGCTTCGGTCCCCGCTAGCTTCCCTAATATCTTCGCCCCTGCGCTTGCTGTTTCACTAATTAAGAAGGGCGCTTCTAGTTGAAAGGCAAAATTTAAGGCTGTTACGAAGTCCCCGAAGGTCTGCTTTACAATTCCCAGGGCTTGCTGTACTTCTAGCGGTACTTCCGATTTTTCGAAAGGTTCCGGGATTGTCGAAAGCTGGTACGTCGTTTTCTTGCTTTTACGGCGTTTTGTAATGGTTACGCCATTGGTTAAGGTTATTTCTACTTCGGCTTCGCCTACTGTTTTATTTAAGAAGGCTTCGCCCTGTGGTTCGTTAAAGGCTACCCATTTTACAGCCCTTATAATGGCTGTCTTTCCGCTATCGGAAGGCCCGGTAATTACGTTAAGCCCTGACCCTAAGTGGAAGAAGCTGGCCGTATGTGACTGGAAGCCTTTAAGCTTAATAGCTTCTATCATGGCTTAAGCCCCCTTTAAAATTTTGAATGTTTACCAGCTACGCGTAGCATAAGTATGTTTGCTTCTAATACCTGGCCCGCTTCCATCAGCTGCTTTACTTTTCTGCTTGTTTCTTTTACCTGGGCTGCTGTTTGTAAACGACTGGCATAAAGTACCATATTTCCCATTTTTTCGCCCCCTTTCGACTTTTATTTGTCGAAGCTTTGCAGGATATGTCGTACGAAAGTATTTCTCAACGTGTTTACGGCGTTACTTTTGTTTGATAAGATAGATTTATAGATTTTAGTTAGTAGTTTTTTGTAAGGTAGTTTCTAGCTGTAAAAGCGCTTCTTCCCAAAGTTGTTTTACAGGCTTCCTACCTTCGCCCCAGTCCTGCAGTAGTTGTATAGCGGCTTCTGGGTTGCTTTTAGAAAGTTCGCTTAGTTTTACAGGTAAATACGCGTTCTTTCTAATCGTTTCTGGGTCGATCAAGTGCATTATGTCACCTCCCGCGGTTTAATTTATGACTGCTAGTCATAAGCTAGGCCGAAAAGATATTATGACTTAACGTCATAATATAATTCGTAAAAAAGATACTCGACTGTTACGCCGAATACTTTAGCTAGTTTAATCTTAATAAGCTTACCTGGGTCCTTCGTGCCAGCTTCGTAAAAGGCTATAGCGCTTTGCGTTACGCCTACTTTTTCGGCCAACTGGTCCTGGGTTAAATTAAACTGCTTACGTAATTCTACCAGCCTAGTATTTTCTTTATTCATTTGTTACACCACCTTTTATGACTGTGGGTCATAAGCTGTAACCTAACTATATATGACTGTGGGTCATATAGTCAAGTGGTAAAACTAAACTTTTTGTATTTTTTTGTCGTAATTATGACTAACAGTAATAAAATAAGATATAATAGCGTCGAAAGGGCGGTAATTTTGTGAAAGCTTTTGGAAATAAATTAAAGGAATTACGAAGAAAGAAAAAGCTTACCCAGGCTGATCTAGCCGAAGCGCTAGGCCTGGACCAGTCTACTATTTCTTACTATGAAAGGGGAAAGAAGGCGCCAGAAATACAGACCCTGGAAAAGCTAGCCGCTTTCTTTAATGTATCAATAGGCGACTTATGGGTAAGCGGTCAATATATGGACCCTATCATAGCGGAAAGAATGAAAACGACTTCCCCTACCATTACCCCGAATGAATTAAAAGAAAAGTATAAGCTGGTAGTAGACGGTAGGGAAGCTACAGACGAAGAAATAGAAGAAGCTATACGGTACCTTATTATTCAAAGAAAAATGAAAGAAGAAGGCCTTTAAAGTAGCAGCCCCATAATATCGTCTATATATTGACTAAGTAAAATTAATACTGGAATTATTTTTGTTTTACTACTTATTCGTTTTCTTACTTCAATATCTAATTTTAAAAAGCTTAGAAATGTACCTACGTCTACTACTTGCTTTTCGCCTGCTGCGGCTGCTGTTGTGGCTGCAGCTTTCCTTTTTGTCTGGGTTGCTTTTTTCTGTGACGTTACCATAAAATTCTAGGCCCCCTACGCTGTATAAATGAGAACAGTTGTTCTATATTTAATATTACTACAGTTCATACTATTTATCTAGGTAAAAATTACTTGTATACGCAGAAAATTTTCTACATTTTTTGTAGTAATTTGTCGAATAAATTTAAACTTTGTCGAAAGGTGTGAATAGGTAGTGAACATAGCAAACTATTACAGGGTTTCTACTAAGCTACAGGAAAATAAGTACAGCTTGAAGGCCCAGAAAGAAGAATTAACGAAGTACGCCAAGTCCCAGGGCTGGACTATCGTAGGCGAATTTAAAGACGTAGAAAGCGGCGGTAAGTTAGATAAGGCGGGCCTTAATTCCTTAATGGACTTTGTAGAGGAAGGTCGCTGCGATATAGTCCTATGTATTGACCAGGACCGCTTAAGCCGTTTAGATACGATAAGCTGGGAATACCTAAAAAGTACCCTACGTGACAATGGCGTAAAGATTGCCGAGCCAGGAAATATTACCGATCTGGAAAATGAAGACGACGAATTTATAAGCGATATTAAAAACTTAATAGCAAAAAGGGAAAAGCGGGCCATAGTTCGCCGCATGATGCGCGGGAAGCGCCAGCGTACCAGGGAAGGTAAGGGCTGGGGTAAGCCGCCTATGGAATACAGCTACGACAAAAATACGGGGTCCTACAGCGTTAATACGGCCTGGTCCTGGGTTATCCCCTTCATAGACGATCTGTACTTAAATAAGGGATATTCGGACCAACAAATAGCCCACGAATTAAATAAGATAGGTAAGACGCCCCGCGGGAAGGAATGGTCTGACGTTCATGTGCGAAAAAAATTAACAAATAAAGCGTATCATGGAATCATGGAAAAGTCCTTTAGTAATGGCGAAGTAATTACCGTAGAAGGCATATACCCGCCTTTACGGACTGCAGAAGAATACGAAAAGATACAGGAAGTACGTAAAGGGAAGTTTCGACGCCGTAAAGAGGAATTCCCCCAGCTGCTGCGAAGGGTAAACATGATCTGTCCGAAGTGCGGGAAAAAATTAGCTATTCATATGTCCGGCGATAGAAAGTATAGCCTTCACTTTTATATTAAACATCAAAAGAAAGCTACCCAGGAAAAATGTTACGTATCCATAAATACGGTACGGGTAGAAAATAACTTAGTTAAAGCGATCAAAAGTATTTTAAGCAGCGAAGAAGCAGCGAAGAAATATATACAGCTGGACTATGATAAAGACGACCTTAAGCAGCTGGAAGACGGCCTTAAGGACACGGGTAAGCTGGTAGCGGACGTAAAAGCTAAAATAGACCGCTTACTACCCCTTTACTTATCTGGCGACTGGCCGCTAGAAACGCTTAATAAGCAGAAGGCCCAGCTGGAAGCAGAATTAAAAGTACATGAAGGCCGCTATAAGCAGCTGAAAAATAAACGCGATCTAGTTAAGAAGAATATGTTTAATTACGACGTAGTTTTACAGTACCTAGTAGTCGCTGAAAGGTTCGACGTACTACTTACAAAAGAAGAACAAATGACTATGATAGGCCAGCTGTTCCCAGAAGCCGAAGTATACGACGACTATATTTTATTACGGGGCGCCCTGGCGAATAACGTACCGCTGGAAGTTAAGGTACCGATAGAAGAAGACCCCTACCCTACCGCTTCCAGGAAGCTAGTATAAAACAAAAGACACGTATAAACCCTTATTTTACTTCGTGGGTTTGTACGTATCTTTATTTTTTTAAAAATCGTTGCCATCGCCCGGACGCTTACATCCCCATAACCAATATCCGCTTCCGACGATTCTTTTTGCCGATCAATTTCAAGCACTTTCAGCTGTACTGCCAAATTGGCATCTGTGTAGTAGTCAACATTAACTTCACGAACAAAAGCTTTTTTTTCTTCCCAATCCAGTTTTTCCACCTGATATTGCGTTCCTTGGTGCAAATAAATTGCTTCTTCATGAAGAAGGGTCATAGCAGAGAAGCGATCCATTTCCCCAATTACTTTTACATTTGCCACATTGGTTTGATCAATAATCACAATATTTTCTTGCGACGCAGAGCGCAGGCTGATGTTATGGGCTGGAAACGAGTCATTCATCCAATACCATTTATCGCCACTTTGATGAAGAACCCGTTCTTCTGTTAAATATTCCAATAGCTCTTCTGTGCCAGCCTCTCCAAATTGTTCGCCCTTTTTAAATGGAAGTTCGTATGCAGCACATTTCATATGATCAAGTAAAATGATTAAATTATCGGGATTAATCCGCGCAGTTTCTGGACTTTTATTAAAAAAATAATCGGGATTTTGAATAATGTATTGGTCAAGCGGACTTGAGCTTGCCACCATTATCACAAGTGCCTCTCCATGACGTCTGCCTGCTCGTCCCGCCTGCTGCCACGCACTGGATATCGTTCCGGGATATCCGGTCATAATACAGACTTGCAACTGGCCGATATCAACACCTAATTCCAAAGCATTTGTACTGACAACCCCGTAAATTTCTCCAGATCGGAGACCTTTTTCAATTTTTCGCCTCTCTGTTGGCAGATAACCTCCCCTGTAACCCATAATCGATTTAGATCCTAATTGATTTTTCAGCAGTTCTTGAAGGTAAGTTAAGATAATCTCTACTCTCACTCTGCTTCTGGCAAAGACAATCGTTTGAATTTTATTTTTTAAAAGCTCTCCGGCAATTGTGCGAACCTCCAAGGTTGCACTCCTGCGAATATTTAAAGGTTTATTAATAACAGGAGGATTATAAAAAACGAAGTGCTTTCTGCCGCTCGGAGCTCCGTTATTATTAATTAAACACATTTTTTCCTTTGTCAACCCCTCGGCAAGTTCGAGCGGATTGGCGATTGTAGCTGAAGTGCAAATAAATACTGGATTGCTGCCATAATACCGGCAAATCCGCTTCAATCTTCTAATCACATTGGCGACATGACTTCCGAACACCCCGCGATATGTATGCAGTTCATCAATAACAACAAACTGCAAATTTTCAAAAAGAGAAACCCATTTGGTATGATGAGGGAGAATGGCAGAATGCAGCATATCAGGATTCGTAATAACAACATGGCCTGCTTTTCGAACCTTTTGGCGGATATTCGCGGGAGTGTCGCCATCATACGTGTAACTGTTAATCTCCATTCCGGCAGTTTGGATCATTTCATTGATTTCGCTTTTTTGATCCTGCGCCAGTGCCTTTGTTGGAAAAAGATAGAGCGCTCTTGTATTCAAATTTGTTACGATCTGCTGCAGGACAGGCAAATTGTAGCATAAGGTTTTTCCCGAAGCAGTTGGGGTTACGGCTACAATGCTCTGGCCGGCCAAAACGGTTTCGTAAGCCGATTTTTGATGAGTGTATAAACTCTCGATTCCCCGAGCTTTTAATGCTTGTTTCAAAAGAGGGTGCAAGGTTATTGGCAGCTCGGCCGTTTGCGCCGGTTTCTCCTTTATCGTCTTCCAACTGACAATATTTTTTTTGTATTGGTCATCGATCTTTAACTTTGCGATGACTTCTTGTAAATCAGCTTTACCGAACATCTTAATCACCTCAATATCTTTATTTTAGCGAATAGACGTTCGCGACGAAAGCTTTAGGCACAATTTTTTTTAAATAATTCATTGGCATTTTCAACCATTGAGAATACAAGCAGTGAATCGTTTGGTTTTTCAAAAATAATTCTACTAATTGTTGAATCTTTGTTAAAATGAATGATGAGTCTTTTAAAGGTTGTGGAGATGAAAACGATGAAGATTGAAGAAATGAAGAAAGTTCTCTCAGAATTTTCGCTTTTCCGCGGTTTAAATGATCATGAACTCAACAAAGTTACTGAAATTTCCATTTCAAGAGAATGGAAGAAACACAGTCATGTTTTTCTACAAGGCGACCCTCTAGAAAACGTTTATTTTATAGCCAATGGGAAAATAAAAATATATAAAAGTGATGTAAATGGAAAAGAACAAATTGTGGCGATCATGAAAAAAGGGGAAATGTTCCCACATGTTGGTTTTTTCCGTAAAGGCAATTATCCGGCATACGCGGAAGTATTAAACACATCTACGCTGATCACTGTCCCAATCACAAGGTTTGAAAACGTTTTGATTGAAAACCCAGAGCTTTCGATCAAAGTTTTTAAAGTGCTGGGGGAAAAAATTGTCGACTTGCAAAATCGGCTTGAGGAGCAAATTTTAAATAATACATATGAACAAATTGTGAAATTATTAATCCGTCTTGCTCAAAAAGATGGGAAAGAGCTTGAGGATGGCAGGATGTGGCTCAAAGCTGAATTCACCAATAAAGATTTGGCGAATATGATCGGCACGACAAGAGAAACGATCAGCCGGACGTTAACAAAAATGAAGAAAAACAAATTAATTAACGAAGATGAAAAGGGAAATATGATCTTGGATCCTGAGCAGCTGCTTGCTGAAATCATTCAGTGAATACTTGCCGCAGGCAAAGGGAAAGCGCAGTCCTAATCTAAGGCTGCGCTTTTCTTATTACGCTTTGGAAAGCTGAAGCATTGTGTTCATGTCTTCTTGAGCATTTCCAATCAGTTTTAAATTGAATGTTTCTTGAAGAACCCTCATAACCCCTTCGGAGATGAACTCCGGCGGTTTTGGTCCAATGCGGATGTCTTGGATTCCTAAGCTAAATAATCCCAATAGAATCGCGACCGCTTTCTGCTCAAACCAGGAAAGGACAATGCTTACTGGCAATTCATTCACTTCACATTCAAACGCATCAGCGAGCGCTTTCGCAATTTTCACAGTGGAAACTGAATTGTTGCACTGACCAAGGTCTATATACCGAGGGATATTGGTTCCAGGAACAACTCCATAATCAACGTCATTAAATCGAAACTTTCCGCAAGAGGTTGTTAAAATAACAGCTTCTGGAGGAAGCGAAGTTGCCAACTCTCTATAATATTCTCCTCCCTTGCCAGGGGCATCACATCCAGCAATCACAAAAAATCTTTTAATTTTTCCCGCCTTCACTGCTTCAATCACTTCTGGCGCCAAATTTAGAACCGTTTCGTGGTGGAAACCAGTAATCAAGGTTTCTTCAGATTCTATATTTGCTTCAGGGAGTTCCAATGCTTTTGCAATTAATGGTGAAAAATCGTCATTGACAATTTTTTCAACATATTCAAGTCCCGCTACTTCATAGCTAAACATCCGGTCGGCGTATGTACCTTTGATCGGCATGACGCAGTTTGTTGTAGCTAAAATTGCACCTGGGAATTTTTCGAATAAACGGCGCTGGTCATACCATGCCTTTCCGACATTCCCTTTCAAGTGAGAATATTTCTTTAATGCAGGGTAGCCGTGTGCCGGCAGCATTTCAGAATGTGTATAGATATTAATGCCCTTGCCTTCTGTCTGCTTTAATAGTTCTTCTAAAGCAAACAAGTTATGGCCCGTTACAACAATGCTTTTTCCTTCGATTTTGTTTTGGCTGACACGAATAGGCTGCGGTATACCAAGCCTACTTGTGTGGGCTTCGTCAAGCAGTTCCATTACCCTTACGGCAGATTGACCAACCTTCATGGCCATGTCAACATGTTCCTGAACGTTAAAATTGGAATTCGTCAATGTCATGTATAGCGCTTCGTGGGTTGTTGCATCTACAAATGGGTCCGTAAATCCAAGTTGATTTGCATGTGTGCGATAGGCCGCAATCCCTTTTAAGCCAAATATGATTGTATCTTGCAAGCTGGCAATCGTTTCATCTTTTCCGCAAACACCAACTACTTTGCATCCGCCTGATGGCGTTTGTTCACATTGATAACAAAACATTATTTTTCCTCGCTTTCCTTTTCACTTCTTTCTTAGCATACAAACCACATCCCAATATACCTGTGACATAGATCACTTCAAATGCAATTGTAAAAAATCGTTCAAAATTTGCTGTTTCTCGGAAAATGTCACGGATAAGCGAAATCAATCATATGTTATTATGTGAATTTTTATAAAAGAGAGGGATTCCAAGATGTCATCGATGCTTCCTAGTGATCAAAACAATTCAAAAAAAGGGAAAGCAGAGCCCTTTAACGAAATTATTAAGTCGATGAATGATTTTTTTAATGAAAAGCCTGTGCGAGGTTTTTTACAATCGATTGATGAATTTTTTAGAGCTCCTTTCCCGCCAAGCTCGGGGGGAACCTTTTCGGTAAAAACAATCGATACTGGTGAAGAATACATCGTCACCGCTGAACTGCCAGGCATCAAAAAGGAGCAGATCCACCTAGACATTTACGAAAACTATTTAACTATATCGGTTGACAATAAACAGGTTTCAACAGAAAAAGATGATGTAAACCAAATCTATCAACAAAAACAAATTTGGCAGCAATCTTCAAGAACTGTTTCTCTTCCTCGTCCTATTAAAGAAAGAAATGTTAGAGCCACCTATCGGGACGGCCTTCTAGAGATTCTCATTCGGCATGATAAAGGTAAAACAATTCATATCAATGATTAATAGAAAGTAAAAAACAGGCGCCTTCTAATCGCCTGTTTTCATTATTTTTTATTTTCCTAGACTTTAAAAATTCCTCCCAATCCTTTTACGAGAGTCGAAACTTGATTTACAGCGTTCATCATTTGTCCTGCGGTATTCATCATTTTATTAAAGTCAACCGTTCCGTCCTGGGATTTAAAAGAATTTAACAATGATTGCATACCTCCAGGCGTCTTGGGCAAATAATTTTGTTTCGGATAGGGGTTAGCGTTAGGATAGCCGTTCATCATCTGTGGGTACTGATTGGGAATTGGATAAACGTCATCCTGCGGCTGCAATGGATTTTGAAAAAGAAACTGAGCATCTTTTGACGGATAATATTGATTTTGGTATGAAAAAGGCTGTTGCTGTTGGCTATTATACCCTTGTTGATAGACTTGATTGAGCGGCTGATATTGTTGCGGGTAATAAGGATTTTGAGTCGGGAATGACTGCCAGTTGCCATTTTGTGCAGCTGCTGGATAAAAGGTTTGTCGCCAATTCCCCTGATTCAATTGAAGATCATACGGATTCCCCTGCATGATTTGCCCCGAGTATCCATAGTAAAAGGGGTTCTTCCTCTTCCATTTCATAAACATGGGCAAACATCTCCTCCGCTTTTTTTACTACACCATATGCAGCTCAGTAAAAAAGGTGAAAAACATTCCAGTAAAGTCTTGTCACAACATGATGAAAAATGTCGGAATTTTCAATATTTAAAAAACAAAAAAACTTGCTTTTTCGTGTTACGATTAACTTAAAATATTGAAGCTGTACATCCAAGGACAGATAGTTCCAAGTTTAGTTTCTTACTCAACATCTTGTTTGGGTTAATCACGCTCGAATTTTTATTCGAAATTCACCTATTTTTCTAAAAAGAGGAGCATTAGCATGGACATTCGCGAGTTAAAAAGCAGATTTATACAAGTTAGAAATTATCCCGCAAATGGGGTAAATGAATTAATGGACTTTGCTAAAAAGGCTTACGTTCAAAATGAAATTAGTATCAAGGAATATCGCCTTCTTGTTCGCGATTTAGAAGCGCAGGGCGCCGTTAGTCCAAACAGCACAGAAATCCACCTTGCCTCCGAAAAACCATCCTAATTCGTTATTCTTTCCCGGAAAGCCGTTCTATAGGCAATTCCGGGCTTATTTTTTTATATGATTTAACACTTCGTTTAGAAAATAATCAACCGTTCGATGCGCATTTAAAAACCGGGAACGGCTCGTCTCCGGATAAAAGGCTTGAATCGACAATCGTTCGATATGCTCGGATACGGAATCCGCTTGATGCTGATTGAGATGGTTTGCCTGATTTTCCCTTAACCATGCTTTCAGCAAGCTGTTCCAACATTCGTTTACTTTGGCAACCTCAGCCGCAAACGGCTTTACAAATTCGTAAAAAGGCTTTTGTTCTCTCTTCTCTCTCGCTTCATTGTAATAGTTCAAAAACCTTTGATTAAAATCGGCAAGTTGTTCCGTTAATTGAATAAGTTGTTCCTGCATTTCCTTTTCAGTCACCTTTCATAAAAAATAAGCAGCAATGAAAATTCAAAGCTACTTCATCAATCTATTTTACCTTTTTAATAACCAAGTTCAAACTTTAAAGCTGATTGACTGCAATCAAGATATATAGCTGGTTCTTCTTTCACCGCTTTTCCGCCCGCTGAAAACACCTTTTTTTCTAGCTGTACGATTCTTAGCTCAGTAGCTGTTATTTTTTTCTTTTCCTCTTTTTCCCATTGATGATTAAGCTCAGAAAAACGAATTTCAATTTCGTTCTCCAATTCTTCTAACTGATTGTACATTTCACTCAACATTGCTACAAGAGTTTCTTTTGATATCGCCGAATTTGTCAATTTACTAGACCTCCTATCGGTTGATACTATACTTTATTCTCGCTTTTTTTCCTGCTTCCTTCCGGGGTGACAAAACTAGAAGCAATTCGCCAAAGAAAGTATTTTCAGCAGTCTTTTCCTTTTTTTTCGACATTTTTAGAGCTTTGCATGAAATATGAACATTGGGCACAAGCTACTGTTGGAGGTGTTTAGAAAATGGCAAAAAAAACAAACGATACTAAAAAACAGCTACAAACTGGAGCCAACAAAAAGGCCGGCTATGGCGATAAAAAATTAGAAGGACCAAATCGCCCAGCGGATTGATTTAGTAAGGTAAAAAGCAAGGCAGCCTCTTGCTTTTTACCATTTTTTTTTAATATGCAGCAGCCTTTTAGCGATCAGCATGGCATCAAGCTGGTCTTTCTTAGCCAAATACCAATCGGTCAAATGAATCGGATGACGATGGCGCACAGGAAAAAACCACGAAATAGAGACACGCCTTGTTAAGCTCCAATCTTCATACTGATGGCGCTGGTGCTGAATAATAGGGAAAGCAGTTCGTAAAAAAGGTGTCCCTCTTCTCTTATTAGGAATTTTAAAATAGTGCTCATAATCGTATCTTGAACCAGTATGGGGCGTTTTTTCGGCAAATTCTAAAAAATACGGGAACAGCCTTTGATCAAAAAGAATCATAGCAAGCCTCCTGCCTAAATTGATCCGCTTCGAGAGCTTCCGGAAACCATTCACACTTGCCCCGTAGAGCTCACCTCCGCATGTTGGAAACAGCACACTGCTAAAATGAAGCCAATCTTGAAAAGAGAATACCCATGATTGAAACACCTTACTATTATAAACGGGGTGCTCGATTACTGGTTTTTGGATGACATTCTGTTCATTAATAATTAATGATGTCACTAGCCTTGTCTGGTCATGTTCCCGCCAGTATCTTTGCCACTCTCTTTGCATAAAAGCGGAAACATTGAAATATGGCAGCAGATGAAACATTGGCCTGTTCAGTTTCGTCGAAAATTCATAAAGCAAAAGCTGAGGGAAGACATCATGAAAAATAAGCCAATTCGCCCGCTCATATGTTAAAAAAAGCTGTTTTATTGTATCGGGTGCCAAAAATTGTGGAAATTCGCCCCCTTTAAGGTCACACATATTCCAGCCGCCATTTCTGGATACCATGCTAGCTAAAAATGCCCACAAAATTTCGGGATTCTTTTTATAATAAGCAAAATACGCTTCCGTTCTAGAGATATTGTCGATATTTTTTTTACTCGTCAATCTTTGAATTTGACGAATGATTTCTTTATCCTGTAATGTAAGATGATTCATGATCATTATCCCTTACTTCCAATCCATCGCTTTCGGTTAACATAGGCAAGGATTTTATTTTATTCCTCCAAAATCTGCTCAGATTTGTTATGATAAGTAATAGTTTGTGAGGTGTTGTAAAATTGACTTACCATTATCCGAATGGAAAAAAATTTTTGCCAAAAGAGAATTCTGCAAAGCCTTTAATTCAACAAAATAAAAACAACTCTTTCAGCAACAGAGGGATGACGCTTGAGGAGGATCTAAATGAGACAAATGAATATTATTTGTCGCAAAACATTGCTGTCATTCATAAAAAGCCCACCCCTGTGCAAATTGTTCACGTCAACTATCCAAAAAGAAGCGCAGCTGTTATCACAGAAGCTTATTTTAAACAGGCTTCAACTACTGATTACAATGGTATATATAAAGGGAAATATATTGATTTTGAAGCAAAAGAAACACAAAGCCCGACCTCATTTCCGCTGAAAAATTTTCATGAACACCAAATTCGCCATATGGAGGCTGTTATGCAGCAAGGTGGCATCTGCTTCGTCATCGTTAGCTTTTCCCTTTTTCAAAAAGTATATTTACTCGAGGCAAAGCATTTATTGTTTTTTTGGAAGAGAATGGAGACAGGCGGGAGGAAATCGATCACAAAAGAAGAAATTGAACGAATGTCTCACTACATTCCGCTTGGTTTTCAGCCGAGAATTGACTATATTAAAGTAATAGACAATCTTTATCGTTTGTCTTAGCTAAGATTGGTAAGGTTTAGAAAGGAAGGAACTTTAGAATGGCAGAACAATATCAGTCAAGAGAGGATCGCCGTAAACAGCTCAACGCTAACAGTGCAAAAGGCAGTAAGAAGAGCAAGAAGAAAACAAGCGATCTTTTTAAGAAAATATTTCTTACGCTGATTGCACTTGGTATCGTTGGGATGCTGGCCGGGGTAGCAACATTCGCCTATATGGTCAAAGATGCTCCTAAACTTGATCCAAAGTTATTAAAAGACCCGATTTCTTCAAAGATTTTAGATATGAACGGTAAGCCTATTGCCGAAGTGGGAGCCGAAAATAGAGAATATGTTGCCTATAAGGATATCCCTTCCGTTGTCGAAGACGCTTTTTTAGCAACGGAGGATTATCGCTTCTATCAGCATCATGGGATTGACCCTATCCGTCTCGGCGGAGCCGTACTCGCCAATTTCAAAAACGGCTTTGGTTCGGAAGGCGGCAGTACGATCACACAGCAAGTGGTCAAAAATACATTTTTAACCCAGGAAAAAACGTTAAAAAGAAAAGTGCAGGAAGCTTGGCTTGCTTATCAGCTTGAGCAAAAATATACAAAACATCAAATTTTAGAAATGTATTTAAATAAAATTTATATGTCAGAAAATAGCAACGGTGTTGCTACTGCAGCAAAAGTTTATTTTGGCAAGCCATTAAAAGATGTAACCTTACCCGAAGCAGCCTTACTTGCCGGACTGCCGCAAAGTCCTAATAATTATAATCCTTTTTTACATCCTGATTTAGCGGAAAAACGGCGCAACATTGTTTTATCCTTGATGTACCAGCACGGCTATATTTCAAAGGCGCAAATGGAACAAGCGCAAAAAGTGCCGGTACAGTCCACACTAGTCAAGGAAGATCAGCGGAAACTTAATGAGAAACCATATGATTCTTTTGTTGATGCGGTCATCGATGAGGTCAAAAAAGCCGGCAACTTTGATATATTTTCCGATGGCTTAACGATTTATACTACTTTAGATCCAAAAGCACAGTTATATGTCGATAAAATTCTGAACACGAATGAAGTAATCAATTATCCAGATCAGAAATTCCAGGCTGGTATAACCCTGCTTGATACAAAAACAGGCGAAATCCGCGCCATTGGAGGCGGCCGAAATCAACAAGTAAAACGCGGCTTTAACTATGCGATAGACAGCCAGCGTCAGCCTGGATCGACGATCAAGCCAATACTTGATTACGGCCCAGCGATTGAATACCTGCAATGGGGTACCTATAATCTAATTGAAGATAAGCCAATAAAATATTCAGACGGCACACCATTCGGCAACTGGGATAGCCGCTATCTTGGACCAATGACAATTCGAACAGCATTGCAGCTTTCGCGAAATACCCCTGCTGTACAAACATTGCAGCAAGTTGGAACAGACAAGGCAAAAACGTTTGCTAACAATCTTGGTATCCCGTTAAAAGAAGTGTACGAATCCTATGCAATCGGCGGCTTGCGCACCGGGGTGTCAACGCTGGAAATGGCGGGCGCATACAGCGCATTTGGCAATAACGGTTTTTACACGAAGCCGCATGCAGTTACTAAAATAAAACTTCGCGATGGAACTGAAATCAATACAGCGCCAGAAACAAAAGTTGTAATGAAAGATTATACAGCTTTCATGATCACTGACATGCTAAAAAGCGTACTTGAATTCCCAGGAACCGGGACAGCGGCAAAAGTGCCGGGATTGCCGGTAGCTGGGAAAACAGGGACAACGAACTATACCGATAAAGAAATGCGAGACTATAATATCAAGTCCAGCAAAGCAGTTCCTGACGCATGGTTTACCGGATATACAACTAAATACACGGCTTCTGTCTGGACCGGTTACAGCGATCGAAGAACACCGATCGAACCTGGTCCTAATCAAAAAATCGCCCAATTAATTTTTAAAAACTTAATGGCTTATGTTTCGAAAGATATCGATACACCTGACTTTACTATGCCAAAAAGTGTTCAAAAAGTAAGAATTGAAAAGGGAACAATGAAGTTAGCCAGCGACTTTACGCCTGATAGTGAAGTTCTTACGGAATATGCGGTCAAAGGACATGCTCCAAAAGATGTTTCCGTCAAATATGCGAAGCTTAATCCTCCTATTAATGCAGCGGCAAGCTTTGATCAGGCTAAAAATGAAATTGCTCTTTCGTGGGATCATACGAACACAGCGGGAAAAACTGTACAATTTGATGTATCTGTTTCAATCAATGGCGGAGCAGAACAAAAATTGACATCGACTTCCGATAAAAGCTTAAGGATTGCTAATCCTACGCGAGGAGCAAAGTATGTATTCAAAATTACCGCGGTAAGCGGTCAAGAAACAAGTGATCCGGCAACTGCGGCAATTGATATTCCGGCTCCCGTTAATAACAATCCGGGCAATACCAATGGCGGCCAAGGAGGCACAAACGGAAATGTCCCTCCTGCTGCGAACCCAAATACCGGAAACGGCGGCAATAATGGCAACGGAAATGGCAGTGGAACCGGCGGATCTTCTGGCGCCGGAACTGGAACCGGAGGAACTCCCGGAACCGGAAGTACTGGCAGCGGGACGGGAACTCCCACCGGCGGGACGGGAAGTGGAAGTGCTACCAATCCAGCAGGAACACCCGCCCCAAGTACGAATCAATAGTGAAAAAAGCGTCTAGGTATTTTGCTTGGACGCTTTTTTCATGGCCTGTTTTTTTTGATAAATTTTTTCATGTTCCCCCATCAATTCCGATAACTGAATAAATGAATGAAACAGCCTAGGTCTGGATGATATAAATTCTATCCTTTCAGCCAAATTTACCGGTTTAAACTCCAAGTCCGAAAAAAGGGGCGTGGGTTTTTGAACGTCATCCATATATTCATTTGTCCATAATAAAAATTGGTGAAATAACGCGATTCCCTTTTTCATTAAATCGCATATCTCTTCTTGGTTTCGGTTTCGATGCTGTTCCTCAAGTCTGACTTTTATCTTTTGCCATTCCAGCAGCAGGTTTTCAATTTTCTTGTCCATTTCATCCAGTCTCTCCTTTCATTCGCTTCTTTCCTTCCCTGCAAAGGTCTAGCAATGGGCAAACAGCGCATTTTGGATTTTGCGCTTTACAATGGTATCTGCCAAAAAAAATCAAGCGGTGATGAGTGATGGACCATTCTTCCTTTGGTATCTTTCGCATAAGCGTTTTTTCAACCTCAAGCACTGAATCTTTCCAGCGGCATATTGCTAACCGCTTACTTACTCGTTCAACATGGGTATCAACCGCAATGGCAGGTTCACCAAAAGCAACTGATACCACCACATTAGCTGTTTTTCTGCCTACCCCCGGCAGTTTTGTCAATTCATCCCGGTCATTTGGAATTTGACCATTGTACTCGTCCAAAACGATCCGGCAGAGGCTTTGAATGTTTTTTGCCTTGTTGCGATAAAGTCCAATAGAGCGGATATCGTTCTGCAATTCCTCAAGCGGAACGCGCAAATAGTCTTCAGGTTTTTTGTATTTTTGGAATAATTGTTTCGTTACCTTATTGACGAGGGCATCTGTACATTGAGCCGATAGCGAAACAGCAATCACAAGCTCAAACGGATTTGAATGATTTAACTCACAATGTGCGGCAGGAAACATCTCGCCTATTGTATCAAGACAGTGGCGTATTTGTACCTTGTTTAACATAGAATCACCTAATATCAATATTTTAGTTATAAAAAGAAAACGAGAGAAGTGGCTTCCCTCGCCTCAAACGATTTCCGGCTGATAATTTTATTTTACCCTATTGTTCAAGCCAATTATAAAAGGGGACAGTGACAGAAGATGGAGACTCTGATGAAGTTGTCCGATTTTGCATTTGCTTTTGGCGAAATTTTCGTCCTTGATTCTTTGCTTGTTCTACCGTTTTTATACCATTTTTCTTCCATTCGAACAATATTCTATCAATATAGCGAAAGTTTAATTTCCCTGACATAACAGACTCTCGTAACGCAGCCTTTATAATCGACGGGTCATGGTGATCATCATCCATCCACATTGCGAGCGTTTCACATTCGTAAGGGGACAGCGGTCTGCCAAATTCATTTTCAAAGCAAGTATAAAGATCTGTTTCGTCCGCTTGCAGCTGAAGGTTTGCAATCTTTTTTTCTTTTAAAAGAAATTGCTCAGCCAATCGTTCCCAAAAAGGAGCGAGTGAATACTTTTCAAAGCGAATTCCGTCTGAAGAAAACCCTTCGGTTATTTGTATAAAACCTTTTTGGATCAGCTTTCTTAACATTTCTGTACATTCCGTCGTAGAAATTGTCATTCGTGAGGAAAGTTCTTCTGGAGTAGGGAATTCATTCCCTTTTTCAATAAATGAATGAAGCTGTAAAAGCAAGATAAGTTCATATTCATTTAAATGAAGATTTTTATATTCCGAAAAAAGAACGGCAGGAACCGTAAGATTACCTTCCTGTATCCAAGACACTAAACTCATCTTCATCATCGTGACACCTCCTTTTTAGTATAACACGAATGGCCGGGATGAAGGTAGCTGGTTTATATTGGCTCATTAGGATATATCAATTTTGTAATAAAACTTGCCTCCTCTACATTTCAACCGGCAATTTTCTTTATACAAACAATAGAGGACTGCCTAAAAATGAAAAGGCCGTCCTCTAAATTGAGCGAGAAAGTTATTATGTTACGCTTGCTTTTTATCTTCAATAAATTGGCGAATTCTTTTCACTGCCTCTTCCAAAAGTTCAAGCGAAGTAGCATATGAAAGGCGAATATTGTCAGGTTTTCCAAAACCGGAACCAGGGATGACAGCAACTTTTGCTTCAGTGAGCAGTGCTTTGGCAAAATCATCGACTGTATCAAATCCCGCTAACTTAGCTGCTTTTTTTACATTCGGATATAAATAGAAAGCACCCTGCGGCTTGACACAAGTAAACCCTGGAATGGAAACTAATTGATCATAAATTATTTCCAATCTCTTTTCAAAAGCCTTGCGCATTTCCTCAACAGGCTCCTGCGGTCCATTGTACGCAGCAATTGCCCCGTATTGGGCAGTGGTAGTTGGATTCGATGTGCTGTGGCTGGATAGGTTTGTCATCGCCTTAATAATCTTTGCATTCCCAGCTGCATAACCGATCCTCCATCCTGTCATTGAGTGGGATTTAGAAACTCCGTTCACAACAATTGTTTGTTCTTTTAACTCAGGAGACAGCTGTGCAACCGATACATGTTTTTGACCGTTATATATTAATTTTTCATATATTTCATCGGAGATAATAAGAATATTGTTTTCTAGACAAACATTCCCTAATTTTTCTAGCTCGTTTGCTGTATATAGAACACCTGTAGGATTGCTTGGTGAATTGATAATGATTGCCTTTGTCTTTTCGGTGATCGCTTCCCGCAATTGGGTGGCGGTAATTTTAAATTCATTGCTTTCTTCTCCATCAATGTAGACAGGAACGCCTCCGGCCAATTTAACTTGCTCAGGGTAACTCACCCAGTAAGGAGTTGGAATAATAACTTCATCCCCATCGTTCAAAATGGCTTGGAACAATGTGTATAGCACATGCTTCGCGCCATTCCCAACAATAATTTCAGCCGGTTCGTAGTTTAAGTCCTGATCTCGTTTAAATTTTTCGATGATGGCTTTTTTTAGCGCTGGCAATCCCGCCGAAGGAGTGTACTTTGTCTTCCCATCGATCATTGATTGATAGGCTGCATCAATAATATGCTGCGGTGTATTGAAATCTGGTTCCCCAGCCCCAAGACCAATAACATCCTCGCCTTGTTCTTTTAATTCTTTTGCCTTTGCGGTAATCGCCAATGTTGATGATGGGGTTAGAGCCATTACCCGGTTTGCTAGTACAACTTCCACGTTCTTTTCCTCCATTCTTCTGAAAAAAGATTATAGGTTTTCAATCTTCTTTAGCCACTCACCAGTTTGAAAGTGAACATAATAATAATTTATTAAATTATTATCTGAAAGATAATAAATTTCCCAAAATGGAATGTTTTTTTCCATCCCTAAGCGAACAGAGACGATTTTTTTAGGATTTTTCTCCTGCATTAATTTTTGAATAGCATCCGCTTTTGAAAGACCGCTTTTTGCATTTTTAACGATCACTTTTTGGGATTTTTCAGGAATCCAAACAATAATTTTTTCGCCTTTGCTGTTTTTCCCCTCAATCACATCAACTGTTTCCAGCCCATGATAAAGATGAAAATCATTGACTTCAGCAAGCTTCACTTTTTTTTCTGCCATCGCAATGGCTTTTTTTTCCGCTGCTTTAACAGGTTCACGCGCAGTGAAATAAACTTTGGCAAACACCCCTAATAAAACGACAACGAAAACAATAAAGATCAATATCCACTTCTTCACATTTTTCACTTCACTATGTACGGTATATCGTAAAAACAGCTTTCTCTTGATCCTCGTTATCGAGGGCCAATCCAAACATTAAATCTTTTTCCTTTAGTGTTCGATTCAATAGGTCAACAATTTTATATAAATCGGCGCTATGCTGGATTTTAACAGTTGAAAGGATTTCAATTTTGCTCTCCATCTATAATGATTCCTCCATATATTCCATTATTTGTATCATAAAATGATCTTTTCAAAAAAACAATTACAGATGAATTCTACTAAATCATTATAACAGCTGCAAATAAATAAGCCAGTAAAACAAAAAGATTTCGGTAAACTTTTCTTATCTTTTAAGAGAATGATTTAGAACTTATACGGCTGCCGCCAATCGTCAGGTGACGACCTGCAGTTAATTCAACCAGGCTTCGATTTCTTCTACAAGCTGGCTCATCAGTCCTTCCTTTACCTCGATATCAGGAATGGATTTTAAAAAAGACCGGCCATAGCCCGTTGTTATAATTCTGCGGTCAAAAACAATCATGATTCCGCGGTCAGTTTCCGTTCGAATTAATCTTCCAAATCCTTGTTTAAATCGAAGGATTGCTTCTGGCAGCGAGTAGTCAGTAAACGGATTGCCACCATGCTGTTTTACGTACTCACATTTCGCCTCAGTATATGGCTCATTGGGGGGACTGAACGGAAGACGGACAATAACAAGACATGATAAGTCCTCCCCTGGAATATCAATTCCTTCCCAGAAACTGCTTGTTCCGAATAAAATCGCTTTGTCGTATCGCTGAAAATTCCTTGTCAGCCGCATGCGGCTGCCACTGGTAATGCCTTGGGCAATAAGGACAAAATCCTCCAATAATCCGCTTTCCTTTATTAACTCGTAAGTTTTTTTCAGCATTTCATGTGATGTAAAGAGGAGAAGCATTCGCCCTTTTGTCGCTTCAGCTATTGTGATAATCTGCTCGGTAATCGCATAAATATATTCATCAATGGACACAGCATTTATTTCCGGTAAATCTGCTGGAATGAAAAGCTGAACCTGTTGCTTGTACTGAAATGGAGAAGGAATCATCACTACCTTCGTTTTCTCCTTGCCTAGCCCCAATTCACTCAAAATAAAGTCAAATGATTGATTTACTGCCAATGTTGCCGACGTCACAACGACACTTTTCTTCTTCTCGAAAAACACTTTTTTTAAATAATCCGCAACAGAAGCCGGTTGTGCATAAAGACTTGTCGTATTTTGCGGAGCACGAAAATCCACTTCTATCCATAGAACCATTTTTGTCTCCGATAAGATAAGTTCATGGACTGACTCCCATAATTGCTCAAGCTCTTCCATAAACGAAGTAAGTTCTTGAAGCAAAAGATTTTGTTCAGCTGTCAGCCGCTGTTCCTTTTCAACGAATTTCAATCTTTCCGATAAAAGATTCGATAAATCTTTCAATAAAAAGGCAAATCGTTCTCCACTATGAATAATCACCGCTAGATCCTTATCGTGCAAATTTTGGAAAAATCGAACTTTTGCCCTTGTTCCATTTTTTTTAGGCATCGTTTGCTTTTGCACATAGTTAGCCATCAGCCTAAAAAATTCATCCATTTCGTATAATAAATCTGTGATCAACTGGTTAACTGCAAAGGAGTGAACGAGAGAACTATCGTCCCCTTCAATCGTCTCTATAAGACATTCAAGCTGGTAAAACAACTGCTTTTGTTCATACTGCCCCAATTGTGCCAAGAGCAGCCGGACAGATAAATAATCAAGTGACTCCCCTAAAAACGATGCAGCTGCCCTTTCCAGATGGTGGCCTTCATCAACAACGGCGTACGAAAAGGGCGGCAAAATGGCATTTTTCCCTGCTGCGTCTTTTAGAAGCAGCGAATGATTGGTTATGATAATGTCGGCTTCATTGGCATTTTTCCGAGCCCTATAATAAAAATCCCTATCTAGCCACTTCTGCGTCTCAGAATAGGAAAAATCATTTTTGATTTTATCCCAAAAAATTTCTCCTCCACTTGATAAATTCAACTCATCTTTATCCCCTGTTTCCGTCTCTGTCAGCCAGATGAGAATTTGCATTTTTGTCAGTACAGAATCATAGTTATCTTGTTGATCCAATAAGGAGCGGCTGAATTTTTCAAGATTTAAATAATGATTTCTTCCTTTTAAGAGAGTAACTTTCACTTTTTTCGGAATGGCCAAAGACAACAAGGGAACTTCTCTTTTAATTAATTGTTCTTGCAATTGTGTCGTATGGGTGCTAATCACAACAGTCTGTTTCCTTTTAATGGCGAAATGCGCCGCCGGCAGCAAGTAGCCCAGCGATTTTCCAATCCCTGTCCCGGCTTCAATCAAAGCGTGGCGGTCTAATTGAAAAGCTTGGTATACTTCATCCATCATCTGAAATTGCCCTGGTCTATTTTCAAACCCAGCAATTACTCTCTTCAGTATTTCTGCTTTTTCTTTAACACTATCAGGATACTCTGCCTCTGATTCGTTCATTGGCTGCATAAGCGGAGCCGGAATTTTTTTTAGCACCAAACCGTGAACGAATTCAATTGAAGCAGGAAGCTCCTCGATCGTCTTTTCCTTCTCAAGTAAAAATCCTTCAAGCAATTGATCCAGATCGCTCTTTAAACCTCCCGATAATTGCGCAAGCTGCATTAACGTTTTCCGTGGAATTTGAAAAAATCGTTCGATCATTAGCAATAAGAGTAAGGCGGTAACCTCGGCATCACTGTCTGCCTGATGCGGGCGGTCATGTTGGAGGTTCGCCATTTCTGCCAAATCAGTTAGTTTATAGCCGTCAGCCGTTGGATATAGAATTCTCGCCATCTCGACCGTATCTAAAACGGGTCCATAAAAACCATTAAACCCCGCTTGAATCAGCTCTTCTTGCAAAAACGAGAGATCGAATAGCACATTATGCGCGACAAAATATGCCTCGTCCAGCATATGAACAATTTTAGGAGCAATTTCAGCAAAAACCGGAGCATCTTGAACCATCTCATCATTGATACCTGTCAATTCCTCAATAAACGGAGGGATGGCGCGATTTGGATTTACCAATGATGAGAATTTTCCGGTTATTTTCCCGTTCTCAACAACAACGGCAGCAAATTGAATAATCCGATCTCCTTTTTTTGGCAGGTTTCCGGTCGTTTCTAGATCGATGACAACAAATTTGTTAAGCATAGGGTAAACAACACCTTTAAAACATTATTAAACTAAACGTATCATAAAAATGAACAAAGAAAAAGAAGAGCCCTATTCGAAAGGAGGTAAAACTAAAAATTGATTACACTTTTGAGCAAAAAAATCCCCACAGATGGGGGATTAAAGGATTGTATGTGCAGGTTCTGCGTAAATAAGCTCTTTGATTCGGTTATTTTCATCCATAATAGCGACTTTTGGTTTATGGTCTGCGATTTTTTCCTCCGGAACGAGTACATAGGAAATGATTATAACAATATCGCCTTCTTGAACAAGGCGGGCGGCTGCTCCGTTTAAACAGACAACGCCGCTTCCTCTTTCGCCCGGAATAATATATGTTTCTAATCTGGCTCCATTATTATTGTTTACAATGGCTACTTTCTCATTTGCGGCCATTCCAACCGCATCGAGGAGGTCTGCATCAATTGTAATACTTCCAACATAATTTAAATTGGCTTCTGTCACCCTGGCACGGTGAATTTTGCCATTCATCATAGTGCGAAACATTCTTTTCCTCCTTTTCCTGATCCCTTTTCATTTAGTGAATGGTTAAAATCACATTATCAATAAGGCGGACATTGGTAAATTTTACAGCTATGGCAATGATGAGGGTACCATCCAATCTATCTACCGAAGTTAATTCAGGGTATTGATGGATCTCAACGTAATCGATTAAACCGTTTGTTTCTGCTTCAATCATGCTTCTAATTTTTTCCGTTATCGCAGCGGGATTACGTTCCCCTTGCTCTATTAATTCTTTGGCCATTTGTAAACTCTTAAATAGGGCCGTGGCCTGTTTTCGTTCTTCCGGGAGCAAATTCACATTTCGGGAACTCTTTGCTAGCCCATCTTCTTCGCGGACAATATCCACCGGAACAAGCTCAATCGGAAAGTTGTAATCAGCGATTAAACCGTCGACTACCGCCACCTGCTGTGCATCTTTTTTTCCAAAATACGCACGCGTTGGCAATATTATATTGAATAGTTTTACTAATACGGTTGCAACCCCATCAAAATGGCCCGGTCTTGATTTCCCGCACAGCACATTCGTACGCTGCTCAACAGTAATTTTTGCAGAAGAAGGACGCGGATACATCTCTTTTACGGACGGATAAAAAAGATAATCCACTTTCTCACTTTCCGCCAAATCCTGATCGCGTTCAAAGCTTCTTGGGTATGTCTCAAAATCTTCGTTTGGACCAAATTGAATCGGATTTACAAAGATACTTAACACGACAAGATCATTTTCTTCTCTTGCTTTTCGAAGCAACGTTAAATGCCCCTCGTGCAAAAATCCCATTGTCGGTACGAAGCCAACAGTCTTCCCGTTCGCTTTTTCCCGGATGATAGTCGCTTGCATTTCCTTGATTGCTGTTACAACCTTCATTTTATACCTCCGTACAGCCCCTGCAGTTCTTGTTCTTTCATCGTAAACGAATGCTGTTCATCTGGGAACTGTCTTTGTTTAACCTCTTGCACATACGATTGAATCGATTCAACCGCTAATGGTTCAAGAGAATGATATTTTTTCACAAACTTTGGAACTCTTTCCACTCCATAACCAAGGACGTCATGATAAACGAGCACTTGTCCATCTACAGCTTTCCCCGCTCCAATCCCAATAACTGGAATGGAAAGGGCGTTCGTTATTTCAGCCCCTAGCTGCCAAGGAATGCACTCCAGAACGATGGCAAAGGCACCAGCTTCTTCACATTTTCGGGCATCCTCAATGAGTTTTTTTGCGGATTCCATTTCTTTTCCTTGCACCTTATAGCCACCCAAAACTCCGACCGATTGAGGTGTTAAGCCTAAGTGTGCGCAAACAGGAATCCCAGCCTTTGTTAAAGCAGCGATTTTCCCGGTTACTTCATCTGCTCCTTCTACTTTCACTGCATGGGCACCTGAATCCTGAATAATCCTTCCAGCATTGAGAAGTGTGTCCTTAATCGAGAGATGATACGTTAAAAAAGGCATATCAACGACAATGAACGTATCTTTTGCCCCGCGTCTTACCGCTTTCGTGTGATGGATCATGTCTTCAATTGTTACCGGAATGGTAGATTCGTATCCAAGCACAACCATTCCAAGCGAATCGCCAACTAAAATCATGTCTACGCCGCCCTGTTCGGCCTGCTTTGCCGATGGATAATCATAGGCCGTAAGCATAACGATCTTTTCGTTCCGCTTTTTCATTTGTAAAAAATCTGTTGTTTGCTTCATCCTTTTCCCTCCCTTATATTCGGAAGAGGTGATAAAACGCTGCACATCGGATTTTTTAAGAAATAAAAAAGATCCTTCCACAAAGGCAGAGAGGATCTTCATTACATAACTTCGACGTGTTTTATCCCTCTGTCCCGGTCCGTCTTTACGGATCTAGGCAGAAACCTTTTTCAATTTATCCATGATCGTACAGGTGCAGTTCGATAGGATACCGCCCAATTAAATTATAACAGAAACTTAAAAAAGTTTACTACCTTTTCTTATGTTCAATTTTTAGATTTCAACATCTGCAGAATAAATATAGTGAATTTTGCCATTCTCATCTTCAAGCTGCAAAACACCGTCATCCGTTATTCCAAGTGCTTTCCCCTTAATTGTTGCCGTTAAGGTTCGAGCTCTGATCTGCTGGCCTATACTGCTGCCATAACTTTCCCAAAGAAGCTTAATCGGGTAAAAACCTTCAGCTAAGTATAGCTCGTACATTTTTTCAAAATGAGAAAAAACACTCCGAATAAGTTCTGACCGTGAAATTTTCTTTCCGGTTTCAATGGCTAGGGAGCTGGCAGTTTCTTGAAGCTCAGCAGGAAAATCCGTTATCTGCTGGTTTACATTGATTCCTATTCCAATAATGATCGAATGGATGCGATCTGCCTCTGCCTGAAGCTCTGTCAAAATTCCCGTGATTTTTTTTCCTTTTATCAAAAGATCGTTTGGCCATTTGATTTCCGGGCAAATTCCTGTAACTTCTTCAATCGCCTGAACAATTGAAACCGCAGCTAACAACGTTAACTGTGGAGCTTTTGTCAGCGGTATATTCGGCCGTAAAATCAGGCTCATCCAAACACCTGTAAATTTTGGCGAATACCACTGCCGGTCCATTCTTCCCCGTCCCGAAACTTGCTCTTCTGCAATAACGACGGTTCCCGTCTCTGCACCTTCATTGGCGAGCCGGTGGGCAATCTTTTGGGTCGATTCTACCCTTTCTTCATAATGAATGTTTTGCCCGATAAATTTTGTTTTTAGTCTGAATCTAATTTCATCTGGCAAAATCGTCTCGGGCGTTTTAATAATCCGATACCCTTTTCTTCTTACCGCCTCTAGCTCAAAACCGTCTTTGCGGAGCTCTTCAATATGCTTCCAAACAGCTGTTCTGGAACAGCCGATTAATTCGGCAATAGATTGCCCGGATAAAAATGAATCACCAGCTTTCGTGAAGGCATCAAGCAGTTCTTTTCTTAGATCTGATTGCACTTCAGCAGCCACTCCTTTATCGCTTGTTTTTCATTGATCATTTCATAAACAAGAACGCCCTGTTCAATTTTCAATAACATTTCACTCACCCACGGTCCGCCAGGTCTTCCCTGCCACTCCATTAAATCTTGGCCAGTCACCGCGAGCTCCGAACGATCTTTAATTGGAAGCTGTTGATATTGGCTTAAGATTTGGTTTAATGAATCATGCTCATAAATGCCCCGGATTGTTTGAAAAAGTTTTTCTACCGAGCGAATCGTTTCCCTTTTAGCGCAATATAAAGCGTAAGCCGACCAATCCCGTTCAAGTCTGTTTGTTAAAAATGTCAAAATTGACTGAATTTCCCTTATTTGTTTAATCGGGAGCTTCCAATCACGTAAAAACAATTCAACCTCTCGTCCGCTTAATTTCGCATTATAGGCGATCAAAACCCACATTTCATTTTTATTTAGATGGGCACAATTGTACTGTATCAGTTTCGTTAAAGCTTCTGGCTTATCCCTTAAGCCGGGCAAATAGCGAAAAAGATTGGTATCGATCAGCAATTGCAATGCTTGCAGCCGGCCACCACCTGTCAATAGCTTTTCAAATTCCGCTCTTTTTCGTTCGGTTGCGATCTCTTTAAGTAAATAGGCGAAATCCTTAACAGCCGCTATCGTTTTAGCCTCTATCGAAAAGGAAAGCTGGCTTACAAAACGAATAGCTCTCATGATCCTCAAGGCATCCTCTTGAAACCGTTCCTCCGCTTTGCCAACCGTTTCGATTATCCTTTTCTTTATTGCTTTTTGACCGTCAAAAGGATCGAGGATTTTCCCATTGCGATCCATTGCAATTGCATTCATTGTAAAATCCCGGCGTTCCAAGTCCTTTTGTAACGAACGGATAAATGAAACTTCTTTCGGTCTTCGATAATCAACATATTCAGATTCTGATCGAAATGTTGTTAGTTCATACTCATTACCGCCGAATAATACAAGTAATGTGCCATGGGCAATACCAATATCGATTGTTTTCGGAAAAATTCTCTTCATTTCCTCGGGGGTAGCCGAAGTGGCGATATCCACATCATTTATTGGTTTCCCTAAAAGATAATCCCGGACCGAACCGCCAACAAAGTACGACTCATAGCCTGCATCTTCCAGTTTTTTCAAGATGGGAACAGCTGACAAAAACGGCTCAATCATTAACTTCACCTTTATCCAAAAGTAAGTAATAAAGTTCTTCATACTGCTCAACAATCGCTTCTGCTTTAAACTTCTTCTTTACTGTATCGAGAGCCTGCTGAGAAATCTTTTGATGAAGAACATCATCCTGTAATAGATGGATCGCTTTTCGAGCAATATATTGGGTATCCCCAAGTTCACAGATGTAGCCATTTTCACCATGTGCGATGACTTCAGGAATTCCGCCGACATTCGTTCCAATACAAGGGACGCCGCATGCCATTGCCTCAAGAAGGACAAGTCCAAAGCTTTCTTTTTCAGATAAAAGCAGCATTAAATCGCTGATAGAGTATAGTTCCTCAAGGTTATCCTGTTTTCCTAAAAACAATACTTTATCCATTATCCCCATTGTTTTTACAAGTTTAGCTACGGTTGTCACCTCTGGTCCATCACCGACCAGCAGAAGCTTTGCCGGCATTGCTTTGGCAATTTCTCCAAACGCCTTTACAACATCTGGAACCCTTTTTACAGCCCGAAAATTAGACACATGAATGACGACTTTTTCATCTTCGGCAATTTCAAATTCTTCTTTTAAATGAAAAGCATCACTTTTTTGATAAATCCGCTCATCAATAAAGTTATAGACGGTGTGGATTGGCTTATTCGGATTAATCAATGAATAGGTTTGATCAATTAAAGCGTTTGATACGGCCGTTACGATATCCGATTTTTCAATCCCAAATTTAATTGCGTCTGATAAAGAAGGATCATAGCCAAGGACAGTAATATCTGTTCCATGTAAAGTTGTCACAATTTTTAAATCCCGATCCACCATTTGCTTTGCCAGAATCGCGCAAACTGCATGGGGAATTGCATAATGGACATGGAGCAAATCCAAGTTTTCCCGATTGACAACTTCAGCCATTTTACTTGCCAAGGCGATATCATACGGCGGATATTGGAAAACAGAATATTGATTGACTTCTACTTGATGGTAATAGATATTGTGATACATTTTTTTTAAACGAAAAGGCAAGCTTGATGAAATAAAATGAATTTCATGTCCTTTTTCGGCGAGCATTTTGCCAAGCTCTGTTGCAACGACCCCCGATCCGCCAACCGTAGGGTAGCACGTGATCCCTATTTTCAATTTCCTCATTATGACTCTCCTAACAAATCACGATTCAAAAGGACGGGTTTTTCCGTTTTAAAACCTTCAGCAAATTCGACCCCAACTTGCTTTCCAAACATCCTTTCTCTTGCTTCGACTGTTTCAATATATCCATTAACAAGTGGTGTATCAAAAGTTAACGCGGATTTCACAAACTGGCTTTTGTAAGCATTGAGCGCTTCTTTTTTGGTGTTCATGAAAGCTGAAATATCAATCGCAAAATCTGGCTGGTGAAAGCCGTTTATCATATAAAAATAAAGACTTTTTACGCGGTGTGAGGATTCTCCATGATCCGTTTGAAATTTCCGTATCCCAGCAGAAAAAACCGCCTCCACAACAAGGCGGGCACAGTTGCCATGATCGGGATGTCGATCAGTAAAATATGGGGCAAACACAATCTGCGGCCGAAAAGTACGAATGATTCCGGCAATTTTCTGGATATAGTCTTGATTAAGCAGAAGTCCCCGATCAGGCATACCAAGAGAAATACGTTCAGAAACTCCAAGAATCTGGGCTGCTTCACGAGCTTCTATTTTTCTTGTTTCAACTGTTCCGTTCGATGAAAGAGCAGCATCCGTTAAATCACATATTGCTATTTTTTTCCCTAAAAATGCATATTTGGCGATTGTTCCCCCCATGCCAATCTCAACATCATCAGCATGAGCACCAAACGCAAGAATATCAAATGATTTAGTTTCCATTCCATTCACCACGATTTTTCTTTGCTATATTTCTCCACTCAAGCATGCCCTGTTCCAGTCCCCGTATTAATAATTCCGCTGTTCCCATATTGGTAGCAAGCGGTATCGAATAAACATCACAAAGACGAACAAGTGCGGTAACGTCCGGTTCATGCGGTTGGGCCGTCAATGGATCACGGAAAAAGAAAACAGTGTCCATTTGATTTTTTGCAATCATCGCTCCAATTTCCTGATCGCCTCCAAGCGGGCCGGATTGAAAGCGGTGAACGCTTAGTCCGGTGGCTTCCTTTATTCTTAGCCCAGTTGTCCCGGTTGCATACAATGTATGTTTTGAAAAGATCGTTTGATAAGCGGTAACAAACTGTACAATATCATCCTTTTTTTTATCATGCGCGATAAGTGCGATGTTCATGGCAAAAACTCCTTATTCTAAAATATTTTCAAGTCCATAAACAAACGAATCTAGCTTCATTACCGTTTCAACCGCGACTTTTACACCTGACATAAATGAGCCCCGATGGTAAGAATCGTGGCGAATCGTCAATGTTTGGCCGTCTGACCCGAATAATACTTGCTGGTGGGCGATTAATCCCGGTAGACGAACAGAGTGAATATGCATCCCTTCATATTCTGCCCCTCTTGCACCTTGGATCGTTTCTTTTTCATTTGGGTGTCCCTGCTGCTTATGATTGCGTACAGCGGAAATCATTTCAGCTGTTTTTACAGCCGTACCGGATGGAGCATCAAGTTTTTGGTCGTGGTGCAATTCAATGATTTCAACGTCCTGAAAATATTTTGCAGCCATTTGTGAAAACTTCATCATGAGAACAGCGCCAATTGCAAAATTTGGCGCAATAATACAGCCTAATTCTTTTTCACGGCAAATTCCCTCTAACTCACGCAAATCCTCTTTCGTAAATCCTGTTGTCCCTACAACAGGACGGACACCATAGGTAAGAGATGTTTTTGCATGGTACATTCCTACTTCTGGTGTCGTAAGATCAATCAGTACATCTGCTTTTGTCTCCTGAAGGCATTTTTCAATGTCTGTGTAAATTGGAACATCGATCTGTGAAAATCCATCAAATTCACTGAGCAGCATGCCATCGTATTTATGATCGATAACTGCAAGCAGCTCAAAATTCTCCGTAGCAGCAGCAAGTTTAACAGCTTCTCTCCCCATTCGTCCCCTGGGGCCTGCAATAATTATTTTGATTGAATTCATGTTTATTCACTCCTTGGATCCGTACCAATTTTTGTCCAGCGATTTTTATCTCGTGTATTAAATTTGTTCATTACATAATCATGCGCTTGCTGAAGATCAATATTTAGTGAATTTGCAAAACATATAAGGACGAAAAACAAATCGCCCAGTTCTTCTTCAATTGTTTTTTTAACTTCATTCGATTTTTTAGGTTTTTCTCCATGAAAATGATTCACTTCACGGGCTAATTCGCCAAGTTCTTCTGTCATTCTTGCAAGCATTGCAAGCGGGCTGAAATAGCCTTCTTTAAATTGACTTATGTATGTATCGACTTCCATTTGTAAGTCTTTAACTGTTTTTTCGTTTGCCATTTTTCTCACCTCTTTATTTCCAACTACAATTTTCATGTTAGCTAAATTAGCTCTGATTTACAAATGTTTTCCCCTGTTGTTCGGTTAGATTTTCTTGAGATTGCTCCGCGCCTGTTTATTCGTTATAATTAAACCGCCTTAACGAGACTTTTTGGACAAGGAGAATCACATATGCTGTTTCGTTTAAAAATAAAAAATATACTCTTCATTTTAATTGGTGCGGCAATCATGTCATTTGGACTGGTAAACTTCAATATGCAAAATAAACTGGCAGAAGGCGGCTTTACCGGCATAACCCTTTTATTATACTTTTTGTTTCATTGGGATCCATCCTATACCAATCTACTATTAAACATTCCCCTTTTTTTTATTGGCTGGAAGTTATTAGGCCGAAATACGTTCTTTTATACGATTATTGGCACCTTCAGCGTTTCCTTGTTTTTATGGGTCTTTCAGCGAAACACTATTGATATGCCACTAACAAACGACTTAACTCTTGCAGCACTTTTTGCAGGCGGATTCACCGGCATCGGTCTAGGGATTATTTTTCGTTATGGAGGTACAACGGGCGGGGTCGATATAATTGCCCGGCTAGTACATAAATATATTGGTTGGAGCATGGGAAAGACAATGTTCCTCTTCGATGCCTGTGTTATTACTCTTTCCCTCCTTGCTTACCTAAATTATAAACAAGCGATGTACACCCTCGTGGCTGTTCTTGTAGGAGCAAGAGTGATTGATTTCATGCAGGAAGGTGCGTATTCCGCAAGGGGGGCAATGATTATTTCGGAACAAAATGAGGCAATTGCTGATAAAATAATGCAAGAGATGGACCGCGGCGTTACTGTCCTAAAAGGCTTCGGATCATTTACGAAAAGCGAACGGGATGTTTTATATTGTGTTGTTGCCAAAAACGAAATTGTCCGCTTAAAAAATTTAATTACTTCCATTGATCCACACGCGTTTGTCTCAATAACAATTGTCCACGATGTTCATGGTGAAGGTTTTACCTTAGATGAGAACAAAAAGCCGATAGAGAGCTAAAAAAGCGGATAACCCACAGGGCGTCCGCTTTTAAACATTAGTCATTATTTCTGCTCATTCCAGTATAGATTAATATGAGCCTCAATAATTCTAAAACCGCAACTGCTGCTGCGGCAACATAGGTGAGTGCTGCTGCATTTAACACTTTTCTTGTTTCGCGTTCCTCACCATTGCGAATCAATCCCAGCGAAACAACTTGCTGCATAGCGCGATTTGACGCATTTAGCTCCACCGGAAGGGTCACTACCTGAAACAATACAGCTGCTGCCATAAAAATAATTCCTAAGAGCAGCATTCCGCTTAAATGCGCAAAGATTCCAATCATGATCAGAATCCATGAAAAGTTGGATCCGATGTTAGCGACCGGCACCATTGCATGGCGAAAGCGTAAAAATGCATAGCCTTGTGCATCTTGGATCGCATGACCGCATTCATGTGCTGCAACTGCTGCAGCAGCAATGGAATGGCCATAATAAATTTCCGGAGATAGACGGACCGTCTTTGATCGGGGATCATAATGGTCACTTAAGAACCCTCTGCCTTCCTCAATGCCCACATTGTACAAACCGTTTGCATTTAATATCTCTCTCGCAACTTCGGCTCCACGAAGCTGTGTAGAGGAAGGTACTTGGGAATATTTTGCGAATGCCGATTTAACCCTTGATTGAGCCCATAAAGGAATTAGAATAATAATCGCAAAATAAATAAGATAAGACATAGGTGAACCTCCAATTTAAGCCCTTATTGCTTATTATTGTAGTGATGCGGATGTTGTCTGTCAATTTTTAGACTCTCGTGATCGGTTCTTTTTTGTTTCCTTATCGCCTTGATATTTTCTAAAGCCAACATACGATAATGTCATAATAATAATACTACCTGTCGAAATAATTACCCACCATAAAGAAGGATCTGTTTGGTCTTCATCAACATGATCAAAAATCCGTTTTAAATCTGTTTCAATTCCAGCCAATTCTTGTGACTTTTTATCGTTTCCGATTATTTGCATTCGATAATCATCCACAAAATTAATGCGTGTATCCAACTGTTGGATAGTCTCTGCAGGTACATCTATTTTCATACTCGGATAGACCATGTTATACAGTGATAAAAAAGAATTAAAATGACTGTTAAACTGTGCGGCATCATTATGATCGGCCGCAGCTCTAACCTGGTGAAACGCAGTCATGATCTGATCTTTCATTCCTGTCCATAATGGCCGCTTATTCGAGGCAAGCGCATCAATAACAAGCCGAAATTTTGTTAATTTATTTATTTTCTCCTCATATTTCATATTAGGATTTACAGTAGCATCTACAGCTTCATTTCGAGAAACGTTTACAATTCGCAATTGATCTAATGTAAGGGGTCGTTCTCGGTTAGCCAGCTTTGGAAATTGATCCGTAAAATAATCTAGTAGTTTCTTCGCATCATCATATCGCTGAGATTTAACCATCTGAAGTGCCTCGTCCGAAATAGTATCAAGTTTTTCGATTGACGTTGGCTGTTCAGCCAGAGCAATTGCGGGAGCTAAAAGAAGAACAACCACAAATAATAATAGAATCCATTTTCTTTTCACTCTTGTCCCCCCTTTCATTCTACTAAAATGTATGAAGGGGTGGACAAGGTTAGACCAAGATTATCTGTTTACAAATTATTTTAATGAAAGCTGAAAGCGGCTGTTGCGAACTGCCAGGTAATAAGCAACTCCAACCGATGTGATCGAAAGCCAAAAAGTAAAATAGCCTATTTGCGGAGTATACTGGTCCAGCATGCTATATCGCGGCATCATGAAGAATACATAATCAATTACATCATTATGAAGCGTCCAAATAGCGGCAATGACTAAATGCCACAATTTCATTCGATAAAAAGGAGCATAGAGAATCCCTTGAACCGCCATGGCAAAATGTGAAAAAATCAGCATATACCCTACAAAATCCAATTGTCCTTGAACAAAGTAGACAAGAATGTTCATCACAACAGCCCAAATTCCATACTTAAACAAAGTAACCAGTGCTAATGCTTCCAAAAGTGGCCAGTTTTTTTTCAGTAAAAAACCAAGTAAAACAAAAACAAAAAACAAGCTTGCCGTAGGGCTGTCCGGAACAAATGGTAAAAAAATTGCCGGGGTATCCGCAAGCTGCCAGCCGTACCAATAATAGCCGTAAATTGTACCTGCAATATTGACTATCAATAACAGTATTAAAACAGACCGGTTTGTCAAAAAAGAATAGATCATTCCCACCAGAATTCCTCATTTCATTTTTCGTTACTATCTATTATTTTCTTAGCCACGGAAAAAGCTGACGAAAATCCGTCAGCTTTTTCATTTTTTGTTCAAGCCTTCTATAAAAGTTGAAAGCTTTTTCAATTGTTCATCATTCCCTTTAAAAATCCCGGGGGGCATTTTCCCCTTACCATTTTTGGCGATTTTGGCAATTTCATCTGCTTTAAGACCAGTGTTGATTAAGGTAGGTGCTCCTGCTCCCCCTTGAAGGTTTTCACCGTGGCAGTTGATACAACCTTGAGACTTAAACACGTTATAACCTTCATCGGCTTTGTTAATATCAACCTTTGCCACGATCTTACCTTGTTCCTCAGCTTTTTTCCAGTCATGCGTGGCAACAGCCTGCCATGTTAAAAACACCATTGCCGCAAGCGCCAACAGCATCGAACCTGTAGCAACAGGTCGCTTAATAGGGCGGCGTTCCGGTCCGCGATCGATAAACGGAGCGAGCAGCAAGCCTCCAAAAGCAAGCCCAGGAATAACCAATGCGCCAACAACCGTATAAGGTCCTGATGCATATGAATATTTCAGCAACTGATACAAGAACAGAAAATACCAGTCTGGCAGCGGAATATAGCCAGTGTCAGTCGGATCCGCAATTCTTTCAAGCGGAGCCGGATTTGCCACAGTTAAACTTAAGAAACCGACAAGGAAAACGGCCCCAACCATCCATTCTTTTAAAAGGAAGTTAGGCCAGAATGCTTCCGTTTTGCCAGGGTATTCCGAGTAATCTTTCGGAATATTCGGTTTACGTTCCGATGGTGCCAGCACCCGCGAGTCACCGACGAACTTCATACCTTTACCGCGATGCATCGAGCAATCCCCCTCCTTTTTCCATTAGTTAAGCTAAGCGTACATTCATAAAGAGATTTTGTTTAGAGTGGACCTGAAATCCCCTGCTTGCGAATCATTAAAAAGTGGGCTCCCATTAATCCCAGCAATGCACCAGGCAGGAAGAATACATGGATCGCAAAGAACCGGGTCAATGTCTGAGCACCGACAATATGCTCGTTACCCGCAAGTAAAATCTTAATGTATGAACCTATAAATGGAGTCGCCTCCGCAATCTGCAAACCTACTTTCGTTGCGAAGAGCGCTTTCATATCCCAAGGTAATAAATAACCGGTAAATCCTAAACCCATCATGACGAAGAAAATTAATACCCCAACAATCCAGTTTAGCTCACGAGGCTTTTTATATGCACCTTGGAAAAACACGCGTAATGTATGTAAAAACATCATTACAAGTACGAGACTTGCACCCCAGTGATGCATTCCGCGCACAATCTGACCGAATGCTACTTCATTTTGAAGGTAATAAACCGATTCCCACGCATTTTTAATATCGGGTACATAATACATCGTCAGAAACATTCCAGAGAGAATTTGAATAACCGTAACAAAGAATGTTAGTCCGCCAAAGCAGTAAACAAATGCAGAAAAGTGATGCGCCGGATTTACATGTTCAGGTACTTCATGGTCTGCGATATCTCGCCACAGCGGCGTAATATCTAAACGTTCATCTACCCAATCGTAAATTTTGTTTAACAACAATTACGCCTCCTTTCGTGGTTGTGCTTTTCCTAAATACAAGTAGCCGTCCTTCTCTTTGTATGGATATATGTCAAGTGGAGCTGGTGGTGGTGTACCCGGTACGTTCGTACCATCTTTCGTATAGCGACCGAAGTGACATGGGCAGAAGAATTGATTTGGATGCGCTTTATCCGTGTTCCAGTTAACCGTACAGCCTAGATGTTTACAAATTGGAGAAAGTGCGACGATTTTATTGCTCTGTTTGTCTTTGTACACCCATGCGGTGCTCGTAACTTCTGATTCGTACCAAGCATCTTTCTGTTTAAATGTGAAATCGACACGAACCGGTTCGTCAGTTAATTCTGAAATTTTTTGCTTTGTTGCGATGAAGTTACCGCTTGTATCCGCCTTCAAAACTGGATCCACAGCAAAACGGACCATCGGCATTAACATCCCCGCAGCCATGAAACCGCCTACCCCCGTTAGCGTATAGCTTAAAAATTGGCGTCTTGAAACTCGCTGTTTACTCATGCCTATCCCCCTCTCTACCGAGTTAAGTCCATCGGACATTTACAAACACATATAAAACTAGGTCATAATCATGATATATCAATCTTTGTACGAGGTCAATATGATTAACAGAATAGTATGCGAATTCCCTACTCATTGTCTTGCCATTTTCTCGTAAAAAAGTTGAACAGCTGGCCCGCTTGACTTTCCATTATTGACCATTTTTGAAAGTCTTCCAACTGATCTATCGGCAAAGCTGGAACCCAAAGAAGGGATCCGTCCAAATCGTCTTCAAGCATTTTCCATCTGCTTTCAGATGTCAAATAAAAAACATGTTTAAAGCCGCTGTATTTGACAGTTTCAGTCCAATTCTTCAATTCAGAAACAGCCTGTTCATTTTCATCCGCTTTTAAATAAGTAAAAGGAGGCAGCAGCAAAATCCGTCCGGTAAACTGCCTTTCCAGCAAAGCTGAGAGCAGTGTGATGAATTCTGTCATTGAAGCTGTCTCTTTCATGTCCTGACCAAACGAAACTGGCAGCAAGGGAATCACTGCGGTATCTATGTATTCCTTCGCCTTCATGTACATTTTAATGTCTTTTGCTACCCACTTCATTTTCCACCACTCCATGCAAAAAGATTCATATTTATGGTAACACGTTTTAACCGCTAACAAAATGGAAGCCTGCTAAATGCAAGCTTCCACACTACCGCGGATTTAATAATTGATTTAATTGTTCTGTTAACCTTTTAAAAGCCTCTTCATCATGGCGATCGAGCGCGTCATCAATAAGAGCTAAAAGCTTCTCATGCTGAAAGCGATCAATGCTGTACTTCAAAATCTGCTCCGCCATCTCGCCATCCTTTTCATTGATTTGCAAATGTTTTGGCATAAAAGGATTTTCTTCAAGCACTGCTGCATACTGCGGCACTTGATTAGATGCATGGAAGTTCAATTGGATAAAAATATCTTCATCCCGATTCAGGCGAATATCATGAAAAGATTTTTCTGCATCGGTTGTCATCACATTTTCCTTGTAGAAACGAAACGGTACTTTATCCACACAATGTGTAGACATGATTAGCCCTCTTGGGCAATACTGCGCCTGTTCAACAAAATGAACCTTTTCCATTAATTGATCGTGGCTCATCAAGTAATTTAAAATCCACACACATTCCCGGCGCTTCAACTGATAATGATTTAAAAACCAGCGAATAAAGTCCTTCTTCTCGTTGACAGAAACAGGGGTTGCCATAATAGATTCCCTCCTCTGCATCTTTTCTTAAAATGCTAATATTCCATGTCAGTCAATCTTTCAAGCAGATCAAGATATTCTTCGTTTGTCGGATCCTTTTTTAATAGCTGTTTAAAAATTTCGCCAGCGCGTTCCATTTTTCCTTCTTCCATTAAAAAATAACCGTATTCTGTCAAAAATATGTCATTATTCTTAAAAAAAGTATATGCAAGTTTATATTTGTCTAATGCATTCGAGTAGTCCTCAAGTTTTTGCAAAGCCAAGGCTTCGTCCCAAATCAGCCTTGGCTCTTCTTCACCCTGAATTTCTAGCGACTTGATTAAGTCTATAACATTTTCATACTTTTCTTGATGGATGAATAGCTTATTTAAGTCTAAAGCTGCCTCGACAAAACCAGGATCTAACGCTAATGCTTCGCGAAAGAGCTGCTCTGCTTCATTTTCGTTGCCCAATTTAAGGGCAATCCGGCCGCCAAAATGATATAGTTCTTTGTTAAATTCATCTTGTTTGATCCCTTGTTTAATCGTTTCAAGACTCTTATCTAATTCTTCTTCCCGTTCATATGCCTGCGCAAGCGGCAAATAGAGAGAATGATATTCTGGATCGAGTGCCTTTAATTCTAAAAATTTTTCGATTGCAGTACGATAATATTCCCCTTGAAGAGCAGTAAATGCATAACCAAACAATGTATTGATCTCCAATTTTTCATCCAAAGCCTTTTCATAATATGGCAGCGCCTCTTCAAAAGAGCCGGAAGCGCTGAGTAAATCGGCTAAACGATGATTGATATTCACTCCAGCTACTTCCGTTTGTTCTTTTAAAACGCTTTCATACGCCTGTATTGCCTTTATTATCTCTCCTTGTTCGCTATAAAGCTCCCCTAAAGCAAAATCAATCACGATTTCATTTGGAAGGATTTCCTTGGCATTAAGCAGCTTTCTTCCGCTCACTTCATAAAGCCCTTGCATTTGGTATAAATCAGCAAGAAGCAATAACGCCTGTGGAAAGACAGGGTCTTTTTCCGATATACGCTCGAGAATTAAAATGGCTTCTTCCTCGTTCCCCGCCTCGATTAAAATTTCTCCGAGCAGGACAAGCAGCTCACCTTCCTCTGGATACAATTCCAATAAGTTTTCAAATAAAGCCTTTGCTTCATCTAAAAATCCTAACTGAAACAGTTGTTCGCCAAGAAGGAATTTCTCATCTGGCATGCCGTATTTTAATACTTCATTATATTCATTTAATGCTTCCTTATGTTGACCGTTTTCAAGTAAAGCCAATATTTCTTCAACACGTTCCATGATTGATTATCCTCTCATTCCTATAACTAAAATCACAATGCGGCTGGAAATGAAAATTGATCACGAAAAAGAGAAATAAGCTGGCGTCACAACTTTTACATATTCTCCATTTCCCGGTTTAAATTGTACTTCTTTCCCAGCTCGTACGATCTTTCCTTTTTGGACAGTGATTACAAGCCTATCACTATGATAAAGAAATAATTGCTTTGTATCAACATTATTGATCTCTTTGCTCTTTACATAAAGATTATAACTGACTTCCGCTCCATGATTTAAGCTCGACTTTTTGCTGTAGATCCCGATTTTATTTAAAACAGCTGCTGAGAGAGGTACATTTTCTTCCATTTCCTCAAAGAGAGCAGGAATTTTTTCCTTTAGCAAAATTTCCGTCCATCTTTTTTGTGATTCTTTTACACTTTTTCTATTTTCCCCTAAAAAGATCGGAACTAGCGGACTGTTATAGGGAAAAAGGGCTTCTCGAATCCAGCTCCAAGGAATCGCTTCCAGTTCCTGCTTGTCTTTAACTTCCACAAATATAGCGGGGATCCTTTCTTTTTTACATATTCTGATAAATTGAGGTGTAACCAATTTTAGTGGAATTCGCACACCAATTAGAAAATCAATTGGGCTGCTGATGAGTGCCGTTTTTAACTCATTTACTTTTTTAGACAGCTCAGACTGGAAAGAAACATTTACATACATCAAGAGGGTAGTACAGCCTTTTAGTAAAAAATGCTCGACCATATAAGCTTTAAATTGTTGAAAGGAAGAGGCTAACGGAAGCTTTGTGTCTAAAAGGACGTATGAAGGGGTCAAAATAAACGGTTCAGCATTCATTTTCATGAATCGATATTGTTTGAAGCTGTTCTGAATTCCATCAATTCGATTTTCTTTAATTAAAATCGATTTCGTCAACAATCCATGATCTTTTAAGATATTGGCATTCTCAATGATATACGCCATAAAACCCATCCTTTTCTGTTCTTAAGACAAGCTATGTCGAAAATCTGAAAATATGCCAATTAAATCAAGTATAAGAAGTTTGGGTAGAGAAAAAAGCCGTTAGACACGGCTTTTATTCCTGCAACTTTTTTAAGTGGCTGAAAAATTCAGGGTAGGAAACATCAATAGCTTCCGGTTTGTCAAGGAATACATCTCCATCACAAATCAATGCGGCAATCGAGAGCATCATACCAATACGGTGGTCACCGTGACTTGATACCCTTCCTCCCGTTAAATTTGATTTCCCATGGATAATCATCCCATCTTCTGTCGCTTCAATTTTGGCCCCCAGCTTTGACAGTTCGTTGACAACCGTATCAATTCGATTTGTCTCCTTCACTTTTAGCTCCTGAGCATCCTTGATAATGGTCAATCCTTCTGCTTGTGTGGCAAGGAGTGCAATGATCGGAATTTCATCGATCAGCCGAGGGATGATCTCCCCCTCAATGACTGTTCCTTTAAGTTCAGATGTTTTGATTACAAGTTCACCATGGGGTTCGAAGCTTGCATCGTTGGCTTTCAAAATTTCAAGTTGAGCACCCATATCCATCATCACTTCAAGAATACCTGTTCTCGTTGGATTTAATCCCACATTTTCCAGTTTTATTTCACTGTTTGGGACAATCGCTCCGGCAACAAGAAAGAATGCCGCTGATGAAATATCCCCGGGAACTTGAATATTCTGCGCTTTCAGCTCTTGACCGCCCTTTACAGCAATGACATTGCCCTTTTTCTCGATTTCACCGCCAAAATGGCAAATCATTCGTTCTGTATGATCCCGCGTTTCGGAAGGCTCAACAATCGTTGTAATGCCATCAGCTTGAAGACCGGCAAAGATCAGTGCAGATTTTACTTGGGCACTGGCAACCGGCAATTGATAGTTCATCGCTTTTAATTGGCAGCCGCGAATGGCTAACGGTGTATATTCTCCGCCTTTTCGGCCATCAATTGAAGCTCCCATCTCTTTTAAAGGCCTTGTAACCCTTGTCATCGGTCTTCTCGCGATTGAAGAATCCCCCTGCAAAGCCGTAAAAAAAGGCCTGCCTGCCAAGATCCCAAGCATTAGGCGGATGGTTGTTCCTGAATTGCCAACATCCAGCACTTCGTTAGGCTCCATTAAGCCTTCAAATCCATTTCCATAAATGCGGATCTCTTCTTCTTCCTGTTCGATTTTCACACCAAGCTTCCTGAAGCAGGCAATAGTACTTAGACAATCCTCTCCTGGTAAAAAATTTGATACAGCCGTTACACCGTGGGCAATAGCTCCAAACATCACGGAACGGTGGGAAATAGACTTGTCACCGGGAATTCTGATTGAACCTTGTAAACGTTGCGTCTTCGCCTCAATTTTTAATGATTCCAAAAAATCACTTCCTATCCTGCCATTAATCAGCTAAAAAAGTAGTGTAATTTGTGCAAGCTTTAATACAGCTTTCCGCCCTCCTGCGATCTTCCTCTGTTTGAAAACTAATAACGAGCACCCCATAAATTTCTTCTCGCGATTCAAGAATGCGGATGTTGGTTATACTGATTTCTTCTTTGGCCAAATAACCGGTAATTTCAGAAATAACGCCTGGATAGTCCGGTACGTCGACAAACAAATCATAAAAAGCAGGTATTGCACCTTTTTCTAATGCCGGTAGACCGTCGCGGAATTGTTTTGCTTCTTGAAAATATTGGTAAATCTTCTTGCCACTTTCTTCTTCCAACAATGATTTTACTGAATCCATTTCCTTTTGCCATTGATCTAAGAGTTCCAATAATACTTCCTTATTTTCCAAGAGGATATCTCTCCACATTTCCGGACTGCTTGATGCAATGCGTGTGATGTCCCTAAAGCCGCCTGCTGCAAGGCGTGGTATTAATGCTTGAGAATGGGCAAGCTTCTCCGTCTGCCGTACAATGGACGCGGCAATAATATGGGGGAAATGACTTACAATTCCTGTTAAATAATCATGTTGGTCAGGAGAGAGAATTAAAAATTTCGCGCTCGTACCTGCAAGCCAATTTTTCAATAGTTGAATCTTTTCAATCGGAACCTGTTCATCAGGTGTTAACAAATAAAAGGCATTTTCAAACAGGAATTCTTTAGCAGCCGTTACCCCGCTTTTATGCGAACCTGCCATCGGGTGACCGCCGATAAAAGTGATTTTGCGAGCTTTAAGGCTGCTCGCTTGTTCGACAATTTTCTGTTTTGTACTGCCCGTGTCGGTAATAATCACATCCTGTTTTAACGGAAGGTCTGCAAGCTGCTGGATAATCGAAGCAGTTTCTTTAACAGGAGCTGAGATAATAATTAAATCGGCTGAAAGGGCTCCATCTTGAATGGTTTGAACGCTGTCATCAATAACACCTAATGCTTTCGCCAGACCGGCTTGTTTGCTGCTTATATCGTAACCAATAATCGTAGCATTCGGGTGCTCTTTCTTTATACATAACGCCAAGGAGCCGCCAATTAACCCTAATCCTATGAAAAAAACACGGCCATTCAATCGTTTCCCCCCTTTTTTCCTCGGATCTTTTATTTCACAATCTCCTTTGTTAAAAACATTTTTATCGCATTTAATACCCCTTCGTTTTGCTCAGTCGAACCGACTGTAATGCGAACGGATGTCGGAAATCCAAGTCCCTTACCGGATCGAACGATAAATCCTTTTTCGAGCAAAAACTGGAATACTTCATCCGCATCAACCTTGAAATCAATTAAAATAAAATTCCCTTGGGAAGGATAGTAAAAAAGATTGTTCACTTCACAAAATTGATAAAATTGATTCAACCCCTGGCGGTTTACTTTTTTACATTGCTGGACAAATTCTTGATCCTCCACCGCTGTTAAAGCAGCCCATTGTGCAAACGTATTTAAGTTGAACGGCTCTCTTGCAGGCTCAAGCGCACGAATAATGGCTGGATTTGCAATGCCATATCCTATCCTTAAAGACGCAAGACCATAAATTTTGGAAAACGTTCTTAATACGATCAGATTTTCAAATTGCCGGGTCAAGGCAATCGCATTGTAATAGTCGTCGGCCACAACATACTCATTATAGGCTTCATCTAGGACAACCAGTGTATCGGACGGTACTTGCTCCAAAAATGCGACTAGCTCCTGTTCAGGTATATATGTACCTGTTGGGTTATTTGGGCTGCAAAGCCAGACAACATTTGTTTGATCATCAATAGCTGCGAGCATTCCTTCTAAATCGTGATTTCCATTAATCAGTTGTACCTCTTTAACAACTGCTCCTTCTATGACGGCATTATGCCGATATTGCGCAAAGGTTGGAGCAGCCATAACCGTGCTTGTATTCGGTCCGAGCAAAGCTCTGGAAATGATCTGAATCAGTTCATCCGACCCATTGCCAAAAATAAGCTCGTCTTGTCCAACACCTAGTACGGACGCCAATTTTTCTCTTAAATCGGAGGCATGCCCATCCGGATAGATTGCCAGGCTTTTTTGATAGTCTTTTATTGCATGTAACACTTTTTTCGAGCAGCCAAACGGGTTTTCATTGGATGCAAGTTTCGTTATTTTTTCTAAATTAAATTGTTTTTTTACTTCTTCAATTGATTTTCCCGGTTGGTACGGTGTTAAAGACAGAAGCTGCTCTTTCCACCTCATTATACTCCACCTCATTTTATAATACTTTAATATGCTAATATGATAAAGCAATGTTCCAATTTTATTTTAACATAATCTCGATCAATTGTACGCTTATTTTTGCAAACCTGTCTCGCTTAAGTCCGGTCGCAGTGATTGAGCATCTTTTAGATAAACATGAACAATTTCGCTTTGTGCTTTATCCGTATTAAGATGCAGCATAACCCTTATACATAATTGCAATGAATGAGGAACTTGCATTTCCTGCATGCACATAACAGGAACATACGTCCATTCAGGAAAGTTCCTTAAAGCTTTGGCAGGAAAGGCAGCATCGATATCATTTGTTGTAGATATAAACACTGAGGCGACCGCTTCGGGACTTACTTCGTTGAATTCGATCATTTTCGCCAATAGTTCTTCTGTTGCGGAGAGTATAAGAACTTCTGAGTTTTGTTCTACAGTTGTAGCTCCTCTCACCCCTCTGATCATTTTCTCATTTCCCCCTTTGCTGTTTAAAACTGTTTAGCTGCTCCAATACATATTCATCTACAATTGTCTGGAGTTTCGGATTTCCTAACCGCTCAAGTAAAACGAAGCGAATCGACTCGCCAAACGCCTTTTTATCTTGCTTCATTTTTTTCAGCAATCGATCTTCCAAGACAAGAGGCGGAAGTTTTGTTTCATAGCCAAGACGATGAACCCAATCAATAAAACTTTCTAAATCAAAGTGTAAACCAAGTAATTTCTTGCTTAACGAAAGGGCATAGATCATTCCAATCATAACCGCTTCGCCATGGGTTGTATTTCCGTATCCCATTTCCGCTTCAATCGCATGGCCAAGCGTATGGCCAAAATTCAAGTATGCACGGACGCCTGCTTCGCGTTCATCCTTTGAAACAAATTCTCTTTTAATCTTAACACCGCTGACCAGCATATAGCGTAGCTGATCCTCGGTTAATGTCTCAAGACTTTGGATATGGTTGAAAAGCCATTCATAGAAAACAGAGTCATGAATCAGCGCATGCTTTATCACTTCGGCAAAGCCCGAGCGGATTTCTGCTTGAGGCAGTGTTTTTAGCAGCTGTAAATCATAAAACACCGCTTCCGGCTGATAAAAAGCACCAATCATATTTTTCCCAAGCGGGTGATTGATCGCCACCTTTCCTCCAACAGCGCTATCGTGCGCTAAAATCGTTGTCGGTATTTGGATAAATGGAATTCCCCTCATAAAGGCAGACGCTACAAATCCAGAAAGATCGCCAACTGCACCGCCCCCAAAGGAAAGAATAATAGAATGGCGGTCAAGACGATTTTCTAACGCTGCCGTTAGTGCTTGATAAAACACTTCAAAGGTTTTTGCTTTTTCTCCGCTAGGAGCGATAAAAACATGTGATTCTAAGTTTCCTAGTGCTTTTTGTAATTTGTCAAGATGAATAGCGGCAACCGTCTCATCCGTGATGATCATCAGTTTTGTAAAACTCGGGAAATGGCTGCTTATAAAAGGCAGAATTTTGTCTAATACATCTTCGCCAATCCATACATCGTAGCTTTTTGAATCTGTTTTCACTTGAACTGTGTCCATTTTAAAAATCCCTCGCAAATTGCCGCTGGCGCTCTATTTCCTCAGCAAACGTTTGAAAGCGGTCACTGTAAAACTGTTCAACAAGTGCATTGGCCAATTCCCAGGCTACAACGTTTTCAGCGACTACACTCGCGGCTGGAACTGCACAGCTATCCGAACGTTCAATACTAGCGGAAAACGGCTCTTTCGTATCAATATCCACACTTTTTAGCGGCTTATATAATGTTGGAATGGGTTTCATGACGCCACGGACAACAATTGGCATCCCGGTGGTCATTCCCCCTTCAAATCCGCCAAGACGGTTTGTCTTTCTTGAATAACCGCTCTCACTAATCCAGATGATTTCATCATGGACTTCACTGCCAGGCTTTTTGGCCGCTTCAAAGCCGATTCCGAACTCCACACCCTTAAAAGCGTTAATACTTACAATAGCAGCAGCAATTTTCGCATCCAATTTTCGGTCATAATGAACATAGCTTCCAACTCCGGCTGGCATTCCGGTTGCAATTACTTCTACCACTCCACCGATGGAATCACCATTTTGTTTCGCTTGATCAATTGCTTCCATCATCTTTTCTGCCGCTTCTGAATCAGCGCAGCGGACAGGCGAAGCTTCCGTTTTCTCTTTCAAAATATCAATTGGCAGCGTACCATCCACCGAAGCGGATATACCGCCAATTTCAACAACATGTGAAACAATTTCAATGCCTACCAGAGATAGTAGTTTTTTCGCAACCGCACCTGCTGCTACTCGCACAGTCGTTTCTCTTGCTGACGATCGCTCAAGTACATTCCGCATATCACGGTGCCCATATTTAATCGCTCCATTTAGATCGGCATGCCCTGGGCGAGGTCTTGTGATCTTTCTTTTTATTTCTTCCTCTGCCTCTTCTTCTAATGGCTCGGCACCCATGATCGCCGTCCAATGCTTCCAGTCATCATTTTGAACAACTAACGCAATGGGAGATCCTAAAGTAAGACCGTGGCGGACCCCCGAAGTAATCTGGACAGTATCTTTTTCAATCTGCATTCTTCTACCGCGGCCGTACCCTTTTTGCCTTCTGGCTAATTCAAAGTTAATATCTGTTGCTTCAAGCGGCATCCCTGCCGGCAAGCCTTCTAGAATAGTTGTTAATTGTGGACCATGAGATTCTCCCGCTGTTAAATATCTCATTCTCTTTCCCCCTTCAACTCATTAAAGGATTTTGTATCAATATACCATATGGTTATCAAGAAACATAGAGAAATTGTTCAAAATATATAATTTCTTCATTCCTGATCTTTGTCATATTTTTAAAGAAATAAGGAGCCATGGGGGCTCCTTATATTTTTCGATAAAAAAATGTATCTACTGATTCAAGCTGATAAATACTTGGATTAAAAATCTGCTCTGTACTGCCAACGAAAAAGATCCCATCCTTTCTTAAGGCAGCACTAAATTTGTGATATAATTTATCTTTCGCTTCTTCCGTAAAGTAAATAAGAACATTTCTGCATACAATCAGGTCATAAGGACCGCCAAATGAATCAGCTAAGAGATTCTGTTTTTTGAATGTGACCGTTTTCTTTATTTCCTCGGCAACTTGATAAAAATCTCCATTCTTTTTAAAAAATTTCCGCTTAACCGCATCCGGAACTTCAATTAATGCCCTTTCATGATAGTGACCCATTTTTGCTCGAATCAGCGCATTTTCGTCGAGGTCTGTTGCCGTTATCGCAATCTCTGAAAGAGGCATAAAACCCGACATAATCATGGCAATTGTATATGGCTCTTCCCCAGTGGAGCAGGCAGCACTCCAAATTTTCGGCCGCTTATTTTTTTCCAATATTTTCGGCATAATTTTCTTCTCTAAAATTTCCCACCGTCTATAATTCCGATAAAATTCTGAAACATTGATTGTCATACGATCAAGAAATTCATTTAAAAGCTCTTGACTTCTCTTTATTTCCCGAAAGAAATCCTGAAAAGAAGCCAGTCCTTTTTTCTCGTATAAAGAAGTTAATCGGCGTTTCATTTGGGCTTCCTTGTATAATGAAAGATCGATGCCTGTCGTCTTTTTGATGTTTGCTATAAATTCCTGATAATCTTGAGACATTTTTTACTTTCTCCTTATTTATTAGCTCATCGCAAATCAGCTTCCGATTGAAATCGGATACAAAAAAAGCACTTGTATACATTTTTTATACAAGCGCTTTTTTCATTACTTAGTAAACCCACTCGTTTACTAGCTTTGAATATTCAACTAAGCCGCCTTCTTTAAAAAAGAGGCCTATTTCTCGTTCAGCACTCGCAGGAGAGTCAGAACCATGGATTACATTCTTAGCAACCGTTAAACCATAGTCACCGCGGATTGTACCTGGTGCAGCATCTTTCGGATTGGTTGATCCCATCATTTGCCGAGCTGTTGCAATCACATTCTCACCTTGCCATACCATTGCAAACACTGGACCAGATGTAATAAAATCGACAAGTTCACCAAAGAAAGGACGCTCTTTATGTTCTCGATAATGCTCTTCGGCCAGTTCAGCCGGAATTTGTATTAATTTCGCACCCACTAATTGAAAGCCCTTACTTTCAAAACGGGTAATAATGCTGCCAATTAAATTGCGCTGCACTCCATCAGGTTTTACCATTAAAAATGTCTTTTCCATGAACTCCACTCCTAAATCATTATGTATACTGATTGTTTAAGTGAACAATCCACGAAAATAGTATCATTGTTTAGAAAATTTCGCAACTATATACTTGTTGCACAAATCAGAATTAAAATTTACGCTTGCCAATATATTTTGCAATATCCTGTAATGTCCGCTTCGCTCGATTCGCCGGCAACTGATCAAGGATTTTAAGAGCTTTGTTAAGGTAAAGATCACTTAATGCCATCGATTTCTCAATAGCACCTGATTGATTGATCAGCGAAATAATTTTTTCAATTTCCGTTTGCTCCATGCTTTCCGTTACCTTTTCAATTTGCGAGCGAATTTGCGCATCTTCCATTGCAAAGAGAACAGGCGCCGTCACATTTCCTTGTAAAAGATCGCCCCCTGCCGGCTTGCCTAACGTTTGCTCTGTAGAGGTAAAATCCAATATATCATCTATGATTTGGTAAGACATGCCAACATAATAACCAAAACGGTAAAGTTTTTTATGTACAGACTCCTCAACATCCGCTGCAATCGCCCCTAATTGGCAGCTTGTCGCAATTAACAGCGCTGTTTTTCGCTTAATTCGGCGAAAATAATCGCGAAAATTTTGGTTGAAACGGTATTTATCTTTAATTTGCTGAATCTCGCCAATACAGACCTCGACAATCGTGTTTGCTAGAATTTGGTGCGCAGCCGGTTTATTAATATTGGTGATCATATCTAAAGAGAGGGCCAAAATATAATCGCCTGTATACATCGCAACCCGGTTTCCCCATTTTGCTTTTATTGTTGGTTTTCCCCTGCGAATCTCGGCATCATCAATGACATCATCGTGCACGAGTGACGCCATATGGATAAGTTCAAGGGCAACGGCCACATTTTTCATGACATGAATATCATAATGACCAAATTTCCCACCTAGCAAAACAAAAACAGGACGAATTCTTTTTCCTCCGGCTTGTAATGTATGCAAAGAAGTTTGTCTTAAAAGAAGAGAATCCGCACGTATTGTCTCTTCTAATGTATTCTCAATTATGTCAATGTCCGAATTCAAAAATGAATACATCATTTTTAATTTCATTTGTATTCACCCTGCTTTTTCATCCTGTTTACACTCATTTATCTCATTTTTTGAAGCCGATATGGACCGCGGCAACTCCTCCGCTATACGGCTTGTAAATCACATCTTTAAAGCCTGCTTTTTCAAACATTTCCGCCAATTCCTTTATACCTGGAAAGTTGCGTGCTGACTCTTGCAGCCATGAATATTCCTCATAACTTTTCGCAAATAATTTTCCAAATAACGGCATAATAAAGCGAAAATAAAAATAATACAGCTGTTTATAGCCAAACATCGTCGGCTGCGATGTTTCAAGGCATACAGCCATCCCCCCAGGCTTTAACACCCGGTGCATTTCTTTTAAAACTTGCATATAATCAGGAACATTTCGAAGCCCAAAGCCAATTGTAACATAATTAAAACTTTGGTCGGGAAAGGGGAGCTCCATCGCATTTCCATGGATCAATTCAACTTGATTTAACTTCAATCCATTTACTTTTTCTTTTCCAATCTTCAACATATTTTGACTGAAATCCACCCCGACTACTTCTCCAGAAGGTCCGACAGCTTCCGCTAATGCAATGGTCCAATCTGCTGTTCCACAACAAACATCAAGTGCTTTCGAACCTTTTTGTACGTTCATTCTTTTCATTGTATCATTACGCCACTTAATGTGCTGCTGAAAACTAATGACAGAGTTCATTTTATCGTAGTTTTCATATATTTTTTCAAATACATGATGAACCCTTTCTTCTTTAGACTGTTGCATAAATCTTAACCTTCTTCCACAAAAGTTTTTGCAATGGGCTGATGTTGATTTAGGATCGAGAAAATTCTGCTTTTAAGCAATTGGCTAATTTCAGGCAGCTGCTTCAATCCATCTTCTATGATATGCTTTGAAAACTCAATATAGCGATCACATATATGAACTAAATACCGGCTTTGCTCGTTTGATAAATCCGATAAATTGGAGCCGTTTTTTGGAAAAACCACCCTTTTTAGCCCTTCAAAAACAAGCGAATTGCCCGCTTGGGTATATTGCTTTTTTTCAAAGAGCAGACGCTTAACAAACAGAAAGTTTGTTGCGACTATATCCCAATTTTTCATTTGAAAATAAGCTGTAATCTTGCTGGCAAGCGAACCTTCAATCAATTTAATGTTGGTCATCAGATTTTCGATGCCATCGAATTCCTTTTGATAAACAGAGATCTTGTTCTCATTTACTTCTTTAATTCCATGTGCCAAAATCTTTATCAGTGAAATATCACCTGTTTCTGCCAGGAATTTATAATATAAACCGCTATAGTAGTCCCCAGCAAGAACCGTTAACTGCCTGCTTGTTTGGCTATTCTTTTCAATTTCTGAAACAGGTGAATTCGTGACATTTTCGTGGGTATCAAGGGCAATTTGGATTAACATTGTTGTCACAGCATAATTTTTCAATTGGCTGTACGGTAAATCAAGCTGATCCATTATTGATATAAGAACAAGAAGCTTATCTTCATCAATGTTTGGTGCTTGAATAAATTTGGCCAAGTAGGGATGGGTTATTTTTTGTTCTACTTGATCCTTAATTTCAATTAATTTTTTTCGAATGTCTTGCAATTTTATCACCCTTGCTTCCCCGAAATAATTTATCATTTATGATGAACATACATATCAACGGATCGGGACTTATTTTTCCACATTCATTATTACTATTATTTTCACTATTCATTTCTCATTAAACAAGGCAGTCACAATTATATCATAAAAGACTTTTTCTGGGCAGAATTTCACAAAATAAAACATTTAACTGTATATTTTAAAATCTTTCTTTCCTATGAAAAAAACGGACATATGAAATATAATTTAAAGAAAACTCGCCGATTGGCGAGTACTTAAAGTCTGAATTATTTTTTCCATTCACTGTCAACTTCGCCGAAACGGGTATAAATTTTCGCATTCCCCCGAATTTTAATAGCCGAAGTGTGTTCTGTAAATTGTGCAATCATGACTTCCCCTCTGTCAAGTTTTTCAGAGTGGTGAAATCTTGTATCTGAACCTCTTGTTAAACCAATGACACTGACCCCATCAGCAATTGCTTTAATAACAATATAATCATTATTTTGTTGACTGTTCTTTTCCATTTTATCCCCCAATTTAGTTCTTTGGCGATTAACTATTTTTGATAAGGGCAAGAACTTCTGAACGAGCCTGTGCATCATTTTTAAACAGCCCGCGAACAGCTGTTGTTACCGTTATTGCACCGGGTTTTTTTACACCACGCATTGTCATGCACATGTGTTCCGCTTCTACAACTACCATCACACCTTGCGGCTCAAGTTTCTCCATGATCGCATTGGCAATTGTAGATGTAATCCTTTCTTGAAGCTGCGGACGTTTAGCAACAGCTTCAACAGCTCTCGCTAACTTGCTCAATCCCGTTACACGGCCATTGTGCGGAAGATATGCCACGTGCGCTTTGCCGTAAAAAGGAACCAAATGATGTTCGCACATCGAATAAAAAGGTATATCCTTTACTAGCACGAGTTCTTCATGATCCTCGCTGAAAATGGTTTCAAAATATTGTTTTGGGTCTACGTTCAACCCGCTAAAAACTTCTTCATACATTTTGGCGACGCGCTTTGGAGTATCGAGCAAGCCTTCACGGCCAGGATCTTCTCCAATCGCCTCCAGGATTAAACGCACCGCTTCTTCTATTTGGGCACGATTGACTTCTGCCATACTGCTTCCTCCTACCATCCATCTATCTAACATAATACATCTTAGCATATCCATTTCTTTGCAGGCAAAACGTAAGAACTTTTACCGTATGAATGGATGATTATTCTAATTATGTGAAAAGACCATGGAATTTTTCCATGGCCTTTTTGTTAAACATTCGCTTAAAACAATCATAATATGTAATTATTTAACTGCATCTTTAAGCGCTTTGCCTGGTTTAAATGCTGGAACTTTGCTTGCTCCGATTTCAATTTCCTCACCTGTTTGAGGATTGCGGCCTTTGCGGGCTGCACGCTCACGGACTTCAAAGTTACCAAAACCGATTAACTGCACTTTATCACCATTTTTTAAAGCATCTAAAATTGAATCAAAAACAGCATCAACTGCTTTTGTAGCATCCTTTTTAGAAAGTTCGCTAGCTTCAGCAACTGCATTAATTAGTTCTGTCTTGTTCATGCCATTCACCTCCTCCCAAAAAAATAGAGAAATCTTAGTAAATAAGGTTACTTATCTACATTTTTAAACAATTTTGCTTGTTTCTATACGTCATAGAACCAGTTTTGTTTTCAAAAATAAGTTTAAATGAACAATTGATAATCTGCAATTCATTTTTGATAACAATCCTATAACCATAAGGCTTTCAGCACTATGACAATAATTCTGTTAAAAGATTATCATAATCAATACCGCATATCAAGAATATTTCATGAAATAATGGCAATCTTTTCATGCCTGCAATATTTTTGGAATATATTGTATTTTTTTGGCGGTAAAATGATCCTACACTAGCTTGTGAGATAAAAAAAAGACTCTCAACCTGTGAGAGTCCGCTTAAAGAATGATGGCGATTAATCCACCTGAACCTTCGTTGATAATTCGCTCAAGGGTTTCTTTTAATTTATATCTTGCATTCTCCGGCATCAACGACAGTTTTGCCTGAATCCCTTCACGAACAATGGAACTAAGACTGCGTCCAAAAATATCTGAATTCCAGATGGACAGTGGATCCTCTTCAAAATCCTGCATCAAATAACGCACCAGCTCTTCGCTTTGTTTTTCTGTACCTATAATTGGGGCAAATTCAGACTCCACATCGACTTTAATCATATGAATAGATGGAGCGACTGCCCTTAAACGGACACCAAAGCGGGCACCTTGACGGATAATTTCCGGCTCTTCAAGGCTCATATCAGCAAGCGAAGGAGATGCAATTCCATATCCCGTCTGTTTTACCATTTTTAAAGCATCTGAAATATGATCATACTCCGCTTTTGCATGAGCAAAATCTTGCATCAGTTCAAGCAAATGATCTTTCCCTCTTATTTCAACTCCGACGATTTCTTTCAAAATTTCATCATATAGCTCATCTGGAGCAAATAAATCAATTTCGGCAACACCTTGCCCCATTTCAATTCCAGCGAGCCCAGCCCTTTCAATAAATTCAAAATCGCTGAATTGCTGAACAACACGGTCAACGTCCCTTAACCTTTTAATATCTTTTACTGTTTCTTTAACAGCTTCTTGATAGTTTTCGCGGAGCCAGTGATTTTCACGCAGCACCATCACCCAGCTCGGCAGATTTACATTAACTTCAAGTACTGGAAACTCGAATAGTGCTTCCCGCAAAATATTTAAAACGTCGCTCTCGCGCATGCTTTCCACACTCATCGAAATAACAGGAATATCATATTTTTCCGCCAGGCTGGCCCTTAGGGATTCTGTGTTTGTATGGTGCGGCTGGGCGCTGTTTACAACCATAATAAACGGTTTACCCACTTCTTTTAATTCTTCAATAACCCTTTCTTCTGCCTCTAAATAATTACTGCGCGGAATTTCACCAATTGTTCCATCTGTTGTGATCACTACACCAATTGTAGAGTGCTCTTGAATGACTTTCCGCGTACCGATTTCAGCGGCTTCATGGAATGGTATAGGCTCCTCATACCATGGAGTATTGATCATCCTCGGTCCATTCTCATCTTCATACCCTTTCGCTCCCGGAACCGTATAACCAACACAATCAACCAAGCGAATATTTACCTTCAGGCCATCATCGACATGAATAGTAGTTGCTTGATTTGGAACAAATTTCGGTTCTGTTGTCATAATTGTTTTGCCCGCAGCGCTTTGCGGCAGCTCATCCTGTGTACGCGTTCTCTCTGCTTCATTCATCATATTCGGCAAAACAACCAATTCCATGAATTTTTTTATGAATGTTGATTTGCCAGTCCGAACGGCTCCGACAACGCCTAAATAAATATCGCCGCCAGTTCGCTCCGCAATATCTTTGAAAATATCTACTTTTTCCAAATGATCCCCTCCCGATCATAGAGTTAGTGGGATAATATTATCCATCTAGGTATTTTTGGACAGTATATATTTATGATGTTGTCCTATGCCGTTATGACAATTTTCTAAAATTATTTACCTCCTTAAAAAATTTCTCCTATTTATTCAATTAGTAAAAAACACCAAAAAAATAACCCTACTCCTACAATATATTTTTAAGGAAAAGGGTTATGACTTTTTTGGTGTGTTTGCTGCTCAGTTAAAAAACAGTTTTTACTTTTTTTCTGAAAAAATCGGTTCTTTTGTTTTAGAATCAAGTGTGTATGGAAGCGAATAAGCCGGAACAAAAAGTGAATCTTCCGTCAATATTCGGCGAATATCCTCGCCAGGCTTTATCGTTACAACCCGTTTTTTTATCGCTTGATAAAGGTCTGCGCGATAATCCACAAATACTTCACCAGCACCTGTAATGACAAAGGGTAGATTTTGATGCGTAAAGGGGCTGACTGCATACGGTGGTTTTTCGAGCCCCAATTGCTTGTAGTCAAGCGAATATACATTATCTGCAAGCCTCTTTTTATACGGAGGATAACCGCCGGCTTTTATTCTTAACTTTAGATCACGAATCGTATCCGCCATCCGTATATCTAGCAGCTTTACAATTGGCTTTGTTTCGGGATCAATGAGAACATACTGAAATACTCCGCCATTTTCATAAGCATTCCCCGGGGGTTCTGGCAGGTATTTGGGGACAATTTTTTTAAAATCGATTGGATATTTTTGATATATTGGTGTACTGGCTTCTTTTGTTTGAATTGGAAGAATCCCGCCGTTATCTTTCTGGAAGTCTTCAACAGCTGTTTGTACTGCTTGAACCTGGTCCTTATACGGCGTTTGATTTTGAGCTAACTCTTTTTTTGGGTACATACATCCAGATAAAAGTATTGCTGTAAATGCAAGCAAAACAACAATGGCGGCATATCTCATATGATCAATCCTTTTTCAAAAGTAGCAATTTTCTTTTTCGATAATTTGGAATAAAAAGCAAAATTGCGGTAAAATTTTAAAGTTTGTCCAATAAGAAAAGCGCAAGCGCCCTTGGTCATCGACGTAAGGAGGTGGACTAAAGCCAAGTGAGATAAAGGAGAGTCGAAAGACGGTAGTCTTTCGTTCTCGACTTATCGTAGACGAGGCGAGGGAAGCGACGTAGTCGATAGGGCGCTGGAGCTAGATTCAGAAAACTTGAACAAAGTTATCAACAATGTACAAATTTATCATTTCCTAGACCACGAAAACAGATGAATCTTCATTCCCTTATGTAAATATAACAAGAAAAATAATCATACCAGAGATAATCATGAAGATATAAGCAAGCAGCGCAGTTACAATGCGCAGTACCCCTTTAAGTTTAAAGCGGCTTAGGTAAATGGCAGCGATTGCCAAAAACATTAAACCAAGACCAGCAATTGAGATCCACATTTTCAACATGGCTGGCGACAAAGAAACCCCTCCCCTTCTAGAGGGTTATTATACCATAGTCACAACTTTCAAAAAAATAAAAAGACTGAAGTTTAGAGGGGCGAAACTCCTACTTCAGTCCAATGACTAAACTTACCCAAACTCCCGTTTCATTTTACCAGTTTGCTTCGTTGCATTGTATGCAATTCCAAGTCTTTATGTATCCTTAGAATGCCTATATTTAGCTGAATTTGGACATTTTATTCTTCAATATACCTTTCCCCCAAAATATTGGTAAGGTCATCCATTTCATTTGTTTTTCCTCGGGCCATCAAAGCATCCACTGCATCTTTCGGCTTAGCATGGTTAAACAGCACATGGTAAAGCGCACTCGTGATTGGCATGGAGACTTGGTATTTTTCAGCGAGTTGAAAGGCAGCTTTTGTTGTTCGAACCCCTTCAACAACCATCCCCATATTTTCAAGAACTTCATCAAGGGTTTGGCCTTTTCCGAGTAAGTGACCAGCGCGCCAATTTCGTGAGTGAACACTTGTACACGTAACGATTAAATCTCCAATTCCCGTCAGTCCTGAAAATGTCAATGGATTTGCCCCCATTTTTGTACCAAGGCGGGCAATTTCAGCCAGCCCCCTTGTGATTAACGCTGCTTTTGCATTGTCACCGTAACCAAGCCCGTCCGTAATTCCAGCAGCAAGAGCGATAATATTTTTCAAAGCCCCGCCAATTTCTACTCCGATAATATCCGGATTCGTATAGACACGAAAGTTTTGGTTGATAAATAAATCTTGAACCCTTTCAGCTGCTGCCATATTCTCTGAAGAAACGGTTACGGTTGTCGGATGGCGCAAACTAACTTCTTCCGCATGGCTTGGCCCAGATAACACAACAACATCTTTAACTATTTCGTTTGGCAGCTCCTGTTTGATCATTTCGGAAATACGTAAGAGCGTATCCGGCTCAATTCCTTTGCTAACGTGTACAATTGTAAGCGGCTTTTTTTGAACAGAGCGAATTTTCGTGGCAACTTCACGGATCGCCTTTGTCGGAACAGCTAAAATAATGGTTTCAACTCCTGATAGGGCTTCACTTAATGATGCATATCCAACAATTGATTCAGGTAAAGATATTCCAGGCAAATATTTTTTATTCGTATGATGGCGGTTCATTTCGTCAACTTGATTTTCATTATGGCTCCATAGCCGGACTTCATGTCCGTTATCAGCTAACACCATCGCAAGAGCTGTCCCCCAGCTGCCCGCCCCTATCACAGCAATCTTCTCGATTTGTTGTTGCATATCTACCACCACCTTGAATTATTTTCTTTCTCTAGCAAAAATCCTAATTGGCGTGCCCTCAAATCCAAATGCATCACGAATCCTGTTTTCAAGAAAGCGTTCATAGGAAAAATGCAATAATTCTGGCTCGTTTACAAAGATAACAAAGCTTGGCGGTTTAACAGAAACTTGAGTAGCATAGTAAATTTTCAAACGTTTTCCTTTATCTGTCGGGGTTGGATTCATTGCCACAGCATCCATGATAATATCATTCAACACGCTCGTCTCGACCCGCATAGAATGGTTTTCGCTCGCCATATTAATCATTGGCAGCAAAGTGTGTATTCGTTTCTTTGTTTTTGCTGATAGAAATACGATTGGGGCGTAGCTGAGAAAAAGGAAATGCTCTCTAATTTTTTGTTCAAATTCTTTCATTGTTTTTTCGTCTTTTTCCACTGCATCCCATTTATTCACAACAATTACTACTGCCCGTCCTGCTTCATGAGCGTAACCAGCAATTTTCTTATCTTGTTCAATAATTCCTTCTTCCGCATCCAAAACAACAAGTACCACATCAGACCGTTCGATTGCTCTTAATGCACGGAGAACACTATATTTTTCTGTACTTTCATATACTTTTCCTTTTTTCCGCATTCCCGCCGTGTCAATGATGACATACTTCTCCCCATTATAGGTATAAATTGAATCGACCGCATCTCTTGTCGTTCCTGCAATATTGCTGACAATCACCCGTTCTTCACCAAGAATGGCATTCACTAAAGATGATTTACCAACATTCGGCCGCCCGATTAAGCAAAATTTAATCATATCATCATCATAATCTGCTTGATGACTTTTTGGGAAATGCTTTGCTGCCTCATCCAATAAATCACCTAAACCAAGGCCATGTGAACCGGAAATGGGAATCGGATCGCCAAAACCTAAGGAATAGAAATCATAAATTTGATCTCGCATTTCTGGATTATCGATTTTATTTACTCCCAATACAACTGGTTTTTTCGATTTATATAAGATTTTTGCTACTTCTTCATCAGCGGCTGTTACACCTTCCCTGCCATTTGCAATAAAAATGATGACATCGGCCTCGTCGATAGCCACTTCAGCCTGTTGACGGATTTGCTCTAAAAAAGGCTCGTCACCAATGTCAATCCCTCCAGTATCGATTAAATTAAATTCATGGGTCAGCCATTCTCCTGAACTGTATATCCTGTCGCGCGTCACACCCGGTATATCTTCGACAATGGAAACTCTTTCACCGACAATTCGATTGAAGATCGTTGATTTCCCTACATTCGGTCGGCCAACAATCGCAATTACAGGTTTCACCATTAAAATCACCCTTTCCGTCTAGTTGTTGCTAATGATTCATCCATTTATATTTTACGATAATGAAAGGTACCAACAATTTCTTAGTTTATTATTCACTAACCGATAAATAAACCCTTCTTAATCGAGAAGGGCTTAACTTTATAATATTAACAAATGTTAATCATTTCAGGCAATGAAAAAAAGAAATCAGTCACTTTCTACTACCTAGGATGATTTTTCTTTTCCTCTCTCAGCAAAATGGAAATGCCGTTCAAAAAAGAACCCGATATTTTCCATTCCACTCCACAATATCAGCAATGTAGCTGTTAATGCAAATGAATCCAAATAGGTAAAAGCAGCAATTGGATACGGGAATCCATACTTACTTAAAATATAGGCATAAAGAATCTCACCCTGCATCGTTCCACTGATCAGGATTAACAGCCTTCCTCTTAAATTTTTTTGCAGCAAAATGGCTAAATAACCGAGTGTAACGCCCATCATCCACTCTTTTTTAAAAATAAGCCATACCGGATCAAAAATTTCAAACAAGCAGAAGGTTACATAAGCAATAGTGATAATGAATGAACATATATAAAAATAAGCTAATGTTTTTCCATTTTCTTTATTTAAAGCCATGTAAGTGACGATTAACAAAAAAAGACCGCTCGTATATACTTGGAATCTTCCATTCGGAATCGAAACATTTGCTAAAATAATCACAATTAAAACAGTTGCCGCCAGTTTGACTCGATAGGGATTTTCTTTTTTCATAAAAAAGGTTATATAAATCCAAAATGACCAAAATAGAAAGTAAAAGATTGAACCTTCCACTATTCATACACCTCCTATGCTTCCCATTATCGGTACAACGGCAGGATTTTCATACTTCCTGGAATAATCTTTTTAATCTACACCATCTTAAAAAGAGGAGGTGTTGGATGATGGGTAAGGATCGTCAGGAAAAAAAACTGAAAGCAAGCAGAAGAGTTGAATCAGACCGTGATCAGGCATTGCATTATCCTGGGGCAACAAAATTGCAAAGCCCAGAAGAAGCCCGTTCCATGAATGATTCCAAAATAGACTAGATTATAAAAGCTCTCGCATCTGCGAGAGCTTTTATCGATTTTGTCTTTGGCTGTATTTCGCTGTATCAATGCCCCTTTGTTTTAACCAATGATCAGTCTTGCCAGCGATAATTAACGGAACTTTTTGAAGTTCAGCAAGCGTTCTTGCTCCTAGCGCTGTCATGATGAGCGCCAATTCCATATGCAGCGCCCCAATCTCTTGCTGAAGCGCTTCCGGTCCTTTTTCTAAAAAAGTTTTTAAAAATGGGCCCGCGATGCCAATCGCATCTGCCCCAAGAGCAATTGCTTTGGCAACATCCATGCCGGATCGAATTCCTCCAGAACCAATGATCGAAATTCGGTTTGAGGTCTCAGCAGCCTCAACAATCGATATGGCTGTAGGGATACCCCACTCGTTAAAAAAGGATAGCGATTGCTTTCTCCGCCTGTTTTCGATTTTCGCGAAGTTCGTACCGCCAGCTCCCCCGATATCTATGATCGTTACACCAGAAGACACAAGAGCAACTACCGTTTCCCGGCTTATGCCAAATCCAACTTCCTTCACAATTACAGGAACAGCTGTTTCTTTAACGATCGCTTCAATTCTTGTCAACGCACCCGTAAAATCTCGGTCACCTTCAGGCATTGTTAATTCTTGAATCACATTCAAATGCAGCTGCAAAGCATCTGCTTCAATCATATCAACGGCTCTTTTCGCATGCTCAACCGTTGCTTCACTTCCTAGATTGGCGATGATCACGCCATTAGGGTTCTGCTTGCGAACCACTTCGTATGTATATCTTTGGCTGGCATCCTTTAAAGCTGACATCTGTGAGCCCACCGCCATCGCTGCGCCAGACTCTTTCGCAGCCTGTGCCAACCCTTTATTTATTTGGTAAGTCTTTTCACCGCCGCCCCCTGTCATCGCGTTGATGAAAATTGGCGAACTTAAAGAAAGTTCGCCAATTTTTTGATCGAGATGAATATCATCTACACTTGTATTCGGCAGGCTTTGGTGTATAAAAAGAATGTCTTCAAAAGCTGCGGAGCATTCTTGCCCTTCTTCGACAGCATAGCGAATGTGATCCCATTTCCGTTCAGATCTTGACACGAATTATCACCATTATCTCCGTAGATTCTTTAATTTGTCTCCGATCACTTCACCAAGTTGAAAGCCCTTGGATTCCTCAGGAAGCTCATAATCTAGGTTTTCATTTACATCTTTCTCCAAAAGATCTTTTATGCTTAATGATAAACGCTGTTCTTCTTCATTGACATCGAGAACTTTTAGTTGTACTTCTTGTCCTTCTTTTAACACTTCATGAGGAGTCCCAATATGTTTATGGGAAATTTGAGAAATGTGAACAAGTCCTTCCACTCCCGGGAAAACCTCGACAAATGCGCCATAGGAAACCAATCTCTTTACAACGCCTGTTAAAACACTGCCTTTCGGAGCTTTTTCCGCTAAGTTAGCCCATGGGCCAGGCAATGTTTCTTTAATAGACAGCGAAATTCGTTCATTATCACGATCCACATTTAAAACCTTTACCTCCACCTTTTGCCCTTCCTGAACAACATCCGAAGGCTTTTCGACATGATCATGAGAAAGCTGAGAAATATGCACCAGGCCGTCAATCCCTCCAAGATCGACAAACGCGCCAAAATCCGTAATTCGCTGCACAGTGCCTTCAAGCACTTGTCCAGGAGTCAAAGAATCAAGAATTAATTGTTTTTTCTTTCCTTTTTCTTCCTCAACGACAGCGCGATGGGATAATATTAACCGGTTTTTCTCCTTATCCAATTCAACGATTTTAAAAGAGATCGTACGTCCTTTATAATCAGAGAAATCTTCAACAAAATGCGTTTCAACAAGAGAAGCAGGGACGAAGCCGCGAACGCCTAAATCAACAACAAGGCCGCCTTTTACTACATCCTTTACTTCCGCTTCAAATATTTCCCCTTTTTCAAACGTTTCCTCTAATTTTTCCCAAGCTTTTTTCGCATCAATTTTGCGTTTCGATAAAATTAAAGCTTCTTCCTCAACTTTTAATACTTCAAGTTCAAGGATATCCCCTTCCGCAACAGCATCTGCAGCTTTTTCAATATGAAGGCTTGAAAGCTCACTAATCGGAATGATTCCATCCAACTTGCTATCTTGAATATCGACAATTACTTGTTTTTCTTCCACTTTTGTAACTTGTCCTGTTACTGTGTCACCAACTTCAAAGTTTCTTACTTCTACTTGATTCATATCTTCCGTCATATGTACTCCTCCTTAATCCATCAACTGATAAAATATATCATTTGGTGCATGTCCAACATACACATTGAAAAAACAGATTTAGCGACTAAAAAGAAAATTCAAAAAAACCCTTTTATTAAACTTCTTACAAAAACCTTTTTTTGTCAAGCATGAAACTGATCATGCTCAGTAATAAGTTTATGAATTTCGGACATAATTAATTCAGTTACTTCTTCCGCTGAAGCTTTTCGCTTTCTTACTTCTTCCATCTGAATTGGTTTGCCATAAACCACTTTAAGCTTGCGGAAACTTTTATAAGGCCCAATAATGGCACAAGGCACAACGGCCGATTGAGATCTTAATGCAAAAAAGCCGGCACCGGCAAGACCCTTTCCAAGTTCTCCAGTCCTGCTCCTTGTTCCTTCAGGGAACAACCCTAATACATGCCCCTCTTTTAATAAAGTTAAGCCTTTGCGCAATGCTTCACGGTCACTCATTCCTCTTTTTACCGGAAAAGCATTACATTTTCGGACAATCTCTCCCAATACGGGTACTTTGAACAATTCTTCTTTTGCCATAAAATGTACAGGTCTTGGTGCGGTTATTCCCACTACTGGAGGATCAAAATTGTGAATATGGTTTGTACAGAGGAGTACGCCCCCCTCCTTAGGAAAATTCTCTAATCCAATAATTTCTATCCGAAAGAGAGGTGTAAAAACAGACTTAACAACCGATCGTGCAAACGAATAAAAGGTCACTCTTTTCCCATCCTTTCATCCACAATAGCCATTATTTTTCCAACGACATCGGCAATGGTCAAGGATGTTGTATCAATTTCCACTGCATCATCCGCCTTTTTTAATGGGGCAAATTCCCGCTCAGAATCTATTTGATCCCTTTTGGCAATTTCGTCTTTCAATTGCTCAAGATTAGATGGGAACCCTTTTTGAATGTTTTCCAAATGGCGCCTTTGCGCTCTTTCTTCCACACTAGCAAGTAAAAATAATTTCACTTCTGCATTAGGTAAAACATGGGTGCCAATATCTCTGCCATCCATTACGACTCCGCCTTCTTTGGCAAATTCTTGCTGTCTTTTCACCATTTCTTTCCGAATTTTCTCTTGTTTTGCCACAAGCGAAACCGAATTCGTCACTTCACTAGTCCGGATCGCCATCGTTACGTCTTGACTGTTCAAATAAACGAGCTGCCCATTTTCAGATGGAACAAGCTTAATCTCTAGGTTTAATAAAACCTTTAATAAAGCATCTTCATCCTCAAGGTTTACATTGTCAACAATTGCTTTATAGGTTAAAGCCCGATACATCGCGCCAGTGTCAATATAAATATAAGATAATTTTTCAGCAACTATTTTTGCTACTGTACTTTTTCCAGCCGCCGCGGGGCCATCTATTGCAATTGATAATTTTTTCTTCATATTTCCTCCTAATTCCTTAAAGCCGCTTAATTATGTATTTCTTCATTTATTTTAACACAAGTCAATAAAGAACCCCTCTTTTTTTTAAAACGTAGCGGCTGCCTTCTTTTTACTTTTTACTAAAGGTTTCCATCATTTCTGTTAATGAGTTTTTGTTTACACCTTCATATTTTGCTGTTTGAGTGAGTTTAGGAAAAGCATTCAAATGGTGAAAAAACCATTGCGAAAACAAAAGAGCTCCAAGCTGAATGATGATTATTTTTATTAAAATTCTTTCTACCGCTTTCAATCTACCACCCCATCACTTCATCTACCTCTATTATTCGAGCGGGATGGGGATTTTATTCTATGTTAGAAGACCCTTCTTCTTGATCTCAAGCTGCCTTTCAAAGCAAAAACGAAGCAGCAGCTGCCGCTCCATATTTGAAATCTTATTAAATTGCAGTGAAAGCTTGTTCATCGTCTCGTTAAAGCGTATTACTCTGACTACTCGACTTGAAAATGACAGATAATGGTATTCCCCGTTTTGTAAAATTAGCACGAGCCACGTTTTTACCATCATATCCGGTTGAAGCAACTTATCTTGCGGAATCAATACAGCAGCACCCCCTGCACTAATATCATCCGTAACAGCTGTGAACGGCAGGAATTCATTTTTTAATGGATGGATGGCGATGTCAACGGCTGCTTCAATACGAACGTAGTTCCTTCGCTGGATTTTTATTAACCCTTCCGGACCCGGATAGGTAAGAACAAGCATTGGAATATTGTGTCTCACCCGTCCGACAATCTCTGACTTGAACAAAAAAACAGAGGTCCCATCCTGATCGATAAACGTGGCGTTCAGCTGGGTTCCATCAAATAGAAAGGCCGTTTTGTTCGTGCGCAAATTAATTGGATAGTCTATATAAAGCATCTTGTCTTTTCGATCAACTAAGCGGCATTTAAATTTTTCAATATGCTCAGCATTCTTAAGCTCTAATGTTAAGATATCGCCAATCTGGATCATAGCAGTCAATCACTTCCTTTGAATTTATGCATCCTTATTATTACATTAAAAAAAAAAAAGGAAAAGCACTTATTGCTTCTCCTAAAGAACATCTTGATAAACGGCCTCTGCATTTTTTAGTTTTACGACTTCTTCTTCTTGGCCGGATTCAGCATTAATAAAGATCCGGTAGGTATCTTCCCCCATTGTTCCTAAAAATTCGTAACACAATACCTCCTGATTTAAATCGTTCAATATAACGGCTTGCCCTTCCTCCATTACTTTCAATCCCGGATTGAGCTTTGTCCGAGCTTGTTCAATTGTCATAGCAGGTGCAGAAAGTTTTCTTGTCTGATGTGACTTTAAGTATTCTTCAGCCGAAAAACCGACAATGCTCCCATCGTCTAATGCTACTTTTAGTTTTATCGCCTCTGGATAAATCCGCACATTGTTTTGCTTCGTGACAAAATTGAAAACACCAATGCTATCGTACTGAGTGCTTTCGAAAAGATCCAACCCTTCAAAGCCGGATTGCTTTAAGAACGAGGCCGCCTTTTTACTTGCATCATTCAAGCTGATTGTTTGTTTTTTTACATCTCTTGAATTTATAAACCAAATAGGGTGTCCGCCTTTTTTGGTTATATCCATGCTGGCTTCCATCCCGGTATTTGTGTTTTTTAATGCAATGCTGTAAAAACCATAATCAGAACCTTTACCGTTTTCTGTTACTTTTACTTGTGTGTTCCCATCAAAATGCAAATATTGCTTTGCAATCTTTACTGCTTCTGAGCGGGAAATTTTTTTCCCTTGTATTTTTTTATAATTTTCATCTGTTTTTTGCATATTTGCCATCGTTGGCCCAAAGTTCGTCTCGTCGTAGCCAGAGACGGTTTTTTCAACTGTTTTGAATCCATCAATAATCGTATTATCTGTTGTCTCCTTTCCGGAAGCAAGCGCCATTTCAACGTCCATCCAGCGCAGATTATTTTTTAAAACCATATGCTGGACGTTGCGAAGCTCATTTTGAATATCCCCTGACTGTTTATAAAGTGTCTGCAGTGTCTTGTATTCCTGATCAGACAACGGCGTTTTTTCTAAATCACGAACAGCAGTTTTATAACTAAATTTTCCAATATTCGCCAGGAATTCTTCTGTCTTATTAAACGGCAGCAGGGTTAACGGCAATTGGCCGACGTCACCATGGGCTTGCGAAGTGATCCTCCAAACTTCCGTCAGCGCGGGAGAAATCGACTTTCGAGAATTCATTGCCAACGTTGTTCCAATTTTGTCATGCAATAAGTCAACTTGATAAGTTAAATCATGGAATGCCCTTTGGTAGTTATTTTCGGCATTTAACAGGATCGCATTTTTTTCTCTATGTTCCTGGTAACCCCAATAGGCGGTTCCAGCGACACCGAGAGCAAGAATGCCAATTAAAATTCCTCTAATCAAAGCGGTTCACCTCTTACTTACAGAATATATGCTTGCCAATTTTTTTAATTTGCGGTCTTCCCCAGATCCAAGGGCTTGTGGCCGTTGCCGGATTAAAATAGTACAACGCTTCACCAGAAGGATCCCAGCCGTTTATCGCATCCAATACGGCTTTTTTCGATGTTTCCTTCGGAGTAAGCCAAATCTGCCCATCGGCAACAGCAGTGAAAGCACCTGGTTCAAAAATAACCCCTGAGACCGTATTCGGGAAGGATGAGCTTTTTACCCTGTTTAAGATTACGGCCGCTACTGCAACTTGACCGACATAAGGTTCTCCGCGTGATTCACCATGTACAGCATTCGCCATTAATTGGATATCGTTTTGGGAGAAGCCGTTGGGCGTATTGGCCGCAGACGGTTTACTTGGTTTAGGTGCTGGCTTTGATGGCAAATTTTTTGTTGAATTGCCGGCATTTGGCTTCGTTTGACGATTCAAATCCACTCCGCCATAATGCGTGAATTTTTTACCTTGGCGGATTTGACTTTTTACAAACTGCTCATTATATTTACTCGCTTTAATTAGTTTTTCTTTTGTACTTTTTCCGGCAAGTCCATCAACCGAGAGGCCATATTCCTTCTGAAAATTCCTTAAAGCCCAATATGTTCCCCAACCGAAGACTCCATCAATTTTCCCTTTAAAATAACCGATGTATTGCAGCCTAGATTGAAGCTCAATAACGTCATCTCCAACAGCACCACGCTGGATTACTTGATTTGAAAAGGCCTGAACACTCTTTTGATCCTCTATTAGAGCTAAGGGCAGAATACAAAGGGAGAAAAGAATAAATGACTTAAATAAGATTTTTTTCCGTTTCATGCAAAGCAACCCCCATGATGTAAATCTTTTGTTCAATGATCCTATTTTTTGTTAAGCAAGAAATTTTATTCAGAAAAAAAACTCCTCATTGTAGAAATGAAGAGTTTTTTGAACTGGAAGTTGCTTATTATCATGTTTCGCCATATTCTTTTTGAAAAAAATAAAGCAGATGCAAATTAAAACTTTATTGTTTTTGCTCCGCTTGCAATGGCTACCGCCAATTTAATTCTTGCTTTTTTTGAATCACTATCGCTGCCAAGAATGACTCCTTTTTTGTATAAATCATAAGCGCTGCCTTTGTAGTCATACGTTGTATAGACTGCTCCCTCTTCTGCACTTGTTGTAATAACGATTTTAATACCCGCTTTAATTGCTTTCTCGATCTCTTCAACCATATCCGGATGAACTTGACCTCTGCCAACACCTTCAAGAATAATTCCTTTTACTCCAGACTCTCTTGCGGCCTTGATAAACTTTCCATCTGAATCAATATAACATTTGATAATATCAACCGTAGGAATGGTAGATTGAATCTCATAAAATTCCCGCTTTATCGGTTTTTGAAAAACATGGACTTCATCATTATCGATAATGCCTAGATAACCAAAACCAAATGCATTAAACCCTTGGATATTGGAAGCATGCTCCTTTTTTACGTACCTTGCTGCAAAGATCCGCTCATTAAACACGACGACTGTCCCTGCTCCTTTTAAATCGTCGGCGCAAGCTGAAAAAATGGCATGACGCAAATTAATGTAAACGTCACTTCCTAAGTCTTCAGGTGAACGCTGGGATCCTGTAACAATGACAGGACGACTATCTCGAATGGTCAAGTCAAGGAAATAAGCTGTTTCCTCCATCGTATCCGTTCCATGTGTCACGACAACACCCGACACGTCACGATCTTTAAAATACGTTTCAATTTTATTTTTTAAAACAATCAAGTCATTAAAAGTAATATGAATGCTTGGTTTTTGAAAAACCGATTCGGTTATAATTTCAATATTTTCAGGAAGCTGACACATGGAGGCCAACTCCTCACCGGTGATGGCCCCTGAGGCTAATTTGCCAGATTCTTTATTTGGTTTGCTTGCAATTGTTCCCCCGGTTGTTAATAAAATTACTTTTTTCACTCTTCTCACCAGCTATCATTTAAATTGGATAAATGGATGCCGCCATTATTTTTAAAAATTCGCAGCATCTATCGTTTTGTAAAATGCAATAAATCATGGATTATTAAATATGGGCGCTTTCTTTTTCTGCAATCGCATTGGCTATTTGCCCGCCATGAAACCTGCCGTTTTCGATAAATATTTCATTGGCATTGTTCCCAGCTGCAATCACCCCGGCAATGAAAATTCCTTCTATATTTGTTTCCATCGTCTCATTATTATAAACAGGCCTCCCAGTCTCTTCATCGATTAAGATCCCCATTTTCTTCAAAAATGGATGATCCGGATGATAACCTGTCATGGCAAACACAAAGTCATTGGCAATCACCTTTTGTTCCCCATCTTTTGTATACACAACAGAATCCTCGTTAATTTGCTTCACTTCTGCCGAAAATTCCATTAAAATTTTCCCGCTTCTGACAAGTGATTCAAATTCCGGCAGAATCCATGGTTTAATACTGGAAGAATAGCTGCTGCCTCGATATAGAACAGTAACCCTGGCTCCCGCTTTAACGAGTTCAATCGCTGCATCCACACTTGAATTTTTCCCACCAATTACGCAAACATCTTTATCAAAATAAGGGTGAGCTTCTTTAAAATAGTGGCTGACTTTTGGCAAATCCTCTCCAGGAACCCCCATATAGTTAGGATGATCATAATAACCTGTGGCAATGACGACATAAGAAGCAGTATAGATTTCTTTATCTGTTATCACTTCAAAAAAATCTTCTTTTTTTTCTACCTTAGTGACTTTTTCGTAAGCATGAATGCGCAGCTGTTTTCTCAGTGCGACTTCACGATAGTAAACAAGCGCCTGATTCCGTTTCGGCTTGTATGTTTCGGTCACAAACGGCACATTACCAATCTCTAATTTTTCACTTGTGCTAAAAAAAGTTTGATGAGTGGGATAGTTATAAATAGCATTAACAATATTTCCCTTTTCAATTATTAACGGGTTTTTCCCAATTTCTTGTAAGGTAATTGCTGCCGCCATACCACATGGTCCCGCACCAATAATAATCACATCTTCCTGTTTCATATCGTTCACTCCTTGAATTAAAAAAAACTCCCATCGTTTAAATGATAGGAGATTTGAGACTTTGTTTCAATCATTAGACTACAATCATGCTAATCTTTTAAATCCAGCCTCTAAAGCGGCTTGCTTCCGCCATTTTCCTTACGCCAACCATGTAAGCAGCAAGACGCATATCGACTCGGCGAGTTCGTGCCGTTTCATAGATATTTTTAAATGCTCTAACCATCACTTTTTCCAATCTTTCTTCTACTTCTTCCTCTGTCCAATAATACCCTTGGTTGTTTTGCACCCACTCAAAATAAGACACTGTTACACCGCCAGCAGAAGCGAGTACATCGGGTACAAGCAAGACACCGCGATCAGTGAGAATTTGTGTCGCTTCCAAGGTCGTCGGCCCGTTTGCCGCTTCAACAACAATGCTGGCACGGATATTATGGGCATTTTCTTCTGTAATTTGATTTTCAATTGCTGCTGGAACAAGGATATCACACTCAAGCTCCAAAAGTTCTTTATTTGTTATTGTATTATTAAATAGTTTGGTAACCGTGCCAAAACTATCACGCCTATCAAGGAGATAATCAATATCAAGGCCTTCCGGATCATATAAAGCTCCATAAGCATCAGAAATCCCAACAACCTTAGCACCTGCATCATGCATGAATTTTGATAAATAGCTTCCCGCATTACCAAACCCCTGAACAATGACCCGAGCTCCTTTTAGCTCAAGCCCTTTCCTCAGTGCTGCCTCGCGGATGCAGATGGTAACACCTTTTGCAGTTGCCGATTCCCTTCCATGGGAGCCGCCAAGAACAAGTGGCTTCCCTGTGATAAAACCTGGTGAATTGAATTCATCAATCCTGCTGTACTCATCCATCATCCAAGCCATTATTTGAGAATTCGTAAAGACATCGGGTGCCGGTATATCTTTAGTGGGTCCAACAATTTGGCTAATCGCACGCACATATCCACGGCTCAATTTTTCAAGTTCACGGAAGGACATATCCCGCGGATCACACACGATCCCCCCTTTACCTCCTCCATACGGTAAATCTACAATGCCGCATTTTAAACTCATCCAAATGGATAGAGCCTTTACTTCTTTCTCTGTAACTCCCGGGTGGAACCGAATACCGCCTTTTGTCGGCCCAACAGCATCATTATGCTGCGCTCGGTAGCCTGTAAAAATTTTAATCGTACCATCGTCCATTCTTACCGGAATTTTAACTGTCAGCATACGCAATGGCTCTTTTAAGAGCTCATAAACTTCTTCTGGATAACCAAGCTTTTGCAAAGCCTTATGGATAACCGTCTGTGTCGATTTTAACACATCGTGTTTTTCCTCGTGATTTTTCTGTTCTGTACCTTTCTCGGCTACCATCTGTAAACCTCCTAAAGAAATCACTTTTACGAATGTTGTCCGCTTTCAGACACAAGTATACACGTTTGATTGATTTATGCAAGATGAAATACGCACATTTCAATCATTTTGGACAACTATATGTAAGCGCTACCACGTCTGATTTAATCTGAATTCTTCTGGATTCTTACGAATTGTTCCACAATTCGGTTATTGTTCACAAAGAGGTACACGTTAGAACATGCATTGCCGTGAAGAAAGCTCACTAGCTAAAATAATGATGGATGGTTTCTATCGTGTTGTTTTCAATGATTTTTTTTCCATATTCAAAAAGCACATACGGACTCATAATAGACGCATCACCATATTCCGATAAGATAGAAGCTGTTCTTTCTAATTCACTCGGATGCAAATCATTCATGAATAAGAAATAGCGGTTTCCCAAAACGTATAGATTTCCACCGCTAATATTCATTTGCAGTAATCGGTTGGCAAGTTCAATTACGTCTTCAATATTAGCAAATTCGTATAAAAGGCTCTCGATTCCTTCTCCCAGCACTTGCATTTCAATGAAACTGTCATACAGCATTTCTTCGTCTTCGCTAAAATCATCTACCGTAATAATCATGATCATGCCCTGTGCCTGAAGGGAAAAAATTTCAACCGCTACAGATCCATGAAAATCAACGTCAAACTCTTCACTGGCTTCCTTAAGCATTTCATGAAAAAGTTGTTGCCATTTATTAGAATCACTCCAGATATCTTCCTTTGAGAGCCCTCTGTCGTAAAGATCATCAGAGGTTAAAAAAATTTTAATCTTATTGGATGTTAAGCGTTCCAAGCGCATGCTTTTGCCCCCTGCCGTGACATTTCTCTAATTTCAGTCTATGTCGCAGCAGATAGTTGGTGAATTGTCTTTATCACCTATTGAGTTCTCCAATACTCTCCTTTATCAAGTATTTTTTCTTATTGTAATCAAGTGGCATTCGGCCGGAGCTCCTAATCTTAATGGCACAGCCGTTGTTCCATAACCATTGCTGATTAGCAAAGTCGTATTTTTTTGTTTTTTAATCGTTCCCCGTTCATAAGGACTGTATCCAAACAAATGGATTTGGCCGCCATGAGTATGTCCGCTGAGTACGAGTTTAATGTTGTATTCCGGCAAAATTTTCTCTGTAATATTTGGATAATGACTGGCTAAAATTTTAAAACTATCTTGTTCAGCATCTAAAAGAGCAATGTCAATTCGATCCCGTCCTTGATTTAGATCATCAACGCCAAGAAGGCTGATTTTTTCGCCTTGATCAGACTCAAAATTCACTGCTGTATTATCCAAAATTTTCACACCGCTCGCCAATAAGACGGCATCAAGTTCATGATAATCAACTTCATAATCATTATTGCCCCAAACAAAATAAACGGGACCAAGCGATTTTAATTTATCAATATTTTTTCTAACCCTATCAATCGGTACGCCCTTTTCAGTTAAATCCCCGCCAATAATGACCAAATCCGCTTTTCCGCTTACCTCAGCAATGATCTTGTCAGAGATCGTGCGGCGATGGATATCGGAAATAAAGAATAAAGAAATTTCCCCAAATGATGGAGGAAAATCAAAAAAAATGAGCTCATGTGTAACAAGTTTATTTAAAAACGCCTCCGAAAGCATTCTGTATAAAAGAAGACAAGCCCCTAACCCCATTACTAACAAAATCACCATCATTCGTTTCGCCTCTTTTCATGCTAAAAATCTATCATGAAACAAAGGAACAAGCAAACAGGAGCTCAAGCATCGGAAAACCCTTCCGATTCGAAAAATTATGACATGAATACCAAAAAAGCACATAAAATTAAGTGATGGAAAAGAAGACAGCCAAAAACAACTGCAGAAAAAAGCCCGTACCAGAACAAGAATATATTCTCTTTTCTGATACGGGCAAAAAGGAGGGCATATATGTATACCCATCATAAGACATATGAACCTTATGTAAGTCCACTGGATCCCTGCATGCCAATAAAAACCAAAACCTATTCGACTCCTCCACATTTATACATGGGATATCAACAGATGAATCTTCCGCAGTTTGCACCTGCAGAAGCGCTTCGAGCCGGAACTCTATGGAAGGCGTTTTATGATCCCTTTTATAGTCCGTATGAAAGAACAAAGGAGGGGAACCCAACATGAAGCAAGTTCCGGCTGAATACTATCAATTAATGGAACAGCTGCAGACTATAGATTTTGTCTTGGTCGAGCTTACTCTCTATTTAGATACTCACCCGAATGACTTTGAAGCAATTAATCAATTTAATCATTACGCGAAAGAACGAAAAAAAATCAAAAAATTGTTCGAGAGCCAATTTGGACCATTGCTGCAATACGGCAACAGCTATTCAGGCTATCCCTGGAACTGGAATGAGTCCCCGTGGCCTTGGCAGGTATAGTATTCGTAAGGGAGGAAAGAGAAACATGTGGGTTCATGAAAAAAAACTGCAATATCCAGTACGAGTCAGCACTTGCAATCCAACCTTGGCCAAATTCCTTATTGAGCAATATGGCGGGGCTGACGGTGAACTTGCCGCTGCCTTACGGTACTTAAATCAGCGCTACACGATTCCTGATAAGGTTATTGGTCTTTTAACTGATATTGGGACAGAAGAATTTGCCCACCTTGAAATGATTGCCACGATGGTGTACAAACTAACAAAGGACGCAACTTCAGATCAATTAAAAGCAGCAGGTTTGGGAGAGCATTATGCCAACCATGACGGTGCGTTGTTTTATCATAATGCAGCAGGTGCACCGTGGACAGCTGCATACATTCAGGCTAAAGGTGATCCGATCGCCGACTTATATGAGGATATAGCTGCCGAGGAAAAAGCAAGAGCCACTTACCAATGGCTGATTAACTTAAGTGACGACCCTGACTTAAACGACGCCCTTCGGTTTTTACGAGAGAGAGAAATCATCCATTCACAGCGTTTTCGGGAAGCTGTTGAAATACTAAAAGAGGATCGAGAACAGAAGAAAATTTTTTAAACGTGGAAGAAGCAGTGAATCGCTGCTTCTTATTTCTTTTGATGGTAAAGATTAATGTCAAAGTTTTTCTTCATCATTTCAAAAACAACATGACGATTTTTCCACTCATCCTCGGTACTCCATAAATCTCTGCTGCGCTCAATAATTTCACATCTCAGTTCATGGAACTCTTTTTCTGCCTTATCCATCTTTTCTTTCAACAAATTCATCAATCCATACATCCCGATTGTTATAACTAAAAAAATAAGATTATTTGAGTTATTGACAAAAGCGGAAAACATAGCGGCAAATGAATAAGAATAGGTCTTAGCAATCGTAAAATACAAGTAATTAACATAAATAAAAGCTGGGATTAGTGTTCCCCAAATTGCCAGTGTATGACGGCGCTTATATATCTCGAATTTTTTTTTTCTTTTAATAACATTTTCAAGGATTTTCCTAGTCGCTTTATCCGTTTTTTCATCAAGTAAAAGATTTGAAGTATCCAAATTGTTCCCCCTCCATTTCCCCCTATCATACTTATGAACTTGTCCGCAAAATCAGAACAAAAAACCGATCTTTTTATGATCGGTTATTGGTCGAGCGGGATTTTTAAAACCTGGCCCTTTACAATCGAATTTGACTGCATTTTATTTGCTTCCTTGATTATTGTCACACCTTCTTTTGAATGGTAGTAATTCATCGCAATGCGATAAATTGTTTCCTGCGGTTGAACAGTGTGATAAACCAATTTTTTACTATTAGAATCTGTCCTTATACTTGTTTTGCTTGAAGGCGCGGTTTCGGGGCCATTCCCATTTTTATCTGACCCATTTAAATTGAGTGAACTAGGACTAATAGAAGAGTTTGGAAGCGGATTTTCATTGGGTGTCACCTGGTTCTTCTCTGCATTGTTAGTCGACTGATCTTGCTGATTTGCCGGTTTTCTTGCCCCATCCTTTTGGTTCTTCTGCTTTTTTTCCGGCTTCGCTTTTTCAAAGTTGATTGTTTCGTAACCTTGGGAGTCAACCGATGTTTTAACGGCTCCCCTATTCTTCACCCCATCCAAATAAGAGTACACACTAAAGCTGACAACTGGCAGCAGAATAAAAAATAACACGAGCAAGCGAATTACGGGGTATTTCAGCTTCCATTTCGTCTTTTTACGGTTATGTCGCTGACGGTGCAAATCACTTCTTGGCGGCAAGCCGGAAGCTTGTTGTTTTGATTCTTGAACTTTTTCAATTCGCTGACGTAAGCGTTCAGCCTGGTTTCTGTATGGATCTTCTCTATTCATTAAACACCCCTGCCTGTTCCTCTTCATTTTTTTTGCTCTTCCATCTCATATAAATTCCTAACAGAAAATCAATGATAAAATGCATGACAACCGTTACTGCTAAATTATCCGTTAGCCAAAAAACAGCGCCAATAAAAAAACTAAGCAGCACAACATCGACAAATAAAAACCAGTTAAATAGGTAACGGAAATGCACCAGCGCAAACAATGTACTGGCAGCAATTAGGCCAAATTTAGCCTGAATGATTCCGCGAAAAAGAAATTCTTCACTAAAAGCTACAAGGAATGCCATAAAGGCAATATGCAAAATGGATCTGTTCCGAAAAATCTTCTCATTCAATCCCCCATCGTCATAAAAAGAATTCGGCAGCCATTTCATTAAAATCAGGTCGATTGCTACAACAAAAATTCCGCCAGCAGCGCCTACCGTAATAATATTTAGATCATCTATGCGAATATGACGAAAAACAGAGAAGCGATCAAAGAAAATCATGCCCAATACAAATGAAACCCCAATCAGCAAAACCTGGGTAGCATATAGATGAAACAGCAATTCTTTGTCGGATAATTCGTTAACCATTTCGTTGTATTTTTTTTTCATTATATCAGCTCTCATTAACTAAAATAGTGCGCAAATAGTCTTTCCAATTTAATTGTTCACCAAAGAATTGCTTAGACTGTTTCGTTTCGTATTCGTTCATGTTAACTCCGCAAAAGTCGCAGCAGTTGGTGATTTTAGCTTCAACTGTTTCGTTAAAATAATCAAGGATCATTTCTCGTCTGCAATGTTTTGCCTCTATCCATTTTTTTACCTTTGCAATATTTGCTTTCTTTATATTCAACCGTCTCTCAACATATTGCTCAATTTTTCTTTGAGCATCATCGAGATTATCTGCTGAAATGGTGCTGTCTTTCAAAAATTCTTCCACCAGCCTCCACTGGATTTCAGAAAAACCGCCCGCTTCTATTAGTTCCTTCTCCAATTCAGATAGTTTGTTACGTTTTTGTCCCCTTAACCTGTTAAATAGCCAATCGATCTGCTGCTTTGCCGGCAATTCGCTTTCAACCAGTTGGATTGGCAGCTGCTCATCTCCTGGAGAATGCAGCAGAATGGCAATGCTTGGCAGTCCATCCCGACCCGCTCTGCCGATTTCCTGAAGATAGGATTCCATTTGCAGCGGCATATGATAGTGAATAATAAAACGGACATTTTCTTTGTTGATTCCCATCCCAAATGCACTTGTTGCACAAATCATGTCAAGTTGGTTATGAATAAATTGCTGCTGAATCAAAGTCCTTTGCTCTTGATCCATACCGCCATGATAGGCCATTACTCTGCCAATTCCCTTATCTCTTAAATACTGGGCCATTTGATCGGCCGTTTTTTTACTTGAAAAGTAGATGATGCCCGGCTTTTGCAGTTTTTGAGCATATTCGAGGAGCAGATGCTGCTTTTCTTGATGATCAGCTGTCCTTGCAATATAAAAGGCAATATTAGGACGGTCAACCGTTGATTCTATTTTCGCAGCATCGCTCAACTGAAGTGAACGCAAAATGTCTTCCCGAACCTCATTAGTTGCTGTTGCTGTTAAAGCAAGTGTCAGCGGATTCCCCAATTCACGCCGGATTGCCCCCAATTTTAAATAGCCCGGACGAAAATCGTATCCCCATTGCGATATGCAGTGTGCTTCATCAACAACAAAGAGTGAAATCGATAGCATTTTCAGCTTTTGGATCATTGCCTCTGTCTGAAGCATTTCCGGAGAAATAAAAATAAATTTGTACTTATTTAAATCATGAAGCACCGTTTTTCTTTCATTTACTGATAAAAAAGAATTTAAAGCAACTACACGTTTTTCTTTGTATTTCATCATTTGCTCAACTTGATCCTGCATAAGTGAGAGTAGCGGAGAAACAATCATAACTGCACCACTAAGAAGATATCCAGGAAGCTGATAGCAAAGAGATTTGCCGGTACCTGTCGGCAGCATGGCTAACGTATGCCGGCCGGCCAATATAGATGATATCACTTCTTTTTGCCCCATTTTGAAAGAACGGTAGCCAAAATATTTTTCCAATTGTTCTTCTAACATTGTTCCGCACCCATCTTTGCCAGAACGAGCCGAATTTCAAAATAATTCGCTCCCTTGACTGCATTTCGAATTTGTTTTAACTGCCGTGTGTCTTCCCGCTGGGCAGCGGCGATAATTTTAGCCTGAGTTTGTTTATCGATATAGTTATCAATCGAAAATTGAGCAACGTTTAGGGCAATCTCGACAATGTGGTCTTCAATTGTATTCACTTTAAGCCGCCGTAATTTCGCAATCTCTTCAAGCGAATATCCCTGGTTTATCAATGATAATGTCCGACTGGAAGAAAGAGTTAAAGATAAGTTTGGGCTTGAATCGGTTACAAGACAAGAAAGTAGCGGGTAAGTTTTTGGATTTTCGGATAACTGACGAATCATATAATGTAAGATTGTTAAAAATTCTATATGGTAGCTTGAAATTTCCATATGCAGCTGATCTGCTGCCTGGGTGGAAGTTAAACCAATGTGATTATAGCCAGTTAGCCGGAGAACAAGTACAAGAGGATTAAGATTATCTGCCTTTTCAAGACAGTCAACCAGCTCGGCGTAAAGTTTTTTTCCAAATATATCGCGCGGTAAGGAGCTTTTTTGCAGAAAATTTTTTATCCACTGTTGAATTTCTTTATTTTTTTGAATTGGAAGATAATTCGCCTCATTATTCACAAGGTTAGAGCTGACTTGCACTAATAGAGATAATCTTTCCCAAAAAACACTTGTTTGCTGATACTTCCATCCATTAAGATGATTCAATGCTTTCTGTTTTTTCCAAAACGCTCCTAACTCATTTTCACCTTGACCCGTTAGTGTGAACCGTTGATCTCCAACTTCTTTAAGCCAGCCTCTTTTGAAAGATGTTTGTATGGATTCTTCAAGGAATTCTCGAGTTATGGGATGATAGATGCCAAAATACTTAGTGAGTCGGTACCAGTGTGCATCTTGAATGGTTTGCGATGATTTTTTTCCTTTTAATAGGTGATAAATGGAATAAATGGTTCTTTCTCCATTTAATTGTTTTAGGCAATAAAAAATTATCCCTTCAATAATCTTCATCCATTTCCCACCTTTCGATCTTATTCTTCATTTTTCAATCATTATTTTAGCACGAAATTCGTCAGCAGGCTGTTGAAAATTGTTAAACTGCAATGAATAGTTATATCCAATCTTTAAGGTGAATGAACAATTTTCTATTGAAAAGTTGCTCATTCAGTTTTACAATAAGATTGGGAAATGCGCTTCCATTAAATTCTGTGGAAAAGCAGTAAGTATTACATATGTTTAATAAATCGGGAGGTTTTTTTCATGGCAAAGTACACAATCGTTGACAAAGAAACTTGCATTGCTTGCGGTGCATGCGGCGCAGCTGCACCAGATATTTATGATTATGACGATGAGGGTATCGCATACGTTACACTTGACGACAACGAGGGTATCGTTGAAATTCCAGATGTGTTGATTGATGACATGATGGATGCGTTTGAAGGCTGTCCCACTGATTCTATTAAAGTAGCAGACGAGCCATTCGACGGAAACCCAAATAAATTCGAATAAGCCTATACAAAAAAATATAGTTAAGCTTTCCGCCCCCATACTTTTTAAGAAAATGGGGGTATTTTTTTCAGCTTTTGTTTGCAGCCCGAAGTTCCTTCCACTATAATAAAAACGCATATGTACATAATAAGGAGGAAGTATGATGGCTTTTGAAAACAAAGTGGTTGAAGCTTTTATTGAAATTCCAACTGGAAGCCAAAATAAGTATGAATTTGACAAAGAACGCGGGATTTTCAAATTAGACCGCGTCCTATTTTCACCAATGTTCTACCCAGCAGAGTATGGTTATCTCGAAAATACTTTAGCGCTTGATGGAGATCCGCTAGATATTCTTGTTCTTGTAACCAATCCAACTTTCCCAGGATGTGTTATCGATACAAGAGTTATCGGTTTCTTAAATATGATTGACAGCGGTGAAGAAGATGCAAAGCTGATCGGTGTCCCTGTAGAAGATCCTCGTTTTGACGATATCCGCTCCCTTGAAGATCTGCCACAGCATAAATTAAAAGAAATTGCTCATTTCTTTGAGCGTTATAAAGACCTTCAAGGCAAGAAAACGGAAATCGGTGCCTGGGAAGGCGCGGAAGCAGCTGCAAAATTAATTGAAGAATGCAAAGTCCGTTATCAAAATAAATAATGAATAAGAAAGGAACAGCCCTTAAAGGGCTGTTCCTTTCTTATTCAACTATTTCGGAAGGGTCAAGATTTGTTCTGGTAAAATTCGATCAGAAGAAAGTTGATTGTATTCTTTTATTTTTTCAATTGACAGATGATATTGTACTGAAATGGATGAAAGAGTATCCCCTTGTTTAACAGTATATTGATTTTCCTTCGAATGTTTTACGGTGATTTTTTGCCCGGCAATAATGTTTGTTCCAGTGAGTTTGTTTAATTGTTGAACTTCTTCGATTGCCATATGAAATTTTTCGGCAATCGACCATAAGGTATCGCCGCTTTTTACCAAATAATCAGAAGGTTGAACATTTTGTGATTGATTTTGATTTTGAACTTGAACTGAAACTTTTTGACTTCCTTCTTGTCCGTGCAAGCGCGAGCTGGCTTCCAAAACCGACTCTCCATCTTGGATTGCACCTGCTTGGACAACTTCACCCATTTTCGCAGTCCCTAACAGCTTTTCCGGGTCTAGCGCGTACTTCTTTTCAAAAGTCCACTCTTTTTGATGGGTTTCAAAATGAAGATGAACGCCTGTGGCCTGTCCAGTTTGTCCCATTTTTCCGATGATTTCGCCTTTCTTGACAGCTTGTCCCTCTGTAACAAGCCGGCTGTTTAGATGGGCATAAACGGTAACGTAACCATTCGGATGCTTTATAAATACAACATTTCCATATGTATCAGAGTAATAAGATTTTTCAACGAGCCCTGCTTCCACAGCAACAATAGGTGAATTCAATCCCCCTGCAATATCCAGTCCTTTGTGTTTTCCGTGCCTTGTTCCATATGTATCAGATATTATTCCATCAGCTGGCCAAATCCACTGATTCTTTTCCGGATTGGAATTTAGCATACTCGCTTGAGAATGCCTCCCTCCTAAAAACAACAAACTAACACAAAGTGCCATTACGCCGGCAATCAAAAATCTCTTTATGTAGTCTCCCATTGTACTCCTCCTTCTTCTTGTCCCTTCTTCACCATATGTAAGCTTGGCCACATTTAGAACATGGATCGAAAAAGTCGTTAAGCATACTTGTTAGTATTTGGAGTTGTTTGTTATTTTATTCATTATAGGATCAACATAATTGAAGACCAGCCTTATGGCTGGTCTTCAATTAACTTTAAGTTTGCAGCAACTGGCACTTTATTTTCTTTTGACAAATCAAACGGCCCAAGTTTTTTCAAGCTTATATTCTTAAATTTTACACTTTCTAAGCCGAATTCCTTTGCAGTTAGTAAAATGGCTTCATAGGAATAAACCGAAGCAGCATTATTTTTTAACGGATGGTTTCTGGTCACTGTTAAATACAGCGTTTTATTTTTAATTCCCACAAACTTAAATTTTAAGGCAGGCGAAACGGATGCTCTTAGCCCTAATTCTGGATCGCCATCGTGCATTGCCGCCAGAGCCGATTTAATATCAGGAAATGTTTTTAAAGAAGGAACTAAAAACGGAATTTTCTTGCCATCTGGAAAATAGAAGAAATACGCACGGTTTCCTTCACTCGTGACATTGATTTCTGTTTTTTTCCCCTCGTTATCAAGCATCATTCCAGATTGACCGTTTGTTGTGAATTTTATTTTTTTCAAATCGCTGTTTGACGAAATATTTCTTTCCATAGCGTGAATAAAACTCTTTTCAGCTGTTAAACCTTGCCTATATGGATTGGATGTTGGCACATCAACAACAACGGAGTTCGATTGCCCATCCAGAGTAAATTTAGCATGAACTGGATAATACTCGCTTAATCCCCACTCTTTTTCCCGTAAATACGGCATCTTTTCGGTAAATAGTTCAAGCCATGTTTTGTTTCCGGGATGAAGAACGATCGTTGATACAGGCACAAGTAATTGCGCCTGCAGATTTGGAATCCAATAGGTTAAAACTTTGCCATTGCCAATATCACTTTTATATGCAGCTGTTTTTAAACTCGCCAATTGCACTTGATTATGATCAGAGAACGGCTTTGCATCCATTTTGATCATTTGCTTATTCTCAGAAGCAAGCTGATTGGAACTAGATGAACCGTTTAAACGATTCTCACTGCTATTTGAGTCACCCTGTAAATTCAAAAAGCTAGGAACAAGAATCATAAACAGAAGAAATGCCGCTACAGTTGTGATACTTGGTATCAACCATGTCATACGCTTACGTTTTTTCATTTTTAACGTGAGACAATGGTAAATATCTTGCGGCTGGCGAACATCCTGAAGTTTGGGCATTTTTCTTAATAATTCTTCAATCTGCTTGTCACTGCACTCAAATTTTTTCATCTGCGCGAACCTCCTTCTCATCCAGCCGCTTCATCTGCTTCTTTAAAATTCCCAGTGCACGATGCTGTGTAGTTTTAACTTTGCTTTCCGTCCATCCTAATGTTTCAGCTGTCTCGGTAATCGACAAGTCTTGTAAATAGCGGAGAATAATTACCGCTCTTTGATCATAGGTGCAATGATTTAAGCACTCGTATACCCATTGGATTTCTTCCTTTTGAATCGCGATTTCATCCGGAATAGGGTGATAATCATCTTTTACTTGCTGCGTAGACCAATCAAATTTTTCCAGCAGCCGCTGTTTCCACCCTTTTTGTTTCCGAAAAAAATCAATTGCTACATTTTTTGCAATTGAAAACAACCATGTTTTTTCACTGCTTCTTTTCTCAAAACGATCATATGATTTCAACACGCGAATATAAACTTCTTGGACAAGATCCTCCGCATGTTCTTTATTTCTAACCATATAAAACAAAAATTGATAAATATCATGATGGTATTGTTTGTATAATTCATCAAAAACGGAGTCCACCAATACCCCTCCCCGTTCACTTTATTAGTCGCAGCTATTCAAAAAAAGTTTCAATATTAAATATAGACGGTTTTCTATTAAAAGAAAAGTCAGTATTTGGTATTTTTGTAGAATCCTATATTCCAAATTCTTTATAAGTGAAAAGCTCATCCGTCAAGGATGAGCTTTTTAATGTTTCTTGTGGATCAAGAAAATTCCCCATATTTTTTGTTTTTTCACTATTTCCAAGGAAGAAAGACGGAAAATGTCGTACCATGGCCGACCTTGCTCTGAACTGAAATATGGCCCCGATGGGCTTCAATGATATTTTTTGCTATCGCCAGCCCTAGCCCAGTTCCTGCTCTGCCTCTTGTTCGCGCTTTGTCAGCTTTATAAAAACGCTCAAACACAAAAGGCAAATCTTCTTCCGGAATTCCGGATCCGGAATCTGCCACTTCGATTGTAATTCCTTTTTCTTCTGGAGCAATCCTTAATATCACAGAACCATCTTTCGGAGTATGCCGGAATGCATTATCAATCAGATTCGTCAGAACTTGTTCAATTCGGTCCGGATCAAAGGAAAAATGGTTAATGTCCCCATGAATTTCCACACCAAAATGAATTTCATTATCTTTTGCAAGTCCTTGGAATTTGCGGGCAATCCGATTAATGAAAGAAGAGAGTTCAACATCTTCAACGGTTATATGGATATGCCCCGATTCCATTCGAGCCAAATCAAGCAGCTCGTTGACAAGGCGCCCCATTCTCAAAGATTCATCATAAATGACTCTGGCCATCTCTTTTTTCTCTTCTTCCGTTTCAGCGATATCATCAATAATCGCTTCACTGTAGCCTTGCAGCATCGAAATCGGTGTTCGCAGTTCATGGGAAACATTTGCAATAAAGTCTTTCCTTAACTTGTCCAGCTTTCGTTCTTCCGTCATATCCCTTACAACTGCTACTGCTCCGCGAATAAATTGATTGCTGTAGAGAGGGCTGACAAGAATCACCCAATGCCGCCCTTGCAGAGAAATTTCTCCTACTTGCTCTTTTTCCGTATTTACCGCCAGCTGAAAAAGATCCATAACTTTTGATGGTACGGATTCCGTATTGGAACTCGTGTCTCCTTTTTCATAGTACCAATATTGAAGGAAGCGATCGGCTGGCGGATTTGTGATTAAAATCGTTCCATCGCGATTGAAGGTGATAACCCCATCCGCCATGCTGCTTAAAATGCTTGCAAGCTGTTCTTTTTCCTGGCTAAGTGCATTTATATTATACTTTAATTGCCGGCCCATCTGATTAAAGGCTGTGGCTAATTCTCCAATTTCATCATGGGATAGAATTGGTACTTTTGTATCAAATTTCCCCCTCGCCACTTCAAAAGCAGCTTCCCGCATTTTGCGAAGCGGCGCTGTAATTCTTGTTGACAAGAAGAAGGCAAAAATGGTAGTTAAAATAATCGCCACACCGGCGACAAGAAGGATAAAATTTGTTGTTGTCCGGGTTGTTTCTTTCATTACCTTCAAAGATTGGTAGATATAGACCGCACCTTTTTCACCATTGGAAAGATCAAGCGGTACCCCGATAATTGAGTAACTGGCCGGATTTTTCTTTGATGATGGGGAAGTGGAAAGGGTTGTCACTTTTTCAACTGTTTTGTTTTGTTTTAAAGCTTTTGATAAATCCTTATCTTTACGGATATCCTCAATCGTTAGTACTTTCGTTTTCTCAGGGCTCGGGGAGTAATAGACCTCATTATCACTTCTAACGACAACTACTTTCGTAACATCATCAATGATTTGCCATGATACTTCCAGGCCAAGAGAAAAATTGTCCTTATCATACTCTTCAAGAACATGGGCAATTTTCTCTGCTGTATTTTCAAGATCTTTTTTAGTCATTTCAATATTATAGTTATTGAAATATTCGAGCAACATGATCGTTAAGATGAATAGCACAAAAGATACTAACAAAAGAATGGTAAACCAAAGCTTACCGACGACGCTTCGCAGTAGAATCATTCATTTACAACCTCGAACTTATAGCCGACGCCCCAAACGGTTACAATCATTCTCGCTGCCTGTTCCGATACTTTATTTAATTTTTCACGAAGGCGTTTTACGTGCGTATCAACTGTACGAAGATCGCCAAAAAATTCATAATGCCAAACTTCCTTAAGCAATTGTTCCCGATCAAATACTTTATCAGGAGATTTTGAAAGAAAATAAAGCAATTCATACTCTTTTGGCGTTAGGCTCACTTCAATTCCGTCCGCAGTGACACGATGGGCATCATTGTCAATGGTTAAATGCGGGAAGACAATGACATCTTTTGTTGTTGTATCTGTTTGAAGATAGGTCGTTTGTGAAGACCTTCGCAATAAGGCCTTTACACGTAAAACGACTTCCCGTGGACTGAATGGTTTGACAATATAATCATCCGTCCCTACTTCAAAACCTTGAACACGATTGACTTCCTCACCCTTTGCCGTAAGCATAATAACAGGTGTCGCCTTTTTTTCCCGCAGCTCCCGGCACACTTCAATTCCGTCTTTACCGGGCATCATTAAATCCAACAAAATGACGTCATAATCATTAGCCAGCGCTTTTGTTAAGGCTTCATTACCATCTTCTGCTTCATCAATGGAATATTCTTCCCGTTCTAAATACATTTTTAATAAACGGCGAATTCTTTCTTCATCATCCACCACTAAAATTTTCACGTCTTTTTCCATTAATAAATCCCCCCATAGTGTTTATTTTACAAAAAGGTTCGCTATTTTGCTATGGTTTTCAAGGAATCGCACATGAAAAAAGTGCTTACGTTTTCACAAAAAAGATAAATCTAAACGTTATTTTGCCTTAAAAACAAAAAAAATACTTGACAAAAAGAGAATTAAATTAATTAAGAAAAGCGCAAGCGCCCTTGGTCATCGACGTAAGGAGGTGGACTGAGCCGAGTGAGATAAAGGAGAGTCGAAAGACGGTAGTCTTTCGTTCTCGACTTATCGTAGACGAGGCGAGGGAAGCGACTTAGTCGATAGGGCGCTGGAGCTAGACAGTTATCGAAGTTCAGATATAAATTCTGATAGTATAAAAAAACTCCCGCCGATAAAAGGCAAGAGCTGAAAACTCATTGAATGAATTATCATTAAGATCCGGCATAAGAATGAAGACCGGCAATAACCAAATTAACGGCAATAAGATTAAACATAATTATCCCAAAACCGATAACGGCCAGCCATGCAGATTTTTCCCCGTGCCACCCTTTTGAAAGGCGAAGGTGCAGAAATGCTGCATAGAAAAGCCATGTGATGAGCGCCCAAACCTCTTTTGGATCCCATCCCCAGAAACGTGTCCAAGCTACTTGAGCCCAGATCATCGCAAATATAATCGCCCCCAATGTAAATACAGGAAATCCAATGAGAACCGATCGGTAGCTGATTTCATCGACCAAATCAAGTTTTATATTTTTTACAAATGGCTGTAATGCTGCGGCAATCCGCTTTCTTACTATCAAGCGCAAAAGCGTGTATAAAATTAGTCCACCGATAAATGACCAAATAACTGTGTTTAATTTTTTCGCATTAACAATTGCCGGTGTTTCGATCAACGGTTGAAACTTCCCTTTCGTTTTCAATTGATACTCATGCGGACCAACTAAAGCGGGCATTGTGTATTCAACCGAGGCCGGTGCCTTATTTTTATCAACCCAGTCAAATTTTTCACTATAGCCTATTCCTGCAAACAAGGATGAAACAGCGACAAATCCAAGTGTCATCACGAGGGAAAACATAATAACTTCAAGCCAAAAAGTTCGCTTGCTTACCTTTGATTGGTCGATTGTTTTAACAAGATAGATAAGCCCGGCAGCAAAACTGATGGCAAGAATCGCCTCTCCCATTGCGGCTGTCGTTACATGAATTTTAAGCCAGTCGCTTTGTAAGGCAGGAATCAGTGGTGTAATTTCTCTTGGAAACATACTAGCATAAGCAATAACTAAGATCGCAACCGGCAGCGTGAACAGGCCAAGAAGCGGCGTCCGGTAAATAAAATTAATAATAATAAATGCACCAACAAGCGCCATGCCGAAAAAAGTAGTAAATTCAAATAAATTACTAACAGGAGCGTGGCCTGCTGCAATCCACCTTGTTATAAAATAGCCAAGCTGTGAAATGAAGCCGATAATTGTTAAAATTTCAGCAATTTTACCCCAGCGGTTCATCCCTTTCTTTTCATTCATGCCCTTTTTTCCTTTAATCGCCCCGCCAAAAAACAATGTAGCGACTAAGTACAGAATAAAAGCAATATATAGCAAGTTACTGCTTATTGCAACCAATTCCATTACCCCCTTATCCGTTGCTTTTGTTTTGAAGCTGATCCTCCGGCATCGATAGACTTGTTCCTTCGATCACCGTTTCCAATTCCCGCTTTAGCCCATACCAGTTTTTATTTGTATGGGCGGCCATCCAAACTTCCCCATTTTTGCGCTGGATCCAGATTCGCCGATGATTCCAATACGCACCTTGGATCACACCAAACATAAATAGGATGCCGCCTACAATAATCACCCAAATGGTGGAATCCTTGCGCAAGGTCAAGCCTGAAACGTTTTTCGTCCCAACCCCTTTAAATTTCATCTTGTACTCATTATTACCAAATGGTTCAATCGTCTGTCTGATTGCGACAAAGCTCGATTCACCTTTTTGCTTATCCGGGGCAATCATTCGAAAAACAAATGCTGGATTATTGGGAACTTTCGTTTTGGTTGTCGGTTCGCCGCTTTGGGAAAATTCAAAATCAGGAAAATAGCTTAAAACTTCGACAGCATAACCATTGCCTAAATCATACTTTGATTTAGGATCATTTAAATCAATCGTAAGATCACCATAGGCTTGATTCGTTTGTTTGTTTATAAGAGAAAATGTCATTGTATTGAGTTCATTAAGCTTGTAATCTACTTGGTAAATAGAATATCCATTAAAGGACAGCGGTTGATTTACGCGAATTTTATAATCCTTCACCTTTTTAAGGTTAGGCTTTTCCCCTGTTATGGTATTGTCTGCTTTTTTATAAAGAACGACATTTGTTTGATAATTTTTCGCGACATTACCTACCCGCTCAATCGCAGTTCCAAACTCTTTATCTTTATTTTTATCATAGACTTGTAGAATAAATTTTTTATTGGTTAAATAATACTCGCCATTTGTATCGGGAATCACCTTTGTTTCCCCTTCACGAATCCAGAGGACTTTATCGACATACATCCCGGGAATAAAGCGGAGCATACCTCCAATTAAAAAGATGATTAAACCAACATGATTCACATACGGTCCCCAGCGGGAAAAGCGGCCTTTTTCAGCCAGCAGATCGCCATTTTCTTCCCGTATTTTGTAATGTCGTGCCTTTAGCTTTTTTTTAACATTCGCAAGATCAGTCTCTAGCTCATCGCTCCCGGCAATGCCAAAAAGCCTCTGACGCTTTAGAAAGCCTTCATGCCTTGTCACTCTTTGCGCTTTTAATGCTTTGTACAACGGAATCACCCTGTCTAGACTGCATATCACTAAAGAGATTCCAATTAATGCAATCAACATTAAATACCACCAAGAGCTATAAAGATTATTAAATCCTAATTGATAATACCATTTTCCAACCCAGCCATATTGCTGCTGATAATATTCGTCGGCAGGAATGGTTGGCGGTATATACATTTCCTGCGGGAGGATCGTTCCAATAGCTGAGGAAATTAGTGTAATGACGATAAGCCAAACACCGACTTTGACGGAAGAAAAGAAATTCCATACTTTATCAATGAATGTTTTTTTGAAAATTTGCGACCGTCTGGCACTGCCTTCATAGCGCATGTCAATGACTTGTTTTCCTTGCTCTTCTTCTTCCAAAATTTTTCCACACGCTTCGCAGAAAACGGTTCCATGAGGATTTACATGACCACACTCACACTTTACATCTTTCATTAAAAAAACTCCCAACAATGTTAAGGTTTAATTTCATTCATTAAATCCCTGACTGTTTTTTCCGTCATTTGGCCAGTAAAATAGTTAACCACTTTGCCTGTTTTATCAATCAAAAAAGTTGCAGGGAGCGGATCGATACCATAAGCGGATTGCACCTGGGTTTCATTGTCAATGACAATTGGAAAGTCCAGCTGATGCCGCTGAGCAAATTTGGTAACGGCCAGTTTGGATTCTCCAACATTTACTGCCAAAACTTGTACCCCTTTGTCTTTAAACTGATGGTATTGATTGTTGATGTATGGCATTTCTACTTCGCAAGGCTTACACCATGTTCCCCAAAAATTCAAAAAAACTCCTTGCCCTTTGTATTCAGATAAGCGATGTTTTTTTCCCTGCATATCTGTTAAGACAAAATCAGGTGCTTTTTCACCTATGGCGACTTTCGTTTGTTTGTCCTTTGTTAAATTTGCATACAACGTATAGGCAACTGCCCCGATCAATACGAGTAAAATAACAGATCTGACTATTAGCCGCTGTTTTTTCATAGCTACCCCCCACATTCAATTAATCGCATACACCCACTTCAGCAACATGCACAGGCAAAGCTCCTCATTGGAAAAAGGAGCTTAACACCTTTTGTGTAAGAAATTCTAAAATTTACACAAAATTAAATTATTTCGTTTAAATTATATCACTTTTCAAGTGTTGCACAGTGAAAATAAAAGAAATGAAGCAAAAAAATTATGATTTTTTTTGTGCTTTCATCGCTAAGGCACGGAGCTGCTTGACTTCATGGGGGGTAAGTTCCCTAGCTTCACCAGCATTAAGGCCTGTTAATGTCAAAAATCCGTACCGTTCCCGTTTCAGCTTCAAAACTTGATGTCCGATAGCCTCAAACATTCTGCGTACTTGGCGGTTTCGCCCTTCATGAATGATGATCTCAACAATGGCCGTTTGCTTTTTTTTATCCACTGAAAGCAGTTTAACTTTTGCTGGAGCTGTCTTTCCATCTTCTAATTGAATGCCTCTCTCCAATTTCCGCAAATTTTCTCTTAATGGAATGCCTTTTATCTTTGCTACATACACTTTTTCAATCTCCCCGCTTGGATGCATGAGCAAATTAGCGAATTCTCCATCATTCGTTAATATCAACAGTCCAGAAGTATCATAATCCAATCGGCCAACTGGATAAATTCGTTCTTTTAAATCGGGGAAAAAATCTGTAACTACTTTTCTTCCCTTATCATCACTTACACTCGAAATAACGCTGCGCGGTTTATAAAACAGAAAATGGACAGGCTCTTCTCTTTCAATTTGAATTTCATTGACTTCCACCTTGTCCGAAGGGACAACCTTCACACCAAGTTTGGTAACAACTTTTCCGTTCACTTTTACTTTTCCTTCTTTAATGAGCTCTTCTGCTTTTCGCCTTGATGCAATTCCAGCTCGTGCAATCACTTTCTGCAATCTTTCCAAATTTATTCCACCTCAATTTATCCTCGTTCAAGAAACTTTTAGAGAGAGGACGAAGCCCTTTTATGGCGGCTTCATATTATGCCTCTCTAAAGAAACAAATTTTATTCCACCTTAAGAATTATGCCATAATTTATCCGGTTTTCAAAGCAATGGATATTTTCAAGCAAAAAATTAAAACAGGATCTTTGAGGATGAAGTCTCCGGTTGGATCCTGTTTTTCATATTTTTTCGTTATTTGGTTCCAAAAATAATTGCAACCACGGCAATCGAGGCGGCAATCCCGACAATATCGGCTAAAAGACCTACTTTTAAAGCGTCGCTCATTTTTTTAACCCCTACAGCTCCAAAATAAACTGTTAATACATAAAAAGTAGTATCCGTGCTGCCCTGTAAAACAGAGACCAGCCTTCCAATGAAAGAATCCGGGCCATGAACGGCAATTAAATCACTCGTCATTCCAAGTGCAGCTGTTCCGGAAATAGGGCGAATAAAAGCAAGCGGGACAATTTCAGCAGGTATGCCCATCCAATCAGTTGCAGGACGAATCCAGTTCATCAAGGCGTCTAAAGCACCCGAAGCCCGAAAGACTGAAATCGCTACAAGCATCCCAACCAGGAAAGGTATAATCGAGATGGCGATTTTGATCCCTTCTTTTCCGCCTTCAACAAATGTTTCGTATGTAGGAACACGTTTAAATGTACCATAAATTAAAATAAACCCGATTAAGACTGGAATAAAAGCAAGAGATACAAACGATAGGATTCCCATGTAAATCATCCTTTACGGCTTCTTCGATAATAAAAATAGCGATCAATCAAAATAGCTCCAATTGCAGATAGAATCGTGGCAATCAATGTAGGGACCACTATTTCCGTTGGTGAAGAAGAATGGTAAGTCATTCTGATCGCAATCACAGTTGTTGGGATGATCGTGATACTTGCTGTATTGATTGCTAAAAAGGTAACCATTGATCGGCTCGCTGTTGTTTTGCCTCCGTTTAATTCCTGCAGCTGTTCCATCGCTTTTATGCCAAGAGGGGTGGCCGCATTCCCAAGCCCAAACATATTGGCAATCATATTGGATAATATATACCCCATCGCTGGATGATCAGGAGGGATTTCAGGAAATAGACGCTTCACAAGCGGCCGAAACCATTTAGCGAGGGTGTTAAGCAAGCCTGCTTCTTCAGCAATCCGCATCATGCCAAGCCAGAAAACGAGGATACTGATTAAACCAATGCAAAGGGTGACAGCTTCTTTAGCTCCTGTAAAAATCGCCTTATTCATCTCATCCATTGTCCCATTTACCATGCCAAAAAGAATACCAATGACCGTTAAAATCACCCATATATAGTTAACCATCGGTTTTCACACCCAAAAACGAAAGGAAAATTTCTTTCATAAAGGAAAACAAGCCCTTCCTTTCTTTGTTGCCATTACTCCTTTGAAAATAAACCGGCACTTTGTCGATCAATTTGTCATCTAAGAAAATTGCCGCTTTTCCTGCTACAGTTTCTGTTTTTGTTAAAGGCGGTTTTTTTAGTTTGTATTCTATTCTAAATAAATTCATTTCTTTTGCTGTAGCTGGATATATAAAAGCTTTTTTCAAATATAAGCTGCCATTATACCGGTTATTTTTCCCGGTATCAATTTCCCCTTTAGGGAGAACTTCCGCCATATCATAATTTTTGAAACCATTCTCATACATAGCGATATGGTCGTTCCAATCATCCGGGTCATTAAGGGTGACGGCGATTAACGACATGTCTCCCTTTGTAGCCGTTGATACAAGTGTTCTCTTTGCCAATTTTGTGAATCCTGTTTTCCCGCCAGTGGTGTAACGATACTTTGACAACAGCCGATTTTTATTTTTCCAAATCCGATCCCAATTCTCAGTTGGATTTGGGGTTCGGTATTCTTTTGTTCCTACAATTTCCCGGTAAACCTTATTATTCATTGCATATCTGGTTAGCAAAGCCATATCGTAGGCCGTTGAGTAATGATTATTTGAATCATCAAGTCCATGAGGATTCGCAAAGTGGGTATTGAGCATACCAATCTCTTTTGCCCGCTGGTTCATCAAGTACACAAAACCCTCGACACTTCCGCCGACTGCCTCGGCAATCGTAACAGCCGCGTCATTTCCTGATCGAAGCATCAGTCCATAAACCAAATCTTTTAACTTTATTTTTTCCCCTGGCTTTAAATAGACAGAGGATCCTTCCGCTCTTGTTGCTTGCTCGCTTACCTTTACATCTTGATTCATTTTCCCTGATTCAATAGCCAGTATCGCTGTCATGATCTTTGTTATACTAGCAATTCTTCTCTTCGTATAAGCATCTTTTTCAAAAAGGATCCGGCCTGATTTTTGTTCCATTAAGATGGCGCTTTGCGCGTTAACGGAAACAGAAGCCTCCGCCTTTTTCGGAATATTCGCGCTGATGAAGATGAACACGAGGGAATAAATGATCAATCTTCTGCTCATTCTCATTCTGCAACCCCGTCTCTTTTGATTAGTTTGTACAAGTTTATGCTGGACAAGGGTCATTATGACAGGAAAGAAATAAAAGTTGAAAAAGAGGGAATTTTTTTAAAAATTCCCTCTTTTTTCTTCAGTTATTAAAATGTTTGCCACTTCAGCTCGGAAGCTTGCTCAAAGCGTCTTTCAACATCGCCCCAGTTGACGATTTTCCACCAATTTTCGATATAGTCTGCCCGCTTATTTTCATATTGTAAATAGTAGGCATGCTCCCAGACATCAATCACCAGCAGCGGAATCGTATCCCACAGCGCAAACTGCATATGCTTTTCAGTTTGTAAAATTTCCAAATGCCTTGCTCTCGGCGACCAAACGAGCAGCGCCCATCCATTCCCTTCCACTTGTTTCGCCGCTTCAGTAAAGTGTTCTTTAAATGCATCAAAGCTGCCAAAATAACTTTCTATTTCTTTCAATAGCCGGCCGTTAGGTTTTCCTCCTCCATTTGCAGATAAATTATTCCAAAAAACTGTATGCAAATAATGACCCGATCCATGGAAAGCGAGTTCTCGGGACCAATGTTTGATCAAGGAGTAATCTTTTGTTTCTCTTGCTTTCTGTAAATTCAGCTCCGCCTTATTTAAACCTTCTACATAGGTAAGGTGGTGCTGCTGATGATGAAGCTTCATGATTTTTTCTGAAATAGATGGTTCAAGAGCGTTATACTCATAAGGAAGGTTTGGAAGCTTATGAGCTCCTGCTGAGAGTACCGAACTGACGACCCATATGTTTCCCATCTCTTGTTTTCTAGTAAAATAACTTTCCATCTCATCATGAATAGCCTCGGCCTTTGCCTGCAAATCTAATAGATCTTGGTCTGTCAATGGCTGCTTAAGGTTCTCGATTAACTCAGTAAATCTGTCCAGCTTTCCCCAAAGTTCAATGCCCGCTCCTGCCTTTTCTGATTCAAGGAAATGCTTCATATCCTCGTTCCATTTAAACAATTCGTTTACATACTTGCTAAATCGGTCCAATCGTTTTCCTCCTCCCTCTCTTTACAGTGAGTGTGAATACATGTTACGTGTTGACTTCCATGCTTCACGTTAGTAAAAGGTATGAGAAATTACCAGCAATATTCTTTTTTAAACATAAAAGAGGCTGGCCCCTATAAAGACAGAGCTAGCCCCTTTACTTTAATTATTTCGATTGAATAATTTTTGTGCGATAATCCGTTTCATAAAACTCCAGATCTTCGCGAATTCGTTGGAATTCCCCTTCAAGTCCTTTAACCAATTGCCGAAGGGCTTCCGGTACATTTCTATAAAATTTAATGGAATTTCTGCCTGTGTAGGCCGAGCGGCTGTCTTCATACCAAGCATCGTTCTTTGGAGAGAAAAATTCCACAATACACTGATGATAGATTCGATAGAGCGTTTTTTCAGCAGCCGCTTTTTGAAATGGCTCGCTTTGTAAAATAACTCTGCATGCATCTAGACTTTCCTCACTGTATACGAGCAGCTTGCGCAAATTGGAAAGGACAACTTTCAAATAGTTTAAATCCTCCGCTTCTCCATTGTTTAATTGGCTAAGGGTTGTCTCGTTTAAAAAGGCTTCAAGTGTCTTGATTGTATTCGTTAAAAACGAATCAACTTCTTTCAATTGTGTTATTACGAGTGTGTTTCCCACCATTGACACCTCCAATTAATTTGGTTGCAAAATAAACTCAAGCGGAGAACGGAGTTCATATTCTTGATTTTGCTGAAGTGCTTGAAATACTTCAGCGATTTTTTCCAAGTTCACATCTTTAAAATAAGCAGCAAACTCTTCCTGATTATTCAAATAAAGGCGTTTCCTCTGACGTAAACCCGGATTTTTAACAAGGCAGACAAGTGCGACAATATCTTTAAAAAATACCGGTTGCGCTCCTGCTGCAAATACAGGATCTTGCTGGAATGGCGTAAACTCTGTGAAAATTTCATCAAAGTATCGTACGTACAACACATGCAGCGTCTTTTCTACTCCATCGTCTATATATGTTATTTCGCTTCTATTAAAAAAGTCCTCGGAAGTATTTGATTTTTCTTTTTCCAGTTCATAACCCGCACATTGAATGATTTCCAACTTTCCCCTCTCCTTATTGACAATTTACAATGAAACCGTATTTTTATTTTACCACAAAAGGAGAATAAATGTTTTGAAAATTAAGAGTTGATGGTTTCCTGAAACTTTTCGAAAAACAGATCGGCTTCTTCCTGGACAAATTCTTCATTGACTTTTTCTGGAAGAGGCGGCAGCTCTTCAAGACTTCTCAAACCAAAATAGTCAAGAAATTCTTTTGTCGTACCATAAAGATAGGCTCTTCCCGCCCCTTCAGCCCGTCCCACCTCATTAATTAAAACTTTTGACATCAGCGTCTGCAGAGGACGTTCCGTTTTTACACCGCGAATTTCTTCTATTTCCGCCCGGGTAATCGGCTGTTTATAGGCAATAATTGCAAGAGTTTCAAGGGATGCTTGCGAAAGAGTAGCCGTGCTTGGTGAATCGATCAGACGCTTTAAGTAATCAGCATTTTCTTTCTTAGTTGCGAGCTGATATGTACCAGCCAATTCAACGATCGTTACTCCCCGTTTTGAATCCTGCTCATACTCCAGCCGCAAATCTTCTATTATACTTTTGGCAATCGGTTCCTCAATTTCTAACACTTCCATAATTTGTTTCAATGAGAGCCCCTCATCACCCGCTGCAAATAGCAGGCTTTCAAGAATACTACTCCAATTAATAATTTCCAACCGCTGTTTCTCCTTCCACTACAGCTTCAATAAAGATTTCGCTAAAATTTTTTTCTTGCACAACATCAACTTCTTTTCTTTTTATTAATTCAAGAATGGCAAGAAAGGTAACCACAATATGTTCTTTCCCAGGATAGGGGAACAATTCGTTAAAGCTCTTTCTCCCCTTTATCCGAAATAGTTCATCCTTAATTTCCATCATCCTTTTTTCAATCGAGATTTCTTGACGGGCAATTTTTGTTGTGAGCGGCCGCTGTAATTTTTTACGCCGCAGCAATTTTTGAAAAGCAGCCAACATATCATATAAAGTTACATTTAACTCTATTTTCTCCGATTCGGTTTCCTGTGCATAAACAGAGAGATCACTTGGCGCCTTCGTGAACATTAATCCCCGTTCTTCTTCCATTTGTTTAAGACCATGTGCCGCCTCTTTAAATTTGCGGTATTCGAGCAGCTGCTCTACCAGTTCTTCCCTTGGATCTTCGCCTAGCTCAAATTCCGGATCATGTTCTAACAGTTCTTCTTCTTGCTTTGGCAGCAGCATTTTGCTTTTTATCGCAAGCAATGTCGCAGCCATGACAAGAAATTCACTCGCTAGATCAAGCTTCAATTCTTTCATTGTTTTAATATACATTAAATATTGCTCTGTGATTTGAGCAACTGGAATATCATATATATCAATTTCCAAGCGATTGATTAAATGAAGGAGCAAGTCAAGCGGCCCTTCAAAAGCATCAATCTTTACGCTGTATTGCATCATTTCTCACCAAAATTCCTCATTAATAGCGTCTTTGTCCTTCTTATGACTATTAATAGTATAGAGGATTCAAATGCGTTATCCAATAGAAAAATCAATCTGCATCCCGTATTATGATGGAAAACAGGTGATTTGCCTATAACATATTGGAAAACCGCTACATATGATGGGAGGGAAAAGAAAATCATTCAATAGGAGGTATTTCAAATGGCTGATGGCGTAGGATTTGGCGGCGGATTCGCGTTAATCGTTGTTCTGTTCATTTTGTTGATTATCGTTGGGGCTGCCTGGATTTACTAATTGAAAAGCTTTGGAAGAACCCATCACTTAAGACGGGTTCTTCTGCTTTCTTCCCCTCTCGTGCGTATCGCCTGAGATGAAAGCTTGTGCTACACTGTACATAAACACGACTTGGGGGTGTTTTGTCTGTACCCAAAAGAATACATTGAATACTTAGTCCATTTTCATGGAAGCCGGGATTATTTTGAATGCCATGAAATTCTTGAAGATTATTGGAAACGGGTTGATGCCGCACACAAAGAATCGGTTTGGGTGGGATTTATTCAACTGGCTGTTTCCAGTTATCACCATCGCCGCAGCAATTTTGCCGGCGCAAAAAAAACGCTGGCAACAGCAAAAAGAATTTTTTTACAGAATGAGCAAAAGCTAAAGAAGCTTGGAATGGATCCGCAAAAGATGGCCGTGATGCTTGAGCACCTTAGTGATCTGATCGACAAAGGGAAACCATATGAAAGCTTTCGTTTGCCGCTAAACGATCCTGTTTTAATCAGCAAATGCCAAAAGCTAGCGAACCAACTTGGACTGGATTTTGAAAACAACCGTGATGTGACGAATGCAGAGATTGTTCACCGCCATCGGTTGCGCGACCGCACAAGTGTGATTCAAACCCGGCAAGAAGCACTTAAAAAGAAAAAGGGCAGCGATTAAATCATTCGCTGCCTCCTGGTTCCTCTGTATCACAACGTTCACACTTTTCCACAAAAGCGGCTGTTTCCTCGGATGCGGTTATTTCTTTATCCGGATACATTTCTTGCAGAGCCTTTACCATTCTCTTTCCAATTCCTTGCTGCCGATGAGAAGGATTGACTGAAATATGCTGGATTTGCAATTGGTCGGTGCTTAAAAAGAGAATGCCAATTAAGCCGATAATATCGTCTTCTTTCCAAAGAAATAGCTGCCAGCTTTCTTCCGTTTCGTATAACTTCATCGTTTGCTGTAGTTTCTTTAAATCCTTTTCATTTGGCATAAAGGATAGTAAACCCATTGCGATTTTTTCGAATGTCTTTTTGTATCGAATTAACATATAGACCCCTCATTATTTGAATAGCCAGTATTTTCGTTTCTTTAGTGTATGTAATGGATCATATTATTGCGCTCCACACCATCATACATAATTCTGCACGATTCATCAATCCTCATGATGAATGTCCAACCTTTAAACATCATTCTACACCATTTTATTGATTTTTTCCATTTTCTCTGAACCGATAATCTGGATATATGTTGCTGCATTCCAAGACATACTATCAACCTTTCATTATTTCATTGACCCATCCTGCCAAAAACTAACGGAACCATTTGGATAAATGTAATAGATACTATGGAAAGGAACATACTCTGTCTCGATATAACTTGTTCTCATTTCAAAGCTGAAATTGTAATAGAGTTTTGCTGGATTTCCAGTTTAGGACTGTAGTATTGTGAATCTACTCTTTGACCATAACCTTTTGCATTATTAAGGGAGAGAGAATAACTTTGGATACTGACCAACGTGTTTGAGATTATCTCAATGTTGAGTTGGCCTGTAATTTCACCTACAAAAGTGTATCCATAATAGATATATTGATGTGCATTGACTGAACCGAGGGTACTGAGAGGACTTATATAAACATCTTCAGGCTTCTTTACTTTTTGCAATTTATCGAAGGCACTAACTATAGAGTAACCATTATTATTTGTAATTTGAACATCAAAACCCTGAGCCTTTAATTCTGCTGCTTTTTGCTTAACTACATCCAAATTATTTGAATTTGCTAGGGTAGAACCTGGGGATAGCCCTAGAAGTGCAATCAAAAAACTGAGAAAATAGTTAATATTCTTTTCATCAGATTTACCTCCTCAATTTTATCATTTGACTGAGAGAGATTGAGATTAAGAGATTACAATTACCATTTTATAAAGATTCCTCCTTTTCTATATATTATTATAGCAAAGATAAGAGGAAATAAATAGAAAATGAAGAAATTTTTTAACTTTTCACCTAATTTTTCTCCATAAAAAAAGGATATATGCCAGATATATGGGCATAGTATCCTCTTTTTTATTATTATCAAAAAAAAGCTTTCCATTATTTTAATGAAAGATCCAGCCTGATGAGATCCTCGTAGGATTCCCTTTTGACAACAAGCCTGGATTGGCCATTTTCCACAAAGACAACAGCAGGGCGCGGCAGGCGGTTGTAATTGTTCGCCATTGAATAACCATAGGCACCTGTACAAAAAACAGCGAGAATGTCTTCTTGATCGACAGCAGGAAGCGGTAAATCCCAAATCAGCATATCTCCTGATTCACAACATTTTCCGGCGATTGAAACCGTTTCTTTTGTCTCCGCTAATGGTCGATTGGCAAGAACGGCTTCATATTTCGCTTGATATAAAGCAGGCCGAATGTTATCGCTCATTCCTCCATCAACTGCCACATACTTTCTGACATCCGGAACTTCTTTTTGCGAACCTACTTTGTAAAGGGTCGTTCCCGCATCCCCAACAAGCGAGCGTCCCGGTTCGATCCAAATTTCCGGCAGCTTCATCGAATAAACATCTGACCATTTTTTTACATTTTTAATAATTTCCTTAACATATTGGGATGGGGCAAGCGGTTCATCTTCTTTTGTATAACGAATTCCGAAGCCGCCGCCTAAATTTAATACTTTGGCTTCAAATGACAATTCTTGTTTCCATTCATGCAATTTTTCAAAAATTTTCTCTGCCGCCAGCAAAAATCCGGTAGTTTCAAAAATTTGCGACCCAATATGGCAATGAATCCCCAAAACATCAAAGGAAGGAAATAAAAGTGCCTTTCTTAGCGCTTTTTTCGCCTGGCCATTTTGCAAATCGAAGCCAAATTTCGAATCTTCCTGTCCTGTTAAAATATAGTCATGGGTATGGGCTTCAATGCCAGGTGTAACCCTTAATAAAATTTTCACGGAAGTATTTTTTTCCAAACAAAGCGACTTCAGCAGCTCTAGTTCAGTAAAGTTATCAACGACAATACAGCCAATCTCGTTTTCCAATGCCATCACCAATTCTTCGCGGCTTTTATTATTGCCATGAAAGTGGATACGTTCAACAGGAAATCCTGCAGCCAAAGCAGTATAAAGTTCACCGCCAGAAACAACATCCAGGGACAAACCTTCTTCCTCGGCGAGCTGAACCATCGCAATCGTTGAAAATGCTTTGCTTGCGTAAGCAACTTGAGCAGTGACGTTCTGATCGATAAAAGCTTGTTTAAATCCTCTCGCCCTTTCTCGGATCAAAGCTACATCATATACGTAAAGCGGTGTTCCATATTGTTCCGCCAATTGAACTGTATCGATACCGCCTATTTCCAAATGACCATTTTGATTGATTCTGGTCGTTCCATAAAAATACATGGCCTTCCCTCTCTTTTCAATAAACAAATAGACAGAATCCACGAAGATACTGCCTATTTCATCCTTTATTTATCGCTTTAATTAATTAAAAATTACTTTAGCATAACGAAATCAATTCTGCAATTAAATTTTTCACTGTTCATTCGGCGGCTGCCGATACCGATTTCTTGGATGGACAATACTTGGCCGAAAGATCGAGCCAGGGACAGCACGGCGGATAATAATTTGCAGAAAACCTTTTGGCTCAAATGGAAGAAACGGCCAAAAATACGGTGTGTTAAGTGCCCTTGTATTGACAAGAAAGATGATAAGCAAAGTAGTCCCGATCACAAAGCCAGGGGTATGGAAAATCGATACCAAAATCAGCAGCATTAATCTGGCAATTTTATTCGCAACACTTAATTCATAACTAGGTGTTGTAAAAGTGCCAATGCCGGCAACAGCAACATATAAAATGACTTCCGGAACAAACAAACCAACGCTGATGGCGATTTGGCCGATCAATACGGCAGCGATCAAGCCCATCGCGGTCGACAACGGCGTCGGCGTGTGGATCGCGGCAATTCTTAAAAATTCAATTCCGAAATCAGCAAGGAAAATTTGGATGATAATCGGAATATTCGTTTGTTCGTTTGGTCCAATAAATGATAGATTTGGCGGCAGTAACGATGGTTCTAGTACAAATAAAAGCCAGAGCGGCAGCAAAAAGATTGATGTTAGCACACCAAGAAAGCGAGTCCAGCGCACAAATGTGCCCATCGCCGGCGACTCACGGTATTCTTCCGCGTGTTGTACATGGTGAAAATAAGTAGTTGGCGCAATGATCACACTAGGTGACGTGTCGGTAAAAATGATTACGTGCCCCTCAAGAAGATGCGCTGCCGCAACATCCGCGCGTTCTGTATAACGGACGAGTGGAAATGGATTGAACCCTTGCTTTACGAGAAATTCTTCAATTGTTTTATCCGCCATCGGGATTCCGTCTGTGTTAATTGACGTAATCTCTTTGCGAATAATATTAATTAAATCCGGGTCAGCAACATCCTCTAAGTATCCGATGGACACATCCGTTTTCGATCGTTTCCCCACCCTTATCATTTCAAACCGAAGCCGCTCATCTCGAATTCTTCTTCTTGTTAAGGCGGTATTTAAAATAATATTCTCGACAAACCCATCACGTGAACCTCTGACGACTTTTTCCGTATCCGGTTCTTGCGGCTGTCTCCCGGGATAGCTTCTTACATCTACCGCAAAAGCGGTACCCACTCCTTCCATTACAACAACAATTTGTCCTGAAAGAACAAAAAGAATCAGCTCATCAAGTGTTTGAATCGGCTGAACAGATTGATTAACCAGCCTGTTATAGACAAGGCTGTACAAGTTTGTTGACAGTTTCTCATGATCGTTCAATTCGACTAATTCTTCGATTAGCTCAATAATATAGCGGGTGTCACATAAACCATTTACAAAATAAATATGTACATCCTTTTTTAAAATTTTTAGTTTTCGAACGCCTAAATCGAAGCTTATTCCTAATCCCACGCGCTGTTTCATGAAATTTTCTATTTCATGAACAGATTCAGGGATCGTCCATTTTTGATCAGAAGTTCTTGTCATGGAAACCGCTCCTTTCCAAAATGAGTTCTACTGCCTTCCTTGTGATCGGGGCTCCCCGTTCATAATAATCCCGTCTAGCCATTTTCCCGATGTCTCCGATTCCGACAATCAAAGGAACATTTAATTCATCAAGACAATATACAGTGTCACCATTTAACCTGCCAATTTCCATCTCTGGTATCCCATATTTATCTACACCATAAGGCGTTAATTCGCCATCGCGATCGATGCAAATATCCACCCTTGTCCATTCCGCTTGTCTTGTTTTCGAAGCAACTGCGATGATTCCAAGCACTTCAATATCGCGATGTTTTGCAACATACTTTAGTGCTTTTTCTCCAGCACCTTCTCCTACTAAGCCGCTATCATCAAACATCACGAGTACGGGGTCATGCGGTGTCTTTTTAATTAATTTGACAAGCTCTGATCCGGTATGAACAGAGGGATTCCCTTGTGACATAGAAATGCACCGCGCACCGATCTCCTTGGCAACATGCTCCACTGCACGCCTCGCATATTCATCTCCATCTGTTATTAAAATAACGCGCCTTTGAATACTCATGCAGAAATGTCCCTTCATCGCGAAATCGTGCTATTGGTGAATGAAATATACCCATTGAAAAATCGATCCGAAAATTTTACCGAATACAATGGCCATCAATAAAGATAAAATCTTCCCATCAATGCCCATTCTTTTTGCTAAAATAGGGAGAACATTTAGCACCTCCGTCAGAGCCGCTGCCAGCATTCCATAAAACACACCTCCAGTTAGCCCAAGCGGGATTAAAAAATAATCGGCCATTCCTAAAATTGGATTCCTTAAACTGGCGATAACACCCGTTAACGCTCCGATTACAACAGCCCCTTCATACAAGTGGATCATTTTCATTGTTTTCGATAATTGCGTCAGTCTTGGGATAATACCCAAAACAGATAGGAATGCAACAAAACCTGCGCCTACTGCCAGCCCGCTCGCCGTTGCGATAAATATGACTGCTGCCATTTTAATGATCATCAAGGCGTTTCATACTCTCTTTGTTTTCATGTATAATCACGTAACTATCCAAATCCTGCTGGTAATTAAACATTTCCACTTCCAATGGGCTCGGTTCTTCATTAATCCGCTTCTTAAATACATGGTTAAAAAACAATATCATTCCAAGTCCCAAACCGATCGAATAGGGGATTTGAAAAAGCAGTGGCTTGGGATTCTTCATACCGGTAATAATTGTATACAGCTTTTCCTGTACGCTTTGCATACTCACATCATCGTGGAAGTTCATAATCCCCATTGCTGAGCCGAAAAACAATAAAAACCATATTAAAAGAAAAAAAGGAATCGAGACTCCCTTTTTCTTACAAATAACTTCAATAATGGTTTGCGCTGGGCCAATCGTTTGAATGTCCATCTCTTTTATAACCTCGGTTATCATATTGATCACTTTCATTACATCGATGATGACGATATTTTTATCTTTTTCTGAAACTTGATGAACCACAAGCTTTTGTAATATGTGGGATACTTCTTCTGGAGCAATAATTTGGGCTGTATCCTCTAGTCGCACTTTCTCGTGAAGCCGGGCTTGAACACGATTACGCATGCGAATATAAATGGTTTTTTCCAAGACACTCACTTCCCAAACATTGATTTCCTTGTATGGATAGTATGAGTAAATGATACGTAATTTATAAAACTAAAAATAAAAAATCGTATGAATCAATGATCCATACGATCTTTCATTTGCTTTAAGATTTTTTTTTCAAGCCTTGATACCTGAACTTGGGATATTCCAAGCCTTGAGGCAACCTCTGATTGGGTCTGATCCTTGTAATAACGCAAGTAAACAATCAGCCTCTCGCGCTCTTCCAATTCCAAAATGGCTTCTTTCAAAGCAAATTTATCAAACCATTTCCCTTCGTTTCCATCATCAATTTGATCCAATAATGTAATTGGATCGCCATCATTTTCGTAGACCGTTTCATGGATAGAAGATGGAGTTCTGCTTGCTTCTTGGGCAAGAATGATATCTTCTGGGGAAAGCTGCAGGTGTTCCGACAGTTCATTAACCGTTGGTGTCCTTCCAAAAAGCTTGGATAGTTCATCTTTCGCTTTTCGTATTCGATTCCCCATTTCTTTCAACGATCGGCTCACTTTGACGGTACCATCATCACGAATAAATCGCTGAATTTCCCCAATAATCATTGGTACGGCATACGTTGAAAATTTCACATCATAGGTTAAATCAAATTTGTCAACCGATTTTAGTAAACCGATACATCCGATTTGAAAGAGATCATCAGGGTCGTATCCACGGTTTAAGAAGCGTTGAACGACTGACCAAACAAGCCGCATGTTTTTTTCCACAATCATGTCGCGGGATGCCTGATCCCCTTCCTGGCTTTTTTTGATCAGCTCTTTAACCTCATGATCCTTTAAATACGTTTGACTTTTATTGTTCTTGACCTCCACATCCATAGGCAAGTCTCCTTAATTGCACAGCATTTTACTCTTTGATAAATGCTTTCGTAATTTGACCTCGGTTCCTCTACCTGGCTGTGAATGAACCTCTACTTCATCCATGAAATTTTCCATGATGGTGAATCCCATGCCGGAACGCTCTAAATCCGGCTTTGTTGTAAATAATGGCTGACGAGCTTCTTCCACATCTACAATACCAATTCCAACATCTTTTATACTTAATTCAATTAAATGATCATCAATTGTTACTTCTATATACACAATGCCATTTGGATCATGATCATATCCGTGAATAATCGCATTCGTAACAGCTTCAGAAACAACAGTCTTAATTTCAGTCAATTCATCCATTGTCGGGTCAAGCTGAGCAATAAAAGCAGCAATCGTGACCCTGGCAAATGATTCATTTTGACTAAGTGCACTAAATTGAAGATTCATCTTATTTTTCATCAATTAAGCAACCCCCAATCTTTGCAAAGCAAATTCTTCTGTCGGTTCTAAGCGGATGATTTTAAATAATCCCGACATATCGAATAACCTTTGAACTGCTGGGGAAATTGCACAAACAACCATTTCACCGCCTGATTGCTTGATTTGTTTATATCTGCCTAAAATCACTCCTAATCCAGAGCTATCCATAAAAGCCAATTGCTCCAAATTCAAGACAAGATGACGAATATTATTCTTCTCAATCGCCTCCGACGCTTTTTCACGCAGTTCTTCAGCAGTATGATGATCCAACTCACCGCTTAAACGAATGCATAAAACGTCAAGGATCCTTTCCATCTCAACAGTTAGACTCACTATTCCCGGCCTCCTTATCTGGTATAGTGAGTCAATTCTCTATTGGCAGCTGAAACTCCTTCAATCAAGACAAAACTAGTTGATATTCGCTAAAAAAAGTGGCAGACAACAAGAATTCGACAAACACTTTCAATTGTAAACTGTTTTCCAATTGCTATTCTCCCGCTCTTGTAAACATGCCAAATGCGCGTTTATAAAGAGTCCACCAGCCCGCTTCCTGCACATTTTGTTTTGCTACGATCGGACTCTCGAGCAAGACTTTACCCTCTTGGATCAGTTTGATCGTTCCCAGCTTGTCGCCTTTTTGAATCGGTGCCTTTATATTCTTATTAAAGACAACCTTTTTTTGAATATTTTCGGTTTTTTCTCCTTTTTTCGTAAGCAGGGAAAGAGGTTCACTTGTGACGGCATCAACTGATTTTGCTTTTCCTTTGCTCACATGAACTTTTCCAACAAGCTGATTGCGCTTCAAAAGCGGATGGGTCTCATATTGGCTGAAGGCATAATCAAGCATTTTCGTCACCTGGGCATTCCGTTCTTTCGAAGTTGGCGCCCCAAACACCACAGCGATCACCCGCATGCCATTTTTTTGCGCTGTTGCTGTCAGGCAGTATTTTGCTTCTGAGGTGAACCCTGTTTTTAAACCGTCTACACCTGGATAAAAACGCACCAATTTATTTGTGTTGACAAGCCAGAATTTTTTATCGGTATTTTCACGTAGATATGCTTCATACATACCTGTAAATTTCGTGATGTCTTCGTATTTCAAAAGTTCTTTCGCCATAATCGCCATGTCGTGGGCTGTGCTGTAATGGCCGCTGACAGGCAGGCCGGTAGTATTTTTAAAATGTGTGTGCTTCAAACCTAATTCTTTTGCTTTTTCATTCATTTTTTCAACAAATGCCTGCTCAGAACCGGCAATTCTTTCCGCCATTGCAACAGAAGCATCATTCCCAGAGCCAATCGCAATTCCTTTCAGCAGTTCCTTCGTTGTCATTTCTTCGCCCGGCTCTAAAAAGATTTGCGAACCACCCATTGAAGCTGCGTACTCACTTGCCCGAATTTTTTCATTCCAACTGAGCTTTCCTTCATCAATGGCTTCCATAATTAAAAGCATGGTCATGATTTTGGTCATACTAGCAGGCGGGAGCTCTTGATTACTGTTTTTTTCGTATAAAATTTTCCCAGTGTCACGTTCGATCAGAATTGCAGAGCGAACATTACTAACCAGATCTGTGCTATTATTCTCCTTGGCAAAAGCCGAAGGATTCCACAAGGAAAAAAGCATAAAAGTGATCACGAAAAATACGGTGGCAGTTCGTTTCATACCATAACCCTCCATTCTTTATACGCACCATTTTTTCCAAATCGAACACTTTTATACAATCTTTTCCTTCCCTTTTCCAAAAAAAAATCCGGGAGATCTCTCCCGAACGAATATGTAACCGTTATGCTGTTATTTCTTCATAGATTAAAATCGGTGCTTCTACTTTTGAAGCAGAAATCTTAATATTCTCATAAAGTTTATCTTTTATCTCATTTACATTCTGGAAGTTGCTATAAAGCGTGACTAAAGATTCCCCTTTTGACACTTTGTCACCAATCTTCTTTCTTAAGACCAGACCGACTGCCAAATCGATAACGGACTCTTTGGTGGCCCTCCCTGCTCCTAAAAGCATCGCGGCCGTTCCGACCTCATCGGCGATGATTTCGGAAACATATCCATCTTCCTTTGCCTCAAGCTCAAATTGATACTTTGCCTGCGGCAATTTTGAAGGGTCATCGACAATGGATGCGTTTCCGCCTTGAGAACGTAAAAACGTTTTAAACTTTTCCAATGCTGTCCCATCTTCAATTGCCTTTTCAAGCCGTTCTCGGGCCTCTTTCAGGGAATGGGCCTTTTCCGCAAGATAGACCATGTGGCTGCCAAGAGTTAAACAAAGCTCCGTTAAATCTTTAGGGCCTTTTCCTTTAAGCGTATCGATCGCTTCTTTTACTTCAAGAGCATTGCCAATCGCATAACCCAGCGGCTGGCTCATGTCCGATATGACTGCCATCGTCTTTCTGCCGACATTCTTTCCAATCCGAACCATTGCCTTCGCTAATTCTCTTGAATCATCGAGCGTTTTCATAAATGCTCCGGCACCGGTTTTTACATCCAGAACGATTGCATCCGCTCCTGCAGCAATCTTCTTGCTCATAATCGAACTGGCAATTAAAGGGATGCTGTCAACCGTTGCCGTTACATCCCTTAAAGCATACAGCTTTTTATCTGCTGGCGTTAAATTCCCGCTTTGGCCAATTACAGCAATTTTATTTTTATTCACAAGCTCAATAAAGTCATCGTTTTCAATCTCAACATGGAAACCTTTGACTGACTCGAGTTTATCAATCGTTCCTCCTGTATGACCCAAACCGCGTCCCGACATTTTTGCCACCGGAACGCCAACGGCGGCGACTAGCGGGCCTAAAACGAGTGTAGTTGTATCACCTACGCCTCCCGTTGAATGTTTGTCAACTTTAATTCCTTCTATTTTCGACAAGTCAATCTGATCGCCTGAATTTACCATTGCCATTGTTAGATCGGCACGTTCCTGCTCCGTCATTCCTTTAAAAAAAATAGCCATCGTCAAAGCACTGATCTGATAATCAGGAATAGAACCATTCGTATATCCTTGAATAATAAAATTAATTTCCTCAGTTGATAATTCGTAACCGTCACGTTTTTTCTCAATTAAATCAACCATTCTCATTCTTATCACCACTTCTATCGAAATAACAGCTTTATTTATGGATTTGACCCACTATTGCCTTTACATACTGAAGGAAGTTTTCTCTTACTCTTTCCGTTGTTTCAATCACTTCATCATGGGTTAATGGCTGGTCAAGAATGCCCGCGGCCATATTGGAAATACAGGAAATCCCGAGAACTTCTATTCCACTGTGGCGAGCAACGATCACCTCAGGGACTGTAGACATTCCAACGGCATCTCCGCCTAATGTCCGAAGCATTCGAATTTCAGCAGGGGTTTCATAAACAGGACCCGTGTTGCCAACATAAACTCCTTCTTTTACTTCAATATTTAAGCGGGGAGCAATTTCTTTTGCAGTTGTGCGCAGCTTTTTGGAATAAGCTTCCGACATATCTGGAAAACGCACCCCCAGACGGGAATCATTTGGGCCAATTAACGGATTGGATCCCATATTATTGATATGGTCGGAGATCAGCATTAAGTCTCCTGGTGAAAAACTTTCATTCACCCCTCCCGCAGCATTGGTGACAATTAAAACTTCAACCCCCAGCTCTTTCATCACGCGCACTGGAAAGGTCACTTGTTCAAAACTGTAGCCTTCATAGAAATGGAAGCGACCTTGCATGGTGACGACTTTCGCCCCGCTCAATTCGCCAAATACTAGCTGTCCCGCATGCCCTTCTACCGTTGAGACTGGAAAATCAGGAATTTCCTGATATGGAATTTTTACTGAATAATTGATTTCATCAGCCAATACACCAAGTCCAGAACCTAAAATCAGCCCTATTTTTGGAGTTCCCCTATACCTGCCTTTTAAAAATTGTGCAGCATTGTGAATTTTTTCGAAGTCCACCCTCACTCCTCCTCGTTAGTTGATCAAATCATGTAAGAAGCTTTTGCCGTAATTCGGCTGTTTCACTTGAAAGTTTTCCGCAACAGTCGCTCCTACGTCAGCAAACGTTTTTCTTATTAAAATTTCTTTTCCTGCCTCCAACTGTTTTGAATAAGCAAGCAGCGGAACAAATTCCCGGGTATGGTCTGTTCCATGGTGAACAGGGTCGTTTCCATGATCAGCGGTAATAATCAACAGGTCGTCTTCCTGCATCTTTGCAAATACTTCCGGCAAACGAGCATCAAATTCTTCAAGCGCTTTTCCATATCCAATTGGATCGCGGCGGTGGCCGTACAAAGCATCAAAATCAACCAAGTTCACAAAACTCAATCCTGTAAAATCCATATCAAAGGTATCTATCAACTTATCCATTCCATCCATGTTGGAAACGGTTCTGATTGCCTTTGTAACCCCTTCACCGTCATAAATATCGGAAATTTTGCCAATCGCAATGACTTCAAATCCTGAATCCTTCAGTTCGTTCATTACGGTGCGGCCGAATGGTTTTAATGCATAGTCATGACGGTTGGCGGTTCGTTTAAAGTTTCCTGGTTCGCCGATAAACGGTCGGGCAATTACCCGGCCCACCATGTATTTTTCATCCAGCGTCAATTCACGGGCAATTTTACAAATTTTATACAATTCATCAATCGGAACAATTTCTTCATGGGCTGCAATTTGCAGAACAGAGTCTGCAGATGTGTAAACAATTAAAGCACCGGTTTTCATCTGCTCTTCACCTAGTTCAACTAATATCTCGGTTCCGCTTGCGGGTTTGTTGCCAATCACTTTTCTTCCGGTTCTTTTTTCTAGTTCAGCAATCAGTTCTTCGGGAAATCCGTCCGGGAATACTTTAAATGGCGTTTTTATGTTTAATCCCATGATCTCCCAATGTCCTGTCATCGTATCTTTTCCATTCGAAGCTTCCCTCATTTTTGTATACACGGCAAGGGGTTTTTCAGCCTTTTCAATTCCTTTAATCGGCCGAATATTACTTAACCCCAGCTTTCCGATGTTCGGCATATGCAGGCCGTTCATTTTTTCAGCGATATGGCCTAATGTATCTGCCCCTTTGTCGCCAAACTTTTCCGCATCCGGTGCTTCACCTATCCCAACAGAATCCATCACAATCAAAAATATTCGTTTAAATGGATGTAAGCTCATGTATTCTTTTCCTCCTCAAAAATGGGAACGTTTTCAAATTCACCATATTTTTGCATACGTTTAGGTTTCCCTTTGTAGATTGGATTAAACGGAAAACACATGTAATATGTCAGAAGTCTGACATCATTATTTTACCAAATGTTTTTGAAAATACAAGAAAAAGCTGCCATTCTTTTTGGCAGCTTTTCGACAAATTCCTATTCTGCTAACTTCTTAAGCTCGCGGATGAAACTTGCTATAAACATCCTTTAATCTCGTTTTGGTAACATGGGTGTAAATTTGCGTCGTTGAAATGTCTACGTGTCCAAGCATTTCTTGAACTGCCCTTAAGTCCGCTCCATTTTCCAGCAAATGAGTTGCAAAAGAATGCCTCAGTGTGTGCGGTGTCAATTCTTTCTCAATTCCCGCCTCATTTGCCAGCTTCTTAAGGATTTTCCAAAAACCCTGGCGCGTCAGACGCTGCCCATGATGGTTAAGAAACAATGCATTCTCGCGATGCTTTTTCGAAACAAGCCGGGATCTTCCGCTATCTAAATATTGTTGCAGAGCATTAGCGGCTGTTTTCCCAATCGGAATAATTCTCTCCTTGTTCCCCTTTCCGATGCAGCGGACAAACCCCATTGTTAAATGTGCATCTCCCAAGTTGAGGCCGATTAGTTCACTCACCCTCATGCCAGTAGCATATAGAATTTCAAGCATTGCTTTATCTCTTAGGCCGTAATGGTTATTTTGTTTAGGCGCATCCAAGAGGGTTTCAACTTCCTGCTGATTCAATACTTTCGGAAGGGATCTTTCTAGTTGCGGGGTTTCGATATGGACGGACGGATCATGATCTGTTGCCTTATCTCGAATTAAAAATTGATGGAAAGCTCTTATGGATGCCACATGTCTTGCAAGCGTCTTAGATGACTTCCCTTGCTCTTTCAAGAAACCTAGAAAATGGACAATATGGGCGCGCTGGGCTTCATTCAGACTGTCAATTTTTTCAACATTTTTCAAGTAGTGCGTATAGCTCTTTAAATCACGCTCGTAGGCCGCAATGGTATTCTTCGCCAGCCCCTTTTCAACCATGACATAGTGGATAAAGTCTTTCAGTTGATCTTCCATCAGATTCATTACTCCCCACTTAAATAAAACAAAATTAGCCGATCAAGCATTGACGAACTTCCTTCCTGGGCTGTGTTCGATACTTTCAGCGCAGCCCCTTTTGGTTCATCATAGCGATGGTAATTTTGATATTCTTCATTCACCCACATAATACCATAATAAAAAAGAATCGTGCACCCTGTGAATAAAATAAAAACCTTTAATGATTGTAAAAAAAGCTTCAAATAAGAAAGCATACCTTTTCCCCCGGTTAGTAAGTTTAGTAAAAGGTATGCCAATTTGGACAGGTTTTATACCTGCTCAACGTTTTTTAAATAGGCGCTGTTAAACTTCCCTGTTGATTTCCGCTCAAGAAGCTCACTTTCCGCGGGCGGTTCGGGAACCTCCTCGGCGCATGACGCGCCTGCGAGGTCTCCCTTGACCCGTTTCCCACAGGACATTGAACGAACATCCTCGAATTAACACCGCACGAAGGAAATGCGAATGCATTTTCGAGGAGTCTCGCGGCCTTCCGCTCCAATCAACATAATGGCAAAATCAACAATGAGCTTTAACAAAACCTTTAAATAAGAAAAAAGCCTTTCGCTTTTTAAAGGCTTTTCGAGCTTCATCCGATCATTCTTCATTCGACTGATTTTTTTCTTGGCAGCGATAGCATATGCCATGGAACGTCAGACGGTGGTCCTTTATCTTAAAATTCCACTTTTCTTCAACGGCTGCTTCAACATCTTCAAGCAAATCTTCCTGAATTTCATCGACTGCCCCGCATTCAATGCAAACAAGATGATGGTGAAAATGAGCGGCTCCTTCTTGACGCAAATCATAGCGGGACACTCCGTCACCAAAGTTTATTTTATCAACAATTTTCAATTCAGTAAGCAATTCCAGCGTTCGATAAACAGTAGCCAAACCAATTTCAGGCGATTTTTCTTTCACTAGGAGGTAAACATCTTCCGCACTTAAATGATCCTCTTCATTTTCCAATAAAACTTGAACGGTTGCTTCACGTTGGGGTGTCAATTTATAGCTTGATGAATGCAACTGTTTTTTTATTCTCTCAATTCTAGTTTCCATCCGAAGTACCTCCCTCGCCTCTGTTCATTCTCATTATAACAGATGAGAAACTAGATTCAAAATAAAATTATTATAATCTCTAATCAATAATTATTATTATATAATATTCATTATAATTCAATTGAATGAATAACGGATTTCATGAGTCCTGGTGAGAGGTAAGCTTCAATCGCTGCTGCGGCCGAAAGCAATAGGACTGCAGCTGTTAAAGCAAAAATATACTGCTTAAATAATGGAATGATCGGCTGCCCATATTTTTTCATGAATTGTTTTTTTATCATTTTCAGTGAGAAGGAAATACTCATGACTGCCATGATAATAAAAATAGGAATAATAATTAAATTTTGCGGCAAAATTGACACTGTTGCAAGCAGGAAGCCTTTCCAGCTCATTTGATTGACTAAAAACCCGACCGTAAAGCCTACCACCATCCCTTTTAAAAATAAGAGAATAAGAATGATCGGAAGACCAATGATTGAAATGCCAAGAATCCACATCAGGCCAATAAATTTACTATTGTGCAAGAGACTTTGGATAAACAAATCGGTTGATTCCTGAATATTTCCATCGGAAACTTGTCCGAAAAATTGTGATAAATAATAGAATAGGTCTTGCTTTTGGGTGATACTCATGCTGTTAACTACAATAGCTCCAAAGATAACCCCCATCAAAAACAATACGATGACAAACAAAAAAATTGAGGAATGCTCACGGAAATAACTAGCGGCATCGTTCTGGTACATTCGTTTTTTCAATTGTGGTTCCTCCTACAATTCGAGTTACTAAATTGTATGCTTGCCCGTCAAAACTATGACAAAAAACCGGATGCCATTTTTGACAACCGGTTTTCTAAATTTAATCCTGTATTATTCATACTTTCTTTTTTCGCCACGTAGCTTAAATGAAAATCAATCATTTTTTGTACGCACGAAAAATCAACGTTGATTTGTTTCTCCAAATGGCCATGACCGGTTTGCCTGTCTATGTCCGGCCAATATGAATATGCAAGTCTACATCATAACGGTTCATTTTTTCTCAAGTGCCTCTTGCAACTGAAGGTATTGAACCGCAAATACTGTTTTTGCATCAAAAATCTTTTGCTCTTTAATATATTGGACTGCTTCTTCAAGCGTTAATTCTTCAAGGTTCACAAATTCGTCTTCATCAAGAGAAGCAGCGTCTTCTTTTTTTGATAGGCCCGTTGCGATATAAACGTGAACAATTTCGTCGGCAAATCCCGGCGAAGTGTAGAACGAGACAAGCAGCTCGAGCTTTTCACAAACATAGCCTGTTTCTTCCTCCAGTTCCCTCCGGGCACAAACGGCTGGTTCCTCCCCTTTTTCCAGCTTTCCCGCTGGAATTTCCACGATTGTTCGTTCCAATGCTTTCCGGTATTGCTCGACCATGACGATTTTGTTGTCATCTGTTAAAGCAATAATTGCCACGGCCCCCGGGTGTTTAATGATTTCCCGTTTGGATATTTTCCCGTTTGGCAATTCTACATCTTCGACATGCAGGCTGATTACTCTTCCTGAAAATATTTCTTTCGTTTCAATTGTTTTTTCTTCAAGGCGGTTCAAATTCCTCACTCCTGTTCTAATCCACTGTGATCTGCTCATACATTTTATCATAATTTGATCGGAGGCGTTGGGGTGTGAAAATCTACGTACATGAAAAGGGGATCATTTTGGCTGGTAAAGGGTGGGAGGCTAAATGCCGGTATTTGCTGCTACCATGAAAGGTTATAAGAACATTTTTCTTCTTTGGGGAATTTATAGGAAATCTTGTAACGATCCCTTTTTTTGCTCAAATAATTTGTCACCTCACCCTAACTTTATTAAAATAAGAAAAAAATAGACCGGGGTGAAATATGAAGAAAAACCAGCTTGGAAACTCTGATTTATATGTAACTGAATTAGGATTAGGGTGCATGTCGCTTGGAACAAATGAAAAAGCTGCACAAAGGATTATTGAAACAGCTTTGGAAGAAGGCATCAATTATTTTGATACAGCGGATTTATATGACCATGGAGAAAATGAGCGGATTGTCGGGAAAGCCCTAAAAAATGTACGTAATCAAGTGATCATCGCAACAAAAGTCGGAAACCGCTGGAACGAAGATGGGGCAGGTTGGTCTTGGGATCCATCAAAATCCTATATAAAAGAAGAAGTAAAAAACAGCCTAAAAAGGCTTGGCACCGATTATATCGATCTCTACCAGCTCCACGGCGGGACAATCGAAGATCCGATTGAAGAGACAATTGAAGCTTTCGAGGAACTTAAATCAGAAGGCATTATTCGTTATTATGGAATCTCATCCATCCGTCCAAACGTGATCCGGGAATACATAAAAAAATCATCCATTGTCTCTGTCATGATGCAATACAGCATTTTAGACAGGCGCCCGGAAGAAGAAGCATTGCCCCTCCTTCACGAACGCGGCATTAGCGTCGTTACTCGCGGGCCGCTGGCTAAAGGTCTTTTGAGTGATAAAATGCTTGAGAAAGCAACTGCAAAAGGCTACTTAGACTACAGCTGGGAAGAGTTGAACAAACTTTTACCATTACTCAAAGAAAAATTGGCAGCTTCCCGCCCGCTTAATGAGATTGCTTTTCAATACAATCTTGCCAATCCTGCTGTAACCTCTGTTGTTGCTGGCGCAAGCAGCCCTGAACAAGTAAAGGAAAACGTCAAAGCGGTGCAATGCAAGCCGCTGACTAAAGAGGAACTGACATTCATCCGTGAAATTTCAAAGAACTCCCTGTACAAAGAACATCGGTAAACCAAAAGGGCTCATGCTTATCGAAGTAGAGCCCTTTATTTTTTACGATTCCCCCACTCAAAAGCCCGCTGTTCAAGTTCTTTAATAATTGAATTTTTTCCCTCCATATACGCCTCAATTTGAAATCGGTGGCATTATTTAAAATCCTTCCAATCCATGTCGCTTTCTTGCAAAAGCTCTTTAAATGATTTGTTTTTTTCTTTTAATCTTCTTTCTTCCCGTTTTCTTTGTTCTTCTTCTTCCTTTCGCTTTTCCTCGGCAGCCTTTAACTCTTGCTGCTTTTCTTTTAGCTGCTTAAATAAATCCTGATTCATTCGGTCCCCAAGCGTTACCACTGCATCCTCGTTTTTCGGTTTTTGCTTCGGTTGTTTTTTCATTACACACGCACTCCTTTAAACTCGGTCTAAACTATTATAACATTTTCCTATAGAAAAGATTATTAACGAGAGCCCATCTGCTTTGCAGACGAACAAACACAGACACTATTTTCCATTCCTACTTAGGTGTTAATTTATAATGATGCTCTCATTATTTTAAACACTAAATTATTTTTATAAGATTCTGTTTACTGTTTCTTTTTCAAAATTATCCTCCATACAATAAAAATAGGAATAGAGGGGGGGGGAGCATCTTGCCTTTTCATTTGCCGAAAAAAGTGACGATTATTGAAGTAGGGCCTCGCGACGGTTTACAAAATGAAAAAGCCTTTGTCCCAACAGATCGTAAAAAGCAATTTATTACGGAGCTAAGAAATGCGGGAATCAAAGAAATGGAGTTAACTTCGTTTGTTTCACCTAAGTGGGTGCCGCAAATGGCTGATGCCGCTGAAATTGTTGCCGATTGCCTCGATAGCGGTACACGCTGCATTGTCCTTTCCCCGAATCGCAAAGGAATCGAGCGCGTCTACATGACAGACTGCAGGGAAGTTGCCGTATTTGTCGGTGTCAGCAGCACGTTTAATCAAAAAAACATCAATAAAACGACGAAAGAAAGCCTAAGCGAGCTTAAACCCATTATTAGCGAATTAAAAGAAAAAGGCTATTTTGTCCGCGCCTGCATTTCCACAGCGTTTTATTGCCCTTATGAAGGAAAAATTGATCCTATGGACACGCTCAAGTTGTGCCGCGAATTTGTCGTTTTCGGGGTGGATGAGTTGAGCGTTGCTGATACAATCGGAATGGCTGTGCCAAATGAGGCGTATTTCTTATTTTCTCAGCTAAAGCGGGAATTCACCAATACGCTTTTAACCGCCCATTTTCATGACACGCACAAGCTCGCTCTCGCCAATATCCTCGCTTCCCTTCAAGCTGGAATTGATCGGTTCGATACATCTGCTGGAGGACTGGGCGGCTGCCCGTTTGCTCCGGGTGCCGCCGGAAACGCGGCGACGGAGGATGTCGTTTACATGCTGGAGCGAATGGGAATTGACACAGGGGTCAACCTTGGTAACCTGATTCGGGCTGTTGAAGTGGTTCGTCCCCATCTTTCCAGACCGATTGAAAGTACGTATTTCCGCTTCCATCAACAAACTGCTTCTTTTAGCGAATAAGTCTTGCTGCAATAATCCATCTTAAGAAATGACACCAGTATGGAAGGAGACGAAAACGATGAGCCAGAAACGCGAGAAAGGTTACAGCCAAAAAGGAAAAGACTATGCAGAATCAGCAGGTGGCGGAAAACGGTTGATTGCAGCGGAAGAATTGGAAAAAGCGCTTCACCCGACAAAACGGCAAAATTCCGTGCAATAGACATTTTCCCTCTAAGGCCGCTGAATAGGAAGCGGCTTTTTTTCATGCTAAAATAGAAGATATTGTTCTGGAGGCGTTTTCGATGAAAAAAACATTTGGCGTACTGTTTAGCACTCTCCTCTTTTTCTTTTCGATTGGCTTATATATTTCCAACCGGCTGATGTACATAAAAAAGAAAGATGAGCAGCTGATCTTTGAGCGCGAGATGAGAGCAGGAAGGCTCAATTTGAAGGAATTTTCTTCTCTCCCAAAGCGGAAGGTGAAAATCAATTCCCCCTTCGGCTATCTCCTCCATGCATTTCTTGTTGAGCCGCATGACACAAACCGCTATGTCATCATTGCTCATGGGGTGACCGAAAATAAATTTAATTCGATCAAGTATATGAATCTTTTCCTACTGCGCGGCTTTAATGCGCTAATTTATGACCACCGGCGCCACGGTGAATCCGGCGGAAAAACAACGAGCTACGGACATTATGAAAAGTTTGATTTGAAGGCAGTCGTTGATTGGCTGAAAAAAGAAAAGGGTGCTGATCTTTTTTTCGGAATTCACGGGGAATCAATGGGGGCGGCAACGATGCTTTTGTATGCCGGCATGCTGGAGGACGAGGCAGATTTTTATATTGCCGACTGCCCGTTTTCGGATTTTAAGGAACAGCTCCGCTACCGGCTGAAAAAAGAAATCAAGCTTCCGCCCGCCCTGTTTGTCCCACTGACCGGTCTCTTTTTACAGCTTCGTGACAAGTATTCGCTTGCTGAAATTTCACCGATTTCGGTCATCAAGAAAATTAAAAAACCCGTGCTTTTTATTCACAGTGAAAAAGATGATTTTATTCTGCCGTCGATGACAAAAGAATTATACGTGCAAAAGCAGGGGCCGAAAATGCTTTATCTTGCAAAAGACGGCCTTCACGCCCAATCACTCAATCAAAACAGCCAGGATTATGAAAAAGCGATTGATCAATTTCTGCAAACATATGTTGAATCCACATCCATGCCGACTTAATTTTTCTGCAAGATGAAGCTCATATGGCCATTTAAAAATTGCTGCGAACTTTTTAGTTGAAATACCTGTAAAGTATCGGAAAAATCAATCGTCATTTTTTCGTCAAAAAAGACCTCCTTTGCTTTTGGTATATACACGGGGCGGTCGTTCGTTTCAATCTTGATATCATCCGCTTCCAGCTCTGGCACAAACCATAGGGCAACAACGCCGTTTAGCGCACAGCCGCAATCATCTGTATCATAAACAAGCTTCAAATTGCCTGTTTGCTCTCCGATTTTTTGATTGATTTTCGTGATGGCTGTCTCTGTGATCGTAATTTCCATGTTTAAATCTCCCCTCATTGGTATAAGATGATTGTAACACATGTTTTTTTAGGCTGCTGTACAGTTGCATCTTCTGCTTCTTTTTACTATTCTTAAAAGCAAAAATATTTTATAAAAAGGGGGTGGAAACATGTCAAAAGTTCAAATTAAAGTAAATGATAATGGACCGCTGCGCATTACAGGCGATGTGGAATTGCTTGATGGCGAAGGCAATGTGTACGAAACAAAACCAAGCTTTTCCCTTTGCCGCTGCGGTTTATCCAACAACAAACCGTTTTGCGATGGCAGTCACAAAGGCAAATTTGAATCGAAAGTCCGCGTTGCTGAAAAAGAATCATAGACGATGGGAGCGGTTTTTACAAAAGCCGCTCTTTTTTCATTAGCCGAAGCGAATATCTGCAATGGAATTCAGCGAAATCCGATGCAGCTCATCAAACTTGTCAACCACATGGAACGTCTGAGTGATCGCATCCCAATAATGAATTTTTCCAATCAAAATTTCGTAGTTCCGATTTCGATAATGCGTGATGTGTACCCACTCGTTAAATTCCATCGCCCCGGCAGCGATCTCATTAATACGTTCAAGCTGCTGTTCATCCAGCTCCTTTTTCTGTTCATACGTATCTTCCTTTACCCAGTCCCGCAGCAATTTGACATGCTCCGGAAGCATCATCGCTGTCCACTTGATTTTCCCACGGTCGCGAATCATATTCCCACTTCTTTCTTTATTACATTTTATGTCCGCCAACAAGCGTTGCCCGCTGTTTTGCTGTACCGGCAGTTGTATACGAAACCGCGCGCAGCAGTGCGCCTGAGCCAAAACGGTCGCGGATGCGGTCGACGACATAGCCAAGCTGCCGCCGCTTTCCTGCGCCGAAATCAAAAAGGCTTAACTGCAACTCCCGATCGTCGGCGATATTGCCAAGCGTAATCGAAATATTTCTGACCGTATGGCCGCTATAATTTTCATGAAACAATTCCAGGCAGACACGATAAAGCTCCATTGTCACATTTGTTGGCTGCTCAATCGTTCGCGAGCGATGAAACCCGCCGCCGAATTCTTCTTTGCTGTAGCCGATTCCGAGGCTGACCGTTCTTCCTGCTTTCCGATGGGTTCTTGCCCGGCGTGCAACCTCCTCGCACATTTCCAGAATGACATGCTTGATTTCTGCTTCATCTTTGTAGTCTCTTAGTAAAATTTGACTTTTACCAAAGCTGATTTGCCCTTCAACCAGCGGTGCCCCCAAATCGGAAAGATCGATTCCCCAAGCGTGATAATAAAGCTGGTTGCCCATAATTCCGAATTTCTTTTCCAGCTTTTCTAAATCATAGCGGGCCAATTGGCCGACGGAGAAAATCCCCATGCTGTTGAGCGTTTTTTCAAGGCGCCTGCCAATTCCCCACATTTCACGAAGCGGGGCAATGCTCCACAGCTTTTCAGGAACATCGGCAAACGTCCACTCGGCAATTCCTTTCCTCTTTGCTTCAATGTCAAGACACAGTTTTGCCATCAGCATATTCGGCCCAATTCCCACCGCACATGGCAGCTGAAATTCCCGTTCAATATCGTCCTTTATTTTTCGCGCGATCGTCTTGGCATCCCCCCACAGGTGCAGGACGCCATCGACTTTAATAAAACTTTCATCGACACTGTACGTGTGGATCGCCTCTTTCGGCACATAGCGGTTAAAAACACGGGAAATTTCCGTGGAAATCCGCAAATACGTTGCCATTTTCGGTTCGATTACGCGAATCCGCGGATCATTCGGGATTTCAAACAGCCGGGAGCCGGTTTTGATACCAAATTCTTTTTTTAAGCGGGGCGAAGCGGCAAGCACCACACTCCCCTGCCGCTCCTGATTGCCGACAACCGCTACGTAGCAAGTAAGCGGATCAAGTCCTTCGATCACCGCCGCACAGCTTGCATAAAAGCTTTTCATATCGACACATAAAATTTTGTTCTGCGGTAATGTTCGATAATCAATCACAAGGATCCCTCCAAAAACCAAACATAAGTTCTATATCATTCTACCCGTTATTTTAGGCGAATATTCGTTCGTATTCAATGGAAATTTTTTCAGGAAGAAGGTTCGCAATAAAAAAATTTACGATATACTAATGAAAGCGGAGGTGGCTGTAGTGGACAAACGACTGATTGAGAAGATGATCAAAAATTGTTTTAAACAGTATGATTCAGATAGGGAATTTCTGCCAATTAATTTAAAGGAGATGGACCAGCTTTACAACCGAATTTATACGGCAAAAGCAGCGGAACCCGAGGCAGATTTGTACGAAATCGTGAACGATGTTGTATATGAATTTTTAACTACCCCCGACTAATGACCGCCAGCAGGCATTCATACAGATTTATTTTTTCATTTTCTTATTTGATAATCAAGCCCACCGATCCTTCCCCAAAATACCATTTTCCATCTCCCTTTACCTAATCTTCGCCGATGAAAGAGGAATTCAATTTTTCCTCATTGATAACGAGTAAAACACCACCGAGAATGAGGATGGAGCCGATCCAAAAAGTCGCGCCGATGCGCTCTTGAAGAATGAGCCATCCGAGCAAAGTTCCAACAACAGGTTGAAAAAAGAAAAACAAGCGGCCGCTTGAGGCATTCAGCATTTGCAGGCCGCAATTCCAAAGGAGAAATCCGCCTGTTGTTGAGACAATACCCAAATAGAGGACGCCGCCCCAAATAGCCGGATCGGCCAATTTAGAAAAATTCATTGCGGGCAGCCGGCCGGCAACAAAAAGGGTCAGTACGAATATGGCTACTAAAATGGAGTAGGTTGTTACCACAATTTGTGAATAATTACTCGGCACCCGTTTTACAAGAACGGACATAAGCGCCCATGTTAATGCTGCAAGAAGCAGTGAAAGACCGCCAAGTTTACTGGACAAATGCGCCTGATCGACTCCAACAATAAGAATAACGCCGATTGTTGCTAAGCAAACGGAAAGTATCTTTTTTGCTGTCAACAGTTCTTTCAGCAGCAGGAAAGAAAAAATCACCATAAATGCGGGTGTGGAAGAAGTGATAATTGCACCCATCTGGGCGGAGGATAGCATCGTGCCAGTTTCTTGGGTAACAATCGAAACTGCAGGTTTGGGGTTCTAGATTCCGATAACTATATTATCGGAACTTAGAGGAATTGTAAAAATATTTCTCTAGTGCTATTTAAATTTGTATTTAGATGTTTGAAATGATATTATTAAATAAAGAAGTAAGAAAACCAAGAAATCAATTTGTACGGTAAATTTAAAATAAAATAACAAGAAAATAAGTATATTTTTTTAATGGAGGGGCATAAAGTATGGTAATAGCTGAAAAAAAGATGGAGAGATTGCCAATGTCTAAATCAAGACGTTCCAAAAAATCAAAACGTGTCTCTGTTTCAAGTAAACGACAAATTAGTATTCCAAAGGAATTCTATGATCAATTAAATATTGGAGAAGAGGTAACAATTGAGTTACATGGTAACCATTTGTTATTAAAGCCAATTCGAGAAAATTTTGACGATTTTTCAGAAGAAATTTTAGGGGATCTCATTGCTGAGGGATATACAGGTGAAGATTTAATGATGGAGTTTAAACATCGAAAAGCACAAATAGCAGATGCAGTAGAATCTTTAATCGAAGACACACTTAAGAACGGAAAAAAGACATCATTTGATGAACTTTTTGGAGACGAAGATGAGGACATTTGATTTAATTTTTCCCCCAGCAACAGAAAAATTTATAAAAAAAATAAAAGATAAACACTTAAAGAGAAAATTTCGAGAAGCTTTTGAAGAAATCCAGTTAAATCCCTTTGAAGTAGGGGAACTTAAAAAAGGGGATTTAGCTGGAATTTATGGCTACAATATTTATCATCAGGGTACCAATTACGAAATAGCTTTTAGTGTACAAGAGGATGAATCAGGAAATTTGGTGTTAGTGATTCTTGCGGGTACTAGAGAACAATTTTATCAGGAACTAAAACGCTATATCAAAACTTCAAATTTTCATACATAAATTAATTCCGCCGTTACAAAAGTAAATAGATTTATGGAAATCTCTTAATTTATAGAGGGATTTAGATTGAAACAATTTTACACGTATTACTTATTTTTTAAAACCAGAGAATTTAATCTTCTGAACGTCTATATAAAAAGCTATTAAAAGTGTATTTGCCAATATCTATGATCATTCTTTTAATTAGTGCCATTCTTGAAGTATATGTCTCTAATTGGTTTGTCTTGAATTTCAAGGTCTTAGACATTTTACGGAGGGTTGAAAAGTGAGTTATAAGTTTACGCAGCCGGTTTTAAAACAGTCCTTGAAATTGCATGAAATCTATGATGAACACGAAAAAATAGTAATTGGAAAGTTTCAGCGTTTCTACAAAAATAAGCTTGAACGGATCATAGACTTTTTGGTAGATGGGTTTTTCCTTCATTTAAAGATTTATGATGAGAATTCAAACATCCAAGTACTGGCATTTCAAGCCTTTACTATCATAAAAGACAAGTGGACGATTCACGCAGATGGTCAAACTTATACTTTAGTCGATCGAACCAAAATAAAGACAAACCCTCGCTACTCCTTTTTTTATCACGATAAAGAATTTTTAATTTTTAAAGATTATCTGGACAAATATATTCGAATAAAAGATGCTCAAACAGATACAATTGTATCTGAATTTGAATATAAAAGTCTGGTTCCGCCGAGAAAAGTTACAATCTACCTTAAAGACCCAATTTTAGATATTTATTTAACTACTTGTTTGTATTCGATTGTATCTATTAAGTACTAGGAGTGTTGAAATGAAAGTTGAACAAAAACTAGAGAAGTTGGTTGTAACCAAGAGAAATCAAATTTTACTGCTTAATTTACTTCCTGAAACATTTTTAATTTTAATAATGTTATAGCTTGAATGTCATCCAATGTATCCTTTCTCAACAAACAAATCCATCCAAAGTTGTATGAATACTTAAAGTAAAGTATCTCAAGTTTGATTCGTAAAATTTATCTTTAAATCCTTTTGCTAGATTTACGAAATTCCCCTTGAAGAACCCTCTATTGAGTTTGTTTTCCGATCTAAATTCTACATTTTCGATTATTTTCCTTCTTACAATATACGACCCCACTACTAAAGGAAGCATTATCGTTGTTACAACAATCCAAACAGATATGGACATTCACCAACTTACCTATCATGCATATCTTATGGTCGAGAGGAGGGCTGTGTGATGTTGTTGACAAAAGAAGCCATTCAGCAAACGAATCTTGATCCGTGGAAAAAAGATGCATTTGAAAAATTTGAGGCAAAAATTTCCGATAAGCATAAATCGTTCCCGTGTATACCTGCTACTCTAGGCCTTCAACTCAATCATTTTCGCTATGGGTTTGTAAAAAACCCATATGATGCCTCTTCCTCCACAGAACTTGCCCAACTGCTTGAGGCCTATTCAAACAATTATCGCGAAATTGGCGCCTATACATCTCTCATCATTTTTTATGAATCTTCTCAAGACTTATTAAATCTAAGCGTTGAACAATTTGAACAAATTTTTTGGTCGCAGCTTAGTCGAATTTGTGAGATGGATGATATAAAATGGCCAAGTCATATACCCCAAGATCCTCATGATCCATTGTGGGAATTTTGTTTTCATGGAGAACAATATTTTATGTACTGTGCGACACCATCCCACAAAAATAGAATGAGCCGCTATTTCCCTTATCTGATGCTAGCGGTGACACCGAGATGGGTGTTAGAGCAATTTAATGCATTTGCACCGCGCACTTCAAAAATAAAAGCAAACATTCGGAAACGGCTCGCAGAGTATGATTCGATACCGATTCATCCCGACCTAAAGACCTACGGACAAAAGGATAATTATGAATGGAAACAATACTTTTTGCACGATGACGATACAGCCTTAACGGAATGTCCATTTCATAAATTTTTAAAAACGAATAAGGTTGAATAACGAAGGCATGCCTTTTCATTAGGCATGCTTAAATATTTTTTGCTGGAACACGTGGTTTTTCACTAATGAATGCTGACTTTTTATTTTAAAAAGCTTGATATTTCTACATATAACCAGAATAATATGAATAGAGTGAAAAATAAAAAAACTATACATACCGACTGGTCATTTAAAGGAGGTGTCTTTATGGAAATAAACACGCAAAATCGATTGTGGATCTATTCCATTCTTGGTATGTTCACAACCATTGTCGTCTTAGCATTTGCAAGACTTTCCTATGGAGTGTTTCTCCCATTTATGCGGGAAGGTCTGGGGCTTTCCTATAAACAGGCGGGTTATCTCGGCACGACGACATCATTGGGCTATTTAAGCACCATCATTTTCGCTGGAATTCTTGCCTCCAAATGGGGCAGCAAAAAAACGGTTCTGCTGGGAATATCCCTCGTAACATTTGGACTATCCGGACTTGCCATTACCTTTTCCTACTGGGTGACATTCCTTTTCATGCTCGTTTTAGGGATAGGCACATCATTCACTTATACCCCGCTTATTTCCTTGCTCGTCGCCTGGTTTCCGCAGAAAAAAGGATTGGTGATTGGTTTAACTACAAGTGGGGCTGGCACTGGTATTTTATTTGCAGGAATGATTGTTCCATTCCTAGAAAGCTTGAACCATGACATTGGGTGGAGAATCGCATGGGCATTATTTGCCGTTATCGGACTGTTCGTGGTGATTCTAACGTTTATTTTTATAAAAAATCCGCCTTCGGAGTCATCTTCAATAAAAAATGTTGAAAAAACAGCTGCAAAAGAAATCTATAAAAACCGCAATGTAGTCAATGTTGGACTTATTTACGGAATCGTTGGACTTACTTACATCGTGCAAACGATTTTTATTATGAGCTTCATGATTAGCTCTGGGGTAAGTGTAAAAGCAGCCGGACAATTAATGGCGTTAAACGGGATTTTGTCCATCTTCAGCGGGCCTATTTGGGGAGCCATTTCAGATAGACTTGGACGAAGACTTTCATTAACTATCACAATGGGACTTACAGGGCTTTCAATGATTCTTCCTGCTCTTTTTCCCACTCTGATTGGATTTGCCATTCATATCATCATTTTAAGCAGTACATCTACCGGGCTATTTGCGTTAACTCAAGCATCCAGCATGGATCATGTGAAACCGGCAGAAATGCCGATCGCATTTAGCTATGTCACTTTTTATTTTGCGGTCGGTCAATTCATCGGCCCAGCGATTGCTGGATGGTTAATCGACGAAGGGGGCGGTTTCAAAAGCGCCTTTGTCTTTTCCTCTATCTGTTTAGCTTTTGGTTTACTGCTTACACTGAAGGTAAATAATTTTCAATCGAATAAACAGGCAATTTCTGAAATGGAAGCAGAGCTAAAGGAGCTTTATTAGTGAACAATCATTATTTCTTAATTTCTTGTAAATTTTGTTCCATTAATAATGCTATTTCTTGTGAATGATACTCATCTCTTGATTTTAACCCGTTTATCAGATTTTGTTGTCTCTGTCGTGAATGGTTCTGATTCAGCTTCCACTTGCCTTCAAATTTTTCAATATTGATTTCAAATCCGACAATGCCGTTCATTAAACCATCGATGAATTTGTCATCAAACTTTGCTTTCCACGGATTAGGCATAGGTGATTCGTAAAAATCAACTGTTTTTTCTAAAATAGCTTTCGTTTCTTGTTTGTCTTCTACTAAATGAAATTCTCCAAGTACATGGACTGCAACATAATTCCAAGTAGAAACGGTATTCGGTTCATTATACCAAGTCGGCGAAATATAAGCGTGCGAGCCTGAAAAAACGACTAAAACTTTTTTATTATGCAATTTTTTCCAATGAGGGTTCGGTTTTGCCATATGGCCGATCATAACTCCATTTTCTCCCTTGCTTTCATCAAATAAAAATGGCAAATGCGTTGCAAAAGGTCCATCGTCCGTTTCGGAAAATAAAATGCCAAAACTATGATGTTGAATAAAGTCTATTAACTTCTTTTTATCACTAACTTCAAAAGCCTTTGGTATGTACATTCATTAACCCCCTATGTTAGGATATAATAAAAATACAACAATAAGAATAAATATTCAACTTCAATCACTTGTCACAACAAGATTGGCAGCTGCCGCTTTTTCCAGAGCAGCCGAAGGGTAGGATGATTTTTCTATCACCCCGCTGGCGTCATATTTTTCAACCCCATTTTTAAACTCCAAGCAAGTTATTTTTTCATTCGTAGTTAGTTGTGATTTTCCGTGCCGAATGAATGAAATCTCCATAACTCTCTCCTTCGTTTTGGAAAAATAAAAGGCACATCCAGTGCCTTTACTAAACTCGTCAGCCGCCTTCAATACAAGTAGCATCTGAACTCCCAATCGCTTTATTTAAATCAGAAATCAATTGATCCAATTGTTCCCCTTGAATATGTTCCTTTAATGCTTTATTCGAACTGGCTGGAATGCCGTATTTTTGAAAAACTTCTCTTGCTTCGTCCCAACTGGCAGCAATGCCGGATACAGGCATATCTTTGGTTATTACCATAATTGCTCCCTCCTTCCAATGGCTCTGTCAAATTTAAAGGCTGCAACCGTGAATAGTATGTCCCATGATTTAGAAAAGGAAAGATAATCAGAAACAACGAAATTTCCTTTTATTCAACTTTTCCACTTTCTGATGGTAATAAGGTTTCAATAATCGGACATTCATGAATCGCTCTTTCGTCTGGACAGCGTGCTTTTAAATCCTGCAGCACTTTTTCAAGTATTATTAAATCTTGAATTTTCGCTTGAACTGCCTCGATTTTTTGGTTTACAAAATCGTACATATCTGCACATCTCACATCACTCTGATCAACTACACAAAGCAATTTGTCGATCTCATTTAACGTAAAATCCAACTCCTGCATTCGTTTTATAAACAGGATCCGATTAACTGTATTTTCTGGATACATTCGGTAACCTGTTTCCGTTCTGCTTGGCTCCGGAATAAGACCGATGCGCTCATAATATCGGAGTGTTTCTTTGTTAACGCCACATAACTTCGCAATTTCGCCAGCACGATACCCCACCATTTCCACCTCATACACAGCATAAACCCTGTACTATAGTACGGGGTCAATAGATAATTTACATTCATTTTATCATTAAGCCACATTTATTACCTTTATTAGGGTAACATCATCGTGAAAATATCAATGGACATAATATGAACTTTTTGAAATAAAATTAGGGCAAATAATTGATCAATTTGTGAAAACCATCACAAGATAGTGGAAACTTATTATAATGGAAGTGTCAATAGCGAACGTTACCTTGAAAGGAGCTGCGATCATGGGTTTAATACTTGGCATATTTATTGGCTTGGCTGCTGGTGCGATATTGGGGGCAGCCATTACATTTCCAGTTGGGTCAGCAGTGGGGATTTTTATTGACAAAAGCTTTAGCGGCTGGGCAATCGAAATCGAGTTAGCAATCGTAATCATATGCGCTATCATTATTTATAAGTTTTTTAATGTTCGCTTACGAAAAAACTAGAAAGAAATATTCATGCTCTAAATTAAGATAAAAAAAGAGCCTCGGTGGAGGTTCTTTTTTATACACTCTATCACCTTAACCGCAATGCCCGCACCATCATTACTTCTGATTAAACACTCGCCTTCCCAAGCGTTCGAATGTCTTTGGAAATAGGTTATAAACGACACTCCCCAGGTTCATCCAGCGCGGAAGATTAATTTCGCGCGTCTTTGTCAGCATGGCATTGACCACTTTTTCCGCAACATACTCCGGTTGAAGCATGAACCGTCCGACATTTTTTACATAAGTGCCCTTTTCATCGGCAATGTTGAAAAAGTTTGTAGCAATTGGTCCCGGGTTAACCGATGTGACCCGGACATTGTAATCGGCAAGCTCCATCCTTAAAGCGTTTGAATAGCCAAGGACGGCATGCTTTGTTGCGGAGTAGACACTCGACTTCGGCGTCGCAATTTTTCCAGCCTGGGAAGCAATATTGATAATGTGGCCGAAGCGCCTCTCGCGCATATGCGGCAGCACCATGCTCGTGCACGCCATTAATCCGATGACATTCACATTAAACATCGCTTTAATCTCTTCCAATTCCGCCTCGTGTGCTTCACGAAAGATTCCGAATCCGGCATTGTTCACCAAAATATCAACTTGCCCCATTGTTTGAAAAATTTCTGTGAAAAATGCGTGCACTTGTTCGGTATCTGATACATCCAGCTGATGAACGACAATCTGTACAGAGTAGCGCTGTTGCAATTCTTTTTGCAGCTGCTCAAGCTTATCAATGCTTCTCGCAAGCAAAACAAGATTGGCACCCCGGGCGGCACAAAGCTTAGCAATTTCCGCCCCAATCCCCCCAGACGCTCCAGTAATCACAATATTTTTTCCTGTTAACTGTTCCATAACAACCCAATCACCTCAAGCCTACGTCTTGAATCATCTTCCCGCTGAATAGAGGAATGGCTGATTCCCTTTACTACTAATCTCGCCGATTGAGGACAAATAGTCAAGCTGGGCAACCGTCTCTGACATTGTTAAAGCGAATTCTTTTTGATAAACTGCCGGGAAAAGACGCTTACAAATTTCAAAGACTGTCAATTCTTCTTTTTCCAGCCAGCTTTTAACCGTCATTGCGCGATCATGCTGGCGCATCATCCTTTTTTCAATCAGCTCTTCAAGCTGGTAAACTTCCTCTCCATGCCCTGTATAAACAAATTGAATCGGATAATCAAAAAGTTTCTTAAGCGAACGGTGATATTGCAGGATCGGCTTTGGTCTTTCTGTAGAACCCGGGACGGGCGGCTCCATTAAAGGATTTGGTGAAACATGCGCTAAAATATGATCGCCGCCAATCATAATTCCATCTTTTTCACGGAAAAGGCTGATATGGCTTTGAGCATGTCCGGGCGTTTCAATGACAAGCCAATCCTCCATACCAGGCGGTCGGTCTCCTTCGATAATGGTTCCTGTCAGCTGCTGATCCGTACAGGAATATTTGAGGGTTTTTCTCATGGAAAAAAGATGCGGAAAAAATTCAGCCGCAACACCACATTCAACCCACAGCTTCTCGTAAAATGCATCATGCTGACGCAAAAACTCCTCTGTCCGATACAGCCAGCGCTGATTGAACGGATGGCCGTACAACTCGACTGAATCGGGCAAAAAGTCAAGCAGGCCGACATGATCCGGATGATGGTGCGTCAGAACGACCTGTTCAATGTCTTCCGGGCGCAAACGAAGCGAAGCAAGCTGATCCTTGAAAGCAGCCCACGCCTCTTCCGTTTTGACTGCGGCATCAATCAGTGTTAAGCGATCCCCTTTGATTACATACATATTGACATCGCCAACCGCATAAGGAGTTGGAACCGTAAGCTTGGCAATGCCATTTTTCCATTCCGTCATTTCATCAAAACCCCTTTAATTCATTATCTTTACATAATTTTATTCTTTTACATTTACTATACAAAGATAAGTGTACCGATTTTTTGTCCAATTGTCATTATTTTCGCATAATTTAGTTGGAATAGATGAAAAATTCTGTCTCTTCTTCCCTTGACAGACTGCCTGTTTATCCGGCATAATGACTTATAAAATTTATAGTGAAACGAAAAGCAATGATTAAGGCCAGTAAATGAGAAATGGCACTAGAGAGTGAAGCCCCAGGCTGAAAGGCTGCACTGCCCTCTTCCTCGTTGAACCTACCTTATGAGCGATTAGGCCAAACCTAACGCAGCCGGCGTTAACGGCTTTGAGTGATCCCTTTAAAGCAAAAGGGAAAATGAAGGTGGTACCGCGGGGGCATAGACCTTTCGTCCTTTTATGGATGAGGGGTCTTTTATTTTTTAGCTAAAATGGTTCATTCGCTGCATTTCAGTGCTGGCGGCTGAAAAGACTTTAAAGGAGGAAATTTTCATGAAAAAACTCGTATTCGTCGGTGCAGGCTCCATGGCAGAAGCACTGATATCAGGAATAATAGAAAAACAATTAGTGGATGGCAAAAATATTTGGGTCACCAATCATCAAAACGAGAAAAAATTAGCTCTCTTAAAAACCCAATATGGCGTCAACTATACGTATGAATTATCCGCCCTCTTTGACGGAGCGGATGCGGTCATTCTAGCCATGAAGCCAAAAGATGCTGCCGCCTCCGTTACTAAAATTAAAAGATATTTAACAAAAGATATGCTTATCATCTCCGTTTTGGCAGGAGTGTCAATTGACACAATTGACACTTTGGTGGATCAGCAGCTTGCTATAGCTAGAGCGATGCCAAATACATCTGCGGCAGTTGCTAAATCAGCAACAGCGATTGCAGTAAATCAGCGGGTAACCGAGCAGCAGAGCAGGATCATTAGCGAATTATTTGCAACCGTCGGCATGACAGCATTTGTTTCCGAAGACGAGCTTGACGCTGTTACGGGACTTTCCGGAAGCGGTCCGGCCTATATTTACTACCTTGTGGAAGCAATGGAAAACAGTGCCGCAGAAATTGGTTTAGAGCGGCAAATAGCCAAAGAGCTGATCGTCCAAACCTTGATTGGAGCAGCGGAAATGCTGAAAACATCCGAAAAATCTCCAAGCCAATTACGGAAGGAAGTCACAAGTCCAGGCGGCACAACGGAAGCCGGCATTCGAATTCTCCAAGAAAATGGTGTTCAAGAAGCCTTTATCGCCTGTATCAAGGCGGCAGCAGCCCGATCTCGTAAAATGGGCGAGGAATTAACCGAGAAGTTTCAACTCTCCTGACGCTGGCATGCTGGATTTTTTCTAATTTGCAGCGCCTTTGCTATACTGGAGTTGTGAAAAATTTTATCCAGGAGGGTTTGAAATGCCAGTTAAATTATTTACACCCTACACCGTCAAAGATGTTACCTTGAAAAATCGGATTGTCATGTCGCCGATGTGCATGTACTCGAGCCATAACGAAGATGGAAAAGTTCAAAATTGGCATCGCACCCATTACGTATCACGGGCGGTCGGCCAGGTTGGGCTGATTATTCTCGAAGCAACAGCTGTCACCCCGCAAGGCAGGATTTCTCCGCAGGATTTGGGAATTTGGAGCGACGATCATATCGCAGGGCTGAAAGAAGTAGTCGATATGATCAAAGAGCACGGTGCCAAAACGGGCATCCAACTTGCCCATGCCGGCAGAAAAGCTGTATTGGAAGGAGAAATTCTTGCTCCATCTGCCATTGCTTTTGATGAAAAAAGCAAAACACCAAAAGAAATGTCAAAAGCCGATATTGAAGAAACGATTGAAGCCTTCAAACAGGGTGCTCTTCGGGCGAAAAAAGCCGGATTTGACATCATCGAGCTTCACGGCGCCCATGGATACTTAATAAATGAATTTTTATCACCTCTGTCAAATAAGCGGACAGACGAGTATGGCGGTTCGGCTGAAAATCGCTACCGCTTCCTTCGGGAAATCATTGATGCTGTCAAAACAGTCTGGGATGGACCGCTTTTTGTAAGGATATCTGCATATGATTACCATGAAGACGGAATGACGCCAAGCGATTATGTGCCAATGGCCAAGTGGATGAAAGAACAGGGGGTTGACTTGATCGATGTCAGCTCGGGTGCGGTTGTACCGGCACATATTCATGCCTATCCCGGTTATCAAGTTAAATTTGCTGAACAAATCAAACGGGAGGCAGAAGTGGATACAAGCGGTCTTGGACTCATTACCTCCCCTGTGCAGGCGGAAGAAATTATCCAAAACAACCGGGCAGATTTAGTTTTTCTCGGCCGGGAATTGCTTCGCGACCCCTACTGGCCGCGAACGGCAGCAAAAGCACTCGGCATAGAGATCGAAGCGCCGAAGCAATATGAACGCGGATGGAAATAACTACTTTAGAGGATGGCAGCGTGCCATCCTTTTTTATGTTATCAGAATTTATATCTTAACTTCGAGAACTGTCTAGCGCAAACGCCCTATCAACTACGTCGCTTCCCTCGCCTCGTCTACGTCATTTGCTGCAGGGTATTGATTTAACCACTTGGAGTCCTACCCACTTTGTTTATTATGTGGCTACAGCAGTGATCATTTACGGAGTTTGGACAGGCTATTATCACTTTAATCCGGCGCCACCTTCTTGGAAAAGCCTGCACACTTTCTGGGCCTTTTTCATGGTCGAAGTATTGCTATTTCCCAACATGCAGCAGGAAAATGGAGCCATTTCTCTTTATGAATTTCTCCATCATCACAGCATTGCTTCCAAAGAAATTTTAGAGCTGATAAAGGAGCCAAAATCGCAAATATTCGGCGGAGTGCCCGATTGGGTATATCCGGTTTACGGCTCTTCTGTCCTGATTTTATTTTCGGTTATCGCTGCAAAAACGCTTAAAGATTTGCGAATCGTGCTTGTGGGGACTACAGGCTATATCGTTTATCGCTACGTGGCAAAATTTACTTTTCATTTGATAGTCTATCCAACCTCATTCGTCCCGATTATGGCAATCAGCATTCCGCTTGTTCTGTATTTTAGCCGGAAAGTTACGGTATTTTCAAGCATCCTCGCAGGTTTAGTGTATTTTAGCCTTTTCGATTTCTTATACGCAACAGGCTTAGTCATTACGCCGCCAGTATCGTGGACAATGTATCCGCTTGTTCTTGCTTGTAACGTTATCGCATTTTTTATTGGGAAGTATACTTTGCGGCTCTATAAAAAAAGTTTATTGCGGTTTAAAAAAGAGGCACTGGCTTAAATCTAAAAAGCACTTAACCAATAGAAGAGGCTAAGTGCTTTTTCCATTTTATAGTATAGAAATTTCCTTAAAATCTTCTGCTATATCTGAGTTAGGGAAAATTCCCTTCGCTTCGTTCACTAACTGCGCCAAGAAATTGCGATCATAACGGGAGCTGATATGCGTCAAGCAGAGCGCTTTGCAGCCCGCCCGCTTTGCAATTTCGGCAGCTTGATGAGTGGTTGAATGAAAATAATCGTATGCGAGTTTTTCTTCACCTTTTGCAAAAGTAGCTTCATGGATCAGCAGATCAGCATCTTTCGCTAAATAAACCGCATTAGCGCAAAAACGGGTATCACCAAGAATCGTCACGATTCTTCCCTTTTGCGCAGGTCCAAGAAACTTGCTCGAATCAATCACCCTGCCATCGTCCAATACAACTGGTTCTCCATTTTTAATTTTTTTATAAATTGGCCCCGGTGCAATGCCCACTTCTTTTAACTTATCCGCAAGCAGCATTCCCGGCTTGTCCTTTTCCACAATTCGATACCCATACGAAGCAATGCCATGGTCCAATAGTCGTGCCTCTACACTGAATTGATCATCTTCAAAAATCATCCCCTCTTCGATTTCAACCATTTTTAATGGATATTTTAAATAGGACTGGCTAATTGCCAGGCTCACCTTTATATATTCTTCAATTCCTTTTGGACCATACAAAGTGACTTCACTATCACCGCCTTGAAAAGATCGGCTTGATAATAATCCTGGAAGGCCATATAGATGATCCCCATGAAGGTGGGTAATGAAAATCTTTTCGATTCGTCGCGGCTTAATCGATGTATGTAAAATTTGGTGCTGGGTCGCTTCTCCGACATCAAACAGCCAAATAGCCCCCCGCTCTTCCAGTAATTTTAGGGCAATGGATGTGACGTTGCGCAGCTTTGCCGGAACTCCCGCACCTGTTCCTAAGAAAAAAATATTCACCCGAAAAACTCCTTTCTTCCGCCATTTGCAGGATGATTAACACTACTATAACACAAGTAGAATCATTCCTGCTTTGCATTGAGAAACTGTGATTGTTCGTTAGACTAAAAATGATCGCACACAATTTCATACATTTATTGCATTATATTTGCGAAATCTATAAGAAACGGCTAAAATTTTATATTTGTAAGGCCAAATCAAAACGGCTTTTACATTGCTACATAAGAATTTACTTGAAAAGAGGTCTTTTATCGTGAGTCAAACTGAAAATATGACTTCATTAATTATGATATTCGGGGCAACCGGAGATTTAGCCAAGCGCAAACTTTTTCCGTCCCTCTATCGCTTATTTGAAAGAGGTAGATTGTCTGAACGATTTGCTGTAATCGGGGTCGCAAGAAGACCGCTTTCGAATGATGAGTTTCAACAATCGGTAAAGGACTCGGTTCAATCGGCTTTAGGAAAAGACGAGCGAATTGATGAATTTGCCTCCCATTTTTATTATCATTCGCACGATGTAACGAATTCAAGCTCCTACCAAACATTGAAAACGATGGCGAATGATTTGGACGAGCATTATCGTTTAGGGGGAAACCGGATTTTTTACCTTGCGATGGCACCTGAATTTTTCGGAACAATCGCCTTGCATTTAAAATCGGATGGTTTAACCGATGTGAAAGGCTTTAAGCGTCTTGTGATTGAAAAGCCATTTGGCCATGATCTTGCTTCGGCAAAAGAACTGAACGAACAAATCCGGACTGCATTTTCTGAAGATGAGGTTTATCGAATTGACCACTATTTAGGAAAAGAGATGGTCCGTAATATTGAAGTAATTCGTTTTGCCAACGCTATTTTTGAGCCGCTGTGGAATAACCGCTATATCTCCAATATTCAAATCACTTCAAGTGAAACCCTTGGGGTAGAAGAACGTGGACGATATTATGAAACAAGTGGAGCACTAAGGGATATGTTGCAAAACCATATGATGCAAATGGTAGCCTTGCTTGCGATGGAGCCGCCGATCAAGTTAACAACTGATGAAATTCGCGCTGAAAAAGTAAGAGTGTTCCGTGCCGTTCGAACAGTGGAAGGTGAAGATGTCCACAATTATTTTGTCCGGGGCCAATACGGAGAAGGTACAGTCGACGGCAAACAGGTTCCTGCCTATCGCGATGAACCAATGGTCGACAAAGAATCAAATACCGAAACCTTTGTGGCGGGAAAAGTCATGATTGATAACTTCCGCTGGGCTGGAGTTCCGTTCTATATTCGTACTGGAAAAAGAATGACAACGAAGTCCACCAAAATTGTTGTTCAATTTAAGGATATTCCAATGAATCTTTACTACCAGACAGAAAAGGTACTGAGTCCAAACTTGCTTGTGATTCATATTCAGCCGGAGGAAGGCATTACTTTGCATCTAAATGCAAAAAAAGCTGGCGGACATTTGGATGCGCAGGAAGTGAAACTTAGCTTTGCGAACCGGGGAGTAAATGGAATGAACACTCCTGAAGGCTATGAAAAGCTGCTTTACGACTGCATGCGCGGTGATGCAACGAACTTTACTCACTGGGATGAAGTTGCCTATTCCTGGAGCTTTGTTGATAAAATTTCAGCTGTATGGGAAAAGAGCAAAGAAAACTTCCCGAACTATGAATCGGGTTCAATGGGTCCAAAAGCAGCCGATGAACTTCTAGAAAAAGACGGCTTCTTCTGGTGGCCAGTAACAGATCTTGATGTGGACAATTGCCAAGGAAAATAATAGAAAAAAGCACATGTTGCATTTACATGTGCTTTTTCTTTTTTAGACGGCCTTCTCATTCTTTTTCGCTTTTTTCGTGATCTGCATGTTTTGGAAAGGATCGTAAAAAATCTTTATTGAAGCTTGTTTCTGTTCCAATGTGATGTCCTGGATCTACATGATGCAGGCCTGCCGCTTCGATAATATTTTTCCCATATTTCGTACGGAGTTCCGACATTGCTCTTAACAAAGGTTCTTTCTGGGCTTCTTTTTCAAACGAAAACAAATCAAGCTGCTTGAAGGCATGTTCTTGTTCGACAAGATCGGAACCGGTAATTCCCAGAAGCCGAACGGGATCGCCGCTCCAATGCTTAAGAAGCAGCTTCTTGGCCAGCTCACCGATCTCTTCTTTTCGGCTGACCGCGTTACCAAGCTTTTTACTTCTCGTAATCGTTTTGCGATTTTTGTAACGAATGGTAATGCCAAGCGTGGTTGCAAGAACATTTTTCCGTTTTAGACGCGTTGAAACTTTCTCGGCTAACGAATCCAAGACAGAAAATAATTCCTGCTGATTGGCAATATCTTTTGGCAAGGTCGTTGAATTGCCAATACTTTTAAAATCAGAAACGGACTCTGGATCTACCGGCCGATGATCGATTCCGTTCGCGCGTTCCTTTAAGCGGACCCCGTTGATACCAAGCAGCGCTTTAAGTTGAATTTCATTCCCATTTGCCAAATCTCCAATGGTACGGATTCCGATTGCATCCAGCTTTCCTGCCGTTTTTTTGCCGACCCCGTGCATTTCGGCAGCAGATAACGGCCAAAGAACCTTCTCTATATCCCATTTGCGGAGCACGGTGATGCCAAGCGGCTTTTTCATATCGGAAGCCATTTTCGCTAAAAATTTATTCGGTGCCACGCCAATGCTGCAGGGCAAATCAAGTTCATTCAAAATTCGTTTCTGAATACTTTCGGCGATTTCAAGCGGTGCTCCAAGTTCAAAGCTTTCGGTTATATCAAGGTACCCTTCGTCAATGGAAACGGGTTCCACCAATTGAGTATACTGTCTCAGAAGTTCAAACATTCCAAGCGATGCAGCCCGGTAGCGGTCAAAATTCGGCGGCTTCACAATTAACTGTGGGCACAGCTTTTTTGCTTCCCAAAGCGGCATTGTTGTTTTTACACCAAACTTTCGCGCTTCATAGCTACATGTAACAATGATTCCCCTGCGTTCCTCAACATTTCCGGCAATCGCGAGCGGCTTTCCTTTTAAAGTGGGATCATATGCCATTTCAACGGAGGCGTAAAAACTGTTCATATCAACATGTAAAATGACTCTTCCTTTTTTCGGATACATTTCATTCATACCGGAACACTTCCTATAAATCATCGCAGTAACTAGCTTAATTGTACCAAAATTCTATGAAAAGAAGCCACCGGTTTAATGGTGACTTTCCATATAGTTTTGCAATTCTTTGAATCCATCTAAAGATCCGGCTAGGCGCTTAGGATTGATTAAGGTGACAAGCCCGCTTTCTAGACTTGCCACACCGGAAATATAGACTGTCTTGTTGTTCGCAATCAACGGAACCTGTTTAATTTTTTCAGGGGCAATTTCAATAATTTCCTTTACCTCATTGACAAGAACTGCAAGTGACAGCTCATCTGTTTGAACGACAACAAATCTAGCATTTTCATTTAGAGTTTGATAGCGGTTATAAAAAATATATTCTAGATCGACAATGGGAAATAGCTCTTCTCTTATTTCGATCATACCTTTTACATATTCAGGCATTTGCGGAATAGGGGTCATCTCCGTCAATTTTTCAATTGATACAACCTCTTGAAGCGGTATCCCATATTCTTCATTTCCTGTCTTAAAAACGACATATTTACTCATAACGAATTGTGTAAACCTCCTAAAAAATGATAGTATGTATATAAACAATACTATACCATGACTTATCCATAAAGTATGTTAATTTTTAAAAATAAAGAGCGTCAAAAGCTTCTTCAAAACTGGCTAAATATCCTTATTAACTGTATACTGATGTCGATTATAAAATTAACTATTTCCTCATGAAAGAAGGGAAAAAAAAATGTCCAATAAGCACCATGACCATGTTGAAAAGCACTTCACAGCCTCTGATTTGATCCGTGATATTGTTATTGGTATGTCAGATGGCCTTACAGTTCCTTTTGCGCTTGCTGCCGGTCTTTCAGGCTCCGTGGCATCAACAGCTTTAATTTTAACTGCAGGGTCAGCCGAAATAGCTGCTGGCGCAATTGCAATGGGATTAGGCGGATATCTCGCGGCCAAAACCGAAGCCGAACATTATGAAACAGAATTGCAGCGTGAATGGCGTGAGATTGAGGTTGTTCCCGAAAGAGAAGAAGAAGAAGTGGCCGAAATTTTTCGCGAATACGAATTAGAAGAAGAACAAATTCAATCGATTATTGCTACATTAAAAAAGAAGCCCGAGAAATGGGTGGATCTGATGATGAGATTTGAACTGGGCTTAGAGAAACCCGACCCAAGCCGTGCACGAAACAGCGCGATTACTATTGCTCTTTCATATATTTTAGGCGGACTTGTTCCATTGCTTCCCTACTTTTTTATGGCACAGCCGATTTCAGGCTTAAAGGTATCGGCAGTAATCACACTGATAGCGCTCGCCATTTTTGGCTATGTAAAAGGACGATTTACCGGAACCTCTCCGTGGAAAAGTTCTTTCCAGACGGCAATCGTCGGAGGGCTTGCAGCAGGGGCTGCGTTCCTTCTCGCCCGGCTTATTTCATAAAAATATACATAACTGCGAACTACGGTGCAGCTACTATTTCCCCCATTCCCTTATCTCCATGAAAAATAGCACAGGAGCCCCTGTGCTATTTTTCAATCTTTGAATCCAACTTATTGATTCACCACTTCATCGATGAGGGCTAAAACCATTTCTCCCAGCTTGTATAACTCCTCAAGTGGCATGCGTTCGTTTGTTGTATGAATTTCTTCATAGCCGACAGCGAGGTTGACAGTTGGAATATTGAAGCCGGCAATAACATTGGCATCGCTGCCGCCGCCGCTTTTTTGCAATTCACAGCTGCGGCCGATTTTCGCTGCCGCTTTGCGGGCAAATTCCACCACTTGATCTCCAGCCCCGAATTTAAAGCCAGGGTACATTACCTGTACATCCACTTCCGCTCTTCCGCCCATTTGTTCCGCGGCAGACTCGAATGCTGTCTTCATTTTTTCCACTTGCACTTCCATTTTTTCAGGCACAAGGGATCGTGCCTCAGCTAAAATGTCAACACGATCGCAAACAATATTTGTTGCCGTACCGCCTTCAAAGCGGCCAATATTTGCGGTTGTTTCTTCATCAATTCGTCCAAGCGGCATTTTGGCAATGGCTTTTGCCGCAATCGTAATGGCAGATACACCCTTTTCAGGGGCTACACCGGCATGAGCCGTTTTTCCATAAATGGTTGCTTTTACTTTTGCTTGTGTTGGAGCCGCGACAACGACATTGCCGACTTTCCCGTCACTGTCAAGCGCGTAGCCATACTTTGCTTTTAACAGAGATGGATCAAGAACTTTGGCTCCGACTAGGCCCGATTCTTCACCTACGGTAATCACAAACTGAATCGTACCATGAGGAAGATTTTGTTCTTTTAGAACGCGAATTACCTCAAGCATGACGGAAAGCCCTGTTTTATCGTCAGCACCTAAAATAGTCGTTCCATCAGTTACGACATAGCCGTCCTTTATCGAAGGTTTCACTCCTTTTGCAGGTGTCACCGTATCCATATGAGAGGTAAAATAGATTGTGTCTACTCCTTCTTTTGTTCCTTTCAGCGTGCAAATCAAATTACCGGCACCGTGTCCCGTTTTTGCCGTCGTATCGTCTTCGAAAACGTCAAGACCTAAGTCGGTAAATTTTTGCTTTAACACTTTGGCAATTTCCGTTTCGAATTTCGTTTCCGAATCGATTTGGACAAGTTCTAAAAACTCATTTAAAAGCCGTTCCTGATTAATCATTTGCAAACCTCCAAATTATGTACTCACTATTTTAGTATACCTTTTCCACCTTCCCGCTTCAAATAAAGAGGGCCGTTTAGAGTGGAATATTGCCATGTTTCTTGGCAGGTCTTGATTCTTTTTTATTTCGGAGCATTTCCAATGCCTGTATGATTTTCATCCGTGTTTCTCGGGGATCAATGACATCATCCACCATTCCCCGGGCTGCTGCAATGTACGGATTGGCGAATTTTTCACGATATTCTGCAATTTTTTGCTGGCGGATCTGCTCGGGAATCTCACTATTATGGATTTCTTTAGCAAAAATAATATTCGCTGCGCCTTCTGCCCCCATTACGGCAATTTCAGCATTTGGCCAGGCAAACACAAGGTCAGCGCCAATCGATTTACTGTTTAGTGCGACATATGCCCCCCCAAATGCCTTTCGTAAAATAACCGTTAATTTTGGTACGGTCGCTTCTGAGTAGGCAAATAAGATTTTGGCTCCGTGGCGGATAATTCCGCCATGCTCTTGTTTAACTCCAGGGAAAAAGCCTGTCACATCTTCAAACGTGATAAGGGGGATATTAAACGAATCGCAAAAGCGGATAAACCTTGCCGCCTTATCGGAAGAATCAATATCCAAGCCTCCTGCCATGAACTTTGGCTGATTGCAAACAAGACCGACCGCATCACCTTTGATTCTGGCAAAACCAACAACTATGTTTTTTGCAAAATCTTTGTGGATTTCCAGGAATGAATCATCATCTGCAACTTGTTCGATCACTTTTCGTACATCATACGGACGGACCGCATCAAACGGAACGATATCTGCTAAATCCGGCCGATAATCAAATTCATCTTCATTCGCTGTACACGCCGGTGTCTTTTCTTCGTTATTTTGCGGTAGATAGCTCAATAGTTTTCGGACGTATTGCAGCGCTTCCTCCTCTGTCTGCGCCTGAAAATGAGCATTGCCACTGACGGTATTATGAACTCTGGCTCCGCCTAGTCCCTCTGAAGAAATTTTTTCACCTGTGACTGTTTCAATGACTTTCGGTCCAGTTATAAACATTTGGCTCGTTTTTTCCACCATAATGACAAAATCAGTAATCGCTGGTGAATAGACGGCACCCCCGGCACACGGTCCCATAATAACCGATATTTGCGGAATCACTCCAGAGTAGATTGCATTGCGGTAAAAGATCTTTCCGTACCCATCAAGGGATACGACCCCTTCCTGAATTCGCGCCCCGCCGGAATCGTTGAGACCAATAAATGGAGCGCCATTTTTCACAGCCAAATCCATTACATTGGCAATTTTCATTGCATGCATTTCTCCTAAAGCTCCGCCAAATACAGTAAAATCTTGTGAAAATAAAAAAATTGGGCGTCCGTTCACTTTTCCATATCCGGTTACAACCCCGTCACCAGGACCTTTTTGTTCGTCTAATCCAAAATCATTGGTTCGGTGCTCAACAAAAGGATTTAATTCTACAAACGTCCCCTCATCGACTAACAGGGCAATCCTTTCCCTTGCCGTTAATTTCCCCTTCTCGTGTTGCTTTTGAATCCGTTCATCACCGCCGCCAATTTCAACCTCACGCCTGCGATCGTATAATTCATTTATTTTGTCATAAATATCAATCATACTGCCCCTTCAACCCTTTCCGCTCACATAGTTCGTATAGTATGCCGCCCGTTGATTTTGGATGCATAAAGGCTACAAGCGCACCCCCTGCGCCAGCCTTTGGCTCATCTTGAATCATCCGAATTCCATGTTCCTTCATCTCTTTCATTCTGGCTTCAATCGAATCTACGCCTAGTGCCACATGGTGAATCCCCTCACCCCGTTTTTCAATGAATTTGGCAATCGGGCTATCATTTGAAGTCGGTTCAAGCAGCTCTATTTTTGTATGACCAGCCTGCAAAAATGCCACTTTCACCTTTTCGCTTTCGACTTCTTCCATTCCCAATAATGGCAATTGCAAAATCTCGGTATAAAAAGGAAGCGCTTTCTCTATTGACTGAACAGCAATACCAATGTGATCGACTTTTTTGACCATGATTTCCCCTCAATTTTAAATATTAAAATTTATTTGACAATTATATTATACAATAAAAAATTCATAAATTCTTCTTATTTTGTCTTGTTGTTAATTTGGGCTTTTATATGTAAAATAGTAGAGAGAATTTTGCTCAAAGGGAGGAATTTCAATTGAAAAATCGAAAAACAAGAAAAATCGTGGTTTATATGATGCTGCTGGCTATGCTTGCTTCAACCCTCCTGCTTGGAATCGCACAATTTCTATCTTAAAAAACTTTTAAAATAAATCATGTGAAAACAGGGCGATTCGTTTGAATCGCCCTGTTTTCATTGGATCGCTCCATTTTCTTTCGCTAACCGTTCAAACGACTTATTCGTTGAAATGACTAAAATTTTCGTTCCTAGAGGAATGAGCGGATACAGCGATTTAATTACTTCATTTTGCGCGCGCACGCAGCCTTGAGAAACATACTTTCCGATCGAGGCTGGCTCGTTTGTTCCATGGATGCCGTATGTTCGTCCGTCCGTTCCGTTGGCATCAAAGCCGATCCACCTGACCCCAAGCGGATTTGCCGGATCCCCGCCGGGAATGTTCTTTTTCCGATAATATGGATCCTTTGCTTTGACAGTAATGGTAAAGAGACCTTCCGGCGTTAATTCTCTCGTCTTCCCAGAACCAACACTCACGACTGTCTGAACACGATTGTCATCAATTAGTGCCAGCTGATTGGTTTGTTTGTTGACAATGACAAACGGGTCGCCTGGCAATGGATTTTGCCCGAGCGGCCACAGAGGGGAGATGAAAAAAGCAATAAAAATGGGAGAAAAAATTTTAATCAATTCAACCACCTGCTTTTTTCTCCTAGTTTGCTGCTAATTTCCTCTTTTCATTCGTCCTATCCGATTTTTTTATTCCTTTAAACGAGCTCTTGATCAGTAAATATCTTTCCATCTCAATGACTAGCTGCAATAGAGCGGCTCTTGCTTCAAATTCTTCCCTCGTTTTCGGAAGCTCCATTTCTTCAAATTCTTTTTTCATCTTCTGCAGCTTCTCAATATAGATGTAAGCCGTGTTTCCCGGATGAATATTTTCCGAAAGCTCTTCGAGAAAATCCGCAATCATTTTTCCCTGCTTTACCGTGCTGGTAAGAGAAGTTACGATTTGCAGTACCCTTTCAATAATTTCAAACTGTTGTTCTCTCATCGTAAAATACTGATAATAACCCATCTCGTTTCCTGAAAGACGATTTTCTACATCGCGAAACGCAATCATTTTTGCTTCATTCAGCAATTTAGCTGTTTCCGTAATTTCTTCTCCACCCCAGTCACTTTCCCCTTTGCGCAAGTAGCTGATCATTTCTAGAAAAATTTTGCGAAAGTTTTCTTCGATATCCTGCTGATACTGCTCCATTTTTTTATCAACACTTGGCATATACAAATTAATCAACAAGGCGACCCCAATGCCAGTAACAATCACTCCGAGTTCATTCAAAAAGATTTGTACTGAAATACGATGGGCTGCATAGATATGCAGAATAATGACACTGCTTGTCACCACCCCGTCTTTTGCTTTAAGCATAACGATGGTAGGAATGAAGAAAAATAACATAAGCCCGATCGTAAGAGGATGATAGGCAATTCCTTCAAAAAACAAGGCGGAAAAAGGCATCGCCAAAACACAGGCTAAAAAACGATCCCACGCTGTGCGAAACGAGCGCTTTTTGGTTACTTGAATGCAAAGAATGGTCAGGATACCTGCAGAAGCAAAATTTTGCAGTCCTAGCTGCTGAGCAATTAAAATAGCGATGGCCGCTCCCAAAGCTGTTTTGATCGTACGATAACCGATGCGAAATTTCATAAACGGTCTCCCTTGAATCGTAATAAAAGAAAAAAGATGACCCCATCGATCACCTTTTTCCACTTTTTTTTATTATAGCATTTTTTCGAGAAAATCTTGTGCCCGTTTGCTTTTTGGCTGGGTGAAAAATTCACTTGGTGGCGCGTCTTCTACGAGCATTCCGCCATCAAGAAACAGCACTCGATCCGCCACTTCACGGGCAAAACCCATTTCGTGCGTTACAATAGCCATTGTCATTCCCGTGTGGGCAAGATCTTTCATTACTTCTAATACTTCTTTTACCATTTCCGGATCAAGCGCGGATGTCGGTTCATCAAAAAGCATCACACCCGGCTCCATTGCGAGTGCCCTGGCAATGGCAACCCGCTGTTTTTGCCCCCCTGATAACCTTGTCGGGTATTCATTTGCTTTTTCAGAAAGACCGACTTTCTCTAAAAGCTCATGAGCAATTTTTTCAGCCTGACCCTTTGACAATCCTTTTACCTTCATCGGTGCATACGTTAGATTTTGCAGCACCGTCTTGTGCGGAAATAAGTAGAAGTGCTGAAAGACCATGCCTACGTTTTGGCGAACCTTCATGATATTCGTATTTTTATCGGTAACTTCGTGATCGCCAATCCAAACTCGCCCAGAAGTCGGAGTTTCAAGAAGATTCATACAGCGCAGAAATGTTGATTTTCCAGAGCCTGACGGACCGATAATCGCCACTACTTCGCCTTCTTTAATCGTGGTCGAGATATTTTTTAACACTTCAAGCTTTCCAAAATTTTTATATAACCCTTCCACCTTAATCACTGCGTCTCATTCTCCTTTCAACCGCTTTCCCCAGGAAGGTTAACGTGACCACCATTAAGTAATAAATGAGCCCAGCAATTAATAATGGTTCGAAAAATGAATAATTTTCTGCTCCGACTTGATATGAACGGCGCATGATATCCATAACTCCGATGGTTGTCACAATCGCAGATTCTTTTGTCAAACTAATAAATTCATTCATTAAAGCCGGAAGTATATTTTTCAAAGCCTGCGGCAGGATAATGTCCCACATCATTTTTCCATATGGGATGCCAAGCGCCATCGAAGCTTCGCGTTGCCCTTTATCAACAGCTAAAATACCGGCGCGAATGATTTCAGAAATATAGGCTCCGGAATTCAAGGCGAATGATAAAATAGCCGCTGTATATGGCTCTATCTGATAGCCAACCAGCTGCGGCGATCCATAGTAGATCAGCATCAATTGCAGCACTAACGGTGTCCCGCGAAAAATGGATGTGTAAACATCCGCAATCCAGCCAAGAAACTTAAATGTACTAATTTTAAATAAAGATAAAATAATCCCCAGTATAAATCCTAAAACCCCAGCCAGGATGACAATTTTAAGAGTAACGAGGATACCCTTTAAAATGTACGGCATGGAGGGAATAAATGGGGCAAAATCCAAGTTCATCCCATCACCAAATCCTCTCTATTAGACAGTGTAAAGACGCTCAGAAGACTTAACCCTCTGAACGTCCCTTTTTATAAAATCTCTATGTTATTGTTCCCCGCCAAACCATTTAACAATTAACTTTTTCAGTTCTCCATTTTCCTTCATCTTCTTCAACTCTTGGTTGAATTTAGCCGTTAATTCACTGTTTTTCGGGAAGGCAATGGCAGAACCTGCTTGTTCAGGATTAGCGTTGCCAGTAAAGCCGGTTAAATCCGGTTCTTTTTGGATGAACCCTTTTGCAACAGTGTCTTCGATAATTGCCGCATCAAAACGGCCTGCTTTAATTTCTTGGATAAGATCCGGGATGCGGTTGCGGTTTTCAATTTTAATTGGAACCTTTTTGTTAAGATCTTTGGCACTACCTTCTTGAATCGATCCAAGCTGAACGCCAACCGTTTTTCCTTTTAAATCATCAAGCGTTTTAATGCCGCTGTCTTTTTTCGTTACAATCATGTCTTGTGCAGTGTAATATATATCACTGAAATCAACACTTTTCTTCCGCTTTTCGGTTGGTGTCATACCCGCTAACACGAAGTCAACTTGACCCGACTTTAGCGCTTGAATCAAACCGCTGAAATCCATATCTTTTACTTGAACTTTGTAGCCGAGCTTACCGGCAATGGCTTTAGCAAGATCAACATCAAAGCCGATGATTTCATCGCTGTTTTTTGTTTTGACGTATTCAAATGGCGGGTAATCCGCTGAAGTTCCCATAATCAGAACCTTTTTGTCCTTGCTGCCTCCTGCATTATTGTTTTTGCTTGTTCCACATGCAGCAAGAATTCCTACTAGCATGATGATTGACAAAAATAAGACAAAGCTTTTTTTCATGTCATTTTCCTCCTATAATTTTACCCAAACTAAAACGAGTGCCAATTTAATCTATTTAATTGGTTATTATGCTCATTTTCAAGCAGAAATACAGCGTTAATATTTATTCAACGTAATGAATTTTAACACATATCCCTCATTATGCAATACTATTTTTAAAAATTTATTTTCTAAAGAAAATTTCGCATGAAAAAGGCCAACCTCATTGAAAGAGATTGGCGTTCTTTAATTAGATTTCTTCACAATATTCTTCAAAAGTTTGCTGAAGTTTTGCCACGACGTTCATTGGATCATAGCCTTCAATCTGGTGACGCTCAATCATCGTGCAAATCTTGCCGTCTTTTAATAAAGCAAAAGATGGAGAGGATGGCGGATATCCTGTGAAATAGCTTCTTGCTTTTTCCGTCGCCTCTTTGTCCTGCCCGGCAAAAACCGTAACAAGATGATCCGGACGTTTGTCATAATGGAGGGCATGGGCAGCAGCTGGACGAGCCACACCGCCGGCACAGCCGCAAACAGAGTTGATCATCACAAGCGTTGTGCCTTTTTTGGCAAAAGCTTCTTCCACCTCTTCAGGCGTTTTTAATTCTTTATAGCCTGCAGTCGCAATTTCCTGGCGAGCCTGGCGTACGACATCATTCATAAAAAAATTGAAATCCATACTCATATGGTCAAATCACTCCTTCTATCGTTAAGGGATATAACAATATAATAACAGTTAAAATAACTTTTTTTCAAATTAAAGAAATTGGGCGTTCTATTGGTTAAAATCTACTTGTCATAGAAGACCTTGAAAAGAAGTTCTGCAGCCGATGCAACTGTTTTTTCGCCTGCCATTACTTCGTTTTCCAATCTGGGCAGCTGCATTTTCACTTCCGGATGGTGAAAAAACTGATAATGCAGCTGGTCAGCGATCATGGAAAATAACCATTCCCTTGCCTGGCCCTTTCGCCTTTCTTCAAAAACACCGGAATTCTTCCCTTTTTGCGCAAAAGCTGATATCACATTCCAAATGTCCTGAATTCCTTCTCCTGTCAAGGAGGAGCAAGCATGCGCTTTTGTTTCCCACCCTTTTGTAGCCGGCTGCAGAAAGTGAAGAACCCTGTTATATTCGTGCATGGTTTTCAGCGCATTTTTTTTATTAACTCCATCCGCTTTATGGACGATGATCGCATCGGCTAGCTCCATAATTCCTTTCTTCATTCCCTGCAATTCATCGCCGGCGCCCGTCAAGACAAGCAGAATGAAAAAATCAACCATGTCGCGAATAATCACTTCACTTTGCCCGACTCCGACTGTTTCAACTAAAATCACATCAAAGCCGGCAGCTTCACAAAGCAGCATTGATTCTCTCGTTTTCCGGTGGACACCGCCAAGCTTGCCTTCAGACGGTGAAGGGCGAATGAATGCCCGGGGATTTCGCGATAATTGTTCCATCCTCGTTTTATCGCCAAGAATACTGCCTCCGCTTACACTTGAGCTTGGATCAACGGCAAGTACAGCAACGCAATGGCCGAGGCTGCATAAGTACATACCAAAAGCTTCGATAAACGTACTTTTTCCAGCCCCGGGAACACCGGTAATCCCAATGCGAATTGATTTTCCCGTATGCGGCAGAAGCCTTTGCAATAGTTCCTGCCCTCTTTTAAAATGGTGATCTGAATTGCTCTCAACAAGCGTGATCGCACGAGCCAAAAGGCTGCGGTCTCCGGCCAGCACCCCTTCAGCCAAGAAATCAAGGGACGGTTCTTCTGTTTTCCGTTTCTGAAAACGGACATTTTTTTGAAAGTCAAATGACTTATTTTCCTGTTCAGACCCTTTGCGAATGACACTTGAAAACCCATCAGGCTGATTCGGATCACTCCACTCCGGTTTCATTCCATTCCCCACTATTGAGACACTTCCTCATAACCAAGCTGGACATAAATCTTTTTAATCACTTGTTGGGCTGCAACAGGAATGACCGTCCCCGGCCCAAAGATGGCTGCGGCACCATTTTCATACAGGTAAGCATAATCCTGAGCCGGGATGACACCGCCAACAACAACTAAAATATCTTCCCGACCTAATTTTTTCAATTCCTTCACCAACTGCGGCAATAGTGTTTTATGCCCGGCAGCAAGCGAGCTCATGCCAATCACATGGACATCATTTTCGACCGCCTGCATCGCCGTTTCTGCCGGCGTTTGGAACAATGGACCGATATCAACATCAAACCCCAAATCAGCAAAAGCAGTGGCAATGACTTTCGCCCCGCGGTCGTGACCATCCTGCCCCATTTTCGCAATCAGAATCCTTGGTCTTCTTCCCTCATTTCCCAAAAATTCTCCCGCCATTTTTTGCACTTCAAGGATTTCCTCTTCATTTGAAAAAGATGTACTGTATACCCCGCTGATGGATCGAATGACGGCTTTATGCCGGCTCGATATTTTTTCAATCGCATCGGAAATTTCACCAAGCGTTGCTCTTGCTCTCGCCGCCCTGACAGCCGCCTCAAGCAAATTTTCTTCACCGGTTTCAGCTGCCCTCGTTAAAGCAGTCAAAGCTTCCTGCACTTTTTCGTCATCGCGGCTTGCTTTTAATTTTTCCAGTTTTTCTATTTGTTTTAACCTTACTGCCGTGTTATCAATATCGAGAATATCAATCGGTTCTTCCTGATCGAGCCGGTAGCGATTCACACCAATAATCGTTTCTTTCCCTGAATCAATCTGCGCTTGTCTTCTGGCAGCGGCTTCTTCGATTTTCATTTTTGGCAAGCCTGTTTCAATTGCTTTTGTCATACCGCCAAGGTTTTCAATCTCTTCAATATGCTCCCACGCGCGGTTAATCAGTTCATTTGTTAGTGTTTCAACATAATAAGATCCAGCCCAAGGGTCGATGACATTCGTGATCCCCGTCTCTTCCTGAAGGAAAAGCTGAGTATTGCGGGCAATCCGCGCTGAAAAGTCCGTCGGCAGCGCAATTGCTTCATCAAGTGAATTTGTATGCAATGATTGCGTATGTCCCATCGCAGCTGCATGGGCTTCGACAAGCGTCCGAATCACATTATTAAACGGATCTTGCTCCGTCAAGCTCCAGCCCGATGTTTGCGAATGCGTCCTAAGTGCCATTGACTTCGGATTTTTCGGATGAAACGTTTTCATCATTTTCGCCCAAATCAACCGGGCGGCCCGCATTTTTGCCACTTCCATAAAATAATTCATCCCGATTGCCCAAAAAAACGACAACCTCGGGGCGAATGAATCGATGTCGATCCCCGCTTTCAGTCCGGTGCGTACATAATCAAGCCCATCTGCAAGTGTATAAGCGAGTTCGATATCGGCTGGCGCGCCGGCTTCCTGCATATGATAGCCAGAAATACTGATGCTGTTAAACTTTGGCATGTACTTTGATGTATACTTAAAAATATCGGCAATGATTTTCATCGACATTTCCGGCGGATAAATATAGGTGTTGCGCACCATATATTCTTTTAAAATATCATTTTGAATCGTTCCGGAGAGCTTCTCTTGGCTGACTCCCTGTTCTTCCGCCGTGACAATAAAGAAAGCAAGAATCGGCAAAACTGCGCCATTCATCGTCATCGATACCGACATTTGATCTAAAGGAATGCCGTCAAATAATGTTTTCATATCCAAAATCGAATCGATCGCGACGCCTGCTTTGCCAACATCGCCGACAACCCGGGGATGATCAGAATCATAGCCTCGATGGGTCGCTAAATCGAAGGCTACCGAAAGTCCTTTTTGCCCCATTGCCAAATTCCGGCGGTAAAACGCATTGCTCTCTTCCGCTGTTGAAAATCCGGCATATTGCCTGACCGTCCACGGACGGTTGACATACATGGTTGGATACGGACCTCGCGTGTACGGCGGTAATCCTGGTTTATCATTTAAGTGCTCAAAGTTTTCGATGTCTTTTTTTCTATACAAAGGCTTTAATTTAATTTGTTCATTTGTTTCAAACAAGTAGTCATCAATGGAGGCTTCGATTTCTGCCTGGACTTTTTTCTTCCAGTCGTCTTCTGTAGTTGCCTCTTTATCGCAAAATAGCTGCACTTTTTGAAAATCAGGCTTTGGCTGCTTCATTTAACGCCACCTCCATTTCAGATAACATCGCTGAAAGAGTTTCATAGCAATTGCTTTTCACATGAATAAATCGCGAGATTCCTTTTTGTTCCCAGAAATGCTGCTTTTCTTTTTCAGGAAGTCCGGCCAAATAAAAAATAGTTTCCGGGTATTCGCTTTTTAACGATTCGAGGAGGTCAAAACCAAGCGTTTCATACAGATGATCACTGCCGCATAAGCAAAAATGCTTTGTTTCACAGCGGTTAAGAAATTCTCTGGTCTCGGCTTCTGTTGTGATCGGACTGCTTGCCAACCCCTCTATTCCCCCAGCCGCTAAAAATCCTTTTATAAAATCAAGCCGCGGTTTATGCTGTTTGAAACTGCCGAGACAAATTAAGCCAACCACAGGTTTTTGCAGCAAAGCTGCTGCCCGGTTTCGCAGATTTTCAAAAGGAATGGCGAGCCTTGTTTGCGGGATCGGCTCGATGCTGAATGTTTCACCTTGAAAAACGGAAAACGGCTGGCGCATTTTTTCCGCAGTTTTTCCCTTCTCTGCTAAATTGGCATACACATTTGTCCCAATCATGCTCGTTTTTCTTGTAAATACATCTATCATTCTTTTTTCATGAACACGGGCAATCTCAGCTTGAAGCCAATTTGATTTCAAGACTTCAAGCATGCCGCCTCTTGCCTCAATTTGCTGAAAGAATTCCCATGCTTTTTCTGCAAGCTCATTTGTCAGCGTTTCGATATACCACGAGCCACCTGCAGGATCAACGACATTTTGCAAGTGCATTTCTTCTTGTAAAATCAGCTGGGTGTTGCGGGCAATTCGCTCCGCAAAAGCGCTCGTTCCTGTTAAATCGTCAAACGGCGATACATGGAGGTATTGAATCCCTCCCAATACGGCTGCAAACGCTTCATTACCAGCTCGGAGCAGGTTGACATGCGGGTCATAGACCGTTTTTGTATATGCCGATGTTTCGGCAGCAATCTGCATCCCGCGGGAAAGTGGATCGGCACCGAAAGTTTCGGCAATTTTACTCCAAATGATCCTTGCAGCCCGAAGCTTTGCTATTTCGGTAAAAAAGCTAGCGCCGATGGAAAACTGAAAAATAAAAGCTGATAAGGCTTTTTCCAGCTCCATTCCATTATCAAGCAATGTTTGCAGATAAAATACGCCGGCTGCCGCGGCAATACCAAGTTCCTGCACCGCATTTGCTCCCCCGTTATGATACGGAGATGTATTGACAAGAACGGTTTTTAGATGAGGGCATTCGTTTGCTGTTTTTCTTGCCACGCCAGCCCATTTTTGAAAAAATTCATTTGAATTTTCAGGCATAAAACCGGAAAGGGGAAAAGAAGACAGTGGATCGGCTGCGATATAACCGGTTACTGTACTCCGTTCCGATTCCTTTACATGGCTAGCAAGCGCTAGAAGCAACTTCTCACGTTCTTCCATTGCATCAATGGCAAATGGATTACCTTGGTAAAATTCAGATAATGACTTAGCTAGAAGCTCCGGCTTTTCGGCAAGCTCTTTTGAAATTTCTACAGCGATAGCGGTTTGTCCCCTTTTAAATGCCGCTTGCAGCTCTTCAATTAAGGTTTCTGCTGTGTTTGCCTCCATTTTCTGCGCAATCCTCCACTTGTTCGTTTGATAGCCAAATGGGTACAGGCCGCGCCGAAAATCTCCTCCGCCTGGCAAATCAAACGCAGATTGCAGATCCTCCTGACAATAAAGCGGTTTCAAAACAATGCCTTCATATGTTGTTTTTTGCAAATACTCAATCGGCTTTCCTTTTAAAGATTCCTCCGCTTTTTCCTTCCAATCCTGATAAGAAAATGCCGGAAAAGACTGATTCTTCATCTCATTTAACCCCATATTTCTCCCCCCTCGCACAAACTGTTTTAAAATTCAAACATCTCCATCCAGTTATATTTTAGGACACATTGCTGATTCGAGCAATGGAAACAATCCCAAGTCATCTAGTCTCGCAGATTTCACATATATGCTAGAGCAGGACGGAACCTAACGCCATCCCTCTAAACTCAGGTGCAATCAATAAACAAGCGAACCATGGAGTTAAGTCCTGGCGGCTGATTAAATCATTTCGAAGCAAAGCATAGGAACCAACAATTCTATTTTCAAAAAGGGCTAAATAAAAACGCGGCAGATCGCTTTCAGTGATTGAAAAGAGCCGATTTACGGAGAAATCTAGTTTTCATACCCAAATTGATGTTATAGTAATCTTAAAGTGAAGTAATAATTTTGCAAGGAGAAGAATAAATGGAAAAGATACTTGTATTTGGCCACAAAAACCCGGATACTGATGCAATTTGTTCAGCGATTGCATATGCCGAACTGAAAAAACAGCTGGGCATTAGGGCAGAACCTGTTCGACTTGGCGAAATCAACGGGGAAACAAAGTTTGCTCTTGAATATTTTAATGTTGAGTCGCCTCGTTTTGTTGAAAGCGTAGCAACAGAAGTAAATAGCGTTATTCTTGTCGATCACAACGAGCGCCAGCAAAGCGCGTCAGACATTGATCAGGTGCGTGTGCAGGAGGTAATTGACCACCACCGGATCGCCAACTTTGAAACAGCTGATCCGCTTTATTACCGCTGTGAGCCGGTTGGCTGTACTGCCACGATCCTGAACAAGCTGTACAAGGAAAAAGGTGTTAAAATTCGTAAGGAAATTGCAGGACTAATGTTGTCTGCAATCATTTCTGACTCGCTGCTGTTCAAGTCGCCAACCTGCACCAAGGAGGATGTTGACGCAGCGAAGGAACTCGCAGCTCTCGCTGGTGTTGACATTGTTAACTACGGTCTTAGCATGCTTAAGGCTGGTGCTGATTTGGGTGATAAGACGGTCAGCCAGTTAATCTCGCTCGATGCAAAGGAATTCCAAATGGGCAGCCATAAAGTGGAAGTGGCTCAGGTAAATGCTGTTGACGTTAACGATGTCATGTCCCGCCAAGCAGAGGTTGAAAAAGAAATCAATCGTATAATCGCTGAAAAGAATCTAGATTTGTTCCTCTTTGTTGTAACCGATATCTTAAACAATGATTCCGTTGCAATTGCTCTTGGTCAAGCTGTATCTGCTGTCGAGAAAGCATTTAAAGTACCATTGAGCAGCAACACAGCTGTATTAAAAGGCGTCGTTTCCCGCAAAAAGCAAATCGTTCCGCAGTTAACAGATGCACTAAAATATTAAAACAGAGATTTTATTTTAAAAAAAGACGACCCTGCTCGATTTTGTAAGCAGGATCGTCTTTCTTTGTGTAACAACTGATCTGATCGAAAGTAAAAGGTAACAAATAAACAAAAAAACCCGCAGCTAGCAGCAAAAGCAAGCGGGTTCCTCTATTTAATAAATCGAAGTAGTCGACTTTGAAGTATTCTCAATGATTTCTTTTACACGCTGCAAGAACCGGCCACAAACGAGTCCGTCCAAGACACGATGATCAAGAGACATGCATAAATTTACCATATCACGCACCGCGATCATATTATTGTTCATCACTATTGGCCTCTTAACAATTGACTCCACTTGGAGAATGGCCGCTTGTGGGTAGTTGATGATCCCCATCGATTGGACGGAGCCAAATGATCCGGTGTTGTTGACCGTAAACGTGCCGCCTTGCATCTCTTCGGCCTTAAGCTTCCCTGTCCGCACTTTAGCAGCGAGCTCGGAGATTTCACGGGCAATGCCTTTGATTGTTTTTTCATCGGCATTTTTAATAACCGGAACATAAAGGGCATCTTCGGTTGCCACCGCAATCGAGATATTGATCTCTTTCTTCTGAATAATTTTATCTCCTGCCCACATCGAATTGATTTGCGGGAATTCCTTTAAGGCCTGTGCTGCTGCTTTTACAAAGAAAGCGAAGAAAGTTAGATTAAAACCTTCTTTTTTCTTAAATTCATCTTTAAGGGAATTACGGTAATCAACAAGATTGGTAGCGTCGACTTCAATCATCGTCCAAGCGTGTGGTGCCTCATGCTTGCTGCGGAGCATGTTTGCGGCAATCGCTTTGCGAACGCCTGTAACCGGAATTTCAATATCGCCCGCTGCAACAGGAATCACGGGAGCTTCTTCGGCTTGTTTTGTTGGAATCGAAGTTTGCTGTGCAGGCTCCTGCTTCACTGTTCCAGCCTGTTCCTCATCCCGTGTTTCATTAGGCATATTACTAGATTCAATCAAGCGCAAAAGATCTTTTCGCGTAATCCGGCCACCTGTACCTGTCCCTTTTACTTGATTCAAATCGATCCCATGCTCCTGTGAAATTTTTAAAACAGCAGGAGAGTAACGAGCTTTACTGCTCTGGTCAGCAGCTGGAGCTTCTTTCTCTTCCGCAATCGGCTTCTCAGATTGACCTGTTGTCTCGGAAATCTCACCTTCAGCTCCCACTACTTCAATGGAGCAGATGATTTCCCCGACTGCCAATGTGTCTCCTTCTTGCGCAATCAATTCCCTAATTATTCCGGTAAAAGAGGAAGGGACTTCTGCATTCACTTTATCTGTCATGACTTCTGCCAAGGGATCGTATTTATTGACTTTGTCGCCGACGGAAACGAGCCAATTGCTGATCGTTCCTTCTGTTACGCTTTCCCCTAATTGCGGCATTTTAATTTGTTCAATTGCCAATGGGTAGACCTCCCTATTCTCAACTTGCAAATTTCATTTATAAACTATTCATTTTTACCGTTCAACTTCTTTTTTCCGCCTTGACGGGCTCTATGAATCGTTCTTATTTACCGCTCAATCGCTCTTCTCGACCTTTTGGGCTCTATGAACCGCTCTTATTGACCATGAACTTCTTTTTTCCGCCTTGATAGGCTTTATAAGCGCCTTTCCTTCTAAAAATCTTGACCCATAAAAAGATTTGCCGTAAGGAGATAAATATTATTAAAACTCCGCCAACTCGCGCATGGCCTTTTCAACCTTTTCAGGAGTCACCATAAAAAACTTTTCCATCGTTGGTGCATACGGCATCGCCGGTACATCAGGACCTGCCAGTCGTTTAATCGGCGCGTCTAGATCAAACAAACAATGTTCCGCAATAATGGCCGCCACTTCACTCATAACGCTTCCTTCTTTTGTATCCTCTGTGACAAGCAGCACTTTTCCTGTTTTTGAAGCCGCCTCCATGATCGCTTCCTTATCTAGCGGGTAAACGGTTCGCAAATCAAGAATATGAGCGGAAATACCGTCCTTGGCTAATTTTTCTGCAGCCTGCAGGGCAAAATGAACGCAAAGTCCGTACGTAATAACGGTGATATCCTCGCCTTCACGTTTGACATCTGCCTTGCCGATCGGCAATGTATAATCAGCTTCCGGGACTTCGCCTTTAATCAACCGATAGGCACGCTTATGTTCAAAGAAAAGCACGGGATCATTATCGCGAATCGCGGCTTTTAACAAACCTTTTACATCATAAGGCGTTGAAGGCATGACAATTTTTAAACCAGGCTGGTTGGCGAAAACAGCTTCGACCGACTGGGAATGATACAGTGCTCCATGTACCCCGCCGCCGTAAGGAGCGCGAATGACAATTGGACAATTCCAGTCGTTATTTGAGCGGTAGCGAATTTTTGCCGCTTCGGAAATGATCTGATTTACCGCAGGCATGATAAAATCAGCAAATTGCATTTCTGCGATCGGACGCATTCCGTACATTGCCGCTCCGATTCCAACACCTGCAATCGCTGACTCGGCAAGAGGCGTATCCATTACCCGTTCTTCGCCAAATTGTTTAAACAGACCTTGTGTCGCCTTAAATACTCCGCCTTTTTTCCCAACATCCTCACCAAGCACGAAAACTTTCGGATCCCTCTCCATTTCTTCACGAATGGCCATTGTCACTGCATCAATATAAGAAATAACCGCCATGTATTTTTCTCCTCCTTACCTGTCCCCATAAACAAATTTCAACGCATCTTCTGGTGCAGCATATGGAGCATTTTCAGCATAATCGGTTGCTTCATTCACCATTTGCATCACTCGTTCATTAATCGCTTTTTCCAATTCGGCACTCAGTACACCTGTTTCTTTCAAGTAAGCACCAAAGGTAATAATCGGATCATTTGTTTTTGCCTTTTCGACTTCAGCGGGAGCACGGTAAGAACGGTCATCGTCATCGGATGAATGAGGGGTTAATCGATACGATACGGTTTCAATTAAGGTTGGACCTTTACCAAGGCGCGCTCGTTCGACAGCTTCTTTTACCGTTTTATAAACTTCCAGCGGATCATTTCCATCAACTGTGAATCCAGGCATTCCATATCCTGCTGCACGGTCTGATACTCGTTCACAGCCCAATTGTTTTTCGACAGGAACAGAAATCGCATATTTATTATTTTCGACCATGATAATAACGGGAAGTTTATGAACACCGGCAAAATTGGCTCCTTCATGAAAATCCCCTTGGTTGGAAGAGCCTTCACCCAACGTAACAAACGACACGAAATCTTTTCGATCCATTTTACTAGCTAAAGCAATTCCAACCGCATGCGGTACCTGGGTTGTTACCGGAGAAGAACCGGTTACAATTCGGTTTTTCTTCTGGCCAAAGTGACCAGGCATTTGCCGGCCGCCGGAATTCGGATCTGCCGCTTTTGCAAAGCCGGAAAGCATCAGCTCTCTTGCCGTCATGCCAAAAGTCAATACCACACCCATGTCGCGATAATAGGGCAGTACATAATCTTTTTCGTTATCTAGGGCAAAAGCAGCACCGACTTGAGCAGCCTCTTGCCCTTGGCAGGAAATCACAAAAGGAATTTTCCCAGCACGATTTAACAGCCACATCCGCTCGTCAATCCGGCGGGCCAATAGCATCGTTTCATACATTTGCAATACATTCTCATCACTTAAGCCTAGTGAGTTATGACGATTTTCAGCCATTCATTATGACCTCCCATTTGTTCATCAAACTTGCATGAGTTTTCGGATCAACCCATTTACATTAAAAGAAACGTAAAAACACGACCGGTCGTTTACGAATGAATCGCTTTCCCATCGACAGCAAGTGCCGCTTCTCCGATTGCCTCCGACAGAGTGGGGTGCGGATGAATTGTGTGGGCAATTTCCCAAGGAGTTGCATCCAGCACCATGGCGAGACCTGCTTCCGTAATCATATCTGTAACATGCGGACCAATCATGTGCACACCAAGAAGATCATCCGTTTCTTCATCGGCGATGATTTTCACAAAGCCATCTGATTCTCCAAAAACAAGCGCCTTTCCGATCGCTCGAAAAGAGAATTTACCTGTCTTTACTTTATAACCTTTTTCTCTCGCTTCCTCTTCGGTTATACCGACACTCGCAACTTCAGGATTGCTATAAATACATCTTGAAACCAATGAATAAATCATTGGTGCTGGAGTTTTTCCTGCAATATGTTCGACTGCGATGATTCCTTCATGGGAAGCAACATGGGCTAGCTGTAGTCCGCCGATACAATCGCCAATCGCATAGATATGTGACTCTTTTGTCTGGTAAAATTCGTTTGTAACAATAACTCCTTTTTCAACTTGTATCTCTGTATTTTCAAGCCCGATGCCTTCAATATTTGCCTGCCGCCCAACAGAGACAAGCATTTTATCAGCTTTAAATTCTTTTTGGGCTCCCTTTACCTCAGCGAAAACCGAGACGCCGTTCTCCTTCACAACAGTTTCTGGAAGAACTTTTGCACCAGTGACCAGTTTTATTCCCTTTTTCTTCAGTAATCTCTGCATTTCCTTTGAAATCTCCCGGTCTTCAGTTGGAATAATCCGGTCAGCATATTCAATTACCGTCACATCTACCCCAAAGTCGGATAGCATTGAAGCCCATTCAATCCCGATCACTCCGCCGCCAACAATAATGATAGAGTTTGGCAGCGACTCCATACCTAGAGCTTCATCTGATGTCATCACAACTGTTCCGTCAATCTCCACGCCAGGTAGAGTTCGTGGTCTCGAACCCGTGGCAATTATCACATTTTTCGGCAGCAGCATTTCATTCTCAGAACCATTGTTCATTTCAACCGAAATTGTTCCGGGCATCGGCGAGAAAATAGATGGTCCCAAGATACGGCCAATACCTTCGTAAACATCGATTTTCCCTTGTTTCATCAAATGCTGCACCCCTTTATGAAGGGTGTCGATAATTTTGCTTTTTCGCTCTTGGACTTTTGAAAAATCCACCGCTACATCCTTTGTAAGAACGCCGTATTCTTCGCTTCTTTTTGCAGTTGTGTATACTTCAGCACTTCTTAGTAACGCTTTGCTTGGGATGCATCCTTTATGAAGGCATGTTCCGCCGAGTTTTCCGTTTTCAACGATTGCCGTTTTTAAGCCAAGCTGTGAAGCGCGAATGGCTGCGACATAACCGCCCGTTCCGCCGCCAAGTATGACCAAATCATATTCTTGTGCCACATTTCATTCCCCCAGATAAATTATTTATTTTTTAAGATTGAGCTGCGGTTTGGATTTTACCGGGATATTCTTTTGCTCTTTCTTCGCCTCGGAGGACACGGAGCGCCCCTTCCGCTAATGCTTGAAGCTCATCTTCCCCAGGTTGGACGATTACGTCTGCAATCCAATTGATCCGATCCATGATCATTTTTAAAAAGCGGGTTCCATAGGCTAAACCGCCGGTTAAAATAATGGCATCCACTTTTCCATAGAGGACCGTACTTGCAGAACCAATTTCTTTGGCTATTTGATACGCCATTGCTTCATAAATCAGTTTTGCCTTCTTGTCTCCGTTTTCAATCCTTTTTTCGATCTCAACAGCGTTGTTCGTACCAAGATAACCAAAAAGGCCGCCATTGCCGACGAGTTTGTTCATGATTTCATCAAGGTAAAACTCCCCCGAATAACATAAGGAGACCAAATCTCCAGCGGGCACGGTGCCTGCTCGCTCGGGACTAAATGGGCCATCGCCATGCAAGCCATTATTGACATCGATCACTTTTCCTTTGTGATGAACGCCAACTGTGATCCCTCCACCCATATGGGCTACAATAAAATTCATTTCTTCATAGTTTTTTCCGTATTCTTGAGCGACTCTCCTTGCAACAGCTTTTTGGTTTAAAGCATGAAAAATACTTTTTCGTTCAATTAACGGGAAGCCGGATATTCGGGCAATTGGTTCCAATTCATCCACAACAACCGGGTCTACAATGTAGGCTGGAATGTTTAAACCGGATGCAATTTCATACGCCAGTATTCCGCCTAAATTGGACGCATGCTGACCTGCAAAGCCTGATCGCAAGTCAGAGAGCATTGTTTGGTTAACGGTGTAGGTTCCCCCTGCAATTGGCCGCAGCAATCCGCCGCGGCCGCAAACAGCGTTTATTTTCGAAATATTAATACCATTTTCTTCCAACGCTTCTAGTATCGTCCTTTTTCTAAATTCATACTGGTCCATTATGTTGTCAAAAGAATGGATAATCTCTGAATCATGACGAATAGTTTTTTCCATAATTGAAACTTCATTATCAAAAACACCAATCTTGGTGGAAGTCGATCCTGGGTTTATGATGAGAATTCGATATCCTGTTTCCGGCAAAGTCCTGACCTCCGCTATGGTTTTCTCCTTGATTGTCTCATTTCATTATAAAAGGCAAAGACGTCGAATGGCTGTTCAGCGTACTTTTAAAAATGATTATGCCGCAGTCTACTAACGGCGCCGGCTTAAAATATCATGCCCGTTTCGTAAAAATTGGCTTCGGGAGTTGCGCATTTTTTCAATTCTTTCTTCTGCCATACGGTCGGCAGCTACGTACGTTGGAATCCCGTCGCGTTTTGAAATGGCAATGACCTTTTCGATATTATCATAGATGAGCTCAACCTTTTTCATCGCCCGGTCGCTATTATAGCCATACAACTCATCGGCAACATTAATAACTCCGCCTGCGTTGATTACATAATCCGGTGCGTAAACGATCCCCATTTCATGAATCAAATCACCGTGGGTAGGATCTTTTAACTGGTTATTGGCTGAACCTGCAATCACTTTTGCTTTCAATTGCGGAATTGTTTGGTCATTAATAACCGCTCCTAAAGCACAAGGAGCAAAAATATCGCACTCTATGCCATAAATTTCATTTGGTTCAACAGCTTTAGCACCAAATTCATTTACAACCCGTTGAACCGCTTCTTTATGAATGTCGGTAACGATTAATTTGGCACCTTCTTCATGAAGATGGCGGCAAAGACTGTAGGCTACATTACCAACCCCCTGGACAGCAACTGTTTTCCCTTCCAAAGAATCTGTTCCAAAAGCGGCTTTCGCTGCCGCTTTCATCCCTTTATATACACCATAGGCTGTCACAGGTGAAGGGTTGCCAGATGAGCCAAAAGCAGGCGATATACCGGTAACAAAGTCTGTTTCTTCATGGATTAAATCCATATCAGCGACTGTCGTGCCAACATCTTCAGCCGTAATATAGCGGCCATTTAATCCTTGTATATAACGTCCGAAAGCACGGAATAATTCTTCACTTTTATCCTTGCGGGGATCCCCAATAATAACTGTTTTTCCGCCGCCAAGATTTAAACCAGCCGCCGCATTCTTATATGTCATTCCGCGCGCAAGGCGAAGGGCATCTTCAATGGCGGCTTCTTCTGATTCGTATGTCCACATCCTTGTTCCCCCAAGAGCAGGGCCTAATGTCGTATCATGGATCGCAATAATTGCTTTCAATCCAGATTGCTTATCCTGGCAGAAAACCAATTGCTCATAATCATATTTCTCTAAATATTTAAACACTTCCATATTCATTGCCTCCTAAATGTTATCCTTATTTCGGTACAGAGCATAATGCGAGTGCAAGCGAATAGATTTTATTTTCCGCTGTATCCGATCGCGATGTTAAGACAATTGGCGCCGCCGCTCCTGCAATCACGCCGCCTACTTTTGCATGAGCAAAATAAATAAGCGATTTATATAGTGCATTTCCTACCTCAATTGCTGGCACCAATAAAATATCCGCCTTCCCGGCGACTTCACTGTGAATCCCTTTTTGTTTAGCAGCAAAGAGAGAAACCGCATTATCCAGTCCAAGCGGTCCATCAATGAGACAGCCATTTATTTGACCGCGTCTGTTCATCATTGTTAGAGCGGCTGCATCGATGGTTGCCTGCATAGCAGGATTAACAGCCTCTACTGCTGCAATAGGAGCAATTTTGGGGATCTCGATGCCAATTGCTCTTGCTATGGCAACAGCATTTTCGATGATTTGTACCTTTTGTTCTAGATCCGGCTCTATATTCATTGCAGAATCTGTGATCATGACTAGGCGTTCAAATCCAGGGACTTCAAAAACAGCTATATGTGAAAGAACATGACCTGTACGGAGTCCATATTCTTTATTTAAAACGGCTCTAAGAAGAAGGGAGGTCGGAAGGTTTCCTTTCATTAATACATGCGCTTCTCCACTCCGAACCGCTTTAACCGCTTTTTCTGCTGCGATCTCTTTCGATTTCACATCCATTATCTTCAATTGATCTTCAGCGAAAAATTTTTTACTCTTTGTTTTTAGCAATTGAACGATATTTTCTTTATTGCCAAACAGAATAAATTTAGCAAGGTTACTGTTTATTGCCTCCAGTACAGCTTCTAGTACTTCATCATCTTCCGCTGCAGCAACAGCGACTGTTTTCAAATAAAGCCGGGTTGCTCTGTCCACAAGTTCGTTCAGTAACAACGTGCTATCAACCCTTTCTTGTTTAAGAATGAATTCTACTCTCACTAATGCAATAATCGTGCCAAACAGCCACTATTGAAAGCGCTTCGTAACCTTCGAAATAACTCTGCAAAAAAATTCACACCACGAAATTTATTGCGTGCTATTATTTTCAAGTTTGTATTTTTCAAGTTTATAGTAAAGATTTCTCACTGATAACCCAAGCGTTTTTGCCGTCAGCGTTTTATTGCCATTTAACCTAGTGAGTGTTTGCTGAATAATTCTTGCTTCATAATGATCAAGCATTTCTGAAAGAGGCTTATCTTGTGAAGTACCATCATTCCCAACTACATATGTATCCGCTTTTGTTTGTTTATTTTTCAGCTCTGGAAGGTGCTGTACATCGATCATCGTTTCGTTATAGTTCATAAAGATAATCGCTCTCCCGAGGATATTCTCCAGCTCTCTTACATTTCCCGGCCAATCATAGCCCATCAGCTGCTCCATCGCTGCTTTGCTGACTCCTTCTACATTCCGGCCATAGTCACGATTGATCTTTAAGATAAGACGTTCGCACAGCAATGGGATTTCTTCTATTCGCTTCCTTAGCGGTGGAATTTGAATCGGCATCCGGTTTAGTCGATAATATAAGTCTTCCCTAAAGGTTCCATTTGCAATTCCCTTTTCAAGATTCACATTCGTAGCGGCAATCACTCTTACGTTAATCGGAACGGCTTTTGTGCCGCCAACACGAAGAATTTCATTTTCTTGCAATACCCTTAACAGCTTTGCTTGTGTTCCGGGTGATAATTCGCCAATTTCATCGAGAAAAATGCTGCCGTTATTTGCTTCTTCAAAAAGACCGGTCTTTCCTCCTCTAAGTGCTCCGGAAAAAGCCCCTTCCTCATAGCCAAACAGCTCACTTTCTAACAATGATTCGGAGATTGCCGCGCAATTAACCCGGACAAATTTGTTGTATTTGCGATCGCTCGCATTATGTATCGCATGGGCAAACAGCTCTTTTCCCGTCCCTGATTCACCTCTTAGCAACACAGTAGCGGGTGTTTTTGCTCCTAATTTTGCCTGTTCGATGGCAATGACCATCTCCTCGGACTTGCCGATAATATCTTCAAATGTATACTTTGCTTCAAGGGTGCGAATGATTTGCCGAGCCCGGTGCAATTCCCGACTAAGATTCTTTAGTTCCGACATATCATGGATAACGCCAACGCTTCCTTTTAATTTTCCCTGAACAATGATCGGAGCGACATTTACGATAACTTCCCGTTTATTCGGACCCACTCTCATCGGTACTCCGCGCACCGCTCTGCGAGTTTGCAAAACTTTCATATGCATGCTTTCGCCTTCATAAATATCCGCCGAAGCCGGTTTTCCAATTACTTGTTCTTCGGAAAGCTCTGTTAACCTTGTATAGGCAGGATTAATAAGGATTCCCTGTCCGCTTTCATCCACAACTGAAATAGCATCATCGCTTGATTGGATAATGGCTTGCAGCATCGTTTTGATTTCTTTGAGGTCTGTTATTTCTTCAGCCAGCTTTACAACTTCTGTAATATCTTTAAAAACAGCAAACGCACCGATCAGTGTTCCATTTTCCTCAATGATCGGTATACGGGTCGTAATAATTTTTCGGCCATTCTCTAAAACCATTTCCTGATTTGCCTCTGTCCTTCGGGATTTTAAAATATACGGAAGCCGGCTTGTCGAAATTACATCCGATACGTACCTGCCAATTGCCGCAGCTTTTTGTATTCCCATCATTTCTTCCGCCCGGGTGTTAAACAAAATAATGGTCCCTTTTTCGTTAATAACAACCATCCCGTCATCGGTTGAATTGAAAATTAAGTCATGCTTATACGATTCATTTTGATGCTTTTGAATTAATTCTTCCTTTTCTTCCATCAACTTCGCAATAAGAAAGGCAACACTCCCAGGGATAAGGACGGTTTGATTACTTTTCGCATCCCGAAGCTGCTGAAATACAGCCTCATCTCCCGTTACTTCAATAATAATATCAATATTTTCAGATAAAATCGCACGCCAATCGGTTGCTGTTTGAATTCCCTCATTTCTGGCCATCAACACCCCAGGGGCATCTACATTACGATCAACAACCATCTTTACCTTCAGCACTTCTGACTCGTTTAAAATTTTCAAAATTGCCGAACCGCCTTTTCCAGCGCCAACAATCATTACATTTTGCATTTTTCTGCTCCTTCAGTGAATTTCCTAAACCAAGAAATTGTTTTCACATATCACAAAAGAAAATATGCAATTTTTTTCAAATCTATTTTATCTTTCTTTCTTCGTCTTGACAAATTTAATCTTTAAACTATCATTTTCGATAGAGCCCCACCTCTTTTTAAATACGATTGGAAAGGATTCGTTATGAAGCGTATCATTGCCTTGGTGATCTTGCTAATCCCTGGCTTTCTGGCTGCTTTTGGAATCAAATTAATGCGTGATATGATGTTCGGAATTCTTCAGCCACCATTCCCTTTTTTATGGCTGCAGTTTTTATTTGGACTTTTATTTTTCATTGGCGGTCTTGGCTTTGTCGGCGGCTTTATCCTCCATCGTGATAAAAAAAGAAACAAAGTCCAAACAAAATTTAGTAAGAAAAGCGCAAGCGCCCTTGGTCATCGACGTAAGGAGGTGGACTGAGCCGAGTGAGATAAAGGAGAGTCGAAAGACGGTAGTCTTTCGTTCTCGACTTATCGTAGACGAGGCGAGGGAAGCGACTTAGTCGATAGGGCGCTGGAGCTAGACAGTTATCGAAGTTCAGATATAAATTCTGATAGTATAAGAAAAACTAAAAAAGAGGCCATACTACGGTCTCTTTTCAAATGGCTTTCTTATTCTTAATGCTTTAACAGGGTCATCCGTTATCAAGGCGGTGCAATTGATCTGAAACAGCCGTCTCATATCTTCTTCCTGATTAACTGTATAGGGCCTTACAGCAATGTTGTTATTCAACGCGTTTTGAATGACTTCATTCGGTGCAGCAGCAAGTTTCGGGTGAATACCTTTCGCTCGAATGGACTGGGCATAAACCCATGCCATATACAAACCTTCTGCGTAGAGCGGCGCCGTCTCGATTTCCGGAGCAAGACGATAGCAGTATACAATGCTATAGTGATTAAAAGAAGAAAAAATAATTCGATTTAAAAGGCCATAACTCTGAATAAGACCAATCACCTTTTCTTCCATTCCTTCATAACGGAACTTGCCATTTTTTAATTCAATATTGCAAATAAGCTTATTGCTCTGGAGCCATTCGAGAACTTCCGCTAAAGCTGGTATTGGTTCTTTTTTCAACCCTTTTTTATTGGCGTTTAATTTGCGAAGCTCCTTAAATGTAAAATCTTTGACAAAGCCATTTCCGCTCGTTGTTCGATCTACTTTTTCATCGTGAATCACAACGACTTCACCGTCTTTTGTTAGTTGGACATCGAGTTCAATTCCATCAGCTCCTGTTTTTTCTGCCTCTAAAAAAGCAGTCATCGTATTTTCAGAAAAAGCAGCAGAATAACCGCGATGTGCAAATATTTTCGTCATGTCCTCACGCCCTTTATATTAAGATTATTCATTGGCCATTGAAGAATATTCTACATGCAACATCCTATTCTCCCGCAAAAATGGCTAGAACTTACAATTGATTTATTTAAATGGGTAAAACACCAATTTTTATCTAAAGAAAAGAACCCATCTGTTATTCGGTTCAATATTTCAAGTAAATTTTTTTCGGGAACGATCATTATGAAATCCTCTCATTTTTGAAGTAATTTATGCCATTTTTCATTTTGCGATACTCAAAATGAAAAAAAGCCCTCATTTTGCGATCATCAAAATGGAGGCTTCGGATTAATCGTATTATTTTTTTCAAGAAGCCTTATGTTCTAAACGCAGTTTATCAGCAACCATGGCGATAAATTCACTGTTTGTCGGCTTTGCTTTAGACATGCTGACAGTATAGCCGAACAATGAGGAAATCGAATCAATGTTACCTCGGCTCCAAGCTACTTCAATCGCGTGGCGGATCGCGCGTTCAACACGGCTTGCGGTCGTATTGTATTTTTTGGCAATATCAGGATATAATACTTTCGTAATTGAGCCTAACAATTCAATGTCATTATAGACCATTGAAATGGCTTCCCGCAAATAAAGATACCCTTTAATATGCGCAGGCACACCAATTTCATGAATAATACTTGTAATGCTTGCATCGAGGTTTTTTGGTTTTGCTTCCGTTTGGGGGCGGTAAGTTGTTGCTGAAGTTTTACGTGTAAAGGTACTGGCATTGCCGCTTACTTGGCGGATATGGTTACCGAGGTTTTCCATATCAAAAGGTTTTAGGATAAAATAGGACGCTCCCAGTTCAACTGCTTTTTTCGTTACATCTTCTTGTCCAAATGCTGTTAGCATGATCACGTTAGGGAATTTTCCAATTTTCATCTCGCGCAGCCTTTCTAATACTGCTAAACCATCAAGATGCGGCATGATAATATCTAATACAAGGACATCGGGATCCACAGTAGCCAATAGATTTAAGCATTCTTGGCCATTGTGAGCCATCCCAACTATTTCCATATCTTCCTGAGAAGTAATATACTCCTCTAATAAACTGATCAGTTCTCTGTTGTCGTCCACTACACATACTTTTATTTTCTTCAACACGAATTTCCTCCTCAGTTCCAAATATACTCTCATGTATGCCCTACTCTCTATTCTAATTTACAAATTCGACAATGCAACATAAATTCCTTTCAATTTTTTATTTTTTCTTAAAAAATTTAAAATATCTTTATTTTTCTTTCGTTTTCTCCTCATTTCGACTAATTTCGTTTTTATATGAAATTTCACCAGAGGATTTGTCGGAAAATCTTTATTAGACAAAAACAAAACAGGCATATGCCTGTTTTGTTTTTGTTAGCTTGCTTTTTCTGTTTGTTTATCATAAATATCGATTCCTGCTTCTGACAACATCCACTCAATGTGTACCCCATAGCCCGAAGTAGGATCGTTTACAAAAACATGAGTAACTGCGCCAACTAGTTTGCCATCCTGGATAATTGGACTGCCGCTCATCCCTTGAACAATTCCTCCGGTCTTTTGAAGAAGCTTTGGATCGGTTACTTTTATGACCATTCCCTTAGTGGCAGGGAATTTTTGCGGGATCGTGCTGACGATTTCGATATCAAACGCTTCCACCTTATCGCTATCCACAACGGTCAAAATTTTAGCCGGTCCTTCTTTCACCTGATCGGATAACACTATTGGCATAGGTTTATCCATAATACCGTTCTTTAGTTCCTTATTCAATTTGCCAAAGATTCCAAACGGACTGTTTTTTTGGATATTCCCAACTATTTCACGATCAGAGGAAAACCTTGCCAACTTTTCGCCTGGCTCTCCGTTGCTTCCTTTTTCAATCGAAGTAACGGTCGAACGAACAATTTCTCCATCTTCAACGACGATTGGTTTTTTTGTATCCATGTCTGAAATAACATGTCCCAGTGCTCCATACTTTTTGGATTGCGGGTGAACGAAAGTCATTGTTCCAATGCCTGCTGCTGAATCGCGAATATATAAGCCTAACTTATATACGTCTTCCCCTTTAGCTTTTAAAGGAGTCAGACTTGTTGTAAATTTTTCATTTTCACGGCTGATGACCATTTTTAAGACTTGATTGTTTTGTCCAGCACTTTGGACAAGGGGTGCAACATCCGCCATTTTGTTCACTTTTGTTCCATTTATTTCTGTGATCATATCACCGACTTTGATTCCTGCCATTTCTCCGGGTGATTTTTTTCCTTCTTCAGTATTGACCAGATGATGGCCAACAACAAGGACGCCTGCTGTATTTAATTTTACACCGATGGATTCACCGCCAGGTATCACTTTAAAATTTTTTAAAACAGTTACATCGACCTTTTTAATTGGAATTCCTGCAAACTCTAAAAGCATCTCATTTTGACCATGTTCATTTGCTTTAAGTGAGACGGAATGCGATTTTTCCTGAAGAGAAATACTGTTATTATGATTAGTGAGAGAGGCTGAAACCGGTGCAGCCTTTTGTATCGAATATTCCTGACCTTTAAAAACAGTCACCTTATTCGGAATCATAAGGTATTGTTGAAAAGGCTGGAAAAAAAGAAGGCTTGATAATGAAACAAGGAGAATTCCACCTATAATTTTTCTTAGTAGTTCTAATTTCAAACTTTTCACTCTCCTCGCTTCTGTCCACTTTCTTTGAAATGGCTACAGTTATAATTTTGCCTCGAACGCCGCCATTTATAACTCTAGTTCACATAAAAAGCTCCCCGGAAATGGGAAGCTTTTCAAATTTAATTCAGATTTTATATCTTGGAACTTTGATAACTGTCTTGTTCTGCGCTTTTTTTATTTTCTCCAGCAAGCTGCAGCAGCTCTTTCGCATGCTGTTTTGTCAAATCGGTTATTTCTATGCCAGAAATCATTCTGCCAATTTCTTTAATCTTCTCCTCTTCTTTCAGCTGAGTTACCGATGTTTTCGTACGTCCGCCTTTAATTTCTTTTGCAATGTACAGATGGGTGTCCGCCATTGCTGCTACTTGGGGCAGATGTGAAATGCAGAGCACTTGGGAATCCAGCGCTACCTTATAAATTTTTTCGGCGATTGCTTGCGCCACTCGCCCGCTTACACCTGTATCCACTTCATCAAAAATAATCGATGTGACACCTTGGTGTTTTGAAAAAATACTTTTAAGTGCGAGCATAATTCGTGATAGTTCCCCGCCTGAGGCAATTTTTGATAACGGCTTTAATGGTTCCCCTGGGTTCGTTGATAAATAAAATTCAACTTGATCGATTCCATTATCGGAAAAGTTTCGCTCCGATTGAAAATGTATTTGAAATACGGTCTTCGCCATATAAAGTTCCTTTAACTCTTTGTGAATCAGCTTCGTCAATTTTTCAGCCCATTTTTTGCGAATATCTGTCAATTGCTTTGCCTCAAGACTTAGATCTTTTCTCAAAGAGGTCAGTTCTTTCTCTAATTGGTCAATATGCGTTTCTTTATTTTGCAATGTTTCAATTTCTTCTTCAATCTTCGCAGCATATTCAAGTATTTCCTCAATTGTACTTCCATATTTACGTTTTAATTGATTGATTTCCGTTAATCTTTCTTCAATTTCGTTTAAACGCTGGGGATCGTATTCAAGTTGATCAAGCTCATTTCTCAATGTGCGGGCGGTATCCTCCAGGATATAATAGCTGTTAGATACTGCTTCAAATACTTCTTTATAAGTTTGGTCAATACCTGCAGCACTCTCAAGATGCCCCATTACAAGTCCGATCCAATCGAGGCCCTTTTGCTCCCCCTGCAAAGCAGAATAGCCTAATTGAATCGCTTCGTAAATTCTTTCAAAGTTGTTTAATTTTCGCCTTTCTTCAATCAATTCATCGTCCTCATTCAATTTTAATTGAGCATTTTGGATTTCATCAAATTGAAATTGAATTAAATCGAGCCGATGGGCGGTTTGCTGCTCGTTTTCACTTAAATGCTTTAATTTGGCTAATGTTCGTTCATATCGCTGAAAAATTGTCTGATATTCAACCAATGATGGAGAAATTTCTTCGTATCCAAATTGATCCAATAATAACAAATGGCGGGATTCATCCATTAACTCTTGATGTTCATGCTGCCCATGGATATCCACAAGCGTTCCGCCAATTTCTCTTAGAGTCGAGATCGTAACCAGTTTTCCATTAATGCGGCAAACGCTCTTTCCAGAATGGGAAATTTCTCTTCGGAGTACAACCATCCCATCTTCAATCTCAATACCAAATTCCAAGGCTTTCGCATAGCAAGGATGCTTTTCATTTTCCAATTGGAAAAGCCCTTCAATTGCCGCTTTTTCTTCCCCGTGCCGAACAAACTCTGCAGAACCACGGCCTCCAACTAATAAATGGATCGCATCAATAATAATTGACTTTCCGGCTCCCGTTTCACCTGTTAAAACGGTTAGGCCTTTTTCAAATGAAATAGAGAGATTTTCGATTATGGCAAAGTTTTTAATCGATAGTTCACTTAGCAAGATTTATTCCTCCAATGTTAAAGCATTTCAAGGAACCGGTTTTTAATAACCTCTGTATCTTCCTCTGTCCGACAAATGATTAAAATGGTGTCATCCCCGCAAATTGTTCCTAAAATTTCTTCCCAATCAAGGTTATCGATTAAAGCGCCAATTGCCATTGCATTGCCTGGCAGGCATTTCATCACTAATAAATGCCCCGCCCCATCAATCCGGACAAAAGCATCAATTAATGCTCTTTTCAGTTTTTGCAATGGATTAAAACGCTGGTCTGCAGGCAGGCTGTATTTGTATCGGCCGTCCATTAAAGGAACTTTTACAAGATGCAATTCTTTTATATCACGAGAAACAGTTGCCTGTGTGACATTAACACCGGCATTTCTTAATTCATCTACTAGTTCATCCTGCGTCTCAATATCATTATTGGCGATGATGTCTCTTATTTTTATATGGCGTTGTCCTTTATTCATATTATCACCTCATAAGCGTTCCAAACTTTTACGTAATTCATTGTCTCTACCCATATGTTAGCCGATTTTGCAATGCTTGTACATTAATTTCGGATTTCGTTCTTAAGAATAGCGCAAGCGCCCTTCGGAACAAGCAACAACTGCTTGTTCCTGCGAAGCAAATTCACAGAAGCTTTCCTTTGTGCTCATCGACGTAGTCGATAGGGCGCTCCTCGGAAAAGCTATCGCTTTTCCTTCGTGCGAGGCAATGCTTCCGAAGCTTATTCTTGTGGAGCTAGACAGTTATCGAAGTGCAGATATAAATTCTGATAATAGAACAAAAAGGATAAGCAGACGCTTATCCTTCAGCACTATGTTTTGTTTTCAGTTCTGCATGAGAATCAGCGACGACTTTTTCAGGTGAAACAGACAAACAGTTTTCACCAACCATGCGCTCGCCTTCCCATTTTAAATGCAGCAGGAATTCAATATTGCCATCTCCGCCGGTAATAGGAGAATAAGATAAATTCAAAACGGTGTATCCCTGTTCAATTGAAAAGTCAATTATTTTTTCAATAACTTCTAAGTGAATTTTTTGTTCGCGAACAATTCCTTTTTTGCCAACCTGATCTCTGCCGGCTTCAAACTGCGGCTTGATGAGCGCAACAATATCGCTTCCTGCGACAAGCAATGTTTTTAAAACAGGCAGAATGAGCTTAAGCGAGATAAACGAGACATCAATGGTTGCAAAATTCGGCATTTCACCATCAAGGTCAGCGGAAGTGACATAGCGAAAATTGGTTCTTTCCATTACCCGAACACGCGGATCTTGACGCAGCTTCCATGCAAGCTGATTATAGCCAACATCAAGCGCATATGACATTTTTGCCCCATTTTTTAGTGCGCAATCCGTAAATCCTCCTGTAGATGCGCCGATATCAAGCAACACTTTGTCTTTTACATCAATCGAAAAAATCTTTAATGCTTTTTCGAGCTTAAGTCCGCCCCGGCTGACATAAGGAAGAACATTCCCCTTAATGTTTAGGGGAAGATCCACATTTACCTTTTCACCCGGCTTCTCAAGTCGTTCTTCATTTGTATAAACAAGCCCCGCCATAATCGCACGCTTTGCTTTTTCGCGCGTTTCTGCTAGGCCTCTTTCAACAAGTAAAATATCCAATCTTTCCTTTTTTATCTTCATGAACTAAGCCCTTTGCTGTTTTTTATGTGTGAGGATCGTTAATCTTTTTACCGCTTCATTCGCAGTTAATCCTATTTCTCCCAAAAGAGATTGAACATCCCCATGCTCAATAAACTGGTCTGGAATTCCCATCCTGTCAATTACAGAATGATAATACCCTTCATTATGAGCAAATTCAAGAACGGCGCTTCCAAATCCACCTTGTAAAACGGCCTCTTCAATGGTTAAGATCGGTATATTAGCCGCTAATATTTTAGTCAACAATTTTTCATCTAAAGGTTTTAAAAATCTGGCATTGATCACTTTCACAGAAATTCCTTGCTTTTCAAGACGGTTTGCGGCTTCCATCGCCATCGGGATGGTCGTACCAAAAGTAAGAATGGCAGCGTCCGTACCTTCTTTTAAAATCTCCCATGTTCCAATCGGGATTTGGCGGAAATGCTCATCTAACGGAACACCAACTCCGTTTCCGCGTGGAAATCTCATTGCAATTGGGCCATCATCATATTTTAATGCTGTGTAAACCATATTCTGGCCTTCGTTTTCATCTTTCGGCATCATAAGAACGATGTTTGGAACATGTCTTAAAAAAGCGATATCGAAAACCCCTTGATGGGTTTCACCGTCAGCGCCTACTAAGCCCGCCCGATCAATACCGATAAACACATTTAAGTTTTGCCGGCAAATATCATGGACAACTTGATCATACGCTCTTTGGAGGAAGGTTGAATAAATCGCTAGAAATGGCTTCATCTTTTGCGTTGCCAAACCAGCTGCCACTGTTGCCGCATGCTGCTCGGCAATCCCAACATCATACATCCGATCAGGAAATTCACTCGCAAATCCTTCCAATTTGGAACCTACTGGCATCGCAGGCGTAATGGCGACAATCCGTTCATCTTTTCTTGCAAGTTTTCTCACAGTCTCACTGACAAGACTGCTCCATGCAGGAGGAGCGTTTACAGGCTTGACAAAAGCACCGGTGTCCATTTTATAAGGACCTGTTCCATGCCATGTACCTGTCTTATCACTTTCTGCCGGGTAATAACCTTTTCCTTTTTTCGTAATAACGTGAAGAAGCACAGGCCCCTCTGTTTTTTTCGCGTAATTCAATTGTTCAAAAAGCGCTTCAAAATTGTGGCCGTCAACAGGTCCTAAATAAGTAAACCCCAGTTCCTCGAAGAACACCCCTGAAACAAGCAGGTATTTAAGGCTGTCTTTGATTCGTTCAGCAGTCGCTGCCAGCACACCGCCAACCGCAGGTATCCGCTTCAGCAAAACTTCTAACTCTTCTTTTGCCCACTGGTATTTTCCAGCCGTCCGCATCCTGCCAAGAATATTGTGAAGAGCACCAACATTTGGCGCAATCGACATTTCATTGTCATTTAATATAACGATCATATCTTTTTTCTCATGACCAATATGGTTTAAAGCCTCGAGAGCCATTCCGCCAGTTAAAGCACCGTCTCCAATTACCGGTACAATAAAGGATTTTTCTTTTTTTAAATCCCTTGCAATCGCCATTCCCATTGCAGCGGAAAGCGAGGTAGAGCTATGCCCCGTTTCCCAAACATCATGTTCACTTTCCAGACGCTTTGGAAAACCGCATAGGCCTTTAAACTGCCGTAATGTATCAAATTCGTCTGCTCTTCCTGTCAATATTTTATGAACATAGGATTGATGGCCAACATCCCAAAGGATTTTATCCTTAGGACTGTTAAAACATTTATGTAAAGCGATTGTTAATTCCACAACACCTAAATTCGGTCCAATATGGCCTCCAGTAACAGACAGCTTTTCAATTAAGAATTGGCGAATTTCTTTGCTTAATTTCTCCAATTCGTTATTTGTTAGCCCTTTTAGAAAGGATGGATTTTTTATCGACAACAGATCCATGGTTGGATCACTCACTTTCATACTTTTCTAGGAGGATTGATAGATCATTCCCTGTTATACCATTTTGCATACTTTTAATGAAAAATAAGCCGCTAACACAAACGTGATAACGGCAAGTATTGATAACGTTTTCTCAATAATAATCATTATATCATAAGTAAGAAACAGCCTCAAATCACTTAATGATCTCTCGAAGCAACTAAATCCGTTATTTCCTTCAAAATATTAATTTTCAAGTTGGTCTTTACTAAATGTTCCTTTGCCAATTGAATGTGATCAGCTAAAGCTTTTTTAGCCCCGTCCATAGATAGCAGCAGCGGATAGGTGCTTTTTTGATTATCCATATCACTTCCGACTGGTTTGCCGATAAGCTCTTGGTTTCCTTCTATATCAAGAATATCATCACGAATTTGAAATGCAAGGCCAAGATGATGGGCAAAAAGGGATAAAGACTCTAATTCCTTTACATCGGCTCCTGAGAGTAGCGCTCCCGCGGTTACACAAAAGCTTAAAATCTTGCCCGTTTTATGGACGTGGATATATTCAAGTTCTTCCAATGTTAACGATTTTCCTTCACCGTTCATATCGGCAACCTGACCGCCCACCATTCCTTCCGTGCCGGCTGCCTTGGCCATTTCAACCATTAATTTGACTTTTGTTTCTGGTCTGGCAAATTCATCTGGAATTTCACCCATGACTTCAAAGCTGTATGTGAGCAAAGCATCTCCCGCCAACGTTGCAATCGCATCTCCATATATTTTATGATTGGTTGGCTTTCCGCGCCTCAGATCGTCATTATCCATGCTTGGCAAATCATCATGGATAAGCGAATACGTATGAATCATTTCAATCGCGGCTGCGGCTAACAATCCTCTTTTAGGATCCGCCTCAAAGGCATCCATCGTTGCAAATAAAAGTAGCGGGCGAATCCGTTTTCCACCAGCGCTAAGAGAATAATACATTGCTTCTTTAATAACAGAAGGAGCATCCAGCCGATTAATTAATGCTTGCAGCTCATCTTCCAGCAGTTGTTTGTACTTTTTTGCAAATGAATCGAACAACATTTAATCCTCCTCAGCAACGGAAAAATTCTCTTTTCGCCCATCCTCTGTAATGATCTGTGTTAATTGTTCTTCAACATTTTTTAATTTATCATGACAAAGTTTCGAAAGTCCCATACCTTCTTTATAAATCGCAATTGCTTCTTCCAGCGGAACATCTCCTTCTTCCAACCGGTCAACAATTTTTTCGAGTTGAATCATTGCTTCTTCAAAAGATAATTCCTTATCTTCAGACATATTACTCACCCTTCTTAATTTCTTGTACTTTGGTGATCAAGCTTCCGTCAGTCAACTGAATGCTTACAGTATCATTTGTTTGGATCTGGTGCACACTTTTTACGATCTTTTGATCTTCCGCATAGACTAAGCTATAGCCCCGCTTCATGATTTTTAATGGGCTTAGCGCTTCCAACGTTCCAATGATCCGATCATATTCATTTTGTTTCTTCATCACCATTTGGCTCATTGCCCGTTGAATTTCTTTTTGTGATCGTTCAAAACGGCTCGCTGCTTGTTGTATAAGCAGCCTTGGATGGTTAACGAGAAGTCTCCGAGACAGATTCGCTTGTTCATTTGCCTTAACGGAGGATAAGCGCCCGACCCCTTTCACAAGCCTTTCGGTCAGCTTGTCGATTTGCTCGAGCTTTTGTTCATATAAGCGCTCTGGGTAACGGAAAGCATAGGATTTTTGCAATCTCGTTAAACGCTCTCCTTCAAATCGCAATTTTTCCTTTATCGCCCTTAGCAGCCGGGTTTGCCGCTGCAATATCCGATCCATCAATTCTTCTATATACGGAACAGCCAGCTCTGCAGCCCCTGTCGGTGTCGGCGCTCTTAAGTCGGCAACGAAATCGGCAATTGTAAAATCCGTTTCATGCCCAACGGCAGATATGATTGGAATCCGGGAGGCGTAAATAGCCCTTGCGACCGGCTCCTCGTTAAAAACCCATAATTCTTCAATGGAACCTCCTCCCCGGCCGACAATTAAAACGTCAATTCCCTCCATTGCGTTTGCTCTTTCAATTGCCGCAACCACAGAAGAAGCTCCATTTTCACCTTGTACAAGCGCAGGAAAAACAAGGATATGTGCAATCGGAAACCGTCTTTTGATTGTTGTAATAATATCACGGACGGCAGCACCAGTGGGTGAGGTGATCACACCTACTGTATTAGGAAAGGGCGGGATTGTTTTTTTCCTTTCTGCTGCAAATAACCCTTCTGATTCAAGCCTTTGCTTCAACTGCTCGTACGCTAGAAATAAATCTCCAATTCCATCGGGACGCATTTCTTTTACATATATTTGATACTGGCCACTCGGCTCGTATACAGTGATTTCCCCTCTTAAGATAACCTTCATTCCGTTTTCCGGAAAAAATTTCATTGCCCGTGAGTAGCTTGAAAACATCACGGCCAGCATTCTTGCTTTTTCATCCTTTAACGTAAAATACATATGCCCGCTTGAATGCTGTTTAAAGTTTGAAATTTCACCTTTCACATAAATATCATGCAAATGAGGGTCGGCATCGAACTTTCGTTTTATGTACTTGGTTAACGCAGTAACAGTTAAATAGTTTTGTTCCAGCATAAACCGCACCTCTTTCATGCTGACTTGATATACCCTAAACAATTGAAGAAAGTGATGCCATCATATGATAGAATCACTAAACAATTTTAAAAAGCAAATAAGATTATTTACCTGTTAGATCTGTTTTTCTGCCGCTTTTAACGTATTGGCAAGCAGCATTGTTATTGTCATCGGCCCAACACCCTTTGGCACTGGTGTAATATAGCCTGCTTTTTCAGCCACCTCTTCAAATGCTACATCACCGCAAAGCTTTCCGGCCTCATTTCGATTCATCCCCACATCAATGACAACGGCTCCTTTTTTTATATGCTCAGCTGTAATAAAATTGGCTTTGCCAACGGCTGAAACGAGAATATCAGCTTGGCTTGTATGATCCTTGATGTTCTTTGTTTTTGAATGGCAATACGTTACCGTTGCATCTTTGTTTAAAAATAATTGGCCCGACGGCTTGCCAACAATATTGCTTCTACCGACGACTACAACATTTTTCCCAGAAATGTCAATCCCGGTTTCTTCCAGCATCACCATTACTCCATAAGGGGTGCAAGGTAAGAAGGCATCTTGCCCTGTCATCATTCTGCCAATGTTAATTGGATGAAAGCCATCCACATCTTTTGCAGGGTCAATCGTTTCAATTACTTCCGTTGCATCGATATGTGCAGGAAGGGGCAGCTGCACGAGAATGCCGTGAATCGAATGATCATCATTTAATTCGCGAATTTTTTCCAAAAGTTCCTCTTCAGATATACTTTCAGGAAATTCAACTAATAATGAATACATGCCTACTTCTTGGCATGCCTTTTCTTTATTGGAAACATACGTTCTTGAGGCTTGGTTATTTCCAACAAGAATAACCGCCAGCCCAGGGGTAATTCCCTTTTCTTTTAACCGCTCTACTCCTTCAGCGATTTCTCCCCGTTTTCTTTTTGCAATCTCTAAACCATTGATGATTTTAGCCGTCATTTTTTTGTCCCCCTTTGGAAAAGTCAAATCAATTTTGAATGCTAAGTAATTGGTATATTAAGAAAGCTCTTCCTTTACTTTTGAAAGAACTCCATTTACAAACTTGCTTGATTGGTCATCACCAAACCGTTTAGCGATTTCAATCGCTTCATCGAGAACTACTTTTTTCGGTATTTCTTCTTTTAAAAATTTTAATTCAAATACAGCAATACGGAGCAAGTTGCGGTCAACCGTTGCCAAACGGTCAATTGACCATTTTTCAAGATGGGCTTTTATCACTTCGTCAATTTCTGTTTGATGCTCAACTACACCAAAGACAATATTTTCTAAATATTCATCACTTGCAGCGCCTTCTAAGACATGTTCGATTGCGGAAGAAGGCTCCGTGTTGCTGACATCTATTTGAAAAAGAGCCTGAAGTGCTTTTTCCCTCGCTGTTCTTCTTTTCATCTTGCTAACTCCTTTGTTGATCACAATGATTTTTGATAGATTTTTCGCATGAAAAAGCTTGTCCGTTTTCCAGAAGCATAAGGACAAACCTTTATATCCGATTTTGTACATAGAAAGATAATAGCATACATGAGATCGATTCGCACTGTGGCTCGACAAATTTTTCTTTTCAAACAAAAGAAAACCAAAGGATCTGATTCCTTTGGTATTTCTTCTTTTACATTTCTTGGTCAACTTCCTGCTCTTGCTTCGGATTTTCAAATTGAATGCCGACAATATGAATATTCACTTCTTCTGGTTCAAGAGCTGTCATATTCAAAAGCGTTTGGCGAATGTTGTCTTGGATTTTTTGGGCAACTGTTGGGATCGACACTCCATATTTCATCATACAATAAACCTCAATCTTAATGCCTGTTTCGGAAATATCCACTTTTACACCCTTGCCGTGGTTTTTCTTCCCTAATCGCTCGACAACACCCGTCGCAAAATTCCCGCGCATTCCAGCTACACCTTCAACTTCCGAAGCAGCAATACCAGCAATCACTTCAATGACTTCAGGAGCTATTTCCACTTTGCCGTTTCCGTCATTGCCCTGATTCATTTCTAAAACATGATTCTCGCTCATAAAAAACACCTCCAGCTATTCGCTAAGATTTCATCACATCATACAGTTCAAGAAACTTCGTATTAAACTGTCCTTCTACAAACTTTTCATGTTCAAGCAGTTTTAAATGGAACGGGATCGTCGTATGAATTCCTTCTACAACAAATTCGCTTAAAGCCCGTTTCATTCTTGCAATAGCTTCCTCTCTGCTGCTTCCATACGTGATGACTTTCGCAATCATCGAATCGTAGTAAGGCGGAATCGAATACCCTGGATAAGCGGCTGAATCAATTCGAACACCAAACCCTCCTGGAGGTAAATACATTTTAATTTTTCCAGGAGAAGGCATAAAATTCTTTTCTGGATTTTCGGCATTAATACGGCACTCGATCGCCCACCCGTTAAAGGTAACATCCTTCTGGCTAAGGGTTAATTTTTCTCCTGAGGCAACTCTTATTTGCTCCTTAATTAAATCGGTGCCTGTCACCAATTCTGTAACAGGGTGTTCTACCTGGATCCTTGTATTCATTTCCATAAAGTAGAATTTTCGATTGCGGTAGTCATATATAAATTCTACCGTGCCAGCGCCTGTATAATCAACTGCTTTTGCTGCTTTTACAGCCGCATTCCCCATTTCTTCGCGAATCTCGCCATCTAAGGCAGGCGATGGTGATTCCTCAAGCAGCTTTTGCAGTCTGCGCTGGATCGAACAATCCCTCTCACCCAAATGGATCGTATTTCCGTAAGAATCGGCAAGCACTTGTATTTCAACATGGCGGAAATCTTCAATATACTTTTCAATGTATACCCCAGGATTTCCAAATGCCGTCGCTGCTTCCTGCTGTGTTATATTGATCCCTTTGATTAATTCCTGTTCATTTTTGGCAACGCGGATTCCTTTTCCGCCGCCGCCTGCTGTTGCTTTGATAATAACGGGATAACCTATTTTATTTGCAAGTTCTATCGCTTCATCAATATTTTGAATAATTCCAGTTGAACCTGGAACAATTGGCACACCTGCAGCGCGCATCGTTTCCCGTGCGATATCCTTTGTCCCCATTTTCGTAATTGCTTCTGGACTTGGACCGACAAACGTTATATTGCACTCGCGGCACAATTCTGCAAAGTCCGCATTTTCTGCGAGGAATCCATATCCAGGATGAATCGCGTCACATCCGGTTAAGGCCGCTACACTTATAATATTCGTGAAATTTAAATAACTTTCCTTTGATGATGTAGGTCCGATGCAAAAAGCTTCATCGGCAAGCTGAACATGCAATGCCTCGCGATCTGCTTCGGAAAAAACAGCCACAGACTCAATGCCCATTTCACGGCATGCACGAATCACCCTGACAGCGATCTCACCTCTGTTGGCGATTAACAGTTTCTTTATCATCTGCTACGCTCCTTATTCAGGCTTTACTAAAAATAAAGGCTGCCCGTATTCAACTAACTGTCCATTTTTCACCAAAACTTCGACAATTTCTCCATCAATTTCCGCTTCAATTTCATTAAACAACTTCATCGCTTCAACGATGCAAACAATGGAATCTTTGGAAACTTTGGAACCTGGTTTTACATAAACATCGGCATCCGGTGACGACGATGCATAGAAAGTACCGACCATTGGAGAAGTAATCTTATGTAAGTTAACAGTGTCTGCTTGATTGGTTGCCTCAGCTTTTGGTTTTTCTTGAACGGACTCCTGCTGGAATGCAACCGGTGCTTGCTGAACAACATTGACCGGGGCACTTTCAACTGCTTGTACCACTGGCTGGGCCGTTGTGACCGCCACTGCCCCGGCCTTCTTCATCTTAATTTTGGAACCTTCATTTTCATAAACAAACTCATCAATGCTCGATTGGTCTACTAGTTTAATTAATTCTCTAATTTCTTGAACTTTTAACATTTATTAACACCCCTTGTCCGCTGTGCTTTATTACTAGCTACTAATACTATACGATAATCGTTTGTAAAAGTTCAATCAAGTTCTTTTTTAGCCAACAGCTGATTAAATTTTTACCCTCTCCCTTTCATCTTAATATTTTTCGTAAAAAATGTGAACTCAAGACATCAATATTTGAAAAATAACAGAAGTAACAAAACAGAAAAAGAAAGCCGGATTGGCTTCCTTTTACCTACTGTATTTATTTTGCCGGCTGAAATTCTACTGCTACATAATTGGTTTCACCTATTTCCTTCTTAACAAGCTGAATAATGTCATTTGCTGCAGCAGTCGTATGCTTTTTCTGCGATTTAACGATGATTTTCACCTTTTCTCCATCAGCCCGAACTAAAGCGTCCTCATAGCCCATTGTTTTAATTAATGTTTCTAACACTTCTTCTTTTTGAGCTGTTTCATTCAGCTTTTTCATTTGGTCAATCGCGGCACTGCGTTTATCGGCAGGAAGATCAGTTGAAGCGATCTCTGCCTGCAGTTCATCTTTCGTCTGGCTGCGCTGGTCATCAAGCTGCATGCGGAGTGCTGTAAAAGCATCATCACCCGCAACGGTTGAAACAACAGTCTTTCCGCTCTTATCTTGTACTTTGCTTGTTGCGGACTTATTTTGATCCAGCTGCTTCTTCGCCTTTTGTTCGACTGTAGCAAGGTCATTTCCTTTTTGTTGTGGAGTTGTAATATAATAAACAGACAGCACCACCACTAGACTTAACATCGTTAATAACCAAACAGTTTGTTTTTTCAAAAGCATGGACAAATCCCCCTTTTAATTTTTAGGCACTACGGCGACGCGATAGCTCGGTACATCGAGCGCCCTCGTGACTGCATCAACAATTGATTTTTTCATTTGAATGTTTTCCGCCCCATGTGCGACAACTAGCACACCGCGGATTTTTGGTTTTTTTGTTTCAACGACTATTGGCACTTCCTTATCGCCGTTTCGGATAATAACAACCTTTTCGTCAACTGATTCATCTTGGACTTTGCGTTGTCCTCCTTGCTGGTCGGTCTCAACAGTCGTTTGATTTTTGGAAACTCTGTCTTTTTCATAGACTTTCGCTTCACTCGAATCGATGGTAACGACAACTCTGACATCTTTCACGCCCAACATTTCATCAAGCGCTTCCTTCATTTTCGATTCATATTCCTGTTCATAATCGGCAATTGATTTGTTCCCGGAGCTTTTTTTCATGCCAAATGCCGGAACATCGCTCGGACTGCCCGAAGTCGTTTTGACTGCGGGAAGATCAGGAGCTGCCGCTTGTTTTTTAAAAAGAATATTGCCAGCAAGCATGAAAGCCGCGCCGATGCATAAAACAAGAATCATATATTGGTATTTTCCAATTTTTTTGTCCAGTTTATCGTCCTTTTTGAGCCACTTTTTAAACCGTAAAAATGGTCCTTGGTGATCATCCATTCTGCTTACTTTTCCCCCCTTCAATCAAAACTTCAATTGTTTTCTCGTTTACTTTCCATTTATTTGAAAGAAATGTAGCAATCTGTTTTGAATGATCCGCTTGTTCTGTTGTTGAAAGAGGTTTCCTGGTGTTTATGATGACTGGTGCAACCGCGTCGACCGCCTCAACTTTGCTGTCCGGTTGTTTCAAAAGAACCGAAACCTTTTGCAGGTTTTCTGGAAATGGTTTTTGACTCTTTTCGTCGGTTGAAAGTTTAATATTTGCGATTTCCAATCCGTATTGTTTCATCAGCTCCTCTGCAGCATCCTTTTTCAATTGGACAGCCATTTGTTCTAAAATATATGCACGCTCCCCAGCTTGTATTTCTTTTTTCTTTATTTCTATATCATTTTTCAATTTTTTTTCACTTTGATCATGAAATGCCGGAATCGAAGATAGAGTTGTTTCAAAATCGGACGAAATGAATTTTAAAATCGGCGTCAAGATAATGGCGATCAAAAGCAAGCCTACAACTATCTTGACATATTTCTGCATGCTGGAATTTGGCAAAAGCATATCGATAACGGTTGCAAGCAGAATAAATAAAATAATATTGGTAACCCATTCGATTACAAATGACATCCCGCTTCACCTACCTCATCATCAACGTTAAATTTCCCGCCGCAACAATGACGGTGATGCTTAAAAAAAACATCAAAGACACAATGCCGAGTGCGGCAAATACATAGATGACGCTTTTCGAGATAATATCAAGACAGGAGATAATCGATCCGCCTCCGAGAGGCTGCAAAATAGCGGCTGCAAATTTATAGATAAAAGCAATCATTAAGATTTTTATCGCCGGAAAAGCAACAATGATCAGCAAAATCGCCACGCCGGCGATTCCAATTGTATTTTTCAAAAGTGCCGATGCGCTAACGACTGTATCGGTTGCATCTGTAAACATTCGGCCAATAACCGGAATAAAATTACCGGTTACAAACTTGGCTGTTCGAATTGTTACACCGTCTGCAACTGCCGTGGAAGCTCCTTGAACGGATATGACACCAAGAAAAACCGTTAAGAACAGCCCCATTAGACCAATGCTCCAGTTGCGCAGAAGCTGGGCCAGCTGGGTTACCTTATAATTTTCAGACAAGGTGCTGACAATGCTTAATAGAGCAGCTAGAAAGAGAAGCGGCAAAATAATGTATTGCATTAAAACACCGCTTGTATTCATTAAAAATAAAATGACCGGGTGAAAAAAAGCAGCTGAAACAACTCCTCCAGAAGCGGCGATAATTGCGAGCAACAATGGAATAAGCGCAAGGACAAATGAAATCATTGTTCCAATTGTTTCGTTGGCATAATCGATTGCAACATGGAAGCTATTGAGTGCCAAGATCACGAGCACCATAAAAACAATCGAGTAAGCCACTTTGCTGACCGTGCTTTTTTCAAAGGCGTTTTGCATTGATTGCAGGAACATGCTAAAAATCGTCAACATAATTAACGATCCTAAAAGTTTGCCATTCGCAATAAATTCATGAAAGGAAAATTTCAATATTGCCTGTGCCCATTGCTGGAGCGAAAACTTTTTCTCTCCTTTTATAAAATCGTAGAGGCTTCCCTTTTGACTTTCTGGAAGAAATCCCCCATATTTACTAGTGATATCTTCCCAGTATTTTTTTAATTCTGTTAAGTCCATCGTTTTGATCTGTTTATCGACCAATTCTGTCGGTGAAAGAGGTGTGGAAGCGTTTTGTGTGTCTTGCGAAGCTTGGACACTCGGACTAAATAAAAAAAATAACAGTAGAACGATCATTGGAATAAACTGCAGCCTCTGCTTCATCTGCTTTTCACCTCTTTTGTGACTTGATTAGTTTGGAATCAGTTTCATAATGGTTTCGATCAATACCGTTAGAATCGGAATCGCCATTGCAAGAATAATAATTTTTCCTGCAAGTTCAATTTTTGAAGCAATCGTCCCCTGCCCGGCATCTTTTGTTATTTGAGCGGCGAATTCAGCAATATAGGCAATGCCGATAATCTTTAAAATGGTTTCCACATATACGATGTTCACTTTGGCATCTACCGCAAGTTTTTCCAGCATATTGATAATCTCTGAGATTTTATCAACTAAAAACAGGAAAATAACACAGCCGACAAATACGATCAATAGAAACGCAAAATTTGGCTTTTGTTCCTTGAGAACAAGGGCAAGAAAGGTAGCGATAAGAGCCAATCCGACTATTTTGATGATTTCAATCGCAGAGCTCCCCTTTCTATTGAAATAAAAAAACGGATTTTATTTTCTGAAAAAGATCATCAACAATTGAGGCTACTTGGAACAAAATATAGATGAATCCGAACAATGTTACCCATTGGGCATACTCTTTTTTCCCTACTTGATCAAGAACCGTGTGCAAAAATGCAACAACAATTCCAACCCCGGCAATTTTAAAGATTATATCCACATCTAAGCCCATTGCTTTTCCCCCTAAAATAAAATGATAATCAACAGCAAGCCTGATAAAAGGCCAAGGCTTTTTACCATCTTTTCATATTTTTCCTGTTTCTCACGGGCATTAGCTTCCTCCCTTTCCAGATGGGTAAGGGTCAGGATAATTTGTTTCTGCTGGGAAAAGCGATCATGGCGCCCTAGTGTTTCTCCAAATTGCTTCATGATTTCAAATTCTCCCTGTTTTAATGCCGTTGACTTCCAAACATCTTTTAAGCTTGCTTCCCAAGCGTCTTTCACGGTCGTTTCCGTATCGGTTAAAGTTTGCGAAAACGTCTCAAATAAGCGTGAAAGTGGTTTTGGGAGCTGTTCTGCCAGCCTCCTGGCAGCTTCATGCAGCGGTGTTTGTCCATACATAATTTCCGCCTCGAGCGATTGCAGGGCAGACTTTAATTGGCGCAGCTGCCTTGTCCGATCACTGAAATGCCTCGCTGCTTCAAACCCAGTCCACGTTGTCGCAACAAGAATGAAAACGGCTCCCAACAGCTTTATCATTTAGATCACGCTCCTTTTTGGAAACAATTCTTTTCCATGGTGATCAAAGATGTCCGCAATCGTTCCCGGCCCTTTTTTTCTCGTTAACACAACAAAGCGCCGGAAGATTTGTTGGTCGATGATTTCCTTTAAGGAAGGGCGCTTCTGGACATCACTAAGACTGTTTCCATGAATCGTAATGATTAATTTGATGCCCGCATGCACTGCTTCCAAGATCGCTTCAGTATCCTCTTTGCGGCCAATCTCGTCCACAACCAGGACATCCGGACTCATTGAACGAATCATCATCATCATTCCTTCTGCTTTCGGGCAGGCATCCAACACATCGATTCGATGCCCAAAGGTCAGCTGCGGCACCCCATTGACGCATCCTGCTATCTCAGAGCGTTCATCGACAATTCCTACTTTAAGGGCCGGAATGTTCCTTTTGGCTTCACCCGTTGAAAGACTTCTGGCAATATCACGCAGAAGTGTTGTTTTTCCTGTCTGCGGGGGGCCGATGATCATTGTATGCAATAAATTTTCCTTGAAGAGATAAGGAAGAATGGCATCTGCAATCCCGAGTTTTTCCCTTGCTATACGAATATTAAAAGAAGAAATGTCACGAATCGCTTTTACTTGGCCGTTTTCTAAAATCACTTTCCCGGCAAGACCGATTCTGTGCCCTCCAGAAACCGTAATATAACCCCGTTTCAGCTCTTCTTCGAGCGTATAAATCGAAAAATGACTGATTTTATTCATTAAATGGAAAGCATCCTCGGATTGAATCACATATGATAAATATCTAGGCTCCCCTTTTACAGCAATTTCAATCGGCCGATTCATACGGATTCGAATTTCTTCAATTTCTTCTTGTAGATAAGGAGGGATTTGCTTAAGCTGTTCTGCAATTTTTTTAGGTAATATAGAAAGAATGGATTCCAAATGAGCACCTCCTCTCCTGCTTGTCTCATTAGTAAAAATGTATGCTGGCAGGCAGACATTATGACTTATAAAATCGAGGATCTATTTTTAAACACCATTCTTTTTTAATCATTTTAAAAAAGTAGGAGCTAGACAGTTATCGAAGTTAAGATATAAATTCTGATAATACAAAAAAACCCCAGTCCATTATTTATAAGGACTAGGGTTTCTGAAAAATTTATGCGCGAGAAACGTAAGTGCCATCCGTTGTATTGATAATCAGACGGTCGCCTTGGTTAACAAAGAAAGGAACTTGTACAACAAGCCCAGTTTCAAGAGTTGCCGGCTTTGTTCCTCCAGATGCAGTATCACCTTTAATACCAGGTTCTGTTTCAGTCACTTCTAATTCAACTGTATTTGGAAGTTCAACACCAAGTGTTTCTCCTTGGTACATCATGATTGACACTTCCATGTTTTCTTTTAAAAATTTCAATTCATATTCAATGCTTACTGCAGGAAGTTCAATTTGCTCGTACGATTCATTATCCATAAACACATGCTGGTCTCCGTTTGCATATAAATACTGCATTCTCCGATTATCGATTTGAGCTTTTGCAACTTTTTCGCCCGCACGGAATGTTTTTTCCTGAATGGCTCCTGTACGAAGATTGCGAAGTTTAGAGCGGACAAAAGCAGCTCCTTTTCCCGGTTTCACGTGTTGGAAATCCAAGACGCGCCAAATACCGCCATCTACTTCGATTGTAAGTCCTGTACGAAAATCATTTACTGAAATCATGCATTAAATCCTCCTAATTGATTACAAAATAATAAGTTCTTTCGTTGAATGAGTAAGCGCCTGGTTATGATCTGCTGTGATCATTGTATCATCTTCGATCCGTACTCCACCAAGACCCGGAATATAAATTCCCGGTTCACATGTAACAACCATTCCAGGCTCTAAAACAATTTCAGAACGAATAGACAATGCCGGTCCTTCATGAACCTCAAGCCCAATTCCGTGGCCTGTGGAATGACCAAAATAATCACCATATCCTTTTTCAGCAATCCAATCTCTCGTTAGTGCGTCTGCTTCTTTACCTGTCATTCCCGGTTTGATTCCTGCCATTCCTCGAAGCTGGGCTTCTAAAACGATATTATAAATCTCCTTCAATTTAGCATCTGGTTCGCCAACCGAGACCGTTCGTGTGATATCAGAAACATAACCTTTATAATAAGCGCCATAATCAAGGGTGACAATATCGCCTTTTTCAATGACCTTATCACTTGCAACACCGTGCGGTAAAGCAGAACGAGGCCCGGAAGCGACAATCGTATCGAATGACGATGACGTTGCACCAGCTTTTCTCATAAAGAACTCAAGTTCATTCGCAACTTCAAGCTCCGTTTTCCCGGGGCGAATGAATTCGATAATATGCTTAAATGCAGCATCCGCAATGTCTGCTGCTTCCTTTAATATCTTAATCTCTGCATCGTTCTTAATCAAGCGTAACTTTTCAATTAAGCCGGAAACAGGGACAAGTTCCGCATTTACTGCTTTTGCATAGGCTTGGTATGCCGAAAAGGTGACGTACTCTTCTTCAAAACCGAGCTTCTGAATGCCTAGTTTTTTAGCCTGAGCCGCCACTTCATCGATGATTGCCCCCGTGTGCTGAACAATTTCAAATCCCTGGCATTGGTTTGTCGCTTGTTCTATATAACGAAAATCTGTGATAAACAGAGCGCGGCTGCCGCTGATCAGTGCAACTCCGGAAGTTCCGGTAAAGTTTGTCATATAGCGGCGATTATATGCACTCGTAATCAGAAGGCCGTCAATCTCAAAGTTTGAAAAATTCGATCTTAGTTTTGCTAATTTTTCCATTTTATTTCCTCTCCTCTGCCTGTAATCCTGAGTTTAGCTGATCTATACTGTCCTCAACCGTTCAATTTCCCTAAACAGCCTTACTCAGCCGGATATTCTTACTATGTATCGTTACGGCGCAATGCTTTTTAAAAGGATTTGAGCTCGTAAAAACATTTTATCATAAGAAGGATTCCGCGGGCTAATATTGATTCAGGTGGCTGCATCGCTGTCTTTCCCTTGTTGATTTTGATATTCATAACTTATCGAATAGCCAATAAACATACCATATACAATAAATAAACAAATGGAGGTAATAATGGTATCCCTGCTTAAATCCGTAAATGGACGAATACTTGGGAAAAGAGGATTTAATACGAAAAAGATGAGTAAAAAGATGACCACACCATACCCAATTCCCGGCCATATTCCTTTTAGCTTTTTTAATAGTGCAGAATAAATATAAGCTGCCGCAACCGAGAAGATTCCGATTAGTAATAAAGAAAGAACTGTACCAAGCCAGCCTTTTTTCCAATCTCCAAGAGCCCAAGGCTCTAAGATCACATTCGTACGTATTTCTGTAAAATTGAATAAATAGGCTATGTTGCCTATGATTGCCCAAAAAATTCCTCCAAAGAATCCAGTCCAAAAAACCATTGTCAGAAATGACATCGGTTTAGGATAGTCCAATTTTTTTTCGGTTTCTTGATTTGACATTCCAAAAACCTCCGTATTAACATATTCTGTTAAAAAGAGTAAGTCAGCTTCGCACAGAACTCTGGCATATCCCACGGTTGTAATATGCCCAATCAAGCTCATTTCTTTTCAGAAAAAACGGCAAAAAAATAAAAAATGGAAATATTGTTTGATTTCTAGAGGTTTTTTTGCTTTTTTAGTAGAATAAATGTAAGTACATACAGTTTTTATTTTGCTGTTGTGCAACTACGAAATAGGTTGGTGTAAAGGAATGTCCAATAATCAAAAACCCGTATACGGCGGTCAAGCAGTCGTTGAGGGAGTTATGTTTGGCGGGAAACATCACTATGTTACCGCTGTTCGCAGAAATGACCAGTCGATCGAATATTTTCATTTACCGCGAAAAATTAATCCTACCTTAGCTGTTTTAAAAAAAATTCCCTTTCTCCGAGGAATCATCTCGATCATTGAAGCAAGTGCAAACGGTTCAAAGCACTTAAACTTTTCTACCGAACGATTTGAAGTTGACCCAAGCGAGGATCACACCATTCAAGAGAAAGAAGTATCAAAACTCACCATGTACTTGGGTGTTGCGGCAATTGGTGTTATTTCTTTTCTTTTTGGAAAATTCGTCTTTACTTTAGTGCCGGTCTTTCTCGCCGTTTTAACAAAGCCAATTTTCCCGACGGATACCGAGCAAGTGCTTGTCGAAGGTTTCTTTAAGCTCTTGCTGCTTCTAGCCTATATCTATTTTGTATCCCTAACACCTTTGATTAAACGGGTTTTTCAGTACCATGGCGCGGAGCATAAGGTAATTAATACGTTTGAAGCCGGCGAAGAATTAACAGTTGATAACGTCCGGGCGCAATCCCGCCTCCATTACCGCTGTGGCAGCAGCTTTATCTTATTTACGGTTGTAGTTGGAATATTTGTCTATATGCTGGTTCCGACCACTCCGCTTTGGCTGAGAATTGTTGACCGCCTGGCATTAATACCGGTTGTTCTCGGAATTTCGTTTGAAGTACTTCAATTGACGAATAAATTAAGGGACGTTCCGGTGTTGAAATACTTGGGTCTTCCTGGTCTCTGGCTACAGCTCTTAACGACCAAAGAGCCAAAAGATGACCAAATTGAAGTTGCCATTCTTTCCTTCAAAAAACTGTTGGAGATGGAAAAAGAAACGGAAGATCAATTACAAACGGAAGAAATTGTCTAAACCTTTCTTTATTAGTGTTTAAAAGACAAAAAAAATGCTTAAGATGCTCTTAGGGAGGTGGCTTTCATGAAAAATCGGACATCAAGTCTTATCGTTGCTGGGCTTATTATTCTTGCTTTGATTGGTATTACTGGTATATTTATGGCAAATCCAACCAGTTTTCTTCAGAGAATAGCTGTCATGGGCTTATTCGGTGCAGCCATTTACTTTGTTGTTCGGCTCATTTTTAAAGCAAACCCTCAGAAAAAAGAGCAGCGTGCATTTCTTAAAGCCGCTAGACAATCGAAAAAAAGGCTGAAAAAGAGAGCTGGAGATCCGCCATTGCGCAACTCTTCTCCCGGTACATTAACACCATTAAAAAAATCGGCAAAAGCCAAAAAGAAAACGCCTGCTCATCTGACCGTTATTAACGGAAAAAAAAGCAAAAAGAAAAATCGAGCCTCCTTTTAGGCTCGATTTTTCTTTTTGCTCAATTAATAGCTCCACCCTCTAAAAAATTTTTGGGCACATTCTCTCCCATATTTAAGGAGAGCTTGTTTTTTTTCTTCTGTTAACTGGAACTCAGTTGAAAATACCCCTTCAGTTGGAATAAAAATAATATTTTTAACATGTTTTTTTGAAATATATCGAGCATCGTGCGCATCTTTCATTGTTTCAAAAAGGGCGGCAAACAACTGAATAGCATTTGTAATGCGATGCTTTTTGTGTTGAAACTCACTGTTGCTTAGCTTAATCCCGAGAACCGGTCTGACCTTTTGAATATCCTCCTTGTCAAATAGCCAAATGGGAAAATTGCTTAAAACTCCCCCGTCCACCACAATATTCGTCCCAGTAATGGAGCGAATTTTTACCGGTTCGAAAAAATAAGGAATGCTGCAGCTCATCCGGATCGCTTTGGCAATTGAAAATGAACCAGGTTGAATTCCATATTTTTCAAGGTCATCAGGCAGAACAATCATCTGTCCATTACTTAGGTCTGAAGCGATAACTCGAAGGGTTTGCGGCGGTAAATCGGAAAATGTCTTTATCCCTTTCGCCTCCATTTTCTCTTGGATCCATTTTTCAAATTCATTTCCTTTATATAATCCAAGTTTCCAATACGCCAACAGCCATTTGGCTAATGAGAAAGGAATAATTGTTTTCCGGCTGTCAAGTAATTTTTTCATATCCAGCTCATCTACAAGCTGATAAATTTCCCTGCTTGTATACCCGGCAGCAATGAAGGCAGCGACAATCGCACCTGCACTTGTACCCGCAACCCTAACAAAACGAAATCCCCTTTTTTCAATTTCTTCATAGGCTCCAATAAGCGCGAATCCCTTTATACCACCGCCAGAGAAAACGCCATCAATCTTCATGGCAGCCACTCCCATTGATGTATTCATTGATACATCTTTAAGCAGCTAACTCACAATTTAGTACGCGAACAAGCCATAATATTTTTGACGTAAATAGAAATCAGGTTTTCGAGAACAATACTAAGGTTCGCATTGCGGTGAAGGAAAAAGAACAGGAAAAATCGATCATTATCCTACTGATGCATTTTCCACACTGCGGCAATGTTAGCGGCTGTAATTTCCACATACTTAGCCGCATTTTCAAAAGCATCCTCTAACGAAATAATACCGGGAATGATACTAAACAATGCATCAATTCCATGTTCATGGACGACGCTGCTGTCTTCAGCCACATTCCCAGCTAAGGCAATCACAGGAACTCCATATTTCTTCGCTGCTTTTGCAACGCCAATTGGAGTCTTTCCAAAGATCGTTTGCCGATCAATTTTCCCTTCACCCGTAATCACAAAATCGGCATCCGCGGCCATTTTAGCCAGACCTGTCGCCTCAATTACAATGTCTACACCTCGTTTCAGCTCTGCCGGCAAAAAGGCTAAAAGACCCCCGCCAAGGCCGCCAGCAGCTCCAGCACCCGATACATTCTTTATACTCTTTCCAAGATCTCGTTCGATGATAACTGCAAAATGCCCAAGATTGGCATCTAATTGTTCAACCATAGCAGGTGTTGCACCCTTTTGCGGACCGAAAATAGCAGATGCTCCTCTTTCGCCGGTAAGCGGATTGTCAACATCACAGGCTACTTCTATTTTGATGGAATTTAGACGGGGATCCAAATCAGTACAATCAATTTTTGCCAGTTGATTTAGAGTTCCGCCGCCATCGCCAATTTCCTCCCCGTTTTCATCGAGAAGTTTCGCACCAAGCGCTTTTGCCATACCGGCTCCGCCATCGTTCGTTGCACTGCCGCCAATCCCGATAATAATGTGCTGTGCTCCGTGATCCAGCGCCGCCAAAATTAATTCTCCTGTACCTTTTGTCGTTGTCAGCAAGGGGTTTCTTTTATCAGCAGGGACCAAATGAAGACCAGAAGCTGCCGCCATCTCAATAACCGCAGTTTTCCCGTTTCCAAGCATTCCGAAAAAGGCGTCTACTCGTTCACCAAGCGGTCCGGTTACTGAGCGAGCAATAATTTCTCCGTCCGTCGCATCAACAAGAGACTGAACCGTGCCTTCTCCCCCATCTGCCATTGGAACTTTTATAAAATCGGCATCTGGTAAAACTCGTTTCATTCCTTTTTCAATTGCCTCCGCAACTTCCATGGCGGTTAAACTCTCTTTAAACGAATCAGGCGCAATCACAATTTTCATTTCTTTACACTCCCATCTAACCCTTTTTAACCAAATAGGCGAAACACACCAAAAATCAGGGTTGAAATAATTGCCATTGTTAACCCCACAAGCGTTTCATAAGGAATGACTTTCAACCGTTCATTGATTTCCATATTTACGCTTCCACCTGTTGCGTGGAAAAAGCTTCCGTGCGGCAAGTGATCAAGGACGGTTGCCCCTGAGTGAATCATTGCAGCGCCTGCTAACGCAGAGACACCCATCCCTAAAATGGCTGAACTGAAAACTTGGCTCGCGACTGCTGTTCCCGCCGTGGTAGAGGCAGTCGCTGCCGACATAAAGATTCCTGAAACAGGGGCAAGCACATATCCAGGAAGACCAAGCGCGTTCAAGCTATCAATTAGAACATCCTTTAAACCCGAATTGGCGATAATCCCCGCAAGTGTTCCCGTGCCAAGGAGCATAATCGCTACTCCAGACATCTTGCCAAGACCTGAGATAGCGTATTCGTTTACTTTTCTCCCTTTCCCCATAACAAGCGCACCAGCAATTCCTCCAACCGGAAGAGCAATCATTGGATCGATATTTATATTAAATAATGGTCTTAATGCCAATAAGATAATGGTTACAATTGGAGCAATAATAGCTGGGAAAAATAATGGAAGTTTTCCGCTGTGATGGATTTGTACTTCAGTGCTGTTTACATTAGAACCTTTATTTACAAGCCTTTTTGACAAAAAATAGGTTATGGTAAGTCCGAAAATGGCTGGAATGATACCAGCTGCCATAATGGAAGTTAACGGTACTTTAAATGCATCTGACGCAGCAATCGCGTTAGGGTTCGGAGACAGGATGTTCCCCGCTTTTCCTCCGCCAATCATCGCTAGCAAGATCGCTGTTTTGGTGATCCCGGCCCTGTTTGCAATTGCCAGAGCAATCGGAGAAACCGTAATAACAGCGACATCAATAAAGACTCCAACAGCAGTCAAAATCAATGTTGCGGTAGCCAGAGCAAGCAATGCTCTCGTTTCACCGAGCTTTTTAACAATGGTTTCCGCAATGACAGCAGCAGCCCCCGATTCGATTAAAACCCCAGCGAGAATACCTGCTGCAAGGATGCGGAGTACGGCAGGTATAATTCCTTTTGCTCCTTCCATCATGAGATTCACTGTATTCGTAATATCCACGCCGCCGATCAGACCGCCGAGGAGTGCCCCGGCAATCATACCATAGGCTGGAGAAACCTTTTTTAAGATTAAAATAATTGCAATTACGAGCGCCGCAATTGCGCCTAAAGCGCTTACTTGAACATGTGCATCCATTTGAGTTACCTCCTTGTTTTTTATACACCTATTGTAAACGCTGACGAAAGGGCTTTCATTATTCATTTGTTCAAAAAAGATCAAGAATTCTCTCGCGCTTTTAGGCATTTGCACAATTAATTTTCTCCTGCAAAATCGAAAGATAGAGTTCGAGCAAATCTTTTAGCTTATTAGGGTCCTTCCCAGTTATTTCTGCTATTCGTTCCAGACGGTATCTTAAGGTGTTGCGGTGAATAAATAATTTTTGTGTAGTCGCTTGAATGTCGCCATTTTCTTCAATATAAACGAGAAGTGTTTCGATCAATTCTCCATTTTTTAAATCATTTTGCTTTAATTGATGATAATGGCGTCCAATTTTTTCTGTCACCCCATTCTGGGCTGATTTTGCCAAATATACTGGTATTTTATAGTCATCGAATAAATAAATGGTTTTCTTAGGATGAAGCCTTTTTCCGACGTTAAGTGTAATCGTCGCTTCTTTATAGGACTCCGATACACCTTTTTGCGATTGGTAATAGCTGCCAACAGCCGCCTTAAACGGCATACCAAATCTTTCAAAGCCCCTAATCCAATTTAGAATAACGTTTTTTTCATTCGGTTTTGGATGAATCTGTTTTAAAATGACAAGCTGTTCCTGCTCCATGACATATAAATCTTTTTGATCAAGCCGTTCGGTTGCTTTTTTAAAAAACCGGGATTGATCATCCGCTGTAAACAGAATTGCCACACGCGGTACTTCTAAATCGATTCCAAGTCTGTTTACTCTTTCAAAAAAAAGGGCATCAAGCTGTTCCGGCTGGTGTAATAATTGACTGACAAGTTCTTCTTTTAGCCGTTTGTCCCATTGCATTTGATCCATCCAAACGGCCTGTTGAATAATCATTTCCGCCGCCATTTTAACGAGCTCGCCAAAGCTGCGAATCTCATCCGGATTGCCTGTAATTCCTACGGCTCCGACAATTTTTCCATGAAGAGTAATTGGGAGATTGATCCCCATTTTTACACCATTAAGTTCTTCCGCCTCGGTTTCATTTATCTCGAAATGAGTCTGATTCTTAATGACTTGGATCGCTCCTTCATGAATCGAATCGATTCTGGTCTTGTCTCCTGAGCCAATTATTACGCCTTTATCATTCATTACATTAATATTCCGGTTAATAATCTTCATCGTCCGATCAACGATTTCCTGAGCCAGCTGCTTATTCAAATAATTCATCGCAAAACCCGCTTTCGCTGTATAAAAATAGAGCGGAGATCGATATCCCCCGCTCTGTTATTTTACAATATTGAACGCATTTGAGTAATGCTTGAATTTACAAACCGCATTTTAATTGGGCACCGCAGTTTGTACATGTGTTACAGCCGCCAATTTCTTTTACTTTCCCTTTGCGGCAAACCGGACATGTGTTGCCAACCTCAGAACCAATCGTTACGTCGGTTGAACGAAGATCGCTGATCGTGTCGACAAGCACCACATGCTGCTTCGGTTTTTCTTTAACAATTGTTTCAGCTGTTTCCGTGTTTTCTTCCGCTTTCAGCGTTAACACCTGCGAATCGCGCGAGCCATCGACATAAACGGTTCCGCCCTTCGCTCCGCCGCGGTACAGCCGTTCGTATACTTTTTCAACCTGCTCGACGCTATAGCCTTTCGGCGCGTTAACGGTTTTACTGATGGAGCTGTCAATCCAGCGCTGGATGACACATTGCACATCCGCATGGGCTTCAGGCGAAAGTTCCATCGCGGTTACAAACCAGCTTGGCAGATTGTCCGGATCGGCTTCAGGATGCTGATCCAGGTATTCTTGAACAATATCCGCTTTCACCTCGATAAATTTACCAAGGCGCCCGCTGCGGAAGTAAGAAAAGGAAAAATATGGTTCTAATCCTGTGGAAACTCCGACCATTGTACCAGTGGACCCCGTGGGAGCAACAGTTAATAGATGTGAGTTCCGAATACCATATTGTAAAATTTCCTGGCGGATTTCTTCAGACATTTTTTTCATAAATCCTGTATTAATGAAAGCAGTGCGTAATTTTTTTGTCTCTTCTTCACTACTTCCAATTAGGAATGGAAAGCTGCCTTTTTCCTTTGCAAGTTCTACTGATGTTTCATATGCAGTCGATGCAATTGTTTCAAACACTTTGTCAACGAGTTTATTTCCTTCTTCTGAGCCGTATTCTGTTTCACAATAGATCAATAGGTCATGCAGTCCCATTACGCCAAGACCAACCCGGCGCTCGCCTAAGGCCTGCTTTTTATTTTCTTCAAGGAAGTAAGGAGTCGCATTGATCACATTATCCTGCATCCTTACGCCTACTGCGACAGTCTGCTTTAATTTTTCATAATCAACCGTTTTTGTTTCCTTATCAGCCATCTCAGCAAGATTCACAGCAGCAAGGTTACAGACAGAAAACGGTGCAAGTGGTTGTTCTCCACACGGATTGGTTGCAACGACTTTTTGTCCATATGCTTTTGCATTGGTCATGTCGTTGGCATTATCGATAAAGAAAATACCTGGTTCAGCAGAATAAGTCGCACAGATATTGATTAAGTTCCAGAGCTCTTTTGCACGGATTTTTTTATAGACGCGCACTTTGTGGCCTAGCTTTTCCCACTCACGCACATCGCCGACTTTGTGCCATTCCTCATTATAAACTTTCATCGTTTCTTCATCATAGCTTTCAACATCAGGGAAGCGAAGTTCATATTCACTATCATTTTCCACAGCTTCCATGAATTCCTTTGTTAACGTGACCGAAATATTTGCTCCCGTAAGAAACTCTGGATTATGAACTGCAAAATTACCGCCAATTTCAAGCTTTTCTTCGGCATCGGCAATAATTTTTTCATTAAAGCCGCCGTAACCAGGAATTGATTTATAATTCACAATCCCCTGGTACATCGCTTTCTCTTGCTCTGTTAAAGGAATAAATTTCAACTTATCCTTCGCATGCTTGCGAATCGTTTCATCGTTTGTATTTTCAATCAAGAAGCGTAAAATTCTTGGATTTTGCATTTTGGAAATAATAAATTCGATAATATCCGGATGCCAATCCGCCAGCATGATCATCTGGGCCCCCCTGCGGGACCCGCCCTGCTCAACTAAATGGGTCAGTTTTGCAATATCATCCAGCCATGAAACGGAGCCGGAGGATTTTCCATTCACACCTTTTGCCAGCGTGTTGCGCGGACGCAATGTGGAGCCATTTGTACCAACCCCGCCGCCGCGGCTCATAATTTCCATTACTTGTTTGCGATGGTCAGAGATTCCTTCACGGGAGTCGGCAACAAACGGCATCACGTAACAGTTAAAATACGTCACGTCTGTATCGGCTCCGGCACCGTAAAGCACCCGGCCTGCAGGAATAAAGTTCAAGTTCACGAGTTCCTGGTAGAACTTTCCAAACCACTCCTGGCGCTTTTCTTCCGTTTCTTCCACAGCAGCAAGACCAGTCGCGTTCCGCTTGGCGATTTGCTCATAAAAGATTTCTAAAGGCTTTTCAATCACATCCAGAGAGCGGACAATGATGCCTGTTTCCGCCTCTGCCGGATCATCCAATACTCCCCGAAATTCCTCTTCCACTAAAACTTTTGCCTTCTTGTTTTCCCAATCAATTTCGGTAATATATCCAAGGCCTCGCGCTGGGAATTTTGGATCTTCTTTTATTGTTAAAACAACGAAGTCACCTTTTGTGAGGGTAATTTTTTCTGTGTCTTTGAACGAATAGCGGTCAATCATCACTAAACGCGAAACACCCTTATGCGTCATTTTCATATCTGGCGTCACAGGGTGTACTTGTGGGAATAAACCGATGTCCTCGTTTAATCTTTCAAAATCAATATTCAGTTTTTGTCGTAAACCAACAGCCATGGAAACATCTCCTTCTAATCTTCTCCTATCTGGATTCTAGCAGATTTTTTACTAGATCTAGTTAATAATGGATTACCCTAACGTTACCATATTGAAACCACTAAAATCAATATATAGTACTCAAATTATTTTCGACACTACTATATCTTGTAGTTGAGGCAAAAAACATTTTTTTTGTCAAACTTAAAATAAACTAGATTCATGAGAAAAAAGAAGATTTCAATTGATTTTCGTCAAAAAACAATTAATTTCAACTTAATTCAACGTTTGCACTTTTTCTTACTAGGAATAAAGAATTATTTTTTACAACCAAAAGAAAAGGCGGCATTTGCCGCATCCTTTACGTTATCTTTTAAAATTCCAATCATCATTTTCGTATCTGTCTTTCGCAATCTTATGCACATAAGCCAATTCTTCATCTGTCAGATGATAAGGCTCCAGCTCAATATTCAGCCCTTCTGCAAATCCTTTATAAAAAGCTTCCTTCGCTTCCTCTAAAGAAATGTTACGAGGACTAATTTCATTGATGGCCACAGCTTTGCTTTTGAAGGCTTTTTTCATCCTCTCTTTTACCCGTTCACTTGGATACTTAAAAAGGCTGAACAGCTTTTCTTCATCCAAGTCTAACAGAATCGAACCATGCTGCAAAATGACGCCTTTCTGTCTCGTCTGCGCACTGCCGGCTACTTTTCGGCCTTCGACAACAAGCTCATACCAGCTTGGCGCATCAAAGCACACGGATGAACGCGGATTTTTAAGTGCATCCCGTTCCTCTGATGTTTTTGGTACTGCAAAATAAGCCTCCAGCCCTAGGTTGTGAAAGCCTTTCAAAATACCTTCTGAAATCACACGATAGGCTTCCGTAACTGTCTTTGGCATTTCAGGGTGATCTTCCGAAACAATCACGCTATAGGTTAACTCATGTTCATGCAATACACCGCGTCCCCCGGTAGGTCTGCGGACGAATCCGAGCTGGTGATGCTTTACTGCATCAAGATCAATTTCCTTTTCCACCTTTTGAAAATAACCAATTGATAATGTTGCCGGGTTCCAGCCATAAAAGCGAATGACCGGCGGTATCTTTCCTTCACTGTGCCAATCAAGCAAAGCTTCATCTAATGCCATATTGAAGGATGGTGAGCCGTTACCCGAATCGATAAAACGCCACACTTCTTTGTTCATTTTTAACCCTCATTTTTTTGTTGTTTGTATGTTTTCTGCGCTTTTAAGTCTAACAAAATCATCATCAAAAAAAAAGGAAGAAGTTTGTGCGATCATTTTAACAGGAGCTGTCATAATAATTTTTGTTAATTATCTTTACTGGATCCAAGCTTGACTACTATAATAAAAGTTAGTGCAGTATAGCTTGAAAGGAGCAAGAAAACAGTGAATCCATTCTACAGTCTGTTGATCATTATCGTTGCTATTGTCATCTATTACGTTTTTATATGGCTTTACCAACGGAAAATTGTTAAAACTTTACCAGAAGAAGAATTTCGTGCCGGATATCGGAAAGCTCAACTCATTGATGTACGTGAGCCAAATGAATTTGATGCAGGACATATATTGGGTGCCCGCAATATTCCATTGTCCCAAATTAGAATGCGTATGAAGGAAATTCGCCCTGATATGCCTGTCTACCTTTATTGCCAAAGTGGAACAAGAAGCGCCCGGGCTGCCCAGTTCCTTTACCGCAAAGGATATAAAGATCTCACTCAGCTTAAAGGCGGCTTTAAAGGCTGGAGTGGAAAAATTAAAGCGAAAAAATAAATAATGAAAGATAAGGGACTCTTGTTTTGTAACAGGAGTCCCTTTTAATTGGCAATCTATCACCTGAATATGAGGGCAATAAAAGAAAACGGGCATCTTATCCCTTTTTACAAAATCATTCTTCTCTTTATCGGGAACGAAAGGGCTGATTCAGCAACTCGAATCAGCATCAGCCCTTTGTCAAGATCAATTTTTTTGATAGCGCAATATCGGCTTTCTCGCCGCTGTTGCTTCATCCAAGCGCCCAACAACAGTTGTATGCGGTGCTTCCTGGACAATTTCAGGCGTCTCTTCCGCTTCTTTTGCAATTTGGATCATTGCATCGATAAAAGCGTCAAGCGTTTCCTTAGACTCCGTTTCAGTTGGTTCGATCATGATACACTCTTCAACATTTAACGGGAAGTAAATGGTTGGCGGATGGTAGCCAAAGTCTAAAAGACGCTTCGCAATATCCAATGTACGCACGCCCAGTTTTTTCTGACGGCGGCCGCTGAGAACAAACTCGTGCTTGCAGTGCTGGTCAAACGGCAAATCATAAAATTCAGCGAGTCTTCGCATCATGTAATTCGCATTTAAAACAGCGAACTCCGTAACAGCTTTCAAGCCGTCCGGACCCATTGTGCGAATATACGTATAAGCACGGACGTTAATGCCGAAGTTGCCGTAATATGGTTTCACACGGCCAATTGACTGCGGCCGGTCATAGTCGAGAAAATACTCTTCGCCCCGTTTGGCGATAACTGGCTTCGGCAGGAACGGAATTAAATCCGCTTTAACACCGACAGGTCCTGAACCTGGTCCTCCGCCGCCATGCGGCCCGGTAAAGGTTTTATGAAGGTTTAAGTGAACAACATCGAAGCCCATATCACCAGGGCGCGCTTTTGATAATACGGCATTCAAGTTTGCCCCATCGTAATATACTTTGCCGCCTGCAGCATGAACGAGCTCAGCTACTTCCAGGATATTTTCTTCGAATAAGCCCAGCGTGTTTGGGTTGGTTAACATTAAAGCAGCAGTATCCGAACCGACCACACTCCTTAAATCATCGAGATCCACAAGGCCCTTTTCATTCGATTTTACTGTCACAACCTCGAGGCCTGCCACAGTCGCCGAAGCCGGGTTTGTTCCGTGAGCTGAATCAGGAATAATTACTTTCGTCCGGTTCAGGTCACCATTTGCTTCATGAAAAGCGCGAATGAGCATGAGACCCGTCCATTCACCGTGCGCCCCTGCAGCTGGCTGCAGCGTTACTTCGTCCATCCCTGTGATTTCAATTAAATGCTGCTGCAAATCGTACAGTAGCTCAAGAGCGCCTTGTACCGAGCTTTCATCCTGAAGAGGATGGATATGGGCAAAGCCATTAAAGCGGGCAACATTTTCATTCATTTTCGGGTTGTACTTCATTGTGCAAGAACCAAGCGGATAAAAACCTGAATCGACACCATGGTTTCGTTTCGACAAGGCTGTGTAATGGCGCATGATATCGAGTTCAGATACTTCCGGAAGTTCAGGTGCCTCTTCACGCAAATACTCTTTAGGAAGCAGACTTTCAAGTGGTGCATCCGGTACATCCATTTCAGGGAGACTGTAGCCAACGCGACCTGTTTTCGTTAATTCAAAAATAAGCGGCTGATCTTGATTATGCATGATAATCCCCCATTTCTTTCACAAAAGTATCAATTTCTTCCTTTGTTCTCTGCTCTGTAACGGCTACCAGCATGTGGTTTGCTAACTCAGGATCATCACGCCCAAGGTCATAGCCGCCAATGATTCCTTTTTGGAGCAGGAGTTTGTTTACTTCTTTAACCGGTCTGTTTAGTTTAAGGATGAATTCATTAAACGAAGGACCGTCATTTACGATCTCAAATCCACTCTGTTTCAGGGCGGTTTTTGCATAATGAGCTTTTTGCATGTTCGCCAGCGCCATTTCACGAACGCCTTTTTTTCCAAGGGCTATCATTGCAACCGATGCTGCCAGTGCATTTAAAGCTTGGTTCGAACAGATATTTGACGTCGCCTTATCGCGACGGATATGCTGCTCGCGCGCTTGCAGTGTAAGAACAAATCCACGGCGCCCCTGGTCATCAACCGTCTGGCCAACCAGCCTTCCTGGCACCTTTCTCATCAATTTATTGGTTACAGCGAAATAACCGCAATGAGGGCCGCCAAAAGCAGTTGGAATTCCAAACACCTGAGCGTCGCCTACCACGATGTCAGCCCCAAACTGACCAGGAGGAGTCAAAGCGCCGAGAGATAACGGGTTGCTCGAAACGACAAATAGAGATTTATTGGCATGGGCGATTTCTCCCAGCTCCTTCAATGGTTCAATTCTTCCGTAAAAGTTTGGATACTGGACAATCACAGCAGCAATTTCATCGCTTGCCATGCTTTTTAACGCTTCAAGGTCCGTAATTCCATCCTTCACTGGAATTTCCATCACTTCAATGTATTGACCTTTGGCATAGGTCTTTACCACATCTTTTGATTCGGGGTGAATGGCTTTAGAAATCAGCACTTTTTTTCGCTTTGTCTGTCCGGCACTCAGCATGGCAGCCTCGGCGAGGGCTGTTCCGCCATCATACATTGATGAATTGGCAACGTCCATTCCCGTTAATTCGCAGATCATCGTTTGAAATTCAAAAATGGCCTGAAGCTCTCCTTGTGAAATTTCCGGCTGATACGGAGTATAGGCTGTATAAAACTCAGATCGAGAAAGGACGTGATCCACAATGACTGGGATATAGTGGTCGTACACGCCAGCTCCGAGAAAGGAAACATTTCTTTTTAAATCGGCATTGCGCTCAGCCATCTGCGTCAATTCCCGCATTAACGCCGTTTCAGGCTTTGCCGCTTTAATCTTATACTCGCCTTTAAATTTCACTTTTTCCGGAATATCGCTGAAAAGTTCGTCAATCGAGGAAACACCAACTGCCTTAAGCATTTCCTTTTGATCTTGTTCCGTCATTGGTAAATAGCGATGTTGATTCATTTTCATTTCGCCCCCTATTTCTGTTCTCTACGGTAAAAAGGTGTTCGCACAACTTTTGCTTTTAAACGCTTGCCGCGGATCTCCACTTCTACTTCTTGGTCAAGTGCGGCATAACTTGATTGAATAAGGGCCAAACCTATATTTTTCTTTAAAGTTGGCGACTGTGTTCCCGTTGTTACTTCACCAATTTGCTCTTCACCAGCAAAGATTGGATAGCCATGGCGCGGAATTCCCCGGTCGATCATTTCAATTCCAACAAGCTTTCTCGATACCCCGGCTTCTTTTTGACGCTTTAATGCTTCTTTGCCGATAAAATCCGTATCTTTATTCAATTTAACAGCAAAGCCAATCCCCGCCTCGAGCGGGCTAATTTCAGGCGAAAGTTCCTGCCCATAGAGTGCTAAGTTTGCCTCAAATCGGAGTGTATCGCGCGCGCCCAGCCCGCAAGGAATGACCCCATCTTCGGCGCCCGCTGCTAAAATTTCTTTCCAAAGAAAAACAGCATTTGATGCATCACAATAAATTTCAAAGCCGTCTTCCCCTGTATACCCAGTCCGGGAAACGAGGGCTTCTTTTCCTTTGATAACGACTTTTTGTTGAAATTTGAAAAAGCCGATATCGCTTAAGTCCGTGTCAACCACAAGTGATTGCAACACTTTTTCTGCCCTTGGGCCTTGAAGTGCTAATTGAGCTGTTTTTTCAGAAAGATTTTTAAGCTGGACATTACCGGAAAGATGTTTTTCTAGCCAATCGACATCTTTTTCAATATTCGAGGCATTTATGACAAGCAAGTAATGATCTTCTGCAAGTTTATATACGAGTAAATCGTCTACCGTGCCGCCATTTTCATAGCACATTGCTGTATATTGGGCACTGCCGATCGGTAATTTCGAGACATCGTTGGTCACCATTTTCTGTAAAAATTCCAAGCTTTCTGGACCGGACACATCCACTTCACCCATATGGGAAACATCGAATAAACCTGCTCTTGTCCGGACCGCTTCATGTTCTTCCTTGATACTTGAAAACTGTACAGGAAGCTCCCAACCGCCGAAATCAATCGTTTTTCCGCCATACTCCCGATAAATCTCGAAAAGCGGCGTGCGTTTTAATTCTACCATCTGTAATCCCCCTTATTTTTCCAATAGAAAAGGACAGAAACCTTCCTTTGTGCAAAAAAGGTCTCTGTCCTTTCACCTGAGAGTTTCCCTAAAATAGCTTTCCCCTTTGGTGGCGATCATAAAAGTGCCGCACTCTCCAGAGTTGCGTCAAACAAGAGTTCTTTTGCCTGAGAGATTCACAGGTTCCCTATTTGCTCCTTCGGCGCTGCTAGAAATAGTAAGCAGTAAGCAGTCTCTCCCCTTGTTATCATTCGCATTTATAATATTTTTTATCTTGGTCATACTAAAATTAACAATCAAACGAAGATCATGTTATTCCAATATTTTTAACTTTCTAAGCTATTAACATCCTACCATTAAAACATTCAATAGAGCAATATACTTTTACAGAAAAAAGGAGCTGAACCAAGGGTGGTAAAAATTGAATTTGATTCCACATGGCAGGACGATTTTTTCCACCGGATTGAACAGGATGGCCCATGGGGAAATTGGGATCTTTTTAAGCTTGCAGTCGATGTCGAAAAGCATCTCGCCGTCCCATCGTTTGAAGGTCTTTTAGCACCAAACTATTTGCCGAATTTAACGCCGCTTCCACATCAGCTCGAAACGGCGAAGCAAGTCGTTGAATATATGAACGGAAAAGCGATTCTTGCCGATGAAGTAGGACTTGGAAAAACGATCGAAGCGGGCTTAATTTTAAAAGAATATATGATTCGCGGGCTTGTAAAAAAAGTGCTGATTCTTGTTCCCGCCTCTCTCGTCACTCAATGGGCAGCTGAATTAAATACAAAGTTTTTTATCCCTGCAATGACGCAGAGGAAAAGCTATGTTTGGGATCAATATGATGTCGTTGTGTCCTCTATTGATACAGCGAAACGGCAGCCTCATCGAGACATCATTTACAAACAAGACTATGACTTAATTATCATCGATGAAGCCCATAAGCTTAAAAATAATAAAACGAAAAACTATGAATTTGTTCAAAATTTAAAGAAGAAATTTTGCTTATTGCTGACCGCCACTCCGATTCAAAACCGGATCGAAGAAATTTTCAATCTTGTCTCTCTTCTTAAGCCTGGCCAGTTAGGTAGTGAAACAGCCTTCTATGAAAAATATAAACGCGATTCAAGGTCATTGAATGACGATGAACATTTAAAAGAACTCGTCAATAAGGTAATGATCCGCAATCGCCGTGCGGATACAGGAATTGAATGGACGAAGCGCCAAGTGAAGACAATTCCAATTGAAATTTCAAAAGAAGAAAAAGAACTTTACGATGCGATTACCGATTTAAAAAATGAAGGGGATTGGCTATCGTCAAGCGCCTTTTCAGTCATGACCCTGCAACGGGAAGCATGCAGTAGCAGAGAAGCCGTCTATCACACACTGAAAAACATGCTGGGACGGAAAGAAAATCCGAGCGTTTTATTTCAACAGCAAATTCAATGTTTGATTTCCAAGGTCGAATCCGTTCAGCAAAACTCAAAAGCGAACAAGGCGCTTGAGCTCATTCAGAAAATCAATGATAAAGTGATTATTTTTACAGAATACCGGGCGACCCAACTGTATTTACAGTGGTTTCTTCGCCAGCACGGCATTACATCCGTTCCCTTCCGCGGCGGTTTTAAGCGAGGGAAAAAAGACTGGATGCGTGAGCTTTTTCAAAAACACGCCCAGGTGCTGATTGCAACAGAAGCTGGCGGTGAAGGCATCAATCTGCAGTTTTGCAACCATATCATTAACTTTGATCTTCCATGGAATCCGATGAGGCTTGAACAGCGGATCGGCCGTATTCACCGCCTTGGCCAGGAAAAAGACGTGATGATCTATAATTTCGCAATCAAGGGTACGGTCGAAGAACATATTTTGAAATTGCTTTATGAAAAAATTCATTTATTTGAAAAAGTAATTGGGGAACTTGATGATATTCTGACAAAACTTGAATTTGGCAATATAGAAGACCATTTGATTGATATTTTTGGCGGAAGTACCACTGAAGGTGAAATGCGCATCAAAATGGAAAACTTAGCATCGATGATCGAATTTGCAAATCAAGTAAAGAAAGGAGATTCCCATGCAGCAGCAGGAAATTCATCATTTTTTAGAACAATATTTTCAAGCAAATGAATGTGAAATTCTTGAGAATACTGAGGGGCATTTAACCGTCCAGCTGACAGTTGATCTAGACAAAGAACTGATGAATCGGCCTTTTTATTGGCATTATCTTGAAAAAACAGGCGGCATTCCCAATCCGATGAAACTAACGTTTATTACCGACCAGGAAGCAGCGCCTGAACAAATAAAAGGCGAGGCGATTTATTTTGGCTCTCCCAGGCTCCATCAAATTTTTCAATCAACGAAAAATTTAGCTCGTTTCATCAGACTTTATGAGAACAAGCCGCTTTATCAACAGCAAATACCATTATTTCCATGGCTTTGTTTAAATGTAAAGATTTCCTATCAATGTGACCGCAAGCGGGACGTTTTTAAATCCATCGGATTGCAGTTAATCAATGGCCAGCTTGTCGAAGCGTTTTACGACCGCTTATTACAATTGAATTTGACGCCTAAAATACCTGATTACTCGTTCACTCTTTCCCCTCTCATTAAACCGCAAAGCGGGATCATTCGAGTAGAAAATTATTTAAAATCACTGATCGATGGTGAGGATCAAACATGGGCAATGGAGGCGATAGAACGGTGGAATCAGGATTTGAACCTGCTCAATCATTTTTATGAAGATGAAGAGGAACAAACGGAGAGTTATGAGATCGAAAAACAAGCGCTAAAGCAGCAGTATGAGCCAAAAGTAATCATTTCTTTTACCAATGGAGGGCTCTTTTATTTGACGGAAAAAGCGATTTAAACTGGATCGGCAGTCCTCCCTTGTTTTTTAAAAATTTTTTCAAAAAAGAAGGGAAACGAAGAATGATGTCGAATCTATAAAACGAAAAAAAGAAAAGGTGGTGTTTCTTATTGTTAGTTCAATCGAATTATTAGCAGACCGTATTGTTTCCGATGCTGCCAGAAACCAGGCGACAGATATTCACATTATGCCTCGGAAAAAAGACACGCTTGTTCAGCTGCGGTTATCCAACAAACTCGTTCCGCGTCTGACCTTGCCGAAGGAAGAATGCGAACAGCTAATCGCCCACTTTAAATTCGAAGCCAATATGGATATTGGAGAACGGAGGAGGCCTCAAAGCGGTGCTATTGTGAGTGAAGTGAATGGACAGCTGCTTGGACTGCGTTTATCTACCCTTCCCTCAAACAACCGCGAAAGCCTTGTCATCAGACTGCTGCCGCAGCAAGAACAAATCCCTTTTTACCAGCTCTCACTATTTCCTGCAATGACCCGCAAACTGCTCGCACTTTTAAAACACGCCCACGGGCTTATTATTTTTACCGGTCCAACTGGAAGCGGCAAGTCCACTACTCTTTATTCCTTGCTAAACGAAACCGCCCATTTATTTCATCGCAATGTCATTACTCTCGAAGACCCCATTGAAAAAAACTATGATTCCGTTTTGCAAGTCCAAGTGAATGAAAAAGCAGGCGTGACGTATGCAACAGGTCTTAAAGCCATTTTGCGCCATGACCCGGATATTATTATGGTCGGGGAAATCAGGGATTCAGAAACAGCAAAAATTGCTGTACGAGCGGCGTTAACAGGGCATCTAGTGCTCAGCACGATGCATACAAGGGACGCAAAAGGAGCAGTCTACCGCCTTCATGAGTTCGGCGCTGACTGGCTTGAAGTCGAGCAGACACTGATTGCCATAACTGCACAAAGGCTGGTCGAGCTAACCTGTCCTTTTTGCAAAGAAGAATGTTCTCCATTTTGTTATTCATACGGAAGATGGAAGCGTGCAAGCGTTTTTGAACTGCTATCAGGGAAAAATCTAAACCTAGCGTTAAAAGAAGCAAAAGGCGAAAAGGTGCAAACAAACTATCGGACACTTAAAAAAGTCATTCGGAAAGGAATTGCGCTCGGCTATATTAAGGAATCGGAGTACGAACGCCTGGTTTATGATGATGAGACGAACTAAATGGCCGATTTCTGAGCAAGCGCAGTTTCTAAGGCGGATAGGTGAACTGCTAAAAAGAGGCTATCCGATCGCCGAGGCAATTGAGTCGCTGTCCTTCCAATTGCCCCAAACCAGAAAGAATCAGCTAAGTCAATTCTTAGATGGTTTAAAAAAAGGGTTATCTTTTCACGACGTTTTAGCAGACCTTGATTTTCATGATGAATTAATTGGATACGTTTATTTCGCTGAACAGCACGGCAGCTTTGCAGAGGCTTTGTTGGAAGGAAGTGAACTTGTTTTAAAAAAAGAAAAAGATAAACGAAGGCTTCTCAACCTGCTCCAATATCCAATGTTGCTTATTTTTATAACTGGATTTTTGTTTATCTTTGTGGAAAAATCTTTGCTGCCGCGCTTTACCACTCTTTTTAACTCAATGAATTTAGAAGAAAATTTCTTTACAAAAATCGTGTATGGATTTGGCAAAAATTTTCCGATTTTTTTAATCAGTCTGCTGTTCCTTGCAAGCCTCAGTGTAATCTACTACTTTTTTATATTTCGAAAAACTCCCATTCTTCTTCAGAAAGCGCTGCTTGTACGTGTACCTCTAGTTGGCCGATTCCTGAAATTACTCTACACCCATTATTTTTCCATTCAGTTAAGTTTTCTCATTTCCGGCGGCTTCTCCGTTGCAGAAGCACTGGCTTTATTTGAAGCGAATTCAAGACAGTCTTTTTATGCTGCTCTGGCAAAAGAGTTGAAAGAGAGATTAGTAACAGGCTCGAAGCTGGAATCCATTTTGCAGTCATTTACCTTTTTTGAAAAAGAGTTTGCCTTGATTGTAAAACATGGGCAGGAGAACGGGAAGCTTGATCAGGAGTTATTTTTCTATAGCCAGCACTGTATGGCTGTTGCAGAAGAAATGACGGAAAAAAATTTAAAAATGGTTCAGCCGCTTTTGTATGGATTGATTGGTGCTTTGATTGTATCAATGTATTTAGCCATCCTTTTGCCCATGTTTCACCTTATGGATGGCATCTAAAACAGGAGGGGAATTCAATGAAAAATGAAAAAGGCTTTACTTTAATTGAAATGATGATCGTGATGCTGGTGATTTCCGTTTTGCTAATTATCACCATTCCAAATATAACAAAACACAATTCAAATATTAACAACAAAGGCTGTGAGGCGTTTGTCAAAATGGTTCAATCCCAAGTGCAATCCTATGAAATTGAACATCATGCATATCCGGCGAGCATAGATGAACTTGTGGCTGATAACTATCTAAAAGATGGTTCAACGAAATGTCCGGATGGAAAAACCTCTGTCACAATTGGTGCGGATGGGACTGTTTCAACAGTGAGTGCACCGTAATGAAATTTTCTGAAAGAGGGTTTACATTGGCAGAATCGCTGCTTGTGCTGTCGGTTTTTATGATCGTATCATCTATCACTGCCTTCTCCTTAAAACCCCAGTATGAAAAAGCTGAAATGGAGTCTTTTCTGACGCAATTTCAAGCGGATCTATTCTATGCGCAGCAATACGCCATGGTCCATCAATCCGAGACAACGATCAATATCCAAGCAGATCAGCATTATTACTATATCCGTGCACGTTATGATCAACCACTGCTTGTCCGCAGAGAATATTCCAAGAATATCAATGTCAGGCAGCTTTCCCAGCCTTTGTTTTTTAAATTCACGCCAGACGGGAATATTAGCAAATTTGGATCACTTTCCATTAAGTTAGGCACAAAGTCCTATCAATTGACCTTTTTGATTGGAAAGGGGCGATTTTATGTTACAGAAAAATAGCGGTTTCTTTTTAATTGAGCTGCTCTTATCGCTGTCGGTTTTATTGATGCTTAGCTTATTTTTCGTTCCGTTATTTGTTGATTTAACAAGGCAGTCACAACAGCTTGAACTGGAAAAACATGCTGAGCAGCTGCTTTTTGAGGAGCTTCAAGCCTCCATAATCAACGGATCCCCTTCACCTGATCATTCTATTTTTCTTAATGGGATCGAATATAAACTAACTTGGATCAATCGTGATCCTGAAGGAGTGCAGGAGGTGTGCGTAAAGCTTGAAAAAAGTCAAAAAACCATTTGCCGTTTTGCTGAATAATCGCGGCTTCACCTTAGTTGAAACGCTTTTTGCTTTTTCGATTTTTACATTAATTGTCTTCTTTGTTTCACCACTTTTTCAGGCAATGCTGCCAGATCGTGATTTGAAAGCACATTTGCAGGAAATGGAATGGGATGTATTTTCCAGCCAAATTAAATATGAAATCCATTCGAGTTCGAGTGCTACCATTTGGAATAATGATAAAGCAGTCTTAACATCAAATGCAGGAATTGTTACTTATGAAAAATATAAAAACACACTCCGCAGACAAGTGGATAATACCGGGCATGAAATTTTGCTGCAAAATGTAGCAGCAGTATCCTTCAGCCAATTAAAGAATGCCGTGCAGATAACCGTAACCGACATGACTGGAAAAGTTTTTACTGTTGTGGTTTATTCCTTTCTAGACTGGGATGATTACTCATGATTCGTGACCAAAAAGGATTTACTTACCCCTTAACACTGTCCCTGCTCATCGTTTTTTTATTTTTCTTTTCCATACGGGTGGAGCAGCTGCTGACGGAACGAAAATTTATGCACAATGCGAAGATCATGCTAGTGCAAGAATATTATATGCTGACGACGGAAAAGAAAATGGAGAAAGTCCTTCAGTCGGGAGACGGAACATCTGTGCCAACAAGCGGTTCATTTGTCTATCGGGAAGGACAAATGAATTATCAAATCGAGCCTCCAAGCGGCAATACGCAAAAAATCACATTCACTCTTCAACTTACCTCCGGGGAAGTAACATATGGCTATGGCTATTATGACATCAACACAAAAAACCTTGTAAAATGGATTGAAAAAAATTAAATTTGGAAAGAATAGAGTAAAAAAGGAAATAGGCGGATGGATAATGAAAACGAATGACTATGTAAAATACATGACCCAAACCGTTGTGCGATATATGGATCAGCCGAAAGAGGCAAGAAGAAAAATTTGGCAGGAGCGAAAAGAAACCCGTGCTTCCTTTTGGTATCGCTGGTTTGGCATTCTCCCTTATGTTGTATATACCGAGGTAAAAAAACGAAATTGGCGGAGATAAATAATCGTTTCAATAACCTGTTCACAACCACGATATGACTAATTAGACTATAAAAATAGAATATAAGTGGGGAATTGTGAACATTTTCTAAACATATAGTGTTAACATTGTTAACCTCGTTCCCATGGCTTAAACACTGTATTATAATAGAATAAATTATGGGGGGCCGAGGTGAAAATCGTATGGAACAAACGTTAAAGATAACTAACGTATTATCAGATCCAACCCGATATTACATTTATCAATACATTACCAAAAGACATCAGGAAGTAACCGTTCAAGAAATAGCTGACAATTTTAACATCCACCCAAATGTAGCGAGGCTTCATTTGTCAAAGCTGGAGGATGTTAATATGCTATCATCGGAAACAAAAAAAACAGGGAAAGGCGGGAGACCAAGCCGGCTATACCGACTGTCAGAAGATGTCATTCAATTGCATTTCCCATACCGCGACTACATGCTTTTATCCAAGGTTGCCATTGAAACAATGATTTCGCTAGGCGAGGAAGGAAAAAAGGCATTGCATTTAACAGGCAAAAGATTTGGCGCAGAAGTGATCGAGCAAGAAGTGGCTAAACAGACAACCACTGAAAACTTACTGTCTTTTGACGAAAAATTGCGCATTTTAAAAAGTGCCGCATCGCTCGCAGGCTTTTACCCTGAGTTTGAAGCAAGTGGAGATAAACAAAAAATTTATTTTCAAATCTTTAATTGTCCTTTTAAAGAAGTTGCGCTCGATCATACTGAAACAGTATGCAGCATGCACCGTGAATTTCTTAAAGGGATGTTCGAAGCGCTATTTTCTTCCGTTCAATTAATCGAAAAAGAAAATATTATTGCTGGCTGCGATACATGCAGTTATCATGCAATCGTTTCAAATTAACTGAAAACCAATATTTACATTTCATTCACTTTTATTTTATAATTAGATAATGATGGGATTGGAAGGTTAAAGGAGGGGTGCATATGGATCGCATGTTTAGAGTTTTGGGATTCTGGACAGGTATATTTACAGTGATGTTCTATCTTGGCCATATGGAAAAGACTTCATTGCTTTTTCTAGCCCAAACTGGTTTCTTTGTTCTACTAAGCTATCTTAAACTGTCCGAACGTATGTATATGTATATTTTCGGAGCATATTTAACCATCTTCTTTGCCGGCTTTACATATTGGACGACTTTCATGATGCCTTTAGGCGGTGCCCAATAAAGGCTAAGAAGAAAGCAAATTTAATATGATTGAAAAAACGCCGGTGTACCTATTCCAGCGTTTTTTCTATTATTTAGCGAATAATTCAGTTTTATTTTTCACATTCAGATTTTTTTGTTGTATGAGGACATGAAAAAAAGCACTCATACTTGAGGACATAATCAGACTCCGGATCGCCCGATTCCGCTTGCTGACAGCCGAGAAAGGATTTGGATCAAAATGGCTCTCTAACTCCTTCAATATTCCAGCAGCCAATAAAAATTCATCCTGCCTTAATTTTGTTACAAATTCCAGCCGAAATTCTTCTCCGATTTGCTGCAGCCCATCAAAATGGACATGGGAAGTGATATCCATCTCACCTGGATGAAGCAAGACATTTTCTACCATTCGATGTTGAAAATAGCCCCTTAAACTCCCATTCTTTTTCGATGGTTCCATCCATTCTTCATTGGAATAGCCGTAGTCAACCGTTACGACGAACCCCTTTGTTAAGACAGCAGCGAAGTGCTCCAACATATTTTTCATCGATAGCGGGATTTCGATTCGCTGCTTTTCGCCCAGATTCAGACTGGATTCTTTTAAAAAAGCAAAAATGGCTTCATCTTCAAGCGGCACCTTTTGCTCATACAGTTTCCCCTCCTTTAAGCCGACCATGATTTCGTACAATTGCCCGTTCTCTTTTTCAATTACATGAACAGGCAAGGCATCAAAAAGCTCATTTGAAAAGATTACTCCATTAATAGGAGGAATTTCTTCTATACTCTCATATTGTTCAACATCAAAATCAGGCTGCAATCGTTCTTTTTGTAATTTACGATGATATGGACTGCTTTCAACAATACGATAATGAAGCGGAGCTTTTACTGAATCCACCCACTCCTCTAAAAAGGCACGGGCAAACCTTCCGTTCCCAGCACCAACTTCACAGAAAACAGGCGCAAGTTGATACTGCTGGATTAATTGCGAAAACCATTTGGCCACGATTCTGCCGAAGATGTCTGAAATATTGCTGGTTGTAATAAAATCACCTTCCCGGCCAATCTTTTGCTGATCTTTCATATAGTACCCATACTGCGGATGATAGAGTGCAGCTTCAATATATTCACTATACGTGATGAGCTTTGACGGTGAGCGATCGATTAGATTTTGCAAATATGAAATCATACCCTTTAACTCTCCTTTCAGTTAACAACATTGACATAGTGTTAACTTTATTGTATTGTATATTTAGTAGCTTAACTATATCCCCTCCCATTAATGATTAGAACATCCCCCAGAAAAACCCTTCTCAAACGAGAAGGGTTTTTCTATTGTAATTGCTGAATTTGCAACTTTTGAATTTCGATCACTTTGGGTGTTTCTTATTAAAAGCCATTTAAAAAAGGGTTGCTGTCCATTTCGTCAAGAATAGTGGTTACCGGACCATGTCCAGGCATTACAGTGGTCTCTTCCGGCAGGGTAAGCAGTTTATCATGAATGCTGCTACGCAGCTGCGCTTGATTCCCTTCTGGTAAATCTGTCCGACCGATGCTGCCTTTAAACAAAGCATCACCAGAAATCACAAAGCCTTCTTTTTCAAAAAAATAGGAGACGCTCCCTGGCGAATGCCCAGGAGTTTCATAAACATAAAACTCAAAGCCTTCAATATTTTTTGCTTCTTCCTTTGTAAAAAAATGATCAGCCGGCTTTGCAGTAATGAAATGTTTTAAGCGGAAGGACTGGGAACCATTCAGCATAGGATCACTCAGCCAATTTTTTTCTTTTTCATGGACATAGACAGGGATCTTAAAAAACTCCCTTACTTGATCGACCGCACCAATGTGATCAAAGTGGGCATGTGTTAATAAAATCGCGCACGGTTTTAGCTGCTTTTGCTCCAGCCATTGAATTAATTTTGCTCCATCGCTGCCCGGATCAAAAAGCAAACAGCTGCCGCCTTCTTTTTCAATGATATAGCAATTCGTTTGCATGATTCCTAAAGGAATTTGCGACCAGTTCATCTCTTTACCTCCATCTCCATCATTGGGCTACTCTGTAATTCAGATAATTCAAACTTTAAATTTTTTAATCTCGACATTCTTGCAAAAAAACGATAAAATATTAAATAAATGTATATAATACTATACCTACATACTTGCATTTTGTAAATTTTAGACTCACTACTTGCTGAAGGGGGCATTTTAAATGGGACTTGTCATCATCTTTGCCTTGATTACAATCTTAGCGGCATATGGAGCTTTTCGTTCACTAAAAAACAAAAATTTCTTAGCCATTTTTTGGGGAGTTGCGACTTTCCTCGTGTTCGGCTGGTTTTCAGTCATGACCTTAATTTATCATGGCGTTCCAACTAGCACGGTATAAAAGAAAGCGCAAACAAGACTCTCAAACCGCTTTTAGAAAAAGACTGCCATCTGGCAGCCTTTCTTTATTCCTCTTTTAAAAGATCCATGACCCTTGCCACTTTGTCTTCCATTTTCCGCTTTTTATCCCTGCGGTCATCAACGCGAATCGTGGTAGCGACGCGCTGAATCCCTTCCTTAAACGGTGCTTCGTGCATCGCTTGTATCACTTCAAAAAGAACCGGCAGCTCGCCTTCAATAATCGTATTCATCGGTGTGAGCTGGAAGCGAATCGTGCCTTCTTCTTCATATTTGTTTAAAACCTTATGAACGCTGGCAACATAGCTGCTGACACTGGGGGAGTCTGTTCCAATTGGTATAATCGTTACATCAACAATAGCCATTTTTTCACCTTCATTTTTATAATCGAAGTTTCCCAAAATCATTTTACCATAGTCCTGTTGTTAAACGAAAGGAAGATTCATTCTTTTACCCATTTAATGACTTTTTTGGCCTTTAGATCAATTAATTTTTCATAGCTGTTACCATATAAACACGCTTCTCCAGAAGGAGAGCAGCTTAGCGGCTCATTGTTTAGATTTTGAAAGAGGATGGAGGATTTTTTTGCTTTCAATTGCTTAGAAATAAGCCGGAAACCATCCTTGTAGGTATCCGCTTCTCCACTTTTAATCGGCTGAAAAGTAAGGAACTGATCCTTTTCTTCAATATAATCATAATACGGAACGAGCCAATCCGAAAACTTCGAAAGGTGCGGCATCGTGAAAGTCACCAACTGCTGTTTGTTCTGATCAAAAAAAGAATAAACAGCTTTGGATTGATCCAGCGCATCAACGGTAATCGTCATTAACCTGTGTTTAAAAGCAGAAAACTGGTATACTTTCGAAAACGCAGTCTGTTCCTGCTGAGTTGATAGCGATTTTACCATTAACGGTGCAAACAATGAAGGCTGATTTTGATCCCAATTCAAATAGGCAAAGTGATCTTTATCCATCCATTTTAGAAATGGCTGGGGAACAGGAAGCTCTTTGATCGATTTACTCTCTATGTTTATAAGGAAAACTTGAAAGGTCCAATCCTCATTAAACTTCGAGATTAATACTTCTCTTTCGTTATATGGATTCCACTCAAACGATAGTTCGTATGAGGGAAGAGATTCACCCCATACTACTTTTCCGTTTAAATCAATCACTGTAATCGTTCCTTTATAGGTAGACGGGGATGAGTGAATCAAAAGATATTTTTTTGCCGGGCTAATTTGCACCGTAACAATCGGGTGCTCACTTTTGAATAACAGCTTGCTTTTGCCAGACTGAAAATTATAAAGAAACAAAGAGGATGTTTGTTCTTGATTCGTTATGTAGGCAACTGTATCATCGGAAAGCCAGCCAACACTTTTGAAAAATTCTCCATCAGAAACAGTCAATGGCAATTTCCACATTTTACTCAGGGTTAAAGCTGTCTGCTTTTCTTGCTGTTGATTCGTTGAGAGATGAAGCTTCGTTCCTTGCTGAAACGAACATGCACTTAAAAAAAAGAAAGAGATTGCAATGATAAAAGTGCAGCTAGCTGAAAGATTGACTCGCTTTGATATCAGTTGAACCATTTCACTCCCCCCCTTGATCCTTACTCTTTAATACATTACGATCTTAAAAAGATTTTAACCATTTTTAGGAAAAGAAAAAGCCGAAAGAAATCGGCATTTTATCACAAAGTCTGTCAACGTTATTTAATTTTATAGAGAAAAAACGGACAATACAAGATTGGAAAACGGTTCCAATCAAAATTTTTTATTTCAACAATTCAAAAGACAAAGCTGCAAAGAAAAGACCTTCCACATCTGCGATAATTTTATCTAAGTGAGACAGCGGCAGAGGATTAATCCCTTTTCCCAGTTCAATCGTAAAACCTGGCCGCCTAAATTCCTGAATAAACCAGTCTTTATAACCCGCATGACTGTCAACATACTGAATCGCTTTGTAGCCGCTCGTGCGTTCAAATTCGTTTGCAAGCATTGCAGATTCCGCCGGCTCCATCCCTTCGTAGCCCCAATAAAATTCTTCTCCCTGTGTATGAAAAGCAAGCAAATAATCGAAGTCATTTCTTTTGGCTAGTTCAGCCATGGCAATAGACTCAGGCTCTGTCAACGGAGCAGTTCCCGGGTAATCTCTCGGAGCAGGAGCCTTTGGAGCTTTTCGTCTTTGATCAATTTCCCAGTTTGCCGGATATTGTTTGTTTAAATCAACCCCGCGAATATTGGCCTTCCAATGAACAAATTCATCGTTGCCCTCATTTATTGCCATGATGGCAGCACATTCGCCATCAGGAGGTCCATTTAACACTAGATCTACTCCATCCGGATTTACCATTGGTACAAGCGATAAAGCTGTTCGTTTATATAAATCGACAGCCCGGCAGCCCATAACCGAATCATCCTTCATGACTGAAAATAAGTACCGGTCCAATAATTTCATTAGAACAACAGTGGTAATCCATTCATTTGCATGAAAAGAACCATTCATATGAATTTTTTTCGGCCCATTTCCTATCCGGATTTCCCGAATCGGTTTTCCTAAAACACTCTTTCCTATCGTACAGACGGTTATAAACGGATAAACTTTTTCCAGCTTATAAATCGTTTCATCCAGCCAATTGGAATCACATGGGAACCCCATTTCTACACAGTTATGCTGAACCGTCATCTTGATCCCTCCTCTCATAAAACTTATGATCCCATTAAAGAAAGATGTTTTCCTAAAAGAAAAAAACCTGCAAATCAGTGCAAGCTTTTTTCCTCACATAAATAATGTTATAAGTTTCCCGTCTGTTTTTTCACAAGCCAAGCTGCACCAATGACGCCTGCATCATTACCCAAAGTAGCAAGGGCAAGCTCGGTTGATTTACGAACCGGCGCAAAGGCAAACTGGTCAAAGTATTTCTTAACAGGTGCAAGCAGACTGTCCCCCGCTTTAGAAACGCCGCCGCCGAGCACAATTTTTGCCGGGTTTAATGTATTGGCGATATTGGCCAGTGCCAGTCCCAAATGCAAGGAAACCTCATCCACAACTTTGGCCGCGACTGCATCTCCATTCCGGGCACACTCATAAACATCCTTCGCTGAAATCGCCCCGTTTTGATTAAGCAATTCTTTCAATTTCCCGCCCGCTTCATCTTTTGACAATGCTTCTTTTGCCAAACGGACAATACCGGTCGCAGAAGCAACGGTTTCAAGACAGCCCGTCTTCCCGCAATTGCAAGGGGCGCCGCCTTTTACAACCGCGGTAATATGACCAATTTCTCCTCCTGCTCCATTTACGCCTTGCACGATGTTCCCACCGGCGATAACGCCGCCGCCTACACCTGTGCCAAGCGTAATGCAAACAAGATCCTTCGCGCCATTTCCGGCACCTTTCCACATTTCTCCCAAAGCTGCACAATTGGCATCATTATCAATTGCAGCTGGAAGCGATGTCTCGGCCTCCAATAAATCCTTTAGCGGGAAATTGTCCTCCCAGCCTAAGTTTACAGCATTTAAAATTACACCTGTTTCATATTGAACTGGTCCTGGGGCACCCATTCCGATTCCAATTAAATTTTGCTTGATTTGACCAAGTTCTGCCAGTTTTTGATCAATCGATTTCGCAATATTTACTGTAATATATTTACCTTTTTGCGAGTTATCTGTCGGAATCTCCCATTTTTCAATCATTTCACCATATGTATTGATAAAAGCAATCTTTGTTGTTGTTCCGCCAAGATCAACACCTATAATCCATTTTTCCGGCATTCTATCCACCCGTCTTTTCTAAGATTTTCTTTTTTCTTTTAAAAATTGTATTTCGTGCCTTAAAAGCAATCTCGCAGTTTGAAAATCTTTCACGTCGATAAGCTGGGCATGGTAAAGCTCCGTTAATTCCGCTTCCATCAACTCTAGATCAGCGATCCGGTCGCCCACATAAATAATGGTTCCAAACTGCTTTAAAAACTGTTGAATCTCATAAACCGTTTTCATTTTAATCCTCTTTTATAAAAAAAATAGTGAGCATTATAAGTATAATCGAAACAGCGGTCTGCCTCAAGATCTTCTCGACGTTCAAATTGCCCGTTTGTCCAGATTATTCCCCCGTTTATTAGCATTATTTTCATGTTTGTCCCATATATTTTTACCATGACTGATTCAATGAGGTTGATGACAGATGAAAAAAAATAAACATTTAATCACAATTGTTTCTTTAATTGGAATCCTATTGCTATACATTGCGGCCAAGAGCGATCCCATCCAGGAAACCATTACCTATTTCCCTATTGATCCAACCGTTTCCTTTCAAACGGCTTCTACATCTCTTAGCCAAGTCAAACCGTTAAAAAATAGAACCTATTCGTTCCAATTTCAGACTGAATCTACGCTTGACCGTAAAGCATATTTAAGGCAGGATGTTGGCTTGCTGTTTTCAAACGGCAGGCTGATTGGCAAAATGGGCGAATGGAAAGAGAACAGCCAGCAACTAAATCAAGAAAAAGAGATGATTGGCAGCAAAAGTGCCCTTCTCCAAGCTCTGACGTTCCACTATGCGGAAATCCACCATAACGAAGCGGAGATTTTTAGCGCTCAAACTATGTCAAGTGCAACAAGGTATGTGGTAAACTCTCCTTTCAGTCCCCTCTTTACCTTCCAACAAGCGGGTTCTGAAGAAGAAAAGAAATGGAAACAAATCCTTGATGATACTACATCAAAAGAACTGCGATCAAGTTGGCAAAAAGGAATTCGAGCCTTTTCCATTCAACTTAATCATTACCATGCATATCCATTGACGCAGTTCTACACTCGTCGCCCTTTGCCTGGATTTTCAAAGGAAGATACCGAGCGAGTGATTGGAAACTTATGGGAAGGTCTTTATAAAAATTATTTCCTCGGAATTAAAAAAGCGGACGGAACAATTGTCTCACCATATGGGAGCACGATTCCACTCATCCTGTTAGCGAAGGATCAAACACAGCTGCTTGTTTTAACGGAAACAGCAAAGGGGGAACCTATACTCCTCCGCCAGAAGATTGAATATGGACATTAATTTCATTAACAAGATTGGAATACTCTTTTTGCTCAGGATTTAGTTTTACTGCCTTCTCAGCATTTTTTTTTGCCTGTATGAGATTATTTTCTTCAAGATAAATAAGCGCCAGATTATAGTAGGCTTCATGGAAATTAGGTTTAAGCTTAATTGCCCGCTCAAGATGATCCCTTGCTTCAGGCAGCATCCCTTTTTTTATTTCTGAGAAAGACAAGAGAAAATAAAGCTGTGCCGTCGGCTTTGCTGCATTTTTCTCGGTTTCTTGCAAAACTTGGTACGCCTCATTGTATTGATGATTTTTAATATAGTCCTGTGCCAGTATCAAATTTGATCCGATATCTTTTGCCCGAACTGTATCACGGAAGCCATACGATAATGAGCCCCAGACAGCGGCAGCAGCCAAAAGGAAAAACAATATTTGCAGCAGGGGCTTTTTCTTTTTCGGAAAAAAACCGACTCCCGCAGCTAGAAAACCGCCAACAAGTCCACCAATATGGCCAGCATTATCAATTCCTGAAGCTGTAAAACCGAAGGCCAAATTAATAGCTAGAACGACAAACAGATTAATGCCCATCGTTCGGTAAAAAAGTTTAGGATAAATTGCACCAAAATAAAGCAATGCGCCAAAACAGCCGAAAATCGCTCCGCTTGCACCTGCAGACAACGAAGAACTAAACAAGAAGCTTGCAATGAAGCCGGTTACTCCAGCAAATAAATAGATGAAGAGAAACCTTAAGCTTCCGTATATCCGCTCAACTTCCATGCCCAAATAATAGAGTGCAAGGGTGTTCATGGCTAAGTGCAAAAAACCAATATGAAGAAATACAGGTGTAATAAACCGCCACCATTCACCTTTATAAATCAGCGGATTGAATTTTGCCCCATATTGAATCAAAGTGGATGTATTCGTACTTCCCCCATGAAGCTCCAGCCAAAAAAACATCGCCACTTGAATAAGGATAAACATATAAGTGAACAGCGGCTTGCCGTTTGCAAATACTTCTCTTTCTTTTCTTTCCTTCTTTACAGCAAAATCAAGCGAATTTTTCTTAATTTCGCTGATTTCCTGTTCTGAATAGGCTTCGTTTATTGAAAAAGAAGGATCAAAACCAAACAAAGTTGTCAGTTTTTCAAAACCCCGCTCATACTCACCTTGAGCCATTATCATCGTTAAAACCGCTGTTTTCTTATTATCTGGAGAAACGAAAGGTTCCTTTAAACGGTCTTGATAATCATCAACGGGCGGGTACGAGCTGATATAGATATTGAGGACGTTTAATTCGCCACGTCCTAGCTGCTTGCGAATTTTTTCCCCGTTTTCTGCAGTAAACTCAATATCCCTTTGCATGCGATTACTCCAGTCCAATGAATGGGCCAATATACGGATAACAGGGGTTTTTTTATTTTCCAATTTTTCGAGCCAGAGCTCTTTTTGATTTTCTGATAATTGGACAATTCGATAGCCGATTTTTGCGATAAAAAATTGCGCCAAACGCCAAAAAATATACTCCTCTTTAGAACTCAATTTCCCCCCTACTTTCTATCATCATACTTTTATGTTTACCTTCATTTTTCCCTCATTTCTTTTATTATAAACGAATTCGCTCCATTCGTAAGAATAAAAAGAAAAACCATCTGTGGTTTTCACCAGCCAGATGGTCTTCCAAAAACCGATTGCATCATTTTATTTTTGACAAACGGCAAGCTCATAAACGAACCCACTGCTATTCGGCGAATCCAACCCGTTCCAATCAAAACATTCAAAAGCCGGTAGCGGTACCGATACACTGTGTAGCCGATCGTTCCAATCAGCAATATGGACGTTAACATGCGAGACATCTTCATCCCTCCTAAGTTCTAGTTTGAGATGTTTCGCAGCTTTTTATCCATACTGGTTTCTAAATTGGCTACATTTTTTTAAACACAGGCTCCATCGTTTTCTTCAATACTTCAACAGAATGAGAGAATTTTTGCTGTTCTTCTGCATTTAATTCAAGCTGGACGACTTCCCTGATCCCGTTACGATTAACCACCGCAGGAACGCCAATATAGATATCACTTTGTCCATATTCCCCGTTGAGATAAGCAGATACGGTTAATACGGAATTCTCATTCCCTAAAATAGCTTTCGTTAACCGGACTAACCCCATCGCAATTCCATAATAGGTAGCCCCTTTTCGCTCAATAATCTGATATGCAGCATCGCGGACATTTTCAAAAATTTGGTCTAATTCCTTTTGATTAAATCCCTTTTTGTTCTTCGTCCACTGAGAGATAGGTGTACCGGCAATGTCAGCATTGCTCCAGACTGGAAGTTCCGTATCCCCATGCTCGCCAATAATATACCCATGCACATTGCGAGGGTCGACATCGAAATAATCTCCAAGTAAAAAGCGGAACCTTGCTGTATCCAGGATTGTTCCTGAACCAATCACGCGCTCTTTCGGAAGGCCGGAAAATTTCCAAACAGCATAGGTTAAGATATCAACAGGGTTTGTTGCCACAAGAAAGATACCATCAAAGCCGCTGTCCATAATTTCTTTAACAATATTTTTAAAAATTTTCATGTTTTTTTCTACAAGATCGAGTCTCGTTTCTCCTGGCTTTTGATTTGCACCCGCTGTTAGCACGACAAGATCTGCGTTGGCACAATCTGCATAGCTTCCAAACCAGATTTTTGTTTTTGAAGGCGCGAATGGAAGTCCGTGATTTAAATCCATTGCGTCTCCTTCTGATTTTTCCTTATTGATATCGATCAGAACAAGCTCTTCGGTAATACCTTGGTTTAAAAGTGCGAAAGCATAACTTGAACCAACAAATCCGGTTCCGATCAGCGCCACTTTGTTTACCCGATTTAACATCTTTTCCCTCCTGTAAAAATTTTTTTACACAAAACTATCTTGTTCCAATAGCTCCACTATTATTACAACATCTGTTGAACTCCAATGGCTAGTATAACAGCTATTAATCCTGAAAGAAAATTCACCATATCATTATCAAAAAAAGCGAGACCTTTTATTTGAAGAGTAGGATGCTGACAGTGATGCTTTTTTTCTGTTTTTAACGCGCATATGGTACAAAGAAAATTCTGTTGAACAAAGGCACCGAGCACTGTATCGATAATATTCCCAAAATATCCAAAAATAAAAACGAGCAAGGCCGAGTGTAGATCAAATGAAAATAGCATAAAGCTTACGCTGGCGATCAAAAAAGAACCAAAGAGAGCAGCCATGCTCCCTAGCAAACTGACAGCCCCCGATGTTCCTCGGTCAACCCGCTTGAACGATCGAATATCAATTGGATTTTTTCTGCTTAATGAGCCAATTTCCGATGCCCAAGTATCCGAGTTGGCACTGGCGATCGAAACAGCAAAAGCAAGCAGCCATAGCGGTTGATGAGTGAAAGAATAGACAATACCGGTTGCGGCGGCTGTTCCGCCGTTAGCAAGAACTTGGCGCCAATCTCTTATTGACCCTTTGGCTAATTTTTCTTCTAATTTCTTTTTCGTTGCAGCTTTGTATTTCGACCAAAAACTTGAAGATGCAAAAAATACACCTAAAAGAAAAAGTCCTTGTGCTCCAAAACCTAAATAAACAAACACCCCTACAACAACCGCAGCTAGAGCACCAGTTATCGAAAGTGATTTTGCATAAAAACCTGCCAAGCCTGTAATAACGATTAGAAGCACAAACAGGCTGTTCTCGATCATTTTGTTACCAAAACCTGTTTGTTCGTAATGATTTTTGCTACAGGAATATCGTGGGCTTCTACAGGGAATTCCCGGATCACTTGAAAATCAAAAGCAAGCGAAATCGTTTCACCTGAATACGAAAGCAAAAAGCGGTCGTAATATCCCCCGCCAAAACCAAGGCGGTATCCTTCCGGTGTATAGGCTAACCCAGGAACAAGCAAAAGATCGATTTCACTGGCATCTACTCTTATTGTTTTTTCGATTGGCTCAAATAAACCAAAAAACACCGATTCTAGTTGGGAAAACCTCGATAAAATATGGAATGTTAACCGTTTTTCTTCCGGGTGGCATTTGGGGACAGCCACTTGCTTTCCTTGTTCCCAGGTCTTTCGAATGATCTGATATGTATCCACTTCCGGAGGATTGGAAATGGTAATACCAATTACACTCGCATCTTTCCAAGCTGATTCTTCGTAAAGCCGCTTCGCAATTTCATATGAGTAGTCTTCATAGAGAGGTTTTGAAAGGTCTGCAAGAGAGGCTCTCATTTGTTTTCGGATTGTTTTTTTATCATTCATTGATCTTGCTCCTCACCTATTTTGATCTGCGGTCTGCTTTTTCATAAAAATTCAGTTATTTTCTGCAACAAAAAAAACAGCAGGAAGCACCTACTGCTTTATTTTGTTTCGCGATGTGTTGTTGTCCGTTTTTCTCTTGGGCAATATTTTTTAAGCTCAAGACGGTCAGGATTGTTACGTTTATTTTTTGTTGAAATATAGTTACGGTCTCCACATTCTGTGCAAGCTAACGTAATATTAACACGCATGTTCATTTCCCTCCAAACTTGCTAGTAAAGTTCATACGACTTTTCTATAATACCATCTTTCAAAGGGAAATGCTAGTCTGTTTTTAAAAGATCAAAATACAGCCGCCAGGAACTTACTGCTTACCCCGCTTGTTTAGAAGTGCTTGGTTAAGCATTCCAACTTCTTGTCTGCTCTTCCCATGAATAACCCATGTGTTTGCTTTCTCCGTCTCATGCGGCCGAACCTCTAAATCTAACACCAAAATGCTTGCTGCTAATCCCTTAACCATCGGTTGATATTTAAGGCTTCCTCGTTCTTCACAGTTCCAAACTTGATTCGAAATCAGATTCCAGTACGGCAGGATCGTGTACTCGTTAGCCCCATTCCCTCTGCATCGTGCATTCACCATATAAACTTCCTCGCTGACTAAATGAAAAACGTTACGGTCTGTTGGCGAAGCAAAAGAAAATTGTTTCTCAAAAATCTTCGGATGATGATGGGCTGCCAAGATCTTGATATCTTTCGCCTCCGTGCTATGATTGCTGACAAACAGATGATAGTAAAAGATTTTGGAATGAATTCTCTCCAGCGTCACTTTTACCGTCAATTTTTCTTCATAAATAACTTTTTCCCGAACGCCATGCAGCCAATAACATTTCCCGTTCAGCCAAATACCCGGAGTAAAATGCAGAGAATCAGATTTAGTTGACGAAAAAGAAACACCCTCTATTATTTCTAGTTCAGTTTGTTTTATCATTTCTCTCTACACCTTTTATTTAAAAATTTTATTTTTGAATCAGCTGTTCATCTTTTGGGTTGATTTGTTTTTGAAGAAGCAAATCTTCCATAACCCGTTTCGTCTCTGTCGCAATCCGTTTCCAGCCATATAAACTTTTCACCATTTTTCTGCCTTGTAAACCTAATTCCTTCGCTTTTTGCGGATTATTTAGTAAAAAAACGATGTGTTCAAGCAATTTGGCCGCATCACCGGGGTCTGCCAATAAACCTGTTTCCATGTGCTGAATGATGGTTTGCAGTCCGCCAACTCTTGACACAATTGTTGGTTTTCCATGGTTCATCGCTTCGAGGACTACAATTCCAAACGGTTCGTACAAACTTGGAAAGATGGCTATATCGCATTCCTGGTAATAAGCATCCTTCTCACCATCCGAAACATAGCCGACAAACGCGATATAGTCGTGCAAAAGCCGTTCAGCTACATTCTGGCGGTAAGTCTCAAGCATCGGCCCTTTGCCGGCAATTACGAAAAAGACAGCTAATTTCGCTTTTTTCGCTAAGGCCGCCGCCTCGATCAATGTCGCAAAGCCTTTTTCCGAGACAATGCGTCCAACTGAAAAGATAAGTTTCTTTCCTTGCCATTCAAGAAAAGAGACTTCTTTTCCAAGTTTCTCCTCGATTGAATCAATCCCATTTGCAATGACAGCTATTTGATTCTTGCTTGTTCCAAAAACAGAATCCAGTTCCTGCTTCATATAGTCACTGCAAACGATCACATGATCTGCCTCGTTCAGCAGATGCTGCTCCTGTTCATGAATGGCGCCTTGCATTTCATTATGAATCCCAGCGTTTCTCCCATGTTCTGTAGCGTGAATCGTAGCCAAAAGCGGCATCCCCAGTACATCTTTTAAGGCAATTGCAGCAGCACCAGTGTGCCAGTCATGAACATGAATTAGTTTAAAATTCATTTCCGCCGCCAATTTGGCAGCCTTTGAAGCAATCGCAACATTCAGCCCTGCTATCCATCGAATGAATTGCTCGTCTTTTTCCTTCAACGTTCTTACCCGGTGGACATGGACGCGATCGCTGAATTCATAGGGTGGAAGCTCGCCGTTTCCCGCAGTAACCACATGAACTTCTACTCCTAGTTGGGCAAGATGCAGTGACAATCCGTGAACATGTCTTGAAAGACCCCCCACAACATTCGGGGGATATTCCCAAGTAAGCATCAGAATTTTTAAATTCGGCTTTGCATGGCTGTTTTCCGTACTAAGTGTTTTTTCTGTATAGGCTTCAGTCATTTTTTGACTCCATTTCAATTGATGGCAAATTTTGATAAAAACTATAGGTGCTGACATGATCCAGCCAAGCCGGCGGATTTCCATTATTTTGTTCCCTATCTAATACTTCCAACCTATCACTTTCAGGTCCAAGTTGAACAAGATTGGAACGGAGAATGGGAAAAAAATCATCTTCCGATAGCTTAACTCCAAGTTCCGCTATATAGTTTCTGTTTGGTAAAAGCCCTTTAACATGCCAGTATTCACGGGAATACGGAACGGCCAGCTCATGATAATGATGAGCATTAGAGCCATTAAATCGTATTTTCGTAACATCGTAAATACGTATCACCTGAACAAGTTCATCGAAATCGCTTTGGAAACAGTGTTTAACAACTTTTTTCGGCAGTTCAACAGCATGCCAGCGCAAAGATATTTTTTGATCCGAAACACGCTTCATTTTAAGTTCTGGAGTAAAAGTCTTTAAAGGATTATTTACAATTACTTGGTCATTTTGTTCTTGACTTCTTAACCGTTTCCTCAAGCGATAGTGAACTTTTCCTGTCGCCGTATTCAATTCCTTTGCAATCTCTCGGAAGGACATCCCACTCCGTCTCCTTTTGATCATTTCTTCAAGCATGGTTTCCTCCAGTCCAAAACTAATAATCTATGTTTTCATCTGCACACTGATTCATCATTTTATTAACTTAATAGTAGCACTCGTACAGAAGCTGCACAATAAACGCAATTTGTCGTATCTTGCATCTCCTTTATCAGCTGGGTAAAAAAGCAAGTTGATTTTTTTGTGAGGAATAAAATTTATGCCATTCGACAGATTCCTCGCGAGTGTCAGCTAAATTTTTCGACAGGATCTTATACATTTCATCTCTTATCGAAAAAAAGGGAATAAAATGATAGAATATTACTATTAAGTGAACGTTTGAGGTGCTACCATATGGAAATGATCATGCTTGTGCTGTTCGGTCTATCGCTTCTTCTGCTTATCATCTCTTTTTTTCAAAAAGATCCTTATAAGGAAGTAAAAGAAGAAATCGATCAACTCACATTACAGCAAGTGCAAGAATTGTATCAACTAAAAAAGAAAATCAGCATTCTCGAAGAAGAATTGCTTGTTCCGAATGATGATTTTCTAAAACCTGCAAGTTCTCGTCATAAAAGTAAACGGGAAATTCACGATATTATCAAAAATCAAGTCTGGGCGCTTGCTCAACAAGGTAAGCCAATTGAGCAAATTGCCAGCCTGTCTTCCTTATCTCCGGCGGATGTGTACGAAATTTTAGAGGGTTATACTGATAGAGGAAAGATAAATGAATAAGAAAAGCGCAAGCGCCCTTGGTCATCGACGTAAGGAGGTGGACTGAGCCGAGTGAGATAAAGGAGAGTCGAAAGACGGTAGTCTTTCGTTCTCGACTTATCGTAGACGAGGCGAGGGAAGCGACTTAGTCGATAGGGCGCTGGAGCTAGACAGTTATCGAAGTTCAGATATAAATTCTGATAGTATAAAAGAAGACGAAAGGCATTTTCATTCACAAAAGCAAAATAGTATAAGCAAAGCCTGCTGAACAAGCCGTTATGATTTTTGTTCAGCAGGCTTTGCTATAACCTTAAGATCCTAAAATGACGGCATTAGGAAATTTTAAAGTTTTTAACCAAGTTCGCAAGTATGCTTGCTTCTTTGCTCATATCCTGGGCGTACGCCAATATTTTTTCCAGCTCTTCATCTTGCTGCTTAATCGTCGCCGACGTCTCAATCGCGCCTGCACTAACTGTTTGAGAAGTTCCTGCAATCGCCTCAAAGGATGCTTTTACTTCTTCACTGCCTGCAGAAATATTCTCTAAGTATTTGGCTATATCTTCAACATTTCGAACCATTTGTTCGATTCCATTTTTGATCGTATCAAAGCTATTTCCTGTATGCTTGATTTGGCTCTTGCCTGACTTTAACTCCTCAAAACCTTTATGCAATGAGTCCATGATCCCTTTGGACATTGTTTGAATTGAAACGACAATTTCATTAATTTCACTTAGGGAAACTTCCACTTCACTTGCAAGTTTTTTCACCTCTTGCGCGACAACAGCAAATCCTTTTCCAAATTCGCCGGCTCTTGCTGCTTCAATCGATGCATTTAAAGACAATAAATGGGTTTGTGCTGCAATTGATTTGATTACTTCAGCCAACCGGTTAATTTCCCGGGTTTCTTCTTCCAGAACGACAACCTCCGAGAGGGTGTTGCCAATCATATCATGGACGTTTTCAATTTTACATACAGAGTTGTTCATTAATTGCTGTCCATTCGATGCTGCTTTCAAAACTTGATGAGCGGAATTCTTCAGTGCTGCTCCTTTTTGCGTTGAACGGCTAATCTCGCCATTTAATGATTCATAGTGAGTAAACAACTGAAGTGTTGAGGAAGTTTGCTCCTCCGCACCGGAAGAAAGCAATAACATCGTTTCAGATGTGGACGCACTTGATTTTTTTACGGAAAAGGACGACTCCTTCAATTGATCACTATTTGTGAATAGATTCTCTGAAGCAATTTTGATTCCTTCGACCATTTCTCTCAAACTTACAATCATTACGTTAACAGCGGTTGTAATTTCCCCCAGCTCATCTTTACCATCGTAGGAAAGATTCTCCGCGTTTAACTCGCCTGCTGCTACTCTTTTTGTGGTCGTGACAATCATCGAAAGCTGTTTTTTTAGAGATTGGGCAAGCAAAAAGACAATCATTCCGCTCAGAACCCCAGATAAAACAACAATCAAAATAATTTCAAAAATAAATACGGTCATCCGCTTTTCGGCGTCCGCGATCGCTGTGTCTCTTTCCGCCAGTATTTCTTTACTAAGCTTACTCAAAATCGCTGAATTTTTTTCTCGAAGTTCGGAAATATTTTTGCGCACCTTTGTATAGAGATCGTGGTCAAGCCTGACAACAGAAGGGATAACCTGGTCGATAAACAAGTGGTCAATTTCCTTGTTATTCGCTTCGATTTGGTTGATCAAATCCAAAATGGTTTTGTTTTCTGTGTTCTTTTTTAATCCATTCAGTTTGGAATTCATGTCATTTCTTAACTGCCGGTATATTTTCACATCATCCATCTTTAAAAACGTTATGTAATCGGCTATTCGCGTATCTTTTGCATTCATAAAGGAATCAATATCGGAAACAATTACCGCTTGTTCCCCTTTATCTTTCACAAACTGCATGTCTTTTTTCACATTCTGCAATAATACAATAACTAGTATGGTTGCAATAATGAAAAGCAATGTGCTAAATCCCATGGATAGCAGTAATTTATAGCGAATAGGTATATTGTGCCATTTGGAAATATAGGCCTTTCGGTTCAATATTGATGCAAAAAAATTTTTGTGCTGCATTCGTTCCCCCATCATCTGTCCTCCACCCCATTTTATATTTAATGGGGCTGTCCAAAAAGTTAGTGAAAAACGACTTTCTGGAGCCCCTTTTCCTTTTTTGTTAGGCTCTGTACTATGCCTGTTGATTTCCGCTCCAGGCACTTCGCTTTCCGCGGGCGGTCGGGGAGCCTCCTCGTCGCTTTGCTCCTGCGGAGTCTCCCCTGACACGCTTCTCCCGCAGGAGTCTTCGTGCCTTCCGCTCCAATCAACATAGTTCAAAAATAAATATTACCCTTTAACAGTGCCTATAAAAATAGAATTAGAAATTCCACATTAATTTTTTACTAAATTGGTCAAAAACACTTGACTTTTTAAAAACACCCCAATATCGTCGGTGAAGGGATTTATTTCCTTACTTACAGTGATTGAGGTGTTCTTTATGAAACCAAAACTCGTTTCTCATGAATTCTATCAAACATTCCTTTTAGAACAGCTAAGTGATATTCAAATTTCTCCCACAGGCGTTTAAATCTGTCCGATCGGCAAGGAGATTAAACCACGGGTTTGATAAATTTCAAAACCGGCAAAAGTGGTGTTGTCCACTTGCTTGTGGAATGAAAAACACTTGATCAAATAAAAGAGAAAAGATCGATTACCACGTAGAAGCTGGTAGATATCGCTCCACTAAGATGTGGTACATTCGACTTTACGCGATCATGATGGCCAACACATCGATGCTTGGTACAGTAGTCAGAACGAGACACTAAATGTTCATGAAATCATCTTTCCATAAGGCTCTTTTCTAAAAGATTGTTGTATTTATAAATAGGTTTTGTGAAAGTAAACCATTGATAAAAACGTTGATTGGAGCGGAAGATGCGAGACTCCTGCGGGAGCAGTGGGACAGGTGAGACCCCACAGGCGCGGTATGCGCCGAGGAGGCTCACCGCCCACCCCGCGGAAAGCGAGCATCCTGGAGCGGAAATCAACCACTTCTCTACTAGCAACAAAATTTACGAAAACAGCCTTTAATTTTTTAAAAAAATAATCGTTGTAGGTTTATTTGGCATGCGCATTTTTGAAAATACCATAAAACCTATTTGGATGTACACATCGTTATCATAAAAAATTTTTTTGAAAAATAATTCATTTTAATCGTTTTTTTACATAAAATTTACACCAAATTGAAAACGATGATGCTTTCTCGCATCATCGTTTTCAAAATTATGCATTTAAATCATAGCGTTTTCCTGTGACAAGAAAAATAACATTCTCGGCAATATTCGTTGTCTGGTCGGCAATCCGCTCAACATAACGGCAAACATAGGCTAATTGCGTTAATTGATTGGTAGCGTTCGGATTTTCCGGGATATAGCCCATTAATTCTTGGATCAATTTCCCGTACATCTCATCCACTTTATCATCTTTTTCAGCACATTTTTTCGCAAGGACAACATCTTCGGAATAGAAAGCTGTCAATGCATCTGTTAACATTTCAAGAGATAAATCCAACATTTTCGGAATATCAATGATCTCTTTAAATTGCTTTTCAGTGCCAATATGCAAAGTAGACTTGGCGATATTGACAGCCTGATCTCCAATTCGTTCCACTTCAGTTGATATTTTGATGGCGACAATAATTTTCCGTAAATCTGTTGCAACAGGAGCCTCTTTTGCAATCAGGATCAAAGCCTTATCATTAATATCGTGATCCATCTGATCAATGACATTGTCGCCTTCAACAACTTGCCTTGCTTTCTCGAGATCCTGATTCACTAGTGCGAGCATTGCTTCTTTTACAGCTGCCTCAGCTTTTTGCGCCATGTCTAATAGTATTTCCTTTAATTCCTTTAAATTGCTATCAAAATTTGACCGTGTGTGCATAATGATCCCCCTTATTATCCGAATCTTCCTGTGATATAACCTTCAGTTCGCTCATCAGATGGCCGGGAGAAAATTTTCTCAGTGGAATCCAACTCAACTAATTCACCCATTAAGAAGAAAGCCGTCTTATCCGATACACGAGCTGCTTGCTGCATATTGTGCGTTACCATGACAAGCGTGTATTTTTCCTTCAATTCTAACACTAATTCCTCGATTTTCAATGTAGAAATAGGATCAAGGGCAGACGTCGGTTCATCCATCAGCAGCACCTCAGGCTTGGTCGCAAGGGCACGAGCTATGCACAATCTTTGCTGCTGCCCGCCAGAAAGACCCAGTGCCGGCATATTTAAGCGATCCTTGACCTCATCCCATAATGCTACGTCGATTAATGATTTCTCGACGATTTCTTCTAATTCCTGTTTTTTCTTCGTTCCATGAATTCTTGGACCATAGGCGATGTTATCAAAAATAGACTGAGGAAATGGATTACCCTTTTGAAACACCATACCGACCCGTTTCCGCAATTCAACTAAATCGAATTTATCGGTTAAAATATTTTTCCCATCAAAATTGATTTCCCCAGACATTTTTACGCTAGGAATCATATTGATCATTAAGTTCAACGTTTTAATAAAAGTGGATTTACCGCAACCGGAAGGACCGATAATCGCGGTCACTTCTTTTTTATTAATAGGAAAGTCAATATTTTTAAGCGCATGGTGATCGCCATACCATAAGTTTAAATCTTTTATATCAAATGCTTTATTCGAAACTGTTAAAACAGTCACTTGCTTTTCCTCCTTATCCGAACCTTCCAGAAATATACTCTTCCGTCTTCTTCACAGCTGGATTGGTAAAAATTTTCTCCGTCCGATCGTATTCCACCAAATCTCCGCTTAAAAAGAAGGCTGTTTTATCTGAGATTCGGGAGGCTTGACCCATATTATGCGTAACAATGATAATGGAGTAGTCTTTTTTTAATTCGACAATCAGCTCTTCCACCTTCGCGTTGGAAATCGGATCAAGCGCAGAAGATGGTTCATCCAATAACATAACTGTTGGTTTCATTGCAATGGTTCTTGCAATGCACAGGCGCTGCTGCTGGCCTCCTGAAAGGGAAAATGCCGATTTATGCAGGCGATCCTTTACTTCATCCCACAGCGCTGCTTTTTGCAGACTTTCTTCTACAATGTCATCCAGCAGACTTTTCTTTCTGATCCCGGAAAATTTCAAAGCATGGGTAATATTTTCATAAATTGATTTTGGAAAGGGATTCGGTTTTTGGAAAACCATTCCGATTTCTTTTCTTAAAGCTACAACATTAATGTCTTTTGAAAGAATATTTAAATCTTCATAAATGATTTCTCCCTCGGCTCTTGCCCCAGGAATTAAATCATTCATCCGGTTGATACTTCGCAAAAATGTTGATTTTCCACAGCCAGAAGGACCGATTAAAGCTGTAATCGCATTTTTTTCGATATCCATACTGATTCCATTTACAGCGCGTTTGTCACCATAAAAGATTTCCAAGTTATTTACTTTTAAAATCTGTTCTTGCTGGATTGGTTTTACCGCAGCCGGTTTTTCCATTGTTGATGTAGACATACCATCACCACTCCTTATTTCGTCGCCGTCATTTTTTTGTAAACAAGACTTCCAATTGCCCGAGCTAGCAAATTAAAAATTAATACACAAATGACAAGTACAGCAGCAGAACCATTCGCCACTTCTTTAACATCGGGAATCAATCCCTGGGTATTAACCGCCCAAATATGGACAGCGAGCGTTTCAGCTGGGCGAAAAATATTTAAAGGTGATGTAGCTGAAAACGGATTCCAGTCAGCATAATTAAGTCTTGGGGTAGACAGACCAGCCGTAAACAAGAGAGCCGCCGCTTCTCCGAATACACGTCCAGCTGCTAAGATCGCGCCCGTCAATATCGATGGAAACGCACTTGGAATTAAGATCGTTTTGATCGTATGCCAATGGGTGATTCCTAATCCAAGGCTTGCTTCTTTTAGCTCCCGTGGCACGGACCGTATGGCATCTTCACTTACACGAACCATTACAGGCAGATTAAATACTGTAAGAGCTAAAGCTCCCCCTAATATCGTATATCCCCATCCAGTTAATGTAACAAACATTAATAATCCAAACATACCAATAACAATCGAAGGCAGAGATGCCAACACTTCAACACACGCGCGAATAAAATCAGTCACTTTTCCTGGCTTCGCATACTCAGCCATATAAATACCGCCGCCTAGGCCAAGTGGAACCGTAATCAGCATCGTTATAAACAATACGTAAAAGGAATTAAATAATTGATCCCGTATTCCGCCCCCGGCTAATAAATTGCTTGAGGGGGTTGTTAAAAAATTAAGGGAAATCTGTTTAACGCCATTTACTAAAATGAAATAAAATAACCCAATCAGCAAGGAAATGATAATAATGGCAATTGCGATAAAAACTCCGGTTGCTATTCGATCTGCTGTTCTACTATTCATTAAACCTTCCTCCTTGCTGAGAGATAGCGGATAATTAAAATAAAGATAAATGAAATAATTAACAAAATTAAGCCCATCGACCAAAGGACATTGTTATCGATGCTCCCGAAAGTAGTATTGCCCATGTTTAAGGTGATGATGGTTGTTAAAGTTGCCGATGCATCTAAAAGACTGTGTGGAAATTTGCTGACATTCCCAATCACCATCTGAACAGCCAATGCCTCTCCAAATGCTCTAGCCATCCCAAGAACAATAGCTGTCAAGAGCGAGGGCATGGCGGCTGGAATTAACACTTTCCGAATCGTTTGCCAGCGGGTTGCGCCGAGTGCATAGGATCCTTCACGAAGTGCTTTTGGAAGAGAAGCTATCGCATCCGTTGCAATTGTCGTAATCGTTGGCAAAATCATAATCGATAAGACGATCATCCCGGAAAGCAAGCTAAAGCCCAGACCTCCCACATGATTTCGGATAAATGGAACCAACACTGTAAGCCCGATGAATCCATAAACAACAGATGGAATTCCCACCAACAGTTCAATAACAGGCTGTAAAACCTTTCTGCCCCATGATGGAGCAATTTCTGTCATAAAAATCGCCGCTCCAATCCCGAGCGGTGCAGCGATCAGCGCCGATAAAAAAGTCACAGCAAATGATCCAAAGATAAAAGGCAATGCTCCATATGCTGGTTTTGGCTGATTTGTTGGATTCCAAATCTTGCTGGTTAAGAATTCAATAAGACTTACACCGTTATTGATAAATGCTTGTAAGCCTTTTTGTCCAATGAAAATTGTAATCGATATTGTTGCAACGATCATGATAATTGCAGACAAAAAAACAAGGATTTTACCTCTAACTTCGCCATTCATCCAATTTTTTTCAGATTTTAACAATCTGTCTTTTGCAGGAACCAATTTTTCCATAAAAATTAATACACCCCTAAATTACGTCATAATAGGGTAAATGCTGATGTGCATTTACCCCGTTAATCACAAGCTTATTTGTTAATAACTTTTCCAGTAGCATCGCGTTCTACTTGCATTTTTGTCACAGGTAAATAACCTTGTTTAGGTAAAATATTCATTTGAACTTCATCACTTGTCATGTAGTCAAGGAATGCTTTTTCAAGCTCAGTTGGTTCACCCTTTGTATACATGTGCTCGTAAGCCCATACAGGGAATTTTCCTGACTGGATATTTTCAGGAGTTGCTTCAACACCATCGATAGACATTGCAGTTACAGAATTGTCAGTGAAGTACGAAAGAGCAAGGTAGCCGATTGCCCCAGGAGTTTCGCTGATAATCTTTTTAACTGTATTTGAAGCATCTTCTGTAATTCCTTCAGCAGGTGTTGCGCCATCAAGAGCAAATTTATTAAATACCGCGCGTGTACCAGAAGAATCAGGACGATTTACAAGCGTGATTTTTTGGTCTGGTCCGCCAAGTTCTTTCCAATTTGTAATTTTGCCAGTAAATACTTTAATTAAATCAGCTTTTTTAATGTCTTTGATGCCAACTTTCGGGTTAACTGCAGCTGTCATACCAACTACCGCCACTTTATTGTCGACAAGGCCTGAAATATTTTTTTCTTCAGCAAAAACGTCAGAGTTGCCGATTTGAACTGCGCCTTGGGCAACCTGAGATAAGCCTGTGCCAGATCCTCCGCCGTTTACTTGGATGCTGACTTTCGAATTTTTATTCATAAATTGTTCAGCTGCAGCCGATGCAAGTGGCTGTAATGCAGTTGAACCAGAAAGGACTAGTGATCCGGAAAGTTCTTTAGTTTGTTTTGCAGGTTCATTTTTCGCCGTGTTCTTATCCGTTGAAGTTCCGCCTCCACACGCAGCTGCGATTACCATTAAAGCTGCAATGACCATCAGAAGGCTTAATTTCTTAATACTTTTCATTTCTTTAATTCCCCCTACGAATTGTGGTTATTTTGTCCTACATTCTTAGCATAATGTTTCAGTGTTAACCTAGTTTTAATGAATTGTAAAGGTTTTGTAAATACGTGTCGATATTTTGTAAATCGTGTTTATTTTTAAAGCAATTGGCCCCTGCTTCAATAGTGTTTGCAATACTCCATAAAAAAAATACCTGCCCTTTTTAGACAGGTATACGAATTATTATTGTCCCGGTGCTGGCTGTTGCTGGTTATTGGGATTAGGGCTTTGAGTGTTTACTGGCTGCTCAGGGGTTGCAACATCCTGATTCGCTTGGCGTCGCTGTTTTTTTAGGTTAAAATAGGCATCCAGTACTCTTCTGCCGATGATATCGTTTGTACTGCGCCCATTAGCACTCTGATAGGCCCATGGAACGAGAACAGCCATGGCAACCTCTGGATTATCGGATGGAGCATAGCCGATTAAACTAAGGTTCATAACTTCTGGAGGCTGTTTGCCGAACTTCTTGCGTTCAGGTCCGTCGTAGAATGCCTGGGCGGTCCCTGTTTTTCCGGCAGGGCTATAGTCAACTCCTTGGAAATAGCTGTACGCCGTACCACCCGGTTCCTGCATAACCATTTTGAATCCCTGCTGCACGCGTTTGATCCAATCATCTTGCATATCAATTTTGTTTATAATTTTCGGTTCGATTTCCTGAATGATCGGCCCCATTGTGGTGTTATTCATTACAGGCTGGCGGATTTCTTTCACAATATGAGGTGCCACCCGATAACCGCCATTTGCGATCGTTGAAACATATTGAGCAAGCTGCATCGTCGTATACGTATCATACTGGCCGATTGCAAGATCCAATAGCAAACCCGGTTTTCTAAGAGCACCCTTATACCCCGTTGTCTCATTTGGCAGGTCAATCCCCGTCAAGGAGCCTAACCCAAACTGGCTGAACGACTGGCGCATTGTATCGAAGGTGTCTAGGTTGAGCGGAAGAGGTCCGTTTGGTACATAGCGGCCTCCAGCCATTGCGATCACAGTTTTCCACATATAAACGTTCGATGAAACTTTCAGCGCGGTCAAATCATTGATCATTCCAAAAGTTTTGTACGATTTCTTTATTGGTGTATTTTTGATCACTAAAGGTTCATCAAGCTGCGATGACCCTGGCTTAATAGCACCTGTTTTGTAGCCGGTTAAAACCGTGGCGCCTTTTACAGCAGAACCAACATTATAGGATGTCGTAATATTGCCGAGAGCAAAATCACGCATTTCAGGCTTTCCCGTCTGTTCATTTTTCGCAATTTGCTTGCCTGCCATTGTTAAGATTTCACCAGTATGCGGATTCATCAAAACAACAAAAGCACGGTCAAGCAGGGCAGAATTGGGTCCGGCTTTTGCTTTCCAGAGTTCGTCCTCAATGATATTCTCGACCTGCTGCTGCAAGTCCATGTCGATGGTCAAAACAAGATCATCGCCTCGCTGCCCATTGGAAACAACCTTTGTGGATAAAATATTTCCCGCCTTATCGGTCACATTTTTTACTTTTTCCTTTTGTCCCTGCAGAACATCTTCATATTGCATTTCGATATAGCTTTTCCCGACGCGGTCATTTCGGCTGTAGCCTTTCGCAAGGTATTGGTCGAGCTGTTCTTTTGGAATGCCTTGATCGGACGAAGTGACATTGCCTAAAACCGTTTTAAGCGTATTCCCAAAAGCATAGGATCGCTCCCAATCCGTAGTTGTATCAATTCCTGGCAGCTTATCAAGATTCTCGCTGACAACAGCAAACTCTTCCGGGGAAACATCTTTATTTTTGACAATTTGCGGTGTCAGCGCATAACCGCTGTTAAATTGGCGGAAAATGGCAAGCGTTTTTAATTCTTCCGTTGAAAAGCTATTCAGTTCATCAACTGTTATGCGTTTTAATTGAAGCTGATAGATTTCTTGATCGGTCAGCTTTTTCTGCTTGTACTTCTCCCATTCCTGCTTGGTAATCTTTGCTTTTGCTTTATCGGGATTTTTTAAAATCCAAAAATCTTTTTTATCCCGCTCACGAATTTTACTTGTATCAATATTGATCAATTTAGCTAGCTTTTCTGCTGTCAACAGCATTTCTTTTTGGTCTGCATTTTGTTTTTTTGTGTACGTGATTGCATTTAACGGTGTATTATCGACAATGATTTTCCCGTTGCGGTCAAACATTTTTCCTCTCGGTACGGAATTATTCACCGTAACATCTTCTGTTCTCTGAATTTCCCGCTTAAAATCGTCCCCATAGACAATCTGGACAACCCCAAGCCTTAAAATCAGCACGGAAAATAAAATAAACACAACAAAAAACAACATATTTAAGCGAAAAGGGACATGCGTCTTCTTTTTTTTCTTTTTATTCAACTGACAATCACACTTCCTTTATGGGTCTCACATAGACATATTTTATAAGAAATCTTCTATTTTGGCTATGAGGAACCCTTACCAATTTTAAAAAGAGGATCCCTTAAAAAGCGGCTTTTTAGGATATCCTCTTCAATATAGCAAGGTAAAGTTTTGTTTTGCTGTGTACCACTATTTCCTTTTAAATCGAAATAAGCTTAAACGTTTAATCAAGGAATAAAAATGGCTTTTTTTACCCCCAACTATATATTAATGATAATTACAAAAAATTCCTACCCCTATTCCAAAAAATGAAAAAATAAAACCCATTCGTTTGAATTGGGTTTATTTCTGCTTTATTACAGTTTATTTATGATGGATTGTTCGCCGATTGAAGGTGAACGCGCTTGATAAACCAATAAATACATGTATGTCCTGCCCCTAATATAAGCAGAAGGATCGGAATGCTTTTCTGTTCGTTAAACAAGCTAATGGCCATTAAAAAGACAAGGATAGAGACGATCCGGCCGACATTTAGGAAAATTTCCCGAACGACAATATATTCAATCCGCATTTCCGCTGCCTTCCATCCCGTTCCAATGACATCATACGTGGTCGAAATGTATGGGACAAGTAGAATAGGATAGGCGATAGCAATCAGCGCTGCATATAACATCAGCTTTACATAATTTACATCCCAAATAATCAACAAAATCGCTGCATAAAGAATAAGGCCCCCAATCAAAATCGCCTTTTTCCGCTTATGTTTCGTAATTAGCCGGGAAGCTGCATAATAGGCAATAAAGGAAATCCCCGAATTAATCAATCCATACGTGCCTAGCGCCATTTCACTCCCCGTTGATATAAAAACAAAAACCGATATCACAAAAATAAACGTCCCTTCTCTTAATCCTTGAAAAAAGTGTGCGTTTGTAATGAGGCGCCAATTTTCATTATGTTTCCGCTCCTGCAAAATCCGGGTGAAACAATACTTGCCATTTGCCGGCCGAGGTTTTAAAGAAAAGCTCAATAAAACAGCGAGAGCAAATAATGTTAACGATAACCCGAAAACAACGGTATAACCAGTAAATTTTTCGAGCCTTGTTATAATAATTCCCGCCGCAATCGGACCAATCATCCCGCCTACGGATGAAAGAATGCCTAGAAAGCCATTGAAAAAATCCCTTGTTTCCGGCTCGGTAATTTCAAAGGTCAGCACATTATAGGCAAGCCAGTAAAATCCATAGCCAATCCCAAGAAAACTTCCCAATAGCAGCAAAAATTTGGAGGCATGGGTGCCGGTAAGCAATACCATTACGTAAAAAAGTGCGAGAAAGATTACCCCGATCCTGAGGACGATGACCCGATCCACCTTTTTAGCCCATCTCCCCGCTAAAATAAACGTCAGCGGCTGTAAAACGACAATGGCTAAATTATATAGAGCTAAATCCGAAAATTCTCCTGTTTGCTTCCATAAATAAATGTTCACAAATGTATTGGACAATGCCACACTAAGCGAATAAAGCCCGCCGATAACAAGCAGCAGCAGCAAATCCTTTGTTAATTCAACATCTCCAAGCAGTTTAAATTTTTTTGCCATAACGACTCCCCTTTTTCATAAGGGTAGTCTTTAACAAGGATACAATTCTTATTCGGATTGTTTCGCTTTCCAAACAGAAAAGACAGCCCCGACGGCTGTCTTTTCTGTTTTTTATTATACTATCAAATTTATATCTGCACTGCGAGAACTGTCTAGCGCAAGCGTCGATGACCAAGGGCGCTTGCGCTTTTCTTATTATTTCGCTGCAGAATAGCGTTTTGCTACTTCATCCCAGTTAACAACATTCCAGAAAGAATTGATGTATTCAGGACGACGGTTTTGGTATTTTAAGTAGTATGCATGCTCCCAAACATCAAGGCCAAGAATTGGTGTTTTCCCTTCCATTAATGGAGAGTCTTGATTTGGAGTGCTTGTTACTTCCAATTCGCCGTTATTAACTGCAAGCCAAGCCCAGCCTGAACCGAAGCGAGTAGTTGCTGCTTTTGTAAATTCTTCTTTAAAATCTGCAAAGCTGCCAAATTTTTTGTTGATAGCGTCAGCTAATTCGCCAGTTGGCTCACCGCCGCCATTTGGAGAAAGAAGCTGCCAGAACAATGCATGGTTAGCGTGACCGCCGCCATTATTTCTTACTGCCGTACGAACGGATTCAGGAACAGCATTAAGGTTTGAAATTACTTCTTCAACAGTTTTGCCAAGAAGCTCTTCATTTCCTTGCAATGCGTTGTTTAAGTTTGTTACATACGTATTGTGGTGTTTCGTGTGGTGAATGTTCATTGTTTCCTTATCAATATGAGGTTCAAGTGCGTCGTAAGCATAAGGTAATTGTGGTAATTCAAATGCCATTTTTTCCATCCTCCTATGTAATTCATTTTACTAATAGCTTTAGAATCGTTCTGATATTAGAATGGTTCTAATGCCTTTCTCCTTAAGATTACCAAAGAGAGATCATCGTTTCAAATAAAACGCATTATTTCACCTTAAATACATTTTCCTCATTTCAAGATTTTATATATAAAGCATATCAAAAATTCAATAAATTGTCATGATTCCCAAACCCCTCGTCCTGTCAACGATTTTTGTCATAGCGACAGCTGATTTATCCAATTGATGCAAAACCTCTATTGACATGTTGTTTATAATTTCATTTAATCAAACTGAAGGGATGAAGGGAGTGGCGATGATGCAGAGAAACAGCTTTTCTTTATTTCAACAGCTTGAACAGTTTTTTAAAAGTGAAGAGCAGGTTCAGAAGGTCCGCGCCGGTACCGTACTATTTCAGGAAAAAGAACCTGTAGAATACATATATATTTTGCTTGACGGTAGTATTTCAATTGGCAGAGTGCATATGAGAGGCAAAGAATTCATTTTAAAAATTATTAAAAGCCCTGATTTGCTTGTGGAGTATCAAGTTTTTAAATCAAATCCCCATTATCACTTCTATGCCAAAACTCTCTCTGATTGTGAAATGTTAAAAATCAACAAAGAAAAATTTGAAGAATTTATTAAAAATGATCCCGATGCCATGGAAGCTTTCGCAAGCTTTTTAAGTGTATGCTATTTAAAAGCGCAAATGAAATGCCAGGATTTGATTATGAATGGAAAAAAAGGCGGCCTTTATTCAATCCTAATTCGCCTATGCCACTCATACGGGGTCATGACTGAGGATGGAATATTAATTGATGTGCCGCTTACTCATCAGGAATTGGCCAATCTAACTTACGGAACGCGCGAGGTCATTCAGCGGACTTTAAAAGAATTACGGGAACAAAATATCATTTCCTATAACCAGCAAAAATTCACAGTAAAAAATTTAACTTTTTTAAAAAAAGAAGTAGATTGTCAAAATTGCCCTTATGAGGTTTGCGGATTAAACTAATCACTTCATGAAACAGCCATGGGAAATTCCCCTGGCTGTTTCCGTTAGAGAACCATCCAAAAAAAATAACCAATCATGATTAGCTGAATAAGAATTTTCGCAAGGACGCTGGTAACAAAACCAATGACTGAACCAAAGCCCACTTTCAGACTTTCCATTATACTTCGTTTATGGGCAATCCTTTCAGCGAGTGCTGCCCCAATGAACGGCCCAAGAATGATGCCAACAACCGGAATGACAAATGGCCCGAGAATAATGCCGATTGTGCTTCCCCACATCCCCGCCTTCGTGCCGCCGTATTTTTTAACACCCACTAAGTTGGCAATCGTATCGGCGCCGAACAGCAGCGCAAAAAAGAAAGCCTCAATCACCCAGAAAAGCCAATGAAGGGACCCGAATCCAAAAAATACTCCATACAATAAAAATCCTCCAAGTAGAAAGAGTGCACCGGGAAGAATCGGGTAAACAATCCCGACAAATGAAAGCACAAATAAAACTGCGATGATGCCCCAATAAAGAGTGCTCATAAACTGCCTCCACTCATTTTCTAATTATTATGAAAAGCTGACGCAACGATGTAAAATAGAAGTTGACCAAGGAATACTTATCCTATACCCTAGATAGAGCGATTAAAATGGATGAATTGACAAAGGATGATTACAATGAACATTTTTAAACAGTTTTACAAAAGTATTTATTCGCCAAAAGATATTGCCTTATTCCGATTTCAGGGAATCGGGAAAACCATTCTATACATTTTTTTGCTTACGTTAATTTCAATCCTGCCATCCGTGTATTTTTTAAGCAGTGCGATTAATTCAGGAATCGACTCAGCCAGAACCGTCTTAAAAGACCAATTGCCGGACTTTACCATTCAAAATGGTCAGCTTGCAGCAGAGACGAATGTACCGATCACCGTTAATCAGGATCATTTTACCATCATCCTTGATCCAACCGGGGTCATCACTTCCAATAAATTAAGTGATACAGATCATTCTTTCGCTCTATTAAAGAATGAATTTGTGCTGGTAGCGGGCGGGCAAACCGAAACATATGCTTATTCAATGGTTCAAGGCATGAAACTGACAAAGCAGGACTTGCAGAATTTTCTTGATACACTAAATGGGATGAAGCTCGTTATCACCCCACTCGTTTCCTTGTTTATTTACTTTTTTTCCGCAGCGTCCAATTTTATTGAAATCAGTATTTTAGCATTATTTGGTCTGGCATTAAAAAACCTTGCAGGCAGACGATTAAACTACCGCCAGCTTTGGCGAATGGCTGCATACAGCGAAACGCTCCCTACTTTGTTCTTTACCATTATGGGCGCCCTTAAAACAGCCGTGCCAAGCAGTTTTTTAATCAACTGGTTTGTCGCGATTATCGTTTTATTTTTAGCAATAAAAGAAACCCCAAAACCAAAGAATGCAGAAGAAGCGCGAATGTAATATTCGCGTTTTTTTGTTCTAGGAAAAAAAGGACAAGCATAGGATGTAGAAACCTGATCTCACAGGAGGCTTGTCCAATGAAAAAATTGTTTGGTGTTTTGCTGTTACTCATCATTATCTATTCTGTATATTTCGACCTAACAACCGGGACTCTCCCTCAAGGCGGTTCACAAAAGGCTGAAGCAGTGGTAAAAACCAAGCCTGTGAGCAGGATTCCCTATTTTGAAGCAAAAGTGAAACCAGGAGAAACCGTTATGACGATCGTAGAACATCAGATCAACAAGCCCCTCCCTGTTTCAATCCCAAAGCTTATTCGTGATTTTCAAAGCTTAAATCGCGGCCAAGCAGCCGAAAAAATTCAAATTGGCCAAACATATCAATTTCCTGATTACTCCAAGTGAATCATTCGAACCGACAGTGGAATATCTCTTGTTCTTGTCAAGATGAGTACAAGACTGTAAAATAAAGGTCGTATTATGAATTTTTTTGATTCGAACCCATTTAAAAGGAGCGAATTCCACGTGAGTGAAATTATACATCGTACAAAAACCAGACCGATTAAGGTTGGTAATTTAACGATCGGCGGCAGCAATGAATTGATTATTCAAAGTATGACGACAACAAAAACGCATGATGTTGAAGCGACTGTTGCCGAAATTAAACGGCTGGAGGAAGCGGGATGCCAAATCGTCCGAGTTGCCTGCCCCGATGAGCGTGCAGCCAACGCCATTGCTGATATAAAAAAAAGAATCAATATTCCACTTGTAGTTGATATACACTTTGATTATAAGCTCGCATTAAAAGCCATTGAAGGCGGCGCTGATAAAATTCGGATTAATCCGGGTAATATCGGTAAACGCGAAAAGGTCGAAGCGGTCGTTAAGGCGGCAAAAGAGCGCGGGATTCCAATTCGCATTGGTGTGAATGCCGGTTCTTTAGAGAAGCGTATTCTCGATAAATACGGATACCCAACCGCAGATGGAATGGTGGAAAGCGCACTAAATCATATCAAAATTCTTGAAGACCTGGATTTCCATGATATTATTGTTTCGATGAAAGCTTCAGATGTCAATTTGGCGATTGAAGCCTACGATAAAGCAGCCAGAGCCTTTGACTATCCGCTCCACTTAGGAATCACGGAGTCGGGAACCTTATTTGCCGGTACAATTAAAAGCGCGGCGGGTTTAGGGGCGATAATTAATAAAGGCATCGGAAACACCCTGCGCATTTCTTTGAGCGCAGACCCTGTTCAGGAAGTAAAAGTAGCCAGAGAACTTTTAAAAGTGTTCGGCCTCTCTTCCAATGCAGCAACACTGATTTCCTGCCCGACATGCGGACGGATCGAAATTGATTTAATCAGCATCGCCAATGAGGTTGAAGAATACATTCAAAAAATTAAGGCTCCGATTAAAGTAGCTGTCTTGGGCTGTGCTGTTAACGGACCTGGAGAAGCAAGGGAAGCGGATATAGGCATCGCCGGGGCCCGTGGAGAAGGCCTTCTGTTCAGAAAGGGTAAGATTGTCCGCAAAGTCCCCGAGGCGCAAATGGTTGAGGAATTAAAGAAAGAAATTGATCAGATCGCAGAAGAATATTTTCAAAAAAAAGCGTTAGAGCAAGAAGCCGTCCCAAATAACTAAAATGGCGAAACCCGGCAAGCTGCCGGGTTTCTTTTTTGCCCCTATTGTTGAAAAATCAAAAGAACGGAAGGATAAAGATCCCGATAATGATCGAAACAGCACCGATACCAATTGCCCAGGCACCAAGTCCCTCAGCGCCGCCGCGTCTTGCGAAAATGCCAAGCACAATCCCAGCTGCTCCAAAAAGAATTGGCCAGACAAATAAAGATATAATAGACAGCGCCAAAGCAACGTATCCGGCGCTTGTCGCTCCCTCTGTTCGGCCCCTTAAATCATCAAAACCGCGCCTTCTTCTAACTGGAACGGGAGCAGCGATTTCAGCAGCTGTCTCCTCCCGGTAATCCGAAGGGTCATTCGGTATATCCTCACCAATATATGCGCTTTGAGTTTTTTCTCTTACGTCATCATCTTTCTCAAGGTTGACCATCTTCGATTCCTCACTTTCATTTATAGGAGCATTCTTAGTGTTTGCATGATGCTTTTTTTTAAAATGTTAATGATTGTCATTAGAGCCTCTTACTGCAGGCTTCGATAATATTTTCTTTTAGAATGGGGCTTATTTTTGATAAAATGAATAATGGCACGTTTAACCTGAAGGAGATTTTTACATGAGAAAAAAATTCGGAATTGACATTGACGGCACGGTAACAAGTCCGGACTCAATGATTCCTTTCATAAACAAAGATTTCGGTTTAAATATTACATTGAATGATATAAAGGAATATGATCTGAATCCGCTCGTCAATATTTCAGAAGCTGAATTTGCCGATTGGTTTTTTAAAAACGAACCGCTGATCTACGCTAAATCGCCGCTTGCGCCAGGTGCAGCCGACGTCCTTTCCAAATGGCATAAAGAGCATGAACTTTATTTTATCAGCGCACGAGGAACCCATCTGCTGGATGTAACAAAACAGTGGTTCAATGAGCATAAACTTGGCTTTCATCATATTGAATTGATCGGGACACATGATAAAGTAGAAACTGCTAAAAGGCATAAAATCGATATTTTTTTCGAGGACAAACATGATAACGCCGTGATCATCCACGAGGAATGTCAAATACCCGTCCTGCTCTTTGATACTCCTTATAACCGTGATCCGTTACCCGATGGAGTGATCAGGGTTCATAATTGGAATGAAGCAGACAAATGGGTGAAAAATTGGCTCATAAAAACGTCTTGATCACTGCGAATTTTTCGCCATTAACACAGAAAAAACAGCTTGCAAAGCAAGCTGTTTTTTAATGGGTGCACTCGGGACATCGGCCGTAAATTTCAAATTTATGGCCCGAGATATCATAACCCTTTAAATTTTCACTTAAGTCCTCCATCGGGCACGTTTCAATTTCTTTTGTTTTTCCGCAGTCAAGGCAAATAAAATGATGATGGTGCTGGTGTTGGGAACACGCAAAGCGAAAATGCTTTTCACCATATAATTCAGTCATCTCAAGGATACCGAAATCAACAAATAAAGAGAGGTTGCGGTAAATGGTATCAAAGCTAAGACCGGGATAATGATCCTTCAATAATTCAAGTACGTCTTTTGCCGTTAAATATTTATTTGATTCTGCAAACAATTGCAGCATTTCCTCCCGTTTTCCAGTATGCTTAAATCCCTTATCTTTCAACGCTTTTAGAGCCATGTTAACATCCATGTTGATCACCTCTTCGTAGCTCGTGTTTGTAATTTTACTTTTTTATATACTATGGAGAAAACCAAAATTGCTACGGCGATCATGACGATCGTACCACCGGGAGCCAGATTTAAATAGTAAGCCGTTAAAAGTCCCCCAAGAACCGATGTTTCCCCAAAAATAATCGACAACAGAATCGATTGTTTGAAGCCCTTGGCAATTCGAATACTTGCAGCAACAGGCAAGGTCATTAAGGAGGAAACAAGCAGGATACCGACAATCCTCATCGAAGCAGCAATGACGAGGGCGACCATCACAATAAAAATAAAATGAATACTTTTAGCAGCAATTCCTGAAGCCTTGGCATGCTCCTCATCAAAGGATAATAAAAAAAGCTCCTTGTATAAGGAAATAACGACGAGAACAACCAAAATGCTAATTACCAAAATAACCCATAGATCCGTCCGGCTTACGGCTGTTACACTGCCAAACAAATAGCTGAATAGATCTGTATTAAACCCGTTTGCTAAGGAAATAAAAATAACCCCTAAGCCGATCCCGCTTGAAAGAATAATCGGTATTGCCAATTCTTGATAGTGTTTGTAAACTCCCCTTAATTTTTCAATAAACAATGAGCCCCCCACTGAGAAACCCATTCCTAAATAAAGCGGATTTAATCCGTTAAACAAGACGAAGTTCTTTTCCAGCAGCAAACTCGCAGCAATTCCAGCTAACGTAACATGGCTCAAGGCATCTGCTATTAAAGACAGTCGTCTTACGACAATAAATACCCCTAATAACGGTGCAAGAATGCCGATCATGATCCCTGTGAAAAAGGCATTTTGCAAAAATTCGTAATGAAAAATCCCTTGTATCATTTTAAAACTCCTTCGAGCTCGTGTTCATGTGCAAGGACATGGACGCCATATCCATAAAGATCAGACACGCCGTCTTCACGAAGCTGTTCAAATTCTTTCGTGTTCCCATGAAAATGCAGCTTTTTATTGATGCAGGCAACATGAGAAACTTTTTTTGAAATGGTTCCAACATCGTGTGTAACCAGCAAAAGGGTAATCCTATGATTCTTATTTAAATCTTCCAGCATTTGATAAAAAGCATTTACATGTTGCGCATCGACACCGACTGTTGGTTCATCAAGGATAAGCAAGCTAGGTTCGCTGACAAGGGCGCGGGCGATAAAAACCCGCTGTTGCTGACCGCCGGATAGTTCGCCGATATTCCGTTCGGTAAAAGATTCCATTCCAACGGCCGTTAATGCTTCGATTACTTTTTGCTTGTCTTCTTTTTTAAAAAAATGAAATAAGCCAAGCTTTTTTGTTAGTCCGCTCGCAACAACTTCAAAAACCGTTGCCGGAAATCCTGTATTAAAAGAATTCGCCTTTTGTGAAACATAGCCAATTTTTTCACGATCCTTGAATTGGCTGATCTCCTCACCAAATAACAAAATTTCCCCTTTTTGCGGCTTAAGCAAACCTAAAATAAGCTTCAGCAGTGTTGACTTTCCAGAGCCATTCGGTCCGACGATCGCCAAAAAAGCACCTTCTAGGACGGAAAGATTAATATTCTCAAGTACTGTGTCCATTTCATAACGATAGGACAAGTCCTTTATTTCAATAATTGTTTTTTTTTCCATCGTTCTCACCTTTAATTTTAAGAATCATTCCGATTTAACTTCAAGTAGTATACAACAACCGATGCGGAAAGTAAAGTTTCTGCATCTTATGGCTCGATGTCTGGCAATGTCTTTTTAGGTTATGAAATTTCTTGTCACATCTCCTCCGTTTCTTCATACATTAGGATGGAGGAGTGGTGAGGGTGAATATTTTTGAAAACATCATTAATCATAAAATAAGCAATATAACCGCGGCCGAGCTGTTAAAATACGCCAATCAGTTCAATATTTCGATCAGCCGTGACCAGGCAAAAAAAATTGCCGATTACTTACGGGGGAAACAAATTAATATTTTTGACCCTTCCCAAAGAGCCGCATTGATTAAGGAAATTGCGAAAGTTGCCGGACCTGAAACAGCCAAAGAAGTCAACAAATTGTTTATTCAATTTACAAAATAAAAGCCCAGCGGTTCGCCGCCGAGCTTTTTGTGCTATGACTGCATAATCATATCAAGAAGATTGTCTTGAAATTTCTGTTCGCGAAGCATCGCAATTTCAAATTTGTATGGAGCCTTTTTATTGTTTTTATCTTCCCCTACAAAAGGTGTTTCCAAAATTTTTGGTATCGCTTCAAGCTGGGGATGATGGACAATCCGATTAAGCGCTTCAAAGCCGATATGGCCAAAACCAATGTTTTCATGGCGGTCTTTTCGCATACCAATTGAATTCTTGCTGTCATTGATATGCAAAACTTTTAAGCGATCGAGTCCGATGATTTTATCGAACTCATTTAAAACCCCATCAAAGTCTTCCACAATGTTATAGCCGGCATCATGAGTGTGACAGGTGTCAAAACAAACAGAGAGCCGATCATTATAAATAACGCCATCAATGATCATTGCGAGCTCTTCAAAAGATTTACCGACTTCCGATCCTTTGCCCGCCATCGTTTCCAAGGCGATTTGCACCTTTTCTTTGCCAGTTAAAACCTCATTTAACCCTTCAACGATTTTCTTGATGCCTTCTTCTGTTCCGGCACCAACATGCGCTCCTGGATGGAGGACAATTTGCTTTGCTCCAAGCGCTTCCGTCCGCTCAATTTCAGAGCGCAAGAAAGATACGCCTAATTCAAAGGTTGCTGGATTTGTCGTATTGCCGATATTAATGATGTAAGGAGCATGGACAACGATTTCAGAAATTCCATTCTCCTCCATATGACGTTTACCCGCTTCGATATTTAAATCTTCAATTTTCTTTCTTCTTGTATTTTGCGGCGCCCCGGTGTAAATCATAAACGTATTGGCGCCATATGAGACAGCTTCTTCACTGGCTGCGAGCAGCATTTTCTTTCCGCTCATTGACACATGTGAACCAATTTTCAGCATTTCCTTCCCTCCCAAAACTATTTCTTTTTACTTTTTAATCTTCTTTGTCGTTTTCGGATTTGTTCCATTTCCGATTGCATTTTCTTTTTGTATCCCGGCTTTACTTTTTGCGGCTTGCGGACAATCGATTTTGCCAGCTGATCCGCTTCATCTGCTTGTTTTTTTCGCGTTTTTCTTTTATTGCGATCCTGAAGCTCAATAAGGCCTTCTTTTTTCAGGTCAACATGGGTAAACTGAATTCCCATTTTCTCTAGGCGATTCAGTGCATCTTCATCGGATAAATCATAGATCGTTAAAGCCGTTCCGGAAAAACCCGCCCTTGCCGTTCTCCCGACGCGATGGATGTAAAAATCAAGGTCGCTCGGCAGTTCGTAGTTAATGACATGACTAACGCCTTCAATATCAATTCCTCTTGCCGCGAGGTCGGTTGCGACAATGTATTGAAATTCCAGGTCCTGGATTTGCTTCATCATTTTTTTACGTTCCCGTGGATTTAAATCACCATGGACGCGTCCCACTTTAAGACCTCTAGCTGATAAATCATCCGCCACTTCCTCAGCCATTTTTTTCGTATTGGTAAAAACAATCGCTAAATAAGGATTGAATACTTTTAGAGCATCGTAGACCAATTCTTTTTTGTTGCGATGCCTTGATGGCAAAAGATAATGCTGTAAATTTTCTGCTGCGATATTTTTGGACTGAATGCGAATGTATTTCGGGTTTTCCATGTATTTTTTCAAAAAAGGCTTAAGCTTTTCCGGGATCGTTGCCGAAAAAACAAGCATTTGCAAATTGACCGGCAGCTTTGCAGCAATTTGGTCCACATCATGAATAAATCCCATATCAAGCATCATATCGGCTTCATCAACCACAAGGACAGTGGCAGTATGAATCAATAGCGCCTTTTCATCTATTAAATCCTTGATTCTTCCCGGTGTCCCCACTACAATTTGCGGCTGAACCTTTAATTTTTCAATCGTTCTTTGCTTGTCTGTGCCGCCAATATAACATCTTGTCATAATGGTTTCATCCGCTTGGCAAAATTCCGTTATTTTTAAAATCTGCTGGTAAATTTGCGTTGCCAGTTCCCTTGTGGGCGCAGTGATGACCGCTTGAACCTCCTGGCGGTGCGGGTCAATTTTTTCAAGAATCGGCAATATATAGGCATGTGTTTTTCCAGTGCCTGTTTGTGATTGGCCGATTGCACTCTCGCCTTTGGAGACCAGCGGAATCATTTGCTGTTGGATTTCAGTGGGCTGATAAAATCCAAGCTTTTCTAGAGCATTTATAATAAATGGCTGAAATTGATATCTTTCAAATTGATTAACGGTCATATACTTCTCCTTATCGATTCATCTTGTCCATCCTGTTATTATAGTAAAGTTTAGCACAAATCTCCACCATAACATTATCATCTTATCCGTCCCTTCTTTTTTAAATCAGCAAATTAACGAATTGTTAGGTTGACAACCTAAACAAAAATAAAAAGGATGCATATTTTAAAGAAGAAAGATTTAAGCCAAAAGGAGGGTTAGAAAATGCAGCCAAGAATGCCTATACCACCGAGAATGCAGCAAGGATTTTCAGGCAGAGGGCCGATGATCGGGATGAATCGAATGCCGCAGCAAAACCCATTTTTCCGCGGTACCCAACAAATGAACCGAGGCGGCGGGTTATTATCGAAAATCCTTGGAAGAGGAACATCAGCCCCAGGAACTGGAATGAACGGATTGTTTGGTACGCAAACTGCCAGCCGGGCAGCAGCAGGAGGAGGTTCATTTTTGCAAAATTTAACGAATCCCGCTGGAATCTCCGGCTTTCTGAACAATACACAGCAAGTCTTAAAAACAGCGCAAACATTCGGCCCAATGATTCAGCAATACGGTCCAATCGTAAAAAATCTTCCTGCAATGTGGAAACTTTACCGCGGCTTTAAAAATGCTACAGCCGACACGGGGGAAGGAAACGAGGAAAAAACGGCCGTTCACGGTGAAACCGATGCAAAAACGAGCAAATCTTCCAAAGAAAAAACAACAAAGAAAACTTCGCAAAACAGCAAAACAAAACCAGTAAGAAAGCAACAAACTGCAGGCTCTTCAAAGCCTTCGATCCCAAGGGAGAATGGAGCGTCAGTTCCCAAACTATATATTTAAATAGGCTTGAACTAAGGGAGGATGCTGGAGACAGCATTCTTTTATTATGGATAAAAAAGCAATGTATATAAAATATCACAGCAGCCGTGTTAGATCCTGCTTTGTAATCCTTCTATAATTTTTATATAATAAAAAGGTAGATTATTAGCCAATGCCCTTAAATAGGAGGACAATATGAAAGTCATTAAAATATCTCCGCGTGGTTATTGCTATGGAGTTGTTGATGCCATGGTCGTTGCCAGAAATGCGGCTTTAGATAAATCTTTGCCACGTCCAATCTATATCCTCGGAATGATTGTGCACAATAAACATGTCACCGATGCGTTTGCTGAAGAGGGCATTATTACGCTTGACGGAAACAACCGCAAAGAAATTTTGGAAAAAGTAGATTCCGGCACGGTCATTTTTACTGCCCATGGAATTTCACCAGAAGTTCGGGAACTGGCGCGAAAAAAAGGACTTGTCACGATTGATGCAACCTGTCCGGATGTCACTAAAACGCATGAATTGATCAGGCAAAAGGAAAAAGAAGGCTACGAAATTATTTATATTGGCAAAAAGGGTCATCCTGAGCCAGAAGGGGCTGTCGGAGTTGCCCCAAATGTTGTTCATTTGGTTTCATCTGCAAGTGACGTTGACGCCCTTTCGATTGAAAATGAAAAAATCATCGTTACCAATCAAACAACGATGAGTCAGTGGGATGTTGCCGATATCATGAAAAAAGTGCAGGAAAAGTATCCGTATGCTGAGGCCTACAATGAGATCTGCCTTGCCACCCAAATCCGCCAGGAAGCCGTCGCTGAGCAAGCAAAAGAAGCGGATGTCTTAATTGTTGTTGGAGATCCAAAGAGCAATAACTCCAACCGCCTTGCTCAAGTTTCAGAGGAAATCGCTGGAACAACTGCTTATAGGATTGCCGACATTACCGAACTGAATCTCGATTGGATTAAAAATGCTTCAACGGTAGCTGTTACAGCTGGTGCCTCAACCCCAACGCCAATCACAAAAGAAGTGATTACGTTCCTTGAACAATTTGATCCAGAAAACGAGGCAACATGGGAACGAAAGAAAAAGGTGCCATTAAATAAAATTCTGCCAAAAGTAAAGAAATGATAAGAAAAACCGGGCAAAAACCGAGGGCACTGAAAAAGTCCCTTTAAATTTGGGGTTGTGTGTCTAAATTGGCTGTTGATTGCCGCTCCAGGTGCTTCGCTTTCCGCGGGCGGTCCGGGAGCGGAAATCAACTGGCCCAGAGAATAAAAGCATCTCGGTTATTTGAATGAATGGCCTGAGTTTTTTTCTCATGTCACGGATTCAGGTATAGTATCAAATTTTCATATAAATCTAAACGGGTCTGTATTCAGTTCAGACGGGAAAATTTCAACTTCATAGCCCGATTGTGCACACAAACTGGAAAGAACATTGGCCACACCCTTTTTCATTACCTTCTCAACATTATGGCCCGGGTCAATCATGTTAAGTCCGAGCATCATCGCATCTTGGGCAGTATGATAATAAATATCGCCGGTAACATACACATCCGCGCCTTTGAATTTAGCCTGGCTATAATATTTATTACCATCTCCTCCTAGAACAGCTACTTTTTGCACTTTATCGGCCAAATTGCCAACCACTCGAACCTGCTCCACTTCTAAGGTCGTTTTGACAAGTTCAGCAAAGTCTCCTAATGTCATTTCTTCTATTGTCCCGATTCTGCCAAGCCCTAAAAATTTCCCCTTATTTTCAAGCGGATATACATCATAGGCAACCTCTTCATATGGATGTGCCTTCAGCATCGCAGTCAATGCTTTTTTCAGCAAAGGTTCTGGAACAATCGTCTCTATTCGTACTTCCTCAACTGCTTCGAGGCTGCCCACCTCACCAATAAAAGGATTCGCAGCATCCTCAGGTAAAAATCTTCCAGTCCCGGCAGTTGAAAAAGAACAATGGCTATAGTTCCCAATAAACCCGGCACCAGCATTTCCGAGTGCTTGGCGCACTTGTTCGGCACTGCCTTTTGGTACAAAAACAACAATTTTCTTTAATGGCGTATCAAACGTGGGCACAAGCACCTCAGCATTTTGAATTCCAAGCGCTTCAGCCAGCAGATCATTTACCCCTCCCCGGGCAACATCAAGATTGGTATGGGCGGCATAGACTGCAATATCGTATTTAATTAATTTTTCAATTATTCTGCCCTGCGCTGTTTCGGTTGGGATTTTCTGCAGCGGCCGGTAGATAGGCGGATGATGAGCGATGATCAGCTGTACCTTTTTCTCAATGGCTTCATCCACAACTTCTTCAAGGACATCGAGAGCGATCATAACCCGTTTAACCTTTTGATTTAAACGGCCAATTTGCAAACCGATTTTGTCACCTTCCATTGCCAGACCTTTAGGAGAAAACTGTTCGAATAGTTGGATAATCTCATAACCGTTTACGGTCTTCATTTTTTCAATGCCTCCTCTACCCATTTTATTTTTTGCAGCAACTCCTGTTTTTTTTCAATTGTCTGCTGAGTTGGCTCTGCATTTTCAAGCTGGGTTTGAATCTTTTTCCAAGTCTCCAGTTCCGTACTCCACTTGACCTTAAAAGCAGCGGACTTTTTTTGCAGAAGAAGGGGTCCCAGAAAAAGCTCTGCCTCGAGATTTTTTCCATACGGCTTAAACGGGTCTCCTTTTTCGGCGACTAAAATTTCATAAATTTTCCCGTCTTCTTCCATTATTTCTTCACCGATCAGTTCCCAGCCATGCTCTAACAGCCATTTACGAATCGAAACAGCCGCAATATTAGGCTGTAAAACAAGTCGGTTAACAGCTGCCAGCTTTTCTTCTCCTCTTGCCAAAATACTGGTGATGAGCGGACCGCCCATACCCGCAATGGTGATGCAATTCACTTCTCCTGCTTCTATTACATCTAAACCATCCCCTAGACGAACGGAGATCGCTTCGGCTAACCCTTCACTTACCACATGTTTCCTTGCAGACTGATAGGGCCCGTTCACTACTTCTCCTGCGATCGCAAAAGGGATCGTTCCTTTTTTAACTAAATGGCATGGTAAATAGGCATGATCGGACCCGATATCAGCCAATCTCGAACCCGCTGGAACAAATCGAGCAACTAAGTCCAGACGGTCTGATAGTTTTTCTGTATTCAAAAATTTCCACCACTCTATTCTCATTCATTTTCTGCACCTTACTAGTATAGAAAAAGTCCTTTACATATGCAAAGGACCTTTTTCTATACTAGTAAATTTTTATCTTTTTGAACTACCGCTTTTTCTTACTATTTAATTTTTGAAACCCACTCTGCCATAGCGTCAGCTTTGTCTGTGGGAACAAGATTTGGCGGCATGTTTCCTTTGCCTTTTGTTATAATTGTCTTAATTTGGTCTTTTGACAATTTAGATCCAATGCCTTTTAAAGAAGGACCAACAACCCCTTGATATTGGTCTCCATGGCAAGTGATGCAAGTGCTCTTATAAATGTCTTCCGGATTGGTAGCAGAAACCGTTTCTGTTTTTGCATTTCCGCCGCCTTTCTCCTTCGCGGCATTCTTAGCGTCACTATTGCCTTTAAAAGACAAGCCAAACATTAAAGCGATTCCAAAAACCATAATGATAACGAATGGAATAATTGGATTTCGATTCATACCTCACCCTCCCTTGTGTAAGAACGTCTTATTCATAAAATGACCTGCAACAAGTACTATTTTACTTGAAAAATTTGCGAAGGGAAAGCCCTTAACAAAGATTCGCTTGCAAATTTAATAAACATTTTAAACAATTCATAGTATTCTGTTTTTATTTCATTTAAACGCATACCTTATCGAAAATATCGGTTAAAGGTGATTTGCAAAATAAATGACAATTCAGTAAAATAACTATAAGAACGGTAAGCGCATCCAAATAAAACAAATGAATAGTTCGCTCCTATTCAAGAAGCAAACTATTCATAAAATTGGTTATTCTAAGAAATCTTTAAGACGCTTGCTGCGGCTTGGGTGTCTAAGCTTTCTTAATGCTTTTGCTTCAATTTGACGAATGCGTTCACGCGTAACGCCGAATACTTTTCCAACTTCTTCGAGCGTCCGCGTGCGGCCGTCATCCAGCCCAAAGCGGAGGCGTAAAACATTTTCTTCCCGGTCCGTTAAAGTATCAAGAACATCTTCAAGCTGTTCCTTTAAAAGTTCATAGGCGGCATGCTCAGATGGAGAAGTCGCATCCTGGTCCTCAATAAAATCGCCAAGATGGGAATCATCTTCTTCGCCTATCGGGGTTTCTAATGACACCGGCTCCTGTGCAATTTTTAAAATTTCCCTTACTTTATCAGGAGTTAAGTCCATATCTTCTGCAATTTCTTCCGGAGTCGGTTCACGGCCTAAATCTTGAAGCAGCTGGCGTTGAACCCGAATCAATTTGTTGATTGTCTCAACCATGTGAACCGGGATACGAATGGTTCTGGCTTGGTCGGCAATAGCTCTAGTGATCGCTTGGCGAATCCACCAAGTGGCATAGGTACTAAACTTATACCCTTTATTGTAATCAAATTTTTCAACTGCTTTGATGAGGCCCATATTTCCTTCTTGAATTAAATCAAGAAACAACATACCGCGGCCAACGTAGCGCTTGGCGATGCTGACAACGAGGCGAAGGTTTGCTTCTGCCAAGCGGCGTTTTGCCTCTTCATCACCCTCTTCAATGCGTTTTGCCAGTTCGATTTCCTCAGAAGCTGATAATAAATCAACTCGGCCGATTTCTTTTAGATACATGCGAACAGGGTCGTTAATTTTTACACCAGGAGGGACGCTGAGATCATTTAAGTCGAATTCATCGTCATCTTCTTTTGCCAATTCTTGAATATCCGGATCTTCGTCATCATCACCCGCAGATCCTACCAATTCGATCCCTTGTTCACCAAGAGCTTCATAAAATTCGTCCATATGATCGGAATCTAGTTCAAAATTTGCCATTCTTTCCGCAATATCATCGTAAGCAAGGACGCCAATTTTCTTACCCAGTTCTGTTAACTGGTGTTTGACTTGTTCAAGGGTTAATTCATTCTCAACCTCTTTTGAACGGGCTGACTTTTCAGTCATATGTCCCCCTCCTTCCAAAAATCCAAAAACATCTTTTGTATGAATCTATAGCATTTTGCGCAATTGAATGATTTCCATCGCAATTGCAGCAGCCTTCTTATAATCGCTTTGCCGCTCAGCTTCTTTTTCTTCCGCCTCTTTTTCCTTTATCTTTAACCATATTGGGTGATTCAACACCTGTTTGAGATAATCAGACAATTCTTGGTCAGTCAGTTCATCGTTGATCGACATCATTTCGATATCGGCGACAATTCTTCTGAGTTTGTCATCTTGAATATAGTTTATAAATTCACTTGAATCAGGATTTACATGATCCTCATAAAATCCAAAAAGATACGTAAGGATTGCTTGATGTTCATCTATATTGAAAGTATTGCCACGCAATAACTCCTGAACCTTGAATGCCACATCGCGATTTTTCAACATATGGTTAATTAAGCGCCGCTCAGCCGTATGGTAGGCTGGCTTTAATTCAGTGACTTGCTTCAGTTTTAAAGTTGGAGCAGCCTTTACTTTTCCTTGCCTTTTGCTGGCAAAAAAGATTTGTTTTTGCTGTTCTTTTAAAGCTTCAAGGGAGAGCGAAAATTCGGCAGCCAGCTGTCTTAAATAATGATCTCTTTCGACAGCTTTTGGCAGCATGCTGATTTCCTGCAGTATTTCTTCGATGTATGCAAGCCGTTCTCCTTCAACCTGCAAATTCTTTCCTCTTCGATAGTAGAGGAATTTAAAAGACATCCAAGTTAAACTTGCGCCAATTACTTCTTTTTGAAATTTTTCAGCGCCAAATTTTTTAACGAATTCATCTGGATCGAGTCCATCTGGCATCAACGCTACCTTAATACTGCATTCTGCTTCTGTCAGCATTTTTCCCGCGCGGAAAGCTGCTTCAATTCCAGCATTATCTGAGTCGTAGCAAATGGTTACGGTTTGGACGTTTTGCCGAATAAGGGAAACATGCTCATCTGTTAATGACGTTCCCATTGTAGCAACACCGTTTTCAACACCTGCACGATCGGCAGTTATACAATCGGCAAATCCTTCAAACAAGACTGCATTTTGTGTTTTGCGTATATGCGGTTTTGCGAGATGAAAATTATATAAAATTTTGCTTTTATTAAAGATCGCCGTCTCAGGACTATTTAGATATTTGGGCTCATTTGCCCCTAAAGATCTTCCTGAGAAAGCAATCGTTTTCCCATTTCGGTCATCAATCGGAAACATAATCCGATCTCGAAATCGATCAAAATACGAACCATCTTTTTCGCGTTTGATAATCAACCCGGCTTTTTCCATTAAATCGGCGCTAAAGCCCTTTTTTAAAAGAAATTTATAAACAAAGTCCCAAGAACTTAATGAATAGCCTATTTGGAATTTATCAATGGATTCGCGTGTAAACCCTCTGTTTAATAAATATTCCAATGCGTGCTGACCATCCTTTGTGTTTATCAGTAAATGATGGTAAAATTTTCGTAACAGCTCATGCGCATCATACATATCTTGCAGGTCTTTCGGAAGTCTCTTTTCCTTTCCTGCAGCTGAACTAAGCTGAAGTTCAATATTCGTTTTTTCAGCAAGCTTTATTGCAGCTTCTTGAAAAGAAATTCCTTCAAGTTCCATTAAGAATGTAAAGACATTGCCGCCAGCTCCACAGCCAAAACAATGAAAGATTTGCTTGTCGGCCGAAACAGAAAAAGATGGTGTGTTTTCTCCATGGAACGGACAGAGGCCGAAGTAGTTTCGCCCTTGCTTTTTCAGCTGAACATACTCGCTAATTACTTCGACTATGTCAACAGATTGACGAATTTGATTAATTTTCTCATCGGCAATACGGTCTACCATGAAAACAACTCCATTTACCTTACAAGTATTCGCTATACACTGCTTACATCCCTGCGAATTTCGACAAAATTTTCGCCAATTCTTTTTTAAATTTTACCCGATCCTCTGCTTTGAAGGGTTTCGGCCCCTTTCCATATAACCCCCGCTTTCTAGCTTTTGCCTTGAGATAACGTACATCAAGAGCGGTATCGATATCTTTCTCATCAAATAAAATTCCCCTTGGAGACAAGGCATAAACCGCTCTAGGAAAGCAAAGTGGAAGCAAGCCCAATGTCTTGTGTAACGACGATGTCGCCCTTGAAAGCATGGTTCATGATGTAGAGGTCAGCCGCTTCTTTACTGTTGTCAACATAAACCCAATTTTGGTTTGCTGCTTCATTCTTCATATGATTATATGAGGCAACAAACACAATATTGACATTGCAGCAAGCAGCTGTTTCGACAATTTCCTCTTTTACGGGGCAAGAATCAGCGTCAACAAAAATAGTCGGAATGCCAGTTTTATTAGTATTAATTCTACATCACTCCACATATTCCTTCTTTCGAATCAAAACTTTTGTCAGAAGGAATTATGTCGAATTTTTTTAGGGTTGTTTCCTTGACATCTAACAATAAATAGTTTATTCGTTCATATGCAAGTCTAAACCTAAAAAGATATATTTTTATCACAATTTTTTATTATAGTACATTTTTTTTCTTTTCGCTATCATTTTTATGAATTTTTTCTCTGCATTTTTCCATTCAAAAAGAAAACACATAATCAAGACTGATTATGTGAAAGATTGTTAATTTCCTTTCAAGTGATGTAGAATGACATTCGCCGTTTCTTCAACGGCTTTATTCGTGACATCGATGACCGGGCACTTGATTTTTTCAACGATCTTCTCAAAAAAAGTAAGTTCTTCTTTTATTCGATCAATATTTGCATAGCTTGCTTGATCATTTAACCCTAAAGATAATAGCCGCTCCCTGCGAATATGATTTAATTTTTCCGGGCTGATTTTTAGTCCAAAACATTTTTCTGCAGGTACTTGATACAATTCTTCTGGCGGATCAACTTCTGGAACAAGCGGCACATTGGCCACCTTTAAACGCTTATGCGCTAAATATTGTGATAAAGGCGTTTTCGATGTTCTCGAAACTCCGATTAGAATAATGTCAGCCTTTAAAATTCCGCGTGGATCTCTGCCGTCATCGTATTTCACGGCAAATTCAATCGCTTCTACTTTTTTGAAATAATCCTCATCCAATTTGCGCACGAGCCCCGGCTCACATAATGGATTTTTACCGCAAAAAAGCTGAATTTGATCCATAAGCGGTCCAATTAAATCAACAGCCCTGATATCCTCTTCCAGCGCCATTTCCCTCATGTATTTTCGCATGTCCGGCTTTACCAAAGTGTATGCAATCATGCCATTGTCAAGCTTTGCTAAAGTAATAACTTCGTCGATGTTTTCTTTGTCCTCCACATATGGGAATGTTTTGATCTTCATCCCAGAACCATTGAACTGGGTAATTGCCGCTTTTGTTACTAACTCTGCTGTTTCTCCGACTGAATCGGATACGACGTATATGACCGGCATACTCATTCTCCCTGACCAGCTCCTCACCTAGTTTACTATGCCTCTTCTCCAAGTGCTACAAAAGCTTTTGTAATATTCGTTTTCGTGATCCTTCCTATTACTTCATAGCCCTTCTCTGTTTTTCTTACAATCGGCAGCGCATCAATTTGTTTATCGATCAATTTTTTTGCAACCTCAATCAACAAATCTTCTTTTTCACACATTGTTATATTGGGCATCCTGGTCATAATAATATTCACAGGGATCGTGGAAAGCTCTTGCTTGCCAATACTTGCGCGAAGCAAATCTTTGCGTGACAGCACCCCAACAAGCGCAGAATTCTGATCTACCACAAATAATGTTCCTACATCTTCAAGGAACATTGTGCAAATCGCATCGTAAACTGAAACATTTTCATTCACCACAACAGGAATCGATTGGTAATCCTTAACATAAATTTTTTGCAGATTTTCCGTTAAAAGCTGTGCACCTGTTTTCCCCGTATAAAAATAGCCTACCCGCGGCCTGGCATCAAGATACCCTGCCATCGTTAGTATGGCTAGATCCGGTCTTAATGTGGCTCTCGTCAAATTTAATTGCTCCGCAATATGTTCACCTGTAATCGGGCCATTATCCTTTACAATTTGTAATATTTGTTCCTGACGTTTATTCAGTTCGATTGTCCTCACCACCTTTTACTTCATGTAAAAGCATCCACTACGTCATCCCTAATAGTCATAAGACCATACTTTTATAAAAATATTATATACTATTTCTTTATTTTGAAAAACAATCGAAGATTTGAGAAAAAGGTGCAGAATTTCTGCACCTTCTTTCTGAAAAAGCTTAAAATTTCAGCTTCTCTTCTATGAAGTTCACAAGCTCTGCAATTGGGATGCGCTTTTGCTCCATTGTATCCCGGTCTCTAACGGTTACCATTTGATCTTCTTTCGAATCAAAATCGTAGGTTATGCAGAAAGGAGTTCCAATTTCATCATGACGGCGGTACCGCTTGCCAATGGAACCTGCTTCATCGTAATCTACTAAGAAATGTTGCGCTAAGCTTTCAAAAACTTCTCGTGCCTCTTCCGCAAGCTTTTTCGATAATGGCAGCACAGCCGCTTTAAACGGCGCAAGCGCAGGATGGAGATGCATCACCGTTCTTGATGTGCCATCTTCGAGCTGTTCTTCATCATACGCATCAATGAAAAAAGCTAAAGTAACACGGTCAGCGCCAAGAGAAGGCTCAATGCAATACGGTATATATTTTTCATTTGTTTCAGGGTCATGATATTGGAAATCTTCACCCGAGAATTTCATGTGCTGCTTCAAATCGTAATCCGTTCTCGAAGCAATCCCCCAGAGCTCGCCCCAGCCAAATGGGAATTTGTATTCAAAATCCGTCGTCGCATTACTATAGTGCGACAGCTCTTCTTCGGAATGATCACGAAGTCGTAAATATTCTTTCGTCAGTCCAAGAGACAGCAGCCATTTTTCCGCTGTTTCTTTCCAGTAATCAAACCATTTCAGTTCTTCTCCAGGTTTGCAGAAAAACTCTAATTCCATTTGTTCAAATTCACGGGTACGGAAAGTGAAATTCCCAGGCGTGATTTCATTTCGAAAACTTTTTCCAATTTGGGCAATACCGAACGGAAGTTTTTTTCTCATTGTTCTTTGGACATTTTTAAAATTAACAAAAATTCCCTGTGCCGTCTCTGGACGAAGAAAAATCTCGTTCGTACTCGTTTCTGTTACCCCCTGAAAGGTTTTAAACATTAAATTAAATTGACGGATACCGGTAAAATCATGGCTGCCGCAATCAGGGCAGGCGATTTGATGCTCTTTGATCAGCTCTTCCATTTTGGAAAACGGAAGTCCATCAACCACCGTTTCAATTCCTTTTTCCTCAAGCGCATTTTCAATCAATTTATCTGCACGATGTCTTGCTTTACAGTTTTTGCAGTCAATCATTGGGTCGTTGAAATTGCCGATATGTCCTGAAGCTTCCCATGTTTTTGGATTCATCAAAATAGCGGAATCTAGGCCCACATTATATGGCGATTGCTGAACAAATTTTCGCCACCATGCCTGCTTAATGTTATTTTTTAATTCCACTCCAAGCGGACCGTAATCCCATGTGTTCGCAAGCCCGCCGTAAATTTCTGATCCTGGGAAAATAAAACCTCTATGTTTCGCGTGGGAAACAATCTGATCCATAGAAACACTCATTTTTCACTAACTCCTTTTTAAAAAATTAAAAAACTCCCGCCACTATGCCATTTCAGCATAGGGACGAGAGTTACCCGCGGTTCCACCCTATTTGCGGCCATAAAGGCAGCCTCTTTAATCGAGCCGTTGCTCCAGAACGCCATTCCTCAGCACCCTATACCCTAGCTCACACCATCCTAGGTTCGCTTTTATAGAGAGATCCAAGTACTCTTTTCCTTCTCTGCAACTATTTAATATAACTCAAATAGTAACCAATCGAGGAAAAATTGTCAATCTTGATTATAAAAGACTTCGGAATTGCTCCATTGAATTTAAAAATTTTTTGGATTTCAAGTGCAGTCCTGAGTATTCATCATAATAAGCTGAAATCACCTTTTTCAATTCGGCTTTGGTTTCAGACTTCACTGAAATATTGCCCAGCCGGGATAAATCAAAAAAATAAAATAGCCGCAATAATCTCACAGAAGAAGGAGAAAGCTTAAAATGGTACGGATCTTTATCAAGACAACGATGGCAAATAAGACCGCCCTCGCGAATGGAAAAAGAAAAATGTCCGTCTGTACTGCCGCAAACGGAACATTGATTAAGATTCGGGTTTAAGCCAAGCACATTGAGCATCTTCATTTCAAAAATATTCATCAAAACGTCTTGGTCAAAACCTTCATTTAAATAATTTAATGTTTGATAAAGCAATTCAAACAGAAAGGGATTTGGCTTTTTGTCATCTACGCTTTTATCTGTTAATTCCACAATATAGCTTGAATAAGCCGTTAAAAAAATATCTTCGCGAATGGATCGCATCGAGGAAGCGATCTCGCCTTGCTGCAGGCTTCCAAGACCTGATCCGGTTTGAACGAGAAAATATCCATGCGTAAATAGCTGGGTGATGGACGAAAGGCGGCTATTCGGCTTTTTAGCCCCTCTTGCCATCACACCAAGCTTACCCCATTCACGGGTGTATAATGTGACAACTTTATTGGTTTCTCCGTAATCTGTCGTTCGAATTACGATGCCTTCGCACTTTTGCAGCATTTATCGTCACCATCCAATGCCGGCGAATACAAACTTATGAAACGGGAAAATCGATTTGTGCTAGTTCATCTTCCAGATTATCGGGTATTTCTTGTCCGTCCTTCTCCAATTCCTTAAAGAGAAGATATGTGTCAATATTACCTGTCTGGGTAAAAACTTTCCAGGTAAAATCCAACATTGAAAACCCCACCTTTCAATATTTAGACTAGCCTTCTTTCAAATCCCAACCATACAATTATCATAGCCTGTCTTGCCAAAATCATAAGTCACAATTTTTGTTAATGTTGTCCATGCATAAATTATTCAATCCGTTAATATTTTAGTTAGGGTTGTATTGTTAATACTCATCCTCATTAAATCCGAAATCACGCAGCTGGGACATTTTATTTCGCCAATCTTTCTGCACTTTGACCCAAAGCTCTAGAAACACTTTAGAACCTAAAAGATTTTCAATATCAACGCGTGCCCGCTTACCGATTTCTTTTAGCATAGAACCCTGCTTGCCAATAATGATCCCTTTTTGCGAATCTCTTTCAACAATAATGGTTGCCATAATATTGATGATGTCTTTATCCTCTCGGCGCTCCATTTTATCGATGATGACTGCCAGAGAATGAGGAATTTCTTCCCTAGTTAAGTGTAGTGCTTTTTCTCGGATCAGCTCAGAAACGATGAACCTTTCCGGGTGGTCAGTTACTTGATCCGCCGGATAAAACTGCGGTCCTTCCGGAAGATACGTTTTGATTTTTTCCAACAGTTGGAGAACATTATTCCCTTCAAGCGCAGATATAGGAAAAACTTCTGTAAAAGGATATTTTTCTTTATAAGATTCAATGATCGGCAGCAATTCATCAGGATGAACCTGATCAATTTTATTAATTACAAGAAAGATTGGTGTTTTAACCGTTTGGAATTTTTCCAAAATAAATTCTTCGCCGCGGCCAAATCCTTCTTCAGCATTGACCATAAAGAGCACCAAATCGACTTCTTTTAGCGTGTTTTGGGCTACTTTCATCATAAAATCGCCAAGCTTATGTTTTGGCTTATGAATCCCTGGAGTATCGATAAAAATCAGCTGGGCATCCTCTGTTGTTAATACCCCTTGAACCTTATTTCGGGTTGTTTGCGGTTTATCGCTCATAATCGCGATTTTTTGACCAATTACCCGATTTAAAAACGTAGACTTCCCGACATTTGGACGTCCAATAATCGAAATAAATCCTGATTTATAATCTTGGGAACGTTCTGTGTTTGTCATGCATATCCTCCGATGTAATCGCGGCTCTAATGAATGCCTGTGCCTGTTCTTTCATTTCAGCAATCAAGTTTACATTCATTTTACCTCAAATCAATATGAATTTCATTAGTTGTAGTAAAATCGTGATAAAAATTTCAGAATTTTCCCATAAATAAAAATTGAAGGAAAAATTATAAAAATAAATGAACAATTTTCGGCAAAAAAATCACCAAGCCAACTGCGGCAGCCATGATTGCATAGACAAGGACTGCACCCGCCGCAAAATCTTTCGCTTGTTTTGCAAGCGGATGGTACTCTGATGTAACGAGATCGATCACTCGCTCTATCGCCGAATTCACTAGCTCCAAGGAAAGTACTCCGCCAATGGCAATCAGAATAAACAGCCATTCGGTTTTTGAAATCGAAAGATACAGTGAGAAAACAATCGCAATTACGGAAGCTGCTAAATGAATTTGAAAATTACGCTCATTTTTTGCAACAGCGATAATGCCAGCAAAAGCATATGAAATTGATTTCCACAAAGGGGATTTTTTCACTTTATTATCACCGTGTAAGACCATATCCATCCAATATTTCCTTTTGTAGAGTAAACATCACTTTTTCGTCCTCAACCGTCATATGATCATAGCCAAGCAAGTGTAAAAAACCATGGACGGCGAGAAAACCTAATTCGCGCATATAAGAATGTCCATATTCTTCCGCCTGCTCCTTTGCTTTTAAAGTTGAAATAATGATATCTCCGAGTACACGGGGCATGTCGGCACCCATTAACTCCATTTCCCCTTCCCCAAGTTCTTCCATCGCAAATGAAATAACATCTGTCGGGGCATCCTTATCACGATATTCACGGTTTATTTCCTGAATTCGTTCATTGCTGACAAAGGTAATGGAAACTTCACTTCCTTCTTCAATGCTCAGTTTTTCGGCAGCAAAGTTTACTATTTTCTCGATTTCCTCCATTTGTTCGGCGGTTATATCGTTTGTCTCATCAGAGAAATCAATGGTTAGTCTCATGCTTGTCTCACCTTCTGTTTTATTATTTCCGGATACTCGATTCTGGAATGAAAAATCCCTTTAACCGTCTCGCAAAGAGTTTCTGAAACAATTTCCAGCTCTTTTAGTGTCAGATCACATTCATTTAATTGGCCGTCCTGCAAACGATCAGCAATAATGTTTTTAACCAATTGTTCAATTTGTTCTGGTTTCGGCTGTGTCATCGAACGAACCGCAGCTTCAACACTATCTGCAATGCCAACAACTGCTGATTCTTTCGTTTGCGCTTTTGGACCTGGATAACGATAGTCTTCTTCCTTCACTTCTGCCCCGCCTTGCTTCGCTTTATGGTAAAAATATTTCAGCAGCGATGTTCCGTGATGCTGCTCTGCAATATCAATGATTTCTTTTGGCATACCGTATTTTCTCAAGATTGCGGCCCCGTCCGTTGCATGGGCAATGATAATGTTCCTGCTCTTCTCCGGGGGAAGCCGATCATGTGGATTTTCTCGATTCATTTGATTCTCAATGAAAAAATTCGGTCTTTTTGTTTTTCCAATATCATGATAATAGCTGCCAACTCTGGCAAGCAAACCATTAGCCCCAACAGCCTCACAAGCAGACTCTGCTAAATTCGCTACCATGACGCTGTGGTGATACGTTCCTGGTGCCTCTGTTAAAATTTTCTTTAACAGCGGGTGATTTGGATTTGACAACTCGATCAATTTCATTGTCGATAGAATCCCGAAACTCGCCTCAAACAACGGAAGTAGACCAATTGCCAACACAGCGGAAGCAATGCCTGAAACCAGCGCAGTCACAAAGTATAATGTATAGCCAACACCGGAAGTTTGCCCATTTGCCAAAAACAGCAGCGCCAAAATGGTTGCCAAATTAACAAGAGACGCAAACACCCCTGCTTGTAAAATTTTTGAACGCTGATTGTAATTGCTCAAAAAGAGGATCGCTGCCAAGGCGCTAAAAAGAATATAGATACCTTCTGAAAAATTTAATGTACTTGATACGCCTTCATTAAACAGCACACTGCCGCATACGGCCATAATGATTGAAGAAAGAATCGCCAGTTTTTCATCGATTAAAATTTTAAGAAGGATTCCTACCAACGCCGCCGGGAATAAGTACCCAATTCCGGGAAAATCAAATATTTGCAGTTGGCTGATAATTTTCATCAAAATGATGCCTAAGCAAAAAACCATTCCAAACAAGAGCAGAAACGTCTGTCTTTTTTCAAGCTGTGTTTTCATTTGGTAAAAATAAAAATAAAACGACGACAAAATCAATAAAACAAAAATAGCTAAACCAAGAAAGGGTTTAAAGGAGTTTCCACTATCAAGAAGGCCGACTAACTTTAGTTGGCGAAAGATTTCACGGTCTATTAATTTTCCTTCTTCCACAATGATCTGCCCCTGGAGAATCTTGACAGGCTCTACACTTTCCAAAGCCCTTTGCCGAAGTTCCTCCGTTGCTGTCGGATCGTAAAATTCATTTTGAATGATGGCATATCTGCCTAATTCAATAGCGGCATTTTTCAAGTCATCCGAGAGTGTTGAGTATTTCAATTCCTCTTCCACCCTCTTTTTAGCGTTTTCGACATCGTCGGCAGAAATTCTTTTTGTCATTACATTATTTATGGCTGTTACTGTTAAATCCTTCGCAATTGACACTTCATCATCGCTCGCCTTAACGAGGGAAGCAAAGACATTGTTTGATAAATCCTTCGTTACCGTTGAAGTTAATTTCCCTTTCAGCATATCCACTTTTTCAGAGGCTGCAGGCTCTGTAATCTTGCCATTCGCAGCTGCCTCTTTTTTCTTTTCTTCCTGCTTTATTTCGTCACTAACCTCCAAAGCAGAATCAAAAATAGAGCTGATTAAATCCACACGATTTTGCGTATATTCTTTTTTGACGATATAGACGTCCTGCACTTGATCGGTAGCTTCTTTTCGCTTTTGTTCAGTGCTTTTCTGATCTTCTACGGTACTTGGGGAGCGAATCGTCTTGTCTGCAACCGTAAACAAACTTAAATCAAGTTTTTCAGGCTTTACATTGTTAAACATCGCTGCATAAAGAACAATTCCAATCAATAAGAAAAAAAGGATACGAAAAAAAGTGATATCCAAAAGTTTTCGTATCGTCACCAATTTCTGCTGAAGTCTTTCCAAAAGATCTCCCCCATTTAGGCACATAAATTGCTTTTTTCGATGCTTGCTTGTTCCATTACAGGCGAACGTCCAAAACAAAAATGTCAACGATTAAAGATATCTCTTGTAAAATCATAACAGTTTTCAGCAATAGGTTACAAGTAAGAAAAGCGCAAGCGCCTTGCTCATCGGCGTACGGACTGGAGGCCCTTCGACTAAAGATAAAGGAAACACGGTGAGGGTTGCGAGCCGATGTTGACTTATCGTAGGGAGAAGGACGAAGTACGCTAGCCGATAGGGCGCTTTTCGCTAGACAGTTATCGAAGTGCATATATAAATTCTGATAGTATAAGAAAAACCGGGCAAAAACCGCCCGATCCTTTTTGGTTTGGCTGATAAACGGAGTCTGTTGATTCCCGCTCCAGGCACTCGCTTTCCGCGGGCGGTCGGGAGCCTCCTCGTCGCTACGCTGAAGCCACTGAAAAAGTCCGTGAAATTTTATGAAAAGCAAATTCCTGAAAAATCCATCCCCACTTTCAGTATAAAATTACTTGTAAAATAGATTAAACTCTCCCACTTTGATATTGGAAAACGGCGGTATTTTGGGATTAGGTTTTTCGGAAATTTCATTATTAAACAGAAAAAGCCCTTTTCAGTGGCCTCGCTACGCTCCTGCGGGGTCTCCCTTGATCCGCTTTTCCCGCAGGACTTTGAAATAGCTTCTTTGAAATAACATCGCACGAAGGAAATGCGTATGCATTTTCGAGGAGTCGGTGCCTTCCGCTCCAATCAACAGGGTGCCATAAACCGAATCAACCATAAGATTCGAAGCGGCTTTTTGTTAGAGAACATCCGATAGTTTGTACTCTATACCATGTACTCCTTTGTAGTACACTGGATACATTTGTCCACCACATTTTTCGCATGAAAACATCGGTGGAGTGGTTGGATCTCCATCATCCATTAAGTCAAAATCCCTTACGACATTCAATGGAATTTCCTCTTTTTCATGACACGCTAAACAAACATAGCTGACGCTCTGTTTCTTTGGTTGGCTTTGATTTACTAAACGTTTCTTTTTCTTCCCTTTTTTCCGTTGTTTTGACACCGGTGAAATACGCAATCATCCTTTCAAGATATGCCCTTGAATACTTACATTTGGCATATTTTATCTTTAAGGTTCCATCCTGAAGACAGACGGATCCCTTGAACTCATAGTAACACGAGCACTTTGAACAGACCATTGGGTCTTTACCAGTCAGGTCCTTTATTCTTTGGCTCCAATTTCTCTTTCGAAGAACTTTTTTCACCTTTACTATCTGTCTTTTAACTGTTTCTTGAAAAATCGCTACTTTTTGTTTACAATCAGCTTTCTTCCTTCTTGAATAAACACCATAGTATCATATACTCTCGGCATTCGCCGAGTTAGATGAGGTAAGGATTTCCTCTCCCCATCAAATTGACTTTCCTCCTACCTCGTAGGAGTTTTCTTATTTGTGGAAATATTACAAATTTAACGATTGGTATGCCCACCAAAAAGATAATCTCGTGTTTCTTAAAAGTCTATTTTCCCTTTAGTAGCCTGATATTTTTAAGGCTCTTTTCTAAGAAATGGTTGCTTTTAAATAGGTTCTTTGAACGAATATTGTTTAAGGTTGAATGTAGCGGAAGTGCGAGACTCCTGCGGGAGCAGCGGGACAGGTGAGACCCCACAGGCGTTAACGCCGAGGAGGCTCACCGCCCGCCCCGCGGAAAGCGAGCATCTGGAGCGGAATTCAACCACACCGCACACTTGGTAAAGAGCAACAAAGTTTACGAAAACAGCCTTTTTCAAAAAATAAATACGTGACACTTCTTTGACATGCCCTTTTTTGAAAATGTCTTGAAAACAAGAGCCACTTCTTCAGTTATGCTCAATTCCCAGTTATTTTTTTGGAAAATACTCCGATTTCAACCTAGAAACTCCGAGAGTCTATTATCTTATCGTTTTAAAGTTTTCATCCGGAATATGTCTGATTTAGATTTATCCCAATGCTGATTTTGGTCAAAAAAGATACGTTTCAGAATATTTGGCTCCATGTTTCGATTTTCCCGCAATCGCAAAAAAGGGTCAACATATAAATTCTGATATTACAAAAAAGGGTCAACATATAAATTCTGATATTATTAAGAAAAGCGCAAGCGCCCTTGGTCATCGACGTAAGGAGGTGGACTGAGCCGAGTGAGATAAAGGAGAGTCGAAAGACGGTAGTCTTTCGTTCTCGACTTATCGTAGACGAGGCGAGGGAAGCGACTTAGTCGATAGGGCGCTGGAGCTAGACAGTTATCGAAGTTCAGATATAAATTCTGATAGTATAAGAAAAGCGCAAGCGCCCTTGGTCATCGACGTACGGAGGTGGACTGAAGCCGAGTGAGATAAAGGAGAGTCGAAAGACGGTAGTCTTTCGTTCTCGACTTATCGTAGACGAGGCGAGGGAAGCGACTTAGTCGATAGGGCGCTTCTCGCTAGACAGTTATCGAAGTTCAGATATAAATTCTGATAGTATAAACAAAGACCGTTCGCGCACGAACGGTCTTTGTTTAGTCCTTAAATTTGTCAATATTGACGATTTTCCAATTATGCGGATGGTTCTTTTCTCTTTTCGTACGCCTGAATAATCCGCCCAACAAGTGGGTGGCGAACAACATCGGTTTGTTCCAAGAAGATAAAGGAAATGCCTTTTATATCTTTTAAAATTTCCTCCGCAACAATAAGACCGGACTTCACGCCTTTTGGTAAGTCAACTTGTGTTTGATCGCCGGTAATCACCATTTTAGATCCAAAGCCAAGGCGCGTTAAAAACATTTTCATTTGGGCATGTGTGGTGTTTTGCGCTTCATCCAAAATAACAAAAGCATCATCCAACGTCCTGCCGCGCATATAAGCGAGTGGCGCAATTTCAATAGTGCCGCGCTCGATCAGCCGCTGGGTATGTTCAGCACCAAGAACATCATGAAGTGCATCGTATAACGGGCGTAAATAAGGATCAACCTTTTCCTTTAAATCGCCTGGAAGAAAGCCTAGACTTTCACCTGCTTCAACAGCCGGCCTGGTCAATATAATTTTATTAACCTGCCCATTTTTCAGCGCATTGACGGCCATAATCACTGCAAGATACGTTTTCCCTGTGCCCGCAGGACCGATACCGAAGACTAGATCACTATTCTTGATCGCATGAATATAGTGCATTTGTCCTATCGTTTTAATGCGAATCGACTTTCCTTTTACATTCTTTGCAATTTCCTCATCATATAAGTTTTCAAAATAATCCAACGTGCCTTTTTGTGCCATTTGAATGGCATAAAGAACATCTCTTTGACTAATATTGATTCCTTTTTTAATCACAAAAATGAGTTTGTCTAAAATTTGTCCGGCAAGTGAAACTTTACCTTCATCACCTGATAAGCTAACCGTTTCACCTCTTGTTATAATTGAAACACCCAATTCCTGTTCAATCATTTTTAAGTTTGCGTCTGCCGTTCCAAATAAAGACATCGCTTCGTTTGGATTTTCAAGCTGTAGATTAATTGTTTTTAATTGTTCTGTCATTAGTGTCTCCTTGGATAATCGGTTGAGGTTGTGCAATATTCTCGTAAATTTTAAAATATACGTTTAAATTAACTTTACCATTGGCAATTGCTTTGTGTAAAATTTTTGTCTCTTTAATCATAGCATCTTCATCTAATTTGCTTTTTATATCTTTTTTAGCCATTTCCAGGGCAATTTTCACCGCTTCTTCCTTTTTATACGAGCGGACAATTTCCTGCCGCTGCCTTATTGTTTCATTCAGAATGGAGATCGGAAGCTCCCATTTTAGAAAATGGATTTTCTGAATATTTTTTTCTTTCTCGTATTCAGTAAATTCAGGTTTTCCGAAACCCCAAAACGGAATTTTGATGTTGCCAATTAACAGTGCATGCTTTCGTTTTTCTTTTCCGTTGAAAACATTGAATTTCGTGTTAAGCGGCAGTTCCACATGGGTTCTATACCACGTCTCGCCCCATATTTCACCTTTTGCCGCCACCGGCTTTTCTTCGCCTTCTTTGCCAATTAGTCCAGAGACGAGCAACTGCCCCGCCTGTACATGGTCATTTTTATCTACAACAGGCTGTCCTTTTTCAACATACATATTTACAATTGTCGCTTTCTTTTTTGCTATCAAATTCCGTGGTGCCAGCTGTTCCAGCGCTTTCGGCTGATTCTTTTCCACTACTTGAAAATGGTAGGTTGTCCCTTTTAATTCCACACCTACCCATGTAATTGCCCCAATATGATCTGTCAGTTTCCTCTGGATCGACTCCACATCATCAACAAAAAATTGAATTTTGCCGATCTTTACTCCCATCTTGTCCAATTCTTTGCGGATTTGATACTCCGTTGCCGGTTTTGCTCCTTTAATTTCAATTCCCCAGATTACATTCGATAATAGAAAAATCAGCAAAATAAACAAGACCGATCCAACTATAAAGCCGCTATTTTTACCCATTCTTTTTAGCAAAAACGGCATGCCGCTTCGCTGTAAAAAGGAAAGGCGAACTTCGCTTTTGCGTACGAAATTCCGCATCTTGACGGCATCCTCCAGTTTCATTTTAAACGTTACTGTTTCAGCTCCATGCCGTTTAACATCCCATATATACAGCTCATTGCGCGTTAAGACGTTTAAAAACCGTTCAATCCCTCTGCCAGTGGCTTTCACCGTTACTCGGCCGTAAAAATAGTCAATCCACTTGTTCTTCATTATTGCCCTCCCGCATTTTCGTTTATATAAATGACTTGTTCAATTTTTCCCTCTAATAAAATTTCCTCAGGTAAAATCGTTTTAATGACAAATGACTTTCCTTTTATCAGCAACTGCCCATTCTTTAAGAGCAGGCGGAGTTCTTTATCCGAAAATGCCAGCAATCCACGATGATTTTCAATATAAATATGAATTTGTCCAATCATTGTCATTCGGGGTAAATCCATCATGACATCTTGAGGAAGATCCATTTTTTTTGCCATCCAGCTGCGGACGCGCTGGGCCCATTTTTTTGCCATAAAAAAAGAACCCCCTTTCATCTCATATTTATGAAATGAACGAAGGTTCTAGCACTTCTTTTTCCATTTAAGTCAAGGGAACCAAAGCATGATTTCCAGTGAAGGGGAGAGAAACATCAATTGGCATGAAAAGGCCGCAAGCAACCGCTTGCGGCCTTGTATTAGATTATTTATGAAAGGTGTTGTTGTACAAGTTTATTAACAAGTGATCCATCTGCTTTGCCTTTTACTTTTGGCATGATCGCAGCCATCACTTTTCCCATTTCCGCTTTTGAATTTGCACCGATTTCAGAAATTGTTGTTTTAACAATTTCCGACAGCTCTTCTTCAGATAACTGTTCCGGCATGTACAGTTCGACAACAGCCAACTCTGCACGCAATTTTTCAGCCAGATCTTCCCGACCGGCTTTATCAAATTCATGGAGGGAGTCTTTGCGTTGTTTTAATTCGCGAGAAAGGACCGTTAACTCTTCCTCTTCGGATAGCTCCGCTTTTCCAAGCTTTATGGCTTCATTTTGCACTGAAGATTTGACCATCCGAATAACGGAAAGTTTGTCTTTTTCCTTGTTTTTCATCGCTTGTTTCATATCATTGTTTAAACGCTCGAGAAGACTCAATTGATTACACCCTCTCTTACCATTTACGTTTTCTTGCAGCCTCAGATTTTTTCTTGCGTCTTACACTAGGTTTTTCGTAGAATTCGCGCTTTCTAGCTTCTTGCAAAGTACCAGTTTTAGATACTGAACGTTTGAAGCGACGAAGAGCATCTTCAAGCGATTCGTTTTTACGAACGACGGTTTTAGACATTCTCTTTCCCTCCCTCCGAAACACAACACACTTACATCAATCCATGTACCTTGCAATTATAATATAACCTTGATACAAGGTCAACTGTATTTAGTCTTCTCTAGAAAGCTTTTCTCTTTTTCTTGCTTCAGTCCAATTCAAGTCTTTTTCAGTCATGGTTTCGCTCCTGCTGCCATAGAATGAAACAGGGGGTGCGGACATGCTGTATATCGGTTTATTTATATTGTGTATTGGATTATTTATTTTTGGCATGACGATTATCCGCTTCGGGTTGTTTAATTTGTCCGCAGAAAACTTGAAATACTCTCTTGCAAAACTGACGAGCACTCCTTTAAAAGGGATGCTGACAGGCACGATTGCTACTGCGCTTTTGCAAAGCAGCGCGGCTGTTATGGTGATCACCATTGGATTTATTTCATCAAAGATCATGACCTTTCCGCAATCAATTGGCATCATTCTTGGCACAAATATCGGGACAACTTTTAAAACCGAATTGATCACCATTGATATTGATTATGCTATCGTGCCACTTGCTGCGCTTGGGGCATTGTTCATTTTATTATCAAATAAAAAAGTGCGAAGCATCGGTATGCTCCTTTTAGGAATTGCGGCAGTTTTCTCTGCGATGAAAGGTTTTGAGTTATTTGCCCGTCCATTAACCGAGGTGCCAATGATAAAACATTTATTATGGTCACTCAATGATAGCATTTTTTTCAGTATTGTCGCTGGTGCAATAATGACAGCAATTATCCAATCAAGTACAGCAATGACTGGAATTGCCATGGGTTTTTTATCAACGGGGTTGCTGCAGCTGGATGCTGGGATCGCAGTCGTGTTCGGTGCCAATATTGGTACGTGCATTACGGCAGTAATTGCTTCAATCGGGGGCGGACAGGAAGCAAGGCTTGCCGCTTATGCCCATGTATGGCTTAATGTCCTGGGGGTGCTGCTGTTTATTCCGCTTATCCCCTATCTTGCGGAATGGGCACCCTATATGTCACAGGCCAAAGATGTCCAATTGGCTCATATCAGCGTGCTCTTTAATGTAGCCGTTTCCTTGCTCGCGCTTCCCTTTGCCACAAAATTTGGCTATCTGATTTTATTTTTGCACAAAAAATAGACGGCGGTTGCCGTCTTTTTTTTAAAATTAAATAGCCGCTTTAGCTGCTTTTTTCTCTAGAAAATCTTCTTCAACTTTGACAAACTGACCTTCATTATATGGATAGCCGGCTTTCACAATCTTAACTTTCACAAGCTTACCAATGAGCTCGTCATTTCCAGTAAATACCACTTTTAAATAATTATCGGTATAACCCTCGTAAAATCCTTCCTGCTCCCCTTCTTTATGGCGATCTTCTGGAATCACTTCCAGCACCTCGCCCTCAAACCGGCTAGCATATTCTTTGGCCAGCTGATCAGATAAAGAAATCAACCGGTGAACCCGTTCATTTTTCACTTCTTCATCGATTTGATCATCCATTCTTGCCGCTGGAGTGCCTGTGCGTTTTGAATAAGGGAAAACGTGAAGCTCCGAAAATTTATGATCTTTAATAAAGTTATAGGTTTCCATAAACTCTTCTTCCGTTTCACCAGGGAAGCCAACAATTACATCAGAAGTAACCGCTAGACCAGGAAGCACCTCTTTCAGGCGCATCAGCCGCTCCCCGAAAAATTCCATCGTGTACTTGCGGCGCATTCTTTTCAAAACGGAATTTGATCCGGACTGAAGCGGAATATGCAAGTGACGGACGATAATATTGGATTCTTTAATGACTTCAATGACTTCATCGGTAATCTGACTCGCCTCAATTGAAGAAATGCGCAGGCGCTTAAGCCCGTTTACTTCTCTTTCTAATTCACGGAGCAGCATTGCAAGATTATAGTCTTTCATGTCTTCGCCGTATCCGCCTGTGTGAATACCCGTCAAGACAATTTCCTTATACCCGGCATCGACTAATTGCTGTGCCTGGCGAATGACCTCTTTCGGATCACGAGAACGCATCAGCCCGCGCGCCCAGGGAATAATACAAAAAGTGCAGAAGTTGTTGCAGCCTTCTTGAATTTTAAGCGAAGCGCGTGTCCGGTCCGTAAACGAAGGAACATCCAGCTCTTCGTAGACGCGGTTTTTCATAATATTGCGTACACCGTTGATCGGCTCGCGCTCTTTTTTAAACTGGTCAATATAATCGAGCATCTTAATCCGATCCTGAGTGCCGACTACAATATCCACTCCTGGAATCGCCATGACTTCAGCCGGTGAAGTCTGTGCATAACAGCCTGTTACACAAATAACCGCATCTGGATTTTTCCGGACTGCCCTCCTGATGACTTGACGGCTTTTCTTGTCACCAGTGTTTGTAACCGTGCACGTGTTAATAACATAAACGTCAGAGGCTGATTCAAATTCAGCCCGTTCGTAACCTCCTTGTTTAAATAACTGCCAAATTGCTTCAGTTTCATAGTGATTTACTTTACATCCAAGCGTATGAAACGCGACTGTAGGCATTTTTACTCACCCCAACAATTCAAAATGATAGGAAATAGATGAGAGCATATAAAGCGGAGCCGTTTCCGTCCGTAAAATCCGGGGGCCTAATCCGCAAATTGCAAAATCCTTTTCCTTTAAACGATCTATTTCTTCATCGGTTAAACCGCCTTCTGGACCAAACAGCAAAAGGAGCGATTCTCCTTTTCGCATTTTTTTAAGAACATTTGCGAACGTGGAAGTTTCACCTTTTCTGCTTTCCTCTTCAAATGCAGCCAATTTATAATCATACTTGCCGCTTATCTGCAGCAAAGTTTTAAAGTCAACTGGATTTATAACTTCCGGCAAAAAAGCTCGATGGGATTGTTCGGCTGCTTCTTTAGCGATTTTCTGCCATCTTTCCACTTTTTTGGCTGCTTTTTTATCATCCCATTTCACAACGGAGCGGGCTGCAGCAAATGGCAGGAATTCATGAGCACCAAGCTCTGTCCCTTTTTGAACCACCCATTCAAGCTTGTCTCCTTTTGGGAGGCCGCTGGCAATGGTAACCCTGATGGGGAGTTCGGTGTTTTCGTCCAGCCGCTCGACAACTTCAGCAATTATTTGTTCTTCGGTCATGTCGGCAATTTTACAAATAGCGCTTTTTCCTTCTGAGTCGACGCAGATGATCAAATCGCCTGGCTGCATTCGCATGACATTGCGGATGTGGTAGCGATCTTCTCCGCCGATATAAAAACGCTCGTCACTAGAGGACTTATTTACAAAGTAACGCTGCACACCCTGCACCTTCTTTAAACAGATTACTCTCTATTTTACTAAAAAAAAGGGGGGCTTTTCAAGAAGCCCCTTAAAAGTTATTTTTTCCTGGCGATAATAGCGACCCAATCTTCCATCATAATCGTTTCAACGATCTCAAATCCTAAGTTCAGCATAGCATCCTTTACGATTTCCTTTTTTTGTTGAATAATTCCTGAGGCAATGAAGTGCCCCCCTGATTTAATGACTTTTGCTGCGTCACTCGTAAATCGCAAAATAACTTCAGCAAGAATATTTGCTACCACAACATCCGCCGAATTTCCTTCAACGCCGTCAAGCAAATTGTTTTGCGCAATGCTGATCTTTTTGTTTACTTTGTTTAACTTAGCATTCAGTCTGGCCTGAGTCACTGCCACATCATCCAGATCATAAGCACGAATATGCTCAGCCCCGAGCATGGCTGCGGCGATGCTCAATACGCCTGAACCAGTCCCGACATCAATCACCTCATCGCCAGGCTTTACAGTTCTTTCAAGAGCCTGAATGCACATTACGGTTGTGGGGTGGGTTCCTGTTCCGAACGCCATTCCCGGATCCAGTTCAATGATTAATTCATCGCTTGAGACTGGCGTATACTCCTCCCATGTAGGAACAATCGTAAATCTTTCCGAGATTTTCACGGGATTGTAATATTTTTTCCAAGCGGTAGCCCATTCTTCTTCATTCACTTCAGAAATGGTTACTTTGTTTATCCCGATATCAATATTGTATAGGATAAGATTGTTGATGGAATCCTTTATTGCTTCTACTGTCTCGCCGAGAAAACTATTAACCGGCAGGTAGGCTTTTATGATAACTCCTTCTTCCGGGTAATCATCCGGATTCAGTTGGTAGATTTCACCGAATTGATCTTCCCTATCTTTTGTGAGTTCAAACGGATCTTCAATCACGACGCCGCTTGCTCCCTCTTCATGCAAAATATTCGAAATGGGTTCAATCGCCTCGTTTGTTGTATGAATGCTGATTTCAGACCACTTCATGTCTACCAACTCCAATCCTTACTCGCCTTTGAAGGCTCTTTTTACTTTCGAAAAGAAGCTTTCCTCATGTTCTCCAAGCGGCGCCTTGCCACTGATCTCCCCAAATTCCTTGAGCAGCTGTTTTTGCTTCTCTGAGAGCTTTGTCGGAGTGAGAATTCGAACAAGAATATGCTGATCACCGATTCCGTAGCCGCGCACGTTTGGAACCCCTTTTCCTTTTAGACGGAATTTTGTCCCTGTTTGCGTTCCAGCCGGGATTTTCAGTTTAACTTTTCCATGTATCGTCGGCACTTCAATCTCATCACCTAACGCAGCTTGCACGAAAGTAATCGGCATTTCACAATAAATATCATCACCATCACGTTCAAAAAATTCATGGGCACGAACATTAAAAACAATATATAAGTCACCGGCAGGGCCGCCGTTCGTCCCAGTTTCACCTTGTCCCGCCATGCGCAGCTGCTGGCCATCGTCAATGCCGGCAGGAATTTTCACATGGATTTTCCGGCGCTTTTTCACCTTACCTGTACCGCCACATGTTGAACATTTGTCTTTAATCTCTTTTCCTGTTCCGTTACAATAATGGCATACTCGGCGGTTAACGATTTTACCGAATGGTGTGCTTTGCTCAACATTCAGCTGTCCCGTTCCATGACAGTGCTGACACGTATCTGGCTTGGTCCCGGGCTTAGCGCCTGTTCCATTACATGTTTCACATGTTTCTTCGCGCGGAATTTCAATGTCTGTTTCTTTTCCAAAGGCTGCTTCTTCAAATGAAAGCGTCATTGTATATTGCAGATCCGCTCCTTGCCTTGGCGCATTCGGATCTCTTCTTCTCGATCCTCCACCGCCAAAGAAAGTATTGAAAATATCTTCAAAACCGCCGAATCCGCCAAAGTCGGCACCGCCTCCAAAACCTTGATTTGGATCTGCATGGCCGAATTGATCATAATGAGCCCTTTTTTGGTCATCGCTTAATGTTTCATATGCTTCTTTCACTTCTTTAAATTTTTCAGCCGCATCCAGCTCTTTGTTAATATCTGGATGATATTTTTTTGAAAGCTTGCGGTACGCTTTCTTTATTTCATCCTTAGAAGCACCCTTACTTACTCCGAGTACTTCATAGTAATCCCGCTTACTCATGATTACCACTCCCGAATCTGTCACATAAAAATTATTTTAACATCCAGAGGATGGACAATGCAATAATTTTAGCGCAAGAACAGCTGGTCCGATCTTCTTCATTAAGCAAAGAAAAAGCCAAAGCCTACAGACTGACTTTGACTTTCTCCAAGTTGGGCAAAGATTATTTGTCGTCGTTAACTTCTTCGAATTCTGCGTCGACTACATTGTCATCTTTACCAGAATTTCCTTGCCCGCCTGCTCCCTGTTGAGCCTGGGCCTGTTTAGCTGCTTCCTCATAAAGCTTAACAGAAAGGTTTTGAACGATTTCTTGAAGAGCGTCCTTTTTCGAGCGGATCTCTTCAATATCATTTTTTTCGATTGCTGCTTTTAAAGCGTCTTTCGCTTCATTAGCTTTTGTTACTTCGGCAGCGTCTACTTTTCCTTCCAGATCTTTCAATGTCTTCTCGGCTGTAAACACAAGCTGGTCTGCTTCGTTTCGAAGTTCGACTTCTTCTTTGCGTTTTTTGTCCGCTTCTGCATTTTCTTCAGCTTCTCTAACCATTTTTTGAATTTCTTCATCAGATAGACCTGTTGAAGATTTAATTGTAATTTGCTGCTCTTTGTTTGTGCCGAGATCCTTTGCCCGGACGTTTACAATACCATTTTTATCAATATCAAATGTTACTTCGATTTGCGGAATTCCACGAGGTGCCGGCGGAATATCCGATAATTGGAAACGGCCAAGCGTTTTGTTGTCGGCTGCCATCGGACGCTCCCCTTGGAGAACATGGATATCAACCGCTGTTTGATTGTCAGCTGCAGTTGAGAACACTTGTGATTTTGATGTTGGAATCGTTGTATTGCGCTCGATTAATTTTGTAAATACACCGCCCATTGTTTCAATACCAAGGGACAGTGGTGTCACATCTAGCAGGACAACGTCTTTTACGTCACCGGTAATCACGCCGCCTTGGATTGCTGCACCCATTGCGACAACTTCATCAGGGTTAACGCCACGGTGTGGTTCCTTGCCGGTTGCTTTTTTAATAGCTTCTTGAACCGCCGGAATCCGAGTAGAACCACCGACTAAAATGACTTTATCAAGATCGGATGGACTTAAACCAGCATCACTTAATGCCTGACGAACAGGTCCCATCGTACGCTCGACAAGATGGGCAGTCAGCTCATCAAATTTCGCTCTCGATAAAGAGACTTCAAGGTGCAGCGGACCTGCAGGACCTGCAGTAATAAACGGCAGGGAGATTTGCGTGGTTGTCACGCCAGACAAGTCTTTTTTCGCTTTTTCAGCTGCATCCTTTAGACGCTGCAACGCCATTTTATCTTGAGAAAGATCAATGCTATTTTCTTTCTTAAATTGGTCAACAAGGTAGTCAATGATGACTTGGTCAAAGTCATCACCGCCAAGGCGGTTATCCCCTGCTGTTGCTTTTACTTCGAAAACGCCGTCGCCAAGCTCAAGGATGGAAACGTCGAACGTACCGCCGCCAAGGTCATAAACAAGAATCGTTTGGTCTTGTTCTGTTTTATCCAGACCATAAGCAAGAGCCGCAGCTGTTGGTTCATTGATAATACGTTCAACTTCAAGTCCTGCGATTTTGCCAGCATCCTTTGTTGCCTGGCGCTCTGCATCATTAAAATAGGCAGGGACTGTAATAACTGCCTTTGTTACCGGCTCGCCAAGATAGTCTTCAGCATACGATTTTAAGTATTGTAAGATAATGGCTGAAACTTCCTGAGGAGTATAATTTTTTCCTTCGATTTCAACTTTGTAGTCAGTACCCATATGACGTTTAATTGAAATAATTGTATTAGGGTTTGTAATTGCCTGGCGTTTCGCCACTTCACCTACTTGACGCTCCCCATTTTTAAATGCTACAACAGATGGGGTTGTGCGGTTGCCTTCTGGATTTGGAATTACTTTCGGTTCTCCACCCTCAAGAACAGCAACACAGGAGTTGGTTGTTCCTAAGTCAATTCCGATAATTTTACTCATAACCTTTTCCTCCTAATTTTCATATGTAATCTTACTGATTTACTTTTACCATGGAAGGACGAATTACCTTATCCTTGAGTATATACCCTTTTTGGAACTCTTCAATAACCGTATTGGATGCAAAGTTTTCGTTCTCTCCTTGCATTACAGCCTGGTGAAGATGCGGATCGAACTCCTGGCCGACTGCTTCAATTGCTTGAAGGCCTTCTTTTGCTAAAGCATCCAATAAACTGCGGTAAACCATTTCCATTCCTTGCATTAAGGCTTTTGCCTGCTCATGTTCTACTTCTGTTTTTAAAGCGCGCTCAAAATTATCCACTGCAGGCAGGATATCGGTAATTAATTTTTGCGCTCTATATTTTTCGCTCGCTTCAGCTTCCAATCTTGTGCGCCTACGGAAATTATCAAAATCAGCCTGAAGGCGAAGATGACGATTGTCAGCCTCCTCAAGCTTTTTCTCAAGTTCAGCGTTTTTTTCTTTCAGAGCTGATAGCTGTTCTTCCAAGGAAGGCTCATTTTGCTCTTCCTTTACGGCTTCTGCTTCATCAGAAACAGGAGTTTCGCTTGTTTCATTTTCGGGAAGTTCAGCGGATTGAACCTCTGCTTCTTCTTCTAATGAATGATTTTTCTCGATTGTCAACTTACTCACCTCCCTTAAAAGATATCTATATAGTTAATCAAGACAGTTTCAGACGAAATGGGGTGGAACCAAAGGCAATCCACCCTTAATCAATATCTCCAGCGTTAATTATTTTGATACAATTTCGTCAGCGCCGCTGTTAAGTCTTTGCTTAAAAACTGCATCAAACCAATGACTCGCGAATATTCCATCCGAGTAGGACCTAAGATGGCGATTGTCCCCAATTTTTCTGCACCAATGGAATAAGTAGCTGTAATCAAACTGCAATCTTCCATTGCTAAATTATTATTTTCTCGGCCAATCTTCACATTGATTCCTTTAGGATTCTTTTTAATTAACTCATAGATCCACTCTTCATGCTCAATCATGTTCATGAGCGTGCGAATCTTTGTTAAATCATGAAAATCCGGCTGGCTTAAAATATTCGTTTTACCGGCAAAAAAAAGTTTTTCACTTGCCGGCATTTTAAAAAGATCGGCTACCGTATTAAGCATGATATCGACATTTTGAATATGCTGGCGCAGCAAAGTGGCAACTTCTTTATAAATTTTATTGTTTAGTTCTTCAAGCGGTACATTCGCTAAGCGGTCATTTAAAATTTTCACCATTTTTTCCAGTTCTCCCGCATCAATCGATGGCGGCAGATGGAATGTACGATTTTCAACATGACCTGTGTCCGTCACAAAAATAGCAATTGCTGTTTCTTTGTTTAACGGGATGATTTGGATCCGCTTCAGCTTATTGACACTAACATCAGGACCGAGAACGATCGATGTGTAATTGGTCAGCTCAGATAAAATCTTTGCCGATTTTTGAATGATTTTTTCAAACTCAAAAATTTTCTCAGCAAAAATGGATTTAATCGTTAAAATATCATGCTGATTCAATACTTGAGGTGAAAGTAAATGATCCACGTAATATCGATAACCTTTTTCAGACGGAACCCGTCCTGATGAGGTGTGGGTCTTTTCGATGAACCCAAGTTCTTCCAAATCCGCCATTTCGTTACGAATCGTAGCTGAACTGAAAGAGATTTCCTCTTTCTTCGACAGACTTCTAGAACCAACGGGCTGAGCAGATTGAATAAAGTCATCGACAATCACTTGAAGAATTAACAATTGACGAGCTGTTAACAATATGCATCACCTCTGTTAGCACTCTGAGTTGTTGAGTGCTAAATCTACTAATAAATTATCAAAATAGGCACAGGGTGTCAATGATTAGGCACCTAAAAAAGATTGAAATACTTCGTTTCCTAAAAGCCTTCCCGTTTTCGTTAGATAAATCGCGCCATTGCCGACTTCAATCCAGCCTTTTTGTTTCAATTCCACTATTTCACTTTGAAAATACTGAAGCGGATCCATCTTAAATTTATCCCGAAACTTCAAAATGGAAACACCTTTTGTTTTCCGCAGTCCTAAAAACATTTCTTCTTCCATTTGTTCCTTTTTTGTAACATAGTGCTCTTCAAAAATGGGGGGCAGCCCATTTTGAATAAAATCCATATATTTCTTCAGCGGACCTGCATTCGAACGCCGCCATCCATCTACATAGCTATGTGCTCCAGCGCCAAATCCAAAATAAAATTCGTTATTCCAATAGGTTAAATTATGCCTGCTCTCAAAACCCGGTTTGGCAAAATTGCTGATTTCATATTGCTGAAAGCCGTGCAAGGCCATCTTTTCCATTAGCAGCTCATACATCTCCGCTTCGATATCTTCACCCGGGGTAAATAGCTTTCCTTTTTTCATTAGGTTATAAAAAACAGTTTTCGGCTCAATGATGAGGGAATAGCCTGAGTAATGAGTTACATCAAGGGTAAAAGCTTCATTTAATGTATCTTTAAAATCAGAGACCGTCTGACCGGGCAAACTAAAAATCAAATCAATGCTAACGTTTTCAAAGCCAATTTCTTTCGCGTTTGCAACTGAAGCAAAAACATCCTTAGCTCGGTGTGCCCTGCCGATCTTCTTTAACAGTTCATCGTTAAAGGTTTGAACGCCAAGGCTAATCCGATTCACTCCTGCCTCTTTTAATATTTGCAATTTCTCTTTTGTTAAATCACCTGGATTCGCTTCAAAGGTAAATTCCAATTGGTTTTCTCTTGGCAGGTTCTCCAGCAAACTCTCACAAAACGTATAAAGCTGTTTTTCGTTAAGGGATGTAGGGGTTCCTCCACCAACAAATATCGTTTGCAGCGGTTCGCCGGGATCGTTCGAAAAAGTAAGCTTTATTTCTTTATCAAGGGCTTGTAAATACTCATCAACAGGCTGCCCTTTTAAAAATACTTTATTAAAATCGCAATAATGGCAAATATGCTCACAAAACGGGATGTGAAGATAAGCGGCTTTGACCATGTTTTCACCTTCCAAGAACAAAAAGAGGCAGGAGTCACCCGCAATCAAGGTAATCCCAACCTCCCGTTTGTTTATTTTTTTGTATTGTTATCATCCATTTTTAAAACGGCCATAAACGCTTCCTGCGGTACTTCCACCGAGCCAACTTGCTTCATTCGTTTCTTTCCTTCTTTTTGCTTTTCCAGCAGTTTGCGTTTACGGGAAATGTCACCGCCATAGCATTTGGCTAAAACATTTTTCCGCATTGCTTTAATGGTCGAGCGGGCGACGATTTTTTGACCGACAGCAGCTTGAACCGGCACTTCAAATTGCTGTCTTGGAATCAATTCCTTTAATTTTTCAACAATGATTTTACCGCGGTCATAAGCAAAATCCTTGTGGACAATAAAGCTTAATGCATCCACTTTTTCACCATTTAATAAAATATCCATCTTCACCAGCTTGGAAGGTTTGTAGCCAATTAATTCATAGTCGAAGGAGGCATACCCCTTCGTGCTGGATTTTAATTGGTCAAAAAAGTCATAAACAATTTCCGCTAACGGAATTTCATAAATGATGGATACTCGGTTCTCGTTCAAGTATTGCATATCTATGAAATTGCCGCGCTTTTGCTGGCAGAGTTCCATGATCGCACCTACATAATCATTCGGAGCCATCATCGTTGCTTTAACATAGGGCTCTTCAACGCGCTCGATTTTTTGCGGATCCGGCATATCAGAAGGATTATCGACTCTGTTTTCCGTTCCATCCGTCATGATTACGTGATAAATAACGCTTGGTGCCGTCGTGATTAAATCAATATTAAATTCACGTTCAATCCGTTCTTGGATAATCTCCATGTGTAAAAGACCCAGAAATCCGCAGCGGAATCCAAATCCTAATGCCTGAGAAGTCTCTGGCTCAAATTGCAGGGCAGCATCATTTAACTGCAGCTTTTCGAGCGCTTCTCTTAAATCATTGAATTTAGCCGTGTCGATTGGATATAACCCGCAATAAACCATTGGATTTAACTTACGGTAACCTGGCAATGGCTCCGTTGCACCATTTTTAGCATTTGTAATCGTATCACCGACGCGTGTATCCCCAACATTTTTAATCGAAGCGGTTAAGAAGCCAACATCACCGACCGTTAATTCATCACAAAGAACAGCTTTTGGGGTGAAGACACCTATCTCATTGACTTCAAACTCTTTGCCTGTAGCCATCATTTTAATTTTATCGCCAACTTTTACTGTTCCCTCTGTCACCCGAATATAGGCAACAACTCCGCGGTAAGCATCGTACAATGAATCAAAAATTAACGCTTTCAGCGGACCATCCGGATCTCCTGCTGGTGCTGGAACTGTTTTTACAATTTGTTCTAAAATTTCCTCGATCCCGATGCCTGCTTTCGCCGATGCAAGGACAGCTTCAGATGCATCCAGGCCAATAACCTCTTCGATTTCATTGCGAACTCTTTCTGGATCGGCGCTCGGTAAATCAATTTTGTTAATAACCGGTAAAATTTCCAGATTATTATCGAGAGCAAGATAGACGTTCGCAAGGGTTTGCGCTTCAATTCCCTGAGCCGCGTCAACCACCAAAATCGCTCCTTCACAGGCAGCAAGACTTCGAGAAACCTCATAGGTAAAGTCAACATGCCCCGGTGTATCAATTAAATGGAAGATGTATTCTTCACCGTCTTTCGCTTTATATTTTAACTGAACAGCATTCAGTTTGATTGTAATCCCGCGTTCCCGTTCAAGATCCATTGAATCCAATAGCTGATCCTTCATCTCACGGGATGAAAGGGCATTGGTTTTTTCCAATATCCGGTCTGCTAAAGTAGACTTTCCGTGGTCAATATGAGCAATAATGGAAAAATTCCGTATTTTAGCTTGTCTATTTAACTTTTCTTCTCTATTCATGTGTTTCACTCCTACTGTAATCGCCCATGTACACTATTTTTGATTATAACAATAGCAGAAAGAAGATTCAACGAAAACTGGAATGGTGCATTGGAAAAGCGGTGCCGCTATTGGACACCGCTTTAAATTATTCATTCGCAATCGAATTGACAATTGACTTGGAGGTGTTTGCTACTCCATCAGCTAATTTTTTGCCCATTTCAGAAAAAAGATTTAAACCGTTCATGGCCTCCAGCTGTTGCTTTTTGGCTTGCAGGTCATGGCTTGGAATATCAGCTGCACCGATTCCTGCATTATTGCTTATAGGCGTATTTGATAAAGCATTTTGACTTGGCTGCCCCTTCATCTTATTCAAGCCGTCATTTGCAATTTGAATGCCTGCTAAAACGGAGATAAACATAAGAGCGGCAACCGCTAAACTTTTCATCATAAACATCTTCATAACGTCCTGTTCCCTTCACTATTGTTTAGAAGCCGGTTGCTTTGCGTCCTGATTGACCTTTTCAGCCTGCCAATAATATTCACTAAAAGCATCGGCGAGCATATCCGCTGAACGGTCAAGTTCGTCAAACGTATTATCAACTCCGCCAAACTCAATTAAAATCGCTTTGTCGGATAAATTTTGATTATAAACGCTGTTTGACCCAGCCTCATGCTTGACAATCACCCCTCTGCTTAACCCGTCTCCGTATTTCTTTTTGATGAGATTGTGAAGATCGGTCGCCAGCTTCAAGTTTTTTTCGTAATTCGGATTTTTACCGCCAATGACAAATGCTATCTTTGCATATGATTGACCATTTATTTCAACTGTTGTCTGAGACTTGCGGCGTGAATCCCGATGAATATCAATAAAATATTTTAAATCGCGATTCGAAGCCATTGCGGCCTGAACAACTTGTCCCGATTCCTGATAGGCTTTCGGCATCGTCGTTTTCCCCATGATATCTGTTTTATCAACTTGAGCGGCGATGCCATTTTCCGCAAGTCTTGATTGAATTTCGTCGCCAATTTTCGTGACATTTATTTGTGAATGGTAAGCTAAATCCGGATCGGTTACGCCCTTTAAATACGGCAAATAGGATTCACGATTATGTGTAAAGTAGAGGTAGACAACCTTGTGCGCTCCGGTCGTTTGCTTTGGCGGAGGCAGTGTATCTTTTGGTTTTGCTTGGTTCAGGCCTTCTAAATTTTGCAGCGATGCTTCCCGTTCTGCTTTCATGATTTCCACCGGTGGGGCCGATTCAATTGGCATATTGGTATAATTGGTCCCTTCTCCCGCAACCACTATCCTACCGTCAAATTGATAAAAACCCGGAAGCTCCCTCCCCAGCAAACTGCGGGGGTCATTCAAATAAATATTATTGGACAGTTTAAAAACTAAATTCGTTAGCTTTGGACTTGCTTCCATATCTTTACTGACAGAAAGAAAATGATGGTTTTCCCAGCCCATCAGCTGATAGAGCATTTTACCGCTTATTACATTAGCTGCTTCATTCACAGACGACGAAACCGGCCGATATTCCGGTTTTAATGAAGTTAACAGACCGCTGATCGAAAAGACGAGAATCAAAAACAACAACAGAAAAAGACAATTTTTCAACAGGCTTGTCCCTTGGACGATCAAATACGTTCCGGAAGCCCTTGGATTCTTCATGGTTCCACCTCACTAACGATTCTAGTAAATCATATGACTTTACTAGAATTGATAGAACCAATCTTTTGGGGAAATAAGAAATGCTTTTTTTATTCAGGTGGCGAATAGATTAGAAAATGCCGCAAAGGGCGCACATCTATTATCTTGTATAATAACCCGCGTTAGCTTGATTAACGGCATGATGCAAAGACGCGTTTAAGCCGCTTGCAATTAAATTTGCCATATCTTCAATAAAAACATCCACTTCTTTAGGCGTAACCATTAAGTTATGTCCCAGCGGAGAAAGGACTTCATAGATCAGCTTCCGCTTTTCCTCTTCAGGTAGTGTTCCAATCATGCCAAGAAACGTCTTGCGTTGTTTTTCTTCTGGAAGATCCTCATCTGTCAACTTCCTTCGCTCTCCGAAATTCATACTAGCTGGCGCCAAGGCTCTCGATGGCCGGTTTCCTTCGCGGATCTCTTTGCCAAAGTGTTTTAAAATAAAATCAATCGTGTCACTTGTAATGGAAACCGCATCGACTACAGTCGGTACGCCAATCGCGATTACTGGAATCCCAAGGGTATCTTTGCTTAATTCTTTCCGTTTGTTGCCGACCCCCGACCCTGGATGAATGCCGGTATCCGATAATTGAATCGTTGAATTCACGCGTTCAATTGATCTGGAAGCAAGCGCGTCAATTGCAATGACAAAATCCGGTTTGATCTTTTCGACAATCCCAAAAATAATGTCACTTGTTTCAATGCCTGTTAAGCCCATTACTCCCGGCGCTAAGGCGCTGACAGGTCGATACCCTTCCTCCACATTCTCTGGCTGAAGTTCAAACAAATGGCGGGTAACCAATAAATTTTCACAAACCATCGGTCCAAGCGCATCCGGTGTTACATTCCAATTTCCTAAACCAACGACAAGACAAGAATCATTTTCCTTTATGCCGCTCTCTTTTAAAAAATGGGAAAATTCAGTTGCAAAAACTTTTTCCACTTTTTCCTGCAGCTTTGTATCTTGCTGGCGAATCCCCTGCACTTCCACCGTTAAATAGCGCCCCGGCTTTTTCCCTAACTTTTTTTCACCTTCTTCCGTAATTTCGACTAATGAAATTTTAATATCATCCATTTCCTTTTCTTTTATAACAACTCCCTCAAGCTGCGAAAGGTTTTCCTCTTGCTGAACTGACTTTTCTGCTAAAACCATTTCTCTTGCCTCGATTGCAAGGTCTGTCCTAACGGAGTATTGGCTTAGATCCATTTCTTCTTTCATATTCTTAATCCGCTCCATTCTTAAAACTATAAACCATTTCCCTATTTTCCCCAGCTCCAACAAAATCATTCACTTGTTTTTCCGTTCTAAGACCAATCAAGTATTGCAATATAAGCCTTGGTTTGATAGAATATCTCTTGTTCTTCATAATCGTTTATGAATGTATAGTCGAGTTCACATAGTCTCGATTCTTTCTAGGAGGTGAATGGAATGCCAAATATTAAATCTGCTATCAAACGTGTAAAAACAAGTGATAAGCACAACGCTCAAAATACTGCTGTTAAGTCTGCAATGCGTACAGCTGTTAAAAAAGTTGAAGCTGCGATTGCTACAAACGACAGCGCTGCTTCGAAAGATGTATTTGCAAACGCTGCGAGCAATCTTGATAAAGCTGCTGCTAAAGGTCTTATCCATAAAAATGCTGCTGCTCGTAAAAAAGCCCGCCTAATGAAAAAAATTAATGCTTTATAAAAAAAAGCGCAAACGCCCTTGGTCGTCGACGTAGTCGATAGGGCGCTAGAGCTAGACAGTTATCGAAGTTCAGATATAAATTCTGATCATATAAGAAAGCATAAAAAAAACGATTCCCGGCCAAGGAATCGTTTTTTTACTTTTTCAACTTAAATAAGAGCATTTCGACCAATAACGATTTATTCATTGTGCCTGTTTTCATCTGATAGTCCGCTTCTGCCAGCATCTTCATAAATGCTGTCAGTTCTTCATCGGTGAATTTTCCCGCCTGGCTGGCTGCTAATTTTACCCGAAACGGATGGGTTTTTATGAAACCGGCGATTTGCTGCTGGCCATAACCGCGCCGCGATAGCTCTTTTACCTGGTAAATTAAGCGAAACTGTCCAGCAATTAAGGCTAAAATTTTGATCGGTTCCTCATTCTGCTTTAATAAATCATAGTAAATTCTAAGAGCCTCATCCAATTTGCGCTGAACAATCTTATCAATTAGTGTAAAAACATTCTGCTCCAATGACCGGGATACGAGTTTTTCCACTATACCTGCATCAATCGTCTCTTTTCCATCTGCATACAAAGCTAATTTATCGACTTCACTCGTTAACATAAAAAGATTTGTACCGACAAGGGTTATCATAAGTTCTATGGCGTCTTGATTGATTTCAATTCCATTTGCTTTCGCCCTGTCTTTTATCCAATTATTCAGTTCATGTTCATTTAATTTTTTCGCTTCAACCATTACTGCATTTTTCTTTAGTTCCTTCGTTATTTTTTTTCGCTCGTCTAATTTTTCATATGGTGCCGAAAAAACCAATACGGTATATGGTGCGGGCTCCCGGAGATATGCTTCCAATCTGGCAAGATTGTGATCCACTTTTTCTTTCTTTTTATCCGTTGTTAAAAAAAGCGGATTATGTAAAAAAACAACTTTTTTCTCTCCTAAAAACGGAAATGTCTCCGCATCTTCAAGTGCTTCTTCGATTGAAATCTCTTCTAGATCGTAAGAAGAAAAATTAAATTCTTTTTCTTCCTCTTTTAATATAGTGCTTAAAAGTAATTGCTTCGTTTCATTAATTAGGAATGCTTCGGTTCCGTATAATAAATAAACAGGAGCAATTTTCCTTTGTTTGATTTGTTTCCATATTTCTGTAACCAACCGTCTTCGTCCCTTCAAAATGATCCCTATCCCTATCGTAATGAAGCTTGGACATTTTGACAAGTAGGCAAAGGGAATTGGCTCCCACGCGTTAATGCCAATTCCCCATTTATATTAAACGCCGGCAATTGCAGCCCTAGGTACTTCAAAAGCCGACGGGATGACGTTTATAATGTTATTTTGGCTCATGTGCTCAAAACTATTTGTGTCAACTCTTGTCATTAAAGGAAGGCAATTCGTGGAAGCTAGATTTTTTGCAATAAATGACTTATACTAAAATTGGGTTAGGAGGGGGAGACTGTGAACGAATTTGAACAAAATGTCCAAAGTAAGCGCAATGATGCAACAGATTCTGGTGTAGGATTTTTTGTGTCTTTTGGCTTTTTTGCCACCATGTTTATCATTGCAACAGTCGTAAAACTAATCGGTTCATAAGAAGGAAAATGAAAGCTCCTTATTTTAGGTGCTGAGCTAACGTTATCAAAGATCAAACGTAAGCGCTCGCATCAAATAAGAATCGCAACTATTTTAGACTGCATCTGTCCTGCGGTCTTTTTTCTTTTATCCTCAACTTTTTTGGCTGCTATATTCTATGGCAAATACGTTGAAAAGGTTCCATTCATTCCATAAAATCGATAGGAGATTGCTCCCTGCCTATCTGTTCGGTAAACACCCGAATGAATACTCTCTAAACGCTCGAGCACTTGGCTATTTGGATGGCCAAACCGATTTTTTTCACCAACGGAAATAAGCGAAATTTTCGGCTTATATTGTTCTAAAAAAACAGGTGAACTGGATGTTTTGCTTCCATGATGCCCCACTTTCAACACATCGATTGAAATACTTGGAAATCGCTGAACAATATTTTCTTCACCCGCTTGATCAAGATCTCCGCCGAAGAACCAGTGAAGCCCGCCAATTTTTGCCCACACAGTTAAAGACCCTCTGTTTTGATCTCCTGTGAAATTTTTCTGCGGTGAAACAATCTTAAATTCGCTGTCCTGATTCTTCCATTGATCGCCTTCAGCAGCTTTCACTACTGGAATTTTCCTCCGCCTTGCTTCTTGCAGGATTTCAAACTCGCTGTTGGAGAGTTCCGTTACAGACGGGATGACGATTTCCTTAACCGTCAGCTCCTTTATAATTGCCAGCGCTCCGCCGATATGGTCCACATCCCCATGGGTAAGAATCAATTTATCAATTTTGGTAATTCCTTTTCCTTTTAGGTAAGGAATTACCACATCTTTTCCTACCTCAAATTCCTTTGTCCGTTTTTGCCACTCCTGTTCTTGAAAAGACATTGTGCCGCCGGTATCGATTAAATAATTTCCTCGGGAAAAAGGAAGGTGGATCAGGATGCTGTCCCCTTGACCGACATCAATGATGGTTACCTCTCCCGCCGGATTTATATGATTCCAGACATTTTGAAAAGTTATCAAAAAAATACATAGCGCCGATAAAACCAAACGGTTCCTTTTCGAGTCCTTTTTTTCCCAAAAGATAAAAATGGCCGGAACAAGCAGGATATATAGACTAAGCAGACCAAAGTTAGGCCGGCCGGGAGTATAGCGGAAAAGCGCGATATCGGCAATAAGCTTGGCCAGCCTTTCCGATGTGTCCAACAGCGCAGCAAATAAACTTAAAATCCAATTGGGAACAGAACCTAGCGCAAACGCCATTCCTGCAAGCAGATAAACACCGGGAAGGAACACAAATGAATAAAGGGGAATAAATAGCAAGTTAGCCGCAATGCTAATAAACGAAAGCTCATAAAAATGAAACAGCAAAATAGGAAAAGCGGCAGTTTGTGCAATAATTGAAGTGGAGATCATTCTTGAAAAAGCGGTGCGATACCGTTTCAAGATCAGCTTGGCAGACAAAATGATTGCGGCACTTACTGAGAAAGAAAGCTGAAAACCCGGGTCGTACAAAACGATTGGGGAAATAAAAAGATAGAGCGCAAATGCAATGCTAATCGCATCAATCGGCCTAAGCTTTACTTTATTTTCCCACTGCATTGACACCATTACGAGAAAAATCATGACTACTGATCGAATCACCGAGGGAGAACCCCCTGTGAGAACCGCATAGCCTGGGAGCATAATTAAAATGAAACGGGTCATCCACTCTCTTGTTGCGCCTGCTCGAATTCCAAGATTGTAAAGCGCGGCGACAAACAGCGATACATGAAGACCAGAGATCGCTAATAAATGGATAATTCCAATCTTTTGATATTCCTCCAGCAGCTCAGGTTCCATACTGTTTCGGTCCCCATAAATCAATGCCGAAGAAATGGAAGCGATTCGTGCGGGAAAGTGTTCTTCCAAAAAACGAATACCGTAAAATCGCCTTTCCTGTAGCCATTCCAGTAAATCAGTCTTCTCCTCGATGCAAGTACTAAGCGGTGCTTCGCTCGATTTTAACACCCAATAAATTTGCTTCCGATTTAAATACTGACGATAATCAAAGGCATTTTCATTTTTTGCTGTTAGCGGTTTTTCCAGCTTCCCCGACACTCTGCAAATTCGTTTAAAGACAGTTTGCTTTTTTAACATCCTTTTTTCAGTTTCTGATTTTATTTGATAGCGTACAAGGATATTCTCTTGAAAGCGTTTTTCTTTTGCACTCACTTGAAATTGGTCGCCATCGATCTTAGGGATATCGCTAAATTGGAGATAAAAGACAGTTGTAGAGGGGGGCATTTTCGTTTGATTTTTCATCACATGGATTCGTGTAGAGAACATAAAGAGGATAAAAACAATTACAAGGGTGATCCATTGTTTTTTGGATAATTTTTCAAAAAAGAGGATGGTGGAAAAATAAAGGACGGCAAGGAGAAAGTACGGAATAAACAGCGTAAGTGAATAGAGTACTCCCAAAACAGCAGCTACTGCATAATAAAGATATTTCCCACTCATATCATTCCTTTCTAAGCAGCTTTAAAGCATCGCCGTTTTTTCATCCCGGCGATGCTTTAAACTATTCGCTTATTTTTCTAAAATCAATTACTTGTTCCTTTAGTTCCACCTGCTCAACTTTGACCTTTGCCTGTTCAAACAGTTCCACAGCGTACGGGTGGTTTTTATAATCCTTTGCATAATAGACGGTCTTTATCCCGGCTTGAATAATCGCCTTTGTGCATTGAAGACAAGGGAAATGCGTTACATAAATTTCGGCATCGGCTGTTGGAACACCAAATTTCGCACATTGCAGCAATGCGTTCATCTCGGCATGAATCGTTCTTACGCAATGATGGTCAATTACATAACATCCTTTATCAACACAATGGTCGCCGCCGGCAATGGAACCGTTATACCCGCCAGCGATAATCCGTTTGTCCCTTACGATCGTAGCTCCTACTGTCAACCTTGTACAAGTACTTCTTAATGCAAGCAAATGGCTTTGCGCCATAAAATACTGGTCCCATGAAATTCGTTCCACTCTATAACACTCTCCTCAAAAAGATCCTGCTTGTCTATTTCTTAGTTTACCGGTCAACAAACGGGCCGGTCAATGGTAAGTTCTCAGCTTATCGAACTGTAATTAAATCCTTAAGTTTCTCAAACGTTTTATCGCCGATACCGCTAATCTTTTTTAAGTCGTCAGGCGACTGAAAGGAACCATTTTGCTTTCGAAAATCTAGAATTGCCGCTGCTTTAGCCGGGCCTACGCCTGGCAGCGTCTCAAGTTCGCTTGCATCTGCTTTGTTTAAGTTGACCTTTCCTTTTCCTGTTACACCACTCTTTGTGTTACCTGGCTGCGGCGATGATGCAGCTACGGCAGATGTTTGCGGGGGTGCGGGTTGTACTTCACCTTTGGCTGGAACATAAATGACCATTTCATCCTGCACTTTCGCCGCAAAGTTTACTTGACTCGAATCCGCTTCTTCTGTTAAACCGCCAGCGCGGAGAATGACATCGTTCACTCTTTCCTTTTCACTTACCTGGTAAACTCCCGGCTTTTTTATCGCCCCTTTAACATCCACGATCATGATATCTGTTTTTTGGGGAGGCTGCTGTTTCTCGCTCTGCCCCTTGGTCTCAAGCATTGCAGCACTTTGCTTTTCCAATTGGGAAAACTGCTGATCGGAAGCCTGGTTTTGCTGATTATATACATAATAAATACTGCCAGAAACAATCAGCACTGCCATGGCAACATAGAATTTACGCTCAATTAGCCATTGTTTCATTTCGATTCATCCTTCCTAAAGGTATAATTCACAAGACGGCTACATATTGTTAGAAGAGAAATGTTCGAGAGAAGGAGGGTTGGGACAATGAAAATCGGGATCATCGGTACGGGTAATATGGGGCGAATCCTTGTGGAAGCATTTATGGATGGTAAAGCAATCTCCCCTTCTGACATGATGATTACAAATAGGACTCTCTCAAAGGCGTTGCAGCTTAAAGATAAATATCCAGGGATTCGGGTTAGCGGTAGTGCTGATGAATTGGCAGCTCAATCTGAATTGCTGCTTATTTGTGTAAAACCATTGGATGTCATGGGGATCCTGCAAAAAATACAACAGCATTTAACTCCAGAGAAATGTCTGATCTCTATTACAAGTCCAATTAGTACTGAACAACTCGAAAGACATGTTACCTGCTCCGTTATTCGGGCAATTCCAAGCATTACAAATCGAGCCCTTGCCGGCGTCTCACTCATCACTTACGGAGAAAATTGTCAAGAAAATTGGAAGAGAAGTATCGAGCAATTATTCGCTAAAATATCCATCCCCGTAGAAATCGAAGAGAATATTACGAGAGTGGCTTCCGATATCGTCAGCTGCGGGCCGGCATTTTTTAGCTATTTGCTGCAGCGGTTTATCATTGGGGCGGTAAAAGAAACAGGAATTGAAGAAGTGACGGCGACCAAGCTTGCAAGCGAAATGATCATCGGCTTTGGTGAATTATTAAAAGGCGGGCATTATACTCTGCCGACATTGCTCGAAAAAGTATGTGTAAAAGGCGGAATAACAGGCGAAGGAGTCGATGTGCTTGAAAGAGAATTGGGAGACGTGTTTGAACATGTATTTAAGGCAACCCATCGAAAATTTGTCGAAGATCTCGAAAAAATAGAGCAGCAATTCTTTTAATTATAAATTCTCCTTTGTTTAAAAAAATCCTTCTTTCATAAAAGAAAAAAGCCATCTTTTTTGTAAGACGGCTTTTTATTTTTTCCGGGCACTAAAGAAGATTCTTTCAGAACTTGGCTGAGGGTCTGCTTCTGTGAAATCTGCGTTTACTTCAATAGATTGGAAACCTGCTTCTTTTAACCACTGGGAATATTGTTCAATCGGAAACGTCCGCTGCAAATGAAGTTCATCAAAACGATCGTATTTACCACTCTGTTCATCCAAGACGAAAAAACTAAGCTCATGTTCCACACTGTTCGGATATTCCCCAGGAAAACTATTCCAAATATACGCCAATTGTTCCTCGTTCAACGCGAAAGTCTGACCGATAAAGCCATTGGAAATTTTTTCAATGGAATGAACGTCAAAAAAGAAGGCTCCTCCCGTTTTTAAACACTGAAAAACACGGGAGAAAGTTTTTTTCACCTGTTCTTCGGTTTGCAAGTAATTGAGCGAATCACAAAAAATGCCAATAAAATCAAATGGTCCCAATCCTTCCAACTCAGCCATATCCTGCTGATACAAAGGGATGGTTAATCCCATTTCTTCTGTTTTCTGTCGTGCTACCGTAAGCATTTCAGCTGACAAGTCGACACCAGTCACATTAAATCCCCTGCTGGCAAATCGAACGGAGAGCTCTCCAGTTCCGCATGCTAAATCAAGCATTCTTTTCCCATTGATACCATATTGAGCAAGCTTTTGTTCAATAAATTTCACCCATTGTTCGTACGGTGCTTCTTGCATCAATTCATCATAAACAAAGGCAAACCTTTCATAGCTCATGGATTTAGCACACCGCGGAGATCTTCCTGCGGCGCATCGCCCCAGAGACGTTCTAGATTATAATAACTGCGCTCATCCCGATGGAAAACATGTGCCACTACATCGCCCATATCGATCAAAATCCACCTAGCCTCATCAAAACCTTCCATTCTCTTTACTTCAAAATGATTTTCTTCTACTTTTTCTTTCATTTCTCTGGCAATTGCCTGAACCTGTTTATCCGAGTTGCCGTGACAAATAATAAAATAGTCGGCGATCAGGGAGATACCTTTCATATTTAGGGCGACAATATCCTCGGCCCGTTTATCATCAGCCGCTTTTACGGCAATTGTTAATAAATCCTGATTTTCCATTCAATCAGTCCTCACTTTCTTTCTGCAATTTTAATACGAGATCATTGTAGGTATGAAATGTTTCCGGAAATATCGGCTGATTCTTTTTCATTAAAAATACGATTGTATTTTGGATCGCTTTAATCAGCGCCCTTTCTAAATCCTGCCTAGCTAATTCCCTTACCTCATCGACCCCTGGAAAATGCCGACCTGGCTCGATATAATCCGCCAGATAGATGACTTTTTCAAGCTTCGTCATCCCAACCCTTCCAGATGTATGGAAACGAATAGCATTTAAAACCGCTTCATCTGTTATACCCACTTCTTGCTCCACTAGATAGGCGCCAACAGGAGCGTGCCATAATTCCGGATTGTACTCCAGCAAAATCTCAGGCATTTTATTTTTCCGAATCACTGCCTTCATTTCTTCTTTTGGCCGATATTTGGCATAATCGTGAAAAATAGCTGCGAGTTCTGCCTGTTTTTTATTCACCCCATTTTGCTTTGCCAGTTCAAGCGCCGTCTCCATAACGCCGATCGTATGCAAGTAGCGATGCTCCGGCAATTGTTTCTCCACAATTTTCAAAGCTTCCTCACGGTTCATATAAGTGGTTCTCCTTTATATAATCGATAATGGAATCCGGCAATAAATAACGAATGGTTTTCCCTAACTTTAACCTCTCCCGAATCATACTTGATGAGACATCCATTGCCGGAATATCGATAGAAATAACAGGGTAGGGAGTTTGACAGCTAAAAGTTGTCCTTTCTACACCAACGAACTGAACAAGTTTCACCAATTCGTCAATTTTATGCCAATTGGGTAAGTACTCAATCATATCCGCTCCGATTATAAAATAAAATTGTATGTCCGGATGCTGTTTTTTCAGCAGTTTCACCGTTTCATACGTATAGGATGGACCTTTTCGCTGCCACTCAATCGTTTCAATCCGAAACTGCTCATTTCCTTCAACAGCTAATTCAAGCATATGCAGCCGATCCTCATTTTTAATGGAGGCTGACTTTTTTTTATGGGGAGGTTCTTGCGTTGGCATGAACCAAATTTCGTCTAAGCTTAACGCTGACAGAACCTCATTGGCAATAAGGAGATGTCCGTTATGAGGCGGATCAAATGTCCCCCCCAAAATACCAACTTTTTTCATGCTGTAAACCTCCTTTTGATGCAACGTTTTAAGGGAGGGAAATTTGTTTATTTTCAACAGATTCTTTATAAAGAACAATTGTATTTCCGATTATTTGCACAAGTTCTGCTCTTGTTTCTTCGGCCAGTTGAGCCGCAACATCGGTTTTATCATCTTCGCAATTTTGGAGGATGCTAATTTTCATCAACTCCCGAGCTTCAAGCGCATCCGCAATTTGCTTAACCATATTCTCATTCACTCCGCCTTTTCCAACTTGAAAAATAGGATCTAAATGATGCGCTTTTGATCGTAAAAATCTTTTTTGTTTACCTGTTAACATATTTTGTGCCTCCCAGCTGCTGAAAAACATTCGTTCTCATTTTTTGGACGTCAGGAAAAATTCCCGTCCATTTTTCAAAAGCAAGCGCTCCCTGATAAACAAACATCTCCAGTCCATTTTGGACGATCGCACCCTTTTTTTTTGCATTTTGTAAAAAAAGGGTATAAAGCGGATTGTAAATAATATCACAAACAATCGCTTGTTCTCTCAGTTGATCAAGACTTATAGGCTGCTCTGAAAGGTTTGGATGCATTCCAATTAAAGTCGTTTGGATAATCAATTCATAATCCGCTAACTTTCCAGCTGCCTGATCTAAGGAAAGAGCCTTGGATGCATTCTGAAACGGACAATCCTGCACAAGTTTCTCTGCCTTCTCGACCGTGCGATTAGCGATATCGATTGAAAAACTGGTCAACTGAGCCAGCGAAAAATAAATCGCGCGAGCAGCTCCGCCAGCCCCAATGATCAATGCCTTTTTCCCTGCTAATACTGGTAAAAAAGGCTCTATGCCCTTGATAAAACCAAGCCCGTCAGTATTATATCCAACAAGCTTTCCGGCTTGATTGACAACGGTGTTGACTGCCCCGATCTTTAAAGCTAATTCGTCAATTTCATCAAGAAATGGAATGATTGCACTTTTATGCGGAACCGTAACATTGAACCCGGCAGCACCTAACGCTTTTAATCCTTTTACCGCATCATGTAAGTTCTCCTGTTTGACTTGAAAAGGGAGATATTCAGCATCCAAATGATAGTAACTGAATAAATCATTATGCATGGATGGTGACATTGAGTGGGCAATCGGATCGCCCAATACAGCAAAAAGTTTCTTCACAAACCTCTCCCCCAAACTCTCTATATCTTTTTAAATAAGTGATTTTCGCATCAATGTTTGGACACCTTTTGGCGCGTAAGCAATCACTTTCGCTCCGGGATCGTTTACTGTGATCCAGCCAAGACCAGAAAAAATAATATCCGTTTTCGCTTCCTTAATGATAAATTCCTGCTTCTCCAGTTCAGGAAAAGAGTCAAGCTGTTCCGGGCGCGGCGGAGAGAGCATTTCACCAACATGATTTTCATAAAGCGAATCCGCATTTTCCGTTTTTGTCCGATGAATTGGCAGTTCATTTGAAACATAGCATACAAAAGAACGTCTGCCGCTGCTTACATAATCGAATCTTGCCAAACCGCCAAAAAACAGTGTTTGCCCTTCGTTTAATTGAAAAATTTTCGGTTTAATTTCCTTTTTCGGTGTAATAACTTTTAAATCCCGCTTATCAACAAAATGAGCCATTTGATGGTGATTGATAATCCCCGGTGAATCAATTAATGATTTTCCATCATCAAGCGGGATTTTAATCATATCCAGAGTGGTTCCTGGGAAATGCGAAGTGGTGATCACATCTTGTTCACCGGTTACCTCTTTAATAATCCGGTTAATAAACGTTGATTTCCCAACATTCGTACACCCAACGACATACACATCTTTTCCATTTCGATATTCGTCAATCGCCGCGGCAGTTTCCTTCATAAAATGCCCCTTCGCCGCACTTACGAGAAAAACCTCCTCCGCACGCAGTCCAAGTTCTTTCGATTGCTGTTTCAACCAGTTGATCAGCTTGTTTCTTTTCACTGATTTAGGCAGCAAATCCACCTTATTTCCAACAAGTAAAATTCGGTTTCCACCAACAAATCGATGCATCCCTGGGATCCACGAACCATTAAAATCAAAGATATCAACAATCATAACAATTAGGGCATCCGTTTTACCGATGCCATTTAAAATTTTCAAAAAATCATCATCCGTTAAGCTGACATCTTGAACTTCATTGTAATGTTTCAAGCGAAAGCAGCGCTGGCAAATAATCATGTCTTTTTCTAATGCTGAATGAGGAGCATAGCCTAATTCATTTGGATTCTCCGTTTGAATCTTTACTCCACAGCCCATACATACATGTTCTTGTTCACTCACTCCATTAATCCTCCCATTGAATCATCCCTTTTTTTCGGAACCAATTTAAAATTCTCCGTTCAATCAGGCGGTTAAGCCTTGTCGCAAATCCATCCGTTTGCGCGACCGGAACAACAAGGATTGTGTGAAAGCCGCTGCGGTTTCCGCCTAAAACGTCAGTTAACAGCTGATCACCGATAACGACTGTCTCTTCCTTTTTTAAATTCATTTGGGCAATCGCCTTGCGAAACGCTCGTCCCATTGGTTTTCGGGCCTGGAAAATAAACGGAATGCGCAGTGGATCGGAAAAAGCTTTTACCCGGTTCTCATGATTATTTGACACAATCGTTACCAAAATTTTATGCTTCTTCATATTTTCAAACCATTTTATTAATTGCGGTGTGGCATTTGGCCGGTTCCACTCTACCAGCGTGTTATCCAAGTCCGTTATAATTCCTTTAATCCCTTTGCTTTTTAAATGTTCAGGAGAAATATCCAAAATGCTTTTTACATGTTCATCCGGTAAAAAATACTTTAACAAAAGATTACACCTCATTAAATTTGCATATATTTTCACGTACCATCATAACCAATTTCTCCCCGTGTTTCAAAGTAAAGTATTCATCACGAATTGGAACATTGGTCAACTGTCAGGACACTTTTCTTCTATAATTGACAAAACGCTTGTTGTTTTACAAAAGATATTGTCGAAAACCTATCCCTAATTATATGTCTAAAAATATTTTTCGACAAATCCATCCTCGTTCCAGCAATTGTGGATAAAGTTATTAACATTGTACACATTGATTTATATAGACTTTACTCATTTATAAACAAATTAATCACAAGTTATCCACTAAAACCTGTGGATAACAGAACGATTGTTCTATTCGTTTATTTTTGGTAGATTAAGGGTACACACCTTGTACCTACTAGTTTATGTGATCATTTATAAGTTAGAACAACTAACTTACATTTGGAGGTATAGCCATATATGCGCAATCTATCAGATGAATTATTAATCGAATCGTACTTTAAAGCAAGAGAACTTAATCTGAGTGTCGATTTTATCCGCTTGATTGAAACAGAGATTCACCGGCGTTCGCTCACTAGCAAAATCAAAGTTTCCTCATAATTCAATGTCAATGCCCTTAAGGGCTTTTTCTTTTGGCTACAACTCAACACTTTTAATGAAATTTCCGATCTTTGCGCCCATTTTTAGTTCCACTGGAGGATGCAGCGTTCGGTCCGATTGAAAGATGTCTTTTTCAAATAGGAGAATGACAGTAGATCCAAAGCTAAAATATGCCATCTCTTGTCCCTTTTCCAAGGTATCGCCAACATGGGATACTTCAATTGAGTTTACAAACATAGCCCCCACTTTGACGACAGCGACAAAACCATATTCCGTTTTTATTTCTGTAATCATCCGATAATTTTTTGATAGGGTGCTTTTTCCGTATTTTAACCCCCACTTATTGACAGGAAATGATTTTTTGCCAAGCGTCCATCGTTTCATCACAATTCCTGTTACCGGACTATGGATCCGGTGGTAATGGCTCGGACTTAAATAAAGAATCATGTATGTGCCAAGAATATACTTCTCCAATGCGGAAGCATCCTCAAGCATTTCTGCAACAGAATACCGTTTTCCCTTTACGATTATTTCACTGGTTTCAGTAATCGTTCCGATGTCTTCAAGGACTGCATCCACAGGGCTTGTGACTGTAACCATACCTTCGTCAATTTGGCGAACGCCCGGCTTTAGTTTTCGAATAAAAAGGTCATGCAATGAAGGGAACTCCCCGAGTTCTTTTTCCATTTCGTCTTGATTTAATTGGTAGTATCTTGCGAAGGACGGAACGGCCAATCGGCTTATACGAGAGCGGGCAAAACGCTTTAACAGCGCGGATGTCCATTTCCCATTTGTCAGTTCAATCAGCAAGCGGTAGAAAGATTCGATCAATGTACAAACCTCCAAAAAGTGTAAAAATACTCTTTACGAAATAGCATAAAACGCTTAAAATTAAATATTATAAAATAAATATAGGAAATTCATTCCCTTCCTGCTTACAAATAAGGAGTTGAGGAGTAATTGTTTTTATTAGAAGTCTTTGATCAGACGTTAAAAAAATTAAAATCCCAAACAGCCAATTTAATCACCTTAACCAATTTATGTTTGGGCGGTTTTGCAATTGTTTTTGGAATTCATGGAAATTTACGATTAAGCTTGCTGCTTATTTTTATGGCTGCCCTTGCCGACCGTTTTGATGGAATGGTCGCAAGAAAGTTTAACATTGAGTCCGATTTGGGAAAGCAACTGGATTCCATGAGTGATATTATATCATTTGGCGTTGCACCTGCACTATTGCTATACGAAGGAATTTTACACGAATTTGGCGGACCCGGCACCTTTTTTACTGTCTTTTACATTGGGTGCGGAGCTTTCCGCTTAGCTCGCTTTAATATTACGGAAAGCAACGGGTACTTCACTGGATTGCCAATTACAGCTGCGGGCGTGCTGGCAACTTTAAGCTTTTTTGCAATTCCGTACTTTCCCCCGCAAACGTTTTTATTCATAATGATTATTTTATCTTTCCTAATGGTCGCTTCGTTTAAACTGAAAAAAATATAAAAAGTGTTAGGCTCTAATAGCCATCAAAGCAGCGGAACGCTCGACCCGCTGCTTTTTTGTTTTGATTAATTTGTTAAGCGCAGAAATTCATCAATAATTCATCAATATCGTAATCTTCCGGGCATCCTCTTGTAAAATTTATTCCCCTTTCATTATAGGTCTATTTTCTAAAAATTTCTATTCTTCCGCAGATAACTGCCTAAGTTGCACTGCTATTTTTCAAAAGTTATAGTATAATTTTGTCATCACTTTGAAAGCAAATGGAGGAAAGCATGGAGAATATCTTATTGGTCGATGATGAACATAGAATGCTTGATTTATTAACACTCTATTTAACGCCGAAAGGATACCATTGTATCAAGATGACATCAGCATCCGCAGCCATCCGTTATCTTGAAACCAGTAAAGCTGATTTGCTTTTATTAGATGTTATGATGCCGGAAATGGATGGATTTGAGGCATGCAGCGAGATTCGCAAACATTGGGATATCCCGATTATCATGCTAACTGCAAGAGGGGAGAAGGCGGATATCATCAAAGGCTTAAAGCTCGGAGCAGATGATTATGTTTCGAAGCCATTTGATGAAGCGGAATTAACGGCGCGGATCGAAGCCATTTTGCGACGAAAACAGACAAAGAATAAAATGATTGAATTCAAAGGGCTTCAATTTAAACAAGAATCATTTGAATTATTGTATAAGAATCAGTCTGTTCCGTTAACTCCAAAAGAATTTTCCTTGCTCGGACTATTTTTACAGCATCCTAACAAAGTCTTCACCCGTGAGCATCTCCTCACATCTGTTTGGGGGTTTTCCGCTGTAACGGAGAATCGAACGGTTGATTCCCACGTCCGGAACATAAGAGAAAAATTACGAAAAGCAGGCTTTCCGATTGATGAATATTTGACAACTGTGTGGGGATTAGGGTATAAGTGGGTGAATAAGGAGTCGTAATGTTCAAAAATGAATTGCAATACAATCAGGGGGATTCAAATTGATTTACAAAAAAAGACTGGCCATTTCTATTTTAGCTGGAATGCTTGTTCTCGCCTCCGGCTGCGCAAGCCAAGACGGAAAAAAAACGGAACAGACAAAAAGGATAACGGAACAGGAAGCGGCAAAACAATATAAAATGGTTACCGCCAAGAACCAAAAAATTGAACATATCCATGGAATCGGCTATCCTGGCAATGACGAAGCCTTGTATGTAGCCACCCATGAGGGCTTAAAGCTGCACAAGCAATCCAAATGGTTTGAAACGACAACGAACCATCATGATTATATGGGTTTTCAAGCAACTGCAAGCGGCTTTCAGGCAAGTGGACACCCTGAAAAAGGAAGCGCATTAAAAGACCCGCTCGGCCTCGTTGAAAGCTTGGATCAAGGGAAAACACTGAAAAGATTGGCTTTTTACGGTCAAAGCGATTTTCACTACATGGCTTCCGGTTATTCGGAAAATGGAATCTATGTGATAAACGAGCAGCAAACTGGAAAGTTTGATCCAGAAGTTTATTTTTCTAACAACAAAGGAAAAAATTGGAGCAAAAGTAAGTTTGACCAATTTGCCGCAAACTCCTTAGGAATGATGACCGTTCATCCAAAGGATGGAAAGACAATGGCGATGGCTACAAAAACCGGCATTTATTATTCTGAAAATAACGGAGATACAATGAAGCTTGTCACCGACCCGGTAATGGTTACGGCTCTCACATTTGCAGGCGATGAGTTGCTTTATTCGAGCGTGGAAAACAAGCAGATTTTGTTAAAAAGGCTAAATCCAAAAACAGGCATACAGTCGCCTCTCTCTTTCCCGTTTCTTGATTACGATAATCCTGTAACCTATATTGCCGTTGATCCTAAAAATGAAAATAGATTTGCCTTTTCCACCTATAAAAATGACTTATATGAATCCACGGATGGCGGAAAAAGCTGGGTAAATTTATTAAAAGATGGAAAAATTGAGCAGGACTAATGCCTGCTCAATTTTTTTTCTTTCGTTCCTTTTCTGCCCGATAAAATTCGTGAAACATTTTCATAAGCGCCCGCTTTTCAATCCTAGAAACATAGCTCCTTGAAATTCCGAGTTCCTTGGCAATTTCACGCTGAGTCTTTTCTTTTTGCAAATCAAGACCAAAACGTCCAATAATTACCTCTTTTTCCCTCTCATCGAGAACATCGATATATTGTTTGATTTTTTCTAATTCCATATTTAACTGGATTGTGTCAATCACATCTTCCGATTCCGATTTGAGAACATCGATAAGTGATATTTCATTTCCTTCTTTATCTTGACCGATCGGATCATGGAGGGAAACATCTTTTTTTGTTTTCTTCAAAGCCCTTAAATGCATTAAAATTTCATTTTCAATACAGCGGGCGGCATAGGTTGCCAGTTTTGTTCCCTTTCCTTCGGAGTAGCTTTCAATTGCTTTAATAAGACCAATTGTTCCGATCGAAATCAAGTCCTCTGCATCTTCTCCGGTGTTCTCAAATTTTTTGACAATATGAGCAACTAACCGTAAATTATGTTCGATCAGCATGTTCCGGGCATGCGTATCACCTTCCGCCATCAGGCGCAAGTACTTTTTTTCTTCCGCTGCTGAGAGCGGTTGCGGGAAAGCATTATTTTTGACATACGAAACAAGAAATAAAAACTCTTTTACAAAATAACCAAGTGCAGTCAAGATGCCAGACATGAACATCCACCCCCGCTTTCCTTTAGGACTATCGCCTATACCTAATTCCTATGAAAAACAGCGAATGATTGTGTCTGTCCGAAAGATTTTATTTACATGTAATAATTGCCAATGTCACATTATTTTAAAATGAAAGAAAAGCATTAACCTTTAGCTTGAAGGTTAATGCTTTTCTCCGGCTAATCGGCACTTACTTCCGCCGCAATGATAAGGCCAATTGCTCCAGTAACAACAAATGCAATAACAACCATGAACATATACTCCACCCCTTTTGAAGAAGCTATGTTTTCATAATTAATTTATCACATTTTTGCATTCTTAACGCTGAAAAAGATGAATTTTATTACAGCAGGTTAAAATGAATAAGAAAAACCGGGCAAAAACCGCCCGATCCTTTTTGGTTTGGCTGATAAACGGAGTCTGTTGATTTCCGCTCCAGGCACTCGCTTTCCGCGGGCGGTCGGGAGCCTCCTCGTCGCTTTGGCGGAGGGCACTGAAAAAGTCCCTTTAAATTTAGGGTTGTGTGTCTAAATTGGCTGTTGATTTCCGCTCCAGGCGCTTCGCTTTCCGCGGGCGTACCGGGGAGCCTCCTTGTCACTATGCTCTGAAAAGGCATGCATTTCCTTCGTGCGGTGCTATTTCAAGGGAGCTTTTTCAATGGTCTGCGGAGTCTCCCTTAACCTGCTTTTCCCGCTGGAGTCGGTGCCATCCGCTCCAATCAACAGGGTGCAAGAACTGAATTAAGCATAGTTTATCTAGGCCTTTCTCATTTACTAGTATTTACCGGGTGATAGACACCTCTATCAACCAGTTTTTTCCCTTTTACTGGTATTTACCGGGCGATAGACAATTCTATCAACCATTTTTTTCCCTTTTATTGGTACTTATCGGGCGATAGACACCTCTGTCAACCAGTTTTTTCCCTTTTACTGGTACTTACCGGGCGATAGACAGTTCTATCAACCAGTTTTTTCCCTTTTACTGGTACTTACCGGGTGATAGACACCTCTATCAACCAGATATTTCCCTTTTACTGGTATTTACCGGGCGATAGACAGTTCTATCAACCAGTTTTTTCCCTTTTACTGGTATTTGCTTGGTGACAGACACCTCTGTCAACCAGTTTTTTCCCTTTTATTGGTATCTTCTGAGCGATAAGTTAACATATAAAAACCCACCAAGAATGTTTCATTCCGGCTGGGTTTGATTTTATGATCCCATTTCTGTTTCTTCCTTTGTAATTCTCCAGTCATGGGTATAAATATTAAAGCTTTGGTTCCGAATAAACCCTACTGTCATGAGCCCAAGATTGTCGGCCATCTCGCTTTGGCGCCTGCGGGGTCTCCCCTGTCCCGTACTCCCGCAGGACTTTGAATTAGCTTCATTGAAACAACACCGCACGAAGGAAATGCGAGCATTTTCGAGGAGTCTTCGTCGCCTTCCGCTCCAATCAACAGAGTTCTTTTACCTAGGCTAAATTTAAAAAGGTATAATTTCTCATTAGTAAGAGGATTATACCTTTTTTGCTGTATAATTATAGTAATGACGGTAATCAATTAGAAACACTGATTGAAAAAAGCATCAAAGCTGGGATGAAAGTTGAAACTGTAATTAGTGATGCAGCCTATTCTGAAAAAGGTAATATTGAATATACAAAAGAGAATGACATCAAATTAGTAGCTAAATTAAATCCAGTGGTTACACAAGGGAATCGAAAAAAAGAAGATGAATTTGAATTTAATAAAGATGCGGGCATGTATGTTTGTAAGGCTGGACATATGGCTATAAGAAAAGCGCAAGCGCCCTTGCTCATCGACGTAAGGAGGTGGACTGAGCCGAGTGAGATAAAGGAGAGTCGAAAGACGGTAGTCTTTCGTTCTCGACAATCCGTAGACGAGGCGAGGGAAGCGACGTAGCCGATAGGGCGCTTGCGCTAGACAGTTATCGAAGTTCAGATATAAATTCTGATATTATTAAGAAAAGCGCAAGCGCCCTTGGTCATCGACGTAGTCGATAGGGCACTCCTCGGAAAAGGCTATGCTTCCGAAGCTTATTCTTGTGGAGCTAGACTGTTATCGAAGTTAAGATATAAATTCTGATATTAGAACAAAAAATAAACATCCCTCATCGTTAGAGGGATGTTTATTTTTTCACTAAATACTCTTGACCTTCTTCGAGCTCCATCAGTTTTTGGCGATATTGTTTTGAACGAATAAATAAGCCTATAGAGACCGCTAAAAAAGCTATAGAAGATAGTGTCATAATATTTAAATCTATTGTTGTTTTTGTATCTGCGGGAATAATGACTCCCAAATAAAAAAATACACCGGCGGCTAACACAGTTACAGCAAATCGTTTATAATCCACCATTTTTTCATACAATTGCTTCGCTTGGTTTTTCAAAAAGATCACCAGCCTTCTTAAAGTCTACTAACCTACTTTAACATATAATGGACTGTGAAGGATCTTGTAAATTATAGAAAAGCTGGCAAAAAACAACGTTTAACCTAGGGCCGCAACCATTTTCATAACAAGATCGGCTGAATGACGCGCCGCTTGATCCAAAAATTGGTCAAACGATACGTTTGACTCTTTTCCAGCAATATCCGAAAGGGAGCGAATAATCACAAACGGAACATCAAATTGGTAAGCAACCTGAGCAATCGCCGCTGCTTCCATTTCAACCGCCTGAAGATCAGCAAACTTTGTGCGGACAAACTCAACTTTGTCGGGATCATTCATGAAAGAGTCCCCTGTCGCTATCGCTCCTTTTACAATTTGAATATCACTGATTTCTTTTGCAGCACTTTCAGCGGTCGCCACAAGCTTCTCATCCGCTAAAAATGCAGGAGGAAGCTGTGGAACCTGGCCGTATTCATAGCCAAAGGCAGTAACATCGACATCATGGTGTCGGACTTCCGAAGAAATAACAGCATCGCCCACATTCAGCTCAGGATTAAAGCCTCCGGCAGAGCCCGTGTTGATAATGCAATCCGGTTTATATTTTTCTAATAAGATGGTCGTCGACATCGCCGCATTTACCTTTCCAATTCCGGATTTAAGTAAAATAACATCGGCACTATAAATTTTCCCAAAGGTAAACTCACAACCTGCTACCGTTTCCACAGTTTTGTCTTTTATGTTTTCTCTTAATAAAGCCACTTCTTCTTCCATTGCTCCGATGATTGCAATTTTCATATTCAACCTCTTTCTTCTATGTTAAAAAATTGGATTTTTCAGCTTTTTCTTCCGATTAATGATCTTGACTGACTCCTGACAGCTTTTCAACCTTTGTTGGTTGCCAGCCTTGGCCATCCACCCATTGAATATATACCCGATAGTTTTGCTGTTTGTCTTTCGAAGAGACTGTACCAATTGAACCGTTTGCTGTGCTTTTATCTCTGCCTAAAAACCAGACGGTCATATTACTTTGATCAAGGCCGGTTGCATATGAAATAGCTTTAAGCATTTCCTGCCAGTCAGCCGAGCTTGAATCGTAAACAGCCGTATGCTCACCTGTCTGGGCAGTTCCTACAGGTTTCCAATCCGGGTTTTCAATCGTTTGTTCCACATTTGGCGAACTGCCCCCTTGGGTAACAACCGCTTTTGAATTGTCAGCCGCCGCAGGATCGGCGGCGGGATCCGCCGGGGTGCTTTTCTGAGTGTCACTCGTACCATTATCCTTCTTTGCCACGGCGGATTCGCTGTTTTTCTCTTTCTGATTCTTATTCTTCGCTTGCGCAGATTCGACCGCTGTTGTTTTTGGCTCGCTTTTTTTCGGAGCCGCCTTATTATTTCCTGAAGAAAAAATGGAATAGGCAACAAAAGCAATTAACAAGAGGACAATGACGATCAAACCATTCAGTATCCTATTCGTTTTCTTTCTTTTCGAACGGTATTGTGACCGCGAATTGCTTTGAAAATCATTATTCAATTTACTTCCCTCCAAAAATAAGGATGTCAACATTCTACCATGAGTTGCGGAAAACTTGAAGCAGAACTCTATTCATTTCCCATAATAAGGAAATCAAACTATTGACGATGGTCGAAATCATACAACATTTTTACCATATCAGCATATAGAGAATTTACGCCACCTTCCTGATCATACACATCTAAGTTTACCGCCACAAGTGCATATTTAGGATGATGGTAAGGAAAATAACCTGCAAACCATTTATTATGCAGCTGCTTGCCGTTTTGATATTTGCCGGTCTCCGCAGTTCCGGATTTCCCAGCCACATCATAAGGTAAATATTGCAGCCACTTGCCAGTTCCCTGGGGATGAAGGACCACTGCACGCAGCAGTTTTTGCAGCTTCATCGCAGTATAAGGTGAAATTGAGGCATGGGGCAAATTTTCTTCTTTAAACTCGATCATCGTTGCGCCATTTTTATATTCAATTTTGGATACCGCTCGAACCATTTTCGCTTGCCCGCCTCTTGCGATTTCCGCCATCATATTGGCTGCCGCTAATGGAGTGGACCTGACTTCCCGCTGCCCAATTCCCGTCATCGCCACATAGTTTGCGTCTAATTTCTCATTATGGGATGTAAAGACCCTGCCTTTTTCTTCATCACCAAGCTGTTTGAAATCATTTTCATGAAACACGTCTCCCTGCCAGCCAACTGGGCCAGATAAAGACAATTTTGCCGCATAATCCTCAAGCACTTCCGGATTGCTTTTGGTCAGCTCTTGAGCAAGCTGTCCAAATGCATTGTTGCAGCTCCGCGCAAAGCTATCTGTAAAATTTAACTTGCCATAACGATAGATTAAATCCGGCTCCCCATTGATCTTTTTATTGCAATCGAAACGCCTCTCTGGTCCATCTAAATTCGCATCGATCGCAGCCGCAGCAACAACGGTTTTAAAAACCGAGCCCATGATTTGCTGCTTGACCATTAAATTTGACACTCCCAACCCTTTGTAAGGGTTTTTTTTATTCACTTTAGGTCGTGAAGCAAGTGCTAAAATGCTGTTCGTTTTGATATCGAGTAAAACGATACCTCCTTTTTGAATATGATGCGTATCAAGCAGCGCTTCTGCTTTTGTTTGAATTTCTTTATCAAGAGTGGTGCGAAGATTAACTGGATAATAAGGATTAGCCGGAGCCACATAGCGGACATTTAAGCCGAATAGCGGCGCCCCATTTCCGTCAACATGATAAACGAGCTTTGCTTTTCCTTCAGGTAGAAGAAATTCGTCAAAGCTCTGTTCTAGACCAGATACACCGATTAACGTTTGCTTGGACAAAGCTTTTTTTGGATACCGTTTCTGAAGCTCTCTTTGATTTTCACCGGTAACGCCGATCAATTGCTGCGCCAGAAGGTCAGAACGTTCCTGTTTCCTTTCTATCGCAAACACTCCCGGAATGTTTAAAGCGTTAATTTGGTTCATTTGTGATTCTGTCAGCTCAATCGGTGCTGATTTCCCATAGATAAATGGTTTGTTCGCATTCTTTACTGCATCCTTAAGGAGTTCGCTTGACAGGCCAGAAACTTGAGCCACTTTTCCAGAATCCCAGTTGGTTTTTTTTAAAAAAGGGAATAGGACAAGAACAAAAGCTTTCTTTGAATTCAGAATGCTGCCATTTCGATCTAAAAAATTGCCCCTGCCGTTATCAAGAACAAATTCCTGTGACCGTTGCTTCACACTTTCCTCTAATAAGTTAATATGGTGTTTCGAAAAGGATTCTGCGGCAAACAGTTGAATTTGCATTAATCGTATACCTAACAGCAAAAAAACGGCCATTGTGATGTACAGCCAGCCTCGTGCTCTTTTTCTCCACATAAAAACACCTCATCAAAAGTTTTGACGAGGTGTAGGGATTTCAAACAAGCAGGCAAATCCATTCCTGCATTTTTTCTTATTTTATCGAAATAATGCGAACGTTCATTTCCCCACCTGGAGTTTGAACGGTCACTTCTTCTCCAACTTTTCTTCCAATCAAGCTTTTGGCGATAGGGGAATCATTAGAAATTTTCCCTTCAAAAGGATCTGCTTCCGCGCTTCCCACAATGGTGTAAGTCTCTTCTTCACCATCAGGCAGCTCGATAAATGTTACCGATCTTCCCAAAGTCACAGTGTCGCTTGTCATTTCGCCTTCCTCAATGATTTTCGCATTGCGAATCATATTTTCTAGCGTAGTGATACGACCCTCAACAAATGCTTGTTCTTCCTTTGCGGAATCATATTCGGAATTTTCGGATAAATCACCAAAGCTTCTGGCAGTTTTGATCCGTTCAACAACTTCTTTTCGCTTTACTGTTTTAAGATACTCAATTTCTTGTTCTAATTTTTCTTTACCCGCTTGTGTCATTGGAAATACTTTTTCTGTAGCCAAAACCCTTCACTCCTTCTAGTCTTCACAATCCCCCATTAGAATTGTGTCATTAATATATGTAGTTTCAATGTCATTAAGACATGAATATATAGCAGCGCGTCCTTTTTGAAAGGGCGCGCAACATTCGGTAAGACAATCTTATATTTTTTTACTGCTATTGTTTCATAAAAATGACTTTTGTTCAAGAATCGTTTGGATTTTCGTTACCATTAAATCAATCGCCACATGGTTATGGCCGCCCTCTGGAATGATAAGATCTGCATAGCGCTTTGTCGGTTCAATAAATTGATTATGCATCGGACGTACGACATGCACGTATTGTTCAATTACCGAATCAATCGTACGTCCGCGTTCTTTAATATCCCGCATCAACCTACGAATGATTCTTAAATCAGCATCTGTATCAACATACAATTTAATGTCCATTAAATTGCGCAAACGTTCATCTTCCAATACTAAAATCCCTTCAAGGATGATAACCTCTTTTGGGTAGACTGGAATCACTTCATTCGAGCGTGTGTGCATCGAGTAGTCGTAGACAGGTTTATTGATGGGCTCATACCTTAATAGCTTTTCAATATGCTCAATTAGCAAGTCATTATCGAATGCAAGCGGATGATCATAATTTGTTTTTAATCTCTCTTCATATGGAAGATGACTTTGATCCTTATAGTAAAAATCCTGTTCAAGCATTAAAATCGAATGACCTCTAAAACGGTCGTAAATTGCCTTTGTAACACTTGTTTTCCCTGACCCGGAGCCACCGGTTACACCAATCACAACAGGTTTGCGCATCTAATTAATTCTCCTTCCGCATCATGTTGTTTGGATAAACCGGCTTGTCCAACTTAAATTGGACAATTTGCAGCGGATGACGGGCAGCATCCAGCTCATTCCCTTTCTCATCGTAAATTTTATCAATGACATGGGTAAAGTTCTCAATTTCAGGACCGAAGAACTCTACTTCATCCCCTGGTTTAAAATGATTTCTTTGCTGCAAGGTCACCATTTGTTTTTCCTCATTATAATTTAACACAAGACCAACAAATTCGAAACTGGTCTTTTTGCTATGATTTCCAAACATTTGCTCTTTATACCCCGGCACTCCTTCAAAAAAGGCAGGTGCCGTCTCACGGTTCGCACATTTATCAAGTTCTTGCAGCCATTCTTGTTTAATGACAAAATTGTCCGGGTCGGCGCAATAGGCATCAATGACTTTTCGATAAACACTAACAACTGTTGCGATATAGTGGATCGATTTCATCCGTCCTTCAATTTTCAAACTATCAATTCCAAGTTCAATCATCTTCGGGATCGACTGAATGAGGTTAAGGTCTTTCGGGCTCATTGCAAACGGTGCATCGCCCTCTGCAAACAGGGCTGTTTCCATATTGCCTTCCAACTGGTACAAATCATAGTCCCAGCGGCATGATTGACAGCATCCGCCCCGATTTGAGTCTCTGGCTGTCATATGGTTGCTCAAGGTACAGCGCCCTGAATAAGCAATACACATTGCCCCATGGATAAACGATTCAATTTCAATATCAACTTTTTCCTTCATCTCGCGAATTTCTTCCGCACTCGTTTCGCGGGCAAGAACAACACGCTGCAGCCCCTCTTCCTTCCAAAACTGCACGGCTTTCCAGTTGGTCAACGACTGCTGGGTGCTGAGATGAATTTCGATTTCAGGTGCTATACGGCGGCATGTTTCAATAATCAACGGGTCCGCAACAATAATGCCTGCAACTCCGGCCTCTTTTAAACCAAGCAAATATTCTTCTAACCCGTCTATATTTTCATTATGTGCAAAAATATTCGTCGTAACATAGATTTTTGCTCCGTATTTTCTTGCAAACTCTACTCCTTCTTTCATTTCTTCAAAAGTAAAGTTATCAGCATTTGATCGGAGCCCATATTCTTGTCCGCCGATAAAAACGGCGTCTGCTCCATAGTGAACTGCAATTTTTAATTTTTCAAGATTTCCGGCTGGAGCAAGAAGTTCCGGCTTTTTCACAATCACTCGTTTTCCATTGACAATTTCGGAAATCTTATCCTTCACTGCACTCACGGTCAACTACCTCCTTTAATTTTTAATACACCGTTTCTTTAAAATAAAACCCTGTATCGAGTGGACGATTTGGCGGCTGAATTTCCTCCAAATGAGCTAAAATTTCGTCTTTTTTGTCTTCATAAAGATCCGGATCTTCAAAATATAAATCGATTGCCTGCCGGTATGCTCTTGTTACTTCCAAGATGTAATCCGCATTCTTAAGAATACCGTCAATTTTAAAAGAGTCCACTCCGGCATCAAGCATATCCTGCAACTCATCGATAATGCAGACATCATTCGGGCTCATAATATGCGTCCCGTTTTCGTCTTCGAAAATAGGATATTTATTGCCACGTTCCTTATCATACAGAAACTTGTTTTTCTGTGCTTTGCGATTTTCGATTTCCATCGCTTTCCCTTGGTATTCAAAGTAGTTTCCTAAAAGGGAGCGCTTGGACTGGAACATGCATGTCATTCCGTGAACTTGCACTTCAATTTCCACTTCAGCATGTTCCTTTGTTTCAACGATTGCATCCATGTTTATTTCTCGGGCAAGGACGGCTCTTTTTGCCCCTTTTCGCCCCCAATAATTACAGGAATACCAGTTTGTTCCGGTCGTTTCTGTACTCCAATGGAGCTTCATATTAGGCGCCACTTCTTTTGCAGTCATCAAAACAGCAGGATCGCCAAAAATGACGGCATCCGCTTGCACTTCGCTTACAAAGCGGAGATAGTCTTTCAATTCAGCTACTTTTTCATTGTGGAAAATAGCATTCATCGCAACATATACTTTCTTGCCTTTTGAGTGGGCAAGTTCAATCGCTTTTTTTACATCCCCCTGGGTAAATTCCCCTGCAAGGCGCAATCCGTATCGTTGTTCCCCGACAACGAAGGCATCTGCTCCAGCTTCAATTAGCGGAAGAATGTCATCAGTGGATAGTGGGGTCACTAATAATTCAGGCTTTTTCACTTTCCATCACCTCTTTTTTTACTTATCGCCACGCCATCACCAACGGGCAAAATCATCGTATCATATTCCGAATGCTGCATTAGCCAGCGATTAAATTCAGCTATTTTCTTCACAAGATTCCGAGTTCGTTTCGACTCGATTACAGGTTCAGCAACAAGACCTTTAAACAATACATTATCGGTAATGATGATTCCATCATGCTGAAGAAATTCCGCATAGATTTCAAAAAACTTCTTATATTGCCCTTTTGCTGCGTCAATAAAAATAGCGTCGTAAGGTCCGAGTTTTCGAATTTGCGCTTCAACTTTCAGCGCGTCACCTTCAATTAGCAACACTTGATCCATTTTCCCAGACCTTTTGAAAAATTGCTTTGCCAACTGGATGCGTTCTGGATCTCTTTCAATTGTAACGACTTTGGTGTTTTTGATCGCCGTGACCATGCGAAGGGCTGAATAACCTATCGCAGTCCCCACCTCAAGAATGGTTTTCGGCTGTTGAATCCGTAAAATTTGTAGCATCGTCTCGATGCCGGCAAGCTCCATAATCGGAATTTGATGCTCCCGAGCGTATTGCTCCATCTCAGTGAGCAGCCCATCCCGATCAGGTATTAAACTTTCAATATAAGAATGCAGCTTTTCGTTTAACAAGCTGCTGTCACCTCTATCCATTAAAAGCATTACTCTTCTTTAAGACAAGAAAAAATAGCGTCCACAGAAGCTTACGCATAGTCGAAGATCGTCTTCGAGATATGCATTCAGGGCAGAGAGAAAGGCTCTGTCCCCGCAAAACTGTAGGGCACGCTATAACTTATCCTTTAAAACACTTGAATTATTTTACCATAAATAAAAGGAGAAAGCGAATTTTTCCCATTGAAATCAAATTATTTTTTGCTGGAAATATATTTTGCTTTTTCCTGATTGTGCTCGGCTAATGTTTTCGTAAAAATCACGCTGCCATCTGAGGTGGCAAGGAAATAATAATAATCAGTCTTAGCGGGATTCAGCGCCGCTTCGATCGAAGTTCTACCGGCATTCGCAATCGGACCAGGCGGCAGTCCCGGATTTTTATAAGTATTAAATGGTGAATTTACCTTCAAATCCTCGTATAACACCCGATCCTTGTGCTCCCCTTGTGCATAAAGAACGGTTGGATCCGTCTGCAGCGGCATTCCTTTTTGAATCCTGTTGTAAAATACACTTGCGATCTTCGCACGGTCTGCCTTGCTGGTTGCTTCTTCTTCTATTAAAGAGGCCATCGTCAATAGCTTATGAACGGAGAGCTGCTTTTGCTTGCTCTCTTCTGCATACTGGGATAGTACAGCATTTGTTTTGTCCAGCATTGCTGTCACAATTTCATTTATTGACGGATTTGGTTTATAAAAAGAATAGGTAGCAGGATACAAATATCCCTCAAGCGGATACAACACCGCGCTATTTTCAATTTCCTTTGTTAATAAGTTTGGGTATTGAGCCATTAGGGTGCTGATATACTTTTTATCGTTTAGCTGATTAAATACCTCAACATCTGGTTTTTTAATGGCTTTGCCGATCAAATAGGCAATCTCTTTTAGCTGTTTGCCCTCAGGTACGGTGATTTTAACAGCCGCTTTTTCCGTTAGCCTGCCTGTTTTCAGACGGCTGACAATTTCAGATATTTTCATCGACGGACTGAATTGATATTCCCCTGCCATAAAACCAGATTCATTTTTAAATTTTACATAATACTTAAATATCGTCGCATTTTTTATGATTCCTTTTGATTCAAGAACTTTTCCGATTCCGGTCGCTGTCGAACCAATCGGGATTTCGACTAACTTCTGCTCTTTGCTTCCCGGTTTGAGCGGATTTAAGGCCGATTTGATGTATAAGTATCCGCCGCCAGCGATCAATGCAGCAGCAAGCAGAAGGCTAAGCGAGACGATTAACACAATGCGCCTAACAACCCTCGCTTCTCTTTGATGCTCGATCATTTTTTTACGAATCTGTTCTTTTTTGTTTTTCTTCTCGTCGATTGTCATCCTTCTCCCCTCTATCAACAGGGTGTTTCTCTATTTGTTTTCGCAAAAAAACCATCTGTTCTCAGAGCAAATGGTTATCATAATAATTTGAGCATATAGCCCGAAAAATGTCAATAAATCGAACTAGCTGTCTGCGGTGAACATGAGTAAAGTTAATCATTATAACAGTAGCCAAAATGCGAACCCTTTTTGTACATTTTTGCCTTGTTTCCGGTCGCATAGAAACAAACAATTCCTCCGATAAAACCAATGAAAATTGACCCCATGATCGTTACATATCCTGCAGCAGGAGTAATCGCCACAAGGCCAACGACCGAACCTGCAGAAGCGCCCACTTTTCGTTAGCTTACGTTTCAGGAAATTATTCCATATAGTAGAAATACAAAACAAAAAATCCAGCTGCTCGAGCAGCTGGATTTCCCATAAACTTATTCATCGTCTTCTTGTTCGTCAAGGAACGTATTAAGCATTTCTTCGATCATGTCCCATTCTTCATCGGTTTCGATCGGCATTAATTCTCCGTCTTCTCCCTCCTCATTCGGGATAAAAGCGGAAGCGTGAATTTCTATGTCTTCTTCATCGTCATCTTCTGCACCAATTGGATAATAAAGCACGTAAGATTTGCCGAATTCTTCGGAATCAAATGTGAAAAGTACTTCACATAACTGCTCATTCCCTTGCTCGTCCACAACTGTAATATTATTTTCTCCGTGATTCATCATTTCACCTCATTAATTTTTACTATCAAGATAGCCTTGCAATATTAGTACAGCGGCCATTTTATCAATGACTTTCTTTCTTTTCTTCCGGCTGAGGTCTGCTTCCAGTAAAACCCGCTCAGCAGCCATAGTGGTAAGACGCTCGTCCCACAGCACAACAGGCAAGGAAAAACGCCGCTCAATTTCCGCTGCATATTGCTGACTTGCTTCACCGCGGGGCCCAATCGTTCCATTCATATTTTTTGGCAATCCGATTACAACTTGCCCTACCTGATATTCTTTAATGATCTCTCCAATTTCATTAAACCCAAATTGCAAATTTTCCTCATCGATTTTGAGTGTTTTTAGTCCCTGTGCGGTCCACCCAAGTTCATCACTGAGGGCAATGCCGACGGTTTTCGAGCCGACATCCAGTCCCATAATACGCATTCATTAACCCTCTCGCTGCTGTTTTAAATAGGATTTCACCAACTCTTCAATAATTTCATCGCGCTCGAGCTTTCGAATAATCGTGCGTGCGTCCCGATGGCGCGGAATGTACGCAGGATCGCCTGATAAAAGGTAGCCGACAATTTGATTGATTGGATTGTATCCTTTTTCCCTTAAAGCTTCGTATACTTGAAACAGTACTTCATTTACATCATGTTCAAAGGGCTCTTCAGGAAAATTAAATCTCATAGTCTTGTCAAATGAGCTCATTTATTGCACCTCGCCATCCTAATAGAGAAGAGTATTTGTAAACGTTACCTACATTTTACACTACTTTTCTCTATTATCAAATGCTATTTACCCATTGCTCGACATATTTCAGTGCTTCTTCAAGCTTACTCGGATCTTTTCCGCCCGCTTGGGCCATGTCTGGGCGTCCGCCGCCGCCGCCGCCGCACCTGGCAGCAACTTCTTTTACAAGCTTACCGGCGTGGTAGCCTTTTTCAATTAAATCTTTCGTAACTGCGGCGATTAAATTGACTTTTCCATCATTAACGCTGCCTAAAACAAGAACAGCAGAACCTAATTTTTGCCGAATGTCATCTGCCATATTTCTTAGGCTATTTATATCTGCAGCTTGTACTTTTGCCGAGAGAACCGTTACGCCATTCACCTCTTTCGCCTTCGAGACAAGGCTGCCCGCTTCAATATTTCCAAGCTTGGCTGCAAGCGATTCATTTTCGCGCTGAAGCTGTTTCATTTCCGTCATCAAGCTATCAATCCGATTGACAATCTCCTTCGGATTGGCCTTCAGTTTTTCCGCAGCCGTTTTTAATAAACCGACTTGTTCATTTAACAGCTGGTAAGCTGCTTCCCCCGTGACGGCTTCGATCCGTCTTGTTCCGGCGCCGATGCCGCTTTCGGAAACAATTTTAAATAAACCAATGACGGAAGTATTCGGAACATGGCATCCGCCGCAAAGTTCCAGGCTGTAGTCGCCAACCTGGACAACACGGACAATCTCGCCATATTTTTCTCCAAACAGAGCCATTGCGCCCATTGCCTTCGCTTCAGCAATTGGCTTTAAGGAAATTTCCACTTGAATGTTTTTCCATATCTGCTCATTTACAATTTTTTCGACCTGCTCAAGTTCTTCCGGCTTTACTTGTCCAAAGTGGGAGAAATCAAAGCGTAACCGGTCCGGTTCGACAAGGGATCCAGCCTGATTAACATGGACGCCTAGCACATCTTTCAGTGCCTGGTGCAATAAATGGGTCGCAGTGTGGTTTTTAATGATTTTCACACGGTTCACAGCATCCACTTTTGCAAACACTTGATCATTTGTTCTTATTGATCCTTTTTCAATGACCACTTTATGGAGATTTTGCCCATTCGGCGCTTTTTGAACATCTTTCACTGCAGCCTTAAATCCATCACTTTCAAGAATACCTCTGTCAGCAATCTGTCCGCCGCTTTCTGCATAAAATGGCGTAACATCGAGGATAAGCTGGACTTCTTCCCCGCGAACGGCTTCAGGAATTAGCTCGCCATTTTTAACAATTGCTAAAATCGCTGCCTTTGTTTCAAGCTGGTCGTAACCGATAAATTCGCTCTTTTCCTTAATGTCTCCAAGAACTCCGCCTTGAACCTGCATGGAATCAACATCCTGACGGGCTGAGCGGGCGCGCTCGCGCTGGAGCTCCATTTCAGCTTCAAAGCCTTCATGGTCAACCTTCATTCCTTCATCTTCAGCGTACTCTTCCGTTAATTCAACTGGGAATCCGTACGTGTCATAAAGGCGGAAAATATCCTCACCCGCAATGAGATCAGTGCCTTTTTCCTTCGCCTTTTTTATGACTGCGGCTAAAATGGTCAAGCCTTCATGAAGCGTTTCGTGGAAACGTTCTTCTTCATTTTTAATAACTTTTTGAACAAAATCGCTTTTTTCCTGTACTTCCGGGTAAAAATCATTCATAATTTCGCCGACAACTGGCACGAGTTCATACATAAATGGCCGGTTAATATTGATTTTTTTCGCATATCTGACTGCCCGGCGCAACAAACGGCGCAGAACGTAGCCGCGGCCTTCATTCGATGGCAATGCTCCGTCTCCAATTGCGAAGGCGACAGTCCGAATATGATCGGCGATGACTTTAAAGGAAACATCTTTTTCTTTATTTACCCCGTATTTTTCACCGGAAATCTCTTCTGTTGCCTTAATAATTGGCATAAACAAATCGGTTTCAAAATTGGTCGGCACATTTTGAACAACGGATGCCATCCGTTCAAGACCCATGCCCGTATCAATGTTTTTCTTTGGAAGCGGAGTATACGTGCCGTCAGGATTATGGTTGAATTGCGAAAAGACAAGATTCCAAACTTCCAAATAGCGGTCATTTTCTCCGCCTGGATAAAGTTCTGGATCCTCCGGGTCGTTTCCGAATTCCGGCCCGCGATCATAGAAAATTTCCGTGTTCGGGCCGCTTGGTCCTTCACCAATATCCCAGAAATTCCCTTCAAGACGAATGATTCGTTCTTCTGGGATCCCGATTTTTTTATTCCAAAGCTCAAATGCTTCCTCATCTTCCGGATGAATCGTAACAGAAAGCAGCTTCGGATCAAAGCCAATCCATTTTGGATCTGTCAGGAATTCCCATGCCCATTCAATTGCTTCTTCTTTAAAATAATCGCCGATTGAGAAGTTCCCGAGCATTTCAAAAAAAGTATGGTGGCGCGCTGTTTTTCCAACATTTTCGATATCATTCGTGCGGATTGATTTTTGCGCATTGGTAATTCTCGGATTTTCCGGAACAACCCGGCCATCAAAATATTTTTTTAATGTTGCCACACCGCTGTTAATCCACAGCAAGGACGGGTCATCATGCGGAACGAGTGAAGCGCTTGGTTCGATGGCATGTCCTTTTTCCCTAAAAAAGTCGAGAAACATTCTGCGTATTTGTGATCCCGTTAAATTTTTCATCAATAGACCTCCTCTTTTTTAGTAAGAGCTTCGGAGATATCCGAGCATGCTCCTAATTTTTTAATCGGAATGTTAAAGATAAACACAAAAAAGCCCTCATCCCAAACAGGGACGAGGAGCTTACTCGCGGTACCACCCTGATTATGGATACAAACGACTCATATCCATCTCTCAAAATTCGCCTTAACGCGGCGTTACGGCAGGGATTAGCTGCACTCCGGATTAGCGTTCTGTTGATCCTTCATCTAGAGCCTCTTTCAGCCGCGGAAGCTCTTCTCTAATTAGATGGACTATAACATACTCGATCCTTCACCATTTTAATCCTATTTCACTATAGCCGAATTATAGCCAGACTAGCAGCGTTTGTCAATTGATTATGAAGAAGACGGCTTTGTTTTTCCATGAATGAAATGATTTTTTGCGTGGACAATCGCGACGCGAAGGACAACGACGGCCGGCACTGCGAAAATTAAACCAATCAGCCCGCCAATTTCCCCGCCAGCTGTTATGGCAAGCATGATGACCAAGGGATGCATCCGCAGGCTTTTCCCAACAATATATGGCGAAAGGATATTGCCTTCTAAAAACTGAATGACAAAAATAATGACAATCGTGATAATAACCAGCTTCGTAGACATCGTTGCTGCAATAATAACAGCGGGCACAGCTCCAATAATCGGCCCAAAATAAGGAATTAGATCCGTCAAACCAACAATCATGCCGAGCAAGAGCGGATATTTCAGATGAAATACCCAAAATAGCAATGCCGATATCCCCCCAAGAATAAAACAGACAAGCAATTGGCCTCTAATGTAACTCCCAAGAGATTCATCGACATCCCGCAAAAAACGAATTCCTTGTTTGCGCCATTTTTTAGGCGTCATATACCAAGCAGCCCGTTTGATTAAATCAAAATCCTTTAACATATAGAACGCAATAAAGGGGATCACCATCAACACAACAGCAGAATTTAAAAAATTAACTAAAAAACCAATAAACAATGTTAGCAATGCATCCAACTTGCGCTCAAACGCATTGATTCCATCATTCATTTTCCCTTGCAGCCCATCCGGCCATTCAGCAGTGTGCATCTGAATTTGTTTAATCCAGCTTCGGTACTGCTCTGCAAAAATCGGTGTATTTTCTGATAAATCCTTCAGCTGGGCGATAAAAACGGGAATTCCTTTATACAAAGAAAAACCAACTCCGCCAAAAAAAAGAAAATAAATCAGAAAAATCGCCAGTCCTCGATGCAAACCCTTTTCATGCAGCTTCTCGACAATGGGGTGCAGCAGGTAAGTAATGAATCCGCCAATAAAAAACGGAAGCAAAATCACCACCGCAATTTTTAAAACAGGCATCCAAACAAAGCGGATTTTTAATAACACATAAATTGCGATTAGCAAAAGGAGTATAAAACCAACCCGATAGTACCACTTTACTTGAATTTCCAATGCCGATTCCTCCTTCCCGTTTATTTTTCGAGGAAATGGCTGGAATTATGTATTGAAAAATGTTTAGGATTGAAAAATCCCCCGCAAAAACGGGGGATTTTCGTATTGTTAGCTCGTAAATCGGCGATCTTCCTCTTCAAACAAATCGTCGAGGGAACTTAATGTTCCATCTTCCTCGACTTGATGGGTGTGAATCAGCCCTTTGGTAACAGACAATTCAATAAAGCAGCTCCAGCAATAATATTGATTGATCCCAATTTTGCCAATATCCTTACTTTGGCAGTTTGGACACTTAAACATGAAAAGACACCTCACCTGTTCAATTCATCGACAATGATGGCGTCTTTTCCGATCGCAGGGGGAGCTTCCGTTTCAATCACTTGCTTTCCTTGCGTGATCTCCGTAAAGAAGCCATCTGTAACTTCATACCCTACAATTGTGCCCAGTTCCTCCAAGAAATATACATCCTTTAATAATCCAAGCGAATCACCGCTTTTGGACACCAGCATTTTTCCTTCCAAAGAATGCTGATAAGAAAATGTATACTCCGGTGTATCCTTCAATTTCTCCAACTGATCCACCCGGTCAATCATAATTCCATCGCTTCCGTAGGAACTTATTTGATCAATTGCCAGAAAAATAAGCTGCTTTAAAAAAACGCCTTTTTTCACCAACAGACCTTTCACTAAACCGCTTTTGCTGATGCAGAGGTCCACCACTTCTCCGATTTTCTCTCCGCTTTTTTGATTGTAAACCGGTAATCCTTTTATTAAAGAAAATGTCCGCAAAGAAAGTCCCACCTTTCCGAACATTTTTAGTTTTAATCATTCAGCATAAAATCATAAGGAGAAACGTTTTCCATCCCAATCATCGGGTCTGTTTTCATCATTACATCTTCATAAGAACATTCCGGATTCACACGTTCCACTGCCTGTTTCTGCCTAACAGGAATCGCCTCCTGCAGTTTTTCGCTTAATGTTGTTTGACGATTCTCTTCATCCGCTCGCTCAACACCGATTCTTAGTGCATCTTCCTCGCCGCACAAAATCAAAAATTGTTTACTTCTCGTAATGGCGGTATAAATCAGCTTTCTTCTCAGCATTCGATAATAGCCGCGTGACACCGGCATAATGACAATTGGAAATTCGCTTCCTTGCGATTTATGAACTGAACAGCAATAAGCGTGAGTGATTTGATTTAAATCCTGCCTAGTGTAGGTAACTTCATTTCCTTCGAATGAAATAATGACCATATCTTGCTTTTCTGTATTTTCTTTTGCGTAAAAAATGGAAACAATCTCTCCGATATCCCCGTTAAAGACATTGCTCTCCGGCTGATTGACAAGTTGGAGGACTTTATCGCCAATCCGATACTTTACGTCACCGAAGGAAATTTCTTTTCTAGTTCCATTAGGATTCGGGTTAAAGATTTCCTGCAGCAGAAAATTCAAGCGGTCAATACCAGCTGAACCGCGGTACATCGGAGCCAGCACTTGAATGTCTTTAGCAGAATAACCTTTATTTTTCGCATTCAGCACAACTTTTTCCACAACTTGAGCAATCTGACCAGAACTGCATTTGATAAAAGAACGGTCTCCTTTCTGCACAGAAATATTATCCGGCAAAAACCCTTTTTTAATCTGATGGGCAAGCTCAATGATCGAAGACCCTTCCGCCTGCCGGTAAATATCGGTAAGGTTAACGGTTGGGATTCGCTCCGAACTTAGCAAGTCTCGCAATACTTGACCTGGTCCGACAGAAGGCAACTGATCTTCATCCCCAACGAGAATGACTTGAATATTTTCCGGTAATGCTTTAAACAATTGGTTGGCAAGCCAAATATCAACCATCGAAGTTTCGTCAACAATCAACATTTTTCCGTCAAGTGAGCTTGCTTCATCGTGTTCAAAGCCCTCTGTTCCGTTAAATCCTAACAGCCGGTGAATGGTAACTGCTGGAAGCCCTGTTGATTCGTTCATCCGCTTCGCCGCTCTTCCTGTTGGCGCACAAAGCAAAATCGGAAAGGACTCATCTTTTTTATGATAATCTTTTGGATCAAGCGAGCAGCCATGCAATTCGCTGTATAGTTCAACAATACCTTTGATAACTGTTGTTTTTCCTGTACCAGGGCCGCCTGTTAAAATCATCATCGGTGACATCAATGCGGTTTGAATGGCTTCTTTCTGTGTTGCCCCATATTGGACACCTAAACGGTCTTCCAGGTCACCTAAAGCGAGCAAAAATTCCGACTCAGGAAATTGGTTTTCATAATCATTTTGTTCAAGAATTCTCTTAATGCTTGTAACAAGGCCTTTTTCAGCAAAATATAGAGAAGGCAAATAAAGCCGCTTTTCTTCGATAATCAATTTACCTTCTTCATCAAGCTTAATAATCTCGGCTGATATGTCACTGAATTCAATTTGATCACGCTTGTTTTCTTCTAATAGCTGCTTGACCTTTTTTAATAGATCGGCCGCCTGCATAAACACATGACCATTTTGCATACTCTCATTTTCGAGCGTATACAAACAAGCCGCTCTTATCCGGTCGGGATGACTGCCTGAGATTCCAAGCTGGTAACCAAGTTCATCAGCCCGTCCAAAGCCGATTCCTTCGATATCTTCAACCAGCTTGTAAGGATTTTTTTGAATGATACCCACTGTTTCCTCTTTATAGAATTGGTAGATTCGCATTGACAATTGCGGACCAAAGCCGTATTGGTTTAAGGCCACCATCACTTGTTCAAGACCTTGATGCTGCATGAGTGTATCATAAAGCATCTTTGCCTTTTCGGGAGGAAGCTTCGGGACTGAATCGAGCAGTGACGGCTTATTCAAAATTTTTGAAATTGCATTCTCTCCAAGGGTTTCCACAATATTCTCGGCTGTCTTTTTGCCAATTCCTTTAAACATTTCACTGGATAAATAATTGACAATCCCCTGCTTTGTCTGGGGAATATCTTTGCGAAAATGGCTTGCTTGAAACTGCAGGCCAAATTTCGGATGATCTTTAAATTCACCGTAAAATATATACGTTTCCTGTTCATGAATTTTCGGAAAATAGCCGGTAATAACCGCTTCTTTGTCTTCATAATGATCATTTGTCTCTTCCACGCGAATTCTTAAGACAGAATAGAGGTTTTGATGATTGCGAAAAATTGTTACCAGATGCTTCCCTTTGACATATTTTCCTTCATCAGAGAATAAATCCAATGAATTCTGCTCGTCCATATGCTTTCCTCCTTTCTCAATAGCGTTAGACAAATTACATGCCTTGTTCCATCAGCTTTTTTGCATAGCCCGCAAGGACATGGTCCGGCTGAACTTCAAGGGCCTTCGCAAACATCTCCAGTGCTTTGTCCGATTCTTCTTTAAAACCGTGGGCAACCCCCAAATTATAATAGGCATCAGCGTGTTTCGCATCGATTTCCAGGCATTTTTGAAATTGAGGAATCGCTTCGTCAATCAAGTCTTGCTTAGCAAGGCATAAGCCATATTGGAAACGCGCTTCGGCATCATTACCATTTAGCTCAACACTTCTTTGCAGATAAGGCAAAGCAAAGCGAGTTTGTTCAAGCTGAATAAGCGTCATGCCAAGCATAAAAAAGTTGTCACTTGTTTCCAGTCCTTTTTTCAGTGCCATTTCAAACATCTTTTTTGCCTCGTCAAATCGATCCTTGCTGTAATATAGATTCCCGAGACTATAATAAGCAGCTGCCGCATTTTCATCAAGCGCAATCGCTTTCTGGTAAAATTTCTCCGCTTTTTCACTATCATTTACAGCCGCTAGGACATTCCCAAAATTAATAAAGCCGACTGGATCATTAGGATTTTCAGTAATTGCGTCGTTAAAAGCCTTAGCTGCTTCATCCAATTTTCCGTTCTGCAAAAATTGAACACCTAATTGGTTTTTATCCATCTATTTTCAACTCCATCCTACTAGAAGTATATCACACTTCCTATTCAAGCTATTTTTTCTCATAGCAAAAACCCCGATCTAAAAAAAGAACGGGGCTTCGTTTTTACCCAACATACGAAAGGCGCTTGCCATTTTTAAATACTTGATCAATCGTTCCACCGCCAAGGCATTCTTCCCCTTGGTAAAAGACTGCTGCTTGTCCGGGGGTTATCGCCCTGATTGGCTCGTGGAAACGAACTTCCGCTTGATTATTTTCCAACAATCGAACCGTGACTTTGTGGTCTTCCTGACGATAGCGGAATTTTGCGGTGCATTCAAACTCGCCACGCTTACCCCGATTGGAAACCCAGCTGAGTTTATTGGCAAGGATCGAATCCGAATAGAGCTTTTCATGATGAAAGCCCTGGCCTACATACAGCACATTCCGTTCTAAATCCTTGCCTATCGCAAACCATGGATCGCCGGAGCCGCCAATTCCAAGCCCATGCCTCTGCCCAATTGTATAGTACATCAAACCATCATGCTTCCCTTTTATTTCGCCATCAAAGGTCTCCATATTCCCAGGCTGGGCCGGAAGATATTGGTTTAAAAACTCCTTGAAGTTGCGCTCGCCGATGAAACAGATGCCCGTACTATCTTTTTTCGCAGCTGTCGCTAAATTTGCTTCTTTCGCAATTTCGCGAACGCGCGATTTTTCAAGTCCACCAAGCGGAAACAACACTTTACTTAACTGCTCTTGCGTCAGCTGGTTCAAAAAATACGTTTGGTCTTTATTTTGATCAAGACCGCGGAGCATTTTGTATTCCCCGTCTTCATATACAACTTGGGCATAATGGCCGGTAGCAACGTAATCGGCTCCAAGATTCACCGCATGCTCCAGGAAAGCTTTAAATTTAATTTCTTTATTGCACATGACATCAGGGTTCGGGGTTCTTCCTGCCTTATATTCTTCAAGGAAATAAGTAAACACCTTGTCCCAATATTGTTTTTCGAAATTGACCGCATAATATGGGATACCGATTTGGTTGCAAACGCGGATGACATCGTTATAATCTTCCGTAGCTGTACAAACGCCATTTTCATCGGTATCGTCCCAGTTTTTCATAAAGATGCCAATGACGTCATAGCCTTGCTCTTTCAACAGCAAGGCAGCGACAGATGAATCAACGCCGCCGGACATCCCGATAACAACTCTTGTATTTTTCGGATCTTTATTTTCCAAACAACTCACCTCTATTTCTGTTCCTTTTCAACCTTTAATCTATTTGGTTAACCGCTTGGCAATTTTGGCCGTTTCACGTGCAGCCTTTCTGACTTGCGCTTCAGTTGTATTCAGACCAAAGCTAAAACGGATTGAATTGGTTAAGCGTTCCGAGTTTTTCCCGAACATCGCAACAAGAACATGCGAAGGTTCAATGGAACCTGCTGTGCAGGCTGAACCGCTTGAAACCGCGATGCCAGCCAAATCAAGATTTACAAGCATAGCCTCAACATTTGTGCCAGCGAAACTTAAGTTTAATACATGCGGCAGCGAATTTTCAAGCGATCCGTTTATAGAAAAATCAGCTTGTTGTTCCTTTAGCTCACCGATAAAAATTTCCTTGAATTGTCTAAATTTCTCCTGCTTTTTTTCTCTCTCTGCCTGCGAAATAAGTACGGCTTCTCGGAAAGCCCCAATCGATGCAACATTTTCCGTCCCTGCCCGCCGTTTCCTTTCCTGGTCGCCGCCAAAAGAACGTGGTGCAAGTTTCACATTTTCGCGGCAATAAAGAAAACCGATCCCCTTTGGCCCGTTGATTTTATGAGCGGAGACAGAAAGCAAGTCGATATGGCTTTCATTTACGTCAATTGTTTCAATTCCATACGCTTGAACGGCATCAGTGTGAAAAATTGCCGGATGATCTTTTAAAAGCTGTCCAATTTCCGAAATCGGCTGCAGTGTACCTACTTCATTGTTTCCGTACATAATGGTCACAAGAATCGTATCGTCCCGCAATGCCTTTTTAAAATCATCAAACATGATTTTTCCCGTTTGATTGACAGGCAAATACGTTACTTCGAAACCCATTTTTTCTAACTTTTGACAAGCGTGAAGTACCGCATGATGTTCGATTTGCGTTGTTATAATATGTTTTCCGGCCGTTTGATAGCTTTCTGCCACACCAAAAAGCGCCATATTATCCGCTTCAGTTCCACCGCTTGTAAAAATAATTTCATTTTCCTTTGCTCCAATGCTTCGAGCCATCGTTTCACGGGACAAATCGATCAAGTGCCTCGCTTCCCTGCCAAAGGAGTGGATACTTGATGGATTTCCGAAATGGAAATTCATGATTTCCAACATTTTTTCCGACACTTTCGGATGCATCGGCGTGGTAGCAGCATGATCAAGATAAATTCTTTCCATTATTACACCTTCATTCAAACTTTTTATATATAAAACATGTAGGCATCTGTTTGCTGATCATCGGAGTGATTCGCCAAATCTTCCAGGGTTGTATTATCAAGCACACCCTTGATGGCATCGCGAATCCGAATCCACAACTCTCGCTTCGCTGGTTCTTCATCTTCGATTCCTTCAACTGGGGTAATCGGACCTTCGAGGATGCGAATCACATCACCAGCCGTAATTTTGGACGGAAGTTTGCTAAGAATGTAACCGCCATAAGCCCCTCTAATGCTTTTTACCAACCCCGCATTTCTAAGTGGCGCAATCAATTGTTCCAAATAATGCTCTGATAAATCATTTGATTGGGCTATTGCTTTTAAAGATAGGGGCCCCTCCCCATAATTTTTCGCTAGTTCAATCATAATTGTCAGGCCGTAGCGCCCTTTTGTTGAAATTTTCATTTCACAACACCTCTATTTATTTTTTCAGAAGGAACGATCTGATTTTCTATCTGTCGCTTACTTGCTTTCTCCAACAGCGTACTCGCGATCCGATCACATTGCGGCAATGCGATGCCGGCCATCGGGCCAATCGTCAACCCGAATAAAATCGTCCCCCAGTTTGCAGGTCCCCCTAATTTCCAGCCAATCAGCAACACAACGATTTCAATGCTTGCCCGGACATTGCGGACTTTCCAGCCTGTTTTATTCGTTAACGCAAGCATAAGACTATCGCGCGGACCGGCGCCTAAACTGGCAGAAATATAAATGCCCATTCCATAAGCATTCAATAGGATCCCAACTAAAAACATCAACATTTTTCCTGCTGGCGATTCAGGCGTGGTCATGAATGGAAGCATCATATAAAGATCAATAAAGATGCCAACTGTAAGCATGTTCAAAAAAGCCCCAATATGGGGAATTTCTTTTGAAATCAAGGCGGCTGCCGTCAAAATAACAAGCCCAACCATAATCGACCAGCTTCCGATTGTTAGCCCAAAATGATAATATAAGCCAACGTGGAACACATCCCAGGGAGTTGCTCCTAGTCTGCTTTTAATTAAAAAAACGATACCGAGCGACATGATCAGCAAACCGATAAAATAAATACCAAATCGATAGGTTACTTGACCTTTTCTTCTTTCAAGCACTTTCATCACCCGCTCGTTTGTTCTGTGGATCTTTTCATTTTACCAAAATCCAAAGTATTTTGATATGCTTTAGAAATTATAACACATTCCACATTCGTATGCTTTTTAATGAATCAATGGTATTCTATTTTTACTAGAACAATTGGAGAGATGAAGATATGCCACAAAAGCCATTAGCATTTCGGATGCGGCCGAGAACGATCGAGGAAATTGTCGGTCAAAAGCATCTTGTCGGCGAGGGTAAAATGATCACCCGGATGGTAAAAGCAAAGCAGCTTACATCGATGATTTTATACGGCCCTCCCGGAATTGGCAAAACATCGATTGCCAGCGCGATAGCCGGAAGCACTGAGTTCGCCTTTCGGGCATTAAATGCGGTAACCAATAATAAAAAAGACATGGAAGTGGTGGCCGCTGAAGCAAAAATGTCCGGAAAGGTCATCCTGCTGCTGGATGAGGTCCATCGCCTTGATAAAGCAAAACAGGATTTCCTGCTGCCATTTTTGGAAAATGGGATGATCACATTAATCGGCGCGACAACGAGCAATCCTTATCATGCCATCAACCCGGCGATCCGCAGCCGCTGTCAGATTTTTGAGTTGAAACCGTTAGTCCCTGAGGAAATAAAAACAGCGCTCATTAGAGCTTTACAGGATGAGGAGCGGGGGTTAGGCAAGCTGGACGTCCAGCTCTCAGATGAAGCATTGCAGCATTTTGCAGAAGGCGCGAACGGCGATGTCAGAAGCTCGCTGAATGCACTTGAACTGGCTGTCCTTTCAACAGAGCCTGATGAAGATGGAATCATTCGAATCGATCTCGCTGCTGCTGAAGAATGTCTGCAAAAAAAAAGCTTCACCCATGATAAGGACGGCGATGGACACTACGATGTTTTATCCGCGTTTCAGAAATCGATTCGCGGCAGCGACGCAGATGCCGCCTTGCATTACCTTGGAAGACTTATTGAAGCTGGGGACCTTGTCAGTATCAGCCGCCGCCTGCTTGTTATTGCCTATGAAGATATTGGTCTCGCGAATCCTCAAGCTGGGGCGCGAACCTTAGCAGCAATCGAGTCCGCTGAACGCCTTGGCTTTCCTGAAGCGCGAATTCCCCTTGCGAATGCAGTGATCGAGCTATGCCTTTCGCCAAAATCGAACTCAGCGATCACGGCAATAGATTCAGCATTAGCCGATATCCAAAAAGGAGCAATCGGCGAAGTTCCAGACCATTTAAAGGATGCCCATTATAAAGGTGCAAAAGAGCTTGGCAGGGGTATCGGCTATCTGTATCCGCATAATTACGAAACGGGCTGGGTTCCGCAGCAATACTTGCCGGACAGATTAAAAAACAAGCATTACTACCAGCCAAAGCGTACGGGCAAGTTTGAGCAGGCACTTGCTTCAGTTTATGAAAAATTGAAGAAAAAATAAGCCACACTATACAAATTTATAATTTCCTTAACGCAAAAAAAATCTCCAATTATGATTGGAGATTTAGTCTTTTACACGTTTAATTTTGATGTCTTTCAGCAATTGGTTGACAACATGGCTCGCCATGATCAAACCTGCCACTGATGGTACAAACGCATTGGATGATGGCGGCATTTGCGCCTTTCGGATCTCTGCATTTTCATTCCCGACCACTTTTCTTACGTCTTCGCGGATGACAATCGGGCTTTCATCTGAAAAAACAACCGGAATTCCTTTTTTAATTCCTTCCTTACGTAGCTTTGTACGGATGACTTTCGCGATGGGGTCGGTATGTGTTTTTGAAATATCGGCAATTTGAAACCGGGTCGGGTCCGTTTTATTCGCTGCTCCCATACTTGAGATCATCGGAATATGGCGTCTTAAACATTCCCTCATCAAGTGGATTTTATAAACAATCGTATCAGATGCATCGACCACAAAGTCCAAGCCATAGTCAAAAATTTGCTCATACGTGTCTTCCGTATAAAACATTTTTAAAGCAATTACTTCACATGCCGGGTTGATGTCAGCGATTCTCGCCTTCATCAGATCTGCTTTTGGCTGGCCAACTGTGGATAATAGAGCAATCAGCTGGCGATTGACGTTCGTAATATCGACATCATCCTTATCGATTAAAATAAGGCGGCCTACTCCAGAGCGGGCCAGGGCTTCTGCGGCAAAGGAGCCAACCCCGCCAATTCCGAGAACTGCGACCGTGCTGTTTTTCAAAATATCAAGGCCTTCCTTGCCGATTGCTAACTCATTTCGCGAAAATTGATGCAGCATTTCATTTCACTCCATTAATTTTTATTCGTTGGCTATAATATCAAGTAAATCAATAGGAATTATTATAGTAGAACCCAAAAAAAAACTCCAAGCAGGAGCGTTTTTTGACAAAATGAGAGAGTCCCAATCGTGCCGTCGCTTTACATCCCTTGTTTTGATCCCGCGCTCAGCAGGTGGGTGTCCTGTTTCCATCCTTGCAAGTCCCCACATTCCTTAAAAGCGGGGCATTTGCGCGGATGAAAAACTCCAGACTCCCGAAGAAAAGATGTTCGGTCAAAACTTCAGGTTATACAACGTACACCTCAGGACTCTCTCTGATTGGTGTTATTATATCATATTTTCATGTGCTGCTCAAGGTAAAAGACAAAGGCAATTATTGCTGTTTGTTAACGTTTATTGACAAATTAAGCTCATCCAGCTGGGCCTGCGAAACTTCTCCCGGAGCATTCGTCAGCAAACAGCTGGCACTTGAAGTTTTTGGAAAAGCGATTGTATCGCGCAGATTCGAACTTCCCGCAAGCAGCATGACAAGCCGGTCAAGTCCCAGCGCGATTCCGCCATGCGGCGGTGTGCCATATTCAAAGGCATTTAGCAAGAACCCAAACTGCTCAAGCGCCTCCTCCTCGGAAAATCCAAGAACCTTAAACATTTTTTCTTGAATATCCCGTTCGAAAATTCGGAGTGATCCTCCACCTAATTCGTAACCGTTTAACACAATATCATATGCTTGGGCACGGACTTTGGCAGGGTTGCTTTCAAGCAAAGCCAAATCTTCGCGGAATGGCATCGTAAACGGGTGATGCGCAGCATAATACCGCCCTTCCTCCTCGTCATATTCAAGCAGCGGCCAATCGGTCACCCATAAAAAATTAAATAGACTTGGATCAATTAAATTCAAATCTTTCCCAAGTTTAAGCCTTAATGCGCCCAAAGAATCAGCAACAATGCTTTTTTTGTCAGCAACAAACAGCAGCAGGTCTCCTGACTGTGCAGCAAGTGTTGCCTTCATTGCCTGTTCTTCCTCCGGGGTAATGAACTTGACAATTGGTCCTTTAAAGCCTTCTTCTTCTACTTTCAGCCAAGCGAGTCCTTTTGCACCATACCGGTTGGCATACTCTCCTAAGGCATCAATATCTTTTCGAGAATACTTCTCGGCAGCATTTTTGACATTAATGGCTTTCACTTGGCCGCCATTTGCCACTGCAGATGCAAACACTTTAAAGCTTGAGTTTTTCACAATCTCTGAAAGATCGACAAGTTCCATTTCAAAGCGCGTATCAGGTTTGTCTGACCCATAGCGGCTCATGGCTTCATCATATGTCATGCGGGGGAATGGCGTGGAAACCTCAATTCCCTTCACTTCTCGCATCACTTTGGCCATCATCTTTTCCATTAAGGCGATAATATCTTCCTGTCCTAAAAAGCTTGTCTCAATATCGACTTGCGTAAATTCTGGCTGACGGTCAGCGCGAAGATCTTCATCCCGGAAACAGCGGGCAATTTGATAATACCGTTCAATTCCGCCCACCATCAATAACTGTTTAAAAAGCTGCGGCGATTGCGGAAGCGCGTAAAACTCCCCTGGATGCACCCGGCTTGGAACGAGGTAGTCGCGGGCACCTTCAGGAGTACTTTTTGTTAAAATGGGTGTTTCAATATCCAAAAATCCTTCTCTATCAAGGAAATCGCGAATAGCTTTTGTCACTTGATGGCGCATTTTAAGCGTTTCAAACATCACCGGGCGGCGAAAATCCAAGTAGCGGTATTTCAGCCTAATATCCTCAGAAGCATCGGTTTTATCGGAGATCATAAATGGCGGTGTTTTCGCTTCATTGATGATCGTTACCGCTTCAGCGTACACTTCAATTTTTCCGGTTTTTAACTGGTCGTTAAACGTTGACTCTTCCCGCGCAACAACCTTCCCTTCAATATTTAGGACAAATTCGTTACGGATTTTTTCCGCTATTTTTAATGCTTCAGCGGATGTATCTGGATTAAACACGACCTGAACAATGCCTGTACGATCGCGCAAATCAATAAAAATTAACCCGCCTAAATCACGGCGCTTCTGCACCCAGCCTTTTAAAGTTACTTTTTCGCCAATTGCTGATTCCGGCACTTCTCCGCAAAAATAGCTTCTACCAAACATGATATATCCCCCTTCATTCTATCCTTCGAGTAAAAATGACACGAATGAATCAAGTCCCATTTCGACTTGGTCTCCCGTTTCCATCTTTTTCACTGTGATTTTATTGTTGTTTATCTCTTCATCGCCTAATACCGCTACATATTTTGCATTCAAACGGTCTGCTGCTTTAAACTGTGCTTTCACTTTGCGGTTTAAATAATCCCGCTCAGCTGAAAGCCCAGCGTTACGAAGCTGCTGCAGCAAGCCTACTGAATAATCTTTGGCCGCATCTCCAAGCGCAACCAAAAAACAATCAATTCCTTCTTCGATATCAAGCTGCACTCCTTCAGCTTCAATAGCTGAAAGCATTCGCTCAATACTTAACGCAAAACCGATTCCCGGCGTTTCAGGACCGCCAATTTCTTCTGCTAACCCATTGTAACGCCCGCCGCCGCACAATGTAGTGATCGCGCCGAATCCTTCCGCTTCGCTCATGATTTCAAAAGCCGTGTGGTTATAATAATCCAAGCCACGGACAAGATTTGGATCCACTTCAAACGGGATATCCAACATCGTTAAGTACTGCTTTAGTTTTTCAAAATAAGTTTTTGAAAAATCATTCAAATAATCGATGATCGATGGAGCTGATTTCATTAATTCATGGTTCCGGTCTTTCTTGCAATCCAAAATCCTTAGCGGGTTTTTTTCCAAGCGGCTCTGACAGTCGCTGCAAAACTCGCCGATGCGCGGTTGAAAATGCTTTACCAGCGCTTCGCGATGAGCGTTGCGGCTTTCTTTGTCGCCGAGGCTGTTAATGACCAATTTTAAACTTTTCAAACCAACTTCCCTATACAAATTCATAGCAAGGGAAATGACTTCAGCGTCAATAGCCGGATCATTGCTGCCCAATGCTTCAACGCCGAATTGAACAAATTGGCGGAAGCGGCCTGCTTGCGGCCGTTCATAGCGGAACATTGGTCCCATATAAAAGAGCTTTACGGGCTGGGAAGGCAGCCCAAACATTTTCTTCTCAACAAAAGCGCGGACAGTCGATGCTGTTCCTTCCGGCCGAAGCGTTAAGCTGCGTTCGCCTTTATCGGTAAAAGTATACATTTCCTTTTGGACAATATCGGTCGTATCTCCAACCCCGCGTAAGAATAATTCTGTATGTTCAAAAATTGGGGTGCGGATTTCATGATATTGATATCTTTGACAAAGCTCCCTTGCTTTGTTTTCAATCAGCTGCCATTTTTCCACCTCACCTGGCAAGATGTCTTGTGTACCCCTTGGAATGCTAATAGACAATGGGGATTCCTCCTTCATTTTTTTCAATAAAAAAACTCCCATCCCTTGTTGAAAAACAAGGGACGAGAGTTGTGATATTCCCGTGGTGCCACCCTAGTTGAAAAGCGTTTTAAATCCATGCTTTTCCTCTTTAACAGTTAACGCCTGCACACGTTCTCTTCCTACTTAAAATTTGTTCTTTCAGAAAGAAGCCTTCGGAGTGTTCATTCATTAAGACGACATGTGGATTTGCTTTCAGCCCGGGGCAATTCCTCTCTTGACATGCGTTATTCCTTAACTACTATGCTCCATCATTGGTTTTAAAAATATTGTTATTTTAATTATATAATAATACGGAGCATTTTTTTGAATGTCAAGAAGAATTAAAATCTATCCAAATATTTTTTTAATTTTTTTACATCTCTCATGGTTAGTCCAAATTCAGATGCTAATTCAAACGAATTTGCCTGCTGCTCTCTTTCGATAAAATGATGAAAATCAACGCCAAAAATTCGGCTGTCCGCTGATTGGATATTTACTCCCTTTTCACTTGACCGCATAAACTATTCACCCTTCCATTCTTATCAATCGCTTCTATTGTTGCCAAGATACGTGAAAAACTTGCATTGGAACAGATTTCGTTAGGAAAACTGGCCTAACTTTCCAACAAAGGAATGATTTTCACAACGTTTTACGTTAAAATAAGGGCAAAAAGAGATAAAGGAGATGCAGATGGGGAAAAGAACCGGAATTTTATTCTTGTCGATTACTTTGGCAAGCGGAGCATTTTATTCGCCTGCAAACAACAACGCTGCGGCAGCTGAAACTGTTACGATCGCTGCTGATCAAGTTAATGTTCGTGAAGGTCCAAGCTTGAGTTATCCGCTCATTACCCAATTAAAAAAAGGAGAAAAGTACTCAATCGTTAAAGAAAAAAATGATTGGACACAGCTCAAACTTGCCGATGGCCAAACAGGCTGGGTAGCGAATTGGCTAGTTAGTAAAGCAGCCCGGAGCACCTCTGACAACTCACAAGTTTCCAAACCAAATGCTGCGGTAAGCAGCACTGGGAATTTGCGTGTGCGTTCAGGTCCTGGAACAACTTTTCAAATTATTGGCTACCTAAATAAAGGACAAAGCGTCAGTGTCCTCGAAAAAAATGAAAATTGGGTCAAGATTTCCGACTCCTTTGGAGAAGGATGGGTTGCTTCTGCCTATTTAAACATGAAAAATGATCAAACTAGTCAAAGCAATTTGTCAAGTACCGGAACGATCAACAGTAACAATGTAAACGTCAGAAGCGATGCATCGGCTTCTAGCAAAATCCTCGGTAAACTTTCAAAAGGAAAAACCATTGATGTTCTGTCACAGAAAGGAGATTGGCTGGAGTTTCGTTTGGCAGGCCAGCAAGCATGGATAAGTTCCCAATTTGTCGACTTGGTGGACAAGAAAGAACAGAAAAACAGCGAGCCTTTAAGCGGCATGATTGGCACCGTCACAGCCAACGGCTTACATGTTCGCGATAATGCTTCATTGAATGCAAACATAGTGGGAACTGTAAATAAAGGACAAAGTTTTTCCATTTTGGCCGAAGTCAATAACTGGGCAAAAATTGAGTATGCTTCAGGAAAAAACGGCTGGATCTCAAACTTATATCTTGATAAATCTGCTTCAAAAAGTTCTTCCGCTGGTGGACAAGCTGTGAAGGAATCTACCGCTACGATTTTGCAAAATGGCACAAATTTACGTAAAGCTCCCAGTCTTCAAGCTGATGTGATCAAGCGGGCAAATGAAGGAGATCAATTTACGATTACAAAGGTGGAAAAAGACTGGTACGAGGTAATGTTAAAAGACGGGGAAAAGGCATATGTAGCAGGATGGATTGTTTCTGTGAGCGGGCTGGCCCCTAGGATCGAAAGGCAAGGTGCAGAGGGTTATTTAAAAAATAAAACCATTGTACTAGATCCAGGACATGGCGGCGAGGATACCGGTACTACTGGTGCTGGCGGCTCCTTAGAGAAGGATTTGACACTAAGGACTGCAAGCCTCGTCTATGATAAATTAAAAGCAGCAGGAGCTAACGTCATTCTTTCTAGAACAAGGGATGAATATGTTTCTCTGCCATCCCGGGTCAGCACCGCGCGTTTTCAGCAAGCAGATGCATTTGTCAGCCTCCATTATGACAGCAATTTAGATCGAAGCGTTCGCGGAGAAACAGGCTATTATTATTATTCTTATCAAAAGTCACTTGCAAAGAATGTGCTATCAGCGGTAAACGCCGAAACTGGTCTGAAAAACAGGGGTGTGCGATTCGGTGATTTTCACGTAATCCGCGAAAATCCCCAAAAAGCAACGTTAATTGAGCTCGGTTATCTCAGCAATCCGGAAGAGGAAATGACGCTTAACTCCAAACAATTTCAAGAAAACGCAGCAACCGGTATCTACAACGGTCTGGCCCGCTATTTTAAAAACAAATAACAAATGCAGTAAAAATAATCACATCTATAGACGTTCAAAAGTAAAAAAGCTAGGCTGACTGCCTAGCTTTTTTACTTACTCTCAACGATTAGTGTAACAGGACCATCGTTAATTAAGCTGACATCCATCATCGCACCAAAAACACCGGTTTCGACATGAACACCCTTTTCCCGTAGAAGACGATTAAATGTCTCATAAATTTGTTCCGCATAATCCGGCCTTGCTGCTTCCATAAAGTTCGGCCTTCTCCCTTTTCGGCAATCACCGTACAATGTAAACTGGGAAATCGAAAGAATCTGTCCACCAACATCCAGCAACGAGTAATTCATTTTTTCTGACTCATCCTCAAATATTCGCAGATTCACAATCTTATCGGCCAAATAGTCAGCATCGTCTTTTGTATCATCATGGGTAACACCGACGAGCAGAACTAACCCGCTTGTTATTTCTCCAGTAATTTTCCCCGCAACTGTTACACTCGCCTGTTTGCTTCGTTGAACCACTACTCGCATTGATTACGTCTCCTTACTAATTCATGACTCTTCGTACTGAATAAATATCTGGTATTTGTTTGATCCGCTCAACAACTTTTTGCAGGTGGCTGACATTATGAATGGCAATTGACATATTGATCGTCGCCATTTTATTGCGGTCCGATTTTCCGGATACAGCTGAAATATTGGTCTTTGTTTCATTCACCGCCTGCAGCACCTCATTAAGAAGCCCACGCCGGTCATAACCATTTATTTCAATATCAACATTGTATTCCTTCCGATCATTTAATGATGATTCCCACTGAACAGGAATCAGCCTCGGTTGCGCCTCATTTGTGTCAATATTCGGACAATCGGACCGATGAACTGAGACGCCGCGCCCTTTTGTGATAAATCCGACAATTTCGTCTCCAGGAACAGGATTGCAGCATTTTGATAAGCGAATAAGTAAATTATCAATTCCCGAAACTTGAACGCCGGACTCCCGCTTTTTCGATGGCGGAAAAGCTTTTAGTTCGGTAATTTTGCTGGCAATCGTAGCCGATTGCTCCTGATCCCGCTTTTTGCGCCATTTTTCCGTCAGGCGGTTGGCAACTTGCAGCGCGGTTACACCGCTGTAGCCAACTGCGGCAAACATATCATCTTCATTCATAAAATTAAATTTTTCGACAACTTTTTTTAAATTTTCAGAAGTGAGAATCTCTTTTATATCAAACTCCATTGATCGAATCTCTTTTTCGACCAATTCACGACCCTTTTCGATATTTTCATCGCGGCGCTGTTTTTTAAAGAACTGGCGAATTTTATTCTTCGCCTGCGACGTTTGCGCAAGCTTCAACCAATCCTGGCTTGGTCCATACGAATGCTTGGACGTTAAAATTTCAACAATATCCCCGGTTTTCAGCTTGTAATCAAGCGTAACCATTTTACCATTCACTTTGGCACCGATTGTTTTATTGCCAATTTCAGAGTGGATGCGATAGGCAAAATCGATCGGAACCGAGCCGGAAGGAAGTTCGATTACATCACCTTTTGGGGTAAAAATAAATACCATATCGGAAAAGAGATCAATTTTAAGAGATTCCATAAACTCTTCCGCGTTAGCCGTTTCATTTTGAAACTCCAATATTTCGCGAAACCATGTCAGTTTTTGTTCATAGGATGAGCTTTCATTCAAGCTTTTTCCTTCTTTATAAGCCCAGTGGGCGGCAATACCGAATTCGGCAATCCGATGCATTTCAAATGTGCGGATCTGCACTTCGAGCGGGTCACCCTTCGGACCGATAACTGTTGTATGCAGCGACTGATACATATTCGGTTTTGGCATGGCAATGTAATCTTTAAATCTTCCTGGCATCGGCTTCCAGCAAGTATGGATAATCCCTAAAACCGCGTAGCAATCCTTGATGCTGTTAACAACAATGCGAACAGCCAACAGATCATAAATCTCGCTGAATTGTTTATTTTGCAGCGCCATTTTACGATAAATGCTGTAAATATGTTTTGGACGACCCGAAAGCTCCGCTTTAATCGATACTTCGTTTAATCTGCTACGCACTTCCGCAATGACATCTTCTAAATATTGCTCCCGCTCTGCCCGCTTTTTCTTCATTAAATTAACAATTCGATAGTATTGCTGAGGGTTTAAATACCTGAGCGCTGTATCTTCCAATTCCCATTTAATTTTAGAAATACCTAGGCGGTGGGCCAATGGCGCAAATATTTCCAATGTCTCATTCGCAATTCTCCGCTGTTTTTCATACGGAAGATGTTTTAATGTCCGCATATTATGAAGGCGGTCCGCAAGCTTAATTAAAATCACCCGAATGTCTTGAGCCATTGCCACAAACATTTTCCGATGGTTTTCAGCTTGCTGTTCTTCGTGGGATTTGTATTTAATTTTACCTAACTTCGTCACTCCGTCGACAAGCATAGCCACTTCGTTGTTGAAAGCCTCATCTAAATCTTGCAATGTAACACTCGTGTCTTCAACAACATCATGGAGAAAACCAGCAGCAACCGTAGCCGGATCCATTTGTAAATCGGCAAGAATCCCGGCAACCTGGATGGGATGGATAATATATGGTTCTCCCGATTTTCTATATTGGTCACGATGGGCGTGCTTGGCATATTCATACGCCTTTTTCACAAGTTCAACATTCTCATCGTTTAAATAAGCTTTGGTCTTGTCGATGACTTGTTCGGCGGTTAACATTTGATCATTCGCCATAAAATCACCTTTGATTTCTATCGTATATTTCTAAACAGCAGGGAATTTTCAAATCCCGCTGTTTAAGATTTGCACCATCCCAAATAGGACTGTTCACTCTAAACTGATCCAAAAAAGAAATGTTGTTTCTATTATCGAAAAAAAAAGCCCAGATGTAAAGGGATTGGCAGCTATTTTTGTACGAATTTTGAAAAACTTGTCGAATTTTGTATGATTAACACTTAAAAAAAGAATGAAAAAGAAAAAGAGGCTCGGAACCAAGCTTCCAAGCACTCTCTTTCTTCTAAAATTGCATTAGCGTTAAAACATCATAACCGTTAAGTTTCTTTCTTCCTTCTAAATAGGTTAATTCAATTAAGAAGGCAATGCCGGCAACGATGCCGCCTAACTCTTCTACCAGTTTAATAGTCGCTTCGATCGTTCCGCCGGTTGCAAGCAAATCATCTGTAATCAAGACACGCTGCCCTGGTTTGATAGCATCTTTATGGATGGTTAACACATCGCTGCCATATTCCAGACCATAGTTTACTTTTATCGTTTCGCGCGGAAGCTTTCCTTCCTTTCGGACAGGTGCAAAGCCCACTTCAAGCGAATAAGCAACTGGACAGCCGATAATAAAACCGCGTGCTTCCGGCCCTACAACAAGATCAGCCTTCTTCTCTCTTGCATATTGAACAATCTGGTCCGTTGCATATTTATAGGCTTGTCCATTATCCATCAGCGTGGTAATATCTTTAAATTTAATGCCTGGTTTTGGCCAGTCTGGTACGATCGTTACAAATTGCTTTAAATCCATTCTTCAATTGCCTCCTCATTTTTAACTGATTCTTGAATCAATTGATCGAACCATGTCTTTAATTGCTGATACGATGAGAACAGCAATTCATTTTCAACAGCATATTGCTCTTGTTTTTTCTGGTAGGTTCGGGAGTCAGTTAAATCGCGCTTTTGCGCTTGCCTTTTTAAAGTAATCAATCCATTGTTTATTGTAACAAAATCAAGTTCAGAAAACACCTTTGACATGAAGAAAATCGTTTCCTTGCTCCAGCCTCGCTGTTTGGCGATCACATCTCCATATTTCAGAAGGTCAATAGGCCCCTTTTTCAATAACAAACCATAAAACCATTTAAAATGATCCCGGGTTGGAAATGTGCTGAAAAAGTCACTATCTTCTTTATAAAAGCAAACATAAACTCGAGCCGGCTTTTTGCCGTTAAACAAATCAGACAGTAGTGATTTAGCTGGAGGAAGATCGACGATTACTACATTTGCTCCGTCCATTTCAGCCGATCTTGCTCTATCCTCTAATTCAATTAGTAGCACTTCATCCTCAGGCAGCGTTTTTTTCTTCAATTCTTCCATATTGCTTTCCTGAAAAAAAATCCATATTCGCCTTTCCTTTGGAACAGCTTCTAAAATGCTGTTGAACCGTTTTCCGCCGCGATAATCAAATAATTGCCAAGCATGAACGGCGAGATCTTGGATAAAGATTTGCGGCTTGCGAATATTGTTCCATTCATTGATCGCAAGCTGCCCAATTACGGAGATTTTCGACAGCGGTGAAATATGGTCCGCTAAAGAGCCCAATCCGAATCCAACACCATCAAGGCTTGAATCCTGTTCGGCAATCGTTAATTTTAAGTGAGATTGGTTCGAACCAATTTTTCGCATGTTTGAGATCCCAACATCGTTGATCACAATTTTCGGCTTCGGGTTCTCCACTCCAAATGGAGCAAGAAGATTCAGTTCCTCAATCATTGTTAAATCGATATCAGCCAGATCCATCTCTGCATCCAGCAATGTAACTGGGACGAAGTCATCTTCGGTTAACAGCTTAGCTGCCTGCTGATTTAGCCGGTCGCGCAGTTTTGGAACATCTTCAATTTGAACGGTCATTCCTGCTGCCATTGGATGTCCGCCAAAATGGAGCAGAAGTTCGCGGCAAGCCGATAAATTTTCGAAAAGATCAAAACCAGAGATACTGCGGGCAGAGCCTTTTGCAAGTCCTTTTTCACGGTCATAGCTGAATACAATCGTTGGCCGGTAATATTTTTCAACTAGCTTTGAGGCTACAATGCCAATTACACCTGCATTCCAGTTTTCCTTTCCAATGACAAGAACCGGATTTTCGTTAATAGGAAAGTTTTTCTCCACTTCTTCAATCGCTTCAGCTGTTATCGCGGCAACGATTTCTTGCCGCGTTTTATTTAAGCGATCCATTTTTTCTGCCAAATCTCCAGCTTCAAGCGGATCGTCGGTCAGCAAAAGCTGCACAGCGAGATCAGCATCTTCGAGCCGGCCGACTGCATTAATCCTCGGTGCAAGAGTAAAGCCAACCGTTTCTTCATCTATCGTCTTTTGATTCACACCGGCAAGTTTTAAAATAGCCCTAAGACCTAAATTAGCTGTTGATCGCAGTTTTTCCAACCCTCGCTTAGCAATTAAGCGATTTTCGCCTTTTAAAGGGACCAGGTCAGCAATGGTTCCAATCACGGCGATCTCTAGCAAATGTTCCGGAAGTTTACCATATAAAGCCTGGGCCAGTTTAAACGCTACACCGACACCGGCAAGGTCGCGAAACGGGTATGTACTGTCCGGTAATTTTGGATGAATCAGTGCGAAAGCATTGGGCAGTACAGGGCCAGGCTCGTGATGATCGGTAATAATCAAATCCATTCCTAACTCTTTGGCTACCTCCGCTTCATGCACAGCAGCAATCCCTGTATCCACCGTAATCAATAATTTAATCCCTAGATCAGCCGCATATCGAAATGCTTGCTCATTAGGCCCATACCCTTCCGTAAACCGATTGGGAATATAAAATTGCACGTTCGCACCTAGATCGCGAAGTGTTATCATTAAAACCGTGGTACTGCTGACGCCATCCGCATCATAGTCCCCATAAATCAGGATCGGTTCGTGATTTTGAATGGCCTTGCGAATCCTTGCGACGGCTTTATCCATTCCTTTGAATAAAAAAGGATCATGAAACTCATCTTCTGCAAACAAAAAATACCGCGCAGCTTCAACGGTATTTAATCCACGGTTGACAAGCATAGAAGCAACAAAAGGGGTAATTTTCAGTCCATTTACAATTGATTGAATCAAGTCAGGATCAGACGGTTTCATCTTCCATCTCGTTTTTGCTGTTAACATTATATCCGTACCCCCTCAACTTTTCTAATTATACAGGAGGCGTTTATGGTATTCAATCAAAAGAAAAACTGCAGAAAATCTGCAGTTATACCTGGGGCTGATCCGAATATCGTTTCTTTTCTTTTACCGTGCGAATAACACCTTTCTTCTTCAGCTCTTTCCCTTTCATGACAACCCAAAGCGACGCTGCGATAAAGATCGATGAATAAACCCCCACTAATAGGCCAACAAGCAAGGCAATCGAAAAGTTGCGGATCGATTCACTTCCAAAAATCAATAACGCCACAACCGTTATCAAAACGGTAAAGACAGTATTAAGGGATCGGGTTAACGTTTGTCGGATACTGACATTGACTACATCCATAATATCTTGAAAGGTTTTTAGACGTTTTTTCTTATGCATGTTTTCACGCATCCGGTCAAAGGTAACAATCGTATCATTGATCGAATAGCCGACAATGGTTAATACCGCGGCAATAAACGTTAAATCGACTTCCAAGCGAGTGATGCTGAAAAAGGCGACCATAAAGAAGGCATCGTGAAGCAGCGAAGCAATCGCCGCAATCGCCATTGACAGTTCAAAGCGAATGGTTACATAAATAATGATTCCAACTGATGCAATGAGCACTGCCTTAATCGCATTTTTGGCAAGCTCCTTACCAATAGTTGGCGATACGGTACTTACATTTGGTTCATTGCCAAATTCCTTTTTAAAATTCGCCTTCAAATCGGCTATTTGATTTTTGGTTAGCACCCCTTTAAACCGAACGGCACCAATTTGTTTTTTGTTTCCAGAAATAACAACGTCATCCACTTTCAAGTTTTGTTTACTAAAAGCGGTTTGCAATTGTTGAACCGTTAGCGGAGTTTTAGATAATACTTCAACCCGTGTACCACTTGAAAAATCGATCGCAAGATTCAAACGGAAAACGAGCAGCAAAATTAAACCCATTCCCAGTAATGTGCCTGACAAAATAAAAAATTTTTTTCTGTTTTTCATGAAATCAACCTTATCAAAACGCGTCGGCAGATCCAAAGTGTCAATATTTTTATCAAGGCTGTGGATGCGGTCCGCTTTTACACCAAACCAGCTTTTCTTTTTATTCAAAAAGCCGCTGTGAACCCATAGTCCGAGCAAAAGTCGTGACCCATACACAGCTGTGAGGAAGCTCATTAAAATGCTGACAATCAGCATGGTCGCAAAGCCTTTTACAGAGCTCGTCCCATAAACAAATAAAACTCCGGCAGTTAAAATCGTCGTTAAGTTAGAATCAAGAATGGAAGTGAACGCGTTCTTTTCCCCCGCTTGAAAAGCGGACTTAACGGATTTCCCAACCTTTAATTCTTCTTTTATCCGCTCGTAAGTAATGATGTTTGCATCTACCGCCATACCGACCCCGAGGATAATCGCGGCAATTCCCGGCAAGGTGAGTACTCCATTCATCCAGTCAAAAACAAGCAAAATCAGATAAATATAAATGGATAAAGAAATGACAGCAATAAAGCCCGGAAAACGATAATAGAGCAGCATAAACAAGTAAATGATCGCTATGCCAATAATCCCTGCCATAATAGTATCTTTTAAAGCTTGCTCACCAAATTTTGCACCAACGGAAGTCGAATAAACTTCTTTTAATTTAACTGGCAGCGCTCCTGCATTTAAAAGCTGAGCAAGTGTTTGCGCTTCTTTGACCGTAAAGTTGCCAACAATCGATACTGTATCCTGATTAAAGACTTGTTTAACGGTTGGTGCTGATAAATATTTTGGATTTTTCTTTGTTACTTCATTTTTAAAGGAGTCTTTCCCCTTTACAAAATCCAGCCAAATAACAAGAACATTATTGGGTGTCATGTTAACAATTTGCTGTGTGACGTTGCGGAACTTATCAGCGCTCTTCAACTTTAAAGACACGCTCGGCTTTCCACTTTCATCGAAAGTTTGCTTTGCACCGTTTTGCGCCAAATCGGTACCGTCCATCATTAAACGATCATTGGCATCGCGGAAAGACAGATTCGCTTGAGTAGATAATATTTCCCTTGCTTTGTTCTGATCCTCTACACCGGCAAGCTGAACGCGAATTCGATTGTTTCCTTCGATTTGGATATTGGGCTCGCTCACTCCGAGGACGTTTATACGTTTATCCAACGCTTGGGCTGTGCTGGCCAAAGTGTCTTTATCAATTTTTTGGCCTTTTTTCGCAGGCTGCACTTCGTACAATACCTCGAAACCACCTTGGAGATCCAAGCCAAGCTTTAAATTACTTAGAATGTTTTTCATCGTTGTTCCCATCAGACTTCCAACAAGCAGAAGGATGAGGATGAAAGCAACGATTCTACTGCGTTTTACCATTATGTATAGTTCCTCCTTAGGCTACTTAAACCACAGCCCTTCAAAATCCACTAGGTCATTGTTTTCATTATGAAATAAGTGGGCAAAGCTGTCAATTTCCCTTTCAGGGCTACTTTAGAAGCTCTTTCCAGTCCTCTTCACTGTCCATGGAAAATTCGGCCGTTTTAAAAGTCTCAATGGTTCGATAGGAAATATAATCACTTACCTTTATTGATAAGATATCTTGAATTATTTCGTGCAATTTTCCTTCTTCTTTTACTTTTTTCCATTTTTTCTTTATGAGAAATTCCCAAAGTTCCTCTTCTGTAATCGCATCATAACCAAGCAGACGAAATTCTTCTAGTTTGCTCCATAAAGCGGGCTTGACCTGACTGCGAAAATGATTATATGCATGTTCTGCTCCCATAGACTTATCCTCCCCGGAATAAAAATATCCCTGCTTGTCATGCTTTGTCCATCATCGTGCATATAGTTAATTGTATATGAATTCTTCTTGTTTGAGAAGGAGGGAAGTTAATGTCGAAGTTTTTAAAAGGAACGGTTATCTTGCTTGTAGCCGGTTTTATTACAAGAGTACTTGGATTTATTAACCGAATTGTAATTGCCCGCAGCATTGGTGAAGAGGGTGTGGGTTTATATATGATGGCGTTTCCAACCTTTATTCTTGTTGTTACGATCACCCAGTTTGGCCTCTCAGTTGCCATTTCAAAAAACGTTGCCGAAGCAGAAGCAAAAGGTAATTATGCTGAAATCAAAAAAATTCTCGTAGTCTCGCTTGCGACGACATTGGCTTTGTCCATTGTTTTTACACCTGCGCTGATTTTGCTAGCCCCATTTTTATCGACTGCGCTATTCACAGACTCTAGAACATACTATCCGCTCGTCGCGATTGCTCCTGTTGTCCCTATTATCGCCGTCTCATCTGTGCTTCGCGGCTATTTCCAGGGAAGGCAGAACATGCGCCCTGCCGCTGCATCGCAAATTTTAGAACAAGTTGTCCGCATCACATTGATTGCTTTCATGACAAAAGCATTTCTGCCATATGGAATTGAATATGCCGCTGCTGCTGCGATGGCTGCGGCAGTATTCGGTGAACTTACTTCGCTCATTTATCTTATGACAACCTTCAAGCTTAAAAAACGCTTTAAATTGCGCAAGAACTTTTTCAAATCCATTCTTGCCGGAAAGAAAACGTTTCGTGATTTAATGGAAATCGCGATTCCGACCACTGGAAGCAGACTGATCGGCTCGGTTGCCTGGTTTTTTGAACCGATCGTCGTTTCCCATAGCTTGGCGATTGCCGGAATTGCAGCGGTAACGGCAACAAAACAGTACGGGGCTTTAACCGGCTATGCGATGCCATTATTAATGCTGCCATCCTTTATCACCTATTCACTGGCAACATCACTTGTACCAGCAATTAGTGAGGCGAATTCACGCAATAATTATTTATTAATTGAACACCGGCTTCAACAAGCACTTCGGTTTGCCTTTTTAAGTGGCGGACTCGCTGTAGTGGTTCTTTATATCTTAGCAGATCCTTTAATGGAGTTAATGTATGGATCAGCAAATGGGGCATTTTTTATCCGCCTGATGGCGCCTTTCTTTTTATTTTATTATTATCAAGGGCCCCTTCAGGCTGTGTTACAAGCGTTAAACTTGGCGCGGGCTGCAATGATCAATAGCCTGATTGGCGCCGTTGTTAAAACCGTTGTTGTTTTTCTGCTTGCCTCCCAGCCTTCTTTTGGAATCAGCGGGGCAGCATTGGGGATCGTTGTTGGTTTTGTCCTTGTCACTGTTTTGCATTTTGCCACAGTATTAAAGAAAATCGCTTTCTCTTTTTATATCAAAGAATACCTCAAAGCTTTTCTCGTTATGATTGTAACAGGGTGGCTTGGATACTGGCTGTTCACAAACGTATTCACAGACCAATTTTTAGTTATTAGAGTGGTCGTAGCCGTTTCATTCATGTCCATTTGCTATTTTACCCTTCTTTTGCTTCTTGGACTTTTAAAGAAGGACGATCTTATCCGAATCCCTTTGATCGGTAAACCACTGTCTAAACTCGCTCTTCGATAGGTTTACGGATCATTTGTTTGAAACTATATAAAACAAAAAAGACACGTCATTTTTGCGCGCCTTTGTTATTCGTCGATTAAGTCAATAAAAAATTGACCATTTTCGTAACTGCAAAAAGAAATTTTTTTAATATCATGATATCCCAGCTCTTTCAGTTCTTTTCTTAGCCAAAAATTTGTTTTTTCAATTCTGTTTAGATTTTCTTCATTAATGGTTCCGTCAATCACGAGCGGAATCGTAATATCTCCGCTCTTTTCTTTTTTGCTGCTGTCTTTTTCTTTTTCGATTACCGATAGTTTCCCGGATGACTCGAGAATGGCAAACTCGACATCGGCAATGCTGCGAATATCTTTTTCTCGCAGCTGGCTCATAAGGTCGTCGAAATTATAGCGCTGCTTACGCATTGCTTTTTCATCAATTTTCCCTTGGTTAATAATAATGGTTGGCTGCCCATCGACAAAATCGCGAAAGCGTTTGCTCTTCAAGGAAATAATCGCCAGCGTTATTTGTATAACCATTAAAAGCAGCATGGGCAAAACAGTGTGCAGAAGCGGATCGTGGGTGTCCTCAATCGCAACAACCGCCATCTCCGCAATCATGATAAATACAACTAGATCAAGGATACTTAATTCCCCAATTTCCCTTTTGCCCATTATCCGAAAAATGATGAGAATCAGGACATAAAAGAAAACTGTTCGAAAGACAATGATTAAATGTTCCTCCATATCTAGTCGCCCCTTTTCCATGTCTATTGTTTATCGAAATAAAAAACTTATAGCAAGAAATTTATTCCAATCTGAGTGCTCCTTTCGAAATTCTCCTTCTATTTTTTAAACGTCCTGAATATGCTTGTACTAGGAAAAATGCTGTTTTTCTAAAGGTCATCCTGAGGTAAAAAACAGCAGCTGAATCAACTGCCTTTTGGCAATAGAAGGGAGGAATGCAAAATCGAATCCAAAAGCTTTGGCACAGCCGTCTTGTATGGAGTCACTTTTATTTTTTTATTTGCAGCGTTTTCAAGTATTATTTTTTCACTTATTTTAAGATTTACCTCTGTTCAGGAGGTTTCGCTGCAATACATCGTGACCGCTATGTCTTTTATCGGATTGTTTGGAGGCGGATTTTTATCTGGGGGAAAAGGGAAACAAAAGGGATGGTTGATCGGAGGAATAACTGGGTTGATCTATACTTTGATCGTGTTTCTCTTTCAATATTTGGGATATGACCGTCTATTTAATGTTCAACAGCTAATCTATTATGTATGCTACACTCTTATTGCAATGATGGGTGGCATACTTGGAGTGAATTTGTCAACAAATTCAAGATCTTCCTAAAAAAGAAGGAAGCCGGCAAAAAAATCGGCTTCCTCTTTTTTATTCTTCTTTCTTTGCCAGCTTATCAGCTGCTGCTGGGGCTGGAGCTGACTCTAAAACTTCACGAACCGCGGATCGGTCGTATGTTAAACGGCTTCCGTCGCCACATCTAATGACAATTTTACTATCATCAAGAGAGTCGACAAAACCATGCAAACCGCCAATCGTAACGATTTTGTCCCCTTTTTTTAGATTACTTTGCATTTGCTGAACGGATTTTTGACGTTTTTGCTGCGGACGAATCAATAAAAAGTAAAACAAGACAAACATTAATATAAGCGGTAAAATGGTGCCAAGGCTCTGCATTCTGTTTCCCTCCTTTCAAAAATTCATCTATTAGAAATTTTTCGCGTTCGGCTTATTAAAGCCATAACGCTCAAAAAATTCTTCTCTGAAATCACCAAGCCGATCTTCTCTGATTGCTTGTCTGACTTGCTCCATTAATTTTAACAGAAAATAGAGATTATGGTAAGTTGTTAAACGAAGTCCAAACGTTTCATCGCTGCGAATCAGATGGCGGACATAAGCCCTGCTATAATTTCGGCAAGTGTAACAATCGCAGTTTTCATCAATCGGTCCAAAATCACGGGCATATTGTGCATTCTTCACTACAAGTCTTCCTCTGCTTGTCATCAATGTTCCATTTCGGGCGATCCGGGTCGGCAAAACGCAATCGAACATATCGATCCCGCGAATGGAACCGTCGATTAAGGAATCCGGAGAACCGACACCCATTAAATACCTAGGTTTGTCTGTCGGGAGCAGCGGCGTTGTAAATTCAAGCACTCGATTCATGACATGCTTTGGTTCGCCGACTGACAGCCCTCCAACGGCATACCCTGGAAAGTCAAGAGACACTAGATCCTTTGCACTTTGTTTCCGAAGTTCTTCATATTCCCCACCCTGAACGATTCCGAAAATCCCTTGATCATTCGGACGTTGATGTGCAGTCAGGCAGCGTTCCGCCCAGCGCGATGTCCTTTCGACTGATTTCTTCATATACTCAAAGGATGCCGGATAAGGCGGACATTCGTCAAATGCCATTGCAATATCAGATCCAAGCGCATTCTGGATTTCAATTGCTTTTTCTGGCGATAAAAATAATTTGTCACCGTTCAAGTGGTTGCGGAAGTGGACACCTTCCTCTTCAATATTACGGAATTCGCTTAAACTAAAAACTTGAAAACCGCCTGAATCGGTTAATATCGCTCGATCCCAGTTCATAAACTTATGGAGGCCGCCGGCTTCGCGAATAATTTCATGTCCGGGGCGAAGCCATAAATGATACGTATTGCTTAAAATAATTCCGGCATCCATCGCTTTTAAGTCTTCGGGAGCCATTGTTTTTACTGTAGCCAGCGTACCAACCGGCATAAATGTCGGTGTTTCGAAAGATCCGTGCGGTGTATGCACGATTCCAAGCCGAGCACCTGTTTGTTTGCAAATTTTTATCAGTTCATAACGTATGGCAGTCAAAAAAAGTATCTCCTTCCAAATTCATGGTTAAATGATGAGCATTGCATCACCAAAACTGAAAAAACGGTACCGTTCCTGCACAGCAACATTGTAGGCATGCAAAATATTCTCCCTGCCAGCTAAAGCACTGACGAGCATAATCAACGTTGATTTAGGCAAATGAAAGTTCGTGATCATGCCATCAATCGCATTAAACGGAAACCCTGGATAAATAAAAATATTTGTCCATCCGCTTCCTTCAGTAAAAACACCGTCATGTTTCGCTGCGATTGTTTCAAGCGTCCTTGTAGAAGTCGTACCAACGGTAATGATTCTTCCGCCGCTATTTCTTACCTCATTCAGCAGGCGGGCTGTTCCTTCGGTTACCATGTAAAACTCGGAGTGCATCTCATGTTCAAGAACATCCTCGACACTAACAGGTCTGAACGTACCAAGGCCAACATGCAGTGTAATAAACGCGATATGTACACCCATTTCCCGAATTTCGTCCAAAAGTTCCTCGGTAAAATGAAGGCCGGCAGTTGGTGCGGCGGCAGACCCCGGCTCACGTGCATAGACTGTCTGATAACGGTCACGATCATCAAGCTGTTCTTTTATATAAGGCGGCAGCGGCATTTCTCCTAATTGATTCAGCACTTCATAAAAAATGCCTTTGTAGTGAAATTCCAAAGTCCGGCCTCCATGATCGGAAGTTCCTGTACAAACCGCGGTTAAAAGTCCATCTCCGAAGCTAAGCTTCATCCCTTCTTTTATCCTCTTAGCAGGTTTGATAAGTGTCTCCCATTGATCACCTTCGAGCTGTTTCAAGAGCAAAACTTCAATTTTCGCACCGGTATCTTCTTTTACCCCGAACAGTCTTGCAGGAAGAACCTTCGTGTCATTTAGCACGAGGCAGTCACCTTCCTGCAAGTATTCCTTAATATTTTTAAATACCGTATGGTTTATTGCCCCTGTTTGTTTGTCTAAAACCATCAGCCGGCTATCGGCGCGATTTTTCAACGGAACCTGTGCAATTAATTCCTCTGGTAAGTGAAAATCAAACAATTCTACTTTCATTTCAGACATCCCCATCTTGATTTTAGCGAAATCGATTTAAAAAATAAAAAATGACTGACAAGAGTATGCTTATTAAAATCGAGGTAACAACCGGAAAATAAAAGGTGGTGTTCCCCTTTTTGAAAATCAAATCTCCCGGCAATTTTCCGAGATGTAAAAAAGACAGCAGAAAGCCGGAAACAAAGATAATTGCCCCTATTAGCATAAGCATTTTTGCTAGCCCTGTCACGTCTTAGGCACCTCCATCTGAAAGTGGCAATACACAAGTTCTGTCACCATTCTTCCTCGCGGTGTTCTTTGCAGAAAACCGATTTGTAGCAAATAGGGTTCATATACGTCCTCAATAGTCTCGCGCTCTTCGCCAATCGTAGCCGCAATCGTGTCGAGCCCCACAGGACCGCCGCGAAATTTTTCAATAATTCCTTTTAAAAGCTTGTGGTCAATATGATCAAGACCCAGTCTGTCTACTTGAAGCAGCTCCAAAGCTTCGTTCGCCAGAAAAAGATCAATTCTGCCATCTCCTTTTACTTGAGCAAAATCCCTTACTCTCCTTAGTAGACGGTTGGCAATTCGCGGTGTTCCGCGCGACCTTCTGGCAATTTCCGCCGCGGCCAAACCCTCGATCTCTGTTTCAAACAAGTCAGCAGTTCTTTTTACAATGCTGGTTAGCTGTTCTTCTTTATAATACTCGAGACGGCTTAAAACACCAAATCGATCTCTTAACGGTGCAGAAATTGAACCTGCTCTTGTAGTAGCCCCGATTAAGGTAAATGGCGGCAAATCGAGGCGCACAGAGCGAGCACTTGGCCCTTTGCCAATCACGATATCAAGGCAGAAATCTTCCATAGCTGGATAAAGCACTTCCTCAATGGATCGCGGAAGACGGTGGATTTCATCAATAAATAGGACATCCCCTGGCTCAAGAGCTGTTAAGACAGCGGCGAGATCACCCGGACGCTCAATCGCCGGCCCTGAAGTCGTACGAATGTTAACTCCCATTTCATTGGCAATGATCGTTGCCAATGTCGTTTTTCCAAGCCCCGGAGGACCATAAAGGAGGACATGATCCAAGGGTTCATTTCTTAGCTTTGCTGCTTCGATAAAAACTTTCAAATTGGCTTTTACTTTCTCCTGCCCGATATATTGCTTTAATGTTTGCGGCCGAAGGCTTTGCTCAAACGTACTATCATTTAAATCAGCTTCACTTGAAATTATCCGGTCTTCCATGAATCATCACCTATTTTAAAAGACGCTGTAACGCCTTTTTAATATATTGGTCTGTTGATAATGCTTCTTTCTTCAAATCAGGGGAAATCCTTTTGATTTCCTTCTCGGTGTACCCAAGCGCCTTTAATGCAAGAATGGCTTCTTCAAACGCTTTCGTGTTTTCAGCAGCTGCTGCCGGCATCTCACTGGCATTAAATAAAGTAGGGAAGTAATCCGGTACAATATTGTGCAGCTTTCCTTTTAAATCAAGGATCATCTGCCTGGCTGTTTTTTTCCCAACACCCGGAAATTTGACAAGGAAGGTCTCATCTTCGTTTTCAATCGCTTGCACAACCTGCTCTACTTCCCCTGAGGCAAGAATCGCCAGCGCTCCTTTTGGTCCGATTCCTGAAACACTCAATAATTTCGTAAACAAACTCTTTTCTTCCCTTGTCGCAAATCCATAGAGAGCAATGAGATCTTCCCGGACATATTGATAAGTATAAATAATAACCGTCTGGCTGATTTTACCTGAATAAACAAATGGATTAGGCGTTGATATTTGAAATCCGAGACCGTTGTTTTCAACGACAATATATTCCGGTCCGACAAACTCAACTTTCCCTTTAATAAACTCAAACACTGTTCTTTTCTCTCCCTCAAACTTCGTCTCGTCTGCCAATCGTCCGGGAGCAGGTGAACCGCATGACATAGCAGATCCGGTTAGGATGACTGTATACCATTCTACCATACAATTTTTATGAAGATATAGTAAAAAACCAAGCTGATTGGCTCAGCCTGGTGGAATGATCATTTATTTTCTTTTCTTTCACTAGTGGAGTATGGTTTAAATGTTTCTAATACTTCCATATACCGATCTTTTGTTTTAATGGGGATTCCATGAAAAAGCTCTTCCTGCTTATGGCTTTCTAGTTTTTTTAGATCAATCTGAAAGAACGATTGAATAATTTTTGATCGATCCGGCCTTCCATTAAAGATGGTTAATACTCCTTTGTCTGTAACTCCAAAATAGCCATTTGCTTTTAACAATGGAGATATATCATCAACTTGTTTTCGAAAAACAAGCTTTGTTTCGCTAATGCTGGCAAGCTGCCATTGATCATATTTTGCCCAAAAGTCTGCCAAAGAGGTAACAGGCTCCTGAATCGTTTCTTCACTCATTTCGCCATCAAGATAAATTCGCTCTAAGACCACGTTTAAAATGATTGGTTCTGTTTGCTGCTGAGGGTGATCGTTTGCCGATTTGACAGCGGAGCCCGCAGCCATTATTCCTGGTGCCCTTTCCATGAACATGAAGAGACCTACTGCGATTGCTGCCATCCAAATAGGCCAGGCTGCTGCTTTATGCCTCATGTTAATCCCCCTCTTAGCTTAAAATTTGTTCTCATCTATAGTTTATCCTTTTATTGCCTGTTCATACTTTTCATGTATACAAATGAAGCGGCCCTCTGTAACGGGCCGCTTCACAGGTAAAGTATTATTGATTTCTCATTCGGGTAAATGTTCCATCATCGGTCGTGACGATGACGCCACGTCCATCCACATAAGGGGAAACAGCTTGTTGAATCGCTTTTTTCGTCTGCGTTTCTTTCCTTTTATCAATTAATTCCACAGAAATCAACACGGATGAGCCATAAACAACCGATCGAACTTTTCGGACATTTTGCACTTTTGCTGCTGTTTTGCGTACTTGTTCTGTCAGTTTTTGATGAGTTGCAGAGTCTGCCGAAAACCCGGTGTTGGCGATATTTTGATTTAAATGGCCGTGGTAATTCGCATCACTAGTACTAAATCGATTGTCCCGCATGAAAAAATTTTGGTCGTGACTAGCTAAAGGCAAAGTTGGGTTTGGAGGATTTCCATTTTCGTCTCTTGTCTGAAGCTGTCTTTTTTGTTGATCCTTCGCAAGCTGGCCCTCCGCTCCAAAGCTATGATCCATCATTTCTGTTATCGGACCATCATTATCGTTCAAAAATCCGGATCGGTTTTGCGGGTGGTTTTCGTTTGAATAATAACCGATCGGCCGAGCATTATCGTTATATCGTTCATTTGCACCTGAGCGTTGATTTCCAGAACATCCTGTTATGATTCCGACTGCGAATAAAACAACAATCGAAATGATCCATTTTTCTCGAGCCAAAGCCAAACCTCCTCACGTTCTTTCTGAGCATAAATTCTGCTCAATTTTAGCTTGCAACGTTGAGAGGATTTTCATTCATCTACAAAGGCTTCGCCCTAGGTCACAATCTTTTTTAGCCTTTCTACCATTTTTCTCCTCAAATAGAACTGTCCTAAAGTTAATTCGATAACCTGCCGATGCTGGGCTGGGTTTAAATAAGATTTTTCACGGATCAGCCTGTTCCATTCACGAAAAATATCTGCTGGATACGCAAGCGCATAAAGAAATTCAGTTTGTTTTAAGTAGCGCTTCATCGGCGGATGACGATATAGATAATCTAATGACCAATCAAGAAAGGGCATGATTCGGTTCGCATATTGCAGATAATCTATGCCGGATGGGCCGATACTGATTAAATCAAAATCAATTAAATTCAATGTCCCTTTTTTATCTCTTAAAAAATTATGATGGGCTACATCGCCATGCAGGATTACATGAGGCTCTTTTAAAAAATAGCCCTCATTTTCTTTCATGCCTTTTAAAGACCAATTTGCCCATTGAACCATTTCTTGAAGGTGTTTTTCTTTTAAAAAATTTTGCAGTAAAGAAAAGTTTTGTTGAAATAATTCCAATCGTTCCTTCCATTTTTCCTGTATATCACTAAAAGACAGCAATGTGCGATAACGGGGCACAATGGAAGAGGTAATCTGATGAAGCTCTTTTAAAACCGCCATTCCATCCAAACGATTAGAATGGGATGAAAAAGAAAAGATTTTGGAGTCTGGTGCTAAATACTCCATACAGCCGAAATATTTCCCCTCAAAAAATAACGGGCTTTTGCTGAGATGCTTCACAAACGAATATGTTTTTAAAAATCCTTCTTTTTTTAAGGTGGCAGTAAACGTCTCTTGCAGTTTTAATTTGTTCAGATTTGAATAACCTTTTATGACATAAACGTTTTGATTCGTTTCGACAATATAAACAAAATCTCTAATTTTTGCTATTTTTTTAATTTTTTCAGTGAATTGGCTGTCTAAATAGGAAAGGAGACGATTCGAATAATCATCGCCTCCGCTATTTTTAGTCATCATTTTCTTCATTGCCATCAGCTTCATATCGCGGCATTGCGTATGATCCCGCTCCAATTGGCCCCATTCCATACGGATTCATAAATGGCGGCTGCGCAAATGTGGCTGGCGCTGTATAGGGAGCTGAGTAGATCGGCGGCGTTGGTGGAACAAATGTTTGCGGTGGAATAGAAGGCATGCATCCACAATCCCCTAAACCGCCTGTACTAACAGGTATTTGCCCTTGAACCGGGTATGCTTGAGCCGCCATTTCCGGTGATTCAAACCCGCTTTCATCCATCCCTATTCCTGGCTGCATTGCTCCCATTTGCGGATATCCATATGTCATTTGCCCATATGGATACATCATTGCTTGATTTGAATAGGGCGAAACCATCCCAGGATTACCATATGGGTTCATCATGACCGGAGCACTTCCCGCAACTGGCTGCCTTCCTGAATAGTAACCGGCCGGATATCCGGGATAGCCCTGCATTGGTATACCTTGCGGGTTCATCATCGGATATTGCGGTTCCATTCCTTGCATTGGCATACCTTGCGGGTTCATCATCGGATATTGCGGTTCCATTCCTTGCATTGGCATTCCTTGCGGGTTCATCATCGGATATTGCGATTCCATTCCTTGCATTGGCATTCCTTGCGGGTTCATCATCGGATATTGCGGTTCCATTCCTTGCATTGGCATTCCTTGTGGGTTCATCATCGAATATTGCGATTCCATTCCTTGCATTGGCATTCCTTGCGGGTTCATCATCGGATATTGCGATTCCATTCCTTGCATTGGCATTCCTTGCGGGTTCATCATCGGATATTGCGATTCCATTCCTTGCATTGGCATTCCTTGCGGGTTCATCATCGGATATTGCGATTCCATTCCTTGCATTGGCATTCCTTGCGGGTCCATCATTTGGCCTTGGACTCCTACTCCCGGCATAGTCCCAGCCATTGGGTTCATCATTGGCATTTGCGGCATAAACGAGGATGAAGATTCATCTTCGTACTGCGGCGGCGCGAACGATGCACCAGCAACAGCCGGAGTTGGTACAGAAGCTGCCGACATCACCCCATGGGTCACAGCTGGATTATAGGGGGGTTGCTGAAACGGCATCATTGGCTGTAGTGGATATTCTGGCGGGCAAAAACCAGGACCAGGCATAACAGGTGTAACTGGGACGCAATAATCTTGACACATCGGCTGTTCAACTCCTTGAGGCGGCATTTCCAACGGTGATTCCTCAACCGGTACAGGTATTTCTTTCTTCGGAACCGCTTTTACCTCAGGGAGAATAGTGACCGGTTTCGGTGGAAGCTGCGGTTGGGGCGGCTGCTGGACAGTCATATTGGCCATATTCATCATATAATAGTTGTTAATATCGATTTCAGGAATCACTGGAAGAGGCATTTTGGGAGTATATGGTGCTTTTGGCGCTTCTTTTATGATTGGCGCTTCCTCTACTGGAGCTTCAACAATCGGTGCTGGGATTGGCTTTTCTTTCGCAAACGGGTGCTCAAGCGGAATTTCTTTTTTAACCCCTATATTTTCTGCTCCCGGTTTTGTTCCCATTGGTGCTTCTTTTTTTATCATTCCACCTGACGTTGGGACTTTCACTTTCATTCCGGGCATAATCATATCAGGGTTGCTGAGCTGTGAATTCATTTTTTTCAGCTCTTCAAAATTCACGCCGTACTTCTTGGCGATCTTCCAAAGAGTATCCCCTTTCTGTACGATATGGATCTTCACTCTGATTTCCCTCCTATGGCATAAGTCCATATAGTGTATGTGTAAATGGGCAAAGTGCTAATGATCTTCACCAAAACTTATGATTTTTTTTTTGCATTTATGATTCGGACTTTGATTTAATGATATGATCTCTTTATCACGATTATCAGCCAAGTTGCTTAATTGAATGCCGCCAGACGCTTCCGTAATGATTCCATTTGGTATAAGCAGTCTTAATTCTTTAATTTCTGCAGGAGTCCGATTATCAAACATAATCACATCAACACCTGCATTCACCGCTTCCATTACCTGTTCCTCTGTTTCAGCCTCTACCTCGATTTTCACCATATGACCAGCTTTTTTGCGAACCGTTTCAACAGCGCTTTTAATCGACCCTGCAAAGGAAATGTGGTTGTCTTTTATCATCACGCCATCATATAGACCAAACACTCAAAAGGGCTCTTTTTTACAAGCGGGGGGTCGGAGGGGAATTTTTTAGCCATCGAAGCGTTATTATCAGTAAAACAAAAAGAAGTATTATCAGTTTAAGGGTTTCCGGCATTGAAGGGCAATGGCTGATGTTGGAGTGCAATCGCCTTGGTTTTGCAATTTCAACCGGAAGCGCCTGTCATATTGGTATGCAGGCTCCAGCAAGAACGATGCAGGCTCTTGGATTGCCAACAGCAAAAGGAAAAGAATTTATTCGAATTTCCTTCGGCAGCACCACAACGATCGAAGATGTACAAAAACTTGCGAGGACGATCGTCATCCTTGTTAAACAGTTCAAAACCCGCGATTCTTAAATGAATCAGAGATATGATAGAATAAAAAACAGTTAAATCATAAGGGGAGGTTTAAAATGAATGGCAGAACAAAAAAAATTGTTGGGTGATGAGAGAAGGGCGTGGATCCTTCAACAGCTGAAAAACAGTCCCTCGCCACTAACCGGGAGTGAACTTGCTGAACAAACAAATGTCAGCAGACAAGTGGTCGTAGGCGATATCACCCTTTTAAAAGCAAAGAATGAACCGATTATAGCTACGAGTCAAGGATACATCTATTTAAAGCAAGCTTCTACTCCGCCTCAATTTGAAAAAACAATCGCTTGTAAGCACTTGCCTGGTGATACGGAAAGAGAGTTAACTATTTTGGTTGACCACGGAGTAACCGTCAAGGATGTACGCGTTGAACATCCCATCTATGGCGATCTTACTGCATCGATAATGGTTTCAAACCGGCAGGAAGTACAGCAATTTCTTGAAAAAATCAAAACGACCCAAGCCTCCTATTTGTCCGAGTTGACAGAAGGCTTTCACTTGCATACAATCACTTCAAACAATGAAAACAATCTTTTAAAAGCAGAAGCTGCTCTTAAAAAAGCAGGTTTTTTAGTAGAAAACGAGTAAACCAAAAGGATAGATACAAGCAGTAAATGAAAAGCTTCTATCTATCCTTTTGGTTCTTTTCCAGCAGTTTAAGTGATTTTTCGAATCTTTGCCTTCACCATGTATCTTTCAACGAATCGATCATAATTCCCATCGTTTATTAAAGTGAAGTTCGAATGATGTCAATCTATATTCTTTATGTTTGCTGTGCCGTTTGCGATTATTTAAAATCAATTAAAAATGAAGGATAGCTGCCAAGCAATTTTACACCGCAACCCAGTGCCTCTAGTTCTGCTATTGCCCCCGGTATTAAAACATCATCCAGCTTCATATCCATATCAATAATAAAAAAATAATTGCCAATTCCTGTTTTCATAGGCCGCGATTCAATTTTGGAGAGATTGATTTTCCTCCAAGCAAATGCAGATAAAACTTGATGAAGCGCCCCAGCGTAATCGTCAGGAAGAGTGACCATAATCGTTGTTTTATACCCTAAAAATCCTTCATGGTCTAATTCGTGATCAAAGACTTTTTGCGAAAGAATGACAAAACGGGTATGATTATAATCAAAGTCATGAACATCTCTTTGAACAATGGTCAAACCATACTCCTTTGCCGCTTGCTCATTGGCGATGGCAGCCAATTTCATTTCGGGCTGATCCTTTACCATAATAGCTGCTGCGGCTGTTGAAGCAACGCTTTCAATCGACGCCTCTTTAAAATGTTTATGTAAAAATTTATGGCATTGAGCAATCGCATGCGAATGACTATAAATTTTTTCGATTTCTTTCCAGTTTTCTTCATTTGCAGGATGAACCATAAAATGCTGGCGAATCGGAGCAGTTATCTCGCCCATGATGGGAATGTCGACTTCTCTTGTTAAATAATCAAGTGTAATCGGAACAGAGCCTTCCAGGGCATTCTCTACCGGAACAACCGCATGAACGACTTCTTGATTAACAGCCGCGTCGATGCAGTCAGGGATCGTACGGTATGGCTGATGCTCCAAATTGGGAAAAAACTTTTTTACCGCCAGTTCGGTAAAGGTGGCTTTGGGGCCAAAATAACCTACTTTCACCATGTTTTCTCTCTCTCCTTTTTATATGTAAACAAATCTCATGTCTGCAAAAAAAAACCAAAAATCAGGCTCCTGTCCCGAGTACCTCCACCTTTTCCACAAACTCCAGATTGCGGAGCTCAGTAAGCATATCGTCTATTTCCATACGAATGTCTGATGTATTCAATGACAGCGTTACGTTTGCCCGTCCTTGAAGCGGGATTGTTTGGTGAATGGTTAAAACATTGCACCCCGATGTTGCTACAACACTCAACAATTGTGAAAGGGTGCCAGAGCGGTCTTCTAGGTGAAAAAAAAGCGTAACCAGCCGTTCTTTTTTAATTGTTGAAAAAGGAAAAACGGTATCTCTATATTTGTAGAAGGCGCTCCGGCTTAAATCAACACGATGGACCGCCTCCCAAATCGATTCAGCTTTGCCCCTTTCAAGCATTTCTTTTACCTCAAGCGTTTTTTTCATCGCTTCAGGCAAAACATCTTCCCGAACTAAGTAAAACTTCTTATCGAATTTATCTGTTCTCATCTCTCCACCTCAAGTTCCAAAAGACTACTCAATAAACTCGAACTCAAACTCTAATAATTTCACAGTGTCACCGTCTTTAGCCCCTCTGCTTCTTAACGCATCATCCACTCCAAGTCCGCGAAGCTGGCGTGAAAAACGGCGCACGGATTCTTCTCGTGAAAAATCAGTCATTTTGAACAGCTTTTCGACCTTTTCTCCAGAAATAACAAATGAGCCGTCTGAATCCCGGGTAATCGTAAACGCATCCGGATCAGCTTCATGCTTATAAACAACGCGGTGTACACCCGATTCTTCTTGTTGTTCGAGTGGAAACTCCGGCGTTTCTTCCAGCTTATCAGCAATCGCAAATAATAGATCTCTCAAACCTTTCTTAGTGATAGCGGAGATCGGAAAAATTGGAAAGTCTTCAGTTAATCTCTCTTTAAACTTTTCCAGGTTCTCAACAGCTACCGGCATGTCCATTTTGTTCGCAACAACAATCTGAGGTCTTTCGGTTAATCTTAGGTTATACTCTTTTAGTTCATTGTTGATGGTTACAAAATCCTCATAAGGATCTCTGCCTTCCATCGCAGCCATATCGATGACATGGACAATCACTCTTGTTCGTTCAATATGCCGGAGAAATTGATGGCCAAGACCTGTACCTTCGTGAGCTCCTTCAATCAGTCCCGGCAAGTCTGCCATGACAAAACTTCTGCCATCGTCTGTTTCAACCATGCCCAGGTTCGGAACAATCGTTGTGAAATGATATTCTGCAATTTTTGGTTTGGCTGAAGATACAACCGATAACAAGGTGGATTTTCCTACGCTTGGAAACCCGACAAGGCCAACGTCCGCGAGCAGCTTCAATTCAAGAATCACATCGCGCTCTTGCCCCGGCTCACCGTTTTCCGATAACTCCGGCGCTGGATTGGCAGGTGTTGCAAACCGGGTATTGCCACGTCCACCGCGGCCTCCCTTTGCAATTACAGCCCTCTGCCCGTGCTCAACTAAATCCGCAATTACCTCTTTTGTTCTTTCATCCATCACCACTGTGCCAGGCGGCACTTTCACAATCATATCTTTAGCATTTCTTCCATGCTGGTTCTTCGACATACCGTGCTCACCGCGTGGTGCTTTAAAATGGCGCTGGTACCGAAAATCCATTAAGGTTCTTAGTCCTTCATCAACCTCAAAGACAACATTGGCCCCTTTGCCGCCATCTCCGCCTGCCGGACCGCCCTTCGGCACATATTTTTCACGGCGAAACGCAACCATTCCATTGCCGCCGTCTCCGCCTTTAACGTATATTTTTACTTGATCTACAAACATTTCATTTCCTCCCGTCTGCATTTGCAAATTGAACGATGACGGACGAGAATCGCAAACGTTTAACCCTGCTGCTGTTGCGGGCTAAAAACTTCCAGTGCGAGTTCAAGCTCAGAGAATTCCTTTACTGTTGTTTCCATAGTCAAACGACTGACATCAGTCAGGAATTGTTCTATCCGTTCTTTCTTCTTTATTATTCCGTGAAAATCAAAAAAGAATCGAGCCCCTTCTTTAAGCGGAACAATCGTGATCGCTAATTGATTTTCTTCAAACATCGCTACCGCGGAATTTAAGCTGCTAAAAAACAGGCTCGTCCACGATACCAGTTCATGCTCATCAATACTGATTGCTCCAGTATCCTGAAGTATTTCATATTCTAATTGAAAAAAATAATTTTCCCAATTCGCCTTCATCAATAATGAAGCAAAATGTGGTAACTGTAAATTGGAAAGCTTCGTTTCATTCTGTGCCTCTACTACAATCTCATCAATAATCGCTTTCGCCCGATCGATTCGATTTAGATCTAAATTCCCTTTGATTAATTGCAGTTTATTCAGCCAATCATGCCGTGAATGACGCAGCACTTCGACTATATCCCATTCTTTTTCCATACAAGCACTCCCACATAATCCCTTTCAAACTGTTTGCTGTTAGTATAACAAAAAAGCTGCTTCGAGTAAGTAATTTTACTAAATTAGAATTATCTTCTTCGATTCTCTGAAGAATCTCCTTGTATGGATTTCAGAGGAAAAAATATTGGAGCAATTGATGGAGAAAAAGAAAACTCTAACCGATCGGTTAGAGTTTTCTTTCGGGCAGCTTACGCTTCTTGTGCCACTGGATATACGCTCACTTTTTTGCGGTCACGGCCCAGGCGCTCGAATTTCACGATGCCGTCAACTTTTGCAAAAAGAGTATCGTCTCCACCGCGGCCAACGTTTTCACCTGGATAGATTTTTGTTCCGCGCTGACGGTAAAGGATTGAACCGCCAGTAACGAATTGACCATCTGCACGCTTAGCACCAAGGCGCTTTGCGATTGAGTCACGTCCGTTCTTTGTAGAACCTACTCCTTTTTTAGAAGCGAAAAACTGAAGATCTAATCTTAACATTTGTTCCACCTCCTACTGTTTGAAGGTAATTTTTATGTGCTTTCCGTAATCCTGTTCAATCGTCTGCAATGACACGATCATTCCCTCAAGCAGCAACTGTACTTTCTCTTGCACATCCGCTGAAAGTCCATCCGGAATTGTGCAGTGGAGAAAGCCGCCCTCTCCCATGTCAATATCTGGCTCGACGCCAGTTAATTTGATCACCGAGTTAACGGCACCAAATGAAACAGCAGACGCCCCTGCGCAAACAAGATCTTCACCGTGATCGGCAAAATCTGCATGACCGCTCATTGTAAACGAATGAATCATTCCGGATTTTGTACGGTTAATCGTTATTCGGATCATCGATTTTCCAACACCTTAGGCATTGATTTTGCCGATGACAACTTTAGTGTAAGGCTGACGATGACCTTGCTTTTTGCGATTATTTTTCTTTGCTTTGTACTTGAAAACAATGATTTTCTTTTGACGACCTTGTTTTTCAACAGTACCTGTAACAGTAGCGCCTTCAACTAATGGGCTGCCCACCTTTACATTTTCACCGCCAACGAAAAGAACCTTGTCAAAAGTAACTGTTTCGCCTGCTTCAGCGTTAAGCTTTTCGATGTAAATGGCTTGACCTTCTTCTACACGGATTTGCTTACCGCCAGTTTCGATAATTGCGTACATGAAATGCACCTCCTTATAAACTCAGACTCGCCATTCACAGGCGTTTTGCGCTTGCAAAAACTTACAACCTGTTCTGAGCGGTTGTAGCACGGGTGCTACAAACATAACAGTAAAATCCTATCATACTCCGGCTTTCCATGTCAACAGGAATCGTATTTTTTCGCGATTTCTTCCACCTCTCCAAATTGCCTCAAGCGATAGAAAGGAACTGGGCTCGATTGGACTGAAAAAAAGATTTTTAAATGGGTCATCTCTTCAAATTGCTTTAGAAAATCATTCCCGGAACCTTCAAAAACTTTTTTTACCGCTTCGGTTGTTTCAACCAGCACAGCTGAGTATTCGGAATGGCGGTGTTCCAGCAGCTCCCTCTCCAGTTTAAAAGCGATTGTTTCAGCGCTTAATACTCTGCCTTTCCCATCACAAACTGGGCACTTCTCTTCTAAAGCCTCTGACAGCGAAACCTTCGTTTTCTTTCTCGTTAACTGTAAAATTCCAAGCGGTGTAAAGCCAATCATTTTGATCCTTTTTTCATCTTTGTTTACTTCTTCTTCAACTGTTTTTAAAATAGCAGCCCGATCACGGTCGTGCATCATGTCGATAAAATCAATCAGAATAATGCCGCCGATATCCCGAAGGCGCAGCTGTCTTACAATTTCTTTCGCAGCTAGCAGATTCGTTTTTACAATCGTGTCTGCAAGATCAACTTTTCCCGAAAATTTACCGGTATTTACATCAATAATCGTTAACGCTTCTGTTTGATCAAAAACAAGATAAGAACCATTTTCAAGCCAAACGAGCCTTTTCAATGCCTTTTCGACTTCATGCTCAATCATGGCTGCTGCGAAAATATTTTCCTTTTGGTTGTAAAGCGTAACTTTGATATTCCCATCTTTCACTACTTCATTTATCTCAAGGGATTGTTTCACCTCCAAGTCATCAACTTCAATTTCACCATTTGTCATTTTTCTTGCCATTTCAATGATCCCATCCAAAAAGGAATCCTTTTGAAGAAGCAGGGCGGGATGCTTTAAACTAGCGGATTTTCCAAGCAGCTGTTTATATTGATTCCTCAGTGTCGAAAGTTCTTCCGTTAATTCTTCCTCCGAACAGCCTAGACTTGAAGTTCGAAAAATAAGCCCTTCATCCGCGCTCTTTATACGCCGGCCGATCGCTCTTAATGCTGCTTTTTCACGATCCCCGGCAATCTTTTTAGAAACTGCGACATAACGGCCCTGTGGCATATAAATAAGATGCTGGCCTTGAATCTCAATTATGCCTGTTGCCTTAGGCCCTTTTGTTCCCGTCGCATCTTTTTCAATTTGAACAAGCATTTTTTCACCTTGATGGACAAAGGCGGACAGGTTCTTTTTTTCTTTCGCTGTCTTATCGTCTGGAGATAGCACATAGCTTGCGAGCAAATTTCGCGGCAAGTAAGCATTTTTCCCTTCGCCAATTTCAATAAAGACGGCATTCATTCCAGGCAATACCTTCGTCACTGTACCGTAATAGATATTTCCGACAAGCGATTGCTGCTGCGGTCGGTCAAAAACCAGCCTCTCTACCCGGTTATCGATCAGTAAAGCACATCTTTTTTCACTTGCTGTATAATTGACAATCAATTTATCCAATCTTTGCTGCCTCACTTTTTCTTTTATACCTTTATTATAGCGAAATCCTCTGATTTCAGTAAGAAAAGAAAAGATCGCTTATTTTATCTGAAACCCTTCTATCGCTAAAATAGGCATGAAGGACTTCATTCTCATCCAACATTGCTTGTTCTCTCCCTGATCCATTTACAATAATTGGATGCTTGCAGCCGCGCTGAAACCGTTCAAGAACATGGATAATCAGTTCTTCTTCATCAGCCTGTATCGGCTTTAGCGAATAAGGGCCGGATTTTTTCCCATAATATCGCTCCAATAAAAAGCGAATAAATACATAACGCCGTTGTTTCCATTCGTGGTAGAGCGAAAAACATAAAAAGCCAATCACAACCCAAACGTTGATGTGATAGAGGGCTGTCATCGCAATAAGGAGCGCGAAGAAGATTAAACAAAAAAACGATACAATCAGCGTTATCTTGTGCGCCGCTGGAAAAGGTTTTTTAAGTGAGAGGAGCAAAAAGACCATTTTCCCCCCATCGAGCGGCCATATTGGGAAAAGATTAAAGAGTAAGATCATGACATTGTATTGAAAAAAAAGCACATATAGTTGTTCAGGCATCCATGAGAGGGAGTAGAATACATACGCAGCACCAAGCATCCAGATATGCTGAAGAGGACCTGCGGCAACTACAATTGCTTCTTCCTTTAACGGTCTATTGCCGTGTTCATCCATTTCCGCTACTCCGCCAAATGGGAGCAGAACGATTTTTTTTATCCGCCAAGAAAAAAAAGCTGCTGCAACAGCATGCCCCATTTCATGGATAAAGATAATGGCAATCATTAATGATAACTCCAAAAAATGTGCAGTAGCAATAGAAACCGCCATTACAAGCCACAGCAGCGGATGAATTTGAATAAGCTGCATTAATTTTATCGCTTTAATCAAAGCGAATCACCTGCATTGGATCGATAAACGTATCCCCTTTTTTGATGGCAAAGTAAAACGCTCCCTTCGTTTTGTCCTTGCCAGAAGAACTGGATACGGTGCCAACCTCTTTCCCTTTTCCAATGTATTCATATAAACTGACATTAATTTGATCGAGGTTGCCATACCACGATTCCGTTTTATCAGAATGTTGAATAATCACCGTTTTCCCGATGCCTTCTTTTATTCCTGCAAAGGTAACGACCCCCTCATTAAATGCCTTTACCGGAGCCCCTTTGCCCGTTTCAACCATAACACCCTGTCCATTCTTTTTAAAATTCTCAAGAATCCTTCCTGATGCAGGAACGGCATATTGAGTCGTGACATTTTTAACGTCGGGCTTTTTGTCGTTGAATGGAAGGAGTGCCAATGGTTTACCAAACTTATTTTCATACCATTTGCTGACTGCGGCAAACTGAAATTCTTGTGCGAAAGCGCTCTTGACCATCGACCTTGTCGAATCGAGGGCTGGTGACTGATTTCGAAAGACAATGCCGATCACAAGGAACAAACAAATGGACGCAAGTATTTTAAAAAGGAAAACCTCTTTACGAAATAACGGGTGAATCTCATCTTCCCGTCCGCTTGGTTCATAGGAAGCAAGCTGGTTAAATCCATATTTTTCATCCTCTTCCGGGAGAACAAACTTGCGCTCCGAACCTTTTCCTCTACTTTCTTTGCGTCGTTTGGCAATTCTTCTGCGAATATCATCGGTCCTTGAGCGTAGCATACTCATTCATCCCCCATCCTTCATCCATTTTTCACTTTGTACAAGTTTATGAAGGACAGGCGGTGAGTATGACTTGGAGAGGAAAAGGCCAAATATAAAAAAGCGCTTGAAACGATGCAATTCAAACGCTTTTTATCACTATTTCATTTATATAGGTTGTAATAAAAATTTTCCTGTTCATTATCTCTTACTCCCTTTAAATTTAAAAAAGGTGGTAAAAGCCATTATTACTAAAGCCTGAATCCGTTACAAGAGAAATAAAAACTTAGGGAGTGTATTTCAATGACCGAGATGATTTCATTCTTTTGGCTCTATCAATTTTCCTGATGATTTCCGCTCCAGGCACACGCTTTCCGCGGGCGGTCGGGAGCCTTCTCGTCGCTACGCTCCTGCGGGGTCTCGCTGACATTTTGGGGATTTTATTCGTAAAAAAACTTAATATTCTGCTATAATAGAACGCAGATAATTATTGTTAAATCTTGGACTAGAGGTGAATCAAAATGTATTGGACTCCATTATTTGAAAATGATGTACCAGTAGCATCCTTCTGCTCTTAATGGAGTGAAGGTGACTACATCTCTCCGTTAGGGCATTTTCGACCTAAATAAAAGACGGAGGGGATAAAAAATGAAAAATACCTTATTAGGTTCAATATATTTAGCGTTGGCTTCCAGTATTTGGGGTGGTATGTACGTTGTTGTTAAAATTGTAGTATCGGTCATACCTCCACTAGAACTTGTGTGGATGCGATATTTAGTGGCTATTGTCGCACTTCTCTTTATCGGCTTCATAACACGACAAAAATGGCGAATCGATAAACACCATTTCTTAATAATCATAGCCATTGGGGTCATTGGTAATGCCATTTCAATTGTTACTCAGGAAACTGGTACAATGCTATCCTCAGCACAAATGGGAGCCATTATAACTTCTTCAACACCAGCATTTATGGTTATTTTTGCTCGATTACTCCTTAAAGAACGGTTGACGTTAAAAAAGGGGCTGTCCGTTTGTTTAGCGACAATTGGGGTTATACTCATTGTTGGAGTCGGTCATGTGAATTTGTCTAGTAAACTTGGTGGTATTTCACTGCTTATTGCTGCTTTAACATGGGCACTCATGTCTGTACTTGTAAAGCGTGTGCCGAGTGATTATTCACAAATTGTGGTAACAACCTATTCCATCCTGGTAGCCCTAATAGTGCTGACCCCTTTTGTTTTGCCACGGTTACACGACATTAACATCGCGCAACTGACTCACCCGACCATTTGGGGAGGAGTCTTGTATTTGGGTATTATATCAACAGCAGGTGGATTTCTACTTTGGAATCGTGGATTACAAATGCTTAACGCCTCAAGCGGAGGGATATTTTTCTTCTTTCAACCCGTGGTTGGGACATTACTCGGTTGGCTTATTCTAGGAGAAAACATTGGTGTAACGTTTTGGATAGGCTCCATCCTAATTCTTACTGGTGTTTTATTCGTTATCATTGAGAAAAAATAACTATTTAAAAACCCCTTCAAGCGAATCTGAAGGGGTTTCGCTTAAATCAATCCATAGTTGATAGAGGTTTTGATGTGATTGAAATGGTAAAGCCAACGAATCAACGCTGCGTCGTCAATCATCAACACGTGTCATAGGAAGCCATTATTTTCCCACGAAAAATTTTTTAAGTTTTGCAAAGACGCCTTTATCGCTGTCTTCCAGCGGCTGAAGCGGGATTGATTCTCCAAGGATCCTTCTAGCGATATTGCGGTAGGCAATCGATGCTTTGTTTGTTGGGTTCATTGCAATTGGTTCCCCATGATTCGATGCCTTGATGACCTCATCATCATCGGCAACGATGCCAATTAACTCAATTGACAAATGCGTAGTGATCTCGTCGACGTCCAGCATATCGCCATTTTTCATCATATGATTGCGGATTCGGTTAATGACAAGTTTTGGAGATTCAATATGCTTCTCTTTTTCAAGCAAACCAATAATTCGGTCAGCATCGCGGACTGCCGAAACCTCTGGAGTTGTTACAACAATCGCTTTATCAGCACCTGCAACAGCATTTTTATAGCCCTGTTCAATTCCAGCTGGGCAATCGATCACAATATAATCATAGTCCTGCTTTAATTGATCAATTAAGATTTTCATTTGTTCTGGTGTAACAGCAGACTTATCCGTTGTTTGCGCAGCCGGGAGCAAATAAAGCAAATCTTCAAATCGCTTATCTTTGACAAGTGCTTGATGAATTTTGCATCGTCCTTCTACAACATCAACAAGGTCGTAAATTATCCGATTTTCAAGCCCCATCACAACATCTAAATTTCGCAGGCCAATATCCGTATCAACTAAACACACTTTTTTCCCTTGTAAAGCAAGAGCAGTACCAATATTGGCAGACGTTGTTGTTTTACCGACGCCGCCTTTACCAGATGTGATAACAATCGCTTCTCCCATATTAACGTCCCCCTTCTAATCTAGTTAGATTCGGTCTAAGATGCACTAAACCTTGTAATCTATCAACAATAATTTGCCGATTTTCATCTATGTAAGCACATTCCATTTCGTGTTTTTCAATATTTATCACATGGTCGGGTGCACGGTTGATGCAATCACTGATCCTTAGCTGCGATGGCTTCATACTCGAAGCCGCAATCACTGCTTCTTCATTTCCATAGCAGCCCGCGTGCGCTGTTCCTCTTAAAGCACCCATGATAAAAATATTTCCACCCGCTTTAACAGTTCCTCCGGGATTTACATCTCCGATCAGCAGTAAGTCGCCGGTAACTTCAACGATCTGCCCCGAACGAATAATTCTCGCAATCGTAAGTACTTCTTGTTCTTTCCTTGCTAATTCTGCCTCTTCTCTTGTTATTACATTTGAAATAATTTCTTCAACAACAAGATTTTTCTTCTGCCTTACAAGCATTTTTAATTCTTCTTGTTGAAAATCTGTCAAATATCGATTTCCTGTTTCAAGCTTGACATGAATTAACGGTCGGTCTTCCTGTACTCGGTAGCTGGCAGACAGCTTATCATCCAGTTCCTTTTTTAACTCTTGAAACGAACAGCTATCATCCAAGTGCAGAGTTAATCCATCTTTTGTTCCTTTAATTGTTACATTTTGCCGTTTATTCATGAAGAAAGTTCACCTCAATAGAAAAGCATAGGCATTATTTTCGCATACATAAACAAGCTGCTTTTTAGCGGCAGCTTGCTTTTCTGTTTGCTTTTTCTTTTGATTTTATCCCCATTTATTCATATAAGAATTCGCTAAAAACCATGAAACTCCTTTTTTTAACGAAAGATTATATCAATTGATCCGCAAGTTTCCCGCGAAATTTTCAAAATACCGTTTTAAAGGATACGAAACTATAATGATAAAAGCTGCGTTTAAAATCAAGGTTGGAATAAACCGAATGTTTACAAAGGTCATAAAATTTATCTTTGTTATATGAATCAATGTATTCATTTCGTAGGAGCCAAGCTCTACCAATGCAACACCTGTCAAAACCATTAGTGAAGCAATAATGATATTGGTTTGCAAGACCTTCATCATTTTTGTGACCAAGTAGGCAACTAGCGGAAATAGGAATAAGTAGATGCCTAATATTTCGGTATAGACAATATCAAATAACAATCCAAAGATAAAACCGTAAAGAATTCCATGTTTCTCGCTGCCATAGATGGTAAAAAAAAGAATGGCCACAATTAAAAAATGCGGGGCAAAAATTCGCCCGTTACGAAACGCTTCCCCTGGTAATAGTTGGACAAAAAGACTTTCAAAAATAAACAAAAATAAAAAGAATAGAGGGAGAAGAAATTTTTTCAAAAATTCGCCCCCTTTTGGCTTTCCATCTGACTTAAGCTTGGCTGTGGCATCAATCTCGTAATCACAAGAACATTTTGAATATCATAGAAATCCGCCCCGGGTTTGACATAAGCAGTTTGATTTAAACCATATTGATCTGGTTTAACATCAACAACCTTTCCGATTAACAGGCCTTCAGGAAAAACACCGCCTAAACCAGAGGTGATAACAGTTTGTCCCTTTTCGACTTTGGCATCGTAAGGAATTCTTTTTATTAAAAGAAGTTTCTTCTCTTCATCGTAGCCTTCAACCGTGCCGTACGCATTCGAACCTTGCACGATCGCAGAAATTCGTTTTTTCGGATCCATCGCACTCAAAAGCTGGACTGTTGAACTAAACTGATTGACGCTTTTTACTTTGCCAATCAAACCAGTAGCCGTCATTACAGCCATATTTTGTTTAATTCCATTGATTTTTCCCTTATCAATAATAATGTTTTCATGCCACCGATCAGGATTTCTGCCAATAACGGTTGCAGCCATTGGTTCTTTATCACTTAAGGATTGTTTCTCACCTAATACATCGCGCAATTGTTTATTTTCTCTTTTTAATGATTGAACTTGCGCTTCTAAGCTGACAAGCTTTTCAACACGTGTTTTCAGCTGCTTGTTTTCGTCATACGTATTTTGCAAATCCTGAAGGTTTCCAATGAAACCCGCAACATATTGGGCAGGCTTTGAAACAAGGGACTGAATCCAGCCGGCAGTATCTTTCACAAACTGCTCCGGCCAGGATGGCTGACTCCTCTCCCGCAAAGAAAACCCAATCAATGCCACGAGAATGATGATGCTGACAAGCAGCATGATCAACCTTTTATTTAAGAAAAATTGTGGCATGATTTTACACCTCTATTTAGCGTGAGTCCTTCGCTTTATTTTTAAATAAATGAATATGTTCTAAAGCTTTCCCAGTCCCTATCGCAACACAATCCAGCGGATTTTCTGCAATCAATACAGGCATCTTTGTTTCTTCACTAATGATCTTGTCCAAATTCCGCAACAGAGCTCCGCCGCCAGTTAAAACAATCCCCCGATCCATGATATCTGCAGCTAATTCAGGAGGTGTATTTTCCAAAGTGTTCTTAACCGCATCCACAATTGCATAAACAGTATCTTTTAAGGCAGCGGCGATTTCTTCAGCTGTAATTTCAATTGTTTTTGGCAAACCGGTCAATAGGTCGCGCCCGCGGATTTCCATATTGTCAATTCCTTCAGGATCTCCCGCTGAGCCAACCTCCATTTTTATCGTCTCAGCAGTCCGGTCACCAATCATCAAATTATAATTTTTGCGGATATAGGAAATAATTGCTTCATCCATCTCATCCCCGGCAATTCGAATCGATTGGCTTGTGACAATACCTCCTAATGAGATAATGGCAACTTCGGTTGTTCCTCCGCCTATATCGACAACCATGCTGCCAGTCGGCTCCCAAACAGGAAGATTGGCGCCAATTGCAGCGGCAAACGGTTCTTCTATTGTATAGGCATCACGCGCTCCCGCAGCCCTGGTAGCGTCAATAACGGCCCGTTCCTCCACGGCCGTAATTCCAGACGGCACGCAGACCATTACGTACGGTTTTCCAGAAAAAAGACTTTTATTTTTCATAGCCTGTTTAATGTAATATTTCATCATTGTCGCAGTTGTTTCGTAGTCGGCAATTACACCATCTTTCATCGGCCGTAAAGCGACGATATTTCCTGGAGTCCGTCCGATCATATTTTTCGCATCGTTCCCAACGGCAACTATTTGTTTTGTATCTGTTTGTAAAGCAACAACAGAAGGCTCGCGGAGAACGATGCCTTTCCCTTTAACAAAAACAAGCGTATTCGCTGTTCCTAAGTCCATTCCTAGATCTCTTGAACCAATTCCAAACATAGCTGTATCTCCCTTTCTGATACGAAGTGCATTAAGTTAAGGTAATTTTTTTTGTAAGTTTATCTGGTTTTTTAGACAACCATTTAGGTTCAAAAACGAAATGAGTCCTAAAAAATCATAAACAATATTATATCGTAACGTCAATGAAAATCATAGTGTCATACATACCCTTTTTCCTTAAGACTGACAAATTTATTTTCCCCAATGATCAAATGATCTAATAAATCAACACCAATTATTTTGCCGCTTTCTGAAAGCCTGCGAGTCACTTCGATATCTTCGCGGCTTGGAGTGGGATCTCCAGAGGGGTGGTTATGCAGGCAAATAATGGAAGCTGCTGATCGTTTTAGCGCTTCGCGATATACTTCGCGAGGATGCACGATCGAGGCATTCAGGCTGCCGATAAAGACTGTGTGTTTATGAAGTACTTGGTTTTTTGTGTTAAGGTATAGGCAGACAAAATGTTCTTGCGAGAGAAAACGCATTTCATCCATTACATACTTCGCGCCGTCTTCGGGAGAACGAATGACATAACGGTCAGTAAATGACAAACTTGTGACCCTTCTGCCGATTTCAATCGCAGCTAAAATCTGAATTGCTTTAGCCGAACCGATTCCCTTAATCGCCGTAATTTCTTCTAAAGTTGCTGATTTTAATTGCCTCAGCCCTTCAAAATGGGAAAGCAGGCGGTTAGACAACTGTAAAACGGATTCTTCTTTCGTTCCTGTGCGAAGCAGGATAGCGATCAATTCATGGTTCGATAAACTCTGGGGGCCATGTTGAATAAAACGTTCCCTCGGTCTTTCATCTTGGGGAAAATCACGGATCATTAATGTGTTGGCAGACAAATTCATTCCTCCCTTGAATGGGAGCTGCGAAAAGCTAGGGATTAAAAAGGCAGAATATATCCAGCCTTTTTAAGTTCCCTGATCGTCCTTGAAACGGGCAGACCCACAACCGCAAAATAATCGCCATTTATTTTTTTGACAAGCATGCTGCCGAATTCCTGAATGCCATATGCTCCTGCTTTATCAAGCGGTTCTCCGGTTTGCACATAGGCTTCAATTTCAGCGTCCGTTAACTCCCAAAATAAGACTTCCGTTTTTTCATAGAAACTTGATGAGTAATGTGGAGATAAGATAGAAACACCTGTAAATACATTATGCTGCTTTCCTGATAACTTTTTCAGCATGTTAAAAGCTTCCTGCTTGTCTTTTGGCTTGCCTAGTACCGTATTGTCTGCAACAACGATCGTATCGGCGCCAATCACAAACGAGGAAGGACTTCCCTCAAAAACAGCCTTTGCTTTTCGACTTGCAAGCTCCATGGCGATTCCCTCTGAAGACAGTGCAGGATCAAAACTTTCATCTACTTCACTGCTAGTGACTTGGAAAGGCAAATGAAGATTTTCTAGTAGTTGTTTACGTCGTGGAGAAGAAGAGGCTAGAATGAGGTTCTGCATAAAATCACCATACCTTAACTTCGTATTAGGGAGATACATTTTAATCCTATCAAAAATTATAGAAGCAAACAATTTATATGTGTTAAAATTTGAAAAAAATTGTCTATTTATGCTGAAAACATTTTTCCAATTTAAATTAAAAGGCCTGTCATTCGCACAGACAGACCTTTTGAATTTGTATGAAAATCATTTTTTCTCATTTCCCGGAAAATAACCGATTTTACATGAATAGTGTCGAAAAAAATTAAAGTGAAGAATACAATTGAAGAAACGTTAATAAATATTGCTGGGATTTAACAAGTGCTTGTTGATCTTTGGATTTTTGAAATTCTTTTAACTGTTCATCCGCGCCTATTAAAGCTGCTGCCAGACTTTTTAGCTGCTTATTTTTCAGGTGCTTGTCACTTATTGCACTTGAAGCTTTTTGTAAATCAGCAGGAACAGCACCTGCTGCCATAGCAGTCGACGTCGCTTTTATTAAAGTTGAAAAATAGTCCGGTGCTTTTTCAATAAACATTTTTTCAGCTTCGGTCAATTTTGAAAGCTTTTTTTCAGGGACTGTCAGAGCTTTAGGATATGGATCGCCTATTCCTTTCTCTTTATAAATATTTCCCAATCCTCTTGCCGCATCTAAGGAATTTGCAATACCGAGAAACAAAAAGTATTTACCGTTGGTTTCAACAACACCGGCAGGTAAACCTTTTTCCATTGCTAGCTTGGAAATACCATTTGCCGACTCTTTTGACGAATAGACTCCTTCTTGAACAATGTATGAAGTAAATGATTTCAAAGAAACTGAATCTGAGCTGCTGGCTGGGGAGTTATCTGTTGTGTTGACAGGTGAGTTGGTTTCGACAACTGCCGGCTTGCTTTGATTGGAAACGACAAGCTTTAACATAAGAATACCAAAGCTTGTCCCAATCATGACCGCAAAAATAGTTGTAAGAAGAATTGAATTAACAGCCCTTTTTTTTTGCGAGTTTTGACTTTTAAAAGAAACAGAAAGTTTATTTTTCTTTGATGAAGGAGTGTTTACTTGTTTGAATATCCCTATTTCTGGCTGACCTGCTTCTTTTTCCGGCAGGATCCAATCAAAGCTTTCTTCGGCAAGTTCTTGTGAAGCTGCTGCTTCCTTGTATCCCTCCGATTCCCCTTGAACATCAGGAGTCAATCTAGCGGGATCGTATTCATGGGGATGCCCTTTTTTCTTTTGCTCATCGATAAACGGCTGGTTCTTGCCATTTATCTTTATCGTAATCGTTTTGCCGCTTTCTAGCTTGTCCACTTGCAGCGCTCCTTTCCATCTGACGGCTGATTTGTTCCATCCTATCATATATGACAAAAAAAATAACAAGACTTTTGTCGTCTTGTTATCGAATGATTTCGTCAAATTATTTACTTTTTAACGGTTAACCACTTCAGGAAATTGACTTAAAGGATTTTTCTTCCCAGCAGGTTCAGGAGTATCAATTTTCGGAAGATCGCCTTCCAAGTCCGGCAGATTCCCCATATAAAATGCGGAGACAGTTAGATTATAAGTAAATTGCCCATTCCCCTGATGAACAGCGGTTGTTTCACTAGTTCCGGCATACTGAATGGTCTCTACGACCACTAACCGCTTCAGGCCTTCAAGCGTTTTGATAAATTTTTCGAACTCTTCGTAGCTTGGTGATTCGACCGTTAATTGAACGGTCAACTTGTTTAAACCAGCGGGTGTTGAAGTGATTGGTTGCTGCTTTTCAGAATTGGCGCTCTTCTGCGATGCCCCGCTGCTTGTTGTCGAACTGCCATTTTGCTGCTGCGGGATTGTTCCTGTTTTCTGATTCGCCTGCTCTGCTGCTTGAGCTGTTTGCGACGCCGCTTGGTTACCGCTTGAAAAATTCATGGACTTAATTTCACTGTTCGACAACGTCTCGACTTTTAACAAGTCTAAAATAAACTGCTCCTGAAGCGGCTTTACTGGAAGCTTTAACTGAAGTTCACGTGTATTCTGATTGATTTCTTGTTTCGTTCCAGTCTTTTTTTGAGCCACTGTTTCAGCAAGTTTTTGCTCCATTTGCAGCGTTTTTTGTTTTACTGTTAGCTCCGCTTTTGCTGGCCCTAAGTAAAAAAACTGTAGAAACAGAGCAAAAGCAATCAATAGTAACGTCACTGTCAGGAGGATCAGCTTTTGCTGTTTTGAAACATAACTTGTCATGATCCCGCCACTCCTTCCGTGGCTTGGTTCTTATTTTCTAGCTTCTTTATTCCATCATAATTCAGTTTAATGGTAAACTGGGCCGTATAGCGGGGAAGTTCCTGTTTATTTGAACGGCTAGAGTCAGCTTGCGGTGTGTTCTTCTCTGTACTTACAGCAGCATTGATACCAGCAGGATTATTTTCATTGTTTAAATTGGCGGATTGATCTCCATTATTTCCGGTAGCGGTTGATTGATCGGAGCTGTTTCCTCCTGTTACAGATGCTGCCGCAGAATTATTCATATTCACTGTTGTTTCATTTGAAATCGCATTGCTATTTACGGAGCTGATACTCGCCTCTGTTACCATTTTGGAATGGTTTAAGCGATTTAAATAATAAGCAGCATCGTTCGCTGTATCAAATTGCACTGTCAATTGCACTGTTTCAGACTCCGTTTCCGATTGATAAGAAAGAATAAATCCTCGTTCCGGCAGTAGAGACGTCAATTCATCGAGAATGGGAACCGTTTCAATTTTGGAAGCCTGTATCCAATTAATCGAACTTTTCAAACTGTTTACAGAATTAGAAGATTCCCGCAGTTGCGATTGTTTTATTTGATTCTCGGCAATTTTACTCGTGATGGCTATCTGTTTATTGACTGTTTTAAGCTGCTGATTGGTTGAGTGGATCTGCCAAAAATATAAAGCTGCAGTTACCAGAAAAAGACTGGTGAAAATGGCTAAAGCAGCTAAAAAGCCAAATTTTCTTGGTTCTTTTCTTGGCAGCAGGTTAATTTCTACAAGCATCATTTCACCTCTTTTAACGCCAGGCCTAAAGCAAGATAATGCCCTGATGGAACCGCGTCTGTTTTTACCTGCGCATTGCCATCAATTGAGAGGATTTTCACTGGGATGTCAAATTTTTCTCTCATTTCTTGAAAAATAATCTCAAGACTTGGATGGTCCCCATTCAAGAGAAACGATGCAACTTCTTTTTTTCCATTATTTAATGAATATTTATAAAAATCCATTAGTTTAGTGATTTCTTTTAGAATCTCTTCAAACTGGAACAGCATCTCATGTTGATTTCCTTTATATACATACTCCGTTGCATTCTCACTCCGTTGAATTTCCCATTTTTCCATTTCAAATGGCAGGGGAAAATGCCGCATGACATAGGGGACAGCACCCTCAAAGATGCAAATCGTAACGCTCGTAATATCAAACTGTACCGTAAAAAGAATTTCCTTTTCCCTCGCCTTTCCGAGATGATGATGTAGGCGGTATAAGGCAAGCGGCGAAATATCTGCAGCGATTGGATTTAATTTTAAAGCTGTAAACAAATCCGCATATTCCAGCACATATTTCTCAGGTGCGGCAAACAGCAAAACATCCTTCGCTTGCTCGTGTAGTTTTAGTGGATAATAGTCAAATACCGGGTCTTCAAACGGCAAAAGAATGCTGGAGCCCATTTCTAAATACAAATAGCCTCCCATTTCATCTTCCTGAATGTCCGCTGGAACAGATATTTTTCGGATAATAATCAGAGAGTCCGGGACAAGAAAACGGAGGTCGCGCCGATGAATCTTCCAGTCTTCAATACATTCTTGAAGAATGGTGGATAATGTTTCATAATCAACGATTTTGCCGTCGCTAATAATGCCTGGCGGCAGAAAATGCTCTCGCCATTTTTGAATGGATAGAGGATTTGTCCGCAAAATTTCCACATAGCGAATGGAGTGATCGTTGATGACCAAATTTATCGTTCGATTTTTTGGTGTAAATAGGGAAAAAGCCATTTCAAAAACCCCTTATAAAAAGCCGTGTTCTAAGAAGCGTAAATACAAAGTGATAATGCTGGAGCCCCAAAAATAAGCGGAAATAGTACCTGCCACGATGAAAGGACCGAACGGGATCGGCTGTCTTTTTTTTACGAATTTCAACAGCAGTGCTGTAATCCCAAATACCGCCCCATACAAGGTTGAGAGAAAGAAAGATAAGAGTACAAGTTTGACGCCGAGAACAAAGCCAATGACAGCAAACAGCTTCACATCGCCGCCGCCCATGCCGCCTTTGCTGACGAAGGCTATCGCAAGCAACAGCAAAAAGCCGGTTAATGTGCCAGCGATGCTGTCCCACCACGGTTTGAGTGGAATGAATGACCGTTCCAATAAAAAAAGCCCTGCAAACACAAGTAAGATTTTATCAGGGATAATCATATAGTGAAGATCGGACACAAAAATAATCATCAGCATGGAGATTAAACTCCAAGCGACAATCAGCTCCCATGACCAGCCGATAAAAAACGGCGCGACAGCAAACAATACTCCTGTCAGCAATTCAACAACGGGATAAAGCGGAGAAATCCGCGACTTGCAGCTGCGACATCTTCCTCTTTGAACGAAAAAGGATATGACAGGTATGAGTTCATACGCTTTTAGTTGATGACCGCAGATCGGACATGCCGACCTTGGCGCAACAATCGACTGCTTCATCGGCACCCGCAAACCAACGACGTTGAAGAAGGAACCAAAGATGAGCCCGTATATAAAAACTAAAAACATCATCATTTTTTACTATAATCAACTAAGTCCTGTTCAGTCGCTTCTGATGCACCACTTTTTGCTGCTACCGCAACTGATTCATGTGTTGACAAGGAATACGAAATATTCCCGCTATTTGCATTCTTCGCTAAATTTACAACATATGAATCATCTTTAACATGATCTAAATAAGTTGCCAGCTTGGTTTTATCTAAAGTAGTTTTCCCATTCGCATCAAAACTAATATTATCCTGATTATTTGCAACATACAGTTTCGCCGCATTAATAATTTGTAGTCCCTCAGCTACCTTCGCTTTATCCTTTGAAGTGTTAATGACATTTCCAATACTCGGAACCGCGATTGCAGCGATAATCCCCAAAATCACGATTACTGCAAGTAATTCAATTAATGTAAATCCGCGCTGGTCTTGCAGTTTTTTCTTTGCTATTTGAAACATATATCCTCTCTCCTTTTTTAGTTCAATTGAACGATCATTTCTACTCTTCTATTATAATAGTATTGTGTAAATATGAAATAAATTTTTTGTCCTTATTGTAAACAAATGTCGATGTTCTCAATCCCTTGTCACAATTTAGTACTTTTGCTGGAATTGATTGAACAGATCAAACATCGGCACCATAATCGATATGACAATTGTCCCAACTAGTGCTGCCAAAAGGACGATCATTAGCGGCTCTATCAGTGATTTTAGCCGATCCGTTCCTGTTTCTACTTCCTTTTCATAAAAATCAGCCACTTTGCTGAGCATTGAATCAAGCGAACCCGTTTCTTCCCCAATCACAATCATTTGCGTCACAAGCGGAGGGAACGCCCAGTGCGCCTTCATCGGAATCGTCATGGACCTCCCTTTTTCAAGCGAATCACGCGACTCCCGGATCACCTTTGCAATTACTTCATTTTCCACAATCCGTTCGACAATCGACATCGCTTGTAAAATAGGAACTGAACTTGAAAACAAGGAACTCAAAGTCCTCATCATCCTTGCGATTGCCGCTTTTTGCAGCATTTTCCCGAAAATCGGCATCCTCAAAGCAAAATAATCCAGGTAGTACTTAGTTTCTGGCTTGCTTCGCAAAAAGACAAACAAAATACTTCCCGCGATAAACAAAAGCACTACCAGCAACCAGTATGCCTGCATGAAGCTGCTCGCACCGAGAACAAATCTCGTAATTGCCGGAAGCTTCCCGCCCATATCCGCAAACAACTTGACGAAAGTCGGAACAACCGTCACAAGCAAGAAGATGACAACTGCAATCGCAATAAAACCAACAACGAGCGGATACATTAGAGCAGAGACAATCTTCTGCCTTGTAAAATGCAGCTTTTCAAAATGGTCCGCCAGGCGCTCAAGCGTCTCATCCATGTTTCCGCCTGCTTCACCCGCCCTCACCATATTGATGAACATTGGGGTGAAGATTTTAGGAAACTTTGCTACCGACTCTGACAACGGATTCCCTTCACGCAAGTCCAGCTCTATCGAGAGCAGCGCTCGATGGAGATGCTTGCTCTCGGTTTGAGCGGCAAGAATCTTCGTTGCATCAACAATCGTTACCCCGGCTTTCAGCAAAGTGGCAAATTGCCTTAAATAGATCACAAAATGCTGCAACTTTACAGGATTTCCAAATGCAATGTCTTTTGTCAGTAAAGTTTCTGGGACTTCCATTATTTCAATAATCCGGATTCCTTCTTCTTTTAACTTAAACATTGCTTCACGCTTGGATGCCGCGTTTACGGTGCCCTGCCGCTTTCCACGCTTGTTGCGGCCCGTGTACTTAAATCTTGCCATCGCTAATTGAATTTCTCCTGCAAGTAAGGTAGTGCTATTTCTTTTTGAATATAGCCTCTGTCAACTAAATCTTTAATGCTTGTCTCAAGCGTGTGCATTCCTTGGGCACGGGATGTTTGCATAATGCTGACAATCTGATGAATTTTTTCATTGCGGATGAGATTGGCGATTGCTGAATTGTTCATCATGATCTCGGTCGCTGCTTTTCTCCCTTTTCGATCAATCGTTGGAAATAGGCGCTGCGAAATAATCCCAACTAAAACCGACGCCAACTGAATACGAATTTGCGGCTGCTGCGCCGGTGAGAAAACGTCGATAATTCGGTTGATCGTCGCCGGCGCGCTAGACGTATGCAGCGTGCCCAAAACAAGATGGCCCGTTTCAGCAGCAGTGATTGCTGTTTGAATGGTCTCTAAATCGCGCATCTCTCCGACGAGAATAACATCCGGATCCTGGCGAAGCGCCGCACGCAATCCATTGGCGAAGTTCCGCGTATCAAAGCCGACCTCACGCTGATCGATAATACAGCTGCCATGCTTATGAAGATATTCAATCGGATCTTCTAGCGTAATGACATGGTTGCGCATGTGCTGGTTCATATAATGGATCATTGCCGCCAGCGTCGTTGATTTGCCGCTTCCCGTTGGTCCGGTAACGAGGACCAATCCCTGCGGCTTTTCAATCATTTTCGTCAATACATCAGGCAATTCCAGCTCTTCCAATGTTGGAATTTTTGAAGGGACAATCCGAATCGCCATGGAAACACATGTACGCTGATGATACGTATTCACCCGAAAGCGTGAAACGCCGGGAATACCGTAAGAAAAATCAAGCTCGCCTCTTTCTTTAAAAAGATCCCACATCGGTGCAGGGACGATTTCTTTTGCCATTCCCTCTGTATCGGCCGGAGACAATACTTCTTTTCCATATCTTTTCAAATCGCCGTTAATCCGCATCACGGGCGGTACGCCAACCGTTAAATGGATATCCGATGCTTTTAATTCAAAAGCAGCTCGGAGTAAAAGATCAATTTTTTCTTTCATCACTTGGCACTCCTACTCTAAAATGGCTACACGCAAGACTTCTTCCGTCGTTGTCAGCCCCTGTTTGACCTTTAACAGTCCATCATCCAATAAAAAGATTGTTTTATTTTTAATGGCCAGCTCCCTCATTTTTTGGAACGATTCGCCGTTCATAATCACGCGGCGCATTTCTTCGTTTATGACAAGCACTTCATGAAGGGCGATCCTACCTTTATAGCCGGTCATATTGCAGGAGGAACAGCCTTTCCCCCGGGTAACTTTCTCGATTTTAATCCCGCGCTTTGCAAAAATCTCCACTTCCCGCTTTGATGGTTCATGAACTTCCATACAGTCGCGGCAAACTTTGCGTACAAGCCGCTGGGCAACGATTCCGCTTAAGGAAGAAGCAAGCAGAAAGGGCTCTACGCCCATATCCAGAAGTCTAGTCACGGTGCCTAACGAGTCATTTGTATGTAAAGTACTGAGCACAAGATGACCCGTTAGAGAGGCGCGAATCGCAACCTCAACCGTTTCTTTATCACGAATTTCGCCGACCATGATGATATTTGGATCCTGTCTGAGAATCGAACGAAGCCCGGTGGCAAAGGTCATCCCAACCTGCTGATTGACTTGAATTTGATTGATGCCTTCGATCTGGTACTCTACCGGATCTTCAATTGTAATAATGTTGACTTCCTCGCTGTTAAGTTTATTCAGTGCCGCATAAAGTGTCGATGATTTCCCTGAACCTGTAGGTCCTGTTAAAAGAACAATTCCCGTCGGCTTTGAGATCATCTCTGTGAATCTTTTAAAATTGAGCGAATTAAAACCAAGTTTGCTAATAGCATTGAGCGTTGTTCCCATATCGAGAAGCCGCATAACAATTTTTTCGCCAAAAACTGTTGGCAGCGTTGATATCCTTATATCGACTGGGTGAAAGTCCAAGTTTATTTTTATCCGGCCATCCTGGGGAATTCGGTGCTCGGTTATATCCAAATTGGCCATAATTTTAATCCGGGCGGTCAACATACTTTGCATATGGCGCGGCAGAACCCGTTCGATCCGCAGTATGCCATCTACGCGATAGCGGATAACGATTTTCGTTTCCTGAGGATCAATATGAATATCACTTGCCCGCTGGACAACCGCGTTACTCATCATTTGATTGACAAGCTTTACAATCGGCGAGTCTTGGTCTGTAACGTCTTCAACAGCAGCTTTCTCCGGCTGTCCATGCTCACCTAATAATTCTTCAAATCCTTCATCAACGTCGTAATATTTATTAATCGCCCTTAAAATATCGTCTTTTGTTGCAATCGCCGTTTCAATCTGAAATCCCGTCGACAGCCGCAGATCATCAATAACATAAAAATCCATTGGGTCAGCCATCGCCACAAACAGGCGGTTGCCATCTTTTTTTAGAGGCATGATTAAATTTCGCCGTGCCGTTTCTTTTGATATAAGCGAAAACAATTTCGTATCAAACGGATAGCGATATAAGCTAATATGCGGAATGCCAAGCTGGAATTCTAGCACTTCAATCAATTGCTGCTCGGTAATGTAGCCTCTTAGCAATAAGGCATCCCCAAGACGTTGTTCCGCAGGCTTTTCTTTTAACGTCAACTGAAGCTGTTCTTCTGTAATAAGGCCAGCTTCGACCAATAAATCACCAAGCCTTTTTCGAGTATGCTTCATTCTTATCCCCACTTACTTGAAAAATTATTTTGGCTGTTCATTTGGTTTTCCCCAAAGATCACTTTCGCTCGTGTTTAAAGCACCTGCCTTACCGCCACCTGAACGATTTTGCAAATCATTCGCTGATGTGCTTGTTTGATCAACTGCCGGCACTGTCGCCGTTGGGGCTTGCTAAACGGTCAGCACATTAAGCGGGTGGATTTCTACTCGATTAACTGGAGGATAATAATCTTCTGAAATCAACTCTGTTTTCATTAGCTGCAAAGTGAGAAAAATAGAGCGGCGGTAAGCCCTGCCAAAGCCAAGATAAGGCCTGCCAAAGTTACGACTGCTTTGCTAAGACCAAGCGGTAAAAAACAAATAATTAACATGACCAATAGCACCGAACCAAAGACCCAATATAATGGCAACATTTTCTTACTCTTTTTTCTTCCTTAATCCAATTCTCCTACAATCACCAACAAAAACAATGAAAATATGATCAATTCATCCTAAATAATACAAAATTCTTCTCTCAGTTATTGTATAATAATTTTAGCTAATTTAAAAGAATATCCAAAATTATTCAGGACATACAAGTGTGGTGGGAAAATGCGAAAATCCAACATAACCTCGAATCAAAATGGCTTCTCTATTATTGAAGTATTAGCTTCTTTTATCATTATTTCGATTCTTTTCACCATCATCAGCGCATACTTTGTCAGCAGTTACCGGCAATCGAACTCCATCTCAAATAAATATTCAGCGATACAACTAGCTGAAAGTCTATTAAACACATACAAAAAAATGAGTTTTAGCGACCTAACCGCAAAGGTCGGAACGAGCGAGCAAATTGATATTCGCAATCAACTTCAAATTGATCCTGCTTTCGATATCGGTTCTTTTTCAGCTAAAGTTAATTTTCAAAAACATCCTGACCCTCTGCTGCAGGATCGGCTGATCGACATTCAGGTGACGGTGACCTCTCAAGAAAATGGGGTTAAAAAAGAAACTTCACTCGAAGGGTATAAAAGAAATGAAGAAAATTGATCAAAGAGGAATAACTTTAGTTGAATTGCTGGCAGTTATTGCGATTTCTTCTGCACTTCTGGCTGTCGGTTACTCCATTTTATTTTCGATGATCAAGTCAGCAGAATACTCGACTGCCCAAACAAAGCTCCGCAACGAATCAATTTTAATTACTCAGCAGTTTGACCAGGCGATGCTGAATATTGATTCAATTGAAATAGTCGGCGAACCGGATCCTGACGGAAAGTTTCAATTCTTTCAGGCAATCGACAAACAACCAGCTGAGGATAATTCAGATCAGGTACAAACGGTTGTGATCCCTTTTAAAATTAGTGCGGAGGGGAAGTTGTTGATTAACAATAAACAAATTAATTCTGATGAGTACTCCCTTAAAAGGACTACTTTTAAGCAAGTAAATGGAAATTTGCAAGTTTACTATGTAATCGATGACCTCAATAGTCATGAACAATTTACCTTATTTAAAAATTATAAATTACAAAGCGAGTGATTGCTGTGCGGAATAACATAAAGCATAATGGCGGCTATTCATTGCTCTCTGTACTCCTGATTATTACGATGATCAGTATGATTGGTTTGACGCTTATGGGATTAACCGCAAACTCCCTTAAGTTTGTTAGTGCCAACAAAGCATCTGTAGAGGACAAAGCATCTGCCGAAATGGCGGTTGAAGAAGCAATGGCGCAAATTGATAATATGGTCGCCACAATTAATACTGAAATTAGCAGCAACCGATTGCTTATTGACTCAGTTAAAATGAGAGTTCAATCCGCCTTAGACCAAATCAAAAGCCGCGGGACTCATCCGTTTACGATTACGCACACGACTAAAAACAATATGGAAAACGGAGCATATGTTGAAAATGTTATGATAAAAGCCCCCATCGGAAAATCCGGAAAATACATCATCAAGACATTAAATTTATCAACAATCTCCAAAATCTTTAATTATACGGTTGTCTCACCAGGCAACTTAAGCCTTTTTGGCGCACCTTATATAGAAGGTGATGTTTTAGTGGGAGGCAATATCAATACTTTAAATTTATTTGGTTCCCCCTCTATAAAAGGCAATTTAATGGTGAAAGGAAAGTATTATACTGGTTTTATAGGATTAACTGAATATCTCCCTACTGAAAATAACTTAAAAAAATATTTTTCTGTACCGCCCATAATCAAACAATGGCAAGAAACAGAGATTGTGCCTATTAATGTTATTAATAGTATCGAAGCCAAAAGCAGTCCTTTAAAAACTACTATGTCAATTACTAAATTAAAGGATGCTTTACAAAGTCCGAACCAAATTGGATATAGTGCTGCTTCAAACATTACGATTAAAAGGAACGAATCATTCACCATTAACGGAAATCTAGTGGTACCAGGGAATTTTATAATGGAACAAGGAAGCACACTCAATATAAATGGTTCCATAATGGTGTATGGTGCTGCTGAATTATCAGGCACATTAAAATTCACAGAAAATAACTATTTATATGTAAAAAAGAAGGCAATACTCGCCAATCTTATCCTAGAGGGACCCGTTTATGCAGATGATGTTGTCGAACTTGAGCAAAAGATCGATAGCAATGGAACGATTTATGTACGGAATGGGGCTACGCTTATTGATTTTTTTTCCAATACACAACACCAAACTTTAATAATAGCTTCTAATGGTCCTATCAATTTATTTTTTAACAACATTTTTCGCGAAGATCCGGAAGTGATGAATGCTTTTTTTTATACAAATTCATCTTTGAATATGCTAGGTATTACCTCCAATATAAGAATAAACGGAGGAATTTATGGCAATCCGATAAATTTAGCTGCACTCAATACTAAAAATCTACAGCTTTCAATACTATACAATCACGATATGCTCAAAAATATGCCCATAGGAATACCAACAGCTTCAAAAATAACAATTAAGGAACTGAATACCGTATATGACAATAAATAAGAAAGGGAGAGATGTTTATAAAAAGTCTCTCCTTTATTTTATGAGCTGACATAATTTAATGTCTCATTCCGTATACCCCGCAACTCTATTTCTTCCTGCCCGTTTGGCTCCAACATAAAGGGCACGGTCGGCATGGCGGATGAGGGCAAGCGCATCGTCTGCATCCTCAGGGGCCGTGGCGACCCCGATTGAGACGGTTATCGGAATAAGCATCTTCTGTTCATCCTCGTTGATCGAGTGCGTGATCGTAAATGGCTGATCGGCTATCGCTTTTCGAATTTGCTCCGCCAATTCAAAAGCATCTTCTTTGTACACTTCTGGAAGCAGGACAACAAACTCTTCTCCCCCGTAACGCGCAACCGTTCCTTTATTACCGATAAGAACGGTTAGTCTGTTTGCTAATTTACAAAGGATTTCGTTTCCACTCTGATGCCCAAAGGTATCATTGATCGCTTTAAAATGATCGATATCCAAAATGATCAATGATAATCGCTTCCTTTCAAATACATACAATTTTTCAAATTCATTTGTGAGCATATTTTCAAAAAAGCGATAATTATATAAATGAGTAAGTGCACATCGCTCACTGTTCGTTTTTGCTTCTTCATAATGCCTGGCATTATCAATGGCAACCGCAAAATGAGAGCATAAAAGATCGACAATCATTAATTGTGATTTTTCATAGGCTCTTTTCTTTTTTGATGCTAACAATAAAACCCCAACCACTTCATTGTTGCGAACAATTGGAACACTGAGGACGCTCTCCGCGTCATCAGGAATATAGTCTGCAATCGACCCTTTCCAAGCTTTTTTGTTGGTAAATAAAGACGCTCTTCGCTTTGACCAAACGATCCCGCTTACTCCTTCGCTTTTTCTAAGCGGCGGCAGATCATTCGGAAGGACTTTGCCCTTCTCCAGCCGGCGGATAACTTTAAGCTCTCTGTCTTCGGCCGCATCAAATATATAGGCATAGTCAACCGGGAGCATTTCGGTCAGTTTTTGAATAAACAAATCGATTACATCTTTTACAAAAAGCCTCGAAGCAAGTTGGTGGCCAATCTCCGACGCCATTTGTAAATACTTGTTTACTTTTTCACTTGAATAATAGAGGTTCAAGATGATCGACAAACTGGCAAAAGGGACGCCGACGAAAAGCAAAGCGGCGACTCCAACCTGAACGTACAGCATATACAGCACAAAACCAAGCGGGAAAGTAATGACGGTAGTCACTGTTTCCCATATAAAAGCTTTCCCAAAATAGGATCCTTTGTTTTTATAAATAAAAGAAAAATAGAAGGAAATAATGATTTGGTTCAAAAGATAACTTAGAATAGCATACAATGCAGCCAGCCATAATGATCGTGATCCATCTACTAAATCATTTCCCGTCTCCCCTCCAAGAGCATAATAAGCCATGCCGCTTACGAGGGAAACAAGAAAGAACATTATCGAGTTCATCGGATAACGAAAGAATTGATCCTTTTCAAGCCTTATTTTTACCAGCAACACAATAACAGCTGCTTGTGCAAATGCCATTTCCACAAACAGCCCAAAAAGTAAAAAGGAGGCAAGTGAAACCCATTGAATCAAAAAAATCGGCGTATTGTTGATTACCAATGGCATGGCTGCAACTATGGAAGTTAATAGAAAAAAGGCTGCAACCGCAGGGGCATGTCCCGATATATGCGGCGGATAAGCATGAAATGTCAGCCACATTCCAAGTGGAACAAGGAACAACCAGGCAAGGAAAATAGCATTTTTTGTTTTCTGGTTAACAACCATGCTTCCCCCACCTCCATCCTTTTTTCAGGATAATAGTCACAAAGATTAAAAATATTTTATCAAATTCACCAACTAATGTCACAAATATTATTCTTATTTTTGGAAAAATTTCAATAAGAATGGTTTAACAATTGAAATAAAGTAGAGTGAACCAGTGATCACAAGTACATCATTTTTTCCTATTTTCGGAATTACCGACATAATAGCCGATTGCCAATTTTCATTTGCTGATTTATTTTGTGATTGGCTTAAAGCACATAAGTCTGCAGCTGTTGAAGCACGAGGAAAGTCGAATGAAACAAAAACAATTTCATCAGCCACTTGGTCTAGACTTGCTATCATTTTATCGAGTTTCTTATCCTTTAATGCCGTAAAAATGAGATGAATTTTGCGATTGTGAAAGCGGGTAGTCAACTCGTGAACGAGCGCGGCTATTCCTTCATCATTATGAGCCCCATCCATCACCACGAGAGGATGGTCTGAAAGAATCTCAAATCGTCCCGGCCAATATGCTGTTTTTAAACCGTCCCTAATTTCCTTCTCCACAAGCGGAAAGGAACTATAACGGCTTAAATAATCGGCAGCCATGACTGCGAGTGCAGCATTTTTGGTTTGGTGGGCTCCAATCATGCCAATTTCTAAATCTGCCAAAGTCCAGAAAGTATTTTCCAAAGTAAACTTTTCCCCATGTTGAAGTGCTGAATGTGAACGGGTATAGAAATCCCGGTTTAAAAGAAAAAGTGGTGCTACCATCTCATCAGCTTTATCCTTTACGACCTTTATCGCATCCTCCTGCTGAACCCCTGAAAATACAGGTGTTGAATTTTTAATGATTCCTGCTTTTTCAAAAGCAATTTCCGCGTATGTATTCCCAAGAATAGCGGTGTGATCGAGCCCAATATTTGTAATAATCGACAACATCGGAGAAATGATATTGGTTGAATCCAACCTTCCACCAAGACCGACTTCGTAAATAACCAAATCAACCGGGTTCATTTTTGAAAAATAGTATAGGGACATGGCTGTGATCACTTCAAATTCTGTCGGCCCGCCGAGATCCGTTTCTTCCAGTTCATCTGACAGCGGCTTCACAACATTTGTTAATTGTAGTATTTCCTCATCGCTGATTGGATCTCCGTTCACACTAATTCGTTCATTAAATTGTTCGATATAAGGTGAAGTGAATGTTCCAACTGTATAACCGCCTGCCTGAAGAATCGAACGTAAAAACGTAACCGTTGAGCCCTTGCCATTTGTCCCGCCAATATGAACCGTTTTAAGCGATTTTTCAGGGTTTTCCAGCCGGGCCATCATCCATTCCATTCGTTTCAAGCCCGGTTTCATCCCTAATTTTAATCTGGCGTGAATCCAGGCAAGCGCTTCCTGATATGTAGTAAACATTGTTTGCATCTCCTATTCTTTTATCACAAGGTAAAGACGAATCCAGATGCGGATTCGCCTTCTTTTCCTCATTCATTACCCTCTTAGCTCTTTGATTCGTGCTTCAACAATTGAGCGCTTTTCAATATAATCTTTTTCCTTCGCACGTTCTTCTGCAATAACGGTTTCCGGTGCTTTTTTCATAAATCCTTCATTTCCAAGTTTCTTTTGGACTCTTTCTACCTCTTTGTTTAACTTTTCTACTTCTTTTTCAAGCCGGGCTATTTCTTCTTCAATATTAATCAATCCTTCAAGCGGCAAGATAATTTCCAGTCCTGTTATAACAGCTGTCATCGCTTTATCCGGTGTTTCAAGGCTTGTGCCCATTTGCAGTTCTTCCGGGTTGCAGAAACGCTCAATATTGGAACGATTTTTTTCAACAATTGCTAAGGTTGCTTCGTCTTTTGCCTTCACCAGCATTTTTATTTTCTTGCTCATAGGTGTATTTACTTCAGCACGAATATTGCGGACTGAGCGGATCATTTCCATTAAAAGCTTCATTTCCACCGCAGCCTGTTCATCCGTTAACTCAGCTTTCACTTCAGGCCATTTCGCAATCGTAATCGATTCGCCTTCATGCGGAAGATTTTGCCAAATCTCCTCTGTAATAAAAGGCATAAACGGATGAAGCAGTCTCATTGTATTGTCTAGCACATGAGCCAGAATGGAGCGCGTGGTTAGCTTCGCTTTTTCATCTTCCCCGTATAGAGGCAGCTTCGCCATTTCAATATACCAATCACAGAAATCATCCCAAATAAAGTTGTAAAGCGCACGGCCTACTTCGCCAAATTCGTATTTAGCAGATAATCTTGTCACGGTTTCAATCGTTTCATTTAACCGGGTTAAAATCCATTTATCGGCAACCGATTTTTCGCCGCTTAAATCGATCTCGTCAAATTTGAGACCATCCATATTCATTAAAGCGAAACGGGATGCGTTCCAAATTTTATTTGCAAAGTTCCAGGTTGCTTCCACCTTCTCGGTACTAAAACGCAGATCTTGACCTGGCGAGCTTCCGGTTGATAAGAAATACCGGAGTGCGTCTGCACCGTACTGGTCGATGACATCCATTGGGTCAACACCGTTGCCTAGGGACTTGCTCATCTTGCGTCCTTGGGCATCACGTACGAGACCGTGGATCAGGACATCCTTAAATGGGCGGCTATCGGTAAATTTGAGGCTTTGGAAAATCATTCTGGAAACCCAGAAGAAAATAATATCATAGCCGGTTACAAGCGCATCTGTAGGAAAATAGCGTTCAAAATCAGACGCCTCTTTATTTGGCCAGCCTAAAGTTGAAAACGGCCATAAAGCTGAACTAAACCAAGTATCCAGTACATCTTTATCCTGTTCCCAGTTTTCAATATCTGCCGGCGGCTCGTGATCAACATAAACCTCACCCGTTTCCTTATGATACCAAGCGGGGATTCGATGCCCCCACCAAAGCTGGCGTGAAATACACCAGTCACGGATATTTTCCATCCAGTGCAAATAGGTTTTCTCAAATCGTTCAGGAACAAAGTTTACTTTTTCAGCTTCTGTTCGTTTTTGCAATTCGATTGCTTTGTCTGCGAGCGGCTGCATTTTTACAAACCATTGGGTGGACAAATACGGCTCAACTACCGCTCCGCTCCGTTCCGAGTGGCCGACAGAATGCATATGATCCTCAATTTTAAATAAAACTCCCTGTTCTTGCAGGTCTTTAACAATTTGCTTGCGGCATTCAAACCGATCAAGATCTTGATACTTACCGGCTTTTTCATTCATTGTCCCGTCTTCGTTCATGACGAGAATCCGTTCAAGATTGTGGCGGTTTCCGATTTCAAAGTCATTCGGATCATGTGCAGGCGTAATTTTAACCGCCCCCGAGCCAAACTCCATATCGACATAGTCATCGCCCACGATTGGAATTTCGCGGCCAACAATCGGAAGAATGACCGTCTTGCCAATTAAATGTTTGTAGCGCTCATCATCCGGATGAACGGCAACGGCGGTATCACCAAGCATGGTTTCCGGACGAGTTGTGGCAATTTCTATCGCGCCTGATCCGTCCGCAAGCGGATATCTCATATGGTAAAATGCGCCCTGTACATCCTTATAAATGACTTCAATATCGGATAATGCGGTTTTTGTAGAAGGATCCCAGTTAATAATATATTCACCGCGGTAAATGAGCCCCTTTTTGTATAATGAAACAAAAACTTCCCGGACTGCTGCAGACAGTCCTTCGTCAAGCGTAAATCGTTCGCGGCTGTAGTCGAGCCCTAAACCGAGCTTTGCCCATTGTTTGCGGATATGGGAAGCGTACTCTTCCTTCCACTTCCAAGTTTCTTCAACGAATTTTTCCCGGCCTAAATCATAGCGGCTTTTTCCTTCATCCCGGAGCTTCTGCTCCACCTTTGCCTGTGTCGCAATCCCCGCGTGATCCATTCCAGGGAGCCAAAGGACATCATAGCCCTGCATCCTTTTCATCCTTGTGATAATGTCTTGCAGCGTTGTATCCCAGGCATGGCCTAAATGAAGCTTGCCGGTAACGTTTGGCGGCGGAATCACAACCGTGTACGGCTGTTTGTCTGCTTCACCCTTTGCTTCGAAAAATTTTCCTTCCAGCCACCAATCATATCGTCCTTTTTCAATGGTTTGCGGATCATACTTCGTTGGCATCGAAATATCTTTTGTATCCATCTTACTTCCTCCTTCAACCTTTCCAATTTCACTTTTACAATAAAAAAACTCCAACGTCATAAAAGGACGAATGGAGTTTGCTTCGCGGTACCACCTTTTTTCCAACCAAAAAACCGATTGGCTCTTCTATTTATAACGGATTTCATCCGTCTTTTACTACTGAGATCCTAGATCCTTTCGCAAAAGAAGCTCAAGGGTGACTTTCCAATGGGCCTGCTTAGGAAACCTCCCAGCTACTGATTTCCCTCTCTTGAAGCAGGAGAGCACTGTACTCTTCCCCGTCTTTGCATATGTATGAATTTATATCAATATACTACCGAAAAAAGGGGAATGTCGTCAATAAGGTTAACCTATTTTCAGCTATTTTATACAACACTTCAGAAAAAGTGCTATTAAAATATTTATTTAGTTGACGGCTCGCTTCGTTTATCAATTAAAAGCATTTCCGCCCAAATAATCGATTTTTGGGGAATACACACAGACTAGTGAATATACATAAACTGATAGCATGTAAGAAGAGAATGGGGTGTTTGCGGTGAAAAAAAGATTTAATCGCTACGCGTTGCCGCCTTGGATTCAGAGTGTGAAGCGTGTTTGCGGACAATTTGTTATTCCTTTTACGATTTTTCAAGGAATCCGAACGATTCTGCTGCCAACAACCTTTGATGTCTTGTTATTAACCATTTTTATTTTAATTGCCCTCGCCCTTTATTTTGAAGTCATTTAAGGAGCACCTCGTTTATTGTTCGGGGGCTCCTTCTTTTGACTGCTGGCTGCTCTCCAATTCCACCATCTTCATTGTTACATATTCGGTATTCTTTAAATACCAATATTGACGCTGCAGCTGTTGAACAGCTTTTAATTCCTTTCTTTTTTCGGGCTTTCGGTAATAATTTTCGACAGCCTGAATAATTGAAACCGGATAGGCTAAATAGCTGTAAAACAACAATTTTTCGTCCATTCTTAATGGAAAATATTTGTAATAATAATAAATCCATTCAACGCATTCTTCATTGCGTTTTGGCTGGGTTTTTAATGTTCGGGAAAGAAACGGCAAAAGGTCATGAAATGGCGAACCATAGCCGGCTTTTTCGAAATTGGCAAAATAGCCGTACCCTCTCTCATCATATAAAAAATGCTCAATGGAGATTTTTCCGTGATTAATCACCATTCTTGCTTTTTCTTGATCTTTTGTCATTTCATACCATTCTTCAAATTTACTTTTCGAAAATCTGAGCGCTTGACTGATCTCGTTATAATAGAGGCAAAACAGCAGCTCAAACGGTGACATATAAACCTTTTTTTCACATTCTTCGATAAAGCCGTCAAGAAATTCCTGATTTTTCTCAAACTGGAGAATCGTTTTTTCATAATGCTCTGTCCGCTCTTCTTTTTTAATGTTAATTTCCTTTGCGGACAATGTATGCATCCGCGCCAGTTCGCGAAATAACTGCTGATGTCTCTTCTCCCGCTGTTCTTTTTCATCATTCGGAAGCCAAGGCATTAAGTAGTATAAATACGAATGGTCCAAAACAGCATATCTTCCATCCACGGTTGGATAAATGGGCACGATTCGGTTAAAACCCATTTGATAAAGGGAATGTACATGGCGAATAAAATCCGTTCCATTACTAGGATGGATTTTTTTTAACGCAAATGTCCCTTTATTGGCATAGACTTTTTGCACATTGCCGAAATCCTCTACAAAATACGGTTCAAGCTGATAATCCCTCAAAATTGGTGCTAATGCTGTTAATCGATTTTCGCCGCTCATTTTTAAATCAGCTCCAGCAGAAAAATAAGGAGCAGGCATCTTGTTTACCCGCTCATGCTTATTTTTCATCTCCCACTAATTTTTTGCTAAAGCAACCGGGATATAAAGGACTTGCCCTTCATATACGTCCTGATTTACATCAAGCCGATTGACCCGAAGAAGATTTTGAAAAGTGACATCGTATCGTTCCGCAATTTGATCTAATGTATCCCCTTTTTGGACAATGCAAATTTTAAGCTTCGCCTGGTGCTCATCGCGATCTTCTTTGCGGGCAAAAAATTCAGTTAACGACATGCTTTTTTTCTTCGTTGCTTTTTTCTTTATCGCATCAACCAGTTTCGAAGCAGGTCCTTGCTCGCTTGAAGAAGAGGATGAGCTTTCCTCATCGATTTCTTTTTCTTCAATCTCAATCTCTTCCGCTTCTTCCACTTCTTTTTCTTCCGCAATTACCTCGATTTTCGCCTTTTCTTCACTGCGGAAGGGTTGGCTGAGGTCAGCAGGCTGGGAAAATTCAGGTGGCATTGTCGTTTGTTCGTCTGGCTGATAGGAAAAAGTCGGATAGGTTACAATAGCCTCCTTGGAGCTTTCTTCTTCCTGCTGTTTTCGCGCTTCGACAACAAATAAAGGAGCTTCTTCATTTGCTGCAGCCTCTCCTTCTCCTTCTCCTTCTCCTTGCTCCTCAGCCTTAGCCTCATTGAATGGATATTCATCCGTGCGGTTTACAATTTCTGCAGCGAGATCTCCGGCTTCAGCTGTTTCATTTTGCCGCGCACCATACAATCCGGAAATCGTAAGGTCTGCAGATAATTTCAAGCAGCTTCGTTCAGGAAGAGAGTAATCAAATGTTTCAACCATCACATCAATATCATAAATACTTTGAATCCGATTATTTGGAATCGTTATATCCACCGGAAAGCGATGCGAAAACTCACAAATCCCTTCAACGTGTTCATCCACCCGTTGGACATATTTCTGAGCTGACTCCGTTTCTTCCTCCTCTGCCTTGCTTTCACTAAAACTTTTATATTCTCCAGTCAATTCCAATGAACCACGTATGGTAACGTACTGATCATTTTCTTGGATCGTGATATCCGGATCAAGAGAAATCGAAATAAGCTCCTCGACTTCCTGTCCTTTTCTAAACCACAATGATTCCTCTAAAGAAAATCGCAGACACGATTGATTTTCCTGAGACAAAGCGACTCCTCCCTTCGTTTCCATTTATTTAAAAATCACTATGTCACTTACACTCTATGAAAAAGGATTTTTATTTATGATAAAAAAGAACCCGAAAAGAAAAAAATACACTCATTCCGTTAGATGAGTGATATATTATACAGTCAACACAGAGCTCAAATCTTTTTGGAAGCAGTCTGGATTGGGCCCATTGTATTTTTTACTATCTTATATAAATCTGTAACAATTAATTCAATATAGCTGACGGATGAATATGGAACAGGATGATCATGGGTAATAAATCCAGTTTCTTTCATGCCAGCCTTATCAAATATATTTGTCTGGATAAAATCATGCAGACTTATCCCGGATACTTTTTCAACAATATAGCCAAGAACCATATAATTCGCATCGAGATAATCCCATTGCTCACCCGGTTGAAATTTCAAGGGCATTTGCTTGACTTTTTGGTGTTCCATCTTTTTGGCAAGCCCCGAGCACAAATGCAAAAGCAACGAGAAGTATTAGGTAAAAAGCAAATTTCTTATTGAGCATATTTCATTCACCAATCTTCCTCTTTAGAAAGTTCCCTTACGAAAAATTACGAAAAATATCTCGTTCATTATAGCAACACTCATTTTTTAAGAAAAGTTATTTTTTTGTAAAGAAATGAGTGAAATCAGGTGGAATTAGCTAAAAAAATACACTCGCCAACCGACGAGTGTATTTATCAATGTTATTTTAATTTAGAAAAAGCAATTTCTGCTGCTTGAATCGTTTTTTCAATATCTTCATCTGTAAGGGCAGTCGTCAGGAATAATCCTTCGAATTGTGAAGGAGGCAGAAAAACTCCTTGATTGGCCATTTCTCTATAGTACGAAGCAAAGTATTCAAGATTGGACGATTTTGCTTTTTCATAATTGATAACCTTCTCATTTGTAAAAAAGAAGCCAATCATCGAACCGGCCCGGTTTACCGTGTGCGGAATATCGTACTTTTCTGCTGCTTCATTTAATCCTTTTTCCAGCAAATCTGCTTTGCGGATGAACTCTTGATAATGTTCCGGAGTTAACTGGCTCAACGTTTCATACCCTGCCGTCATCGCCAGCGGGTTCCCTGAAAGCGTCCCCGCCTGATAAATGGGCCCACTTGGTGCAATTCGCTCCATGATTTCGGCTTTTCCGCCGTATGCCCCTACCGGCAGACCGCCTCCAATTACTTTACCTAGGCAAGTAATATCAGGTGATACACCAAAATATCCTTGAGCACAATGATAATCAACACGGAATCCGGTCATTACTTCATCAAAGATCAGCAAGGCTCCGTATTGGGTCGTCATTTCCCGAAGACCCTCAAGGAATCCCGGCAGCGGCGGAACAACCCCCATATTTCCTGCTACAGGTTCTACAATAACGCCGGCAATGTCTTCACCAAATTGTTCAAATGCATATCTGACGCCTTCCAAGTCATTGTAAGGCACGGTAATGGTGTTTTTGGCTATTCCTTCTGGAACTCCCGGGCTGTCAGGCAATCCAAGCGTCGCGACACCTGATCCCGCTTTTATCAGCAGTGAATCACCATGTCCATGGTAGCAGCCTTCAAATTTCAGGATTTTATTGCGGCCGGTATAGCCTCGCGCCAGCCTTAAAGCACTCATTGTTGCCTCTGTTCCCGATGAAACCATCCGGACAATCTCAATAGATGGAACCCGTTCAACGACGAGCTTAGCAAGCTCATTTTCCATTAAAGTCGGCGCTCCAAAACTTGTGCCCATTTCGGCTACTTTTTTTAACGCTTCAACCACCCGCTCATTGGAATGTCCAAGAATGAGCGGCCCCCATGAGAGTACGTAGTCAATATATTCATTGTCATCAATATCATAAATTTTCGATCCTTTTCCTCTTTTCATAAAAATTGGATCCATCTTTACTGATTTAAAGGCGCGAACAGGACTGTTTACTCCTCCAGGCATCAGTTTTTGCGCTTCTTTAAAAGCTTCAATTGATTTTGCATACGAACGCATCGAATTCCCTCTTTTCGATTATGTTAAGTTCAATTACTCCGCTTCACGCAACCAGCGAACAGCATCTTTGGCAAAATAAGTAATAATCAAATCGCCGCCTGCCCGTTTCATGCCGAGCAGCATTTCAAGTACAGTACTTTTTTCATCAATCCAGCCGTTCTGTGCAGCTGCTTTGATCATCGCATACTCGCCGCTGACGTTATAAACAACAACAGGTAGGGTAAAATTATTTTTTACATCCCGAACGATATCCAGATATGGCAGACCAGGTTTGACAATCAAAAAGTCAGCACCTTCCGCAACATCAGATTCTGCTTCCCGAAATGCCTCCATGCGGTTGGCTGGATCCATTTGATACGTCTTGCGGTCACCAAATTGCGGAGCTCCTTCAGCTGCATCGCGGAATGGTCCGTAGAAGGCGGATGCGTATTTAACGGCATAGGACATAATTGGCACATCAATAAAGCCAGCTTCATCCAAGCCAGCGCGGATTGCGGCAACAAATCCGTCCATCATATTGGAAGGAGCAATAATATCAGCACCGGCTTTCGCCTGGCTGACAGCCGTTTTTACAAGTAAATCAAGCGATTCATCATTGAGAATTTTTTCACCTTCAACCACGCCGCAATGTCCATGATCTGTATATTCACATAGGCACGTATCAGCAACGACAAGCATGTCCGGGAATCTTTCTTTGATAAAACGAGTTCCTTCCTGGATGATTCCATGATCATGAAATGCCTGTGTTCCACATGCATCTTTTGTTGCTGGAATACCAAATAAAATGACCGCTTTGATCCCAAGCGAATCGATTTCTTCCATTTCTGCTTGTAGATGGTCCATCGAGACTTGGAAAACTCCTGGCATGGATGTCACTTCATTGCGAATATTTTCTCCTTCTACAATAAAGAGCGGGTAAATAAAATCTTCCGGTTTCAAATGATTTTCCCTAACCAATGCGCGCATGTTTACGCTTGAACGCAGCCGACGATGACGTGAAAATTGCAAATCCATTTTATACACCCCTACCTTTTTCCTCAAGATATGTAATCATACTTTTAACCATTTCTTCAACCGTGTACACTTTTGGGGAAGCATGTACCTTTAACCCGTAAGATACCAGTTTTTTCTCGGTCACTGGCCCGATGCAGCCAATCAAGCAATGAGCTAACTGGTTATCAAGGTGATTCTCCTTGATAACGTCCATAAAATGATCGACGGTCGAAGGGCTTGTAAACAACAAGATATCAAGTTCTTTCTTTAACACCATTTCAGCCAGTTTTGTCCGATTTTCTTCTGGCATATACGTTTCATATACAACTGCTTCATCGACATTGGCGCCTTTTAGCCTTAAATGTTCAGCAATGTACTCTCTCGCAAGATTCCCTTTTGGGATAAAAATATTCATCCCACGGTGGACTTTAGCTGAAAATTCGCTGATAAACGTCTCGGCTACATAAGCGGATGGCGTAAATTCTACATTCACTCCCCTGTCTCGTAATACCTGCTCGGTTTTTTTACCAATTACAGCTATTTTCGGTAACAATGCGGCCGAATCTCCAGACAAAAAAGAAAAGAAAGTTTCCACTGCTACGTTGCTGGTAAAGATGATCCAGTCGTATCGGCCTAATTGCTGCAACAGCAGCTGCAGCTCGGAATGAACTTTAATCGGACGAAAGGCAATAAGAGGGATCTCCACAGGAACCCCTCCATATTTCTCTACTAGTTCTGAAAAAGTTTTTGCTTGCTTTTCCCCTCTTGGGACAAGAACTTTTTTATTTTTCAATGGCCATGACCCGGTCATTCACGATCGAGCTCCTGTTTCACCTTATCAATTAAATTTTTTGCACCCTTTTGAATTAATAGATCCGCAGCCAGAATCCCCAGCTCTTCAGGATTTTGTCCCCTAACTTCTTCTTTAAACACATCCGTACCATCAGGAGAAGCGACAAGTACATTTAATACAATTTCCTCGTTGCCGTCAACATAGGCAAAGCCTGCAATTGGCACCTGGCATCCGCCTTCCATTTTTTGCAGAAATGCCCGCTCTGCTCTGACAGCCTTTTCTGTTTTCTGGCAAGTAAATTTTTCAAATAGCTCTAGCAGCTCTTTGTCGTCTTCTCGGCATTCAATCGCCAATGCCCCCTGGCCAACAGCCGGAATGCAAAGATCCGTATCCAAAAATTCGGTAACAACATCGCTCGCCCACCCTAAGCGGGAGAGACCGGCGGCCGCCAAAATAATCGCATCGTATTCTTCTTCCTTTAACTTGCTTAGCCTTGTATCAACATTCCCACGAATCCACTTAATCTTCAAATCCGGACGCTTATGAAGCAGCTGTGAACTCCGGCGCAGGCTGCTTGTACCAATTATAGCTCCCGGCTTCATGTCATTTAAAGGAATATGATCTCTTGAAATCAGTGCGTCCCTATGGTCTTCGCGATATGGTACACAGCCAATTGTAAGGCCTTTTGGCAAAACGGCGGGCATATCTTTCATACTATGTACCGCCATATCGATCTCTTTATCGAGCATCGCTTGTTCAATTTCCTTAACAAACAGGCCCTTGCCTCCTACTTTCGCAAGCGTTACATCAAGGATTCGGTCACCTTTTGTAACAATTTCCCGCACTTCAAACTCAAAAGGACCGCCGAGTTTTTTCAGCTGCTCAATCACCCAGTTTGTTTGTGTTAATGCGAGTTTACTTCGTCTTGAACCGACAATAATTTTCCGCATGAGTGCCTCCTAATTTATGAATACCAAAAATGGAAAGATGATAATTGGCCAAACAAGAAAAAGTTGATTAATACAACTAAAAATGAACCAACATTCCAGAGCGCCAACGATTTGCCGGCGAAATTTTTCACAATTCGCAAATACAAATAAATGCTGTAAGCAATCAAAACGACAAAGGAACCGATGACTTTACTATCATACCATGGAAGTCCCGGAACTTTTATAAAAGCCCACTGCAAACCAAGAATCAGGCTCAAGATGAGGATTGGCACCCCGATCACCGCTAACATAAACGAAAGGGATTCAAGCTTATTTAAATCTGCCAGCCGCAAAAGGCGTTTTCCCCATTTCTTCCGTTTAAGCAAATCATACTGAATCAAATAGAGCAAGGAAAACACAAAAGAAAGGGAGAAGGCTCCATAGGATAGAATGGCCATTGTAATGTGAATCAGCAACAGTTCCGAAATCAGCTTCTGCCCAATCAATTGGGATTCATATTGAACGGGTGCAAATGTGCGAATCGCCATGACAATAAAGCCAAGGATATTGGTAAAAAAAACGATAAAATCCATTCTTAGCAAATGATTGATCCCAAGTGAAAGCGTGATAAGAACCCATGCATAAAAATAAAGTCCCTCAAAAATCGTTAACACCGGGAATCTTCCTGTTTTCACCATGTATAACAATAAAAAAGACGTTTGTAAAATCCATACAAATGCAAGTAACCAGAAGGCAATTCGGTTTGCCTTCCGGTTATGATGAATGAAATCTAAAAAATATAATAGCACGCTGAAGGCATACAGGACGACTGTCAGCTCATGCAGTCTGGTCATATAGATGTCAAACATAACCAGTACCTCTTAAGACTGAAAAGAAGCCTGTGGTGCATGAACCATTACTTTGGCGGTTTCGGCTGCTTTCGAATCTTGTCCTTCTACAAGCTCTTCAATATTAAAAATCTTTTTAAACAAATCCAAGGCTTGATCAGCATCATCTCTTGCAGCCAATTCTTTTGCTTGAAGGATTGGATCCTTTAAAAGCTGGTTTATGATACTCTTTGTATGCTTATTTAATACTTTTCGATCATGATCGGATAAATGAGGAATTTTCCGCTGAATGCTCTCCATCGTTTCTGCCTGGATAGCAAGCGCCTTTTCTCTTAAAGCAGAAATAACCGGAATCACACCGAGCATGGATAGCCATCGCTTAAATTCCACGATATCTTTTTCAACCATTAGCAGTATTTTTTCAGCAGCCTTCTTGCGCTCTTGCAAGTTTGCTTCCACAATTCCTTCTAAATCATCAATATCATATAAAAAGATATTTTCAAGTTCAGCAATTTGCGGATCCAGGTCACGCGGCACGGCGATATCCACCATAAACAGCGGTTTGCCCTTCCGCATTTTTTCCACTTGAGCCATTGTTTCTTTTGAGATGACAATATCCTTTGCCCCTGTTGAACTAATTAAAATATCCGCATCAACCAAAGAGCTTTGCAGCTCTGCCATCGTTTTGGCCTGCCCGTTAAAGCGGCTGGCAAGATCCACGGCTTTTTCGTATGTCCGGTTCAAGACCGTCACTTTTTTCACACCACTGCCGTAGAGGTTCTGTGCTGCCAATTCCCCCATTTTCCCCGCGCCAAGAATGACGACCTGCTTGTTATCAAGCGAACCAAAAATTTTCTTTGCAAGTTCCACAGCCGCATAGCTGACGGATACGGCATTCGCACCAATTTCCGTTTCAGAGTGTGCGCGTTTGGCAACGGTTAAAGCCTGTTTAAAAAGTTGATTGAAGATCGTCCCCGTTGTTTCACTTTTTTGTGCCAGTAGGAAAGCCGTCCGAACCTGGCCGAGTATCTGCGTTTCTCCTAGCACCATGGAATCAAGGCCGCAGGAAACGGCAAATAAATGCTCAACTGCATTGTCTTCTTCAAAATAATTTAAATATGACGCAAAATCAGACTGTTCTATGCCAAACCATTCCGATAAAAATTCCTTTATATAATATCGGCCAGTATGCAGCTGATCGACCACTGCATAAATCTCTGTCCGGTTACAAGTAGAGAGTATAATATTTTCGAGGATGCTTTTTTTTGTTTGTAATTTTTTCATTGCTTCCCCAAGATCAACTTCATTAAATGTCAACTGCTCACGAATTTCAACAGGGGCAGTTTTATAATTTAGACCAATCATTACAATATGCATTTTTCAAAAGACACCCCCACATAAAAATTGCAGTTTAACTAGTATGATTATATCATGTTTACTTTTAAAAATTTCTTTAAAAATGTGAACGGAAAACGAAACACTATGTTAAGATATATAGCGAAAGAAAGCCAAACAAGTAAACGTTCATATCAAGCTTACTTTTTATAATAATGTTATCAATAATCGACAATTACTTCCTTTAGTACAGTATCAAAAAAAAAACAAATATTCAAGTGAACCTTACTGGAAGTGGTGGTTTAGAATGAAAAATCAACGAATTTTCCCAGGGATCATCCTTATGGGCTTTGGTGCATACTTTTTCTTGCAGCAAGCAGGGATTGTCTTATTCCCACAGTTCTTTACTTGGCCAACGCTCATGATAATCGCTGGGATTGCTTTTCTGGGGCAAGGCTATATTGCCAAAGATTATGAAGCCATTTTACCCGGAGTTATTTTAACCGGGTTCGGATTGCATTTTCATACAGCCAGCCAATTGGCAATCTTCAATAATCAAAACGGCTTTTTTATTTTTATCATCGCTTTAGGCTTCTTGCTCCGTTACCAAAAAACCCATTCTGGATTATCCCAAACCATTCTTTTTTTAGTTTTGGCCATTATTTTGCTTTTTTATGATAAAATGGCGGGCTATCTTGGGGTGATTCAAACAAAGGCTGAAACCGGATGGAGATTTTGGCCGGTCTTTTTAATTATTGCAGGTTTCTTTTTACTTTATAAAAAGAAAAAATAAGCGCCCGAGCGTTTTGCTTGAGCGCTTATTTATCATAGAAAACTTTCGATGATTCTCCATGCCTCGTCTTTTCCTATCCCTGTTTCCGAGGAAAAAAGAACAATATGGTCATTTTTTGCTAATTCTAAAGAATCTTTCGTTACTTTCAAATGCTTCTGCCATTTCCCTTTAGGAATTTTATCAGCCTTTGTTGCAATGATCATGCAAGGGATATCATAGTGCTTGAGAAAATCGTACATCATCCGGTCATCGGCTGTCGGCGGGTGACGAAGGTCAATGATCAAGATTACAGCTTTTAGCTGTTCTCTTGTCGTTAAATACGTCTCAATCATCTTTCCCCATGCTTCGCGTTCTTTCTTCGAAACCTTTGCGTAGCCGTAACCCGGAACATCGACAAAATGGAGAACATCATTAATAAGGTAGAAATTTAATGTTTGAGTTTTTCCTGGCTTTGACGAGATCCGGGCCAGCCCTTTCCGATTCAGCATTTTATTGATAAAAGATGATTTTCCAACATTTGAACGGCCGGCCAAGGCAAATTCAGGCAGCTCTGTTTCCGGATATTGCTCTGGCTTCACTGCGCTGATGACAATGTCTGAACTGGTTACCTTCATTGTGCCCCACCCTCAACAAGGGCATGCTTTAATACTTCATCTACATGGGATACAAGCACAAAGTCCATTTCATTTCTGATACTATCCGGAATATCATCGATATCTTTTTCATTATCCTTTGGTAAAATAATTTTTGTCAAACCAGCTCTGTGGGCGCCTAACGTCTTTTCCTTCAGACCGCCAATCGGCAGAACTCTTCCTCTTAACGTGATTTCTCCCGTCATCCCGACTTCTTTACGAATCGCTTTTCCAGATAAGGCCGAAACGAGTGCAGTCGCAATTGTAATCCCGGCAGATGGGCCATCCTTTGGCACCGCCCCTTCTGGAACATGGATATGGATATCATATTTCTCATGAAAATCTTCCTCAATATCAAGTTCCTTCGCTTTTGAGCGAATGTAACTAAAGGCTGCCTGGGCAGATTCTTTCATTACATCTCCAAGTTTTCCGGTTAAGACTAACTTCCCTTTTCCCGGCGACAACGATACTTCTATTTGCAGAGTATCCCCGCCGACAGTCGTGTAGGCCAGTCCAGTTGCAACACCGATTTGGTTTTCCTGTTCGGCCTGACCATAGTGAAATCTCGGCTTCCCTAAAAACTCTTCCACGTTTTTCTCTGTAATGATCACGCGCTTTTTCTCGCTAGAAACAACGATTTTGGCTGTTTTTCGGCAAATGGCTGCTATTTGCCGTTCAAGGTTCCGCACCCCAGCTTCGCGTGTATAATAGCGCACAATCTTTAAAATTGCCTCTTCCCTTACTTGCAATATTCCTTTAGAAAGTCCATGCTCTTTTAGTTGTTTTGGGAGCAGATGGTCTCTTGTAATATGAACCTTTTCAAGCTCCGTATATCCGGCAATCGTAATAATTTCCATTCGATCGAGCAACGGTCCAGGAATTGTCGATAAATTATTAGCTGTTGCAATAAACATGACTTTTGATAAATCGTACGGCTCTTCAATATAATGGTCACTAAAGTTATGATTTTGCTCAGGGTCAAGGACTTCAAGCATTGCCGAAGACGGGTCGCCGCGAAAATCATTGGACATTTTATCGATTTCATCCAATAAAAAAACAGGGTTAATCGTTCCAGCTTTTTTCATCCCTTGAATAATTCTTCCCGGCATTGCGCCGACATATGTTCGTCTGTGACCGCGAATCTCAGACTCATCCCGGACACCACCAAGGGAAACGCGGACAAAGTTCCGTTTCAAAGACCTTGCGATCGACCGGGCAAGGCTTGTTTTCCCTACTCCCGGAGGACCAGCGAGGCAGAGGATTGGCCCTTTTAACGAATTGGTCAGCTGCTGCACCGCTAAATACTCCAAGACGCGTTCCTTTACTTTTTCAAGGCCGTAATGGTCCTGGTTTAAAATTTTCTCAGCGCGGTGAATATCTAAATCATCTTCTGTTTTTTTGTTCCAAGGCAAATTAAGAAGCCATTCAATGTAATTTCGAATAACCGCACTTTCAGCTGAACTCGACGGAACTTTTTCATAGCGGTCCAATTCTTTAAATGCTGTTTGTTTTACGTGTTCCGGCATTCCCGCCTGCTCAATTTTTTCAGTAAGATCGGCTATTTCTCCTGACTTTCCTTCCTTTTCGCCCAGTTCTTTTTGAATTGCCTTCATTTGTTCACGTAAATAATATTCCTTCTGCGTTCTTTCCATGGACCGCTTGACGCGCTGACCGATCTTCTTTTCAAGATTCAGCACTTCTTTTTCGTTATGAATGATGCTAATTACCCGGTTCATCCGCTCTTTCACATCAATCGTTTCGAGAATTTCCTGTTTTTCTTTTTGCTTTAACGGCAAGTGCGAAGAGATAATATCAGCCATTCTGCCCGGTTCTTCAATATCGGCGACAGAAGCAAACGTTTCCGCTGATATTTTTTTTGACAATTTTATGTATTGTTCAAAATACTCAAGCATCGTCCTCATTAAAGCCTCATCTTCAACATCTTTCTCTTGCACATCCTCAAAAGGCTTTACGCTTACAGAAAAATACTGATCCTCTTCATGAAAAGAGACGATCTTCCCCCGCGTTAGTCCCTCAACTAAAACCCTGATTGTGCCATTCGGAAGCTTAAGCATTTGCTTAACCTTTGTAATGGTCCCCATTGTATATAAATCTTCTTCAGCTGGTTCATCTATTGAAACTTCCTTTTGGGTAGTTAAAAAGATTAAGTGATCATCGACCATCGCTTTTTCGAGTGCTTGTACCGATTTTTCCCGTCCAACATCTAAATGGAGAACCATCGTTGGATAGACAAGCAAACCGCGAAGCGGCAGGAGTGGGATGACAATTTCCTTATTTTCCGCCAAAATATTGCACCTCCAAATACTTAACATGCTATTCTTGCTTTAAAAACAGGAATATTCTTTGTACAATTCTATCTCATTTGCTAGTATGTGTCTAATTAAAGAGAATGCATCTAAAGCAAGATGACTGATATTGTTATTTTTCCCTAAAAAGAAAAATAAACACTTCCGCTTGTCCGAGATAAACGGAAGTGCTTAGCATTAAATTAATTCTTTTTTTGAAAGTTCAATGGCTGCCGGAACTACTTTTTTCGTATATAGATCTTTTACAAACGCAGCTTGGAAAACTTCAGTTAGATGATCGACCGGAACAATCGTAATTCCCTCAATTTCTTTTAAAATCGATTGCATATTTTCTCTTGGAATGATTACTGTTTTCGCACCAGCTTTTTTCGCAGCTTTCACCTTTGGATAAACACCGCCAATCGGCTTTACATTCCCATGAATACTAATTTCTCCCGTCATTGCAACTTCGTGGTTGATCGGAATTTTATAAATTGCCGAGTAAATTCCTGTTGCCATTGCAATTCCGGCAGATGGTCCATCAATTGGAATGCCGCCGGGGAAATTCACATGGATATCATATTCATCCGCTGGAACGCCCATTGACCTTAGTACCGTGATGACATTTTCGATCGATCCGCGTGCCATACTTTTTCTGCGGATTGATTTGCCTTGGGAACCAATGCTTTCTTCATCGACAATCCCTGTAATATTAATCGAACCTTTTTCTTTTGCTGGTATCACAGTCACTTCGATTTCAAGAAGTGCCCCGGAATTTGGCCCATAAACGGCAAGGCCATTTACGAGCCCAATCGCAGAAAAATCATTGATTTTCTTCTCTATTCTTGGTGACAATTGGCTGGAATGAATCACCCATTCAATCTCTTCATCCTTCATATAATTTCGCTCATCTGTGATTGCCAGTCCAGCGGCTATTTGGATCATATTTACAGCTTCTCGTCCGTTTCTTGCATAATCAGCCAATATATTTAAACCGGATTCTTGAATGGATAGATTTACTTTTTCCGCTGCTTTTTTGGCAACCTCATAAATTTCCTCCTGGGTTAATTCCCTAAAAAAAACTTCCATGCAGCGCGAGCGGATTGCGGGAGGGATTTCATTCGGCGTCCTCGTTGTGGCCCCAATTAAGCGGAAGTCTGCCGGCAAACCATTTTTAAAAATATCATGAATATGGGTCGGAATTTGCGTATTATCTTCGTGATAATAAGCGCTTTCTAAAAATACTTTTCGATCCTCCAAAACTTTCAGCAGCTTATTCATTTGAATCGGATGCAGTTCACCGATTTCATCGATAAACAATACACCGCCATGGGCATTGGTAACAGCTCCTTGCTTTGGCTGCGGGATCCCCGCTTGTCCCATCGCCCCTGCACCTTGATAGATCGGATCATGAACAGACCCGATAAGCGGATCGGCAATTCCCCTTTCATCAAATCGCGCTGTTGTTGCGTCCAATTCAACAAAAACCGAACTGTTTGTAAATGGAGACTTTGGATACTTTTTTGCTTCTTCCAGAACAAGCCGGGCTGCAGCCGTTTTTCCTACCCCGGGCGGCCCGTAAATAATTACATGCTGTGGATTCGGTCCGCACAACGCTGCCCGTAATGACTTGATCCCGTCCTGTTGTCCAACAATATCTTCAAAGCTAGTTGGCCGCACTCTCTCAGAAAGCGGTTCGGTTAACGAAATAGCCCTCATTTTACGGAGTTGTTCCATTTCTTTGCGCGATTCACGATCAATCGATACTTTTTGTGTTCGCTGATTTCTTAATAAGTTCCAAAAATATAATCCGATCACCACACCAAAAAAAAGTTGTATAAATAAGGCAATCCCCGTCCAACTCATCCTGTTCCCTCCTGCAACAAAATACTCGTATATACCTTCAGTATTTCCGTTGACAGGGAGGAATAAACAAAAACTTACTATAATTAAAAACAAAAGAAACTGCCCCTCTATTTAAGGACAGCTCCATTTCAATCACGCACTTGTTTTTCTTTCTTCTTCAACAACAGTTCCATCTTCTAGAATCAGCTTTGGAATGCTATTTTCTGCAACTGTTTCTTTTGTGATAATACACTTGGTAATATCATCACGAGATGGAAGATCAAACATCACGTCCAGCATGATGCCTTCGATAATCGAACGTAAACCGCGCGCCCCTGTCTTTCGCTCAATCGCTTTTTTGGCGATTTCCTGCAGTGCACCTTCTTCGAATTCCAGCTCAACATCATCAAGCTCAAGCATTTTTTGGTATTGCTTGACCAATGCATTTTTTGGTTTCGTCAAGATCTCAATCAATGCCTCTTCATCTAATTGCTCAAGGCTGGCAATTACCGGAAGACGGCCGATAAATTCTGGGATCAAGCCAAAACGCAATAAATCTTCCGGAAGAACTTTGGAAAGCAATTCTTTTTGGCCAATTTCTACTTGCTTATTATCCGCTCCGAAACCGATCACCTTTTGACCTAAACGACGTTTGATGATCGGCTCAATGCCATCAAAGGCTCCACCGCAAATAAACAGGATATTGGTTGTATCAATTTGAATAAATTCTTGATGTGGATGTTTACGTCCTCCTTGTGGCGGAACACTTGCGACCGTTCCTTCAAGAATTTTCAACAGCGCCTGCTGAACCCCTTCACCAGATACATCTCTTGTAATCGAAGGATTTTCAGATTTACGGGCTATTTTATCAATTTCATCGATATAAATAATTCCCTTTTCTGCTTTTTCCACATCGTAATCAGCTGCTTGAATCAATTTTAATAAAATATTTTCAACATCTTCCCCAACATAGCCAGCTTCTGTCAACGATGTAGCGTCGGCGATAGCAAAGGGGACATTAAGAATTCTGGCAAGTGTTTGCGCCAATAAGGTTTTCCCGCTTCCTGTCGGTCCAATCATGACAATATTGCTTTTCGACAGTTCTATGTCATCAATTTTGCTATTTGAATTAATTCGCTTATAGTGATTATATACCGCAACAGATAAAGATTTCTTTGCCTGGTCTTGGCCAATTACATATTCATCCAAAATTTCACGAATCTCTCTCGGTTTCGGAACGTCCTTAAATTCAACTTCTTCTTCTGTCCCAAGTTCTTCCTCAACGATTTCAGTACATAATTCAATACATTCATCACATATATATACTCCAGGTCCGGCAACTAGCTTGCGAACTTGATCCTGCGTTTTACCGCAGAAAGAGCACTTTAATTGTCCCTTTTCATCATTAAATTTAAACAATGCTTTTCACCCCTTGAAAACGTCTATACCCTGCTAAAAAGGCTGCAAATCTAAATTAAACAGAATTTATTCAAACTATTTCAGCGTTATGTATTGCATTGTAACATATTTGATCTCTAGACTGTAAATAAAAACGCTTAAAGAAAAGATGTTTCTTTCGACTGCAAATTAAGAAATGTACTCATTAAGCATAACCATAATTTTTAAAAATAAGTCACTTTCATCGGCGATTTTAAAAATTCTCTATGTATAAGTTTTTCCAATCCGAGAAATAAACAAAATCGTGAGATTCACTGAAATGAATGGTTTTGCTTCTATTATAATATGTAATTTGATTCTTGTATAAAACAAGGCACGAATTAAATCGTGCCTTGTTTTATATTAAATGGCTTGAGCAAAATTATTTCTTATTTTCGACAAGGAAATCAATTGCTTTTCGAAGTTTAAGATCAGATTTAATCACTTCAACTCCGCCTAAAGCTGCTTTTACACGCTCAGGAGTCATGTTGTACATTGCTGCCATATTTTCAAGCTCAGCATTCACATCTTCTTCAGAAGCTTCGATGTTTTCAGCTTTCGCAATTGCTTCTAATGTTAAGTTTACACGTACATGCGTTTCTGCTTCTTCTCTCATTTGGCCACGAAGAGCTTGTTCATCTTGACCTGAGAATTGGAAGTAAAGTTCAAGGTTCATTCCCTGCATTTGCAGACGTTGTTCAAACTCCTGCATCATCCGGTTGATTTCATTTTCTACCATTATAGGAGGAATTTCCATTTCAGCATTGGCAGAAGCTTTTTCAACAACTGTGTCACGTACATGGTGCTCTGCTTCGTGTGCTTTGCTTTCTGCTAAACGATTTTTAATTTTTTCTTTTAATTCAGCCAATGTTTCAACTTCATCATCAACATCTTTTGCAAACTCATCATCTAATTCAGGAAGTTCTTTTCCTTTTACTTCATGAACGGTAACTTTAAATACCGCTGGTTTTCCAGCAAGCTCAGCTGCATGATATTCCTCTGGGAACGTAACTTCAACGTCTTTAGATTCACCGGCTGCTATGCCGACTAATTGCTCTTCAAACCCTGGAATGAAAGAACCAGAGCCTAATTCAAGAGAATAGTTTTCCCCTTTTCCGCCTTCAAAAGCTTCTCCGTCAACGAATCCTTCAAAATCAATAACAACTGTGTCGCCGTTCTCAGCTTTGCCATCTTCTTTTACGACAAGCTCAGCATGGTGATTTTGCATTTCTTTCAATTCGTTTTCGATATCTTCCTCTGTTACATTTGTATCAAATGCTTCAACTTCTAAGCCTTTGTATTCGCCTAATTTCACTTCAGGCTTAACTGTTACAGTTGCTTTGAAGATAAGCTCTTTTCCTTTTTCCATTTGCTCGATATCGATGCTTGGACGATCAACAGGCTCAATTCCTGTTTCTTCGATTGCATTTTCATATGCTTCAGGAAGAAGAATATCTAATGCATCTTGGTAAAGGGATTCAACACCAAAACGTTTTTCAAACATGCCACGAGGCATTTTCCCTTTGCGAAAGCCTGGAACATTTACTTGTTTTACTACTTTTTTAAATGCAGCGTCTAAACCTTCGTTTACTTTATCTGCACTAACTTCAACAGTAAGAACACCACTGTTGCCTTCTAACTTTTCCCATTTTGCTGTCATACTTGTTTTTCCCTCCAACAATCTATTCTCATTCATTCTAAACGAATTCGTATGAATATGTCTTGTCCATCTTCAAGTCGATATTCACTCTGATTGTAAAATTGCTCTTTTACACAATGCAACCCCTACATTATACCATACGTGTATTATCGGCAACAACCCCACTAAATGACGGGATAAGAAATTTCTTCTATCGCCTTGATCCAGTCAATTGCTTGCTTCAAGTTCTCTGAAGATTGCTCATATTCATCTTCAAGATCGCTTAGCTTCGGACTCTGCCCGTAGTATTCAAGTGTAAGAAAATGAAAAGCAGCTGCCCAGGCATTGGGTTCAACTGGCTCGAGCTGAAAGGGATAAACGATAAAAAAATGACGTTCTACAAGACTTTTGATATTTTCCAACAAAATTGGATCCTTCTGTTCCAAACGGTTTCTCAGGATTTCGATAATCTCTATCATTCTCGCCTGCCTTCTAATATCAGGCAGCTCTGAAGGAACAACATTTTTTTCAAAGTTAAATTTCTCAACTGTAACTTCCTTTTCAAACTCTTGCTCTTTTAAAAGATTTAACAGCAATGTTTTGAAAAACGGATGCCCTGCCTGATCCACTAAATAGGCTTGGATTTCCTCTGCATATGGACGAATATTTTTATCAGCCAAGTGAGAAATGAGAAGCATTTGCTCATTTGTATCCTTTAGATCATAGAGATTCAAATTCTGTTTTTCGACTTTTTCTGCTGGCCTTAAATCCAGTTCCCATTCATCAGTAATAGAGGGAGGGCCGCTCTCAACCATCCTTTTGCTAAACTGCATTATCGTTGAAAAACGAGCTGTTTTATCAGCTGGTATTTCATTTTCATCCAATAGGGTTTGAATGGTTGTCACAATTTCTGAGTATTCATGTAACTGTAGCAGGATCGTTATATAAAGATCGATTATTTGATCGTAATGACCGATTCCTTTTAAAAGCATTTCTTTTGCAAGGCTTTTGGCATGTTGAAAATTGCCTGCTTCCACATAGGAAAGGACTAAGCCAATCAAGATCTCATCATTTTCGGGATCGAGCTGCATAGCTTTTTCCAAAAAATCAATGGCTTCAGAGTACTTTTTTGCCTGCAAACTTTCTAAACCTTTTTCTGCAAGACGTTTTTCAAGGTCTGGAAAAAGGATGATATTTTCTTCAGACTTTATCGGTTTCTTTTTTTTCATTTGCCGCCCCAATCCTTCACGTTCCTTTTTGGAAATAGTTTAGCACGAAGAAATGCAAATGCAAATTTTTTAAAAGAAAAAACTCATCTAAAGCTAGATGAGTTGAGTGCAATTTGGTATGTAGTTAAAATGGTTTGTAATGGCGTCCCAGGAGAGATTCGAACTCCCGACCGTACGCTTAGAAGGCGTATGCTCTATCCGGCTGAGCTACTGGGACGCATTCAGTAATCAAAGACAAGGTTTATTATATTAGCCAAGCATTTAAAAGTCAACAATATTTTTTAAAAATGCGGGGGAATGTCTGTTATCCCCCTCATCAGTATATGCGGCAACTCACTTTTGCGGCAATATAAATTCACGGGAAAGTGACCCGATTTCTTTGCCACTCAACTCATATACAAATAATTTTACTGTTTCTTCAAGCAGTTCGACAATCATATACGTTTTTTCAAATCGTTCCCGAGGAAGTCGAATACTCCCGGGATTTAAAAATAATACGCCATCTACAAGTTCGGCACCTAAAACATGAGAATGCCCGAAGCATACTAGATCCGCCTGCAGTTCCTTTGCACGGTATTTCAAACTCATAAGCGAAGTTTTCACAGAATATTTGTGGCCATGCGTAACAAATATTCTTTTTCCTGAAAGCTCTTCAACTGTCTCAAGCGGAAACCTCGTATCAAAATCACAATTCCCTCGAACGTTTAGGAAACCAGCCATTGCTTCATCGTCTGCCATCAATTGCGAATCACCGCAGTGAATCATTAAATCGACTTCTTCCCTGTGCCTCTCCTTTAACATTTCAAGCTCATGACTTAAACCATGGCTGTCGCTGACAATGAATATCTTGCTCATGATCCAACAGCTCTTTCAAGGATCGAATCAAGGATCTGATCCAATTTTTTCAAAGCGTTTGCGCGGTGGCTGATTTTATTTTTTTCTTCCGCCGCCAGTTCAGCCATCGAACAGTCTTTTCCCGGAACATAAAAGATCGGATCATATCCAAACCCGTTTGTTCCTTGTCGGGTTTCAAGGATAGTACCCTCACAAGTTCCTGATACGGTTTCGGTTTCCTTCCCTGGCAAAGCAATTGCCAGCGCACAATAAAATCTCGCTGTTCGTGTGTCCATGGGCACTCCTGCTAATTCATGCAGGACTTTATCAATATTGGCCTGATCATTTTTTTCTTCTCCTGCGTATCTTGCCGAAAAAATCCCAGGCCGGCCGTCTAGTGCATCTATGATCAGGCCTGAATCATCGCTGATGACCATTTTATTTAGAAAGCGGGAAACCGCTTCCGCTTTTAAAATGGCATTTTCTTCAAACGTTTGACCTGTTTCTTCGACTTCCGGGATTTCCGGGTAATCCAGCAGCGTTTTTACAGCAATGCTTCTTGATGAAAAAATTTCAATAAATTCTTTTGCTTTCCCAGGATTCTTGGTTGCAACGATGACTTCATTCATTAACTTCTTACTCCTCCCTGTTTAATTTTCGACTCTCTATCTTTTTCGTGATTTCTTCCCCAAGCGCTTTCTTTTGAAACTCAAACAGTTCCATCAATCCTTCCTGCCCTGCCTTCAGCAGATCTTGCAGCTGCTTAAAAGAAAAAGTGGCTTCTTCCCCGGTTCCTTGCAATTCAACAAACTCACCATTTCCAGTCATGACAATATTCATATCTACTTGCGCATTTGAGTCTTCCACATAATTAAGATCTAATACTGTCTCGTTATTTTCTAAAATGCCTACGCTTGTAGCTGCTAGGAAATCTGTTATCGGAAATTGGGAAAGCGGCTTTTTTTTCACTAAATCGTTTATTGCCAGCGCCATGGCGACAAATGCCCCAGTAATGGAGGCCGTTCGTGTTCCGCCGTCTGCCTGAATGACATCACAGTCAATCCAGATCGTTCTTTCGCCGATCGCCTCAAGATCAACAATCGCCCTTAAGGCACGACCGATTAAACGCTGTATCTCCATTGTACGCCCTGTTACTTTCCCCTTGGATGACTCGCGGATATTTCTTGCTTCTGTTGCTCTTGGCAGCATTGAATACTCGGCGGTAATCCAGCCTTTTCCTCCTCCACGCAAAAATGGAGGAACCCGTTCTTCAATGCTTGCCGCACAAATCACTTTTGTATCTCCAACCGATATGAGCACTGAACCTTCAGGATGTTTTAAATAATTTGTTTCTATATGTATGGGTCTTAATTGCAATGGTTCTCTTCCATCTACACGCACAACTGTTCCTCCCTTTCATTAGCAACCTTCCGTTTTTTGGGAATCAACGATCCATTTTAAAAGAAAGAAGAGGCGGCCCAAAAGCCAACCTCATTCATTGTCATTATATAGTATAACAAAAAAACTTTTTTAGAAACTACCTGTATTCACTTTTTCAGGCCGAGTTACCGGTGCCGTCAATTTCTTGCCATCTTCTTTTACAAGTTCAGCTTTCCCTTTTACGAGAACAGATACTTCTTTAATCCCTTGCTGCTCTGTCAGAGAAAGAACAAGTGCATCCAATAAATGTTGCGAAATCACTTTTTCTTTAAAGCTGCCATATACAGACTCATTAAAATTCAAGGTAACTTTGCCTTTTTCCACTTTTGGCGCTTCAAGAAGCTTCACTTTTGGCATAAAATCAGATATGAGGTTGGAGGATTGGTTCGGCCCTTTTACAAGTTCATCAACAGCAGCAACCACATTGTCTTTCACACTATTGCTCACCCTGCGGGTTACTGGCACATAATAATATGAGCCTTCTTCGCCGCCGATGTAGTAAACAGTGACCGGTTTTGTATTGGTTATATCCAGCACGTCAGATGTGTCAATGTTAATTCCGCTCGCTCTTGAAAGATTTTCGCTGATTGGCGTGCCATTTACAGGCATCTTGGCCAGCGGCTTTCCATCCATTGCCAGCTTGATGCTTTTTACTGTGTTAAATTGCGTTATTGTCCATGTAATGGACTGAAGAATTTTTGTTTCATCGGCAGCCTGGTAATTTTTAAATTCCTTTGAAAAATTAACGGAGGCAACCCCATCTTTAATATCCACAGAAACTTCTGTACCGGCTGGAAGCACGGCTCTAAACCCTTTTGGCAGCAGTTCCGAAACTGGACCACCCGCCACTAAATATTCGAGTGCTTGTTTGGCAATAGAAGTCGTTTTTGGCAGAGCAATCGTTTGAGGAACGACATAGCCATTTTTATCAATCAAATAAAGTTCTGTTTTCATGGATTGCTTTGCTTTCGCATCCGCTTTAACCGCTTCCTTGCTCGATTGTTGATTGGTTTTCGCCGCTGTACTGCTCTCTTTCGCGATTGTTACATCTTTTGGCGGGTCAATTTTCCTGGCAGTTTCACTTCCAAACAGACCGCAGCCAGACAAAAGCAATGTTGAAACAAAAACAGCCGAAACGAGAGTCGTAGTCGTTTTATTTTTAATCATAGAAATCCCTCCCAAGACAGTTTGTACTACCATATATACGAGCTTATTTGGAATTTAGACCGTTTTGGGAAAAAATGTGGACAAAAAAAAGCTCCCTTTTGCTTAAGGAGCTTTAAAACCAGCTATAATCTTTTCCATTTCACATTTTCAATTGGCACACCAAGCCATTCAGAAGCTATTTTTGAAAAAATCGCTTTTGAGCCCGATGTATAAAACGCATGAATAGGCTCGTCCTCATTCGAACTTAACATACCATTATATTGCAGAATTGCGCTGATCTCTCTCGCGGTTTCGTCACCGGAACTGATCACACTCACATCCGGTCCCATGAACTGCTTAATCAGCGGCTCAAGAAGCGGATAATGGGTACAGCCTAAAATAAGCGTATCCAAATTTTGCCCGATTAATGGTTTTAACGATTCTTCAACAATTTTTTGAGCAACAGGCCCAGAATACTCTCCGCTTTCCACGAGGGGAACAAACTTCGGACAAGCAAGACCGGTGACAAACAAGTGGCTGTTTAACGCTTTTAACGCTTTTTCATACGCTCCGCTTTTTACTGTCCCCTCCGTTCCGATAATCCCCACGCGATAGTTCTTCGTTTTTTTAATTGCTGCGCGGGCACCTGGATAAATAACTCCCAATACCGGGATGCGAAGCTCCCCTTGAATTTCTTCAAGGGCCGCAGCTGTTGCTGTGTTGCAGGCAATTACAAGCATCTTTATCTTTTTTTGCAATAAAAACTGCGTCATTTCCCAAGTGAATTTTTTCACTTCCCTGCTTGTTCTCGGTCCATAAGGGCATCTGGCCGTATCACCAAAATAAATAATTTCTTCGTTTGGAAGCTGTCTCATGATCTCCTTGACGACTGTTAGGCCGCCGACCCCCGAATCAATCACACCAATTGGCTGTTTCAAACTTCTCCCCTCAATCTTCACGCATTTCTTGATGCAATTTCACTAAATTGCTTTGAAGAAGCTGAATTTCTTCATCCGAAAAGTTTTTCAAAACTTCTTCCAAGTAAATTTGCCGTTTTTTTATAACTTCCTGAATGATTCTTTCTCCTTCTTCCAATAAATGAATCCTGACAACACGGCGATCTTGGCTGTCTCTGACCCTCATGACAAGCTGATTTTTCTCCATTCGATCGACAAGGTCTGTTGTTGTGCTGCAGGCTAAGTACATTTTACTGGAAAGATCGCCAATCGTCATATCTCCCACCTCAAAAAGCCACTGCAAAGCGACAAACTGCGGTGGAGTAATCGTATAATTGCTTAAAAGTTCTCTTCCTTTTTGCTTAATAATCCCTGCTATGTAGCGCAGCTCCTTCTCAATAAGAGCAACCCTGTCTTCGTTCCTTTCAATTATGTTTTCAAGTTCCATATTCGACAACTCCTCTAAAAGGTTTCGGAGTCTGTTAAGACTGTCCAAAAACTGCTTGTTCAAACGGCTATCTTGCTCTTATTTTCTACCTTTCCGTTGAAAAATTCAAGGTGGGAATACCGCATAAAATATGAACCGGCCTCCCATAAGGATGCCGGTCATAATTAAAGTTCTAGCTCTCCCATTCGAAGGAGCTCTACAACTGCTTGTGAACGCCCCTTTACACCAAGCTTTTGCATGGCATTTGAAATATGATTCCGAACCGTCTTTTCGCTTATAAATAATTCACCAGCGATCTCTTTTGTTGTTTTGTCTTGTACTAACAGTTCGAATACTTCTTTTTCTCGTTTGGTGAGTAACGGCTTGTGAGTATATTCATTCTCCTTCAAGTATTGTAACCCTCCTTGCCTTCGCCAGTATGAACCGTGGGGTGGGTATATATTTAGTCACCATATCATATGTAAAAAAAACTTTTCGAGTGACTGGAATACCTGGAGTGTGAATGAATTTTTGTAAAAAATGTGCGTTTGCGTATGTCAATATCTTACAAGTTATCCCATTGGCTTGGGGACTCCGTTATTTTTTCTGACAATATATAATAAAACAACTTTAATCATAATAGTAATACCCCTAAGCCGCCTTTTTGAGTGAAAACAGGCATTAGTGCCACCTAGTAATGACCGTTAGCCGCCTTTATTATAGAAAACGGGCATTTATCCACCTAGTAATGCTTATCGGCGGCTTTTTTATGTGACAGCGGGAAGAAATCCCGCCTTTTTTTTCATATTAATTAGGTGATGCGTAAATAATATACCTTTTAGGGGCATTTCCAATATAACTGAATGGATAACAGGTGGTTAAAATTAACTCTTCTTTCTTTTTCTGCAAGGTAATAATACTTTTATCATCCGAGTTTACAATTTTCGTATGCGTAATTTTGTACGTTTGGCTGCCGCTTTTTACTTTCACGGTTAGAGGATCACCGATTTTTAATTCCCCTAATTTGCGAAAAACAGTATCGCGATGTCCTGATAAAACAATTTGACCGTTTTCTGCTGGCAATGAAGATCCTTTATAATGTCCAACGCCTTTTTCAAGATCATTTGGATCTGTTCCTTCCACAATGGGCAATTCTGCTTTAATTTTAGGTATGTTTAAAAGCCCGATGGCATCTCCAATAGACGGAGGTTGGCTGTTCCCTCTATTTTCATTTTGAGCTTGTTTTGGTTGTTCTTGAACAATTGCTTTTGCTTTTTTCAAAGTGTCCTTTGTTTGCATCTTCCCATCTATAAGCTGCCAAACACCAATTCCCGCCAAAACTATTCCTGCTAAAACAACGATAAGGGGAATCCAATTTTTTAGTTTCATAAACCGTCCTCTTCTATGGCAATCTTTATTAAAGTATATCAGACGTACGTTACCTTAAAAAAGAAAAATTCACCCAAAATCATTTACCATAAATTAAAAGGCCTCTTTTTCCACAGTAGAAAAGAGGCCTCTTAATTAATTTTATACTTGGTCGCTGCCAAAGAAGTTTCTAAATGATTGGATGGCTGTATCCCGGTTCAAAGCCGCAATCGATGTAGTCAACGGAATACCCTTTGGACACGATTGGACACAGTTTTGCGAGTTGCCGCAATTAGCAAGACCGCCATCTCCCATAATCGCTTCCAGCCGTTCCGCTTTGTTCATTGCACCAGTTGGATGGGCATTAAATAGACGAACTTGGGAAAGCGGCTGCGGTCCAATAAAGTTGGATTTGCTATTAACATTCGGGCAAGCTTCAAGGCAAACGCCGCATGTCATGCATTTAGAAAGCTCGTAAGCCCATTGTCTTTTCGTTTCAGGCATCCGAGGACCTGGTCCTAAATCGTATGTGCCGTCAATCGGAATCCATGCTTTTACTTTCTTTAACGAATCAAACATCCTGCTGCGATCCACTTGAAGATCACGTATAACAGGGAAGGTGCGCATCGGCTCTAGTCTGATCGGCTGCTCTAATTTATCCACAAGCGCTGTACATGACTGTCGTGGTTTCCCATTAATCACCATTGAACAAGCACCGCAAACTTCTTCCAAGCAGTTCATTTCCCAGACAATCGGTGTAGTTGCTTGGCCTTTTACATTTACCGGATTTCTACGAATCTCCATCAATGCAGAAATAACATTCATATTTGGCCGGTATGGAAGTTCAAATTCCTCCTCATAAGAAGGAGAATCTGGGTTATCTTGCCGGGTAATAATAAATTTTACTGTTTTATTTTCAGACATACAATCTACTCCCCTTACTTATTAAAAATAATCCCAAACCCGAGCACGTATTAATGGGCTTTCGAATAATCCCGTACTCGAGGTTTAATCAATGAGACATCAACATCTTCATAATGAAAAGCAGGGGCAGATTTCGCATCCACAAACTTGGCCATTGTCGTCTTCATCCATTCTTCATCATTGCGCGTAGGGAAATCAGGTTTGTAGTGAGCACCGCGGCTTTCATTTCGATTATAAGCGCCAAGCGTAATCACCCGAGCAAGCTGAAGCATATTTTGCAATTGTCTTGTAAAGGCAGCACCCTGATTGCTCCATTTAGATGTATCATTGATATTGATATGTTGATAGCGTTCTAACAGCTCTTGTATTTTCTCATCGGTCTGCAATAGCTTATCATTGTAACGAACAACCGTAACATTTGCCGTCATCCATTCTCCGAGCTCTTTATGAAGAACGTAAGCATTTTCCGTACCATCTAACGACAAAATCGAATTCCATTTTTCTTCTTGTTCTTTCGTATGACGATCAAAGACTGTTGAAGAAACAGCGTCCGAGCTTTTTTCAAGTCCATGAATGTATTTAACAGCGTTTGGTCCAGCAACCATACCGCCGTAAATAGCAGACAGCAGGGAGTTGGCTCCTAAACGGTTGGCGCCATGCTGTGAATAATCGCATTCTCCAGCAGCAAAAAGCCCTGGTATATTTGTCATTTGATCATAATCAACCCACATGCCACCCATAGAATAGTGAACAGCAGGGAAAATTTTCATTGGCACTTTATGCGGATCTTCGCCGGTGAATTTTTCATAAATTTCAATTATTCCACCGAGTTTAACATCCAATTCATGAGGATCTTTATGTGAAAGATCGAGATAAACCATGTTTTCTCCATTAATTCCAAGCTTCAGGTCATTGCAGACATGGAAAATTTCCCGTGTAGCAATATCGCGAGGCACGAGGTTGCCATAAGCTGGGTATTTTTCTTCAAGGAAATACCACGGCTTTCCATCCTTGTATGTCCAGACACGACCGCCTTCGCCGCGAGCCGATTCGCTCATTAAACGAAGCTTGTCATCCCCAGGAATCGCTGTAGGGTGAATTTGAATAAACTCTCCATTTGCGTAGTAAACGCCTTGCTGATAAAGAATAGATGCGGCAGATCCTGTGTTGATAACAGAGTTTGTTGACTTTCCAAAAATAATTCCAGGTCCGCCGGTCGCCATAATAACAGCATCGGCAGCAAAAGATTTAATCTCCATTGTTTTTAAATTTTGTGCCACAATGCCGCGGCACACACCATCGTCATCGATTACCGCTCCAAGGAATTCCCATCCCTCGTATTTCGTTACCAATCCGGCAACTTCCTGACGGCGCACCTGCTCGTCCAATGCATACAGCAATTGCTGACCTGTTGTTGCACCGGCAAATGCTGTACGGTGATGCTGTGTTCCGCCAAAGCGGCGGAAGTCCAATAAACCTTCAGGCGTCCGGTTAAACATTACACCCATTCTGTCAAATAAATGAATAATGCCAGGCGCTGCTTCACACATCGCTTTTACCGGAGGCTGGTTTGCTAAAAAGTCGCCGCCATAAATCGTATCATCAAAGTGAATCCAAGGAGAATCTCCTTCTCCTTTTGTATTAACTGCTCCATTAATACCGCCTTGGGCACAAACAGAGTGAGAACGTTTTACCGGCACAAGTGAGAATAACTCAACCGGTGTTCCTGATTCTGCAACTTTAATCGATGCCATTAAGCCGGCTAATCCGCCGCCGACAATAATCACCTTTCCTTTACTCATCGATACTCACTCTCCTAATCCAAACTACAATATTTTTCCCAGCACCGTATTCTATTACTCTATTAAACAAACGCTACTAATGCTTGGATGCCGACAATTGAAAGAAGTATAAAAATAGCAATCGTTACATATGTAGAAATAACTTGTGAGCGCGGTGAAACCGTAATTCCCCAGCTAACAAGGAATGACCATAACCCATTGGCAAAGTGAAAAATAGTAGAAATTATACCAATTAAATAAAACCAAAACATAAATGGTGAAGAAAGAATATTTTCCATCATTTGAAAATTAACTTCCGCTCCAAACTGCGCAGCGATTCGAGTCTGCCAAACATGCCATGTTACAAAAATCAGCGTGACTACCCCTGTCACGCGCTGAAGCAAGAACATCCAGTTTCGGAAGTAGCCAAAGCGATTCACATTGCTCGTAGCGGTAAAAGCAATGTAAAGACCGTAAATAGCATGAAAGAACAAAGGCAAGAAAATGATGAAAAATTCCAAAAAGTAACGAAATGGAAGATTTTGCATAAAAACTACTGCATTGTTAAAAGATTCCTCTCCCCCTTTTGCGAAATTGTTGACGATAAGATGCTGCGTTAGAAATATCCCAACAGGAATGACTCCAAGCAGCGAATGCAATCTGCGGTAAAAAAATTCTCGATTTCCCGCCATATTGAACCCCCCTTAGTTTTAAATGATGAATAGGTTTGTCACTTCGAAAAAACGGCTAAACCATATCATCAAAGTGAAAAAAGTAAAGAATCCTTTTTTAACAATTATGTGACATGTTCATTTTACTCCCATCATCTAAGAGCGTCAAGAAACCGTATACATAAATATTTTATAAAAATAAAATTTTTTAAATATATTGATTTTGTATTGCATCCTTCAGTCTCACCTTGTTTTGTGGAGAACTCTTACTCAAAAAAGGGAAGTGGCAATAATTTACCATCGAGTTTTGTTGTAAAAAGGGAATCATACTAAATGCCAAAGAGATAAAATGAGATATAGTAAAATAACGAAATTTCCATATTTAAAACACTATTTTTTTCTAAAATAGATTGTATATAATAGAATAATAGAAAGAGGGGAGACCATGAAAGAACAAATTTCAGCTGAACTTACTCATTTAACTGAATCTGAAAATACGACCGTCTTCGGGTACGAGCTTTTAAGAGGATTTCTCATTCCGGAAATATTAGGAAAAGATACTCCGGAAATTTTATATTGGGCCGGAAAGAAACTCGCAAGAAAATACCCTGTTGAAACGCAAGAAGAGATCATTGATTTTTTTACTCAAGCCTCATGGGGCGACCTTGAGATTAAAAACGAAACAAAAGATGAACTAGAATTCGAGTTGACAAGTCCGCTGATGGTTTCCCGTGTTAAATCGAAAGCTGAACATTTTTTTCAGCTGGAAGCTGGTTTTTTAGCCCAGCAAATTGAGCATCAAAAAGGAGTCGTTGCTGAAGCATTTGAACATCCTGTTAAAAAATTGCAGAAAGTGCAGTTTACTGTAAAATGGGATCGAAAAGATAAGATTGAGTAACATTTGCGGCGTTGATGCATTGATTCTTGTGGAAAAAAAGCTTTCATTGGAGAAAGACCAGTGAAAGCTTTTTTCCTTTTATTTTATTTGCTGGACGGCACCTAACTCGAATGCATCATGAAGCGATTCAACCGTTTTTAACATATCCTTTTCCTTCACAACAGCCGAAACTTTAATTTCTGATGTACTCACCATTTTAATATCAATTTGGTTGGATGCCAGCACTTCAAACATTCTTGCTGCTACTCCAGGATTTGAAATCATTCCTGAACCAACAATTGAAACCTTAGATAGTTGATTTTCAGCTTCAATTCTTTCATATTTCAACAAATCTTTATTGCTTTCCAATACATCAAGCGTTTCCAGCAAATCTTCTGTTTTAATGGAGAAAGAAAGGTTGGTTGTATCAGAATCCGTTTTGCTTTGAATGATGATGTCCACATTAATGTGATGCTGAGCAAGAGTTGTGAAAATAGTTGATAAGCTTGTTAATGAATCGGCAAGTCCCAGCAGCGTTACTCTTGTAATTTCATCTTCAAATGCTACACCACGAACAACCAAATTTTGTTCCATTTTTGCTTCCCCCTCTATCACTGTACCTTCCGTTTTTTCCATACTCGATCGTACTTCTAGCCGTATTTGATAATTTTTTGCAAACTCCACTGCTCTTGGGTGCAGCACACCTGCTCCTAAATTGGCTAATTCCAGCATCTCGTCATAGGAAATGTCCGCTAATTTACGGGCATTCTTCACATATCTTGGATCCGTCGTAAAAACGCCGGTTACATCTGTGTAAATATCACATTTATCTGCTTCAAGAGCGGCAGCTAAAGCGACTGCGGTCGTATCAGATCCTCCCCGGCCAAGAGTGGTAATTTCACCGTCTTCTGTAACGCCTTGGAAACCGGCAACAATCACGACTTTGCCCTCAGCAATTTGCTTCTTGATTGCCTCTGGATTTATTTTCTTAATCCGGGCATTTCCATGAACCGGCTCTGTTAAAATTCCTGCTTGCCAGCCTGTGAATGATACGGCATTCAAACCTTTTTCCGCTAATGCCATTGCTAATAAAGCGATGGTCGTTTGTTCTCCCGTCGTTAAAAGCATATCCATTTCGCGTTTGCTTGGCTGTGAAGAAATTTCCTTCGCTAAGTCCACAAGCTTATCTGTCGTTTTTCCCATTGCCGAAACAACAACCACGACATCATTTCCTTGTAGTTTTTCACTTTTGACACGCTCGGCGACATTTAAAATTCTTTCCACATTTCCGACGGATGTCCCCCCGAATTTTTGTACGATTAAACCCACAATTTCCCCTTCTTTCAATTTTAAAATCGCAGCTGCAGTTTTTCACATTCTCTCAAAAATAAGAAAAAGCAATGAGAAGGGCATCTCATTGCTTTTGAACACGAAGAAAAATCCAACGTATACAATGTGAGATAGCTCTCCAAGACAGCCGCCTTGACAATCCGGTATTTATTCAACACAGGACCAGCAAAGAAAGAAATGAGTCTCTCTTTACTTCGGCGAACATCCCCTTTCATCATCCGTCTTTGAAGCTCACTCTCCTCGGGATCACTACTCTTGAAGTTCGCACCTCTACCTTCACTTTAATACTATAAAGTGATAGTAATATAAAGTTTTATTCATTATAGCATAGTGTTATTTTTCTTACAATGAAGAATCGTGAAGTTTTTTTACCAGTTCCTCTGCAACGTCTGCCGGCAATCCAATCGACCTGAATTGTTCAATGGTAGCTTCTTTCATTTTTTTAACAGAGCCAAAAGTTTTTAACAACAGTTTTTTCCGTTTTTCACCAATACCTGGAATGCCATCTAGTATGGATTGAAAAGCATTTTTCCCGCGAAGCTGGCGGTGGAAAGTGATGGCAAATCGGTGAACCTCATCTTGAATTCTTTGTAGCAAGTAGAATTCCTGGCTGTTTCTTGTTAATGGAACAATTTCTAAAGGGTTCCCATAAAGCAGTTGGGATGTTCGATGTTTGTCATCTTTTGCAAGCCCGGAAAGCGGAATATCAAGACCGAGCTCATTTTCCAAGACATCCCTTACTGCCTCAATATGCCCTTTTCCTCCATCAATTATGATTAAGTCAGGAAGCGGGAGCCCTTCTTTTAATACCCTTGAATATCTTCTTCTGACTACTTCACGCATCGACTCATAGTCATCCGGACCTTTAACTGTCTTGATTTTGTATTTTCGGTATTCCTTCTTACTGGCCTTTCCGTCCATAAACACCACAACAGCAGATACAGGGGAAGTTCCTTGAATATTGGAGTTATCAAAGGCTTCAATTCGGTGTGGTGTATAAATCCCCATAGCCTTGCCAAGATTTTCAACCGCCTTAATCGTCCGTTCCTCATCCTTCTCGATCAATGAAAATTTTTCATTTAAAGCGATTTGGGCATTTTTAACAGCCAGATTTACGAGATCTTTTTTCTGTCCGCGCTGCGGTTTGATCACTTTTACTTGCAGAAGCTGTTCAGCCAAGTCACTATCAATATTTGCCTGAACAAGTATTTCCTTCGGTTTAAAGTGATTGACTTTTTCATAAAACTGCCCAAGATAGGTTAGCATCTCTTCCTCTGGTTCCCCGTATATCGGAAACATCGACACGTCTCGTTCAATTAATTTTCCTTGACGGACAAAAAAGACTTGAACGCACATCCAGCCTTTATCGACCGCATAGCCAAATACATCCCGATCAGTGAAATCAGTTGTCGTCATTTTTTGTTTTTCCATTGTTGTTTCAATATGGGCGATCTTATCGCGATACTCTTTTGCCCGTTCAAAATCCAACTCTTCAGCCGCAAGGTGCATTTTTTCTGACAGCTCTGTTTTTATATCTTTGTAGCCCCCATTTAAAAATCGAATGATTTCATCGGTTATTTGCTTATATTGTTCTTCCTCGATTTCATTTACACATGGCGCCAGACACTGTCCTAAATGATAATACAAACAGACCCGGTCAGGCAGCGTTGAACATTTTCGTAATGGATAGATGCGGTCTAGCAATTTTTTCGTCTCGTTTGCGGCCTGTACATTGGGGTAAGGTCCAAAGTATTTTCCTTTATCCTTTTTTACTTTACGCGTAATAATAAGTTTCGGGTGCCTTTCAGCTGTCAGCTTAATAAATGGGTAGCTTTTGTCATCCTTCAGCATAATATTGTACTTTGGATCATGCTTTTTGATTAAATTAATTTCAAGCAAGAGTGCCTCAATATTTGAGGATGTCACAATGTATTCGAAATCCTCTATTTCATTTACCAGTCTCAACGTTTTGCCGTCATGGGATCCGGTAAAATAAGAGCGAACGCGATTTTTTAATACTTTTGCTTTCCCGACATAAATAATTGTTCCCTGCCGGTCTTTCATTAAATAGCAGCCAGGCTGATCAGGCAGCAGTGCGAGTTTTTGCTTAATAATCGTGTTCAAACTGGCCACCTCTTTTACCATTGTCATTTTCGCCTTGCTTCATATCTTTTAAAATTTTAAAACATCGGTTGTAAAAAGAAAAGAAAAATCACCGTGACGCTTAAAGAGAAAAGAAAAAGAAAACCTTAGCCGCATGTCTGGCTAAGGTTTGCGCTTATCTATCCAATTGCTTACAGGTTACGTTCAATAACGCTCTTTAACGCTTCTTTTGGCTGGAAACCAATCACTTTGTCAACAACTTCGCCATTTTTGAAAAGAAGCAAAGTAGGAATGCTCATTACACCAAAACGTGCTGCTGTTTCTTGGTTTTCATCAACGTCAAGTTTGACGATTTTTACTTGATTGCCCATTTCAGCATCAATTTCTTCCAACACAGGTGCAATCATTTTACAAGGTCCGCACCATGGAGCCCAGAAATCGCAAAGTACTAAACCTGAGCTTGTTTCCGCAGAAAATGTTTGATCTGTTACATGTGAAATAGCCATTTTAAAAAATCCTCCTAAAGAATACTCATATACTAGGGATAGTATATCATCGTTTGCTCATTGATGCTATTAATTTGATTTCTCATCTACTATACCCTCTTTTTTAGAAAGTATGCCTGAAAAAAGACGAGCAACCATTTAGCTGCTCGTCTCAGTTGATTACGAATGCACTTTCAGTTTTTTGAATTCTTCAGTCAACATTGGAACCACTTCAAAGAGATCGCCGACAATGCCGTAATCCGCTACTTTAAAAATATTCGCTTCTGGATCTTTATTGATAGCAACAATGACTTTTGAGTTCGACATACCCGCCAAATGCTGAATAGCTCCGGAAATCCCGCAAGCTATGTACAAATCGGGCGTTACAACTTTACCCGTCTGGCCGATTTGCAAAGAATAGTCGCAATAATCCGCATCACATGCACCGCGGGATGCACCCACCGCCCCGCCTAGAACGTTTGCCAGCTCTTTTAAAGGCTCGAATCCTTCTTTGCTTTTCACGCCGCGTCCGCCGGAAACAACCACTTTTGCTTCGGATAAATCAACACCTTCACTCGCTTTGCGGACAACTTCTTTAATAATTGTACGAAGATCTTTAATTTCTAAAGAAATCGTTGAAACTTCCCCGCTTTTGCTCTCATCTTTCTCTAGCGGCGCAATGTTATTTGGCCGCACTGTAGCAAAAATTAATCCATCTGTCACGATTTTCTTTTCAAATGCTTTTCCAGAATAAATGGGTCTTGTAAAGACAATATTTCCACCGGCCGCCTCAACGCCTGTTGCATCGGAAATAAGACCGGAGCCAAGCTTACCGGCTACTTTCGGTGAAAGATCTTTGCCAAGCGCTGTATGCCCGAATACAAGCCCTTCTGGATCTTCTTGCTCTATCACTGCCAATAGCGCTTGTGAATACCCATCGGAAGTGTATTGCTTTAATTTTTCATCTTCAACCACGATTACGCGGTCAGCACCGTAGTGAATTAAATCCCTAGCTAAAGCGCTTACAGATCCGCCGATTAAAACGCCAATCACTTCACCGCCCTCAGCAACTGTTTTTGCTGCAGCAATTGCCTCAAATGATACATTCCGCAATGATCCATCACGAACTTCACCTAACACCAATACTTTTTTAGCCATTCTCTATACCTCCTGGTCGATAAATTTTAACTCCATTAAATTACTTTTGCCTCAGAATGCAAAAGTTGTACAAGCTCTTTCACTTGATCGCTTAACTCCCCGGAAAGAACTTTTCCTGCTTCTTTTTTTGGTGGAAGGTAGATTTCAATCGTTTTTGTTTTCGCTTCGACATCTTCTTCCTCAAGATCAAGATCAACTAGTTCCAATTCATCAAGCGGTTTTTTCTTCGCTTTCATGATTCCTGGAAGCGATGGGTAGCGAGGTTCATTTAAGCCTTGCTGAGCAGTCACTAATAGAGGCAGGTTTGTTTCGATAATTTCGGAATCCCCTTCAACATCGCGAGTAATGATTGCTTTCATTCCGTCAATCTCCAGTTTGGTAATGGTTGTTACATAAGGAATATCAAGCAATTCAGCAACACGCGGACCCACTTGACCTGAACCACCGTCAATAGCAACGTTTCCGCCTATGATCAAATCAACATCCTTATCTTTTAAGTATTCAGCAAGAATTTTTGCCGTTGTATATTGATCCCCTTCTTCAACGTCATCTTCCGTGTTAATTAAAACCGCTTTGTCCGCTCCCATTGCAAGGGCAGTTCTTAATTGTTTCTCAACTTCTTCGGTGCCGACAGAAATAACTGTTACTTCTCCGCCTTGCGCATCCCGAACTTGAATAGCTTCTTCAATGGCATATTCATCGTACGGATTGATGATAAATTCTGCTCCATCCTCATTGATTTGGCTGCCAGAAATCGTGATTTTTTCTTCCGTATCAAAGGTCCTTTTCATTAACACGTAAATGTTCATGGTTTCCCTCCTAAAGTTAAAAGATTATTTCAGTTCGAAAGATTGCAAAAATTTAACCGAAAAATTTTTCTTTGTTTTTGCTGACAATAGTCTCTTAAGGCTATTCTCCTTTAAAGTTTGGCTCGCGCTTTTCAATAAAAGCTTGAATTCCTTCTTTGCCATCATTGGACATAAACACTTCTGCAAATAGTTCGGCTTCTTTTTTGATCCCTTCATAAAACTCTGTTGTTTTTGTGAAATTTAATAAATGAATAGCAGCTTTTAGCGATCCAGGGCTTTTTTTGGCAATCTTTTGCGCTAATTGTTTGGCTTGATCCAGCAGCTCACCTTCCGGATAAGCATGATTCGCCAAACCATAACTTACGGCTTCAAGACCAGTGATTGGCTCAGATGTAAACATCATCTCAGCAGCTCTGGACATTCCAACATATTTGGCCAACCGCTGGGTGCCGCCAAATCCGGGGACTAGACCGAGCTGCAGTTCCGGCAAACCGAGTTTCGCTGTTTCACTCACAAGCCGAATGTGACAGGCCATCGCCAGCTCAAGTCCGCCTCCAAGGGCTGCGCCATGAATAGCCGCAATGACTGGTTTAGGAAACCGCTCGATGCGTTCAAACAAGCCCTGTCCATGGCCTGAAAAACGATCTGAAGCAGAGACAGTTCTGAACTCTTTAATATCGGCTCCTGCCGAAAAAAATCGCCCTTCACCATGAATGACCAGGACTTTTACTTCTTTGTTTGGCTCAATTTCATCCAAGACGGCTGTGAGCTCTAGAAGCAGCCCTTTAGACAGAGCATTTGCCGGCGGCCGTTTCATAGTAATAACGGCAATGTTGTCTTCATAAGACCAAGTTAAAAATTCCAAACAAATCCCCCCCTGTTCGTGTTTTTTACTTTCCACATCCATTGATTATTAAATGATGAACCTTCCCTGCCAATGCGTTTAGATCATATTTTTCCTCATTCATGACCCAGGATGTTGCCGTTTCGTCAATCGTCCCAAAAATCATTTGCCGGGCCAGCCTTACGTCCAACTCACTTGAAAATTCGCCATTTTCTATTCCCTCAAGCAAAATCTTATCAATCACTCTCAGATATCCCTTTAAGACACCGTTAATTTTCAAACGAATATCCTTATTCGACTGCCGTAATTCGAGCTGGGTGACGATTGCCAGGTGATGGTCTTCGGAAAGCAATCTAAAATGAGCAGAGATCATCATTAATAACTTCTCTGCCGCTGATTCTTTTCCTGCAATCAGTTGATCTATTTTTTCAATTAACTTCCCCATTTTTTCTTCAAAGAGAGAGATTAAAATATCTTCCTTGTTTTTGAAATATAAATAGATCGTTCCGTCTGCAACCCCTGCTTGCTTGGCAATCTTTGAAACTTGTGCTTGATGATATCCATTTTCCGCGATTACAATAACGGCTGCGTCAATAATTTGCATGTATTTTGGTCTGTTCTTTTTCAAATTGACCCTCCTTTGAAGAAAAATCGTTTTTATTTTAAAGGCTCTGTTAATTTTTTGTAGAAAAGGGAGGAAATCCGCTTCCTTACAATCAACAACATCCTTTAACTTAGCCATTTTAAAAACAGAATGAATGAATAATCATTCATAATTTTATAATAATAAGCAAATGCTTTCCTGTCAAGAAGTACTAGTTTAACTTTTTAATCATACTCTTAATAATTTCGTAGAACAATGCTTTGGCTGAAAAATAAAAAGCCGGATCAATCGGGCTCTGATGCTTAAGCCTGCTTTTCAGAATCCTCCTCACTGTTTTTCTTTAATTCTTCCTCGACAAGTGCCCTTCTTAAAATTTTCCCAACAGCCGTCTTCGGCAATTCTTTTCGAAACTCATAAATCCTTGGGACTTTATAGGCAGCTAAGTGTTTTCTTGCATACTGATTCAATTCTTCTTCTGTAACTTGTGCTCCATCTTTTATGACAATGTACGCTTTTACTGTTTCACCGCGGTATGGGTCGGGGATACCCGCTGCCACGACCTCCTGGATATCAGGATGTTCATATAGCACCTCTTCAATTTCACGGGGATAAATATTGTAGCCGCCCGCAATGATCATATCCTTTTTGCGGTCGACAACATAAAAATACCCTTGTGCGTCCATATAACCAAGATCTCCTGTCAAAAGCCAGCCGTTTCTTAGTGTTTGTGCAGTCTCTTCGGGCCGGTTCCAGTACCCTTTCATCACTTGCGGGCCCTTTACAGCGATTTCACCAATTTCATTAGCCGGCAGCCGCTCGCCAGTTTCCAAAGACAAAATTGCCGCATCTGTGTCAGGCCAAGGTACTCCAATACTCCCCTTTATCCGAGGGCGATCCCATAGGAAATTAGCATGTGTGACAGGCGAGGATTCGGTTAATCCATATCCTTCAACGAGCTTTCCGCCTGTTACTTCTTCAAATTTTTGCTGAACCTCAACCGGAAGTGATGCGGATCCGCTGATACATGAATCAATGGATGAAAGATCGTATTTATTTAAATCTGGATGGTTTAATATGCCAATATAAATTGTTGGCGCCCCAGGAAATAACGTTGGCCGCTGCTTTTGAATGGTTTTTAAAGTTGTTTCCACATCAAACTTGGGCAATAACACCATTTTTTGTGCCTGCATGACCGAAAGAATCATCACGGTTGTCATACCATACACATGAAAGAAAGGCAAAATACCAAGAACCGTTTCCTTCCCGGGTTTGCACTTGTAAAGCCAGGCATTGCACATGGAGGCATTTGAAACGAGGTTTTTGTGCGTCAACATCACGCCTTTAGGGAAACCAGTTGTTCCTCCTGTGTATTGGAGCAGGGCAAGATCTTCTTCAAAGTCAAAAGTATGAACGTATAATCTTCCTTTCGGCTTTTTCAAAATTTCCTTGAGCAAATGAGTATTACCTTCATGCGTAATATTAACAACAAGGCCGTATTGTTTTTTCTGGATAAATGGGTAAAGTAAATTTTTAGGAAACGGCAAATATTCTTTGATAGCGGTTACAATAATGTGCTGTAAATCGGTTTGCGGCATAATTTTTAAAACACGGGGATACAAAATGTCCAGCGTCACAATTGCTTTTGCACCGGAATCTTTCATTTGATAAGCCAATTCCCGTTCCATGTACAACGGATTTGTTTGCACTACAACTCCGCCAGCCAGTAAGGCGCCAAAATAGCTGATAACGGATTGCGGCGTGTTGGGAAGCATGATGGCAACTCGGTCTCCTTTTGAAATGCCAAGCTCTTGAAGATAGCTGGCGAAAATCAATGCTTTCTCATAAACCTTCTTATAGCTCAGTTCTTTTCCCATAAATTGAATCGCAATTTTGTCCGGAAAGTTTTCAGCTGCATCCACTAAGTATTGCTGAACAGGTGCCGAGGTGTATTGAAGTGTCGCCGGGATCTCTTCTGGATAAAGGTCGAGCCACGGTTTTAATTCAGACATCATAATCCCCCTCTTGTAAGTTATTTAAAAATTCTAACATATTTTAATTATAGTATAGTCATCGATTCTATACAATCGGAATACCCCTATGGGAGAATGCTTACTGGCTAAGAGCAAAAAGAAAAAAAAGCTATCACTGTTTCAACAACAGTGATAGCTTTTTTTAGGAAAAAAACATTATATAAGCAATACCTACTAGTAAAAACAAGCCGCACAAAACGAGCAGCATTTTTGCTAACCTTTCCACTTTCCATTCTCCCCTTAGATTCCCATACAATTTATATTGGTTCCCCAAAACTGGATCCTATCGGTTCGCTTCCCCCAAGAACTTATTTAAATTCAACCACTGTTACGCCTGTTCCGCCTTCACTCGCTTCACCAAAACGAATTTTTTTAACGGAGCGGTGGTTTTTCAAATACTCTTGAACTCCTTGTCTAAGCGCACCTGTGCCTTTGCCATGAATAATGGTAACGCGCGGATAATTCGCCAGCAGCGCATCATCGATATATTTTTCTACCTTCAATAACGCATCTTCATACCGTTCTCCACGCAAATCTAGCTCTAACTTTACCTGGGCATCTCTGCCTCTGACAAGCGCGAGGGGCTTCGTTTCCTGCTGCTTTGGGCTGCTTACATACTCCATGTCTTTTTCTTTGACCTTCATTTTTAAAATCCCGATCTGCACTTGCCATTCGTCATCGGAAACTTTATCAACAAGAATTCCTTTTTGGTCAAAAGTTAACACTTTTACCTCGTCTCCAGGCTTAAACGCATGCTTTTTATCTTTCTTTTTCAGCTGTTTTTGGGATGTTTCGAGTTTTGGTACCGCTTCTTCAAGACGCTTTCTGGCATCAATCAGCTCGTGCTCTTTCACCTCGGCATGTTTTTCGATACGCATTCTCCGCAATTCGCGAATGACTTTTTCTGCTTCATCTTTTGATTGTTCAATGATTTCTTCCGCTTTGCGGGCTGCTTTTTCGTACATCGCGTCTCTTTGTTCATAAAACACAATCATTTGCTGCTGGAGATCTTGATGAAGTTTTTCTGCCTGGCGCAAGTAATCGCGGGCTTCTTCCTGCTCTGCTTCAGCAAGCCGTTTGCTTTCTTCAAGCGATGCAATCATTTTATCAATTTGATTGGAGTCGGCACTAACATGGGAACGCGCTCGTTGAATAACTTTATCATCAAGTCCGAGCCGCTTTGAAATTTCAAAGGCATTGCTTCGCCCAGGAACTCCCAAAAGAAGCTTATAAGTTGGACTTAATGTCTCAACATCAAACTCTACGCTCGCATTCATGACACCTTCGCGATTATAGCCATATGCTTTTAATTCAGGGTAATGCGTAGTGGCAATTACTCTGGCACCGCGTTGATGAACCTCATCCAGGATCGAAATAGCCAGTGCTGCCCCTTCTTGAGGGTCGGTTCCTGCCCCAAGTTCATCAAACAGCACAAGACTGTTGTCGTCAACTTCCTTTAATAGTTCAACAATATTTACCATATGGGACGAAAACGTACTTAAGCTCTGTTCAATCGATTGCTCATCGCCAATGTCAGCGTAAACCGCAGTAAACACAGCTAATTCGGAGCCATCAAGCGCAGGGATCTGTAAACCGGACTGAGCCATCAACGTACATAAACCGACCGTTTTCAACGTAACCGTTTTTCCCCCGGTGTTCGGTCCTGTTATGACAATCGTTGTATAATCTTTGCCAATCATTATATCATTGGCGATCACTTCATCCATTGGAATCAGCGGATGACGAGCTTTATACAAGGCAATCCTACCTTCCTGGTTCATGATCGGCATTGACCCTCTCATCTTTTTCCCATATCTTGCTTTTGCAAAAATAAAGTCTAGATCAGCAAGAATCTCGACAATTACATTCAATTCAGCCTCATGTTCAGCTGTTACCCCTGATAATTCCATTAAAATCCGCTCGATCTCCTGCTGCTCTTTTACACGTATATCCTGCAGCTGGTTATTCAATTGGACAATCGCCTGCGGTTCAATAAATAAAGTCTGCCCGGAAGAACTTTGATCATGAATAATTCCGCCGTAATGGGCGCGGTACTCCTGTTTTACTGGAATAACAAAGCGATCATTCCGAATCGTAACAATCGCATCCGACAGCATCTTTTGCGCATTGGAAGAGCGGATCATGCTTTCCAATTTTTCACGCACCCGCGCTTCATTGGATCTCAGCTGATGCCGAAGTGTACGCAATAGATCGCTTGCTCCGTCGAGGACATCGCCGCTATCATCAATTGCATACTTAATAGCCTGCTCCAGATTGGTCAGCGGAACGATTTGCTCCGTTTTTTCAGACAGGAGGGGGATGTTAACGTTTTGTTCGGCCAATTCTTCAATAAAATGCTTGATCTGCCGGCTTGCATGGATTGTACTTGCAATTTGAACAAGCTCCTGCGGGCTTAAGATACCGCCGATAACAGAACGCTTAATATGGGCGCGAATATCATGTATACCGGAGAGCGGAACATTCCCCTTTAGTCGTAAAACGACGGCTGCTTCATCTGTTTCTGATTGCAGTTTTACCACTTCGGCAAAATCCGTGGAAGGCGCTAATCGATTTATTTTTTCTCTTCCCAGTGAAGACGCTGCATGATCGAGCAGCTGTTCTTTTACTTTATCAAATTCCAACACTCTCAGTGCTTTTTGCTGCATTGGAGAAAATCCTCCTTCTGTCTATCGCTTTCGATTATGCAAAAATTCAAGCAGATCCTCTGTATCGAGGGTATTTATAACGCTTGTTTTTTGTACCCAGCCCTTTTTGGCTGTTGAGACCCCTATTTCCATATGGGCAAGAGTATCAATTTTATGGGCATCGGTATTAATAAAAATTTTCACACCGGCTTCCTGAGCCCTTTTCAAATTTTTAGCGGAAAGGTCAAGCCGGTTTGGATTAGCATTTAATTCGAGTGCTGTATTTGTCTCTTTAGCCAACTCAATCAATAGATCGATATCAACATCGTAACCATCCCGACGGCCAATAAGCCTTCCCGTTGGGTGAGCAATCAGGTCGACGTGAACATTTTCCAAAGCTGAGCTCAGCCGCTCCATGATTTTCCCCCGCTGCTGAGAAAAAGCAGAATGAATCGATGCGATGACAATATCCATTTCTTTTAAGATCGCATCTTCATAATCCAGCGTGCCATCAGGAAGTATGTCCATCTCCACACCTGATAAAATGAGGATGTCATCGTATTTGTCATTTAACCGTTTAATTTCTTCCCGCTGCATTAATAACCGCTCCGCCGTTAAGCCGTTAGCCACTTTCAAGTATTGCGAGTGATCGGTGATCGCCATATAGCGGTAGCCCCTCGCACGGCACGCCTCTACCATTTCTTCGATTGTATGGGCTCCATCGCTCCAGGTTGTATGCATATGCAAATCGCCTTTTATATCTTCAAGACGGAGCAGTCCTTTGATTGCTGCTGTTTCTTCTACTTCCCTGCCATCCTCTCTCATTTCCGGAGGAATCGATGGAAGACCAAAATGCTGATAAAATTTTTCTTCGGTGGAAAAAGTTAAAATTTTACCTGTTTCCGAGTTTTCAACGCCATATTCGCTGATTTTCTCGCCGCGCTCTTTTGCCAGCTGGCGCATTCTTACGTTGTGCTCCTTCGAACCTGTGAAGTGATGGAGCGTGGTAGCAAACTCAGCTGGTTTCACGAGGCGAAAATCAATGGAAATATCATAATGAAAGTCCAGAATGAGAGAGACCTTTGTATCTCCAGCGCCTGTAATTTCTTTACTATTCGGAAGCTGCAGTAACTGTTCTTTAACGGCAGCAGGATTGTTCGTCGCAATGATAAAATCAAGATCTTTGACCGTTTCCCGCACGCGCCGCAAGCTCCCTGCACGAGAAAATTTTTCGATTCCAGCCATCATGGAGAGTTTCTCCTCTATTTGTTCCGCAATTGGGAGCACAAGTGCAAGCGGGAGACGCTCCGGCCTGCTGCCTGCTTTTAAAATCGAGTTTAAAATCTTCTCCTCCGTTTTTTTGCCAAAACCGGCCAATCCTTGAACTTTGCCTTTTCTGCAGGCATCTTCCAAATCATGTACATCTTCAATCCCTAACTCATGATAAAGCTTGGCTATTTTTTTACCGCCAAGACCAGGGAGCTGCAATAGCGGAACAAGCCCAGAAGGCACTTGCTCCTTCAGCTCGTTTAAAACCGTTGAGAATCCGGATTGTTTAAATTCCTCAATAACGGCTGCTGTTCCTTTGCCAATTCCCGCTATTTTCGTAAAGTCCTCTATTCCTGCTAAACTACGATCGTCCATTTCTAAAGCATTGGCTGCTTTTCGAAAGGCAGATACTTTAAACGGGTTTTCTCCCTTCAGCTCCAAATAAACGGCAATCGCCTCTAAATGGCGAATCACATCTTTTTTATTTGCCTCCATTCCAGCCATCACCCTTTTCCCTTAGCATTTCCTGTAATCAAATTTTAATAGAAAAACTTCCCTCTTAAAGAGAAGTTCGTCCAGCGGAATAATCCATCACCAATTGTTTGATTTGGTCTGAAAGAATCGGTGTGTGATGAACAATTAAATTGGCCAAAGTGGACTGAGCCAATGGCTGCTGGATAACTGTCATTGGTACAAGAGCCGCAATAAATAATAAAATAAACACCAGCAAGTATACTTCAAAAAATCCAAGTATTCCTCCTGCCCAAACGTTGAGAAACCTTAATATTGGCAAATGAGCAATAAAGTCAAGCATCGTGCCGATAATTTGCAGCACAATTCTAACTGCAAAGAAAATAATCACGAAAGCAATCCCACGATAGAAAGCATCCTCCATCTGAGGGCTGTCTGTAAAAAGCTTTAAAGAAGAGTTATTTCCAAAATTCGGATAAGGGATCCAAAGGATTAGTTTTGGTGCCAGTTTATCATAGTATATATTTGCCACAATATATGCAATAATAAATCCAGTAAAATGAATGAGCTGAAGAATAAAGCCTCTTTTCAGGCCAACCAAAAAACCCATTATAAATAAAAAGATGAGTATAAGGTCTAACATAAGCTGTTTCAATCCTTTTCCTTTTTAAGTTCTTTCTGGAGTTGCTCAAGCTGTTCCTTTATTATCACATAATCATTGACAGCATTAACGGCTGTTAACACAGCGAGCTTGCTCACATCTAACAATGGATTCTTGGAGCTGATTTCCCGCATTTTCTCGTCAACTAACGAGGCAACATACTGAATATGGCTTTGACTTTCCGTACCTAAAATAATATATGACTGTCCGTAGATCTCTACGGTTGTTCTATTTTTTTGTGGGTTTGACAATGCAAAATGCCTCCAATCAAAGAATCCTAATCTATATCATAACACGAACAATCAAAAGTCGAAAAGTGAAACACCGGAACTGTTATAATAATCATAAATCCTTTGGAGGAGTGATACCAAATCGTGGCGAATGTTGTCTTAAAAAAAAGCATTAACGAACTGATGAAAATGAAAAAGTATTATCAAGCAGATCTTTTGGAAAAAAATCCGCCAGGCAGCCTCTTTGCTGCGAAAACAAAAACATGTTCCATTACAGCTTATAAGTCTGGTAAAGTTTTGTTCCAAGGGAATGGCGGTGAACTTGAGGCCAAAAAATGGGAAGATGCTGTTCCAATAACAAAAGCATCAGCCGCACCTGAAAAAACTGTAGCTGGAAGCTTGCCTGACAACTTTTCCTCTTTATCGGTGATCGGGTCTGATGAAGTGGGAACAGGAGATTATTTCGGCCCGATTACCGTTGTAGCCGCGTATGTCAAAAAAGAAAATATACCGCTTCTCAAAGAACTCGGTGTCCGTGATTCGAAAGACTTAAATGATGATAAAATAATTGCAATTGCCAAGCAGATTAAGGACATAGTTCCTTACAGTCTTTTAATTTTACATAATGAGAAATACAATCAATTGCAACAAGCAGGGATGTCGCAAGGAAAAATGAAGGCCCTTCTGCACAATCAGGCGATTTCCCATGTTTTGCATAAAATCGCTCCAGTTAAGCCGGAAGCGATTTTGATCGACCAATTTGTGCAGGCCGGCACGTATTTTCAACACATTAGAGGGCAGAAAACGGTCGTAAAGGATCATGTCTATTTCAGTACGAAAGCTGAGGGCATTCATGTGGCGGTTGCTGCTGCTTCAATTTTGGCACGCTATGCCTTTGTCCAGCATTTTGATAAGTTAAGCGAAGCTGCCGGTCTGAAAATTCCAAAGGGAGCGGGTTCCCAGGTAGACGAAGCGGCAGCCCGGCTAATTTTAGCAAAAGGGCAGGATGTTTTGCCAAAGTTCGTTAAGCTGCATTTTGCCAATACCGAAAAAGCGATGAATTTGGTACGGAAAAAACGAGGCTATTAAATGGTAACAGGTTCCGTTTCCTATCGCAAAATCTGAAAATGCACGCGACAATGTAACAAAATTTGTACTACGTTTTGCATCTTTTTTTGTTATTTTTTTCTTTTAAAATAAGAGATAAAAGAATAGTATGGTTAGATTTCCGCTGCGGGTGGACGCTTTCCGCGGGCGGGGCCAAGCCGCTTCCCTCGCTTCGCTCAGTCCAGGGTCTCGGCTGTCCCGCTTTTCCCGCAGGAGTCGCCACCCTCCGCTCCAATCAACTAAAGTCCACTTATTTTAGAATTAATACTCTTTGAGGTGACATACCATGATGACGAAAAATCAATTTAATGAACGTGAACAATACCATCAAAAGCCTATACAAATTCCGGTTAATATTACTAATAAATCGCTATATATCAATAATAAATGACTATCAAATTAACATACATTTTGATAGTCATTTTCCTTTACATTTTTAATGTTTGTGATAGATAACGGAACCCGTTGATTAAATGATTCCTCTTCTTTTTTGTGAATTTTCCTAATCTCCACTCCATTTAAAATAAAAAGCAGCGTTCTTCTCATTTTCAGAAAAACAACTGCTTTTTATACATCTTAAAATCCTATCCTCTTAAAACTGCTCCGGTTTTTTCTTCAAGAGCCTGCAATACTTTTTCATGCACTTTTGTTACTTCTTCATCTGTCAGCGTCCGTTCAGGATCCATATATTTCAACGAAAACGCAATCGACTTTTTGCCTTTTTCCATATGTTCGCCTTCGTACAGGTCAAATACAGCTGCTTCCGTTAAAAGAGGCTGCCCTGCAGCAAAGATAATTTCCTTTAATGCTCCCGCTTCTGTTTTTGCATCGGCAACTAGCGCAATATCCCTTGTAATCGATGGGAACCTTGGTATTGCCGTGTATTGGAGCGGTTCTGTTGAAGCATTCAAAATGGCCTGCAAGTTTAGTTCAAACACAAATGTATCTTTCAGATCCATTTCTTTCTGCATATTTGGATGCACTTGACCAATAAAGCCAATTTTATTGTCGTTTAGCAAAATTTCAGCTGTCCTCCCTGGATGCATGCTGTCTACATTTGCCTTTTTGTAAGAAATTTGGCTCGTAACACCCAGCTTTTCAAATAAACCTTCTAAAATACCTTTCAGCAAAAAGAAGTCAACCGGCTTTTTCTCTCCTTGCCATGAATGGCTTAACCAAAGACCGGTAATGGCACCTGCCAAATGCTCTTGTTCATCAGGCTGGACGTCTTTTCCGTTTGCTAAAAATACAGCCCCGATTTCATATACAGCCAAACTGTCATTTTGGCGGGCACTGTTGTATTTTAACACTTCCAATATTTGGGGAATAATGCTCATCCGCAGCATACTGCGATCCTCGCTCATTGGCATCGCAAGTCGAATTGGTTCTCTTTTTTCAAGAGCATATTGCGCCACCCGCTCCTCACTTGTTAACGAATATGTTACAGCCTGATATAAACCTGCTCCCTCAAGAAAATGGCGGACCACTCGGCGCTTCTGCTGATAATCGCTTAATCGTCCAGGAGTGGACGAACCAACCGGCAGGGTTTTCGGAATCTCATCATAGCCATAGAGCCGGGCAACTTCTTCAATTAAATCTTCTTCAATTTTAATATCGCCTCTGCGTGTTGGAACTGTGACCGTGATCATATCGCCATCCGTACTTGTTTTAAATTGCAGGCGGGCAAAGATCGCTTCTACATCGCGCATAACCAGTGATGTCCCAAGCACACGATTGATTTTTTCCAAGGTGATCGAAACGACGGCTGGTTCTACATTCAGGGTATCTACCGCAACCGTCCCCTCCAATACTTCCCCATTGGCATATTTCGCCATCAAATAAGCAGCTCGGTCGCCAGCTGCACGCACGCGGTTAGGATCGACTCCTTTTTCATAACGGGCACTTGCTTCGCTTCTTAAACCATGGTCCTTTGAAGCTTTCCGAATCGTTGCGCCAGTAAAATAAGCAGACTCCAGCAGCACAGTTGTTGTATCTGCGTTTACTTCTGAATTGGCGCCGCCCATTACGCCGGCAAGGGCAACAGGCACTTTTCCATTTGTAATCACAAGATGTTCAGCTGTCAGCGTGCGCTCGACATCATCGAGCGTTTGAATCACTTCACCATCTTTCGCACGGCGTACAAGGACTTCTTTCGAACCTAAGCGGTCGTAATCAAATGCGTGAAGCGGCTGTCCGTATTCCAATAAAATGTAGTTTGTAATATCGACTACGTTGTTGTGCGGACGGATGCCTGCTGACATTAGGCGCGTTTGCATCCATAATGGCGATGGACCAATTTTAACATTTTTAATCACTTTTGCTGTGTATAACGGGTTATCATCAGTCGCTTCCACAGTTACCTTGATATAGTCTGCTGCTTTTTCATTAGATGGTTTTAAATCCGTTTCAGGAAGTTTCACTTTGCGATTTAAAATCGCTGCAACTTCATAGGCGACCCCAAGCATGCTCAAACAATCGGCACGGTTTGGCGTTAACCCCAATTCCAAAATTTCATCATCCCGATTCAAAAGAGCCATCGCATTTTCACCGACTGGGGTATCGGCAGGGAAAACGAAAATTCCTGACGTATATTCTTTTGGCACAATTTTCCCTTCGATCCCCAGCTCTTGAAGGGAACAAATCATCCCATTGGATTCTTCACCGCGCAGCTTAGCTTTTTTGATTTTAAAATTGCCTGGCAGAACAGCGCCGACCGTTGCAACCGCTACTTTTTGCCCCTGAGCCACATTGGGCGCCCCGCAAATAATTTGCACAGGGGCTTCGCCGCCAATATCGACAAGACATTTGTTCAGTTTATCGGCATTTGGGTGTTTTTCACGTTCGACAACATAGCCGGTCACCACTCCTTTAATGCCTTCATTCAGAACTTCTACCCCTTCTACTTCAATTCCGCTTTTCGTTATTTTTTCGGCTAATTCTTTGGCCGATACTCCAGAAAGGTCAACATAATCCTGAAGCCATTTATATGAAACAAACATCCTTTTTTCCTCCTCCAATTATTCATGCTTTGCAAATTGTTTTAAGAAGCGCACATCATTTGTATAGAAATGACGGATATCATCGATGCCGTATTTCAGCATGGCAATCCGCTCAGGTCCCATTCCAAATGCAAATCCAGTGTGTTTTTTCGGATCATAGCCGGCCATTTCAAGAACGTGGGGATGAACCATTCCAGCACCAAGAATTTCGATCCAGCCCGTTCCTTTACAAACGTTGCATCCGGTTCCACCGCAGATTTTACAGGAAATATCCATTTCAACCGACGGTTCTGTAAATGGGAAAAAGCTTGGGCGCAGGCGAATTTCCCGATCCTCACCAAACATTTTCTTTGCAAAAACTTCGAGTGTTCCCTTTAAGTCACTCATGCGAATGTTTTCACCTACGACAAGACCTTCAATTTGCATAAACTGGTGAGAGTGCGTCGCATCATCATTATCGCGGCGATACACTTTACCCGGGCAAATAATTCGGATCGGACCTTTGGCTTGATTTTTTTCCATCGTCCGCGCCTGAACAGGGGATGTATGGGTTCTTAATAAAATTTCATCCGTGATATAGAAAGAATCCTGCATATCCCTTGCCGGGTGCCCTTTTGGCAAATTCAGCGCTTCAAAGTTGTAGTAATCCTGCTCAACCTCAGGACCTTCGGCAACTTGATAGCCCATACCAATAAAAAGGTCTTCGATTTCTTCAATAATTTTTGTTAATGGATGATGATTCCCAACCTTAACAGGACGGCCTGGAAGGGTGATATCGATTGTTTCAGAAGCCAATTTTTCTGCAACAGCTGCCTCTTCCAGTTCTCTTTGTTTCACTTCAATTTTTTCAGAAATCACTTCGCGCACTTCATTCACAAGCGCTCCCATTTTTGGACGTTCTTCGGCTGATAGCTTGCCCATTCCCCGTAAAACTTCCGTGATTGGTCCCTTTTTGCCCAGATAAGCAACACGGACTTCATTTAGCTCTTTTAAATCGGCAGCCTGTTCAATCTTTTGGAGAGCTTCTGCCTGCAATTCCTGTAAACGTTCTTGCATGTTGTTTCCTCCTTATTTTGGTCAGAATTCATTCGTCAACGAAGCATTTTTGCCCATAAAAAAAACCCCATCCCTGGTAAGGGGCGAGGTTATATTCGCGGTACCACCCTTGTAAACACATAATGCCGAGCAATCGTGTTCGCTTCATTAAGATAACGGCTTTTGCCGGAGCATCTTTACATTTCGATTTTCGAAATGGTCCCGATGCCTACTCGGGAGGTGAACTTCCCTTGCCTTCTCCATAAAAGTGCTTTCAGTCAAGGCACTTTCTCCCTGGATGGTTCTTCATGCAAGTTACTTTTCTCCGTCAACGTTCTAATCATTTTTCAATTGTTGATAATTATATAATAAAATGAGTGTTGTTTCAAACCTATTTCCTTGGTTATTTTTAAATAGACTTTAAATAGTACAGCAAAATACCCGTTGCAACGGCCACATTTAATGATTCGCTTTTGCCATAGATCGGTATGTAAAGATTGGCATCTGTTTGCGTAAGAATCTCCTTGCTTACGCCGTTTCCCTCATTGCCAACAATCAAAGCAAACTGATTGCCCGGTTTGGTTTCTGTATAAACCATTGCATTTTCTAGCGCCGTACCGTATGCCGGAATATTTTTCTCCTTTAATTTATTGATCCACTCTGTTAGATCTCCTCTTATAATCGGCAGATGAAAATGGCTGCCCTGTGCAGAACGGAGTACTTTGGGATTGAAAAGATCAACGCTGCCATTCCCTACAATGACTGCATCAATTCCGGCAGCATCTGCCGTGCGGATCATTGTCCCCAAATTCCCTGGGTCCTGGACTGCGTCAATTAAGAGAAAACTGCCTGCTTCCTGAAGCGATGATTCCGAGTCAAATTGACGGCAAACGGCATAAATTCCTTGCGGTGCTTCCGTATCGGATAGTTGATTGGAAATTTCCTCGGTCACCAAGGTAATTGAAGCGGAACGATAATCCAAGCGCGGCGGCAACTCCACTTTTTCCGAAACAATTAATTCCAAAACAGAATCTTGCTGTTTCAATGCTTCCTCCACTAAATGAAAGCCTTCGACTAAAAAAGCACCTGTTTTGTCGCGTTCTTTTTTGGTTAAAAGTTTTTTCCACTGCTTTACCTGTGGATTTTTAACAGATTGAATCGATTTCAATGTTTTGTCCCCTTTACCAAAACTCTTTCTAATCTCATCATTATAGCGCAATTAAAATACATAATAAAACGAAAATGGGAAAATATAATGAAGGAAATCCTTTAAAGGAGTGTGCATGCATGAATTTGAATTTACGCAATGCGATCATTCACAATGTTTCCGGCAACACAAAAGATCAATTAGAGGACACGATTGTTGACGCGATACAGACCGGCGAAGAAAAAATGCTTCCTGGTCTTGGCGTCCTGTTTGAGATCATCTGGCAAAATTCTACTGAACAAGAGAAAAATGAAATGCTTGAGACGCTTGAAAGCGGGTTGAAAAAATAGGTAAACGCAAATCAGCTGCCATCATTAGCTAAAGCGCTGAGGAGGCTCCCCGGCACGCCCGCGGAAAGCGAAGCGCCTGGAACGGAAATCAACAGACAAGGTTCAGAGCAATAAACAACAAAGGGTGTCCCTAAAACTATACTTTTGGGACACCCTCAGTTATCGATGTTCAGATATAAATTCTGATAATATAAAGAAAGCGGGTGACAAGAAGATTTCAGCACCCGCTTTTCCTTTTATTCAAATGTAATTTTATCAACTGTTTCCCGATCCAACCGTTTAATGACTTCGACAATCAGCTTCACGGCATTTTCATAGTCATCGCGGTGGAGCATCGCCGCGTGCGAATGGATATAGCGGGTGGCAATCGTAATCGCCAAAGCTGGCACCCCGTTATGAGTTAAATGAATCGAACCAGCATCCGTACCGCCTCCTGCAATCGCATCGAATTGGTACGGAATTTTCATTTCATCCGCCACATCTGTCACGAGATCGCGCAAGCCTTTATGGGAGACAAGTGAGGCATCGTATAAAATAATTTGCGGTCCCTTCCCCATTTTGCTCAATGCTTCTTTTTCAGAAATTCCTGGAGTATCGCCGGCAATGCCGACATCAACAGCAAAACCGATGTCTGGCTGAATGACAGATGTGGCCGTGCGTGCACCGCGTAAACCTACCTCTTCCTGAATCGTGCCGACGCCGTAAACAACGTTCGGATGATCCGTATTTTTTAAATGCTTTAAGACATCAATGGCAATTGCGCAGCCAATTCGGTTATCCCATGCCTTTGCCAGTAGCATTTTCTCATTGTTCATCACGGTAAATTCGAAGTATGGCACAACCATATCACCGGGGCGAACTCCCCAGTCGGATGCTTCTTCACGGCTGGATGCACCAATATCGATAAACATGTCTTTGATTTCAACTGGCTTTTTCCGCGCTTCCGCTGATAAAATATGCGGCGGTTTCGAACCGATGATTCCGGTGACATCCCCTTTTCTCGTCACAACCGTTACACGCTGGGCAAGCATAACCTGAGACCACCAGCCTCCAACTGTCTGAAAGCGCAGGAAGCCTTTTTCGTCAATTTGGGTTACCATAAAGCCGACTTCATCCAGATGTCCGGCCACCATAATCTTTGGACCGCCTTCCTTGCCGGTCTTTTTCGCAATTAAGCTGCCCAAGCCATCATAGGTGATTTCTTCAGCAAATGGCTCTATGTATTTTTTCATCACTTCGCGCACTTCACGCTCATTGCCTGGGATACCTCTGGCATCTGTCAAGTCTTTTAACATTGTTAATGTCTCATCTAATTTTGCCACAAGTCTGACCTCCTGTATCATATGTACACTCTACATTATAGCAACCGTAAAAATTTTCTGCTAATAATTGTTCTCTTGCCTTTTATAATTTACTTCATTTTTTTGAATATATGCCTGTTCTATTTCTTCGTTAGATATACCTAGCTGCACTGCTAATTGCAGATAAAGTTCAATCACTGCAATATAATATTCAAAACTCCTTGAGGTTTGGAAATCGCATACACTTTGGTAAATTTTTAAAAATTGCTCATTTACCGTTAGTGCTGATGATTTTTGCTCCACGGTGATTGGCAGCTGGTCAAAGCCGCACTCAATCCCAAGCGATAAAATAAAATGAATGCCGTCGACAAATTCCTCTAAAATCACCTGCTTTTCTGACGAAGGTTTTAAACTCCAAAATTTAAAGCTCCGCGTTTCATTTGCAAGTTCGCCGATTTCGACCAGGAGCGCAAGCACTTTACGATCAAATAAATCCTCCCCCCCTAACTGATGGTTTTCCTCAATGTATTGGTCGAGCGCCTTTTGCATCTTAAATAAGTTTTTTAGCTGCATCTTCATCATCCTTTCAATTACCCATACTTTATAAATACAGGTGCACATTATTTCTTTAAAAAATAAACCATTACGGCAATATCGATGATTGCGAGCAGCGGGAATCCAATTTTAAAAGAAAAATGTTTCGTTTTATGTCGGAACATCTGCATCCCTAAAGTGGTGCCAACCGCTCCTCCAAAAAGCGCGACGAGCCAAAGTGTTTTTTCAGAAATCCGGTATTGTTGCTTTTTGGCTCTTTTTTTATCATCACCCATTACGTACAATCCAATGATATTCATTATAATGTAACCCGCTGCCACAAAAGTGTTCAATTTGCATTCCCCTCCCCATTGTTACGCAAAAAGCCATCCTCACGATGAGAATGGCTTTTTTTAATTATTTGTTAAATTGCTGTTTTGCAATGTTAGCTAATTCAGTGAATGCTGCTGCATCGCTGATTGCTAATTCCGCAAGCATTTTCCGGTTTACTTCAACACCAGCAAGCTTTAAGCCATGCATTAAACGGCTGTAAGAAAGACCGTTCATGCGAGCAGCTGCATTGATACGAGTAATCCAAAGTTTACGGAAGTCGCGCTTTTTCTGGCGACGGTCGCGGAATGCATACATTAAGGATTTCATAACCTGCTGGTTAGCAACTTTATATAATGTATGTTTTGAACCGAAATAACCTTTAGCTAATTTAAGAATTTTTTTACGACGCTTGCGCGTAACTGTACCGCCTTTTACACGTGGCATTTAATTTCCCTCCTATATGAATCGACGCTTCTCGATTACTTAATGTTGTCTAATAATTGACGGATGCGTTTGAAATCACCTTTTGAAACAAGAGTAGCTTTGCGAAGTTTACGCTTTGCTTTTGTCGATTTGTTCGCAAATAGGTGGCTTGTATAAGCGTGGTCACGCTTCAGTTGACCAGAACCTGTTTTCTTGAAACGCTTTGCAGCGCCGCGGTGTGTTTTCATTTTTGGCATTTGGAATTCCTCCCTGTTACTTGTCGTTTTTAGGTGCTAAAACGAGAAACATGCTCCGGCCATCCATTTTTGGATGAGACTCGATCGTAGCAACTTCCTTGCACGCTTCAGCAAAACGGTCTAAAACCTTTTGACCGATTTCTTTATGAGTAATTGCCCGTCCTTTAAAGCGGATCGACGCTTTTACCTTATCGCCTTTTTCCAAGAATTTAATGGCATTGCGAAGCTTTGTATTAAAGTCATGCTCATCAATTGTCGGGCTTAATCGAACTTCTTTTGTGGTAATGATTTTTTGATTTTTTCGAGCCTCTTTTTCCTTCTTCTGCTGCTCAAATTTAAATTTTCCATAATCCATAATTCGAGCTACCGGAGGCTTTGCATTCGGCGCCACAAGTACCACATCGAGATTTACTCGGCTGGCAATTTCCAGCGCTTCATTTTTGGATTTAATCCCCAACTGCTCGCCGTTTTGATCGATCAAACGAACTTCACGAGCTCGAATGCCCTCATTTAACAACATATCTTTGCTAATAATTAGCCACCTCCAAGGTTTCATTACGAATACAACGTTTGGGTCAAGAAACCATCTAAGAATGATTGAAGAGCACACACAATCGGAACTTGACACATGACACCCAGTTGAATCAGCAAGTCTCATTTTAAAGCCTATACACAAACAAAAAAGTGCGGATGAAAACACCCACACTTTACGAAACATAAACAATGAATCAAAAATTCGTTCACGTAAAACCTGCTAACTGCCTTATGTCGCGTCAATCAGGTGAGAAGCGGGTGCTTCTTCTTTTCCCAAAAACTCGTATTCAATTTACCTTAGTAACTATAGCACAATCAAAGATGTCATGTCAAATCACTAGTTTTCGTAACAACGAAAGCTATTTTATCAAAATTGCTGGGCCATTTCAATAGGTTTCACAATTTTTTTAATCAGCCTTTTCTTACTTCATTTTGAATCAAAGCTAAAAAGTCTGCAAACGGTACAGTTTCTGATTTTTGTTCCCCGTATTTGCGGACATTGACGGCGTTTTCAGCCGTTTCTTTGTCACCGACAACGAGCATATACGGGATTTTTTGCATCTGCGCTTCGCGGATTTTGTAGCCTATTTTTTCATCGCGGCCATCCAGCTCAACGCGGAAGCCTTCACGCTTAAGCTCTTCTTGAATTTGTTTGGCGTACTCATAATGCACTTCTGGGGATACCGGGATCACTTGAGCCTGAACAGGAGCAAGCCATGTTGGAAACGCTCCTTTATACTCCTCAATTAAGTAGGCAACAAAGCGCTCCATTGTGGACACAACTCCGCGGTGAACAACAACCGGACGATGCTGCTTGCCGTCTTCCCCGACATACGTTAAATCGAAGCGTTCAGGCAGCAAGAAATCAAGCTGCACTGTTGAAAGCGTCTCATCTTTTCCAAGGGCTGTTCTTACTTGAACATCAAGTTTAGGACCGTAGAAAGCCGCCTCGCCTTCTGCTTCAAAGTAGTTCAGGCCAAGATCGTCCATCGCTTCTTTCAGCATGCTTTGCGCTTTTTCCCACATGGCATCATCGTCAAAATACTTTGCTTTATCCTGTGGATCGCGATAGGAAAGCCTGAAAGAATAGTCGGTAATATTAAAGTCTTTGTACACATCCAAAATCAGACGGACAACGCGCTGGAATTCGTCTTTGATTTGATCCGGACGGACAAAAATATGCGCGTCATTCAGCGTCATTCCCCGTACGCGCTGCAGTCCCGATAGCGCCCCGGACATTTCATAGCGGTGCATCAATCCGAGTTCAGCAATCCGGATTGGAAGTTCGCGGTAGCTGTGAATGCTATTTTTGTATACCATCATATGGTGCGGGCAGTTCATTGGGCGAAGAACCAATTGCTCATTATCCATTTCCATTACAGGAAACATGTCTTCTTGATAATGATCCCAGTGCCCGGAAGTTTTGTAAAGATCCACACTTCCCATAATTGGCGTATATACATGGTCATAGCCGAGGCGCTGTTCTTTATCGACAATATAGCGCTCGATAATCCGTCTGATTGTCGCGCCTTTTGGCAGCCATAGCGGTAACCCTTGTCCCACCTTTTGCGAAGTTGTAAATAGATTTAACTCTTTGCCAATCTTGCGGTGGTCGCGCTCCTTTGCTTCTTCTAAAAACTTAAGATGCGCTGCTAAATCTTCTTTTTTGAAAAAGGCTGTCCCATAGATCCGCTGCAGCATTTTATTGTCGCTGTTGCCGCGCCAATAAGCGCCTGCGATACTCAATAGTTTAAATTCCTTGATTTTTCCTGTTGACGGCATGTGTACGCCGCGGCATAGGTCAAAAAATTCGCCTTGTTCGTAAATCGTTACTGTTTCATCGGCCGGAATCGCTTCAATCAATTCAAGCTTGTATTCATCGCCAATTTCTTTGTAGATTTGAACAGCTTCATCACGGCTCACTTCTTTTCGAATAATTTCAATGTTCTCGTTGACAATTTTCGCCATTTCTTTTTCGATTTTTGGAAGATCTTCTGGAGTGATCGATTCTTCTAAATCGACATCATAATAAAACCCATTTTCAATTACAGGTCCGACACCGAGTTTTACATTCGGATAGAGTCTTTTTATTGCTTGAGCCATTAAGTGCGCAGTGCTATGGCGCAGCACCTCAAGAGCTTCAGGTGAATCGGGAGTAATGATTTCAATAGCCCCATTTCCTGGGATCGGGCGCCGAAGATCAACCATTTGGCCATTCCATTTACCAGCAATCGCTTTTTTCTTCAGCCCAGGGCTGATGGACGCCGCGATATCTTCTGTTGTTGTTCCGTTTGGAAACTCCTTTACTGCTCCATCTGGAAACGTAATTTTCACAACGTCTGACATGGTAATTCCTCCTTTAATTTTTTACAAAACAAAAAACCCGCCCCTAGCATAAGGGACGAGTTTGTTCACACGTGGTTCCACCCAAATTTTCATTTTAGGCTCTCCGCCTTCAAATGACTTTCGGACAAATAACGGTTGCGGCCGTCAGCTATTACGATCCTCAAAGCGGAGGGTTCACAGCTGAAGTTTAAAGGCGGTAAGCATTCGATTCGTGTTAGGAAGCTTACAGCCATGACCCCCCTCTCTAAAAACCGTAAAAGAATACTGTTGTCCTTATCATTACTTTTGCTTTATAAATTTGATTATGTATGCAATTATAGTGATTCTATTTTGAAAAATCAAGGACTAATCACACAATATTTTCATTTTTCCCCAGTATTCTTTTGTTTATTCACCTTAAGCATTTTCACCGCAAGGATTCCAATTCAGCATTTCGCGAAATATTTTAAAAGGCTTGATCGCTACCCTTTCCTCAAAAATATTTCTGATTGTTCGAACAAGCGGGGCCTCCGCATCCTTTGTATAGAGAAAAATCTTTGTTGGCGCAATGGAAAGTAGAGGGGCAATTGAGGCGGAATCAATATAAACAGGGTGATTGAACAGCAATTTTCGATCAATCATTTTTACAAGCTCCGCCCGCTTAATTTCCGTAAAATCAGCGTTAAAAAAGGCGATCTCTTTCTCCTCGTCAAAAAGCAAATGCAAAACAGATATTTTCGGTAGGCGATTTTTTAAAAAGTCCCTAAGAGTCTGTACAAACATTTGATACTCCTGTTCCATTTTGTATTCGTCGATGGAAACCCCTACATAATTTTCCAATACTTCGAAATAGGAGCGTAGTCGAAATTTACTAAACGATTCAAATTGAAACGAAATATTTTCTTGAAAAACGTGGTCTACTGCTTCTTTTATCCGGGCATCCTCAGCTGTTTCCTTTATGAAAGCTGCTAAATCTTCCCTTTGCCCATCAAGAATTGAATAGATGATCTCGATAATTTGCTGCTGTTCTTCGAGATCTGTATAGTAGTATTGGTCATGTAATATTGAGCGAAACCAATCGTCGCGCTTTACCGTCAAGATAAAATGACAAAAGGCGTACTTTAATTTTTCCAATTGGTTTTCCAGAAACTGATTGTCCATTATTTTTACTGTATAGCGATCTTCAATATGAAGAATCATTGGATCATTTTCTGTTAAACATAATTCATTAAGCAAGTGCTGATAAAATTTTGTGGAATCAGCCTTGTTTTGGAAGATGATTTCTGCCAACCAAATCCCCCCTCGTCACAAAGTCTCTGATTCATGTATATGGGGAACTTGGCAAAAATAGACGTACCCTCGGGGAGCGTTCGCAAATAAAAAAACATCTGTCGGAAGAGCAGATGGCGATTATCATTGTTTGAGAAAAAACTGTCGAAGTTAAGATATAAATTCTGATAATAAAATAAAAACTGGCTCATAGGCGAAGTTAGCCTTCTGAGCCAGCGCTTTATTACCTTCTTCGATTTGGTCCGTCAATTAATACAGGTTCACTTAAATAACGAATCCGCTCCATAATTCTCCGTGCTTTAACTTTTTCTTCTTCACCGCGCTGACTATAGGTTAAATGATGTTCAAGGCCCTGAAAGTCGAAATTCGAGGTGAAAAAGGTCGGCAGGTTTTCAAGCATGCGGTATTGAAGGATCGGACCCAGCACTTCATCTCTCGTCCAGCTGGAAACAGCCTCTGCTCCAATATCGTCCAGCATTAAGATCGGTTCTTTTTTAAGAGCCTCAATTTTTACATTTAAACTGGAGTCACCAATTGATCCTTTAATTTCTCTTAATAATTCCGGGACATAAACAATCATTGAAGGAATTTTCTTTTTAACCAGTTCATTGGCAATCGCCCCTAATAAATACGATTTTCCCACTCCAAATTTGCCGTAGAGATATAAGCCCTTGTGCGTTTTTCCCTGCTCATAATTCATTAAAAATGAAGCAGCTTTATCTACCGCATCAAGCCGGCCAAAATCTTTCTCAAAGTCATCAAATGAAGCATTTAAAATATCTTTAGGGACATGCAAACTTTTGATTAAGCGCTCATTTTTCCGTTTTTCATCATCGATCATTTTCCTTGGACAACGTTCATAATGAAGAACGATTGCATTTCTTGTCAGCACCAGCTTAGGCTGATAGCCTTTCATCATATTGACGCAGCCTTCAAGGCTGGAACAACGATTGCACTCCTTGCTCTGATCAATATATTCAAAGAGTTTTCCAATGTTTTTTTCAATTATGTCATTTGTGAGCTCGTTTGCGTGCTCGGCTAAAAAAGCCTTGACCTCTGGATGGTTTAAGGTTGCACTACGCATTTGCGCATATCGCTTTTGAAAATTTTCATTTGCCGCCAACCGTTTTAAAGTTTGATTGATTTTTTCCATTCCTTCACCACCTATTTACGAAACGCCTTTAATTTCTCGTCGATTTCCCGTTTTTTAGCCTCGAGATCAAGATCAGGTTTGCCGTCGTCCTGGTTTAAACTTTTATTTGGAGCTGCTTGCGTCTCCTCATCAAACCAATCCGGAAGAAACTCCGTTCGAATTGGCTTTTGTTTTGCCGAACGCCCGGTTTTCTTGCCGCTGCTCCATTCAAGATAGGTGCGATGCTCACTCTTCGCCAAATCCATCGCTTCTTTAACCGTTTTTATTTGCTTTCTTGTCCAATGGCTTGCGATCTTTTGAACATAACCTTTCGTCAACTTCATATCCGTTCGCAGCATAACAAATTGGATCAAGACATTGACAACTCCCGGCAGCAATTTTTGCTTGAACAGGACTTCTTCAATGATTTGAATATCGGATTGTGAGGGCTCCGCTCCGCCGGATACATCTTTCAACACTTGCAGTGGTGAAGTTGTCTCCAAATAGCGAATTAACTTTTCTTCCTGTGATTTCGGCTCATCATGCTGTGTGCGGTTTGCGACAGGCTGAATTCGATTGACAAGGCTTGGAAGCTTGTCTTCATGCAAAAATTGATACCAATCGCGGGCAGCTTTTCGCAATTCGTCAATATCAATTTCATTTTCTTCATCTATTGCACTCAACAAAATATTTTTCATTTGAATCGGATCAATCTTATAAAGGAAGGCAAGATTGCTGATCGCTTCCTTTACTTTGTTTGTTAAAGCTTTTTTCGGAATAAGCGAATCATTTAACCCTGCTGCCAGCAGTTCAAAATCAAATGTTTCGGCTCCAAGATGAATAGGTGAAGGTTCCGAGCGCCCAATAAAATTCCATCCCGTCTCGGCATCCAAATCTCCTACCCGATCCTGCACATATTGCAGGCTTCCTGGAGTTGCAGACTCAAAAACATCTTGGAACGCTTTGGTCACTTCTTGGAAATCGTCAGACGGTCTCGTTTGATCACTAAAAAATCGTTTTAAGCGGGCAAAATGATTTTTACCTATTTTTCGATACAAAAAAATATTTAGCATCCCATCAAGGAAAAATTGCTCAGGGGTTAATGGCGGCTGCAATTCGTAGATAAAGGAACGCTCCCCCTCATTATTTTTTACAAATGTCTTTAATAAGCCTATTCCTTCCAACTTTAACCGTGCTTCATATATTTCTTTTAAATTTAAAGTCAACAAATTCATCAAAAGGTGGTGGGAGGAGGAATCAGACCATAAACGATTTTCTCCCAATTCCGCCCAGAGTGTCATATACAAACTAACACACACAGGTCCAACCAAAGGCTGATATAAAAAAGTCAGCACCTTCCGATCATAGTCATGCAGCAATCCATTTGCAGCCACCGTATAGCGGTCAATTGGTAAAATTTCCTGCCAATGCTGCCCCATAGCCTTCTACCTCTCTTTATGAGCAAAGGAGCCAAAGATTCCTTTAGCCCCTTATGTCTTCTCTTTCTTTATCAATTCTTTTAACTCTTCGATAAAGACATTAATATCTTTAAATTGGCGATAAACAGATGCAAATCTTACATACGCTACTTCATCGACACGGGCAAGCCTGTCCATCACCATTTCACCAATATCTCCACTTTGGAATTCAGAAACCCCCTGACTGCGAAGTTCCTTCTCCACCTCATGGGTAATGTCTTCCAGTTCTCTTAGAGCAACCGGCCTTTTTTCACAGGCTTTGATTAAACCGCGCAAAATTTTATCACGGCTAAACTCTTCTCGTGTTCCTTCTTTTTTTACGACAATAAGCGGTATATCTTCAATTTTTTCAAATGTTGTAAACCGGTAGCCGCATTTTTCGCATTCCCGCCTTCGCCTTGTAGCCCGCCCCTCATCAACTGGTCGGGAATCAAGCACACGGGTACCATAATTTTGACATGAAGGGCATTTCATAGTCGATCAACTCCATAAGAAAGCACCTGTGCCATGCTTTCTGAATGATTCCATAGAAAGGATGACGAGGACGATTTCATCTTGAAAAAACAGCTTGGTAAATATGTAAATCTATCCATTTTTCCGGCATTTTTTAAAATCGCTGTAATCCTTAAGAATAGTTTATAAAAAACAATTGGTTAATACAAGCATGACAGCTATGAGTTTTTTCCAGACCCGAGATAAGTATGAAGCTTATTTAACCGCTCGTAGTACGTAACAATCCGCCGTTTCAAAATCGGGTAGGAGCCAATAAGCGAAAACCGCTCGGTAGAAACGGTAAAGTCTACCGACGTTTCAAGCGGCCGCGCGGAAATGATCGTAACGACGAGAAAACACGGAAATGGTTTGCTGATTTCTACAGCTAGTTCTCCATGTTCTTTGGACACCGTTGTAACTCGGCAATCTGCATCTTTACGGAATAACTCCTCAATCGTCTGGAACATTTGATTGAAATTGGTTTTATAATAGTGTGTTCGTAATTCCTCATCACGCTGATGGTCAGATGTCTCTACTTGCTTTTTAAACCGCTGGAATAAATCTGAAATCGCCATTGCAATCCCCCATTTTAATAATCATTTCTTTTAGTTTACGACAAATAAGGAAAAATTAAAAAAAGGATGTATCGCTACATCCTCTTGCTTCTTTTTTTATAAAAATTAAAGAACTTTTGCCTGCTTAACTTCAACAGGTCCCATGCCACGCGGAATTTCAATATTCTCGCGCGTTTCAGCGCCTAATGCTTCAGCAATATAATCAGCCGCAATATTCGGGTTTAAATCACCGCAAGTATACACATCAATGCTTGCATATCCATGTTCGGGAAAGCTGTGAATCGTCAAGTGTGATTCTGAAATAATCACGACTCCGCTCACACCTTGTGGAGCAAACTTATGAAACGCAACCTCGCGAATTTCAGCACCTGATTTAAGAGCAGCTTCTACAAATGTTTGCTCAATAAAATCCATATCATTCAATTTTTCAAAATCGCAACCCCACAACTCTGAGATTACGTGCCGTCCCATTGTTTCCATATTCATTTCCCCCTTCAGGATTTTCGCTGCATTCTTGAAATCGTCTGTTGACGGTAAGTTGGTCACTACCACGGGGGAAAGTTAGTCCAAAGAGGTCCTAACCCTTTAAGTAGTGAATCGCTCCCTAATTTCAAGAAGTTCACGATGACTAGTATACTTGGTTTATATTTTTTTTGCAACCTATCAAGTTAAAAATTTTTTAAAACAAAAGAAGCGCTATCAAGTTGACAGCGCTTCTTTTATCCTACTTTCACATGCGAATATTTCGCCATTTCACTGGCAACATAATGAGCAAGATCGACGACCCTTGAAGAATATCCCCATTCATTATCATACCAGGCCAGCACTTTCACCTTATTCGTTCCCATTACCATTGTCGAAAGGCCATCGATAACGGCAGAATGATCATTTGTATTAAAATCAACGGATACCAATGGTTCCATTGTCAATCCAAGAATCCCTTTTAACGGCCCGCGCGATGCTTCAATAAAAGCTTTGTTCACTTCATCTGCTGTCACATCGGTTTTTAAATCAACAACCAAATCAACCAATGAAACATTTGGTGTTGGAACTCTTAATGCCATACCATGAATTTTTCCCTTTAATTGCGGCAAAACAAGCGCCAATGCTTTAGCAGCCCCTGTCGTCGTCGGAATAATCGATTGTGCACACGCCCTAGCTCTCCGTAAATCTTTATGAGGATTATCGATATTCCTCTGGTCATTTGTATAGGCATGGACGGTGGTCATTAAACCGTTTTCAATTCCGAACATTTCGTCCATCACCTTCGCCACCGGTGCCAGACAGTTTGTCGTGCAGGAAGCATTTGAAATAATTTGATGGTGATCCAAGTCAAGCATCTCTTCATTTACACCCATTACAATCGTAACGTCTTCATTTTTCCCCGGCGCGGTTAAAATGACTTTTTTCGCACCAGCTTGAAGATGCAGGCCTGCTTTCTCGCGTGAATTAAACTTTCCTGTCGCTTCTATGACGATATCAATATTCATCTCTTTCCACGGAAGCTCTTCCGGATTTCGATTGTTTAACAGCTTGACTCTTTTGCCATTTACAATCAATTCATCATCGAGCGCAATGACTTCTCCTGCGAACGGTCCATGTACTGTATCATATTTTAATAAATGAGCGAGTGTTCCAGCAGGGTAACTAGCATTTATCGCAGCAATTTCCAATTGATCCCCAACAATCGCCTTTCTAAAAACCATTCTTCCGATTCTCCCAAAACCATTAATTGCTACTCTCGCCTTCATCTGACGGCTCCTTCCACATTAATGTTATACTTTTTAATCTCCCTTGTCTTAAATAGTATAACATATTTATCATTATTTGTGATAAATAAACTGTGGAATTTTCTGATGTTTTTTATTTAAAGATGTTTTTATAGCCAAAAAAAAGAAGGGTTCCCCCTTTTATTTCCTTTTCTATTTCACGCCCCACCGCTCCAAAATATCAACAAGCTGTTTTTTCGTCTCATCTAATGACCCGTTATTATTGATTATTTCATCCGCTAATTTCTTTTTTTCAGGCAATGGCATTTGGGCATTGATTCGGGCTTGCGCCTCAACGGCACTCAAGTGATTCCGCTGTATTAACCTTTCTAACTGAACCTCTTGATCAACATAGACCAGAATCGTTTTATCTGCCATATACGTTAATTCACTTTCAAATAGCAAAGGAATATCTAAGACAACGATTTTTTCTCCCCGCTCGATAGCGGCTTCCTTCTGTTCTGTCATCCTTTTTCGGACCTCAGGATGAACAATTTGATTTAACCGTTGCCGTTTTTGCTCATCGTGAAAAACAATTGCCCCCAGTTTCGTGCGATTAATTTCTCCATCCGGGAGCAAAACGCCAGTTCCGAATTCCGCGACTATCTGTTTGTAGGCAGTCTCTTCCCTTTTTACAGCAAGGCGTGCTTCCACATCTGCATCAATCACCGGTATTTTCATTTCTTTTAACATATTCGAAACAGTACTTTTTCCACTGGCGATACCGCCTGTTAATCCAACAATTAACGACATGTTAAAACCCTTTCTGCGTTCGTTATAATTTCCAAATTCCAATTAGTATTAATAGAATCCCTGGTAAAAAAGTGAATTTTTGAATCCATTCAAAACGGTAAAGCAAAGAACCGCTTTTAATGCCAAGAAGAACAAACAGCGAGCTCATGATCGCAACGGCCGCCGCTAAATAAATAGGGGAAAATCCCAGCATGGCCGCTCCAATCCCGGCTCCAAAAGAATCCAGCGACAAAGCAAAGCCAAGCATCAAGGCTTCAATACCGGTAATGGTTCCAGATTGGTCAAAATCAGCAGCCATCGGCTTTTTTAATATATTAATGACCAAGCCAAGTGAGCGAATTTCAAAATTCACAATCGTTTTTTCATGTTTTTGCAAGTCCTTGTCTTTTTCAGGCCGAAAAAATTGAATAACAACCCCCGCTCCCAGTACCATTAGGATGATTCCTCCAAGGCTTGAAGTAATGCGGGGAGATAGAACACTTGCAAGCCCATGGCCAATGGACACAGCCAGCAGCATGGAGAGCGCGGAACAGCTTGCAATGATAAGAACCGATTTAAATGGCATAACCATTTTTCGCAAGCCATACGTAAAACCGACGCTAAAGCTGTCAAGGCTTAGCGCAAAAGCAAGCAAGAGAAGGGAAAAGAATTGCACCATGGTTAGAGCTCCTTCCTGTCAAATCACTACGATAGTATATGGGAGGAGCCTATCCATTGTTATTGGCAATTTATTACGAGTTTTTCTCGCAACGGATCAGCAGAAACAAGTATGTTTATTGATCTTCGTCTATTTTAGTCGTCAGCATGGGAACCCTATCTTTATATCGTTGAATCAAATGCTGATTGTGTTCTGCTGCCCCGTCTGCATTGCCGCTTTTAAAAATTGGCGGTGTATAATGATGGTCCGCCATCTTGCTGATGGCCTCTGTCATAATCCCATTAGCAATCGCCATGCCGGCAATACTCGAACCAGAACTAAAGGAGACATCCAGCGATGAGTGCTGCATTAGCGTATCTCCGACTTCGATATGATTGTCAATGACAAGATCCACGGCAGTGTATAAATACTTACCTTGTTTATGCCGTGAAACATGACTTTTCGCGTAGCCCGGCGACGTAATAGCAATCGTAAATGCACCTTGTTTTTTCGCTATTTCAGCTACATCAATCGGAACTGGATTTCGGCCGGACGTAGAGACGATAATGGCCACGTCTCCCGGCACAATCATTACGTCCTTCATAAAACTCTCTGCATAGTTATTTTGCTGTTCCAGTTCTGATGAACGAAGTGCACCTTTATGGAGCATTAAATCATCAATGAGAATTGGATTAATCGCAGCAAGCCCGCCAGCCCGATAAAATAATTCTTCAGCCAGCATATGCGAATGTCCGCACCCGAAGACATGAACAATTCCATTTCTCTCGATGCATTGCGAAACTTTAACTGAGGCTATTTTGAGATTTTCCTTTTCCTTCATTTCAATTAAACTTAGCAATTTCTTTAGTTTTTGAAAATAAAGATCAAGCATGTCAAAGCCTCCAATTAAACGCGAAATTACCGCTTCATTTGAATCATAAATTTATAACGGTCAGCTCGATAAATGGATTTAACGAATTCAACAGGCGTACCATCATGTAAAAAAGTGTTTCGTTGGATCAGCATAACCGGAGCGCCTTTTTTTATTTTCAAATAACTCGCTTCACTTTGATTGGCAATCGAAGATTCAATGACTTGGGATGCGTGATCAATCCTTAGTTTTAATTGTTCTTCCATATAGGCATATAATGATTGATTCACAATCTCTTCCGTTAGGCCTTTCATAAGATTAGCAGAAATATAAGTGGTTTCAAGCGCCATTGGGACATTATCCGCCAGGCGAATTCGCTTAATTTCGTATACTGGACCATATTCTTGAATGGATAGCTGGTTTGCAATTGCACTGGTGGCCGGGATAATTTCAAAATGAATCAGCTGACTGCCAGGCATCAGCCCTCTAGCTTTCATGTCTTCGGTAAAACTCGTTAATCCTTGGAGTGCTTGTTCAATTTTCCGTTCAGCTACAAACGTGCCTTTCCCTTGCAAGCGATAAAGGTAGCCATCATTCACAAGCTTGGTGAACGCCTGCCTAACCGTCATTCGGCTGATCTGGTATTTTTCCGCATACTCTCTTTCAGCAGGAAGAGGGTCACCAGGCCGTAATTCGCCTTTTTCAATTAATTCACGAATATGTTCTTCCAATTGATAATAAATGGGGATGGGCGAGTTCTTATTAATCATTCTTCCTCTCAAGTGCATCCTTTCTATTCTTGGACTTGGATTCAACTGCTGTATCTATTTTAAAGGAGACAGTTTCAACTGTGTGCCTTTAAATCCGCAATTGCTGCTTCATCTGCAATAATTGTAACACATGGATGATTTTTCAACACAGACGCTGGAAAACTTTCTGTTATCTCCCCTTCCAAAAGCCGCTTTAACGCTGCTTTTTTTGTGTTTCCGGAAACAAGCAGAAGAATTTCTTTGCTTTTCATAATCGTTGAAATCCCCATCGTTATCGCTTTTGTAGGAACTTCCTCCAAACGGTAAAAAAATCGCGCGTTTGCTTTGATCGTCGATGACGCCAACTGAACGATATGCGTTGTTGAAGCAAAAGAAGTACCCGGCTCGTTGAATCCGATATGTCCGTTGCTGCCAATGCCAAGAATTTGCAAGTCAATACCGCCCTCATCCCCAATTAATTGTTCATAACGGAGACATTCCTTCTCTATATCGATCGCATCTCCATTTGGAATGTGAGTATTGCTTTTTATGATATCAATAAAGTGAAAGAGTTGATGATCCATATAGTAGCGATAGCTATTCGGGTGATTACCGCTGAGTCCAATATACTCGTCAAGATTAAAAGTGATTGTGTTTCGATAAGATGTGCCATTTTTTTGATGATCTTCAATTAATTTTGCATAGGTACCGATTGGTGTTCCACCTGTTGCAAGCCCAAGATGAAGCATGGGATTTATTCGAACTTTTTCGATGATCAATTCAGCAGCCTTTTGACTCATTTGCTGGTAATCTTTTACTTCGATGATTTTCATCTCCTAATCCTCCCTTTTAAAGGCAAGTTTTCCCCGGCAAAAGGTCATGCATACTTCAGAATCTTGATTAAGAAGAACGATATCTGCATCTTTGCCAACCGCCAGACTGCCTTTGCGGTCATAAAGGTTTAATTGTTTCGCTTGGTTAACCGATGCCATTTCAATCGCATCCCTTAGGGAACATCCTGAAAAATTCTGAAGGTTTTTTACCGCATCGCTTAGCCTTAAAATGCTGCCTGCGAGAGTACCGTCTTTCAGTACAGCTTTTCCATCTTGAACCGTGACATCCTGCCCGCCTAAATCATAATGACCATTTTTTAAACATTTCGCTCGCATTGAATCGGTAATTAAAATGATTCTTTCTTTTCCCTTTAATTTATAAGCTAATTCGACCATTTCTGGACGGACGTGAACACCGTCTGCGATCAATTCTGCTTTTAATTCTTCTTTTAGAAAGGCCGCCCCAACCACTCCGGGCTCACGGTGGTGCAGTCCCCTCATTTGATTGAAAAGGTGGGTAACATGATTGGCACCGGCGTTGATTGCTTCCACTACTTCTTCATATGTAGCGTCCGAATGACCAATAGATGCAATGATGCCATTTTCTTTTAAAAAACGAACCAGTTCCAATCCACCTGGCTGTTCGGGTGCTAAGGTGACAAGTTTTATTTTGTCATTGGCCATGGTCTGCCATTTTCGAAATAGCTCAAGATTTGGCTCGGCAATAAACTGAACTGGCTGTGCCCCTGCTCTTTTCGGGTTCACAAACGGGCCTTCGAGGTGAATGCCTAGAATTTCTGCGGTTCCACCCGACCTCTGGGAATTTATGTAACTTCCCGCGTTTCGTAACGCTTTTTCAATTTGTTTTTTTTCCTGGGTGATGGTTGTCGCTAAAAAGCTTGTTGTTCCTTCTTTCGGTAGTGCAGCTGCCATCGTGTCCAACGCTTCTGGTGTGCTATCCATTACATCCGCACCATTTACACCATGAATATGAATATCAATAAAACCTGGAACTGCATTGTAATCAGCTGGAACATCAATCACTTCATAGCCATCGACAATGGAAAGATTGTTAAGAGAATCAAGTTCGATGATTTTCTGATTGTTTATTTTTATATAACCGGTTTTAATCGTTCCTTCTTCTGTATAAATGGTCATCCCTTTAAGTAAAATCGGATTCGCTTTTGAAGTCATCAGTCATACTTCCCTTCCGTTTGCAGCTTTTTTGATGAATTATATTTATAGTTGTCTATACCAATTTTGACATAAGTAAAAGGTAAATTCAACTGATGAAGCAAATAATTTCGTTAGACTTATCAAAAATAATAACCAAAAATGGTATAGACATATATATCTGGTTGATGATATGATGTGATCAGGTTGGAAAACGCTTACGAAAGATGCTTAATTAGTAAAGGAGAGAGCCATTTATGTTAGGTTTTTTACAACGTATCGGAAAAGCCTTAATGCTACCAATCGCGGTATTACCCGCCGCAGGGTTATTACTCAGATTTGGACAGCCGGACTTATTAAACATTCCTTTTATCGCCAATGCGGGCAATGCTATTTTTGCAAATTTGGCATTGATTTTTGCGATTGGCGTTGCAATGGGATTTGCAAAGGATAACAACGGTGCCGCCGCCCTTTCCGGAGCGATTGGCTATTTAGTGCTAACAGAAGGAACAAAAGCTTTGGACAAAACGATTAACATGGGAGTGCTTGGGGGAATTATTGCCGGTATTATTGCGGGGTTGTTATATAACCGTTATCAAAATATCAAGCTACCGGAATGGCTGGGCTTTTTCAGTGGAAGACGTTTTGTTCCAATCGTTACTTCACTAACAATGGTAATTTTAGCCGGGATAGCTGGATTTATCTGGCCACAAATTCAAGACGCTATCAACGGACTTGGCAACTGGATTATCGGATTAGGTGCAATCGGTTCCGGAATATATGGTATCCTGAACCGCCTATTGATTCCTTTAGGCCTGCACCATGTGCTGAATAGTTTATTTTGGTTCCAATTCGGGACTTTTGAGGGCAAATCTGGAGATATCGCTCGATTCTTTGCAGGTGACCCTACAGCAGGCGCGTATATGACAGGATTCTTTCCAATCATGATGTTTGGTCTTCCGGCTGCAGCCTTTGCAATTATTGCTGCAGCGAAACCAGAAAAACGAAAAGCTGTATCGGGCATGTTCATCGGTGTCGCGCTAACTTCATTCTTAACTGGAATTACCGAGCCGATTGAATTTTCGTTTATGTTTATTGCACCTTTATTATACGGTGTGCACGCTGTTTTAACAGGATTATCAATGTGGGTTACTTCTTTGCTCGGGATCAAAGATGGATTTACATTTTCCGCTGGGGCAATCGATTATCTGTTAAACTTCAATATTGCCCAAAAACCATTATTGTTACTAGTTGTTGGGGTAATATTTGCAGCCATTTACTTTATTGTGTTTTTTAGTTTGATTAAGGCCTTTGATATTAAAACACCTGGGCGGGAAGACGAAGAATTTGTTGAAGAAAATGTAAGCCCAACAGATTCCGAACGTAGCAAATACGAAATAATGGCTGCGCATTTTATTGAAGATATAGGCGGCAGAGAAAACATTACGACGATTGACAACTGTACAACTCGCCTTCGATTAAATGTGAAAGATATGGAAAAAGTGAAAGATGCGTCGCTGAAAGCTCACGGTGCAAAAGGAATAATAAAATTAAATAAAAACAATTTACAAATTGTTGTTGGTACAGAAGTAGAATTTGTCGCAGATGCAATGAAAAAATTGGGTTAAAACGATGCCCTTAAAAAACATGGAAAACTCGAAATGGAAAATGCTATCGCATTTCCTTCGTGCGGTGATGATTCAAGGAAGCTTATTCAATGTCCTGCGGGAGTACGGGGCAGGGGAGACCCCGAAGGCGCTAAAGCGCTGAGGAGGCTCCCCGGCACGCCCGCGGAAAGCGAAGCGCCTGGAACGGAAATCAACAAGCAAGGTTCAGAGCAATAAATAAGAAAAGCGCAAGCGCCCTTGGTTATCGACGTAAGGAGGTGGACTGAGCCGAGTGAGATAAAGGAGAGTCGAAAGACGGTAGTCTTTCGTTCTCGACTTATCGTAGACGAGGCGAGGGAAGCGACGTAGTCGATAGGGCGCTGGAGCTAGACAGTTATCGAAGTTAAGATATAAATTCTGATAATATAAGAAAAGCGCAAGCGCCCTTGGTCATCGACGTAAGGAGGTGGACTGAGCCGAGTGAGATAAAGGAGAGTCGAAAGACGGTAGTCTTTCGTTCTCGACTTATCGTAGACGAGGCGAGGGAAGCGACGTAGTCGATAGGGCGCTGGAGCTAGACAGTTATCGAAGTTAAGATATAAATTCTGATAATATAAGAAAAGCGCAAGCGCCCTTGGTCATCGACGTAAGGAGGTGGACTGAGCCGAGTGAGATAAAGGAGAGTCGAAAGACGGTAGTCTTTCGTTCTCGACTTATCGTAGGCGAGGGAAGCGACTTAGTCGATAGGGCGCTCCTCGGAAAAGCGATCGCTTTTCCTTCGTGCGAGGCTATGCTTCCGAAGCTTATTCTTGTGGAGCTAGACAGTTATCGAAGTTAAGATATAAATTCTGATAATACAAAAAAGGGTGTCCCTAAAAGCTATACTTTTGGGACACCCTCTTACTTTTGGCAATTCGGACAAAAATGCGTGCCTCTGCCGCCGATGACGATTTTTTCCATTGGGGCGCCACATTTTTTGCAGGGCTCGCCTTTCCGACCATATGCAGACAACTCAAGCTGAAACATCCCCATTTCACCTTGCGAATTCACGTATGAGCGAATTGTGCTTCCCCCCATTTTAACCGCTTCTGTCAGCGTTGCGACAATCTCTCGATGCAGAACAGTAATTTCTTCTTCATTCAATGAAGCGGCAATTCGTTCAGGGTGAATTCCGGCGCGGAATAGGGCTTCATCCACATAAATGTTTCCAAGCCCGACCACGAGTTTCTGATCCAATAATGCCGGTTTGATTTTTCGGCTCGTTTTTTTGAGCGCCTTCCCCAAATACTCTTCAGTAAACTTTTCCGCAAATGGCTCGGGGCCGAGTTCACTTAAGGGAGGATTCTGAAATTCCTCCCCCTTTTTATACAAATGCATCGTCCCAAATTTACGGACATCGCGGTATCGAAGCTCTGTGCCATCCGTAAATCGAAAAAAAACATGAGTATGCTTATCATACGGTTCATTTTTGCTGTATAACCCGTATCTTCCTTCCATTCGTAAATGGGAAACAAGGGCGTAACGATTCGTATAAATAAGTAAGAATTTTCCCCTTCTGCCAATCTCTAAAATCGTTTCCCCTTTTAAGGCATCAGTAAACTGTTTGACTTCCAGGGGGTTCTTGATGATTTTCGGCCAAAAAACCGATACAGACTCAAGCTGCTTTTGAAGAACCAGATTTTCCAATGTTTTTCTGACGGTTTCGACCTCTGGCAGTTCCGGCATAGTTGTCCCCTCTTTTCACTATCATTATTTCGCGTCAAACCAGGTTGACCCATACGCATAATCAACCTTTAATGGCACGCGTAATTCAATGGCATTTTCCATCATATCTGGCACAAGTTCTTTTAAAATCTCAATTTCTTCTTTTGGCGCTTCAAAAATTAATTCGTCATGTACTTGAAGCAGCAAGCGTGTTTTTAAGCTACGGTTTTTCAAGGCTTCCGCCATATCAATCATTGCTTTTTTAATAATATCCGCGGCACTTCCTTGAATTGGAGTATTCATCGCCGTCCGCTCCGCAAAACTGCGAACATTAAAATTGCGGCTCATAATTTCCGGAATGTATCTGCGTCGGTGCATTAAAGTCGTCACATAGCCATTTTGTTTCGTCAAACGGACAATATCTTCCATATACTCCTTAACGCCCGGGTAACTCGCTAAGTAGCGATCGATAAATTTGCCTGCTTCTTTCCTTGTAATCCCCAGATTTTGCGAAAGTCCATAATCGCTGATCCCATAAACAATGCCAAAATTGACCGCCTTTGCTTGGCGGCGCATATTGGAAGTGACCTCATCCGCGCTTACATGGAAGACTTCCATCGCTGTTTTCGTATGGATATCCATCCCCTCTTTGAACGCTTGGATCAATTTTTCGTCTTCGGCAATATGGGCTAGAACGCGCAGTTCGATTTGTGAATAATCCGCAGCAAAAATGACCCAGCCTTCTTCAGATGGAACAAAGGCTTGACGGATTTTTCTCCCTTCTTCCAGGCGAATCGGGATATTTTGCAGGTTCGGATCCGTCGAGCTCAATCTTCCCGTCTGCGTCAGCGCTTGATTGAAGCGTGTATGCACTTTGCCTGTTTTTGGATCCACGACCTTCAGCAAGCCCTCGATATAAGTGGATTGCAGTTTCCCCAATTGCCTGTACTGGAGAATCTTTTCAATGATTTCGTGGTCGGGTGCGAGCTTTTCCAGTACGTCAGCAGAAGTAGAATAGCCGGTCTTCGTTTTCTTTAATGGCGGCAGGCCCAATTTTTCAAACAAAATGATTCCTAATTGCTTCGGTGAGTTGATATTAAATTTCTCGCCTGCCAGCTCGTGAATTTCATTCTCAATGTTTAAAAGCTTTTCATTTATTTCCTTCCCCATCAAATGAAGCCGTTCCACATCGACTTTAACCCCTGTTGACTCCATATCCGCCAAAATAAGGGACAGCGGCATTTCCAGCTCTTTAAACAACTGATATTGTTCATTTTTCTTTAAATCGGCCGTTAATTTTTCACTTAGTTCAGCCATCACTAAGCTTTTGCGAACGAGATGCTTCGCGAGTTCTTGAGTGTCAGGAACTTGCCTTTTAGCACCCTTTCCATAAAACGATTCGTCTGATTGAATGTTTTGCAGCCCATACCGTTTGGCAACAGAGAAGAAATCCTCAATCGTTTCAGAAGGATCAATAATATAGGAAGCGATCAGCACATCAAAAACGATTCCCTGCAAATGAATACCGCGCCGCCTTAGGCTAACCTCAGACCGCTTGGCGTCGTATACCCATTTTTTCATCCGTTCATCTTCTGCCCATTCTTTAAATGCGGCCGACCGAAGTGCCTTTTCCGTTGGCAAAAAAAACCGCCCTTTGTCATTCACAATTGAAAAACCAATAATATCTGCATAATGATAATTATCATCTAAAATTTCTACGTAAAAATAATTATCCTCTGCAAAAATTTCCGGGGTAATCTCATCAGGGATTACAAGTTCGACATTCTCCATTTCTTCCAGTTCGGCCGGCTCTGCCTCTTCCCCAAGCTTATCAAGCAATGACTGAAAGCCAAGCTCTTTGAAAAGAGTAAGCACCCTTTCCCGTTCAAATCCTTCGTATTCAAGCTCGCTTAACTCGATCTTAACCGGTGCTTGGCGTTCGATAGTAGCAAGTTCTTTGCTCATTAATGCCTGCTCTTTAAACTCTGTCAACTTTTCTTGCAGTTTTTTTCCACTGACTTGGTCAACTGAATTAAGCAAGTTTTCTAAGCTGGAAAACTCTTTTAAAAGTTTAATCGCCGTTTTTTCGCCGACACCCGGCACGCCTGGAATATTATCGGACGAATCTCCCATTAAACCTTTCATATCAATGATTTGCTCTGGCAAGAGTCCATATTTTTCTTTGATATGTTCTGGGGTGTACTCCTCAATATCGGTAATTCCTTTTCGGGTGATTCCAACCGTAACATGATCAGAAGACAGCTGTGTTAAATCCTTATCTCCTGAAATGACTTTCACTTCAAAGCCCTCTTGTTCGGCTGATAAGGAAAGCGTCCCGATAATATCATCGGCCTCATAGTTTTCAAGCTCATATCGAGAAATTTGATAGGCATCCAATAATTCACGAATAAACGGGAACTGCTCAGAAAGCTCCGGCGGTGTTTTTTGCCGGCCGCCTTTATATTCGCTGAACGTTTGATGGCGAAACGTTGTTTTACCGGCATCAAAGGCAACGAGCAGATGGGTTGGTTTCTCGTCTTCGAGCACCTTTAGCAGCATCATCGTAAACCCATAAATGGCATTCGTATGAATCCCTTTTTGATTATTTAAAAGCGGCAGCGCAAAAAACGCTCTGTAAGCAATGCTATTGCCGTCGATTAAGACGAGCTTTTTCTTGTTCATCCAATTTCCTCCTCAATGACACGAACCTTGAATGTATGTAAACAATCGATCCTTGTTATTCTATGTTCCATTCTATCATGCCTTCGATTAGAAAGGAAAAAGTACTTAAGAAGATGTTTAACCACATCCGAAATTAGGGCAACACACAGATGAACAGGATAGCAGTGGTTAGCAATTTGCTTAAATTATACCAAAAAGATGCGCCGAGAGGCTCCCTGCAACGTCCACGGAAAGAGAAGAGCCTGAAGCGGAAATCAACAGGCAACTATAAAGTATCTCAGATTTGGAATAAATTTCTTTTGTTTTTACTTCTCATGTCACGGATTCAGGTATAAGAAATTTCACCAATATTTTCTAATTTTTATTATGAATCATCATTTATCAGTTCGTTTCGTAAAGATTCATTGATGGAGAGAGACGAGCTAAAAAGAAAAAGGTGAAAGCGGGGTCTGCTTTCACCTTTTCCTTGTTTGGCTCCTTGGATGAAGGGCTTTTCATGTATTATCTTATCCCAACACTATTAAATAAAAATAAAGCCGGTGTAAATTTAATGTAAATTCCCCGATCTTATTTCAGCTTTCGGAAAAGATTGATCATAAACTCGCTGCCCTTTCCAACCTCGCTTTTTACCTTAATCGTTCCATGATGGGCTTCGACCAGATGCTTAACGATCGCAAGACCTAGGCCCGTTCCGCCTGAGTTCCGGCTCCTTGCACGGTCAACACGATAAAACCTTTCGAAAATTCTCGGTATTTCCTCTTTTTCAATCCCAATCCCCGAATCCTGTACCTTGACTTGAACTTTATGATCAAATTCTTTTAACGAAACGGAAACGCTGCCGCCTGAAGGTGTATAAGCAATCGCATTCGTAATCAGATTAATAAAAACTTGTTTCAAGCGGTGAATATCCCCTTGAATGATGACCTCGTTATTTGCGCAGTGAAGCGTAAGCACAATTTCCTTCTCCTCAGCCCTGCTTTTTAACATCGTAATGATTTCCCCTAGCGTTGCGACTAAGTCAAATTCATGCACATTTAATTGAAAACCTTGCTGTTCAATTTTCGACAATTCAAGCAAATCGTGAATAAGCGATTGCAATCTGTCGCTTTCTTTTAAAATAATCGAGAGAAAAGCTTCCAAAGCATCTTTATCATTCATGGCTCCATCCAAAAGCGTTTCAGTAAACCCTTTTATCGACGTAACGGGTGTCTTTAATTCATGCGATACATTGGCAACAAAATCTTTGCGCATTTGCTCAAGCTTTTTGATCTCCGTTATATCGTGGAAAACGAGCAAAACCCCTTTCCAAACGTTGTTTGTGCCAATAATCGGAACCCCGTACACATCGAAGTATCTTCTTTCAATCGCCAGCGGCAGAAGCAGTTGTTTGCTTACCTTTTGTTCCGTAATAAAAATTTCTTCAACCAGCCGGCAAACTTCTTTTTGTTCAATCACTTCATAATAAAGCTGGAATAAATAATCGGAAGGGTTGACATGGAAAATTTCTTTATACCCTTTATTGATTAAATTAATATAGCCGCGGCTGTCAATTAAAATAAGTCCTGCCCCAATGTTTTCGATTAAGACGCTTAAACGGTCCTGCTGCATTTCCTGGGCCTTCACCATTTCCTGAAGATTTCTCGCCAGGATGTTAATCGCCGAATTCAACATGCCCGTTTCATCCATTCGCTCAACAGAGGTGCGCGCCCGATAGTTACCTTTTGCAAGCTGAATCGCAACATTTGTTGCGGATTCAATCGGCTTTGTATATCTTCTTGTAATCCGTATTACGAGAAACGTTATCATCATTAACGCAATCCCTAAACTTACGGATAAAATCCACCAGATTTGCTGATACGCCTTTTTAATTTCACTTGATTGGGTACTTAAGAAAATATAGCCCTCGCTTTTTCCATTTGTTACGATGGGCTTCCAATAATAGTGAAGATCATAGCCATCGCCTTCTTCAACCCTGTTACTTTTACTTAACTTATTATCCATTACTTCGCGTATTTTTTTCGTAAGACTATTTTTATTCGTATTGTTTTCGATTCCGCTGTCAAATAAGATTTTCCCCTCAGTATCTGTAAGTGTAACACGGACATCGAGCATTTTACTGATATTTAAAATTTCATTTTTCCCAATGGACTGTAGCCCTCCATGGTCAATCACATACAAGCTGATCAGATTGCTTTCTTTCTTTAAGCGTTCATTAAAAGATTGCAAATAATAGCTTTTAAACAGCTGTCCAAGCAAAAGGCCGAGGCCTAGAAATACCGCGATAATTAATGTTATTAAAGCAATAAAAAGCTGTGAGCGAAATTTTGTCATTCTCCTTTTGGCTCCTCCAGCTTATAGCCAAGACCCCTGATTGTTTTAATATAAACTGGTTTTTTCGAATCTTCTTCAATTTTTTCTCTTAAATGGGATATATGGACATCCACTATTCTTGTATCTCCGGCAAAATCATAGTTCCAAACGGCACTAAGCAATTGATCACGCGTCAACACCCTGCCTTTATTTTTCACTAAGTACAGAAGCAATTCAAATTCCTTGAGAGTCAATTCCAAAAGTTCATCTTTAAAGTAGGCTTCGAATTGTTCAGAAGATAATTTTAAATCGCCAATTTGAAGGTACTCATTCTCTTCTTGTTTTTCTTGACCCGTATTGGCTGGAACTTGAGTTCTGCGCAAAATGGCTTTCACCCTCGCGTTTACCTCGCGGGGGCTAAACGGCTTAACCATATAGTCATCTGCACCAAGTTCCAATCCCAATACTTTATCAAACTCATCATCTTTAGCCGTTAACATTAAGATAGGGGTCATAATTTTCTTTTGACGAAGCTGCTTGCATACCTCCATACCATCCAGTTTTGGAAGCATCAGATCCAATACAATAATATCTGGAGATTCTGTTTCGGCCAATTGTCTGCCCTTTTCCCCATCCATCGCTGTAATGACCTCAAACCCTGCCTGTTCCAAATTATACCGAAGCAAAGTAACAATTGACTGCTCATCATCCACAACAAGCACTTTATTTCTCATATAATCCTCCGCAAATTGTAATCTTCCCCTATTAATTATCCAAGTAACCATCTTTCATTATAATATAAAAATTAAATAAATACTTGTCTTCGTTTTTAACATTTAAAAAGGAATGTACCATGTACACTCCCATGTTTACTATTTAAAAATTTTCAAGAGCTTTCCCATTCATCCCTTCTAAACGATAAGGAGGACTGACCGTTAAGCTGCCGTCCAGAACTGTTTCGAAGCGATCATTTTCAGCAGTGACCTCGATTTTAATCAAATGATCCGAAATATTCACTTCTACAACTTTAAATAAAAAATGAATCGTGGAATAATGGTAGACAGGTTTTAAGAATTGAATATTCTGACTTAAAATGTGGCTCCCCGGTCCTGGCAAATATTTCGATACTGCCGAAGAGATCATTCCCGCAAGCATAATGCTTGGAACAATTGGATTTTCGTACGGGGTCTGTGAGGCATAGTCATGCTGGATATAGAGTGGATTTGCGTCATCGGTCAGCCCTAAATAAAGGAGCAAGTCTTTATCCTCTACTTTTTCCGAAATGGATAATTTTTCCTCCACGCTAATTTCTTCAATCTTTCTGCCTAATTTTCGTTTTTTGTCAAGTACCATGCAGCGATCACCTCTTTTTTTGTAAGCGTTTACAAATTAATTGAATTCATATAACCAATCGTCAAAAAATTCGGGGGGCAGCCCCCGAATCTTTATTCAACATTATACTTTACACTAATACTGCCATAACACCACGCACGGACTGTGCGGATTTATCCAATGAAGCTTTTTCTTCTTCGGTCAATTCAAGCTCAATGACCTTTTCAATTCCATTGGCACCAAGAATTGTCGGAACTCCAAGGTAAATTCCCTCGTAACCATACTCGCCTTCTAAATAAGCGATCGTTGGAAGCACACGGCGCTGGTCTTTTAAAATAGCCTCAGCCATTTCAACAAGTGATGCAGCCGGAGCATAGTAAGCACTTCCGTTTCCAAGCAGGTTAACGATTTCTCCGCCTCCTTTTCTTGTCCGTTCAACAATTGCATCCAAACGATCTTTTGGAATAAGCGTTTCGAGCGGGATGCCGCCAGCATAAGAGTAACGAACAAGCGGAACCATATCGTCACCGTGACCGCCTAAAACAAAACCAGTAATATCCTTCACCGATAAATTTAACTCTTGAGCAATAAAGGTGCGGAACCGGGCAGTATCGAGCACGCCAGATTGTCCAATAACCCGATTTTTCGGAAAGCCTGATTCTTTATAAACTGTGTAAGTCATTGCATCTACAGGATTTGTCAAAACAATGATATGGCAGTTTGGAGAATACTGAACGATTTCCTTCGTAACAGCGCGCATAACTTTTTGGTTTGTTTGCACAAGGTCATCCCGGCTCATTCCTGGTTTACGGGCAATCCCAGCCGTAATGATAACAATATCGGAATCCTTCGTATCTTTATAATTCGATGTTCCGGTAATATTGGCATCAAATCCTTGAACAGGGCTTGCTTCAAGCATATCCAAAGCTTTTCCTTTTGTTGGGTTTTCCGCTTGTGGAATATCGACTAAAACAACATCTCCCAGTTCTTTTTGAGCAAGCAAAAATGCGGTTGTTGCTCCAGTAAATCCTCCGCCGATAACCGAAATCTTTTTACGAGTTAAAGACATGATTCATTTCCCCTTCGCGTATTTTTTTGCTTGTTATCTTGCAATCAAGCAAATTTATGTAAGGCTGTTTGTAATAAACAGCCTTGCGTACCAAAATTACTCCATGTTTTTAATAAGCTCGTCGCCGAACTCGGAAGTTTTCACTTCTGTTGCTCCGTCCATAAGTCTTGCAAAATCATAAGTAACTACTTTAGAAGCAATCGTTTTTTCCATTGACTTAATAATCATGTTGGCCGCTTCATTCCATCCAAGATGTTCAAGCATAAGAACGCCTGATAGGATAACGGACGATGGGTTTACCTTGTCAAGGCCAGCGTATTTAGGTGCAGTACCGTGGGTTGCTTCAAAAATAGCATGCCCCGTTTCATAGTTAATGTTTGCTCCAGGAGCAATTCCGATCCCGCCAACTTGAGCAGCAAGAGCGTCTGAAATATAGTCGCCATTCAAGTTCATTGTTGCAACTACATCAAATTCGCGCGGCCTTGTTAAAATTTGCTGTAGGAAAATATCAGCTATCGAATCTTTAACAATGATTTTGCCGGCTGCTTCTGCATCTGCCTGCGCTTTATTTGCAGCATCTGTTCCTTCTTCCGCTTTGATGCGGTCGTATTGTGCCCAAGTAAAGACTTTATCGCCAAATTCTTTTTCAGCAAGCTCATAGCCCCAATTTTTAAATGCACCTTCTGTATATTTCATGATATTGCCTTTGTGCACAATTGTAACGGATTTACGTCCTTCTTTGATTGCATAGTTAATAGCGGCGCGGACAAGACGGGATGTCCCTTCTTGAGAAACAGGCTTGATTCCGATTCCGGATGTCTCAGGAAAGCGAATTTTGGTTACACCCAATTCATTCTGTAAGAAATCAATCACTTTCTTCGCTTCTTCAGTGCCTTTTTCATACTCAATGCCAGCATAAATATCTTCCGTGTTTTCGCGGAAAATAACCATGTCGGTATCCTGCGGACGTTTAACTGGCGAAGGTACGCCTTCAAACCATCTTACAGGGCGCAAACACACAAACAAATCCAGTTCTTGGCGAAGCGCAACGTTTAAAGAGCGAATTCCTCCGCCGACTGGTGTCGTTAATGGACCTTTAATTGCAATTAAATATTCATTGATTACATCAAGTGTTTCTTGAGGAAGCCACTCGCCAGTCTTATTAAAAGCTTTTTCACCGGCAAATACTTCTTTCCATACAAGCTTTTTCTCGCCTTTATATGCTTTTTCAACCGCCGCATCTAATACCCGGTATGATGCTGCCCAAATATCAGGACCCGTACCGTCCCCTTCGATGAATGGAATAATTGGATTGTTTGGTACGTTTAATACTCCGTCTTTAACTGTGATTTTTTCTCCTTGCATGGAATTCCCCTCCTAAGTATGTAAAAAAACACTAACTCTATTTCTATGACCGAATCAAAGGTTAGAAGGCAGCGCCTCTAACCTTTTCAACATTCATATTAAACCAATTTTTCTGGCAATTGTAAAACATTTGTGCTTCAATTAACCACGCTGCCAAATTGGCACATATTGCTGCATTCCCGGTCCTGTATACTCAGCACGTGGACGAATCAAGCGATTATTTTCATATTGCTCGAGAATATGTGCCAGCCATCCTGAAACGCGGCTGACAGCGAATATCGGCGTAAATAAATCGTGGTCAATTCCTAAGCTATGGTAAACAGAAGCAGAATAGAAATCAACATTTGGCGGAAGTTTCTTTTCTCCTGTTACCATATTTTCAATCTTAATAGACATTTCATACCAGTGCGGTTCACCAGTGAGTTCCGTCAATTTTTCAGACATGCGGCGCAAATGCTTCGCCCGAGGATCCCCGTGCCGGTAAACCCGGTGGCCGAACCCCATTATTTTTTCTTTATTATCAAGTTTTTGGCGGATATATGGTTCTACATTTTCAAGCGTACCGATTTCAGAAAGCATTTTCATAACGGCTTCGTTTGCACCGCCGTGCAGAGGACCTTTTAATGCCCCAATGGCCGCGGTAATGCCAGAATAGACATCGGATAGTGTCGCTACGCATACGCGTGCTGTAAATGTAGAAGCGTTCAATTCATGGTCGGCGTGCAGCACAAGCGCCTTGTTCATTGCTTCAATAGCTATCGTCTCTGGCTCTTTTCCTGTTAACATATAAAGGAAGTTTGCCGCAAAGTCTAAATCCGCCCTCGGAGCAATTGGTTCAAGCCCTTTGCGAATTCGAGAAAAAGCCGTTACGATGGCTGGCATTTTTGCTTGAAGCCGTATCGCCTTCCGATAATTTGCTTCTTCGTCCATTAAGTCCCCTTCATCATCGTAGAGCCCTAACGATGATACTGCTGTGCGAAGAGCAGCCATTGGATGAACCTTTTGAATCGGATACAGCTTAAACTGTTCCAATACTTCAGGAGGCAGTGCTGCGTTCTCAGACAATTGTTTTTTTAACTCATTTAATTCAGGCTCTGTAGGCAATTTGCGGTGCCATAACAGATAGATTACTTCTTCAAAACTAGCATTTTCCGCCAAATCATCGATGTTGTAGCCAACGTACGTCAACGTGTCATCAATGATTGAACTAATGGAGGAAGCTGTTGCCACTACCCCTTCGAGACCACGTGTAACTGTCATAATTAACCCTCTCCTTCAACATTCTAATTTCCCCATTACCCATTTGTTGCAATATGCACTTGGCAGCCATCAGCTTAAAAGCCTGTAATTTAAGCTGATTAAAAGAGCATCCTCCGTAAAGTTAAGACGCCGATTCATTTCGGAGCCTGAAATCAGATATATATCATAAACTTATGCCACCTAATCATTACCCTTTCGTTTCCCTATTAATCTTAAATGAGCGCATGCTCGAAATTCGGCCAAACAGAGGTTCACTTGCCTTAAGAAAGTAAAAGGATAACTTTACATGCATTTTAGCATATAAATATGACATATGTAATTAAAGGATGCGCTTACAAATCCTATTATAAACAATTATCAGATTTTTGTGAATGGAAAGGTCTGAAAAAGTAAAAAAAATATTATTTTACAAGAAAAAATTAACTAAAAAAATCAAAGACTTTCATTGCGGCATAGGCAATTCCTGCCCCAATTAACGGACCAACAGCCACACCTTTAAAAATTGACACAGCTAATATTGTTCCGATTACAAGAGCAGTTGTAATTTGCGGATCTTTCGCAAGTAAGTTAACTCCGCCTTTCGCCAGTAGAGCTACAAGCATCCCCGAGATCAGTGCGATCCATGCGTATGGAGATTTAAAGGAATTCGTTAAGTCTTTAAAACCGATTACACCGCTTGCAACGGGTGCCAGTACCGCAATGGTAATGATCGTTACTCCCCAATTGATCCCTTTCGATTGAATAAACGAAAAGGCTTTGGCTTCCAATCCGCCCATTTTTAATAAAAGTAAAACGGCAATTGCAATCATAAGTGAATTATTTTTGGCAACAAAGCCGATTCCTAAAAGTAGAAGCAAAAATAACAATGATTGATTAAACATATAAAATCACCTTTCTCAAGCAGCACTTTCCAGGCCTTGAACCAATAATATTATCTTACCATAATGGTACTCACATCGCTTCAAAACGGTAAAGTTGTGAAACTTTTCTTCTGTATAGACGTAAGATTAATGAATCATTCTAATAATCAATCCATTGAGAATTATACAGTTTATTCACAACATGGTAAAATGTATCTAAGATTTTTTATAAAGGAGGCTCCTTTTTGAATCGTACTTATCTCAACCGGACATTGAGATTCCTTTTCGTTATTGGAATTGTAATCTTAGTCGCTTTGACCCTATTCTATTTATCAAAAGTTACTTATCCCTTTTTAATTGCACTCGTGATCGCCTTTTTGATCAATCCACTTGTGAATTTTTTTGAAAAAAAAGGGCGGATGCCGCGTGTTCTTTCGGTCATATTGGCCCTTTTCATTATTATCGCGCTGTTCGCCGGGTTAATTACCTTGTTGATTGCCGAAATCGTCTCAGGAGCAAATTATTTGGCCAATGTAGTGCCAAAACATCTTGATACCTTGATTGCTTATGTAGAAGACGTTTTTGCGGCGCAGATTATACCGTTCTATAATCATATTACAAGTATTTTCAATAAGCTTGATGCCGGCCAGCAAAATACGATTATCGACAACATTCAAAACGTTGGCAAGAAGTTCGGTACAACAGTTGGATCCTTTATTCAAAATTTTTTCCTTAACATTCCGAATATCCTATCATGGTTTCCAAATGCAGCTACTGTTTTAATTTTTTCTTTGCTTGCAACTTTCTTTATTAGTAAAGATTGGAATCGAATAGCAGCATTTATCGGGAGAATACTGCCTGATAAAGCCAAGGCGAGCGGCAAAACCGTTTTTTCCGATTTAAAAAAAGCGCTGTTTGGTTTTATTCGTGCTCAATTAACACTGATATCGATTACCACTGTTATTATTTTAATCGGTTTGCTGATTCTGCGTGTAGATTATGCAATCACGATTGCGCTTCTTATGGGGATTGTTGATATTATTCCTTATTTGGGGACAGGAGCTATTTTTGTTCCTTGGATTATTTATGAAATTATTGCTGGTGATATGGGACTTGCCATCGGCTTAGGTGTGCTGTACATTATCGTCTTAACGCAGCGGCAAATTATGGAGCCAAAAATCCTTTCCTCGAATATCGGGCTTGACCCGTTGGCAACGCTTATTGCCTTGTTCGTTGGATTTAAGACAATTGGCTTTTTAGGATTAATTGTCGGACCCGTCACCCTGGTGATCATTAGTACTCTTCACCGTGCCAATGTGTTTCGCGACCTTTGGGAATACATTAAAGGAGAAGAAGCTTAAATAGAAACGTCAGCTCCTATTATGGAAGCTGACGTTTCTATTTGATAATTTTTATTTTTTTTTGCTCAATTTTCTTGCGAAAGGAGAAGATCATGAGCCTCTTAAACAGTCTTCTCGTAACAGGCAAGAGCAGCAAAAAACCAAGGATATCCGTTATAAAGCCGGGAGTTAACAACAGTGTTCCGCCAACAAGAATACAAATTCCATCCAAAACCGCATCCCCTGGAATCTGTCCAGAACGAAGCTGCTCCTGGGCTTTGCGAATAGTTTCAAGACCCTGTTTTTTCGCCAAATAAGCGCCTAAAACACCTGTAAGAATGATAAGGAACAGCGTCGGAAAAACACCGAGAGTCTTTCCGGAAAACAGCAATAACCCGATATCGGCAGCAGGCACGAAAATGATTAATAAGACGAGGTAACGCATCTACTTTCCCCCTCTCAATCTGTTATATATGTATGTTGGATAGAAAAAAAAGAAGGGAAGTCCCCTTCTTTCATTATAGAACGCTTGCGTGACCGTTGTAAATAACTCCCCTTGCTGAATCAACCGTGATTTCCTGACCGTCTTTAAAAATGTTCACGGCATTCTCTACACCCACAATAACCGGAATTCCCAGATTTAAACCAACAACTGCTGCATGGCTTGTCAACCCGCCTTCTTGGGTAATTAAGGCACTGCACTTTTCAATAGCCGGCACCATTTCTCGATCGGATCCTAATGTTACAAGGATCGAACCTGGTTGTACTTTTTCAAGCGCTTCTTTCGCATTTTGCGCAAGGACAACTTTACCAAATGCAGATTTTCTGCCAATTCCTTGGGCTTTTGCAATGATATCGCCAACAACATGTATCTTCATCAAATTCGTTGTTCCCGCTTCTCCAACCGGAACACCTGCGGTAATAACCACTAAATCTCCATGCTTTACGATACCGCTGTTTACACTTTCTTCAACAGCAATATCGAGCATTTCATCAGTTGAGTTAACTTCCAAGCCTAATTGCGGATAAACACCCCAAACAAGCGATAAACGGCGTTGAACGCACTCTTTTGCCGTAACAGCTACAATTGGCGCCTTCGGACGATATTTTGAAATCATTCTTGCAGTATGGCCACTTTCTGTTGGTGTGATAATTGCGTTAACTTCCAAGTTTAACGCAGTGTGGGCAACAGATTGACCGATTCCATCCGTAATATTGTGCTCTGTATCTTTGCTGCGATTCGATAAAATTTCTTTATGATCCAGCGCCTGCTCTGCTCTTGAAGCAATATTGTGCATCGTTTGCACAGCTTCCACAGGATAAAGACCAGCAGCAGTTTCACCCGAAAGCATGATGGCATCTGTACCGTCAAAAATGGCATTGGCTACGTCACTAGCTTCCGCTCTTGTTGGCCGAGGATTGCGCTGCATGGAATCAAGCATTTGGGTAGCCGTTATAACCGGCTTTCCAAGTGCATTGCATTTTTTAATCAGCATTTTTTGAACGAGCGGCACTTCTTCAGCAGGTATCTCTACACCGAGGTCTCCTCGGGCAACCATCAAACCATCGGAAACTTCAAGAATTTCATCGATATGATCGACACCCTCTTGATTCTCGATTTTTGGAATGATATGAATTTCCGTTGCATTGCTTTCTTCAAGCAGCTGGCGGATTTCCAAAACATCTTTCGCACGGCGAACAAATGAAGCTGCGATAAAATCAATACCTTGTTCAATCCCAAAAAGAATATCCTTCGTATCCTTTTCGGTAATGCCCGGTAAATTAACTGAAACGCCCGGAACGTTGACCCCTTTTTTATTTTTCAAAATTCCACTGTTTAAGATTTTTGTATGAATTTCATTTGCGGATTTATCAATAGTAGTGACTTCAAGGCCAATCAAGCCGTCATCCAAAAGAATTCTGGAGCCGACTTGTACATCATCAACCAATCCAGGATATGTAATGGAGAACTTTTCGGCAGTGCCTTCCACTTCCGTCATGGAAACAATTACGCTTTCACCCGCGTTGAGTTCGATTGAACCGTTTTGCATATTATGGGTTCGAATTTCAGGGCCTTTTGTATCGAGTAAAATGGCGACTGTTTTGCCGGTTTTTTTCGATGCTTCCCGAATATTGAAGATCCGCTTTCCATGTTCTTCAAAATCGCCATGTGAAAAATTTAAACGGGCTACGTTCATCCCTGAATTGATTAATTGGGTTAACTTTTCAACTGACTCGCTTGCGGGGCCAATCGTACAAACAATTTTCGTTTTGCGCAACATCTTATTTCCTCCTATAGATCTTTTCAAATACTTAAATCGATAATTCCTTAGAAAGCTTGTAAAGATCTAAATCTAATGTATGCTTTCTCCCCAATGCTTCGATAATATCGTAATCAACAAGACGGTTACTTTCAATTCCAACTGCACGGCCGCCTTTTCCCTCAATTAGCAGCTCCACTGCACGAGCACCTAAGCGGCTTGCAAGTACACGGTCAAATGCTGTCGGCGAACCTCCACGTTGAATATGGCCAAGAACGGAGACCCTTGTATCAAAGTCCGTCGCTTTTTCTAATTCTTTTCCAAATTCAATCCCACTGCAAACACCTTCAGCGACAACAATCAAGCTATGTTTTTTACCCCGTTCTTGTCCTTTGCGAAGCCGATCAGCAATATCGTTCATGTCATAGCCTTCTTCAGGTATTAAAATGGTTTCAGCTCCGCCGGCAAGTCCTGACCAAAGCGCAAGATCTCCAGCATCACGGCCCATTACTTCAATGATAAAGGTTCTTTCATGAGATGTTGCGGTGTCACGAATCTTATCGAGGGCATCTATGACAGTGTTCAGCGCTGTATCAAAACCAATCGTAAATTCTGTACCCGGAATATCATTGTCGATTGTTCCAGGCACACCAACGCAAGGAAAACCTTGCTCCGTTAAGGCTTTTGCTCCCATGTATGAGCCATCACCACCAATGACAACGAGACCATCAATCCCATGTTCTTGCAGCTGCTTTATCCCCTGCTGCTGTACTTCACGATTCTTAAATTCAGGGCAGCGGGCAGAATGAAGCATCGTCCCTCCGCGGTGGATAATATCCCCGACCGAACCAAGTTCAAGCTTTTTGATGTTTCCATTAATTAACCCTGCATAACCATTATAAATTCCGTATACCTCTAAATCATGATAAATTGCTTTTCGGACAACGGCACGAATCGCCGGATTCATACCTGGGGAGTCCCCCCCACTCGTTAAAACGCCAATTCTTTTCACAATTTTCACCTCGATTGGTTTATTCAAAATTATGCTTTCTACTTAGCATGTAAAAACAAAGCCATTTTAAGAACTTTCCCTATTAACTTTCTTTAGCTGATCAGAATTTATATCCAGGAATTCTGAACGCATTAGGGCAACTACGCCTCTGTCTTCGCCAAAGGCTCGCCAAATCGGCGAGTTTCCTTTATTATTTTACATAAGAACTTGGAATATTTATAAAATAACATGAAGAAATGTCTATCACAACAGTATCATACTAGTTAAAACAATAGTCGGAATAATCGGTTAACTGAAAGCGTTTCATAATCTTGAAAACGCGCTTTCATTGTCGATTTTTTAACTTTTTCTCGAAATTTTTGTGACAATTATTTGTAGCCAAAAACAAAAACGCACTCAGATGAGCACGTTTTTACTTTACCTTAACCGCCTCATTCTCAAACGAGAATTTCCCGATTGACCGATATTTTTGATAGCGATCCTCTATTAATTCCGTCTCCGTTCGTTTCAAAAGGTTAGCGAGCGAGCGTTTTAATACGATCTCAATTTCTTGTGCCTGTTTTTGCACATCTTTATGTGCGCCGCCTTTAACTTCGGGAATTATTTCATCAACAATCCCAAGCTGTTTTAAATCAGGGGCGGTTATTTTCATCGATTCAGCAGCAGTTTTGGCTTTGGAAGCATCTTTCCAAAGAATCGCTGCTGCGCCTTCAGGAGAAATAACTGAATAGGTTGAGTTCTCAAGCATATGAATATAATTTCCCACACCTAAAGCTAAAGCTCCGCCGCTTCCGCCTTCACCAATGACGATGGAAATAATCGGAACGCGCATGCCAGCCATTTCAACCAAGTTCTTGGCAATCGCTTCACTTTGGCCGCGTTCTTCAGCTGCTTTTCCGGGATATGCTCCCTTCGTATCAATAAAGCAAATAATAGGGCGATTGAACTTCTCTGCCTGTTTCATTAAGCGAAGAGCTTTGCGGTAGCCTTCCGGATGGGGCATCCCGAAATTCCTGCGGATATTTTCTTTCGTATCCTTGCCTCTTTGGTGGCCGATAACCGTTACCGGCAGCCCGTGAAAGTTTGCAATTCCGCCTACAATCGCTTCATCATCACCAAACACCCGATCGCCATGGCATTCGAAGAAATCCTTAAACAAAAATGGAATATAATCCAGTGTCGTGGGCCGATTTGGATGTCTTGCAATTTGCACCCGATCCCACGGCTTTATATTCTCGTAAATCTCTTTTTCAAGTTTTTCGAGCCTTGCTTCAAGCTTTTCTATCTCTGACGTTAAATTCACATCACTGCTTTTTGTAAATTCCCTTAGTTCAGTGATTTTTTTTCGCAGTTCGACGACGGGACGCTCAAAATCTAATTCGCCTACCAAGTCAAATCACCTCCCAGTTGATGCAATGCAACAATTTTCCCAATCTGTTCTTTCAAATCAAGCCTTGAGATAACGGCATCTAGCTGTCCATGTTTTAATAAGAATTCTGCTGTTTGAAAATCCTCCGGCAGTTCTTCTCGAATGGTTTGTTCAATAATTCTCCGCCCAGCAAAGCCAATTAAAGCGCCGGGCTCTGCAAAATTATAATCTCCAACGGATGCAAAGCTAGCCGAAACCCCTCCGGTTGTTGGATGAGTCATAATGGAAATAAACAAGCCGCCGTTTTCGCTAAACCTTTTTAAGGCTACACTCGTTTTCGCCATTTGCATCAGGCTTAAAACACCTTCCTGCATTCTGGCTCCTCCGGAAGCAGTGAAAATGATAAAAGGAACAGACAATTCATACGCTTTTTCAACCGCTTTTGTGATCTTCTCGCCGACGACAGATCCCATGCTTCCCATCCGGAATGAAGCGTCCATAACTGCAACAACAACTTCATGGCCATTGACGGTTCCTTTTCCCGTAACAACCGCTTCATTTAACTTGGTGTTCCGGCGATCTTTTTCAATTTTCTCAAGATAGTCAGGAAAATTCAGCGGATTTTCCGAAATTATATTTCCGTATAGTTCCTCAAAGCTTCCTTCATCAAGAAAGCTATTTAGCCGCTCTGTAGAATTCATTTGGTGATGATATCCGCATTGAAGGCAAACTTTTAAGTTTTTATTCAGTTCCTTTGTGTACATGATTTTTTTACATGAAGGGCATTTGGTCAAAATTCCTTCCGGCACATCCTGTTTCGCAGCTTCGGAAGGAATGGTTGCATACTTTTTCTTCTTTGGAGAATTTTTTGTAAAAAGCTCTTTAAGCAAGGTAAAACCTCCCTCGTTTGTAAAGCTCAGGCAAGCTGGCAATTTTTCTTTATGGCTTAGTGAAACCTTCGTTTTCTTGATGAAGCCCATTCCCTAATGGCGGGCGTATTGGTCAGTCTATTTATCCTAATAAAAATGCCCATTGCATTTGGGCTTTTATGCTTGTCTTTCACTATAAAATAAGAAAGTTTTAAAAACTGTCAGTTTATGTCATTGAAAATCGACAATTTTCTGAGTTCCCGGTAAGCAGATAAAGTTTTTTCCTCATCCTTCTCTTCCAATGCCTGAATAAGATGCCAATAATCCGCTTTATTCACTTCCCTTTTTTCAAAAGAAAGCGCGCGATAATAATCTTTTAAAATGATCCAAATTCTCTTTAAAAGATGATTATCCGCTAATTCAATGACACGATAAAAAAACTCATCATCATCCTCGCTTCCGCTTTCAGCCCAGGATTTTAATTCAAGTATAACTTGTCCATATTCAGCCTTTTTCAAAAGCAGCTTGAGACAATCCATCTCAATGAAGCATTTTGTTTCAATCACGTCATGCTTTGCTTTCTCATCTTGTAAAATAAAGGTACTCAGCAGCTGCACGAGCTGATGGCCTTTAAAATCTCGGATAAACGTCCCTTCGCCGCGTCTCGTTTCGATCAATCCTAATAGCTCTAAAGCTCTTAATGCCTCTCGAACGGAAGAGCGCCCCACATTTAGGCGCTCCGATAGTTCTCGTTCAGAAGGAATTTTATCTCCGGATTTTAACCCATCAACCGTAATCATTTCCCTTAGCTGCTTCACAATCTCGATATATACTTTTGAACGCTGCTTATCGCTTGCCACTTAGATAATCACTCACTTTTACCAATTATAGCAAGCTTCTTCGTCTTTTCTTTTACTTCTTCTGGATCTACTTTCAAACGGGCAACGCCTGTTTCCATTGCAGCTTTAGCTACTGCAGATGCAACAGCTGGCGCAACACGCGGATCAAAAGGACCTGGAATCACATAGTCGGCATTTAATTCGTCTTCACGAATCAAGTTTGCAATTGCCTCCACTGCCGCAACCTTCATTTTTTCATTTATATGTGTTGCGCGAACATCAAGCGCACCCCGGAAAATACCAGGAAATGCAAGCACGTTATTCACTTGATTTGGAAAATCCGAACGACCTGTACCAACGACTTTCGCACCGGCCTCTTTTGCCATATCCGGCATGATCTCTGGAACGGGATTTGCCATCGCAAAGATGATCGAATCAGTGTTCATTGTTGAAACCATTTCCTTTGTCAGTGCACCTTCTACAGATACACCGATAAACACATCTGCACCTTTGATTACGTCTTCAAGTTTTCCTTGGATATTATCCCGATTTGTAAATTTTGCCACTTCCGCTTTAACAGCGTTCATGCCTTGGGGTCTTCCTTCATAAATGGCCCCTTTTGTATCGCACATGATAATATCTCTAACACCATAGCTGTGCAAAAGCTTGATAATGGCTATCCCCGCTGCTCCGGCGCCGTTGGCAACCACTTTAATCTCTGTCATTTTTTTGCCAACCAGCTTTAACGCATTCACAAGTCCAGCAACCGTTACAATCGCGGTGCCGTGTTGGTCATCATGAAATACTGGTATATTCGTTTCCTTCTTTAATCTTTCTTCGATAACAAAGCAATTTGGTGCAGCAATATCTTCTAGGTTAACGCCTCCAAAGGTTGGTTCAAGCAGCTTCACCGTTTCAATAATTTTCTCCACATCTGTAGTATTTAAGCAGATTGGAAAAGCATCTACCCCGGCAAAACTTTTAAATAGAACCGCTTTCCCTTCCATAACCGGCAACGCTGCCTCCGGACCAATATTACCAAGGCCAAGCACAGCCGTTCCATCTGAAACAACAGCAACCATGTTCCCCTTCATTGTGTAATCGTAAACTCTTTCAGGTTTTTCGTAAATATCCTTACACGGTTCGGCCACTCCAGGAGAGTAAGCAAGACTTAAATCTTTTGCGTTTCTTACTTGTACTTTCGATTTTGATTCCAGTTTCCCCTTATTAATCCGGTGCATGTGCAATGCTTCTTCGCGCAAGGTCACGATCGCGTCACTCCTTAAAATTTTTACAAGAAGTTGTTCTCTATATTTTTATCTAAAAGTGGTCAGACCACGATAGTCTCTACCTCACTATAACATATCTATACGAGTTGTAAAGATTAATCCGCAAGAATCACGTTGTCGTCCCCAAGGAAATCTTTTAATTGCCGAATAAATAAGTCTTTTGGATCAATCGAAAACTCCCGGGGCAGTTTGACTGTTTTCCCCGTACTTTCATAATGCAGTATCACCATTGTCTTTCCATTATTTTTTAAAAACAAATGTTGGAGTTGTTTTAAAAAGTCAGATGCTTGCTTCTCTGCTGAAATTCTTAAATAAAGGACTGAATCTTTATTTTTCTTTCTTTCAAGCCACTCTTCTATACGTGACACTTTTTGAACAATAAATTGCAGCGCTCCATCCCGTTCGTCTGTTTTACCTTGAAGCACTACTTTATTTCCTTGTTCCAATAATGAAAGATTTCTTCGATATACATCAGGGAATACTACAGCAGACATTTCGCCGCTTGGATCGCTTATTGTCAGGAACGCCATTGAATCACCTTTTTTTGTGCGAATTTTTTTCATCGAAGTTATATACGCTCCAACCGCTGCTGTTTTCCCTGAATCAGAAAGACTTATTAATTCTTTTGCTCCGTTTTTCCGCAAGTCTTTTTCAAAGACAGAAAGGGGATGATCGCTAAGATAAAGTCCAAGAACTTCTTTTTCGAAAAATAGTTTATCTTCCAGCCGGATTGGATCAACTTGTGTATATTTTGGCTTTGGCAGCCATTCCTCGTCCGAAAACAAATCGACTTGATTTGAATCGTTTGGTTTGACTAATTGAGCATGCTCAATCGCAACATCCAAGCTGGACAGCAGCACAGCGCGATCCTCGGAAAACTCATCAAAACTGCCGGAATGAACAAGGGCTTCAAGTATTTTCCGATTCACCGCTTTCGTCGACACTCTCAGACAAAAATCAAATAAGTCGACAAACCTCTTTCTTTTCCTTGCTTGAAAAATTTCTTTCAAGGCTGCTGCTCCCACTCCTTTTATTGCCGCAAGGCTGTAGCGAATGGCCTCACTCTCCACTTGGAAAGAGAAACTGCTACTATTGATCGAAGGAGGGAGAATCCGAATGTCCAGTTGTTTTGACTCCCGAATATATTGGGATATTTTCTCTTCATTTCCGATTGAAGCTGTAAGCAGCGCCGCCATAAAATGGACAGGATAGTGAACCTTTAAATAAGCAAGCTGGTAGGCAATTAGACTATATGCAACCGCGTGGCTGCGATTGAAACCGTAGTTGGCAAAGCGGACAATTAAATCATAAATTTCATTGGCAAGCGCCTCCCCGTAGCCTTTATTTAAAGCTCCGTTAACAAAATGGCTCCTCTCTTGATCGAGCACGTCTTTTTTCTTTTTCGAAACGGCACGCCGGAGTAAATCCGCTTCGCCTAACGAAAAACCGGCCATCGCGGAAGCAATTTGCATGATCTGTTCCTGGTAGACGATAACTCCATACGTATTTTCAAGGATTGGCTTTAAATCGGGATGCGGATAAACAACTTGCTCACGGCCATGTTTCCGGTCAATAAACAGCGGGATATTCTCCATCGGCCCTGGTCGATAGAGCGCATTTACCGCAACAATGTCTTCGAACCTTGATGGTTTTAACTGTTTCAAAACTTTGCGCATTCCTTCTGATTCAAGCTGAAAAACACCAGTCGTTTCCCCTTTTGATAATAATGCAAACGTAGCTTGATCATTTAACGGAATGGAGCGAATATCCAATCTTTTGCCTGTTTTTCGGTAAACAGATGACACGATTGATTCAATTAGTGAGAGATTCCTTAAACCAAGGAAATCCATTTTTAAAAGGCCAATTTCTTCAAGATGTTCCATTGAATACTGTGTTAAAAAAACATTATTATGTCCGGCTTGAATCGGAACGAGTTCAACTAACGGCCTCTCACTCAGAACAACTCCAGCCGCATGCGTAGAAGTATGGCGAGGGAGCCCCTCCAGCTTTAAAGCCGTCTCAAACAAGCGCCGGTTCATTGGGCTTTCAGCCATAAATGCTCTCAGTCTACCTGATTCTTTGATAGCAGCTGAAAGGGTAATCCCGAGCCGGGAAGGCACCAGCCTTGATAATTGATCAAGCTCCTTAGCATTTAGGCCAAATGCTCTGCCGACATCTTTTAAAGCAGCTTTTGCCGCCATTGTTCCAAATGTGATAATCTGGGCAACATGCAAATCTCCATATTTTTTGGCCACGTATTCAATCACTTCATCGCGCCGATTGTCCGGAAAATCGATGTCGATATCGGGCATCGAAATTCGTTCAGGATTTAAAAAACGTTCAAACAGCAGCTGGTGTTCAATCGGATCAACATCCGTTATTTCCAGTACGTAAGCAACAAGTGAGCCGGCAGCCGATCCCCTTCCCGGCCCTGTTAAAATGCCGTTGTCACGTGCATAGCGAATAAAATCCCAAACAATTAAAAAATAATCGCTAAATTTCATTCGTTTAATCACACTTAATTCATATTGCAAGCGTTTCAAGTATGACTCATTTGGAAGTGAAATTCGTCTTGATAGACCTTGATAACACAAGTCTTCAAGATATTGGTCTGCCCCTTGCCCATTTTCTGCAGGATAGTGTGGCAAATAGCTTTTATTTAATTCGATATGGACATCACAGCGATTCGCAATCAGGATTGTATTTTCCAATGCGTCAGGATACTCTGCCAGACATTCAGCCATCTCAGCTGCTGTCTTTAAATAAAATTGATCGCTGCCCAGTCTTTGTCTGTGATCATCCTGCAGCTTATCGCCATTTTTAATGGCCAGTAAACATTCATGTGCAAACTCATCTTCTTTTTCCAAATAATAAACTTGATTGGTGGCAGTCAGGGGGACATTCATTTCTCGCGCAATTTCAATTAACTTGTTTCTAATCCGTTCTTCTTGAGGAAGATGATGGTTTTGAATGGATAGGTAAAAATTTTCTTTTCCAAAAAGGCTGACCCATTTTTGAATAATGTTCCTTGCATGGCTTTCTTTTTCCAAGAGCAGGCACTGTTCAATCTCTCCCTCAAGGCCGGGAGTTATCGCAATCAGTCCTTCTGAGTAGTGCTTCAGCCACTTCTCCGGTATCCCTTTTTTCACTTTTGTTTGCATAACACTTGAAATTTTTAATAGATTCCGAAATCCTCTATCGTTTTCCGCCAGCAAGACAAGGGGATAGGCCTCTGCTTGATCCTGTACGCTCAAAATATCAACGGTTAACCCAAGAATGGGTTTGATTCCTTTTTTCTTGCATGATTTATAAAATTCAATCGCTCCGTACAGAACATTTCGATCCGTAAGCGCAAGTGCTTTAAACTGTTTCGATTTTGCACTTTCCGTCAACGCCTCAATGGACGCCATGCTTGTCAGCAGACTATATGCACTGTATATATGCAGGTGAATAAAAGACATATTTGTCACACCCTTACCTACTTGTTCTTCATTTATTATAGTCCTTCCATGCAAAAAAAGAAAATATGTTCTCATTTTTTACTTTCCTTTTGATTTAACATAATTGCCCCTGTTTGTCCATATGATGGTAGAAAGGCCGTTAAAGTTTAAAAGACTCTCGGAATAAATAAGCAATTCATCAAGAGATCCATCGATTATTTTTTTAAAAAAATTGACTAGGTGTTGTTTACGGAAGGCTGTTTTCGTAAACTTTGTTGCTATTTAACAACAAAAGAGAAGTGGTTGATTTCCGCTCCAGGAGGCTCCCCGACCGCCCGCGGAAAGCGAAGTGCCTGGAGCGGAAATCAACAGGCAAATTTAACAGAGCCTTTTTATAAAATGAAAAATCCCCCTACCCAAAGTAGGAGAAATTAAATATAAATGGTTCAAGAAAACCCTTGAAACATTTGACTCGGCAAATGCCTAGAGTCTATTTTAGTCTAAGGTAGGGTGAGAGGATGAAAGAGATTGGCTTTTTCCCGTCTTTTATTGAAAGTTATTTTATTGCTTTGGGTGTACTTCTCGGTGGCTCATTAATTGGGGGAATTGCTGCTTTTCTTACAGGCCAGCCGCTGTTTACGACCATTCATCGTTTGTCCTCCCTCCTGAGAATTTGGGCTATTGTTGCTGCCATCGGCGGTACGTTTGACGCTGTATACAGCTTTGAAAGAGGGCTTTTTGACGGAGATACAAAAGATATCGTAAAGCAGCTGCTGCTGATTATTTCCGCATTAGGTGGAGCTCAAACTGGCGCATTGTTGATTGACTGGCTGACTGGAGAGCATATTTCATCATGAGAATCCCGCCATTATATCTATATCGAAATCGTTCATGGCAGCGTTTTTTTGCAGGAGCGGCGATTGGGGGCGTAATCAGCTGGTGTATTTTTTTGTACATGTTTGGGGTCTGGCAGGAAAAACATACAAAGCTTATTCGGGAACAGAAAGAGCATATTGCCGACTTAAACAAAGAAATTAAAATTTGGCAGGATGAATATAAGGCAGCAAATAAACGGAACATTGAGCAGCTGACGGTTCAAAAAATCAATGTTAAAATCACAAACTGGGAAAGGTATGATCTAGATTCGTATAGTGTGTTTGTAGAGGAAGACTCGGTGAGGGAAGACATTCGGATAATGATGGCAAAAGATCTGGACACTGTTTACAAAAGCAAGGATCTCATAAAAAAAATCATTGAAAATAAACCGGTAAGGCTAAATGGGAAAAGGTATAAATTAATTGTGAAGGAAATGGTCATCTATACCACGGTATCGATTCAGCTTGAACTTCAGTATGAAAAGTAGGGAAAAGGTTTGCGAACCTTTTCCCGGAATCCTTCTGTATGATTTTCAATTAGCTTCTTCACAAATTTTTTCAAGCTCTTGTATGACATCATCGGCTTGGTCCCATGAATAAATAGAAGCCCCTGCTGCAAGCGGATGGCCGCCCCCTTTAAATTTCCTGGCTACCCCATTGATGACAGGACCTTTAGAACGGAAACGGACACGAATTTGATCGTCTTCCTCGATAAAAAAGACCCATGCTTTGATTCCTGCTACATTTCCAAGAGTACCTACCAGCAGGGATGCTTCAGAAGGAACAGCACCATACTCGTCCAGCAGCTGTTTTGTAAGAATCATCGAAGCGACACCGTTCGGGCGCATTTCAAAGTTTTGCAGAATATGTCCGTTCAGTTTGACAATATTGGCTTTCAGCTCATATAGTTTGTCGTAAAGCTCAGTTCGTGAAAAATTGTAATGGATCAATTCACCCGCATAGGCAAATGTTTTTTCCGTTGTGCTTGGAAACAAAAATCTTCCCGTATCCCCAACAATCCCTCCATATAAAAGCCGTGCTGCTTCATCGTTCATTTTAAGGCCTTTATCCTTGCCAAATAAATAAAACTCATAAATCATCTCACTGACGGAACTTGCGTTTGTGTCCACCCAAAGCAGATCTCCATATGGATCTTCATTTGGATGATGGTCAATTTTAATTAGTTTTTCACCTAAATTATAGCGGCTGTCACTAATTCTTTCTTGATTGGCCGTGTCACACACAATCACAAGTGCTCCGTTGTACGTTGAATCATCAATGGTATCCATGCGGCGCATAAAATATAGTGAAGGATCCTCTGCGCCTACCGCATAAACTTTTTTAGCAGGGTATGAGGCTTTAATGATTTCCGCCAATCCTCCCTGGGATCCATATGCGTCCGGGTCCGGCCGTATGTGCCGGTGTACAATAATGGTTTCAAAACTTTGAATCATTTCTAGTATTTGCTCTTTCATAGGAGGCTCCCTTCACGATTTTTATTTACATTAGCTCTATTATGGCATTTTTTTTAAAATAAAGTTACAATAAAAACAGATTTTTCAAGATCTGGAGGAGTTGAATAATGCCTGTACTTGTATTTGCCATCATCATTTCGCTTGCTTTTTATATATTCTATAAAATGAAATATGTACGCAGCCGCCATCCGGCAGAAAAAAAGTGGCTTTCAGCGAAATCAAGCATTGCTCTCGGTCTGTTTGTCCTACTTTTCGGCATTAATCAGTTGTTCTTGCACCAAACTCCTATCACGTATGTTGTTGCCGGAATCTTCATTTTAATTGGCGGAATGAGCTTCTTGGCAGGAATTAAAGCATATAAATATTACTTGCCCTATGCTGTCAAAGAGGCGGAAAGCTTGAAGGAACAATAAGATGTAACAAAGCCGCTTCTTTTTAGAGACGGCGGCTTTTCCTAAATAGCGAATGAGTCTTTAATGCCGATCAATCAGCTGGCACATCATCATTGCTTTTCCAACCAAGATGCCTTCATTGAATACTTCTACATCCACTTTTCCAAACTTGCGACCGACATCAAGAACTTTCGGGTAAATCTCAAGCATGCTCTCGATTTGAACCGGTTTGATAAAATAAATCGTTATGTTCTCAACTACGAGGTCACCTTTTTTATAGCCTTTTAACACACGGCCGGCCGCCTCTGTCACAATTGTGGTGAAAACCCCGTACGAAATTGTCCCGATATGATTTGTCATTTGCGGGGTAACTTCACAAGAGTAAACATCCTCCCCCTTTGCCCTATCGCGCATCATTGTCAGCTGATTGGTCACGATATCATCAATCGTTTCTCCGACCTGTGGCTGGCGTTGAATCATTTGCAATGCTTTTAAAACATCCTGCCTACTGATGATTCCTTCGAGTTTATTAGCATCATCGACAACAGGAAGGAGTTCGATGCCTTCCCATACCATCATATGGGCCGCGGAAGCCACGCTTGTCTTCCCGCTGACTGTCATCGGGTTCTTTGTCATTATTTTTTCAATCGGCGTTGCTTCATCATGTCCAACAATGTCCTTAGCGGTGACGATTCCTTGAATCTTCTTATTGTGGTCGACAACCGGGTAGCGGCTGTGCTTTGTCTCCCGGTTCAATTCATGCCATTTTGCTGTATGATCTGTTGTTTGCAAAAAATACGATTCAGCTAATGGTGTTAGGATATCTTCTACTAAAATAATTTCTTTCTTGATTAATTGGTCATAAATCGCGCGGTTGATCATCGTCGCTACCGTAAAAGTGTCATAGCTTGTAGAAATAATTGGCAGCTGGAGTTTATCGGCCAGCTTCTTCACATCATCCTCTGTATCAAAACCTCCGGTAATCAGCACAGAAGCCCCTGCTTTCAGGGCCAGTTCATGAGCCTTCGTTCGGTTCCCAACAATCAAAAGGTTCCCTGCTTCCGTATAGCGCATCATTGCTTCCAGTTTCATGGCACCGATCACAAATTTGTTTAATGTTTTATGTAACCCGGCTCTTCCCCCTAGAACCTGACCATCCACAATGTTTACCACTTCAGCAAATGTCAGCTTCTCGATATTTTCTTTTTTCTTTCGCTCGATGCGAATCGTACCGACCCTTTCGATCGTGCTAACATAGCCTTTATTTTCTGCGTCCTTGATCGCTCGGTAGGCGGTTCCTTCGCTTACGTTCATTGCCTTCGCAATTTGCCGTACAGATATTTTTTCTCCAATTGGCAGTTCATCAATATATTGTAAAATTTGTTCATGCTTAGTAGCCAATACCTTCACCCTTTACGTATGTATAGAGTCCCATTTATTTGATCACTGTTACATCAATTATAAAGTTTAACAGACCTTGATTCAATGAGCCATATGGAAAAGCAGTGTGGGAGAAGTTTTTAGTAATGATGAATAGAGTAAGATCTTTACAAGATCAGTTTCAGCTTAAAATGCTTATTTGGTGGTAAGTCTTTGTAATGACCATTTTTCCTTTGAATCTTGATTTTTAGGCATTACTCAACCCTGGTAATGACCTTTCTCTGAAATCAAAACAACTTGGCATTTTTTCTCCAATATCCCTTAAATCGAAATCCCCCGCAGCACACAACGACTGCGAGGGATCCGTTTTTCACTCTTATCCATTAAAAGACCTGGATTTTTTGCCTTTCCTTTCCGAATGGAGCCTGCCTGTCTTAGCGGGTCTTTTAGGCTGATAGAGCAACCCGGTCAGATTTCCTGCAATAACAAAAAGGGCCAAGGCAAGCCAAGCAAGCGAAAAAATCCCGCGCGCCCCTTCGGATGTGATCGAAAGTCGAGGGACAGCGAAATAAAGTATAAAAATACTAGCCAAAAGACAAAGTAAATATCGATTTCTTTTCATCCGTTCTGATCTCCCTCCTCCAAAGACTGCTTGTTTCATTTGTATGCTTGGAGTTAGAAAAAAAGTCTATATTACCAGATTGATTCGATACTTCGCGGATGTTAAAACGATATTTTATAGCTCAATAACATCTCCTGCATGAAGAACTCTTCCATTAGCCTCATCCAGCATTTGTATAAAGGCATTTGGATCCTGTTTAATTGGCGGGAACGTATTATAGTGAATCGGAACAACCGTTTTCGCTCTCAACAACTTGGCGGCATATGCAGCATCTTCAGGTCCCATTGTAAAATTGTCGCCAATTGGCAGGAAGGCAAGATCAATTGGATGCCGTTCTCCAATCAGCTTCATATCCGAGAATAAAGCCGTATCGCCAGCGTGGTAAATCGTTTTTCCTTCATTCATAAACAGAACTCCGGCTGGCATCCCGCAGTATACAATCTCTTTACTTTCGGTGATTAAGCCGGTTCCATGAAACGCAGGTGTCAATTTCACTTTGCCAAAATCAAACTGATAAGCACCGCCAATGTGCATACCATGCGTTTGTAGCCCCTGCCAGCTAAGATAGGCAGAGAGTTCAAAATTAGCAACAACAAGGGATCTGTGCTTTTTGGCAAGTTCGACCGTATCGCCAAGATGATCTCCGTGACCATGTGTTAAAATAATGACATCAGGCTTGACATCTTCCACTTTAAGATCAGTTAAATCGTTTCCAGTAATAAATGGGTCAATAAAAATCGTCTTGCCGTTTGTTTGAATTTGCACCACTGAATGGCCGTGATAAAAAACTTTCATACCCACATCTCCTCCATATCAAAATTATTTACTGCCTACGTCCAGCACTGATACAAATCCATTATATTGAATTTGAACTGTATTTTAAACCTTCCAAGATTGAAGAAAGATTCTTCTTGTTTACTTTCTTTCTCGCAATTGCTACTCTCAAAATGGGATTATTCACCTAAAGGAGGCCTCATTTTTATGAATCAGCGAATCGAAAAATTGCAAACATGGATGAAGGAAAGCAATATTCAAGTCAGCTTTATTACATCATCTGAAAATGTCTTTTATTTAAGCGGGTTTTACAGTAACCCCCATGAACGGCTACTTGCTTTAGCCGTTTTCCAAGAGGAAGAGCCATTCCTCATTTGTCCAAGCATGGAAAAAGGAGAAGCCAAAAAATCAGGCTGGCCATATGAAATCATTGGCTACAGCGACATTGACCATCCGTGGGAATTCATACAGAAAGCCATTAACAAGAGAATAGATGGCGTCTCAAAAGCGGCGATTGAAAAAGAGCATTTAAACGTTGAACGCTATGAAGAACTCGCGACACTATTCCCTCGCGCTTCATTTATTTCAGCTGAAGAAAAGCTAAGAACGCTCAGGATGATCAAAGATGCGAAAGAATTAAAAACGATCGAAGAAGCCTGTGCGCTTGCCGATTATGCGGTTGAGGTCGGTGTCAGTGAAATTGCAGAGGGAAAAACCGAATTGGAAATTCTTTCAGCGATTGAATACGCGTTAAAGAAAAAAGGGGTAACCGAAATGTCATTCGCAACGATGGTTTTAACGGGAACAAATGCAGCAAGTCCCCATGGAACTCCAGGATTAACGAAAATTCAAAAAGGAGATCTCGTTTTATTTGATCTAGGCGTAGTAGTCGACCGCTACTGCTCCGATATTACAAGAACAGTTGCTTATGGTGATATTAGTGAAAAACAAAAAGAGATTTACGATACGGTATTAAAAGCGCAGCTTGCTGCCATTGAAGCAAGCAAACCAGGTGCAGCTGCAGCTGATATCGATCTCACAGCCCGCCGAATGATTAGCGAAGCAGGATACGGGGAATATTTCCCACACCGCCTTGGACACGGTCTTGGGATCAGCGTTCATGAGTATCCATCGATGACCGAAACAAACCAGCTTAATCTTGAAGAAGGCATGGTTTATACGATCGAACCGGGAATTTACGTACCGGAAATAGCTGGAGTAAGAATAGAAGACGATGTTTACATAACCGAAAACGGTGTCAAGGTTCTCACAAAATATTCGAAGGAACTGCAAATCATTAACTGAAAGAGGGTGTCCCAAAAGGGCTGGGCCCTAAAGGTCAATATTTCATAACCTTTTGGGTCAGCCTTTTGCTTATTTTGCTAAAAGCGTTCTCGCATCTGAATATTCAAGAACATGCGCTTCTGCTACTGCTTTATACGTCACAAAACCATTAAGGGTGTTGATTCCTTTCAGCAGCGTTTCATTTTCCAAACAAGCTTGGCGATACCCTTTATTAGCAATTTGCAGCGCATAAGGAACGGTAACGTTTGTCAGTGCCATCGTTGAAGTGCGCGGCACTGCACCCGGCATATTGGCAACGGCGTAATGGACAACTCCATGTTTCACATACGTCGGATTGTCATGTGTTGTGATTCGATCAGTCGTTTCAAATATTCCCCCTTGGTCAATAGCAATATCAACAACAACGCTACCCGGTCTCATCGAACGAATCATTTCCTCCGTTACTAGCTTTGGTGCCTTCGCTCCAGGAATTAGAACAGCCCCAATCACCAAGTCAGACTCCTTTACCGCTTCAGCAATCGTATAAGGATTCGAAATGAGTGTTGTTACCTCCGATCCAAAAATATCGTCCAATCGGCGCAAGCGGTCAGGATTCAAATCGATAATCGTTACTTTCGCACCAAGTCCTATCGCCATTTTTGCAGCATTTGTTCCGGCAACACCGCCGCCAATAATCGTTACTGCTCCCCTTTGGACACCAGGAACGCCTGAAAGCAGAATGCCTTTACCGCCATTTACTTTTTCTAAAAATTGTGCCCCAACTTGCGGCGCCATTCTCCCAGCCACTTCGCTCATTGGTGTAAGCAATGGTAGCGCCCGGTTTGGAAGCTGCACCGTTTCATAGGCAATCCCGACAACTTTGCTGTTAATTAAAGCTTTTGTTAACTCCGGTTCTGGAGCAAGATGCAGGTATGTAAACAGGATTAATCCCTCGCGAAAGTATTGGTATTCATTTGGGAGAGGCTCTTTTACTTTCATGACCATTTCCATTGACCAAGCTTCTCCTGCTGTTTCAACAAGATGCGCACCCGCTGCTGTATAGTCTTTATCTGTAAACCCTGATCCCAATCCGGCACCTTTTTCGATATAAACTTCGTGGCCAAATTTTAGCAAGTTCACAACCCCAGCCGGTGTCATGGCCACTCGGTTTTCGTTATTCTTTATTTCTTTCGGTACCCCGATACGCATCAGACATGCCTCCTTGTTTTGTCTATCATAGCAAAATAAACCAACTATTTTTAATATAGCACCTTTTCAAAAAAAAGAAAGCACTGCATCTTTTAAAAGCGCTTTTATTTTACTAATTCCTAAAATTTATTTTATTGTAAGAAAAACCGGGCAAAAACCGCCCGATCCTTTTTGGTTTGGCTGATAAACGGAGTCTGTTGATTTCCGCTCCAGGCACTCGCTTTCCGCGGGCGGTCGGGAGCCTCCTCGTCGCTACGCTCCTGCGGGGTCTCCCTTGATCCGCTTTTCCCGCAGGAGTCGGTGCCTTCCGCTCCAATCAACAGGGTGCCATAAACCGAATCAACCATAAGATTCGAAGCGGCTTTTTGTTAGAGAACATCCGATAGTTTGTACTCTATACCATGTACTCCTTTGTAGTACACTGGATACATTTGTCCACCACATTTTTCGCATGAAAACATCGGTGGAGTGGTTGGATCTCCATCATCCATTAAGTCAAAATCCCTTACGACATTCAATGGAATTTCCTCTTTTTCATGACACGCTAAACAAACATAGCTGACGCTCTGTTTCTTTGGTTGGCTTTGATTTATTAAACGTTTCTTTTTCTTCCCTTTTTTCCGTTGTTTTGACACCGGTGAAATACGCAATCATCCTTTCAAGATATGCCCTTGAATACTTACATATTTTATCTGTAAGGTTCCATCCTGAAGACAGACGGATCCCTTGAACTCATAGTAACACGAGCACTTTGAACAGACCATTGGGTCTTTACCAGTCAGGTCCTTTATTCTTTGGCTCCAATTTCTCTTTCGAAGAACTTTTTTCACCTTTACTATCTGTCTTTTAACTGTTTCTTGAAAAATCGCTACTTTTTGTTTACAATCAGCTTTCTTCCTTCTTGAATAAACACCATAGTATCTTATTGTTTTAAAGTTTTCATCCGGAATATGTCGGATCAATCTTCCGATAAACTCTTCTACCGTTATCTTTTCCCGTTTTTCTTTTCCATCCGTTTTATCCATATATTTAAATGTTACAAATTGACCATCATATTCTTCAATCCGTCCTAAAGCAATCGCAGGTCGACGAATATAACGGCCAATATATTTCAGCTGTTCCTTTACATTCCCTTTTTGTTTTGGGGCATACACATAGAAGCCTTCCCCATTCGCGGAAAAAGCCTTTTGTAAAAGTGGTTGAATTTTTTTCTTTTCCTCATCACATACACTTTTTCGAATTAGTTTTAATACTACCGTTTGCCATTGTTTTCTTAACATATGAAATGGAATATAATCATAAGTCTTCCATTCCCCGTTCTTTTTCATTCCGCCCATTGTTACTAGCATATGTACATGTGGATTGAAATTTAAACGAGATCCAAAAGTGTGTAGCCCTGCAATGATTCCAGGTGTTACTTTGAATTTTTTCTCAAACCACTGTTGTACTATTCCAACTGCCTCATCCATGAATTCTTTTAGAAATTCACGGTGTTTGAGAAAAATATTTCTTAATCCTTCATCAATCGTGAAAATAACATGTCGATGATTGACTTGGAATACATCTTCCGAAAGCAATCTCTCCCACTCTTCTGTTTCCCCACAACTACAGGTTGTACAAAATCTCCCTTTACAACGAAAAGGAACTTTTTTGACATCATTACATCCTTCACACACGAATAATTTGAATCCATTTTTCGGATTTCCGCAGCCCCTAAATTTCTCCACCTCTTTAATCACTATCGGTCGAAGGTTCTTATGATGTTTTTTTACAAATTTATCCCAATGCTGATTTTGGTCAAAAAAGATACGTTTCAGAATATTTGGCTCCATGTTTCGATTTTCCCGCAATCGCAAAAAAGGGTCAACATATAAATTCTGATATTACAAAAAAGGGTCAACATATAAATTCTGATATTATAAGAAAAACCGGGCAAAAACCGCCCGATCCTTTTTGGTTTGGCTGATAAACGGAGTCTGTTGATTCCCGCTCCAGGCACTCGCTTTCCGCGGGCGGTCGGGAGCCTCCTCGTCGCTACGCTCCTGCGGGGTCTCCCTTGATCCGCTTTTCCCGCAGGACTTTGAAATAGCTTCTTTGAAATAACATCGCACGAAGGAAATGCGTATGCATTTTCGAGGAGTCGGTGCCTTCCGCTCCAATCAACAGGGTGCCCTAAACCGAATCAACCATAAGATTCGAAGCGGCTTTTTGTTAGAGAACATCCGATAGTTTGTACTCTATACCATGTACTCCTTTGTAGTACACTGGATACATTTGTCCACCACATTTTTCGCATGAAAACATCGGTGGAGTGGTTGGATCTCCATCATCCATTAAGTCAAAATCCCTTACGACATTCAATGGAATTTCCTCTTTTTCATGACACGCTAAACCAACATAGCTGACGCTCTGTTTCTTTGGTTGGCTTTGATTTACTAAACGTTTCTTTTTCTTCCCTTTTTTCCGTTGTTTTGACACCGGTGAAATACGCAATCATCCTTTCAAGATATGCCCTTGAATACTTACATTTAGCCTATTTTATCTGCAAGGTTCCATCCTGAAGACAGACGGATCCCTTGAACTCATAGTAACACGAGCACTTTGAACAGACCATTGGGTCTTTACCAGTCAGGTCCTTTATTCTTTGGCTCCAATTTCTCTTTCGAAGAACTTTTTTCACCTTTACTATCTGTCTTTTAACTGTTTCTTGAAAAATCGCTACTTTTTGTTTACAATCAGCTTTCTTCCTTCTTGAATAAACACCATAGTATCATATACTCTCGGCATTCGCCGAGTTAGATGAGGTAAGGATTTCCTCTCCCCATCAAATTGACTTTCCTCCTACCTCGTAGGAGTTTTCTTATTTGTGGAAATATTACAAATTTAACGATTGGTATGCCCACCAAAAAGATAATCTCGTGTTTCTTAAAAGTCTATTTTCCCTTTAGTAGCCTGATATTTTTAAGGCTCTTTTCTAAGAAATGGTTGCTTTTAAATAGGTTCTTTGAACGAATATTGTTTAAGGTTGAATGGAGCGGAAGTGCGAGACTCCTGCGGGAGCAGCGGGACAGGTGAGACCCCACAGGCGTTAACGCCGAGGAGGCTCACCGCCCGCCCCGCGGAAAGCGAGCATCTGGAGCGGAATTCAACCACACCGCACACTTGGTAAAGAGCAACAAAGTTTACGAAAACAGCCTTTTTCAAAAAATAAATACGTGACACTTCTTTGACATGCCCTTTTTTGAAAATGTCTTGAAAACAAGAGCCACTTCTTCAGTTATGCTCAATTCCCAGTTATTTTTTTGGAAAATACTCCGATTTCAACCTAGAAACTCCGAGAGTCTATTATCTTATCGTTTTAAAGTTTTCATCCGGAATATGTCTGATTTAGATTTATCCCAATGCTGATTTTGGTCAAAAAAGATACGTTTCAGAATATTTGGCTCCATGTCTCGATTTTCCCGCAATCGCAAAAAAGGGTCAACATATAAATTCTGATATTATAAGAAAAGCGCAAGCGCCCTTGGTCATCGACGTAAGGAGGTGGACTGAGCCGAGTGAGATAAAGGAGAGTCGAAAGACGGTAGTCTTTCGTTCTCGACTTATCGTAGACGAGGCGAGGGAAGCGACTTAGTCGATAGGGCGCTGGAGCTAGACAGTTATCGAAGTTCAGATATAAATTCTGATAGTATAAGAAAAACGCAAGCGCCCTTGGTCATCGACGTAGTTGATAGGGTGCTAGAGCTAGACAGTTATCGAAGTTAAGTAAAAAGCTTTGCCAAAAATTGAGGCAAAGCTTTATGGTATTTTCTTTTAATAGAAGAATGGGTACGAATAGCCGCCATAGAATGGATACGGATAACCATAACCATAGCCATAACCAAACCCACCATATGGTCCACCTAAAAGGGCACCGGCAGTTAATCCGCCCAAAAAGCCTCCAAACAATGGAGCGCCAAAACCAAATGGCCTGCCAAAACCAAATGGCCTACCAAATCCCCACGGATGGCCAAAGCCACCCCACGGCCGGATTCTTGCATCGATTGAATCGGTATAACCATGTTCCATCGGGAAATTGCCTTCTCCTGGAACAAAATACAGATTTGTGTTCATTCGATTTCCTCCTCATATCTTTTTACACTTAAAGAATATGCAGGAAAAATTTAGACTCTTGGGTGAATATCATACCTCTAGGATTTTTTTCGGGCATATCCCCAGAATCCGTATAAAGTAAAGAGCTGTCAATTTGGAATATGGCAGCTCATTGACTTATTCGCTTTGATTCGCTTCAGTTTGTGAATAAGGTTCTTCCTGATTAATAAACCCGCTATTGTACGACTCCATTATTTGCTGATTTACTTCAACAGCTCCTTGCTCATCGAATTCAAATACATTTTGACTTTTCAATTCATTATTCTTCATTCCAAACGGCTCCCTTTCAAATATACTACTCCATTATTGTTCGATAAATTGAAACACATATACAAATTAAATATGGTATAATTTAGGCAAGGAGGAGATGAAAATGGGATCCAAATACCAAAATATATTGGTTGCTATCGATGGATCAACGGAAGCAGAGTGGGCTTTTAAAAAAGCAATTGAAATTGCTAAAAGAAATAACGCAACTCTTTTATTAGCCCATGTCATTGATACACGAACTTTTGCAACGGTTGAGGCTTATGATCGAACAATTGCGGAAAGAGCAGATCAGTTCGCAACCGAATTACTGGAAAATTACCAAAAAACCGCAAAAGACGCAGGTATTTCCCAAGTTCAGTATGTAATTGAATTTGGCTCTCCTAAAGTAAAAATCCCGAAAGAAATTGCTAAAAAGAACCAAGTTGACTTAATTATTTGCGGAGCAACAGGTCTAAACGCTGTTGAAAGATTCTTTATCGGAAGTGTTTCTGAGCATATCACCCGGTACGCACCTTGTGATGTTCTCGTTGTTCGGACTGAAAAAGAAGAAGTTGAATAATAAACGATAATGATAAGCACTCGCTATTTTTATGAGTGCTTTTTCGTTAGGGAAAAGCTGTGAAAAACAGCGATTACTTGTAGTAGAATAGTTAATAACAAAATATGAATGGGAGGGTCACCATGAAGGAACATTTTTCTTTCGATCATCGCCTGGGTATTCATCTGCCCCACTTATTAACAGAATGGGAGGACTATCCAACGGAAGCACAGCAAGCCATGCTGCTGCACTGGGAAAAAATTCGCGGAACGATCCCTGATCGAATTGCCGATCTTGAAAAAACGATTAATCAGAAGCAAGCCGAACTTTCGAATGAAAGCAATTTCCCGCGCTCATGCCATTTAAATAACGAAATTTCCGAACTTGCTTCAATTATTAATGATCTCTGGATTTGGTACAGAGCCAACCAGACGGTATCAGCGAAAGTTCATCAATAGAAAATCCCCCACTGGGATTTTCTATTGTTTTTAAAAAAACAGAAAGACGCTCTACAAATCCTTTTTCAGTTCTCTAACCACGTGGCCGATTTCCGGCAAAATCAGCTTGTTCATGGCAAGCTTAACCGCACCTGAAGAACCTGGAGTTGAGAAAATAGCCTTATTGTTGACAACACCCGCAATGGCTCGTGATAAAATAGCTGCCGAACCAATATCCTCCTGATAGCTAAGCATACGGAAAAGCTCCCCGAAACCAACCATTTCTTTTTCCAGCAGCAGTTGAACAGTTTCAATGGTTACGTCCCGTTTGGCGATGCCAGTACCGCCATTTGTTAAAATGACGTCTATGTCTTCACGGACACAACCCTGTTCAATTTCTTCCCGAATAGGTGCTGCTTCATCTTTGACAATCACGTAATCGACAATTTTATGGCCCGCTTGCAAAAGAAGTTCGATCATCAGCTTGCCGCTTTTATCCGTTTCCTCATTTCTCGTGTCACTGACGGTAATGATTTTACATTGAACGGTTTTAGGTGCTTGTTGTTTATGCTCTTGTGTACTCATCAATTGATCCCCTCTTTTTCTTGTAAAAAGCGCAGCAAATAAAAATGATGGGCAAAATCAGTTACTTTTTTCGTTAATTGATAATTCATGCCAGCGCCAATTGCCATGCTAATCATCGGTATCCCCTGAACGTCCTTTTTGCGAAATAAGAAAATCAACAACGCTTTTAACATCTGTTGAAGCGGTTGTTCCATCCATTTCGCGTCAGTGACCGCTTCTCTTCCTTCGTAAAAATAAGAGTCTTTTTCCGCGCTGAATTCTTCGACTAATTCCATCCATCCTGCATGCTGCATCCTTTTGGGAAGAGTGGCTGCATGAAATATTTTTAATGAAGCCATCATTTCATACGGCGTATTTGTTTCGAAACCGTAGGAAAAGGCAATCAGCTGAACAACCCTCAAATTAATCACGGCCATAGCCGGAATATCCATTCCGAGCAACAAACCGCTCCCCGATCCTGATAATCCCCCTTGGGCAAACGAATAAATGCGATGCCTTGCTATTTGCTGCTGCGCCAAATACTGTAATTGATTTATCTCCAGTAATTTTAAATCACTTATTTTTTCGATCGAAGGGTTAAAGATTCTAGCAGAAGACAAAATTCGTTCTTTTGCTTCCGCTTGAAGCTGGGATCCTTGAACAATGGCATGCAAGTGAAACAGCCAGCTGTCGACCATAGAAAAAAACTGTTCCTGAATTTTTTCAGGCAACATCAAGAAGGACTGGTCAATATATTTTTCAAAAGTAAGTTGAAAGTCGTTTGGTTCATAACGAAGCAGCTGATTTTCCCACTCACGAATTTCGCGCAGAACTTTTTTCTCCACGTCTTTCACCGGCATCCTTGCACCTCCCAATTGTAAACAGATTTTTCTTTAGTATAACAAAAAAGGCAAAAGTCCCGAAAGAGACCTTTACCTTTTAAAATAACATTTTATCCAATATGTGCAAGGCGGACAGCATCGCGGGCAATCATGACTTCTTCATTCGTCGGGATGATAATAACCTTTACAGGCGAGTGCGGATAATTAATAAACGCTTCTTGACCGTTTACTTTGTTTAAGGCCGGATCCCAATACACTCCCATAAACTCCAGTCCTTTTAAAACATTTTCCCGAATAACATCGCTGTTTTCGCCAATACCCGCTGTGAAAATAATCGCGTCGACGCCACACATGCGGGATGCGTATGAGCCGATATATTTGTGAATACGGTTGGCAAATACATCTAATGCCAGTTGTGCTCGTTCATTGCCCTGATTTGCCTGAACAACGATATCTCTTAAGTCACTTGAAAATCCGGATACACCTAACAAACCGCTCTTTTTATTCAATACATCTAATACTTCTTCGGCAGTTTTTCCCGTTTTTTCCATGATAAATGGAATTAACGCGGGGTCGATATTACCGGAGCGCGTGCCCATCGTTACACCGGCAAGCGGCGTAAAGCCCATTGAGGTATCAATCGATTTGCCGGCTTCAATTGCGGCAATACTTGCACCGTTTCCAAGATGGCATGAAATCAATCGTAGCTGTTCAATCGGCCGGCCAAGAAGCTCAGCTGCACGTTCAGATACATATTTATGTGAAGTTCCGTGGAAACCGTATTTGCGAATTCCATATTTCTCATAGTATTCATATGGAAGACTGTAAAGGAAAGAACTTTCCGGCATTGTTTGATGGAAAGCAGTATCAAAAACCGCTACCGCTGGAACGTTTGGCAGCACCTGCTTGAACGCTTTAATTCCAGTTACATTCGCGGGGTTGTGCAATGGAGCCAATTCGGATAGCGCTTCAATTTCAGCTAAAACTTCATCCGTGATAAGGGCAGAATCATTAAATGTTTCGCCTCCATGGACGACACGATGGCCAATTCCTTCAATTTCATCAAGTGATTGAATAATTCCTAAATCGGTTAGTTTTTCAAGCAGCATTTTAACGGCGACTTCATGATCCGGAATATCACTAGTTTCCTTAATTTTCTCTCCATTCGCTGTAATCGTAAAAATGGAGTCGTTTAAGCCGATCCTTTCAATTAATCCTTTTGTAATGACTTCCTCACTTGGCATTTCGAATAATTGAAACTTTAAAGAAGAACTGCCGGCATTAATTGCAATTATTTTAGACATTTTGCTACCGCTCCTTTTATATAACAACATCCATGATGAATGATCTTTGATTAGTACAGTCTTATTGTGTACAAACCAATCACGAATGTTTCTTCCAATTTCTCATTAAATCATTGTAATTGCGACATTTCAAGGAGTAGTTTTCAAAATAGCGCTTACTTAAAAATTTCCATTTATTCTGATACTTGTGAGAATTAAAAACATTCCTCGTTTTTCAACATGAATTTTCAAAAGAAAACAAGCAGCCGATGCAACAGTGCACCGGCCTTTCGATTGCTATTTATTTTCTTTCACCCACTGATCGATTTTCTTTAAGATCGTTCCCATTTCGCCCGCGTTCGATAAGCTCGGCAAATTCACCAGCATTGCTTCTTTTGGCGCATGAATACCTTCACCTTTTTTTTGCAAAATAAAGATTGTTTTTGCTGATTGTTTATTTTTAAACATGCTGAGTGGCAGCTGTAGTACACCTTGAATAAATACATATTCCTTTAAGTACTCGTGAAGCTGTTCAGCCTGTTCACTCTCAAACAATCCATTCGGGATAATAAAAAATTGGTATCCTCCTGGCTTCGTGTGGCGAACGCTTTGTTCAATAAACAAATGATGTGAATAGGAATGCCCTTTTTTGGCCGCCAATTGGTAATCCGCCGCCCGAATGTCATTCGGATAATACCCGACCGGTAAATCGCTGATCACGGCGTCAACTGGATCGATAAACAGGGGCTCAAGGCTGTCTTGATTAAAAAATTGGATCGGATATTGCTGCAAATTAGCATTTACATAGGCTAATTTAATGAGTAAATCATCGATGTCCACACCGAATGATTCGATCTTCTTTTGTGTTTGATGATTTAAAACGGTTGTTAATAAATTACCGGTGCCTACGGCCGGGTCAAGCAAGGTAAAAGCCTGTTTGTTGATAAATTTATCGACCAAGTATCCGATCAGCATGCCAACTGTATCCGGTGTCATCTGATGGTTTGGCTGAACAGATTCCTTCATTCCTTTCAAAATGACGAGCTGGAAAGCCTTGCGGATTTCTTCATTCGAAAACTTTTCCAAATCGATTTCTTGGTACTGTTTCTTCAATCGTTTTATTGTCAGTTCACTTAATTCATCTTGGAGAACCGAGCCGTGAAAGAGATTTTCGCCTGTTTCCGCAAGCGCCTCTAAATAAGTGCAGGATAATTCGTCTTGTAAAGTATTGGCCGTTTCATTAAATAATGTAAACAATTGTTCAACTGGGGAAATTTTCATCGTTGTTTTGCCTCCTGATTTTCTCCATTCATTTTAACGAGTATGCTCTATTTCCACAAGTTTAAGCATATTTAAAAGGTCCCGACCATGTCGGGACCTTTTGGATTAAAACTTATTTTGCACTTTTTGCTGCTTCGATGGCTGCTTCATAGTTTGGATGATTCGTTGCTTCTGGAACATACTCTACATAAGTAACTTTATCAGTTGAATCAACCACAAAAACAGCACGAGTCAGCAGTCTTAATTCTTTTATTGCCACTCCGTAAGCTTCCCCAAATGAAAGATCCCTGTGGTCTGATAATGTTTGAACATTTTCAATTCCATTTGCTCCGCACCAGCGCTTTTGTGCAAATGGCAAGTCAACGCTTATGGTTAAAATTTTTACATTGCCTAATTGGTTCGCTTCTTCATTAAAACGGCGTGTTTGTGCATCACAAACGCCCGTATCGAGAGAAGGCACCACACTGATTAAACGAACTTGCCCCTTTGTGTCGTTTAACGTAACCTCTGATAAATCATTGGCAAGGACAGTAAAATTCGGTGCCTTGTCTCCCACCTTTACTTCGCTGCCAAGTAATGTAACAGAATTGCCTTTAAAAGTGACCTTTGCCATTTCTACATCCTCCTTTGTTTTATGTACAGTGCTACTATAACTTTTCAGAATCTTTTTTGCAAAGAATTCCCCTTCACAAAATCCACAAAAAAAGTTAATCCCCAGATATGCTTGGAAGATTAACTTGGTACGGTTTAAAATTCTAAATTCTGTTGTTCCTGATGCGATGGCTGTGAATTTGACTGGTTTTTATCATCGTTTTTTGAAAGCATTTGCTGAATTTTATCAACTGCCTGCGGTGCAAGTTCGAGAATTTTTTCATATAAATGAGTGCTTTCATCAAGATGGAGCATTTTAACACCATGTGAATTGACAATTAAAAAAGCAATCGGAGTAATCGAAACGCCGCCCCCGCTGCCGCCGCCAAATGGATGGCTCGATTGACTATTCCCCTGCCCTTGATTGCCCTGGGATGATTGCGATTGATCAAGCTTAAATTCGCTCCCGCCTGCAGCAAAGCCAAAACCTACTTTTGAAACGGTTAAAATTACACTGCCATCCGGGGTTTCCACAGGATCTCCAATAATCGTATTAACATCAATCATTTCTTTTAAACTTTCCATTGCCGTAGTCATCAATCCTTGGATTGGGTGGTCAGACATGCAGTTTTCCTCCTCTTTTACACGGACTTTGTTTTTTCATCTGATAAGACTGTATTCTTTTCAAGATGAGGGAGTCCGCCTTTCCAAAATTTAACTAGTTTTATTCCTGCTACTATAGCATGCCCGATTCGAAACTGAAACATACATTCAAGCTCTGTATGCATGATCATTTGTTGAAAATTTGGCACAACCATAATTTCCGGCTGTTCCTTCATTCGAAAATAATGGCTCAATAAGCCCAGTACACTTCCTTTTATTGTCCACAGCCCGCCTGCCATCATTCCAGTAAGCGCCGCATCCTCAACGCCAATAGCCGTAGACCAACGAAACTGTTTAATTGTTACTTTTCTTAAAAATTTTCGAAGAACGACATGGAAGTGAATGACATGTTCTAGGATCTCCTGATAATTTTTTAAACTTGAAATGACTTTCCTCGGGGTTATTTTGTTAATGTTTTGATCCGACACAGTCTCCTGTGGACCCACTTTTCTTTTCCCTTTTAAAATAACACTTGGGGAGTCATCATCTACTTTAATAAGCGGGATATCTTTCTTATACTTAATTAATCCAAACCACGCTCGAAATTCAATTTTCAGATCATCATTATCGTTCTGATGAAAATATTTAATCGAAATCGTTAACTTTGTTAAAAGGACAAAGACGAACAAAAGCAATCCAGTGATCACAGCAAAGATCAGCCATTTCAATCCGTTCACAACCTTTCAGCCTACTAGTATCGGCTGAACGCCAAAAAAATAAACCTATCATTTTGAACATGATAGGTTTAATTGATTACTCTGCATGAACCACTGAAGTATCAGCAAACAGGTCATGCAGCCCTTGTTTTTTAGGCATGAAAGCGACAATGATATATCCGACAATAATGGTGGAGGAAATAAACCGTCCGATCCATTCGCGAAACAGGACTGTACCCCACGTCAAAGGACCGCTTTTTAGATTCACTACTTTTAGCCCAAAAACCATTTTTCCAAGCGTCTGCCCAAAGAATTTAGTCATGAGGACAAAATAAAGATAAAATACGATCGCTGTCACAATCGAAATCGGGGCAAACATATTAAACTCGGCAAGCGGGATGTCGAGAAAGCGGAAAACCGGTTTAATCAGCAGCCGATTCAAGCTTCCGATCACCGCTAAATCGAGCAGATAAGCCCAAAACCGCATCCATAACCCGGCAAAGCGAACATGCGGGAAAACGGGTTGTTCTGCTTCCTGCTGAGCTGGATTCACCACAAGCTGTTCGTCATGATCTTTTGGATCAGCAGGTTCTTTTTCCATTTTCGAAAGCCTTTGAAGTTTTTCGTTCTCATGAATTTCCAATTTTGTCCCCCCTATTCAGCATAAAGATACATGAGGCGGGGGGAATTGGGTTTGGAGAGGATTTTCATTAATCCAGCCATTTCTGCGTTACTTCCCATCACCTTCTGCGCCTGCAAGCTTAAAATAGAACCGAGTCCAAAATTATCCGTATAGCGGACAACTTGAGCTCCGCTGAGCTTTTCATTCTTTTTCATCTTGGCAATCACATCATCAAGATAGCCGAAACCGTCAATTAAATTTAGTTCCTTCGCCTGGCGTCCATCATAGACACGACCATCAGCGATTTTCTTTACCTGGTCAACAGGGATGCCACGCCCTTCAGATATCACTTTTACAAAGCCTTCGTACGAGTTATTCACCATTTTCTGAAGAATTTGTTGTTCCTCAGGCGTCATTTTTCGAGTTGGGCTCATAATATCTTTATATTGCCCGCTTTTGATGGTAACAAAATCCACACCATACTTTTTAGCGAGCTCTGAGTAATTGATACTTTCCATAATCACACCGAGCGATCCTGTTAACGTCTCCGGACTTGCGTAAATTTTATTAGCAGCAGTGGAAATATAATAGCCGCCTGACGCAGCCATCGACCCCATTGAAACATAGACAGGCTTTTTGGTCTTTTGTTTGATTTGCAAAATTTTATCATGGACTTCTGCACTTTCCATTACTCCGCCACCTGGAGAATTGACCCGGAGGATGATTCCTTTTACTGCATTATCTTTCATCACATAATCCAATTTTTTTAAAAAAGTTTGGTGATCATAGCCTGAACTTTGCAATATGGACTGCGCATCGCCTGAATCTTGAATGACTCCATCCACATCAAGAATCGCAATTTTCTTCAACTCATTTCCACTTTTTACTACTTCTTCTGTAAACGGCTGTTTGCTAGCCGCTAGCAAATCGGTGAAATCCGTTTTGATTCCCTTGTATGCGAATGCCGATAAAAAATTGATGACAATCGACACAATGAATAAACCCGCAGCAATACCTAATGCTGCCCAGCGTTTTCCTGACAATGTGAATCCCTCCCTTTTGTTCATGGTCCCTCTTTATACTGACATCATTTCATTTCGGTTCAAAAAAATGATAAGATGAAATCAATTACTTCTTGTTATTTTACCAAACGAAAATGAGAAATAGTAAAAAAAATTTGTGCATTTTTCAATGGAGGGTTGGTCAATGGATAAACGCCGCAATCTATTTTTTTATCATAAAAGAGATTCAGCTTCACTGGCAAAGGTTACATCCCTATATGATTTAGCAAGGAGATATGATTTTACAATTGTTAACGATTTTCGCAAAGCCAATATAATTGCCAGCATCGGCGGAGATGGAACGTTTCTGCAAGCTGTTAGAAAAACGGGGTTCCGCGATGATTGCCTGTATGCCGGGATTTCGACAATAGGAAGTCTCGGTATGTACTGTGATTTCCAAATCGAGGACACCTCGAAAATGATTGAAGCCATGACAAATGAGCTGCTGGAAGTTAGACGCTACCCGGTAATTGAGGTAAATATTGATGGGCAGGGAACCTTTCGCTGTTTAAATGAATTCAGTCTGCATTCGGCGATTATTAAAACACTCGTGATTGATGTTTTCGTTGATCAGCTCCATTTTGAAACATTTCGCGGCGATGGAATGATTGTTGCCACGCCTACAGGGAGTACAGCTTATAATAAATCAGTCAATGGAGCAGTTGTTGACCCGCTAATTTCGTGCATGCAAGTAAGCGAATTGGCTTCAATCAACAATAATCGTTATCGGACACTTGGCTCTTCCTTTATCCTTGGGCAGGAACGGACGCTAACTCTAAAAGTGGTTTCAGAAGGCAACGACCACCCGACCATGGGAATGGATAATGAAGCACTAAGCATTCGCCATGTTGAAAAAATTCAAGTAAAATTAAGCGATCAAAAAATAAAAACATTAAAGTTAAAGGATAATTCTTTCTGGGAAAAAGTAAAAAGAACGTTTTTGTGATTTCTAAAAAAAACCGGGCAAAAACCGCCCGATCCTTTTTGGTTTGGCTGATAAACGGAGTCTGTTGATTTCTGGAACGAAAATCAACAGACAAGGTTCAGAGCAATAAACAAAAAAGAGTGTTCCTAAAAGCTATACTTTTGAGAACCCTCAATTATCGATGTTAAGATATAAATTCTGATATTAAGAAAAGCGCAAGCGCCTTGCTCATCGGCGTACGGACTAAAGGCCCTTCGACTAAAGATAAAGGAAACACGGTGAGGGTTGCGAGCAATTGTTGACTTATCGTAGGGAGAAGGACGAAGTACGCTAGCCGATAGGCGCTTCTCGCTAGACAGTGATCGAAGTTCAGATATTAATTCTGATATTATAAAAAACCTCATCCTAGTGTTAGGATAAGGTTTTTTATTTTGCGAAAAGCTGAGCCGCTCTCTAATGCTTTTCATATTTCATTTTATAGGCTGTAAACAGCTTTGTTTTTGAAATCGAATAAATCGTTAAGGCAGACCAGATAAACAGAAAGGCCAGCAATTGCACCTTTGAAAAATGTTCGCCATACATAAAGATTCCAAGGATCAGCGTAATTGTTGGAGCAATATATTGCAAAAACCCCAAAAGTGATAGTGGAATTTTTTGTGCTCCTTTTGCAAAATAAAGGAGCGGAACTGCAGTAGCAGCCCCTGCACCAACCAAAAGAACGTCCGTACCTGCCCCTGCCGATAAAAAAGCACTTGCTCCATTAAAAAGCAAATAGATCATATAAATTAACGCGAAAGGAGTCATCACTAACGTTTCCAAGGTGAGACCGACGGATGATTCGACATTGATTAACTTTTTAGCTAAACCATATAAACCAAATGAAAGCGCAAGAGCGATAGCAATCCATGGAAATCGTCCATAGGAAAAAGAAATAATCAATACGCCTGCTGCCGCGAGAAAAAATGAAACGTACTGGGCTCCGGTCAACCGCTCTTTTAATACAATCATCCCAAGCAGAAAGCTGACAAGCGGGTTAATATAATAACCAAGGCTTGCTTCAATCATTTGCCCGCTGTTGACAGCCCAAATATAAATAAACCAATTAATGCTAATTAAAAATGAGGCGATGGCGAGAGCGTACATCTGCTTTTTGTTGACTGCAAACCCCTTCAACGTCCCGATAAACAAACCCCATTTTTTCGTAATCAAAAGAACAACAATCATGAAGACAAACGACCAGAAAATCCGATTCGCCAAAATCTCCTTAGCCGCAACCTTCTCGAGAAGTTTCCAATAGATTGGCAGCAATCCCCAAAGCAAGTAGGAGAAGCCGGCTTGGATCGCTCCCTGTTTCTGTTCACTACTATTCATTTTCCATCCCCAATTCTTTCTTGTTTCGAAATAAATCTATTATAGAACGAACAAGGGAATGCCGCCAGCTTTTTTTACTTTCCAATACTTGTAATTATGTTACAGCTGAACGTTCTGCGAAAAAAGTAAAACAAAAGGCAGACCTAATCCCGGGCCTGCCTTTTGTTTTCCAAATATAAAATTATACTTCAAATTGCCGGGCTTCTTTTTGCCGAAGTTCAATTCGGCGAATTTTCCCTGAAGTGGTTTTTGGAAGCTCTGACAAAAATTCAATTTTTCTTGGATATTTGTAAGGTGCAGTTAATTCTTTGACATGGTCCTGCAAATTCTTGATCAGCTCCGGGTCATTCGCATCGATACCGTCTTTTAAAACAACAAAGGCTTTAACAATATGGCCGCGAATTTCATCCGGACTTGCAACAACAGCACATTCTTTTACGAATGGATGCTTTACAAGGGCATCTTCCACTTCGAATGGGCCAATTGTGTAACCCGAGCTAATGATAATATCATCCCCACGGCCTTCAAACCAGAAGTAGCCATCCTCATCCTTTTTTGCTTTATCCCCAGTCACATAATAATCCCCGCGGAATTGCATCGCTGTTCTTTCAGGATCTTTATAGTATTTTTTAAATAATGCCGGTGTGTCGACATGTACAGCAATATCACCAACTTCGCCTACCGCACAAATCTCGCCTTCATCATTAATAATTTCCATTCGATTTCCTGGAGTTGGTTTCCCCATAGAACCTGGTTTTAGTTCCATTTCTTTCGTGACACCTACAAGCAATGTATTTTCTGTTTGACCATATCCATCGCGGACGTCAACTTGAAAGTATTTTCTAAACGTCTCGATTACTTCGCGGTTGAGCGGCTCACCTGCGGACACAGCACTGTGTAAACATGGCAGCTTGTACTCTTGCAAATTATCAGCTTTTGCCATTAAGCGATATTCAGTTGGTGTACAGCACAAAACATTAACACTGTAATTTTCTAGTAACTGCAAGTATTTTTGCGACTCAAATTTACCATGATAGGCCAATCCAGTTGCGCCCGTACCTAACACCGATAAAAAAGGACTCCAAATCCATTTTTGCCAGCCCGGACCTGCCGTTGCCCAAACCGTGTCACCCTCTTCGATGCACAACCAGTTTTTCGCCGCTGTTTTCAGATGTGCATAAGCCCAGCCATGAGTATGGACAACCCCTTTTGGATTTCCTGTTGTACCTGATGTATAGGATAAAAAGGCCATATCATCTCGGAGGGTCTCTGCTCCTGTAAGTTCTTCTGATGCTCCCTTCAGTTTCTCATCAAGATGATGCCAGCCTTCACACTTCCCACCAAGCGAAAACTTTATAAGTGGTGTTGTTATTTGTTCAAATTGGGACGTATATTCGTAATAGCTGATAACTCCTTTCACATCACCATGTGAAATCCGATACTGGAGGTCTTTCTCTCGAAGCATTTCAGAACTTGGAATTACAACCATACCGAGTTTTAACGCCGCTAAATATACGGCATAAGCCTCTATTAGGCGCGGAATCATCACTAAAACGACATCGCCTTTTTTGAGACCATGGTGAATAAAGACATACCCAATCTTGTTCACCTGTTTGACCAATTCCTCGTAAGTTACTTGACGTTTTTGCCCCGCTTCATTTTCCCATTTCAATGCTATTCTTTTTTTGTCGGCTGCATAACGCTCCACTTCGGAAACCAGGTTGTATTTTTCAGGCGCAATTAAATCTTCCCTCTTCATATCTTTCCCCCTACCGTGCATTCGTACAAGACTTCAAATCTAATTATACAAAATTTTTAGAAAAATTAAAATAATTAATTTAGCAATCGAAACACGAAAATATTATTTGGCAGGGCACTCTAGAGAGAAGAAAAACGTAAAAAGAGAGCAGGGGAGCCTGCCCCTGCTCTCTTGTAGCCATTGTATTCACTTTTTAGCGGGAAATTCCGCCGCCCATTTGTTGTTCAGCCATCTGAACTAAACGCTTTGTAATTTCACCACCAACAGACCCGTTAGCACGTGAAGTGGTTTCAGCACCAAGTTGTACACCAAATTCAGTAGCAATCTCATATTTCATTTGATCAAGAGCTTGTTGTACCCCAGGAACCAATAATTGATTTGAACTATTGTTGTTTGCCATGTGATTTCACCTCCTTGTGAGTATAGAATGTGTAGAATCACATGGCTTCATTCTTAATAAGTGTTGGTAATTGTTCACAAAAACATGCTATAACGCCCAAAAAACAACTTTTTTCAAAACAGCTCATCCCATGAAGTTTGTTCATCGCTTCCAGGAGCGATCGTTAAAATTTCCGTTTCAGCTACCGCTTTGGATAGAAGCGGCTCAAAATCTACAAAACTTTCGTAAAACTGCGCTTTTTCCCTCCGCGGTTTTGTCTTTGGAGAAGCAGGAACAAAGATGGTACAACAATCCTCATACGGTCTAATTGAAATTTCATGAGTGCCGATTTGCTGTGAAATTTTTATAATGTCGGTTTTGTCCATTGAAATAAGCGGTCTTAGTACAGGTGTATTGGTTACTTCGTTAATTGTAAACATGCTCTCAAGTGTTTGGCTGGCAACTTGACCGAGGCTTTCACCTGTAACAATCGCCAGTCCCTCGCGTTTTTTTCTAATTTCGTCGGTAATCCGCAACATATAACGCCTTGTTGTAGTCATTGTATAATTTTCAGGTACCTGTCTTTGGATCGTTTCCTGTATCGCAGTGAATGGAACAATATGGAGCGTAAACGAACCGGAAATTTCAGCTAATTTTTTTGCCAGATCGATTACTTTTTGCTTCGACCTTTCACTTGTATACGGCGGGCTGTAAAAATGAACTGCCTCTAGCTCCATGCCGCGCCGCATTGATAAAAAGCCGGCAACAGGACTGTCAATTCCGCCTGATAGCATCAGCATTGCCTTTCCACTGGAACCAACAGGCAGCCCTCCGGCACCAGCAATTGTTTTACTTGACAAATAAGCGGCTTCTTCTCTAACTTCTATTTGTAAATTGATGTCCGGATTTCTCACATCTACAGCCAATCCGGGAATATTTTTCAATAAGTGCCCGCCAAACTCGCGATTAATTTCATCCGTATTGAGCAAAAAAGACTTATCGGCTCGTTTACCTGTTATTTTAAAGGTATGTCCCTCATGATAAAGCGGCTTTATTAATTCCAAGGCAGCCTCTTTCATCTTTTCGATATCTTTCTCAACCTTCATGACCGGACTAAAGGATTGAATCCCAAAGATTTTACTTAAAACAGTGATCATTTCATCGCTATTTTCACCATTTAATTTAATAAACATTCTGTCTCTGCCAGCTTGAATGTTAATGTTGGGAAAAGCGCTCAGCGCGGCTTTGATGCTACTGCGCAGCTTTTCCACAAATTGTTTCCGGTTTCTTCCTTTTGTTGAAATTTCGCCATATCGAATTAAAATATGATCATATTGCATTCCCATCATCCCTTTCTAAGCTGCAAAACGGCTTTTTTAACAGCCTCGACCACGAATCTTGCTTCCTCTTCCGTATTATCAAATGATAGACTCATTCTGATGGACCTCTCCGCCTCTTGTTCCGGAATCCCCATTGCCAAAAGGGTTTTGCTCGGCAGCTTCTTTTTTGATGAACATGCACTCCTGGTGGAAGCATAAATTTCGTCCTTTTCCAACATATGAATAAATGTTTCCGGCTTAATGCCTTCCATTGTAAAATTAAGAATATGCGGTGCGGCTTGACTTAACGGAGTCTGAACTTTAATCCCACCGATTTCTTGCAACCCCTCCACTAAAATTTTTTGGACCCTTTTCATTTTTGCTATTCCCGCTTTGCTTTTTTCCAGCGTCATCCTAAGTGCTTTGGCTGCCGAAACCGCCCCAGCGACATTTTCTGTTCCGCTTCGTTTTTTCCATTCTTGGTTTCCGCCTGCTAACAATGGATCAAGCAAAACCCCTTCCCGTATAAAAAGCAAGCCAGTTCCTTTTAACCCGTGAAACTTATGGGCTGAAAAAGAACAAAGATCCACTCCCCATTGTTTAAGATCAAGCGGAATTTTTCCAATGCTTTGAACGGCATCTACATGGAACAACACTTTAGGATATTGTTTTAGCAACCCGCCAATTTCACTGATCGGCTGAATTGTACCAACTTCATTGTTCACATGCATCACCGAAACGAGAATGGTATCTTGGCGGATTGCCTTTTCGACATCTTTAGTCATCACCATTCCTTGGGAGGTAACAGGCAAATAGGTGATCTCAAATCCAAGCTGTTCCAACTGTTCCATCGCCTTGCTCACAGAAGGATGTTCAATTGTGGTTGTAATGATGTGGCGCCCCTTGTTTTGGTGCTTCATGGCAGCCCCTTTTATCGCCATATTATTGCTTTCTGTACCCCCGGAAGTGAAGCAGATCTCTGCTGCCTTAACTTGCAATAAATCGGCTATTTGCCCTCTCGCCTGTGCAAGCAGCTTTTCTGCCTGAGCTCCAAGCCCGTGTAAGGAAGATGGATTGCCATAGTATTCACTTGAAACTTTAAGAAACGACTCAAGCACCTCTCGGTAAGGCTTTGTTGTTGCACTGTTATCAAAATAAATCATTGGATTGTCCTCTCTATCAAAACGAGTTTTTGCATATTTGCTCGCAAACAAAAATCTCTATGCCATTTTAGCATTTCCATCTAAAAACAGAAACCGATTCAGCGATAGGCGGAATCGGTTTCGCGAACTAGCGGTTATTCTTTTAGAAGCAATGCGTCGATTTTTTTTAATGCCTCAGAATCTACAGCCTCGATTGTGGATGCAGCCTGTTCGAGAGCTTTTTGATAATCAAAGTGGCGAAACGCCTCTTCTGCCTCTTGCAAACCTTTTGAAACAGAGGCATATTTGGTGCGGTAGCGATTGCCGTATTGAATCACTTTTTCAGCAAGAAATGCGCTATCGACTAATTCTTGGGTTGTATTGACAAGCTTTTCAACTGTCAATACGGCAATCTCCAAGTATTGGTTAATCGCAGAAATGTTTAGCGGTTTTTCTTCCAGCTGCTTTTTAACATGTTCAATACTTTCTTTTCCGTCCTCAAAAAGATATTGATACTCATCAGGTAAGCCTGGAATGTTGCTTTTAGAAACAACTCTGACTGTCTCGGCTATTTTTTTCTTTAGCTCCTGAATCTTTTCCCTTGCTTCCATTTCATCTTTCCTCAAAGCCTGTAGCTTGGCAAAGAAGGCTTCCTGTTCATTTCGAACAGCATCAAGCTGCTCTTTGATTTCTGCCAGTTCATCTTTTAAAACCGTTTGGGCAGCGTCATTGTTTACCAGCTTAGCCGCCAAATTTTCATAATGTTTGTAAAGGGAGCTGATTTCTTTTTCTATTTGCCGTTTTGTTTGAAATATTTCATCGGATAAATGATAGCTTTGCCCAATTTGAGCTATTTCATTATTCAATTGCAAACTCTCTTCTTTAAGCTCAAAGAGCAAATCTTTTGTTTCTTTTTCATGCTGAATGATGTAGTGTTTTGCGTGCACTTCTTTTTCAAGTAAATCAAAAAGTGCCTCTGTTCTTGCTTTTATGTTCTTTAGTTCTTCTTCGGCCTTGTCAATTTCAGTCTGCTCAACAAAATGCAAGCATTCCTCAATCTTTTGCTCGAGATCGCTTATTTCCTTCTCCATTTCGGTATGCTCTAAATAATAGCCTTGCTGCTCCATTTCACGGAGGCCTTCCCGCACATCGGCTAATTGGGATGGCAGCTCTGATTGAAATTCATTTAAAAGCTCTGGAATTTGCTCCATTTCGTATTGAACCCGTTCCAGCTGGCTTTTTATCAGCAATACGGTCTCTCGGGCCTGCAAATAATTTCCGTTTTCCGTTTTATCATCAAATTCCTGAATTTTTTCAATCACTTCGTTTAACTGTTTTTCAAGCTGTTTTTCTGCTTTCCAAAAGATATGGCGATGGGCGAGTAGCTCCTTTTTTGCTTCCCGATAATTTTCTCTTAATTGTTCAATCTCTAATCGATTTTTTTCTTCGCTGCCGACAAGCTCATTTAATTCATCAAGAATCTCTTTAATTTGATCCTCTGTCTCTTGCAAATTTTTACGGATTAACTGCTGCACTTCTTTTGCTTTTCGAAAACGGTAGTGATCAATATACTCTTCCGCATCAAATAATAGCTCTTCCAAATCAGGTAGGCGAACAGTCACGATATCGTCCCACTCGTTTCGCCAGCGCTCGAACAGTTCCTCTGTTTGTCCAGTCATATTGAGCTGCTTCACCTTTGACATTTCGTCAAGTACAGGGCGATTTGTTAAATCAATTTTCCAAGTTTCCAACCGATCCATCTCTCGATAGTATTTTTTCTTTATGAAATACCCTATTACAATGATAATTAGCAGAAGAATGATAAATCCAATGATGTATTTCACGCGTAAGCCCCCTGTTCCGAACAACAATTCATTTGAATCCCAACTCAACATTTATGTATATAAAAATCATTCGTTCAATTCAATGCTTTAATGATACCATGTAAACGACATTTTTTGACTATTAATTTCAATTTTTTTGCATAAAAAAAAGCAGATTTGCAGAAAAAAGATTTGATTAGAAAAATGATTTATGAGGGGGAATGGAATCGTACGGGATTTTCAACCTTATTTAGAAGGTTTGGAGGGTCTTTTTGCCGCTATTGTCCGAGTACTAAACGGCAATATCTTTGCGGCATAGAGCCTTGTCAATCCATTGACAAATTTCTTCAGTGTATTTCTCGGCAAAAAAAGGTTCATTTGGAAACATATAAAAAACTTCTCTTAAATAAGAGGCATTGATAAAAGGCATTAGCCATAAACCTTTCAGCTGAATCACGGCATACGAAATAGATTTCAATTTAAATTCATTCTGCTCAATTCCAGCTTCAAATACTTGTTGTAAAAAGAATTTTTCTTTCGCATAATAAGTTGCCATAATTTCTCTCGCAATTTGGGACTCCATTGACATCTCCCTCAAAACAAAGCTTGCCAGCGAACTATTTTTGCTCAAATAGCGAAGAATCTCTCTTGAAATTTGTTTTAAACAATTGACCGCTCCATCTTGCAGCTGCATATAGGCTTCTTCGATAATCGCAAGGTATTGTTCAAAAAAAGAAGTGAAACAGTATTCAAGCAACCCTTGTTTATTGTGGAAATGATAAGAAATACTAGCTGAATTTACTTTTGCTTTTTTGCCGATATCCCGGATGGATGTTCCTGAATATCCCTTTGTTTGAAATAAAGAAATGGCGGCTTGAACAATGGCTTCTTTTGAATTTTTCTTCATAATATCCCTCCGGAAAAATCAAATTTCCGTTCTTTACTTGCAGTTCTTTCTTAAATAAAATTCTTGATGTTTGTCTGAATTCCTCTAAGATCTTCTCGACAAAGTCTCCCTAAATTCATGATTTTTTGCTAAAATGGGATATAAATTTATAAGAATCAGGTGAAAAAACATGTTTAACGCTGAGGCATATAATGGAACTCGAATCGAGAATTATGAACTCGTTAAGAAACAATTGCAGGCTTTGCTGCAGGACGAAACAAATCAAATAGCCAATTTAAGCAATGCGGCTGCCCTATTAAATCAATTTCTTGATCGGATTAACTGGGTAGGGTTTTATTTATTCGATACAAATGGGGAACTTGTTCTTGGACCGTTCCAAGGTCTTCCGGCATGCATTCGCATTCCTCTAGGCAAGGGAGTGTGCGGAACAGCTGCGGCAAAAAAAACAACGATCCGGGTTGAAGATGTTAATCAATTTCCGGGTCACATCGCCTGCGATTCAGCATCACAGTCCGAAATCGTGATTCCTATGATGAAAAATGGAAATTTATTTGGTGTTTTAGATATTGACTCTCCTGAAATAAACCGCTTCGATGAAGTGGATCAAGAAAAATTAGAGGAATTTGTTGAACTATTAGTTAAGCACCTTTAAGAAAAGTGCAAGAAAGGCACTCACGTTGTGTGAGTGCCTTAACTGGCTACAAATCTTTCTTCTTGAGTTACCACTTTGTTTTTTCCTGTCCGTTTTGCAGCATACAACGCTTCATCTGCTCTTTTAAACAAAAACTTTGCTGTATCCATTCTTTCCTTACTCCAATAGGAAACCCCGCAAGAAACAGTCACATGCGGGTTAGATAATTCTGCCACTTTCTCTACCAATCTTTCGGCAATGCCTACACCTGTCGCCAAGGATACTCGTGGCAAATAAATTGCCAGCTCCTCTCCTCCCCAACGCGCACCTACATCGCTTTCTCGAATATTGCTCTTGATGAGATTCGCCACTTGGACAAGGACTTCATCACCGATTTGATGTCCATGAGTGTCGTTAATCGTTTTAAAATTATCGATATCAATGAGAATAAACGCACCTTGTTCGTCTTCTTTCATCGATCGCTTCATTTTTTCATCTAAATAATTTCGGGAATGGAGTTTTGTTAAATGATCGGTAATAATCATAAGCTCGAGCTCTTCACGCAGCATCGAATTCGTAAACGCTAGGGTTGAGTGATGGATAAGCGATTGCAGCAGCTTAAACGTTTCAAAGGAAAAGTAATAAGGCTCTGGGTGCATCACAATCACGAATCCTTTTAAGATTTCACCTTGATCCATTGGCACAGCCATTACTGACCGAAAGGGCGCAGCCCCATCCACTTGCTGAAAATTTAAATCGCCAATAAACAACGAATCTTTCTCTTTTTGAATTTTACTGTCGATAAAATAAATGTAGCTGCTTGCCTGTTTTGTGCGAAAAAACGCCGTCGATCCAGGGAGTATCTTCGCTTTTCCCCGTTCAGGTGAAAGAAGAAAAAAGCCTACTTCCTCAGCGTCAAAGGAACGAATGATTTGTTCAGTCATATAATTAATCGTTTCGGTCAATCGTAAATTCGAATTTAGGCAACGAGATGTTTCATTGATTAACTGCAAATCAGCAATCAATTTTTTAGACTGCTGATATAGTTGAGCGTTTTCAAGGGCACTTCCAGCTGTATGAGCAAGCAGAGTAATGAATTCCACTTCATTCTTTGGAAAAACAACCGTGTTTGGGGCAATTACTTGTAAAACACCATAAACCCCCTGCTTGCCTTTCAACGGTGCGTAAAGAATCGACCGCCTCTGTAAAACGGAATCTTCAAATTGGATCATTCCGGTTACATATGCCTGCATCGCTGCAATGTTTTCACTATCATATTCCAGATCTTTAATTGGCAGTTCACTATGGGTGTGATTATCTTGAGACAGCAATAAATAATAAGCAAATGTCGGATATACTTCTTTGAGCGTAAGAATGATTTCTCCCAATAACTCATCCATATCCATTGAGGAATGAAATTTTTCTGTTACTCGAAATAATTGTTTGTATTTATTTTTTTCATTCACAATTTTCGTTAAACTTTGAATCTTTCCTAAAAAAGAGCTGTAGTCATCCGCAATGTTTCGCAGCTGCTCATCGTCTATTTGTTCCAATAGTGAGTGCTGTTTATCCTTAATCGCTAAGAAACCTAAATCCCGATTTTTTCTGATTAATTCAATGTAAAAATCATATTCATCAAAACCAGCATCGTCCGGAAATGGTTTTCGGAGAATTTCAGGCCGATCTCCAAAACCTTTCAGTTCCTTCAAACGAATCGAAATAGGTACCATCGGATTGTTCTCTTTATCATTTACATAACCCTCTAAATCAAATTGCTGCTTCCAGTCCTGGTACCTGTACAGCGCAATGGTCTCCAAATGAAACATTTGAAGAATAATCGCAAGCGTTTCCCGCACAAAGGACTCAAAACGCAACGTCTCCGATTCAGCATCAATCAAATCCAAAAAGCAATCTTTTAACTGCACTATTAAATCTCTTTTAAGAGTTTCCATACAATTATCACCCAATTATGTGCACAATTTTCATTTCACGAATGCACATTATCCTTTATTATAATAATTGTGCACGAATTTGTTTCACAATGCACGGCATCTTTTATTATAGCAAATATTGGAATAATTTCGAAGTCATTTTTATAAAAATTCTTTTTCTTTCATTATATCACAAGCTGCATTACTTCCTTTATCCGATTAATTAATTAAATGTTTTAATCCTTTCAATCTTTATCTTGACTTTTACAAGCTAAAAATCATATAATATTCTTTGTGTAAAATATTGCAGCCTATGTGAACCCCTTACTTGATTCATTTTGTTCCTCAATCAACAGAGTTGGTTGATGGTGCATCGTGTAACCCTCTGCTGCTAGGGCGAAGGTGCATGAAAACAAAATGGCCTTTATTGCGGCTTCATAGCGGTTTTTATTTTACCAAAATAAAAACACGAAGGAGGAGTCTTTCATGGCTCGTTATACCGGCCCAAGCTGGAAATTATCCCGTCGTCTTGGAATTTCTCTAAGCGGCACAGGTAAAGAATTAGAAAAGCGTCCTTACGCTCCTGGACAACATGGTCCAAACCAACGCAAAAAGCTTTCTGAATACGGATTGCAATTGCAGGAAAAGCAAAAACTTCGTCATATGTACGGAGTAAACGAACGTCAGTTCCGCAACCTTTTTGACAAAGCTGGTAAAATGTCTGGTAAGCACGGTGAAAACTTCATGATTCTTCTTGAATCTCGTCTTGATAACGTTGTTTACCGTTTAGGCTTAGCTCGCACACGCCGCCAAGCTCGTCAATTGGTGAACCACGGTCATATTCTTGTTGATGGCTCTCGCGTGGATATTCCATCATACCGCGTTGCTGCAGGTCAAACCATCAGCCTTCGCGAAAAATCACGCAATCTTGAAATTGTGAAAGAAGCAATCGAAGTAAGCAACTTCGTTCCTGACTTCTTAACTTTCGATGCTGACAAGTTAGAAGGAACTTTCACTCGCTTACCTGAGCGTTCTGAACTTCCAGCTGAAATTAACGAAGCGTTAATCGTTGAGTTCTACTCTCGTTAATCTTTTAAATGAAAGAAACCCCGTGCCAAGAATGGCCGGGGTTTTGTTTTTCTGTTAGAGAAAAAACTTTGATCAATAATAAGTGCTTTCAGACAGACCGCATTTTTGGCAGACGCGCATAACAGACGTTTCGATAAAAACATGCTTGCAATGTGATTGGATCTGCTCAAGCTCTTCTTGCAATTTATTTAATCTCTTCTTTATTACAACAATTTCTTCTTGTAATTTCTCTACTTCATTCGATTGATTGTTACCGATAAATGCTTGATCCATCGTTAACAAACTCCTCTGCTTTTTGTTTCAATCCCGCTTTAATTTCAGCTTCATTTGATGAGTCTTCCATTGCCATTCCGCGAATATCATGAGAAATTCTCATTGAACAAAACTTCGGACCGCACATCGAACAAAAATGCGCTGTTTTAGCTCCTTCTGCAGGCAAGGTTTCGTCATGATATTCTCTTGCCCGCTCCGGATCAAGAGAAAGATTAAATTGATCATTCCATCTAAACTCAAAACGTGCTTTTGATAAAGCATTGTCTCTAACTTGTGCCCCCGGATGACCTTTTGCTAAATCGGCGGCATGTGCGGCAATTTTATAAGTAATGACTCCCGTCCGGACATCTTCTTTATTCGGTAATCCAAGATGCTCTTTAGGAGTAACATAACAAAGCATGGCCGTTCCAAACCAGCCAATCATCGCGGCTCCAATTGCCGAAGTAATATGATCATAGCCTGGCGCAATATCGGTTGTTAATGGTCCTAATGTATAAAACGGTGCTTCATTGCAAATTTCCATTTGCTTATCGACATTTTCTTTAATCATGTGCATTGGCACATGACCAGGACCTTCAATCATCACTTGGACATCATGTTTCCAGGCGATTTTTGTTAATTCACCCAATGTTTCGAGTTCAGCAAATTGCGCTTCATCATTGGCATCTGCTATACTGCCGGGGCGCAGACCATCACCAAGAGAAACAGATATATCATACTGCTTTAAAATTTCACAGATTTCTTCGAAGTGTGTATAAAGAAAACTTTCTTCATGATGAGCCAGGCACCATTGAGCCATAATGGATCCACCGCGCGAAACAATTCCTGTTGTTCTTGTGGCTGTTAATGGAATATATCTTAACAGAACACCAGCATGGATCGTAAAATAATCGACTCCTTGCTCAGCCTGTTCAATTAAAGTGTCACGATAAACTTCCCATGTTAAATCTTCAGCGATCCCATTTACTTTTTCAAGCGCCTGATAAATCGGAACAGTTCCAACCGGCACCGGGGAGTTGCGAATTATCCATTCTCTTGTAGTGTGGATATTTTTTCCGGTTGATAAATCCATAATCGTATCTGTACCCCAACGAGTTGCCCATGTCATCTTCTCAATCTCTTGTTCAATTGAAGAAGAAACAGCGGAATTACCAATATTGGCGTTAATCTTTACATGGAAGTTTTTCCCGATTATCATTGGCTCACTTTCAGGATGATTAATATTTGCTGGAATAATGGCTCTTCCTATTGCTACTTCCTTTCGAACAAATTCCGGGTCCATATTCTCACGAATAGCAATAAACTCCATTTCTGGTGTAATAATTCCTTGTTTAGCATAATGCATTTGCGTAACATTTCGGCCCGGTTTGGCTCTTAGTGGCCTCGTATTTATATTTGGAAACTGTTCGAGATTTGCCCGGATGTCGCCTTCAAGATATCCATTATCAATCGGTTTGATCTCTCGGCCTGGATATGCTTCAACATCGTCGCGCTCTAAAATCCACTTTTTCCTTAAAGCCGGAAGCCCTTGTCTAATGTCAATAGTAGCCTCTTCATCAGTATAAGGTCCGCTTGTATCGTAAACACGGACTGGCGCATTTTCCTCTTCACCAAAAGAAGTGATTGTCCGGCTAACTGTAATCTCTCTCATCGGAACCTGAATATCCGGTCTCGAACCTTGCACATAAACCTTCTTGCTGCCACTAAACTGCGATTTCAATTCAATGTTCATTTCTTTTTCCTTTTGCATGTAACTTCCTCCTTAAATGAATGGTTCGATCTGGAAGATACCGCATCGTTCATTTCGGTATAAACGAATGAACCGAATGAAAACAAAAAAGGTTCTGTTTGCACAGAACCTGATTTATCTTCAAAAAAGTAGCAGCCTGCTGTGAAAGAATAACAGCCAACGCCTTAGTCACTACTTCCCTACGCTGGTATCATCCAGATCAGGTTCAAAGGGTCAAAGAATCAGTGCCTTCTTTTCTCAGTCCGGGCTATACGGACTCCCCTAGTAGAAATTCAGAATAGTTTTTTTATTCCTCATTTAAGATACCATAGTTTTTAAAAAAAGGAAAGGATTCTTTTAAAATAAAGCTATGTTAAAGCTCATTGTTGATTTTGCCGCTATGTTGATTGGAGCAAAAATCAATAGACAAGTTTAAAAGAGCCAAAATAAAAAAGCAAAATGAATGCAGTATACAGAAACTTTTTGGAGTAATACTAATGGGTGTCAATAAAAAGGAGGAACATGAAATGGACAAAAATCGGGCCAAAGAGATTGTTAATTCACCAAATATGATAAAGGTCACGTATGATGGAGCACCTATCTATATACAGCATGTTCATGATAACGATGATACAGCTAGAATTTACCCACTCGATCATCCAGAGAATGAAAAAAACGTGCCTGTTAGCAGTTTGGTTGAGCAGGAGAGTTCATTCCGCCATTTCAGCAATTAATTCCGCCGTTGCCACATTTTATTTGCATGACAAAGCCACAATCTTTGCAAAATGAACCATTAGAAAAGACCAAATCCCGATGATTTGGCCTTTTTTCTAATGATGGATTATGGGTCTGCCGTTTCCAGATAAAACCGCATCCTGTCTAGTATTTAATAAGGTAGTATTTCTTTTTCCCTCTGCGAATGATCGTGAACTGACCCTCGATTCGGTCATTTTCCTCCAAAGAATAGCCTGGATCTGTAACCCTCTCCCCATTTACCGATACCGCACCATTGCTAATATCTTCGCGTGCCTGACGCTTCGACGGAGAAATTTTAGCAGCAACGAGCAGTTCAACAAGACTTAAGTCCGTTTCAGCGTTTACTTCATAAGAAGGCACATCCTTGAAGCCTTGCTTGATTTCCGCAGCTGATAGTTCTTTCACATCACCGCTGAATAATGCTGCCGAAATTTTAATTGCTTGTTGAAGAGCTTCTTCTCCATGAATAAGCTTGGTCATTTCTTCTGCCAGCGCTTTTTGCGCTTTGCGAAGATGCGGTTCTTCTTGGACACTCTTTTCCAGCAGTTCAATTTCCTCATGTGAAAGGAAAGTAAATAATTTTAGGTATTTCACTACATCTGCATCAGCCGTGTTAATCCAAAACTGATAAAATTCATAAGGGGTTGTTTTTTCCGGATCAAGCCATACAGCTCCGCCCTCTGTTTTACCAAACTTAGTGCCGTCGGCTTTTGTTACAAGCGGGATCGTTAATCCATACGCCTTCGAACCGTTCGGATGAATTTTCCGGATCAATTCCAAGCCAGATGTAATATTCCCCCATTGATCGCTGCCGCCTATCTGGAGTTTACAATGATGATCTTCATATAAATGCAGAAAATCCATCGCCTGTAAAATGGTGTATGTGAATTCAGTAAACGAAATGCCCGTTTCTAAACGGGAGGCAATCGTATCTTTCGCCAGCATATAATTGACCCCGATATGCTTGCCGATATCGCGCAAAAAAGTAACAACATCCATTGAGCCAGCCCAATCATAGTTATTTACCATAATCGCGCCATTATCACCTTCAAACTCAAAAATAGCGGCGAGCTGTTTTTTAATGCCCTCAACGTTTTCCTGAACAGTCTCCAATGTTAACAGCTTTCTTTCTTCACTTTTACCGCTTGGGTCACCAATCAGTCCTGTTGCACCTCCCACAAGCACAATCGGCCGATGTCCATGCAACTGGAATCTGCGAAGCGTTAAAAACGGAACCAAATGACCGATATGCAAACTGTCAGCCGTCGGGTCTGCTCCACAGTAAAGCGAAATTTTTTCCTTACGTAAAACATCTTTTAAACTCTCTTCATCGGTTTGCTGATAAATAATTCCTCTCCACTCTAAATCCTGCAATAAATCCATTCATATCACCTTCCTAATTAAAAAATAAAGCGCCCCTGCAACTGATTGCAGGGACGCTTAAATGCGCGGTACCACCCGGCTTGAAGAAAAATCCTCCACCTTGAAAAATAACGGTTTAAACCGTTCGCCGCTACTGCTAAATTCACGGTGAAAGCTCCAGGACGTAATTCATTCTTCTATTTATACCAGCTTTCACCAGCCGCTGGCTCTCTAAAAACAGGGACAGAAGAACTACCATTGATTCCCTTCACAGCTTGATATAAATTAAACTATAGCATACTTTTTATCATATATACTATCCCGCTGTCAAATAGCTTATGGAAGTTTCGGAAAAATGATGAATTATGTCAGTTTTCCCCCTTCGTGTATGCTATAATGATGGTGATTTTAGGGGGTGCTGCGTGATCGAAATGATTCAAATATGGTTTAAAAAAATAAAGTCAGCTTTAAGCTGGCTAAGCCATAAAATAACAATTAAAAAGGCTCGAATTACGTATCAAGTTATTTGGAATCTTTTTCTTCTTTTTCTAATTGTGGTTATTCTAAGCGGTTCTTTTGCAGCAGGAGTCGGCGCAGGATATTTTGCTTCACTCGTACACGATGAACCGATTCGCTCTTATGAAAGCATGAAAAAAGATATATATAACTATACTGAAACATCAGATTTATACTTTGCCGATAACGTTTATTTAGGGAAGCTTCGTTCTGACCTTGAACGTGAAGAAGTTAAGCTAAATCAAGTGTCTGATCATTTAATTCATGCAATTGTCGCCACAGAAGATGAATATTTTTATCAGCATAATGGAGTTGTTCCAAAATCAATTTTCAGAGCTGTAGTTCAAGAAGTAACCAATTCTTCCGTTCAAACAGGCGGCAGTACACTTACGCAGCAGTTAATTAAAAATCAAATTTTATCAAATGAAGTTTCCTTCCAACGGAAAGCAAATGAAATTTTGCTCGCACTCCGGCTCGAAAAGTTTTTTACTAAAAAACAAATACTTGAAGCCTATTTAAACGTAACCACTTTCGGACGAAATGCATCCGGTCGAAACATCGCTGGGGTTCAAGCGGCAGCAAAAGGCCTTTTTGGCAAAAACGCCAAAGATATAACCTTACCTGAAGCAGCCTTTATTGCCGGACTGCCACAAAGCCCATTCGGATACACACCATTTACGAGGGACGGAAAACTTAAGAACAATCTTCATCCTGGTATTTCCAGAATGAAAACCGTATTAAAAAGAATGCATGATAGCGGTTACATCAATGAAAAGCAATATACCGAAGCAGCTGCATACGATATTACGAAAGATTTTACCCAGCCGAAAGATAATCCGATTGAAAAGTATCCCTGGCTGACATTTGAAATTGAAAAGCGCTCCATTCAGACGCTTGCCACTGTCTTGGCACAGAAAGACGGGATATCAGAAAAAACATTAAAAGAAGATAAATATTTGCATAATAAATACCTGACATTAGCTGATCGCGACTTGCGGCAAAAAGGGTATGAGATTCATACAACAATCGATAAAAACATTTATGATGCTATGCAGCAGGCCAAAGATCAGTACAAATCCTACGGACCTGATAAACCGCAGTCAATAAAGGACCCGGAAACAGGTGAAAATAAAGCGATCATGGAGCCTGTCGAAGTTGGCGCCATGCTGATTGAAAACAAAACGGGAAGAATTATCAGTTTTGTTGGAGGAAGGGATTATAACAGGCAGCAATTAAACCATGCTACAAGCTCCATCAGGCAAAACGGTTCAACGATGAAGCCTCTGCTCGTTTATGCCCCAGCATTCGAACTTGGGAAAGCCTCGCCAGGATCTGTGCTGCCTGATGTTGCCTTAAAGCTAAATCCGAGCAGCCCGAACAGTCCTTGGCCACATAACTACGACAAGCGGTACACCGGTTTGGTTTCAGCACGATATGCGTTAACAAAGTCTTATAATGTACCCGCTGTAAAGTTGTACAAAGATATCGTCGATCAATCGCCGGCGAAATACTTGGAAAAAATGGGTTTTACTTCCCTTGTCAAAGATGATTACACCAACCTGGCCGCAGCAATTGGTTCAATCAAAAACGGGGTCACGGTTGAAGAAAATACAAACGCTTTTACGACTTTTGCCAACGGCGGAAAATTTATCGACGCCTATTTAATTGATAAAATTGTCGATAAACAAGGAAATGTTGTTTACCAGCATAAAGGAAAACCTGTAGATGTCTTCAGCCCGCAGACCGCTTTTTTAACGCTTGATATGATGAGGGATGTTGTGAAAAAAGGAACAGCGGCGGGAATTAATTCGAAATTAAATTTCCAAACAGACTGGGCTGGAAAAACGGGTACAGGAACAGATTTTATTGATTCTTGGTTTGTTGCCACTAATCCAAACGTGACCTTCGGCATTTGGACAGGCTACGATACACCAAAATCATTGCAGGCTCCTGGTAATTTAACCTATAGTCAAAGAAATAATAATCTATGGGCAGCGCTGATTAATTCAGCTTATGCAGTCAAGCCGGATTTGATCGCTCCGAAAGAACAGTTTAAAATGCCGGAGGGAATTATCAAGCAATCAATATGTGCCGTTTCCGGTTTGCTTCCTTCAGAAGCGTGCTCAAGCGCAGGATTGGTGGAGAGCGATTATTTTAATGCTAAATTTGTCCCAACGAAGGTTGATGATAGTTTAATCAATGGAAAGTACGTGGAAATTGGCGATAAAAAATATTTAGCCAACAACTCTACACCCGATGATTTTGCTCATAAAGGGTTGATCTTAAATCCAGATTTTATTAAAAAACTTGTTGGGGCGAATTTCACTGATTATAACCAGCTGATTCCAAAACTTCCCCGCTGGGATAAAGTGCTTGTTCCAAGTGCGGAACTAAAAGAAAACGGCAAGCCTCCCGCTTCGGTCAGCTTAAGCCTATCAGGAACAACTTTGACATGGTCTCAGGCAGCCGAAAGTGATGTGATCGGCTATCGGGTGTACAGAATTGGTGTGACCCCCGAAAAAGTTGCAAGCATTAAAACTGGCACCGCCCTTTCTTTCACTGTATCAGACGGAGCCTATTATGTGACGACCGTGGATATTTCCGGCAATGAATCAGCACCATCCAATGTGGTTCAATTCGGTATTGCCCCATAATGTTGAATGTTACCAAAACAAAAAGACCATCATCCGGTCTTTTTGTTTTCGTTATTTACTCCTCCATCGTCGACAAGTCACCTGTTGGTAAATCCAGTTCCCAAGCTTTTAATACCCTTCTCATAATTTTTCCGCTTCGTGTTTTCGGGAGCTTATCACGGAAGTCGATTTCCCTTGGGGCAGCATGGGCGGCAAGACCTTTTTTCACAAACTGCCTGATTTCTTCTTTCAACTCATTAGATGGTTCATACCCGTCCCTTAAAGCAACAAACGCTTTGATAATTTCCCCGCGAATTGGATCCGGTTTTCCGATTACTCCTGCTTCAGCGACAGCGGGATGCTCAACGAGCTTGCTTTCTACTTCAAACGGCCCCACCCGTTCCCCCGATGTCATGATTACATCGTCAATCCGTCCTTGGAACCAGAAGTAGCCGTCTTCATCCATATATGCAGAGTCCCCTGAAACATACCAGCCGCCAGGCATAAAATAAGACTCATATTTTTCTTGGTTGTTCCAAATCGTCTGCATCATCGATGGCCAGCCTTTTTTTATGGCGAGATTGCCCATCCGGTATGGCGGTAGCTCTTTTCCTTGATCATCAACAATTGCCGCTTCTACTCCTGGCAGAGGTTTCCCCATCGAACCTGGTTTAATCTCCATACAAGGATAGTTGCAAATTAACTGGGCGCCCGTTTCTGTCATCCACCATGTATCATGAATCCGAAGATTAAAGACTTTCATACCCCATTTTACTACTTCCGGATTGAGCGGTTCACCAACGCTTAAAATATGGCGCAGGCTGCTTAAATCGTATTTTTTTACAACCTCGTCTCCAGCTCCCATAAGCATCCGGAAAGCGGTCGGCGCACTGTACCAGACGGTTACTCCGAAATCTTCGATCATCTTATACCAAATATCCGGACTGAACCGTCCGCCAACAATCACATTCGATGTTCCTGTTAACCATGGTCCAAAAATTCCGTAAGATGTTCCCGTCACCCATCCAGGATCAGCCGTACACCAATATACATCATCTTCTTTTAAATCAAGGACCCATTTTGCCGTTTGATAATGTTGAATCATCGCATTATGTACATGCAAAACGCCTTTTGGTTTTCCAGTAGATCCAGAAGTATAGTGCAAAATGAGTCCATCGTTCCGATCTACCCATTCAATGGCCAATTGACTGCTTGCTTCAGCAAATTTTTTCAGAAAATCAATCGCCTGTTCATCTTCTTGGATATTATTACCAACAACAAAGATATGCTTTAACGACGGAAGCTCGGCAACAGGAACACGAGCCAATAACTCAGGAGTCGTGACAAGTACTTTTGCTTCACTGTCTTGCAGCCGGTCTTTTACCGCCCCTTCCATGAAAGCTTCAAACAAAGGTCCAACAATGGCTCCAATCTTAATCGCACCAAGAACTGTGAAATAAAGCTCAGGAGAACGAGGCATAAAGATGAAAACGCGATCCCCTTTTTCCACATCTCCATACGTCTTTAGAACATTCCCTGCCTTGTTTGAAAGCTCTTTCATTTCTTTGAACGTAAATTTCTCGTTTCGCAAACCATCGCGATAATACAATGCAACTTTGTTTTTTCGAAAATTCTCAGCGTGACGATCAATTGCTTCGTACGCTAAATTCACAAGACCCGTTTCATACCATGAAAATTCCTTGTCTGCATCTTTCCAATCAAATTCCTTGTACGTCTCCTCATAATTTCTTAAATTATGCTCCCCCTGCATAACTGGTAATGCTTCCACTTTCATTCTTCATCCCCCTTTGTTCATGTTTAATATTATTATAGTATAAATAGAATATATTCTCAATTTTTAAAATTCTCTAAGATGATTGTTTTGTTTTTAACTTGATTCAAAAGTGTCATAAAAATTTTTAAATTATACAGAAAAATAAGTGAAAACGCTTTTATCAATTGGAATTTATGTATAATAGAATTAATTACCCGATATTTTCAGGGGGTGGATAAATGAAACACAAAAAAACATACAATGCCAAAGAATTAAAGACTCCACATGGAAACATCATCATTGAAGGCCCTATTTCTGCGGAAGAATTGGCTGGTTATGAATTTCATAAGGATTTAACAGCTTTTCGTCCCCCTGCCCAACAGCATAAAGCCCTAATTGGCATTGCTGAACTTGAAGAGGGAAGAATCATTATTGCCCGTGACCGCCAAACAATCGTTGGATATGTTACATATCTTTACCCCGATCCCCTCGAAAGATGGTCTGAAGGAAAAATGGATGATTTGATTGAATTGGGGGCAATCGAAGTCATCCCTAAGTTCCGAAGCTGCTCAGTCGGAAAAAATCTTTTAATTGTTTCCATGATGGATGATGCGATGGAAGATTATATTATTATTACAACAGAATATTATTGGCACTGGGATTTAAAAGGGACTGGTTTAAATGTTTGGGAATATCGCAAGGTGATGGAGAAAATGATGAATGCCGGGGGACTGGTCTGGTACGCTACAGATGACCCGGAAATTTGCTCGCATCCTGCTAACTGCCTCATGGCCAGAATCGGGAAAAGGGTGGATAATGAATCAATCCAGCAATTTGACAGGCTGCGCTTTATGAATAGGTTTATGTATTAAGGGGAGGATTGAATCAGATGATAGTGGAAGAAATTATGCGGACAAACGTTTCCACGCTACTGCCTAACAACACGATCGCAGATGGGATTCGGCTAATGGCGCAGAAAAAAATTCGCCATGTTCCGATTGTAAATGAAGAAAACCATTTAGTGGGCCTTGTTACAGCATCGAGGATTCGAGAAGCCGGCCCATCGATTTTCCATGCTGGAGAACACCTGGAAGACTTACAAAAACCAATCGAAACGATTATGAAAAAAAATGTAGTCTTTGGACATCCGCTTGATTTTGTCGAGGAAGTAGCTGGACTTTTCTACGACCATCGTCTTAGCTGCCTGCCAATTATAAAAGATAAGAAGCTTGTTGGAATTATCACAGAGACTGATTTACTGCGGACAATGGTAGAGCTGACAGGCGCCAACCATCCCGGCTCGCAGATTGAAGTAAGAGTTCCGAATATTACAGGTGTTCTTTGTGATATTGCTGCAATTATCCGCAACCGCCATGCAAATATCTTGAGCATCCTTGTTTATCCTGATAAAAAGGATGAAAAATACAAAATTTTGGTCATTCGGGTGGAATTGATCAATCCAACCGGTGTAATTCATGATTTAAAATTAGCAGGTCACCATGTTCTATGGCCAAACCTTCCGGGGATCTCCCTATGAGAGACCGCAGTTCCTTTATTTTTTCGGATGAACTGTTAAAGTATAAATTTAACAGCCACCATCCCTTTAACCAGCATCGGCTAAAATTAACGGTTGATTTGTTAATGCGCATTAATGCCTTAGATCCAAACGATATCACCCCGCCTCGGATGGCGACAGATGAAGAACTTTATTTCGTTCACGATCCAAATTATGTTGACGCTGTAAAAATGGCCGGTCAAGGAAAGCTGCCAAAAGATATAGCAGAAGGCTACGGACTTGGAACCGAGGATACACCAATTTTCCCCAACATGCATGAGGCAAGCGCAATGCTTGTTGGCGGTACATTAACGGCAGTAGACCAAGTCATGACAGGCCAAGCGCTGCATGCTGTCCATCTTGGCGGCGGGCTTCATCATGGATTTCGCGGAAAGGCCTCTGGATTTTGCGTTTACAATGATAGCTCCGTGGCGATCAAATACTTACAAGAAAAGTATCAGGCACGCGTTCTCTATGTTGATACCGATGCCCATCATGGCGATGGTGTCCAATGGTCCTTTTATGATGATCCAAATGTATGCACCCTTTCCATACACGAGACTGGCAGGTATTTATTCCCTGGTACGGGAAATGTAAATGAAAGAGGACAAGGAAAAGGCTACGGCTTTTCTTTTAATATTCCAGTTGATGCCTTTACCGAGGATGATTCATGGCTTTTTGCTTATCGTCATGCGATCAAAGAGGTGGCAGAATTTTTTAAGCCGGATGTCATTTTTACGCAAAACGGTGCTGATGCGCATTATTATGATCCTTTGACCCATTTATCGACAACAATGCGAAGTTATCGGGAAATACCGAAGCTCGCCCACGAGATTGCCCATCAATACTGCGAAGGCAGATGGATCGCTGTCGGCGGCGGCGGTTACGATATTTGGCGGGTTGTTCCGAGAGCCTGGGCATTTATTTGGCTCGAAATGACAGAAAACTCAAATTGTTATGGAAGCTTGCCGGCGGATTGGCTTGAATATTGGCAAAAAAAAGCACCCATAAAACTTCCAAATGAATGGGACGATCCTGAGGATTTATATCCTCCTATTCCAAGGAAACCGGAAATCACTGAAAAAAATTTACGAACGCTGGAAAAGGCTCTTTTTCCAATCCGCAGCCAAACGCAGAAAAGTGAATCCATGTAAAAACAGGCTGACCCACTGGCCAGCCTGTTTATTCGAATATTCTAATTTGAAAGCTTCGCGCTATACACGTTCAAGCCTAAAGCTGTTTTTAGGCTTATTTTGTCGATTTCCGCTGTTCGATTCGATGCGGGAGCACGACAGTATTCTCCGAAACCTTTTCTTTGTTCATTAGCTTTGTCAATAAACGCATGGAAACAGCACCAATATCGTATAAAGGCTGAACAATGGTTGTCAGCTGCGGCCGAACCATAAGCGAAAGCCTTGTATTATCCGAAGTAATGACTTCGAAGTCATCCGGAATTTTAAATCCTTTATCTTCTGCACCATGAACGACTCCTAGTGCCATTTCATCTGAACCAACAAGGATCGCTGTAGGACGCTCAGCAGCTTCCATCAGCTTATCGAAAGCTTCAAGACCTGAATCGTACGTATAATCCCCCTCGACAACAAGGTCTTCATTATACGGAATGTTATGTTCAACCAATGCCCGCTGATACCCTTTTAATTTTTTAGCAGCGTTTTTCGGTTCATGAAAGGGACCAATGACAAATGCGATGTTTTTATGGCCTTTTTGAATAAATTCTTCGACAGAATCAAAGACCGCTTGTTCATAATCAATATTGACAGACGGAATTTTCTTTGATTCCTCAATGGAGCCGGCGAGCACAATCGGAACAGGCGATTTCTCAAATTCCTCGACATGTTCATCGGTAATATTTCCGCCCATAAAGACAATTCCATCCACTTGCTTGCCGAGCATTGTGTTTAATAAGTGCAATTCTTTCTCTTTGTTTTGATCTGAATTGCTCAAAATAATATTGTACTTGTACATGGTAGCAATGTCTTCAATTCCTCGGGCTAATTCAGCAAAAAAGATGCTTGAGATATCGGGAATAATTACGCCGACCGTTGTTGTCTTTTTACTTGCCAACCCTCTTGCTACTGCATTCGGACGATATCCTAATCGTTCAATTACCTCTAATACTTTTTTGCGGGTTACAGGTTTTACATTTGGGTTTCCGTTCACTACACGAGAAACCGTTGCCATCGATACATTGGCTTCCCTGGCAACATCATATATTGTGATGTTCAACTTTAGCACTCTCCTTCAAAACAAAAACGTTTCTTTTATTTTACAGCAGGATTTATAAACCTAGTCATTTTCCCGAAAAAAAAGCAGTTTACACATTTTGGATATCAAAAAAACTGTCCTGCTCCTCCAAAAAGTTTCATGCATTTCTTTCATGTGAGAAAATAAACATTCTGCATTATGTATTTAATCATACGATAAGAAATTTAATGCCGCAATTACAATAATCGACATTTTGCGTTATTTGCAAAAAAATTTTCATAAATATTTAAAAGCCTTCTGCAAAAAGCAGAAGGCTGGACTAATAGTACTTATATTTTAAGCGCGTACGAGATTGGAAGAAAGCAATTGCTGATAAAAATCATCAAATTGTTGAAGATCCATTTGCTGCTGTGCATCTGATAGAGCAACAGCAGGATCTGGATGAACTTCAGCCATTACACCGTCTGCTCCGATTGCCATCGCAGCCTTAGCTGTTGGAAGCAGCAAATCGCGTCTGCCAGTTGAATGGGTAACATCAACGAAAACGGGCAAATGGGTTTCTTGCTTTAAAATTGGAACTGCCGAGATATCCAATGTATTTCTTGTTGCCCGCTCGTATGTCCGGATTCCGCGCTCGCACAAAATAATTTGCCCATTTCCTTGGGACATAATATATTCAGCGGCGTTGATGAATTCTTCGATCGTTGCCGCGAGTCCTCTTTTTAATAAAACCGGCTTGTTGACTGCACCTGCTGCCTTAAGAAGTTCAAAGTTTTGCATGTTTCGAGCGCCAATTTGAATGACATCTAGATAGTCAACTGCCATTTCGATATCCGCCGGATTGACAATTTCACTAATAACCGCCATATCAAACTCGTCGGCAACCCGTTTTAAGATTTTTAAGCCTTCAACTCCAAGACCTTGGAAATCATATGGGGAAGTTCTTGGCTTGTATGCGCCGCCGCGAAGCAGTTTTAAACCCTTTTCTTTCATTGCTTTTGCAACAGTGGCAACTTGCTCATAGGACTCAACCGCGCATGGGCCAAACACAAAGTGCGAAGTGCCATCTCCGATTCGTTCGCCTTTTAACGTTACAATCGTATCCTCCGGCTTCTTCTTCCGTGAAACAAGCAATGCCTTGCTATGATCGTCTTTTTGCAAATCCAACCCTGCTTTAAAAATTTCCTTAAAGATATGATCGATTGTTGCATTGTCAAATGGGCCATCATTATTCTCTTTGATAACGTCAAGCATCTTACGTTCACGGACTGGATCGTAACGGTAGACACCCTGCCCCTCTTTTACCCGCCCAATCTCTTGAACAAGCTGAGCTCTCTCATTAATCAGTCTTAATAGTTCCAAGTTGAGTTCATCCACTCGTGCCCTTAATTGATCCAATTCATTATTGCCCATTTTACTTTCCCGCCCCTTCAATTAATGAAAAATATTTTTAAAACTGTGAAAATCATCCTGCACTGCTGATAAAGAAGTTTCAGCCTCTAGTTGGGAATCTTCTTTATTGGTTCCTTAAAATATGATACATTTTCTATAATTAGGGTTTATTATAGCTGAAATGTTTTTCTTTGTCACGTATTTTTTCTTTATCAATTAAACGCTTTTAAGCGTTAAAGTATTTTATGCCATTTTTTAAAAGAAGGTGCTTTATAAATTGCAAACAAATAAAAAGATTTTTGCGCTCGATATCGGAACCCGCTCTGTGGTTGGAATTATTCTCGAAAGGATCGACGGGATATTTCACGTTATCGATATTTTATCAAAGGAACATGCAGAACGGGCCATGCTTGATGGCCAAATCCATGATGTTCTTTCCGTTTCCAAAATTATTACGGAAATAAAAGAAGCGCTTGAGCTAAAACATGGATCTCTCCATAAAGTGTGCGTTGCTGCTGCCGGCCGTTCTTTAAAAACGGAGCGCTCAACAGCAGTTGTTTCGATTCAAGGAAAACCAATGATGCTAAAAGAAGACATCCTTCACTTAGAATTAACAGCCGTTCAATCTGCTCAAGCAAAAGTTGCGGAAAAGCATTCATCCAGCATGAATCAAACCTATTATTGTGTCGGATACTCCATTCTCTATTACCATCTCGATGGAGAAGAAATTGGAAACTTAATCGATCAGCAAGGAACGGAAGCATCTGTCGAAATCATTGCCACCTTCCTCCCAAAAGTGGTGGTGGAATCTTTGATGGCCGCTCTCCAGCGCTCTGGATTGGAGATGGAGGCTTTAACCCTTGAGCCAATCGCTGCCATCAATGTCCTGATCCCCCCCTCCATGCGTCGATTAAATGTAGCTTTAGTGGATATTGGCGCTGGCACTTCCGATATTGCCATTACTGATTCCGGAACAGTAATTGCTTATGGAATGGTTCCAGTTGCCGGTGATGAAATAACCGAGGCAATCAGTGACCAATACTTGCTGGACTTTCCGCTTGCCGAGCAAGCAAAAAGGGATCTATATACAAATGAGCAGATTACCATTACAGATATCCTCGGCTTTGAGACAGAAGTGGCTAAAGAAGAAATGATCAGTCAGATTGAACCGGCGCTGGATCATCTTGCAAATTCCATTTGCCGGGAAATTTTACTGCTTAATAACGATAAAACGCCAAAAGCGGTGATGCTTGTTGGCGGCGGCAGTTTAACACCAAAGCTGCCGGAAAAAATAGCGGCCATTCTACAGCTCCCAGTTAATCGTGTTGCCATCAGAGGAATCGATGCGATTCCCTCTTTAATGATCGCTGAGCATATCCGCAAGGGGCCGGAGCTCGTAACGCCAATAGGAATTGCGATTGCAGCCCAACATACTCCAGTACAGTATGTTTCGGTTTCAGTAAATGGAAATCCTGTTCGGCTTTTTGACGTGAGTGGGGTGACGGTGGGGGACAGCCTCATTGCTGCAGGGATAAAAATGAATAAACTATATGGAAAACCAGGGCTCGCAAAATTAATCTCTCTCAATCATCAAACTGTAACCATACAAGGAAAATTAGGAAATGCTCCTGTCATTTTTTTAAATGGCAAGCCCGGCTCCCTTGACGATAAAGTGCAAAATGGAGATCAAATCATTGTTGAAAAAGGAGAAGACGGTCAGCAAACGGACTTGCAAATCAAAGACTTAATTGACCATATTTCAAACATACAAGTTACTATTAATGAGCAAAACTTTGAGATTGCGCCGATCATTATCTGTAACGGAGCAGCGGTAGCAGCTGAAAAAATGGTGGATGACCATGACGAAATTATTTTTAAGCACCCAAAAACAATTGAAGAGCTGCTTTTGCATTTAAAAATGGACAATGCCCTCACAGCTATCGAGCCATTTCATCTCACGATCAATGGAAAAAAACATGACATACCATTCGTAAGCGGCAAAGTTTTTCTAAATGGGGTTGAAACGACAAAAGACGCACCGATTCATGATCAGGACCAAATTACAATTGTTAAGAAAAAGAAATTATCGGTTAAAGCGTTCGCCGAGTGGAAAAAAATTCAGCTTCAAAAGAGCATCCCGATTTTTTACAATGGTCAGCAAATTACTTTATATAAAAAAGCAACAGAAATAATTCTTGGCGACCGTGCACTTGAAGAAAATGATGAGCTGTTAAGCGGAGATCATTTGTCCATCATTGAGCTCCAATCAGAGCCGTTTATTTTTCAAGATCTATTCAGTCAAGTTGAAATTAAAATGCCCGAACAAACTAGCGGTCCATATGTCTTATTGAAAAACAATCAGCCCACTACTTTTTACGATCAAATTGCACCAGGGGACGATTTAAAAATTGTCTGGCCGCTTGCTGAAAAAGTCTACTAATAAGAAAAGCGCAAGCGCCTTGGTCATCGGCGTACGGACTGGAGGCCCTTCGACTAAAGATAAAGGAAACACGGCGAGTAGCGAGCCGATGTTGACTTATCGTAGAAAGAAGGACGAAGTACGCTAGCCGATAGGCGCTGGAGCTAGACAGTTATCGAAGTTCAGATATAAATTCTGATAGTACAAGAAAAGCGCAAGCGCCTTGGTCATCGGCGTACGGACTGGAGGCCCTTCGACTAAAGATAAAGGAAACACGGCGAGTGAGCGAGCCGATGTTGACTTATCGTAGAAAGAAGGACGAAGTACGCTAGCCGATAGGCGCTTCTCGCTAGACAGTGATCGAAGTGCATATATAAATTCTGATAGTACAAGAAAAGCGCAAGCGCCTTGGTCATCGGCGTAGTCGATAGGGCGCTCCTTGGAAAAGCGATCGCTTTTCCTTCGTGCGACGCTATGCTTCCGAAGCTTATTCTTGTGGAGCTAGACAGTAATCAAAGTTAAGATATAAATTCAATTAGTATGAAAAAAAGGTGCCTAAAGCCTGGCTTTTTGGCACCTTTTTGTTAATTTTCTTTTGCTGCTTCCATTAATGTTTTTTCCTTTATTTTCCAATGTGAAGTATTCCAAACCGGCGCACCATTGACGAATAAAATAGCTTGCGGACTTTCATGTTTAATTTGAAAACGGTCTGTAATTTCATTTGATAATGGTCTTGCATCCTGAACAGCTAGAAAATAAGTTGGTATTTCTTGCTTTCCTTCAGCATATTTTTGATATTCCTGATAGGCAGCAGCACTAATCGGACATGTTAAGCTATGCTTCATCAAGAAAAATTTTGCTTCATTTTTTACTACCTCATTAAATTGTTCAACTGTATCGATTTTCTCTAACATTTTATCCATACCCCCAAAAGTAAACGGTGATGCCATTTTATCACTTCACCGTTTTTTACACAATTAATGGTTACTTTAGACTGATCCGATTTTCTTCTTCCTCCAATGCGCGTTTTGCTTCTTCCAGTCTTTTTTGAACTTCTTGATCGTCATCCATTACTTTTTCCACCACTGCTTCATGGTCAGTCTTGTCTATATTTAAGGATATATACGTTGTTGGTGCTTCCTCTTCCAAAGTATCCTGTGTTTCAGAAGTAAGATCTCTGGCTTTCTGAACAAGACCAATGGATTGCTGCGCTACTGTCTTTGTGATCGCAGCAGCTTTATCTTTCGTTACTGCAGTTAGTCCATTGCCTTTTTCCACTACATTTTCACGCAGCTGTACCGATTTATCCATCAGCAAGCTAGCCTGCTCATTGATCTTGCGGCGCAGTTCTTTTCCCGATTTAGGTGCCAGCAGCATACCCGCTACAGCCCCAGCTACCCCGCCAATGAATGCACCCAATAAAAATTTACTTCCCACCCTTCCATCCTCCGTTCTGCTTTGGTGATTCTCTCTCGTTTCGTACTCTCTGTTTACCATAATTCGCAAAATACCTCCTATAAAAACCTAATTTGAACGAGCCCTTACACGCTCGCTTGCAATGATTTCATGTTCTGTAACCGCCGTTTTTTGCTTGCGCTCTTTCCACTTATCCTTTAAATCCATTAATACATTCCCCCACTGGATCACTTGGGAGATTTTATCTTTATTTTGCTCAACTTGCTTGTCTACTCGTTGGCTAATTGATTGCAATGTTTGGTTAAAATGGCTTACTGTTGCCCCGACATCTTTTACAGCATCGACAACGCTATTTAAGCTCTCTGACTTTTTCTGAATATCATCAGCAAGGGAATTGGTCTTATGTAGGAGCACTGTTGTTTCATTTGTCACTCCATTAAGCTGTCTTTCCAGACCGTCTAAAGTTTTCGATACTTTTTCTAACGTTTCACTTAACGATTTCAATGCCTTTGCTAAATAGCTAACAAGAACAACAAATGCGATCGCAATTAACGCAACGCTTAAATATAAGATGACTTGCATAACCAGCACCTCCGCGATAATCTATTTTTATGTATTACCCAACCCGTTTCGATCTAAACAAACACTCGTTGAAGATCATTGTTCTTTCCGATTAATCTAAGCGAGAATATTTCAAATTGAAAGCCCAAAAAAGCTACAATAGGATTGTACCATATCTTTTGTGGAAGCGTTACATTAATGAAGGATGCCATTAATTATTTGGCATCCTTCTTTTTTCTTATGATATCTGTTTTTCATACGCTTCCTGGAATTTTTGAATATCGCCTGCACCCATAAAAATAATAATACTGTTATCGTGCTTTTGAAGCAATCCAGTGTTTTCTTCGGAGAGGATTTCCGCGTTTTCAATTTTATCCTGTAAATCCTTGATTGACAGTTTACCGTGATTTTCACGAGCGGAACCAAATATCTCACATAAATATACTTTATCCGCAAAACTTAAACTTTCGGCGAAATTTTCCAAAAAGGCTTGAGTCCGTGAAAATGTATGCGGCTGGAAAACAGCGACAATCTGCCGGTCAGGATATTTTTGTCTTGCTGCATTCAGTGTCGCTTTGATTTCAGTCGGATGATGGGCATAGTCATCAATTAAAATTTGCGAACCGATTTTTTTTTCGAAAAATCTCCTCTTCACACCATGAAAAGTCAATAATTGCTGTTTCACCACATCAGCATTGATTTCTTCATAATGGCAAATTGCAATAACCGCTAGCGAATTCAACACATTATGATCGCCAAAGGTTGGAATCGAGAAAGTATTATAAAAGTTATTGCGAATAAATACATCAAAGGTTGTACCTTCTGGTGTTTTTACAACATTTTTAGCTTGATAATCATTTTCTTCCCCGAAGCCATAGAAAATGACAGGCACCTTTGCCTGGATCTTTTGCAGATGCTCATCATCACCCCAAGCAAAAATTCCTTTTTTTACTTGTAAGGCTATTTCTTGAAAGGCGGAAAAGACGTCATCAATATTGGCAAAATAATCGGGATGATCAAAATCAATATTCGTCATAATGGCATAATCCGGAAAATAGGATAGGAAATGTCTTCTATATTCACATGCTTCGAATACAAAGTATTCAGCCTCTTCCTCGCCTTTACCAGTTCCGTCGCCAATTAAAAAGGCCGTGGGCTTAGCCCCTTTCATAACATGAGAAAGCAGTCCCGTCGTTGACGTCTTGCCGTGCGCCCCCGCTACTGCAATACTCGTAAAATTTTGCATAAAATCTCCTAGAAAGCGATGGTAACGGACAATTGGAAGTCCTAGTTTCATTGCCTCTTGAATTTCTTCGTGAGTATCAGGAAAAGCATTCCCTGCAATAACGGTCATTCCCGGGTGAATATTTTCCTTTTGAAAGGGAAGGATCTTTATTCCTGATTGTTCAAGGGCTTGCTGTGTAAAAAAGCGTTTTTCGACATCGGAACCTTGCACTTCAAATTTCATATCATGCAGTATTTGTGCAAGAGCACTCATTCCGGACCCCTTTATACCTACAAAATGGTAAATAGTCATATAAGAACCTCCAACCAACGTCTATCTGTAGAACAGTATATGACATCTGTCTGTATTTGCTAATTGTACCAAGAAAAGCGGAAGCGCCAGCGTACTTTATTTCATTATTAACCTATGTACTTCGCTCGCCCTTTTTATGGACAATTAGACTGCCTAAAACATAAAACTTTTTAGTATGTCAATCACATTAAAATATTATAGCACTGTTCCTCCGTAAAAACTATTTGGTTTTTATGTGATGATTTCATTCGTACATTTCTTTTTATATCCCTATTATTTGTTTCCAAACCGCTAATTAATTCGCTTCTAAAATTGATTCAAGGTCAGATTCGGTGATATAAACTTCTCGCGGTTTGCTTCTATTTGCCCCGGAGATAAATCCTTGCTGTTCCATTAAGTCCATTAGTCTTGCGGCTCGGTTGTAGCCAATTTTGAACCGCCGCTGCAGACTGGAAGTCGAAGCACCGCCCTGATCCACAACAAATTCGCATGCTTCATAGAAAAGTTCATCTTCTTCTTCCAAAACTTGTGCCTTCTTTAATAGCTCTTCTTGCTCAAATAAATATTCCGGTTCCCGTTGCTCCCGAACATGTGCCACAACAGTATCAATTTCTTCGTCAGAAACAAAAGTTCCTTGTAAGCGAACAGGCTTGGAAGCACCATTCTCTAAAAAGAGCATATCACCGCGTCCAAGCAATTTTTCTGCACCGCTAATATCAATGATCGTCCGTGAATCCACTTGGGACGACACGGAAAAGGCAATTCGAGTTGGAACATTTGCTTTGATTAAACCTGTAATAACATCCACAGACGGCCTCTGTGTCGCAATAATCAAATGGATGCCGCACGCCCTTGCTTTTTGGGCAATTCGACAGATCGCTTCTTCTACGTCTGCTGGGGACATCATCATTAAATCAGCTAATTCATCGATGACAATCACAATGAACGGCAGCTTGTCTGCATACCTTCCATGTTCAACAGCCAATTCATTAAAACGGTTTATGTCACGCACACCGGTATGGGCAAACAGTTCATAGCGCCGTTCCATTTCATCCACCGCCCACTTCAATGCAGCCGTCGCAGCTTTCACATCGGTTATAACTGGGCTGACGAGGTGAGGAATGCGATTATATGGCGCTAATTCAACCATCTTTGGATCAATTAATAAAAGTTTTACATCTTCCGGACTTGCTTTATATAAAAGGCTGACAAGAATGGAATTAATGCAGACACTTTTCCCTGAACCAGTTGCACCGGCGATTAACCCGTGCGGCATTTTCTTCAAATCTGTCACAATCGGTTTTCCTGAAATATCGAGACCTAAAACAGCCGTTAACGGTGAAGAGGAATGGGTAAAGACATCACTTTGGATTATTTCACGGATGAATACTGGTCTCGATTTCTGGTTTGGAACCTCGATTCCAATTGTGTGTTTTCCGGGTATTGGCGCCTCAATCCGAATGTCTCTAGCGGCAAGACTCAGCTTAATATCATCCGTTAAGTTCGTTACTTTATTTACTTTAACACCTGGCTCAGGCTGAACTTCAAATCTTGTAACAGATGGACCTTGGGTAATATTGACAACTTTTGCACCGACATTAAAATTTTGCAGTGTCTGATTTAACAAGTCTTGTTGAAATTCTACCCACTCCACATCCATTATCTCCGTTACCGGAGGATTAAGGAGATGAAACCCCGGGAATTGAAATAAGCTTGGACCCTCTTCAATCCGCTCTTCATTGGCAATTACTGATTGAATAAAATTTGTTTTTTCGGGATGCGACAAACTCGACTGGCTCTCCCCGCTCAAAGAGTTTGAACGTTCAGCTTTGCTTCTCTCTCTCTCTTCATTTTGCTGAGCAGCGTGCTCACGCATAGATTGCGTGCTTTCTCCTTCCCATGTTTCCTTTACTTCAGCGCCTTGCAGGGGAGAATTTTTCGAAGATACCAAATAATTTGTCTTTCTTTCTTCCCATCTTTTTTTATCCGATTTTAGCATCATAACATTGAACGGTAAATGCTGCCTTCTTTGTTTTTTCTGCTCAAGCGGCGTTTCAGAAAAGTTAGTTTCATTTACACCAGCTGAACCTTCTGCCTGATCAGCAGAAGGTTGCTGTTTCGTTTCAAGATAAGCAGTTCTCAATTCTTTCTGTTCATCACCAGCAGTTTCTACAGCTGCAGCCGTTTCTTCCTTCACTAAGCCAGCATCGTCAGTTTCCAATGGTGAAAGCTGGGGAAAAAGATCACCATCTGCTTTTTTTTCTTTTTGGGTCGCAATTTCGATGCCATGGTCTAGAGATTGAAGCTTTTGTTGCACATTTTCAATCGGAGGCGAAGAGAAATGACTCAATTCATGCTCGATTGTCTCGCCATTTCTTTTCGGCCGCTGAAACCCAAAAATAGGTGAAGGAATTTCAGTAGGCCGGAAAGGAGCTGCGCTGCGCATTTTTGGCAACGACTGTTTTTTAACAGGCTGGGATTCATTTTTTGCTTTTTCTTCATTTGCAGGATTGGGCTTTCCTTGCCTTGAAGGCTTTCGTTCAAGAGGGTGTATCTCATCCGGAATAATTGGAAAGCGAAATTTTCCTTTTGGGTATTGATACGTAATTCGGGCATCCATTTCTTTATAATCATTTTTTCGATCCGAAAAATCGCTCTTACTTTGATGCGTATAAAATTCCTCTTCATCTAATTGTTCTTCTTCGTGTTTCCTAAACATTTGAAAAAAGTTTTGCAGCCAACTCAAAAACCATCACTCTTTCTACCATCATCTATCATTCTATTTTAGCAGTATTTACGAAAAATTCGACAGAAATTCGAAGATTAGGCCATTTTATATAGTTTTTACCAATTAATACCAATATCATAAGAAAAGCGCAAGCGCCCTTGGTCATCGACGTAGTCGATAGGGCGCTCCTCGAAAAAGCTATCGCTTTTCCTTCGTAAGAGGCTATGCTTCCGAAGCTTATTCTTGTGGAGCCAGACAGTTATCGAAGTTAAGATATAAATTCTGATAATGTAAAAAAGAGCCACAATCACAGTGGTCTCTTTTGCTTTATGCTTATTTTCGATTTTTCCCTAAAATAAAAATAGGTTCTAATTCACCGTTTTCATATAAAAACGATAAGCCGGTAATTGGAACATGGCCGCTGGCAAAGAAACTCATCGCCATCTGCGCCAGCACATCATAGCCAGTGGGATTTTTTACATCGGCAATAATCAGCACATCTTGATGCGGTACGGCAAGCACCATTTCACCCGATATCTTTTTTTTCATATCGTTTAAAAATCCTTTGTTTAAAATTCGGCTTGCATCATATCCATCATTCGAATTGAGAAAATAAAAAGTATTTCCGGCAACATGGTCTTGCTTTAATGAAGTTGGAAGCGACCGCATATTAAACAATGCCATTTCCTTCACTCTGCCAGCTGCCCACCCTTCTTTTTCAAGCAAGTGTGAATCAATTAGCCGATACGTATTTCCCATGTCCAGAGCATAGAAAATTCTCGTTTCCGCTGTATGCTCATCAAAAAGAAATGGAACTCCCTCTTCCGCCTCTGTTGGAAAAGATGTTGAACGAATTACCGGGTAAATTTTCTTTTCATGATCGGTTAACTGGATCTGACCTTCCATGGCTCGAAGCCCTTCTTCAATGTAGTAAACAACCTCGTCAATTGCTTTTTCTTTTTCTGTATGCCATTTCGCGACAATCCCGGGCAAGGAAACGGAAATTCCTTTACCGCTTGTTCGGCTTTCAACGCGCAGCTGCTCTTTTTCTCGGTCGTATAGGATGGTTCGATCTTCGGAAGCTAACCGATTTTCTAATTCCTTTTTCATTTTTAAACTATCCATTTTCATCCCATTCCCTCCAATCACTCTCGTTTTAAACAAAAATCTCCACCTCAGTAAGAGATGGAGGGTATATGGTTCAGTGTTATTTTAAACCGGAAATAAAATTTTCAACTTCTTCCTGTGTTTTGCGGTCTTTGCTGACAAAGCGCCCGAGCTCATTCCCATTTTCATAGCCAATAAAACTTGGTATTCCATAAACATCAAGCTGTTGGCATAAGTCTATATATTCATCGCGATCAACATGGATAAATGTAAACTCAGGGAATTTTGCTTCAATCTCAGGCATTAACGGGTCAATGAACCGGCAATCCGGACACCACGCAGCCGTAAACATAAAAATTGTTTTCCCTTCGTTTCGCAGTGCTTCAAACTGCTCCATCGATTCTAATTTTCTCATCTTTAAAAGCCCCCATATCGTATTAGAACCAGTAGCCCTAATTCAGTTAGTATTACTATATAAAATCATAACAAGGACTGTTTTATTCGTCCAATCATATGCAATCCGGCAGGCTTTAGCAAAACTAAATGAACAGCATTTTGACGCTGCTTAACATCCGCAGATCATTTCTGCCCTCTTGTTTGCACCGAATTTACGATGCGCATCATCGTTCTTGCTTCTTCCTTCAAATTTACTTTTTTGGTTTCTGTCGTTAGTTTCGAACCGCCAATTCCCACGGTTAAATTATAGAGATCCGCTTTAACTGGCGCAATCAGCACATAACCAAATTTGTTTTTTATCTTGAACTTTTCGTTTGCTTCAAGCTTTTTATACTGAGCAGCAGAAGCATTATAAACAACATCACTCGAAGATTTTTCCTTTGGATTAACAAAAAGAATATATGTTTTGGAGCCATTTTTTAAAATAATATTGTTTGGAGATTTTGATTTAATTTCAAAGCCAAAAGGCAAGTAGAACTGGATCGTGCCGCTCTTATGATTTGGTTTCCGTGGTTGTTCATTTAAATTTGCTTTTGCTGCTTTTACTGCTTCTTCGCTTTCTTTTTTTACTGAAGGACTGGAACAAGCTCCGAGCATAAGCAATAAGAACAGCACAAGAAACATCAGTTTGAAGGGTTTTCGCATGTTTTCCTCCTTGATCGTACGTAATTCCTATGTCTATCATACTTTTTTCCTGATTGGCTGACAACCGATCTTGTCGATTGTTCGTGTCGAAAAGGCCGATTTAAAACTTCTTTGTCACAACGGCTAATTTATATTCATACTGCCCGACAAGCATGCTCATGATATGGGTAAACATATCTGCCCTGTTGATTCTTCCATTTGTAAAAATTCCGATCGCACCTTCTGTTTTGCGAACATTTTGTTTTTTTGCATAATCGTCCATAACCGGTCCGAGTTCTTCTCCTGCTCTTAAGCGGTCAGCAATCTCCTCCGGGAGGAGTACGCGCGCACCACCGGCAATGAACGGATCTAACTCGCTTGTGGCAAGCGCACCCCAATTACACAGCATTAACCCCTGATTTGTTTCTTGCACTCCCCCCTCAAGGCCAATTCCGATATCTCCTCCTCCCGTTTTTAACGCATTTCTTGCCCGGTTGATTGCTCCTTGAATCGTTTCTTCATCGGAAAAAGGCTGTTCATTGACACCAGAAGGGATATCTATTGAAATCAATTCTGTCATTTTTTCTTGAAAGGCGTTTTTAACTGCTTTAATTTTTGCCGGATTTTTTGAACCAATTATCACTTTCATCGTCATCATCGCTCCTATTTTTTCCATACTGAAAAGGAGGCATACTCGAAAGCGCGCCTCCTTTTCGGATAATTTTTGATTTTTAAAATTAGCTGTTTGCTTTAATCGTCTCGACTGTCGTTTGATCGCAAGACTTCACAAGCTTGATAAGCAATTCTTTTGCAGCGGCGTAGTCATCAATATGAATGATGGAAGCATGTGTATGGATATATCGCGAACAAATTCCGATCACTGCACTTGGCACTCCCTGATTGGAAAGGTGAACCCTTCCCGCGTCCGTGCCGCCTTGAGAAACAAAATATTGGTAAGGGATTTTGTTTGTTTCGGCAGTATCCAGAACAAATTCCCGCATGCCTCGGTGCGTTACCATTGAACGGTCAAGGATGCGCAAAAGTGCTCCCTTGCCAAGCTGGCCAAACTCCGATTTTTTCCCGGACATATCATTGGCAGGACTTGCATCAAGTGCAAAGAAAATATCAGGATTTATCAGATTTGCCGCTGTTTGAGCACCGCGAAGGCCAACTTCCTCCTGCACAGTTGCTCCGGAATAAAGCGTATTCGGCAAAGTCTCGTCTTTTACTTCCTGCAATAGTTCGATTGCGAGTCCGCATCCATAGCGATTATCCCACGCTTTTGCCAATATCTTCTTTTCATTGGCCATTGGTGTAAACGGACAGATGGGTAATATCGGCTGACCCGGCTTAATGCCAATTCGCTCAGCATCCGCACGGTCATCAGCCCCGATATCAATCAGCATATTACTGATCTCCATTGGTTTATTGCGCTTAGCATCATCCAATAAATGCGGAGGGATTGAGCCGATTACGCCGATAACTGGTCCATTTTTTGTGATAATTTGCACGCGCTGCGCAAGCAATACTTGGCTCCACCAGCCGCCCAATGTCTGAAAACGCAGCATGCCATTATCTGTAATGGAAGTGACCATAAAGCCTACTTCGTCCATATGACCCGCTACCATTACGGTTGGTCCATTCCCTTTCTTGACCCCGAAAATACTGCCAAGTTTATCCTGAACGATTTCATCGGCATATAAGGAGAGCTGCTCCTTCATGAAGCTCCTTACAGAATGTTCATTCCCAGGCGCCCCATTTAATTCCGTCAACGTTTTAAAAAGCTTTAATGTTTGATCATTCATTAAAATAGCTCCCTTAATTTTATGTACAAATTTATTTTACAGAAAGTTCATTCCGCCTGCCACCATTTCAATCAGATGATGATTTTATTATGTTCTGTCTTCGGAATAAGATATACTAAAGGGAGAATCAGGAAAAGTTTGGAGGTACATACAAAATGAACTGGAAATCTTTTTTTCTCGGAGCCGCTGTAGGATTAGCGGGTGGGTATGCGATAAAGGAAATCATCAAGCAAAAGACACATGTCTCTCCTGAGAAAGTATTGGAATATGTAAAAAACGAGTTCAAACAGTCTGGAGGAGTCAGCGGTTCATGGATTCATATGGAAGCTGAGTCTTACGAAAAAGGAATGCTCCAATATCAAGTTTATAAAGGCGGAATTACAAAACAAGAAAACGGTACAAAGGAGCAGTACATGTTTATTGCCGATGCCACGACTGGAACGATTCTTGATGTACAGCGAATCTTTGAATCATAAAAGAAGAAACCCGGTTTTTCCTTTTTAGACCGGGTTTCGGGCATCTTGGAGCGAGAAACAGCTCAAACGTTCTATTTTTTTCACAATTATCAGATTGTTGTTTTTCAGTCTTTCTCCTTCTTCACACTTTGCAGCATCGTTTTACCATCCTCACTCCATTTAACTGCCCGGTAAAATGCATCGTGGTAAAATGTGAACCATGCGTTTTTTTCTAAACCGTATGAAAGCCATTTTTGCTTTGCTGTGATCGAATCCATAGGATAATCATCATACGCAAGAACCCACAATACATTTTGATGGGCATGGGTTGGCATAATGTCGGCCATATGGATCGCCACCTCATTGCCGTCTTCAATGATTAAAATACTGTGACCGTTGCTATGCCCTCCCGTATAGATCAATTTTAACGGCCCAAAAGTCCATTGTTCATTAAAGGGAATAACCTGGTCGGCAATTGGTTCCCAATTTTCTTTCCAATACGTATTTTTTGAGCGAATATTCGGTTCACGCATTTCATCCCACTCTACTTGTGATGTAATGATTTTTGCCTTAGAAAAAACGGTTGAGTAGCGGCCATCTTCTTCAAGCTTTGTTAGCCCGCAGGCATGATCAAAATGAAGATGCGTCATTAAAACATAATCAATATCTTTCGTAGACAAGCCCAGTTGTGCTAACGATTCCTCGACATCCGATTCTTTCGTAACCCCATAGTTCCGTTTTTGCTTATCCGTTAATTTGCCTTTACCGATACCTGACTCAAGCAGAAAATTTTTTCCTTCAAATTGAATCAGAATCGGATCGGTTGGCAGTTCAATTTGGTTTCGATCATTACATGGGTACTTTTTCTCCCAAAGCGGCTTTGGAACCACACCAAACATTGCACCCCCGTCCAAATTTGTTACTCCTCCGGACAGCCATGTCAATGAAACTTCCCCGATTTTAAGCGTTTCCATCCTATTCCCCCTTGCGCCTTTTTCTACATTTTAGCATCGTTACATAAAAAAAGAAAAGGCTAGCCCCTATGTGAACTAGCCCCCCTATCTATTGAAATTTTACTTCACAGCGGTAAATACGATTGCCTTTTTCAGAGAATTTCTGTTCATATTCCGTCATGATGTTGCCTTCATAATTACTTTTATGAAGATCAAGGCTAATATACGTTAGCAGCATCCCATAGGCAGAAAAGCTCATTAAAGAGTACTCAAACAAGCCTTGGTTATCGGTCTTAAAGTGAATTTCCCCGCCATCTTTCAAGATGCTTTCATACGTTTTTAAATAACTTTTATACGTTAACCGTCTTTTCTCATGACGAGACTTTGGCCAAGGATCAGAAAAGTTTAAATAGATTCTGTCGACCTCATTTTTTTCAAAAAACTTTTCTAAATCATTCGCATTCACATTTAACAGCTTTACGTTTGGCAGATCCGCTTCAATGACCCGATCCAGCGCTGCAACAAGCACGCTTTTATATACTTCAATACCGATATAATTGATATCGGGGTGAGCTTTCGCCATTTCGGTAATAAATCGGCCTTTTCCGCTTCCAATTTCTAGATGAAGTGGCTGTTGCTTTTCAAAAGCTTCCTGCCATTTCCCTTTCATCGCCTCAGGATTTGGGGTGACATATTGCGGGTGCTGATTTATTTTATCTTGTGCCCAAGGTTTATTTCTAAGTCGCATGCTGACACTCCTAAATTTTAATATCGATACAAACATTAACATTACGCGGCTGCTCTTGCAATAGTATTTTTCCCAGTTTTAGCTCAATTGCTGCTTCTTCTCTTTCAAGGCTCCCATGTATAAATAAAAAAAGAATTCACATCCTATCGGTGAATTCCTTTTTTTATTCTAAGCAGAAAGGATGTGGTCTTATGCCACTCAGCCATCAAGATCAAGTTACATTATTAAAAGATATATTAAGCAACCATCAGACTGATTGCTGCGGTTCTGTTTCTGAATGTGAACAATTGGAACGTTTAGTAAAATCTCTTATGGTCAATGCGGAAGTCGATCAAAATGTAAAAAGTATCCTGCAGGAAGTATATGATTACAGCCAGAGCGGCGCATATTCAGCAAATTTGGACCAGCATATCCAATCAAATCAAGAAAACTTGGCAAATTGGGTCAATAGCATTGACTAGTTTCCCTGACTAAACAACTTTAGTCAAAAAATCAACCCAATTATTCATTTCTTCAAATCGCTGTTTGTCTTTATGCCATTGGATGGAGGACAATGTTTGCAGCAGCACATACCATTTCATTCGGATTTTCAAATGGGGCGTCAGCTTTTTTCCATACATTTCGAGCCATTTTTCCCAGTTGCTTTCTGGTATATACCAATACAATAAAAGGCCAAGGTCAATGGCAGGATCGGCAATCATGGCTCCGTCCCAATCAATCAAATACAACTGGTTGTCTTCGGAAAGCAGCCAGTTGTTATGGTTTACATCACCATGGCAAACGACTTTTTCCTCACAAAAAACATTTGCCGTTTCCGCTTTTAAAAAAGAGATTGTTTTCTGAACTTCCGATAAAAGCAGTACTTCTTCATCCAATTGATCCGTCACCATTTGAAAAAGGGCATCAGGCAATAAAGGTGATTTTTCCAACCGTCTGAGCATTCCAAGCATAGGCTTTGACCGATGAATTTTGTTTAACAGCTTTGCCACGCGTTCTTGGTTCATCTCGTCGGGTTTTAATTCTCTGCCTACAAGCCATTGCTGGGCTGTAATCACATCACCATTTTCAAGCCTTTTTGTCCATACAAGCTTTGGGACGATTCCTTCTGCTGATAATACAGCAAGAAAAGGTGAGGAATTGCGCTTTAGAAAAAGTCTTTGATCTTCATGCTTCGCAAAAAAGGCTTCTCCCGTTGCGCCTCCTGCAGGGACAATTTCCCATCCTTGTCCTAATATATGTTCCAAAATTGTTCACCTTCAATTTATCCCGTTCTAATGGGTGATCCCCATAGGTATCTCGAGGCAAAAATCCATGCTGTCGGAAGGTTTCCTGCCGTACTAGTAAAATAAAAAAACAGCTATTGATACCATTCCATACAATAGCCATCTTACTAAATTTTATCTCTTTCAGCCATTTTTCGTCAAGCCTTCTCGAAAAATAAAGCCTATCTTGCCTCAGCTAATATTTATTTTTTCAACGCTTCTTTATTAACACTATCAAGCTTATTGGCGCCAATCCTGCTTTTTGCTGACTTATTTGACGAAGTGGAATGATTCCGGCACTTTTTTCATCAGCTATCACAATCCAATCTCCATCGGGCAGCGGAATCTGCCGCGAAGCAAGCGTCGGGTTTACCAATAACAGCAATGGTTCAGGAAAATCATGATAAAAAAACCCGATTAATGGTGGCGGAAGCGGCAACAATGTTATTTTATTCTTAATTTCTGCTGCCGAACGCAAGCGAAAGCAGGGAAAAGACTTGCGAATTTCAATAACCCCTTTAATATAGGCGATGTTTTCGGAAAAAGCCGCTGCACGATCCCAATCCACCTGATTAATATCATCCGGTGAATGATAACTGTTGCCCACTCCGTACTTTGTACGAAAAAACTCCTGACCACTGTGTAGAAAAGGAATCCCTTGAGATAATAACACGAGACACGTTGCCAGCCGGTGAAATTTCCTTTTTACTGGCTCTCCCTCGTTTTCAAAACAGGCATTCAGCTTATCCCAGAGAGTATGATTATCATGACACTCCACATAATTAACCGTTTGATGCGGTTCCATAAACATAGGAGAGCCTTCTTGGGCAAACCCGATGCTGCCGGAAATCACTTCTTTTGCTTCTTCATAATAATGTTCATTGCCAAGAGCGTAACCTTTTTCATATAAATGAAACGTACTGCCTTTAATGCAGTCACGGAAACGATCATTAAACTGGGCAATCAATAGAAGCTTTGACTGGTTTAAAATTGTAGCTTTTTCTTCCGTTTTTAACGGGGTATTTAGATTCCAGCCCTCTCCCAAAATCAAGATATCTTCGGCCAGACTGTCTGCCATTGTTCGTACTTCATTCATCGTCTCGACATCTAAAATCCCCATAAGATCAAAACGAAAACCGTCAATATGGTATTCGCTAATCCAAAAACGAACCGAATCCACGATAAACTTTCGAACCATCAGCCGTTCAGAAGCAAGATCATTGCCTACTCCCGTTCCATTGGATGGATGGCCAAATTCGTCATGGCGAAAATAATAGCCGGGAACAATTTGTTCAAATGAAGACTGTTCACGAATATAAACATGATTATAAACAACATCCATGATTACCCGTAGTCCTAAATCATGAAGTTGCTGAATCAGCTGTTTCAATTCAAGAATCCTCGAATAAGGATTAGCAGGCTCCGTTGCATAGCTCCCATCGGGAACATTAAAATGAAGCGGATTATAACCCCAGTTATATTCCTGACCCCGCCCGCGTTCGTCCACACCATAAAAATCATTAAAAGGCAGAAATTCAATATGGGTCACACCAAGATCTTTTACATAAGAAAGCCCTGTCAGTTGATTCTGTTTGCCTCTCGTATTGATTTCCCCAGCTCCAAGATAAAGGCCTTTATGCCGAACTCCGCTATGAGGATGGATCGTAAAATCCCGAAGATGCGTTTCATATATAATCGCATCAACAGGATGTTCGAACCGGGGCAAATCTGGTTTTGGAATTCTCGTTTTTTCGAGTTTCACAACAACTCCAAGTTCTCCATTTACGGTGACTGCCGTTGCGTAAGGATCGACCGCTTCTCTCCATTCGAGATTCACACAGACAAGAAATGAATAATGAAAAAGTTCTAAATCTCGTGAGATCTTTACCGTCCATACTCCTTTTTCCTCTCGTCTCATTTTAATAATTTCGGCATAAGATTCATTTGGCGAGCGCAATTTCAACTTTACTTGCGTTGCCGTAGGTGCCCAAACTTTAAAGTGTGTCTGCCCATTCACAACCGTTGCGCCGAGATCATTTCCACTATAAAAAAAAGCGTGATCAAACTCATCGGTCCGTATAACAGCACCGATCTGAAGGTCCGTCTTTCCTCCATTGCTGTCAACGATCCAATACGTTACACCAAACGATACTTCAATGGGGAGAAAACAAATATATTTCTGGTAATTTTCAATTTGCTGTACTTCTTTTATTTCAAGGGCCGTTTTTCTACCCTCATTCATAATCGAAAAAGAAACGGGTGGATGATCAGCAGAATAAGGGCGAAGGATCGTAATACTATTTATTTTATCTAGAAACGCTGAGAATTCACGCATACAATTGCTCACTTACTTCCCTCCCTTCCTGCTTTCATCTGTACATTCCTTTTGATTTTTCGCCTTTTAATGATCGCTTGCTTATCAAGATAAATTAGTCTCCTCGACATGTCATCCCCGGCCGCGGGAAATAAAACCTAGAGTCAAGCTGTTTTTTTAGTCGTATTATAATAATAGGCTTACTCCACTTCTTTCGGTGCTTCCCACTCCAGCCTTTTGGTACTGGATGTTTGACAATATTGCAACAAAGCCTGCGCCCCATTTAATTGCATATGTTTCAGCGGTGACCTCAATGATCTCATATTTTGAAACCATTGATTAAAGTTGCGCGCTTCGGCAAATTGAATCCCAAACGGAGCATTTGGATAATCAATGTACCCATTGCGGCTTATGATTAATTTATGAATGGGAAGTTCGATTTTGTACAATTTATAAATATTTCTCACAATTCTTTCTGTCCGATTTAATGAAAGTAGCGGGTTCAAAACTTTCTTCTCTCCCTTATTACTAAGCTTCAGCCAGAATCGATCATTTGAACCAATGAAAACAGCTGAATCTTCTTCTTCGATAAATGAAATGCACCAGGTCTCAGTCGGCGTCAGTAATAGGATCTCTGCTTCCACTGGCGCTTTCTTTAATAGAAAAATCGGATTGTACAAAACTAAAAATGTATCCGGAAATCGCTGCAGAAAAAACTTTAATTTTTCTTCAAAAAAGTATTTGGAAGAAAAATAAGACTTTTCAACAAGTGTTGAACTGGCCCATTTTAACTGAAAGCGAAAAAGCTGGTCTAAAAATTGTTGCTTCAATTCGTCAACTGTCGCCGGCTTGTACTTAAATGCGGCGGAAAACTCGAGCGGGTCTTCGGATTTTCCAACCTCTTCAACCGGTTCCTCTGCTTCTTTTTCCAAGGGTTTAAACATTCCGGAAAGTTTGCCCAATAAAGATCGCTTCTCTCGGTTGTTTTCTTCCCTCCACTCATTCAATGGGGCTGCAAACGACAAATTGGAAGCATCCACCCCTTCCTTTTCCCAATTTTCTTTTGTTCGTTCCCATTGTTGTTTTTTTAAGCGGACAAATCGGGATGGATAGGTAAAAATATCCTGTTCATATCGAGATATATAATCTTGAAGCTTTACTAACTGTGCCATCAAACTCGATCCTGCCTTCTTCGTGAAAACCGTCCTTTAAAGAAAAATTCTAACGGCCTCATACTTTGGTATTTTGTTAAGATGGGTTTCGTATAACGCAATTTGCTCAACTCTGAATTCAAGCGGTTTTGGCTGAATTTCAGTCCATCTCTCTAAAAAACGTTCTTGAAACGGCTCTTCGCTGATCCATTTTCTCGCAATCGTCAAGTGGGGGCGAAACGGCCTGGTTTCCAATTTAAATCCCGCTTCCTCACAATCACTAAATACCTTTGCCCTGATAGATTGCAACTGGTTGCTTTCATTTATCCCCGCCCAAAGAACTCGCGGCGCCTCTTTTTTTCCAAAAATACCAAGCTTCGTGATCTTTAAAGTAAAAGGTTCAAAGCTACGCATGGCTTCTTCCACATTATTCACTGATGTTTTAAGCCTATTGCTCGGCGCTGTTCCTAAGAAAACCAAGGTTATATGCAAATCTTCATGATAAACCCAGCTGCGGAAAGGCATCGCTTCTTTCAGCTGCTCACAATGCCCTTTCATGATCTTCTTTATTTCTTCAGGTATGACGGCTGCGAAAAAATAGTGCCTCTGTTGATCCACTGTTTGATCATTTCCTTTCATCCTAAACTATTTTAGCAAATTAACATCATGTACGTTAGCTTTCTTTCGCATATCACCTATTACTTTTGCCAAATTTATAAAAAAGGTGTGCAAGCTTGTGCACACCTTTTATGATTATTTTAATTTACTGTTTGGTTAACAACTGAGCCGCATTCTTTTTCAATTGCAGCAGCAAACGATTGCTGCAGCTGTCTTGTAATAGGCCCGGGTACACCATCATGGACTAATTTTCCCTCAATTTCAATAATTGGCATCACCTCTGCCGTTGTGCTGGAAAGAAACACTTCATCAGCATGCTGCAGTTCTTCCAAAGTGAAGATTCGTTCTTCTAGAGCAATTCCATTCTCTTTGCAGAGCTCCAAAATAACATCTTTCGTGATCCCTTTTAAAATAAAATGGTCTGATGGATGAGTGTGGATGACGCCATTTTTAACGATAAATACATTGGAAGAGCTTCCTTCCGTTACATCCTCGCCGCGATGCTGGATCGCTTCAAAACAGCCAGCTTCTGAAGCCTTTTGCTTTGCGAGGATATTACCAAGCAAATTAAGGCTTTTAATATCACAGCGCAGCCAGCGAATGTCTTCCGTAAGAATCGTTCGAACACCTTTTTCCATGCTTTCTAGCGGACGATCGATTTCTTTTGTATAAGCGCTAAGGGCCGGAGCAACATCTCCAAGCGGAAAAGCATGATTCCGCGGCGCCGCTCCCCTTGTAATCTGCATATAGATGATTCCGAGGCCAAGCTTATTTTTATCAATTAATTCGTTTAGCATCTCTGTTAATTGCCCTTTTGTGTACGGAACGGTAATGCCAATGTTATCCGCACTTCGATAAAAACGATCTAAATGTTCTTTTACTGTAAACATCTTTCCATTATAAATCCGAATAACTTCATATACGCCATCACCAAATTGGTAGCCGCGATCTTCAATATCAACTTTTGCTTCCGAACGTTCCATCATTTTGCCATTCAAAATCGCAAATTTCATTTTCACATTTCCCCTTTTTATAAAATAAATATCATTCACATTTTACCGCGCTTACCTCAATAAACTGGCCGTTTTATTTGCTTGCTAATTCATAAATCGCTTGGGCGTAAATCGCTGTCGCTTTTAATAAATCTTCAATATGAATATATTCATCTTTTTGGTGGGCGATATCAGGCCTTCCCGGAAAAAGCGGGCCAAAAGCAACGCCTGATTTGAGGGAGCGGGCATATGTACCGCCGCCAATCGAGAGCAATTTAGCCTCTTCCCCAGTCTGTTCCTCATAAACTTTCTTTAATGTTTGTATCAAAAAGTCATTTTTATCAACATAATGCGGCTTGGAATCGCTAAAATTTTCGATCGCAAACTGCACTTCTTTCAGCAGCTGCTCCAGCTTTTCTTTCGTATCTTCCATTTTATTTGTAACCGGGTAGCGCAAATTCAACCCAAGTCTGCCGCCAGCTTCTTTTGAATAAGAAAGTTTTCCAACATTAATGGTCAGATCTCCCGTCATTTCATCTGAATAGGCAATCCCTAGGCTTACTCCTCTTGAATCGTGATAAAAATAACGATTGACAAATTGAAAATATGCTGCAGCCTTCGGGTTTAGCTCTTGCTCTGCCAAAAATGAAGCAAGAAATAAACCGGCATTTTTTCCATTGTTCGGCTCCATGCCGTGAGCGGAAATTCCTTTTACCTCTAAAATGAATTTTTCTCCATCCGATTGATGCTGGCCTTCAAGATCATTTTGCTTCAAAAATTCTGCAAAGGCTTGAGCGAGTTCCTCTTGCCTGCTGGTCAGCAAAACGACCTGGGCATAGTCCGGAACCATATTGTATCTTCTTCCGGATGTAAAGCTGTAGACTTCGACTTCCGGCTTTGAATCTTCTTTTTGAACCCATTTTTGAACAAGATCAAAATCAGAAATTCCCTTTTCTGCATGAATGATTGGGAAATCTGCATCCGGCGCAAAGCCCAATGTCGGCATTTCCTCATGCTTAAAATAATGGTCGACACAGCGCCAATTGCTCTCCTCATCCGTGCCAATGATCATTCTTACTCGTTTTTTTAACGGCAACCCAAGCTCTTTGACAATTTTCATTGCGTAATAAGCTGCCATTGTCGGGCCTTTATCATCTAAAGCACCCCGGGCATAAATTTTCCCATCGCGAATTTCTGCCGCAAACGGGTCGCTTGTCCAGCCATCTCCTTCAGGAACAACATCGACATGGCAGAGAATTCCAAGCAACTCTTCCCCTTCGCCAAATTCAAGATGGCCGGCTAAGTTCCCAACATTTTTTGGAATAAAGCCATCCTTTTCACCGAGTTCAAGCATGAAGTCAAGAGCCGCTTTTACACCGTGTCCTAATGGGGCATCCGGGGTCGCATTTTCTTCATCCAATAAGCTTTTAATATGTAATAGCGCTTGCGCGTCAGCAATCAGCCCAGCTTTTCTTTTTTCGACTTCTTTCATCCAATCTACATTGATCAACTTTTCATGCCTCCCAACGGTAAAATATTGATACCTATCTCGACAATATCACTAAGGCAAAGATGATTGCAATTTTCTTTTTAAAATTTGATCCGAATTATTTTTTAAAAATTTTAAAAAATCCTCATATTCTAGATACTTTACTCCATATTTTATAGTAACAGCAAGTAAAAAGGAAAAAAATTGTTTAATTTATGTTAAGTTTAGTTCTATAGGTGGAAATCTTCTGAAATTATTTGTACAATAAGGTTAGATGTATGACATCTAGGTAAGCACTGCAACGTTCCATGAAAAGGAGTTGTCTGTGGAAAAGAAAATTACATACTTTTGAAGACTTTCCTTCAAAGAAGTGTCGGTAGCAGGAATTCGCCATAGGTTTGAAAAAAGGATAGGGAGTGGTTTTTTGAAACCTTCAACTAACCGGATGTTAAACCGTATTAAATGCATCTACATGTTTATCCACAAAAAAGGTACTGTGACAACACAGGAACTTGTAGAGGAATTTGGTATCACTCCTCGCACCGTTCAACGAGATTTAAATGTCTTGGCGTATAATGACCTTGTCATCAGTCCAAGTCGCGGAAAATGGACGATTACGAAGAAAAAAGTGAAAATTTCATCTTAACAAAATACATGGAAATAGCATACGCTTCGTGTGCTATTTCCTTTTTATAAAGCTACGCTTCAATTTTTTTGATTATTGTTGCCGGGTTTCCCGCTACTGCTACTTGATCTGGGACATCTTTTGTCACAACTGCCCCCGATGCAACCACCACATTTTTGCCGATCGTCACACCCGGGTTAATGACAGCGCGGCCGCCTATCCAAACATTATCACCAATGGTCACAGGTTTGGCAAACTCCGGACCGGCAATCCGTTCATAAGGATTTAATGGATGTGTTGCAGTATATATATGTACACCCGGACCGAAAAAACAATTTGAACCGATGCGCACTTCCATTACATCCAAAATCGTACAGTCAAAATTGGCAAAGAAATTTTCGCCAACATGGATATTATATCCATAATCGCAGCGGAAATTTGGTTCTATAAAGAAATGCTCCCCAGTGGATCCCAGCAGCTCTTTTAAAAGTTCTGTGCGTTTTTCGATTTCATTTTCAGCGCTTTGATTAAAAAGCCTTGTCAGCCTTCTTGCATTCTCGCGTTCCTTTATCAATAAAGGGTCGCCCGCATTATACAATTCTCCATTTAGCATCTTTTCCTTTTCGGATTTCATAGAAGCTCCTCCCAGACTTATCACTTTATCGGCTTACTGATTAGTAATGGACATTTCCCTTCATAATTCTCGGCCCGCAAGCATTACTCCTGCCTAGTAACATAAAAAAAGGGCTATGCCATTATTAATCCGGCAAGCCCTTTGTAAATTATAGATTTTCCGTCTTGTTCAACAATCGCTGTTCATTTAAGGCTCGTAATTTGCGAATGTCAATTCGAATGAACAGCGAAATGGCGAGCGCGACAATAAAGAAACCGGAAAAGATGAGCAAGGTTCCTTGATAACTTCCTGTTGTTTCCCGGATCCAAGCGACAAAAATCGGACCAGCAATTCCCGCAGCAGCCCAGGCAGTCAAGATATAACCATGGATTGCACCAAGCTGCTTTGTGCCAAATAAGTCGCCAATATAGGCAGGAATTGATGCAAAACCCCCGCCGTAGCAGGTTAAAATCATATAAACGACAATCGAGAACAGAATGGCTACCGATATTTTTGGCAAAACAAAGAAGGCGACAATTTGGAAGGCAAAAAATAACGTATAAACATTCGGCCTGCCAATATAATCGGAAATGGTCGCCCAAAAAAGCCGGCCGCCGCCATTAAATAATCCCATAATCCCTACCATCGCTGCAGCAGAAGCAGCGGACATCCCAACGAGCTCCTGCGCCATCGGCGATGCTACAGAAAGAATCGCGATCCCGCAAGTGATGTTGATAAAAAGCATTACCCATAAAGACCAAAATTGTCTTGTTTTCACCGCTTCATTGGCCGTTAATTGCGCGAGATCTTCTTTTATTTTTTTAGCTGCTGAGGTGTTGTCTCCCGCTGCAAATCCTTTTGGCATCCAGCCTGCTTTTGGCGGTGCAAGATATTGAGCTGACAAAAGAATAATAAGAAAATAAATTCCTCCAAGGATGTAAAACGTATTCGAAATTCCAGCAGAGACAATTAAGCGGTTCATAATTGGACTGCTGATCAGTGCCGCAAAGCCAAATCCCATAATCGCAAGACCTGTTGCCAGACCTCTGCGATCCGGAAACCATTTAACGAGGGTAGAAACAGGTGTAATATAGCCAACGCCTAACCCAATACCGGCAATGACCCCATAAAATAAGTAAAGCAGTGTTAAAGATTCTAAATGTATAGCCAATCCAGCACCGGCAATTCCCGCTCCAAAAAACACAGCACTTAGCGTCCCAGAAGCTCTTGGCCCAAATTTCTCAACAAAATGCCCTAAAAAGGCTGCCGATAATCCTAAAAATAAAATAGCCAAACTAAAGGTAAACGAAACTTCTTTTAACCCCCACCCCATTTGCTGCTGAATCGGCTTTGTAAAAACACTCCAAGCGTAAACAGAGCCAATTGAAATGTGAATCCCCACAGCTGACAGTGCGATCAACCAGCGATTTTTCTCCCGCATTCTTCCATCCCCATTCCTCTCAGTTTTTAAGCATTTTATTCACATGGACCAAGTTACATGTCTTTTATAACGTGACTACCTGTTAAATTAAGCCCCCCTATTCAAATGACACAAGCGTGCACAATTTTCTGACAAACCGTTAATTTTCGTTATTTTCATATATTAACTTAATTTAAAGGATTATTCAATCACTTTTTCGCCATTATACGAACATTTTTGCAGTAAAATTATTTTTTCATTCGATTTTATTCCTCAAAAAAGAACCTAAGTTTATCAGGCTTAGATCCAAAACTCCTCAGATTATTGTTTTCTCCTGAGTTCGCAAATACCAAAATACGGTATGTTGTACAAGAGGAGGGAAGAAATGTTAAACCAATTCATACCGTTTCCGCTAACCCTATTCGTTTTAGTGGGATTAAATTATCTTATTACGATTTTCACCAAGGTAAAATTTATTGACTACGCCTTCATTGTTGGTTTGCTTGTTGCGTTTATTATTTGGTTTTTTTCCCATAAAAAATTTCATCCATTTCGGGTTTTAGCCGTTCGGTTTTCCTCCATTTTGCCCTTTAAAAATGGATTACATTCCTGGGACGGCAATTAACCCGCTCAAAGAACTGAACCCTATGCTAATCAAGAAAACAACTACTACAACAAGAATAGCCTTATTTTTGCTTAATCCTGCAACAATCTGAAAACCAAGCGCCAATACAACATAATACCAAATTGTAAAAATATCGAAATTTTTCAAAATCGCACTTAGCATTTTATTGTTCCCTGCCAGCGGCGCCAGACTCGTATAAATCGGCTCATATCCGCCAACTGCAAGGGCAATCAACCCGTTGATCAAAAGGCCGAGCGAAGAAATGACACTCGTAAAAACAACAAGCGTGAAAAGCTTTTTATACGTTGTATCATTCCCTAAAATAACCATAAACAGCTTATAAAAACCGGCTGCGATCAAGAATACAATCGCTCCCCCAAATACGGAGCCGACGGCCCCCATTCCGACTGTCAGACCAACAGGCATCTTAAACCCGCTCGTTGCTGCGGCATCCTTTAAAATCGGATTGCCTAAACTCACGTATGAAACAAGTACCCCAGTTACCGCCATAATCAGCAGCATGATGATCAGCGGAATCGCGACCGGTGTTTTTGCTTTCATCCGTTCAAACTGAACGCTTGGAGAAGTAATCATCCCCAGCAATGACGGTTTCTTCAGATTTTCCTCTTCGATTACCGTTTTCGTTTCCATTTACCTCTCACTCCCATTAATAGAATTCGACCCATTAACTTTGATAAATAGTGCCTCGCTTTTCTTACTCGTATCTTAACGCATCGATTGGATCAAGCTTCGCAGCTTTATTCGCCGGCATTAAACCAAAAATAATCCCAAGTGTCATCGAGAACAAGACGCCGCCGACAACAACTTGCCACGAAACAAGCGGCGGCCATTTTGCAAAACTAGAAACAAGATACGCGCCGCCAACCCCCATGCCGATTCCGACAATTCCGCCTAATAATGTGAGCATCATTGCTTCAATCAAAAACTGCAGCAGGATTTTTCCTCTTGTCGCACCGAGCGCTTTGCGAATCCCAATTTCTCTTGTCCGCTCTGTAACCGAAACAAGCATAATATTCATGACACCAATTCCGCCAACAAGCAAGGAAATGCTCGCAATCCCGCCAATGATCATTGTCATAATGTTTGTAACTTGCGAAATACTTTTTTGAATTTCTTCCAGATTAAATACTTCATATTTTCCTTTTAAATCAGCTGACTTCGTATCATTGAGAAGGTTGACCGCTTTTTGGCCGGCGGCTTCCAGCTTACTGACGTCCTTCGCCTGCAATGTAACAGACTGAACTTCATCTGACCCAAACAAGACAGGCCAAAGCGACAGCGGCATGAACAGTTCCGGAATCCCTAAGTCAAAAAGGCCATTTTGGGCTTTATAAACGCCGATGATTTGAAACGGCTGTCCCTTCAACTCAATGATTTGCCCGACTGCACTTTTGTCTTTGAAAAAATCTTTTGCCGCTTTTTCATTAACCATAATGAAATTATTCGCCTGTGAAAAATCGGCCTTGGTTAACTTTCTCCCTGCAACCATTTTTATGGAATTTACCGAAAAATATTCGTCCGTAATTCCGTAAATTTGCGTTCCAATGTTTTTTTCATTAATCGCTAACGTTTCCATTGTATTATTGGTTGTGATCACATGGGCGATCTCGGGAATATTTTTTAGTTGCAGCAGATTTTCCTGTGTAAACGTCGGTGGCTGGTCGAAAGGCATTGCAAATGGATCCTCGGTATCCGATTTAAAATTAATTTGAAGTGTATTATTTCCGGCTCCGGCAAATTGCGATTTCAGCGCGGCTTCTCCTCCTTTTCCGATCGCAACAACCGTAATGATCGAGCCGACCCCGATTATGATTCCAAGCATTGTCAAGATCGAGCGCAGTTTATGAGCAAGAATGGAAGAAAACGCAATTTTAATGCTGTCCAGCAAACTCACTTCTATCCCCTCGCTCATCCTGCAAAATTTGACCATCCCTTAAGGAAATCCTCCGCTTGCTATAGGCTGCAACTTCATCTTCGTGCGTAACCATAATAATCGTTGTTCCTTCATTGTTCAATTGAGTAAAAATCCCCATTACCTGCTCTCCGGACTTCGTGTCAAGCGCCCCTGTTGGTTCATCGGCTAAAATAAAGACCGGATTGTTGGCAATGGCACGCGCGATGGCAACGCGCTGCTTTTGACCGCCGGAAAGCTGGTTTGGCAGATGGTCAACACGCTCAGACAATCCGACCTTCTCCAAAGCTTCCAATGCCCGTTCATGCCTCTCTTTGCGATTGACTCCCGCGTAAATCAGGGGGAGTTCGACATTGGCTGTTGCCGTCAGCCGGGGCAAGAGGTGGAATTGCTGGAATACAAAGCCGATCGACTGATTGCGGATCAGGGCAAGCTTTGCCTCGTCCGCCTGCAATACATTGATATCATCCAATATGTATTCCCCTTCAGTCGGACGGTCAAGGCAGCCGATAATATTCATAAGCGTCGACTTTCCTGAACCGGACGGTCCCATGATGGAAACAAATTCCCCGTCTTCAATCTCAATGTTTATATCGTGCAGGACCGGCACTTCAAGTGTCCCTTGTTTGTACGTTTTAAAAATATGCTGTAAACGAATCATTTGCCCTTCACATCCATTCCATCACGAAGACTGGATGATGGATTTTTTACAATCTTGTCGCCTGCTTTTAAACCTTCGAGCACCTCGGTCCATTCGCCATCGCCCATTCCCATTGTGATGGTTTGCTTATGAAGTTTGTTCTTTTTTACAACAAACACATACGGGGAATCTCCTTTTTCAATAATGCTGCTGCGCGGGATAGCAAGCAATTTTTTCGATGTAAGCTTTACTTGAACGGATACATGATAACCTGGAGCTAATCCATCTTGTGAATCCAGCGATGCTGTGAAATGGTAATAGGAAATATTTTGGGCTGCCTGACCAATGGCTGCTGCGCCCTGTCCCGCCTGGTCTGTCGTTGGATATTGACTGACTTCGGTTATTTTTCCATTCCATTTTTTATCTTGGATCGCTTTTGCTGTAATCGTAATGGGCTGGTTCGGCTGAATTTGCGCTTTTTGCAGTTCTGATAGAGTCCCTTCCACTTTGAAAGGATCCTTTGAAGCAATTTGAATCAGTGGCGCTGCTTGAGCGGCAGCCGCCTGTGGAGTGCTTTGGCCTGCTTCCTTATTCACTTTTTGTAAAATTCCATCGGTTCCACTGTAGACAGTTAAGTCGTTTTGTTTCCGCTGCAGATCCTCGGCTTGCAGTTTGAGCTTTTCGATTTCCAACTCTGTTGTTTTTTGTTGCAATTCCAGATCCTGTAGCTGCGACTCAAGCGGGTCTGTAACCTCTTTGGCCGCACCGGCATCCTTTGCCTTTTGAATTTGATTCTTTAAAGAGGAGATTTTGGTAGTTCCCTGGTCATAGCGCATCGTTGCACTTTGCCTATCAAGCGCAAGCTGTTTGATTTGACTCGAAAGCTCAGTGTTTTCATAGGCAAATAGCTTCTGACCCTTTTTTACTTCCTGCCCTTCATTTACAAAAAACTCTTTCACTTTCCCTAGCGTCGGATCGGCATAAATCGTTTCTTGTTTCCCAGGTACGACCTGCCCCGATATTAGCTTTGTGGAGCTTAACTCTTTTTCTGCTACGCTCGTAAACTTTAAATCAGCGGCACTGCCACTCTGCTTTCTTTGCAAAAGAAACACGTTCAGCGCGACCACCAGAATGAGTAAAAAGATGACCCCGGCAACCATCACTTGCTTTTTTTTCGACTTTCCTTTGGCAACCTCCATTGTAAAAACACCTCGTCTGTATTCCATTCTTTAACAATACATTAAGTATACTAATACGCTATGATAATCACAATTAAATTAATGTAAAAATTGTAAAAAAAGAAGTTTATTTGTATTTTTAACATAATCATTGTAATTAGTTTTTTTATTTGGCATTGACATCCTATTAAAAAATGATATAGTTAGATGGTTACTTTAACGCATAAAAGCGTTTATGCGAAAAATCATTTAAAGGAACTCAAGAAAGGTTTTGACATCATGGAGAAAAATCATCAAGAGTTAAAACGCGGCTTGTTGCCAAGACATGTCCAGTTTATTGCCTTGGCCGGAATGATTGGAACCGGAATTTTCAAAGGAAGTGCCGATACCCTTCACCTTGCAGGGCCAAGTGTCGTGTTTGCCTATTTAATCGGCGGATTGCTGCTGTTTATCGTTATGACCGCTTTAGGAGAAATGGCAATTGCCTTTCCGAATTTAAACGTACAGCATCTTATCAAAAAGGCCTTCGGCTACCAGCTTTCATTCATTGTCGGCTGGCTCTACTGGGTGAATTGGGTGCTTGTCACAGTGGTAGAGTTATTAGCTGCCGGAAGTTTTCTTAAATTTTGGTTTCCAGCAGCACCATTGTGGCTTTTAAGTTTCATTTGTTCTGCTCTCATTATCGCGATCAATTTATTTCAAGTAAAATACTACGGGGAACTTGAATTTTGGTTTGCCGGGGTGAAAATTATTGCTTTAATTGCCTTTATTGTTTTAGGATTCCTTCTTCTGGCCGGAGTAATTCCGAGCCCGATCAATAACCCGCTTTCCAATTACACAGATTATGGCGGCTTTTTCCCGAATGGATTAAAAGGAACAGTCAGCGCATTTTTGATTGTGATGTTTTCCTATGGCGGTGCTGAGCTGATCGGTGTTGCCGTAACGGAAACAAAAGACGCGGAACGTGTGCTTCCCCAGGTGATTAAAAGTACAATTGGCCGCGTAATCATTTTTTATGTTTTCCCAATATTAATCATTTGCGGACTCGTTCCTTGGAAACTGGTGTCAGGGGTCGATAGTCCATTCGTGCAAGTTTTCAGTTTAGCGGGCTTGCCGGGTGCGGCACACGTAATGAATTTTGTGCTGTTAACCGCCGTCCTGTCAGCTGCCAATTCCGGCATATACGCTACATCGCGCACGCTTTTTTCGATGGCCCAAAGTGGTGAAGCGCCAAAAAGGCTTTTGCAAACATCGAAGAAAGGAATTCCACTGCAAGGGATTTTCATCACGGCGACGGCGATTTTGATCGGCATTTTTTTCGCCTATTTAACGCCAGATCGCGTCATTGGCTACTTAATGTCGATTCCGGGATTCACCGTCATGCTTATATGGATCAGCATATGCTTTGCACAATTAAAGCTGCGCCCCCAGTATAGCCGCCAACCGGGTTTTCGGTTAAAGGGATTTCCCTTTACGACGATATTGGCGATTGTTTCCTTATTGACCATTTTTGTTTCGTTTCTTTTTAACAGTCAAAACGGCATCGGTTCCGTTGTCTCTATTCTCACTGTCTTTATCATCACCGTCCTTTCCTTTGTTGGAAAAAAACGCAGCACGTAAAAAGCCAGCAAACTCGCTGGCTTTTTCGTTATTATTCTTCCTCCCTGCTTCCTTGAAAAAAGATCATCACAAACTTGAGCAATTCAAACAGGGATATGAGGGCTGCGGCAACATAAGTAAGTGCTGCGGCATTCAGCACTTTTTTCACGCCCCGTTCTTCCTCCTGATACAACAGTCCTTCAGAGAGCATCAATTTTCTTGCCCTTGAGCTTGCATTAAATTCAACGGGCAATGTAATCAGCTGAAAAGCAACCGCAGCGGAAAAGAGCAGGATTCCCACTCCAATCAACGATAATTGCTGCAGCAGCATTCCGCCTAAAAATAGGAATGGCGCCGCGCCTGAAGCAATATTGGCTACAGGAAATAATCGATGGCGCAGCACTAATGCTTTGTAAGACTGTTTATCTTGAATCGCGTGGCCAATCTCGTGGGCAGCAACGGAAATCGAAGCAATCGACCGCCCGTAATAAACCGCTTCGGAAAGACGTACGACTTTCTGAATAGGATCATAATGGTCTGACAGTGTTCCACTTACAACTTCAATCGGAATGTGTCCAAGTCCGTTTTGGTCGAGAATGCGGCGGGCTACTTCACCACCCGATCGGCCCGTTCTTGTCGGCACATTTGACCACTTTGTAAAAGTTCCTTTGACCCGAAATTGCGCCCAGATGGACACTCCTAATGCAATAAAGATCAAAATATCCATTGGATGAAAAAACATTTTTACTTCCTCCTGTTCATTTTTCTAGAAAATTATGAACCTCTGCCTGTTCATGAGCAATTCTCGTTTTTCTATTTGCGAAACCATTAATTCCGGCAATTTTAAACTCTCACACTCTGCTACGAGACTGCATTTTCTTTTTTTGCTTGCTCCGGCTTTTCCTTTGAAAAGAACCAGCCGATTACTGCAATTCCAACGAGGACGACATAGAAGATCGCCTTCCATTGTGGTGAATGAGCGAAATCTTCACTAAGTATTGCTATAGCGGGATGTGAAAGGGTATAGACAGCTAATTTCACACCTACCCAGCCAACAATCATATAGGCAGCAACTTCAAGTCCTGGCTTTCTTTCCAAAAGCTGAACAAAAAGATTAGCCGCAAAACGCATCAGCACCAGCCCGATAAATCCCCCGGCAAAGATGACTAAAAATTTACCTCCATCTAAGCCACCGATCGTCGGGAGCGGTGTTTCAGGGAGGACAACAGCCATCGCGACAGCCGCTAAAATCGAATCAACTGCAAAGGCAATATCAGCAATTTCGACCTTCAAAACCGTCATCCAAAAACCGCTTTTCTTGCCTTCTTTCCTTTCTCCCTCTTTTTCCTCAGAATTCCGTTTAATCAATTTTCGGAAAATATGATTTACCGCTAAAAATAACAAATAAATCGCCCCAATTGCTTGCACCTGCCAGACGTCTACAAGGAACGAAATCGCAAACAAGGAAGCAAAGCGAATGGCGAAGGCACCGGCCAACCCATAAAATAACGCTTTTTTCCGCTTTTCTTCAGGCAAATGTTTCACCATAATCGCCAGAACAAGTGCATTATCTGCTGCTAATAACCCTTCTAATGCAATTAGAACCAATAACACCCATCCATACTCAAGTAATAATGAAGCTTCCATCGACATCCTCCTCAGGAAAAAATTTTTCTAAAATATCTCCTTCTTTGTTGAAAGAAAAAGGCCTTTACCGCTTGCGGTAAAGGCCCAAAAAATATAAAAGACCTTTACCGTTACAGTAAAGGTCTTGCTAACAACGTTCAGGTTGCCAATAAAGCCGGAGAAAATTTTCTCGTAATGACGACTTTATTGTACAGCTACTCCCCTTTAAAAAGGAAATATTCTATTAACTATAATATAATTGCTCCTAGTAAATTTGTCAATAGAAAAATCAATCAGTCATTTTTCTTTTAAACCGAAATTTCCCTAAATAATAGGTGATGATAATAAAGACTGACATGATGCCCAAATACGTGCTCAGCACCGAGCCGATATTCTCCCCGCCAGGGCGGTCAAATCCTCGTTTTTCCCCTTGGTTAAAATCACCCGCAGGAGGAGCGCCAAAGGAATGATTTTTTTCTATTCCCGGCCCCTTTGGAAATGCAGCTTCACTTTGCCTTCCTTCAAACCCGGGCGGCGAACTCTGTGAAAAACTTGTAAAGGTGCTGGCAGCTCGAGATAGAAATCCAGTTTGATTGATTTGATAGGCACCGAAAAGGAACAGTGTTGCTGCGATCACTTTTAATAAAACTCCCACCCATGGCTTTGTATTTTTCACAGCTAGCATCCTGTTCCAAACATTCATCACCCATTTCCAGTGCAATCCTACATGGACACCCACAAGGATCAGCGTTAGAAACGAGACAGAAATATGAGTCATTTGGAACCATCGCTCATTGCCAATCGTGATGTTTGGAAACAGAACTCGAGAGATGAAAATGCCGCTGATAATAATAAAAGTCATCATCATTAACAATAGAAGATTTAAAAGATAGCTGAACCTTGTCTTAGCCGGAAGCTTCCGGTTAAAGATTTTTAAAGTCACATTTTTTACCCAGCTTGCATTTAGCAATATATGGGTAATAAACGCTACCCCGATCACGACGCCAGCAATTTCATGGAACGTAAGCCCGGCAATCACCCGTTTATTGAACAACAGAACAAATGTAACGCCCATCAATAGATCTAAAGCAAATTTAAAATAATTAATTTTCCTCATTCTTTCACTCCTATACGATTGATCGCTAAGGAGTAATTTACAATGAGTTTCTTAATTTATGCTTAAAATCATGAAGCTTCATCTTTGCTTTGATAAGGAATTGACACAATAAAGGTTGTCCCTTTGCCTTTTTGTGAATGGACCTCAATTTTTCCCTTTATTTTTTCCAGACTTTGCATGACTAAAAATAAACCATAGCCACGATTTTCACCCTTGGTAGAAAAACCTTTTAAAAAAACGTGGCGGCTGATTACTTCTTCAATCCCTTTGCCGGAATCGTGAACCTCAATATTTAAGATATTTTCAAAGTAATCAAAACGAACGGAAACTTTCTTACTCGAGCTGTCTGTTACCGCTTCTAAGGCATTATCAATCAAATTCCCCAGAATCGTGATCACTTCGTGGACAATTTCCTGATCAGCAGGTTCTGGCAAAATACTATCTCCGCTGATCGACAACTCCACTCCAGATTCTCTTGCAAAGCTTAGTTTTCCGAGCAAAAATCCAGCCAGGATCGGATCCTTAAATCGACTGACGACAAAACCAACCTCTGTCTGCTGGTGATTGAGAATTTTTGCGATATAGGCGGAAAGCATCTGTTGATCACCAATATCGTTTAACCCGGCGATTGCATGGAGCTTGTTCATAAATTCATGCGTCTGAGCGCGCAATGCTTCCGCATACAGCTTCGTGCCTGCCAATTGATCGGCCAAGAGCTTGATTTCTGTTTTATCGCGAAACGACATAATTGCCCCAACCGTTTTACCCTCCACTACCACCGGCACTTTATTGGCCAAAATCGTGACACCGTTTAAGTCAAGCTCAACATCCAGTTCGGGAACGCCCGAATGCAGTACAGCACATATTTTCGAGGTTGGTAAGTATTCATCCATCAGCTTTCCAATCGGCGGCTCGTTCAACCCGCCTTTTTGAAAGAGCCGGATTCCTTCATGATTGACAAGCGTGATGAAACCATCTGCATCGACCGCAACTATTCCTTCCCTTGCTGACTGCAGCATTGAACTCCGCTCTTCCAGCAATTTTGCAATCTCATTCGGCTCAAGCCCTAGCAGGATCCCCTTTATTTTTCTTGCTAAAAATAATGCGCCGATGATCCCGACTAATACGCCGAATCCAATTGCCAGGTAAATGATTTTCCTGCTTTTAGCAATTTCCCGGTTGACTTTTTCCAGTGAAATTCCGACTGCCACAGCCCCAATTTGCTTTCCGCTATTATCAAAAACAGGGGTAAACGACCTTAGTGACAACCCCAATGTCCCCCGTGCAACCGAAACGGATTCTTTTCCGCGCAAAACTGTCCCCTCATCGCCGCCAACGAAATGTTTTCCGACTTTGTCCGGAACCGGATGTGTTTTCCGGATCCCCTTCATATCCATTACCACAACAAACTCAACATTGGTTTTCCGCCTAATCTCATTCGCGAAGGTTTGAAGTTCTTCCTGTTTCTCTTGTTGAGTAAGTGCTTCCTTCACAAGATTTGTGCTGGCAATCATTCTTGCAACATCGGTCGCTTTTTCCGCAAGATTTTCCTGTACATCCTTAGATGTTTGCACAGTTATGAGCAAATCGGTTACCAACAGGGATAAAATCACGACAGAACATACGAGCAGAATAATCCTTGTCTGCAATGTGAATCCTCTTTTTCTCCGAATTCGCTTCCTTTCCACTCCCAGATGATCCCCCTTTAAAAAATAAAGCCAGTCAGCTATTTTTGCATTCCGTACCGGTTAACTGGGCGGCCGACCCCGCCATACTGGACATGAATTTTTACCTTTCCCTCTTTTTCTAAATAATCTAAGTATCTTCTAGCAGTAACTCTGGCAATCCCGATATTTTCAGCTACTTCTTCAGCTGAAACCGGATTGCTGGCATTTGAAATAAACTCTAGTATTTTTGTTAAGGTAGGCATTGTCAGCCCTTTCGGTAAAAGTTCTTCTTCTTTCTCTTCCATATTGTTCATAAACAATAACTGGTCTAATTCAGACTGGGAAAAGGATTTCTTTTCTTTAAGCTTAAGGCGAAAAAATCGGTAGTTTTCAAGCGATTTTTTCATCCTCTCAAATGTGAACGGTTTCATGATATAGTCGACTGCTCCTTGTTGGAGAACGCGATGGACGGTCTCGATATCATGGGCAGCGGTGATGGCAATGACATCTACGAGAAAACCTTCCGCGCGAACTTTTCTAAGCATCTCAAGCCCGCCCATATAAGGCATATACATATCAATTATCGCAAGATCAGGCTTTGATTGACGAATTAGTTGGAGCCCTTCATGGCCATTAGAAGCGATTCCAATAATCTTAAACCCTTCAATCCTTTCGATAAATTGCCGGTGAACTTCCCGGACCATGGGGTCATCTTCAACTAAAACCAATGAAATCATCCCAGTTCCCCCCTTTTTATAAAGATGCCGCTTAGAGATTACTATTGTAATAGTAAGTATATCATTTTACATAAAACAATTTTTAAGGATTGTATTTAAAATAACAAAAAGAACTTTATGACCAATATGATCAAAATCTTATTGTTTTCTGAATTTTCTATTACCATATATGTTTGAAAGCGTTATCAAACAAAGGGGGGCTTAAAAATATGAAAATTAATTTTAAAAATCTTACCGTTCAAGTGCTGGTTGGTATCCTTGTCGGTATTGTAATTGGCTTTCTTTTTCCAAAATTCGGCTCTGAATTAAAAGTTCTCGCCGACATCTTTATTAAGCTCATTAAGATGCTGATCGCACCAATTGTCTTCTTCACCATTGTCATTGGAATCGGAAACATGGGGGATGTAAAAAAAGTCGGCCGAATCGGCGGAAAAGCTTTGTTGTATTTTGAAGTCATTTCAACGTTTGCTTTAGCAATCGGCCTTGTGGTCGTGAATATCATCAAGCCAGGATCGGGATTCAATACTCATGCAGCAAAGGGCGGGGATGTCGCGCAATTTACCCAGCAAGCAAAAGAAACGAGCCACGGCTTTATTGAGTTTATCGTTGGAATTATTCCGGATAATTTTGTCGGCGCTTTGGCAAAAGGTGATTTGCTTCCGATTTTGTTTTTTGCGGTATTATTCGGAATTGCCACAGCTTCTTTAGGAGAAAAAGGCAAGCAGGTTATTGCGATTTTTGAACAGTTTACGGATGTATTTTTCAAAATTGTCAACATCGTTATGAAATTTTCTCCTTTTGCGGCATCAGGTGCAATGGCTTATACAATTGGCAACTTTGGACTTAGCTCGCTTTATTCTCTAGGAAAGTTAATGGGAAGCGTCTACCTAACCATGTTTATTTTCATCGTTGGAATCCTTGGAATTGTCGCTAAAATCTATGGTTTCAATGTGTTAAAATTTATCGCCTATATCAAAGAGGAAATCTTGCTTGTGCTTGGCACTTCTTCTTCCGAATCAGCCTTGCCAAGAATGATGGAGCGACTTGAGAAATACGGCTGTTCCAAATCGGTTGTTGGACTTGTTGTTCCTACCGGCTATTCCTTCAACTTGGATGGAACCGCGATTTATCTATCAATGGCAGCGATCTTTATCGCCCAGGCCTATAATGTCGACCTAACGATTTGGCACCAAATTACGCTGCTTGGAATTCTGATGCTGACTTCCAAAGGAGCAGCAGGAGTGACTGGTTCCGGCTTTATTACGCTGGCGGCTACACTCTCAGCGTTCCCAACGATTCCAGTGGAAGGAATCGCCCTGCTGCTTGGCGTTGACCGCTTTATGTCAGAAGCGCGCGCCATCACCAATCTCATCGGAAACGGGGTTGCTACCGTCGTTGTTTCTAAAATGGAAAATGAATTCCATCCCGTAGCTCCAATAGCACCTGAGACAAATCAGGAATTGTCCCATCTCCCGATCAGAGCAAAAGAAATTTAATCGCTACCATAACCCGCTTTATCCAAATGGATCGAGCGGGTTTTTTTATGAAGGATATATTTCTACTATAAATACAGTAAAAATAATTTTATTTATAATTATTATAATTTAGTATTTACTTCAAAATAATATCTGTTATAATAAAGATAAATCAGTTACTGGAGGAAATGTAAATGACAATTGAAAATGTAATCAACCAACAAATCGCGAACTGGAATGTAGTTTATACAAAATTACATCATTTTCACTGGTTCGTAAAAGGACCGCACTTTTTCACTTTGCATGCAAAGTTTGAAGAGCTTTATGAGGAAGCAGCAGCAATTATCGATGAAATAGCCGAGCGTCTGCTTGTTATTGGCGGGACCCCAATTGCTTCCTTAAAACAAAGCTTGGAATTGTCCACAATTGATGAAGTAACCGAAAAGTTGTCAGCCGAAGAAATGGTTAAAACCCTTGTCAATGATTTTTCTTTAATCATTGATGAACTGAAAGCAGGAATTGAAGTTGCCGAACAGAACAATGATGAAGTCACAGCGGATCTTTTTCTGGGATTAATCGAAAAACTGGATAAGCACAATTGGATGCTCAACTCTTTTCTTGGAAAATAGCATACAAACAATTGTAAAAACAGCTCATTATCCAAAAGCGGATAGAGCTGTTTTTTTAAAACATGCATGATGCGCACGATATTTATATAATTCTTTTCCGTAAATAGCCTGAGATCAGATCGATGATCGTAACCATGACGATAATCCCCAGGAGGATGATCCCGACACGATTCCAATCCCTTGAAGTCAAAGCAAAAATGAGCGGAGTGCCGATACCGCCTGCACCAATGACACCGAGAATTGCAGCGGAACGCACATTAATTTCAAAGCGGTACAGTGTATACGAAAGAAATCCAGGTATGACTTGAGGAATGATCGCAAACCAAAGGACTTGAAAACGGTTTGCCCCAGTAGCTATCAGAGCCTCGGTCGGACCTAAATCCATATTTTCAATTTCCTCTGAAAACAGTTTCCCTAGCATCCCAATCGAATGCAAGCCTAATGCCAATACGCCAGCAAACGAGCCCGGGCCGACTGCTTTTATAAACATAATCGCCATCACCAGTTCAGGGAATGTGCGTATAAAACTGAGCACAAACTTGCCCGATCCAGAAATCGTCCGTCCTTTACTCCTATTGTTCGCAGCCCAAAAAGCAAAAGGAATGCATAAAAACGCAGAAATAAATGTACCCAGCACGGCGATTGCTAATGTGTCAAGCAAACCGTGGAGCAAATCTTCCCCGCCCGGATCGGATACATACCCCCAATCGGGGTGAAAGATACCGCCAAAAATTGCCTTGGAAATTTGGCCGGCTGTTTGTTTGATTTCAGGCACATCCATTCCGGCAAAAGCCCAAATATAAAGAAGGATCAAAATACCGTAAATGCTCCACAGTTTCAAGCGCTTTTTCTTTGGCTTTTCCATTCTTTTTGCTGCTTCCGTCATCATAACTTCTCCCGTAATTTCGTACTGACGTAGTCGATTAATAACACCACAACTAATGTATAAACGATAATCGAACTGGCTTTATCGTATTCAAGAAATCCAAGGGTTTTATTATAAAATAGACCGATTCCTCCAGCACCAACGAGCCCTAGTACGGCTGCGGCCCGGACATTAATTTCAAACGTGTAAAGAACATAGGAGATGAAATAAGCCAATACTTGGGGAATGACGCCAAAAATGATCAGCTGTATTTTATTGGCTCCCACTGAAACCATTGCTTCAAGCGGGCCAGGATCAATTGATTCCATCGCTTCGTACGTTAATTTTGCAATTAAGCCTACCGAAAAAACAGTTAACGCCAGAATACCCGGCAATGCGCCCAGCCCAAAAATTGCCACAAAAATCGATGCCAATAATAAATCGGGAATGGTCCGAATTAAGTTTAAAATAAACCTTGCTGGATAAAAGAGCCAGAAGTTTTGAAAAATATTGCTCGCAGAAAAAAGGGCGACCGGAATCGAGAGGATTGCCCCAAACGTGGTGCCAATCACGGCCATGCGGATGGTTTCTAACATTGCCCCAGTAATATTATCAAAATAAGCCCAGTTTGGAGGAATCATTTGGTTTAACAGATCCATTACATTCGGCAAGCCTGCTGCTAGATCCCTTAACGAAGAGCCCGTTTGCAACGAACTGCCCCAAAGAAGCAAGATGACAACGAATATGGTCACATAGCTTTTCATTTTACTGGGAGGTTTAGGAAAAACCTTTCTTTGTTCTTGATTCATCAGACGTTCTCTCCTAATAATTCGTCCTTTTTAATCGGGCGTCCGTAAATTTCAGCAAACGTTTCATCTGTAGCCTTTTCTACAGATCCATCAAACACAACTTCCCCCGCACGCATGCCAATAATTCTTGTAGCGTATTCTCTTGCTAAGTCCACATGGTGCAGGTTTACGATCATTGTAATTCCCAATTCCTTGTTGATTCTTTTTAAATCATCCATTACTTGCTTTGTTGTTAATGGATCAAGCGATGCGACCGGTTCATCTGCTAAAATAATTTTTGCCTGCTGCGCCAATGCCCGCGCAATTGAAACCCTTTGCTGCTGGCCGCCTGACAGCTGATCGGCACGCGTATAAGCTTTTTCCAAAATATTGACACGGTCTAATGCGTTGAATGCAAGATTTTCATCTTCTTTTGGAAATAATCCCAAAACGGTTCTCAGTGTAGAATGATAGCCAACCCGGCCGGATAGAACGTTGCGAAGAACGGTTGACCTTTTTACCAGATTAAAGCTTTGAAAAATCATTCCGATATCGCGGCGAATTTTTCGAAGAGAAGATCCTTTTGCTTTCGTGATCGAGTTGCCATCAATCAGAATCTCGCCTTCAGAAATTTCGTTTAATCTTTTAATAGAGCGCAGCAATGTTGATTTCCCTGCACCGGATAAACCAACAATCACGACAAACTCTCCTTGTTCAATTTTCAAGTTAATATTTTTTAACCCTTTGACTCCATTTGGGTAAGTCTTGGAGACATTTTTAAATTCAATCACTTCTATACCAACTTTCTAGATCTGATAGAAATTCGTAGCTTTCAGCAAAAAAAGCCTAGCCAGTAAATGAAACATTACTGGCTGGCTACTTATTTATAAAAACAATGCTAATTCTACTCCGTTTTCACTTTCTTAGCATAATCACGAACGATATCGAAAACTTTATCGTTCGATGGTGTATATCCTTCATGTGAATAAATGTCTTTGATAATTTTATGTCCTTCTTCATCTTTACCAATTGCTACGAAAGCGTCTTGAATTTTCTTTACCCAATCCTTGTTCATGTCAGAACGTACGGAGATGGTGTCGTTTGGAATTTTTTCCGTAAATTTAATGACTTTCGTATCATCAAATACTTTAGGATAATCCTTCTTTACGATATTGCGAGCATCCTGGAAAACAACTGCAGCGTCCACATCGCCATTCAACACAGAAATAACGGCCTGGTCGTGACCTTTAACCGTAACACCTTGTACATCTTTCGTTGGATCAATGCCAGCATCCATTAAAGAAGCAGCCGGCCAAACATATCCTGCAGAGGAAGTAACATCTTGAAAGGCAATCTTCTTACCTTTTAAATCTTTAATATTGTTAATTTTCGAATCTTTTTTCACAATAAACATCGATTTGTAGTAGTCCACTAATTCAGATGTAGGTTGTCCAGTCTTGTCATCTACTCCATAACGTTGCGCTTGAAGCAGAACATTTGCTGCACCTTTGTCATGTGCCATTACATAAGCAGTTGGCGGCAAGAAACCAACATCCACTTTCTTAGAGGCCATTGCTTCAATAATCGTATTATAATCTGTTGAAACACTTACTTTTACAGGAATGCCAAGTTTGTCGCTTAATAGCTTCTCTAATGGCTTCGCTTTTGCTTCTAATGTACCAGCATTTTGCGAAGGAACAAACTGAACCGTTAAAGTCTTCGGAACATATCCATTTCCACCCTCATTTTTCGTTCCCGCGTTGTTTGTGTCCTTCGATCCACAAGCACTCAAAACACCAATAGCTAATGCAAGGGACATCCCGATTGCAGTCAATTTCTTAAACTTGAACATCTGCACCTCCGTTAAACAGAAATTTTTCCTTACCTGTAAATTGTATCATAATTTTGAAATATTTTCGTAAATAATTTGTAAAATTCTTCATTAATTTAGCAATTCTTGTCTTTTTTATTTTTCTCCATTTATAATACAACTTATAATAATAAATTAGGATGTGGATCAAAAATGCACTGTGAATTGATTCTTTTCGAAACGAGCGATATTCACGGCAATATCTTTCCAATAAACTATAGAACAAATCAAGAAATCCATGCTGGGCTTGCAAAAATGGCTTCTATTATTAGCCAGGAAAAGCAAAAGTATGATCATACATTGTTAATCGATAACGGGGATGTCATTCAAGGTACTCCATTAACCTATCATTATGCGAAATTCCTTCATGATAAAAATAACCCAATCATCCGTATAATGAATGATTTACATTATGATGCGGCGATTATTGGGAACCATGAATTTAATTATGGCATGGAGCTGCTGAACCGATCCGTAGAGGATTCAAATTTCCCATGGCTTTCAGCAAACATCTTGAATGGTGGTACCGCTGATCCTTATTTTGGCAAGCCGTATTTCATCAAAGAATTTGAAAATGGCTTGCGAATTGCCGTATTAGGGATCACCACTCACTACATACCCAATTGGGAAAATCCAAATCATATCAAAAATTTGAAATTTGCAGACGCCTTTGAAACGGCGAAAAAATGGGTGGATTATTTACAGAAAAAGGAAGAGTGCGATTTGCTCGTCGTCTCCTATCACGGCGGTTTTGAACGGGATCTAGCCACAGGGGAGCCCACAGAATCGCTGACAGGCGAAAATCAAGGTTACCGGATTTGCCAGGAAATCGAAGGCATTGATGTTTTGTTAACAGGACACCAACATAGACGGCTCACCGGAGAGCTGAACGGAAAAACCATCCTTCAGCCCGGGTTCAACGGCCAGGCAATCGGCAAGGTGACAATCCAATTTTATTATCAAGATGGAAAGTGGCAGGTGGAAAAAATATCACCAGAGATCATCGAAGTAAGTGCGTCTACTGCCGTAGACAAAAAAGTGCTGAAGCTTGCTGCAGATTTTGAAAAACAAACGCAAGAGTGGCTTGATCAGCCAATCGGCGAAATTGTCGGCGATATGACGATTTCAGATCCATTTGAAGTCCGGTTAAAGGATCATCCGCTCATTGAATTTATTAATAAAGTGCAGATGGATGCGGCTGGAGTTGATATTTCGAATACGGCATTGTTCCACAATGAATCACCAGGTTTCTCCAGCCATGTAACGATGCGGGATATTGTTTCAAACTATATTTACCCAAATACACTGAAAGTTATCCAAATCTCCGGGCAGGATATTAAAGACGCGTTGGAAAAAGGCGCTACCTATTTTATTCTGGATAACAATGAGATAAAAGTAAACGCAGCTTTTGTTGAACCAAAGCCGCAGCACTACAATTACGATATGTGGGAAGGAATCGAATACGAATTAAATATTTCAAAACCAGTTGGCTCCCGAGTTGTGAAACTGAACTTTAACGGCAAACCGATGAATCTAACAGGTCAGTATGATGTTGTGATGAACAACTACCGTGCCGGCGGCGGCGGAGATTATGAAATGTTCAAGGATAAACCTGTGATAAAGGAAATCCAAACGGACATGACCGAGCTGCTGGCCGATTATTTTCTAAAAAGAAAAACCGTCCACGCAACCTGCAATGAAAATTGGAAAGTTACTTTTTGAAATGAGTACTCAAATCGATTCGACACCGACCTTGGTCCGAAAATGACTTTTTGAACAAAAAGAAAACAGAGAATTTAGGTTATGGAAAATGTAGTTAATGGAGAATTTTTAGAACGGATTGTTTATAATGTATTGAAACGGTTTTATTTCAGATTATTAGTATATTTTTTTCCTTTTTGCTAAGAGGAAAAAATAACTAATATGAATCAATTTCATAATTGCTTCTAAGAAAAGCGCAAGCGCCCTTGGTCATCGACGTAAGGAGGTGGACTAAAGCCGAGTGAGATAAAGGAGAGTCGAAAGACGGTAGTCTTTCGTTCTCGACTTATCGTAGACGAGGCAAGGGAAGCGACGTAGTCGATAGGGCGCTTGTGCTAGACAGTTATCGAAGTTAAGATATAAATTCTGATAGTATAAGAAAAGCGCAAGCGCCTTGCTCATCGGCGTACGGACTGGAGGCCCTTCGACTAAAGATAAAGGAAACACGGTGAGCGTAGCGAGCCGATGTTGACTTATCGTAGGGAGAAGGACGAAGTACGCTAGCCGATAGGCGCTTGCGCTAGACAGTTATCGAAGTTAAGATATAAATTCTGATAGTATAAAAAAATCATCACGCTAAAAAAATTCCCCCATACACAAGAGAAGCAACGATGACATAAGCCGGGTGAATCTTCCATTTTTCAAGCAGCAGGAAGCTGGCAACTATGAGAAAAACCGTTTGCCACGAACCGATTCCTTGATAGGATTCAGCAAAAAAAGAATAAGCCATCATACCAAGTAAAACGGCAATTGTCGGTCGGATGTAAAGTGTCATCCGTTTGACTTTTGGAGAATCTTTAAATTTGTACAATAACCCCAACAGCCCCAACATGAGGATAAGTGATGGAGCGACCGACGCAAACTCAGCCACTAAAACTCCCGGGATGCCCGCTTGTTGGTAACCGACATATCCAGCGAGTTTCGTTGCAATCGGCCCTGGAAGCGCATTGGCTAATGCGAGGACTTCACTGAACTCGCTTACAGACATCCATCCATAATGCTGAACGACTTCGTTCTCAACAAGGGGAATGGAAGCCGGACCTCCGCCATAGCCGACTAAACCAGGTATAAGGAAGGCGAGAAACAGTTTCCAGTAAATCATGCTGACATACTCCCTTCCTTGTCTTTCTTTTTCGATTTTCCTCCTTTTTGGAGGAGCGCTGCAGCGATTAGCACCGCAATTAAAATTCCTGGGTTTACGTTTAAAAACTGCAATAATAGTAAACTGATGATCGAAAAAATGATCGCCTTCGTCCATCCCAATCCTTTTTTAGCATTCACTAGGAATTCCCACGTTAACACGGCGAGCATAACACCTACAACCGGCACTACCGCTTTTGTCATTCCAGAAACCCACTGCAGATGCCGAAATGTTGAAATCGATTTTAAAAACACAATCATTAACAAAATCGTGGGAATAATGGTTGATAGGGTTGCATTTATAATTCCGAGAACCCCGCCAACCCGGTAGCCGATGTAGCCGGCTAATTTTGTGGCGATCGGCCCGGGAAGCGTATTAGCCAGCGCTAAAATATCGGAAAATTCATCATCATTCATCCATTTATAATGATCGACAACTTCCTTGTGAACAAGCGGAATCGACGATGGGCCCCCGCCGTACCCGAGCATACCCACTTTAAAAAAAGCGTAAAAAAGCTGTAATTGTTTCATCAGAGCTCCTTTCAGTGAAAGTGACGGTAATCTATGTATCTACTAACGACCGTCCTTTCACAAAATCTTTTAAGTTGCTACACCACAAGGACGCTTTTTTCACCAGGCTGCAATCGCGCCATCTGTCCGATGCTCTGTTCCCCCAGAGAGCACGCCTGTTTCAGGGTCGCGCCAAATAATTTGCCCACGGCCGAAGCTTCCTGAGTCAAGGGCTACTTGCACTTCATGCCCTTTTCTGGCGAGCTCTTGGGCAATATGCTGCGGAAAGTGGTGTTCAACAAGCACTTTTTTCCCTTCTATCCATTGCCATCTAGCGGCATCCAATGCGGCTTGCGGATTCAGATGAAAATCTACCGTGTTCATTACCACTTGGACATGACCTTGCGGCTGCATATAACCACCCATGACGCCAAATGGACCAATTGCTCCCCCATCTTTTGTTAAAAAGCCGGGAATGATCGTATGGTACGTTCTTTTGCCTGGCTTAAGAGCATTTTCACTCGTTGGATCCAATGAGAAATCATACCCGCGGTTTTGCAACGCAATTCCTGTTCCGGGAACAACAATTCCTGAGCCAAATCCCATGTAGTTGCTTTGAATATAAGACACCATGTTTCCTTCATCATCAGCGGCTGCCAAATAGACAGTTCCTCCACTTGGCGGTGTCCCTGGACCCGGCATAATGGCTTCCTCACCGATTATACAGCGCCTTGCCCCTGCAAAATCATCAGATAACAGCGATTCGACACTCACTGACATTTCTAATGGATCTGTGATAAATTTTCTTCCATCTGCAAAAGCAAGCTTCATTGCCTCAATTTGTTTATGATAGGTTTCAGCAGATTCTTTTTCAGTAAACTGGAAGCCTTTTAACGTATTTAACGCCAGCAACGCGACAAGTCCCTGCCCATTTGGCGGAATCTCCCAAACATCATAACCCCTATAGTTTACTGAAATTGGCTGAACCCATTTAGGAGTATATTCCGCTAAATCTTCAGCAGATAAAAAGCCATTATGCTTCTTGGAGAAATCAGCCATTTTTTCCGCTAATTCTCCACGGTAAAAGCTTTCTGCATTTGATTCCGCAATCATTCTTAACGTCTTTGCATGATCCGAGGAACTCCACATTTCACCGATTTTTGGCGCATGTCCATTTGGGGCGAAAGTATCAAACCACCCCTGAAATTCTTCACCGGTTAAATTTTTCTTATAAAAATTGTAGGCTAAATTCCAATATTTCCCCAATATTGGCGTTAACGGATAGCCATTTTCAGCATATTCAATTGCCGGTCTTAGCACTTCAGTCAGCGGTAGCTTTCCAAAGCGTTTCGACAATGCTGCCCATGCAGAAGGAGCGCCGGGAACGGTTACCGGAATTAGTCCGTGTTTCGGTATTTCGTTAAGGCCTCTCGCTTTGATCGCATCGATCGAAATACCTTTTGGTGATGGACCGCTTGCATTTAATCCATATAAGCTTTCATTCATCCAGACAAGCGCAAACGCATCCCCGCCAATTCCATTCGAAGTCGGCTCAACAACTGTTAAGCATGCAGCGGTAGCAATCGCTGCATCCACCGCATTTCCACCCTTTTTTAAGATATCCAGCCCCGCATTGGCCGCTAACGGCTGGGAAGTAGCTACCATTCCCTTTCTCGCAAAAACCGCCATGCGCTGCGATGCATAGGGATAATTCAAATAATTTACAGTCATCACGTCACATCCTCTCAAGCTATCTCTCCGAAATGTCCTTTATATTCGCAAAACAATTTCATATGTTAATTGAAAAAGAAAAAATAATTAACAAATGGTTTTGCTCTTTTTACGAGTATAAACCAATTAAACGAAAAATTCCATAACTTTTAATAATTCGGAAATTTATTTTTTTACACAATAAAGACATTGATCTTTTAAGATTTCATACGTTATGATGGTTTTACCAAAATGATGAAATGGGGATTGTGAATGAAACTGGATGAAATTGATAAAAAGATTTTGGAATTATTAAGCGAGCATGGGCGAATGTCCTATGTAGATATAGGAAAAGAATTAAACTTATCGAGGGTTTCGATTCGTGAAAGAGTGAACCAACTTTGGGATAACGGAGTAATCGAGAAATTTTCCGTGGTGATTAACTCTGAAAGAGTTGGAAAGAATGTATCCGCTTTTTTTGAGGTGGATTGCGAGCCTGCTTCCCTCGTCAGAGTTGCCGAAACGTTGGCGAACAACCCGGTTGTGGCGAGCTGCTATCAAATGACAGGACCAAGCACGCTGCATATGCATGTCCTTGTCGAAGACTTTGCCAGACTTGAACAATTCATTAACGAAGAACTATACAGCTTGGAAGGAATTACGAGGGTGGAAAGCCATATTTTGCTGCGCCGTTTTAAGAGCCGTACGGGACTAAAACTATAACACGATTCTCCTATGATTTTTTCTGCATAAAAACTTCTTTTTAAAATGAAATGGAATGGAATGATCCTCTAAGAGGCGATCATTTTAAAAAACTTATATTCACTTCTCATTCTAGAAAAAGGCAACTCATCAAGAAGAGAGGTTGCCTTTTTAATCCAGTATCTATTTTACTTCGTAATCCTTTAACAATTGCACTTCTTCCTCCGTCAGTTCCCGGTATTCCCCAAGCTCAAGCGTTTCATCCAGCTCAAGCGGCCCCATGGAAATTCGTTTTAAGTAAACAACCCTTTTGCCGACAGCTTCAAACATTCGTTTCACTTGGTGAAACTTCCCTTCTGTGATTGTCAGTTCAATATCGGAGTGAATCCCGGATTTTAGAATGACTAATTCCCCCGGCTTTGTAACATAGCCGTCATCAAGGACAACTCCCTTCTGAAATGCAGCGGCATCTGCCTCTGTTACTTCTCCATCAATAACGGCAAAGTACGTCTTTGGCACATGCTTTTTCGGCGAAAGCAGACGATGGGCGAGTTGACCGTCGTTCGTTATCAAAAGCAGGCCTTCCGTATCCTTGTCTAGTCTTCCTACAGGAAATGGCTCATACACCTGGTCTTCGATCTCCAGCAAATCAATGACCGTTTCACTACGGTTGTCTTCCGTTGCCGACAAAACACCAGGCGGCTTATTCATCATTATATAGATGAATTCCTTATATTCAATCACTTCGCCATGAAGAGTAATGCTGTCCTTGCTTGGGTCGACGTGCTGTTTGCCATCTTTCACAGCAATACCATTGACTTTCACTTGACCGCCTTTTAACAGCTGTTTTACTTCTTTCCTGCTGCCATAGCCAAGATTAGCAAGCAGCTTATCCATTCGCATATATTTCACACTCCGCCAAAATATTAAACCGGTAAGCGCAACTTCCGCTTGATGCTGTCCACACGCGAACCGAATAAGCGGTAAGCCAGTTTTGTTTTTAAACTTAAGTAAAAATAAATCCCCGTGCCGACAGCGGCACATATAAAAATAATCATGAGTGATTGGATTTTTGATGCAGGCGACATGAACAATAATAAAAACTTATAGGTAAGTTCTGTTCCAATCCACATCAATCCAGCAAAAATAACGATCAGCATGCTTCTTCGATACACAAGCCGGAATGGATAGCGCGAATACAGTTTTATCACAATTAAATTGACAAGGATTGCTGCTGTATAGCCGATTGCAGTGGCTAAAATGGCCCCTATTGTTCCCATTGTTTTTATAAGCGGGATATTCAGACTTAATTTTAACAATAAGCCGACAAGCAAGCTTAAAATCGTAAAACGCTGCTCATTTATTCCTTGTAAAATAGCCGCCGTAACTGAATAAAGCGAAAATAGAATCGCAACCGGTGCATAGGCTCCGAGCACTTCAATTCCAAGCGGATCGTGTTCATAAAAGACGGTGTAAACAGGTTCGGCTAAAAGTGATAACCCAATCGCAGCAGGCAGTGTTAAAAACAGCAGCACTTGAAATGCCTGGTTGAGCTGATGATTCATGCTTTTGTGGTCGTGCTCCACGAATGCTTTTGTGATGCTTGGGACAAGCGTCAGCGAAAAAGCTGTCGCCAGGGATACTGGAATAATAACAATCTTGTGCGACTCAAAGTTCAAAATCGAAAACGCAGTATCCGCTACCTTTGCCGAAACAATCCCCGCCATTGCGCGACTAAAGGTAAATTGGTCAATCAATTGGAATAAAGGGTTGGCAATCCCAACAAAAACAAACGGCGCCGCATAAATAAAGATCTCTTTATAAATTTGACCTAAGGAAATTTGTACAGTTCCCTTGTCCTGTTCAAGCAGTTCGTCTAAATAAGGCTTGCGTTTAAACCAATACCAAAAGAGCACAAGCAAACTTCCAATCGCACCAATAAAGGCGGCAAACGTCGCCACACTCACTGATTTTACAATTCCGCCATTAAACCAGTGCAAAACAGCATACGCGCCGGCAAGTGTGAAACCAATCCGGACGATTTGTTCAACTACTTGAGAAACAGCAGAAGGCCCCATCGACTGGTGCCCTTGAAAATACCCTCTGATCAGGCTCATAAACGGCACAACAATCAGTGCAAAACTGACAGCTCGAATAACGGTTGCGACTTCATTAACAGAAAAAGTTTGCTTCTTATCGTTCGCGTTTATACTCATTTCAGCTACTGCCGGTGCACTTAAATAAAGAAGTAAAAAAGCAACCATTCCGGTCGTCATCATAATGAGCAAGCCGGATTTAAACAGCTTTCTGCCAACGGCATATTCTTCGAGGGCATTGTATTTCGAAATAAATTTTGAAACCGCGAGCGGCACACCCGCTGTCGCGATGCTGATAAATATTGTATAAGGGACATAGGAAAACTGATAAAGCTGGGTTCCGTGTTTTCCAACAATTTGATAGAAAGGAATTACATAAAATAAGCCAAGAACTTTGGACAAAATCGTTCCAACTGTTAAAATAAACGTTCCTCTTAAAAGCTTAGACGACATAAAAATCCTTCTCCTTACATAAGAAAAGCGCAAGCGCCTTGGTCATCGGCGTACGGACTGGAGGCCCTTCGACTAAAGATAAAGGAAACACGGCGAGTGAGCGAGCCGATGTTGACTTATCGTAGGGAGGAGGACGAAGTACGCTAGCCGATAGGCGCTGGGGCTAGACAGTTATCGAAGTTCAGATATAAATTCGCTGATATTATAAAAAAAAGAAGTGCAAGTTCGACTTTTTTGCACGATACTAGTAGTGTACAACTTCTCAACCCACAACGCTACACTCGTATAAGGCAATTTTATAAAAAATCTTTTAAAACGAGATTTCCGAAAAGGTATGATATGATCAATTCTAGTTTACCCTTAATGGAGACTCTGCAAAAGTTGGTGAAAAAATGAAATACGATGTCATTGTGATAGGCGGCGGCCCTTCCGGTTTAATGGCGGCGATCGCTGCCGGTGAGCATGGAGCAAAGGTGCTGTTGGTTGATAAAGGAGACAAGCTCGGCAGGAAGCTTGCCATCTCAGGCGGCGGACGCTGCAATGTCACCAATCGCATGCCAATTAATGAACTGATAAAACACCTTCCTGGAAACGGAAAGTTTTTATTCAGCGCCTTTTCGATTTTTAATAATGAAGACATTATCGCTTTTTTTGAAAAAATGGGCATTGCGTTAAAAGAAGAAGATCATGGCCGAATGTTTCCTGTTACCGATAAAGCGCAATCCGTTGTCGATGCCCTTTTGGAAAAATTAGCGGCTCTAAATGTTTCGATCATCAAGAATACTCCAGTTGCGGACGTCGTATACGAAAATGGCGAAACAACCGCAGTAGTTTTACAAGACGGTCGGAAAATTGCGGCCAAATATGTTGTCATTGCCGTTGGCGGCAAATCCGTCCCCCACACCGGATCGACCGGTGACGGCTACGCCTGGGCCGAAAAAGCCGGCCACACGATTACTGAGCTGTTCCCTACTGAAGTGCCAGTTACTTCAAATGAAGCTTTTATCAAAAGCAAAATTCTCCAAGGACTGTCGCTTCGGGATATCAACTTAAGCGTCCTGAATCCGAAAGGAAAACCAATCATTTCCCACCGAATGGATATGATTTTTACCCATTTTGGCATCAGCGGACCAGCCGTGCTGCGCTGCAGCCAGTTCGTCGTGAAAGCGATGAAGAAATGGAAGCTTAATGAAGTGGCGATGAGCTTGGACGCCCTTCCGGATCAAACTGAATCTACTATTTTTGAAAAAATCAGCCTTTTGCTGAAAAACGAGCCAAAGAAGAGCATAAAAAATACGCTAAAAGGGCTGCTGCCCGAGCGCTATCTCCTTTTTCTCCTTGAAAAAAGCGAAATTGATGCGAATGCTCAGGGTGGAACGATTTCAAACGAAAAAGTACGGGCCTTTGCAAAAAACTGCAAGCATTTTACCTTTACAGTAAATGGAACGCTGCCGCTTGAAAAAGCATTTGTGACCGGCGGCGGAGTCTCGATCAAAGAAATTGAGCCACAGACAATGGCTTCAAAGAAAATGGCCGGCCTTTATTTTTGCGGGGAAATTCTCGACATTCACGGCTATACGGGCGGCTACAATATTACAGCAGCGCTTGTAACTGGAAGAATTGCCGGTACAAATGCTGCCCTAACAGCAAAACATCGGTCCTGATATGTTTTCAGGACCGATAAATGATCATTGCCGTAAAACAATAGATTTGCTCTTCCTCTTCATCCTCTGGAAGAGCGGCAACATTGTATTTAATATCAATTAGTTTCTTGTCATCGATTCCCTTTAGAAATCGATTCATTTCCCATTCGAGATCTTTTTCGTGTTCGCGATCAAATAGTTTTACCTTAATCATGATCCGGTCTCCTCCCTTCTTTCTTCATTCTGTCCATTTTTCGAAATTTTTAAAATATTAATTTATGAATATTTTAAGAAAATTTTAAGATTGGACTTGTATAGTTCTTTTTAGGCAATCGATTTATCTTGAAGGGAGCCAGAAAATTGAACAAAAAACAATTCACTTCCTGGGGAGTCAGTTTCGGAAGTCTTGCATTAGTGGCCGGAATGGTTTCATACCTGGGAGTAACAAACGGCGTAAAATCAAGCAAAACAAATATATCCAGTCAAGTACCTGCAAACAGCCAACCATCAGCCCAGCCCAGCCAAAGTGATGGGAGTAGTCAGAGTGATAACAGTGCCCTTAGTCCATCAATCGATCAGAGTCAGCCATCATCCTCTTTCTCAGATGGCAGCAATTCCTTGAACAGTGATGGCGGGTCAACATTTGACAATAGTTCTCAGGCTTTTGATGGAAACAGCAATTCGTTTTCAAACGACAGCACAAACAATCGCCGCGGCAGACGTTTTGATACAACAACGGGTGGTACCTGATGTACGATTACCGTTTTCATTCAATGAGCACCATTGTTCAAATTTCCATTACGAGCGAACTGTTTGCAAATGACTTAATGCCTGTGTATAAAAAATTTGTGAAAATTGAAGACCTTTGCAGCCGCTTCCGAAACGATAGCGAGCTTTCGCAGTTGAACGAACAAATAGGTAAAGAAGTGCCTGTCTCAAATGAATTGTTTGCCATTCTTGAGACAGCGCTTCGCTTTTATGAGGAAACCGGCGGGGTTTTTAATCCCGGCATCTTACATGCCCTTGAACAAACCGGCTATACGAAGTCAATTGAGCATATAAGAGGGAGAGAAATCAGCGGGATGGATATGTGCTCACCCCGCGTTCATCTTGATAAACCCTTTTTGCTAAATGAACACAATAGCACAGCATTTTTACGCACCAAGCTGGATTTAGGTGGAATTGCCAAAGGCTGGGTGATTGATCAGGCATCGGAATTATTGGCGGAGTATGGAGCCGGGTTTATCAATGTTGGCGGGGATATCCGCATTTTTGGAACGCTGTCGAGGCCTTTAAATATTGGGATTGAAGATCCGTTTGAACCTGAGAAAATTATTTCAGATATCGAAGTTGAAAATGGAGCCATCGCTACATCTACATCAATGAAACGGCGCTGGAAAGTAAACGGTGTGGATCAACATCATTTAATCGATCCCTTTACAGGGGAAGCTTCGAAAAGTTCGATCGTCTCGGCAACGGTGATAGCTCCAACCGCTGTGGAAGCGGACGTATGGGCAAAAGTGGTGCTTCTTTTAGGAGAAGAGAAGGGGCGGCGCTGGATTGCCGAAAAAGGCACCGGAGCGGTTTTCATTAACCGGCAAAAAGTGATTTGGAGGGAGGGCTATTTATGATTGAACAGTTTGAATGGTATTTTATACGCGCAACCGGTTCTGTCGCCTACTTGTTGTTATACCTGTCAGTCATCACAGGCCTTTACAGCCAAGTGCGCAAGAAACGCAAACAAAAAGTAAATGGAACTCTCTTTTTACATGAGTCCTTATCAAACTGGGCGTTGATTCTCGTTTTTGGCCACTTAGGATTTTTGCTGATCGATTCATATTTTAAGTTTACGTGGAAAGAGCTATTGATCCCGTTTAATACCACCTATCAGCCGTTTGCGATGGCGCTCGGAATCTTGTCATTCTATTTCTTGATTGTAACCGTCTTGACGTCGAAAGCCCGTAAGAAAATCGGCTATCAAAGATGGCGAAAGCTGCATGCGCTCAACCCGTTTCTTTATATTCTCGTCACCTTGCACGGCCTGTTGATCGGCACAGATTTTCAAGGAACATTTCTTGCAGTAGTAAATCTAGCGCCACTGATTATCATGGGCTTCATGATGCTGGGGAATAAAGGCAAAGTAAATGTATCCAATTAAGAAAAGCGCAAGCGCCTTGCTCATCGGCGTACGGACTGGAGGCCCTTCGACTGAGATAAAGGAAACACGGTGAGCGTAGCGAGCCGATGTTGACTTATCGTAGGGAGAAGGACGAAGTACGCTAGCCGATAGGCGCTTGCGCTAGACAGTTATCGAAGTGCATATATAAATTCTGATAGTATTAAAAAGCCAGATCCCTTTGGGAATCCGGCTTTTTGGCTAATCAGCGATTTATTTTGTTTCTCCTGTCCAGTTCATCATGCCGCCGACCATGTTGACTACCTTGTATCCCTGATCATGTAGATACTGGCACACATTTCCGCTCCGGGCACTTGAACGGCAGATAAAAATATATTCTTTATTTTTATCAAAATAATCAAGGTTAGCTGGAATGTCTCCCATGCGAATATGCTTCGCGCCTGGAATCATCCCTTGTTCTACTTCATCGTATTCTCTGACATCGACAAGCTCGAGTTTCTCGCCTACCTCAAGTTTCTTCTTCAACTCATCCGTTGTGATCGTTTTGATTTCGCTCATTTTCATACCCTTTCTTTAAAAATACCCCCCACAACAGGGGGGATATTTGTTTTCATTGCTTAATTTGCGACAATATTCACTAATTTTCCAGGAACGGTAATGACTTTGCGAACCGTTTTGCCTTCGATTTGTTCTTTCACTTTTTCATCATCCATCGCCAATTGTTCAAGCGTTTCTTTCGATGCATTTGTCGGAACGGTAAGTTTATGCTTCACTTTTCCATTTACCTGAATGACAATTTCAACTTCTTGATCGACCAGTTTTGATTCATCATACGCCGGCCATGCTTCGTATGAAATCGTATCATTGTGACCAAGCTTTTCCCAAAGTTCTTCGGCAACGTGAGGGCAAATGGGCGAAAGCATTTTTACAAATCCCTCCATATAATTCTTTGCAAGAGCAGTGGATTTATACGCTTCGTTTATGAACACCATCAGTTGCGAGATTGCCGTATTAAAGCGCAAGCCCTCTAAATCTTCCGTCACTTTCTTTACCGTTTGGTGATAGACCTTTTCAAGGCTTGCTGACTCTTCGCTCGCTTGGATCTTTGGATTTAAGCTGCCATCTTCTTCAATGAACAATCGCCAAATCCGGTCAAGGAAGCGTCGCGCCCCATCTAGACCGTTTGTCGACCAGGCAATCGAAGCATCGAGCGGTCCCATAAACATTTCGTATAAACGAAGTGTATCGGCCCCATGGCTTTCAACAATCGCATCAGGGTTGACAACATTTCCTTTTGACTTGCTCATTTTTTCATTGTTTTCGCCCAAAATCATTCCTTGATTAAACAGTTTTTGGAACGGTTCTTTCGTTGGAACAACGCCAAGATCGTATAGAAATTTATGCCAAAAACGGGCATAGAGCAAGTGGAGCACAGCATGCTCGGCCCCGCCAATGTACACATCAACTGGAAGCCATTCATTCAGTTTTTCACGAGAAGCAAGCTCCTGACTATTTTTTGGATCAATATAGCGCAAATAATACCAGCAGCTTCCCGCCCATTGCGGCATTGTATTCGTTTCGCGGCGGCCTTTTTTGCCTGTTTCAGGGTCAACAACATTTACCCACTCAGAGATGTTGGCAAGCGGCGACTCGCCGGTACCTGATGGCCTGATTTCCGTTGTTTTCGGCAGAGTTAGCGGCAGCTGCTCTTCAGGAACAGCCGTCATTGTTCCATCTTCCCAGTGGATAATCGGAATTGGTTCGCCCCAATACCGCTGACGGCTGAATAACCAGTCGCGTAAACGGTATGTCACCTTCTTGGTTCCAATCCCTTTTTCCTCCAGCCAGGAAATCATTTTTTCAATTGCATCCTTTTTGTTTAAGCCATCCAAAAACTCTGAATGAATATGTTCGCCATCCCCGGTATAGGCTTCTTTTTCAATATCCCCGCCGGCTACCACTTGCCTGATCGGCAGTTCAAATTGTTTAGCAAACTCGTAGTCCCGCTCATCATGGGCAGGAACTGCCATAATTGCGCCCGTTCCATAGCTGACCAATACATAATCGGCAATCCAAATCGGCATTTTTTCATTGTTAGCCGGATTGATGGCATAAGCGCCCGTAAACACACCTGTCTTTTCTTTCGCCAAATCGGTCCGTTCCAAATCGCTTTTGCTTTTGATTTTTTCCAAATAGGCTTCCACTGCCAGTTTCTGCTCAGCTGTCGTAATTTTGCTTACAAGTGCATGTTCCGGCGCCAGCACCGCGTAGGTTGCTCCAAAAAGAGTATCCGGACGAGTCGTGAAGACGGTAAACGTTTCGTTATGATCTGCGATCTTAAAGGTAACTTCTGCCCCTTCCGACCGGCCGATCCAATTGCGCTGCATATCTTTAATGCTTTCGGGCCAATCGAGTTCTTCCAGATCTTCAAGAAGACGGTCTGCGTAAGCAGTGATTTTCAGCATCCATTGTTTCATTGGGCGGCGTTCAACAGGATGGCCGCCGCGTTCACTTTTCCCATCAATGACTTCTTCATTTGCCAAAACCGTGCCAAGAGCCGGGCACCAGTTTACGGCAACTACATCAATATACGCAAGCCCCTTTTTAAAGAGCTGCAAGAAAATCCATTGTGTCCACTTGTAGTATTCCGGATCTGTTGTATTTACTTCCCGATCCCAGTCATATGAAAACCCAAGCGATTTAATTTGGCGGCGAAAATTGTCAATATTTTTCTTTGTAAATTCCGCTGGATCATTCCCTGTATCCAATGCATATTGTTCTGCCGGCAAGCCAAAGGCATCCCAGCCCATTGGGTGAAGGACATTGTAGCCCTGCATCCGTTTTAAGCGAGAAAGGATGTCTGTCGCTGTATAGCCTTCAGGGTGACCCACATGCAGTCCGGCTCCGGAAGGATAAGGAAACATATCAAGAGCGTAAAATTTCCGCTTCCCTTTTTCTTCATTTGTTTTAAATGTTTTTTCTTCTTCCCATTTTTTTTGCCATTTCGATTCGATTTGCTGATGATTGAAGCTCATGGATTTTTCCTCCTAAATTCTCCAGCTAAGCTGGGCAAAAATAAAAAAACTCCCATCCCCAAACGGGACGAGAGGAATATGTATCGATCTCCCGCGGTACCACCCACATTAGTGCTCACTCGTAAAATAAAAATGCACTCGCTTAACACTTTAACGCGGCATGCGGCAAACATTACTTTTCGGTTGGCACCAGAGATTTTCATGTTTGCAACTTCGGAGGCGAGTTCATGATTTTCCCGATTGGCTTGCACCCACCGCCAATTCTCTAACATGCGGGAAAAGAACCATTACTACTCCTCGTCATTGTCATTGTCAATATGAAAAGTATACGGTTATTTTAATAAACTTTCGGGTTGGATGCAAGTTTTGGCAAGAACGGATTGACTTTTAGGCTTCATTTTCACCCTCCGTTAAACCCCGATCATAAAAAACAGTGGTGATAAGAGAAATGATAAATAAACCAATCAATACAAGAAACAGCATCGGCATTCCATACAGATCAACGATCATACCGCCGAGAAGCGGGCCCACCATCCTCCCGCTTGTTGCAGTGCTATTGACAACACCTTGGTAAAAGCCTTCGCGGCCTTTCGGCGACAAATCAAATGCGACGGTCGGCACTGCAGGCCAGACAAACATTTCCCCAATCGTCAAAATGACCATTCCTGCCATAAATCCTGAAAAACTGTGGGCCATGCTGGCTGCTAAAAAAGAAACGATAAAAATGAAAATTCCGGCAAGCATTTGGAGTTTAAATGTTTTTGTAAATTGTTTTATAAAAAGTTGCACGAGCGGCTGGCCAAGAACAATTAGCGCACCATTTATAGTCCAAAGCAAGCTGTATTGGGTAAGGGAAATGTTGATTTGCTGTGTATAGGCCGCAATTGTTGTCGACCACTGTACATAGGCGACCCAGCATAATAAATAGCCTAAACTGAGAACCATCAAAGCACGAAGATTCCGGTTATTTTTGAACGATACTTTTTCAGATTGTGTTGTTATTCTTTTTCCTGCTTTGACCGACATCCCTTTATAGCCAAAAAAAGCAATTAGCAAAAAGATGATATAAAGAAGCGTATTTGCCAAAAAAATGAGCTGAAAAGAATAGTCCGCAACTAAGCCGCCAAGCGATGATCCGATCGCAACACCGAGATTTTGAGAAACGTAAATCGCATTGAAAGCTTTGCGGCCGCCCTCCTCCCATACCGAACCCGCCATCGCATACATAGATGGAAAAATAATGCCGGTTCCAAATCCAATAATAATGAGAAAAATGACATATTCCGGCCAGCCATGCCAAAGAGTTAAGCCGACGAGTGCAAGCAATGTAATCCCAATTCCGGTAAGGATGGAACGATATCCGCCAATCCGGTCAAACAAACTGCCGCCGATCAGATTGCCCAGCACACTGGCAGCCGAGTTGAACATGAGGACAATGCCTGCAACCGATAGCGATTTCCCCAAAGAATCATGAATATAGATTGTATTTAACGGCCATAAAAACGAATTTCCGGTCACATTTACGGCCATTCCGATTACTAAAAGCCATAACGCACGGGGCATATAAATTGCTCCTTTTTTAATTTCAAAACAAAAGCAATTGTAGTCTTTTTTTCCGACAGGTGCAATCTTTTTTTCGGAATGGCAGCTTTTATCGTCCGGTGGAATGTGCGAAACCTAAAAATCATGCCCTTAACATCGCTGTTAAGGGCAAACTTCTTTAAGATGATTGTTCCGGCTCTGGATGGGATTTTGATTTTACAGGCTGACCGCCGGATTTTTCATATTTCAGCTTGGCCTTTTTAACAAGGTCATAATCCTTGCCCATTTCCAGATCTTGATTATTTTGGCCGTTTCGCGTTTTTTGTTCAGGGTTTTGTTGTTTTGATCGCTTTTTCAATCCCTTTTCCCCCTTAATTTATCGACCTTGCAAAATCATTGTATTTTGCAGCTGCTGAATTTGCAGCCTCATTCGATGAAGCTGTTCTCGCTGCTGGGGATTGGCACTATGCGCCATTTTTGCAAGATCATGATAGGTGTTCTCCAGCTCTTGTAAGGCAATCGTATAGTCATCATTGTTATAATGCTCTTGAAGACTGCTTTCCTTGTATTGATCTTGGGCAAAAGTAATCGCATCTTCGCATTTTTGTAGTAAATTTTCGACTGATTCCCGAGTAGCCATCTAAAAACCCCTTTCAAACCTGCATAGAAGCTTTTAGCTTCTTTTCTTATTGTGTTCACATTCATTTTTCCTATCACGCAGTGAAATAAATAAATGTTGGAAACGAATTAAGGGGAAAATCTTCTGGAAATATCCTTCACATTGGCGATGCCAATCGCTTCATGTTAAAATTTTTCTTATGCACCTATTTTTAAACAAAAGGAGGTTCTGAAATGATTCAGACGAAACCTTTTCCATATGCAGTAGACGACAAACGATATCATACTTGGAATTACCACCTTCGCCAGCAGTTCGGTCATAAGGTGTTTAAAATTGCACTGGATGGCGGCTTCGATTGCCCAAACCGCGACGGTACGGTGGCACATGGCGGCTGCACATTCTGCAGCGCTTCAGGTTCCGGTGATTTCGCCGGCAACCGCGCCGATGATCTCGAAAAGCAATTTCGTGATATGAAAGAAAAAATGCATACAAAATGGAAAGATGGCAAGTACATGGCCTATTTTCAGGCGTTCACCAATACACACGCCCCTGTGGAGGTGCTTCGTGAAAAATATGAGACCGTATTAAAACAGGAAGGTGTTGTCGGTCTCTCGATTGCCACTCGGCCTGATTGCCTGCCGGATGATGTTGTTGACTATTTAGCAGAGCTACACGAAAGAACGTATTTATGGGTGGAACTTGGCTTGCAAACCATCCATGAACGGACGGCTTTATTGATTAACCGAGCACATGATTATCAATGTTATGTTGAAGGGGTAAAGAAACTGCGTAAGCGTGGTATTCGCGTATGTTCCCACATTATTAACGGTCTGCCTTTAGAGTCAAAAGAAATGATGATGGAAACAGCACGGGAAGTGGCCAAACTGGATGTTCAGGGAATAAAAATTCATTTATTGCACCTTTTAAAAGGGACACCAATGGTCAAACAGTACGAAAAAGGAAAGCTTGATTTCCTTTCAAAAGAAGACTATGTTAACTTAGTATGCGATCAATTGGAAATTTTACCGCCGGAAATGATTGTCCATCGCATTACGGGGGATGGCCCGATTGATCTGATGATCGGCCCAATGTGGAGCGTTAACAAGTGGGAAGTGTTAAACGCGATTGATGCGGAATTGAAGCGGCGGGACAGCTGGCAGGGTAAATTTTATCAAGCAGCAGGGGATTTAACATGAAGCTGGATCGCGTCCTCCCTTTTGCAAAAAAATTGATTGAAAAAGCTGTCGAGCCTGGCGAAATTGTCGTAGATGGAACAGTCGGCAACGGACATGATACGGTTTTTTTAGCCAAGCTTATCGGAAGCTCCGGAAAAGTTTATGGATTTGATATCCAGGAAGCGGCGCTGCTGGCAACAGAAGAGCGGCTTCAACAGGAAAAACTGCTCGATCGGGTTGTTCTTTTTAAAAAAGGGCATGAAGCTCTAATTGACAGCATTCCAGCAGAAGACCACGGAAAGATCAAAGGGGCGATTTTTAACCTTGGATATTTACCCGGCAGCGATAAAACGATCACCACAAAAGCCGCAACAACGATTGCCGCAGTTGAACAGCTTCTTGAAATCATGGCCCCTGAGGGCATAATCGTTTTGGTGATTTACCATGGTCATCGTGAGGGCGCAGCAGAGCGTGACGAACTTCTCGCATATTGCCGGCTAATGGACCAAAACAAAGCCCATATTCTGCAATATCAATTTATCAATCAAAAAAACAATCCGCCATTTATTATCGCCATTGAAAAAAGGCAGAGCCAGGCTTGATGCCGCCTGGCTCTTTTTATTTAAAAATCATTCGAATAAAGCTCCCTGGAATCCACTTTTGCAGCGAGCGATAGGCCAGTCCATTTACATAGAAAAAATAACTGATCTTTCCGCCTGCTTTGATGATTTCTTTTGCCAGCTTGCGGACGTTTTTTTGCTTTTGGACCTTTCGATCGGAAAGATAAACCCCTAGCAGTCCGCGGTTGATCAACTGATGAAATTTTTTATGCGGCAGTTTTTCAGTATGACGATCAGCTTCCGCCAAAAAATGCTTTAGTCGTCTAAACAGCACTTCTTCATCCGGATAATAGAAGCAAAAGTTCAAATCTCCTCCTGCCCTGTCTTCTTCCTGATCAATAAAATAATCCAGCAAAATATGGAGCCCTTGAATATACGGAAAATAACCATTGCGAATATTGAGAGCATCGCCTTTTTGGAAATCGTCCCGCATCGCATAGGAAATCAAACTAAAGATCCCAAGCGTGGAGCCCGAACAAGCGGAAAACTCATACCATTCCATCTCTGGCAATTGTTCCTGATATTCTTCATACCAATTTTGCAGCCGAGTCACCCGTTCTTGCGGCAGGACATGTTTGTGAACTTGCAAATCACAATAATACAGGCAAAGTTCATCAAGATAATTTTTTATGTAATCGAAATGAACAGGTTTTATGTTACGCAATACTGTTCGGCAAGTCTCTGCCAATTCGTTTAAGTAATTGCCATCGTCCTGATCCTCCCTAAGCCGGTAATAATTTTTCTGAACGGTGGCAAGTGATAAGGCATCAGGCATGGACTCATGCAGTGCTGCAAAATCAGCTGGATCAAGCGAGGTTGAGCGGTCACAGAGATTATCCAAGTAATCGCTAATCGTCTGATAGGCAACAATAAATTTAACAGCTGCTCGATAATTCTCTCCGGCCATTAAAGCCAGGATCGCTCCGCCTTCACAATGAAAGGTTTTGCTCTCAATACTGGCCAATGCTTGTTTCTGCAGCTCTGGATTTGGAATCTGCTGTGCACGGCCTTTCCAATAGTCAAGTTCCCGATGAACAACCGGAAAAATTTTTCGATAAACTTGAGACATTAAGCTGATTGGTGTCATCGTAAATGACATCCTTCTACACCTCTAGACGATATAACCAATTGATTTTAGTTGGCTTATCACAAAATCCTTCGCGTACTCAAACACTTCATCCCGCTCCGGTTCATTAAAAATTTCATGGTAGCATTTTTGCCATTCCTTAAAGCGTTTTTCCGACAATGGCGCGCCATTAAACCATTCTCTGACAACCTGTTTATTGACAATCTTGTCATCGCCCCCTTGCATAACGAGCATCGGCACATCTTGCATTTTTCCCATATTTTCAAACGCAGCCTTCATTGCCGTAACAAGCTCTCGATACCAGCGGATCGATACTTTTGTTATATATAATGTATCATTCATATCTGCTTCGCGAACATCCTGGTTTCTTGTTGCCATATCTATGGTTAAGCCGGAATTCATTCGGAACGTCGGATAAATCACATTCAATCCAAGTGACAGAATGTTTAAAAAATTGGAAGGCGTCTGAACCAATCCTAAACACGGAGATGATAAAATCACACCTGCCAGGTTCAGGCGCTCTTCCTGGAGCAAGCGTATGGCAATTAACCCCCCCATGCTGTGTCCAAGTAAGAATACAGGTAAGTCATAAGTGTAAGCAGCCTGCACCCAATCTTTCACTTCAAAAATATATTCATCAAAAGAATCAATATGACCCCGGCGTGACCTCGTCGTCATGCCTTGTCCCGGAAGATCGCCCATAATAATATGAAAGCCAGATGTTCGCCACATTTCGATCAGCCAGCCGTAGCGCCGATGATGCTCCATTGCTCCATGAACCATCACGATTACCGCTTTTGTTTCTCCTTCCGCTTCCCACTTCCACATATTAATCCTCCTAAAATCAGCAAAAATAAAGTAAAATTAGAGATAGAAAAGATCTTCTATATTCTTATAATAAAAGTACTATACCACAAATACATACAAAAAGGTCTTTCAAGAAGCCAGCACAATTTTTTAATAAAGGGGAGAACATTCTTGATTTATCCATATAAGGGGAAAATACCAAAAATCGCCGATTCCGCATACATTGCCGACTTTGTCACAATTAGCGGAGATGTTGAAATCGGGGAGGAATCAAGCATTTGGTTTAATACCGTAATTCGCGGAGATGTCGCTCCAACCATCATCGGCCGCAAAGTAAATATCCAAGATAACTCCGTTTTGCATCAAAGTCCAAATAACCCGCTCATTTTGGAAGATGAAGTAACCATTGGCCATCAAGTGATTCTCCATAGCTGCACCATCAAGAAAAAAGCACTGATCGGCATGGGTTCCATCGTGCTTGATCAAGCTGTCATCGGAGAAGGCGCCTTTATTGGAGCAGGAAGCCTTGTCCCCCAAGGAAAGGTCATTCCCCCAAACACGCTCGCTTTTGGCCGTCCAGCCAAAGTAATTCGTGAGCTGAATGCCGCTGACATTGCCGATATGGAACGAATCACAAGAGAATACGCCGAGAAAGGCGCTTATTATAAAAGTATTCACGCTATAGATCATTCATCTAAATAGTATTCTCCATTCCCCGAATAAAATGATTAGGTGGTTTTATTATTTTGATTTCGATTGTCATTCTTATTCTGCTGGTTCTTTTTCTATTACATTTTATTAAAAAAGTTAGCATGTTTTTTAAATTACTCTTTTTACTGCTTTTTACGTTTTCGATTATTGCTGCGGTTTTTTTCCTTGAAAACGCGAAAAACGGACAGGCTGCCACGGCTATCATTTCTTTAAAAAGCTGGGTTTATTCACCTGTAGTAAAAACAAGCGGCTTTATGGAAGAACAGCTTGATTTTCCGATTATCAAAATCCAGGATCAAGTACTTCTTGATATTCCCGCAGTCTCACAGTTTCCCGAACTGCCGCGCGGCTGCGAAGTAACCAGTCTATCGATGATGCTGTATCAGGCAGGCATTCAAACAAACAAAATCGAACTTGCTGAAAAAATAAAAAAAGATCATACACCGCAAAAAATAGCCAACGGGCAAATCTTTTACGGAAACCCGAATAATGGCTTTGTCGGCAATATGTACGATTTTAAAGAGGCGGGGTTCGGCGTATACCACCAGCCCATTGCTGAGCTTGCGGAGACTTATCTTCCTGGAAAAATAAAGGATTTAACTGGCTCGGATTTCGAGGAATTGAAAACACACCTTTCCGACGGACGGTCTGTCTGGGTGATTACCAATACGAGCTTCAAAAAACTCGATGATAGTCAGTTTCAAACTTGGGACACGCCCACAGGCAAAGTGATCATTACGTACAAAGAACACTCTGTCCTTTTAACTGGATACGACCAGCAATATGTGTATTTCAACGATCCATTGACAGGTGAAAAAAATAAAAAAGCACCCCTTAAAGAGTTTGAAGAGGCATGGGTGCAAATGGGCAGCCAGGCCATCACCTATCTGCGATAAGAAAAGCGCAAGCGCCCTTGGTCATCGACGTAAGGAGGTGGACTAAAGCCGAGTGAGATAAAGGAGAGTCGAAAGACGGTAGTCTTTCGTTCTCGACTTATCGTAGACGAGGCGAGGGAAGCGACGTAGTCGATAGGGCGCTTGCGCTAGACAGTTATCGAAGTTAAGATATAAATTCTGATAATATAACAAAAAGCGGGCTAACTGATTCTTGCAATCCAGCCCGCTTTTTCTGTTTAGATTTGGTATGCTTTTTCTTTTTGGAAAGAGTACTTTTCTTCCACATATACTTGGTGCCATATCATGAACATCAGCACGGTCCAAATTTTTCGGCTGTTATCCGCTTTGTCTTGGCAATGATCATCCAGCAATTTTAACAAATATGACTTATTGATTAAATGCTCCGTATTGCTTTCACGGATGATCGTTTTCGCCCATTCATTCATTTCATCTTTAAGCCAGTGGCGGATTGGTACAGGAAATCCAAGCTTTTTCCGATTTAACACGTGGTCAGGAACGACTCCTTCGGCTGCTTTGCGCAAAACATACTTTGTTGTACCATTCGCTGTTTTCAAGCTGGTTGGAATTTTTGAAGCCACTTCAAAAACAGCTTTATCCAGAAATGGAACGCGAAGCTCAAGCGAATGAGCCATCGTCATTTTATCCGCTTTAAGAAGGATATCGCCGCGCATCCACGTATGAATATCGATATACTGCATGCGGTCAACCGGATCGTAGCCTCTGCTTTCTTCGTAAAGCGGTTTTGTAATATCTGTATACTCCAAGCCATTCCGGTAAACGTTTAAGAGGTTGCGCTTTTCTTCTTCAGTAAACATTTTCGCATTGCCGATATAGCGCTCTTCCATTGGTGTCACACCGCGCTCAATAAAGCTTTTACCCTTCATTCCCTCCGGCATAATGTTGGCAATTCCTCTTAAAAGAACTTTGCCGACCCTCGGGATTCTGTTGAAAACTTCCAGCGACTGCGGTTCACGGTAAATGTTGTATCCGCCAAATAGTTCATCTGCCCCTTCGCCGGAAAGAACAACTGTTACATGTTTCCGTGCTTCGCGAGCTACAAAATACAACGGTACACAGGCAGGGTCAGCGAGCGGATCATCCATATGCCACATGATTTTTGGCAATTCCTGCATATATTCTTCCGGAGTGATCACATAGCTGATATTTTCCACACCAAGTTTCTCAGCCGTTTCTTTGGCAACGTCAATTTCACTGAAGCCGTTGCGTTCAAAACCGACTGAGAAGGTTTTAATCGCTGGATGAAACTCTTTTGCAATTGAAGCAATAATTGATGAATCAATTCCCCCCGAAAGAAATGAACCAACCGGAACATCGCTGCGCATATGCATTTTAACGGAATCAAATAAAACATCTCTGATTTCTTTCATAAATTCGGCTTCGGTTTGCTGGATCGGTTTAAATTGCGCCTTCCAGTAACGCTTGATTTCCATCGGAGCCCCGATTTTTTTTATAAAATAATGCCCAGGCTCGAGTTTTTTAATTCCCGTTGACATCGTCTCTGGCTCGGGAACGAATTGATACGTTAAATAATGCTGCAGTGCATCATAATTTAATACATCATTTTCAAGCGCCAGCAAGATGCTCTTTTTTTCCGATGCAAAAAAGGTGCGTTCACCGTCTTCCATGTAAAAAAATGGTTTAATTCCAAATGGATCTCGTGCACCGTACACTGTTTGCTCCTGTTTATCCCAGATCACAAAGGCAAACATTCCGCGCAGCTTTTCAACCGCTTTTTCACCTAGATGACTGAATAGAGCAATGATGACTTCCGTATCCGAACTGGTAGCAAAAGTAAGCCCCTCTGTTAGAAGTTCTTCCCGCAATTCAACATAGTTATATACTTCACCGTTAAAAATAATCCAGTAGCGTTCATTTTCATATGTAAGTGGCTGGTGGCCGGCTTCAATATCGATGATGCTCAGCCGGCGGAAGCCAAACTGAATATAGTCATCGTAATAAAACCCCTCATCGTCTGGCCCACGATGGGTAATCAGGTCATTCATATTTTTAAATAGTTGTTTTTGTTCGTCCGTATAATTTTGGGTTTTGTCGTGTACACAACCAATAAAACCGCACATTATGTACTCACCTACTCCATTTCTAGAACTTTCAATAATGTCTTTGAATATATCTCTCTAATACTACCACTAAACATGGGCAAATTGCACCTGCAAAGAAAGGAAATTTGCGGAACTCGGGGACAATTTACATGATTGTAACCAAACTTAAACGGAAATGAAATACATGAGACAAATTTTAATTAAGTTAAACTAAAAAGAGAACTGTCACCATCCTGACAGTTCTCCAAAAAGCTTAGATATTCGCTTGTTCTTTTAGTGCAGCGGCTTTGTCTGTCCGCTCCCAAGGAAGATCTACATCGGCACGGCCAAAATGTCCATATGCTGCTGTTTGTTTGTAGATTGGGCGGCGAAGATCGAGCATTTTAATAATGCCGGCTGGACGAAGATCAAAGTTTTTACCGACAAGGTCAACTAAAACGTCTTCACTTACTTTACCTGTTCCGAAAGTATCAATTGAAATGGAGACTGGCTTTGCAACGCCAATGGCATAGGCAAGCTGCACTTCCACTTTATCGGCAAGACCTGCTGCGACAATATTTTTCGCAACATAACGAGCAGCATATGCAGCAGAGCGGTCAACTTTTGTTGGATCTTTACCGGAGAATGCACCGCCGCCATGACGAGCATAGCCGCCGTACGTATCCACAATAATTTTCCGGCCGGTAAGACCTGCGTCCCCTTGAGGTCCGCCGATAACGAAACGACCTGTTGGATTGATAAAATATTTTGTATTTTCATCGATTAGTTCTTCAGGAACCACTGGATTGATTACATATTCCTTGATATTGCGCTGAATCTGTTCAAGCTCGATTTCAGGATGATGCTGGGTTGAAATAACGATCGTATCAATGCGCACCGGCTTGTCATTCTCATCATATTCAACCGTTACTTGCGTTTTTCCATCCGGACGCAGATATGGAAGAATTTCTTCCTTGCGCACTTCTGTTAAACGGCGGGCAAGCTTATGAGCGAGCGAAATTGGCAGCGGCATCAGTTCTTTCGTTTCATTACAAGCAAAACCAAACATTAAGCCTTGGTCTCCTGCACCGATCGCTTCAATTTGTTCGTCCGTCATTTGGCCTTCGCGAGCTTCAAGTGCCTGGTCAACTCCCATTGCGATATCCGGTGACTGTTCATCGATCGAAGTTAACACAGCACAGGTCTCAGAATCAAAACCATACTTTGCGCGATTATATCCAATGTTTTTAATCGTTTCCCGAACAATTTTTGGAATATCAACGTAAGTAGAAGTTGTAATTTCACCTGCGACTAAAACTAAACCAGTTGTCACTGAAGTCTCAGCCGCAACCCGTGCATTCGCGTCTTTTGCTAAAATAGCATCTAAAATAGAATCAGAAATTTGGTCACAGATTTTGTCCGGATGACCTTCAGTTACTGATTCAGAAGTAAACAAACGACGTTTTGTTGACATCTGAATTCCTCCTATATAATGAGATAAAGTGAGGCTTTACATACCAGCTAACCTCAGTTTGATACGGAACTCATCCCTAGTAGTATGAAATAAACATGGGGTTTTTATGAAAACTCTCTCACTGGAAAGACCAAGACTGCGTGTGTTTTTAGATAAACAAAAAACCTTTCCAATGTGAGGAAAGGTTGAAAGCTTACTGTCTCCACGCCTTTCACTCTTATCGTTCAAGGTCAAGCCTTGCATCAGGTTAAGCACCTTTGCTCGGAAAATTGCTTTCTAAGCTGTTTTCCTCGTTAGCAGGTTGCTGGGTTTCATTGGGCCTGTCCCTCCACCAGCTCGGGATAAGAGAGTATCCGTTCAAGGTAACATCATAACGTACGATGTCGAACAATGTCAATGATTTTCAATCATTTTATTAGGAAAAATTCATACATCTTTCTTTTTTGAAAAAATTCCCGCTTTAGCTGAATAATTGCAGGATTTCCTCAATTGAACCACGAATACAATAAATATAATTTCATAAATCCACCAATTAGTATAGATTATTAGGTTGAAAGTGTTATACTATTTTTAAACATTTTTACTTTAAAAACCATAGTAAAGGAAGGTTTAAAGCCGATGAATTCTGTACACATCCCAAATGGACACGTTAAATTATTGAATAAGGAAAACGTTCATGTCCAATTATCTGTACCGCAGTTAGTGGAAAAAGTTTTGAGCCGGAGTGAGGGAATGTTAACTTCAACGGGAGCTGTTAGTGTATCGACTGGAAAGTACACAGGGCGGTCCCCAAAAGATAAATTTATTGTTCAAGAACATTCGATAAAAGAGAAAATAGCCTGGGGATCGACGAACCAGCCACTATCAGAAGAAGCCTTCTCGAAACTCTATGATAAAATGATTGACTACTTAGACCAGCAAGAAGAACTCTTTGTGTTTAACGGTTTTGCCGGCGCCGACAAAAAACATCGGCTGCCCATTCAAGCGATCAATGAATACGCCTGGCACAATCTATTTGCCCACCAACTTTTCATCCGTCCAACAGAGGAAGAAATACTTGCCCATCAACCAGAATTCACTATCATCTCAGCACCCAATTTTAAAGCAGATCCTTCTCTTGACGGGACGAATTCCGAAACTTTCATTATCATTTCCTTTGAGCGCCGGGTTATTTTAATCGGCGGAACGGAATATGCAGGAGAGATGAAAAAATCGATTTTCTCCGTTATGAATTTTCTGCTGCCTGAAAGCAATGTATTATCGATGCACTGCTCTGCAAATGTTGGCCTTGAAGGCGACGTTGCCTTGTTTTTCGGCTTATCGGGCACAGGAAAAACAACACTATCCGCCGATCCAAAGCGGCGATTAATCGGCGATGACGAACATGGCTGGTCGCCGAACGGCGTGTTTAATATTGAAGGCGGCTGCTACGCAAAAACGATCAGCCTCTCTCGTGAAAAAGAACCGCAAATTTTTGACGCGATCCAATTTGGTGCTGTCTTGGAAAATGTCATGATTGATCGGGATACCCGAATTGCAGACTATGATGACAGCACCTTAACAGAAAACACACGCGCCGCCTATCCGCTTGAAGCACTTGATAATATTGTGAAACCAAGCGTCGCCGGCCACCCGCATACGATTGTTTTTCTAACGGCGGATGCATTTGGCGTTTTGCCTCCGATCGCCAAGCTGACAAAAGAACAGGCTATGTACCATTTCTTAAGCGGATACACATCTAAGCTGGCAGGCACGGAGCGCGGGGTAACTTCACCTGAAGCAACCTTCTCTACTTGCTTTGGAGCACCATTCCTGCCGCTCCCAGCTACAAAATATGCGGAAATGCTCGGGGAAAAAGTACTTGAGCATAACGCCAATGTATTTTTAGTCAATACCGGCTGGACAGGCGGCGAATATGGTGTTGGCAGCCGGATGAAGCTTACCTATACACGCGCAATGATTCAAGCAGCACTTGAAGGTGAATTAAACCGCGTCGAAACGGTGCAGGATGCGATTTTCGGATTAAATACTCCCGTCCACGTGGCCGGCGTTCCCGATGAAGTTCTCCAGCCGCAGAAAACATGGGCCGATCCGCAAAGTTATGAACAAAAAGCAAAAGAGTTGGCCGCAAAATTCCGCGAGAATTTCAAAAAGTTCACAGATGTTGCTGCGGAAATCGCAGAAAAAGGCGGACCACTTCAGTAAAAATGTTAACAGCCAAAAACCCCTTATCATTCGGATGGAGGGCACTGAAAAACCTTCGGTTTTTTAAGAATCTTTAAGTAACAGCAAAATAAAAGACGACTCAAAATTCAAAAATGTGAATTTTGAGTCGTCTTTTTTACTTAAGGAGGCAAATTTGCCCCTGATTTTAACCAATTAGTTTCAATATTCTTTTTAGATTCACCGTAAATAGTGCCATGGCACCTTGTAATTCCATGCCTAATAGACCCGAGGATTTCGCAACATTATACCCGTGTCTGTGTTTTAATTCGCTGTTTTTGGCTTCTATTTTATATCGCTCTTTTGATTTTTCTTTAAAATAGTCGCTTTCTTGAAATTTTATTTGCTCTGTATGAATATTTGATTTAATACTTACAGAATAACTTTTACTTTTAGCCCCTTCTTTATAACATCCATCTTTAAAAGGGCAGTGTTTACATTTTTCAATATCAAAATAGTAAGTATCAACTTGATTTTTAGACACACCCTTTTTCCCTTGTCGAGCTTTTCTTATACTATCAGAATTTATATCTGAACTTCGATAACTGTCTAGCGCAAGCGCCCTATCGACTACGTCGCTTCCCTCGCCTCGTCTACGATAAGTCGAGAACGAAAGACTACCGTCTTTCGAATCTCCTTTATCTCACTCGGCTTTAGTCCACCTCCTTACGTCGATGAGCAAGGGCGCTTGCGCTTTCCTTATAGCCATATGTCCAGCCTTACAAACATACATGCCCGCATCTTTATTAAATTCAAATTCATCTTTTTTTTTCGATTCCCTTGTGTAGCCACTGGATTTAATTTAGCTACTAATTTGATGTCATTCTCTTTTGTATATTCAATATTACCTTTTTCAGAATAGGCTGCATCACCAATTACAGTTTCAACTTCCATCCCAGCTTTGATGCTTTTTTCAATCAGTGTTTCTAATTGCTTACCGTCATTACTATAATTATACAGCAAAAAAAGGTATAATCCTCTTATTAATGAGAAATTATACCTTTTTAAATTTAGCCTAGGTAAAAGAACTCTGTTGATTGGAGCGGAAGGCGGCGAAGACTCCTCGAAAATGCATTCGCATTTCCTTCGTGCGGTGTTGTTTCAATGAAGCTAATTCAAAGTCCTGCGGGAGTACGGGGCAGGGGAGACCCCGCAGCGCCAAAGCGAGATAGCCGACAATCTTGGGATCACGACAGTAGGGTTTATTCGGAACCAAAGCTTTAATATTTATACCCATGACTGGAGAATTACAAAGGAAGAAACAGAAATGGGATCATAAAATCAAACCCAGCAGGAATGAAACATTCTTGGTGGGTTTTTATATGTTAACTTATCGCTCAGTAGATACCAATAAAAGGGGAAAATCTGGTTGATAGAACTGTCTATCGCCCGGCAAATACCAGTAAAAGGGGAAAATCTGGTTGATAGAGGTGTCTATCACCCGGTAAGTACCAGTAAAAGGGAAAAATCTGGTTGATAGAACTGTCTATCGCCCGGTAAGTACCAGTAAAAGGGGAAAACCTGGTTGATAGAGGTGTCTATCACCAATCAAATACCAGTAAAAGGGAAAAACCTGGTTGATAGAGGTGTCTATCACCAATCAAATACCAGTAAAAGGGAAAAACCTGGTTGATAGAGGTGTCTATCGCCCGGCAAATACCAGTAAAAGGGAAAAACCTGGTTGATAGAGGTGTCTATCACCCGGTAAGTACCAGTAAAAGGGAAAAACCTGGTTGATAGAGGTGTCTATCGCCCGGTAAATACTAGTAAATGAGAAAGGCCTAGATAAACTATGCTTAATTCAGTTCTTGCACCCTGTTGATTGGAGCGGAAGGCACCGACTCCAGCGGAAAAAGCAGGTTAAGGGAGACCCCGCAGAACATTGAAAAAGCTCCCTTGAAATAGCACCGCACGAAGGAAATGCGCATGCCTTTTCAGGGAGCATAGTGACAAGGAGGCTCCCCGGCACGCCCGCGGAAAGCGAAGCCGCCTGGAGCGGAAATCAACAGCCAATTTAGACACACAACCCTAAATTTAAAGGGACTTTTTCAGTGCCCTCGGTTTTTGCCCGGTTTTTCTTAACAAAATTCAATTCGTCGTATTCAATGAAACCAATTGGTATGTCACAAATGTTTTGCCGCTATGCCATTCTACTTTTTGGATAATCCCTGTACCACTTGAGTCACTTTCGATTGTTTTTCTCACATCGATCGGAATATCAATTGGAAACAGCCGGTATCCTTCTTTTTCTAACAAAAAAAGATTTTCCTCAATCCGCTGTTCTCGGCCTTTTGTGACTAGCATTGTGTTTAATTCAAGGGGCATACCCATGGCGTTCTCTCCTTTATTTCGTCATTTTCTTTTATTGTATCACCATTTTGAAATACTTTTCATCCATTTGGTGAGATCTTGAACAACTTTCCGGTTGACTGCCGGCGGAAAATAATGGGTGAATTCAGGAAAATACCAGGTTTCAACCGGTTTGTCCAGTGCCAGCAGCCGCCGTTCCAATCTGTATGCATGCTCAACCGAGACATTTTGATCAAGAACGCCATGGATAATTAGAACAGGTGATTGTAATTTTTCCATTTCATACAGCGGTGTTCGCTCTTTATATCGCTCGGGAAATTTTCCTGGTGTTCCGCCAATTACACGTTTCATCATCCGCCGCAAATCTTGCCGCTCCAAATAGGTCAGCTCCATGTCGCTTACTCCGCCCCATGTGACAACCGAAGCACATTGCGGAAACTGGAGCCCTGTCAAGAGAGCCATCACACCGCCTCTTGAAAATCCAAAAACATGCACCCGCTGAATTCCCGGCAAGAATTGCAGCAGCAAAAAACCGGAAAACGCATCCTCCCTATCCTCACCTGCAAAATCTTCATAACCTTCGCCCCCTTGATTGCCGCGATAAAAAGGGGCGAAAACTGCAAAGCCTTCCGCGGCAAATTGGGCGATGCGGGCGGGGCGGACTTTACCGACACTCTTGATCCCCCCTCGCAAATACAAAAACCCTTCATCCACTTTCTTATTTTTTGGAACAGCCAGCATCCCCTTCACCTTCAGGCCGCCGGAAAGATAGGTAACTAACTGCAAATCAACCTGTGGATTAGGTGAAGGGAAGCGATAAGCTGCTACGATTTTTCCGTTATCATTACTCATTTCAATACCCCCAGCCCCACTTTAATTTTTTCGGTAATTCGGCTGCCGAATAAGTCGGCTATAAAGGTCTTCACAACTTAACCTTACAAAAAAATTCCCATCTGGGCACTCACATCTTTGCGCCCATTTCATACGATATTCTAGGCGAAAATACCGCCCAGAATGAGGAGGTTAACCGAATGAACAAATGGCTACGAGTCAGTCTGATGATCTTTTTAGTCGGTCTGCTTATTTTTCCTTTAGCTGCCTGCAATAACAACCAAAGCACAACAACAAAAAAACTGCAAAAAGTCCGCGTTGCCGAAGTCACCCGCTCCATTTTCTACGCACCGGAATATGTTGCTTTGGCAAAGGGATTTTTTAAACAAGAAGGGCTTGATGTTACCCTTACAACCACCTGGGGCGGCGATAAAACAATGACGGCCCTGCTCTCAGGCGGCACGGACATTGCCCTTGTCGGCTCCGAAACATCGATTTATGTATACTCCCAAGGTACCAAGGATCCAGTCATCAATTTTGCCCAGCTCACCCAGACCGACGGTACATTCCTTGTTTCCCGAGAAAAAATCGACCAATTCTCGTGGGATCAATTAAAAGGAAAAACGTTTTTAGGCCAGCGAAAAGGCGGCATGCCGCAAATGGTCGGTGAATTTGTGCTGAAAAAGAACGGCATTGACCCCCATAAGGATTTAAAACTAATTCAAAATATTGACTTTGCCAACATTGCCAACGCATTTGCTTCCGGCACAGGAGACTTTGTGCAATTATTCGAACCGACTGCAAGCATTTTTGAAAAAGAAGGGAAAGGTCACATTGTTGCTTCCTTTGGAACCGAATCCGGCCATGTCCCTTATACGGTTTTCATGGCGAAACAAAGCTATATGAAGAAAAATCCAAAACAAATTGAAAGCTTCACACGGGCGATTTATCAAGCGCAGCAGTGGGTAGATTCACACAGCGTTCAGGAAATCGCCAAAGCTATACAGCCGTATTTTAAAGACACTGACATTCAGATCATCGAAACGGTTGTCAATCACTATAAGAGCCAAGGAACTTACGCTACTAACCCGATTCTTGATGAAAAAGAGTGGAACAATCTCCAGAACATCATGAAGGAAGCTGGCGAGCTACCAAAAGCAATAAATTACAAAACACTTGTCAATACCGATATCGCGAATAAAGTGATTCAAAAATAATGGAAAAGGATGGCCGGCATATGAGTTTCTTAACAATTGAAGAAATCCACCATACTTATTTTTCAAAAGCCACTGCCACAACGGCCCTCTCCAATATCAATCTTACTGTTGAGGAAGGAGAGTTTGTCTCCTTCCTCGGCCCTAGTGGCTGCGGCAAAACGACGCTGCTTTCAATCATTGCCGGGCTGATTCGCCCGACAAAAGGAACCGTTTTATTGGAAAACAAACCTGTTTCAACGTTAAAAAATCAGATTGGTTATATGCTGCAGCAAGACTATTTATTTCCGTGGAAAACGATCGAAGAAAATATTCTTTTAGGATTAAAATTATCCAAGCACTTAAATGAAGAATCAAAAACCGCAGCGCTGAAACTTTTATCTCAAATGGGTTTATCTGGTGTAGAGAAACAGCTGCCAAAGCAATTATCCGGTGGCATGCGGCAGCGAGTCGCCCTCGTACGCACCCTTGCAACAGAACCAAAATTGCTGATGCTCGATGAACCTTTCTCAGCACTTGATTATCAAACAAAGCTCAAGCTGGAAGACCTCGTGTCAAAAACGCTGAAAGAGTTTAAAAAAACAGCGATTCTTGTCACCCATGATATCGGCGAAGCCATTGCCATGAGCGATCGGGTATTTTTGTTTTCGCCCAGTCCCGGCAAACTGCACCGAGTTTTCCATGTCCCGGAAGAATTAAGAAAGCTCTCCCCTTTTGGAGCAAGGAACCATAAAGCATACTCCGAGCTCTTTCAAACGATTTGGAAGGAGTTGGATGGCCTTGAAACAGTCAAACAATGATGTAGAACAATCGCATAAAAATTATCTTCGTTCATTGCAAACAGAAAAGCGCTGGGTCCGCTTTTACCAAGCCGTCATCTTCCTTTTGTTTTTTAGCAGCTGGGAACTAGCCAGCCGCAATCAATGGATCGACCCATTAATTTTCAGTTCTCCATCGAAAATTGGGAACTTATTCTTGACAAAAATTCAGGATGGCACGCTTGCCGCCAATCTTGGAATCACCCTGACTGAAACGGTATTTGGCTTTATGCTTGGAACATTGCTTGGAACACTACTGGCAGCGATTCTTTGGTGGTCTCCGATGCTGTCAAAAATTCTTGATCCGTACCTTGTCATTTTAAACGCAATGCCGAAAGTGGCTTTAGGCCCGATTTTAATCGTTGCCATGGGGCCGGGACTTACCTCGATTATCTCAATGGGAGCGATTATTTCGGTTATTATCACCACCATCGTCGTCTATACATCATTCAGGGAAGTCGACCCCAATTATTTAAAAGTACTGCAAACCTTTAGTGCCACAAGGATGCAAAGCTTTAAAGAAGCGATTTTACCAGCTTGCTTTCCGACAATTATTTCTACCTTGAAGGTAAATGTTGGATTATCATGGGTCGGAGTTATTGTCGGAGAATTTCTCGTTTCCGCAAAAGGGCTTGGCTATATGATCATTTATGGATTCCAGGTGTTTAATTTTACGTTAGTGCTGCTGTCCTTGCTTGTCATCGCGGTTTTTGCGACGATTATGTACCAGTTAGTGGCTTTGTTAGAAAAAAAATTAATCAAAGAATAGCGGCTATGGATTCGCTATTCTTTGATTCGTTTGATGCATTCTTCAATGACCCGGTCTTTCATAATAAAACTGTATTCTTTGCCATGACGCAGTTTTAAGATATCTCCCTTGACGACCACAGGTCCTTTTGTCTCTAAGTAGTCCTTTTTCACTTCAATTGTTTTTATTTTCCCCCAAAAAACGGCCTTCACAAACGGGTGAACCGGATCATTGACTCGGTATTCCCCTACCCATATCAGCGCATCAAGCAAAGCGCCGGTTTCTTCATAAACTTCTCTTCTCGCTGCCTCTTCCAAGGTTTCTCCCTTTTCTGCTTTGCCGCCTGGAAATTCCAAACCGCGCACTTTATGATTGGTCAGCACCCACCCATCTTCTGTCTCCGTCATAACTAGGATATGCCTCGCTTCTTGCTGAAAGCAATTTTTTGTAAAAGTGAATTCTATTTCGTTTCCAAAACAATCGAAAAACTTTTCCATTCCAAGTTCGCCTCATTTATTGGTGTTACTTGTATTATAAACGATCGGCATCCTTGAAAAAATAAAAACCCGATAAAAGTTGAAAAACGGTTTCTTTGCCCCGTTTTTCTACAATTTTGTATCAAGTATCCCCATGCTTTCGATATGCTGCTTTGTTTCTTCATCTCCGAGCTTGTAAATGAGCGCATACACCTTTTGAATGGTTTCGTCATAAGAATCATTTTCATCGTCGTAATGGTATTCAACATATGGAATATGTGCCCGAAAAAAATTCCGCCATTCTGTTGAGTAATTTTGATCAAATAACTCCCTAAGTTTCATAATTTCATGATCTGTTGCCTGAATTTGAAAACTCCAAGTGGAGCTTGTGGGACTTTGCGAAATTTCCCCAGTGCCCACATCAACATAGTACAGCTTTTTTCCTGCATTCACTCGATCACCCCCGTCATCATAAAAGTTGCCTTTCTTATCGTTTCCCTCAAAATTGACAACATTATACTTTTTATTCATTTTTAAAAATGGCTGACATAAGATAAAGGAAATAACTTTTTGATCAGACTTATCTTTTTTCGAAAAGTAGTATACAATGCAAGTAAATAGAGGATATTTTTTAACTTTAAGGGTATTGAATAAATAAGACAGATATTTTGAAGATTAGAGGTGAAAAAATTGAGACTTGTCGATGAACTTTATGATTTGTACAAAAACAAGCTGACGGGCGATGAGGAGGACATTGATATGCTGGCCTTTGCCTTTCTTGAAGAAATGTCGCGGGAAGACTTGCTGGCTATCATTCATGATATGGATAAACAGGAATTGTATGATTTGATGGGTTTATACTTAATTGAGAGCTTAAAAGGAAAATTTGCGCAGGAAGAGTACGGCCAGCGGCGCACGCACACCTTCCAGCCGCGAAATATTCACTAATTTTACATAGATGGAAGCTGCCCAGTTTCCAAATTTATTTTGCAAAAGAAAGAAGAGGCTGACCCAAAAGGTTATGAAACATTGACCTTTAGGGCCCAGCCCTTTTCTTTTTATTGTTTTTTGGATGATGATGGAGACACAGATGGCTTCTCTCCGATAATCAGCAATCTCCGGATACTATTTTACCCTGCGAACAAAAAATGAAACCTTCCAGTTCCAATCCATGCTAAAATAGAAAAGGGGGATGAAAATTGGTACCATTATTAATCATTGGCATTGTCATTATTTTCGTCGTTTTATTATTAAGTGTTGTCACGACTTCGAAAGCTTATTCTTATAAGCATACAGTTGACCCGCTGGAAAATAATCCGCATTTAGAACAGGATAACAAAAATACACAAGAAAAAAAGTAAAATTCCTATTCAGCGTTGAATAGGAATTTTTTTAAGGTCTAAGCAAAAATTTGTGTTAATTCTGCTTTGCTGTGTTTAAGCCAGTTGCGCATGATTTCTTTTGCTCCTTCTAAATCGTGCAGCGCCGCTTGACCGCATTGAACTTCATTTGCCGCAGGAACTTCATTCATTTGCAGCGCATCTGTCATCGTGTCATCAAGCAAATCAATAATCTCCTCCACCGTAGGTTCGCCGCTTACGACAAGGTAGAAGCCCGTTTGGCAGCCCATTGGCGAAATATCAATAATATCAAAGTGAGGATATTTTTCTGCATGCTTGCGAATCGTGTAGGCCAATAAATGCTCTAGCGCATGCATGGCTGCCGGATCCATCGCCTCTTTGTTCGGCTGGCAAAAGCGAAGGTCAAATTTGTTCACGACACCGTCGCTGCCTACTTTATGCACACCGCAATGTCTCACATACGGAGCCTTAACGGCATTGTGATCCAACTCAAAACTTTCTACTGATGGCATTTGCAACCACTCCTTTTCCTAAACTCTTATCATCATACCGCAAATTGCCCCGTTTTTCATTAAGCAATATTTAGACTGGCAAAATTATTTTATGGTATCTTGTATGTAGTTACTTGGAATAAGGAGCAAAGCCATGTTTAAAAAATTGCTTATTTTACTCATTCGTTTTTACCAAAAAGCCATTTCACCGCTAAAACCGCCATCCTGCCGCTTTTACCCAACCTGTTCCCATTATGGTGCAGAAGCGATTCAACGTTTTGGAGCATTGAAAGGCAGCTGGTTAACAATTAAACGCATTTCCCGCTGCCATCCTTTCCATCCAGGAGGAGTCGACCCTGTGCCGAAAGAATGGCCTAGCAAGAAGAAGCAGTAAGCGGCATATGAATAGCTGATTGCTGCTTTATTTGATGGCTGTTTTTACGTGATCCGAATTTGTTTTATTGTCATATCCATCCACAACAAGATCAAGCTTTCCTGTTTTTGGGTCAATGACCAATCCATGAACCGGGACTCCCTCAGGCATTAATGGATGGTTTTTGATCACACCAACACTTTGCTCGACACTTTCAAACACATTATCAAAACCGTGCAGCCATTTTTCAAAATTGACTCCCGAATAGGAGAGCGTCTTTAGGGTTTCCTCGGAAATACCGCGCTCTTTCATGCTCTCAATCATTTTGTCTGCCCTCAGTGCGCTCATTCCACAATCATGGTGTCCAATAACAAAAACTTCATCGGCGTATAATTCATACACGGCAACAAGAATACTCCTCATAATGCTTCCAAATGGATGGCTCACAATCGCTCCTGCATTTTTCACAAGCTTTACATCCCCATTGCTTAGATTCATCGCTTTAGGTAATAGTTCAAGCAGCCTTGTGTCCATGCACGTTAACAACACCATGCGCTTCTTAGGAAATTTGGTTGTTTCGAACTTTTTATATTCCTCTTGTGCTACAAAATTTTTATTATAATCAAGAATATCCTTTAATAAGGTCAAGTTTGTCACACCCTTCACGTTCTTCTTCTTTAGAATACACAATTTGAAAAAGAGCTACCAATTTAATACTTGCATTTAAGTGATTTTTTTTGTAAGATACAAGAGGGAATCGTAATCGTTACGAATTATAGCTCGTTTTAAATCGTAATAACTACGATTTATTTCGTTTGAAGGGAGTCTTTTATGAAAAAACTTACCATTTTTACAACTGTTCTTTTATCGCTTAGTTTCATCCTTTCCGCTTGTTCTGGGGGCGGAAACCCTCAGACTGAAAAAAAGACGGGGAAACTGAACGTTTATACAACCGTTTATCCGCTGCAATATTTTACTGAGCGAATCGGCGGCAAGTATGTCGATGCAAAAACGATTTATCCACCCGGGGCAGATGAACATACTTTTGAACCAACACAAAAAGATATGATGAATCTGGCAGATGCTGACCTATTTTTTTATATCGGCTTAGGCCTTGAAGGCTTTGTCGAAAAATCAAAGGCAACGTTAAAGGATCAAAATGTCACGCTCATTCCTGTGACCAATAGCCTAAAGCTGCCAAAAGAACAAGGCGTACAGGCAAAAGATAAAGAGGAGCACAGTGATATCAACCCGCACGTTTGGCTTGATCCGATATATGCAAAAGAAATGGCTGCTGTCATTGAGAATGAATTGATTAAAAAAATGCCGAAAAACAAAGATTTTTTCACCAAAAATTATCAGGCTTTGACCAAGGACTTGGATGAGTTAAATCAAAAATTCCAAACAACCATCGATAGCGCAAGGACGAAAAAAATGATTGTCTCCCATGATGCATTCGGCTATTGGAAAATACGGTATGGCCTTGATCTGATCAGCATCTCCGGCTTGTCGACAACAAATGAACCAACGCAAAAGCAGCTGGAACAAATCGTGACAACAGCAAGACAGGACGGCCTTCATTATGTGTTATTTGAGCAAAACGTAAATTCAAAACTAGGCAAAATTGTTGAAGATGAAATCGGCGCAAAATCATTGACATTAAACAATCTAGGCATTTTAACAGAAGAAAATATTAAGCAGAAAGAAACGTATTTTACTTTAATGAATAAAAACTTGGAAACCTTAAAAACTGCCTTAAATGATTAGCCTTTCTTGACCGGAAGGCTTTTTTCTTTTTAATTTTTAGCAAAAAATTACATACAATCATAAAATTTGTAAATAATATAAGGAGTTGATTGGAAAGGAAGATTTCGATGAGTGATTTAGTAATAGCTCGAAGCTTGTTTGGTACGACAATGGGGTTTCATATTATTTTTGCAACGATTGGAGTCGGCCTGCCGATGATGATGTTGACTGCCGAGCTCCTTTATCAAAAAACAAAGGATTTGGAATACGTTGTCATGGCCAAAAGATGGACAAAGGCTTTCGCTGTTCTGCTCGGAGTCGGCATCCCAACCGGAACGATTGCCGGTGTACAGCTTTCACTTTTGTGGCCAGGCTTAATGGAATTTATTGGGAAAGTGATGGCACTGCCCTTTCAAATAGAGATCTATGCATTTTTCATTGAAGCATTATTCATGTCCATCTATGTGTATGCTGCTGAGCGGATTAAACCGTGGATGAGGGTTTCAAGTTTGGCGCTCGTTGCGCTCGGAGCTTTGGGCTCGGCCGTCTTGATTACGAATGTCCATGCTTTTGAAGGGACTCCGGCTGGATTTAAAATCGTGAATGGAAAAATTGTCGACGTTCACCCGTGGCAAGCTTTTTTTAATCCGAGTTTTTTTGTGACGTCCGGTCATGTGGCATTATCTGCATATACAACAGGAGCATTTATCATTGCCTCGGTTTCCGCATTTAAAATACTCAAAGCCGATTACGGGACAAGAATTTATCATTTTCATAAAAAGGCTTTAATTGTCAGCCTTGTCGTTGGCTGTCTGTTTTCCTTGTTAACCGCTCTGAACGGACACGAGTCGGCCCAGTATCTTCATCGATATCAGCCAGAGAAGCTCGCCGCCGCAGAAGGACTGTTTGAAACCCAATCCTATGCGCCATTAACCATAGGCGGCTTTATAGATCGAAAGACAGAGTCCGTAAAATGGGCACTAGAAGTTCCTTGGGCTCTCAGTTTTTTAGCCGGCAACCGCTTTGATACGGTGGTAAGAGGTTTACATGATTTTCCGGTAGAATATTGGCCGCCGCTATTTATACATACTCTTTTTAATGCCATGGTTGGCGTTGGTTCTCTATTAATTGTCATTTCATTAATGGGGTTGGTTTGGCACAGAATACTGAAGAAAGATCGCTTTCCAAAATGGCTGATGTGGCTGTTTATCGCTTCCGGCCCGCTCGCCGTTCTTGGGATTGAATTTGGCTGGATTTTTGCTGAAACGGGCCGCCAGCCGTGGACAATCTATCATGTGCTGACCACGAAAGATTCAGTTACCACCGCAACAAATTTAGGCATATTATTTATTCTGTTTGTGCTTGTCTACATTGTGTTAGCATTATCGGTTCTGTTTGTGCTCCGCTATTACTTTAAAAAGAATACGGTAATGGATGATTTGAATCGGGCGGAGCAAAAAGGTGTGCCGCTGTTTGGCTCAAATTCATAATTTCTTCCGCATAAAGAGAAACGGATATCTGGTAATGTTCTTATGCTTTGATTTCGCGAGGAGGTGTTCGCATGGTAGATCCTTATAAAGCGATAACCGTATTATGGGGATTTGTATTTATTTATGCTGTGATGGCGACAATGGACTTTGGCGCCGGCTTTTGGTCAATGTTTTATTTTGACCGGGAAAAAACGAAGGCAACGAACATTGCCAACCGCTATTTGTCACCTACATGGGAGGTAACAAATACCTTTGTTGTTGCACTTGTTGTTGCAGTTTACAGCCTTTTTCCAAGAGGTGCCTACACATTGGGAACGATTCTGCTGTTTCCCGGCAGTTTGATTTTATTGCTGCTTTCCGTCCGCAGTGCTTTTCTCGTTTTTTCCCATATTGCTGATGAATACGAAAAAGTACTTACTTATATTTCAGGCATCTGTGGAATTCTTATTCCCGGCTTATTAATTAGTGTTTTACCTGTCACGCATGGAAATTTTGTCGATTTTTCAGCGCAGCGGCAAACGTTAGATTTAGCTGGATTGTTTACCAGCCCCAATGAATATGCCTTTTTCGGGTTTGCGATTAGCAGCACGCTGTTTCTTTCTTCCCTTTTGCTGGCCGACTATTCTAAAGCATCAGAGGAGTTTGAAGCTTATTCTATCTATCGAAAAGATGCTCTTTTAATCGGCCCCATTTCACTTATAATGGCTTTATTGATTATGTTTACATTAAGAAGCACGGCTCCATGGCTATACGAAAAAATGATGAATGATCTCCCGCTGCTCTTTCTTTCGGTTATTTTTTTCTTAATCGGAATGATTGGGTTATTTCTTCCTTCCCGGAATGGAAAAGGAATGCCCCGTTTAGCAGTGGTTACCGTTACGATTCAATATTTAATCGGCAGCTATGTATATGGAAAAGCCCATTTGCCATATATGGTTTATCCTAATGTTACCATTCAATCTGCCTTTACAGATCCTAGTTCCTTTCGGGCGGTGTTTATCACCTATATCGTTGGCTTCGCCATTCTTTTCCCCGGATTCATCTATTTCTGGATCCTGTTTATGAATGATAAACGATACTTGCGCCGCGAAAAACCAAACATGGCAAAAAAATAGCAAAAAGGACATAATAGAAGAGGCCACTGAAAAAGTCCACTTTAATGTGAAAGTTCTTTAAACTTGTCTGTTGATTTCCACTCCATGTGCACGCTTTCCGCGGGCGGTCGGGAGCCTCTTCGGCGCATACGCGCCTGTGGGGTCTCCCTTGACCTTCTCCTCCCGCTGGAGTCGGCACCTTCCGCTCCAATCAACAGAGTGCCAAATCAAAATGAGGTTTAACACGCCTTAATAAAAGGCAGAAACTCTTCCATTTAGTGAGGGGATTCTGTCTTTTTTTGATTTATAATAGAGGTATCTGACCAAGTTTCGTAAACTCCGCCTTAAGGACGATTTGTTTTTAAAACTGGAAATTAATTGTTGAAATAATTCCTTGAAATTTCAGCAAGGTTAGGCCTTCTTGGGAACCTAGCGCACCTGGTCTTTTGCTGATTTTGTGAGGCGATGGAACCATTAAAAAACAAACTCTTTTTTGGAGAGCATTACTTCTTTTAGGCGCTTTTCATTGAGTTCAAAACCAATTCCCGGCCCTTCCGGCACTTCCGCCAATCCATTTTTCACCATCACTTCCGGCAAAATAATGTCTTCATCCCAAAAACGGTTGGATGCCGAAATATCGCCGGGAATCGTAAAACCCGGAAGCGCGGCAAGTGCAATATTATGGGCGCGGGAAATGCCAAACTCGATCATCCCGCCGCACCAGACAGGAATATTGCGGTCGTAGCAATAATCATGAATTCTTTTTGCTTCAGTTAGACCGCCAACTCGGCCAATCTTAATATTGATCACTTTGCAGCTGCCATATTCGATTGCTTTTCTCGCATCCTCAAAGCTGACAATGCTCTCATCGAGGCAAATCGGTGTTTTCATATGGCGCTGCAGCTCGGCATGCTCAATTAAATCGTCATGGGCCAGCGGCTGCTCGATCATCAGCAAATCGAATTCGTCAAGAGCCTTTAAACGGTCTTTCTCGCTTAATGTATAAGCTGAATTTGCATCGGCGATAATCGGCAAATCCGGGTAGTGGCGGCGAATTTCTTTTAAAAAATCAATGTCCTGCCCGGGATGAATTTTTATCTTAACGCGCTGGTAACCTTGCTGCAAATAGTTTTCAATTTGCGCAAGTGCTTTTGAGGCTGAATCGGTTGCCACCACCACCCCGGAGGGAATGCTTGATCGTGAACCGCCAAGCAGCTTTGAAAGAGATTTCTGCTCTTTTTTGGCATATAGATCCCAAAGAGCCGTTTCAATGGCTGCTTTTGCCATCTGGTTTCTGCGAATCGGTTTAAATCGTTCCGCTGCATCTGAAGGATGGGCAATTGGTTGTTTTTTTAGCAATGGAATCAACACATCGAAAAGCATGTGCAAACTGGTTTGAACCGTTTCTTCCGTGTACCATGGGGTGGAAAATGCAACTCCCTCCCCATAACCGACAGCCCCATCCACATCCCTTACTTCGACAATGATGCCTTCGCGCTCGGAAACAGTTCCCAAATGAGTCAAAAATGGCGATTTGAGCGGCATTTTAATAACATAAAGCTGAACAGAAGCGATTTTCATCATTCTTTACCACCTTTTTCCCAATTCTCTTGCAGCTTGCGGCGCAAAAGCTTTTTGGCAGCGTTTCGCGGAAGTGTGTCAACGAAAACAAATTCTTTCGGGACCTTATATTTTGCCAGTCGTTCTGAACAAAATTGATGCAGCTCTGCAGCCGTTAATTCAACTCCGCTTTTTGCGACGATAAATGCAGCCGGAACTTGGCCCCAGACTTTATCCGCAATGCCAATTATGCCTGCATCCGCGACTTTTTCATGGCCAAGTAGTGCCGCTTCAATCTCAGCAGGATAAATATTTTCGCCGCCAGAAATAATTAAATCCGCCCGACGGTCCAACACAAATAAAAATCCGTCCTTATCCAAATAGCCAACATCCCCTGTGTAAAGCCAGCCATCCTTCAGTTTATCCCTCGTTGCTTCCTGCCGGAACAGGTATCCCGATGTCACATTCGGGCCTTTCACCACGATTTCCCCTGCTTCTCCGGCCTTTGCTTCACTGCCGTCTTCCTGAACAATTTTTAACTGGGAAGGAAACAGCGGCTTCCCGGCTGAGCCAAGTTTGCTTAAACTGTACTCAGGTGAAAGGGTGACAATTTGTGAAGCTGTTTCAGTCATTCCGTATGTTTGAAATACGGGGATTTTTTTTGCCACACAAGCTTCAAGCAATGGCTGCGGTGCAGGCCCGCCGCCGAGAAGCATGCAGCGAAAGGGCTGTGGCAGGCGGTTATCCTCAAGGCCATCAACAATTCTTGTCAGCATCGTGCTGACCACTGACATGATCGTTACCTTTTTATCCTGAATATCTTGAATAGTCTGGTCGACATCGAAGTTTTCATGCAAAACAATTGGCATGCCGTAGATCACGCTGCGCATTAAAATCGAGTACCCGCTAATATGAAAAAGCGGGACCGCGCACAGCCAGCAATCCTCTTCCATAAAGCCAAGATTTAATGCGGAGCCGACCGAGCTCCACCAATGGTTCCCGTATGATTGCATAACCCCTTTTGGATTGCCGGTTGTTCCTGAAGTGTACATGATGGTACAGACATCATTTAAATCAACTTCGGATTGTATAGTGGGGGAGGCAAGCGGTGCAGTAAACAATTTTTCTTTTGTAATCGCTCTTACCGTCGGTGGTATTTCTTTTAAAATAGTGTTAAAAGCAGATTCCAACAAGAGAAATTTTGATTTGGAATCTTGCAATTGCCAGCTAAGTTCAACAGGTGTGAGCCGATTATTCAAAATGACGGCCTTAACTCCCAGTAATTGCAAGGCAAACAAGATGATGACTGTATCAAGATGATTTTTGAGCAGAACACCAACATAATCATCCTTTTTTACGCCAAATTGCTGTAACTGCCCAGCCGTTTGCAAAGAACGATTGTACAGTTCCTTAAACGACAATGTTTCTTTGTTAAAAAAAACAGCCGTTCGCTCAGGAGTCAAAAAAGCTCGTTTTATCAAAAAATTAGGCATTCGTTGCATAACGATTCGTTTCACCTCATTTAGCGATTATGGTGCCTGTAGATATCGGTATTCGGAAATATTATTAAAGTACAGTTTGTTTCTAGGTCGCTATTCCCTTTACCGTTGAATTACGAACAAAAACAGCCTGATGGAAACCATCAAGCTGCCGTTTAAAATATTAAGGAAAACGAGGGAACTGGCCGAAGTCCGGCTTGCGTTTTTCTTTGAAAGCATCGCGGCCTTCTTTTGCTTCATCAGTTGTGTAATAAAGCAAGGTTGCATCTCCGGCAAATTGCTGAATGCCTGCCAAGCCATCTGTATCGGCATTAAACGCTGCTTTTAAGAAGCGAAGCGCTGTTGGGCTCTTCTCAAGAATTTCCTCACACCATTTGATTGTTTCCTCTTCAACTTGGTCAAGTGGGACAACCGTGTTAACCAAGCCCATATCAAGCGCTTCCTGCGCATTGTACTGGCGGCATAAATACCAGATTTCCCGAGCTTTTTTGTGTCCGACAATACGGGCAAGGTAGCCGGAACCATAGCCTGCATCAAAGCTGCCGACTTTCGGGCCGGTTTGTCCAAATATAGCATTGTCCGCGGCAATGGTTAAATCACATACAATGTGAAGAACGTGACCGCCGCCGATCGCATACCCTTTTACCATCGCAATAACCGGCTTCGGAATCACTCTGATTAAGCGTTGAAGATCGAGAACGTTCAAGCGGGGAATTTGATCTTCCCCAACATAGCCGCCATGGCCGCGCACTTTTTGATCGCCGCCTGAACAAAATGCTTTGTCTCCTGCACCGGTTAAAACGATAACGCCAATATTGGAATCATCGCGTGCATATGCAAATGCATCGATTAATTCCATCACCGTCTTTGGCGTAAAAGCATTGTGAACATGGGGACGGTTAATGGTAATTTTGGCAATCCCGTTATAGGTTTCATACATAATTTCTTCATATTTACGACCTGCAACCCATTCTACTGTCAAAATCGTATCCTCCTTTTGTATGTATTCCGCATAAATCACTCATTCCTATGACTGAGTTAAAAACCCACTTACTATTGTACCAAACTTTTCTGGTTCTTCCACATGTATTGCATGTCCGCTATTTTTTATCGTAGTCCTTTTGCAATTTTTCAATACAGCCGCCATCTGAACAGCAATTCGGCAAAATTTTTCATCCTTTTCACCGTTTATGAGCAAAACTTCGTTCGTTAGCAGCTTTAAATTTTCCCACCACGATGGCTGGGAGCCAGTTCCCATGCCAAGAAGGCTGTTGGCAAGCCCGTTTGGCGACTGAGCCAGACGCTGTGTTCTAATCGCAGCTTTGACCTGAACTGGAGTTCCCTTCATTGTTGAAAATAACGGGATTCTTTCCCAATAATCGACAAAGTCCTTAATCCCTTTTTCCAATATCATTTCTGCAAGATGACGGTCATTCTTGCGGCGCAGCTTTCTTTCCTCTTCTGTCAAAAGCCCTGGGGAACTGCTTTCCAAAATCAGCTTCCGAACACGTTCCGGAAAAAGAAGCGAAAAAGTTAAACCAAGCCGGCCGCCCATCGAGTATCCAAGCAAATCAGCTTTTTCGATTCCCATTTCATCAAGCAGCCGCCGTAAATCATCGGCCACAGACTCAATTGCGTATCGCTCCAGGCCTTGAGGTGATTCTGTTTTTCCGTGACCGATAAGATCCGGCATGATTAGCCGCGAATGGCTGCCCCATTGCGAACAAAAAGGCAGCCAGGTCGAGGCGTCGCCTGTAAAACCATGAAGCAATAGAAGTGGATACCCTTCACCAAAGGTTTCAACATGATAGCGGACACCATTGATTAAATAATCCATCAAGCGTCACCTTTGACAAATTTTGATATTTCCCGGGAAACTACCGACCAGATTTCGCGATGTTCCGCTGTATTTTTTTCTCGATCGGTCACAACTTCTATGACATTCAAGCCATGCATATTTCTGGAGCCCTTCATTGCTGATTGGAATCCAGCTAAACCTGTGATCGTGGTGAACTTTCCGCCGTACATCCGAACCACATGCTCGAACTCTAAATTTAACGGGGTTCCAAACAATTGTTCAAAATTCTTCCGATGTTCTGCTTGCGGCAAAAACGAAAAAATACCCCCGCCATTGTTATTCACTAGAATAATGGTAACATCCAAATCGTATAATTTTGCCGGAAGCAATCCGTTTAAATCATGGAAAAAAGTTAAATCCCCGATCAAAAGATAAAGCGGCTTAAAATAAAGCGAAGCACCTAATGCGGTTGAAATGGTTCCATCAATTCCATTTACACCACGGTTTGCCAGAATCTTGATTGATTTATGATTATTTAGGAAGAAACTGTCGATATCGCGAATCGGCATGCTATTGCCAACAAAAAGGGTCGCTTCATCCGGAAGCAGGTCAACAAGCTCATAAAATAGCCTGCTTTCATTAAAATCAGTGAAATCCCTTATCATCGTCATATTCTCTTTTGTCAATTGGTTCACATTCTGCCATTTTTCAATAAAGTCATTATCAGTCTTTCGTTCGACATACTCAGCGACCTGCTTGCAAAATTCAGTTTCATCGCAATAAACCATATCCGTTGACAACACGGCCGGATCGCGCCAGCCGCCGCCGCCATCTACAACAAATTGAACAGCTTGATGGTTTTCTTTTAAAAAGATGGTCAGTGCCTTGGAAACGGGCATGGCGCCAAACCTTAAGACCACATCCGGTTTTAAAATTTCCTTTGCCACGTCATTGCGTAAAAACGTATCGTACGTTTCAATGATCATTTCTTGAGCATGGCTCCCGCTTCGCAACTGGGATAAAGGGTCCGCAATAATCGGATAATGCAATTTCTCCGCCAGTCCGGTTACCGCATCAGCAAATGCTTCGTCCGCAAGCTGCCCACATACGATAATCCCTTTTTCAAAATTATTTAATGTTTGCGCGATCGCTTGAAGTTCGTCCTGGCCAATGGTTAATTTGCTAGGATGAATGTTCACATAGCGCGTTGGCCGTTCTGTAAGCGCAAACAGATTTTCATCCATTTTTGGAACTAACGGTTCGCGGAACGGAAAGTTTAAATGTACCGGACCGGCCGGGGACTGGTTAGCAATCGCTGCTGCCCGGGCACAAACCGTTCGCACATAGCGAAGCATTTCGCTGCTTTTTTCCGGTAAAGCCATTTCCACAAACCATTTTACATGCTGTCCGTAAAGCTGGATTTGATCAATTGCCTGTGGCGCCCCAACATCCCGAAGTTCATGCGGACGGTCGGCCGTAAGCACAAGCAAAGGAACACGGGAATAATATGCCTCGACAATTGCCGGGTAATAATTGGCCGCGGCCGTTCCGGATGTGCAGAGCATGGCAACAGGTCTTTCAGAGGCTTTTGCTAAACCTAATGCGAAAAATGCCGCAGACCGTTCATCCACATGAATGTGAAGATGTAAGTCCGGATGCTCGGCCATCACCATCGCCATCGGGGTAGACCGTGAGCCGGGGCTGACGACTACATCCGTAACTCCCGTTTGCACTAACTCGGCTACAAAAGCCGCAGTATAAGCCGTTAAAGCTTCTTGATGATGACTCATATTATTTTCCTCCAAGTGCTCGAAGCATTGGTCTAAACTTCAAACCTGTTTCTAAATATTCACTTTCTGAATTCGAATTGGCGACAACTCCACAGCCGGCAAAAAGGGATGCTTCGTTTCCTTGAACCAGCCCTGATCGAATCGAGACGGCAAATTCACCATTTCCTTTATAATCCATCCAGCCGAGCGGTGCAGCATAAAAACCGCGATCCAACTCTTCTACTTGGCGAATTTTCTCAACCGCTTCCTTTTTTGGCAATCCGCCGAGAGCCGGCGTGGGATGTAATCTTTCAACAAACAGTAGCAGCGAAGTCTCCTTCTTGCTTTTTCCAATAACTGGTGTATAGAGATGCTGGATATCCCGCATTTTCATTAATTGCGGCTTGTCCGGCAAAATCACCTGTTCGCACGATTCTTCCAGCGCTTCCTTGATCATCTCGACAACGTATTGGTGTTCCACTAAGTTTTTGTGGTCATTCAGCAGCTCTTCGCCTAAAGCGTGATCCTCCGCTTCCGTTCGGCCTCTTGAAATCGAGCCGGCGAGACATGTCGAAAAAACATCGTTTTCCTGCTTTTTTACAAGCCGTTCTGGAGATGCGCCAATAAAGCAATCACCATTCGCTTCAAAGGCAAAAATAAAACTTTCCTGCTGCTCTTTTAACAAGCGAAACAGCACAGACTCAGCTTCAATGGTATGATCAAAATAAAGCCTTAATTCCCGGGCCAGTACTACTTTTTTCAGTGAACCTCCGGACGTCAAATCATTAACGATTTCATCAACAGAGGCCTTCCATTCATTTGGGGAGATCTCCTCCGTTTTAATGAGATTAGCGCTGGTGGTTGCCGGTCTATGCTTGAGTGATGTCAACAATTGATTTCTTTCGCTTGTAACCTTTTGCAGCAGCTCAAGATCATCATGCTGGGTACAGACAATATTGGTGGTTAAATAAGTCTTTCCCTTAATAATACTTAACATGTATTGGGGTATATGAAATAACGAATCAGCAAATTTTGACCATAGGCCCGTTTTCGGCTTATACGGATCAAACGAAAATCCGCCAAACATCAACGGTCCAACGGCATTTTCCGCAAACGGATTGAGAATGATACTTTCTTTCAAAAAATCCTTCCAATTTTTTTCAACATAAAAAAAACGGTCAAAAGCGTCATCCGATTGGATTTGTTTTGCGATTCCAATGCCGGCAAGAATGATCTCATCCGAAGGATCTTTCCAAAAAAACCGTTCGCCAAAGTAATTTTGCTTCCCAATTTGAAAAAAGAATAAGGGATCTGTCGGCTCTACTTGATGAACTTCACTTAGCAAAATTGGCCGCCCCAATTGCTTTGCCCGGTTGATTGCACAAACGCCCTTTTCGATTAATTCCGTTTCCTGAATGGTAACCAAAAAAATCCCTCCAAAACAGTCATTGAAGACTGTGATCCATTCATGTACAGCTTATTTTAAGATACTACTCTCATTGGAATGATGTCAATAACTCGGACTCTTAAAAGACTAGTTCATTCCTTATTATATATTTTTATGGATAAAACCGGATTTATCGAATTATTCTTATTTCCTCATTTCGCAACCAGGAATAAACAAATGAGGATGATCTTTGCTAATCAGCTAGCAGAAAGTCATTGACACTGTGAGAATCATTCCCTAAACTAAGTTTTGGGAAAATGTCATGATTTATATTTCAGGTAACCTAAATAGATAGAGAGAAAATTTTAAAGGGGGAGAATCTATGCAGCCGGATGTACGGTCCAATTCCAATCCAAGCGTCGAGGCGAATCGCGGTTTCCAAGTGTGGTGGCAAATGACGCGCCCGCATACATTAACGGCGTCGTTCGTTCCTGTTTTGCTTGGCACCGCTCTTGCATTACGATATGGCAAAATCAACTTTGGCCTTTTCTTTGCGATGTTGCTTGCAAGCCTGCTGATTCAGGCGGCAACAAATATGTTTAACGAGTACTATGACTATAAGCGCGGGCTTGATACCGAGCATTCCGTTGGAATAGGCGGATCCATTGTTCGTGACGGCATTAAGCCGGCAACCGTTATGAAAATTGCGTTAAGTTTTTATGGGATCTCCTTGCTATTAGGAGTTTACATTTGCATAAACAGCAGCTGGTGGCTGGCTTTAATTGGGGCATTTAGTATGGCAGTCGGTTATTTTTATACTGGAGGACCCGTTCCAATTGCCTATACTCCATTTGGCGAGCTGGTTGCCGGTTTCTTTATGGGTATGCTGATTGTCTTAATTGCGTTCTTTATTCAAACGGGAACAGTTGATACGACAAGCCTGCTCGTTTCCATTCCAATCATGATTCTTGTTGGAGAAATTCTGTTATCAAATAATATTCGCGATCTTGACGGCGATAAAGAAAACGGCCGCAAGACGCTCGCGATCCTTTTAGGCAAAAAAAGAGCCATCTATTTATTGGCTTGTCTTTTTACTTTATCCTATCTTTGGGCATTGTTTCTGATTGTTACCGGTGTTGCCCCTGCATGGATTGCCATCGTAATCCTAAGCGCGCCGAAAGCAGTCAAAGCTACTCAAGGTTTTATTAGAAATAACTTGCCGGTTCATATGGCTCCAGCCATGAAAGCAACCGCGCAAACCAATACCTTTTTTGGATTCTTGCTTGCATTCGGATTGTTTATTGGACATTATTTTTAAAAAAAAGAGCTCCTGCCGTTGTGGCAATGGAGCTCTTTTTTTTGCTCTACTAAGTTTTCGTATCTAAATTCTGAAATTATCAGCGGTTTTCTGCAACATGATGAACGAATTCGCTAAATACGGATAACCCGCTGAAAACTGTCTTCATCGCTTCACCTGTCTAACTCCCCAAATCCCGTCCGCATATTCCTGTATTGTCCGATCGCTTGAAAAATAACCAGCATGGGCAATATTGACCAGACTTTTCCGATACCATTCCGATTGATTTTTATACGATTGCCCCACTTGCTTTTGAATTTCAGCATAAGCGGAGAAATCCCTTAGCACAAAAAACTGATCATTTTCAGCCAACAGCGAATCAAAAATAGGTTCAAACTCATTATGAACATCTGGGAAAAACCCATTTACAAGTTGATCCACCACCTGTTTAATACGATTATCATGATGGTAATATTCAATCGACTGATAGCCGCCGAATTGGCTGTAATGCAAAACCTCGTCCGCCGTTAGCCCAAACGTAAAAATGTTCTCGTCCCCTACAAGCTCGCGAATTTCAACATTCGCCCCATCCAATGTTCCCACTGTCAGAGCGCCGTTCAGCATAAACTTCATATTGCCCGTACCTGAGGCTTCTTTTGAGGCTGTGGAAATTTGCTCACTGATATCAGCCGCCGGAAAAACCTTTTCCGCCAGCGACACACGGTAATTTTCAAGAAAAATGACTTTCATCCGCTCAGCAACCAGCGGATCATTGTTCACTTTTTGGGCAACCGTATTAATCAACTTAATGATTTTTTTAGCATAATAATAACCAGGCGAGGCTTTGGCTCCAAAAATAAATACCCTTGGCGTCATCTCAAAGCTCGAGTCTTCTTTCAACCGGTTGTATTGATGCATAATATGCAAAACATTTAAAAGCTGCCTTTTATAGGCGTGAAGCCTTTTGACCTGAACATCAAAAATCGCTTCGGAATCAACCTGCATGCCTGTTTGCTTAAAAATCAGATTGGCAAGCCGCTGTTTATTGGCAATTTTAATTTTATGCAATTGTCCGAGAAACGAAAGATCGTCCTTCCTTTCAAGCAATCGCACAAGCTCCCCCGGTGATTGCGCCCACGATGAACCGATGGTATCGGTAATCAGTGCCGATAGCTGCGGGTTTGCTTTTAACAGCCAGCGGCGATGGGCAATTCCATTCGTTTTATTATTAAATTTCTCAGGAAACAACTGATAAAATTCCTTCATTTCCCGATGTTTTAAAATTTCTGTATGAAGTTTGGCCACTCCATTCACGCTAAAGCTGCCAACAACCGCTAAATGTGCCATCTTTACTTGATCATGGGCAATAATGGCTAAATTTTCAATCCGGTTCCAGTCTCCGGGATACCGTTCCCATAAATCCCTGCAGAAACGCTCATTAATTTCTGCAACAATCTGATAAATCCGCGGCAAAAGAGGCTGAAAAATCCGGATCGGCCATTTTTCCAACGCTTCCGTTAAGGTAGTATGATTGGTATAGGAAATCGTCCGGCTGGTAATTTCCCAAGCTTCCTCCCAGCCCAGTCCTTCTTCATCCAGCAAAATTCGCATTAATTCAGGGATCGCCAGCACCGGATGGGTATCATTGATATGAACACACACATATTCATTTAAGTTAGCCAAATGTCCATGCTGTTTCCGATGATGATGTAAAATTGTCTGCAGACTCGCTGAAACCAAGAAGTATTGCTGCTTCAGACGTAAGATTTTTCCTTCATCATGCGTATCATCAGGATACAATAGCTCTGAAACAGACTCAGTTTCACGCTTGTATTTTAATATGTCTTTGTTCACAGGAAACTGCGATGGCTCGGCACTCCAGAGCCTCAACATATTCACTGTCTTTGTTTGAAAGCCAATCACCGGAATATCATGGGGTACCGCGGTAATGGTCTCAGCATGGATATGATCAAACATGAGACGGCCGTTGACCTCTTTCATTTCGACCTCTCCCCAAAAAGATACTTTAACGGAGAGGTCTGGTTTGCGGACTTCCCAAACATTGCCGCCGCGAAGCCATTGTTCCGGAAGCTCTACCTGATACCCATCAACAAACTTTTGTTCAAACAATCCATGCTTATAGCGGATCCCATACCCATGGCCAGGCAGATCAAGGGATGCAAGCGAGTCAAGGAAACAAGCAGCCAACCTTCCTAAACCGCCGTTGCCTAAGCCAGCATCCGCTTCCATCTCTTCAATCTCTCCCAAATCAATCCTAAGCTGCTGCAAGCCTTCTTCAACCGTCTCTTCAATACCGAGATTAATCAAATTTTGCCTTAAAAGCTTGCCCAACAAATACTCAATCGACAAATAATACACTTGTTTTTCATTGGTCTTGCGATTTTGCTCATTTGTCCGTATCCAATCATTGCTAACATACTCGCGGATCATCTGACCAAGTGTTTGATACTGATCCATTGCCGTGCTTTCCGCAAAACTTTTTCCGCATAACATTTCCAGTCTCTTTAAAAAGGTTGCTTTAAACGCTGTTATGCTAGAAAACATGGGTTTCACTCCTCGTAAGCAAATCTGAGTACAGTTGATTATATTGAAAAGCTGACTGCGCCCAGCTATAATCCATTGTCATGGCATTCTTTACAATTACTGGCCAAGCCGATCGATCATGATAAAAGTGAATTGCTCTTCGGATCGTGTAGAGCATGTCGTGGGCATTAAAGTTTGCGAAGGAAAATCCGTTCCCTTCGTTCATAAATTCATTCCAGGAGGTAACGGTATCATTTAATCCGCCAATTTCCCGCACAATCGGAACCGCACCGTATTTCATGGCGATCAGCTGGCCAAGACCGCATGGTTCGAACAGCGAAGGCATTAAAAATAAATCCGCCGCTGCATACAGCCTGTGGGCCAGTCTTTCATCAAAACCAAGGTGCACGTTCATTTTTGTTGGGAATTGCTGCGCTGAATGCCATAGAAAATGCTCATACTCATAATCGCCCGACCCAAGGACCACTATTTGGACATCCTCCTGAAGGATTTCCAGCAGAACACGTTTTATGAGATCAAGCCCTTTTTGTTTTGTCAGCCTTGAAATCATCACAATCAAAGGGGTATTTTCATTTTCCGGCAGCTGGAAAAGCTGTTGAATTGCCTTTTTATTAGCAGCTTTCCCGGTAAAATTATGATAGTCATATGTCTGATCGATCAATGAATCATGCTTTGGATCATAGAAATCCTCATCAATTCCGTTTAAGATGCCCAATAAGTCTTCCTCTCTTGACCTCAGTAATCCATCTAATTTTTCACCGTATGTAGGTGTTTGAATTTCCTGCCTATAAGAAGGGCTGACCGTGGTAATTTTATCTCCGGCCACTAGCGCTCCTTTCATGAAATTAATGTTGCCGAAAAATTCAAGATGTTCTGTCCGAAAAGAATCATCTCCAAGGTCAAGCAAATCTCTCAGCGTTTCTTTTGGAAAAATCCCTTGGAATTGAAGATTATGAATGGTAAAAACAGTCCTGATCTGACCATAATTTTTCCGCTTATAATATTCTACTCTTAATAAATACGGAATCATCGCCGTATGCCAATCATGGCAGTGAAGTACATCCGGAAAAAAGTCAAGCTGGACTAAACTTTCTAAAACAGTGCGAGTAAAATAAGCAAACCGCTCTCCATCATCATAAAAGCCGTATAAGCGATCACGGTTAAAATAATATTCATTATCAATAAAATAATACGTAATACCTTGATACTCGAGCTCTTCAATCCCGCAATATTGATTTCTCCAGCCAACGGAAACGGTAAACTCCTTCACTTTTCTCATTTCCGATTTAAACTTTCCTGCAATGGTTCCGTATTTTGGCAGCATCACTCGCACATCGGTCCCCAGCATTTTTAATTCTTTTGGAAGAGAACCAGCAACATCGGCTAGTCCTCCCGTTTTTACAAATGGACCACATTCTGAAACAGCAAATAAAACTTTCACGAATTCATCAACGCTCCTTGAACCGTACTTTTTGGAATTACATAAGGGGCCGCGGCTGTTCCTGTTAACACCGTACTCTCTTCAATTTTTACATCTTTATCCAGAATGACGGAATCAAGGTAGCAATTCTCACCAATTTGGCACTTTTGCATGATGATACAATTTTTTAAAACGGCTCCATTGCCGATTCTCACGCCTCTTGAAATAATACTGTTCTCAACTTTTCCATTTATTAAGCAGCCGTTGGCAACCATCGAATTTTTGATCTCTGCTCCTTTAAGGTAACGGGTTGGAGGCTCATCCTTTACCTTTGTTAAAATCGGCTGCTCTTTAATGAAAACCTTTTTCCATAACTCTGGCTTTAATAATTCCATACTCGTCGAATAATAGCTGTGGATAGAGTCGACCATCGCAGTATAACCACGATAATGATAGTGACAAATAGCATAAGAATGATAAAGATCGTTGACAACATCCTTCATGCACGTATATCCCGTTTCATTTCTTGTTTCAATTAATTTGATCAATAGTGAAGTTTTGATCAAATACATTTCCAATGATTGGCCTTCCTCGTTTACGATTTCAGTCACATCGCATTCCGAAGCAATATGCCATTTTAGCAGCGAGGTGAAATTCATATTAAAAACAGTATAGCAATTCGTAATTAACGAATATTCCTGAGTGCTTCTGTAGAAATAGTCCAAATTGGCAGCAAAATGATGAAAGGAGCCGATCCCATTATATTCATAATCGACAAGAGGTGATGGAAAAAAGAACAAGCCATCCCGCTTTCGATTTAAACCCCAATTTTTCCCTGAACCTAAATGATCCATTAACGAACGATATTGCAGTTTTGGAAAAATCGCTACGCTTCTGATTCCTGAATTGACCATATTTGACAGGACAAAATCGATGATCCGATACCTGCCCGCAAACGGAAGTGCAGCAAGCGACCGGTGGTCAACCAGATCTTTTAAATCATCATGATAAGTCGTTGCATCTATAACACCTAACAGCTTTTTCTTCAAATAGAGTCCCTCCTGATTTGTTTAAAGCTTTTAGTAAATGTGGAAATGCATAAGCGCAGCAAAAACTAGTGAACAGTGGCGCTTCCGCTTTTCTAATAAGTAGAAATACCAGTGACCATTTCTTCCGTCACTAGGATGATTTCACCATCATCCGAGCGGATTACCGTGCCATCAGGAATCGTTAGATCGCAAGGAACGATCACCTTTTCCAAATAAACGTTCTCTCCGAGTTTCACATCCGGCATTACGATTGATTCGCGGATTACACTCCCCTTGCCAACAAATACTCCTTGAAAAAGAACGGAATTTTCAATTTTCCCTTCAATGATGCAGCCTTCATTCACAAATGATTCTTTCACCGTTGCTTCCGGAGAAATATATTGAGGCGGCTGATTCGGATTAACCGTATAGATTTTCCAGTCTACATCAAACAAATTCAGTTCACTATCCTCATTTAATAAATCCATGTTGGCTTCCCAGAGGCTTCGAACCGTCCCGACATCCTTCCAATACCCCTTAAACGGATAGGCATAAATCTTTTTCTGTTCTTCCAATAACAGCGGAATCACGTCTTTTCCAAAATCATGACTTGAATTTGGATTTCGATCATCCATTTCTAAAAATTCTTTTAAAATGGTCCAATTAAAAATATAAATTCCCATCGAAGCCAAATTGTTTTTCGGTTCGGCCGGCTTCTCCTCGAAATCTGTGATTCTCTTTTCATCATTTGTATCCATTATCCCAAAGCGACTGGCTTCTACCCATGGAACCTCAATCACAGAGATCGTAACATCCGCCCCGCGCTCAATATGATACTCGAGCATATTTTCATAATTCATTTTATAAATATGATCACCTGAAAGAATCAAGACATATTCTGGCTGATACTGCTTTAAATAATTTAAGTTTTGATAAATAGCACTTGCTGTTCCGGTGTACCATTTAACCTCGGAGGACTCACTGTATGGAGGGAGAACGGTCACCCCGCCATCTTTCCGGTCTAAATCCCATGCACTGCCAATGCCAATATAGGAGTTTAATAGAAGCGGCTGGTATTGCGTTAATACCCCAACCGTGTCGATTCCGGAGTTCGTGCAATTGCTTAAGGTAAAATCAATAATTCGATATTTTCCGCCAAATGGCACGGCAGGTTTTGCTAAATTCTTTGTAAGTGAATTAAGCCTGCTTCCTTTCCCGCCTGCCAGCAACATGGCCACGCACTTCTTCTTTGCCATTCCCTTTTCTCTCCTTTCGCTTCTTAACGGGTCTGATCATTAAGATTCCAAACGGTGGAATCGTCAGTTTCAAAGAATATGGCTTACCATGAAACGGCGTCTCTTCCGCTTTTATAACCTTCTTATTGGCAGCCCCTGATCCTCCAAACTCTTCTTTATCGCTATTAAAAATTTCACGGTACTCACCTGGTTCAGGAATACCGATTCGAAAGTCCTCATAGCCTACACCTGTAAAATTGCAAACAATCGCAATGAACTCTTTCTCATTCTTTCCTTTGCGAATAAAAGAAAAGATGGACTGTTCACGATTATTGACATCGATCCATTCAAATCCCTCATGGAGATGGTCCATTTCATACAGCGCTTTTGAACGTTTATACATTTTCACCAGTTCTTTAGCGTATGCATTTAAATTGCGATGCATATCGTAGTCGAGCAAATTCCAATCCAACTGCTCTTTGTCTTTCCACTCTGAAAATTGGCCAAGTTCAAACCCCATAAACAGCAGTTTTTTTCCAGGATGGGCAAACATATACCCAAGCAATAATCGCATCTGAGCAAATTTTTCCCAATAATGACCGGGCATTTTATCGAGCAGCGATTTTTTTCCGTGAACCACCTCATCGTGGGAAAAAGGTAAGACGAAGTTTTCCGAAAAGGCGTACAGCAAAGAAAAAGTTACATTTTGATGTTTCGGAGTGCGAGAAAACGGGGGCGTCTCCATATACTCAAGCATATCGTTCATCCAACCCATATTCCATTTATAATCAAACCCCAGACCGCCGTAATGCACAGGTGTTGTTACATTTTGAAAATCAGTAGAATCTTCCCCCATCATCAAAAAAGAAGAGTCGTATTCATGAACGGTTTGGTTTAATTTTTTCAAAAAGCTGATACCATATGGATTTTCATGTTTCCCGGGCGAATTCGGCCAATAAATAATATTGGCAACAGCATCAACCCGAAAGCCGTCGATATGGTAGTATTCCATCCAAAAAAGCGCATTGGAGATAAGAAAGCTTTGCACTTCTGGTTTCCCTAAATCGAAGTTGGCCGTTCCCCAAACTGGGTTTTCCCGGTCAATCTGCTCGCTATAGGAAAAGCTATGGCTCCCATCGAATTGATACAATCCATGGGCATCCTTGCAAAAATGTCCGGGTACCCAATCAAGAATTACGCCGATTCCATTCTGATGGCATTGGTCAATAAAAAACATTAAATCTTCTGGTGTGCCATAACGTGAGGTGGGTGAATAGTAGCCTGTTCCCTGGTATCCCCATGAGATGTCGAGCGGATGCTCGATAAGAGGCAACAGTTCAATATGGGTAAACCCATGCCCTTTAACATATGGAATCAATTCATCCGCCATTTCCCGGTAAGTAAAAAAATCACCATTACGCTTCTTTTTCCACGAACCGAAATGCACTTCATAAATAATCACCGGCTCAGATAATACGTTTTTCTTCTCTTTTTTTACATTCCATTGCGAATCCTTCCAGTTGTAGTTCTTCATGTTGTAAACAATAGAAGCAGTGTTCGGTCTGATTTCGGAATAAAATGCGAATGGATCTGCCTTAAGCTGGACACCGCCATGTTCAGTAAAAATTTCATATTTGTACAGTCTTCCTTCAAGATTGTTTTTCACAAAAAGAACCCATACACCTTGATCATTTACTTTTTCAAGCTCAAATCCATCCCCGCACCATTGATTAAAGTCACCAACTAATCGTACTTTCTGAGCATTTGGCGCCCACACGACAAAACGTGTACAAGCCGCTTCGGATTGTTCGAGGACATGTGCCCCGAAAAGCTGATGGCTCTGAAAAAGGTTTCCCTCATGGAACAAATGAAGCTGATAATCTGTTGGATAGTAAGTATTCACTGCCATACGATCCCTCATCCCTACTTAAAATATATATTTTCGCTTTGTTTATTAATTCGTCCTGTACCTCACAATTCCTTGAAATATTTTATTCACTTTTCTGACATAAAAAATGAAAAAAGGATGATAATTAGTAGGGTTCATCACCTTTTTTGTCGAACTCCCTAGATTCCTTAATATGAATCGACAAAAGCAGCAAAAACATTTTAAAATTTTTTATTCGGTTTAAATTGAAAAAAGGAGTTGCTGAAAAAAGCGGTCGATTATGCTGGCTTTAGTAGCATTAGGTAAAAGCGGGGTTAAAGACTTTCTCAGTAACTGCAAAAAATTGGGCTTTGCGGTCATTTGATTGCGGCAATAACGGCGGTGCATGGATCTTGAATTGAGGTTTCTTCGGCAGCAAAGACTTTGTTTTTTTCGAAAAACTCAACCATTGATACCTAGACTTATAAAGGTAAAACTTGTTTGCTATTCATACACCTCTTCTTTTATTTTCAACTCAATGAAGCTGTTAAATGAATTGTAAGATAAATACATTTCCTTGTCACTTTGTTTGGAAGGATTCCTCCCATACTTTTAAACTATAAAGGATGATTCTCCTACTTTCTTTAGTGGAAACGCAAGAAAAATGAAATCACACTCGATAAATGGATGATTAACGAAAAAAACCTTGTCAGCTATTCTGACGAAAACGGTCACGAATAAATTCGAATAGTGTATATTCAGATTAGGAGATGAAACGGCACATTTATGAAAAGGAGATGTTCCATTTGAAAATGATTAAAAGCCTTCCAAGTGCACTACCATTCGTTTATTGGCTCAATCACCAGCCTGATCCTAAATTTAGTTTAACAATGCGCTCAAAAAGCTTTACGGTTGGTTTCAAATCAAATAAGAAAAGCGCAAGCGCCCTTGGTCATCGACGTAAGGAGGTGGACTGAGCCGAGTGAGATAAAGGAGAGTCGAAAGACGGTAGTCTTTCGTTCTCGACTTATCGTAGACGAGGCGAGGGAAGCGACGTAGTCGATAGGGCGCTGGAGCTAGACAGTTATCGAAGTTAAGATATAAATTCTGATAATATGACAAAAAAAGCAAGGATTAAGCTTTCCTTGCTTACAAAAAAATTAATAAAATTAATCCATTTATGCTCGAGCTGTATGTCTGCCTATTTTTAAAAGAGCATACTAAAAAAACTGATAACAACATGTTATCAGTTTTTAAAAATGACCCCTACGGGATTCGAACCCGTGTTACCGCCGTGAAAGGGCGGTGTCTTAACCGCTTGACCAAGGGGCCAGATGGCGGAGAAGGAGGGATTTGAACCCTCGCGCCGGTTACCCGACCTACACCCTTAGCAGGGGCGCCTCTTCAGCCACTTGAGTACTTCTCCATATGGCTCCGCAGGTAGGATTCGAACCTACGACCGATCGGTTAACAGCCGATAGCTCTACCACTGAGCTACTGCGGAATAATAAAATTGTTCCCTAATCTTTTTTGCGTACCGTGTCCCCGCCTCAGTGAGTTTAACCTAGAAGAGACTCGGCGTGTACAACTCCCAACCTATCCATGATGCTTTACTCGTCTCTAGCACTGAGCAACTACGGAATAATTAATGGTGGGCCTAAATGGACTTGAACCATCGACCTCACGCTTATCAGGCGTGCGCTCTAACCAGCTGAGCTATAGGCCCATTTTTGGAGCGGGTGATGGGAATCGAACCCACGACATCAGCTTGGAAGGCTGGAGTTTTACCATTAAACTACACCCGCATATTTTTTCTTAAATGGGGCGACTGATGGGAATCGAACCCACGAATGCCAGAGCCACAATCTGGTGCGTTAACCACTTCGCCACAGCCGCCATCTTAAAATGAACGTAGTTAACGACAACATAAAAGGTGGCTCGGGACGGAATCGAACCGCCGACACAAGGATTTTCAGTCCTTTGCTCTACCGACTGAGCTACCGAGCCATAAATGAAAATGGCGGTCCGGACGGGACTCGAACCCGCGACCTCCTGCGTGACAGGCAGGCATTCTAACCAGCTGAACTACCGGACCAAATTGCGGGGGCAGGATTTGAACCTGCGACCTTCGGGTTATGAGCCCGACGAGCTACCGGACTGCTCCACCCCGCGACAATAAAAAGTATTGAATTGATCCATGCACTTGTAATGCAATGGACTGTCCTCAACGCAGAAAGCTTATTCAAGATGCTGTTCGTTGAGTACAACTCGCAGTTGATTCAACGATGCTATGCTCGTTGCTCCACCCCACGATAATAGAAAGTATTACATATAAAATGGCGGAGGAAGAGGGATTCGAACCCCCGCGCGGTTTAACCCGCCTGTCGGTTTTCAAGACCGATCCCTTCAGCCAGACTTGGGTATTCCTCCACTTTATAAAATTTTAATGGTGGACCTTGTAGGACTCGAACCTACGACCGGACGGTTATGAGCCGTCTGCTCTAACCAGCTGAGCTAAAGGTCCAAGTTGAAATTCTTTCTACTTATATATGTATAACCTGTATATCCCCATCTCAAATAGCCTATTCAAGCAGCCGCTCGATGGGTACAACACACTGCTTTTTCAAGGAAGCAATGCTTGTTGCTCTAACCAGCTGAGCTAATGATCCAAAATAATATCCTGAACCATAATAAATTGGTAGCGGCGGAGGGGATCGAACCCCCGACCTTACGGGTATGAACCGTACGCTCTAGCCAGCTGAGCTACACCGCCAAATATTTAAAAGTTAATTTATGGTGGAGGCTAGCGGGATCGAACCGCTGACCTCCTGCGTGCAAAGCAGGCGCTCTCCCAGCTGAGCTAAGCCCCCATAAATATAAGTGTTAAATGGTCGGGAAGACAGGATTCGAACCTGCGACCCCTTGGTCCCAAACCAAGTGCTCTACCAAGCTGAGCTACTTCCCGTAATATGGCGCGCCCGAAAGGAGTCGAACCCATAACCTTCTGATCCGTAGTCAGACGCTCTATCCAATTGAGCTACGGGCGCATTTAAATGGTGCCGAGGACCGGAATCGAACCGGTACGGTAGTCACCTACCGCAGGATTTTAAGTCCTGTGCGTCTGCCAGTTCCGCCACCCCGGCATATATGGAGCGGAAGACGGGATTCGAACCCGCGACCCCCACCTTGGCAAGGTGGTGTTCTACCACTGAACTACTTCCGCATTATTAAACGATGCGGGTGAAGGGAGTCGAACCCCCACGCCTTACGGCGCCAGATCCTAAGTCTGGTGCGTCTGCCAATTCCGCCACACCCGCATATTCTTCATTTGAATGGTGAGCCATGAAGGACTCGAACCTTCGACCCTCTGATTAAAAGTCAGATGCTCTACCGACTGAGCTAATGGCTCGTATAGATTTTAAACCCTAGAAAAAAATTTTCCTTCAGTCAGATGCTCAAAAGAGCTCTCGTTCTTTCTCGCAACTCGAAGCGTAACCAAGTAGATTCGCTCGTTGCTCTACCGACTAAAGCTAATGGCTCGTACAAATGGTGCCGGCCAGAGGACTTGAACCCCCAACCTACTGATTACAAGTCAGTTGCTCTACCAATTGAGCTAGGCCGGCATGTCAAATGGTGGAGGATGACGGGATCGAACCGCCGACCCTCTGCTTGTAAGGCAGATGCTCTCCCAGCTGAGCTAATCCTCCATATTATAGCCTGGCAGCGTCCTACTCTCGCAGGAACTTGCGTTCCAACTACCATCGGCGCTGAGAAGCTTAACTTCCGTGTTCGGTATGGGAACGGGTGTGACCTTCTCGCCATTGCCGCCAGACTATTAACAAGACATATTTAATTATAATGTCTTTTTCAATTTTTGCAAGAGTAGAATGAAGATTCATTCTCTCAAAACTAGGTAATCAAGAAGAAGGAAGCGAAGAACGAGTTCGCATATCAAAAAATTGGTTAAGTCCTCGATCGATTAGTATCAGTCAGCTCCACACGTCACCGCGCTTCCACCTCTGACCTATCCACCTGATCATCTTTCAGGGATCTTACTTAGCTTGCGCTAAAAGGAAATCTCATCTTGAGGGGGGCTTCATGCTTAGATGCTTTCAGCACTTATCCCGTCCGCACATAGCTACCCAGCGATGCCTTTGGCAAGACAACTGGTACACCAGCGGTGCGTCCATCCCGGTCCTCTCGTACTAAGGACAGCTCCTCTCAAATTTCCTGCGCCCACGACGGATAGGGACCGAACTGTCTCACGACGTTCTGAACCCAGCTCGCGTACCGCTTTAATGGGCGAACAGCCCAACCCTTGGGACCGACTACAGCCCCAGGATGCGATGAGCCGACATCGAGGTGCCAAACCTCCCCGTCGATGTGGACTCTTGGGGGAGATAAGCCTGTTATCCCCGGGGTAGCTTTTATCCGTTGAGCGATGGCCCTTCCATGCGGAACCACCGGATCACTAAGCCCGACTTTCGTCCCTGCTCGACTTGTAGGTCTCGCAGTCAAGCTCCCTTGTGCCTTTACACTCTACGAATGATTTCCAACCATTCTGAGGGAACCTTTGGGCGCCTCCGTTACTCTTTAGGAGGCGACCGCCCCAGTCAAACTGCCCACCTGACACTGTCTCCCACCCCGATTTTAGGGGTGCGGGTTAGAATTTCAATACAGCCAGGGTAGTATCCCACCGACGCCTCCACCGAAGCTAGCGCTCCGGCTTCTACGGCTCCTACCTATCCTGTACAAGCTGTACCGAAATTCAATATCAGGCTACAGTAAAGCTCCACGGGGTCTTTCCGTCCTGTCGCGGGTAACCTGCATCTTCACAGGTACTATAATTTCACCGAGTCTCTCGTTGAGACAGTGCCCAGATCGTTACGCCTTTCGTGCGGGTCGGAACTTACCCGACAAGGAATTTCGCTACCTTAGGACCGTTATAGTTACGGCCGCCGTTTACTGGGGCTTCAATTCAGAGCTTCGCTTACGCTAACCCCTCCTCTTAACCTTCCAGCACCGGGCAGGCGTCAGCCCCTATACTTCGCCTTGCGGCTTCGCAGAGACCTGTGTTTTTGCTAAACAGTCGCCTGGGCCTATTCACTGCGGCTCTTCGGGGCGTAAACCCCAAAGAGCACCCCTTCTCCCGAAGTTACGGGGTCATTTTGCCGAGTTCCTTAACGAGAGTTCTCTCGCTCACCTTAGGATTCTCTCCTCGCCTACCTGTGTCGGTTTGCGGTACGGGCACCTTTCATCTCGCTAGAGGCTTTTCTTGGCAGTGTGGAATCAGGAACTTCGGTACTCAATTTCCCTCCCCGTCACAGCTCGAGCCTATTGTCAGCGGGATTTGCCTCACTGACAGCCTAACTGCTTGGACGCGGCATTCCGGCGCCGCGCTTGCCCTATCCTCCTGCGTCCCCCCATTGCTCAAACGATAAAGAGGTGGTACAGGAATATCAACCTGTTGTCCATCGCCTACGCCTTTCGGCCTCGGCTTAGGTCCCGACTAACCCTGAGCGGACGAGCCTTCCTCAGGAAACCTTAGGCATTCGGTGGATGAGATTCTCACTCATCTTTCGCTACTCATACCGGCATTCTCACTTCTAAGCGCTCCACCAGTCCTTACGGTCTGACTTCAACGCCCTTAGAACGCTCTCCTACCGCGGACACCAACGGTGTCCACCCACAGCTTCGGTGATACGTTTAGCCCCGGTACATTTTCGGCGCAGAGTCACTCGACCAGTGAGCTATTACGCACTCTTTAAATGGTGGCTGCTTCTAAGCCAACATCCTGGTTGTCTAAGCAACTCCACATCCTTTTCCACTTAACGTATACTTTGGGACCTTAGCTGGTGGTCTGGGCTGTTTCCCTTTTGACTACGGATCTTATCACTCGCAGTCTGACTCCCACGGATAAGTCTTTGGCATTCGGAGTTTGTCTGAATTCGGTAACCCGATGAGGGCCCCTAGTCCAAACAGTGCTCTACCTCCAAGACTCTTACTACGTGAGGCTAGCCCTAAAGCTATTTCGGAGAGAACCAGCTATCTCCAAGTTCGATTGGAATTTCTCCGCTACCCACACCTCATCCCCGCACTTTTCAACGTGCGTGGGTTCGGGCCTCCAGTAGGTGTTACCCTACCTTCACCCTGGACATGGGTAGATCACCTGGTTTCGGGTCTACGACCACATACTCATTCGCCCTGTTCAGACTCGCTTTCGCTGCGGCTCCGTCTCTTCAACTTAACCTTGCATGTAATCGTAACTCGCCGGTTCATTCTACAAAAGGCACGCCATTACGCAAAAACGCGCTTTGACTACTTGTAGGCACACGGTTTCAGGAACTGTTTCACTCCCCTTCCGGGGTGCTTTTCACCTTTCCCTCACGGTACTGGTTCACTATCGGTCACTAGGGAGTATTTAGCCTTGGGAGATGGTCCTCCCTGCTTCCGACCGGATTTCACGTGTCCGGCCGTACTCAGGATCCACTCAGGAGGGAACGAAGTTTCAACTACAGGGCTTTTACCTTCTATGGCGGATCTTTCCAGATCGCTTCATTTACCCCGTTCCTTTGTAACTCCATGTAGAGTGTCCTACAACCCCGAAAGGCAAGCCTTTCGGTTTGGGCTGTTCCCGTTTCGCTCGCCGCTACTTGGGGAATCGCGTTTGCTTTCTCTTCCTCCGGGTACTTAGATGTTTCAGTTCCCCGGGTCTGCCTTCAATACCCTATGGATTCAGGTAAAGATACTGTTCCATTACGAACAGTGGGTTCCCCCATTCGGAAATCTCCGGATCAAAGCTTACTTACAGCTCCCCGAAGCATATCGGTGTTAGTCCCGTCCTTCATCGGCTCCTAGTGCCAAGGCATCCACCGTGCGCCCTTTCTAACTTAACCATCGACAAATGATCAGCTTCTGCTGATTTGTCTTAGTTTCTCTCTATTCATAGAGAATACCTAAAAAAGCGATTACTCGGTTCTTACTCTTGACTTCTTCTATACGATTATCTAGTTTTCAAAGAACGAATGTTTTGAAGGATTATTCCTTCAAAACTAAACAAACATATACGCACAACAACCAACGATTTGATGTTCTTGCGAACATTTTCCTTAGAAAGGAGGTGATCCAGCCGCACCTTCCGATACGGCTACCTTGTTACGACTTCACCCCAATCATCTGTCCCACCTTAGGCGGCTGGCTCCTTACGGTTACCCCACCGACTTCGGGTGTTACAAACTCTCGTGGTGTGACGGGCGGTGTGTACAAGGCCCGGGAACGTATTCACCGCGGCATGCTGATCCGCGATTACTAGCGATTCCGGCTTCATGCAGGCGAGTTGCAGCCTGCAATCCGAACTGAGAATGGTTTTATGGGATTGGCTCAACCTCGCGGTCTCGCAGCCCTTTGTACCATCCATTGTAGCACGTGTGTAGCCCAGGTCATAAGGGGCATGATGATTTGACGTCATCCCCACCTTCCTCCGGTTTGTCACCGGCAGTCACCTTAGAGTGCCCAACTGAATGCTGGCAACTAAGATCAAGGGTTGCGCTCGTTGCGGGACTTAACCCAACATCTCACGACACGAGCTGACGACAACCATGCACCACCTGTCACTCTGTCCCCCGAAGGGGAAAATCCTATCTCTAGGAGTGTCAGAGGATGTCAAGACCTGGTAAGGTTCTTCGCGTTGCTTCGAATTAAACCACATGCTCCACCGCTTGTGCGGGCCCCCGTCAATTCCTTTGAGTTTCAGCCTTGCGGCCGTACTCCCCAGGCGGAGTGCTTAATGCGTTAGCTGCAGCACTAAAGGGCGGAAACCCTCTAACACTTAGCACTCATCGTTTACGGCGTGGACTACCAGGGTATCTAATCCTGTTTGCTCCCCACGCTTTCGCGCCTCAGCGTCAGTTACAGACCAGAAAGCCGCCTTCGCCACTGGTGTTCCTCCACATCTCTACGCATTTCACCGCTACACGTGGAATTCCGCTTTCCTCTTCTGCACTCAAGTCCCCCAGTTTCCAATGACCCTCCACGGTTGAGCCGTGGGCTTTCACATCAGACTTAAAGGACCGCCTGCGCGCGCTTTACGCCCAATAATTCCGGACAACGCTTGCCACCTACGTATTACCGCGGCTGCTGGCACGTAGTTAGCCGTGGCTTTCTGGTTAGGTACCGTCAAGGTACCGGCAGTTACTCCGATACTTGTTCTTCCCTAACAACAGAGTTTTACGACCCGAAGGCCTTCATCACTCACGCGGCGTTGCTCCGTCAGACTTTCGTCCATTGCGGAAGATTCCCTACTGCTGCCTCCCGTAGGAGTCTGGGCCGTGTCTCAGTCCCAGTGTGGCCGATCACCCTCTCAGGTCGGCTACGCATCGTCGCCTTGGTGAGCCGTTACCTCACCAACTAGCTAATGCGCCGCGGGCCCATCTGTAAGTGACAGCCGAAACCGTCTTTTAGCTTTTCCTCATGCGAGGAAAAGCTTGATCCGGTATTAGCTCCGGTTTCCCGAAGTTATCCCAGTCTTACAGGCAGGTTGCCCACGTGTTACTCACCCGTCCGCCGCTAATCACCGGGAGCAAGCTCCCGATGATTCGCTCGACTTGCATGTATTAGGCACGCCGCCAGCGTTCGTCCTGAGCCAGGATCAAACTCTCCGAAGAATTTGATATAGCTCATTTAAAATTAACGTTGGCTGATGCTGCTTCCTAAAGGGTAGCAAACATCATGATTCTTTGTTGACGTATTGTTTGTTTAGTTTTCAAAGAACAATCTTGTTTTCAAGCTTGTTTTCAAGCTTTCATCGTTTAAGAGCGACTTCCTTAATTTATCACATCCTTTCGTTAGGTGTCAACAACTTTTTTGAATTTCTTTTCTGTTGTTTTCATCTCTCGAAGCGGACAGGAATTAATATAGCACGGTAAAAAAATAATTGCAATATTATTTTTAAAAATAATTTTTATCGAATCGAATGTTTAATAAATTCCAGCACAATCTTACAGATCTTCCAGAGCGATGACTCTTCAACAAAAATAATAACTGGTGCAAATCTTGCCATCTATATAACACTTCTTTATATAAACAATCGCCAATCGAAACGGTTTCTGTTTTAACTTTTAAAGGACAGAATGATTCATAAAATGCACGGCTTGGATTTTCAGCCAGCACCCATACAGTCATTGTAATAAAACCATTATCAATTAAATTTGCATCCTTCTTATTCGCCCTGCGAATTTTCATGCAACCCTTCCTCCAAAACTTTATTTTTTACACCCGATTTTATTTTCCTTTCACCCGTTGCAAATATTGTGATTCCGCTTATTACAATGATCCCTCCCACAATTTGAGTCCAGATTGTCCGTTCATGAAGCAGGAAATAAGCAAGAATAGTTGCCCCTACAGGTTCAAACAATATAGCAACAGATATCGTTGAAGTGCTCAGCCATTTAAGCGACCAATTAAACAACGTATGTCCCATTAAATTCGGGACAAGCGCCAGCAAAATAAAATAAAGCCAATCGCTCGCTTTATACGGGAATAACGGCTGTTTTTCAGTTAAAATATAGAAGAAAAGTGTTGCAGAACTCATAAAATACACAACAAATGTGTACGTAATTAGCGATAATCTTTTTCGAACATTTTGCCCAAATAATAAATAGACTGTTATTAAGGCACAAGCTATAAGAGCAAGAATATCGCCGTAAAGAGCAATACCGCTAATTTGAAAGTCCCCCCAACTAATCATGACACTGCCGCCGACAGCTACCAGCCCGCTTAAAATGGTTTTCACTGAGATTGTTTCTTTAAAGAAATAATAGGTTCCGACGAACGCAAAAATGGGCTGCAAAGTAACGAGAACTGTCGAACTCGCTACAGATGTATAGTTTAATGATTCAAACCATAGGATAAAGTGAAATGCAAGAAAGACGCCAGCTAGAACGGAAAAAAACCAATCTTTTTTTGTTATTAGCCGCAATTCCGAAATATACTTTGTTAAAAATACTGGCAGCATCAAGAGGACCGAAAAAAATAACCGATAAAAAGCGATGATGCCAGATGGCGCGGAAGAAAGTTTGACAAAGATTGCGGATGCTGATACAGAGATCACCCCGATAATAACGGGGATATAGGGATTTATTTTTGGCTGCTCCATTCTATACTCCTTTTAAAAAACATGTAAATCGTCGTGTATACATAATTTTATTCCTATTCTATACTATTTTCTATCCAAATTATTTTTTCAGTGGAACGGATGTGATGTTTTCGTGGAAAGTATTGATTTTGAAATACTAGTAAAGCTTGGGGTTTCAGCTGTTTTGGGGCTTGTGATCGGCCTTGAACGCGAATTAAAACGGAAACCAGTCGGACTCAAAACAAGTCTTGTTATTTCGATCGTAAGCTGCCTGTTAACGATCGTTTCGATTGAATCCGCTTATATGTTCCCGAATTCAGACAAAGTTCGGGTTACAATGGATCCATTGCGCCTTGCAGCACAGATCGTTTCTGGAATTGGTTTTCTTGGAGCAGGTGTTATTTTGCGAAGAGGAAATGACAGCATTTCAGGCTTAACGACCGCAGCGATGATTTGGGGGGCCGCTGGAATAGGGATTGCTGTCGGCGCCGGGTTTTATATAGAGGCTTTCGCAGGTGTCGCTTTACTGATCATCAGCGTTGAGTTTATTCCTTTTTTAATGAAACTGATCGGCCCAAAGCAATTGCGAGAAAAAGAAATCATGCTTCAGCTGCATATCCTTGATAAAGTCTATATTGATGAAGTCATCACTTTTTTAATTGGCGAAAAGTATACGATTCGCAGAATTCGCATCAAGGATCTTAGCGATGGTGATCATCTTGTGCAAATTTTAATTGCAATTGATATGCGAAAAAAAATAACAGACGTCTATAATTTAGCTGCACATCTTGAAGGTGTTGAACGAGTTGAAATCGAGAGCGTTAGCTGAGCAAAAATTTTTTTATTTCCCTCTTGCATGAAAGTATGGATGCCGCTATAATCATTCATGTACCGTTCATACGGGGGATTAGCTCAGCTGGGAGAGCGCTTGCATGGCATGCAAGAGGTCAGGGGTTCGAGCCCCCTATTCTCCATACTTAAGAGGCTGACCCAAAAGGTTATGAAACATTGATCTTTAGGGCCCAGCCCTTTTCTTTTTATTGTTTTTTTGTTTTTTTGGATGATGCGAGCCAAAAGAATGGGGATTTCCCCATTTTAATATTTAAGAAAAGCGCAAGCGCCCTTCGGAACAAGCAACAACTGCTTGTTCCTGCGAAGCAAATTCACAGAAGCTTTCCTTTGTGCTCATCAGCGTACGGACTGGAGGCCCTTCGACTAAAGATAAAGGAAACACGGTGAGCGTAGCGAGCCGATGTTGACTTATCGTAGGGAGAAGGACGAAGTACGCTAGCCGATAGGCGCTTGCGCTAGACAGTTATCGAAGTTAAGATATAAATTCTGATATTACAAAAAAGGGTGTCCCTAAAAGCAATACTTTTAGGACACCCTCGTTTTTCTTTGGTCCCTTATCTTTGAAGGATCCAATTCATCCCTTGTAACTTCAAATCTTTCCTTGTCTTTGAAGTAAGGATAAAAACTCGGCACGTGCATCCGAATGGATTGAAAATATCCCCCTAACAGAAGAAGTAGTTGTTGAAGCATTAGATTTTTTGATTCCTCGTCCACACATACACATATGCTTTGCTTCAATAATCACCATCGTTCCTTTTGGCTCAAGAATTTCTTCCATTGCGTCAGCAATCTGCGATGTGAGACGCTCTTGAACTTGAAATCTTTTTGCATATCCTTCAACCATACGGGCAATTTTTGAAAGGCCAGTAATTTTTTCGTTTGGGATATAACCAACATGAGCAACGCCAAAAAATGGCGCAAAATGATGTTCACATACAGAATGAAATTCAATATCTTTTACTAAAATAAGTTCTTGATGCTCGACATCAAATGTTTTTTCAAGATGAAGTTTTGGATCTTCTCGATACCCTTCCGTATATTCGAGAAACGCCTTTAGCACACGATAAGGAGTTTCTTTGAGACCATCCCGATTTGGATCGTCGCCGCATAATTCGATTAATCCTTTGACGCCTTCCATAAATTGATGGCTTTGATTCGTTTTTTTGTTTAATTCAGAGTATTTTTCCAATACATCCGGGAAATTTATCGAAATTAATCGTTTTGCATCTACAGCCATTTGATTTTCCTCCTCTTTTACACTTTCTTTGATTTTCACCTTAAGATGAAGTCTCCAGAATGAAGTACGCAAAATTTTCACCGATCGGCTCGTCTAACACTACTCGAAACACACAACACCCATCCCCATTTTGAAAACGTTCTTCACGTACTACACGATGTCCAAGCAAGCGAGTAAGTAAAGATACTGTCACGCTGCAGAGGGCTGGACGTCGTTTAGCTATATTATAGAAAGGACAATTCCGTTCAATTAGGCAGAGTCGATCACCTGAATTTTCAATTTCCATAAAAGCGTCATTCTCAAGATAAATTTCCTTTAAAGCTTCTACTCGCTCCACTAGACTGAGACCTTGAAGACGCGGCTCCCACTCCTGCATCCTCACGTCCGTCATGGTGGAAAGCACATGCTGTAACGCATCTCCACCAAGCTGATCGGCAACTGTATCAAGAACTTCCACCGTGAGGGAGTCATAATGCTTAGGAAATAAGTTCTCACCTTCAGATGTTAAGCTATAGCGCATTGCCGGCCGTCCTCCGCCGTTTCCTGATTCTCTTTTTAAAAATCCCTTAATCCAGCCTTCATGTTCAAGCTGCAAAAGTTGTTGACGGACTGCTTCTCGGGTCATTTCTAATAGGGAAGCTAATTCAGCAATCGTTGTGGGGGCTTTTTGTTTAAGCAAATGGAGGATCACCTGACGTGTCTCAGATAGCTGTTCGATTTTCACAATCAATCCCTCCTTGATTACGAGGAGAAAAGTGAAACATTGTAACCGTTAGCATTCAATCCCCTCTAAATCAATGTAATTTATAATAAATAATACTCATTGTTTATTAATTATGCAAGTTATATATTGTATAACTTGATTAATTTATAAATACGTTTTTATCTTACTTTTCGTTTATATTTTCCAAATTTTTCTGCAGAGACAATTGCTGTTTCCTTTCGTATAATTGGAATCGGTAGAGACTATTGAATTTAGAGGAGAAAGGTATGAAAAAACGGAGACGCAAAAAGTCCAATGCAATATTTATCTTGCTGCTGCTTGTTTTCGTTTTGATTGTGGCAAATTTGATAAAGCAATCTTCGCAATGGGGAATACCCCAGCTATCGCTTGATCCTTTTGCAAACTCCAAAAAATATAAGCCGTTGATCCAAGCTGAATTAGCAAAATACCATTTGGAAAATTACACTACTGTCGTGATTGCTCTGATGCAGCAGGAAAGTCATGGAAAAGGCGGAGATCCAATGCAAGCCTCCGAATCAGCCGGATTGCCGCCCAATTCGATCAAAGATCCAAAACAAAGCATCGCAGCTGGTGTGAAGCATTTTCAGCGAGCACTCACCTATGGGGAAAACAAAAAAGTCGATTTTCCAACGGTTATTCAGGCGTACAATATGGGGATTGGCTATATTGACTATGTCGCAGCGCATGGAGGCAAGCACAGTGAGGAATTGGCAAAGCAGTTTTCACTCAAGCAAGTGCAGGCAAAGCCCGAGATATATAAATGCCGAGGAGATAAGTACAATTTTCGCTATCCATACTGCTATGGAGATTTCACCTATAGCACGAAGGTTAGTAAAAATATTCAGTCTTTGACAGAGACCGTCCCTGTTGTAAAAAATAAATCAGCTGCTGAAGCTTTTTAAATTCGTTTAATCAATTGTGAGGACTTTTGAAGCTTCGTAAAATGGGGAAATAATAAAGGGTATGTATAAGGAGGAAAAACAGATGCAGGATAAAGAGTTGGTAAAAAAGGAAATGATCGAAGCATTTCAGTTTAGGCATGCAACAAAGGAATTTGACTCCGACAAAAAAATTTCTGATGATGATTTTCGTTTTATCCTGGAAACGGCTCGTCTTTCCCCGAGTTCATTTGGTTTTGAACCATGGAGATTCCTCGTTGTTCAAAATCCGAAGCTTCGGGAGAAAATTAAAAATACAGCATGGGGAGCTTTTGGCAAATTGCCGGAAGCTAGTCATTTTGTCATTCTGCTGGCGAGAACGAAAGTCGATACACAACACGATTCAGAATACTTAAAGGATCACTTTACCAATTTTAAAAAGCTGGCTGGCGATCATTTGAAAAATTATTTAAAAAGAATTGAGGAATTTCAAAAGGAAGATTTCAAACTGCTCGATGGCGACCGTCCGCTTTTTGACTGGGCTTCAAAACAAACGTATATTGCCCTTGCCAATATGATGACAGCAGCTGCACGAATTGGGATCGATTCCTGCCCAATTGAAGGCTTCAATGTTGAAAAAATGAATCAACTGCTGCAGGAAGAAGGACTTTTAGAGGATGGTCATTTCGGCATTTCCGTCATGGCCGCCTTCGGTTACCGCGTAAAAGATCCAGCCCCTAAAACCCGCAGACCATACGAGGATGTAGTGAAATGGATTAAATAAATGATTGAAGGAAGAGAGGTAAAAATCTCTTCCTTTTTACTATCCCTCAATAATAATTAAATGATTATGAGTACGCAGAAGGCGGAATGATAAAATATCCCAGTTTCCAAATGGAGAGAGGGTGAATGAAGGTCATCGTATAAATAAAAACTCGTCGATTGACGAGTTTTTATTTATTTCATCTTCGAAATAATTTAACAAATCATTATTTCATTTATTCTATTGATTTTATAGAATTCTCCATTCTTTTAACGTACGAAAAGTTTTAATAAATATCCTTAGTTCATTAATCGTACGAAGTGCCTGTTTTAAAATTGTTTTAAGATTACGGGAACAATAAAAGTCTGTATTAAAACCAATTGATTTCGCAATGTACCGAACTCTTCTAAGATGGAAGGAATTAGAAACAATCATACATGTTTTGATTCGATAGGCTTTCATGATGTCACCACAATAAAAGAGATTTTCAATAGTGTCTTTTGCTTTATTTTCTATAATTATCCTATCCTCACCGATGCCATTTTCTACTAGATAAGTTTTCATTATTTCTGCTTCAGAAATCGTTGATCCTACATTGCCTCCAGTTACAATCACCTTTTCAAAATGAAAGGATTGAAGAAGATTAATTGCTACTAAAAGGCGTTCTTCCAAAAAAGGGTGTATCTTGTTACCCTTGCATCTATATCCCAAGATAATTAGTCCATCTGCTCCACCTCTTTTTAATGGAAAAGTATGAATCCAAATGAAAAATAATAAAAGTAACAGAAAGAAAAATATAACCAAATATACGAAATTCATAAAAGAAAACCTCTTCATTATAATATCTTGATGAATCTCAATTGGATAACTTCAAATTTTTAACTATATTTGTAACTACCACAACTATATGATTGTTACCCTAACGACCGAAAGAAACGATCTGGCCATTCCATTTTAGGATGGAAATTGTACAACAATGCATTCGTAAAAATCACCGCATTCACCCATTCCGATTTAAACATTAATGGCTTTTTCTTTAGCAAATCTAACGGATCAACTTCTACGTAGAAATCCGTATATTCTTCAAAACTGCCATCAAATCCTGTAGGCCAAAATTTCTTTAGTGGATGGGAAGGTACACGTCCCCCTCTTTTAACTTGGTTATAGGTTTCCTTTAACCATTGAGATAATGAGACGCTCGTTAGTGGTTCTTTCATATTCTCCCAACCACAAAGCAGAGAACCATGTTTCCCCCATTCAATTCGAATAATCGCCCTCTGCTGATTATTATGCGCCTCTTTTACCGCATGTTCTGAATCTAGAACACGTGCATGAAACCAACACATGACATTATTAACAACTTCCGCTTCCGGATCATATTCAATCCATACTTCCTCATGATCGCACGGTTCGTAATCATCAGGGAAATCGTAGTCATCCTCCCAAAATAAATGATAACCAATTATCGGTTTAGATGGATGATGTACAGCAACAATATCTTTTAACGGAAAATACTCTTTTGGGGTTACCATCAGTATAGGACAAAATTTTTGAATGAAACGTTCTTCCTTTTCAGTTAGCGGGATTAATGGATCCATTTCCAACACTTTTCGGTATAATTCTCCTGCTTTACGTAAATATCCGTCTAAATGGTAAAGCTCTCCTTGCTGTGACAAATAGCTCACATCTTGAGCATCAATTTTTTTCAAAAGTTCTAACTGAGCAATTGCGGCCTGATTAAAATCAATCGCCGTGACTCTCTTTTCCTTCATCAACTGGTAGATGTCTCTGTTTCTCATTTCCCACTCAAATAAAAATGTATCTATCATATCTTTATAGCCACTCCCCTGATTCCCTTAAATCGTACAGTGTTTTAACTTCATGAGTAGTGATGGATTGTACATTCAAATTTAAAAACTTTTTCATTGGTTCTGGATCATCCACCGTCCACACTAATACCGACAAACATCTGAACAAAGCATACTCGACAAGTTCTTCCTTACAATATTGATAGTTAATGTTAATACCGCAGCACGAAGCAGCAATCGCATCATTACACGTTTCTTTTATAAAAAGTTCATCATATCCAGCGCTTTTTCTTAATTGGTTTGCACTTGCATTCAGAAGAACTTGATACGGACGATATCTTTCCTTTAGGTAAAAAGCTCTGTCTTTTTCGCAGCCACTAATAATTGACTGATCCCTCATGTAGTATCTTTCAACTGTTTGGATCATCGGTTCAATGGCATTTTCTTCTTTAAGATCTAAGTTGATTATCCGGTGATTTTCACGAATTATCGGCAACACTTCTTCTAATCGAACAATCTCTTTATCTGTCGCAGAATAACCCAATTCTTCAAAGGTCAATTCGTGTATCCGCTTCTTCCCTATGACTGTCTCAACAGTTTCGTCGTGAAACAACACCGGAACACCGTCTTTTGTACTACGAATATCCACTTCAATAATTTCTGCTCCGGCATTTATTCCTTCTAACACGGATTGAATTGAATTAGGTCGGGTATTCTCACAACCTGTATGTGCAGTAATTAAAGGACGTCTCAACTTTTTCCCACCTTTAATAGTTTAATAGCATTCAAAAATTCATCGTGAACGATGCGATTCGATCCAACTAGAGACTCATGAAAGAGTCGATATGGTTTCCCATCCTTGTCCGTAACCATCCCCCCTGCCTCGGTTAAAATCAAAACCCCAGCAGCCGTATCCCAAGGATTAAGACCTTCATGCCAAAAGCCTGTCAATTTCCCAGTTGCAATCAAACATAAATCCAAACTAGATGCTCCGAACATACGAACATTGCGGCTTTTCCCCGCAAGTTGATCGATTTGTTTAAGTACCCGTGAACCTGGATGCCATTCATTCGCTTGAAACCCTGTTGCTAGAACAGCTTCGGCTAATTTTGACTCTTTTCCTACCTGGATCAGTTGGCCATTCCGGTAAGCTCCTTGTGATTTTCTTGCTGTATATAATTCGGCTGTCATTGGATTAAATACAACACCAATAACTGGCTCGCCATCTTTTACGATTCCAATTGAAACTGAAAAATGGGGTATCCCGTGAACAAAATTAGTCGTTCCATCGATTGGATCGATAATCCACCCGTATCCGGAATCAGTTTTTAGAAAAGCTTGATAAGCATCCTCTTGGCCACAATCTTCCTCCGATAAAATCCACTGTCCGGAATAATCCCTCTGGATATTAGATCGAATAAGCTCCTCGCTTAATTTATCCACTTCTGTTACAAGATCCGAACCATTTTTTTTATAATCAATGGTTCCCTTGTTTTCCATTCTCTCCACAATCAGCCGACCTGCTTGATTTGCATATTTAATGGCAGAATCATACATCGATTGTTCTAAGTTGTGTTCCATATTTGTGTCCCCTAACAACTGAAAATAAATTCCTTTTCTTCACTTTCTTTTTTAAGACTTTTCCCTGTATCCAGATCAAACAAATGAATGGACGAAATTCCAGCAGACAACTCTATTTCTTGCCCCATTTGCAGCTTTGTAGTTGGTTCTGCAAAAAAACGAACCTGTTCATGACCTATACTTACATTTACTATTTTTGAATGTCCGATTGGTTCTATAAGATTCACAACGCCTTTAATTGAAAGATCTCCGTTGTTCCCTAATTTAAAGTCGTAAGGACGGATACCAACCTTTACTTCCATTTGATCCTCTGTTCCATTCAATATTCCGCTGCCTAATTCAAACATTTTGTTTTGTATATGAAGCACCTTACCAATTAGTGTCCCTTTTAGAAAATTCATTGGTGGTGTTCCGATAAACTGCGCAACAAAGTAATCCTTTGGCTGTTTATATAACTCCATTGGAGTACTGCACTGGATAATTTGCCCTTCTTTCATTACCGCAATCCGATCAGCCATCGTCATCGCTTCCTCCTGATCGTGGGTTACTAGTATCGTTGTGATGCCAAGTTCTTTATGAATGCGAGAAATTTCTTCCCTCATTTCAATTTTTAGCCGTGCATCAAGATTTGATAGCGGCTCATCTAACAAAAGTACTTTCGGTTGTTTTACTATTGCACGGGCTAGTGCAACCCGTTGCTGCTGCCCGCCGGATAATTGACTCGGTTTACGGTCTAATAAATGTCCAAGCTGAACCATTTTAGCCGCTTGTTTGGCTCTTTCATAACGCTTTTCTTTCGTTACTTTCTGTTGCTTTAGTGGAAAAGCAATGTTATCGAGTACAGTCATGTGTGGATATAGTGCGTAGCTTTGGAATACCATTCCGATATTACGATCCTTCGGTTCTAAATCATTGACAAGCTGATCTCCAAAGTACAGTTCACCGTTATTTGGCTTGTAAATCCCTGCGATCATCAGCATTGTCGTTGATTTGCCGCAGCCGCTCGGTCCAAGTAAAGCAATAAATTCTCCATCTTCAATCGTTAAATTCATGTTTTCAATCGTATTAGCTGTTTTATTAAACGATTTACTGATATTCTTCAGTTGAATTCTCATACACGTTTTCCTCCTCCGGCACTTACTTGCATTAGGGATTTTTGGGTGAAAATGAAGAAGATCAATACCGGTACCATGTAAAATAAAGAAATAGCACTGAGCAGTCCATATTTGACCATATTGGGATCACTAATCAGTTTTTGAAGATAAGATGATAAGGTCACATTGTTATCACTTAAAATAAATGAATAAATAAGCAAAAATTCAGACCATCCAGACAGAAATGAGAAAATACTGACTGCGGCAATGCCTGGCTTTATTAATGGAAGCACAATCGTATACCAGACCTTAAATCGACTGCAGCCGTCAATCATTCCAGCCCACTCGACATCCCATGGTACATCATCAAAAAATCCTTTAATAATCCAGGCTGTCATAGGAATTTGTAGGGCTGTTTTGACCAGAACCACTCCCCAAAGAGAATCATATAATCCTAAAAAATTCAGTATATAAAATACAGCAATTAGCAAAGCTACACTAGGAAATGCGTGTAAAAGCAATGTAGTTTTCATTAATATTTGACGTCCGGGAAATTCAATCCGTGCTAAAGCATAACCGGCCATAACACCAATGAAGACTTCCAAAATAGTTAGTGAGCTTGAAAATATGATAGAATTCCATGTTGCAGTCCAAATACTTGGCAGCGTACTGCCACCCAGCTTCACATCCGACCATAAAAATTGCCAATTCTCCAATGTAAATTTCTCTGGGATAAATCCGTATTTCATTTGTTCTGAAAACGAGCTTACTAACAGCCATAAATACATGAGAATAATGGGTAATGTCGTGATTCCCAAAACAGTAAATGAAAGGATATAGGGAATCTTTTGTTTCCACTTTGGAACGGCTTTTTTTAACATTGGAGTGGCTGCTGTTTGGTAATTTGTTACGTCCAATTTACGAACCCCCTTATTCTTATTCAATTTTTGAAGAACCAAGCAATTTTTTCATACCAAAGACATTCCACATCAAAAATGAAAAAATTAACGCAATCAGGACAAGAACTAGAGAAACCGCCGACCCATAGCCAAATTCAAAATTCTGAAAGGCTTTATGGAAAGAATAAAGGGCTAATACTTCACTTTCGAACAATGGTCCGCCTTTTGTCAGTAAGAGAATATATTCATAGGATGTAAGCAATGACAGAAATTGCCACAGCGTCACAAACATAAGTGGCCAACGTATAGCAGGCAAAATAATATCTAAGATCGTTGACCATTGCGAAGCTCCATCCACTTTTGCTGCCTGAAATAAATCCTCTGGGATTGATTTAATTGCAGATGAAAAAATAATCATCCCATAGGAAGCTCCTATTAATCCATTTGCGAAAATGACAGCCGCCATCGAGTGAGTACTAAGCCACTTTTCAGGCGGCATCTCAAATAGAGCTCGGAAACTATTTAAAACCCCATATTGACTTGGATCAAAAAACCATAACCAAAGAAGAGTATATACCACTGGCGGTGATATTCGCGGCAACATCCATAAAGTTCTAAAAATAAGACCGACTGATTCTTTGTGAATAAAGTACGTTGTAAGTATGGCCAATACTAATCCAAAAGCAACATTAATGATTAAGGTAAAGCCAACATACATACTCGTGTTTTTTACAATCAATAAGATATTCGGATCTGTGACAAGTTTTCGGAAGTTTGTCAAACCATTGAATTCCCACCTCATCGAAGAATCCATGCCTGTAAAAGCTAAAATCTCTATTAAAATCACAGGGAGAAAAAAGAACAGAGAGATAAGGATCAAGAACGGCCCTAGCATGAGGGTGGGCAACTTCCATTTTTTTAATATATCCCCCACTTTATTAACCTCCTTTAAAGAGCGGTGCCTGAAACCATGGTACCAGGCACCCACAACTTTTTATTCTACGATTAATTTATCTCCTAGATCATTCTTTAACTGAACTTCTAAATCTTTTAATGCGTCTTTAGGAGTTTTCTTTCCTAGTTCTACAGCTTGTATTGCATTAAATACAGCTGATGAATACTTTGGAAATCCCTCGTTGTTTGGAAGAAAGGTTGTATAATTCGTCATATAAGTAACCTTTCCTAACGTAACATCTGATTTAAACTCAGGAACTTCTGCTCCACCCTTTGTAATAGGAAGATGAGCTGTTTTTATGCTATGGTCAGCTTGAAGTTTTGGATCCGCTACAAGTTCTAATAGACGTTCCACTAAATTTGGATATTTTGTTTGTGCAGAAACAGTATATACAAATGGATGCGAAAGAGTAAGCGGCTGTCCACCTTTTTCAGTTGTTGGAATTAACATCATTCCAAAATGCTGATTCACCCAGTTAGCATCCACTTTTCCTAGCTTTTCATGATAATTACCTTGACTCCAGTTGAATACATTCCAAATTCCTCCATAATAGAACAAGGTTTTGCCATTGACTACAGCCTTATGAATGCTATCCCATTGCATTGAACTTAAATTATCTGGAATTAATTTTTTTTGTGAAATTCCATAATAATAGTTTAATTGTTTGGAAACAGCTTTTTTATCTAAGATTATCTTATTTAGTTTAGCATCATATACTTTCCCGCCAAAATCATAATTCAACGCTTGGAAATCAGGTCCATCTACAGGACGGTGAATGATTCCATACTCCGCTAAACCTTTTGCTTTCGCTTCCTCCGCTAATTTGGTCATATCATCCAAGGTGAATTCACCCTTCTTTACCTGTTCAGGAAGATTGTTTATCTGCTCATCCGTCCACCCTAGATTCTTCAATATATCCTTATTGTAGAAAACAGGCCGTGCTTCATTATCCTGCGGTGCTCCCCAAACTTGTCCTTTGTATGTTACTGCTTTCCAAAGGGTGGGATATACATCGGAATATTCTTTCGATTTTTTTAGTTTTTTTAAAGGAAGAATATAGTTACCATCTTCTAACCATCCGATATTTTCATGACCAGTAGCATAGATATCTGGTGCTTTTTTCGCTTTAAAGGCAAGCATAAATTGTTTTGCATAATCATCCCAGCTGCCATTAAAATCATTTGTTTCAATTTTTACTTGTGTATCTTTTCCTTGTTTCTTTAATTCTTCATTTAGTTTTTCTGCAGCTTTTACTAAGTTTTCAACACGCGTTGTCTCTGCTCCAGCTGTTTGTGCTTTAATCGTTACAACTTTCGGCAAATTCGTTTCTGCATTTTTTCCAACGGATTGTTCACTTTGACCACAACCTGAAAGAATTCCCATCCCAAGAACCAATGTTGATAATAGAGCTACTCCTGTTCTTTTCAATATTTTCACCTCATAATTTTTTATTTTGTGGTGTGGGAAGGTTCCCATATTCTTTAAAAATAAAAACTTCTATTTTCAAAGTCCTGGTGGGAACGTTCCCACCTTTGTAATATGTCCTTCCCACAAATATAACTATAAAGGTAAAATATTTAGCCTTTATAGTGAAAATGTAAAGAAAATGTTAATACTTTTTAAAGTAGAATTAACATTTTAATAGTTTATGGTCTTTTTAAAATTTAAAAGGTAGATTTTCTGATCACGAGCTTTGGTTCGTATTCTGCAAAGTGTGTTTGTATATTCTCTTTTTTTATTAATTTATCCAGTAAAATAACGGCGTCCTCGCCCATTCTTTCTTTCTCAACGTGAACTGTCGTTAACGGAGGATAGGCCATTTTCGAATAATCAATATTATCAAAGCCTACTACCGCAACATCCTGTGGAATACATAAACCTTTTTCCAATAAAATCTGCATGGCTCCTAAAGCCAGCATATCATTTGTTGCGAAAATGGCTGTTGGCTTTCTTTCAAAAAATTCGTTCCAATTACTGCTTAAAATTTTATAACCATCCTCAAATGTTGAAGTTGGTGAATAATATATGTCTTTTTTTATAACTTTACCTCCTAATTGACCTATTCCCTCGCAAAATCCTGCAAATCGTAATTTATGGCTTCTATGTTCTTGTGGACCAGCGATAACCAAAATTTTCCGGTGACCTAATTGGTATAAGTGTTCCGCAACCAATCTTCCTCCTTTATGATCATGATTGACGATTTGGATCACGTCATCCTTCTCTGTTGTACCGTTTACACTCAGATATGGAACCTTAAATGTATCGATATAACCGATTACTTCTTGACTAAGACGGCTTATTAGAATTAAACCGTCTACTCTTTTTTCTAGCATAAAATCTGCTGACTTCATTGACATTTCCTTATCTGTCGTGACAAATACGGAGTAACCTAAACTTTCTGATTTCATTAGGATAGCATCAAGAATTTTACCGTAAAATGGATGTGAGGCGATAGGATGATGTTGTCGATAAATAATCACCCCAATATTGTTTGTTCGCTGTGAAACCATCGCTCTTGCTACACCGTTTGGTTTATATTGAAGTTCTTCAATTGCTTTTAAAACTTTCTGCCGTGTATCTTGACTTGTGTACCCATTTCCAGAAATCACCCTTGAAACTGTTGATTTAGAAACACCTGCAAGTGAGGCAATATCAATTATTGTATAACTCAACTCAAACTCACTCCATATTTCAAAAAATTATTGTATTTAAATATCATAACGTATTTTTATTACATTAACTTTAAAATATTATAAATTTTGGATTCAATTTGCATACAGGGTTCAAAAGATTCTAGCAACGATACTTAAAAGAATTTTAGACATTTATTTATAGTAAAGCACTATTTCACAAGATTAGACGTTGAAAATAGTATCTTACAAAAACCGAAGCCGATGGAATTTTTTACTCATCCACCGGCTATTTCACCTCTGCCCGAAATCTCACACCCATTTTTTTTGAAACGCGGCAATGCTTTCGTACTCATCCTGAAGAATTCTTGAAACTCGAATGTAAATCGGGAGTAAATCCTCATAAATCGCTACATTTTCATCAATCGGGATATGGTGATGTGTTGCTCCGACCATTTCAGAAACAACGTTTAGCGAATCCACTTCCCCCATGCTGTAAAGGCCTAAAATGGCGGCACCAAGGCAAGAGCTCTCAAAGCTTTCCGGAATAATGACTTCATGGTTAAAAATATCGGCCATCATCTGACGCCAAAGTTCAGAACGTGCAAAGCCCCCGGTTGCGTGGATTTTGGTTGGCTCACCCATTAATTCTCTCAAAGCTAACAAGACTGTATATAAATTATAAATAACCCCTTCCAGTACTGCGCGAATCAGATGTTCCTTTTTATGATGCATACCTAATCCGAAGAAAGAACCGCGGGCATTGGAATTCCATAACGGCGCTCGTTCCCCGGCTAAATAGGGATGGAACAACAATCCATCGGAACCTGGGGTTACCCGATCGGCAATTTCCGTCAATACTTCATATGGATCTTTGCCAAGACGTTTGGCTGCCGCCACCTCTGAATCGCCAAGCTCGTCGCGCACCCAGCGAAAAATCATGCCGCCGTTATTAACGGGCCCGCCAATAACCCAGTGGTTTTCCGTTAACGCGTAGCAAAAAATGCGTCCTTTTGGATCGGTGATTGGATGATCGGTAACAGCGCGAATCGCTCCGCTCGTGCCGATCGTAACGGCAACCACTCCTGGTTCAATCGCATTTACACCAAGGTTGGATAATACCCCGTCTCCCGCTCCGACGACAAATGCAGTTGAAGGCAGCAAATTCATTTCTTTCGCAAACGATTCGTCCATATCCGTTAGACTGTAAGTGGTTGGAACAGGTTCTGAGAGCTGCTCAGGTGTTACACCCGCCACTTCTAAAGCCCCTTTATCCCATGTCAATGTGTGGATATTAAACAATCCTGTTGAGGAGGCAATCGAATAATCCACCACATATTTTTTGAAAAGTTTATAGAAAATGTATTCCTTAATTGATATAAATTTGCAGCTTTTCGAAAATAACTCTGAATAATCATTCCGCAGCCAAACAAGTTTGGACAAAGGAGACATTGGATGAATCGGCGTTCCCGTTCTTAAATAGATTTCATGTCCATTCATTTCCGTTTTTATTTTTTCTGTCCAATCGGAACTTCGATTATCAGCCCAGGTGATACATTCTGTTAGCGGCTTTCCTTCTTGATTGACCGCAATGACACTGTGCATCGCGGAGCTAAATGACACACAAAGAACATCTTTTGGATAAACGCTGCTCGCCTGCATCGTATTTTTAACTGTCTGAACTACTGCGCGAAAAATTTCTTCCGGATTCTGCTCTGCTGTTTCCGGTGTTGGAGAATGCAGCGGGTATTCAATTTGATCGCTTGAAACAACGGTTCCATCTTTGGCAAAAAGCACGGCTTTTGCACTCGTGGTGCCAATATCAACACCCATTACATATTTCATTGTCATTTCTTTTTCCTCCTCAAAAACCTATGGAACTTGAATTTAGGCTTACGAAACAAGTATTTGTCTATTTCTGTGCATGTTATTTGAAAAATTTTTTCATCATATTATTATCATACGAAAATTTCTTCTCTAGGGAAACGATTACATAAAAATTTTTTTCATAAAAACAAATATGCTATACTGCAATTAGGATCATGATGAAGGAGACATTTTTATGCCGCAGAATTGCTTAGGGACCATTCGCTCCTATTACCCTAAATTTAGTGAAAAAGAGAAAAAAATAGCAGACTATATTTTAGAGAATCCTGAAGTAATCATACACCGGACTATCAATGAGGTAGCAGATGATTTAGATGTTGCCGATGCGACCGTTTTCCGCTTTTCCAAGCGGATTGGCTTTAAAGGGTTTCAAGCAATGAAAATTGCCCTCGCCTCCGAAACGATGAGCCCCGCCCGGTCAATGCTTGATGAAACACCCGAAAAAATGAATGAGAAAAGCTTAACGGAAAAAATTTTCAAAGCCAATATTCAGGCATTGCAAAAAACACTTAAAAATATTGAGAGCAATTCAATCAAAGAATCAGTTGACCAGCTCATCCAGGCAAATCGAATTACAGTCTATGGAACCGGAGCTTCTGCTGTCACTGCTATTGCAGCTGCCCAAAAATTATTGAATTCCGGCTTACTGGCTTCCGCCTCTACGGATACCTATATGCAATTGTTATCTGCTTCACTCTTAACAAAAAAAGATGCGGCTATTTTCATTTCTCATTCAGGATCAAGCGAGGAGACTCTCTCCATATTAAAAGCAGCAAAAGAAACCGGAGTAAAGACAATTGCCATCACGGGAAGTTCCAACTCGCCTATTAGCTTAAATTGCGATTATAGCCTTTCTACAAGTGCAGATGAAACGGATGGCCCTTCCGCTCTCTTTACATCTCAAATTGCCCAATTAGGCATGATTGATGCACTCTGTTTTAATATTCTCAATCATACAAAAGAAACCGTTTACCAAGCAAAAAGAACGTAAACTATTAAAGTAAAAAACTCCCTTAGGGAGTTTTTTATACAAACAAATCGAGTACTAAAGCAACAGCAAAGGCAACGAACGAAAGAATTGTTTCCAGCACAGTCCATGTTTTAAATGTTTCTTTTACACTTAAACCTAAATATTCTTTAACCATCCAAAAACCAGCATCGTTAACATGTGAAAGCATTAATGATCCTGCGCCTGTTGCAATGACAAGCAATTCGAGGTTCACTCCTGTCATATGCTGAACAATTGGCGCCACGATCCCTGCAGCTGTTGTTAAGGCAACTGTTGCAGATCCTGTTGCAATCCGAATTAACCCTGCAATAAGGAATGATAAAACGAGCGGAGAGAGTGATAGATTTTGCGACATTTCGGCGATGGTATTGCCTACACCGCTATCCACAAGAATTTGTTTAAACCCTCCGCCTGCACCAATTATAGCAATGATTGAGCCAACCGGAAGAAAGCACTCTTCTGTAAGCTTTTTAAGCCCTTTTTTATCAATACCCTGACGAATTCCGAAGAAATAGAATGCCGCAAAGACGGCAATTAATAAAGCAATAAGCGGGTTTCCGATAAAGCTCAAGAACTTTTCGATGCCGCCAGACAATCCCATATATGAAGAAAACGCAGAGAAAATCATGAGAATTACAGGTAACAATATAACAAAGAATGAAATCCCTGTTCCCGGCATTTTTTTCGCTGCCATATTAATTTTAATTAATTCCGGTTCTCCTTCAGGTGTCACAAATTTGTGAATCCATTTTGCGTAGATTGGACCTGCAATAATAGCAGCAGGAATGGAAACAATTAGTGAATATAAAAGGACTTTACCAAGATTTGCATTATAGATACTAATCGCAGCAACCGCCCCAGGATGCGGCGGTACTAAGCCGTGAACGATTGACAATCCCGTAATTGCAGGAAGCGCAATCAGCAAGATATTCTGTTTTGATGTTTTATAGATTGAGATCACTAAAGGTAAAATAATTAAAATACCAACTTCAAAAAATACAGGAATACCAATGATAAACCCTGCTAAAAGCATTGCCCATGGAAGCTTCTTTACACCAAATTTCTTAACAAAGAAACTGGCAATTTGTACTCCTGCTCCTGATTCAGCCATCATTTTGCCTAAAATTGTTCCTAAAGCGAGAATTCCAACTAAATGCCCTAAAGCACCGCCAACACCTGTTTCAAAGCCACTGACAATTTTGTCCATTGATAAACCTGAGAAAAGGGCTAGGAATAAGCTGGCAATCGTTAAACTTATAAATGCATGCCACTTAAACCAAGAAACACCTAATATAACGATAATAATTGCCAAAAACGTAATTAGTAAGTGATACATATTGTTATTTCACCTTCCCCTTTAATTGTAAACCCTTTCTAAAATCTTCATAAAAAAGTTCACTGTCTCTTCATTGTTTGTAAACTCTCTCTTTGTTGATGATCATTTTCTCATCGTATTTTGGCCAAAAACAAATGAAAGCACTTTCAATTTCTATTTTGATTATATGAAAAAAAATTTCTTTTATCAAGGGGATTTCGAAAAAATTTTTTTCACGCGTTTATTCGATTCAGTTCATAGGACTCTCCTACGTGACCTTTTCCCCTCGGATCCCAAAAATACTATTATTGTTCAGATCCAGCAAAAAAAGCCTAACCCATTTTTCTATGAGTCAGGCTTTCTTCGTTTCTAGTCTTCTCGCAATCATGGATAATCCATAGTTCACAACAAAATACATAAAGGCAAGGATAAGGATCATCGGAATAACGTAGCCATTTTTTTGTCCGTAAATAATCTGCGCGTTATGGGTTAATTCCGGGAGAGCAATAACGACGGCCAGCGAGGTATCTTTTAACAAAGAAATAAACTGGCTGACGATCGGCGGCACCATCCGGCGAAGTGCTTGCGGTAAGATCACGTATCTTAACGTCTGAACATAGGTTAGCCCAGAGGAACGGGCAGCTTCAATTTGGCCTTTTTCAATCGAATTTAAGCCGCTGCGGATGATTTCCGACAACATCGCTGATTCAAACATGGTTAAAGACACAATCGCGGCTATCGTTACGGGCATTTTTAAGCCGATTTCCGGAAGAGCGAAATAAGTAAAGAAAATGATCAGCAAAAGCGGCAGATTACGAATCGTTTCAACCACTACCGTCAGAAATTTTGATAAGAAAGGGATTTTTGCATAACGCAGCGTACCGATCAACCCGCCAAAAAGGAAGCTCAAAATAATCGATATAAAAGCTACCTCAAGGGTGACTCCGAAGCCTTGCAGCAAAAATCTAAGGTGATTCCAAGAATATGCTCCTGCAAAATCCATTGATTCCACCTCCATCAATGAGTCTTTCCAAGGCGTCTTTCAAGATAACCAACACCAAGGCTTAAAGGGATTGTTAACAGCAAATAGAAAAGAGCCACAAATATGTAGACGTCGAATGTAACAAAGGTACGGGATGAGATCAGATCGGCCTGATACATCAAATCGAGACCCGCTACCACTCCTAAAATAGAAGAGTTTTTTACAAGATTAATAAATTGGTTGCCTAGCGGCGGAATGACGATTTTTATCGCCTGCGGTAAAATGACGAGCATCATCGCTTGATTATAGGTCAGCCCTGAAGAGCGAGCCGCTTCCATTTGACCTTTAGGCACAGCCATAATCCCGGCGCGAATGGCTTCAGCAATAAACGCAGACGTATAAATGGAGAGCGCGATCGTACCAGCCGTTAACCCCTCAAAGGTAATTCCAATTGAAGCCAAACCAAAGTAAAAAAAGAAGGTAATAATAAGAACCGGAATATTGCGGAAAAACTCAACATAAATTGTTCCCAGCCAGTTGAGCGCCTTTATTGGGGCAATTCTCATAACAGCAACAATCGTGCCAAGAAAAAAACTGCAAACAAGGGCAATCAGGCTGGCAATGATCGTATATTTAAATCCCTCTAAATACAGATCAAGGTTATCCGTTAAAATGGTAAAATTCATAACCTACCACTCCCCTTAACTAAGCAGGATGAGCAAGCATGCCCATCCTGCAGATACAGCTAAAAATAAGTTATTGCTGTTTGATCCATTTGTTCTTAATTTCATCATACTTGCCTGAATCCTTAATCGCTTTTAAAGCCTCATTCAATTTTTTCACAAAATCCTGATTGCCTTTCTTAACGGCAATTCCATAAGGCTCTTCGGTAAAAGTGCCGCCGACTAAATGGAAGTTGGGGTCTTCATCAGCCATTCCATAAAGGATTGCGTCATCCGTAGTAAGGGCATCGCCTTTGCCAGCTTTTAACGCAGTGAAAGCTTCCGCATAGTTTTCAAACTCCAAAACTTCTGTTTCAGGAGCTTTTTTACGAATATTGATTGCCGAAGTAGAACCTTTGGCAGTAAGTACTTTCGTGCCTTTCTTTAAATCTTCAATCCCTTTGATTTTACTGCCCTTTTTAACAAGTAAAGACTGTCCTGCTTTGAAATAAACATCTGTAAAGTCTACTTCTTTCTTGCGCTCTTCGGAAATGGTCATCGTTGCGACAACGGCGTCGACATCACCGTTATTGAGCATCGGAATTCTTGTTTTTGAGGTAACTTCTTTAAACTCGACTTTATTTTCATCGCCCAAAATTTGCTTAGCCAGTTGCTTGGCAATATCAATATCGAAGCCTTCTACCTTTCCAGTGTTTGGATTTTTCAACCCAAATAAGCGTGTGTCATTTTTAACGCCAAAAATAATCTTATCCCTTTTTTTAATCTGTGCCAGCACACCATTGCCATCTTTGCTGCTGCCACTTGTTTTCTCCGCTTTTCCACCGCAAGCTGCTAATAGAAAAACAGCGAGCACTGAAATCACTGCCAATTTCGATATTCTCTTCATTCCTTTTCCTCCCCTTTTTAAATTTTAATCTATTTGAGTAATATTACCTCCAAAATATCGGCATTTAATGGTTCAAAATCCGGCTAAGAAACAGCTGTGCACGTTCTTCACGGGGATGCGCATAAAATTCCTCTGGAATCGACTCTTCAAGAATCATGCCCTGATCCATAAAAACAATCCGATCGGCCACTTCTCTCGCAAATCCCATTTCGTGGGTTACAACAACCATCGTCATGCCTTCTTTGGCGAGTGTTTTCATAACTTCTAAAACTTCCCCAATCATCTCAGGGTCGAGCGCAGACGTTGGCTCATCAAACAGCATTATTTCCGGTTTCATTGCCAGCCCGCGGGCGATGGCAACCCGCTGCTGCTGACCGCCTGACAGCTGGGCAGGATACGAATTCGCCTTCTCTGGAATTCCTACTTTTTGTAAATAAAACTCTGCTGTTTCCCTTGCTTCTTTTTCTGATTTTCCGAGCACTTTCATCGGTGCAAGTGTTATATTTTCCAAAACTGTCATATGCGGGTACAGGTGAAAATGTTGAAAAACCATGCCAATATTACGTCTTAATTTATTGACATCGGTTTTTTTATCATGAATGGCGATTCCGTTGACCAGCAATGTTCCATCCGTTATCGTTTCAAGCTGATTGATGCAGCGAAGCATCGTGCTTTTTCCCGATCCCGAAGGACCAATCACAACGACCACTTCTCCTTGATTGATTGTAAGATTAATATTTTTTAATACATGAAAATCGCCGAAATACTTATTGACTTGATTAAAAACAATCATGTGAAACCCCCTATCCCTATAAAAAACGATGTATATAATAGTAGCAAAACATATTTATATAATTACCAATTTTCTGAAATGTATCACAACTGATTATAAACTATAATTGCTTAGTTGGTCAAACCCATCTAATTATTATTTTGGGAAAACTTAAAAGTTACTTATTGGTAATATTGTGTCATATCCAATAAACAAGTAGGACAAAACAAAACCGTTCAGCTTGCACAATTTAAGCTGAACGGTTTCCGTTTCCTGATTTGCCTGTCCAAATTATTCAACGTAAATCATTTTTTTCATCATCCCGCCGTCAATGGTTAGATTTGTTCCTGTTACAAAATCATTTTCTGAGGCCGTTAAAAACAGGCATGCCCGGGCGATATCCTCCGGTTTTCCAACCCGTTTTGCAGGATGCTGTTCATGATCCGCTTTCGTTAGTTTTGTATAGTCACCCGTTTCAATCCAGCCGGGTGAAATAGAATTAACCGTAATCCGATCATCGCTAAAGGAAACGGCAAGCGCGTGGGTCAGCGCTACGATTCCGCCCTTGGTCGCGGAATAAGACTCGGTGTTTGGCTCGGACATAAATGCTCTTGTCGAAGCGATATTGACAATGGCTCCGCCGTTTTCATTTTCCCGCATGTATTTTGCCGCTTCCCGAGAACTTAAAAACACACTGCGCAAATTGGTGTTGATGATGTCATCCCATTCCGCTAACGTTAGTTCATACGGCGACTTCCTTATCATTTTTCCGGCATTATTGATCAAAATATCAATTTTGCCATAAGCCTCCTTAGTCTGCTCCATCAATGCCACGATGTCTTCTTCACGGCGAACGTCGGTTTGAATAAACAGCGATTCGCCGCCATTTTCTATAATGCAGCTTGTACTATTTTTTCCAGCTGCTTCATCGGTATCTGAGACCACAACCTTTGCTCCATTTTTAGCATAGGCGCTAGCAACGGCTTTGCCAATTCCATTTGCAGCCCCTGTCACAATTACTACTTTATTTGAAAAATCCACTTTCCCGCCGCCTTTCTTTTTTAATTGCTTCAAAATAGTCGTTTGAATATTGCGAATGACATCGCCATCAGTCACCATTCCAAGTAATTTTCCTGTTTTATCCCCAACCGGCATGCCGCCGATTTTTTTATCGACAAACGTTTTCATAATTTCTTTAAAATATGCAGAAAATTAAGGATTTTTTTACCAAATAGCGTTCAAAAAATGCTAAATGAGATTATTTTTTTCGTTTCCACTCTTTTATGACCCAGATTAAAAGGATGAGGCCAACAATCATGATGGCAATCCAAAAAGTCTGATTCAACCAGAAAAACATATGATGGAACATCATTTCTCTCCCCATCATCATTCCCATTGAACTAGGGGGAAACCACATCATTCTTAACACGAACAGCAATGCTGAAACACCAAGAACCATTAATAAAACGAAAAAGATACTTAACCACAAACGTTTCATCATTCTCACCTTATTCCACTTTATATCCAATGCCCCAAACCGTTTTCACAAAAGATTTATCGATCCCATAGGCATGGAGTTTTTCTCTGAGATTTTTGATATGAGAATCTACTGTCCGATCATCACCAGTAAATTCCATTCCCCAGATAAGGTCAACTAATTGATCGCGTGAAAAAACTTTACCGCGATGGCTGATGAACACTTCCAAAAGATCAAATTCTGTTTGGGTTAAATTGATCGTTTGGCCTTCGTATAGAACCGTCCGCTCGGATAAATTCATGATAATTCCTTTATACTTCAGCCATTCATCGTTTACATTTGTTTTTTTCGCCCTTCTCAGCAAGGCTTTCACTCTGACCATTAATTCTGCTTCGTCGAACGGTTTAACCAGATAATCATCAGCACCCGTTGATAGCCCTTGCACCTTGTCTTCCACTGCACCCTTCGCCGTCAGCAAAATAATCGGAAGATCTGAAACTTTTCTTACTTGTTTTATCGTTTCCCAGCCGTCCATTAGCGGCATCATTACGTCCAATATCATCAGATCATAGTCATTCTTTAACACTTTCTGATAAGCTTCGCTCCCATCAGCCGCTTCCTCCACTTGGTAATTCTCCTGCAGGAGGTAAATCCGCAACAGCTGCCTCATCTCTTTTTCATCATCGACAACAAGAATTTTAATCATTTCGCTTCCTCCCCTGGTGCACAACTTTCTGTGGCTTTTGTAGAAAAATCGTAAATGTCGTCCCGATATCCTCAATGCTGCTTACTTCGATTCGCCCATCGTGCGCTTCAATGATTTGTTTGGCAATATACAAGCCCAGGCCTGTACCGCCGGTTTTGCGTGTTCGCGATTTATCGACCCGATAAAAGCGATCCCATATTTTGGACATATCCTGATTTGGAATACCAATTCCAGTATCTTTTATTTCAATAACAATGAACTCTTTTTGATTAAAAGTACGGACTGTTACTTCTCCCTGTTCGGTGTATTTGACAGCATTCTCAATCAAGTTATAAAGAACCTGCTCCATCCGATGTGCATCAATAAACAGGTCTGGAAGATGTTCATCCAGATGGCTTTTAAGCGTAAGCCCTTTTTCAACAGCAGCAGGCCTGAAAATTTCCATTACTTTTTCAATCAGCATTTTAAGATCTGTAAACTCTTTGTGTAAAATAAACTCCCCAACCTGAAGCTTGCTCATTTCAAATAAATCATCTACGAGAAAAGCGACCCTCTTTGCTTCATTATGAATAATTTGCAAATATTCCTTTTGTTCTGATTCGCTTTTAATGATTCCCTTGTTTAGAATATCACTGTAGCCTTTAATATACGTAAGCGGTGTGCGCAATTCGTGGGAGACTGCATTTAAGAATTCATTTCTTGTATCCTCGTACGATTGCAGCTTTTCTCCTAATTGCTGGATCGAGTTTGCGAGCTGGGCTATTTCATCGTTCCCTTTTGAGGGAATTTGCTGCTTATACTTCCCCAACGCCATTCTATTTGTGGCATCTTTCATAATCAATAAAGGGTTCGTCAATCGTCGTGATAGGATGCCGATAAGACCTAACGCAATAAAAATGGTTCCAAAGCTGGCAGCAAGGATCAGGATTTTTAAAACAAGATCTGTTTCCTGCAAAACATTGGAAGGGTAAAACATATAGACATACCCTTTATTTTTATCAATGGTTGAAATGGTAACCATATACTGATGTTTTTTCCAGTCTTTATCCAGAATTTTATTAAGCGTCCGATTCTTGGTTTTCAAAATATGATTTTCCATCTCTTCGTCTAGCGGCTCTGAAGACCCAACAATCTTTTGATTTGCATCCGTTATGACGACACGGGCAGTACTGCCCTTTTCCATCGAAAGAACTTGCCGGATCGTCTCCTGGCTATAGTCACTTACCAGTGCTTTTGCGTGATTACCACCCCGGACAAGCAAATCCTTTGTCACAAAATCAACAAATAAATTGGTGAATACTCCGTATAAAATGGAGCCAAGAATCAGCAGCAAGGTGAGAAAAATGCTGCTAAACAGCAGGCCAAGCTTGATTGAAATATGATTTAAGAGGCTATTTCTTTTCATTTTGAACTCCACATTTCTCAATGAGTTTTCGCTGCTTTGTTAAAGCAAATTCAGCTTCATTTTTGCCTTCATCTCTCCCAATGAAACATTCTATTTGCTTTGATTATAGCGCAAAACAGTCAAGAAAGTTTGCAAAAATTCCTTCGCTGGTGGGATATGAATTTTTTCGGGGAATTATTATGTACGATTTAGTCCCTCCCAGTAGCCCCTAGTTAAGAGAAAATTGGAATTTTCAAAACTTGTGCTAATTTTGTAACGAAGCTGTCACTTTTTTTCAACAGTAGCCTGCTGTTGAAAGCGCTATTTTTCTATTAAAATAAGGTTAATAAATCGTTTATATAGAAAAGGAGTGTTGATGCATGGACTACTTGGCCGTTAAAGAGCAGCTAGAACTCCACAAACTGAATTTAGTAAAAAAACTTGACAACCCTAATTTGACAAAAGAAGAATATGAAAGCCTGAAAAACTCGATTAAAAATTTCGACTATATTATTGAACTTACCGAAATGAACCACTTTGAGCGCGGAACCATCCATTAAATGAAAACTCGCCGATTGGCGAATTTGATTAGCTAAAAAAACAGGGAGCGAATGACTCACTCCCTGTTTTTTAATGGTTCATTTCCTGCTGCTGTGCTGGAGCAGGATCAGGACCGGCTACAGCAGCATAGATACTGTAGCCCGCCATTACAATAATCAAATAGATCATCGCGGCTATCGCCCATTTTTTTATCATGTAAAACACCTCTACAATTTTACTTTTTGTAAACGTAGTGCGTTGAGAACAACGGATACCGAGCTGAAGGCCATTGCTGCCCCTGCAAGCCATGGTGCCAGGAATCCCATCGCGGCAATCGGAATGCCGAGTGAATTATAGCCAAGAGCCCAAAAGAGGTTCTGCTTAATATTGCTGATTGTTTTTTTGCTCATATAGATGGCATCCGCAATACTGTTTAAATCACCGCGGATCAGCGTAATGTCAGCGGCTTCCATGGCAACATCTGTACCAGTGCCAATTGCCATCCCGATATCGGCAGTGGCAAGTGCGGGAGCATCATTAATTCCGTCGCCGACCATTGCTACATTTTTGCCTTGTGCTTGCAATTTTTTAATTTCATCCGCTTTACCTTCCGGAAGAACCTCGGCAATAACATGTTCAATTCCAACTTGAGATGCGATCGCCTGTGCTGTTTGTTGATTATCGCCCGTGATCATATACACTTCAAGTCCCATCTCTTTCAGGCGCTGAATGGCTCTCTTAGACGTTTCTTTTATCGTGTCTGCTACTGCGACAATCCCCGCATACTCGCCATCAACGGCAGCAATCATGGCCGTTTTCCCGTTCTTTTCTAATTTCTCCATTACTTCATCGGCATTGCCAATCGCAATATCGTATTTCTCCATTAATTTTCGAGTTCCTACCAGCAATTCTTTGCCTTCAACTGTAGCTTTTATTCCGAAACCTGGGATGGCTTCAAAATGGGTTGTTTCTTTTAATGAAATACCCTTTTCCTTAATGCCTTCCACAATTGCCTGTGCAAGCGGGTGTTCTGATTGCTTTTCAGCCGATCCGACAAAGGCTAGGAAGGATTCTTCTGATTGGGAGGGAGCCGGGATAACATCTGTTAAAACGGGTGCTCCATTCGTAACCGTACCGGTTTTGTCTAACACAACTGCAGAAATTCGATGGGTTAACTCAAGATGCTCTCCGCCTTTAAACAGAATGCCATATTCAGCAGCCCGGCCTGACCCGGCCATAATGGAAGTTGGCGTGGCCAATCCTAATGCACAAGGACAAGCAATAACCAAAACGGCAATCATTTTTTGTAGTGATTCGGCAAAATCTCCTGGTGTTACCCATAAATACCAAATAAAGAAAGTGATAATGGATAGACCGACAACAATTGGGACAAATACGCCGGAAATTTTATCGGCTAGGCGCTGAATCGGCGCTTTTGATCCTTGTGCTTCTTCTACCACTTTAATAATTTGGGAAAGGGCGGTATCGCGGCCAACTTTTGTCGCCTTCATTTTTAAGAAGCCGTTTTTATTCAGCGTGGCACCGATTACTTCATCTCCCACAGCTTTATCAACTGGAACACTTTCTCCGGTCAGCATCGATTCATCAATGGCGGAACGGCCTTCAATAATTTTTCCATCAACAGGAATTTTTTCACCTGGTTTAATATGAAGAATGTCACCAACGACCACTTCTTCTAGCGGAACATCTAGCTCATTTCCGTCCCTTTCAACCGTTGCGGTTTTTGCTTGAAGGCCCATCAATTTTTTAATCGCCTCAGACGAACGTCCTTTAGCCTTTGCCTCAAACAGTTTTCCTAAAATAATCAACGTAATTAAAAGTGCACTTGTTTCATAATAAAGCTCAACCGTATGAGCGCTTTGGCCAATCGACACCAACGATAAATAGAGGCTGTAAAAATAGGCTGCCGATGTGCCGAGTGCAACCAGCACATCCATATTCGCACTGCCATTTTTCAGTGATTTATAAGCTCCTATATAAAATTGCTTGCCGATGAAAAATTGAACAGGAGTTGCCAATGCCAGCTGAACCCATGGATTCATAAACATTTTTGGCACCCAAATGAATGAAGTAAACGAGAAATGGCCAACCATTGCCCAGACGAGCGGGAGCGACAAAATAGCCGAAAAAACGAATTTACTCATTTGCTTTTCAATTTCCTGCTGGCGATGGTCAACGGCATTTTTCTCGTCTTCTTTAACCGTTGCACCGTATCCTAAACTTTCAACTTTTTTGATAATATCACTTGCTGAAAGGATGGACGTGTTATATTCGACCGTTGCTTTTTCTAAAGCTAGATTGACCGTTGCTTTCATCACACCATCCATTTTGTTTAAACCCTTTTCAATTCTCGCGGAACAGGCTGCACAAGTCATGCCGGTGATATCGAAATCTGCCTTTTCGGTAACCACACCGTAGCCGAGGTCTTCAATCTTTTTTTGGATGTCTTCCAGTTTAATTTTGGCCGGATCGTATTTAATTGCAGACTTCTCAAGCGCAAGATTGACGCTGGCTGTTTCTACACCTTCTAATTTGTTTAACCCTTTTTCGATTCGAAGCGCGCAAGCCGCACACGTCATACCCGAGATTTGCAAATTGGTTTCTTTCACATTCTCATTCATGAAAACCAACTCCTTATACCCTATGTAGGTATATTTTTTTTGAGAAAAGAACGTGCTAATCGCTAGCACGTCTTCCATTTTCTATTTAAGATTCCTCTTTTAATGAGTGTGTAATCCTTATTATTGGACTTCATAGCCTTGGTCATCAATGGTTTCTTTGATTTTATCCAGTGAGACGTCTTGTGGATTGAATTCAACGTCAACAGTTGCTGCTTCTAAGTTTACTTTTACAGAGCTGACGCCGCTAAGTGCACCTACACTTCCTTCAACTGCTTTAACGCAATGGCCGCAAGACATTCCTTGAACGTTTAATGTAATCTTTTCCATGTGAAAAACTCCTTTCGAATGTTGGCTTATTTTTTCATAAGCCGTTGTATTGTGGTAAGCAGCTCGTCGACAACTTCGCGGTCACCTTCTTGAATCCGTTCCACTACACAGCTTTTCATGTGGCCTTCAAGGAGGATTTTCGCAACGCTGTTTAAAGCTGCCTGTGTTGCAGCAATTTGTGTAATGACATCGTCGCAATACGTATCTTTTTCAATCAGTCCTTTTATGCCGCGAATCTGTCCCTCAACCCGATTTAAGCGAGTGATCAGATTTTTTTTCGTATTTTCCGAATGATGGCTTTTTCGTACTGACAAAGAAGAATGGCATTCGCCATTACACTGGGGAGCATCATCGATCGGATCAATTTGATTCATCTCTGTAAGCCTCCTTCTTGAATCATTTTACTATACCCCCCTACCCTATGCAAGTTTTTTCTTTTATTTTTCATTAAAAAGTTCAAACATTACATGAGCAGATTTTTTAAAGAATAAGCTCCTTAATGAGGAGCGATGGGTTCTCAGCTAAATCAATTTCTTCGTTAGTGTCAAAAATCCGAACAATTGGACGATGCAGATGTGATTTGATTCCTGTAACAATTCCCTTTTGATGATTGCTTAAAACAACCTTTGTCCCTGGCAAATAGGCTGGAACGCTGTTGATAAACGCTTCAATAATTTTCCCTTTATATTCAATTTCATGCTTAGTCATAATCCATTCAAGCGCTTCATGCGGCAGTGACTTTCTACTGGAAATTAAATTTTCGTAAAGGTCGGCTATAGCACAAATTTGTGGAAACTCCAAAATTTCATCCCCTGAAAGACCTCGAGGATAGCCTTGTCCATTTCGCAATTCATGATGCTGGTAAGCAATATGTGCGGATAAAAGGCTGATTTCCCGATGCCTTTTAATGATTTCAAAACCTTTTTGCGGATGTTCTAGTCCATTATCGGTTTCCACCTTGCCGATATCGTGCAGCAGTGTGCCTACTCCAAGATCTCGCAATTGAGATTGGGTGTATTGGAGTTTCCTTGCTGTCGAAATCGCTAGCAAAGTGACGTTCACCGCATGCGCATACGGTTTTAGCTCTTCTGTAACAGAAGAGGATGGAATCAAATAAATCGTCTTTCGTTTGCTGAGTTCTAAAATGAGCTTCGCCACTGTTCGCTGCAGCTCGACCACGTTCATAGGTTGTTTTTTGTGAGTTTGTTCATACGCCTTTTGAATGGCTTCAATCGCATCCATCCATGTTGGCATATCTAACATTTCATCCATGGTAATACCAGTTGATTCTGCATCCTCGACCATTAACGTTGTAATCCCCATGTCTTGAATTCTTTTGATTAGTTTTGGGTGGATGGTGCGTCCTTCTGCTAATAAAATTCGTCTCATTCGATCATATATAGGTCTGGCCAACTGCATCGTTTCATGATTATATTGAGAAATTTCAATAAATTGCACAAAGATTCTCCTTTACATATGTATTCCTCGTTATTTTAAAAAACTCCTTTACTTATTTTAACGGAATAATGAATATCTGTCTTAAGCAATTTTTTGAGGGCAGAATTTTTTAGTTCCATTTCCCGCTAAATTTTCATGAATAATAATCATTTTTCTCAGAAACCATAAGAGAGCTGAGGGGTGTTCATAAAAGAGAAAATATTTTTATTGACTTCATAGCTGAGAATTGATACGATTTTTTTAATTCAATAAAGCGACGAAGGTTATGGATAAAACTATAACTGGAGCAGCTTCTGGAGAGACCGCCAATTGGCGGCGCCGAAGGATTCACAATCTCAGGCAAAAGGACAGAAGAGTGATGGCAAACAAAATTGCATACTCTTCATTTACCTTGAGATTGGAGCAGATCCAATCTTTTTTTATTTTATAAATGAGGTGACACAAATGGAAAGAAGACGTGCAGTTGTAAGTGTAATTGGTAAAGATCAGGTTGGAATTATTTCAAGAGTAACAACCATTTTAGCGAACAATAACATGAATATCCTCGATATTAGCCAAACAATTCTCCAGGACTTTTTCACAATGATGATGATCATTGATATTTCCGCTAATGAAAACTTAACAAAGCTACGTGATGAGCTTTCCGCAGCCGCAGATGAGTTAGGGTTAAAAATCAATATCCAGCTTGAAGAAATCTTTCAGGCCATGCACCGGATCTAAATGGGATTTTGGAATATTTTTAAGTGAGAGAGGGCGAGAAAGATGTCAATTGCAATGGATGAAATAATGCAAACAATTCGAATGGTTCAGATGGAAAACCTTGATATACGAACGGTGACAATGGGAATCAGCCTTCGCGATTGCGGAGATTCCGATTTTGCCAAAATGAACCAGCGCGTCTATGAAAAAATCATGAGTTATGCGAAAAACTTAAAACAAACGGCGGAGGAAGTGGAAAAGGAATTTGGCATTCCGATTATCAATAAACGGATTTCGATTACACCAATCGCTGAAATCCTCGGGAGTGCCACCGTGGAGCAAACAATTGAACTGGCGAAAACCCTTGACCGTGCTGCGAAGGAACTCGGAGTTGATTTTATCGGCGGGTTTTCGGCGCTTGTCCATAAAGGAGTTTCCAAAGGAGACGAGACGCTGCTTGCCGCCCTGCCAAAAGCACTTAGCGAGACGGAGCGAGTTTGTGGATCGGTTTCGGTCGGAACAACAAGGGCAGGAATTAATATGGATGCCGTTCGTCAGCTTGGCTTTATTATTAAAGAGGCGGCGGAATTGACAAAAGAGCAAAATGGAATTGCCTGCGCCAAGCTTGTCGTCTTCTGCAACCCTGTTGAAGACAATCCGTTCATGGCAGGAGCCTTTCATGGCGCTGGCGAAGGAGAAGCCGTTATTAATGTTGGCGTCAGCGGACCGGGTGTTGTTTTGAATGCCTTGAAACGCCATCGTAATGCAGATCTTGGGGAAGTAGCCGACATTATAAAAAAAACCGCGTTTAAAATCACGCGTGCGGGTGAACTGATTGGGCGGATTGTCGCTAAAAGGCTCAGCGTACCGTTTGGAATCATGGATCTTTCGCTTGCGCCTACGAATGCGATTAATGACAGCGTAGCGGATATTCTTGAAGAGATCGGCCTTGAGCGAGTTGGAACACATGGAACGATTGCCGCTCTAGCGCTTATGAATGATGCTGTGAAAAAAGGCGGTGCAATGGCGAGCTCCTATGTAGGTGGATTAAGCGGAGCGTTTATCCCGGTCAGTGAAGACAATGGGATGATTCGCGGCGTGCTCGACGGGGCGCTAAGTTTAGCAAAACTCGAAGCAATGACGTGTGTGTGCTCGGTTGGACTCGATATGATTGCTTTGACCGGCGATGTTACGCCTGCAACCCTTTCAGCCATGATTGCGGATGAAGCAGCGATTGGGATGATCAATAAAAAAACGACTGCTGTAAGGGTCATTCCGGTCCCTGGAAAAAAAGAAGGAGAAATGGTGGAGTTTGGCGGTCTGCTTGGACGCGCACCCGTAATGGGCGTGAACCCGTACAGTTCGGAAAAAATGGTCAATCGCGCCGGCAGAATTCCTGCCCCGCTTCAGGCGTTGATTAACTAGAGTGGCGGCCGATCTGGCCGGAAAAAGCAAATAGGGGATTGGCGACCGTACTGTGCTGAAAATAACATGTTCGGGCGCCAATCATAGATTGAGGCCCTTCTAAATAAACGAACATTTATATTGTAGCAGCCGCAACTACATTCCCTGCATCCATGCTTTCCCGCTAGCATCCATTTCGTTTACGTTATTTTTTCAGCAATAGCCGCCGTTAGTTTTTCGGCCATGGAAGGAATCGAAGTTTTTAAAATACCGTTGATCATCTTGGCCATAATCCCTTCCGCTTCAATATTAAGGTAGCCAGTCATCCTTGTTCGGCTGTCACTGATTTTTTCCGCCTCAAAATATCCACTGCCGGCAAAATTTTCATTCAATCCCTTCAAATCAAACGTAACCTTTGTCGGCTCAAACCATTCCTTGATCGTGACCATCATACGTATTTTCTTTTTCATCATTCCCAAATCACCGTAAAACTCCCATGTAGATTGACTCTCATTTATTTTTTCATGCTGAATATAGCCTGGAACCAGAGGCGCCCAATGATCCATATCCTTCACAAACTTCCACACAACTTCGATCGGCAGGTTCAATTCTACTTGGTGCATTCCACTCGGCATGTTGAACTCCTTCTTTCTTCACCAAATTGAAAAGACCTTCCAAGAAGGTCTTTTTTTAATGTTATATGTTCATACCTGTTTTTTTAGAAGAGTAAACAACTTATTTTGAGTATTGAATAAGAAATTGGTGGATGCGGCTAGCGGCTTCCTCTAGCCGTTCTTTCGGCTGCACCAATGCGACCCGAACATAGCCTTCTCCCAGTTTTCCAAAAGCGTCGCCAGGAACGACCGCGACTCCAGCCTGATCAATTAATTCAAAAGCGAATTGCCGCGATGTCCAGCCAGCTGGAATTTTTGCCCACACAAACATTGTTGCTGGTGACTTGGTCACTTGCCAACCGCTTTGAACCAAACCAGAAATTAACGCATCACGGCGAATTTCATACTCTTCCACCTGCTGTTGAAGAACAGTGAAATCAGAGGTGAGAGCGACCGTTGCTGCCTTTTGGATAGGATAAAAGACACCGTAATCAACATGTGACTTTAATGAGTCTAAAATCGCAAGCGCTTGGGGGTTGCCAACCACATAACCGATTCGGCAGCCTGCCATATTGAATGTCTTCGACAATGAGTTGAATTCAATACCGACTTCTTTTGCACCGGGAACCGACATAAAGCTAATTTGTGGATTCTCGTCAAAAATCAATTCCGAATAAGCAAAATCATGGACAACCAAAATATTATGCTTTTTGGCAAACGCTACGACTTGCTTAAAAAAATCAACGTCTGCCAAAGCGGTAACCGGATTGCCAGGATAGCTGATAATCATCATTTTTGTTTTTACTAAAATTTCCTCTGGGATCTCATCCAATTGCGGCAAAAATCGATTTTCGGCCAACAGGGGCATTGCATAAACGCTCCCTCCAGCAAGGACTACATTTTCTTCATAAATCGGATATCCTGGATCCGGAACCAGCACATATTCTCCAGGGTTGATAAACGCCGTTGCCAAATGAGCAAGGCCATCCTGCGACCCCATTAACTGAAGAACTTCCGCTGTCGGCTCCAAATCAACGCCATAGCGCTGTTTATAAAAATAACAAACCGCTTCATGAAATTCAGCTGTCCCCTTAAGGGTATAGCCATACTTTGTTGGATCCATCGCATACTTTACAAGGGTATCAACCACATAGGAAGGCGGAGAGAAATCCGGACTCCCTACACTTAAATCAATCACATCCACACCCCTTTTGATGGCTTCATGTTTGCGGTCAGCCACCTCTTGAAAAATACTTGCCGTCATACATTGAACTTTGTTGGAAGCAACAAGATTCATGGTATCCCCCTCCACTTACTTGTTATCAAAATATTAAAATAATTAATTGCCAATAGTAAAAATATAGACCTTTCTTGAATGAAAGTAAAACACTTTTCGGTTTTTTAAAAATTCCCGCTCCCCCTTTTCAAATGCTATTCCTTTTCATTATCATTATCATTGATAGAAAAGAATTCATAAAAATTAAATTCATTTTTTTTCATATCTTTGAGGGCAACATTTGCAAAAAGAATTTCAGCTGCACATAATCCAACTAAGATTAAAAATCCGCTCACCATATCTATTTTCCTCCTTTGATCTTCTTCTGATCAAAGGTAATCGGTGAAACGCGTTTCATGTCAAGATTATTTTGGGGGAGTTGCGAATGGCAAATATACGTGAAATTGCCAAGCAAGCCGGAGTTTCGATCACGACTGTTTCACGAGTTTTAAACAATCATCCCTACGTTAGCGAAGAAAAACGCTTAGCAGTGTTTAACGCTATCGAAAAATTAAATTATACCCGCAATTTAAATGCTGTCCATTTGTCGCAAGGAAAAACCAATTTAATCGGCGTGATCTTGCCTACGATCCGCCTTCCCTACTTTGCAAGCATCGTTGCAGGTATTGCCGATAAAGCAATAAAACAGAATATTCAGCTTGTACTTTTCCAAACAAATTATGAGATTTCAAAGGAACTGGATGCTTTAGAAATGCTTAGCGGCCATGTGATCGATGGTGTGATTTTCTGCTCGCGCGCCATGCCCTTAAAGGCTGTGGAAGCATATAAGGATTACGGTCCGATTATTCTCTGCGAGGACTCTGACCAGGCTGATTTCCCAAGCATTTCAATTGAACACGAAAAAGCTTTTCAATTTGGACTGGATTATTTAATTTCCAAAGGACACAAAAAAATCGCTTACGGCATTGGCAGGAAGGATGGCATTAACAGTACAAAAAGAACAAAAGCATACGAGCAAAAAATGAAAGAAATTGGTGAACCAGTTCGGACGGAATGGATTTTTGACCAATGCTTTACGATTCAAGATGGTATTGCGATTTTTCATCAATATCTGTCTTTATCGGAAAAGCCTTCATCCTTTTTCGTTGCCAATGACCAAGTTGCTGCCGGTTTTGTTTCTGAAGCAAGAAAACATCGTATCGATGTACCTGAAGATATTGCGGTTTTGAGCTTCGACAATCACCCGATTGCCGAAATGCTCGGCATCTCCTCTATTGAAATTCCTACAAAGGAAATGGGCGAAAAGGCTTTTTCAGTGCTATTAAATTTACGAAATGAAAAAACGATAGACAAAAAGAAATTTGTTATTCCATTCACATTACACGAGCGAGCGAGCGTCTAGGTAAAATCAAAAAATATCCTAATTATCGGACTCAAAGGTCCGCCATGATTGACGGACCTTTAGTGATCTTGCCATTTTACACTGCCTTTTCCAATTTACAAACCGAGCTTCCATGATTTTCAATCTGCAGGAGTTTCGCTTGCATTTGCGGGAATTCACTTTGCAGCTCTTTCGCAAGCCGCTTGCCTTGTCCCTTTTCCGCAAAACAAAGCAGTGTAGGACCCGCTCCGCTTAATGCTGCTCCAAATGCCCCTTCACTCAAGGCTTTTTTCTCCACTTCTTCATAAAAGGGGATCAGCGGTTTCCGATACGGCTGATGAAAGTGGTCAAGCCGCATCATTTTCCCGGCAGCCTCCCAATTCTCTGATAGCAGTGCTGCGACAAGCAAATTGGCCGTTGCTGAAGCTTGAACCGCTTCACAATACGAAAACACATCCGGCAGCACTTTCCGTGATTCTTTTGTCAGCAAAATTTCACGGGGAATCAGCGCCACCATCTCAAATTGCAATGTTGAAAACGCCAATAGATCCACTTGCTCCTGCTGGTAGCAGCCAACAACCAGACCGCCATAGAGAGAGGCGCCGACATTGTCCGGATGCCCTTCCATTTCGGTTGCAATCTCAAGTTTTTCTTGCTTTGTTAACCCGAGGCCAGCCGCCAAATCAGCCAGCTCTATACCAGCAATAATTGCCGCGGCACTGGAGCCAAGCCCCCTGGCGAGTGGAATATCGCTTTCCATTTTTACTTTGCAAGGATTCAAGCTCACACCATATTTCCTTGCGGCTTTTTGCGCAACTTGACAGATAAAATGGTCCTCACCGCTCGGAAATTGGTTTAACTCTTTATTTTCCGTGTGAAAGCTCCAGACGTCCGCCAGCTCCACCTCTAAAGTTAAAAATAAATCCACCGCGATGCCAATTGAATCAAATCCCGGTCCAAGATTGGCGCTGCTTGCCGGAACCTTAATCATATAGCGCTCATTTGGGATCATTTATTGACAACTCCCCTGATATGCTTCGCTACCTTCTTCTCATCATTTGGCAGCTGAACCGGTTTAATCAAACTCGTATTGATTGCTGTGTCAGGATCCTTCAAGCCGTTACCGGTAAGAACAGCGACAATTCTGCTTCCTTTTTCAATTTTTCCTTTTTGCAGACTTTTAAAAACGCCTGCAAGCGATGCGCAAGAAGCGGGTTCAGCAAATACGCCTTCTTCGGAAGCCAATTTTTTATAAGCTGCTAAAATCTCATCATCGCTGACTTCGTCAAACAGGCCTTCCGATTCCTTAACCGCATTGACGGCTAGATTCCAACTTGCCGGATTACCAATGCGGATCGCTGTTGCAATCGTCTCCGGGTTTTCAAAAACGCGGTTATGAACCAAGGCTGCCGCGCCAGAAGCTTCAAAGCCATACATCTTCGGCAGTTCCGTGCCTTTTTTCTCAGCGTACTCCTTGAATCCTTTCCAATATGCACTGATATTTCCAGCATTTCCAACTGGGATTGCTAATATATCCGGAGCGTCTCCTAATTGATCGCAAACCTCAAAGGCAGCTGTTTTTTGCCCTTCCAGTCGGAAAGGATTGACTGAATTGACTAAAGTGACAGGCTCTTCTTCACTTATTTTCCGCACCATTTTCAGCGCTTGGTCGAAATTGCCGTCAATTGAAATAATTTCTGCTCCGTACATCATGGCCTGCGCTAATTTCCCAAGCGCAATTTTCCCATTTGGAATCACAATAATACAGTTCAAGCCGGCACGGGCTGCATAAGCGGCAGCCGATGCCGATGTATTTCCTGTTGAAGCACAAATAACCGTATTGCTGCCTTCTTCAGCCGCTTTGGCAACGGCCATTACCATGCCGCGATCTTTAAAGGAACCTGTTGGATTGGCCCCTTCCACTTTCACATAAAGCTCGACACCCCATTGTTTCGAAAGGCGCTCCAGCTTAATGAGCGGCGTATTTCCCTCATTTAAAGTAAGCTCCGGCGTTTGACTATTTACAGGTAAAAATTCTTTATATGCTTCAATTAATCCTGGCCATCTCATAGTGAATTCCCCTCAACTCGATATGAACTTTTGATTTGTTTGACTGCTTGCATATCATTTAACTGCTGCAAAATGTGTTCGTAGTTTGTGAGTGATGCATGATGCGTTACAAGCACAATTTCGGCTACTTCGTTTTTCTTCACTGGAAGCTGCAAGATTTTTTCAAAACTAACGCCATATTTAGCAAAAACAGCCGTAATATCAGCAAACACTCCAACTTCGTCCTGTACGTGAAGTCGAATGAAGTACTTGGCAAATCTTTCGGAAGGATCCTTTAAATGCTTGGAATACTGCGGTGTCACCGCACTGTGGCCGTTCACACCAAGGCGTAAATTTTTCATGATCCCGACTAAGTCCGAAACAACGGCCGTAGCGGTTGGCAGGCTGCCGGCGCCGGGCCCGTAAAACATCGTCTCCCCAACGGCCTCCCCGTAAACGTAGACGGCATTGTACTCATTTTGAACAGAAGCAAGCGGGTGATTATCCGATAAAAATGTCGGCTGGACGCTCACCTCTACTTTCTCGCCTTCCCGATGCGCATAACCGATCAGCTTCATTGTATAGCCTAACTGCTTTCCGTAGCGCAAGTCTTCTTCAGTAATCTGTGAAATCCCGCTGACAGCCACATCATCCAGGTCAATTTTCATCGAAAATCCCAAGGTTGCCAAAATCGCCATTTTTCTTGCGGCATCCAAGCCTTCGACATCCGATGTTGGATCCGCTTCTGCAAAACCAAGATCCTGCGCCTCTTTCAGCACCTCATGATAGGCACGGCCCTCTTTGCTCATTTTTGTTAAAATATAATTGGTCGTGCCGTTGACAATCCCCATCATTTTTGTGATTCGGTCGGATGCCAGACCGTCTGCGAGCCCTCTTAAAATTGGAATCCCGCCGGCTACGCTGGCTTCATAAAATAAATCGCAGCCGTTTTCAGATGCCACGGTCAACAGTTCAGAACCATGCAGCGCCATTAAATCCTTGTTGGCGGTGACAATATGCTTTCCTTCGTTTAACGCCTGAAGGAGCAAGTCCTTTGTGCCGTTCACACCGCCCATCACTTCAATCACTACATCTATTTCTGGATCATACAAAATCTCTTCAGGATTCGTCGTCAGCAAACTTTTATCAATATCAACCGGCCTTGCTTTCGCTACATTTTGTACAAGAACTTTTTTTATCACAACTGGACAGCCGACCTGGTGCATTAATTTATCCTGATGGCTTTCAATGATTCTTACTACTCCAGTTCCAACGGTACCTAAGCCAAATAAACCAATGGAAATTGCCTCCATAGTGTTCCCTCCTCTACAATTGTTTATTTTGAACGAACAATTGTATTTTCATAGTAGACATTATAAAACGCTGCTGAATTTTTTACAATAGTTAAAAATTACATAACACCATTTGTAAACGCTTACTGAGTTGTTGTTGCAACATTTATTTTTGCGAAAATTTTTATTTAAAAAAATATTTATTTTTATCCCTTTACAACAATAAAGGAGTGGTTGTAGAATATGCTGTATATTACACAAGAAAGACGAGGCGTCGCTGGCGCAGGTATTCTTGTGATACAATTTTAATGTTTTTAAAAGTATTGATGAAGACGGCAGTAGGAGATTGCTGACAGAGAGCCGGTGGAAGCTGCAAACCGGTGCATTTTCTTACACATGCCCAGCCCTTCTGAACTGGCAAGCTGAAACAATTGTAGGCCTGCCCGGCAAAGAGCCGTTAAACTCTAGAGGCTGCATTTTGCAGTGAACGAGGGTGGCACCACGGATAAGATACGTCCCTCATAACAAGGCACTTCTGTCTGTTATGAGGGACGTTTTTATTTATAAATTTTATTAGGAGGATGGTTTTAAATGTTTCTTGATCAGCAATATTTGTTTGCCCCTGGCCCTACACCTGTACCTGAACGGGTTAAGCACGCTATGAACCAGCCAATGATTGCCCACCGCGGCCAGGAATTTCCTGTACTTCTAGAGGAGGTGGCCACCCGGCTAATGCCTGTTTTTGGCTCGAAAAATCCCGTCACAATCCTTGCAAGCAGCGGTACATCCGCACTGGAAGCAGCGGCCGCGAATGTCATTACTGAGGGGGACGATGTCGTTGTTATTGTCGCCGGTGCCTTTGGCGACCGCTTTGCTTCCATTTGTGAAACCTTCGGTGCGAATGTCCACCGTTTAAATATCGAATGGGGAAAGGCCTGCAAACCGGAGCAGTTAGAAGACTATTTGAAATCTCTTGATAAAGACATTAAAGCAGTATTTGCCACCTATTGTGAAACTTCAACCGGTGTCATGCATCCAATTAAGGATCTAGGAAATGTTACAAAAAAATGGACGAATGCCCTCTTTATTGTTGACGGTGTCAGCAATATTGGCGCAGTACCTGTTGATATGGAAGAGTGGAAGATTGATATTCTTGTCTCCGGTTCCCAAAAAGCCTTGATGCTACCTCCTGGACTTGCGTTTGTGGCTGTTGCCGACACAGCGAAAGAAGTCATTCGCAGCTCTAAATCAAAGCGCTTTTACCTTGATTTGAACCGCTATTTGGCTTCCTACGATAATGAACGGTCGACGCCATTCACTCCAGCTGTCTCCCTCATATACGGGGCGAGAGAAGTTTGCAATATGTTTGACGAAGAAGGGTTTGATCAAGTCATCAAGCGCCATAATCTATTAAAAACAATGCTTCGCGAAGGATTGAAAGCAGTAGAACTGCCGCTGCTGACATCCGATGAAGATGCCTCATCAACCGTGACAGCAGTAAGAACCGTCAACGACCAAACAAAACAGCTTAAGAAAGTTTTAAAAGATCAATTTGCCATCACCCTTGGCGGCGGCCAAAAAAAATTAAAAGGCGAAATTTTCCGCATCGGCCATATGGGTTATTGCACACCGTTTGATATTTTAAAAGTTTTAGGCAGCATCGAAATGGCCCTTCATTCTTTAGAAGGAAGAAATGTACTTGGAGCAGGAGTTAAAAGAGCACAGGAGGTATGGATTGACAATGTATAGAGTATTGGTAACAGACGGAATTAGCGATACGGGTTTAAAAAGCTTATACGATCATCCAAACTTTTTAATCGATCGGCAGCCGACATTGCCCCTTGAGGAACTGGCAAAAATTATCGGTGAATATGATGCACTGATCGTCCGCAGCCAAACGAAAGTGACGGAAGAATTACTAAAGCATGCCGATCGTCTCCATGTGATTGCCCGAGCAGGAGTAGGAGTCGACAACATTGATGTCAATGCTGCAACGAAGAAAGGAATTATCGTCATTAACGCCCCAGGAGCCAATACGATCGCCGCAACAGAGCATACAATGGCCATGATGCTCGCGCTTGCCCGGAAGATTCCGCAGGCGTATCAGGTAACCGTGAGCGGAAAATGGGACCGCAACTCCTTTAAGGGAGTGGAATTGTACAAAAAAACGCTCGGTGTCCTCGGAATGGGCAAGATCGGCACAGAGGTTGCCAAACGCGCGAAAGCCTTTGGCATGAATATTTTGGGATTCGACCCGTATTTATCGGAGGATCGAGCTGAAAAACTTGGGGTAACGAAAGCAACCGTTGAAAGGATTGCCCGTGAGTCCGATTTCATTACGGTCCATACTCCACTCACCAATGAAACAAGATCATTGATCAATGAAGAATTTTTGCAAAAAACGAAAAAGGGCGTTCGCTTTGTCAACTGCGCCCGCGGCGGTATTATCGATGAAAAAGCACTCCTTGACGCGATTCAGTCCGGGCATGTGGCCGGCGCCGCCCTTGATGTTTTCGCTAAAGAACCGGTTGCCGATCCAGAACTGCTTGACAATCCAAATATTATTGTGACGCCGCACCTTGGAGCATCAACAGTCGAAGCTCAAGAGAAAGTGGCACAGGAAGTCAGCGCGGAGATGATCGAAATTTTCGAGTCGCATTCAATTCGCAACGCGGTCAATATGCCGCAAATGTCCGGTGAAACGCAGCAAAAAATGAAGCCATATCTGCTTTTAGGCGAACAATCAGGACTGCTCGCAATGCAATTGCTTAAAAAAGCACCGGCCAAAATCGATATCAATTATTACGGTGATTTAATTGAGAAAGACACAGATTTGTTGACGAGAACAATGATTAAAGGAATTTTATCCTATCATTTAAGTGATTCTGTCAACTTGATTAATTCACTCCATCTTTTAAAGGAGCAGGGTGTGTCGTACAATGTTCAGCACAATGCTTCGAATAAAGGGTTTGCCAATTATTTAGAACTGACCGTTTCGCATGGCAATCAAACAGCCACAATCGGTGCCACCGTCTTAAACGGCTACGGCGCAAGGATCGTGAAAATCAATGAATATCGCATCGATGTCCGCCCGGAAAAATATTTGCTCTACATCAAGCACCATGACATCCCTGGTATGATCGGAAAAGTTGGTTCCCTTCTTGGAAACTACGATATCAATATCGGGACAATGCAGGTAGGAAGAGCGAATGTCGGCGGTGAAGCCATTATGGTCTTGACGCTTGATAAAGCAATTGGAGCCGATATCGTGACTGCTTTGACATCCATCGACGGATTAGCGGAAGCGCAGCTTCTTGAGCTTGAAAATGTGGACTCGGTTTATCCGGGCCAGCTGGAGCCTGAAAAGGTGGAAAGTGTTTAAGTTATACTTGAAAATGACATTAGGATAGGGGGAGACGGCTAGTCTCCACACCCCCCACACCACCGTACGTACGGTTCCGTATACGGCGGTTCCTAGTTATGTCAAACGTAGTTGTTCATATCTTGCCGTAAGGCTCCTCAATCCTTGGTCACGCCAATAAGCGTTGCCAAGGGTTTTGTGTAGAATTGGGCTTTTCGCAATTCGCCAATAACCCTTCCGGGAATTTCCCCATTCGTATGCTTTGTCACCTGCACCTAATTTCTTAAGGTTTCGCACGCGAGTGCGTGGGTTCTTCCACTCTTTCCAGAGAATCATCCTTAATCTACGATTGAGCCATCCTTCAAGCTCTTTTAATTTAGTTGGTGTATCGATTAATTGATAGTATCCTATCCACCCGACTAGGTATTGATTTAATTTTTGAATTCTGTCTTCCATCTTCATAGATTTCCTTCGAGATGTAAGTTCTCGAATCCTGTTTTTAAATCGTTGGACAGTTGTTTTAGCCAACCTTATCTTGGGCGTTCTCTTATTGGAGGTGAAACTAAATCCAAGGAATTTCCTTTTCCAAGGGCGGTCTACTGCACTTTTCTTTTGGTTTACCTTCAGTTTCAATTTCTTCTCAATAAAGAATGTTATGGCTTTCATAACTCTTTCTCCGGCTCGCCGGGAGCGAACGTATATGTTACAATCGTCCGCATATCTAACGAACTTGTGACCCCGTTTCTCCAATTCTTTGTCCAATTCATCAAGAACGATATTAGATAGCAGCGGACTCAACGGTCCGCCTTGTGGTGTTCCTTCTGTATTTGGACTGACTAGCCCTTGTTCCATTACTCCTGCTTGTAGGTATCTACGAATAAGCCGAAGTAAGTTGGGTTCTTTTATCTTTTGAGACAATGTTGTCATGAGTCGGTCATGATTTACTTTATCAAAGAATTTCTCTAAATCCATATCAACTACCCATCGATAACCTTCTTCTATATAACTTTGTGCCAATTTGACCGCATCGTGTGCACGTTTCCCCGGACGGAATCCAAAACTTCGTTTTGAAAATGTCGGGTCATATATAGAAGTTAGAACTTGTGCAATTGCCTGTTGAATGAAACGGTCGGTTACTGTCGGAATACCTAGCTTTCTCTTTCCGCCACCTGGTTTCGGGATTTCGACTCGGCGAACAGGCTGAGGTTGATAGGTTCCTTCTAGTAACTCCTGTCTTATTTGTCGCCAGTTTTTGTGGAGGTGGGTTTGTAGGTATTTTACATCCATTCCGTCCACTCCATGGCTTCCTTTGTTCTTGACCACTCGTTCTGCGGCACGAAGAACATTTTCATTTGACACAACTCGTTCCATTAGCATTGATATATCCTCCTGCGTGAGTCTCTCTCCTTCTTGTGTCATATCACTTCTCCACCCTCTCAACGTCCCCCGTAAATTCATTACTTCCTCCGTTGAGTAGGTTCTTCGTTTTCTGTTTCATCGAATGATATGTACGCCAAGGCGCGACTCTCCATAACTGGTTCCGTCCTTCCTCAACCTCTTAAGCGGTTGAGTACTATGACTTCTGCTGACGCCTGTCGTTCAACGCACCCGTTTCGAGTACGCTTACCGTGTGAGCACGGCGTACCAACAGGTTCTCCCCGGGTAAGAGTGTAAACTTTCTTTCCATGTCTCCGCCTCATTTACTCTGTGACACCTTCGGCAGTACGGACTTTATCTTGTTACGCAGACTCATCCAATGCCACCTAGCCTCGTATGAGGTTCGTGTTCCTCGGAGCGGAAATTTGCCGCCGACTTCCTTCAGCTATACAAGTCACCTTGTATACCCTTGTCTTAAGCTACTGCTACTACTGCCTCCGCAGTTCGGGACTTTCACCCTAGAGCTTACACCCATGCCGGGCACACATACAAAAAGGGATAGCTTGTTGGCTATCCCTTTTTTTCGTAAGTTTGCTCTCATTCCATCTTTCGGAAAAATTTTCATAAGGAGGCTTAATCAATCGATTCAATCAGCTGTTTTACATCCAATACTGAATCAAAAATATAATCAGCATTGTGTTTTTCAAACTCGCTGCGGGCATCTTTGCCAGATAAACCGGTCAGAACGGCGGCAAACTGGCAGCCCATTTGCCTTGCAGCCAGCAAGTCAGCAAGCGAGTCGCCGACGATTAGGATTTCTTCGCCATTTTCCAGCGGCAGCGGCTCATTTAAACATGCAGCAGCACCGCGATTTTTACCGGCAAGCGCCAGCAAATACGTAAATGGATGCGGTTTTGATAGCGAAGTGCTTGTGCCTGTTTCTCTTTGCGCTCTTAGCACTTCGTCTGCTGTAACAATATGGTTGGTGTCAAAATATTGCAGCCAATCCAAATGCTCGAAAGGCTGGATTGTTTCCAGTTCCGGCCTGCCAGTGCCAATTCCAATCGAAATTCCTTTTTTGATAAAAAATTGAAAAAACTTAGCAATCTCCTGGGCTGGAGCCAATGTGGTTTCATTTGCCAAAAATCCTTGCTTGCCTAGCTGCACCGATGGACGTCCGGTTGATGAAAGAACATTTTCATCGCCGACATACCACTCCTGTGAAACATGTTCACATACAGACCAAAGCAATCCTTTTCCTTTAAAAATGGATGTCTCGATTTCCAACTTTTCTTTTGCCAAAACATCAAGATGGTTCATCAAACCTTGCTTCGTTTCAGTTGAGGCTTGAAAATCAGTGATAAACCGGTCAAAATCCAGCTCTACATTGTATTTGTTCAGTACTTGCCCTACTTCCAGCAATGTCGAACGATCGATTTCCTGGGAAAGCCATTGCTCAATCCGCTCGCGCTCCATCTCTTTTATTTGCGATAAAAGATGAATCAATTGGTAGCTGAAAGTCAGATAAATCATATCCCAGTTCGCGTTCAAGCCGCGCGATTTTAAAAACTTTAAAACCTTGTCCTGCTTAAAAACTTTTGCACGAATTTCAGCAATCTCTGTCTCTGTATAGTCTGTTTTGTACTGCTCAGGCGACAGTGCAAGATAATTGCTGCTGATCAACATTTCCCAAACCGTTAACGCCGAAGCGTCAAAATAATGCTCTTCACTCAGAAGAACACCGTCCACATCAAACAAAACCGTCTTAATCATCTCGACCTTCCTCTCATTCCCCTAGTTGCTTTTACGCTTTACCATAATGCAGTTATTACTTACTACTATAATTCAAAACAGAACAGATGAGAAGAGCAAATTGCTTTTTTAGTTTATATCGATAAATTTTGAACGAACAACGGACAGGAAGCAGATCAAAAAAAACGCCTGAATCCCCGAGATTCAGACGTTGTTTTGTTTATTTTGCAAAACGATGATTGCCGATTGTCACTGTTACTTCACGGGAGAATACCCATTTACTTACAGCCGTTTTCGGATTATAGAAAAATAAAGATCCGTTTCCTTGTCCTCTAAAAGCCAATGCTTCATTTACCGCTGCTCTTGAGGCCGCATCAGGCGCCTCGTTAATCGTACCATTTTGAACTGGGGTAAAAGCGTAATGACCGCCCGCTTTTTGATAGATTACTTCTCTCACCGTATTCGGAAAATCTGGACTTGCCACACGGTTTAAAACAACCGTTGCCACCGCAACTTTACCGGCATATGGCTCGCCTTTTGCCTCTGCATGAACAAGTTTTGCGATTAATTCTTTATCTGCAAAAGAAATCGTAGAATTTGGGATTACGAGATTTTGACCGGCAATTAGCATATTATTCGTAGCAGTGTTGACCTTTTTTAATTCAAGAACAGACACGCCAAATTTGCTTGCGACCTTCCAATATGTCTCCCCAGATTTTACTTGATAGTTTGTTGCTGCTTCTGATTGAGTTGTTAATACTCCGACTGACATAGTTAACATTAACCCAGTAGCAATTACTAGTTTTTGAAGTTTCTTCATGATAGCCTCCTAGTAGTTGTTTTCTTGTCTCTACTACAAGGCTACCAATTGTAACACTTCTTTTCATCGTCCAAAAAATGGAATCTATAAAAGTCATATTGCTGTTATTGCTATTAAGCGATTTAGCTAGCATATGGAATGTTTGTCCATTTAATTTTTATTCCCAAAATTGTCTTTGATGGGTAAAATAAACCTATATTATTACATGATGTTACAATCCTGTATCATTGAAAATTTTTCAAAAAATTGTTTTTCTCTAACAATCCATTGTCTATGTATCAGTGATAAAATAGAAGAAAATGATGTTCAGATTGGAGGAGATTTCGTGCCCCGAATTTTTAAAAAAAGTTGGTTTCCTTATAGTATCATTGTCCTCTTGTTACACATTCTTGGCCTTGGATTTTTATTGGTTAGCGCAAAAGAACACCCTCTCTTATTGGGTTTAGCTTTTGTCTCCTACACGCTTGGACTGCGGCATGCTTTCGATGCGGATCATATTGCTTCCATTGACAATACTGTGAGAAAGCTGGTGCAGCAACGGCAAAATCCTATCGGAGTAGGTTTCTTTTTTTCATTGGGGCATTCTACTGTCGTCTTCCTTATGGCCATCCTGCTAGCCGTTTCTGTTCAATGGGCGCAAAAGGAATTGCCTCATTGGCAGGAAATGGGCAGTACGATCGGAACCATCGTATCTGGAACATTCCTACTATTAATTGGCCTGTTAAACGCGGTTATTCTTATTGATTTGCGAAAAGTTTTTTTCAGCATGCGCGAAGGTACATACAACGAGGAGGAAGTCGAAGAGCTTTTGCTTAGCCGGGGCTTTCTTGCCCGCTTTACCGGATCTCTATTCCGATTTATCAATAAAAGCTGGCATGTATACCCGCTTGGCTTCTTATTTGGACTGGGATTTGATACAGCCAGTGAAGTTGCATTGCTGGCCATTTCTGCAGGAGCGGCAAAAAACGCTTTACCGCTTGTTGGGATACTGTCCCTTCCGATTCTTTTTGCGGCAGGGATGAGCCTGATGGACACGGCAGATGGAATTTTTATGACAAATGCCTATAATTGGGCGTTTTCAACTCCGCTAAGAAAAGTGTATTACAACTTGACGATCACAGCTTTATCAGTGGCCGCCGCTTTATTAATTGGAACAATCGAACTGGCTCAGGTTTTTTCGGAAAAAATGGGGTGGACGAACGGTTTTTGGCACTCTATTCAACAACTCGATATTAGCTGGCTAGGTTATTTGCTTGTTATTCTATTTGCGCTATCATGGGGAATTTCCTTTGCCATCTGGAAAATATGCAAAATTGAGGAGCGCTGGGACCAGGCTGCGAAAATGTAAAGGGGTAAAAGAGACTGTCACTCGGGCAGTCTCTTCTTTTACTCTATTATTTCTTCCTGGCAAGAATGATCAAGCTCACGGTAATCATAGTAAACGCGACAAATGCCAACATTGGAATGGTAATCAATCCGAGCCAGTTCAAATAGTCTTTTGAACAAGGAATTCCTGCTTTGCACATTTCAAATTGCTGCAAATAGGGGATTTTCTGCAGAGCTGTATGATAGCCGGACAAGATCATGCCAAAAATCGAAAGCGGGAGCGTATATAGATAAATTTTCCGATCATTTCGATAAAAGGCGATTCCTAAAATCACAGCGAGTGGATACATTAAAATCCGCTGATACCAGCACAAAGTGCAGGGGATGAAATTCATAACCTCGCTAAAATATAAGCTACCAAGTGTAGCAATGAGGGCTGTCACCCATGAGAAGAGCAAAGGTCTATTCATTGCCTTTCTCCTTTGCTGCCTCATCTACCATTTTTTTTAGGTCATTAAAGGTTGGGCCGTCAAACAATTTCCCATTTACAAATAAAGTGGGCGTACCCGTAACGTTGAGCTTTTTCGCTAAATCCATATCCTTTTGAAAAGCCGCATCGGATTTTTTGGCGCGGAAATTGTCCACAACCTTTTTCACATCTGAATCACTTGCGACTTCTTTTAACGTATCCGTTAGAAATTTTTCATCATAAACATCGATTTTTTCATATTTGCTGTCTGCCGGCTGTTTTTTATATAAAAGGTCATGAAACTTCCAAAATGTCTTGTTTCCAAGCACTAAGTAGACAGACTCGGCATATTTAGCTGCCCGAATCGAATCAACATTAATAAACGCATCATTTAAGAAATACAGCTTCGCTTTGCCGGTATCCACGAACTCTTGTTGAATAACCGGGATCACATTTTCTCCGAACTGTTTGCAATTAGGGCATTTATAATCGCCAAACTCAATGATCGAAACCGGTGCCGTTTTGTCCCCTATGTACGGTTGTCCTGAATAATCAATTGCTTGCTTTTGCGTAGTTTTCGAATGGTTGCCTAGAAAAATAAAAGCGATCACTGCCACAGCAATGAGTCCGACGATCCAAAAGATAAATGGAGAAGATGAGGCTGCTTGTTTTTTCGTCGCCATTTTGTTTTTCGCCATCAAAAGTACACCTCTATTTCTTTTTAATATAAGGATTCAAATGAATGAGTACTTCCTCAATATTAGTATACTTTTCCATAAGTGTAAATTTAATTTCTGTGGCAATGTCGTGTCCTTCTTTTATGGTTTTATCGTGATTAATTGAAATTCGGACATCGACCATAATGTAATGGCCATGGTCGCGTGCGCGGATCCGGTCAATTCTTTTTACATCGGGAAATTCGGAAATCACTTGATTGAGATCGTTCAAGAGTTCGCCATCAATGTTTCGTTCAAGCAAAATATTGAACGCTTCTGTTAATAATTCAATCGCGATTTTTAAAATCAAGACGGCGACAATGATACTGGCCAGTTTATCGCTGTATTGCAAGATAGGAATACTTGCGGCTGTACCGATATAGGAAAGAGCCACCCCAATTGCGGCTGTAAACGATGCGGCAATATCCGCCTTATGATCAATTGCAATCGCTTCAATCGCTTTGCTTTTATACTCCAGAGCTTTTTTTAAAGAATAGCGGTATAAAAATTGCTTCATTGCAAAAGACAAAATAGCGACGTAAAGGGTTAAAATGCTAGGTAATGAAAATGGTTGAAGAAGCCCTGAGATCCCTTCAAAGCCAAGATAAAAGGAAATAAGGATGAGAAGAACACCAACAATCGCCGATGACATAATTTCCGCTTTGCCATGTCCATACGGATGGTCATCGTCTGCCGGTTTATTGGATATTTTCACAATCAATAGGGCAATCACAGTGGCAAACACATCTGTTCCCGAGTGAATGCCATCAGCGAACACCGCGTCACTCTCACCAAACCAGCCAATGATGATTTTTCCAACAGCCAGCAACGCATTGCTCCATATACTGATCAATAAAACCATTTTCGATACCGATTCTCTTTTTTGCAAACCTACCACTCCAAAAGAAAAGCCTGACCTTTATGAAACTTTCGTTAAAATCGTATCAAAAAAAGAGCGGGTAAGTCTATAGAAACCTTGTTGCCTCTATATCGAATTGTTTAGTAAAGCCAAAAAGCTTTCACAGGAAAAAGTTGGATTACACCAGTTAGAACGCCATACAAAGGTAACTTAATGTCCCAAATTCATAGTTTCGATAAATGACAGCTGGTTTGCTTTGACCGCTTCCCATCGCAATAAAAAGCGGAACGAAGTGTTCCGGTCTTGGAACGGCCGCATTGGCATTTGGCGCTAATTTTTCATAACGAAAAAGGGCTTCGCGATTGTCTTTCTCCATATGCTCGATAAGCCAATCATCAAATTGAACTGCCCATTCTTCGGGTTCCGTCTGCCCCCAGTTCACCATTTTCAAATTGTGCACCGTAACCCCGCTGCCAATCACAAGAATATTTTCTTGCCCCAAACCCCTAAGCGCTTCGCCCATTTCATATTGTTTTTCCGGGACAAGAAAAGGATTGACTGAGATTTGCACAACGGGAATGTCTGCGTTTGGATACATTCTCGATAGCAGCGTCCATGAACCATGATCCAAGCCTCTTTTTATGTCAAATTGAGCAGGAATTCCCGCTTTGGCAAATAAGTTTTGCACCCTGTCGGCAAGTTCCTTTGAGCCTTTTGCCGGATATTTCACTTGATATAACTCTTCGGGAAAACCGTAAAAATCGTAAATCGTTTCATAGGCCCCTTCAACTGCAGAAATCGTTACCTGTTTTTCTTCCCAGTGAGCGGTAAAAATAACAATTGCCTGCGGCCGCAATTTTCTGCCTAAGTTACTAAGGAAATCCGTATATTCCGTGTTTTCAATTGCCAGCATTGGCGAGCCGTGCGCTAAAAATAAAGAGGGCATCATGATTGTCGACCTTCCCTTCTGTTCGAAATTTACTTACTTTATGTAATTAACTATAATTTCGTAATAAAAGTATGTCAAGTAATCATTTTGCGCTATAATAAAAGCAACAGAGGTGATCGAACGTGAACAGAAATTCGAGTTCATTATGCCCGAAATTTGAGAAAGCAATGAAAATTTTAAGCCAGCGCTGGTCCGGCCTCATCATTTACCAGCTTCTATCCGGTCCGCAGCGGTTTTGCACGATTGAAGCTTCTCTTCCAATCAGCGGCCGACTGCTGTCCGAAAGATTAAAGGATTTAGAGCGCGAGGGAATCGTAAAGCGGGAAGTATTTCCCGAAACACCGGTGCGGATTGAATACTCCCTCACCAACAAAGGCAAAGCCCTCGAATCCGCATTAAAGGAAATGGAAAAATGGGCACAGGAGTGGATTGAGGTGGAAAAGTAGTAGATCTAATTTGAAAAGGAAAAAGGTGCCTGTCTCCTGCTGCTTTAAAGTAGCAAGGACAGGCACTTACTAGGTAAAGTTTAACAGGATTCCTCCATTTTATTTAACCCTCACATTAAAATCCTATAGGAAAATCAGTGGAATTATTATCCATCCAAAGGGATTCTTATGAATATTTTATTCTATAATAGAGATAAATAAAAAAGATCAGATGTGTTAATATCTAATCCAGCAACTACATGCCGCAAAGTGAGCGGCTAACCAAAATAGGTTTTATTACAAAAAGGAGTAACTACCCATTAGCCTTTGGAGAGGAAGGGCGGTTACTTCTTTTTGTTTTGAACACACATGATAACAATTGTGAAAACACCTATCAAATTCTAAGTTCGAATACAGTGCAATAGACAATGCTTTATATGTCGTCATCTTACCACCTCCCTTCAATTAGGAAGTGGCTAACCGCCCACCTGCTTATGTAGTTGACAGCTTTATATTAACATTTATCTATGCAAAACACTAGATGAAAAGGAACGTTTGTTCTTTGTTCGTTTTTTAACCAGCGGCATAATCGAGCGAGGTAATGGACGAATTAGTAGATAGGTATTATAACAAATAAAGGTGCCTTCTCCCGGGTAGAAGTACACCTTCATTATTTAACAAAAACCTTGGGTAACATAAATACCTGATATTTAAGAAAATAATTTAATCAAATACCCTAACAAGATACCAACGACACCAAAGTCAGAATCACCAAATGTAGTCCCTTCAAATCCAAGTGATCCTAGAACTGGCAACAGAAGTGCAGGAAGGAATGAGATTAACAAACCATTGGCAAATGCTCCAATCATTGCTCCACGCCGTCCGCCAGTTGCGTTACCGAACACGCCGGCCCCAGCACCCGTAAAAAAGTGTGGAATTAAACCAGGCACAATCACCTTAAGCCCGAAAATTGGTAAAAGGAACATAGAAAACAGGCCTGCAATAAAACTGAACAAGAAACCGATAATAACTGCATTGGCTGCAAATGGAAATACAATCGGAATATCCAGGGCTGGCTTTGCATCTTTTACCACTTTATCTGCAATTCCCTTAAATGCTGGAACGATTTCAGAAATTAGCATTCGAACACCGGCTAAGATAACGTAAACTCCTGCAGCAAAAGTAATCGCTTGCATAAGAGAAAATATGATGAAATTTACTCCACTACTTAGCTTTGATTCAATATAATCTTGCCCAGCAATGGGAGCAACCATAAGGAATAGGATAGCCATCGTGAGCGACATCGCCACCGATGTATCACGTAAAAATCCAAGTGACTTTGGTACTTTGATCTCTTCTGTTGTTTTCAATTTATTACCTAGACGTTTACCGATAAACCCCGCTGTGAAATACCCAATGGAACCAAAGTGACCCACGGCTATGGTATCATTTCCTGTTATCTCTTTTACATACGGCTGTAGAATTGTTGGCATAAAGACCATTAAACCGCCTAAAATAATGGAACCAATAATGACAAGTGGTAATCCAGTTACTCCACCTGTAGCAAATACAGCCGAAATTAAAGATGCCATAAACAATATATGATGACCTGTTAAAAAAATATATTTAAATGGTGTAAATCGGGCAATTAATATATTTGCGATCATTCCAAATAACATGATTAGCGCTGTTTCTTTACCGAACGTTTGCTGAGCAATCGCAACGATTGCTTCATTATTAGGGATTACTCCTTGAATATGGAAGGCTTTCTCAAACATTTTTCCAAAAATATCAAGAGAACCAATCAATATTCCCGCTCCGCCCCCCAGAATAAGAAAACCCATAATGGTTTTAAGTGTACCCGAAATAATATCTGCCACACCTTTTTTCTGAAGAAGAAGTCCTATAAGTGCAAATAATCCAACTAAAATTGCAGGCGTCCCCAATATATCGTTCATTATTAAATCATACATGTTAACCCCTCCTTTAAAATATGAAGATAACCCTTGTATCTCTACCTACTTCTTTTTATACTAATCTTGTGTTTTTGTTTTTTATGAGCAGGTGGCCTCTTATGCCTGCCATTTTTATATTTTTATAGAATTGCTTTCAATGCCATTTTAATCTCATTTTGATCCAAAATATTGGTTAAACCAATAATATTTCGTGTTCCATCATCTAGTTGAGAAATCAAATCTTTCGATCCAAGGTATAAATCGGCTTTTTCTGTCTTCGCAGTCGCTAAATCGGTATGAGAAACGTCAGCATCAACATTCAATTCTTTTAAAATCGCTTTTACGTTCATTTCAACAATAAAACTGCTTCCAAGTCCGTTTCCACAAACTACTAGTATTTTTTTCATCTCTTCTTCCTCCTTAATCGTTTGAGTATTGATTGATAAGGGATAATATTTCTGCTGTCGTATCAGCATTCATTATTTTTTCAACATTTGCACTATCTGATAGCATTCTTGTAAGTTGGGATAATGCCTTTAAATGTGTTTCATTATCTATTGCCGCAAGCACAAAAATTAGTTTGACCTGATGTTCAGGATCTTCCGAAAAAGAACAACTATGTTTTAACTGCAAAAAACTCATTCCGATCTTTTTAACTCCTGCTTCAGGCCGGGAATGTGGCAGAGCAATTCCTGGTGCTATGACAATGTATGGTCCAAGTTTATGAACGCTTTCTATCATAGAATCAATATACTCTTCCGTAATATGCCCATCTTCTAATAATGGTTTTGATGCCGTTCTGATTGCATTTTTCCAGTTCTCTTCTTTATCAATAAATTGGATTTTATCATGAGTGAGAAGTTCATTTAGCATGGGCTTTCCCTTCACCTTTCTATCTGCTTCTTTTTTTATCTGGAAATAACTTTTTAATTCCTGATACAATGCGTTATGGCTTCGAATGTCGGCGTGTTTTTCAATGATCCCCATCACAGCATCCATATATTCAGGTTTTGTCGGTTCGGAAGCAGCTTGTATTTGCTTTAACAAAGATGTTTTTTCAATATGGTTCAAAATTGGATTGACTATAAATAATGGGACATTTTTTTCAGTAATCGGGCAGGTGGAAATAACAAAGTCAACATCTAAAGCATCAGTCTTTTCATAGTCTCTAATGGTCAGAGCCTTAACCACATCAATACTTGGGATAAGATCTTCAATTTGCTTTTGTAAAATCCTTGATGTACCAATTCCACTTGCACATACAACGATTGCTTTTTTCCTAGATTTAACTTCGACGCCTTCTTTATCTATCCACCCACCAAAATGCATCGCAATATAAGCGATCTCATCATCTGAGATTGGTTTACCAAGCAAATATTCAAAGTGGTGGATTATTTTTTTTGTTAAAATAAAAAGATCCTTGTATTTAACTGTTAAAGACTCTGTAATGGGGTTGGTTAACTCAATACCATATTTAATTCGGTAGTATGCAGGCTTTAAATGGATGACTAAATTTCTTTCCAATTCCATTCGATTTTTAAACATGATACATGCATATTTTTGAAAATCATCAACCATATTTTTTATAATCTTTTTAAGATAAACTAATTCGACATTTTCGATATAATCATTAGTATATTCTGAAACTTTCGCACCGAGTAAGTGTGTCGCTAGATAATAGATCTCGTCTTCTGGAACTACAATACGGTAAACGCTTTCTATTTTTTCACAAATAAAACAAGACGACTTGTATTCTCTGGTCTCCCTGATCACCTCTTTTTCAACAGGATCCAAAAAAATGTGTTTGCCTTGATTAAACCGTTTGATCAATAAAAATATTTGGATGCTCAAGGATTGAATGACTTCATCGGTATATCGAACCCCGACAAACTGTTCCGATTCATCAATAATCCTGTAAATCCTTTTTAGATCTGTTTTATCAAATAATTGTGAGGTCCATTTATCTTCATTGTGAATGGTTAGTTGTACTTCCAACAATAAATCATTCCATCCTTTATTTGTTAAAGACTTTGCTAAATAGTGAATTAATACTTTTCGCTTATTTTGTTCTTCTCCCAAAATGAAATATCCCGAACGCCGATGGAATTGAAGCGAAACATTAAACTTGGTTAATTGTTCTTTTTGTCGTTTTATATCTGCTAATAATGTACTTCGACTTACATTTAGCTTATCAATCAAATCTTCAAGATATATCTCTTTCTCCCTCGTTAAAATAAATATTACTAGCAACGCCGCCCGTTCCTCGGCAGAAAACACAAAATCTCTTTTTTGATTGAGCTGCTTTAAATTTTCTTTTACTTTCACTCTCGAGGCGTCGGTTATATAAAACCCTGCAGAACGGACGTATCCAATTGGATCCATGTCATTACTCTTTAACCAATCATTGATTTTCTCCACATCGTAATAAACCGTTCTTTTTGAAACATCTAATTCTTCAATTAATTGAGAAGAAGAAACATAAGATGTAGCATGAACTATTTTCTGTAAAATTGCGATACAACGCTGATCAAGAGTCACGTGGAGCGCTCCCTTCTCGCTCTGCAAAACAAAGTCGCTTGCAAGGCCAGACTGCCATAAACATTTATCTTTGCAAAGATTATATCGTTAAAAACAAAGAATATTCTCTATATTTTTATTATACTAGTATGTATAAGAATAATAAGTCCGAATTTTGTATTAAGAATTTTGCAAACATTGAACCTAATGTAATGTTATGAATAAAATTTTCTCCATACAAAAGAGCCGGCTTTTAGCCGGCTCTTCATTCAGTTTGGGCGAATGATTTCGTCGATAATCCCATATTCTTTTGCTTCTTCCGCGCTCATGAAATAATCCCGCTCCGTATCCGTTGCTACCTTTTCAACTGATTGACCAGTCCGTTCGGCAATAATCCTGTTAACATGACCTTTAAACTTTAAAATCCTGCGAGCAGAGATTTCGATTTCTGTTGCCTGCCCTCTGGCACCGCCGAGTGGCTGATGAATTATAATTTCCGCATTTGGCAAAGCAAACCGTTTTCCTTCGTTCCGACTATATGAATCATAGCCCCGAAGGATGCCGCCATCCCCGTACAAATCGTCCGGATATCCGGCTTTATATATTGCATCGTGTCATAAATGGCAAACCCGTTGGACGTAGCCCCACCCGGTCTATTAATGTAAAGAGAAATATCTTTCTCCTCATTGTTGGCTGCCAAAAACAATAGCTGGGCAACAATACATTTTTTGTTCCAGAAAATGTATGTATTGTTGAAGACGCGAATACCATTCAGTGAAACTTCCCGATTCGCCTTGCTCATTTCCTTTTTGCATGCTGTTGTTCACTCCTTTTTACACCTCTCTGATTTATAACAATTAAAGGGGGGAAGAAAGATACGGGCTCGAAATTTTTTCTTTCCTTCTATCCAATGTGAAGGATTTCAGGCACCGCTTTCAATCTTTCCGCTTATTTGTGCTAAAATAAACATAGTAAATTTGATCAGAAGGAGATCTGCCGATGAGCCATACAAAATTCAATGGATATGTAGGAACGTATACGAAGGGTGACAGCAAGGGGATTTATTCATTTACCCTTGATACAGAGGCTGAGAAAATAACCAATGTTAAAGTCGCCGCTGAATTGGACAATCCTACGTATTTAAACATCAGTGATGACAACCAGTATCTTTATACAGTTGTGAAACAAGGAGAATTAGGCGGTGTAGCCGGCTTTTCCATTAACAGCCAAACAAGAGAATTAACTCCGATCAATTCGCAAGTGCTGGCCGGATCACCGCCATGCCATGTCAGCCTTGACCACAACCGTCAATTTTTGTTTAGTGCCAATTACCATAAAGGCACAGTCGATTCATACACTTTAAACCGCGAAAACGGGATGATCTCTCTGCCAGTGTCCATCATTCAGCATGAAGGCAATGGACCTGATCCAAGACAGGAAAAAGCCCATACCCATTTTGCCGGACTGACACCGGATGAAAACTATCTGGCTGTTGTAGAGCTTGGAATCGACAAACTGTTTACATATCAAGTCGACCAGGATGGAAAATTGACCGAAGTGAGCAGCCTGTCTGTAAAACCAGGCAGCGGTCCGCGGCATCTAGCTTTTCACCCAAACAAAAAATTCGCCTACATTATGACCGAATTTAGTTCAGAAGTGATCGCGTTAACATACAATGCCGCAGACGGAAGTTTTACAGAAATTCAAGCAATCAAAACGATTCCGGATGATTTTACGGAAAATAACCAGGGCAGCGCGATTCACCTCTCCTCTGATGGCCATTTTGTATATGCCGGCAATCGCGGACATAACAGCATTGCCATTTTTGCAATAAATGAAGAAACAGGGGAATTGAGTTTTGTTGATCGGGTATCAACCGAAGGCGATTGGCCGCGGGATTTTGTGCTCGACCCAACCGAAGCGTTTTTAATTGTTTCCAATCAAAACTCCGGAAACCTCGTGCTGTATGCCCGCAACAAAGAAACTGGAAAGCTGACCCTTTTACAAGCAGATGTAGCTGTGCCGGATCCCGTTTGCGTGAAGTTTTTGCATTATTAATAGAAAAAAGGGTGTTGCAAAAGCGTAAACGTTTGCGGCACCCTTCTTTATTAACCTACTTGAATCGATTGATGCTGTGACCGATGCAATCGCCAGTAATAACTTTTCTTCTGCATTAATTCTTCATGAGAGCCTGCTTCAATCAATCTTCCTTTATCAATGACGAAAATTCGGGTTGCATTTTGAATGGTGGAAAGCCGATGGGCGATAATGAACGATGTTCTGCCTGCAAGCAGTGTCTCCAGCCCTTTTTGCAACGCAAGTTCGGTTTCTGTATCAATCGATGAAGTGGCCTCATCTAAAATTAAGATTTTGGGATCTGCCAATAACGCTCGGGCAAACGAAATTAACTGCCTCTGTCCGGTGGAAAGCCTTGAGCCCCTTTCATTCACCTCTGTTTGATAGCCATCCTTCAATCGGCAGATAAACTCGTGTGCCTGCACGGCTTTTGACGCTTTGATCACTTCATCATCTGTTGCGTCTAACCGTCCAAAGCGGATATTATCCATAATTGTTCCAGAAAAAATAAACGGATCCTGCAGCATAACCCCCATTTGCTTACGGAGAGACGAAAGGATTACCGTAGCGATGTCAATCCCGTCTATTTCAATTTTTCCACTGTTTAGATTATAAAAACGACTAATTAAACTGATAATCGTCGTCTTTCCCGAACCGGTAGCTCCTACAAAGGCAATCGTTTCACCAGGATTAACGCAAAAATTCAAATCATGGAGAATTTTTTCCTCACCCTCGTAGCCAAATTCAACATGTTTAAATTCAACCTTCCCTTTGATGGCTGGCAATTCGCTTGCATGAGAAGCATCCAAAACAGTCGGCCTTTCATCCATCATTTCAAAAATCCGCTCTAAATACGCCGTTGCATTTATAATTGCATTATAAAAGTTCCCGATATTCGTTAAGGGAGTCCAAAACATCCAAATATAGCCGATAAATGCAATTAAGACTCCCACCGTAACACCTTGATTGATTTGCGAAATCCCAACAATATAAATTAAGGAAACGGTTAGGGTTGAAAGATTTTCAATTGAAGGCCAAAGCAAAAATTGAATTTTTACCGCCTTCATCCATGAGGTCCGATAACTTTCGGATACATCACGAAAAATACGTTTATTTTCTGCTTCCCGCGAAAAAGCCTGCGTTACTTTTATTCCATTGATGCTTTCATGAATATAAGCGTTCATGTTGGATTGTTTATTGCTCAACGTTTGCCATGCCCGGCGTTGGGCATTTTTGATAAAAAAGATCACGATGGCTAAAATGGGAAAACCGACCATGGACAAGAGCGTCAGTTTTACATTAATCGAAAACATAAAACCAAGAATGACAAAAAGACTAAAAAGATCCGTAATTAAATTAATGAATCCGTTTGAAAGCAAGTCACTTAAGGAATTAACGTAATTGACCACTCGCACAAGAATTTTCCCATGCGGCCGGCTATCGTAGAAAGAGAAAGATAATTTTTGCAGATGTGTAAACAAATCGGTCCGTATATTTTGAATGACGCTTTGCCCAATGTCTGTCATCATGCGAATTTTATACTTCAAACTCACCCCCGTAACGACTAAAGAGAGCAGATAAATCCCCGCAAGAACCCACAGTCCCCTGATGTCTTTGTTTGGGATTTTTACGTCAATTGCCTGTTTAATCAAATACGGTCCAATCAAATTCGCCCCACTGGCAATGAGCATGATGATAACAGTTAAAATCAATTTCTTTTTGTAGGGAGCTAAATAACCAAACAATCGCTTTAGATGGATGAAACGAAAAGGAGATTCCAATTCTTCATCAACATCAAATTTATTGCGTGCCATTTAAAGAAATCACTTCCTTACTGCCGGATTGCTCATCGAAATTGCCAAATTGATTTTTAAACACATGGTAATAATAGCCCTTTTTCTTAATTAGTTCCTCATGCTTTCCCCTTTCAATGATTCTTCCATTGTCCATGACAAGAATAAAATCCGCTTCTTTGACGGATGAAATGCGATGGGCAATAATAAAGCATGTTTTTTCTTGGAGAATCGACTTGAGCGTTTGCTGGATTTTCAATTCCGTTTCCATATCAACTGCTGAGGTTGTATCGTCTAGAATCAGGATCGCTGGATCTTTCAAAATGGCCCTTGCTAACGCAATCCGCTGTCTTTGTCCGCCGGATAAGCCAACGCCGCGTTCGCCGACAATCGTATCGTATCCGTCCGGAAGCTCGGAAATAAAACCGTGAGCTTCCGCCGCCATTGCCGCTGACTGAACAGATTCAATTGAGGCCTCCGGGTGGCCGTAGGCGATATTTCCTTCAATCGTATCGGAAAACAGAAAAATATCCTGCATCACCATCGCAATATTGTTTCTTAACTTATGAATATCCCAATCTTTTACATTCACCCCATCCACTCGTACCTCACCAAGATCGGGATCATAAAACCGGCTTAGAAGATTCACTAACGTTGACTTTCCCGCCCCAGTTGGCCCAATAATTCCGACTGTTTGACCCGGTATTACTTTAAAGTGAATGTTTTCTAAAACTGGTTCATCACCATAGCTGAAGGAGACATGATCAAATTCAACGACACCTTTAAAATTTTTCACATTAGCTGTCATCGCACCGTTGGTTATTTTCGGTTTCGTGTTGAGCAAATCTTCCACTTTTTCCGCCGATGCAACAAACCGCTGGACATCATTGATTAGCCAGCCTGCCATCCGCATCGGATTGTTCAATGCCCATAATAACGAATTAAAGGTAACCAATTGCCCAAGAGTAAGGGAACCGTTAATCACCATGGTGCCGCCGACTACAATCATGATTACGGATAAGACCCCGGCAAGCGAATCAAGAATGGGTAAATACCTTTCCCAAACATACGCGGAGAGGATATTTTTTTCTTTGAAAGCTTTGTTTTCGACCGAAAATTTTTCAATTTCATAGTCTTCTTTGGCAAAAGCCTTCACCACACGGTTTCCACTAATATTTTCCTGAACAACTGAATTCAATCGGGCAAACTGCCCCCTAATTTCCGAAAACGTCGGTTTAACCGTATACGCCAATTGGTAAGCAAAAAAGCCTATGATCGGGGTAACCGCCAGCATCGCCAATGCCAACGGCGGATGAATCGAGAACATAAAGACAAGCGCAAACAGCAGGATTGTAAAATTTTCAAAAATCATATAAATAACCCACGCCGTAAAATGCCGGACCGCTTCCAAATCCCCCGTCATCCGAGCCATAATATCGCCCGTTTTCGTCCGATCATAATAACTAAAATCCAGCTGCTGAAGCCGATCATACAACTGTTCCCGCATCATGAAAATAACGCTTTGGGATACCCGCTCGAACATCAATTGATAATTGTAGCGAATCACGGTCTTGATCACAGTGACCCCAACCATCAGCCCTAAAAACGAAACCAATAAGCCACTTTTGCCTCCCAAAATGACTTTATCAACAATTTTTCCGGCAATATACGGATTCACCATGTTTAACGCCGAAACCACTAACGACAAAAAAAGCCCAAGGAACAACCTCACCCGGTATTGCCGGATATAGCTCCATGCCCAACGCATGCTTTGCACGATCAACAACCTCCTTTCGACTGGCAGTAAACATAAATATATAATATTATCCATTACACCCTGATATGTATGTGCAAAAAAGAATAGGCATATGGATGCCTTTACCTATTCTCTTTTTATAATTTAGTGCTGGACATTATATTAAAGGAATAATTCTTACGTTCCAAGAACTTACTTTGAAGCAAAATTCGCTTGCTGTGAATAAAGTAAAAAGGGGACAATGCCCCTTACTTCAATAAATAAACTCTCGTTTCATATGGCTTTAGTGTAAAAGCTTTTCGCAACTTTTTATCGGCAATCTCATAATTGTGTAGTAAAAGTTCTGATTTAGTAAACTTTAGACTCGAAGGAATACTAAATCTCGTTGATTTATCACTAAAATTATTGATCACGATTGCCTTACGATTTCCTAACATCCTTGTATATACAAATAACCTTGGATGATTTGGGAATAACAATTCGTACGTTCCGTATACAAACACCGCATATTGCTTCCGAATTTTAATCAATTCTTTATAAAATTGTAAAATGGAATCAGGAGCCTTCAATTGTTCCTCGACATTAATCTGTTTGTAATTCGGGTTTACGCCAAGCCATGTTTCATCCGCAGTAGTAAAGCCTGCCATATTTGTTGAATCCCACTGCATCGGTGTACGCGAATTATCACGGCCCCTTTTCCAAATAATCTCCATCATCTCATCATGTGTTCGGCCTTTTTTCGTTTCGATATGGTAATAGTTAATCATGCCCACATCATTGTAATCATTAATCGATGGAAATTTAACATTTGTCATGCCAATTTCTTGGCCTTGATAAATAAATGGCGTACCCTTCATGAGAAAGTATAAAGCTCCTAGCATTTTAGCACTCTCTTGCCAATATTCCTGGTCATTTCCCCACGTTGATACTCTTCTTGGCTGATCGTGATTTTCAATAAATAACGCGTTCCAGCCTCTTCCTTCCAAGCCTTTTTGCCATTTAGTCAAAGCCTTCTTTAATCCGCGAACATCTACTGTACCTTTTGAATCCTTATCCCAAAGGCCTAAAAATTCAAACTGGAAGATCATATTGAAATAACCATTTTCCTCACCAACCCACTTCTCGGCATCATCAAGCCCCACACCATTTGCTTCTCCTACTGTCATAACGTCATAGTTTTTAATCGTTTTTTGCGTGAATTCAGATAGAAATTCATCAATCCCGTCTACATTCATCATATAGGGAAAGCATGGGACGTAATCCAGTTTTTTAGGATTCGGCATATCCGGGAAACCCGGTTCTTTTTTAATATGGGAAATGGCATCGACCCGGAAACCGTCTATTCCTTTTTCCAGCCACCAATTGACCATCTCTGCTAGTGCATCTCTAACCTCGGAGTTTTCCCAATTCAAATCGGGCTGACGCTCTGAGAAAATATGCATAAAATATTGGTCTGTCTGTTCGTCATACTTCCACGCCGATCCGCTAAAAATAGACTCCCAGTTGTTCGGCTCTTTGCCATTTTTACCGTCGCGCCAAATATACCAATCTCGCTTTGGGTTATCTTTGGATAAACTCGACTCAATAAACCAAGGATGTTCATCGCTTGTATGGTTAATTACTAAGTCCAAAATCAATTTCATGTCGCGCTTATGAATTTCTTTCAGCAGTTCGTCAAAATCCTCCATCGTGCCAAATTCGTCCATAATGCTTTGATAATCCGAAATATCATAACCATTATCATCATTAGGCGATTTGTACATCGGGCATAACCAAATCACATCGATACCTAATTCCTTAAGGTAATCCAATTTGGAGGTTACCCCTTTTAAATCCCCTATACCATCACCGTTGAAATCCATAAAACTCCTTGGGTATATTTGGTATACAACACTTTCTTTCCACCATTTTTTATTCATTTTATATAATTCCTCGCTTGATCAATAATTTTAAAGAAGAACATATCTTAGACATCTCAATTTCGAAATATCTTATACTATAGTAATCTCTCAAAACTTGCCTTCTTCTTTAAAACGCCAAAATAGTAAGGCCAAAAGGAGAAAGGACAATATCCAGTTCATCTTTTTTATGAATAAAATAATCAGCAGTCAGCAAATTTGTAATTTTTTTACCTTTTAGATTGAACGGTATATTAACTGTGATCTCTTTTTCGGAATTATTGTATACAAATATGATCGTTTGCTCTTGATATGTTTTCGTATAGATCACGTGATTTGTTTCATTACTAGCCAAAACAAATTGGAACGTTCCTTTGTTTCCAAATGCCAAATTTTCTTTTCTTAACCGAATTAAACGAGATACAAACTTATGTAAATCTTGATTTTGTTTTTCCTCTTCCCAAATCATACACATCCGGCATCCCGGATCCATATCACCTGTCATACCAATTTCATCTCCATAATAAATACATGGAGAACCCGGTGAAGAAAGCAAAAACGTAAGCAGTTGTTTTACTTTCATAGTATTTTCGTTGCAAACTGTTGCTATTCTTGGAGTATCATGACTTCCAAGTAAGTTAAACGCAGCTTCCGTTACATGTTCTGGATACATAAGCAGGGCGTCTGTTGTTTTAGTCACAAAATCTTCTGCATTTATTTTTTCTTTGGCGAAAAATTGAATAGCAGCATTTGTATATGGGTAATTCATAACTGCATCGAATTGGTCCCCTTGCAGCCAAGGCATGGCATCGTGCCAAATTTCACCTAATATATAGAGATCCGGCTTAATTGCTTTTACTTCTTTTCTAAATTCCCGCCAAAAATCATGGGACACTTCATTTGCCACATCTAAGCGCCAGCCGTCAATGTCGAATTCCCTTACCCAGTATCGCCCTACTTCCAGCAAATACTCTCTTACTTCAGGATGGCCTGTATTTAACTTCGGCATTGCATATGTGAATGCAAAGGTATCATAATTCGGTTCAGGTTTTGTTTTCACAGGAAAATCATGAATATAAAACCAGTCTTTATACCTAGACCCATTTCCGTTCTTAAGGACATCTTGAAATTGAGGAAAATAAAAACCGCAATGGTTAAACACAGCATCAAGCATGACCCTAATTCCCTTTTCATGACATACTTGTACAAGACGTTTAAATGTATCTTTATCACCGAATTGGGGGTCAATCTCCATGTAATCGATCGTGTCATATTTATGATTGGAGTATGCTTTAAAAATAGGGGTGAAATAAATACCAGTAATCCCTAACTGAACCAAATAATCAATATGTTGTATAACTCCCTCAAAATCTCCCCCGAAGAAATTCGTTGGAGTAGGCTTCATACTTCCCCAAGGCAATGTTCCTTTTGGATTGTTTTTTGTATTACCATTCGCAAAACGATCAGGAAAAATTTGGTACCATATGGTATCCTTTACCCATGCTGGGATTTGAAATACGTCCTCTTCATTCAAAAATGGAAATGTGAAATAAACGGAGTTATCTTCGAATGACACCTCTTCGAAAAAACCTTTTTCTGTATAGATGAGCTTATCTCCACGGGATACTAATTCAAATCCATATTTTAAACGGCGATAGTCGGGTTGAACGGCTGCCTCCCAGTAATCAAATAGTTCAGTCTTGCCTTTTTTAGTCATCTCTACCTTCTCCCATGTTTTCCAACAATGGGTGCCATCTTTTGATTCTTTCCAGGAGTATGGATCTCCGGAAATGATATACACTTTATCTACATCATCACGCTTTGTTCGCAATCGTAAATGAATTGTTTTGTTATCATAAGCATAGGCAAAATTATTTTTGGGCCTATGAAATATAGCTTCTTTCAACATATTTGCATCCTCCATAACCTTTCATATTAATTGAGTAACAAAATATCCATTTACACAATATTGCGTGTAAATGGACCAACTTGTTGTTATCCCTTCACTGAACCGGCAACCAGCCCTGAGGCAATGTATTTTTGTAACAAACCAAAGATGATCGTTAATGGCAATGCAGAAAGTAATGCAGCGGCTGCGAACTCTCCCCAACTTTGTGCAAATTTTCCGCTGATCATTTGATACATTCCAACACCCAATGTATAATTTTGTGGTGATTGAATAATCGTTCCAGCTAAAACATATTCACCAAACGCTCCCATTAATGTAAATAAGAAGATAACGACCAACATCGGCATAGATAAAGGAAGCAAGATCTTTATAAACCTTTGCCAAGCATTTGCTCCATCAATAATGGCGGATTCGTCCAGTTCTTTTGGAACGGTATCAAAATAATTTTTCAAAAGCCAAATATTATAAGCGCTTCCACCAAGCATAACTAAAATATAGGAGGCAATGCTATCAATCATGCCGTACTTAGCTAAAACTCCGTAAATAGCAGCGATTGCTAAAAAGTTCGGGAACATTTGCAGAATCAAAAGAGTCATTAGTCCATACTTTCGCCCATAAAAGCGTTGTCTCGAGAAAGCAAATGCAGAAGTTGCTGTAAAGAAAACTTGGCCAACTGCAACACTTAAACCGACTATTAAGCTATTTCTTACCCAAATGAGAAATTGCCCATCTTGAAAAAGTTTAATATAGTTTGTTAACGATGCATTTTTTGGAATAAGTGATGCCGAGAAATAAGTATTCGTTGGATTAAATGAAGCTGTAACAACAAATAGCATTGGGATAATCGATACTAAAATAACACACCAAATAAAAATCCTTGAAACCCAAAGAACAATCCCTTCCCCAGGCTTTAATTTTTTTCGTTTCTCCTTCATTAGTTGTCACTCTCCTCAAATGCACGAGTATACTTCATCTGAATGAAGCTCAGAACACCTACGAATATAAATAATATGATTGAAATTGTGGCAGATAAATCAAATCGGTTAAAAGTCAAGGTCATCTTATAAGCTGCAGATGCCAAGTTATCTGTATATCCAACAAACTGATTATCAGAACGGGCAGGGTTACCTTGTGTCAACAAATATACGGCATTAAAGTTATTAAAGTTAAAAGCAAAACTTGGGATAATTAAAGGAAGACTTATTTTCCAAATTACTGGCAATGTAATTAGACGAAACTGTTGGAACCATTTCGCTCCATCCATCGCACTTGCTTCATATAGTTCATTTGGAACGGCCTGTAATGCGCCTAAACAAACTGTCATCATATAGGGAAAACCAGCCCATAAATTTACCATAATAATGGAAACCTTAGCCCAAGTTGGGTCATTTAACCATGGAATTCGTGGGAGTCCAATTGATTGTAAAAGAGCATTAATTTGACCATAAGTATCATTTAAAAGTCCTTGCCAAGCAAGTAAACTTATTAACGCTGGAACTGCCCAAGGTATAATTAAAATAGATCGATAAATTGCTGCCTCTCTCATATTTTTGTTATTAAGGATTACCGCTAACGTTAATCCTACGAAATAATTGAGAAGGGTTGAGACGACCGCGAAAAATAAACTCCAAATTAAAGTCGGTATAAAAAGGGTTGACAATGGATTACTTGGATTTAAAATTGACTCGAAATTTTTTAATCCAACCCATTGATAGCTTAAAAAATGTGCAGAGTTAAAATTAGTAAAGGCAATATACATGGTGTATAGGATAGGGGCTATACTTAAAACCGAAATTGAGATTAAAGCAGGTGATAAGAAGCCATATGCTGACCAATTTACTTTTCGGCGCTTTGAAAAATTTGATTTTTCTTTTTTGATCTGCTTATTTGCATTAATGGTACTTTCCATGTTAATCCCACCTTTATATTAAAGAAGGGAGAAGATGACAAGTTGCCACCTTCTCCTAATAAATTCCGTTTTTAAGAACCTTGAACTTGGATACCTTTTTTGACGTTATTTTCAAAATCCTTCGCGCCTTGCTCAGGAGAAACTTTGCCACTAACAATATTTTTCATCACACTCATTGCGCTCCATACAGCCTGCATTTGTGGTATATTTGGCATCGGTACGGCCGTTTTGATTTGATCAGCAAAAGGTTTAATATTCGGATCATTTTGAATAATTGAATCGTTTTGTAATTTTACAAGAGTTGGGATTGCTTGGCTAGCCTTAAAAAGTTCTTGTTGCATAGTAGCATCTGTAATTGTTTTTAGTAAGCTCCATTCAGCTGCGCGTAAGTTTTGTGGACTACGAGCATTTACAAAAGCTGTCTTTAGTCCCATAAAAGGTGTCGCAGCTTGCCCGTTGGATAATGTCGGCAGTGGAGCAATAGCATACTTAACTCCCGATTTTTTAATATCAGGAACACTCCAAGGTCCACTAATATACATTCCGATTTTCTCAGTAGTGAACTGAGCTTTTGCGATCGCATCCGTTACATCCGCCGTCATCCATTTATATTTTGCATTCATATCATGCAACAGACGATACGCTTGAACTGCCCCTTCGTTAGCTAGACCAATGTCTTTTGTATCAAGAGTTCCATCGTTGTTTTTAAATACATAGCCACCGAGTCCGCCGATAAAAGCATAGTTGTAGTAAAGATTCGTAAATTCAAATCCGAAACCACTTTGATTAGCAGCTTGAACAAACTCATCCCAGCTTTTTGGAGCTGTTTTTACTTTATCTGTATTATAAAATAGAGCTGTTGTTTCAGCAGATACAGGGGCTGAATAAATTTTCCCGTTTACTGTAACAGCATCAATTTCTGATTTAGTATAATCATCTGGATTGATAAGTCCTTTAGGAAGAGGTTCAATTAAACCTTGTTGAGCAAATTGTCCATTGTTATCATGTGGCATACCAAAAACTATATCTGGCCCTTTACCAGTTCTAGCAGACGTTGCATAGAATTGGAACCCATTCGAATTCCCAGACTGATCGATTACTTTAACCGTATTACCATATTTTTTTGCCCAATCAGCAGCGGTCTTTTTAAGGATATCGATTTTCGGCTTTCCATCCCACGACCAAATGGTTAAGGTTTGACCACTTGGAATTTTGCCTGAAACACTGCCCTCAGAGTTTTTATTCGTAGCTGTGCTACTACTATTGGAACTACAACCTGCCAACAATCCACCGATTAATCCAACCGAAACAACAGCAGATGCTACCTTCGACCAAATTTTCATATAATTTCCCCCATTTTAATTTGGAAATTTTTCAAGCAGTAAGAATTCTGCTTTCTACGAAAGCTAACTAAACCTAAAGGATTTCATATTTTCTTAATTTGCTATAAGAGTATGTAATGAACCTCCTCTCAAAAGAATATTTTTCCCTTGATACCGTTTCCAAAACTAGGTAGAAAAGAATTTTCCAAAGACAAAAAGTATTAATAAAATAGAAGCTATTACTTTCTGATAGGAAAATATTTTCTTATTGAATTTAGTATAATGCACATTATTTTCCTAGTCAACGCGTTATTGGAAATTTTTTTAATCCCATGTTATGATTAATTCAAGATACTCTTAATGTAAGTCCAAACACATATAGAAACATCCTTCTCTTGAATTAAAAAAATTAAAATAGTAGTCCCAATACATCCAATTCTAAAAGAATTCATCATGACTACGTAAAAAAGAGTAAAATTCGCTTCATTTAGGAAAATATTTTCCTACACAAACCTATTTTGTTGAAAATGGTGATTCATTTGAAAATAACGATTAAAGATATTGCAAAAATGGCGGGGGTTTCAATCTCAACGGTTTCAAGAGTCATTAATGACAGTAAACCTGTCAATCCTGATGTTAGGAAACGGGTACTGGATGCAATCAAACAAACGAACTATCGATCAAGCTCCTTGAATAACCAGCTCTCTAAAAATGAGTCTACACTTATCGGAGTTATTACTCCTGAGTACTCAAATACAATTCTTCCAGACTTTATTGACGGGATCGATAAAATTTTAAAATTGTATGGTTACGATATTATGATTGGCTTAACAGACAGCACCTGCGAAAATGAAATTCATTATTTAAATCTATTTCGTGCAGAACAAACTCAAGGAATTATTTTCGTTGGGTCACCTTTTAATCATCGTCATCTAGAAATTTTGGATAATATGCCTTGTGTGGTGGCTGGCCAAATTTCACAAATATCCTCTGTCCCTTCCGTTCATGTAGATAATACAATGGCTTCCTACGAGGCAGTAACTTATCTAATCCAAAAAGGACATCGGAACATTGCCATGATTAGAGCTATTGATGATAACAACGCTGTCGGAGGTGACCGTGTTATAGGATATAAACAAGCCCTTTTAGATGCGGGAATTTCAATTAGAGAGGAGTGGATTGTGGAAAGTAACTTTTCCGTAGAAGATGGTATGAAAGCTATGCGGAAAATTTCGGAAATAGGTTCAATGCCTACTGCTGTCTTTTGTGCAACAGATTCAATGGCCATTGGCGCGATGAATTACTTAATTGACAATGGGTTCCGTATTCCTGAAGATGTTTCAGTCTTTGGCTTTGATGGAAGTTTAATGTCATTAATAGTAAGACCCAAGCTCTCAACCGTTGCCTACTCTGCAAAGGAAATGGGAATGACAGCTGCGAGAAATTTAGTAAAAATCATAAAGGGAGAAACTGTAAATCCCCATCATTACAATGTGACGCATCATTTAGAAATCCGTGAAAGTACAAGATGATGTAATTAATCACACTGTTTTATTAATAAAATCTAGAAAATTTACTAAATAATTAATCTGACTATCCTTTTGCCGTTCATTAATAATTAAATCGAATAAAACACCTCACAAAAACTTACGATCTAAGTTGAACAATTATATTAAAAACAAGATGCGAAATTGCTCTTTTGGGCTTTAATCATACTGGATATTCGAATATCGACGATATTAGGATCGGACTTTGGATGATCTAGATGAAACCCTTCCTAAAAAGTTGTATCGAGTATTCCATAATACTAACATTAACTACTTAGAAATAGGATCCAGCCGGCACCATTAATATCTTTTTCAGTTTGTACTGTAAAGTTAATCCAAATATCACCCATTTTTGATTCTTAATCTTCCAATGACTTATTTGTCAATTTCATTCCGCAATAATTGAGTTGAAAATTCAAAAAATTAATGGTAATTTAAATCTATTAATGGAAGCGTTTGCAATATTTTCAATATTTATGCAAACGATTTCAAAAAATATGAGGGGGAAAAGTATGAAATGTTTTAACAAAGTTTTCTTAGTAATAATGCTTCTTTTTAGTACTTTTGTGTTACCGTTTGCACAAACTGCTAGAGCCTTTGAAAAGACCTTCGATACAGTCGTTCTTCGCGGGAATGCTTCTACGTTGGATTGGGCATCCAATAATAATCCGCTAACATTCGACGAATCAAATGGATTATGGGAGAGTAAACCTATCAATCTTCCTGGCGGAAAAGAAGTAGAGTATAAGTTTGTTATGAATGGCAACTGGATGAGCGGTGATAATCTTAAGTTTACACCACCTCAAACAGGGGACTATATTTTTGTTTTTCATCCTAACGAAGAAAGAAATGTTGATGTAAGAATTGACTTTTCCAAATTCACGGGGAAACTTACATTAAACGTCCATCTGCCTTCAGATACGCCCAACTGGGCTACTCCAACACTAGGCTCAACTCTAAATGGATTTAATTATAGTGTAACTCCGTTGACGAAAAATCCAGATGGAACTTGGAGCGTGACTCTAGCTGGAAATGCGGGGGATGAAATTGAGTATCTCTATTCTTTGGGAGATCAAAAACTGATAGAGAATTCTTCAACAAAACGGAAAGCAGCTTTCACAGCTGACGGAAAAGTTTATCAAGATACAGTTTCTGAATGGAAGGCTGTCCCTATTGCAAAAGATGTGAACAATAATTACACTTTTACACCAAAAATGCCTTCGAGCAATGATGATGTAAGCGTCAAAGTTACCGTTCAACATTATGGAAATGTAGATTCTGGTGCAATCTATTATTCAACTAATGGTACATTTCCAAGTGGGCAAAGAGGAACTGCAACTATTGGGCATACCGTTAAATTGGAAAAGGATTCTGAAAGTACGACAGGAGGGTTAACAACCACTGTATTTAAAGGCAATATTCCAAAACAGCCGGATGGAACTGATGTCAAATACATAACGGATGTTTGGGACTCTCATGATGTTGGTTCGCAGTACGCAGATTCAAACAGTTTAAACCCAAAAGGGGCTACTCCATTTGGATATTATGTAGATCATTTTAAAACGCCTCAATGGGCAAAGGATGCAGTAATTTATCAGGTTTTTGTAGATCGATTTTTCAACGGGGATACAAGTAATGACGATCCAGCTAATGCGAGTTTATCATACGATGAACAGTTAAAAGGCTGGATGGGCGGTGACTTGCAAGGGGTTTACGATAAGCTGGATTATATTAAAGGCTTAGGTGTGAACACGATCTGGATCTCTCCTGTATTTAAAGGTCCATATTCCCACGGTTATCATCCAGCTGATTATAAAGAAATTGATCAGCATTTTGGGGATAAGTCTATCATGAAAAAGTTGGTCGATGCAGCACATGCCAAAGGAATGAAGATTGTTTATGATTTTGTTGCAAACCACACTTCATCACAGCATCCATTCTTTCAAGATGCGAAAGCAAAGGGTGAAGGAAGCCCGTATTATAACTGGTATACCTTTACAGACTGGCCCGATAAATATAAAACTTTTTATGGAATATCCGAGGTTCCGGAACTGAACAATGATAACCCGGAAGTAAGAAATTACATTCTGAATGATGTAGTCCCATTTTGGTTAAAAGATTTAGATTTTGACGGTTTCCGTTTAGACTATGCGAAAGGTCCTAGTTATAGTTATTGGGCAGATTTCCGTCAGAAAGTAAAACAATTAAAACCTAATGCCTATATTTTTGGAGAAGTTTGGGATACCCGGGAGAAAATTAATTCTTATGCCGGTGATTTAGATGGAGCATTGGACTTTGGCATGAATGACGCTTTAGTCAACACCTTTGCAAAAGACCAATCAATGGTGGATTTAAGCAATACAGTAAAAGCAAATCTAGACACATACCCTTCTGAATATGTTGTTTCATCATTTTTAGATAGTCATGATAAACCGCGTTTTATTTATGAAGCTGGCGGCGATGTAACAAAAATGGAACTAGCAGTTGCAACACAGTTTACTCTTCCAGATCCGCCAATTATTTATTATGGTGATGAAGTCGGTCTCTCCATGAGCAAAGATCCCTCTTCGGTTACGGAATGGCAAGATCGCTATTATCGTGAAATGATGCCATGGGATCAAGCACACCAAAACATTGAGCTTGAAAACTATTATAAAAAAATGATTAAGTTGCGCAATGATATTCCTGCTTTGCGAACTGGTTTATTTAAATCCTTGCTGGCAGATCAAAACCTATTTGCGTATGAAAGAGCAGATCAAAATAGTAAGTATATAATCATCGTTAACAAGGGTGCGGATGATCAGAAAATTGACGTTAATAAGTTGTATAACCAATTAAAAATAACGAATGTAACTTTAACAAGTCAGTTGGATGATCAAACGATTCATAGTGATGAGAATGGGAAACTCACTTTTACTAGCAATGGGAAATCCTTCACTATTTTTAAAGTAATTGGAACTTTAACATATAGTGATGTACCGCTTGATCGAAATAAAGTGTATAACGAAGTAGTCTTGAGGGGTTCCTCACCTTTAGCTTGGAGTGATGCTGATCAAAAATTAACTTATGATAATCAGGAAAAAGTATGGAAAAGTGAGCCAATTTCTCTAACAAAAGGTGAGAAAATTGACTTTAAGTATGTTACAGATGGGAAATGGTTAGCAGATCCCAATCTATCATTTACTCCTGAAACGACAGATAAGTATATTTTTGTTTTTAATGCACTGGATCAACGGAAAGTAGATGTCCGTCTCGCTCAGCAAAAAATAACGACAAAAGTGAAAATCCATTATAAATCAAAAGCAGGCGACACAAAAAATTGGAATCTTTGGGTTTGGGGTGACGGTAAAGAAGGGAAAGTCTATCCATTTACCGGTGAAGATCAATTTGGAAAAGTTGCCGATGTGGAATTAGATGGTGATTTTAATAAGGTTGGTTTTATCGTCCGTACAGATAGTTGGGAAAAGGATGGCGGCGACCGTGTCATTGACAATGTTTGGTATGGAAATGACGAAGTCTGGGTTAAATCTGGTGACGATAAAGTATATTCCAGTCCGCCTGATGGTGAATACCGCAATCTGCCAACCTATGATCATTTAGAAGTTACCTTTAATTACTATCGCTATGATTTAGATTACAAAAATTGGGATATTTGGGTATGGACAGATAAATCAGATGGGCAGCCATTAGAGCTAACAAACGAAACAGTGTATGGCAAACAAGCAACTATAAAATTATCAAATTTAAATGGAGCTACAAAAGTCGGATTTATCGTCCGCAAAAAGGACTGGTCTGCTAAAGATATTGAGAACAATCGTTATATAACGAAATTTACAGCTGACGGCAAAGCGGAAGTATGGCTTGCACAAGGACAGGAACGGATTTTCGATAATCCCGCTAAAGTTGACCGCAACCCTCGAATTGTGAAGGCGTCCATCGAAGATTTAAATCAGATTACTTTTGAAACGAACTTCCCATTTGTGCTTTCACAACCAGATGCAGGTATTACGCTTAATAGCGCAGAAATTGAAAAGGTTGAACCGATTGGAGACCTTACCAATGGTTTAACCAATAAAGTGAAGATCATTACAAAAGATGATTTGGATTTATCAAAAGGATATAAAGTAAGTAAAGAAGGGTTTGGAACTGCAACTGTCCAAATGGGGAAAGTAATTGGGAGTAAGTCATTTGAGGATCGTTTCTATTATGATGGAAATGATTTAGGAAACACATATACGAAAGACAAAACAAGTTTTCGCCTTTGGGCACCAACTGCAAGCGAGGCAAAGCTGGTAACCTACAAAAAATGGAATTCGGAAACAGGTACAGAAATTCCGATGACACGCAGCGAAAAAGGGACGTGGACCACAGAATTAACAGGAGACCAAAAAGGGTTGCTTTATACGTATAAGGTGAAAATTGGAGATACTTGGAATGAAGCCGTTGATCCATATGCCCGTGCAGCAACAGTGAACGGAGATAAAGGTGCTGTTGTTGATTTGAATGGTACCAATCCTGATACTTGGAATAATGTGAAACCACCTTTCAAAAACCCTGAGGATGCGATTATTTATGAAACGCATATCCGCGATCTTACCGTTTCTCCGGATAGCGGAGTGAGTGATCAATATAAAGGGAAGTTTCTTGGTGTTGCGGAGTCTGGAACAAAAGGGCCTAACGGAGTTAAGACAGGCTTAAGCCACCTTAAAGACTTGGGAGTTACTCATGTTGAATTCCTGCCTATGTTTGACTTTAATAGTGTGGATGAAACAAAACTAGATCAGCCGCAATACAATTGGGGATATGATCCAAAGAACTACAATGTTCCAGATGGTTCATATTCGACAGATCCTTATACTCCTGCCGTAAGAATCAATGAAATGAAGAGGATGGTTCAAACTCTCCATGATAATAATCTTCGTGTCATTATGGATGTGGTATATAACCACATGTTTAATGCAGCCGAGTCGAATCTTCAAAAACTCGTACCAGGCTATTACTTTCGTTACAATGCAGATGGAACAATGGCAAACGGCTCAGGAGTTGGGAATGATACAGCATCTGAACGTAAAATGATGCAGAAATTTATTGTTGATTCTGTTACTTATTGGGGAAAAGAATACCATATTGATGGTTTCCGGTTCGATTTAATGGGGATTCTTGATGTTGATACAATGAATCAGGTTCGCGCTGCTTTAGACAAAATAGATCCTTCCATAATCGTGCTCGGAGAAGGATGGGATTTGAATACACCACTTGATCCAGCGTTAAAAGCCAATCAAAAAAATGCCGAAAAAATGCCAAGAATTGCTCACTTTAATGACAGTATTCGCGATGGGCTAAAAGGTAGTGTCTTTGACGAAAAGGATAAAGGGTTTGTAAACGGAAAACTAGGCATGGAAAATCAAATTAAAAAAGGTGTCGTTGGCGGAATTAATTATAGTGATGCAATTAAAACCTTTGCGTCTGAACCTGACCAAACGATTACCTATGTGGAATCTCATGATAATTTAACATTATGGGATAAATTAAAAAAGACAAATCCAGATGATAGCGATGCCATTCTTAAGCAAATGGATAAATTGGCAACATCAATTGTTTTAACATCACAAGGAATCCCATTTATTCAAGCTGGTCAGGAATTTTTGAGGACAAAAGGTGGAAACGATAATAGCTACAATGCTCCAGATTCCGTAAACCAGCTGGATTGGTCTCGTCGAAGTGAGTTTGCTGCTGAAGTTGATTATTTCAAAGGGTTGATAAAAGTTAGAGAAAATCATCCGGCATTTAGAATGACAAAGTCTGCAGATATTAAAGAACATCTTAAATTTATCGATTCGCCAGCAAATTCTGTTGCATTTTGTATTGATGGCAATGCAAATGGTGACTCTGCCAACAAAATTGCTGTAGCATACAATGCCAATCGTACTCCAATAACGATTAACTTGCCCCAAGATGGAAACTGGAAGCTGATTGTAAATGGAATGCAGGCAGGTACAGCAACTCTTGATACGATCAAGGGAGATACAATGACTGTTCCTGCATTGAGTACCTATGTTTTAACCTTAAGCGATGATAAAAACAATAACAGCGATTCTAGTGAAAAACCTGACAATACATCCAATCATAGTCAAGATAATCAACCTGGAGATACTAACAGTGACCAAGGCAGTCAGCCAGGAGATAAAACTCCTGTTCAACCCAATCAGTCAGAAAAACCAACGACAAATGGAGATTCAGGAGCAATCAATAATGATCAAATTGGCAACAAAGCACCACATCAAAGCAATAAGCCGGTGAATATCACGCCATCTGTAAACAATGGAAATGCAGAATTTAGCGAAAGTGAATTTAAAAAAGCTTTTGATATAGCCAACAGTACTAATAGCAGCCTTGTTTTCGATCTTGGCAAGAATTACGCTGTATCACTAACCTTAAGCAAAGAGAAAGTACAAATGTTAAAAGAGAATAATGTTCCAATTGTTATCCAAAATGACAATGTTCAAGTGCTTGTCCCATTAGGCATACTAACTAGTGGAAAATCCTTTACATTCAAACTAGATCGAAAAAAGGATATCGCCAGTGCCAAAAGTCCAGTTTACAATTTTACAATATTAGTAGATGGTAAATCGATTCATCAATTTTCTGAACCTATAACATTGAATTTTGATGTAGATCTTAGCAAAGTAAAAGAACCTAAGAATCTTAAAGTCTTCTACTATAATGAAAATACTAAGGAATGGGATCTGGTTCCGGGCGCAGTATTTAATAATGGAAAGGTCACTGTCAATACTCCACACTTTAGCACATTTACCGTATTTGAAGTTACAAGCAATTTACAACATGTTCAAACACCTAGTGCACCAAATACTGAATATGGGCTTCCAGACACCGGAACATCAATCTATAACTATATATTAGCAGGAATACTATTGTTTATCATTGGTGTCACTTTATTGATTTACAGAAGGAAAATGAGGTAATTTTTTAAAAAAATCCTCTCTCTTTAAGCTGATGCTGTTGATATTAGCTTAAAGAGAGCAGCTTTCAAAATTCTATGAAGATACAAAGCTCTTGTTCAACACTAGATGGACTTTGTGGGCGCTTTTAAAAAAGGTTGATTTTCATCCCGTATTTTCGGAAATGAAAGCCGGCCTTTTTTTCTGATTCGGCTTTTCGACTTACAAACAAATCACTTTTCCTATTTAAGCAAGCTATTTGCTTATTTGTTAACGTCAAGTCTGTTAAACCGAGGTTGCTTTAGTTGTTCCATCGTCCGAGCACAATTGGAGCTGTTACACACCTAGTTGACAACTTCATTCTTTTTTAAACTTAAGTTTTAGCAATACTTTACTTTTCAATCCCCCATTTATGCATTTTTCGCAGTAAGGTTGCATGGCTTATTTGTAGGCGGGCAGCAGCTTTGCGAATGCTCCCTTCCATTTCAAGCGCGTGTCTGATCAATTGACTTTCAAACTCACCCACCTGGGATTCCAATGATCTAACTGATACAGGTTTCGGAACAATATATCCTGGAAGGTCAGATGGAAGAATATAGTCTGCAGCGGTATTTACACAAAGCATTTCAACCAAATTCCTAAGTTCCAAAATATTCCCTCGAAAGGGATAATTTTTTAAAATTTCTAATGTTTCATTTTTGAACCATTTCTTTAATTGGTATTCCTTGCAGAAATAAAGAAGGTAATGGTTAATTAATGGTAAGATTTCTTCCGGGCGATCGCGCAAAGGAGGTACAGCAATATAAGCAACGTTCAGGCGGTAATACAAATCCTCCCGAAATTTCTTTTCCTTGACAAGTTGAATTAGCGGGGTGCTTGAGCTTGCGATAATCCGTATATTTAATTTTTTGGACCAACTTCCCCCACTTCTGTCATTTTCACGATCTTGCAAAAATTTAAGTAACTTGACTTGTAATATTGCACTTAGCTCACCAACTTCATCAAGAAAAAGTGTTCCTTGATCTGCTGTCTCTATTAAACCCGAGGCTCTTTTACCTGCGGGTATTGCGGTGCGATCCGTTCCAAATAACTCCATGTGTAATTCACGATCCACAATAGAACCACAGTTTATTTTGACAAAAGGCATATTCGATCGGTCGCTCAAAGTATGGATTTTTTCCGCGATCATCTTCTTTCCTGAGCCTATTTCTCCTTCAATTAAAACGGTTGTCGGAAAATTGGCGAGCCTTTTGACCAATTCAAATAGCGCAATACTTGAAGGGCTTTTTACAATATAAGGGACATTCATAATCATTTTACCTCAATATCGGTTCATAATTAAAATAAATAAATGAAAATGAACCATAATAACTCCGGATATAATAATACTTACCTCTCATTATGGTACATTAATATACCACCGTCAATAATTAAATATAAAAATTGTTGAAAAAATTATAAATTTACTGTATATTTCAATCAAAACTACTATACAATGGTTCAGAAATAAAAGGAGGGGAGCAGAGATTGCTGGAATCCGATTGGCAGATTCATATCCAACAAATCGTTCGAGATCACCAAATTCATACCGTACGAATGTCGCTAAATGATAGCTCTAATATCGCTCGGGCCCGGTATATCCCAGTACAAAAATTCTTGGAGATAGGGACAAGTGGTCATATTTCCTTCCCATCAGTACTTTTCTCAATGGATACCTCACAAAGTGTACAAACAAAGGTTGGAGCAGGATTTCACGGAGGATTTCCAAGTTGGGAAATCAAGCCCGATTACTCGACATTTGGCTCACTTCCATATAAACCGGGTATAGCAAGACTGATTGGGGACCTTTACAACGGGGATGGCACACCCATTGAAACAGCTCCGCGCTACGTGTTGAAGCGGGTTCTTGAGGAATATAAGAAAACTGGCTATCTAGTTTATGGAGCATTTGAGTACGAATTTTATGCTTTTAAAGAAACCGAAAACGGACTGGAGCCCTCGTGGAAAGGATTACACTGTTTTTCTGAAACGAAACAATCTCAAGTAGAAGAAATATTTGTATCCTTGCTAAAAGGACTTGCTGAAATGGGAGCTGGTCCTGAAGTGGCCAATACGGAGTATGGTTCTGGACAATTCGAAGTGACCCATTCCCCATTTTGGAATTTAGAAATTGCCGACATGGCTTTTTACTATCGGACCAGCATAAAAGAGATTCTTCATGATATAGGCTATAAAGCAACATTCATGAGTAAGCCCGTCAACGATATGAGCGGGAGCGGTGCTCATTTAAATTTATCCCTTCATGATGAAAATGCCCAAAACTTATTTTCGGACCCATCTGCACCCGATGGCTTGTCTGATTTGTGTCGCTGGTTTATTGGCGGGCAGCAGTTGCATGCCCGAAGCTTATGCGCACTCGTGAATCCAACTGTAAATAGTTACAAACGGCTTAAGCCGTATTCTTTTGCCCCATCAACAAACACTTGGGGATATGAACACCGCGGTGCCATGATTCGCATTCCTAAAAGCCGGGGGGTGAATACCCGGTTGGAACATCGGCTGCCCGGGGCAGATACCAACCCATATATATCACTGGCGGCTATTTTAGCAGCGGGATTAGACGGGATTCGCAGAAAGATTGAACCGGCTCCCCCACTGCAAAATCAAGACGCCTATACATCAGACTTTGAACCTCTCCCATTTTCATTATGGGAGGCTCTAAATGATTTGAAAAAAGATACTTTTTTAAAAGAAATTCTTGGAGATCCATTTATGAATGACTATCTTACATTACGACAGGCAGAATGGGATCGTTACAGGTTGCACGTAACGGATTGGGAAATAAAGGAATACCTAGATATTTTCTAAACACGAGGAGGATTATGATGTACCGAGTAGAGAAAAAAAATTTAATCTATGCAATGTCAGATCAAAACAAAGCCGTTCTTTCTGTACCAGATGGTTCAACAGTTGTGTTTGAAACCTGTGATTGTTTTGAAGATCAGATTACTTCATCTGATACGCCTTTTAATGCATTAGACTGGAACCGCATCAATCCTGCGACAGGACCTGTTTTTGTAGAAGGAGCAGAGCCCGGGGATATCCTCAAGGTAAAAATCGAAAAAATGCAATTAGCTGACCAAGGTGTGATGATGACCGGCCCAGGACTTGGGGTTCTTGGAACGGAATTAAGTGAAAATGTAATTCAAATGGTTCCCATTCGGGAAGGAAAGGCAATTTTATTAAACAAAATTGAAATACCGTTAAATCCGATGATTGGCGTGATTGGTACGGCACCTGCGAATGGGGAAACCATTTCTTGCGGAACCCCTAATAAACACGGCGGTAATATGGATTCAAAAGTCATAACAGAGGGATCCACGCTATATTTACCTGTTAATGCCCCTGGAGCCCTTTTAGCAATGGGTGATCTTCATGCAGCAATGGGAGATGGAGAGGTATCCGTCTGCGGTGTAGAAATTGCTGGAGAAGTGACCGTTACGGTTCATGTAATCAAAAGTAAGCAGTGGAAGGTACCGATGGTCAAAACAGAACATGCACTTTATACCATTGCTTCAGAAGAAAGTCTCGATGATGCAGCTACTATTGCGACTAAAAATATGGTGAATTTTTTAGAAGCCGAAGCAGGGATCGCCAAACATGATGCGATTTTCTTACTCAGCATTGGCGGGAATTTACAGATTTCCCAAGTGGTCGATCCTTTAAAAACAGCACGCTTTGAATTACCAATGTCCATTGTTCGCCAGCTTGATATAACAATCTAAAAAAATGGGGGAAACTGCATGTCATTAGAAAACTTTGGCTACAAACAAGAGTTAAAAAGAGCCCTTACATTTTGGGATTTATTGATTTATGGGATGATTTTTATGGTCCCCATCGCTCCTTTTGGTGTCTACGGTTATATTACCGATGCATCTAAGGGAATGGTAGCTTTAGCTTACATGATTGGGATGGCTGGAATGATTTTCACAGCATTGAGTTATGCAAGGATGTCTGAAGCATTCCCAATTGCCGGATCCGTTTATGCTTATGCCCAACGAGGAATCAATGACAAAGTCGGCTTCCTTGCCGGATGGGCAATCTTGCTTGATTATATCCTAGTTCCTGCTCTCTTGTATCTCGTCAGTGCAGCAGCCCTAACCGCATTAATCCCGTCTATCCCCATGTGGGTTTGGCTGATTTTGTTTATCGCAGTGAACACAGTTATTAACGTTTTTGGTGTGGAATTTACCGCAAGAGCAAATAAAATTATCCTAATCTTAGAATTTATCGTATTAGGAATCTTTATTGTTGTCGGTCTCGTTGCTCTCTCGAACGGAATGGGAAACGGACATTTAACAACAAAACCAATTTATAATCCAGGTGAATTCAACCTGTCACTTGTGATGGGTGCAGTTTCGATAGCTGTATTGTCCTTTCTCGGGTTTGATGGAATCTCCACCTTGTCGGAGGAAGTAAAAGGCGGTAGCAAAGTAGTAGGAAAAGCAACGATTTCTGCACTGCTCGTCGTGGGTGTATTATTTATTCTACAGACCTGGGTTGCCAGCGACATTGGGGCAGGAATGCGTTTAACCAATCTGGACACTGCATTCTATGAAATTGCAGGAAAAGCCGGTGGTACTTGGTTGAAGAATTTAACGATTATTGCGACAGCATTCTCTTGGGGAATTGCAAACGCGCTTGCTGCTCAAGCTGCGATTTCAAGAATTTTGTTTTCCATGGCTCGTGACCGCAAATTGCCTGCTGTCCTTGCAAAGATTCATCCAAAATTCAAAACCCCATACATCAGCACGATTCTCGTGGCGATCGTTTCGTTAGCAGTTGGGTTATTTTTTCAAAGCAAAATTGGCGTTCTTACCAATATCGTTAACTTCGGAGCACTTACAGGATTTCTTGTCCTGCATGTTTCCGTTATTTATCATTATATTATTCGGCAAAAATCAAAAGATTATGTCAGACATCTGATTCTCCCGCTTATTGGGTTCCTTGTGATTGGATATGTCATTAAAGGAATGGATATGACCGCCATTAAACTTGGAGTGACATGGATTATCATAGGTGCCGTTTATTTAGTCGTCATAACCAAAGTATTTAAGCAATCAGCAACCTCGCTAGATATTTAATTTTTAAATTAACAAGGGCTTTCTAAAATGATTTTAGGAAGCCCCTTTTTCATATTTTCGGGCTTTTCGGATTATACTGCAATATCATATACCTTGGAACGTATTGTTTTTCCTCAAGACGATTCTTCCTAAATGTTCAAATCTTCCTAAAAAGCAGCGTGCACCAGTTTTTCCAAATCTTCTCGAAGTACCAAAAGGTGAAAACTGGTTAATTGATCGATTCCTCATTGTCATACACTTTTTCATTTTTTTTCCAATCCCATAATTGATGAAATAACATGTATCATTTCTGAAAACATCGTATATACTATGTGTATACAAAGGGAATGGAGCGTGTTAGAATGGAATCAAGGAATATGAAGAAAGAAAAAGAGGTGGAAATTATGACAGCGGCAACAACGGTTCAAAGATGGGGAAACAGTCTTGCTGTGCGTATTCCTAAAGACATTGCTGAACGAGTAGAGATTCACCAAGGCTGTGAAATGGAAATTCGAGTTACTGGGAATGAAAAAACAATCACATTAATTCCTAAAAATCAACCAAAAAAATATTCATTAGACGAACTCTTAGCGCAATGTAAACCGGAAAATCGTCATCAGGAAATTGATTTTGGGATAGAGGGGAATGAAATAATCTAATGTCAACACCAGACCGCGGCGATCTTGTTTATGTCAATTTTAATCCGCAAGCAGGACATGAACAAACAGGAAATCGACCTGGAATCGTTTTGTCACCAAAATCATTCAATGAAGCAACGGGATTTGCATCCGTCTGTCCAATCACAAACACTGTCAGGGGATGGGGTTATGAAGTCAAGCTCCCTGCGGGCTTGTCTTTTCAGGGTGTTATTTTAACCGACCAGGTGAAGAATTTGGATTGGCATGCTCGCAACCTTCGGGTGAGAGGACAGGCTCCGGAAGAAATTGTGAACGATTGCCTAGCCAAGATACATACCTTTTTAAGCTTTTAAAAGTAAATGCTATTTTGAAAAAACCACATTTCTCAAAAAGGAAAATCCGGCTGTGTGCTGTGAAAGTAACAACGGAATTACCCATTTCACCTTGACTAACCTACCCCAACTTTCGCTGTCAACTTGGAAATACCGATATAAAGGTTAGTGAGATTTGTTTTGAAATGGGGAATCGCTGGTTACTGGGGAAAAACGGATGATGAAGAATTCATTTAAAAATGCTGGTTTTTTTCAGTACATGTATAATTGAGAGAGTAGAGCACCCACTTGCGTGGCTGCCCCCTCGTATAAACCGCACGTGTCCTATTAAGACATACGGCTTTCCCCATGTTTCATGACGTCAAGAAGTTCTTACGGTACTTGCATTTTTCATTTTGCGAAGTCTCTATTCGCTGTAATAGACTTCACCTTTTTCTTTGGCTCTTTGTAGTTTCTTTTGTCCTTTTTCTTTCATGTACTTAATGTAATCTTCAACTGTATGTCCATATTGCTTTCCATAATACAGTTGAAAGGCAGAAACAAGACCTATCTTGGCGAAAAATTCTATATTCCATCTCGTATTCATTGCTTGACCTTTTCTTTGTGTGGGATGACGATGAATCATTGCTACTCTCAATCTTTTGCGTATAAAGCCATCAATTACTAGTAGTTCGTTGTAGCACACATTAAAGTAACAACTGCACTCTATGTTATATTCCTTATTTGCCTCTTTCGCTTTCCATAAATTTAAATAGTGGTTTGTTTTCCGTGTATTACTGGATTTACTTCTTTAACCCACTCTTCTTGACTCTTTGTAAGATATTTCTTTGTTTTGGATTTTATCTTAAGACGGAAGTCTTCCCATTGTGGTCTTTGGCTTAGCTATATAATATGGTTTCCCATCTTTCTTCCGTTTCCTCCAGTGTTCAAAGGTATATCCAAGAAAGTCAAAATCATCATCATTGAAATTGACGATTTTGGTCTGTTAAGGGTAATATTCGATGGCGGTATTTTCGGAAACGACATTGGCGGTTCCAAACTATATTCGGAACCGTAATGGCGAATTCCGATTATTTTTTGCCAAATTTATTTTCGGTAATTCATTTTATCCGGATAAAAAAAAAGACCCTGCAGGGTCTATAGGTATTGGTCTTCTCTTACTCTTTCAACTACATCCTCATCAACGATTTGTTGTTTTCTGGAGGCAATATCAATCAAACACTCTATGCAAAGTCGATTGGTTAGTCTCAATATCCCCCGTGTTTGTTTGAAAATCCGATTTAGTGCTGCCTCAGAAAAGATTTGTTTCTCTTCTCCGACAATAGCTAATTGATGTGCAATGTATTTCTTCATAGACTAAGCCCGTCAAATGATATCTGGTAGTAATACGCTGAGACATAGCCTCCAAGCTTCTTAAGCGAAGTTTATCCCTTAATTCCGGCTGCCCAACCAAAATTAATGCTAAGGGCGATAAGGAATCAAGTTTGAAGTTCGTCAAAAAACATATTTCTTGCAACATTGATGGCGATAAAAGATGTGCATCATCAATAACGACAATCGGCACTTTTTTCTTGTTTTCAAACAGATCCAACAGTGCAGTTTTAAATTGTCTCTTCAAATAGCTGGCGAGAAATTTAGGCTCTACACCCACTTGTAAAAGCATTTCACGATAAAAATCCCTTGGCTTTAAGACTTGAATCAGAAATATACAGAAAAACATGCTCATTAGGTGCCAACTGGTCCCGAAGGAAAGAGGTCTTTAGTTAAGATTTCTCTTTGAAACGGGGTTCTTTTCCAACCGAAAAAACTTTTAATCATATTGGTTTTCCCCCATTAACTTGGAGTAACTCATTTTCCCCAGCTGCTCTTTCTTTCTTTTTTCATATTGCGGCTCAGTCAATTCAAGATAGTTTAGTCCAGAACGATTTTGCGGTTCTGTTTCTGTATCAGATTCCTTTTCAATTCGCCTATCAATATTCCTGTGAACATTAAGAGGAAGGGCATCCTTGTACCTTTTGCCTTTCTCCCAAATTTGCAGGTGCTCTAATTCATAGGGGTTAAATCGTATTGTAATTTCTTTACCCACGAGGTTCTGTTCCACCTCGTACCGGTTTCCTTGGAAAGAGATACAGCCCGTTTTATCTACCTTTCTAGCCTCTTCCCATAGAAATGCTTCTTTTATCTCATCGACACTCGGATATACGAGGGGATGCTCGTTTTCTTCAAAACTAGTTTTAGGGGATTGCTTTGTCTCACCATGACGTCTTTCATGGTAAAAACTATCTAGCCAAATTTGAAAGTATCGATTTAGTTGTTCAAGCGTTTGAATCTTCCCTGCATTAATTAAATCGTATGCCTCCGGTTTAAAGGAGGAGCCGACAAATTGGAAATACCGTTCAATTTTCCCACGCCCCTCTGGCCGTCCAGCTTTAGAATGAACTAATTTAATGCCCACAAGCTAATTCTAATACATCAGCTCTATAAATGGCTCCATTGTCGACATACAGCTTTTCTGGTTTACCATAACGAATCATGGCTTTTTGAAGACAGTCCTCTAACTGCGGGCCACAGATCCAGCGATAAATAGGAATTTTAATCATATCATCCTTTGCAGCTACATGCCGATGATATTTTCCATGTTTATGTAGTTTTTGCCCACAACATGGGCAGTCCTCCTCAAATAGAGGTGGTACATCTTGGTAAATACCTACATACCTCTTGATAGAATGTGTAATATATCTTACTATAATCATAGTGATTTTTTGCTACAAACGCTCTGGTGAAACGGCCATCTCCTAGAGCATTTTTTTGCCCTCCTTTCCGCCAGGATATTTTTTCCGATTTGTAGAACTTGCCATAGTAGTTAATCCAGCCTATGATTGTTGAGTTAAACATATTTGATAGGTCCGTAAGGTCCTTCTCTGCCTTCAATTGCAGTTTCCAGTCCCTCACTTTTTGCCGAATTGATTTCTTAGATTTATTACTGATAGCGGGAGTGAAATTCACAAAGTGCTTACCCCATCTGTTCTTAGACAGCCTTGGTCTGAATGTATATCCTAGAAAATCAAACGCTATGATCTCATGGTTTTCTTTTCTATCTGCATCCTTACAATACACAATTCTCGTTTTGGTTGGATGTAGTTTAAGTTTACATTCGTTCATTCTTTTGTTTGTAAGCGTCAAATTCTTCCCACCTAGTTTTGGCCCTATATCCATGCAATAATCTCCTTAAGAAATCTTTATTAAGGAGTTTTTTTATGGACAAAAGCTAATTGCGACATGAATGGGAACAGCGAATTGCCTCCTACAGAGCTAGCGGCCTTACCCAAGCAAAATGGTGTGAAATCAATGATTTAAAGGTTCACCAGCTTAAGTACTGGCTCAAACGGATCGAAGGTTCAAACGCTAAACCAAATCCCTCCACAAAATGGACATCCGTTGGGATTGAAGATCCATCGATAAGTCAAGAGGATTCCCTCCAAGTTAAAATCGGCGAATTTTCTATAGAGGTGAAGCAAGGGTTTAATCCCTCGCTTTTTGCCGATGTTGTTTGAATCGGCTACACTTAACTGGACAAAAAAATTAAGGTGAAGTAGACCAAACGCACAACAGGATATACTGCTAATAAAAGGACGGTACCAGAAACTTTATATGGAGCAGCGGTATGCTAGCCTATTTCGGCTGAGCCAGGTGTTTATTAAACAGCTGGCTTCCTGGCACAGGAAGCATACCCGCCGAGGCTCCATGTCAAGTTTCGTCGCAAGCCCACTATCATAGTGGTCTACTTCAAATATTCCCAGTTAGGAGAGACGAAGTATGAGAGAAAGACGAACATTCAAAGCCGAGTTTAAAGATCAAATGGTTAAGCTTTATGAAAATGGGAAGCCGAGAAAAGACATTATTAGTGAATATGATTTGACGCCTTCGGCATTGGACAAATGGATCAAACAAAGAAAAAAATCCGGCTCGTTTAAGGAAAAGGACAACCGGTCACCAGAGGAAAATGAGTTGATTGTGTTAAGAAAAGAAAACAAGCGTTTATTAATGGAGAACGATATTTTAAAGCAAGCCCGCGCTGAAAACTAGGACAAAAGTAAATGTGATCAAAAATAACCGACACAAATACTCGATATGAGCAATGTGCGATGTCCTACAACTACCAAGAAGCATCTGTTATTACGAAGCAAAAGAGCTAGATTATTCAGAAGTGGATAAACTGACAGCTGCCATTTTAGAAATCTTCCAGAAAAGACGTCAAAATTATGATACACGCAAGATTAAACATGAATTAAAGAAGCTCGGCTTCATCGCCTCAAGGCGAAAAATTGGCAGAATCATGAAAGAAAACGGGCTGGTATCCAAGTATACAGTTGCCCAGTTTAAGCCCCCTGTGGATAAATGCAATGAAATTTAAAGTGGAAAACGTGTTGAAAAGGGAATTTTATCAACAAAAAGAATTGACAGTTGTAGTCAGTGACTTAACTTACGTCAGAGTAGAAAAAAGCTGGCATTACATCTGTTTATTTGTCGATCTTTATAACCGGGAAATAATCGGCCATAGTGCAGGCGCAAACAAAGATGCGCAGCTTGTCTACCAAGCATTATCCACTGTGAAAGCAGATCTGCGGCAAATTCAATTATTTCATACGGACAGAGGAAACGAATTCAAGAACAAGACCATTGATGAAGCCCTTGACACATTCAACATAAAACGGTCATTAAGTATGAAAGGTTGTCCGTATGACAACGCCGTAGCTGAAGCCACCTTTAAAATTATCAAAACGGAATTCGTTAAAGGTAAATATTTCGAAAGTTTAGAGCAGTTGAAACTGGAATTAGATGATTATGTTCATTGGTTTAATCATATAAGAATCCATGGAACATTAGGGTATTTAAGCCCAATTGAATTTAAAAAGAAACACCTCAAAAAACTGTCTAGTTTAGTGTTGACATTCCACTTTGTATTCGGAATGTAATGTAACGGGGACAATTGTAAGTTTTTGTTGCGGCATTTGAAAAGCACCTCCTATAAATTGATACATTCATAGTACCAGGAGGCGCTGCGTGTTTATATGCGTTGTTTGATTGGGGGCTTACGTTTTTCATGACTGTATGGATGGATCTATGGATTCCTTTTTTCCTTGAATGGGGTGGGATGTTAATGTCTTTCCTTTTCAAGTATTTACTTACACACAAATAAAAGCCAGGGGATTGATAAAATCCCTTGGCAATTTTCCACCTCATCCCAAAATTCTCAGATTGCTTTCACGGAAAATTAATTTTGTCCTATGGTTCTATAGAATTCATTTATGAATCCCTCATTTTTTTAAATGCCACTTTTGTCTCATTTACATACTTCTTCAGTCTGTATGGTTTGCTTAAGACTCTTTTTGGTAGTCCACCGATAAATTTATTTAAATCCTCTTTATATTCTTTTGTCAATCTTGTTGGTTTCGATGTGACTCTTATATATATTTCTTTATACAATTCCCTCACAGGATTTATCTCCATCATGACCTTACGATGGCAGTTTGTACACTCTGTACTATAAATTTTACTATTTAAATATAGAACACGATGTAAAGTTTCATCATGACAATGTGAACAATAAAGGGCGACATCTAATTCTGAAACTTTCATATAAGTCTTCTCCTTATTCTCATAATTTTTTTAGAAAGGAACATCACCCTTTCTTTATATGCCTATTTATTAAAAATTAAAATCCAGGAAACTGCCTAAGACACAGCCGTGCAGATACTACAAATTTATACCGTACTCTAATTATATATTAATCGGGATTTGTACACGTAACGTTTTTTATAAGTTCCCAACAATTTTTAATAAGATTTTATTCGTTTGCAAAAATGCATAAAAAATAAGGTCAAAATACCTTTTTTAAAACAGCATTTGCTGTTAGTTCATCAATAATAAGAACATCTATAAACTGTCCTCTCAAGGCACCAAGCACGCTTTCTGCTTTATGTTCTCCTTCAACGACTGCGATCACTTTATTTATTTTCTTTAATTCTTCCAAGGTAATACCGATTACTCGGCTATTTAAAGAAGAATTAATTTGCGTCCCACATTCATCAAAAAAACGAAATCCAATGTCTCCTACTACACCCATTTTACGAAGGTTACTTAAATCAGTTTCTTGCAAGTATCCGATGTTCATTAATGTCGAATCCTTGTAGGGATTACCTATACCAATTAGCGCGATATCTACTTTTCGTCCTCTTTCTAATACAGTTTCAATATCCTGCATGGCCATTAAACGCTCTTTCAGTTCTTCTGTTTCAACAATGGCGGGAGCATATAAATAGGTGCAATTACCTTTTATTTTTTTTGCCAATTCGTTTGCTAGCTGGTTGGCATGTATTTCAACATCTTTAACACCCATACCTCCTTCCAACGGAACCACATTGATGCCTTCTCTTTGCTCATATGGATATTCTTGAATAAGGTAGGCAAGTGTCTTCCCCCATGAAATGCCAATCCCTATTACTCCGCGTAGATTTTGGGATACATAGGTGGCTCCTGCTTGACCTATAGCACGTTTCGTCATTTCACTTGTCAATCCATTGTTTGGCACTACAATGGCATCAACAAGACCGAAGTGTTTTTCAAGCTGTTGCTCTAATTCAACCGTACGAACACTTTCATCTTTTATATAAATATTAACAATCCCTTCATCCTTTGCCTTTTGAAGTAACTTTGATATTACTGGTCTTGATACTCCTAATTTATTAGCAATTTCAGCTTGTGTCCATCCTTCTTTATAGTATAAACTGGAAACTTTCACTAATTGCCTTTTTTCTTGCCAATCCACAAATCCATCTCCTTTACACCGATAAGATATTTCGTGCAGTAGTAGCATATAATTATTTTACACAACGCTTTTTGAAAAATCATCTTGAGTATCGCAAAAGTGCCGGGAATCTTTTTCCTCGGCACTCTAGCTAAAGCCTGAATATCGCAGATCTCAGGATCTATGAAGTTAAACACCAGCCCATTCTTTTCTGCTACTACGTAGTTGATTTACAGCGTTTACAGCAGCTTCATAAATGGTTTCTGAAATTGTTGGATGAGGATGAACCATTTTAGCCGCTTCCTCTATGGTTCCTTCAAGGTACATGAACGCAGAAGCCTCAGAAATCATTTCCGTAACATGAGATCCAGCCATGACTACACCAATTATTTCACCGTATTTTGCTTCATATATGACTTTTGTGAAGCCCTCCGGCTCACCAGCACTAAGTGCTTTACCACTGCCAGCAAAGTCAAATTTCTCAACCCATACTTCCATTCCCCGCTTCTTCGCCTCGTCCTCCGACAAACCAACAGATGCAATTTCCGGAAGTGTATAAATGCAGCGAGGCGTTACTTTGTAATCCATTTCATCATTGCCTCCAGCAGCATTAGTGGCAGCAACAACACCTTCTGCACTGGCTGCATGAGCAAGCTGCCAGCCGCCAATCACATCGCCAATCGCGTAAACATTTGGCATGCTGGTTTCCATTTTACTATTCACTTTAATAAAAGGCCCATTTTGTTCCAGACTTAGATCTCTAGTTGCAGAAAGGTTCGGTCGTCGACCAGTGCTGACTAGCAATGTTTCAGCCTCTACTGAAAATTCTTTGCCTGTTGTGTCCACACACATAACCTTTTTCAAGCCGCTTGTTTCCAGTACTTTCTGTACACTTGCATTCGTATGGATTTTAACCCCTTTTTTCTTTAATGCCCTAGTCAAAAATTTAGATGCTTCGCTATCCTCTGTAGGAACAATCCGATCTGCTGCTTCGACGATGGTAACCTCGGCTTTCAAAGAAGCAAAGATGGTGGCAAATTCAACACCAATTACCCCTCCGCCAATAATAATCACGGATTTCGGAATAGCTTGAATATCAAAAATGGTATCACTGGTATCAAACTGGACGGATTCAAGCCCTGTGATCAGTGGTACAGCAGGTGTAGAACCGGTAGCAATTATTATTTTTCCCGCTTGAAGTGTTTCCTCTTCAACATCCATTTTTACTTTTATAGTCCCGCCATCAAGGACAGATCCATAGCCATTGTATACATCAATTTTTCCTTGTTTAAGTAAAAAGGCAATCCCTCCGCGCAAACGATGAATGACATCATCTTTTCGCTTTTTCATTTTATCAAAGGATAGGGTTAGGGAACCTGTTTCGATCCCCCAGTCCTTAGCCACCTCAATTTGTTCGATAATTTCTGAATGCTTTAAATAGGTCTTAGATGGAATACAGCCCCTGTTTAAGCATGTCCCCCCAAGAAAATCTGCCTCAATAAGGGCCGTTTTTTTGCCAAGCTTAGCTGCATGAAGAGCGGCGACATACCCCCCAGGACCACCGCCTACCACGACGATTTCATATGATTTATTCAATACGTTCACCCCATTACACAAGTAACTCAAAAGGATTTTCAAGAATTTTTTTCATTTCTGTTAAGAAAGCAGCAGCTGGAGCACCATCCATAGCACGGTGATCAAATGACAGACTAAGTGTCATCATTGGACGAATTTCCAAAGCACCATTAACAGCAACTGGTTTATTCTGGATTCGGCCCACTCCGAGAATCGCGCTTTCAGGCTGGTTAATGATTGGAGTAAACGCATCAATTGCATACATACCAAGATTGCTGATCGTAAAGGTAGAGCCCTTTAACTGATCTGGCAGCAATTTGTTTTCACGGGCACGTTTACCAATTTCTTTTGCATCCTTAGTAATTTCTGCAAGTCCCTTACTTAATACATCTTTAATGACCGGTACCATCAGGCCATCTGGAACAGCAACAGCAAGACCGATGTGAACATGACTATGCTGAACAATTTCGTCCCCTTCAATGGAAACATTCACTTCCGGATGCAGAGCAAGAGCCGCACCAGTCGCTTTGATCAAAATATCTGTAAACGATAAACGTAATCCTGTTTGTTTTTCGATAACTGGAAGAAGTGATGTACGAAGCTCTTTCACTTTTGTCATATCCACTTCTGTTGTTAGTGTTACATGTGGTGCTGTGTATGCACTTTGAGCCATGCGCTGAGAAATTACCTTTCTCATGCCTGACATCTTCTTGCGCTGCGGTTGGACGATTGGAGCTGATTCTGTTTTAAGAGCTGGGATAACATCACCTTTTACAATTTTCCCATTTACGCCGCTGCCTTTAACAGTAGACAAATCAACTTGCTCTGTTGCAGCAATTTTACGGGCAAGCGGTGTTGCCTTCGATGCAGCATTTACAGATTCTATCTTTGCCAAAACATCTTTCTTATGAACACGGCCATTTGGCCCACTTCCTTGAATAAAGACTAATTCCAAATCATTCATACGAGCAATCTTCCGCGCCGCAGGGGTTGCACGGGGCTTTTCTCCGTTCTGAACGGCTACAGCTTTCACTGGTAACTCTTGTTCTTCAACAACCGGCTCTTCTGCCTGTTCCTGTACCTCTTCTTCCGAACCGGAAATACCCGGAGAGGAGTCGGGTACGTTTTCGCCTGTCTCTCCGATATAACCAATGATTTGATTTACCGGAACTTGGTCATCCATTTGAAAATATTTTTTTAACAAAACACCCTGGTCATACGCCTCTACTTCGATGTTTATTTTGTCGGTCATAATTTCAAAAAGTGGTTCGCCAATCTCAACAGTGTCCCCTTCTTCTTTAAACCATTGAAGGAGGGTACCAACTGCCATCGTACTACTAAGTTTCGGCATAAAAATTTCTTTTGCCATGCTTGCCCCTCCTCCTTATTTAACCTTAAAGGTTTCTCTTACTGTTGCAATAATATCTGGAACTTGTGGAATCGCTGCTTTTTCCAATGTTGGATTGTAAGGAATTGGAACCTCTTTACCGCCAAGGCGCTTAATCGGTGCATCCAAGTAATCAAATGCCTCACTCTCAGCAACAACACTGACGATTTCACCGCCAATGCCTCCGCGTTGAACGGCTTCATGGACAACAATTAAACGGCCTGTCTTTTTAACGGAATTGATAATGGTTTCTTTATCAAGCGGTACAATCGTACGAGGGTCAACTACTTCAACGCTGATTCCTTCTTTTTCAAGTTCAGATGCAGCCTCAAGAGCTTTATGAACCATGATGGCCGTAGCAACAATTGTTACGTCTGTACCTACACGCTTGATGTCCGCTTTACCTAATTCAATTTTGTATGATTCCTCCGGCACTTCACCAGATGTTCTGTACAATAATTTATGTTCGTAAAAAATAACTGGGTTATCATCTTCAATCGCTGCTTTCAACAAACCTTTTACGTCGTAAGCAGTGGATGGTTGAACCACTTTTAGGCCTGGAATATGTGCCATCCATGCTTCAAGGCTTTGAGAATGCTGTGCTGCTGCACCTGTACCAGAACCGGATGGTGTTCTTAATACCATTGGCACTTTTCCTTTACCGCCAAACATATAGCGCGTTTTCGCCGCTTGGTTAACCATTTGGTCCATTGCAATCGTAATAAAGTCAGAAAATTGAAGCTCTAAGATCGGGCGCATTCCTGTTAATGCTGCACCTATTGCAGCCCCGGCAATCGCTGCTTCTGAAATTGGAGTATTGCGAACACGTTCCGATCCAAACTCTTCAATCATTCCACGTGTGACACCGAATGCTCCTCCGTATACTCCAATATCTTCACCAAGAATAAAAACATCATTATTTTCACGCATTTCCTGGCTCATTGCTTCTCGTACTGCTTCTAAATAGGTAATTTGTCTAGTCGCCATCTTCTTCTTCCTCCCTCTTTACGAGTATACATCTTCTAGTAAACTATCAATAGACGGTTCAGGACTGTTCTCTGCAAACTTAACAGCGTCCTCGATTTCTTGGAATGCAGCATCCTGGTGCTGTTTCGCTTCTTCTTCAGTTAAGATGCCGGCTCCGATCAATACTTCTTTAAAACGCTTAATACCATCCTTTGCTCTCCACTCATTCTCTTCTTCACGTGTACGGTATTTTTTCGCATCACTTTTGGAATGACCTTTCCAACGGTATGTTTTCATTTCAATCAATGATGGGCCAAAACCAGCGCGTGCCCGTTCCACCGCATCGTTAACTGTATTCATAATTTCAATCATGTCATTTCCATCAACGACTTTTCCTGGAATTCCGTATGCTACTGCTCGGTCTGCAATATTTTCAACGCGGGTCATTTCTTTAACAGAGCCTGACATGCCATACTGGTTGTTTTCACAAATAAAGACAACCGGCAGATTCCAAATCGCCGCAAGGTTTACCGATTCATGAAAGCTTCCTTCATTAGAAGCCCCATCTCCAAAGAAACAAAGAACTACATAATTTTCTTTTTTCATTTTTGAAGTAAGTGCTGCACCTACAGCAATTGGAAGACCGCCACCAACAATACCATTGGCGCCAAGATTTCCTTTTTCTACGTCTGCAATATGCATCGAGCCGCCCTTTCCTTTACAATAGCCTGTTTCACGTCCAAAGAGCTCCGCCATCATTTTGCCTACGTCCCCTTCTTTGGAAATACAGTGGCCATGACCACGGTGTGTGCTGACAATTTTATCTTTTCTTCCAATAACAGCGATCGAACCAGCGGCAGATGCTTCCTGACCAACACAAAGATGTGTCGTCCCATGAATCATCCCTTTTGCAAAAAACTGATCCACCTTTTCATCAAAATAGCGAATGAGCCACATTTCTTTATATAAATCTTTTAATTTCTCCTCCGTAATCATCTCAGGAAGATTTAACGTTTTTACCATCATTTCTTTTCCTCCTTTTACATTTGTTCATATTAGTTACATTTGTAATTATCATATAACTTATTATTCTCTTAGTCAAGAAAAAAACAATAAATATTTAGCTTTTTTTCAAAAAATAGGAAACAAAAAAAGGAGAACGGGAGAAAAAGGTCTTCTAAACCATTTCCTCCATTCTCCAACATACTGATATACATTCCTGATATTAATTTCGGATATTCAGACTTACCATTCAATTACTTAATAGAAATAACTGTTCCTTCATTAATGGTTGGAAACTTATGTGGTGCTGCAAATACTGCCCCAGGCAGCACTTCTTCAAATGGCTCTTGGAAGTAGATTGATATATGCCCTAACTCTTTAAAGTTTTTATTTGCAAGTGTGCCCACTGCCGTAATTGTAAAGGAATCGTCACCAAATTGAATGATCCCGCCTTCAGTTAACGGTTCCTCTGTCAGGTTTTCAAATTCATGGATGACAGCCAGTTCACGCAATTCCTGCGGTGCCTGAGGCCCAAATAAAATTACGATTTTTTCCTCTTTAAACGTAGGTACTAATGCTCCTACTTCTCTTACAACTGTTTTTGTCACATTTAAACCTCCATAGTTGACATTCTGCTTCTCTTACAATGTAACAAGTGGACGATTCTCTACATTTACTGGAAAAAGTTGATCTTGAAGTGCTCTCAACTTCCAAACGGTAGTAGTCGTATCTAATTCTACATCATCCAGCGTTAAAAATTGCCCCAACTTAATTTCCTTTTTCGCAACAACTTTTCCGCTGATTAGACCAATTGGAATATGGCCATTGGTTTTCATTTCAACATGTGTCTCAAGTACACCACGAACGGAATAACCTCCAATTCCATCAATTGACTCGCCAGCCTTAATATCACGTTTGGCTACGGCTACTGTTTCAGAAATCGGTGCCCCTAATGGACGGATAGAAGACTCATGCTGCAACATTGCCTTCGCAATGGTAATTGGCGTTTCTAAGCTTGCAAGGTGATATGGACGATAGAAGACGTAGTGTGGCCCTTTACCAACTTTTAAGTAGTGAAGCTCAGCATCTACTGGTTCAAGATCGCTCTTAACAATGACGAAAACACCAGGTGCTAAACCGTTTACATATTCAACAACGCCAAAGTTATCCAACACACCGCCATTTTCTTTTAAATCAAGTTTATCAGCAACATCCTGAACCGTAGCTGACACACCATGCATTCCAACTTTATCAGGTACAAAGCCGATAGCATTACTTAGCAGGTTCATTTCTGCCATTGTTTTGGTTCCATCTTGGAAGGCTGCAAGCATATGAGAGCTCATGTGCTTTTCTTTTGCTTCAGTCGCACAAACATCAGGATTTGACGTTGGTATAAACGGATTATTTTTTCCTTTCCCTGCAACTAATACCTCTAATCCCATTATTTTTGCAAATTCATATAATTCTAGAGTGGCAGCCGGCTCGTCACCTGCAGAACCTGTGTACACTAACCCCGCATTGTTAAACATTTTATTCATAATAGAACCGATGGTAATATCGACCTCAACATTTAACAAAACAAGATGTTTTTTCGATTTTAATGCTTCAAGAGAGATATTTGCTCCAACCTCCGGTACACCAGTTGCATCAACAATAACTTCTACAGTTGGAGATTGAATAACCTCACGAAAATCATTTGTCACAATGACTGGATTTCTTTTATTAGATTGGGAGTTATAATAATCTGCTGCTCTTTGTGCTGCCTGAACATTTACATCGCATACTCCTGTAACAATCATTCCAGGAATTTTTGAGATTTGTGCGATCATCCCAAATCCCATTTGACCAGCCCCGATTACTCCCACCTTAATTAATACGTTTTCACATTCACGTTGTAAAAGTTTTTGGTAAATTGACATGTAAAATTCCTCCTCTTTAAACTCTCAATTTAATAGCGCTTTCATTCTATAAAACAAGCAACTCAGTGTCCTTGCGATACCTAACGCAAATGTTACACTTAATAACACTTCCTCATCATATGTAACATTTGTTATGAGAATTATCATTTGTTAATACATTTTTAGTGTAATCCTCTATGTAAGTGTTGTCAAGAGTGAATTTTCCAAAGAATCACATTATATTACTCATATTCAAATATTAGAAAAGCTGCACGAAAATGATATGTGCAGCTTTATCTTTATAATCATTCAACTAATGCATTCGCCGTTACTTCATCTGTAATGAGAACATGAATTAAACTTCCTTCCAGTGCTGCTTTAATCGCATTTACTTTTTCTAGGCCGGAGGCAACACCGATAACCAATGGGATATTTTTCAATTTTTTCAACTCAACCGCTATTACCCGCTCATTCCATGAGTTTAAGACAGGTTTTCCAAATTTATTAATAAAGTTATAGCAAATGTCACCAACAATTTCAGTATCCTCGGTGATCTCTTGATAGTCTAACCCTAAATAGGATTGAACCATAGTAGAATGTTCAGGACTTCCACCAATCCCCACCACGGCAATACTTGATTGTTCAGCTAAATCAAAAGTATTTTTTATGGAAGGCTGCCTCATAAGAACTTCCTTTGCTTCTTTCGTATCTACCATTACGGGTATATGAAGCAATTCATAATTAGCCTGAAGGGCGTCTCCTACTTTGGCAACGATATAATTTGAATGAATGTCTACTCGTTCGTTTCCAACCCCGCCCACTAATGGAACAATCGTAACAGAAGGAAACAATTGTGGTGAATTAATAGCTTTTGCCACTTCGTACAAGGTAGTTCCAGATGAGAAACCAATAATTTGCCCATCTTTGATAACCCTTAGCAGAAATTCACTTGTCGCTTCTCCTAAGTGTTTCTTTGAAGCTTCGTGTCCAACACTTTCTATACAAACTACCTCACGTAAGTTGTATAGACGCTCCACCTTTCGTTCCAACTGACGGAATTGATGTAAACCTTCATCGTGAATGGTTATTTCTACAATTCCTAATTCCTTCGCTTTTGTTAAAAACTTAGAAACTAAGGACCTGCTGACCCCAATTATTTCAGCAATCTCTGATTGTGTAGCGCCTTCTTCATAATACATCTGTGCAACTTTTACAAGAATCCTTCTATTGTCTTGAATAATCACTGAACATCCTCATCCTTAAAAATTTCTATTGAAGTTAGAATATCTGATTTTATAAAAATACACAAATATAAAGTGAAACTTCAAACAGAGGGGTTTTACTGCCCTTTAATGCAGGATAAATTTACAAGGCTAAATGGAAATATTGTTTAGGATTTGTTCATTTTTTCCTAACAGTCAAACCATATCCCTTAAAAATTTAAACTATGCATAAAAGGCCTAGTTAAAAGTCCTTTTGTGCATAGCCTTTAATCTTAATACATTCCGAAACTAGCAAAATAAGCAATAACAACAGATAACACACCTGTAATTAACCGACTATATAAAACAGCTGGTACACCATATCTTACCGTTTCTGGCTTTGCTTCACCAAGTGATAAACCTACCGGAATAAAGTCAGCACCTACTTGACCGTTAATAGCAAACAATGCAGGTAACGCAAACTGGGGCGGAATATTTCCTAATGCAATCTGGCTTCCAATCAGAACCCCAACAACTTGGGCAATTACTGCACCTGGTCCTAATACTGGGGATAAGAAAGGAAGGGTACAAATCACAACAATAATAATAAGTCCCCATAGTGATCCTGCAAGTGGAGTTAAAGACTTTGCAATTACACTACCAATTCCTGTGTAGTTAATAATCCCGATTAGCATACTTACAAACGCCATAAACGGAATGATGTTTTTGATTAACATATCAACCGTATCACGCCCGGCTTGATAAAATGTTCCTGTTACACTGCCAATTCCTTTTGAAAACCTTAACAATAGACTATCTTTTTGATGATTGGCATGTTCTTTTTTAAGTTGTTGGTAACTCTCATTAAATTTTTCTTTGTCTTTTGTATTGAACTTATTCACAACTGCAGCCTCTTGATCACCCACGGCTTGGGCATAACCATCTGCAACAGTTATGTCTTTAACTGTTACACCGGAAACAAAAATGTCCTCTGTAATATACTTTGAAAGCGGGCCCGAAGGAGATGATGGCAGAACATCCACAGTTGGAATTCGCTTCATAGGATAAACACCGATCCGTGCCGTGCCGCCACAGTCAATAACCACACACATCATTTCCTCTTCAGGAAAAGAACCTTTAAAACCATCAACTGCTTCTGCCCCAGTTAATTCAGCAATCCTTCTTGCGACCGGATGAATTCCTCCTCCAGTAATGGAGACAACCTTATTCTTTTTACCTTCAGACTTAATATAAAGACCTTTACCCCAGCCGCCTGAACCTTTTGATACAAATACTTCACTTGATACGATCGCTTCATGTTGAGTCATCTTGAATCTCCCCCTTCTATCGATTATAATTCCGCTTTTTTGGCTAAATAGTTTGTGATTAACTCAGTAATAATCCCACGAATAAGAATAACTACAACACCTACAATAAAGTATCGAACTGCAAGGTCTGCGATTGGAAGACCCAATTCTTTGATACCGTTTGCAATTCCTAAATAAACAAATAGCTCGCCAGCGTTCGCATATGGAAATAAACTTGTAACTGGATGCACAAAGGAAACTGCAGAATCATAGAATGCAGGCTTCTGTTTCTCTGGTAAAAATCTGCCAAAAGTATAAGCCATTGGATTGGTTAACAATAAGACTGATAGAATTGGCATCAGAGTATAGCGCAACAAGGTATATTTTGCTGCAAATTGAATCGTCTTACTCACACGTTCTTCCCCAACGAACTTTATCAGAGCATAAGTAAATGTCAAAAGCACTACTAATGTGGGGATAATTCCTGTGAATAATCCCATAAATGTTTTACCACCTTCATTGAACATCCCAATGAAATGTTCCCCCAACCATTTAATCCATTCCATTTAATTTACCCCCTTTAAATTTCAATTGAAATTTTATTTTTTGAAATAGTTAACAACGCATTTTCTCCCGCTTTTAAAAGTGCCATTCGATTTGCAGGGCTTTTCTTTTTCCCTTTTAATGAGGAGCTTTCGTTTAAATCATTCAAGATTTCACCCACATGTTGGCCTTTATATTCTTCTATGGCTTTGAATTTCGTTAACATAGACATACCTTTTAAAATATGGCATTCGTGAATGATATAGTTGTTATCTACTACCAAAATGGCAATTGCCCCTGGACGGAATTTCCCTCTCTGCATGCCAGAGAACATAAAATAACCATCTTCTCCTTTATAGTCGCTTACAATTTTATCAATATTTTTTTTATAATACCTGATTTGAAGTAGTGAAAATACGTATTGAACAATGAGAATGGCACTAAGAATAATTGCTAGTTGCACAAAAACCCTCCTATTCTCCAATCCTAGTTTAATTTTTTACACTCCTTTCTATCCTTTAGTAAAGCCCTCACTTTTAATAAAACGCTTACAATTTTATTGAAAAATTTTTGGCGCTACAAAGGATTCCTTATAACAAATGTTACGCATTATAATTTTTAAGTATTAATTTAACATTTGTTATGATTATTTACATTTGTTATATAATTAGAATAATAAAAATTATTTGTACTGTCAATATTCATTAAGAATATTTTTAACAATGAGAGGAGTCTTTCACGTATAATTGGGATTATTATGATCCACGCTTTCAGAAAATTAAAGTTGATAAATATAAGATTGGATAAGAATTGGAAGTATTTGATTATATTTAATTAGGATAGGGGGAGACGGCTAGTCTCCACACTCCGGGTAGAAAGGTCGCCCAATTGGCGACTCTACCCCCCACAGAACCCTGCGTGCGGATTTCCCGCACCGGGCTCTTCAGAAATTGCTTCACAGCTTTGCGTATACCTTTAGTTCCGAAAATGGAATTGAAAGTTTAGGACGCTCTAAAGGAAAAATCGACTTAATCTTATTAAACTTTTCCCACGTTACATAGCTTTTTTGGCTTCTACTACTTAACATTCTTTTCCAATAACGCTCCGTAATGATATAGATTTTAGTTATTGACCAAAGGTTACCAGCCATTCCATAGTAATTATAGTGACCTCTAAGAATTTGATTTATCTTTTCCACTTGGTCTTTTAAAGACCAGTGTCTAATAGTACGAAGTACTCCTTGAATTTTCTTTATACTTCGCTTAAACCTGGTCTTTTCAGTTTTCCTACCTACCATGAAATTACCCTTGCGGTTTCTTGTACAATAATGTGTAAAACCTAGGAAGTATATAGTTTCTAATTTCTTCCCTTTTTGCAGGGCATGTTTACTGGCAAACCGTCCAAACTCCACTAATCTAGTCTTATTAGGTTCAAGCTCTAGTGAGAATTTCCTCAATCTTTTCATAAGGACTTTCCCAAACCTTATCGCATCTGACCGATATTGAAAACACACTACAAAATCATCAATATATCTTATTAGATATGACTCACCTTTGAGTCTTGGTTTTATTGCTTTCTCAAACCATAAATCCAATACATAATGAAGGTAAATGTTGCTTAACAGTACACTTATTGACCCACCTTGCGGTGTTCCAGTTTCATTGACATATACCTCTTTACCTTCCATTACACCTGCTTTTAACCATCTTTTGATTAGACTAATAATTCTAGGATCACCAATCCTATGTTGCACGAATTTGATTACCCAATCATGATCTAAGGTTCCAAAGAAGTTCTTTAGATCGGCTTCCAACACTCAGCTAATTTTCTTCCCTGAAATAGTTTCGTTAAGTGTAGCTAAGGCATTATGTGCTCCCCTATTTGGTCTACCACCGTAGGAACAATTTAGAAAGTCTTGTTCATAAATTGATGAAAGTACCGTAGCTGTACTTCTTTGTAAAGCTCTATCCGCTACCGAAGGTACTCCGATTGGCCGCTTTTCGACTTTACCAGGTTTAGGTATCCAAACCCTTCTTACCGCTGGGGGCTTATATCTATGTCTATGGATTGAATTCATCATATCCCCAACCCAATTTTCAAAATCGATTATAGCCATATCCCTTGTGGTTCCATCAATGCCAGGTGAAGTATTCTTTGGCATATGATTTAGACTTGTCCAAATCAACTCTTTTGTAATGTGATGTGCTAATGATGTAAATTGTAGTTTTGCACCTTGTTGAGCTTTTGCTGCTATTCTCTCTAATCCAGTTGTCATGATTGGTTTCTCCTTACTTTGAATTAAGGACCGAAATCTTCCCTTGAATGAAGCTCATGTTTCCTTAGATTGATTCAATTTCTGCTAACCGCTTCCCCAAGTAATAGGCTTTCCCTATCTCAAAGTACTATCAGTTAGTAAGACTTCCAATAAACCATCGAATTCTTCTTGCTTTGTGGGCTTGTTGAATTCTTATCTATATGTTTATAGAAGTTTACTGGATCTCCCTTGTTCCCAAGGAATCCATCGATGACATGCCGTAGGTACGAATCCCGGGAGTAACGAGAATACCCTTGCCTTTAGCGGTTATTTCATTGTTGCCTTCCCTATTGAGAGAAAAGGTCGGCTACTCCACATCACGTTCAATTTCGGGACTAATTATCCTCTTCACTTTATTCCGGCCTGCCATCTTCCTGTCTACGCTTCGTAGTACACGTTACCGTGTACCACGCAAGACTCGGTACAAGACTGCTGGCTAAGCATTATCTAGACGACTATCTCAAGTCGTATGTATTCCTTGAGCTTTCAAGGCGCAACCCCCACACCACCGTACGTACGGTTCCGTATACGGCGGTTCCTAGTTATGTCAAACGTAGTTGTTCATATCTTGCCGTAAGGCTCCTCAATCCTTGGTCACGCCAATAAGCGTTGCCAAGGGTTTTGTGTGGAATTGGGCTTTTCGCAATTCGCCAATAACCCTTCCGGGAATTTCCCCATTCGTATGCTTTGTCACCTGCACCTAATTTCTTAAGGTTTCGCACACGAGTGCGTGGGTTCTTCCACTCTTTCCAGAGAATCATCCTTAATCTACGATTGAGCCATCCTTCAAGCTCTTTTAATTTAGTTGGTGTATCGATTAATTGATAGTATTGTAAACGAGCACATTATTTCAGGTTGGATTTTTCATTTTAGTTCAGCTAAATATCTGAAATAATGTGCACATTTTTTCACTTTCTTTCGGAATGCGGAAAAGTCTGCTCAAATTATGTCGGATATAAAAACAGAAGAAAAACCCCTAAATGGGTTGTAGTCAGTGACTTAACTTACATCAGAGTAAAAAAAGCTGGCATTACATCTGTTTATTTGTCGATCTTTATAACCGGGAAATAATCGGCCATAGTGCAGGCGCAAACAAAGATGCGCAGCTTGTCTACCAAGCATTATCCACTGTGAAAGCAGATCTGCGGCAAATTCAATTATTTCATACGGACAGAGGAAACGAATTCAAGAACAAGACCATTGATGAAGCCCTTGACACATTCAACATAAAACGGTCATTAAGTATGAAAGGTTGTCCGTATGACAACGCCGTAGCTGAAGCCACCTTTAAAATTATCAAAACGGAATTCGTTAAAGGTAAATATTTCGAAAGATTAGAGCAGTTGAAACTGGAATTAGATGATTATGTTCATTGGTTTAATCATATAAGAATCCATGGAACATTAGGGTATTTAAGCCCAATTGAGTTTAAAGAGAAACACCTCAAAAAAACTGTCTAGTTTAGTGTTGACATTCCAATCTTTTGAAACAAATTGTGGAATGTGGTATGCTTCTTCATGAGGGCACCTCTTCTGTAGTTTGTTCGCAAACTTCATTCTACAAGAAGGGTGTCCTTTTTGGTATCTTTTTGTTGGATTTTATTGGTTAATCAACACTCATGCCCCTTAATAAAATATTTCTTAAGGTGATTATTTCATGATTATAGGGCTGTTACTAGGTGGGAAGAATTTGACGCTTACGTTTAAGTAGGAAGACATAGTAGTCCCTCCTTGGTACATAAATTTGGTTGCCGAACCAAATTTTATTTTACCACCAAGAGGGGTCTTTTTTAATACATCGCTAAAAGCTTTCCTGAACCATACGCCTAGCGTATGGTTTTCATTTATACAAAAATGCCTGTAGGCATAAGTTCTATTTGCCTGCAGGCTGGTTTATTATGTTACGCAAGAATTTGAGTTTTAATTTTTTCGAACATGGCATCTTTTCCAATCCCGGTTAACAATGGGACGCCATCAATGATCTTATCCTTAATAATATCAGGTACAAGAGTAGTTGAAACGATAATATCGTAATCATCAATTCGGCTTAGTTCTTCACTTATTTTCGATTGGTATAATTTAACTTTATTTTCTAAACCATTTTCAGCTAACCACGTCTTTACTTTCCCTGTTACAATCGTTGAGGTTGCAACTCCAGTTCCACACATGATCAATAATTTTTTCATCATTCTCACCCTTTTTTAATCAATTCGTTTACCAAGATGGTCAATAATTTGTTTTCCTACTTTTTCTTTAATGATGCAGACGATATTATAGGATAGCAGTATTATTTTTACCTAGTTTCGCATCACGCTTTGGTTTGATTTTGTTCATATAAACCAATCCCGTGAGGGCGACAAGGCCAATTAGGGTGATTCCAAACCAACTGAGTACCTTTGCCAATCCGACAAAGATAAAAGTCGTCCAAACTGCCCCATCTACAAGTGCAGAAATACTTGAATTTCCAGCCATATCAAACTTTGCCGCTAAAGCAGCTTCTGTGATTAATGGCGCAGCCCATGATGCGACTAACAAACCAACAGCCATATAAATAGTTCCGGCGATTACTGTTCGGATAATATTACCCCTGAACACTGGTGTCATTAAGCAGACTAAGAATGGAATGGTTGCTAGGTCTCCAAATGGTAATACTTTATTGCCTGGTAAAATGAGCGCTAAAAACAAAGTAATAGGAACAATGATTAAAGAAGCAGAAAGAACTGCTGGGTGACCAACTGATAATGCACTATCCATCCCGATATATACATCACGACCAGGCATCCGCTTTCTTACAAAATCACTTGCCGCTTCAGAGATAGGCGAAAGCCCTTCCATTAATAGAGATACCATACGAGGCATTAGCATCATAACTGCTCCTGTTTGTACCGCAAGCTGCATAATTTCTTTTACATTATAACCGGCTAAAAGTCCAATTACGATACCAATTAAAACTCCCATAACAGTTGAATCACCGAATATCCCAATCTTCTTCTGGATTGTTTCAGGATTTGCTTCTAATTTGTTAAAGCCCGGTATCCGATCAAAAACCCAGTTTAATGGTTTTGCAACTAAAAAAGATGGCGCAGACGCACCGTGTGGAAAGGTGAGATTAGGAAAGCCATAAAATTTACTGATATCTTTGGCAATTAAATCCCCTAAAAAGTAAATTACCACTAAATGTATCGCGATTGTATATAAACCTAGTGCAAAGTTTCCAGTTAGTACATAGACAAGTGATCCCGTAAAGGCAGTATGCCAATAATTCCAAATGTCAACGTCTAGTGTCTTAGTAAGACCAGTAATAAGCAACACAATATTAATTCCAATTCCTAATGGGATAGCTAAACTACCTAAAGCTGTGCCGTATGCAATCGCAGCAGCTGCAGGCCATCCTACATCAATGGTACCTAATTGAAACCCTAAATTATCAACCATTGCTTTTGCGGCAGGTCCCAAACTATTCGTTAACAATCCAATAACCAAGTTCAAACCAACGAAACCAATCCCTACCGTTAAACCAGCTTTAAAGGCCTTCCCTGGTTTTGTTCCTAAAATTATTCCGAAGATAAACAAAAGAATCGGCAGCAATACACTTGAACCAAGATCAACGAACCATTGTAAAACTGACATATAAAGTCCCCCTTTTTACGATTTTTTTTTTAAAACTAGAATTAGTTCTAAAAAGTATAGTTAAATTCCCACTCCTCTCTTCATGGTAAAAAACGATATATTAAACGAGATATTCGATTATATGAGTCCAGTTATTCAAGTCCAACCTTTTTTAATATTCCATCTAGTTCTTCCTTATTTTTACATCCAGCTAATTCCGTCAATATCGAGCCATTTTGAAAAATTTCCATCAACCTTTGCAGCATGGTTAACTGATCTTCCGCCTTTTTTATAGCCAGCATAAATATTAATGAAACATCAATCTCTTCTTTTCTATTTCCCATTATTCGAAATTTTACTGGTTTTTTTAAAGAAGCAAAAGCAATTTGTGGCGAGATTACTTTATCTGCATCTGTATGGGGAATAGCAACCCCATATGGCTGCACTGCTAAACCAGTTGGGAATGTTTCTTCCCTTTCTAAAACTCCTTTATTAAAATCAGCGGTTACAAGGTCTGCTGCAAACAATGATTCTCCCATTGTTTGCAGCGCATCCTGACGATTTTTTACTTCTAAATCAAAAAAGGTAATTTTTCTATCAAAGAACATGGTATTTCCTCCTAACAAATTAACATCCGTTCATAATTATCCACGCGTCAGAAACATTCTTTGAGTCTAGCATCTTAGAAATTTTTTCATCATCTTCAGCAAGTTCGACTAACTGCGAAAGTGCCTTTAAATGGCGATTTTGATTAAAAATGGCGAGCGGTGTGACAATTGAAACCTTATGTCCGTTCTCAAATGTGACTGGATTTTTTAAAATAAGCATAGCAAACGCATCGGCGGCTACTCCTTTTTCGGGAGCTGCATGGGGAATCGCCATACTTTTTCCAATAAAGCAATAAATCTGCACTAGTGTTGCACTAATTGAATCTTAATATTAAAAAGACTCACAATCTTCGCTAATCTTATTTCGCGCAAAGAAAAAGTCCTTTATAATGGATAAGTTAGGTGGTAATCCGTCCAAATCCACTAATAAAGGACACAATCTCATGGACAAGATTACACGAAAAACTGCATTTGGACAATGGTTTTCCCCGATAAATCTTCATTTTTTTGAAGAACAGGTGAAAGCCATGAATTTAGACTATTACACGAAAAAGCTAACGGCTGAATCATTCCTGAAATTATTGCTTTTTGCGCAGCTGGAAGAGATCGAAAGCCTGCATGCGCTGGGCGATTGTCTTTTTGATGACCAGCTTCAAAAAGGTTCCGGCCTTGATTCTATCAGTATTTCTCAGCTTTCACGGAGATTAAACAGCTTAAATCCCGATTTGTTTCAAAGGCTTTTTCTGGATTTGGTGGGACAAATTCATGCCAAAACCCACTACACAAAACTTGCGATGCCCTTGAAGATCATTGATTCAAGTACCTTGCCCCTTAATCTGACGAATCACCGCTGGGCTAAATTCCGTAAAACAAAGGCAGGAGTAAAATTGCATCTGCGCCTTGTGTTTATGGAAAAAGGAACCTCCTATCCTGAAAAGGCCATTATGACGACGGCGAATGAACATGATCGTGGCCAGCTGGAAGTGATGGTCGACGACAAGGAATGCATGTATGTCTTCGACCGTGGCTATCTGGATTACGAACGTTTTGATCGCATGACGGATGATGGGTACTTCTTTCTTTCCAGACTGCGGAAAAACGCGGTCACCCGGGAAATTTACGATTTTAAATTACCTGATGGTTCGTCTGTTTTATCCGATCAAATGGTGCTGATCGGCACAACCCAAAATCGTGCCGAGAATTATTTTCGTCTCCTAAAAGTCATTGATTCAAAAGGGAATGAGCTACATTTAATCACGAATCGTTTTGATTTGAGCGCCGATGAAATTTCAGAGATGTACAAGGCCCGATGGGCCATTGAACTGTTTTTCAAATGGATCAAACAGCACCTGAACATCAAGAAGTTTTATGGGCAAAGCGAATGGGCGATTCAAAATCAGGTGTTCATCGCGTTGATTGTTTATTGCCTGCATGTTCTTGCGCAACTCGAGACAGAAAGCAAGCGGAAAACCTTACAGATCAGTCGCTATTTAAGAGCTGCACTGTGGAAGCCGGCTCATATCTGGATTCGAAAGATTCAAGGAAAAGCCGTTCCTTAAAATGAAAATTGCCGCTGTCACCTCAGTCTAATTGTAAAATAATTTCCAAATGGACAGAGCCACCTCTGGTTGGGCATTTAACTTTTTGGCTCACAATGAGGAAAAATAATTGATTGAAAATTTCAACTTTATTTATGCAACACTAGTGATAAATCTGTTTATGATTATTTTCTTCAATTAATGTTGTTACATAAGATGGCCTGATGATATTTCTATTTAAAAGAGGTTCGCAAGCGATGGCAATCGCCTCCTGCCAAGTTTTTACTTTATCCCTTATTTGAATAAATTCCCTTGGTAAAAATTGCTTCAACTCGTAAGTGAGAGTTTTAATCTCTTTATTTTCTTTTCTCTGGCTCTCTTGAAAAAGCTGTGATAATGAAGTTAATAATGCCATTTCATCTGTGATAATCGCACTCTCTTTAATCGTTTCTATTAATTTACTAATATTAATGGTGGCATAGGTTTCTTTATCGACTGTGCTAATAACCTGCCTCCTTAATGCTTCTTTTTCAGATATGGTCATTAGCGGATTAATTAAATATACTGGCTTATCAGACTGAACGGGAATGGTACTGAATACAATTTCGTAATCAAGTTGATAATTTTGGAACTGTCTTAGCGATAGACTATCGGCAAAATAAAATTCAGGAAAAATCTCCTTAAGGGTTTGCTGCATGATTTTTGAGATGGTTAGACCATTTGTGCATATGAGTAAAGCCCGTTTCTTTTTATTTAACGCTTCACCCTGTTTGATTAACTGCCCAGCAAGAAACATCGTAATATACGCAATTTCACCTGGAGGAAATTTCTCTCCAATTAGATCCTCAAGAGGCCCGATGGATGAAGCAACTATTTCATGGAGCTCCGTGTATTCTTCAATCATCTTGAAGGAAAATTGATCCTTTAGCGTCAAATGATATTTAATTCGATAATAGGCAGGCCGCATATGGAGCATCAATTTGTCCAAGATTTCTTCTTTTTCGACAATGAAGATGCAGGATTTTTTCTCAAAACGTTCAATCATCTGCAGGATGGCTGTCTTTAAGTCCTTAATTCGTTCATCTGTTAAGATATCGGCAGAGCGAACATTCGAAGTAAGTAGTTGCAGTGTGAGCCATATTCTTTCGGTGATCGGTAAATCTATCTTTTCTTTTATAAGCAGCTTAGAAGCTAAGTATTCTTCCGTATCCTCGAGCTCATCTAAGCCAATATAAAAGTCAGCATTAAGCAGATGTCCTTGTTCAACCCTGATAAAAATAAGTTCAATGATATAAGGTAAACTCTCATAACTTTCATCTGTTAAGTGCATTTTCAGTGATTCTTCGATTGACTTTACTTTTTCCGTCATATCAGAAATATCAAGTTGGAAAATTTCCCTAAAATACTTGTATCCATTAAAAAAATTTAAAACGGCTTTCACAACTTCGATCAAAAGTTTGCGGATTTGGAACTCGTCACCAATAATTTCATATCCCTCTGATCGTGTATAAGTGATGGACAAGGAATATTTTTTAATCAATTCTGATGCTACCTTTATATCGCTGATCCCTGTATTCCTACTTATATTTAAGAGATTGATAATATGAAAGAGTGAGATCTCTTCTTTTTTTCCAAGTAAGTATAAAATAATTAAAAGTGCTCTTTCTTTTTCAGTCGGAATATATTCTTTTAATTGGCCGGAACCTCTTAATTGGTCAGAACCTGAATTTCCCTCTGCAAAATGTTCAAATATTTTTTTATCAATGATAAAGTTTCCATTTCGACTTTTTGTAATCGGCAATAAATGTTTCGTTTGTAACCACTGGTTAATCTTTTTAATGGAGTACGTGATTTGCCTTCTGCTCAGGTTAAATTTCTCTTCTAGTTCCTTATTTTTTATTTGAGGAGTTCTTATCAATTCTTTTAATAAATTGACACTTCGATCATCAAGGAACATGGAAACAACCTCCTTATAGTTTGATTATATTTGAAATATCGCGGATTTTGTAATCGTTTTCATACCAACTTTTTTACCACATCGCCTTTGTTTTGTGTGCAAGTTTGTACTTAATATCAATTTATTAAATTCTAGGAGTAAATTTCATAATTCAAAACCATTGATATGACTAAGTTTTTTAGCCATGAAAAAAGGAGTACCTCCCCAACATCTCGAAGTGTATAGTTACCAGACTCTACACAGAGATAAAAGGAGATCTCCGGATTCCCCCCCGTATTTTAGACAATATCTCTCTTAGTCTAGCTTTTTCATAAAATTACTTGCTTTTCTTTTCCTTTTGTCCTTTTCGAGAGTGTAGCCATTTCTTCCATTCCATCAAGGGTAAAGGCTTCGTCCGACTATCGTCGCCCTTGATTCCATTCCAGAAATAGCTTTTTTAAAATTTGAGGACAAAAGGAAGAAAAAGGGAAATGAGGATTAAATAATATGGTACCTGTAGGTAGCTCTGAGGAGTAAAAATTCTTCTAGATAAATTTTAATTTTACACCCCTAAAATGTGCTAAATATGAGATAATTTAACTATAAAAACGCAATAAATTAGCACGCTTTAGGGGGAATTTTGATTGGTTACGAGACTAGAAAAAAGAATCAAGGAAAAAGAATCAAGGAAAAAGAAATCAATTATTTTTTCGAGTTCTTGAAAATTCAGAACCATTTCTTTAAAGAGCTTACAAGCAAACTTAAAAAAGTGAAAGATCACAGATCACAAAGCTATATTACATATGGGACAGAAATTATTTTATTTACTCTTCTCATGAAAAACGTGGCAGGGTTAAAATCTATGAGAAGTATGAGCGATGGTTCTAATAAAGAGCATTCCTGTTTGAAGGATTTTCGGGGACTTGAACAAAAAGAGCCTTCTTGGTATGATGCGGGGTGTCAGATCGTCGACGAAATGACCCCTAATTTGTTAACCAAGGAAGACTCCATATGGATTTTAAACAAAATCAGAAAATAAATCAAGTCACCGAGAAAACGCTCAGCATTGAAGAGTAAATTTATGTTCTATCCCATTAAATTTTAAAAAAAGCACTTATCCATATATATTAAAATTTTCCATGTGTATTTTTCCTTTTTGTAGAGTATACTAGCCGAATTTTGGTAAGCGACAAATAGTCCCCACCTTTTTGAAGGCAGGGACTTGAAGTATTATTTAGTTAACTTATTAAAGACGATGCAATTAACAGGAATTGGCATTCAAGGTTGCCATCCCACCCCCGATAATATAAACAGCCGGAATTAATTGACCGAGACCTGATTCTACTTCATGTCCTGAAACATTTTCAATCTCGGGAAATCCAGAATTCACCTCCACTTTTGAACTGCAAAGAGATGTTAATAATTTGCGGACTTTATCTGCCATACCATTGTTAATTAGGTAACGAAATAGCACAAGTGAATCGAGGGAAACTTTCGGGTTTAAACCAACAAAAATCATAAGTCTATTTACGCACTTTCCCCCTCTGATTGTCTATCATATCCAATTTTTTCAATTTCCTCCAAAGTATGGCCACGAGTTTCAGGAACGCGTGTCCGGATAAATAAAACTCCCAGTAAACAAATAACACCGAAGATTGCAAAAACAGCTTCTTGAGACATCGAAGCGGTCATGATTGGGAATAGTAATCCAACCAAGAAAGAACCAATCCAGTTAAATGATGAAGCCAATCCTGACGCACGCCCGCGAATAACCAGCGGGAAAATTTCCCCAACTATGACCCAAGTTAAAGGAGCCCACGTGAATGAATAAAGTGCCACATAAATACTTAAAAAAGCAACGATCATCATTGGATTTGCATGAGGAATTAATAAATTCAATATTGCCGGCAAAATAAAAGATAGCCCCATAATAGTTCCACCCACTGTTAGTAAAGTACTGCGATTAAATTTATCAGCAATCATTAGGAATACTAATGAACCTACTACGAGAATAACCCCTTGAATAATTGGCCACATCAACGCTGAACTAGCTGAATGTCCTGTTGCTTTTTGCACAATCAAAGGAATGTAATAAAAAATTGCGTTAGCTCCTTGGAATTGCTGAAAAGCCGCTACACCCACTCCGGCAAGTACTAAATAACGGAATTTATTACTAAATAGTGTACCCCATGATGCTTTTTGATTTGCCTTTATTTCCTCGCCGGCAGTTTCTTGAATTTGTGTTATTTCAGAATCAATTTCTTCTTTTTTAGAGCGAATATAGCTCAACACCCTCCGTGCATCATCAAGTTTATTGTTCTTGATTAAAAAACGTGGTGATTCAGGTAACTGCAACACTCCAAAAAATAAAATCAAAGCAGGTACGGCTGCCAAACTAAGCATTAATCTCCATGCCAGTGTTTCCGGTAAATCTTTCAATAAAAAATCGACAATGTACGAAAGCAGCATGCCAGAAACAATCATTGTTTGATTAATGCCTGACAAACGTCCGCGTAAACGTGCAGGCGCCATTTCCGACATATAGGCTGGGACCAACGCAGAAGATGCACCAACGGCCAATCCTAATAAAATCCGAACACCAATCAAATAATATTGCCCATTATGAGGGGCTATTCCTGACAAAATTGATCCAACAACAAAAATTAAAGCAGAAATTAAAATCATTTTGCGCCGTCCTAAACGATCAGAAAGTTGACCTGCCAGGGCACCTCCGAAAATAGCCCCAAACATCACAGAAGATGTAATCCAACCAATAGTGCCAGCGCTGTTTTGAAGGTTCCAATCATTTTCTAGAAAAGGCAAAGCACCCGTCATAACGCCAATATCATAGCCAAAAAGAATACCTCCAAAAGCCCCAAAAAAATAAATGAACCCACTTGAGATTTTCTTTTCATTAACCATTAAATTTCCCTCCTCAAGGCTTAAAAATTATTTTGTTTAAAAATCCTACTACTATAAATATTGATAGCTTTTGAAAAAATAATAAAAGTGTTTTCAAACTGCTGATCCGGTGGAAAGTTTAAGGGAAAATATGCTAATTTTCTCAAGAAAAAATTCAATGGCGAACGGGATTACACCGACCACATCTATCTTCTAATAAACTACTTAAAATTGATCCATTAATAGCTCCACCCATTCGAGAAGATACAACGATCCCTAAACATAAAGGACTCAAAAGAAAATCCTGCTGGATATGACCTCCACACCTGCGATAATCACGAAATCATAACCAAATAAGATATCAGCAAATGAGAAGAAGATAAACTTACTTGATACTTTATATTGTCTGTTTTCACTATAAACTACATATTTACGATATTTTATGCGCTTTCATTTTTTCGCGAAAACTACAGTCACTCTGACGAATATGGAGATCATAATTTGATTATATCGCTGATGATAATGTTATCTACTTTCCCTCCAAGGAAGCTAAGCCTCCCCGGAAGGTAATGGCATTACTTAATAATGACGTATTCCAAGTCAACAAGTTTTGCATAGGTGACAATTTGGTCTGTTGTTAAATTCAATGAAACAACTGTATGATGTCCGCCGCCATTTTCAATCCAAGCTTTAACTCCGTCTTGGAAGTTTGGCTTAATCTTCCAAAGTACACGTGCCACCGGAAGTTTTGGAGCTGGAACAGTTGGTTCAAATGCAGAAACTTCGTTGATTAATAGTTTGTAATGAGTTCCAAAGTCAGCCATTGATACAACGACACCATCTCCCGCTTTACCGTCAAATACTAGACGAGCCGGATCTTCACGGTTACCAATACCTAATGGAGATACGAAAATTTTGGGTTTGTTACTTGCTAAAGTTGGGTCTACTTCGAGCATATGTGATTGAAGGGATGATTCTTGACCAACAGCTAATTCATATGTGTAATCTTCCATAAAGCCCGTTGATTGGTTATGGCTCATGACTTTGAGTAAGCGACCGAGCGCTGCAGTCTTCCAATCTCCTTCACCTGCAAAGCCATATCCTTGTGCCATCAAACGTTGGACTGCAAGTCCAGGGAGCTGTTTCATACCATATAAATCTTCAAAGTTAGTTGTAAAGGCATTGTAACCGCCATTATCAAGAAAACGTTTAATGGCGATTTCATAGCTTGCTTGTACTTTTACACTAGCTTCCCAATCTTTCCTACTGTAAGTGCCATAATCAAATTCATAAAGGTCTTCATATTCTGCGAATAAAGCATTAATTTCTTCGTCCGTAACACCATTCACGTATTGAACAAGGTCTCCAATACCAAAGTAGTCCACTGTCCACCCAAATTGAATTTGTGCTTCGACTTTATCCCCTTCGGTAACGCCAACGTTACGCATGTTGTCACCAAAGCGGGCAACCTTGATGTTGAAGCTTTCGTTATAAGCAACTGCTACGTCCATCCATTCTGCAATTTGCTTTTGCACTTCAGCGTGTTGCCAGTAACCTACTACCACTTTATTTTGTTTTTTCAAACGGGCATTGATAAAACCATACTCACGATCACCATGAGCAGATTGGTTCAGGTTCATGAAGTCCATATCAATCGTGGCCCAAGGAATGCTTTCATTATATTGGGTTGCTAAGTGAAGCAATGGTTTTTGTAATAATTTTGTTCCGCGAATCCACATTTTCGCAGGCGAGAAAGTATGCATCCAAGTGATGACACCGGCAACTTCGTCATGATAGTTGACTTCTTTCATGATGCTTGTAATTTTATCTGCACTGACAGCTAAATCTTGCAATACAAGCGGATAGGGTAAAACACCGCTTTCATTTAATGCATCAGTCATCGTTTGTGCGTGTACTATAACTTCTGCTAACGCTTCTTCACCATAAAGATGTTGTGAACCTACGACAAACCAGAATTCTCTTTTTCCTGTTGTTTCCATAATGATCCTCTTTTCTTAGTTTGATAGTCCAAATTACTTTTGCCCATAATAGGCATTTTTTCCATGTTTCCTCAAATAATGTTTATCTAAAATACGTTGTGGTAGTAGTTCAGCAAAATGATTTAACTCTCGTGCAAATAAATTCATTTTCGAAACTTCTTCCAACACCACACTATTCATTACCGCTTCCTTTACATCTTTTCCCCAAGTAAATGGAGCATGACCATGAAGTAAGACCCCGGGAACTGCCAAAATATCTAACCCACGTTCTTCAAATGTTTCGATGATTACATTACCTGTTTCCACTTCGTAACCACGATCAATCTCCTCTTGTGTCAAAAAGCGGGCACATGGCACAGAACCATAGAAGGTGTCTGCATGAGTGGTCCCCATCGCTGGAACATCAAGGCCTGCTTGAGCCCAAATGGTCGCCCAAGTTGAATGAGTGTGCACGATGGCGCCTATTTCCGGGTAATGTTTATACAGTACTGCGTGAGTCGGTGTATCTGATGAGGGTTTCAACTCTCCTTCAACAACTTTGCCTTCTAAATCAACAACCACCATATCACTCTGTTTCATCTTTTCATAAGCAACACCGCTGGGTTTGATTACGAATAAACCGCTTTCACGATCAATACCACTTGCATTTCCCCATGTGTATTTCACAAGTCCATGCTTAGGTAAGTCCAAATTTGCTTCATATACTTCTTCTTTCAGTTGTTCTAACACATCAATTCCTCCAGTCTTCCACTCATACTATCAAAGTTTCTACTGCAGCCTGTTCAATCACTAAACCTTTTTTGTATCGTTCGATAAATGCTTCAAAACCTTTAACGTCAAATTCATCTGGATATATCTCCAGCTTATCAACCTCTTTAAAGACATTTTTGTCGAGGAAATCTGCTAAGCTTTCTTTTTGATCTTTGTTCATCATATAAGAAGCAAGGATTGCCATTCCCCACGCACCGCCTTCCCCGGCGGTTGCCATAACTGAAACTGGAGCATTCATCGCAGCTGCTACAATTTTTTGTCCAACAACAGGGGTTTTAAATAACCCGCCGTGAGCTAAAATGCTATCAATGGCGACGCTTTCATTCTTTGTTAAAATATCCATTCCAATTTTCAGAGCACCAAAAGCAGTGAAAAGATGAGTCCGTATGAAGTTTGCTAAATTGAAATGACTTTCAGGTGTCCGGACAAATAATGGTCGTCCTTTTGCTAATCCTGTAATATTTTCACCTGAGAAGTAACCGTAGCTTAGCAAACCACCACAATCCGAGTCAGCTTCCAACGCTTTATTCAACATCACTTCGAATAATTTATTGGTTTCAACTTTTTGTCCCATCGCTTCAGAAAATTCACGGAACAATCCCAGCCAAGCATTGAGATCACTTGAACAGTTATTCGCATGAACCATTGCCACCGAATTGCCGTTTGGTGTCGTTACCAAATCTATTTCGGGGTAAACTCTTGAAAGTTCTTTTTCTAATACAATCATTGCAAAAACTGAAGTACCAACTGAGACGTTTCCAGTACGTTTCCTCACACTATTCGTAGCAACCATCCCTGTCCCAGCATCACCTTCCGGGGGACAAAGCGGAATGCCCGGTTGCAAATTTTGTGATTTATCCAGAATCTTTGCTCCGACTTCGGTTAATGTACCTGCTTGTTGACCTGAGATACAGACTTCAGGAAGAATATCCTTTAGTTTCCAATGATAACCTCTTTGTGCAATCAGTTCATCAAACTGCTTGATCATCGATTCATGGTAATCCTGCGTCGATTCATCAATCGGGAACATGCCCGAAGCATCACCAATACCAATCACCTTCTTACCTGTTAGTAACCAGTGAATGTATCCAGCTAAAGTGGTAATGAAATCAATCCGAGGTAAATGTTTTTCCTCATTTAATATTGCTTGATAAAGGTGGGCAATACTCCACCGTTCAGGGATATTAAATTGGAATAGATCCGTTAATTCTTTCGCTGCAGCGCCGGTTGTTGCATTGCGCCAAGTCCGAAACGGAGTAAGCAACTCACCAGTTGGATCAAAAACCATATAACCGTGCATCATGGCAGAAAATCCAATAGAACCAATTGTTCGAATGGTAATCCCATAACTTCTTTCAACTTCTTGCTTCATTTCACTATAAGCTGTTTGCAAACCAGTGATAATATCGACTAAGTTATACGTCCAAAATCCATTTTCCAAACTGTTTTCCCACTCATAACTTCCTGATGCGATTGTTTCAAAACTATTATCAATCAACACCGCTTTGATACGTGTGGATCCGAATTCGATTCCAAGTGAAGTTTCCCCCTTGGTAATCGCTTGTCTAATGTTTGCTCGATTCGTTTTCACGCTAATCCCCTCTCCGATAGCGGTTTCAATATCATCTATACTCATTTATAATCGTAAGGAGGCACTTTCTTTTTGCTTAACTTATTAACAACTTTAGTATATTTTGTGTACGTACATTTGTCAACAATAAATATTATATGTACATACAAATTATTCGAAATGGTTCTATTTTATCCTCCTCAATATTTAAGATAAAAAATATTTTCACAAATTGGAGAGAGTGGAAATATTTATAATCATTTGATATTTTCACAAAGATGGAGACTGCGTTTTCAATTTTTTAAAACTATAGTAAAATATGTCCATATAAATATTCCAAGGTAATCAATCAGCATGCGAACAACTATGAAAGAAGTGAGTTAAATGAAAACAAAATATCAGGTCATAATTGATGATATAAAAAGTAAAATTCTTTCAGGGGAATACAGCACAGACGAACAAATTCCCACTGAATCTGTTCTGCAAGAAAAGTACAATGTTAGCAGACACACAGTTCGAAAGGCCATTTTAGAACTGGCAAATGAGGGATTTCTAAGAAGTGAAAAAGGATCTGGCACATATGTCAGTAACAAATATCAATCAAAGTCCGGTGGAAATTTCACGAAAAAAACAATTGGGGTAATCACTACTTACATTTCTGATTACATTTTCCCTTCCATTATTCGCGGAATTGAAAGCAGATTGAATGAGGATAATTATTCGTTGCTGTTAGCCAGTACAAATAACGATGTAGAACAAGAAAAAAAGGCTTTGGAAATGATGTTGTCATATGGCGTGGATGGTTTAATCATTGAACCAACAAAAAGCAATCTGTACAATCCCAATATTGCATATTACCTATCGTTCAAGGAACAGGATGTTCCCTTCATCATGATCAATGCTTATTATGAGGAATTGGATGTTCCCTTTTTATGCCTTGATGATGTGCAGTCAAGCTATCTCGCAACAAAAGAATTGATTTCAAAAGGACACACACAAATTGGACTAATATCAAAAATCGATGATTTACAAGGAAAGTTTCGAATGAAGGGATATATAAAAGCGCTTGGAGAAGCCAAATTACGATTTCAACCGGAACAAGTGTTTTCGTACACGACAGAAACAAAACCTGAACTATCCACTAACTTGAAGAAGTTCCTAATTGAAAATATAGATATATTAACTGCAATTGTTTGCTATAACGACGAGGTAGGATTAGAAGTGGCAAATGTATGCAGACAACTTGACATTTCTGTCCCAGAAAAACTATCAATTATTGGCCAGGACAATTCTTATATCGCCAAAAATGCAAATATCAAACTAACTACATTGACACACCCACAAGAACAAATGGGACGTGATGCAGCTGATTGGGTCATTAAGAAATTACAAGGAAAGAAGGATTTACCAAACGAAACATATTATCAACCGGTGTTAATTGAAGGTGAAACTGTAAAAGAATTAGAAGAACAATAATCTTGGTGTGATCAATAATAACTAAAACTCAATTCGATCTGATAATTGCTGTCTTTATCGCCGATAAAAATTCTCATTTGAAAGCATTCAGGAGTTCTTCCAGTCCAATTTTATCACAAATGGCCGAGATTGGTTTGGAGGGTCCTAGATCCAGATTAAGGATATGATTGGTTTGACCATAAAAAAATCCTCGCTTATTCTTTAATGAATAATTAGTTCGCCAGCGAGGTGGGAATTCCTTATAAAAAATGATATTTCGGTATCATTGACCTGCCGAATGTAGGTTATATGCTGCTAAAAATTTTCATATGTTTAATAAGATCCGCGAATATTCTTATGGACTTCTTTTTGATAGAATTCACGCAGGCACAATAACTCAGCATTATTAAAATTAGGGACATTTAATGTTTCAAGATTATCTGCAACTTGCTTTACGTTTTTAAAACCTGGAATCACACATGAAATCGCGTCAAAAGTAAGGATCCACTTTAAAGCAGCTCTTGTCATATTTCCTCGGCCATTTGCAATCCATCTTAGTTTCTCACTGAATTCTAATCACTTTTTAAATTCAATACCGGCAAAGGTTTCACACTACCAACAAAAAAGCCCAAGGTAATCTTACCCTAAGAAAATGCCGGATATAGCTTTATGCCTAATGTATGCTTTGCATGAACTTGCTGCCTCCATCCAAAATTTGTGATGAACATAAAAAGATGAACATAAAAAAAGGATATTGTGGTTGGGGGGGATTTATGTGTGGACAAAATAATATTTTTTGACTAGGGATTCAGTTTCCCTATAGAAAAAGGGCAAAATAGGCTATTGATATAGCAGTTCTTGCCCTTTTTCATATTACTGTGATACACGGTTCCTTAAAAATAGTGTTTTTTAGTGGTTCATGGACAAATGAAAAGCCAATATCTTTAGAAAAAGATTTTTGTTTTAGTTAATGGAAAATTAAAGAAATTCCACTTATTTCCTCCCCATATTTCGTTGATCACTAGCAACTTGATCATAAGGATAACTTACAAATAAATCACTTGCGCTATTTAAGCGAGCTATTTGCTCATCTGTTAACGCCCAGCCGGCTGAACCAAGGTTTGCTTCCAATTGTTTCATCGTACGGGCGCCAATAATTGGAGCAGTTACACCCGTCTGATTTAATAGCCAATTGATTGCAACTTGAGCTGGTGTTTTTTCTGCTTCCTTCGCAACATCATATAATGTCTCTAATACTTTCCATGTATAGTCATTGTTATAATTACTCCAAGATTCACCCCATCCCTCTTTTTCTGCAACAGCAACACGTGTATTATCAGGAGGGGTTAGCATTTCTTTTGTATATTTCCCGCTCAGCCAGCCCCCACGCAACGGACTCCAAGGAATGACTCCGAGCCCCTCATTAATGCAAACATCGATTAATTCCCATTCTGTTGCACGGCAAAGAAGGTTATATTGCGGCTGCAGGCTAACAAATGATTCCCAGCCATTACTTCGGCTAATCTCAATCGCTTTTTGCAACTGCCAACCTTTAAAATTACTTGCACCAATATAACGAACAAATCCTTCGCGAACCAAATCATTTAACGTACTTAATGTTTCTTCCAGAGGTGTTCGTGGATCCCAAGCATGAACTTGATAAAGATCGATATATTCAGTTTGAAGACGGTTTAAGCTTTCTTTTACACCTGAAATGATATGTTTTCTGCTTAATCCAATATCATTTGGCCCCTCTCCCATGGCAAAACGCACTTTTGTCGCAACCACAAGGTCATCTCTTCGTTTATTTTTCATCCATTTCCCAACGATTTCTTCAGAAATACCTTTTGAATAAACATCGGCTGTATCAATAAAATTTCCACCTTCATCAACGAAACGATTCAAAATATTGAAACTATCCTGTTCGCTTGTTTCACGACCTAACGTCATCGTTCCTAGACAAAGCTCACTAACTCTTAAACCTGTTTTTCCTAAATAGCGATATTCCATTTTTTTCACTCCTATTTTTTAATTAGTTGTATGGATTTTTACATATTTTCTCCATGAATGAATCGGCTGCCAGTTTAATAGTTTTTTAGCCTTTTTATTACTTAATAAAGTTTCATAACCATTAAGGGGTTGTTTAAATTTTGTTACACTTGGATAACACTGTTCCATTAATTCACGACTTTTAATATCCATGCTCGATTCATCTGCAGCAATATTTAAAGCAACAGCACCAAGCCCATCTGTTTCAAGCGCTAATCGGTAAGCACTTGCAGCGTCTCTTGTATCAATATAACTCCAAAGAATTGATTTTCGTTGTACAGCATCATGGATGAACTGGGGAAACCTTTCATACATATAAGGTGCAATCACGTTTCCTAAACGTAAAGACACAATCTGCATCCCTGTTTTACCATTGAACATTTCAGCCGTTTGTTCATTGACTACTTTGGAGAGCCCATAACTATCTTGCGGCAGCTGTGGATGTTCCTCATCAATTGGTACGTACTTAGGCTCCAACGGATTGACTGCAAACACTAAACCATAAGATGATTCACTTGAAGTAATAACCGCTTTTTTTATTCCTAGATTGGCGGCTGCTTCTAAAATATTATAGGTAGACATCACATTATTATGAAAAGTAACTTCATTAGGATGTGAATAAGCAACTGGAATCGCTGCTGTATGTACGACAGCATCTGCACCTGCTAAGAATCCATACACCTCACCCAGGTTTGTTAAATCTGCAATGACCGTTTTACAGAGCTGTTCTATTGGTTGTTTGATATCCACGTTCACTACATCATATCCATGTTCAAGAAACTCCCTAATCACCCATGGTCCAAGGAGACCACTACCGCCCGTGACAACAATTTTTTTCATGACAAGCCTCCATAAAATGAATTTTTAAATATAATCAAACTTTTCACAACTTATTATAATTTTTAAAAGTCACAGTTTGTGTAAGAAAAAGGTGCATTCTACTCTTTTCTCGAAACCTATTTAAACTTTACGATAAATGTTTTTATTTCATACGGTTTCATATCAAATGTAAAGGCCTCATTTTCATGTAAATTAGAGATGCATCTTTCCAATAAATCACATTCTTGCCAAGATGCAATATTAAAATCACTTGTTATCTCTACAGCTCCTCTTGCACCTGCAAATTCATGCAATCTGATAACAGCATAATTATTATTTTCTCCTTTTTTTATTGCATCAACCATCACATTTTGAGCTGTAACTTTAAACATTGAAACACTTTGTGTCTGACCTTTTGCATATGTTAATGGATTATTAAGTTCCCAGGCATGCCGTACAGTATTTCCTTCATACCAGCTACCCGAATGAGGTAATAATGAATAAGTAAACAAATGTTCACCTTGATCAGCTTCTATATCAGGATAAGTAGCCGATTTTAATAATGTTAGACGTATTACATTATCCTTAATATCGTGGCCATACTTACAATCATTCAGCAAACTAACTCCATATCCCCTTTCAGAGAGGTCAGCCCATTGATGCCCCACAGACTCAAACCGAGCATAATCCCAGCTTGTATTCCAATGAGTTGGCCGCTTTACATTCCCATACTGAATATCATATGTTGCCTCTGTTGTCCGTATTTCAACAGGAAAAGCTACTTTTAGAAGCTGATCTCGTTCATGCCAGTCAATCTTTGTTTCAAAATCGATACGTGGGTTATTGGAGAATAATATCATTTTCTGATTAATTATTGAGTTTACATATGTCCATGTAAATTCAATAACACAACGAATTGGCCCATTTTCAATTATCTTACTTTCTTGTAAAGTTGATATTTCTTTCATTTTTTGTTGATAGTATATATCGATATCCCATGCATCATATTCCATTGGTTTATCCTCAAAGACTTGAAACACATTTCCACAGTCGTTTTTCCCTAAAACATTTCTTTTGTTTTTCTTGTCATATATTTTTGTTAGCTGACCATTTTCATTCCATGAAATCTCATAATAGTTTGAGGAAACGCTATTTTCAGAAACATTGAACGATGAAGCGATTATATTTGTTCCCTCTTCATAATAAATACTTCTTTTTCCTAGTGAAGGAACATCCATTTGAACAAGCCAATCTCCATCAGCCGTTTGCTGGGCTTTCAGTATTTCTCCAGTCTCTTTCCTCCACAATAATTCTCCGGTTGTGTTCATGCTAATTTTAACGGTATCATTCCTATCCCACGAAGATGAATTAAAAATCGTAAAGTATTGCTGGCTATGATTACCGATTAACGACTGTGAAGCCCGATCCCAGGCATTAGTTGCCAGCTCATAGGCTTGTGCATATTCCTGCTTGCTGTCTTCATAAACCTCACGGATGGATGATCCAGGAATGATATCGTGGAATTGATTCCGCAACACGATTTTCCAACTCTCCTCCAAATCTTGTGCAGGGTACGCTGACCATGAACCCGAAAGAACACTATTCAAAGTATTAATCCATTCTGTTTCACGAAGAAGAAGCTCCATTTTACGGTTCATCCGTTTATTATATGCTTGTGATGTATAGGTTCCACGGTGATATTCAAGATAAAGCTCACCATCCCACGTGTGAACATATTGGTCTGTCTGTTCAACGGTTTCATGAAGACGCTTAAAAAAGTCATCGGCTCTGCCTGTCTTAATAGATGGCAAGCCCGGCATCTTATCCAATTTTCTCCTCATTTCTAACATTTCTCGATTAACACCGCCGCCCCCGTCTCCATAACCATAAGAAAGCAATAGCTCTTGGTTTATAGCTTTATCACGATATGCCTCCCAAATCCCCTTGACAGATCGAGGAGTAATCCGACCGTTGTAAGTATAAAACCAGTATTCGTCTTCAGGAGTTGTGATAAAATGAGTTAAAATTTCAGTTCCATCAATTCCTTTCCATTTAAAAGTGTCATGCGGCATTTTATTATATTGACTCCAGCTAATTTTCGTAGTCATAAATGTTTTAATACCTGATTTGACTAAAATTTGTGGAAGCGCCCAGCTGTATCCGAAAACGTCAGGAAGCCATAAATATTCACATTCCTTTCCAAAGTTTTCCTGGAAAAACTTAGTGCCTAATAATAATTGACGAACAAGCGACTCACCTGATGTAAGGTTACAGTCTGCTTCAAGCCACATGCCACCTTCCGTTTCCCAACGTCCTTCCTTTACCCTTTTCCCAATTTGTTTATAAATTTCTGGATAGTCCTTTTTAATATAGTCATATAACTGAGGCTGAGTTTGTAAAAAAACGTATTCTGGGTATTGCTCCATTAAACGGAGAACTGTAGAAAACGATCGCGCTGCTTTTTCTCTTGTATGCTTTAGACGCCACAGCCAAGCTACATCTATATGAGTATGGCCAATTGCCGTTACGGTAACTGGATAATTTTTCGGAATTTGCTCTATTTCTTCATTTAATTTAGATTGTGCCTGATGTAGAGAATCATAAAAACTATCTGAACCTTGGATAGACCAATCAATCAAAAAGAAAGCCTTATCAATTGCTTTTAATAATAATTGCCTTTCCGGCTGGTTTTCTTGTAAATACTTTACAGTCTCTAAAGCAGCTTTTGATGTATAATACAGATCATCTACCTTATTATCAAGACATGCAATATAAGCAGTCTTCAACTGATGTTCCTGTAGCGTCGGTTTACCACCACCTTCAAGTCCTGACCAAAGCCGAAAACACACTTCAACCGTAGTACCCGCCAAGTTACCATCAAAAAATACCTCCTGATGATTCATGTCTACACCTTGATAAGGCTCTCCATTTAAATAGAGCATTGATTCAAACCCTGAATTATTACCGCCACCCGTTTTTCCAAAATCAAAGACACCAACAATTCTCTGTTTCCTCCAATGAGTAGGAATTGGTATTAGAGCTTTCAACCAAAGATATTTATCTCGCCCCTCCCATCTATCCCTTATATTCATTGTTCTCCACGTTCCACCTTCAGGTGGCCTCTGCGAAACTAAGCCTTTTTCATCATCTTGTGCCTGAAAAGAGATCACTGGTTGAATATTTCTATATCGATATGATTCTAGTTCTTTTATTCTTTTTTCCAATTTTTCTATTGTCCAAAACATACAAACACTCCTTTAATAGTAATTATCCCTTGGATGCTCCACCAAGACTAAAGCCTTGAGACATAAATCGCTGGGAAAACATATACAAAATAACTGAAGGCATTGTATAAATCAGCGAAAAAGCTGCAAGCTTACCATACTCTATCATTCCAAAGTTTCCAAAAAATTGAAAAATCGTCACAGACGCAGGAAACTTTTCCGGAGATTGAATTAAAATATACGGTACGAAAAAATTCCCCCAACTTCCAGAAAACGTAAAGATTGCAACTGTACATATGCCGGGAACCATTAAAGGTGCAACCACTTTCCTTAACCCTTCCCATACGGATGCACCATCTATCCACGCCGATTCTTCTAATTCCAAAGGAACGGAATCCATGAAGTTTTTCATCATCCAAATTGCATAAGGTAATCCCGATGCCGTTAAAAACAAAATCGTCCCAATGAGAGAATCTTGCATATTAAGATAAATAAAGAGCTGATAAACAGGCACCATTACAGCAGTGATTGGTAAAGCTGTCATAAATAAAATGGAATACATAAATGGCTTTTTAAATTTCAAGACATATCGTGAAAGAGGATATGCTGCCATGATTGCGACAACAACAACCAGAATTGCTTGCCCAAATGATATAAACAGACCAATACCAAAAGATTGAAGATTGGCAGGATCAGTCAGAATCGAAGTAAAATTCTTTACCGTAAAGGAACTAGGCATTTTTAAAGCTTGCTGAGCATTTGGATCAAATGATGCAAACAGCACCCACAAAAGCGGTAATATGAACAAAACGCCAATAACTGTTAAAATTACGTAAGGAACAATTTTTTCGGCTTTATAACGATTCAATGCAGCTCCTCCTTAAACATTGACTTTCATGGAGCGGATATAAATCAAACTAGCGCCAATTCCAATTAAAAGTAGAATTAGAGAAATAGCCGTTCCATATCCAAGCTGGTAATTTACAAAAGCCTGATTATACATAAAAATTGGAAGAGTTTGTGTTGCTATTCCTGGTCCTCCTCCAGTCATCGCATAAATCAACGTAAATACACCTAATGTTTGCAAAGTAACTAGGATCATATTGGTAACAATCGACCCTTTAACCATCGGTAATACAATTCGAAACAATACTTGAAAATGAGAAGCTCCATCAATCACGGCTGCCTCCTCTACACTTTTCGGAACATCATCCAAAGCAGCCTGGAAAACAAGCATTGAAAAGGCGGTTCCGTGCCAAATATTCGCAGCGACAACACTCACCATCGGAAAGGTAAACAACCATGTGACTGGTTTTAAACCAATATACTGTAAAATCAGATTTAATGTTCCATTATCGCTTAAGAAGGCCACCCAAGAAAATGCGACTACAATTTCAGGGGTTACCCAGCCCGCAATAATAATAATTCCGATGACGCGCCGAAAAGTTTTGTTTTTCTCCTTCATGAGAACAGCTAAAATAAAACCCAGAACCTGCTGGCCAATGATGGCTGAAAAGAGTAAAAACACGATCGTGTTTACAACGCTGATACGGAAATTAGGATCTTGAAACATGGATAAAAAGTTTTGAAATCCGATAAATTGAACGCTCTTTGCTTCTGACCCGGTTAAAGACAAATTCGTAAAAGCAAAATAAAAGGTTAATAAGATAGGTCCGACAAAAAAGACAAGTAATAGGATCCATGACGGTATTAAAAAGAGAATCGATTTTAAAAGAGTATGATCCTTTTTTGTTTTCTCTGCTATTTCGACTGTTGATGATGATACAACCGTATTTGTACTCATTTCACACCCCGTCCTATTATTTTTGGAATAAGGTTACCTTTTAAAGAAAATAAAAGGTAACCATTAAGATTTCAGTTTTGTTACTTTTCAACTACATTATCTTGACCGACAATTTTTGTTACATTCACTTGATATTGCTTAGCAGCTTGTTCTGGTGTATTTTTTCCCGTTACAACATCTTCGACAAGGGATTGGATTTGTGTAGATACGGTCGGATATTTATCATCTTGCGGACGGAAATGAGTAAATTTCAAAAATTCTGTTGCTTCCTTGAACATTGGAATATCCTGATATTCTTTCTCTTCTGCAACATCTTTGCGTGGAGTTAAATTTCTTTCTTTTGTAAGAAGTTTGAGGTTATTTTCTTTACTTGAAGCAAATTTAATAAATTCCCAAGCTAAATCTTTTTGGTGTGAATTTTTTGGAATTGAGAGAGCCCATCCACCTGACATGCTTGTTGTTCCAGGAGCTTCTCCATTTTGAGTAGGCATAGCAGCAAATCCTAATGTTTTAAAGGCTTCTGGCCATGGTGCCGCACCCGACTCACCCCAGTTTCCTGTTTGCCAGAACCCATCCAGACCAATAGCAAGTTTTCCTTGAGGCATTAATTGCTGATAGGCCACGGATCCCCCCTGCCCATTTAACACCTGGGAGAGATTGGGACCAAGTTTTTCTTTATAAACAGTATAGATAAAATTAAATGTATCCGTTAAACCTTGGCTCTTTACAATCCACTTTTTCGAATCATTATCAAAAAGAGGCGTTTGCGTGCCATAGAGAAGCATTTCGAACGTTTGCATTGATGTAGCTTCCCCTGTTGCTTTACCAGAATTCATCCATAATGGTGTCACACCTGGCAATTTTTCTTTTATTGTTCGAGCGGCATTCAGAATATCATCCCATTTCTTAGGCTGCCAAGGAACAGGAAGTCCCGCTTTTTCAAAGAGGTTCTTGTTGTACCAAAGACCACGAGAATCAGTGTTATAAGGTACTCCGTAAATCTTTCCATCTTGAGCGATAACACCTTGCTTAACACTTTCTGTATAATTACTCCAATCGTTCCAATCCTTAATCTTATCGTCAAGTGGCTCCAAATACCCCGCGCTTGCGTCTGAATTCACCATAAAAGTATCCTCAGTTACAAGATCAGGAGCAGTATTTTTAGATTTTAGCATTAGAGCTACCTTAGCAAAGTAATCTCCTTCTGAAACATTTAATGGCGCCAATTGAACATCTACTTTTGGGTGCTCCTTTTCGAATTGTGGAATAATATCTTTGTTGAGCCAATCGGTCAACCCTTTATTTGTACCTCCCCCCGAACGGTATGTAATTTTCACCACTTCTTTATTAGAGCTATTTGTAGAGGTGCTTTGATTCGAACATGCCGAACTTAATAAAATACTACCAGTGATCAAGCTAACAACAGCAATTCTTTTATACATCCTTTTCTTCATAAATCTCACCCTATTCTTCGTTTTTTTATCACCAACAAAAGAAAGCGGTTACAAAGAACTGAATAAAAAATAATCTAATCACAATATCATTTAACTTTTTATGTCCTCCCCTTCAATTTAATTAAATAGTTTGGTATATTTATAATATAATTGATACATTTGATATATGTCAACATATCATTAATATTTAATTTTTTTCATTAAATTTCAATTAGTCTTATTTTCGAATTTTTTAACTTATCCCCTATCTTTTCCCATTCTGATTATTTTTCGATGGCATTAAAATAATTTATTCCAAAAAGTTATTTGTTAAGTTTACAATCATTTGTTATATATGATATATTTAATATACCATTAAATAATATTTAGAGATGAGGATATTCATGGAAACCTCTTTGTATGAAAAAATTTATCTTAATTTATTGAACAAAATTAAGGATGGCCAATTAAAACCAAATGATCAGGTTCCCACAGAAAAAGAGTTGGCAGATCAATATAAAGTCAGTAGAATAACCTCAAAAAAAGCACTTGATAAATTAGTACAAATTGGAGCTATTGAAAGAATTCGTGGGAAGGGTTCATTTGTGTCAACGTCACTCCCAGACTTTGCTTTACTAGATCAAAAAAATCATCTAGAACAAAGTAATAGTTTGAATCAAGGACTGAATGGGGTAATCGGACTAATTATTCCTGATTTTTTTTCAGATTATTTCGGGAAGAAAATACTGAAAAACATTGAGAAATACTGCTCAGAATTGAAGTTCAGCCTATTAATAAAGTTGACATACGGAAGCCAAGAAGAAGAAGAAGAGGCTATCAATACAATGATACAGCAGCGAGTAAAAGGAATTATTATTTACCCAGTTAACGGTCAGCATTACACTACCAACATACTGCGATTAGTGCTTGAAGGATTTCCACTCGTCTTAATCGACAGATACTTAAAAGGAATACCAGCTTGTACCGTTTACACAGATAATAAAACAGCTGCAAAAAATTTAACTGAATTTTTGTTTAGTCGAGGGCATGAGGATATTGCATTTGTTTCTCCACCAGAAGAATATACTTCATCAATAGAAGAACGAATTCAAGGGTTTATAGCAGCATATTCCCAAAAGGGGATTGGTCTTAGTCCCAATTATATCTTAACAGATCTTTTCAGTACATTGCCCACAGTTAATCAATCAGATGAGTTTTTCGAGGATCAGATAAAACTTAGGAAATTCATTGAGGATAATTCACATGTAACGGCATTTATTGCTTGTGAGTATGAAATAGCATGCGTTCTAACACAAGTACTTAAATCCATCGGAAAATCCATTCCAAATGATTATGCAATCGCTTGTTTCGACCATCCAGAATGGCTATATAATGAAACAGTTTTCACTCATATTCAGCAAAATGAAGATTTAATTGGAAGAAGAGCAGTAGAGCTTCTTCTTAAACAAATAAACGGCGAAAGTGTAGATATTCAAAATATAATCGATTTTAATTTGATAGTCGGAAACACCTCTTAAAAAATGGAATTTATTTATATTACTTTTTTGGTAATTTATAAGTTTGAGATTTATTTAATACTCCATGGATAGATTTGATATAAATTCCTTAAACTGCATTGAACTATCCAAAAAGCCTGTGTGCTATTTAATGCACACAGGCTATGTTTTATTTTTCTGGCCAGATTTTCACTTCCGGCTCTAGAAGCCATTCATGTTCTTTTTCCATGATACGGTCTGTCCAAGGATCATTTTCCAGATGACGAATCATCCAGCAAAAGTACATTGCGTATCCAGGTGCTGTTGATTGGGGATGATCAAGTCCCCCAGGAATCGTAATAAAACTATTATGCTGAACACGGTAAGCATCAGAACCAACCATGGCACACCCGAATCCTTGCGGTTTATCAAAACGGTAGTAGTAAACCTCCGGCTGATTATGATGATGCGGTGGATAGCTGGACCATCTGCCAGGATAGGAAATAACCTCTCCGATGACGAGATTTGAATAGGGGGCATTATTGTAATCAAAAATTGTCCGAATCACACGTTCTGCCGTTCCATTCCACACTCCCTCTCCAGCAACGGTACTCGAGCATTCTTCAGGAGTATATAATTTTGCCGGAAAATCTTTTTCATTATCTGTTTTTTGAACGAGTACTTCACTCTTGGAAAGAGCAGTTATTGTTACACGTTCCCCCTTGGGAACATGCAAACACCATGGGTCTACTTCAAAAACATTATTCCGTTTAATTTCAACAGAGTTTTCGTTCCATTCAAGGCGAATTTCGCCTTCAAGAAGAAGCACAGCTATTTCTTTTGAGCTTTCTAAAAGTGTTTCTGATTTATCAGGAGAAAGCGTATAAATACCGATATCCTGCATCATATCTTTATGTTTACTTTCTATACTTGTAATCTCCGTATATCCTTCCTGAAGCTCTAATTTCTGATACATTTTGTTACCTCCTTAAATACGTCCTGCACTTTGAAACATTTCCATATGACGCTTTACATTTTCAGCAGCTGCTTCTATTACCCGCTCATGATACGTAAAGTAATCTTTAAACGGGGCTTCATTATTTACTGTTTCAATAACACTTTTAAATGTTGCGGTTGCCACATTTATTTTACAAATGCCCAGAGAAATACAGGCCCGGAAATCCTGTTGTGATATACCCGACCCCCCGTGCAAAACAAGTGGAATATCTAGTACATCATTAATCTCTTCTAAACGATCTTTTCGTAAATTTGGATCGCCCTTATACACACCGTGAGCATTGCCGATAGAGACAGCGAGAGCATCTATATCTGTCTCTCTGGCAAATTGTTTTGCTTCCTCGGTAGATGTAATGAATATATCGAGATCGACTGAGCCATCTTCACTGCCTCCAACTTGGCCAAGTTCAGCCTCAACCGTGGCTCCATAGCTGCGTGCAATATCAGCCATTTTATTGGTTTCAGCAATATTTTGATCAAGCGGATGGTGGGATCCATCATACATAATTGATGTAAAGCCCACTTCCAGCGCTTCACGGATTTTTTCTTCTGTAAGCCCATGGTCAAAGTGAACAGCTACAGGTACAGAAGCAGTTTTAGCAGCTGCCACCATTGCCGGACCAATAATTGCAAGCGGTGAATGCTTTAGACGTACTTCAGCAATTTGCAAAATAAGCGGGGAGCGGAATTGCTCCGCTGCTTTTACCGCTCCAACCACCATTTCCATATTTGCTACACTAAAAGCCCCGACACCGTAATTATTTTTTCTAGCATGGTCAAGAATTTCTTTCATTTTAACTAGAGTCATGTTTTATCTCCTTTAAAGCCCGGCTGTTTCACGAATATACCGGCGTGCTTTCACCGCATATTCAAATGGATTGGCAACTGAGGGATCCTGCTCTGCCTCTACAACAAACCATCCTTTGTAACCCGCTTTACTAAGCACTTCAAATACCGGTTTAAAATTAATTACTCCATCTCCTGGTACAGTGAAAACTCCCGCTTTGACAGACTGTAAAAAGCTTAATTTTTCTTCCCGCACTCTTTCGGCAACATCCATACGGACATCTTTTAAGTGAACATGATGAATCCGATCAATGTACTTGTTTAGTACCGCCAAGTGGTCTTCACCAGAGAATACAAGATGACCGGTATCATAAAGAAGTGAAACTTTTTCAGGGTTTGTTCCTTCCATTAAACGATTAATTTCCTCCATTGTTTGAACTCCGGTCCCCATGTGATGGTGGTAGACAATTTTCATGCCTTTTTCAGCAGCAATTTCGCCAAGACGAGGAAGTCCGTCTAATAGAAGCTGCCATTCTTCCTCTGTAAAAACCGGTTTATTTTCAAATAGTGGTGTTTCCATTTGCCCTTGAATGCTGTTACCTTGTTCAGAGACAACAATCACTTTCGCACCCATTTCATGGAGAAAATCCCGATGTTCAATAAAAGCGTTTGCTGTTTCTTCAAAAGGTTTTGATATTAACAAGGAACTAAACCATGCACTAGCAATTTCTAACCCTCGTAAAGAAAGTGCCTTTTTTAGAACCGTTGTGTTGCGAGGATACTTGTTTCCTACTTCACTTCCGGAAAAACCGGATAGCGCCATTTCACTTATACACTGTTCGAAGGTCACTTCACCGCCTAGTTCAGGCATATCATCATTCGTCCAGCCGATTGGGGCAATTGCTAACTTCACTTGATCTTTATTAAACATGGCCTCTTCCTCCATTAATACGCACGCGCTTTTTTTAGATTGACTTCTTTTTCCTCAAACGCTTTACTGATACTGTTTTTTTCTGATACTTCAGCAACACCTACATGCCACCATGAGTCATAACCATGAGTCATGGTTTTGGGAAGTACTTTTATATCAAAAAGAGTGCTGATGGTTTGTGATTTCGCATCTTCAATTGCTGCTCTAAGTTCGTCTAGTGTGTGAATTGAATAGGTTTTTACACCATAGCCTGCAGCTGACTTGGCATAATCAATCACCATAATAGGGCCATCTAATTGGCCCGTTGCCGGATTTCTTTTTCTAAATTCTGTTCCAAAACTGTCCATTCCATTTTCCATTTGTAAATTGTTTATACAGCCAAATCCGGAATTATCGAAAAGAACAACATTAATTTTTTTCCCTTCTTGGAGAGAAGTGACTAGTTCGGTATGAAGCATTAAGTAACTGCCATCACCGGTCATGGCATACACCTCCCGATCTGGCTCGGCAATTTTTACGCCAAGGGCTCCAGCTATTTCATAGCCCATACAGGAATAACCATATTCCATATGGTAGGTATTACGTTTCCTTGAAACCCACATACGCTGCAAGTCACCCGGAAGACTGCCTGATGAGCCAACAACAACGGCATTTTCATCTATTATTTGATTCATTACACCGATTACTTCCGTTTGAGTCAATCCAGTTTCTAACGAATCATGGTATTCGGGAAGGGTGTCATTCAATTTACTAGAAACCTCTGGAACAAAGTTTTCACCATATGTAACACTATGAAGGCGATTTAATTCATTCTCCCAATCTTGCTTTGCTTTTTCTATTTCATCTTCGTATGCCGAGCGATAGTTAGCTAGTTCTTTTGCAATCTCTGCAAGACCTGCTTGAACATCAGCAACTACCATTACAGAATCCAGCTTTGATGCATGAAATTCTGAAATATTTATTGTTAGAATATCGGCGGTTTCAAACAATTGTTTCGATGATGTTGTAAAATCAGTAAAGCGTGTACCTAAAGCAATAATCAAATCAGCCTCTCTTGCTATTGTGTTAGCTGCAGAATTTCCTGTTACACCAATACCCCCTAAATTAAGCGGGTGAGTGCTTTCAATGGAACCTTTTCCAGCCTGCGTTTCCCCAAATGGAATATGGTAAGCTTCTGCAAATTTTACAACTGCATCAGTTGCTTCAGAATAACGGACACCACCGCCAACAATAATTAATGGCTTTTCCTTCGATTTAATCAATTGTACTGCCTCTTTTACACTATCAATCGAAGGTACCCGGCGTTCAATTCGATGAATACGTTTTTTGAAAAAACTCACCGGAAAATCCCATGCTTCCCCTTGAACATCTTGTGGGAGGGCAATTGTAACGGCACCAGTATCGCCGGGATTTGTCAAGACTCTCATAGCGTTCAACATTGCTGACATAAGCTGTTCAGGGCGGTTGATTCTATCCCAATATTTACTTACAGCCCGGAATGCATCATTTGTAGATATTGATAGATTGTGAGTTTGCTCAATTTGCTGCAATACCGGATCTGGCTGACGTGTAGCAAATACATCGCCTGGCAGCAACAGGACAGGTATATTGTTTGCAGTCGCTACTCCAGCAGCTGTGACCATATTGGCCGCTCCAGGACCCACAGATGACGTACAAGCCATAATTTGCTTGCGGTGTTTTTGTTTTGCAAATGCAATTGCTGCATTGGCCATTCCTTGTTCATTCCGGCCTTGATAGACTTCTAATTCTCCACAATCTTGCTCCAATGCCTGACCAAGCCCAAGCACGTTCCCATGGCCAAAAATAGTAAATATTCCTTTTACGAACCGTTCTATCTTACCATCAAATTCAACATATTGAGCGTTTAAAAAATTTACAAGCGCCTGCGCTGTTGTTAAACGAATGGTTTCCACTTTTCAATCTCCTCTCATACAAGATGTTTATGAGTTTCATAGGTATTTTTTTAATGAAAAAGGGAAACGGCATGTTCCTGACGCCATTTCCAATTCCCTTTAATTTTCAAATTACTTTACATAACGGGCTGTAACCATTTTCTTTCTTGTATAGAATTCAACACCATCCGTACCATTTGTATGAAGATCTCCGTAGAATGAATCCTTCCAACCGGAGAAAGGAAAGAATGCCATAGGTGCCGGTACACCAATGTTAATCCCAAGCATACCCGCATCAATTGATTCCCGAAATTGACGAACGGCAGCTGCGCTATCTGTAAAGAGACAAGCACCATTAGCAAATGGAGAAGCGTTTGCAACCTCAATAGCTGCTGTTAAGTCTTTAACACGAACAATGGAAAGAACCGGTGCGAAAATCTCATCCTGCCAAATTTTCATTTCCTGCGTTACGTTATCAAAGATCGTGGGACCAACAAAATATCCTTTGCCGTTTACTGCTTTATCTTTACGGCCATCCCGAATTAGCGTTGCTCCTTGTTCAACACCAGATTCAATATATTTTAACGTACGTTCTTTATGACCTTCGCGAATAACCGGCCCTAAAAAGGTTTCCTTTTCAAGCCCGTTTCCAATAATGATTTCATCTGCTTCCTTTTTCAATTTTTCAATCATTTCGTCGGCAATAGATTCTTCAACTGCAACTACTGCTGCAGCCATGCAACGTTCGCCAGCTGAACCGAATGCTGCGCTTGTTATTTGCTTTGCGGCTATATCAAGATTTGCATCTTTTAGAACAATTGAATGGTTTTTTGCCCCGGAAAGAGCTTGCACACGTTTTAAGTTCGCGGTACCTGTTTTGTATACATATTCTGCCACAGGCTGTGATCCAACGAATGAAATGGCTTTGACAAGTTTATGCTCTAACAGGCCATTCACAACATCATGTGCGCCGTTAACAATATTTAATACGCCTTTCGGCAGGCCGGCTTCTTCAAATAATTCAGCGAGTCGAGCTGCCAACAGTGGTGTTCGCTCCGATGGCTTTAGCACAAAAGTGTTTCCGCAAGCAATTGCCATTGGGAACATCCAGCAAGGAACCATCATCGGGAAATTAAATGGAGTAATTCCGCCAACAACGCCAATCGGATAACGATACATTCCCGATTCAAGCCCTGATGCGATATCCGGGAGCTGTTTGCCCATCATTAAGGTTGGAATTCCTGCTGCAAATTCAACATTTTCAATACCGCGCTGTACTTCGCCATGAGCTTCCGCTAAGCTTTTACCATTTTCAATTGTTATTAATTCAGCCAGCTCATCCCAATGATCCACAAGAAGCTGCTGAAATTTAAATAGAATACGGGCACGTTTAGGTGTGGCCACTTGAGACCATGTTTTAAAAGCTTCATTGGCAGCTTGAACAGCTTGATTTACCTCTTCTTTCGTTGAAAGTGGTACAATTGCAATCTCTTCACCTGTTGCCGGATTGTAAACAATTTCCTTATTCTCCGAAGTTGACTCGATCCATTCTCCACCAACATAGTTTTTTAACGTTTTTACTGTTGTTGTTTTCATGTAAAAATCTCCCTCTCCTATTCTAGTTTTGTCCGTTGTTTAACTATTTCAACTATTTCAGGGGCAATATCTCCCCCCACCAATACTTCTTTATATAGCAGGCTCGTATACCGCTGTATCAATATAGTTTTCAAGCTCTTTTTTTGTCGGCATTGCTTCAGAGCAGCTATGACGGGAAATCACAATGGAAGCTGAAGCACTTCCCATTTTCATTGCTTCTTCCACATCTTTTCCATTCATTAGTCCATATATAAATGCGGAGGCATATGAATCCCCGGCACCAAATGTTTTTAACACTTTTGTCGGAAAAATACCGCTTCTGTATGACCCGCCAGTTTTGGTATAAGTGATGGAACCTGCGCCTCCGTGTTTAATGACAACAATTTCAGCGCGATGGGAGAACCATCGTGAAGCTGTATAGTGATCATCTGATTTTTTTACATTTAACAATTTTTCCATCATATCAAACTCTTCACGAGTCCCGATAATCACATGACATTTTTCTGCAGCTAGGTTGTAATACACTGCTGTCTCAGCTTCATCTGTCCAAGTATATGGACGATAATCCAGGTCAAAGAAAATCTTTACATCATGTTTATCCGCATATTCAAGCGCTAAAAATACGGCTTCTCGAGATGGACTTTTCGCAAGTGCCGTCCCTGAAATCAATAATACTTTTGATTGTTTTATATAATCTTCATCGACTTCAGAAGGATGCAGTTTTAAATCAGCCACATTGTCGCGGTACATTAAAATACTGCAATCTTGAGGACTTTTGATTTCAGTAAAGGTCAGACCTGTTACTGCACCAGTCCTGTCAACAACGACACCTGAAATATCAATATTATTTTTCTCTAAATAATCTGTAATAAACCGCCCCATTTGGTCATCAGCTACTTTACCGATAAATCCAGTTTTTTGCCCTAACCTAGCTGAACCAATTGCTATGTTAGCCGGGGAACCGCCAACATACTTGGTAAATGTCTTTGTTTCTTCCATCGGCCGATTTGTCTCATTTGCGTTTAAGTCAATACATAGTCGTCCAATAGCGATTAGATCAAGTGGGCGATCTTTAACAAATTTAAGTAGACTCATAGTATCATTCCTTTATTTCTATTAAATTACTTGAGCAATTTGATTCAACTGAACAGGAACACCGGATTCAAGCGATTTTTTTGCTGCCTTTGCAATTCTTTGGGCTTGTAAACCATCGAACCCTGTACAGCTGATTTCGGCATTTTCAAGACAGGCTGAAGCAAACTCTACAACCTCATCAATATATGCTTGTGTGTAGCGTTCAAGAAAAAAGAAAAGCGGTTTATCTTTTGTAACGGACTCCTCAGTTGATACTTCAACATTTGTGGCACGGTTGTTATCAGCTTGCGCTGCTCCTTTATCACCAAAAATCTCAACCCGCTGGTCATAGCCATAGGCTGCCTTCCGGCTATTATCGATTACTCCAAGTGCTCCGTTAGCAAATTTCAAAGTAATGATAGCAGTATCAATATCTCCAGCTTCACCAATTGCCGGATCAACAAGCACTGCCCCAGTAGCTGAAACTTCTACGACCTCACAGCCCATTACATAGCGTGCCATATCGAAATCATGGATTGTCATGTCCATAAACAACCCGCCTGAAGATTTAACATAGTCAATGCCAGGTGGCTGCGGATCTCGTGATGTAATTCGTAAAATATGGGGCTGACCAATTACCCCCTCTTTAACTAACTTGCGGATTTTACGAAAATTTGGATCAAACCGACGATTAAAGCCAATTTGCAATTTTACTCCTGTCTTTTCAACAACGGCTAGTGCTTCTTCTGTTTCCTCTACTGAAAAGCTAACTGGCTTTTCGCAGAAAATATGTTTCCCAGCAGCTGCTGCTTCTTTAATAATGGCAGCATGTGTATTCGTTGGCGAACAAATGAAAACGGCTTCAATTTCAGAGTCATTAAGTAATTCACGATAATCAGTTGTTAGTACTTCAATTTGCCTTTCCTTTGCCCATGATTCAAGATGATCAATTACAACATCTGAAATACTTTTAATTCGAATTTGTGGAAGTTTTCTTAAATTGTCAACATGCAATTTCCCTATTCGACCTGCTCCGATAATTCCCACTGTTAATGTTGCCATCATTAATTCCTCCTTAATACAATTAGCCTTTTAGTGAGGGTAAGCGCTTTCCTTTAATTATTATACCCTTATTATTTTAATTATCAAGTTATTATTTGAATTTTTAAAAATTTCCTTCAAATTTTAATTAAGCGCTTACCCACTAAGTAAATACCACCGGCTAAAAGCCGGTTAACTTTTATTTAAGTTTCTTACAGAATTACGTTCAACTAACATTGGTGAGAGCATTATTCGCTGCTGAGGGATCTTAGGATTTTTAATTAACTTTAAGAGTTGGTCAATCGCATAATGTGCCAGTTCTGGAATTGGCTGAGCAATTGTTGTTAATCCAGGATCAGCGATTTCCGCGTATATCGTATTATCAAAGCCAATTATCGAAAGATCCTGTGGAATACGTACATTTGCTTTCCGTGCTTCATTTATTAAGATGGAAGCAATTAAATCAGTTGAGGCAAAGACAGCGGTTGGCCTATTCTCCAAGCTTAATATTTTCCTTGCTGCTACTTTCGCTTCATCGATTTTTGACATGGCATGTATAGTATAATGATTCTTTAAATTTATGCCTTCATCAGCTAAAGACTGTTTAAAGCCCTCTAAGCGCATCCTTCCACTGACTCTATTTTGCTCCGCAATAACTGCAATTTCCGAATGTCCTTTATCTAACAAGTATCTTCCTGCCATATATCCACCACGGGTATCATCAGTTGTAACAACATGTGATGAAAAACCAGGACTATCAATTGAAAACATTAAATGTGGTACGTTTTTTTTCTGGAGATTTTTATAAGCCTTCCAGTCCTCGGGCTCTGTTGCAATGATAATTCCGTCTACTTGTTTTTTTAATAATAACTCCAGGTAGTCCTTTTCACGCTCAATTTGATAATCTGTGTTACACAAAATAATGGCATAACCCATTTCTCGCGCATTGTTTTCCAAAGCCCGGGCAACATCAGCAAAAAATGGATTTGAAATATCGGGAACCAGAACGCCAATTGTAAATGTTTGTTTGCCAGTTAAGGCTGCTGCAACACTGCTTGGCTGGTATTCAAGTTCCCTCATAATTTTGATTACTTTTTTTCTTGTCTCCTCACTGATTCGGCCAGTATTATTCAGTACCTTCGAAACCGTTGCAATGGAGACACCCGCCTTTTCAGCTACATCATAGATTGTATGTTTCATCTATTTCCAAACTCCTTCTAATTCTCCTATTTCATATTTTAGCATGAAGGAATTTTACGGGTAAAAGTATTGAACTATTTATTTAGAAATGCTCTTTAAAAAGTCTAATTGTTTTTGTGCATTATCTTTTGTAATAATATCAATTCCGCTATCGATACGATTTGAAATCTTTTTGCCTTCCATTACCTTTAATGCATTTTCAACGCCTTGATATCCCATATTATAAGGACTTTGGGCAATTGTTCCGGCTAGATGTCCCTCTATGATGGACTTAACTGCTTCTTCAGTTCCATCAGTTCCTATTACTTTTATATCTATCTTTTTGGCCTCAATCGCGCGTAATGCCCCGAGTGCCATATCATCATTGGCTGCAAATACGCCTTTTACATCGCTATTTTTCTGCAGGATATTTTCCATTACTGACATCGCTTTCGATTTGTCACTATCTGCAGGCTGTTCTGCAACAACTTGCATTCCTTCTTTTATTAATTCATCTTTTGCTCCTTTAATTCGGTCATCTGTAGCCGGATTCCCTAATGCACCTGCAATTAAAACAACTTTATCACCCTTGTTAAGCATAGAACCGAGTAATTTCCCCGCCTCCTTGCCAGCTGTTGAGTTATCGGTTCCAATAAATGTAGTTTTCCCATCAAGTTTAGCATCCGTGTCAATTAAAAGTACAGGGACTTTCTGCTTTACTGCAGTTTTTAATACCGGGACAACTGTGTCAGGCTGCGATGGTGACACTACAAGCGCACCTGGAGATTGGCTTAGTTGATCTTGAATCATATTAACTTGCTCCATTACCTGTGATTCCGCTGATGGTCCTACTACTTTCACAGATACGCCAAGTTTTTTACCTGCCGCCTCAGCACCAGCCTGAACATATTGCCAATAAGGACTTGATAATGTTTTTAAAACAACGGACACACTTTTATTTCCATTATTGCTTGTACTTGAACTAGAACTTGCACTTTTATTTGTAGTAGTTCCGCATCCGGCAATGAATGTGATCACCGATAGTGCTACTGCAGCTCCAGCTAATTTAAATTTCTTATTCATTTAAATACCCCACTTTCCATATTTTTTAGATGAATTAAAACTACCCAATTACCTAAAAATTACTTTTTACCTTTGCTTTTGCGTTGGCGAAGAACATCAATATACACCGCTGCAATAATAACAATTCCTATTACGGCCATCTGTGAGTCTGCAGAAACGTTAAGAAGATTAAGACCATTACGAAGAACTGCAATGGTTAAGGCACCAATTAATGTGCCGGATACTGTACCAACTCCTCCAAAAAAGCTAGCACCACCAATGATAACAGCTGCAATTGCATCAGATTCGTAATTTAGCCCCGCAAGCGGAAACGCTGAGTTAACGCGACCTACCATTACCAAACCTGCCAGTCCAGCCATCAAACCGCTTAGTGTATACACGATCAGTAACACTCGGTCAACATTTATGCCAGACAAGCGGGCAGCTTCAGGATTCCCACCAATTGCATAAATATAACGCCCTGTCTTTGTTCTAGTAAGGAAAATATGAAAAATAATGTAAACAACAATAACAAGAAGAAAACTTACTGGAATCGGACCAACAAATTGGTTGCCGACAAATTGAATTAAAAATGGGAAACCAGCTATTGGTGCAGCGCCAGTTACAATCAGAGCTATTCCCCGTCCGATGAATTGCGTGCCAAGAGTTGAAATAAACGGGTGTGGTAAATGCAACTTTGTCAACAATAAACCGTTTAAAAATCCAAAACCAGCCCCTACTCCAAGACTGACTAGAAGACCAAGAAACGGGTTGATTCCCATATTTACTGTAACGATTCCCATTATCATTATCGATACAGCGAGAATAGCACCGACTGACAAATCAATCCCAGCTGTTAAGATTGTCAAGAGCATCCCAATTCCTAACAAAGCGTTAATTGAAGATTGACTGGCAATATTCATAAGATTATTTACTGTAAAAAATTTGTCTGATAATAAAGTAAGTATTACGACTAATATTATCAGGGCTAATAAAGGTCCTAACTTACCAAGCACTTTTTTAAATGTTTTTCCTTTTTTCGGAATGTCATTTTCTGAATTTAGCGAAAGGTCACTTTCTCTTTTCACTACTACTTCATTCATTTTCTCATCCCCCTGTAGCTGCTTTCATTATTCGATCTTGTGAAGCTTCTTGAATCGGAATATCTGCAGTCATTTTCCCTTCACTCATAACTAAAACCCTGTCACACATTCCCAGAATTTCGGGAAGATCCGAAGAAATCATCAATACAATAGAACCGTTTTCAACTAATTGATTCATTAATCGATACACTTCAACTTTTGCCCCAACATCAATTCCCCTTGTAGGTTCATCGAAAATAAATACCTTTGCTTGTGTACATAACCACTTAGCTATTACAACCTTTTGTTGATTTCCTCCACTCAAGTTACGAGAGTGTAGCTCAATATTGCCAGGACGGATTTTTAACTCATACACATACTTTTCTGCTTCTTTACGAATAGCCTTTAAATCTAGCAGTCCAATACTGCTTTTAAACTTATTCATATTTGCTACGCCAATATTAAAGTCAAGCGGCTGATCGAGCAAAAGACCTTCGCTTTTTCGATCCTCTGTAATAAAAGCAATCCCTGCGTTAATGGCATCCCTTGGCGATTTAACCCGCACTTCATTTCCATCGATAAAAACTTTGCCACCCTTATGCGCATCAACGCCAAAGATCGCTCTAGCTAACTCTGTTCGACCAGCGCCTACAAGTCCTGAAATTCCTACAATTTCCCCATAATGCACAGAAAAATTGACCGGTTCTTTAGTGCCTGCCACTAATAAATTTTCAACTCGAAATCCTTCTTTGCCAACTGTAAATGATTGTTTTGGAAATTTTTCATCTAATGTGCGACCGACCATTAATTCAATCCAGTAATCAATTTCTGATGTTTTTACTGGTAATGTTTCAATTTTGAATCCATCTCGGAGAATCGTTATACGATCACCAAGATGTCTAATTTCTTCTAGGCGGTGTGAGATAAAAATAATAGCAATTCCTTTTTTCTTTAATTCCTCAACAACTTTATATAATTGTTCTACTTCTTGGGCACTTAAGCTGGAAGTAGGCTCATCCATGATTATTAATTTCGCATCTAATGCAATTGCTTTCGCAATTTCAACAAGCTGTTGCTGCCCAATTCCTAGTTTACCAAGCTGCTCATCAGCAAGTTTAGGGTTCTGACCTAGCAACTTAAGACAACGTTCAGCTTCTTTCCTCATAGCTTTATGATTTAATAAGGACATTTTCCCGCCGCATTTTAACTCTCTTCCAAGAAAAATATTTTCATAAACTTTTAATTCTGGAATAACATTTAACTCCTGATAAATGGTAGCGATTCCCAATCTCATCGCATCAATTGGTGTATGTAGATGAGTAATTTTTCCTTCCCAATAAACCTCACCTGCATCTTTTTGGTAAGCCCCTGTTAAAATTTTGATTAAAGTTGATTTTCCTGCGCCGTTTTCACCCAGCAAAACATGTACTTCCCCAGCTTTTACATCTAGATCAATTCCTTTTAAAACATGGTTTTGATTAAAACTTTTCTTGATCCCCTTCATTTCTAGGAGGCTCCCTGCTTGTGCAAACATATATGAACCCCTTTCTACATTAATCCTTATTAAATTAGGTAAGCGCTTTCCTAATTAGGATTATATCATCCCATTTTTGGTTTGCAATAGGATTTTTTAATATTTTTTATTTTTTGAATAGTTAATATTTTAATAGTATTTTTTCTCTAGATAGTTGTTAAAACGGAGTTGTTAAATAATGAGTAATAACTTTTTTCTAAATAACGGGCCATTTGAAGGGAATGTTGAGAATTATAAACAGGCTTTTTCTTGGAAAGAATACAATCGTGGAAATGCTCCACTTGGTTTAAATATTGATCATCTTTCAATCGTTCAAAAAGTATAACATTATGATTACTATCCCTAACCGTAACCTTCCCAAATTTGTCATCAGCTACATCTGGGCGAAAAGAGGAATCTACGATTATCGAGCCCTTTGAACCAATTATTTCATAGCGGTTAATAAATGGAAGCTCAATCGATGCGCTTACCTCAGCGATACGATTTTGACGATCTTTCATAACACAAATTGACGTGGTATCAACCCCAAATTCATCGTGGATTTTCCCACTCATTGTTATTCGCGTCGGTTTAAAGCCAATTAATTGTGTTACTGCATGTAATCCATAGCATCCTACATCCCGCATGGCACCTCCGCCTAACTCTGATTTAAGCCGAATATCATTTTTATCCTCAAGCATCCAAGAAAAATGAGTTTTTACGTGACGATATTCGCCGATTATTTCTGATTTGATCAGTTTTTTTACCAGATTATGCTGGCGATGAAATTGGTACATAAAAGCTTCCATAAAAACAACATTGCTTTCTTCAGCTGCATTATGAATTAATTCCATTTCGGACTCAGTTAGTGCTGCCGGCTTTTCAAGAAGGACATGTTTCTTTTTTTTCATTGATTTTACTGCCCATTCAGCATGAAGAGAGTTTGGAAGTGGAATGTAAACTGCATCAATACTAGGATCATCAATTAGCTGTTCGTATTGCTGGTAGACAATAGGTATATTAAAGCGCTTTACCTTTTCTGAATTTTTTGAGGCAATTGCTGCAACACAAGCACGACTCGAACGCCGTAATGCAGGAACAAGTTCGTCATAAGCAATGTTAGCAGCACTCAAAATTCCCCAGCGGATTTCTCCCATAATTTCACTCCTTATTGATAAAACAAAATAATTATTAAAAAATGAATATATAAAGTCCAATCTATTTTTAATTCGATAAATTAATACTATTAGGTAATAGTACTGTTCTCAGCTCTCCTGTTTCAAATGACTTTTTACAAGCATACCCAAGTGCAGTTGACAATACTCCATCTTCAACCGTGACATTCGGATGCCTATTTTCTCTAATACAAGAAATGAACTCTTCTACTTCGCTTAAATATGCTTGTTCAAACCTTTCTAAAAATCCATCAGAACATTCCTTTACAGCTCCTGTTTCATCAAATACCGTAACCAGATTCTTTTCCGGAATCGCACCAATTCGCAATGTACCTTTTGTACCAATTATTTCAGTTTCAATATGATACCCATGAACACAGTTACGGCCAGCAACAAAAACTCCAATTTTATTATTCTCAAATTTAACTAATGCTGCACCCGTTTCAGCATCATTTAATTCCATGATTTCCGGATATGCATAGGCACCGCCGATTGCCCAAACTTGTTTTGCTTCTGCACCTAAAAACCATCTAGCAAGATCCAAATCATGAATGGCCATGTCTAGGAATAACCCACCACTGTAATTATTTTTAGCAAATTGCATAAACCCATTGATTGCTTTTGCCGGATCAAATCCGTAACAACGAATTAAATAGGGATCCCCTATCTTTCCTTCCTCAACTTTCTTTTTCGCATATGCATAAGATCTGTCAAATCTTCTCATAAATCCTAACATGAATATTTGATCTTTGTATTTATTTACTGCCTCTTGAACACGCAAAGCTTCATCAAGGTATAGTCCTAATGGTTTTTCACTAAACACATGAAAACCTGAATTCAAAGCCTTTTCTATCTGCTCACAATGAAATCCTGATGGAGAAGCAATGAATATGGCATCTAATTCCTTATTCTTAAGCATTTCATCATAATTGGTATAAGCAAATGGAACCCCCCAATCTTTTTGCGCTTGCTCTACTTCTGTCTGAATCACACTGCAAACAGCAAATAATTCGCAATATGGAATACGAAATGCTAAATTTTCCGCATGTTGTTTTCCTAACCTCCCTAATCCTACAATCCCAACCTTTACTTTTTTCATCATGTACCTCTCCTTCTTTCACCTAGTTTTCTACATATTTTTTCTTTTTGATTAAGCGCTTTCCCTCCCCTAAAAAATAAACCAAATTATTTTTCATACCAAAACATTAAAAATAAAAACAAATTCTAGATGCTTAAAGTAAGCGCTTTCTTTATTTATTATATTGTTTTCAATAGATCTAAGTCAATATTTAAATTTTTAGAATAATAAAAATCAAATAACCATTTTGTAATTAAAAAGCCGTACCAGCAAATACCAGTACGACTTAATAGTATGATTTTTAAGAATTAGTTAAAGCCAAACCTTCACTCTTTTTAAATTCCGGCAGCCACTCCCCGTGTGCCTCAATTAAATCATCACACAATGAAATAATATCATCCATCGATAATTCTGCGGCTGTGTGTGGATCTAACATTGCAGCCTGATAAATATATTCTCGTTTTTTAGTGATTGCCGCTTCAATCGTTAAGAGCTGTGTATTAATGTTCGTGCGGTTTAAAGCAGCAAGCTGTTCCGGAATGTCCCCGACATATGTTGGAGTGATACCGCTTCGATCTGCTATACAAGGAACTTCAACACAGGCTTTTTCAGGCAGATTGCTAATCAACCTTCCTGTGTTTAAAACATTGCCCCCAAATTTAAATGGAATATTCGTTTCGATTGCTTCAATAATTCTAGACCCATATTCTTTTGAGCGGACATGTTCTAATGCCTTATTGTTTACTAAATCTTCTCTCATCGTTTCCCAATTTTTGATTTGCTCTTCACAACGGCGCGGATATTCATCAAGCGGTATATTAAATTTTTCAATTAATTCCGGATATCTGGACTTGATAAAATATGGATGGTATTCCGCATTATGTTCAGATGATTCTGTTACATAATATCCAAATTTATCCATCAATTCAAACCGTACCATATCATTATGTTTCGTTTTTTGCTTTTCTCTTGCCCTTCTTTTAATTTCAGGATAGAGATCTTCTCCATTTCGCTTTACTTCCAGCAGCCAAGCCATATGGTTGATACCGGCAATCTTTTCCTGAATCCCTTTATGGTCCATACCTAATGATTTAAATAATTCTTTTGTACATGCTTGAACACTATGGCACAAACCAACTGTTTTGATTGGAGTAAAACGATTCATCACACCTGTTAATACAGCCATCGGGTTGGTGTAGTTTAAGAAAAGCGCCTCCGGGCATACCTCTTCCATGTCTTTTGCAAAATCGAGCATGACCGGAATTGTTCTAAGATTTCGGAAAATGCCGCCAATCCCGACTGTATCAGCGATTGTCTGGCGCAGACCATATTTTTTTGGAATTTCAAAATCAATCACTGTACTTGGACGGTAGCCGCCGACTTGAATGGCATTAATGACGTATTTGGCCCCTCTTAAAGCTTCTTTCCGATCTAGATAAGCATTTATCTTATTATCTTTATTCAAACTTTCTTTTAAATTTTGAAGCATATTCTCGGAATCTCTCAACCTTTGTTCGTCAATATCAAAGAGGGCAAACTCAAATCCTTCTAACGCTGGAACAAGCATACAATCTCCAAGAACATTTTTTGCAAATACCGTACTTCCCGCACCTAAAAATGTAATTTTAGACATGTTTTAACCTCCCAATATCCTGTAATTTGTTATTAAACTAGGACAAGCTTGATAATTTGAAAATCTGCGAAGTAAAGTCACCCCATTGCAGGGAACCAGAAACAGTCTGATCCAGTAGAATCCCTGCATTCATCAACTCGTCCCCATAAAACGTACCTTGTATTCCTTCAATTTTGTATTCCATTTCATCATTTAGACCTTTAAGCATAAGCCGTTCATAGCCAGGGTTTGGTTTGCCAAGTACTTGATAGCGCCCGACAATTGCTTCCTTCTGATCTTCTGAAACGACGATCCAGCTAGTAACATTTCCATCTTTTTCAAACGGACTAAGAAGGCGATAAAAAGAACCTCTTTGTAGCAATTTTCGGTTTTCTTTGTAAAAATTTATTTGATTTTTTACCTTCTTTTTTTCTTGCTCAGACATTTTTGTTACATCTAATTCATAGCCAAAAGCGCCAAAGTAAGCAACATTTGCTCTTGTTTCAAGACTTGTCATCCTGCCAACCTGGTGATTAGGTACTGCAGAAACATGGGCACCAATCGAGCTCAATGGATAAACAAAAGATGTACCGTATTGGATTTTTAAGCGCTCAATTGCATCGGTATCATCACTTGCCCAAGTTTGCGGTGCATAATAAAGTAGCCCCGGGTCAAAACGACAGCCTCCACTTGCACAAGATTCAAACAGGATATCTGGGAATTCAGATGTCAGCCTTTCGTATAAATCATATACACCTAGAATATAGCGGTGTGCCACTTCTCGCTGCCGATCAGATGGAAGCTCTGCTGAGCCAATTTCGGTCATATAACGGTTCATATCCCATTTCACATAAGAAATAGGGGCTTCATGCAGGACTTTCGCCATCAAACTATAAATGTAATCCACAACATCTTTACGGGAAAAATCAAGAACGTATTGATTCCTTCCGTGCGATTGCCTTCTATTTGGCGCTTGAATGATCCAGTCAGGGTGATTGCTGTATAATTCGCTTATTTTGGACACCATTTCCGGTTCAAACCATAAGCCAAACGCTAAACCCATCTCATTGATTTTTTGTGCAAGGCCAGTGATTCCATTTGGAAGTTTTCGAATGTCGACGAACCAATCTCCAAGGGAAGTAGTGTCATCATCACGCTTGCCAAACCAGCCATCATCCAAAACAAACAATTCAACACCTAATTCCTTTGAGGCTTTCGCCATTTCAAGAATTTTTTCTTCATTAAAGTCAAAATATGTACCTTCCCAGTTATTGATTAATACCTGTCTCTCCTTGTCACGCCATTTACCTCTTGCAAGCCTTGTTCTATACAATGAATGATAAATTTGGCTCATCCCGTTTAAACCTCTATCAGAGTACACTATAACTACTTCTGGTGTTTGAAAACTTTCCCCACTTTGCAGCAGCCAATTGAAATCAAAGGGATTAACGCCCATCGTGATTCGAGAAACATCATAATAATCCACTTCCACCTGAGCTAAAAAATTACCACTGTAAACAAGGCTGAATCCATATACTTCTCCTTGATGTTCATCTGTATTTGGACGCTTTAATGCAAGGAATGGATTCTGCTGACTGCTGCTTGTTCCTCGTGTACTAGAGATACTTTGAATTCCAGGCTCCAGCTTTCGCGTTTTTACATGGCGCTCTCTGGCCCATCCTCCAGATAATTGAATCATTTCAAAATCAGAATCAAAGAAGTCAATACACATACTCATCGCTCTTGTAAGATTTAGATTTTCCACCCCATGATTGACAAATTTTACACTGCGTGTAATCGCGTTAAACTGTTCAAAAATGGTATAGTACAAAATGATTTCAGCATTAATTAGTTCATCATATAGGGAAATTTCTAAAGTAGTTGCTTCACCTTCCTCCTCTACATACGTTGCAGGAAGCGCTTCAAGGTTTGGTTTTCCACTATATATCTTGTGTTCTTTATAGACAAAGTTAGTGATCCGGCTGCCATTTTCCTGCAAAATTTGATAAGCCGGCTCTCGAAAATCAGTTGTTCCGTAAGCGGGATATTCTTGTTTAGACGTATCTAACGAAAAGGACAAATCCCCTTCAAAAACACAAGCAACATTCGGCTTAGCCTTGCTTGTATAAAGATGGGAAAAAGAATCTCTATGCTTCAGCCTTTTCCCATAATACAAATGCCCCAATTGATTATTTTTTAATATAGTAAATATATAACTTACTTTTTCGGATTGAAGATGGAATTCATTTGTTTCCTTACTATAGAAAATTGGCATCGTTATATTCCCCCAAACTTTTTAACCTTTAACAGACCCGGAGGCTAAACCTTGTATAAAGTGTTTCTGTAAAAATAAAAAGAGAATTACCATCGGTGCTACTGCCGTAATTGCCGCTGAAGCAACCAGATTCAGGTTGTTTGTATTTTGTCCAAAAAATCCTGACAGCGCTACGGTTAATGTTTTTACTTCGTCAGCTTGAAGGAAGAAAATCGCAAATTGATAATCATTCCAAATAAATACGCAAGAAATAATCAAAATGGATGCTGTAACCGGCCTCAATAACGGAAAAACAATCTTAAAGAAGGTTCCAATTGTGCCTGCTCCATCTATTTTTGCCGCTTCTTCAAGCTCTTTGGGGATTGTTGAACGAATAAAACCCGCATATAAGAAAATTGTTAATGGCATAAATGCCGCAACATTATTCAATATGGCAATAAGATGGGTGTTCATCATTCCCATATCAACAACTAATTTGTATAAAGGTACTAATGCGGTTAATGGTGGAATAACCATCACAGCGATAAAGAGCATGTAAACATATTTATTAAGCTTCGTTTCCCTTCTCGCAAGTGGATATGCTGCCAAAGATCCGAGGAAAATTAACAATATTGCTGAAAAAAAGGTAATAATCATAGTATTAATGAACGCATTTCCCAAATTAGCTGCTTCCCAGGCTTCAGAAAAATTTGTAAATGTGATGTTTTTCGGAAAAACCCATTTTGAGCTAAAATCCCCCTTTTCTTTCAAAGAAGTTGTAGTTAAAATGTAAAATGGAATTAAATGAAATAGAGTGATGATAACAGCTATCACCGTCAAAACTGTTTTTTTCCGTTTATCCAAGTAATGCATTAAGCCTCAACCTCCTTGCGTTTGAAGAAAATCAATGCTGCCATGCTGATGATTAAGATAATAACTGCCATTAAAACACCCTCGGTTGCAGCATAACCAGCATCCTGTCTATTAAAGTACAAATCATACATAAAAGTAGACATTGATTGAGAGGCATTACCAGGCCCACCGCCAGTAAGTGCTATAATGACATCAAACAATTTCAAACCGCCAATAATATTTAAAACCATATTGATTGTGACTGAAGGCATTAATAATGGCAATGTGATATTTTTAAACTGTTGAAAACTTGAAGCGCCATCAAGCTGTGCAGCTTCATAGTAGTCTTTTGAAATACTTTGAAGTCCTGCTAAATAAATAATCATCGCAATCCCGACAAATTGATAGGTATTTACAAACACAATGAGCCACTTATTCACGTTCGGGTCCCCTAACGCATTGATTTTATCCAAACCGATAAATTGCAATGCATCGTTTAGGGCACCGCCTTGATACGCAAAGAAGAAATACCAGATATAACCCATTATTAATGGACTGATAATGACAGGCAGATACACAATTGTTCGTGTGACAGCCCGCATTTTTATGCTCTGATTCAGTAATAATGCATATAGTAAACCTAGTATGTTTTGAAAAATAGTACTGCCAATCCCGTAAATTAACGTGTTCCCTACAACAAGCCATGTTGCTGGGTCTTTTAGTAATCTTGTATATTGGTTAAATCCAATATAATCATATGTTTGTGAAAAGCCATCCCAATTTGTAAATGAAATTTTCAAGCCGTTTAGAAAAGGATAAATAATGAAAAAGCAAACAATAGCGAGAGCTGGAAGATACATCCACCAGAGGGATGTATCTTTTTGTCTTTTGAGTTTATTCTTACCTTTTGTTTTGGGTAGTGATATTTTTTGAGTTTCCACTTCCATCATCAGTTTTCAACTCCTAATTAGATCATTTAGAGGTAGAGAATATAGGAGCAGGCATTGTTCCTACTCCTATAACCTATCAAGGCTCTCTAAATTATTTCTGACTTCTTAGACGTTTGAATTCCTCATCCATTTTCTTCGATACTTGCTCCGGCGTCATTTTTCCTGCTAACAGTTCTTGTCCGGTGGATCCCATTACATCCCACATACCGCTTGGCAAATAGACACGGTCAAAATATGGAGCAACTTTTACATCCTTATATTTTTCATAGTCTTGAGAGTAATAGTTTTTTGCATCGGTATTGTTCAAACCTGCTGGTAGTGAAGTACCTTCTGCAATTTCTTTTACAATATCAGGCTGTGATATAAATTCGATAAACTTTTCTGCCTCTTTTTTGTGTTTAGAATCCTTCCACACTGCGAGCGTATGACGCTCTCCACCAATCCAAACCGGTTTATCTCCTTTATGAATGACTGGCATTGGAATAACTCCCAATTTAACTTTAGGATTTAATTCTGCCACAGACGGTCCTAACATTCCTCCGCCGATAATAAAGCCAATTTTATTTTGAGCCATCAATTCAGTCATCTGCTGGTTTTGTGCTGTTAACACATCTTCATTCAACAATCCTTTATCTTTCATTTCCTTCAGCTTTTCTGGGAGGAAAGTATAATTGGACCAATCAAAAGTTCCATCTAACAATTGTTTTTCAAAATTATTATTTGGATCTGTGACCAATAGTGGAGTTAAAAACTGATCAAAGTATTGTCCGAATGCAGATTTATCTGAACCCGCAAACCACAATGGTGTCACTTCCCCATTGCTTTTCTTTTTAATCGTTTCAAGTGCGGTCATAAACTCATCAAATGTTGTTGGTGGCTGGATACCGTATTTCTCCAATAGTGTCTTATTATATGTAATACCATCTTTAGCCTGATTTAATGGATACGCATATACTTTCCCTTTTTCATCTTTCAGAATTGGATCCAGAGCAGGATCAAGATTTTTCACCCAATCCATTTTACTTAAGTCTTCTACATAATTTCCATACCGTTTTTGAGCCCAGCCATGAGTATCAAACAAATCGGGCATATCATTTGCTGCCATTTTAACCCGGAGCATTCCTTCATATTTATCTGCAGGATAATTATATTTAATATCGATATTTGGATTTTTCTTTTCGAACTTTTGAATTACATTTGTTAATGTCTTCTGATCTGATTCATTTGTTACTGTTGAGTAAAGTGAGAGTGTAACTTTTCCACCTGAATCACTTGTTGATGAACTTTTACTTGAGCAACCTGCAGCAACTACTGTCAGGGAAGCTGCAATCGCTAATGCTTTGAATACTTTCTTCATAAAGAATCCCCCTTGGATTTGCAAATATTAATTCCTTTTTACCGATTTGTTAGCAAAACCTAGTTTCATAGAAAGAAGATTGGATAAAATCTTGACAAAGAAAGGAGGTACTATATAATTTATTAGTGCTCCTTTGAACAACTGGAGTCTGGGGCTTATTTATTCCTTGTTATGTGTGATTGGCCGTCACAAACTTTAATACAGGTTGCAAGGGGATAAGCCTCTTCCTATCTTACTTTCATATGTCCACGAAACGATTTTCCCAGGAAATTGAAACCATTTCTTAATCAAGCATCACCTCCTTAAAATATAGTAGAATATTTTTCTAGATGTGTATTTCTATCTTTAGGTACCGCTGCTTTCTCTCACAACCAATTCAGTTGGAACCATTACTTTCAAAGGGATTTTCCTCCCATTAAAGCGATCCATTAATAGTTTTACTCCAGTTTGACCCATTTCTTTTGTATATACTTTTATAGTGGTTAGCGGTGTACTTGCGAACTTCGCCATTTCAATGTCATCAAAACTGACTATCGCTACATCATTCGGGACTGAAAGATTGGCTTCCTGTAATGCTTTAAGTGCCCCTATGGCCATTGGATCGCTCGCAATAAAAAAGGCTTCAGGCAGATCACCTTGTTTGAGCGCCTCCTTCATCAATTCATACCCCTGAAGCATCGTAAATTCTCCGATATATATACTATTAGGATTATATAGACCTTCTCTTTTCATTAGCTCCTCAAATGTTGTAAGGCGTTTGTCTTCGATTGTAATTTTTCCTCCATCTAAATGTAATCTTTCTTCTCCGCCAATGTATCCAACCTTTTTGTAACCCCGGCTCAATAAATGACCCACTGCTAATTCAGATGATTTTACAAAATCAATTACTACCGAATCGTAAAGTGTATCATCTGGAGAATGATTAATATAAACCACATTTTCAATATGATTACTTACTGTTTTTACAGCTTTTTCACTAATTCTTCCAATAATAATCAAACCATCTAAATGATTGATTAATGGATTTGAGCTCTTTTCATTCAACCGGAACATGCTAATTGAAGTAATCCCTTGATTTAAAAGTTCTTCCTCAACCCCTTGGCGAATTGACAAAAAATAAGGATCACTTAATTCTTCTTCTACTGTTTGGCAAAGTAAAATCCCCACACTTGGCGTTTTTTTGTTTAATTCCAACTGTTTTTCCACTCGCCGCTCTAATATCGTCTTATACCCTAAATCCTTTGCAGTTTGTAATATTCGCTGACGGGTTTCTTCCAACACAGAGATGGTCTGATCATTATTCAGAACTCGCGAAACAGTAGCAGGCGATACATTTGTCAAAGCTGCTATATCTTTAATTGTCGCCATCTTAAACCTCTTCACTAAATTTTTTACCTATCAAGTTAATGCTAACACTAAATTATTTACTATGTACATTTGTATAATATCAGCCTGCGAAAGGGTTTTCAATATATTTTTTTGAAAAATTTAAAATATTTTAGTAAATAAATATTACTTTTGGCACAACTTTTTAAACAAAAGAAATAGAACAGAATTTATTAATTCTAAATCAAAACCACCCGTGTGAACGGGTGGTTTGTTCTACGGCTGAAAGCCTCTGTTACTGGCCAGCCCTTCAAAGGGCGCTGAAAGGTTCGCCAACCGCACTACTTCTCCGGCTAACCCTAAAGGGCTTCTCCTATTTCTTTTTATTTTTTCTCTTTACTTCTTCTCCGGTGAACGAATCGATAAAATTCTGCCATACTTAATTGTTCTGCGACTATATCATCTTGTATTTGATTTCGAATGTATTCTTCAATTACTTTCTTGTTTCTTCCTACCGTATCCACATAAAAACCTTTACACCAAAACTTTCTGTTCCCGTACCGCTATTTTAAATTTGCATGCCGGTCAAATATCATCAAACTGCTTTTTCCTTTTAAATATCCCACAAAAGAGGAAACACTAATTTTGGTGGAATACTTACAAGCATATGTATATGATCTTTACATGCTGTTGCTTCAATAATTTCTACCCTTTTTCTTTCACATAATTGTCGTAATATTTGTCCGATGTCTTGTTTTATCTTCCCGTATATTATTTGTCTTCTATATTTGGGTGCAAAGACAATATGATACTTACAATTCCATTTTGTATGTGCTAAACTGTTTAAGTCGGAAGACATAGTAGGTCCCTCCTTGGTACATAAATTTGGTTGGCGAACCAAAATTTATTTTACCACCAAGAGGGGTCTTTTTTAATACATCGCTAAAAGCTTTCCTGAACCATACGCCTAGCGTATGGTTTTCATTTATACAAAAAAATTCAAACCTTTTTTCTCCAAGGTTTGAATCTTTAACGAAAATTCCGGAATCTCAAAGTTTTAGTAAATTATTTTATTAAAACGAGACTATAAATACTTATCCCTTCCTTTTTGCATTTTTAATTTTTACACTCAGAATAATTACGGCAAATAATAAAGTAACTAAATTACCAACTATGATCGCTATATCTTGTAAAAAAAATCCATAAACAACCCATAAAAATACACCAGATATAAACATAATGTACATAATCAATGAGATTCCCTCAGTATTTCTTTCTTTTATTGTCTTAATTGCTTGAGGCAAGAATGATAAAGTTGTAAATGTAGCTGCGATATAACCCAAAAAAGGAAAAAAATAATCCATGCTTCTTCCACCTTTTCTATATATAATATAGAAATACTTACTCTTTATGAAAAATCTAATACATAAAAGGAATCATTACTTAAATTAATTGCATAATTTCCTTTATTCCAGGTTTCATTCGCCTCCTTTTAACAAACCTTATTTTGCAAATCAATTTGCTACATTGACTTATGAATTCATTGCAGTTTGAAATTTTACAACTAAGCTAATCGCTTACCCCCTAATAAATTACAATAGCTTTCAAGGGTTGAACCATCATTATAGTAAGTGATTTCGAAAAAATGTTTAACATGGATATTTTCCTTTGCCAACGGAACTTTTTAAGTGAGCTAATAGAAGTTTGTAATCTCTATTATTTACATAAATGGAGATCAACTAGGGTTCATTAACTTTTATCGGGTATGCTTCCATTCATGACACCCGAAAACAGCAGGCCCCCTCTCCACGCTGACAAGCCTATACATGAGCTCTTTCAAATCGGGGAAGGAGATTCTCGCTGTGTCCGTATTCAATCATGAAAGGAGAATCTATCTTTGTGATATGAAAAAGATGGAGTTTTATATTAGCTCCATCTTTTTTAAATAATTATTTCATGTAAATTTTATCCACATTTTTCAAGCTAGACAATAAAGATCTTTCATCTAGTACTCTGTTCTTGAAAGTTTCTCACCATTTGTTTCAATGACATGCTTATACCAATCAAAAGATTTTTTCTTTCTTCTTTCTAATGTTCCATTCCCTTCATTATCTTTATCTACATAAATAAAACCGTAACGTTTTTCCATTTCCCCAGTTCCAGCACTCACTAAATCAATACAGCCCCATGGTGTGTATCCCATTAAATCAACACCATCTAGTTCCACGGCTTTTTTCATTTCTTCAATATGACCACGAAAATATTGAATACGGTAATCATCGTTTATTCTACCGTCTTCTTCAACGACATCCCTAGCACCAAGACCATTTTCTACAATGAATAACGGAATATTATACCGTTCATATAATGCAGTTAATGAATAACGGAGACCTGTTGGATCAATTTGCCAACCCCAATCACTTGCTTCAACATAAGGATTGCGAACGATATGGCCAAATTCTCCATCAGATTCGCTGCCTTCTACTTCACGAGTACTGACTACCTTGGACATATAATAGCTAAATCCAATATAATCTACAGTGCCTTCTTTAAGAACTTTTTCATCATCTTCCGTGTATTCAATTTCAAACCCGTTTCTTTCCCAATATTTCTTCGTATAATTAGGTATTTCACCTCGAACATGAATATCACCAAAGAACCAGCGATTATGCATTGCTTCAGTGGCTAACATAACATCTTCTGGATGACAAGAATATGGATATACAGGTACAAAAGAAAGCATGCAACCAATTTTAAAATCCGGGTTAATTTCGTGACCTAATTTTACAACCTTTGCACTAGCAATTAATTCATAAAGAGCTGCTTGGTACATTGTTTGTTCACGATTTTCTCCTTCTTCATATTTAATTCCTGAATTTGTAAAACTAGCGAAATCCATACTTGTATCTGCTTGGTTATTGATTTCATTAAATGTCATCCAGTATTTTACTTTATCTTTATAACGTTTCATCACTGTCTCAGAAAAGTTCACGAAGAAATCAATACACTTCCGGTTTCTAAAACCACCATACTTTTTCACAAGATTATAAGGTAATTCAAAATGAGAAAGGGTAATAACGGGTTCAATATTATATTTTAATAATTCATCAAATAGATCATCATAAAATTGTAGCCCTTCTTCATTCGGCTCAGCATCGTCACCATTTGGAAAAATTCTTGTCCAAGCAATAGAAGTACGGAAACATTTAAAACCCATTTCAGCAAATAGTTTGATATCTTCCTTATAACGAGAATAGAAGTCAATCGCTTCATGATTTGGATAATTGTATCCTTCTAACACACCATCTGTAATTTGTCGAGGAACACCGTGCCTTCCTGCAGTCATCACATCAGCAACACTTACACCTTTTCCACCTTTATTCCAGCCACCTTCAAGCTGATGAGCTGCGACAGCCCCACCCCATAAAAAGTTTTCTGGTAATACGCTTTTTGACATAGTAAGTCATCCTCCATTTTAAAAAATCGTTTAGTGCTTAGACTATAAATTGAAAAAGAAGGCAGTTATTCTTTTTAATAACCGCCTATCTTTCACTTTTGTCTGGATTAAATTACTGATTCTCCACCTTTTTCTTGCTCCACTAACTTATTATCGTATAGTTTAATGAACGGAAAATAAATGAGAAACGCTACAACACCATTAATCAATGCAACGATAACAGCCATAACATCTCCAGCTGTACCAATAAAAGCTCCTATACCGATTGGAGATGGCCAAGGTACTTGTGCAATAATAGGTTTGATAAAGTGTAGTTTAATTGCCCAATAACCGATGGTTGCTGAGGCCATAGGTGCTAAAAAGAATGGGATAGCTAAATATGGATTATAAACAATTGGTAATCCAAATAATATTGGTTCATTAATATTAAAGATACCAGGAGCAAGAGACGCTTTACCTAAAACTTTTAATTGTTGTGATTTAGCTAAGAATGCAATAAAGATAACTAACCCTAAAGTTGCTCCTGAACCACCCATAATGACAAATGAATTTTGGAATTCACCTGCAAATGGAATATTTGCTCCATTTATATTGGCTTGCATATTTGCAAGAACAATTGGTGTTAGGAATGATGAAATAATATTTGCTCCATGGATACCGACGATCCAAAGTGCATGGATTAAGAAGTAAATAACCATTAGCCCCAGCCAACTATTGGCTATATTCGTAACAAAGCTAAAAGGAACAGCTACGACTTTAAATATATCAGTACCTAAAGCTACAAAAATACCATTGATCAGTAAAACAGTAAAAGCAACTAAAAAAGCTGGAATCAATGCTGTGAATGATCTGGCTACGCCTTCCGGAACTGCTTCCGGCATTTTAATAACCCAGTTTCGCTTTACACATAACCGATATAATTGTACAGCCACAACACCCATAATAATTGCCGCGAATATCCCTGTAGTACCTAAGCGGCTTACACCACTATCAACCATTTCCCAACCGCTAAAAATTTTTGTAGAATCATTAATTTGTTGTACCAATGCCATTTTTCCATCTTTTATAACTAATTGTGGAATAGTCATAAAGAAAGCAAACATTGACAGTAAAGCACCATTTAAAGGGTTTAGGTTTAAACCTTCTTCTTCAGCATATATTTTGGTATATTCATAACCGATTACCAGGTTAAAATATAATGCTAGAATTCCCATCGTGGCTTTATTCGCTAACATATACAAATCGCTGATCTTAAAAAAAGTACTGTTGAAAAAACCTTCTAAAAAAGGCATTGTCTGTGGCAATATATTTAACACCAGGAACATGGATCCAACGATGGTAAACGGTATAGAAGCCATACCTGCAGCCATTACCGCACGTACAAAACGAAAGGATGCAACTTTCCCCATAGGATCCATTAGATACTTTTCTAACAGAGCAAATGCCTTATTTTCTGATGACATAGAAATCCCTCTTTTCCATTATTAATTAATAACTTCTTCATATTTCTTGATGAGTGCATAATGATTGTCCTTATTGTTTTTAATCTGGTATAATCGATAAAGAATTAAAACACTTAATAATATCCCAGTAATCAAAATCGTTAAAACGAATATTTTTGTCTTATCTTGATTTACTAAAAAAGGATATAATTGAGCGAAGGTCGCAGAAAAGTAAGTCGGTAAAATAAAACTAACATTTGCAAAAAGCAGAGCTATGAAACAATATTTTGTGTATATAGCATTGTTGGTATGACTGCTATAGATCTTCACTTGCTCTGCAATGCTAATTAATAAGAATATAATTAATATCAATGGGATAAAATATAGTGATGAATCACTCATTAACAATGAAATTAACCAGTATATATTTGTAAAAAAGAATAAAGCAGTAACATATCTTACAAGTAAATATCGATTAAAGTACATAGATTTAATACTTTGTTCTTTTCTGGTTTTTTCTAACAGTGCTCTTTCATCGTAATTCATACAAATCCCTCATTTATTCATTTGGCTCTTCGCTACTAGTAATAATTTGAATTGTAAGCAATCCATAGTTTCTTATTGTTACCCCAGCCAATAAACCGCTTTCATTTAATTAAGATTTAATATATAGGAGTAATTCTTGAAATATTAATCTCATTACATCCCCCCTTGATTCTATTGATAAATTCTAGCAATACCGGATGTAATTCTTTTTAAATAGCGAAGAACCATTTATTTAATAGTACGAATCACATAAGCATATCCCACTTCGTTTCTTAATCGAACATGTCCTTAGCAAATCATTGATTTGAAAGCTCTTGTAAGATTAAGTTCCCTAATTTTTCAATACCCATAGGAATAGGAACATATGCTTGTGGTGGAATATTTACAACTGGTTTACCAGCACGATCACCAGCTTCTTTAAGTTTCTGAAAATACATCTTTGTTTGGGGGCTTATCAAAAATAAATCAAAATCACTCTTTTCAATCATCTTACTGCCTTCATTAGCAGAAATGGCATCTACTTTAATATCGTGACCTTTTGTTTTTAAAAATTCCGTTGTCTTCCTTGCCATTAAAGAAGATGACATACCAGCTGCACAAATAATTAAAACTTTTTTCATCTTACATTCCTCCAATTAATTATAATTATTTAAAAAATTGCCTGTTTATAAATTAGTTAAAGATTCTTTCCATTACTTTTAATAACTTCTTTGTAACAATAAAAGCTTTTCTTTTAAACCGACGAAGATCGTGTTCACCATCTTCATGCTGGTTAAAGTTTACAAAATAATAATGTTTTGAAATCCACTTGATTTACTTCACCTTTTCCATTTGGAAAAATACAGCTAGACAAATTGTTATCACTTACAAAATTCTAGTTAATTAGTTTTTTATGAAGTTCAATTATTTCTTTAGCTAAATCAATAACTGTAATTGCGTTCATTAAATGGTCCTGTGCGTGGATAAGTAATAAACGAATTTCTATCTTTTCCCCCCGAGCTTCCCCTTGAATTAGGTCTGTTTGAAAGTGATGTGCTTTTCTCATTTCTTCATTCGCTTCTTCAATTTTTTGTTCAGCTAAGTCAAGCTCATTCATTCTAGCATGATGCATTGCTTCCATGGCTAAACTTCGAGCATTTCCTCCATTTAAAATAATTTGAAAACTAATTTCTTCTAAGTTCATCAAAATCACCCTTAAGTAAAAATAAATATGATATCTTGTATTTATAGTTTATTGTGAAAGCGTTTTACTTTTAAGCACGGATTTTTCCGTTAATCAACGGAAACGGTGTCATTTAATTTTGCAATTTGATAATAAATGAACGTCAAATTTTCAAATCTGAGAAAAAGGCGATGGCAGCTGCCAATCGCCTTTTTCGGGAATTTATTGATTTAAAATCTCGACAATCTCTTTAGCCGACTCGCTCTTAACAAGTTTTCGCACGGTGGTTTTGTCCTCCAGTACATCAATCAACTTTTGAAACATTCGATCTAAATCACCTTTTGGACCCTTTCGAATGTTTAATAAGCAAATAAATTGAACCATTTGTTTATTACTCCACTCAATCGGCCGTTTCAGCGTACATACTGTCCAAAAAGTCTCGTCAGTGTCAGGTGTCAATGGATGCGGAATAGCTACAAGATTTCCAAAATTGGTTGGCGCCAGCGATTCCCGTTCCAATACTAAATGGACATAATCTTCTGAAACGAGTCCCTGTTTATATAATTCATTGCACATAAACTTGATGACACTTTCTTTATCTTCAAAGTTTTTATGAATAAACACTCTTGATTGATCCAAGTAAATTGATTCTTCATCTTTCCTTGCAGGTGACAGCTTGTCTTTTATATTGCTAATATCTTCTTCATCCAAAAAAGTATTCACCACCTGAACCGGAACACCAAGATCTTCCTTAATGGGAATTGTACTAATAACAAAGTCAACAGAGGCTAGATCATATTCATTTAATTGATAATAATTAGTTGAAGCGATAATTTCCATTTCATCTTTAAATAAATTTTTCAAACGGTAATACAGCAATTTGGCACTTCCAACTCCGGAGGCACATACTACTATTACCCGTTTTACTTTTTTGTGTTTCGTTTTCATACGATCCAAGGCTACGCCTATATGTAAAGCAATATAGGCAATTTCATGTTCTCCAACCTCTCGGGATAAATATTCCTCAATGCACTTGCTGGCAATGGCTGCCCCTTCAAAGGCAGCAGGGTATTTCGTCTTAATTTCATTTAATAGCGGATTTCTAATATTCATATTGTACCGTAATCTATTCATTGCAGGTCGAATGTGTAAGGTTAATGCCTGGATGAATTCAGTATCATCACGAAAATCCCAATTTAATTCCGTTCGCAGCCTTTCAAGCATACAGTGAATAATGGTTCCTACTTCATCAAATTCGCTAAATTCGTTTAACGTCTCTTTGTGTAGCAACTTTGTGCCCAGTAAATGGACAATAATATAATCAATCTCCGAAGTTGGAAAAATTAAATCAGTATGCGCTTCCACTTCCTCAACAATTTCTTGTGCAACAATTTTTTCAAAAGGATATTTTCCAGTTAAATCGTGTTCAAGATTTTCGATAACAAAGCCTTCTTCAATTCTCTTGCATGCGATCGTAATATGTGTAGCCAAGTTTTCGAGAGAGATATCTGAAATTTCAATTTTATAATCATTTACTTTTTTCACAATAATTTCTTTAATTTTTTCAAATAATTCTTCATTTAAAACTTGAAAAGAATTACTATCAATATTTAAGTTACTATTGCGACTCAAAATGCAATTTGAAAGGCACAACCTTTTCATATATTCGTCCCCTTCAACATGAGTGCCGTAATGAGGACGTGTGACTAATTTCAACTTATACTTTGCCAATATTTCACGTACAACTTTCAAATCATTTTGAAGCTTTGGTTTTGATATAAATAATTCATCTTCTAAACTTTCTAGTTTTATCTCTTCTTTTTCTAATAGAAATCGCCTCAATATATACGTCACCCGGCTATTTTGTTCAGAATAATCGATTTGTTTATCACCTGAAAGTTCTTTTGTTAACTGGTTAAATACTTTTTTGAACAACTGATCATCTTTTATTTCTAACTTATACCCTTTACCGCGCATGGATTCAATTACTACACCTAATGATAGACATTGAGATTGAAGTTCTTTTATCTCCGCTCGAATTGTTCGATCACTTACTCCTAATTCTTTTGCCAGCCATTCGGATGTAATGGGTTCGTCATTCTTCAATAAAGACAACAATAATTCCTTTTGCCGTTTTGAAAACATCTTCTTTCCTCTTTCCTTCCATTTTATCTATTAGGTAATAGTTAAAATAATTCAATGATCTGGAAAGTATTGTTTTAAAAAGAAAAAACTTGAACTAATACCATAATTAAGAAATTAACTCTCCGATTATGAAGCATTCATTCAGGTTTTACCTGCTAAACCAGTAACAACCCTAAAAATATGGTTTAATTTTTAATATAAAGTAACACGCAATTTTAACTTCCGTCAACGCTTTCATTTTTTAAAAGAAACTGTTTAATTCGTCTAATCTATCTATTTTTTTGTAAGGCTGTTTACTTCTCTTGCCATCGTCTCCAAAATATAAACTACCGGAATTTGAGTCGTAATATTTGAATGATTATACTTTTCTTCTGTTACATAGTAGGATATGTTTATATCGGAGATTTTGGCAATGGTGCATTGTTGGCTATTCGTAATACTAATTATGTTACTTCCTTCTTGCTTAAGCTGATTAAGATGCGTGATCGTAAATCTGTTTTCACCTGAAACCGACAAAGCAATTGTTGCACTATTCTCCAAGTATTTTGCATGAATCGGAAAATGGGGATCCTTAATATAAAGGGAAAATTTTCCGAGGCTTGATAAATACCTTGCCCCATATTCTGCGAGAATACCGGAACTGCCTATTCCAATAAAAATCACATTGTTTGACTCAGCAATGACTTCAGCTGCCTTTTTGATATTCGCTTCTAAATTTCCTTTTAATGCCCGTTCTAAAAATTCAGATAGGTTATCTTGTGTGCTTCTTAACCGTAAATCTTCTTCTCTATCTATAAACAACTTCAGCTTTACCTTAAATTCCGAAAATCCTTCACAATTCAACTTTCTGCAAAAACGTAAAATAGTAGAGGTAGAGATATGTGTTTCCTTCGCTAAATCCCGAATCCGCATGTATATCACTTTATCGCTATTTTTGGAGATATAATCATATAATGAAATCTCCAAATCATTAAAAGTTGCGATCACTTCATTTGAAAACAAAGAACCCATCCCCCCCGATCAACATGATTGGATAAAAAAAGCAGATTTTGTACGAAACCATCTTACCACATATTTTTTAAAAAACAGGGTGTTTTTATTTTGTAACAAATAACTACCGGCGGTATCTGTAACTATATCCCCTCACAATATTTACCGATCTCATTACTCGGATGTACACTTTTATTAGCAAGGTTCAACATTTTATAGTCTGACTTCAATGATCCTGAAGTTACTAGTTTATAAATAACCGGAGGTGTCTATGTTGAAAAAAGGCATTAAGATTGTAACAATCGGCGGTGGTTCAAGTTATACTCCTGAGCTTGTAGAAGGTTTTATCAAAAGGTACGATGAGCTTCCGATAAGTGAATTATGGCTGGTTGATATTCCGGAAGGTCAAGAAAAATTAAACATTGTTGGAACTCTTGCAAAACGAATGATCGAAAAAGCAAGCCTTCCAATCGAAGTTCATTTAACCCTTGATCGTCGTGAAGCGCTTAAAGGGGCAGATTTTGTTACAACTCAATTCAGGGTTGGACTTTTAGATGCACGGGTAAAAGACGAAAGGATTCCTTTAAAATACAATGTCATTGGCCAAGAGACGAACGGTCCTGGCGGTTTATTTAAAGGATTAAGAACAATTCCCGTCATTTTGGACATTTGTAAAGATATTGAAGAAATTTGTCCGGATGCCTGGCTAGTCAACTTCACCAATCCGGCCGGCATGGTAACAGAAGCCGTTCTACGTTATAGCAAGATTAAAAAAGTAGTAGGACTTTGCAATGTTCCCGTTGGAATCAAAATGAGAACAGCCGAAATGTTAGAAGTTGCTCCCGAAAGATTACACATTGATTTTGCTGGCCTTAACCATATGGTATTTGGCTTAAATGTTTATGTGGATGGTGTTAGTGTCCTTGACGAAGTTATCGAAAAAATGGCAAACCCGGGCAATTCGATAACAATGAAAAATATTAAGGCGATTGATTGGGAACCGGATTTCTTAAGAGGTTTAAAAGCAATACCTTGTCCCTATCACCGTTACTATTATAAAACAAAGGAAATGCTTGAAGATGAATTGCGTGCAGCGAATGAAGAGGGCACACGGGCGGAAGTTGTAAAACAAGTTGAAAAAGAATTATTTGAACTTTATAAAGACCCAGATTTAGCGGTAAAGCCGCCTCAACTGGAAAAACGCGGTGGTGCTTATTATAGTGACGCAGCATGCAATCTGATTAATTCTATTTATAACGATAAACGGGATATTCAGCCGGTAAATACAAGAAATAATGGAGCAATTGCAAGTATACCTGCAGACTCCGCTGTCGAAGTAAACTGCATCATCACCAAGGATGGCCCTAAACCAATTTCCATTGGCGATCTTCCCGTTGCCGTCCGAGGTCTGGTGCAGCAAATAAAATCATTTGAACGTGTAGCTGCTGAATCTGCTGTGACAGGTGATTATAACACAGCCCTTCTGGCAATGACCATTAACCCTCTTGTTCCATCCGATAAAATTGCAAAAGAAATTTTGGATGAAATGCTGGAAGCACACAAAGACTATTTACCGCAGTTTTTTAAGACTGTAAAAGCTGGAAAAGCAAAACTTTTCAGTTGAATCATTCCTTTTTAGCCATAGGCTCAAATCCTAAATGATATAAATATTGAGAGCGCCCCAAGTTTTGAGGCGCCTCTATATTTTTTTCAATAAGTAAAAAAGTTGCGTTTTTCAGCATCAGCTACCGCCGCGAAACCATCACCCTCATCTTCCCATCCAACACAAACTCTCCAAACCCTACCGGTACAATTAGGTGGGTTCCTTTTTTCAAAGAATAGTTTTCCCCTTCATGTTCAAGCGTTCCTTCGCCAGCAATCACACTTAACAATAAATACTGATCGTTAAATGTAAAGGAGGTTTTGCCGTTGATGTCCCATTTATAGACGGAGAAAAATTCCGATTCGATAAAGGTGGTGATTACGGTATTTTCCCTTGTCTCGACTTTTGGACGACTTACAGCATCTTGATGTGGCACGGTTGTGACATCAATGGCTTTTTCCAAATGCAATTCGCGCAAGTTTCCTTGGTCGTCCCGGCGGTCATAATCGTAAACCCGGTAAGTGGTATCGGAGCTTTGTTGCGTCTCTAAAATAACGGTTCCTTCACAAATAGCGTGTATGGTTCCGCTTGGAATATAGAAAAAGTCGCCTGGTTTAATTTTTACGCGGCGAAGCAGTTCGTTCCAATTGCCTTGCTTTGTTTGCTCAATGAGTTCCTCTTTTGTCTTTGCTGTATGGCCGATAATGATATCGGCATCGTCTTTGCAATCAATAACATACCAGCACTCTGTTTTTCCTAGCTCCCCGTTTTCGAATTCTTTTGCATAGTGGTCGTCGGGGTGTACTTGGACGGAAAGATCCATATTGGCGTCAAGGATTTTGGTCAATAGCGGAAAAACTTCTTCGGACGGGTTGCCGAAGAGTTCCGGCTGTTCTTTCCACAGCTCGTCCAACCGCTTGCCGGCAAATGGACCGTTTTCGATGATCGAAGGGCCATTCGGATGCGCGGAAATAGCCCAGCACTCTCCTGTTTTTTCGGAAGGAATTTCGTAGCCGAATTCTTCTTGCAAAGCGGTTCCGCCCCAAATTCGTTCTTTAAAAACTGGTTTTAAAAATAATGGCTGCACGTATCGTTCCTCCAGATCTTATTCATTTTCCCCTTGTAATGCTTGGGATGCCAACAGCAGTGAACCAACAGTCCCCGCATTGTCCCCTAAGCCCGGGCTGACGATATAGCTTGAAAGTTCAGGCAGATCAACATAACCATTTAAAAATTGTTGCAAATAGTTGTAAACATAAGAGAAAACTTGCTTTTGCTTCATGACGCCGCCGCCTAAAATAATTTTTTTCGGCGAAAGGATCAGAATATATTGCATCAACGCTTGTGCAATATAATAGCCTTCAAGCTCCCAGACTTCCGTGCGCTCAACAAGTTCAATCCCTTTTGCTCCCCAGCGCTCCTCTACGGCCGGCCCGGCTGCAAGGCCCTCCAAGCAGTCGTTATGGAATGGACATCTTCCTTGATAAGGATCTTCAGGATGACGGCGGACAAGAACATGGCCCATTTCCGGATGGGTTAAGCCTTGCAGCAGGTTTCCTTGAACAATCGCACCGGCGCCAATTCCCGTGCCAACAGTTATGTATAAACAACTGTCCAGCCCTTTCGCCGCGCCATAAGTTGCTTCGCCAAGAGCAGCTGCATTCACATCGGTATTGAAGCCTATAGGCACCGGAAAGGTTTCTTTGATCGTTTGCACGAGCGGGTAGTTTTTCCAGCCTGGCTTAGGCGTGGACGTTATATATCCATATGTAGCACTATCCTTATTGACATCAACCGGACCAAATGAACCAATACCAATGGCTTCTATCTCGTATTTTTTAAAAAAATCAATCACTTGCGGCATCGTTTCCTCTGGCACCGTTGTTGGGATCTGAATTCTTTCAACGACATTCCCCTTTTCATCACCAACCGCACAAACAAATTTTGTGCCCCCGGCCTCAATTGCTGCTAACATCGTAACCCTCCTCAAATCATTTGTGAAATTCTTTTTCCATATAAATTATCATAACGGAATCCTATCGACATATACAATCGGAAAAAGTAGAAAAAACTTGAACATTACAATCCTTGAATTTTTGATTTTACACTGCTGGAGCTGGCCAGTTTTTCTTTTCCAAACAGAAGCAGGGACAATAGGCCGATTCCTGCAAAAACGGTATAAATGGTAATAAGATTTCTATAGTTGATCACTTCTGTGATGACGCCAAACAACAAGAATCCCATCGTAGAACCAATTTGAGTTGTGTTCATATAAAGGGTTGTGGCGATTCCCTGTGCCTCCGGAATGAAGTCCTGAAAATAGGAAATGGCAATTCCACCCGTGATAGAAACTTGCGCGGCGCTTAAAAACTGAATCAGATAGATTTGCCATGGCGCTTGAACCAATCCAAACAATAAAAAGTAAATAAAGGCGATGGCAAAGCCAATTCTGATCAAAATCGCATTATTGATTTTCGTTGCCATCACCCCGATGATAATCATAAACGGGACTTCAAAAATCGGCGGCACGCTAAAAATAATCCCGACATCCATTTCTGTCCCATGTAAAATCTTTGTGACAAATTGCGGTGTATTCAGCATATGGATCGAAGTTGCGGCTGATAGCAAAAAGGCTGCGGCAAGATAAGCAAAAATATGCGGTTTTTTTACGTATTTCCTGACAATCGGCGCCTTTTTCACTGAGAATGAATGTTTTGGAACGTCCTTTAGCAGACAGACAATCGTCAAAAAGGACAAAAAATAACCGGCTGCCACAAATGAGAACAAACCTTCGAAACCAACCTTCATCAAAATCCAAGAACCTAATGCCGGCCCCACTGTCCATGATAGCGCAAAAAACATCCGAAAAATATTCATAATGAATGGCGTTTCTTCACTCGGGATGTTTGCCTGTTTTAGGGCATCCCGGGCATATGCCCATAATTGCGGAATCGCACCAGCTGTGACACCGAGAACAAAAAATCCCGTTAAGGCAAGAGCGAAATAGTTGCGCAAAAAAGCGTACAGTGCATATCCCAACATTCCGGAAAACGATGTGACCACCAATAGCCTTTTTCGGCTTGTATTCGTATCAGACAACCGGGCAATATAGCTGCTGATCATGACCCCGCCGATCGCTGTAATTGTCATAAAAATCCCGAAACCAACATTGCTCATTTTTACTTCATCGAGCCCAAAAAGGGACGAAAACGGAGCAAAAAACGATGAAGAAAGTCCAAGAATAAAATTGATCAGAAAAAGGACTGGGAAAGAAGGGATATTCCAAACAAACAGCACTCTTTCCTTTACCTTTGAAAAAGCAATCTTTTTCATTTATCTCACCAGTCTAGTCATTTATTTGAGATGAATTACACCGCTAACTCTTCGGAGTAGCCCCACTAATTGCAATCCTTTTAAAATACCATCTTCATCAACCGAGTTTGTTACATACTTGGCTGCCTTTTTAACCACTTCTTCGGCATTTCCCATCGCGATGCTATTTTTCACAAACGAAAGCATTTCGATGTCGTTAAGTCCATCTCCAAAGGCAAAAACTTGATCCATTGATAGATTCAAGTGGTGCATTAATGCTTCAATTCCTTTTGCTTTCGAGCTTCCCGCCGGCAATACATCCACAGAAAATTCATGCCATCTGACAAATTCGAACTTTTTAAAGTGCTTCCGATACTCTTCTTCCTCATCTGCTGTGCAAAAAAGCAAAGATTGGTAGACTTCATGATCGTGAAAATAGAAAGGGTCATAGATTGGCTCTTCCGCAATTTGCAATGAGCCAATCCCAGCGTCGATGTAAGGATGCGATTCCATGTTGGCATGCAATTGTTTATCTGACTCATAGATAATCGGATTTCTCCGGCCGACTGCATATTCCGTAAGAAAATGAAGCTCCTTTTGATCCAATGGATTTTGATACACAGGTTTCCCATTATGGACGACATATTGGCCGTTAAAGCTGACATACGTATGGATTCCCAGTTCTTCCCGTAAATCTTTAAACATAAACGGTGCTCTTCCGGTTGCAATCGCCAGTTCATGACCCAGCTCTTTTAATCGATTGATCGCTATTTTTGTAGATTCCGGCAGCCTTTTTTCATGATTGAGGAGGGTACCGTCAATATCAAAAAAAATCATCTGTTTTTCCAAGCTGCTTTCCATTCCTTTCCTAACTGGTTGTTTTTAAAAATGTGCCAATTTCATTTTACCTTAAAAAACCCTCCACACAGAATGATTTCTTGCTTGTGGAGGGTGCTTTTTTTGTCAATTTTGTAAAATAAAGTCCGGCCATTAAAGATTTGCGCCATTCTGGGCAATAACGTCTTTGTACCAAAAATAACTCTTCTTTTTAATCCGGCGAAGATCATGTTCGCCTTCTTCGTGCTGATTGACATAAACAAAACCATAGCGCTTTTGGAAACCGTTCAGCCAGCTTAATAGATCGGTAAATGACCAAGTGCAATACCCCAGCATATTCACACCGTCAGATATCGCTTCTTGGACTGCTTTTAAGTGTGTTTGCAAATAAGCAATCCGGTAGTCATCGTTAACGATGTCCCCTTCCTCCAACTTGTCATACTCGCCCAAGCCATTCTCGCTAATTAAAATCGGTAGCTGGTAACGGCTTGTTATCCGGCGCAGGCCGATCCTCAGGCCGGTTGGGTCGATATTCCAGTCCCAATTGGTTCTTTCTAGATTTTCATTTTTAACCGTTTTAAACAATCCCGGAATCCCCCGCTCCTCGGAAGTACCTTTTTTCCCTGTCGTATTCATCCTGCCTTCGGAAACGCCGTCTAACGGATTGGATTCAAAAGTAGTCGTTTGATAATAGTTGACACCCATGAAGTCTGGTTTTCCTTCTTTTAAAAGCTCAAGATCGCCTTCTTCCAGTTTCGGAGCCAAACCTTTATTTTCTAAATAGTTCCATGCAGCCTTTGGATAGGTACCCCACGCATAAACATCCATCCACCAGTGGCTGTTAAACTCTTCTGCATTTTCAGCCGAAAGGATGTCTTCCGGTTGAGATGTTGCCGCGTATGCCGGAGAATAAGCGAAGCTGGGGCCGATCTTTCCATCTGGAACATACTGATGGAATTCTTTAATGGCGCTTGCGTTGGCAAGATTGGCATGATGGTTTACCTGATAAAATAATTTTTCATCCTTTAACCCAGGCGGATGCTGGGCGGTTTTATATCCCATGCTTGTAAAAATATTTTGTTCATTTAGACTAACCCAGTACTTTACACGATCACCAAAATGTTTATACAAAGCAACAGCATAATTTGTAAAATCTTCAACAATTTTTCGCGATTCCCAGCCGCTATATTCGTCTTGAAGGGCTTGCGGCAAGTCCCAATGATAGATGGTTAAAATCGGTTCAATCTTATTTTCAATTAATTCGTTAATCAACTGATTATAAAATTCAATCCCTTTTTCATTTATCTCGCCTTTGCCTTCGGGAAAAATCCTCGCCCAGGAAACGGAAAAGCGATAGGCCTTCAAGCCCATTTCAGCCATTAACCTGACATCTTCTTGATAGCGATGATAATGATCAACGGCCACATCACCTGTTGTTGCTTTAAATGTTTTGCCCGGGATCCTCACAAACTGATCCCAGTTTGAAATGCCTTTTCCATCTTCATTCCACGCACCCTCAACTTGATATGCAGCAGACGCGGATCCCCATAAAAAGCCTTTCGGAAAGGATTTTAATTTTTCGTGAATCATTTTCATTTCGCTCCTTTATTTTCTGGCGTTATTCAAACTTGACCAAGGTCCATTCTGTTTAACTCCCAAAGCAATTCCAAAAACTGTCCAAATTTTTTATGTATTCCTTTTTTAGATTTATTGTAAGTTAAAAGCACCTTCATTTACAGATAACGTTTTTCCGTTGTACAGCGGAAAAAATAAAAAGGCGGAATGACTTTTTCTCATTCCGTCTTTCCTTTAACTGCCTATGAAAACTTATACTTCCCGATAATCTGATTTAATTCTTCGCTTAAACTGCTCAAGCCATCCGCAGCTGTGCTAACGTTGGATACTGCACGAACTTGCTCATCGATGGAAGATGTGACTTCTTCGGAGGCAGCGGCTGTTTGCTGGGCAATGGCAGAGATATTTTGAATGAATGTCATGATTTTATCATTCTCTGACGTTACTGATTGAATCTCAGCGTTTAACTTCTCGACCGCTGCAATGGTTTGCGCTACTGCATGCTCAATTGAAACAAACTCTTGTTCCGTTTTTACGACTGACTCGTTTAATTGCTGGCCTATATTGGCTGTTTCCGCCATATACAAGACCGTTGTTTCGGTTTCTTTCTCAATACCTTCAATCATTTCCTGGATTTTTTTCGTCGCCGCATTCGATTCTTCTGCAAGCTTGCGAACTTCATCAGCAACAACCGCAAAGCCTTTGCCGTGTTCTCCTGCCCGAGCTGCCTCAATGCTTGCATTTAATGCCAGCAAATTGGTTTGCTTCGTAATATGCTGAATCGCTTCCGTAATATGCGAAATATCTTGAATCTTTGCAAAAAGATTCGTGATCCCAATACTGATATTTTCTGATGCTTTTTCAGTTTCGGAATTAGCTTTTTTGAGAACGGAAACAATATTTTTTCCATGCTCTGTCGCTTGTTTCGATCCATTCGTAATTTCGAGAATCGCACGGCTTTCCTGATTTATTTTTTGAATCGATTCCGTCATTAGCTCCATCAGTTTGCTTGTGTTCTCAATATCTTCTGACTGAGAAACGGTACTAGCTGAAATTTGCCCCATTGCAGTGCTGACCTCTTCGCTGCCAGCGGTTGTTTCTTCAGAAATAGCTGCTAGATCGGATGAGGATTCCAATAAACGAACACTGGTTTCTTGAAGCCCTGTCATCATCCCGCGAAGTTCTTTTACCATGATGTTAAAAGCAGCGCCAAGTTTGCCGATTTCATCATCCGACTCAGGAAATTCAGACGTCATCAATTCTCCGCTTGCAATTTTTAAAGAAGTATCGGATATCTTGTGTAATAACTTTAGTTTCCTTTTTGTCATAAAATAAAAAGCGAGTAAGCTAACGCTTGCAACGGCAATCGAGACAAGAGCGATCAAGAGCTTGACGATTTTCAAAGATTCATAGAATTCATCTGTGTAGGCACCAATTCCAATATTCCATCCCCATGGCTTGTAATGAACAACGTAAGCCATTTTCTCCCTTTCCTTCGTTTCACCCGGGTTTTTCCATGAATATGTATAATAATGTTCATCTGGATTCTTAGCAATTGCAGCCTTTAGAATATCCCGAATTACATAATCACCGCTGCTGTTTTTTAAATCGTATTTATTTTCCCCGTATGGGATGGTTGGATGCATTTCTACCTTTCCTTTTTCATCATAAGCAAAAAGGTAGCCTTGTTTTTTATATAGAAATTTGGATTTCGAAAAATCGTAGCTTTTGCTGTTTCCTTGTACCGTTGCTGGTCCGATTAATATTTCTCTAGCCTGTTCCTGAGCTTCTTTCAAGGTGAGATTTCCAGCTTCGACTTCTTTGTTTAATAAGTCAAGAGTAGGGATGGCTGTGTTGACAATATGCTGCAAATCCAACTTTCCGCTGTTCACTAATTCTTTTTTGGCAAAGTTATAACTTAATGTTCCAATTAGCGAGCTGATCAAAAAAATAATAACGGCAATGGACAACAACAGTTTAAATGAAATGGAAGTAAAAAGTTTTTTCATAGTTGACTCCTTTTTTAAATTTTGACTTTTTTATAATAAATGGTCAATCACATTGATTAATTCGCCAATTTCCGGCTTGCTGACTTGCGCGTCGGCACCAACCGTTTCCCCCTTATGACGAAGGTCATCGGTAATTAGGGAAGAAAAGATGACAACTGGAAGTTTCGATAAAGTCGAATGTTCTTTAATTTGTTTCGTTAAAAATAATCCATCCATAACGGGCATTTCAATATCCGTAATCACAAGCTGAGCTGCTTTTTCTATATCCGGTTCCTGGCTGATAGCGGTTTCCAAATAATCTAGAGCATCCTTGCCATTTTCAAAAAAATCAACTTTATGAAAACCGGCCTCAGATAAAGTATCTGACAGTAATTTTCTTAAAAGGGCTGAGTCTTCAGCAACGACAATTTTATATTGCGATCGGTCACGCTTTTCAATTTGCTTTAAGCGGTTAGGATTAATTCCTGTTTCCGGATTGATATCGACAACAATCTTTTCAAAATCCAAAAGCAACAGCATACCGTCTTCTTTGCGGATAACACCAATAATTTGGCTGTCCAAATTTTGATACAAATTGGTTGGTTTCTCAATTTGGTTCCAGGAAATGCGATGAATTTTATCAACACCATGAACATGGAAAATCACTTTTTGCATATTAAACTCAGTGACAATATACTTATCCATTTCTGGAAGATCTGAGTCAGGATAACCTAATACTCTGGCCATGTTAATAACCGGGAGAATCTCTCCTCTTATTTCAATAATGCCTTCAATATGTTTATGAGCATGAGGAATCGAAAAAACCGGGATTGGATTAATAATTTCCCGAACCTTAATCACATTGATGCCAAATTTGTTATTGGCCACACTGAATTCAACAATTTCCAGCTCATTCGTTCCACTTTCTAATAAAACACCTTTTTGTTCCATTTCGTCCTGCACCCACCTATCCAATCGATTTAAACGATTACATTTTGAGTTCAATTTCTTTAGAGCGTTCATTTAACTGATTCATTTTATCCAACGTTTCGCCAAGCAGCTGGCCTAGTGTAAAATCAATTGTTCGACCATGCTAACAGACTGCTGGCCTTCCTGCGATTATGAAACCATGTCTTTCGCTGATTCATCAGCCCCTCGCCTTTACAGAAAAGTCTTTCGAATTGTCAAAGGAACTCTGGCTTAAATCGTTTACTTTATCAAAACGATCTTTAATTTTCGTAACTAAGTTCCCCATTACATGATGCTTGCTATTGACCTTTTCGTGCTGATCAATGGTCTTGGTTAATTCCGAATGAAACGATTCAATAAATTTCCTTGAAAAATCCTCTTTCTTTTTTTCCTCAGCAAGAATCGTTTCCAGTTGCAGCTTTAACGCCTGATTTTCTTCTATTAACCGGGAATATTTCTCTCTAGCAATGATCATCTTGGATCCTCCGTGTTTATTTTCCCTATCTGAGTGAAATGAAGCTTGCCAATTTAACCTTTCCTACCAGTATAGAAGTTTAGGATTCAAAAAAGAGTGAACGTATTCACTCCTTATATCGGTAAGGTTCGACAATGTTTTAATAAAAAAAATACAGGAAGACGGCTTTATTATATTCTTGCATTTCCCAAAATACTGGTTAACTGTTCGGTATTCGGGTAGTCCGATTCTTTCAATTGCTTGATCACTTTTTCAACATCGTAGCCAACACGAGTGATGGAAGCTTGGAAATAGCCTTTTTCAAGTTCCAGTATCATATAAGAGGCTTTTCTCATGCCATCAAACGGCAGGCCAACACTCCCAATGTTGACGATGCATTTTCCGTTCAGATATCGGACATACGGCTTATGAATATGAGCGTAAACATACACATCCGCCTCTTTCACCATCATTTTTGAAATGATTGTTTCATCGTTTTCATCAGGAAGAACAACATCAAACAAACTTGCGGGCGTCGCATGGAAAGCATGAATCTTCACACCTTCCAATTCCAGCTGCAGATCATTCGGCAGCTTCCGCAGGTAATCGATGCTCTCTTCATCTAGCTTCCCCCGGATCCACTCTCGCTCTTTGTTCATCATCTCGAGTGCCTGATCCGGAACTTCTCCTTTTTCGACTCCCCGAATCACCCATTCATCAGCATTTCCTTTGATAACATCTGTTTTTAACGCACGAACCAGTTCTAGAGCCCGCTTCGGTTCCGGCCCGCGGTAGCACAAATCCCCCAGCACAAAAACCTTGTCAATATTTCTTTGCTTGATATCGGCCAACACCGCTTCTACAGCAGCCGCATTGCCGTGAATGTCGGAGATGAAGGCTAGTTTCATGTTTGGGAACCCCTTTCTAATGCTATTTTTAGCACTGTTCTTTCATTGAATATGTAATCTCAAAATAGAACGAACTTAGAATGATTCGTTCTAGCTGATACATTTATCGTACCAAACGATCCAGTTTTTCGCATTTAATTGTTTTTTTTCTCGAAATGACGGAAAGATTTCAGTTGCATTATGAAGATTTTTCTCTTGACATGAAAAAGTATGCAAATTAAACATGGAAACAAGAGAGCGTAGGATTGTTCTACGACATGTTATCCCCATACATCTTGTCAATCTTAATACTTTTAAAAGGAAAAGTCGCAGTCCATATAAGCTCGTGATCGCTTCCCCTGAGAAATCGTAAGCAGATTTGGAAATGGGGCATCGATAGCTTAATGAATAGGTAATACTAATTCATAGAACAATGATTCTCTATGTAGTATAATGTGTTGTTGTTACAGCTATTCAGAGAATTCATAGGAGGCTAGTACGATGCGGAATGTTTTAACAAAAAGTTTATCTGAAGTGATAAAAGAACGTCACTCTGTCAGAAAATATGATCCGGTCTTTACTATTTCACAAGAGGAAATAAATGATATGCTACAGGAAGCAATCCAAGCTCCATCCTCTAGCAATCTCCAGCCTTGGAGATTTATGGTTTTCCAAAACAAAGAGGCTAAAAAGGAGCTTCGAGCGATTGCAAACAATCAAGAGCAGGTGGAGACAGCATCGGCTATTATTGCGATTTTGGGCGATAAAGAAATGTATAAAAGCGTAGAAAAAGTGTATCGCGGAGCTTTTGAAGCAGGATTTATGGATGAAGCCAACATGACCCGCTTAATTGAAAGTACAAATAGATTATACCCAAATGTACCAGAAGAAGTGCGGAAAAATATTGCTTCTTTTGATGCTGGACTTGTTTCCATGCAGCTTATGTTAATTGCAAAAGCTAGAGGTTACGATACAGTTCCAATGGGTGGCTTTGACAAACACCAATTTGTTCAAAAATACAAAGTGGAAGATCGCTATTTTCCCATTGTTTTGATTGCAGTTGGAAAGGCAGCTGCACCAGCATTCAAGACAACTCGTTTACCTTTAGAAGATGTAATAATCGAGTATCGATAAACCTGTATCTGAAGTCTACTCAAGGTTTCCATGAACTCTTTCTTATACAAGCTATGGTTTGACAGCTTAAACGTAAGATAACGACCGATCTTACGATTTTCCCTGCAATCTTGATGAGTTGTAGGCGAACAGAATCAATCTGTTTTGTGTTCATGGAATCTGGTAAACATAATCTTTTAAATCCATTGTGAAGGTTATATAATGGCGATTAGTAACTTACAAGCATTACGTTCAAATTCGGTGCTAGTCATTTTACCAAAGGCAATGTAGTTTTCCATTGTCCCCCGATTGAAATAAAGCTTCGTAACATTCTTAGGGGACAAATTCATGTTTGTCACAATAAAGGTGAATTGGAAAAGAAGCTCATCTGTATGTTCGTTTAAACTAGTCATGGAGAAGCCCCCTTCTTGGTTTTGTTTTGGCTTAGTCACCTATGACATTACCAAAAATGGGGCTTTTTTCATGTTTTTAGACTTCACCTTTTGGGTGAAGAACATTTTACTTCTTGTCAACACTACATTTTGGGTCGATTTAGATTGAAGCTATGAATAATTCAGGGATGAGTAAATTTCGAAAACTTCCGTACCAACCTTCGTTAATGAATACTTTCTCATCCTTTTTTCACTCTTCAAACCCATTTCTTTACGAAGAGCATTAGGCTGGTAGATTTCTATTATTCTTTCGCCAACTAAAGTTGATTTTTCAGCAGGAATTAGATATCAACCAACACCTTCTTCAACCAGCTCCCTATGCCCCCTATTATCACTTGCCACAACCGGAAGCCCGCAGGCCATGGCTTCCATAATGTTGACGGGCAGCCCTTCGCGAAGGCTTGAGGCCACAGCCAGATCACTTATTTTTAAAAGCTGTTCAACATCTTGGCGTTGGCCTAAAAACTCAACCTTTTGATCGATCCCAAGCTGAGCCGCCAGCTGCTTGCAATCCAATAAAAGAGGACCATTTCCCGCAAGCAGCAATTTTGCTTGTGGGATCTGGTCCTTAATTTTGGCTAATGCTTTGAGTAAAAGCTGTTGATTCTTGTTTTGATTAAATTCCGCAGCGTAAATCATTAAAAAATCTTGCTCTTGGTAGCCGTATGTTGTCCGCAGCCGAAGTTTATGCTCGCGATCGATTGGATGAAAACGTTCCGTATTCACTCCTACTCCATGAACATGTTTGATTTGCTCAGCCTTGAAACGGTGTCGCTGCGCCAGCTGAAAATCTTCATGATTAATTGTAATCAAACAATCCGTAACCGCTGAGAGGATTTTTTCAATTGGATAATAAACAAGCCAGTTCACGAACGGTGCCCCATTAAAAAAATGAAAACCGTGGGCGGTGTAAAGAACCTTTGTTCCTTGCTTTCGTGCTTGTCGTGCCGCCAAAAGCCAAGAGCTCCACCCATTGGGGTGTGGCAGTGGACGATTTCGTATTGGTTTGCATCAATCAGCTTTTCAGCTGTTGATATGCCTTGAAATTTTCTTTGTGAAACGGAGCCCTTTGAATCGGGAGCGAAAATTTTTTATCGACAAATGGCAGCTCTAAACTGCCAGCTGCCGCTACATCGACTTCCCACCCTTGTTCTTTAAACCATTTTAACTAAGGCAGCGACAGTAGCAACAAAAAGAACTTTTTGTGCCATGTTAATCAGCCTTTTGTACGTTCTTTCATCAGTTCTTTTTCGAGAACCTCTGAAAGATATTCAATTAACTCTGTGCGCAAATCCTCGCGCTTTAAGGCAAACTCAATCGTCGTCTGAATAAAGCCCATTTTCTCACCGACATCATAGCGAGTTCCTTCAAAATCATAGGCGTAAACCGCTTCAAATTGATTCAATGTCGAAATGGCATCGGTCAGTTGAATTTCACCGCCGGCGCCAGGACTTTGTTCCCCTAAAATTTCAAAAATTTTCGGGCTTAAGATGTAGCGTCCAAGAATGGCGAGATTGGACGGTGCTTCTTCCTGCTTCGGCTTTTCAACAAGGCTGTTGACACTGTAGAAGCGCTCACCGATGGCCTGGGCGTCAACAATCCCGTAGCGGGAAACTTCCTCGTCTGCTACAGACTGGACACCCAGAATGGAAGCATTATATCTTTCATATTGTTCCATTAATTGCTGAAGGCACGGTTTTTTTGCCTGCACAATATCATCGCCGAGCAAAACGGCAAACGGCTCATCGCCAATGAATTTGCGCGCACACCAAATCGCATGCCCCAAGCCTTTTGGTTCTTTTTGGCGAATATAGTGAATGTCTACGAGTTTGGACGATTTTTGGACTTCATCCAACAAATCCATTTTCCCTTTTTCTAATAAATTGTGTTCAAGTTCAAAGGAATTGTCGAAGTGGTCTTCAATTGCCCGCTTTCCTTTTCCTGTCACAATGATAATATCCTCAATTCCGGAGGCAACGGCTTCTTCAACAATATATTGGATTGTCGGCTTGTCGACAATCGGCAGCATTTCTTTTGGCATGGCTTTCGTTGCGGGAAGGAATCTTGTTCCTAACCCGGCTGCAGGTATAATCGCTTTTCGCACTTTCATTTCTCGTACACTCCTTTAGACTGAAACGGACAGTAATGGTTTTGTAATTCCTTTATTATTGGCAAGATGGAGTAGTTTATCTTTCAGTTCCTGCTGATCCAAGTTTTCAAATGAAGCGATAATTTCTTCAATTCCCTCCAAAAATATTTCTGTTTTCTTGCCAATATTGATTTTTGGATAGATTTGCTGTTCATGAACCTCATCCGGCTTTAACAATTCTTCAAAAAGTTTTTCACCTGGACGAATCCCTGAAAATTCAATGCCAATCTCTTCAAGTAAGTTGCCGGCAAATTTCGGAACCAATCGAACCGCCTGCCCCCGTAACAAGCACCACCTTATTTGTAATATATTCCGAAATACTTTCTATGTCCATTTGAACCGGTTCTCTTCCCAATAAATCTTCTACTTCGACATCGCGAAACTGCTGTACGGATACTTTTCCTGTCATAAATCCTCAAGAATTGGCAAAATTTGTGTTTTTACTGCCGTTTTTGCGCATTCTTGAAAAATGACATTCAATTCTTTTTTGCTTAAAGAAGGAATCGCAATCAAAATATGATCAATATTTAATTCTCGAACTGCCTGCTCAATTCCTGCCACACCGCTAATAACTGGAAGTAATGGTTCCTTCTCATGACGCGCTTGCCTGCATTTTTTCCGTTCATGCGTCATGACGACACTTCTCATGACGCGATCACTCGCTTTTTTTCCGTTTCCGCGTCATGAACACCTCTCTCATGTCGCGCTTGCCTGCATTTTTTCCGTTCATGCGTCATGAACACACTTCTCATGACGCGATCACTCGCTTTTTTTCTGTTTACGCGTCATGAACACACTTCTCATGACGCGATCACTCGCTTTTTTCCGTTTACGCGTCATGAACACCACTCTCATGACGCGCTTGCCTGCATTTTTTCCGTTCATGCGTCATGACGACACTTCTCATGACGCGATCACTCGCTTTTTTTCCGTTTCCGCGTCATGAACACCTCTCTCATGACGCGCTTGCCTGCATTTTTTCCGTTCATGCGTCATGACCACACTTCTCATGACGCGATCACTCGCTTTTTTTCCGTTTACGCGTCATGACGACACTTCTCATGACGCGATCACTCGCTTTTTTTCCGTTCATGCGTCATGACGCAACATCAAGTAACAAGAAGCAACCTCTTTCCTAATCGCAGCAGGCTCCTAAATTGCTAAGAAATAAGTTTTGGCAATCACTAACAAACTTAATTTTCAAATTAATTATTGACATCTCCCAAAGAATTGTAGTAAATTTTAAAGAAAAGTAAAAATATTTGATTTCTTATCAAGAGAGGTCGAGGGAATGGCCCGATGACACCTCAGCAACCTTCAATTGTTTTATAGATTGAAAAGGTGCTAAGTCCATCAAGTTATCAGCGTAACTTGGGAGATAAGAAGAATGGCTGCGTTCGCACAATGACAAAAGTCTTCTTCTTATAGAAGACTTTTTTTATTTACAAAAAACAACTATAACTTTCAAGGAGTGATCGTCATGTACAAATTAGAAACAAAATTAGCTCAAATTGGGAACCGCAGCGAAACAGCAACCGGTGCAGTGAATCCGCCAATCTATTTTTCAACAGCCTACCGGCATGAAGGGATTGGGCAATCGACCGGGTTTGATTATAGCCGGACAGGAAATCCTACCCGCCAGCTTCTTGAAAGAACAATTGCTGATTTAGAAGGCGGGGATCAAGGTTTTGCCTGTAGTTCGGGCATGGCTGCCATTTTTACCATCCTATCACTCTTTCAATCTGGCGATGAGTGGCTCGTAAGCGAAGACTTATACGGTGGAACCTACCGCCTGCTTGAACAAGGCTATAAAAAATGGGGCTTGACCGCTCACTATGTTAATACCAGCAATATCGATGAAATCGAAAAAAAGATTACCCGAAATACAAAGGCCATCTTTCTTGAAACGCCAACCAATCCGCTTATGCAGCAGACGGATATTGCGGCCGTTGCGAAAATTGCCAAAGAACACGGAATCCTGTTAATCGTTGACAATACATTTTATACCCCGCTATTGCAGCAGCCGATCAAACTTGGTGCGGATATTGTCATTCACAGCGCAACCAAATATTTAGGCGGACACAATGATGTACTCGCGGGGTTGATCGTTGCCAAAGGAAAGGAGCTTTGTGAATCGCTGGCCCTTTACCATAATGGTGCCGGGGGTGTCCTCAGTCCATTCGATTCATGGCTGCTTATGCGCGGGATGAAGACTTTGGCATTGCGAATGAAACAGCATGAAAAAAACGCAAAGCAAATCGTCGAATACCTTTCCCAGCATGAAGGAGTCACTGATGTTCTGTATCCGGGAAGGGGCGGGATGCTTTCTTTCCGTGTAAAAGATGAAACATGGGTCAACCCATTTTTGCAAGGCCTGTCATTGATCACTTTTGCTGAAAGCCTAGGAGGCGTGGAAAGCTTGATCACCTATCCGGCAACTCAGACCCATGCGGACATCCCGGAAGAAATCCGGATTCAATCCGGTGTCTGCAATCGCCTGTTGCGCTTTTCTGTTGGAATTGAAGATGCAGCCGATTTAATTTCCGATCTTGAGCAAGCTTTTGCCAATGTAAAACAAGGAGTGAACGCATGATGAAAAACGAACAATTCAGCTTTGAAACAAAGCTCCTTCATAACCGTCATAAATTTGATCCAACAAACGGCGCGGTCAGCGTACCAATTCAGCATGCATCAACGTTTCACCAATTTGAAATTGATCAGTTTGGCAAATATGACTACAGCCGGAGCCTGAATCCAACAAGAGAAGCACTTGAAGATGTGATTGCTGAACTGGAAGGCGGCGTAAAGGGATTTGCCTTTTCTTCCGGAATGGCGGCCATTTCAACCGTCTTCCTCCTCCTTTCTTCAGGCGACCATGTGGTAATTACTGAGGATGTATATGGCGGCACCTTCCGAATGGTGACAGAGGTTCTATCGCGGTTCGGGATTGAACATACATTCGTTGATATGACCAATTTAGACGAAGTAAAGCAGGCAATCCAACCAAATACAAAAGCCTTTTATGTTGAAACACCATCCAATCCACTGTTAAAGGTAACCGATATTCGCGCAATCAGCGAAATAGCGAAAGAAATTGGCGCCTTGACCTTTGTCGATAACACTTTTTTAACTCCGCTTTTGCAAAAGCCGCTTGAGCTTGGGGCCGATATTGTCCTTCACAGCGCGACGAAGTTTTTATCCGGTCATAGCGATGTCATTGCAGGGCTAGCAGTTGTTAAAGATGAAGATTTAGCGAAAAGACTCGGATTTTTACAAAACTCTTTTGGAGCGGTTTTAGGGGTTCAAGATTGCTGGCTTGTCCTTCGAGGATTAAAGACCCTTCATGTCCGTCTTGATCAATCACAAAAATCTGCGCAGAAGCTTGCTGATTTTTTCCAAACCCATCCCCTCGTGCCCGCGGTCTATTTTCCCGGCTTGAAAAATCATCCGCAGCATGGAATGCAAAACCTGCAGGCTGACGGACCGGGAGCGGTGCTATCGTTTGAATTGGAAAATGAAGAGGCATTAAGGACTTTTGTCCAGCACGTTCAGATTCCTGTATTTGCCGTAAGTCTTGGTGCAGTTGAGTCGATTTTATCCTATCCTGCTAAAATGTCCCATGCAGCAATGCCGCAGGCTGAAAGAGAAAAGCGAGGTATTAAAAACAGCTTGCTCCGTTTATCGGTTGGACTAGAAAATCCAGATGATCTGATCAATGATTTTTCACAGGCGCTGGATCAAGTACGGCAAAAGCAACTTGTTTTACCAGGAGAAAACGTATGAGCTTTTTAAAAAAATTAGAAAAACAAATCTTGATTGCCGATGGTGCAATGGGGACGCTCCTCTATAGTTATGGAAAAGATTCCTGCCTAGAAGAATTGAATTTGTCTAAGCCCGAACAAATTCAAACGATTCATCAGGCTTATATTGATGCTGGTGCCGACGTGATTCAAACGAATACGTATGCGGCCAATTATTTAAAACTGCAGCGTTACGGTTTAGAAGACTCTGTTAAAGAAATCAATAGCGCCGCAGTTCGGAACGCAAAAAAAGCTGCTGGGGCTGATACATTCGTGCTCGGAACAATGGGCGGCAATCGCGGCATTAAGCCGAATTCCATTACACTTGAAGAAATTAAACGAAGTTTTCGCGAGCAATTATACTGCCTTTTACTTGAAGGTGTAGATGGAATCCTTCTCGAAACGTTCTACGATTTACAAGAGCTCGAAACGGTATTGACAATTGCCCGAAAGGAAACCAATTTGCCGTTGATCGCCCAGGTATCGCTCCATGAACCCGGGATTTTACAAGATCGCACTCCAATCAACGAAGCATTCAAGCGCTTGGAAAGTCTTGGCGCTGATGTGGTCGGTTTGAACTGCCGGCTTGGACCGCATCATATGCTGTTAACACTTGAGCAAGTGGAGCTGCCAAAACAAGCCTTTTTATCAGCCTATCCAAATGCGAGCCTGCCGCTATACTTGGACGGGAAATTTCATTATGAGAGTGACGCTGAATATTTCCGCCGGTCGGCTCAAGCTTTTCGAAACGAAGGCGTTCGCTTGCTTGGCGGCTGCTGCGGGACAACGCCAGAGCATATTCGCGCTTTTGCAGCAGAACTGAAAAATGCTGCTCCGATTACAGAAAAGACTGTAAAACGAACCGAAGCAAAAATCGTTGTCCAACCGGCTCCTGCCAAACGCGATTATCCCCGCCTTGAAGAAATGGTGAAAGAAAATCCGTCGGTGATTGTTGAATTGGATCCGCCCCGGAAACTGAATACCGACAAATTTTTTGAAGGGGCAAAGGCGCTGAAAGAGGCTGGCATCGATGCCATAACCTTAGCTGATAATTCGCTCGCTTCGATTCGGATTTCAAATGAATCGCTCGGCTATCTTGTGAAAACAAGACTCGGGATGCGGCCGCTCATTCATATTTCATGCAGGGATCGCAACATCATCGGCATGCAGTCCCATTTGATGGGATTGCATACACTCGGAATGCATGATGTGCTGGCCATTACCGGCGACCCGGCAAGAGTAGGTGATTTCCCGGGAGCCTCATCTGTTTATGACCTGTCATCTTTTGACTTAATCCAAATGATTAAGCAAATGAATAACGGCTTGTCCATTTCCGGCAAAGATCTTGGCGAAAAAACGGCCTTTAGCATTGCCGCTGCCTTTAATCCAAACGTTCGCTCATTGGACAAGGCTGTTCAGCGGCTTGAGAAAAAAATAACAGCGGGAGCCGATTATTTTATTTCCCAGCCTGTTTTTTCCGTAGAAAAATTACTGGAAATCCATGAACAGACGAAGCATCTAAATGCACCGATTTATATCGGATTGATGCCATTGTTAAGCAGCAAGAACGCTGAATTCCTGCACAATGAAGTTCCAGGCATTAAAATTTCCGAGGAGATTCGGGAGCGGATGTTTCGCTTCAACAGCGATCCGCTTCAGGCAGCACGGGAAGGAATCGAAGTTACCAAGTCGTTAATTGATGCTGCTCTTCATTTATTTAATGGCATTTATTTGATCACACCATTTTTGCGCTATGAACTGACAACAGAATTAGCCTTCTATGCCCGTCAGCATGCGAATGACTTAAGGGGGAAAAGTTATGTCGAAAACACCAATCGTTGAACAACTAAAAAAACGAATTCTTGTCATGGACGGCGCAATGGGAACAATGCTGCAAAATGCAAACCTAACCGCTGAAGATTTTGGCGGTGAACAATATGAAGGCTGTAATGAACATCTTAATCTCACTGCTCCTTCTGTTATTGCAAAAATCCATCAGGAATACTTGGAAGCTGGAGCCGATATTATTGAAACGAATACGTTCGGAGCAACTAGTCTTGTCCTCGATGAATACGACCTCGGCTATAAAGCTTATGAAATTAATAAAATTGCCGCGCTGATTGCTGTCCGCGCTGCTCAGCAGGCCTCTACAGATGACTGGCCACGCTATGTCGCCGGTTCAATGGGACCGACCACGAAAACGTTGAGCGTTACCGGCGGCACAACCTTTGATACGCTTGCAGCCGCTTATGAAGAGCAGGCAATCGGCTTAATTGACGGCGGTGTTGACTTGCTTTTACTCGAAACAAGCCAGGATATGCTGAACGTGAAAGCCGGATTTTTAGGAATCGAGCGGGCTTTCCAAAAAACAGGAAAAAAACTCCCATTAATGATTTCCGGAACAATTGAGCCGATGGGAACAACACTAGCCGGCCAATCAATTGAATCCTTTTATATTTCCGTCGAGCATATGAATCCAATTGCGGTTGGCTTGAACTGCGCTACGGGCCCTGAGTTCATGCAGGATCATGTACGCTCTCTGGCAAATCTCGCCTCCACAGCAGTTAGCTGTTACCCAAATGCCGGCTTACCTGACGAAGAAGGTCATTACCACGAAACCCCAGAAATATTGGCCAAAAAACTCGCTGATTTTGCCGATCACGGCTGGTTAAACATTGTCGGCGGATGCTGCGGAACAACACCTGATCATATTCGCGCGATTGTAGAAGCAATGAAAAACTATCAGCCCCGGGAGACCAAAACGACTTTGGTTCATATGGTTTCCGGGATTGAGCCTTTTGTTTACGATGATCCAACTTTAAGGCCGATTATGGTCGGAGAACGAACAAATGTGATCGGTTCCCGCAAATTCAAACGGTTGATTTCAGAAGGAAAATTTGAAGAAGCGGCTGAAGTTGCCCGGGCTCAGGTGAAGGGTGGAGCACACGTAATCGATATTTGCCTCGCCGATCCCGACCGTGACGAAATGGCCGATATGGAAAATTTCATTAAAGAAGTCGTTAAAAAAATCAAAGTTCCGCTCGTGATCGATTCGACCGATGAAAAAGTAATTGAAAAAGCACTGAAGTTTTCTCAAGGTAAAGCGATTATTAACTCGATTAACCTCGAGGATGGCGAGGAGCGCTTTCAAGCGATTGTCCCGCTCATCCATCAATACGGTGCGGCTGTGGTCGTTGGGACGATTGACGAAAAAGGAATGGGCGTAACCGCTGAGCGAAAATTGGAGATTGCGCAACGCTCTTATGATCTACTCGTTCATAAGTACAGGGTCAAACCGCAGGATCTTATTTTTGACCCGCTTGTTTTCCCAGTCGGAACTGGCGATGAACAATATATTGGCTCGGCAAAAGCAACGATTGAAGGCATCCGGTTAATTAAAGAAAAATTCCCGGAATGCCAGACGATCCTTGGCGTAAGTAATGTTTCATTCGGCCTTCCACCGGTCGGCCGGGAAATTTTAAATTCGGTTTTCCTATACCACTGCACACAGGCAGGTCTCGATTACGCGATTGTCAATACTGAAAAATTGGAGCGGTTTGCGTCGATTTCAAAGGAAGAAGTCGCAATGGCTGAGGAACTTTTATTTAAAACAGACGATGAAACATTGGCAACGTTCACGGCTTTTTACCGTGATAAAAAGAAAGAGTCAAGGGCAACCAAACCTTCGATGAGTTTAGAAGAACGTCTCGCCTATTATGTAGTGGAAGGAACGAAAGAAGGCTTGCTGCCCGATTTGGATCTGGCATTAGAGTCTTATCCTGCACCCCTCGATATCATCAATGGTCCGTTAATGGACGGGATGAAGGAAGTCGGACGGCTGTTCAATGACAATCAATTGATTGTCGCCGAGGTACTGCAAAGTGCTGAAGTGATGAAAGCGGCTGTATCGTATCTTGAACCGCATATGGAAAAAGGTGATGTTTCCGCTTCAAAAGGGAAAGTTCTTTTAGCAACCGTTAAAGGCGACGTCCATGATATCGGAAAAAATTTAGTCGATATCATTCTGAGCAACAATGGCTACGATGTACATGATTTAGGGATAAAAGTCGCACCAGCTGAATTAATCAAGGCGATTCGTGCTGAAAAACCGGATATCGTTGGTCTGAGCGGGCTGCTGGTAAAATCGGCGCAGCAAATGGTGCTGACCGCACAAGATATGAAGGAGGCAGGGATTTCACTGCCGATTTTAGTCGGAGGCGCAGCACTTTCACGGAAATTTACCGATACAAAAATTTCGAAAGAATACGATGGCCTCGTCCTTTATGCAAAAGACGCAATGACCGGTTTATCGCTCGCCAATCAGCTGCAATCTCCCGATGAAAGGGAAAAATTGATTATTGAAAAAAAGGAGAAAGCGGAGGAACTGAGAGCAGGATCCGAGAGCCAGAGGCGTTCGGCCGTTTCCGTGGCAGTAAAACCGAAGCCCACGGTTTCAACCGAAGTTCCCGTTTTTGTGCCGAAAGATTTGAAAAAACACATTTTAAAATCGTACTCTCTTTCCCATATTGAGCCATATATTAACGTGCAAATGCTACTGGGTCACCACCTTGGCGTAAAAGGCAAGATCTCGAAACTGCTCGCCGAGAAAGATGAAAAAGCACTGAAGATTAAAGAAGTGGTTGATGGTCTGATTGCCGAAGCAAGTTCGCAAGGCTGGATCACCCCGGCAGCCGTTTATCAATTTTTTCCTGCCCAATCAGATGGGAATAAGGTATTTATTTATGATCCAGAACAACCGAAAAAGATTTTACAAGTCTTTGATTTCCCGAGACAGGAATCGGCCCCGTATTTATGTTTGGCTGACTTTGTCAAATCCGTTGATAGCGGGATTATGGATTATGTAGGGTTTTTCGCGGTTACGGCAGGTAATGGCATCCGGGAAAGAGCGGATCAATTCAAGCGGGAAGGACGATTCCTGGAAAGCCACGCGCTGCAAGCATTGGCGCTGGAATCGGCGGAAGGCTTTGCCGAACTGATCCACCGGCAAATGCGCGACCGCTGGGGCTTCCCTGATCCTATCGATTTTACGATGCAAGATCGATTTGCCGCTCATTATCAAGGCCAACGCTATTCCTTTGGCTATCCGGCCTGCCCTGAATTGGAAGATCAGCAGAAATTATTTGCTTTGATCCGCCCTGAAGATATCGGCATCGAACTGACCGACGGCTTTATGATGGAACCAGAGGCCTCCGTTACCGCAATGGTATTTGCCCACCCGGAAGCTAGGTATTTTAATGTAATGAGATAAGAATTAGCTTCCTTTTAGGAGAATCAAGAAGAGAGCAGTCATTTCGATTGCTCTTTTTTTAAAACAGCAAAATTTCCAATGCTCTTGAATAAAACGAATATCTAGCCTCAACAACAGTCCTGCTCACAACTTATATATTTTTCACTTTTCATAGAATTTGATTTTGCTAATTTCCAATGGCTTCGCAGCCTCAAGTTTATTTCCATTGGTAAATGCAAGAGCATTTTCTATAGCCTGCTTTTCAACAACAGCAAGTATTTCTTTTAACGGCTGTATTGGAATTGAAGAAAAGTTAGTATTAAATCGCACATTGAAGACCATTCCTAAATCATACTTTCCAAATTTTTTCCATCACCCATATGGAAACCGGTTCGCCCTTCCATTAACAAATAAGGAGTAAGGCTCATATTTTTTCGCTTTTCCTTCTTTCACCACAGTTCCCACCCCCGTTGACGTCAGAACTCATGTTAACGTATAACTTTTCGATTTTGCTTTATAAATGTAGGTAGTAAATGGGAAGGATTAAAGACATAGGGATATCTATTTATTCCGGAAAAAGGGAATTTTCCGCGAAACGGGAAATAGATTCAGTGAAAAGTAGATATTTGACAATCCTGTGAACTCGGTATATATTTACCTAGGTAACTATTTGAATCGATGGAGTGAGCCGCCTCTTGAACAGTTTCGCATTATTTCACAGCCTGCACCAGCTTTCCCGCAATTTGACAAACAAGTTAAATGAAGAGTTGCAAGCATTTGGCCTATACAGTGCCCAATGGTCTGTTTTGTATGTTTTAAAAACAAAGCAGCCTTTAACACAAAAAGAGCTTTGCGACTACTTATCGGTTGAAGCTCCTCCGATGACCCGGACGATCCAGAGGCTTGTCAAACAGGGATATGTCAAGCAAATTCCCGGAAAAGATAAACGGGAAAAATATATCCAACTAACTGAGACAGCTTTAAGCGAATATCCAAAATGGGAGGCTGCCGTTTTTCAAGCTAACCAATCCTTGCTGGAGAATTTTCCGGAGGCTTCTCAACAGGAATTGTTCAATCTGATTCAGCAATGGCAGCATCACCTTTCGAAAAAAGACAGGAGTGCAACAGATGAGTAAACCGAAACTTTGGACAAAAGATTTTATCAGTATATCATTTAGCAATTTCTTTCTATTCAGCGCCTTTTATTTTTTGCTTGTAACCTTGCCTATTTTCGCACTAAAAGAACTCCATAGCAGTACCTCGGAAGCAGGTTTAATGACGACTGTTTTTTTAATTTCCGCTATTCTTTCCCGTCCGTTTGCAGGTAAATGGATTGAACGAGCCGGGTTCCGCCCTGCGCTGTTTACTGCATTGACCCTATTTCTCGCGTCTTCCCTACTGTACTTTTTTCCGAAATCACTGACTGCATTTTTTATGCTTCGCTTTTTACACGGAATTGGCTTTGGGATGGCGACCACAGCAGCAGGAGCCATTGTTTCGACCATCATTCCAGATTCCCGCCGCGGCGAAGGGATGGGCTATTTTATTATGTCAACGAATTTGGCCATGGTGCTCGGACCGTTTGTCGGTTTAACCGCCATTCAAAAATGGGGAGCTGACGTCTTATTTACGATCAGCGCCGTTACTGCACTTGCTGCTTTAATCACCGGTTTAAGTGTAAAAGTTCCAAAGCTTGAAAATCAGCAGCAGGAATTGTCTGCTTCACGGAAATTCTCTTTGAAAAATTATTTTGAAACAGCGGCTGTTCCGATATCGATTGCAGGGGCATTCTTTGCGATTATATATGCATCCATCCTTTCTTTTGTTTCGGTGTACGCGAACGAAATTCATTTAGGAGGGGTTTCCAGTTTCTTTTTTGTTGTTTATGCAATCATTCTATTAATTTCACGTCCATTTACTGGAAAATGGTTCGACCTTTACGGCGCGAATGTCATTGTGTTTCCATCCATTGTTTTGTTTGCGGTTGGAATGTATATTTTAAGCCAATCACAGGCGGCAGGGAGTTTTCTTTTTTCAGCCGGCTTGATTGGGCTTGGCTGGGGAACGATTTTTCCAATCTTTCAAACGATTGCTGTCCAGGATGTTCCGCCGCATCGACGCGGTCTGGCAACAGCAACGTTTCTGTCAATCTATGACACAGGTGTCGGTCTAGGCTCCTTTGTCGTCGGAGCGATTGTAACAAATATCGGCTACAGCTCATTTTATTTGATCAGTTCTATTTATGTTCTTTTGGGTGTTCTCCTTTATTATTTCTTGCATACTCGCAAGCAATATTCGTTTAAAAATCCGGAGGAAAATAATTGATAATATAAAAAAAGGAATCTGTCAACAGCAGATTCCTTTTTTTCCAAATTCTTTTAACTATTCACTTGTTTTAATAAATCCAATTCCTTTTGAACGGCTTCCTGCAGCTGGTTGTCAAAAGCTGCTTTCTCAGACGCATTGGTCAATTCATAGAAATGCGTGCTTGCTGCCGCGGCGGCTTCGAGTTTGCGCACTTGTTCTTCTGCCTTGGCAAACCCGGAAACGGCTTGTTCGGATTGGAAGGAGGCTAACATAGCTTGTCCCTGCTGAATTGACTTTGCCGCATGGGCTCTTGATGTAAGCACTAATTTTTTATACTGCAGCTCCTGAAATTTTTCTACCAGCTTGTTAATTTGTGCTTTTAGCTTTTCTGTCTGCTGCTTTGTGATTTCATACTGTTCACGATAACTTTTCACTTTCGTTTCATGAAGAATTTTTTCCTGAAGAGCAAGTTTGGCAATGTCCTCCTCTTCTCGTGAAACAGCCAGCTCTGCCTGATGAGCCCGCTTAGCAACAAGCTCTTCCTCATCCATAACAAGAAGTTCATACTTTTTCTCAAGGTAGAGCTGATTCGCCAATGCTCCCTTTGCCTCTTCCATTTGGTTTTCCATATCCCGCAAGTATTGATTCAACATGCTTAGCGGATTTTCCATTTTATCCAAAACTTCATTGATATCAGCATTTACAATTGTTTTTAACCGTTTAAAAATTCCCATCTTACTTGTCCTCCTTTTTGATGTTTCGTTCCCATTCATCCAGCAACGCTCCGGTGCTGCTTGTAACAGGTGTTACGGATTCGAAAGTCTCATCCACTTTCCAATTTGCTTTCGCGTTTTTCTTTTCTTTAAGAAGCCTGTAAAGAACAAATGCACCTACAGCCAATACAACGAGTGGCAGCACTTTTGCCAAAAGAAGCAAAGCGCCGATGCCGATCAGCAGCCAGCCTGTCCATTTCCGCCAAATACTTTCACCGGCGTTCTTACGGAACAGCCAGCCAAGGAAGATTGCTGCGAAAGCGAACAGAATGCCTCCTAATTCGAAACCTTCTCTTCCTTGAAAATGCCTTTCTCCACGAGAGCCACTCATGAAATTACCATGACGAAATTCCCGGCCTCGATCCATCATTTGAGTTCCCATTCCGCCTTGACCATGCTGGAATGGCTGCATTTGCGCGGCTCTATTTTGCCATGCTCCTAGCTCTCCATGCCCCCATCTTCCTTCTCCAAAGAAACGGAATCCAACAAAAAAGACAATTCCGAGTGCAGCTACGAGTAGCAGCCACTTAAACAGCTTTTTGTTTTTCATGTATTTTCATCTCCTTTGTTCAACAAACCGCATAACTTAAATAGTGTTATGACTTACGTGTTAGACTCGAATTCATTCAAACATCCATTGATAAGAATAAAATCTTTATATTTCCCCCTCCTTTCCTTTTTGAATAGCAATCAACTAGCTTTTTTTCTGCTAGTTTGATATATTCACAATCCAAATTATGATATACAAGCCTTAACATTCACTTAACTTTTTTCCTTCTTTATTTGAAAAGATCATTTTTTGGTTTGACCACAAACAGATGGTGAAAAACACAGTAATATGGTTTACTTCATGTACTACAATATATTGATGTTGATTTTTGGGGGTATTTTTTAAGAACAGTTTATTAAAAAGAAAAACTTACTAATTTACTCCTAAGAATTACTCATTAACAACACAAAATAAATTTAGATATTAGGAACTACTTATGGAAATATATTTTTGCCTCACCCTTTCTCCGGAAAAATAAAATGGAGCTCTAACCATTTCAATAATCTCTTGGGAAAAAAGTTAAACATTTTATAAAGGGGGCATGAGGCTTAATGAAGATAATCTAGAGAGCGCGTCATGAGCGGGGCTTTCATGACGCGTGAGACGCAATAAATCTAGTGAGCGCGTCATGAGCGGGGCTTTCATGACGCGTGAGGGACAAAAAACCCGCCGCGCGCGTCATGAGCGGGGCTTTCTTGACGCGTGAGAGACGAAAATCCCGCCGAGCGCGCCATGAGCGGGGCTTCTTGACGCGTGAAACGCAATAAATCTAGCGAGCGCGCCATGAGCGGGGATTTCATGACGCGTGAGAAACAAAAAACCCGCCGCGCGCGCCATGAGCGGGGCTTTCATGACGCATAAAACGCAATAAATCTAGCGAGCGCGTCATGAGCGGGGGCTTCATGACGCATAAAACGCAATAAATCTAGCGAGCGCGCCATGAGCGGGGGCTTCTTGACGCGTGAAAGACAAAAATCCCGCCGCGCGCGTCATGAACGGGCGATTCATGACGCGTGAGAGACGAAAAACCCGCTGCGCGCGCCATGAGCGGGGGGTTCTTGACGCGTGAAACGCAATAAATCTAGCAAGCGCGTCATGAGCGGGGGATTCATGACGCGTGAGAGACAAAAAACCCACCGCGCGCGTCATGAGCGGGGGCTTCATGACGCATAAAACGCAATAAATCTAGCGAGCGCGCCATGAGCGGGGGCTTCTTGACGCGTGAAAGACAAAAATCCCGCTGCGCGCGCCATGAAAGAAAGTGACGATACTAAAAAAAAGAAAATGGTAAAGAGCTTGGAAGTTCCAAGCTCTTTACTAAATTTTATTACCGTGTTTTTTCTACTGTTCGATTTGACTCAATAATTCGTAAGCTTGTTCTTTCGTTTCAATCAACAGCAATTGCTTCCTGTAATCTTCATTCATCAGTTTGCGAGAGAGCATTTGTAGGATTTTTAAATGCTCATTTCCAGCTGATTCTTCGGGTACGGCAATCATAAAAATCAACTGTGCCAGTGTTCCATCAAAACTGCCCCAATCAACCCCTGCTTTTTTCAAACCAAAAACTACAGAAGGTTTTGTTACCGCTTTTGATTTACCGTGTGGGATGGCAATCGAAAAACCAATTCCTGTCGAACTTTCTTTTTCACGGTTTAGAATTGCTTTTTTAAACTTTCGTTTTGAATTAATTGCGCCTGCTTGATCAAGCTTGTCAATCATTTCATCAATAACAGATTCTTTCGTAGCTGCTTTTATATCTGCTTCAATCAAATCTAACGTAATCAAATCTGTTAATTTCATTTCAATCACTCCACATTCTTTTTCAATGCATTTGCCATTAATGCAGTTACAACAACGCCGGCTGCAATCGCAATCAAGAACATAACGATGTTATCAATCGCCCCTAATGCTGCCACAATCAACCCGCCATGCGGTACATGGTCGCCAACATTTCCAAGCATCGCAATAACTGCCCCTACCATTGAGCCAACCATAATACTTGGAATGACGCGAAGCGGGTCTTTTGCCGCGAAAGGAATTGCGCCTTCTGTGATTCCAAATAGCCCCATGAAGAACGCCGCTTTACCAGCCTCTTGTTCCGCTTCTTCGTATTTTTTCTTATTCAAAATCGTTGCAAGTCCCATTCCAATTGGAGGAATACAGATTGCTGCCGCAATTGGACCCATTATTGTATAGTTTCCGGACGCAATCATCGCTGAGCCGAAAAGAAAGGCAACTTTGTTCACCGGTCCGCCCATATCAAATGCAATCATTGCACCTAAGATTAATGCTAAAACAATTGAACTTGCGCCTTGCATGCCATTTAAGAAATTTGTTAAAGCTGTAAACACTCCAGCAACCGGCTTGCCGAGAATAAAGATAAATGCTGCTGCTACAACTGAAGTAGCAAGAATTGGAATGATTAAAATTGGCATGATTGGCTGAACCATTTTTGGAACTTTCCAAGTCTTAATCCATTTTGCCACATAACCTGCAATAAAACCCGCGATAATACCACCAAGGAAGCCTGCACCTGCCGAACTGTTATAAAATTCACCATGGGCTGCAATCCAGCCTCCTACCATACCAGGAACTAATCCAGGGCGGTCAGCAATACTCATTGCGATAAATCCGGCTAAAATAGGAACCATGAAGCCAAAAGATGCCGCACCGACATTTAATACTGAATTCCAAATCGAATTTGGATCGACCTGCATCCCTTTTGCTGTTGGATGACCGCCAAGACCTAATGCTAACGCGATAAGGATACCTCCGACAACAACGAATGGAATCATGTACGAAACGCCATTCATTAAATGGCGGTAAATCGGATTTTGCTTCTCTTTTCTTTCTTTTTTAATCTGATCAATCGACTTTAAACTTTCTTGATAAACCGGAAAATCAGGCGCCAACACTTGTTCAATCAATTCTTCTGGTTTGCGGATACCGTCCTGAACACCTGTTACCAATAATTTTTTTCCAACAAATCTCGATTTATCAACCGTTTTATCTGCAGAAATAATGATACCGTCCGCTTCTTGAATTTCTTTCTCCGTTAGTTCATTTTCAACACCAATGGACCCTTGAGTTTCAACCTTCATTTGATGTCCAAGCTTTTCGGCAGCTTTTTGTAAATTCTCTGCTGCCATGTACGTATGAGCAATTCCGTTTGGACACGATGTAATCGCTAACAGTTTCATCTATCTTCAACTCCTGTCAAAGTTTTTAGTAACCTTATGTCTTATTTATAAAATAGAAATCGCTTTCATAAATGCTGATTTTTTACCGCAATATCCGGAAAAATCGTGTTTAAACGTTAAAACCCGTCAAAATTCGACTTTTGACGGGTTGTTTTTTATAAAAGTTTTAAGAATGATTCTGTAGTGTTCTGCTTAATTAAATTATTGACAAGGAGTGGATTTTCACTTATTTTACCTAATTCAGCAAATAACTCTTTTGTTACCGTATATTCTTCTTGTTTCATCGCTAGTAGAAATACAAGAGATACATAATCATTTCCCCATAAAATGGGTTTCTTTAAAATACCAACTTCGATTGCTGAATCCACTATATAGGAAGGATCTCCATGGGGAATTGCCACCCCACCGCCGATGCAGGTAGAAGAAAGTTTTTCTCTGATAACTGCTGTTTCGATATATTCTTTCTGAATATAGCCCTTGTCAAATAATGTTGTACCGATTGCTTCAATAATTTCAAAACGATGATTTTGCTCGAGATCCAATAGAATGAGTTCGCTTTTCAAACGTTCTCTCAATGCTGGATATTGACTTACTTTACGGCTATTCTGAACCTCCTCTCCTCCATTCTCAAGATAAGTAGCTATTTTTTCTTCTTCTTCATTTGTTAAGAGCGGAGATACTACGATCACCGGCACTGGTGCATGATTGAGTGGAAGAGTAGAAATAATAAAATCAATTTCATTTGCAGAATATTGATTCACACTATTCATAGAAACGGAATCAATAATCTTTAAAGAATGGAATTTTCGATCCAATTTCGCACGTAAAAGGGTAGATGTTCCAATTCCCATTGGGCAAACGATAATCGCCCGCTGATTTTTGCCACTTTTTTTCTGCAATCGTTCAAGAGAAGCCTGAAAATGAAGTGTAATAAATGCAGCTTCTTCTTCGGGAATCTCGACATTATTCTCTTTGTTTAACTGAACTAAAACCGCCATAATTGTATTAAAAAGATAAGGATACATCCGTTTTATCTTATCAAGAAGGGGATTGGATACGTTCAGCCCATACTTTAGCCTGTTCAACGTTGATTTCAGGTGTACGTTTAGCGTGCTTAATAAATCGGCATCCTGTTCAAATTCAATATGGGTTCGATCTGAGAGTTGATCAATCAGTTTTTTGGTTAATCCACTTACTTCATCGTTAATATTTTCTTCTTTTTTCGAAGGTTTTTGTGCTTTCCCGCCCATTAAATGCATCGCTATATAGGCGATTTCATTTTTAGGAATATGCATTGAAAACTTTTTCTCCAGTTGCTTTAGCAATTCTTCAGCTAATCGATATTCCATTTTCTGCTTTATTTTTGCAAAATCTACTTCTGGCAATTGAATTAAATTTCCTTGTTTCAGCCGTTTAAGCGAAATAAGAATATGGATGACAAGATTTTGCAGTGTTTGATCGGTGTAAGGATTCGGTACTTTTTCATTTAATTCTTCTACCAATTGTTTTACTGCTGAAATTTCATAAGGCAAAAACCATTCTTGCCAAAAAGGATTTTGATTTTCTCCTAGAAATTCAGGTATTTTTGAAAGAGCCAAACGAAAGTCCCGTTCGTTTCCTTCAATTTCGATTCCCAGCTTTTTCTTTGTCGATAGCTGAAGATCGTACTTTTGCAGAAAACGTTCAATCTTTTCAAGATCTTTTTTAATGATTGCTTTGTTTACAAAGAAAGATTCGGATAGCTTTTGAAGGGTTAAAGTTTTTTTTTCGATTAACAGCCACTGTAAAATTTGTTTTACCCGTTTCTCCTTTCCTACTTCTTTGTTTTCACTTCTGTTGCTTGTTAGCATCTGTAATAGAGTGTTTCTTTCTTTCTCCCGAATGTCCAATTTAAAACCTGCGTTCGGTTTTCGTGTCAACACAACCTGTGAATGTTCCGCCAGCCATTGGTCAAGCAGCTTTGAATCATTTCGCACCGTTTTTTCCGAACAATTTAACCGATCAGCCAATTGCTGAGATGATAAATACGCTGCAGTTTCTTCAAGTAAAATGATTAACATAGCTTTTTGCCGATCATTCATTCAATTCACCTTTACCAAGCTTTATTTTCAGATTATATTTTTATTTTACTATAGTTCCGTTCCTTTTTCTTTTTTGTTTTTTAGATAGTTTGCTTATCCGATCTTATTTTTTACATTTTTTTCTTAGTAGTATATACTGTTATTTAGAATGATTTTAAATAATTAATTGGAGGGAATCGACATGTATGATGTTGTGATCGTTGGCGCTGGTCCTACCGGAGCAAGTGCAGCTTTATTTACCGCGAAAGCTGGAAAAAAAACACTGGTGATTGATAATGATAAAACCGTTACGAAGCGGGCATGGATTGAAAATCATTATGGAGTAATGGAAATTAGCGGTCCAGACCTTGTTGAAACTGGCAAAAAGCAAGCAAGTAAATTTGGAGCAGAAATCGTCGAAGCGACGGTAACCAGTGTAACGAAAACCGATGCGGGGTTCAAAATTGAAACCGAAAACGAACAATATGAAGCAACACATGTTATTCTGGCAACCGGATTTGCTGTAGACTTGGCTGAAAAAATCGGCCTGCAAACTAAAGCGGGTACAGAGCCGCGTGTAAAAACGATTATTGACGTAGATGCAGCGGGTAAAACAAATATCGAAGGCATTTGGGCAGCTGGAACGGTTGCTGGCGTCAGTGTGCATACCATTATTACCGCGGGCGACGGTGCCAAAGTTGCCATCAACGTGATCAGCGAAATCAATGGCGAACGCTATGTTGACCATGATGTATTGAAAGCTTAATTTCCCCAAAAAAGGATGTTCAAAAATAGCTTTGGGCATCCGTTTTTTCTGATTAAATAAAGGTAAAGAATACTCATAAAAGGGAGGCAAAACCATGAAGTATCGCAAACTTGGTAAAACCGGAGCGGACGTCTCAGTGATCGGATTGGGGACATGGCAGTTTGGCGGAGAGTGGGGAAAAGATTTTACCCAAAAGGAAGTCGATGAAATTTTACATAAAGCAAACGAATTAGGGATTAACTTGATCGATACGGCCGAATGTTACGGCGACCATTTATCGGAAAAATTCATCGGCAACTTCCTCAAAAATTCAAAGCGCGAAGATTGGTTTGTTGCAACAAAATTTGGCCATCACTTTTTAAATGATGGGTTTAAGCGAAGGGACGATTGGTCTGCGCAAGATGTTTTAAAACAGCTCGACGCTTCGTTAAAATCATTACAGACAGAGTATGTAGACTTATACCAGTTCCATTCTGGCAGTGACGAAGTGTTGAAAAATGACGGCCTTTGGACAATGCTGGATAAGCAAAAACAAGCTGGAAAGATCCGTCATCTTGGTATTTCCATCAGCAGCAAAGCGGAAAGTTCTTTTCAAGTGGACTATGCCGGCAAAATTGGTGCAGAGGTTATCCAAGTTGTTTACAACCGGCTTGAGCGCAAACCGGAGGAGCTTTTCTTTCCATCTGCCCAAAAACAAGATCTCGGTGTTCTGGCCCGCGTACCGCTTGCAAGCGGCTATTTAAGCGGCAAATATCAACCAGGTGTTGTTTTTGCTGAAAACGACGTCCGCCATGGCCACAAAAAAGAAGATGTTACAAGACAGTTGAAATTAGTGGAAGAAATTCGCCGCAATGAAGTTCCTGAAGGCGTCAATATGGCGCAATGGGCACTCGCATGGTGCCTAAAACATTCAGCAGTCACAAGCGTTATTCCTGGTTCAAAAAATGCGAAACAGGTAGAATCAAACGCTAGAGCAGCAGATTTAGTCGAATAAAACTATTCAATCTCGTACGATAACAAACAGCATCGGCACTTCGCCGCCGATGCTGTTACCTTATTAAAAACCTTAGTTATGCTGCTTATTCGGCAGTTTCTTGCTAGGGGCATTTTGCTGGCCTTGATGCTTTTTGTTTTGCTCTGCCTTCTTTTGGTTTTCGTGCAGCTTTTCCACAAATTCATGGGTGCTTTCCATTCTTCATTCCTCCTTAAAAGTCGCGTGAAAGCATGGATATTTTCCCACAAGAATCGTTCATTATTCAGCTTCCGCTTCGCTAAGCCTTTGAATTTCCTTTTCGTGAATTTTGCTCGTCTGCATAATAAACTCATTAATTAAAGCCAATTCGGCTTCGCTATAACGGGAACACAACTCGGTCATGGCTTTGTTTAACGGTAAAAAATGCTGCCGAATCAAGGATTGTTTGTTTTTTACCGGCACAATGATCACCCGCCGGCGGTCTTTTGGATCTTTTTCCCTTTTCACTAAACCGGCTTGTTCGAGCCGATCAATCAAAGCTGTGACAGAACCTGTCGTTAGCCCGGTTATTTTCGCCAGTTCTCCAGCAGTAATGGGGCCGGTTTCATTTAATATATCCGCGGTTTTAAAATCTGTATGGGCAAGTCCAAGCAAATGGGCGGCAAACTGTTGGAACAGAACCATCCTTGTGCTTAGTTTTCGTAAATTCTTTATCACATCATAGCTTGGCTCTGGATGATTCGCAATATTCATTGACAAAAGCCCATCCTTCCTTTTAAACTGATTTTATCTTGATAACCAAGATATTAGCACTCGAATTTATTTTTATCTTAGCAAAATACAAAAACGGCTGTAAAGGAGACAGATAACTTCTCACTCTTTTACATTATGAAGGGGTTTTTTCATGATTAAAAAGGACATTAATCTTAAATTCGTTGTCACCGGTTTACTTTTGGGCATTTTAATGGCAGCAATGGACAATACCATTGTTGCCACGGCAATGGGAACGATTGTTTCCGATCTTGGCGGCTTTGACAAATTTATTTGGGTCACTTCCGCCTATATGGTCGCCGTTATGGCCGGAATGCCGATCTTTGGCAAATTATCTGATATGTACGGGCGCAAGCGATTTTTTATTTTTGGTTTAACCGTATTTCTCATTGGCTCTGCACTTTGCGGCATCGCCCAAACTATTGAACAGCTCAGCATTTTCCGAGCAATCCAGGGGATTGGCGGCGGGGCGCTCATGCCAATTGCCTTTACGATTGTATTTGACATTTTCCCGCCGGAAAATCGCGGTAAAATGACCGGGCTGCTCGGTGCTGTTTTCGGCGCATCAAGCGTACTCGGCCCACTGCTTGGCGCGTATATTACCGACTACATCAGCTGGCACTGGGTCTTTTATGTCAATGTACCAATTGGAATTGTATCGTTGTTCTTAATCGTGCGTTTTTACCATGAATCGCTTCAGCACTCGAAGCAAAAAATTGACTGGCTTGGTGCGATTACCCTTATTGTTTCGGTTGTCAGCTTGATGTTTGCCCTTGAGCTGGGCGGAAAAGAGTACAAATGGGATTCTTTGCAAATAATTAGCCTATTTGCAAGCTTCGGTATCTTTTTCATCGCCTTTTTTATTGCCGAATTAAAAGCGGAGGAACCGATTCTCCCTCTCTGGCTGTTTAAAAAGCGCTTGTTTGCGACATCACAAATTCTTGCGTTTTTATACGGAGCTACTTTTATTATCTTAACAGTATTTATACCAATCTTCGTTCAAGCGGTATATGGCGGTTCAGCGAAAAATGCCGGTTTGATTTTAACCCCGATGATGCTGGGGTCTGTTGCCGGAAGCTCGGTTGGCGGGATCTTTTTAACGAAAACGTCTTACCGGAACCTTATGTTTATTTCGATTATTTCATACGTTGTCGGTATGTACTTCCTTGGTACAATGACACCTGATACAGCAAGGTACTTATTAACCATTTACATGATCCTGGTCGGTTTTGGCGTCGGCTTTTCGTTCTCTTTATTGCCAACCGCATCGATTCACAATCTTGAACCGCAGTTCCGAGGTTCGGCTAATTCAACGAATTCCTTTCTGCGCTCTTTTGGTATGACGCTTGGTGTAACTGTCTATGGAACGATTCAAAACAATTTATTTACAGATAAGTTAAAGGAAGCATTTAAAGGAATGCAGGGTGCAGGCGGCGGCTCTTCGTTTAAAATGGGGGATCCACGGCAAATTTTCGAAGCGAGCGAGCGTTCAAAAATCCCTGGCTTTATTTTGGATAAAATTGTTCAGGCCATGTCGGATTCCATCACGCATACATTTATGCTGACGTTGATCCCGATTGCCTTTGCTGCAGTCACGATCTTCTTCATGGGAAAAGCAAGAGTGGAGGTTGCGAAAAAGCCGGCAAGAAATTAGCAATTTATTGGATAAGAGCGCTGGATTATAGCAAGCGCTCTTTTTATATTGATACAGCCGTAATTCGTTCTCCCCTTCTCAAATCTTGAAAAAGAGGAAATCCTTTTAGATAAAAAAGGTGCCACTGATCAATCGATTTTTCCTGCAAGTTTTTATGACTTCTGTATAAAATTTCCTAACTGTTCTATATTTTATTTTGATATGCTTATATAAACTAATCTCTGCCTGCGATATTTCTGGAAAACTTATTTTTGTACATCAATTGATCCGCTTTCATCACAACCTTTTCAAATGGATCACTTTCAGATAAAAACGCACTCCCAAAGCTGATCGAAACGGCCAATCCTTTCTTTTTCCAAATATCATTTTGACGAAGAATCATTTGATTGATTTCTTCACAGGAATCCCTATAATCCTTTGCAGCAGAATATACAAACAAAATAAATTCATCGCCGCCATACCGAAACAGCCGGTATTTTTGCTTCATCTCTTTACGAATATGGCTGACAAACTCCTGGAGTACACGGTCGCCAAAATAGTGGCCGTAGCTGTCATTGATTGATTTAAAATAATCCAAATCCATCATGTAAACAATCCCAGAATTGAAAGTGCTGTTCTTTTTCATCTGCTTTGCAAATTCTTCCCAAGATAACCTGCTCTCCGCCTTCGTTAACCCATCTAAATAAACTTTTTCCTCCATCATTTTGAGTTTCTGAGAATAAAGAAAAGATTGATAAACTGCTAATAACAGAAGAGTGCTGAGTAAAACGCCTGTAAGGTGGTAAGTCTGGAAGACGAGGAACATCAAGACTCCAATGAGATAAGTGGTGATGTATCCCCAGTTTAAGTCGTTCACAATGGATGAGAGCTGAGCTTTTAAACTTCTTTGCTTCCGATAGGCAACAATGATCGCGGCAACGAAGCGATTAACAGCAAAGTGTAGCAGCAAACTTGCAGCCATGACTGCAAAAGCATAGTTTGTTGGGGAGAAAGCTGGCACCAGTTTATGGTAAACGAATCCTGCTGCAAAAATTCCAATGGACAGATGTCCAATCATCAAGAAAAATTTGCTCAGAGGCTTCTTTTTCCCCCAAACACTCGCAATTGTTCCGGGAAGAGCAGCGAGAATTGCTATTTTATAATCAAAATTTAAGATTGAAAATAATATAAATGCCATGGCGGGCCGAAAGCTTGCACCGCTTGGCAGTGTGATCATAAAAGGGGAGAAAAGAAGAAATAATAAAGAAACCATCGCAAGCTCAATAGCCATTGAAGGCTGTTCAATGGCTACTAAATTTCGAATAACGATGAAAATAGAAATAACCCCGATCAAGCTAATCAGGTTTACAAAAATGCGTAATTGCGTTCTTTTTCTTTTCAACATACTCCCCATAGGAATGTACCCCTCTATCTAAAATCGCGCAAATCGTTCTATTTTTCATTTAATTCTAATTATACCTTTAATATTACACCAAATCATAAATAAATTTTACAATTATTTTAAAATTTACCTTATAATTTTGATGCATTTTTACAAATACGACGTCTAACAGGCAACTTAATTGGTTCTACGTGAGCGGTTTGGAGCGTTTAACTGCATTTCGGGCACCTAGAACTATACTCTACGTGTCCGTTTTCGATCGCTTAACTGGACTTTACTCCAGCGATTCGAGAGTTTGAGCTGGGATTCGACGTCTTTTAGTTGAGAACGCGATTTATAAGTAAATAACCATATCCTTACTTCCGGATATGGTTATTTCAACCTTGCTATGCTTCGATGCCGTTTCCTGCTTCAACGATATGATAGAGGAGATGAGCGAGATGATGAATCGGTCCATACTCCTGCTCATCCTCATCTTCATCATTCACCTCTTCATTAAATTCCAGGTCATTCAAATAAAGCGCGGTGAATTCATAAAAATCTTCTAACCGAAAGGCATAACATGCGGTTGGATCTTCATTGCCTTCTTCATATTGCAAAACAAGGTATGAAACAACACCATCAGCATCCGCTCCATCAAAAAACACAAAAAAGCCTATGTTCGTATCAAGTTCGAATAAGTGTCTTGTTCCACCTTCTGTTGCTTTGTTAAAATCCTCTTCATTTAACTTCTGAATTTGCATGCTGTCTACATGGTCTTCCTGGTGGAAACTTACAACAAATGATTTCATCTTTACAACCTCCTCAAATACATCGTTTCCAAAACAGGAAACGTCCATTTTCTAGTATACCCTTTTTTGCTATCCATTCATTCCTTTGCAATTAAACCTTCCCTATGAAACAAATAACAAATGTTGATAAGAGGTTTAGTATTTTGAGGATTTATTTTATAATTAAAGTTAATTAAGAAAGTCGTTAATGGAGGATTTAAAATGGCCAATACGTTGCTAACCGGCAGCTTTCAATTAATGAAATCAATGAACCGATCGGTAATTTTAAATATTATTCGTGAAAAAGGGCCAATTTCCCGAGCAGAAATCGCAAAGCAAACAGGACTGACGCCGCCAACTGTCAGCAATCTTGTCAAGGAGCTTTTGCAGGCTGAAATTGTGATTGAGCAAAGGCTTGGTGAATCAAGTGGCGGCAGAAAACCAACGCTGCTTACGTTGAACAGTGAAATGTTTCATATCATCGGCCTTGATATCGGCTCACATGATATCAAACTTATTTTAACAACCATTACTGGAAAAGTTTTAAAAAAAGCAGTTGCCCCTATTCCCTCGGAAATTACAAATGAAAAACTGCTGTCGTTTATGATTGAATCGATTCGCTCACTAACAGAAACAGATGAGATTGATGAAAATAAAATCATTGGGATCGGCGTGGGAATGCACGGAATAGTTGATGTAGAAAAAGGCTTATCTGTTCTTGCACCAAATTTAAATTTGAAAAACATACCGATAAAAGAAGTTTTAGAGAAAGAATTCAAAATGATTGTAAAAGTAGAAAACGATGCCAGGGCGATGGGGTTAGGCGAGCTATGGTTTGGACACGGAGCTGGTGTGAACAGCTTTGTTTGTATGAATATTGGCCGAGGAATTGGCGCCGGCATCATTATGAATGGCAAGCTGTATCACGGAAGCCATTTTATTAGCGGTGAGATTGGCCATATGGTCATTGATCTGAATGGTCCGCAATGCACATGTGGAAATTACGGCTGTCTGCAAACCTTTGCCTCAGGTCCTTCCATTGTGGAAAATGTAAAAAAAGAATTGCAGTTGGGCCATTCGAGTCTACTGGAAGAACTAGCTGGAAATGATTTTGAAAAAATAACCGGAGAAATGGTGTATGAGGCAGCATTGCAAAACGATCCGCTGGCTGTCAACGCTCTTAATCAGGCAGGGAGATATCTTGGAGTCGGAATGACCAATTTAATTCACACGATCAATCCGGAGCGGATTATTTTAGGCGGCGGCGTTTTAAATGCAAAAGACTTTATTTTCGAAAGCATCCTTAAAACGATACAGCAGCGCGCCCTGACAGATGCGGCAAAACAAACGGAAATTATTGTATCCAAATTTGGCGAGGACGCAACAGCAATGGGCGCAGTGGCTTTGATTTTAGTGGAGATTTTTGCTGTAAAAGGGGCGGAATAGCCTAATAAGTCTCAATCAACATCATGAGTAAAGCCAAGAAAATCTAAAAAAAGCGATTCTTTACTTTAATATCGTGCCTGTTTGTTGCTTCCATGTCCCTTACCCCAAATCAAAGTAAGACATATTGATTTCGTTTTCTTTATAGTTGGTAGGTACCATCTTAGATGGTACCTACCAACTATTTTTAAATCATTTTGCTTTCAATACTTTTCATATAAAATATTTGTGATTGGAAGTCACCACCCCGTTCAGCGTGTCTGCCGTTAACACCATTAAACTCTATTGGCAACTGAAGGCCAACTTGCATAAGTTCATCGCCAAAATACACTTCCCCGCGTCCGGTTACTTCGTAAACCAGCCACTCATCCAGACCGCGTAATCGCAACGTTTGCTGCTTCGGCACATTTGCCGCTGCTAATACTTTGTACCACCCAACAAGGGCTTCTGAACGATCAGAGCTTACGACCATCCAAGCTGTTTCATTGCCATCAAATGGGCTCAACAAACGATAAAAATGACCATCACGGATTAAGCTGCGATGTTTTTTATAAAAAGCAACCTGCTCTTTAATTTGACTGAACTCTTCATCCGATAACGCCAAAAGGTCTAATTCATAGCCAAATGCTCCAAAATAAGCGGTATTTGCACGCATTGTTAACGGAGTGGATCGCAATGTTTGGTGATTCGGAACAACTGAAACATGTGACCCCATGCTGTAAATTGGATAGGAAAAGGATGTTCCATATTGAATTTTTAACCTTTCAACAGCATCCGTATCATCACTCGTCCAGGCTTGTGGTGCGTAATACATCAAACCTGGGTCAAAGCGACCTCCTCCGCCGGCACAGGACTCAAATAATACCTCTGGGAACTCCATAGTTAACCGTTCATAAAGCCGGTACACACCTAAGATATAACGATGAAAAAATTCCCCTTGCCGCTCCGGAGGCAGTTTTTGCGAAAACGGCTCGGTAATGTTGCGATTCATGTCCCATTTAATATAGGACAAGCCGGTTCTTTTAATAATATCGGCCATTTTCCCGTAAAGGTAATCAACAATTTCTTCTCTTGAAAAATCAAGCACAAGCTGATTGCGCCCGAGAGTCTGCGACTGACTAGGAGCCCCGACAGCCCAGTCAGGATGTTTCCGATATAGATCACTCTTTGGACTTACCATTTCCGGCTCAAACCAAAGCCCAAATTTCAATCCGAGGTTGTTAATTTTTCCAGCGAGGCTCTCTAAACCTTGTGGAAGCTTTGTTACATCTTCATACCAATCACCAAGTGAGGTCGTATCATCATTACGCTGCCCAAACCAGCCATCATCTAGGACAAACAGCTCAATCCCAAGCTCTTTTGCTGATTTTGCAAGATTTAACAGCTTTTCTTCATTAAAGTCAAAATAAGTGGCTTCCCAGTTATTAATTAAAATAGGGCGCTCTTGTTTTCTCCATAGCACGGGAATTAAATTTTCCCGGTAAAGATTATGAAAAGCCTGACTCATTCCATTGAGCCCTTCATTTGAATAAACAAGTACGGCTTCCGGGGTTTGAAAACTCTCATCGTGGTTCAGCTCCCATCTGAAACCGAACGGGTGAATACCAACCATGACACGGGTCACGTCATAATGATCAACTTCGGCCTGGATTAGAAAATTACTGCTGTAAATAAACTGAAACGCAAATACTTCCCCGTCATGCTCCGTTGTCTCCGGCCGCTTTAATGCCAAAAACGGATTATGATGGTGCGAGCTTGCCCCGCGTATACTTGCAATGGACTGAATGCCTGCTTCAAGGCGCCGTTCTTTTACATGCCGTTCCCGTGACCATGCTCCTGCTAAATGTATGAAAATAAAATTTTTATCCGGAAAATCAATCGATGTCGTCATCATTTTGTTTATGATAAGCTTCTCTTTACTGTTATTTTTCAAACAAGCGCTTCTAGCGATAACGGGCTTATCGCGAAAGATTGTATAGTTTAAAATTAATTCCGCTTCTAGAAATGAATCTTTTAAAATAACCTGGAGTGTTTCTGCTTCGTTGTTGTTTTCCGTGTACGTGGCTGGGAGACCGGGAAGTGAAGCTTTTCCTTCTAAAATACGAAAAGAATCATATTGAAAATGAGGAACATGGTTTTCTTGGTCTTTTCTTACACTGAGTGCCGGCTCGCGAAAATCAGAATTTCCGTACACCGGATACTCTTGGCACAATGTTTCAAGACTGAAAGCCGGGTCATCTGCGCTTGGGTGGCAGCTGGCCGCAGTTGAGATATCAGCGCGCTGCAAATGAGAGAAATCCGTTCTATGCCTTAGTGCTTTGCCAAAATATAAATGGCCTAAATGCCCATTTTTCATAACATAAAATAAATAACTAACTTGGCCGTTGGTTAAATGGAACTGTCCTTTTTCTGAATCCGCATGGATAAACATCGTTTTACTCCTTCATTATTATTAGGGCATTATCAAATGTTGAATTCTAGTAAAATTTCACAGAATCCCACACTTAGTTTGTTAAATTCCGCTAAAAATTTGCAGAATCATCTTCTCGAAAGAAAAGAGTCTATTGTGATCTAGATTCTTTCTTATCTTTCATAATTAACTTTTCTCGATCATAAATTCAAAGCTACTATCTTGATCCGGGTGCAACAGATATTCATCATGTACAGGTGCACCCCAGCTATCATCCCCGCCAACACCCATTTGTCGACCTGCCACAGTTACAACAGTGTAGTGGATATTCGGCAACTCGAAAGTATGCTTGGCTTGTTCCAACTCGAAGGCCGTGTATGGGGAAATCGTGCACTCCAACGGTTCTTTAGTCGATGAAACCCTGATCCCTTGTCCATTCGAATTTGCAATCCTCACTCTTCTTACGCCAGTGCGGTTTCCCGACTCTTGCGGCATAACATAGCCTGAAACATTATCAGCTGCTCGATTTTGAAAGATGCCAAGTCTTGCCCCCTTTGAACGATCTGCATAATTCTCTTCTGGTCCAAGTGCATACCATTCGAGCTGATCGTAATCTGCAGGAATCTTAAAAGATGCGGCAAAAATTGGAAGTTGTGGAAGGTTTTTGGCACCGTGATAGTCGGCTTTTACTCGAATGCTACCATTCCGATAGACGGTATAACAAATGTGAACTCCTAGCTCTTTACTAATTGAAAATCGATAGCGAAAAGCTACGCTGACCGTACCGTTTTCCTCACTGACATCAACGCACACACACTTTTGCGCTAAACTAGCAGCATACCATAAACCTGAATGAAAGTCTTGGCTAAATCCTCTATCATTATCGGTGGTAGCTCGCCAAAATAGGGGTGCAGGCGGAAGCGCAATCATCTCTTTACCCGCATAGTTCAGCGAGACAAGACTGCCGACCTGTTTCGAAAAGAGGATGGAAAAATCGCTGCCATGGACACCAATATTCACATCACCGTGGACAACTCTTAACTCCCCGGATATAGATGAAAAGTCTTTCTGTTCTCCTAGCTCAATCTGAAAAATAAACTGACCGAAAGCGATTTCATAGCCAGACTCAGCCCATAAATTTTTTTCTTTCAGTCTTAATACTGTATGAATGCAGTATTCACCCGATTTCTTTGTCTGTTCAGCTAGAGAGAGAAACTCCACCCGCCCCTTGCTTTGCGGTTCAACATTTACCTGAAGAGTATTTCTGTACATTTCACGACCTTCATAAAATAGGATGTATTCCAAGTCGTAATCAGCTGTATCGGTGAAGAGGTTTTCATTTAGAATCGTGACACCTTGCTGATCTGGCACCAATTTCACATTTTGAAATAAATACTTTACTTCCTGCAATTTTGGTGACAGTTCCCGATTTGCATAAACGAGACCATTCGTACAAAATCCGTAATCTGTCGGACGATCATTGAAGTCGCCGCCATAGGCCAAAAATTCCTTACCATAACGGTCCTTTTTCATAATAGCCTGATCAATGTAGTCCCAAATAAACCCGCCTTGATACATTTCATATTTCTGTTCCAGCTCTGTATATTTGTGCATTCCGCCAAGTGAATTGCCCATTGCATGCATGTACTCACAACTAATATATGGTTTCTTTGGATCCTCACTTAAGTATTTCTCGATCTCATGGGGTTTAGCGTACATTCTGCTTTCCATATCACTTGTCTCATTGTAATCGCGATTATGGAAGACGCCCTCGTAATGAACGAGACGGCTTGGATCCACTTTTTTAAAATATTTAGATACATTAAGAATAACTTCTCCAGCATACGACTCGTTCCCGCAGGACCAAATCAAAATCGATGGATGATTCTTGTCGCGCTCAAACATCGAGATGGCTCGATCCATGACAATTTTCTGCCATTCCGGTTTATTCCCAGGGATATTCCACGATGGTTCAACTGCACCCATCTTTTGCCATGAACCATGCGTTTCGAGGTTCATTTCGTCGATCACATAGATGCCGTACTCATCGCACAGTTCATACCAATACGTTTGATTTGGATAATGAGACGTCCGAACGGCATTAATATTATGGCGCTTCATTATTTTAATATCGAAAAGCATATCTTCCTTTGTAATCGCGCGGCCTTTACGGCAATTGAATTCATGGCGATTGACACCCTTAAACACAACTCGCTTCCCATTAAGACACATCACTTTATCAACCATTTCAAATCGTCGAAAACCAATCTTTTGCGGAATGACCTCCACTAATCTACCAAACTTATTAAAAACTTGAATCAACAGTTGGTACAGATATGGATCCTCCGCGCTCCACAGTCTTGGCAGATCGATATCTAACGCAAGGCTCCATTGTTGGCCAAGGGTGTTTACTGTTTTTTCCACCATTAAGCGATGGTTGACATCATACAGTCCTGCAATAATTTTTACCGGTGCGTTCGTGGAAGTGAGATATTTCGCTTCGATTTGAAGTCTTCCTTTTGACCACGTGTTATCGAGTTCAGGACGGACAAGCAGATCATTAATATGGATTTCTGGTACAGTGTATAAATATACATCACGGAAAATACCCGATAAACGCCAGAAATCTTGATCCTCCAGCCAGCTTCCGGTGCTGCGCTGGTAGACCTCAACCGCCAGCTTATTTTCCCCTTCTTTCACAAATGGGGTAAGATCAAACTCGGACGGTGTAAACGAATCTTCACTGTAACCGACAAATTTCCCGTTTAACCATACATAAAAGGCTGATTCTACGCCTTGAAAAGAAATAAAGACCGGCTTATTTTTCATATGGTCAGGCAAAGTAAACATCTTTACATAGCTTCCAACCGGGTTGCGATCCAACGGAATTTCCGGTGGTCGAATTTCATCATGCCCATCCCATGGATACATCGTATTTACATATTGCGGTTTTCCGTAACCTTGGAGTTGAATATGTCCCGGCACGGTGATATCTCCCCAGTCTGAGCAATTAAAATCATGCCGGTAAAAAAATTCTGGACGGCTGGCTGGATTGACCGCATAATGAAATTTCCAATTTCCGTTTAAGCTATAACGCATGGACATTGTACCACCGTCTCGCGCCTCGTCTAACGTTTCATAATAACGGTGATCTGAGTGTGCAGGAAGCCGATTCACCGCAAATGTATTCACATCCGATAACCAATCTAGATCCGGGACAATCGTCATATATTAAAAACTTCCTTTCTACTATAGTTGACTCATTTTACAGATCCTAACATTCCGGCAACAAAGTGTTTTTGCATGATGAAAAAAATAAGTGCTGCAGGCAGAGTGGCGATGACAATCGCTGTCATAATCATTCCAAAGTCAGGTGAATAACTTGAGCCGAGATTGGAAATGAGCAGCGGTATCGTTTGGTTCTCCGGTGACTGCAAAACAACCAAGGGCCACAAATAGCTGTTCCAACTGGACATGAAAGTAATAATGGCTGCAGCAGCATAAGTCGTCTTCATCGTTGGAACATAAATTCGAAAAAACACTCCTAATTCTGTTAAACCATCAATTCTTCCTGCTTCAAGAATGTCTTTTGGAAACATTTTCGTGCTTTGTCGAAAGAAAAAGATAAGAAATGCTGTTGTAACAGTTGGTAAAATTACCGATGTTAAAGTATCTATACCAATGAAAGGGATCGTCTGGGAAACCGATGCAAACATTCGATACAATGGAACCATTAAGGCTGCAAACGGAATCATCATCGAAAGTAGCAAAATATTAAAAACGATATCCTTTGATTTACTTTTAAAAATTTCAAACCCATAACCTGCTAAAGAAGCTATCAGCATCGAGAGTAGCGTGGTAGTGATCGAAATTTTTGCTGAGTTCATTAATGCCGTTCCAAGATCAGCCTGTGCTAAGAGATGACGAAGATTTTCCATAAAGTAATTTCCAGGAAGAAGTGCTCCTTTCGTCACTTCAACTGACTTATTGGTTGAGCTTACAATCATCCATAAAAACGGAAATACAGAGATAACCGAAACAATTATCAGAAAAAAATAACTTAAAACTTGCTTTGGCTTATTCATTTTTATCACCTGCCACTTTAAACTGAATAATTGAAAAGAAAACAATCAATATCACAATGGCATAAGAAACAGTCGCAGCATAGCCGAAATCAGGAGTATATTTGAATGATATGTTATAGATATATTGGGAAATCGTCATTGTTGCATTGCCTGGTCCACCCTTTGTAATATTCATAACTTCATCGAATAATTGTAGCGTACCAATGGTTGAAGTAATGGTGGTGAATAGAATAATTGGTTTCAATAATGGCATCGTAATTTTAAAGAATTGCTGAACAGATGACGCACCATCAATTTTAGCTGCTTCATAAATCGATCCATCAATATTTTGCAAAGCCGATAAAAAGAAAATCATATTATAGCCAGTCCAGCGCCAAGTAATTGCCATAATAATCGCAATTTTTGCCCAAAACGGATCTGTAAGCCACGGAATAGGATTGGAAATAAGGAAGAGTTTCATCAGTATTATGTTCATCATGCCATCCTGAGCAAATAAATACTTGAAAATAACAGAATAGGCGACAAGAGACGTTACACTTGGCAAAAAGATTGCTGTTCGAAACCAGCCCTTTAACTTTAGTTTTTTATTATTTAGTAATACAGAAATAATCATGGCGAGAATAATCATAATCGGTACTTGGATGATAAGATAGGTCACCGTGTTTTTTACGGTCACGATGAATGTTGGATCCTTTAATAACCTAATGTAATTGTTTACACCAACAAATTTCAGATTTATCCCTGTTCCTGACTCAAAAGACAATAAAAGTGCTTTAATCATTGGGTAAAAATAAAACAAAAAAATCATGATTGTTGCAACGGCAATAAAGGACCATCCAATAAGTGCATCTTTCACTCGGAGATTGCGGCTAATTTTTGCCGTCTTTACATTCTGTCCGGCTTTTACTGCTATCATGTCAATCATCTCCTCACAGTTGTTCCTAAAGAAAAAACCCCGTGATACCTAACATGATACAGAATAAAACTAGTATCGAAGAATAGAAGCTGGCTATCCCGGGGCTTTATGAATTAATCTCAGTTATTATTTAATTTGTTCTTCAGCCTGTTTTTGTGCATCTTTTAATACTTGATCAAGATTTTTGCCTTTTAGATAATCTTGAGCACTAACGGCTAAAATGTCCTCAATTGCATACGTATTTAAACCGTAGTTTACTTGAGGAATTTGCTCCGTCCAACTTGCAAAATCAGAAATAATTTGTTGACCGCCAAAGAAGTCATCACTAGCTTTGTAAGCAGATGAATTTGCTGCTGGCTTGAATGTTCCTATTGCTCCGATTTCTTTAACAAGTTTTTGATAGAAGTCAACGTTAGAACCAAAGGTTTGTGCTAAGAAATCAATTGATTTTTCTTCACCCGGAATATTTAAAACATACCAAGAGCTACCGCCTAAATTAGAAGCATTAACGGAATTTGTTATTCCAGTCAGCTTCGGAAATGGTACAACTGCCCACTTGCCTGATTGTGATGCTTCAGCTTTAATGGAAGGAGTGATCCAGTTTCCTGTCGGGACACTTGCTACATCACCGTTGTTAAATGCCGCCACAAACTGGCTCCAGTCAGATGTAGGCTTCACGACATTGGCATCCACTAATTCTTTATACGTTTTGAATGCTTCTTTTAATGCGACGTTATTAGCTAAATCAGGCGTTGTTCCATCTTTATCGGAATACCATGAACCTGCTGATTGAATCATCATACGGATAAGGCCAAGGTCTTTCGGATCCTGCGTAAGCATAGCCTTTCCGGTTGCAGCTTTTACCTTTTTCGCAACTTCAATGTACTTATTCCAATCGATATTCTTTAAGTCATCAACTGTATAGCCAGCTTTTTGTAAATAATCTGTTCGGACATATAGACCAGCTACTCCTGTATCAAACGGAACACTGTAGTTTTTACCGTTGTAAGTCCCTGCAGCTACTTTATATTTTGCAAAGTCGTCTGTTTTAAAGGATCCCGTTACATCCTTAAACATATCTGGATATGCCTTTAAAAAACTCTGAGAGCGATAATCTTCAATTAAAACAATGTTTGGTAACCCTTTTGTTGTTCCTGAGCTCAAGCTAGTGTTTAGCTTTTGAACAATATCCGCTTGCGCCATTTCAATTACTTTAATTTTTAGATTAGGATCTACTGATTTATAAACATCTTTGGCAATATTCATCGCCTTAATATTGAAATTCGGATCCCATGCCCAGACAGTAATTTCTTTAACATTCTTTTCATTACTAGCTGTATTTTTACTTTTTCCACTTGAAGAACAAGCAGATAGTACAAGTATTGATACTAAAAATAGTGCCAAAATTTTTTTCATTTTTCTCCCCCCAAGGATTATTATTGTTATTTGTAAGCGCTATCTATCTTACGTATTTATGTTAGCACCTGAAGGGAACATATAGTTAGGAATATCTTTTTCAATATTTGTACTATTTTTAGAATATGGATACGCTTTCATTCAGAAAAATTTGTACTTTTTTTAGATTCTATAACTATTTTTATCCCCTTTCACTTGGGAATTTTATCTGTACTTTTGTTCCTTCCCCTGGCATACTAGCAATTTTTATCCCGTATTGTTCACCATAGATAAGCTGAATCCGCTCATGAACATTTTTCACGCCAATTCCGGAAAAACGCTGGTGTTTCCGCTTTGTTTCTGGCAATCGGCCTTCCGAGAGAAGTTCTATTCCGTCCCCATTGTCAACAACTTCACACACTAAATTCTTCCCTTCATGCCAAATTAAAATATGAATAGCTCCCTCAGTTTTGCGATTAAAACCATGAAAAAAAGAATTTTCCACAAAAGGCTGTAAGATTAGTTTTGGAACCAAATCGTTCATACAATCAGGTGCTGCCATGTAGTTGACTTTGATCCGGTTTCCGTATCGTCTTTGGTTAATCAATACATAATTTCTTACGCTATCCAATTCTTGCTTTACCGTCACCATTTCATCGGTATTGCCAATTGTATTCTGTAACAAGGAAATCAATGCTGTAATCGTCTCTTCCAGCTCATCTGTTTGACCTTGATGTACCATAAATTTAATTGAAGTAAGCGTATTGTACAAAAAATGTGGCTTAATTTGCTGCTGAAGAGCCGCAAGTTCTGCGTTGCGTTGCTGTTTTTGTGCAGCGATTAACCTATCTACATATTCATGAAGTTCATCAAGCATTGAATTAAATGCCTGGCCAATTTGCCTCGTTTCATATGTACCCGCAACCAATACATATTGGTGGAAATCATATTTCGCAACATTCTCAATTTGTTTAACAAGGCTCGATAAAGAATTTGTTAATCTCCTCGAAGCCAAGAATACAATCATAAGTGCGACGATGACAATTCCGATCACAATTAGGGCGATTGATTTTTTATTAATTAAGTCTCCAATCGCTTTTTGCTTGTCAATCATATTAACTAAGTACCAATCAAAATAGGGTATATAATCAACCAGCATAATTTGTTCTTTACCATCGAATTTTTTTACCAAATACCTTTGTCGGGAACTTTCGATTTCCTGTGCCATGTTTAACAATCCTTCATTTTTATGGCCGATGAAATTTGTCATATTACTTGAGACAATGGTTCCTTCTCGATCAACCAGAAAAACATTGTTGCCTAAACTTGTATCACTTGAATATAGGCTTCTAAATTGGCTTTCAGAAACGGCGAAGTACATCGAGCCATAAATGGTGCCTGAAATACGATCCATTAATGCTCTTGAAGCAACAATATAATTTTCATTATCCTTTTCAAACGGATTATTGCTTGGCAACTTATTAAATTGATAAATAAGGTATTTCGGTTGTTTTAGTGTGTTCCGGACAATGATACTATCTTTTATTATTTCATCTTTTATCGGCCAATACGAGCGATCTGCTGCATAGACTGTCCGATTTTTCCCCATGATTAAAATACTCATTTGATTTAAGTCTAATAATGATTTTGTATAATTGATTTTTTGGATGACGTTGTAATAATCAGTCATTTTTTCTGCTTCGGATCTGTTTTCGGTAAGAGTTTTCTTAACTGTTCTGCTTTGAAGAAGGTTGTTTGATGCAATCACGACCGAATTGTCAAATAACTCAAAATTCCCCTGAATTTTAATCATTATTTTTTTATTCATTATGCTAAACTTTTCAATAAAAAATTTTTCAGACATCTTAACTGTTGCCCATGTAATGGCAACGGATACGATCATAATAATGATTACGGAAATCAAGAACATGAAAATAAATAACCCATTGTGCTTAAAACGCCGCGGAATAAAGTCCATTGTTTATCATCTCAATCTCATTTATACTTTCGTTTATACTGGCTAGGGGATAATCCCTTGATTTTTTTAAATACCTTACAAAAATAACTATGATCCGAATATCCTACCATCCCGCTGATCTCTGAGATGGAAAAGGTGTTCTGCAGCAGTAATCGTGCTGCTTCTTCAATGCGTATTTTGTTCAAATACTCACTAAACCCTTCCCCCATGTGTACAGAAAAATAACTTGAAAGATAGGAAGGATTAAAATGAAAATGTTTAGCCATTTTCGCAAGGGTGATCGGCTCTGTATAATGTTCCATCATATAATCTACTAACATTTTCATGCTAAAATATTCTTGTTCATGTTGCGGATCCGCCAGAGACTTTTTTGCTACTGTTAAAAAAGCGTCTACTATTCGGCCTGCCTCTTGTGCAGTCTTTACCTCTTCAATCGCTTGAAAATACTCATATCTGGCCGTTTCCAATTCTTTCACATCATATTCCATGTTACTGAGGAGAGTTATGATATTAAAAATAATGTTGATGAAAAAGGATTTGTATTCAAAAATATCCATCATGTAACAACTAGATAATTTTCCCGTATATTCATTTAAATAACTAAAAGCACTGTTAAAACGCTTACATTTAAACTCATTTGCAAACCATTCGAGGTTGAATTTTTCACATTGAGGCACTTCAGCAGGAAAATTTTCTTTCATAATAAGCGGAAGCTCAGAGAGATAAAATCGAGAATCTAGTAATTTCACAAGACTTTCTTTATATATTTCGCCTATTTGCGAAAAATCGAGGAACGCTTCCGTCAACGCCAGACCAATATCCGGCTCCTGTACTATAAATTCACTGGTTAAGTTGATGATCTCTTGCTGTTTATGATCTTCTATATTTAGTAGAAAGACAATCAAGTTTTTAGCAGGGCTGAATGAATAGCATACTCCATTCCCGATATGGGCGCGGAAGTCCTTCCTTATTTTCTCATTTATCGTCACTTTGATTTCAGCCGCTTCCTTCTTTGGATGATTCTTTAAATCTACCCCTAAAAGAAAAAATTGCCGATAGGGGAAAACTTTAGCTACGAACTCTTCATCAAACGTAACCTCATGTCCTAAAATTAGCTTGTTGACGATTTCTTCAATGGAAGGATCACTGCTACTAATTTTTTTCACGTTTTTGCTAATAGATAGTGGTATTCTTCGTGCTGCTGCCTGCAATCCTTTTAACAGACTTTGGGCGTCTAATTTTGGCTTTAAAATATAATCAACGATTCCATGCTGGAACGTAGACCGAACATAATCAAATTCATCAAAGCTACTAAGGATAATCATCTCAATGTCTGGATAGCGGGCTTTCACTATTTTGGTTAGTTCCTCACCATCCAAAATGGGCATAACGATATCGGTAATGATAATATGCGGCTTCACCGCTTCAATCAAGTCTAGTGCCTCTTGACCATTGGCTGCTTCACCGACGACTAAAAAGCCCTTTTGTTCCCAATCAAGAAAGTGGACAATTCCTTTTCTTATTAATTGTTCGTCATCAACAATAAGGACGCGATATAATTCTTCCGCTTTCAATCTCATCCCTCCAAAATAAAGCTGTTATAAGGGAGAATGTCTAATCTATTTTTATCGTAACCTTCTATTCTATTAACGTCAATTTGATTTTCGGGATTGCTTTTTTAATATTTCCATTTTTAAAATAAAACGATGAAACGCCATACTGCGCTTCATCGTTTTATTTTACATTTAAATAATTCATTGATAAACCTTCACTTTTAATAACTCTTAGTTTCCAGCATTGGCTCCGCCTTCGCCAGATGCCATGACAGCCACGCATGCTGCCCCCTCTATTTCTTACTATAGCAGTGGATTGTTACTAAATTGTGTCGTAGTTATGAGCACGATGTGAAGCGATCGTTAATTTACGATTCATTTGCTACTAGTAGCCAAAACGAGATTCAACCAATAAATATTTAAATGATCAGCAAATTTTTAAAGGAATTTTAAGAATCCTTTTCTATACTGTACATGTTAACAACGTTTTGTACGAATTCTGCCAGGGAGGATTTTTAAATGAAAAAAACGGATAAAAAGTGGATTATGCTTTGTTCTACGGCGGTTGCGGCCGTATACGCAGCAGGATATTTTACTACCGAGCCTCAAGCAGCAGGGCAGCAGCCCATTCAACATATAGTCCAGCAAGCGCAATCAAATAGCAGTCAAGCAGCGAATATCAGCACACAAGGAAAAAACAGCAACCAAGCTCAAAGTACAACCGTTGCACAAGCTCAACCAAAACGGATGTATAAAGAAGGAACCTTTTCAGGCGAAGGAATGAACCGACGCGGATATATTGATGTACTAGTAACCATTAAGAACGATAAAATAACCGATGTTCAAATTAGCAATTTTGGCATGCATTATTCCGAAAGTGACGTAGTCGGCCTCCCGAATGAAGTCATTCAGAAGCAAAGCGCTCAGGTGGATAATGTTTCAGGTGCAACATACAGTACAGCAGCTTTTTCGGATGCTGTTCAGCAGGCACTTGATCAAGCGAAAAACGCATGAGGTTAAAAATGAGAAAAACAAAACTGTATATGGATACGGTAGTGGACATCCATGTTGTAACAACGAAGTCAAAGGAAGAGACCGAAGAAAAAATAAACCGTGCTTTCGATGCCTTTCAACAGGTTGAACAGGCATGTAGCCGTTTTGATCCGAGAAGTGAACTGATGATTGCAAGCCAACAAGTTGGGACGCCTGTAAAGATTAGCCCTTTTTTATTTGAACCGCTAAAGTTCGCTTTGGAAATCGCTCGGCTGACAGACGGACTGTTTGAACCTGCTGTCGGAAAAATAATGGAAGAGAACGGATTTAATCGGCAGTATTTAACGGGAAACTTAATTAATAGCCATTCAGCTGAGGCTGTTCGTTATCATGACATCGAATTCAATCAACAAAATCACACATTACTGTTGAAAAAACCGTTAATCATTGATTTAGGTGCCGTGGCCAAAGGATTTGCGATTGACTTATTTAATCATTGCCTCGATCGGTTCAAAAACAACGCTGGGAATTGAAAATAGCCTTGTTGCCGTTCTCGTGTCGTTTGCTGTAGATTATCTCTGCTGCACTTTTATGAATCGAAAAAGCAGCAGGGACAGCACTGTGATAACGAGCTTAATCATTTCTCTTATTTTAAGCTTTACAACGTCTTGGCTTGTTGTAGCCGGAACAGCAATTGTTGCAATTTTGTCTAAGCATCTTATCGTCTATAAAAAGAAGCCCGTCTTTAATCCTGCCGCCTTTGGGCTGCTTTTTTCGATATTATTTATATCCCAAACAGGCCAAAGCTGGTGGGGGGCATTTGGAGATCTTCCGGCGTGGATGATCCTTTTTCTTTTAATTGGCGGCTATTTGATTACAGATCGTGTCAATAAATTTCCACAGGTTTTCTCGTTCCTTTTAACCTATATGGTTCTATTATTTGTGATGGGTCTGTACAATATTGGAAATGCCGCGGACGCTTTCAGACCGCCACTTATTAATGCGACCTTGTTTTTTGGCTTTTTTATGCTGACTGACCCGCCCACCTCACCGGCAAAGAATAAAAGCCAGATTGTATTTGGAATTTTAACTGCGGCAGCAGGAGTACTTGTGTACGGAATTTTCGGCGGACTGGCCTATTTATACATCGGCCTGGTTTTAGGAAACCTTTATCAACATCTTCAAAAACGCTTTTCTCCAAAAAGTGCGTCATCCCAGGTAAACAATGACTTGCAGACAAGGGTAGGCAGGACAAAACAAGCGCGCGCAACCCGGGTGGGAAGGTAGCTATCCAAATGTGTTTTTGCTATTTAGAAATATTCTAAGTAAAAAGCACCGCCAAAAATGACGGTGCTTTTTTCATTTTTTATTTATCATTGTACCCGTTTGGATTGGCTTGATGCCATTTCCATGCAGTGGCAATGATTGTTTTTAAATCGTTGTATTTTGGCTTCCATCCAAGTACTGACTGCGCTTTTTCAGAAGTGGCAATCAAAACGGCTGGATCGCCTGCTCTTCTTGGGCTGATTTTTTCAGGAATCGGGTGTTCTGTTACTTCCCGGGCCGTTTCAATTACTTGTTTCACGGAAAAGCCGGTTCCGTTTCCAAGATTGAAAACATCACTCGTGTTGTTTTTCCTTAAATGCTCAAGGGCAAGCCAGTGTGCATTGGCCAGATCCATAACATGGATGTAGTCGCGGATGCACGTTCCATCTTCGGTTGGATAATCATCGCCAAAAATGCCGATTGCTTCGCGTTGCCCCAAGGCAACTTGAAGAATGATCGGGATCAGATGGCTCTCCGGGTTATGATCTTCGCCAATTATCGCATCCGGATGAGCACCAGCCGCATTAAAATAACGGAGTGAAATCGATTTTAACCCGTAGGCATGATCGCACCAGCGGAACATTTTTTCCATCGCCAATTTTGTTTCACCATACGGATTGGTTGGGTTTGTTAAATCCGATTCCAAAATCGGAATGCTCTTTGGCTCTCCGTACGTTGCCGCCGTTGAGGAGAATACGATTTTTTTCACCCCATGTTCAATCATCGCCGAAACAAGTGAATGGGATGCGATTAAGTTGTTTTCATAGTAATCAAGCGGTTTTTGCACACTTTCACCGACCAAAGAGCTTGCTGCAAAATGAATAACCGCTTCAATCTCATGCTTTCCAAATATGGAATCAAGAAAGCTACGGTCGCTGATATCTCCCTGATAAAAGGTTCCTCCTGCTACCGCTTGTTGATGCCCTGTTCTTAAGTTGTCAACAATGACGACCTCCTCGCCATGATTCAACAATTCCACAACCGTATGACTGCCAATATAGCCTGCCCCGCCTGTTACTAAAATTGCCATTGCCTATTCCTCCAATAAAATTTCTTTTGTGCCATCGCCAATTTCACATATATAAAAATCAGGTTCCAAACCTGTTTTTGCACGATAGTTTTCAGCAACTTGCTGTTTAAAAGTTTCAACCGCTTCTTCTTTTACAAGACTGACATTACAGCCCCCAAACCCGGCACCTGTCATCCGTGTTCCGATACACCCGTCAATTTTTGCCGCTTCTTCAAACAGTGTATCGAGCTCAGTGCCCGTTACCTCATATAAATCACGTAATGATTCATGCGACTTTTTCATTAAATCTCCAAAGGTAATCAAGTCGTTTTCCTGAAGGCTTTTCGTTGCTTGCAAAACGCGATCATCTTCTGTAACTACATGCAAAACCCGACGGCGAATGACTTCATTTTCAATGGATGATTTCACATTCACCCACTCATTATAGCTTACATCGCCAAGACAGTGAACCTCTGGAAGCTGCTGCTGAATGATCGATAGCCCCTGTTCACACTCGCTTCTTCGTTCATTGTATTTGGAGTCAGCGAGCCCCCTGCGCTTATTCGTGTTCGTAATGACCAGTTTATACCCATCAATCTGAACTGGGACGTATTCAAATTCCAAAGTATCGCAGTCTAGTTTGATGGCATGGCCTTCTTTCCCCATTCCGACGGTAAACTGGTCCATAATCCCGCAGTTTACGCCAACAAAACGGTTCTCGGCTCGCTGGCCTATTTTTACAAGTTCAAGCATTTCTACTCCGATGCCGGCAAGTTTGCTTAACGCAAGACCGGTAACCAATTCAATTGAAGCGGAGGAAGAGAGGCCTGCGCCATTTGGAATATTGCCATAAAATAGTACATCCGCTCCTGTATAGAGGCTGGCCTTTGCGCCCCCATCCAACTCCAGCAATTCTTTTAAAACGCCTTTTGGATAATTCGCCCAATCGTCTTCCTGTTTGTAGCTGATTCCTTCTTTCACTGAGCATTCGACTGCTTGCCCTGGAAAATTTGCGGAACGGAAGCAGTAAATGCCGTCCTGTCTCGGACTTACAACGGCCCATGTTCCAAATGTTAACGCTGCCGGAAAAACATAGCCGCCGTTGTAGTCCGTATGTTCGCCGATTAAATTTACCCGGCCGGGCGCGAAAAACAAACGAATATTTTCTGCGTAGCCACATTCTGTTTTAAACTGGGCGATCAATTGCTGCTGATTCATGGAAATCCCTTCCTTCGATACTAGTTTAGTAAAGATGACTGTGTTTGCAGATGTTTTATAAATTTGTTAAATGCCGCTTTCCCATCGGCTGTACTTTTAAATACGCCGGCATGTTCGAGAACGGTGGTAAATTTAGCCCCTACTTCTGCCTTCAAAATTTCCATTACATTTTCTTCTGTAAGATCACGATGTTTTTTCAATAGTTCCTGAACCCAGTCCCAGTGCTTCACAACGGATGGATCCCACTGTTCTTTTTCACAAGGATGAAGTAAGTAATCGGCAACAAGAACTAACTCTTCGGCAAGCCTCCCCGGCAAAACTGCAAGACCCATCACTTCTATCAAGCCGATATTTTCTTTTTTGATATGATGCAGTTCTTGATGCGGATGAAAAATACCATCCGGGAACTCTGCTGTTGTCCGGTTATTTCGCAACACAACATCCATTTCATATAATGCTCCCCGTCTTCGGGCAATTGGCGTAACCGTATTATGCGGTGTTTCGCCGCTGTAGGCCAAAAGATCGGCAGCGGGATCGCTGTACTCCCGCCATGTTTTCCAAATGAATTCTGTTGCCGCGGCAACCTCGTCCTTGTTTCCCTGCAGGCGAATAACCGACATTGGCCAGTTCACAATACCAAGTTTAATAGTTGGATAGCCATCAAGATTCACTTGCTCGCTAACCCCTGCTCTTTCAATCGCAAACTCGTATCTTCCGCCTTGAAAATGGTCATGTGTCAAAATCGAGCCGCCGACAATCGGCAAGTCGGCATTGGATCCGATAAAGTAGTGCGGAAATTTCTCAATAAATGCGAGAAGACGGTCAAATGTTTGCCGCGAGATTTTCATCGGCACATGCTCTTTTTTCAAAATAATCGAGTGCTCTTGATAGTAAACATATGGCGAATATTGGAGGAACCACTCTTCCCCGTTTAACGAAAGCGGAATCACCCGATGTGTTGCCCGCGCCGGATTGCGTAAATTCCCTTTGTAACCCTCATTTTCTTTGCATAATAAACAGGTTGGGTACGACACGCTTGGTGCGTTTTTTAACAGCGCAATCTCTTGCGGGTCCTTCTCCGGCTTCGACAAATTGATCGTGATGTCGATATCGCCATACGGGGTTGCTGCTTTCCAAACCTTATTTTTGGCGATCCGGTCCGTCCGAATATAATTGGAGGCAGTGGACAGGTGATAAAAATAATCGGTTGCCGCCTCTGAACTTTCTTCGTTGTATTTTGTGTAAAAGGTACCAATTACCTCTGATGGACGGGGCGTCAGGCAATTCATGATTTCCGTGTCAAGAATATCTCTTTCCGTTGCCGTATTGGATGTTAGCACTTGATTTTCGTAAGCCCAATCAAGGATGGAGTTTAGAATTTCTGCCAAAGGAGGCTGACCGATTTGCGGCGGACAATCTTGCCATTCATTTAATCCCAACACTGCCAAAATTCGATTTCGCGCATAGATTCGATCCGCTGGTTCCATCAGTTTTTCACTAACTCCGTATTCGAGGAGGTTTTGAATATCTTGAAAAATAGTGGTTGTCACGATGGTCACCTCAACTTAAAAAGTAACTTAATTAAATTAATTAATTATGTAGTTTCATCATAGAACATCCATAGCAGTTTTTCAATCCTTTTAAAAGAAAAAAGCCAGCCCAAGAGCTGACTTTTTCAAAAATATTTCTTTTTCCAAAATATAAAGGCCGTTAAACTTGTTAAAAATGCAGAAATCAATAATGGCACAACAAATGAGTGCGGTGCGCGCTGGAACGGGATATCGACGTTCATGCCGTAAAAACTCGCAACCATCGTTGGAAATGAAAGGATAATCGTAATCGAAGTTAAAAATTTCATGACGATGTTCAAGTTGTTTGAAATGATCGAGGCGAATGCATTCATCATCCCGCTTAAGATCGAACGGTACGTTTCCGCCATTTCAATCGCCTGCGTCTTTTCAATAATCACGTCTTCCAATAAGTCCTTGTCTTCTTCATACATTTTAATATAGTTAAAACGAAGCAATTTATCGAGAACAACCTTATTTGATTTTAACGATGTCGTAAAGTAGACAAGGCTTTTTTCTAACGCTAAGAAAGCATACAGTTCTTTATTTTTCAGTGACTGATGCACTTCCCGCTCAATTTCGTTCGTTTTCTTGTTAATTTGCTTTAAATACCGCAAATAATAAGATGAAATCACAAACAAAATTTGCAGGGCAAATCTCGTTTTTTTATACGTAAAAAATTCTTTTATCCTATTTTTTCTGAATTCTTCTAAAATTGGCGAATCTTTTAAGGAAATCGTAATCACACACTCCTCGGCCAAGACAATGCCAATTGGGATCGTTTCATATGTCGGCGATCCAGAATCATCGTGCGTTATATAAGGATAGTCGACGATAATGTACACTTGGCCGTCATCCCGTTCAATCCTCGGACGCTCTTCATCATCCAATGCGTCTTTTATTAAATCTACGGAAATACGCGCATCATTGGCAACGCGGTTGATTTCAGCCTCTGTCGGAGCATACATATTGACCCAACAGCCTTTCGAAATGACATCGACCCTTTCTAATGCGTTTGCTTCATTGCTTTTAAAAATTTCTAACATCCATAAAACCTCCTCTCCTTGTTAGAGGAAGTCTCCACCTTTGCCAAGAGCTGATATTGTTTCAGAATCCAATTCGTTCAATTGAAAGATATTGACTTCCCCCTGTCTACTATTTGGGTCCGGGTCAACGGGATAACTCAAAAATATCAACTCCTCTCAAGAGCTCAGTGCGCCTTAAACAGCGTTGGATCGAGGCAATAATCTGGGCTCAAAAATTTTACTTGGATAGAATATAAAATTGAATCCTTCCTTATCATAAACCCAAAACGAAGAAAGCACAAACCTGTTTTAATTGAAATTCTCCTCATTCATCACTATCCGGAAAATAAGGATTTAAATGAATTAGTACCTCATCAATATTGTCATATTGATCCATCAATTTTTCTTTGATCCTTTTAGCAAGATCATGCCCTTCCTTAATGGTCCTATCATGATCAATTGAGATCCGCAAATCAACCAAAATATAATGGCCGTGTTCTCTTGCTCTAAGGCGGTCAATCCGCTTTACTTCTGGAAAAGCCGAAATAACAGTTACGTACTCTTGAAGGGTTTCTGGATCAATGCTTCGCTCCAATAAAATATTAAAAGCCTCGAACAGCATTTCCTTGGCGATTTTAAAAATAAGATACGCTACAAAAATACTAGCTATTTTATCTCCGTACATTAAAAAGGGGATGGACAGTTTTTCCCCAATAATGGAAATGAAAACGCCAATCGCGGCGGCAATAGACGCGACGATATCCGCTTTATGATCGAAGGCTATTGCTTCTATTGCCTTGCTGTTATGCTGTTTTGCAACTCTTAATGAAGATTTGAAAAGAATGATTTTTGTTACATATGAAAATAAGGCCACTCCCATTGCTATGTAGGTCGGCGTCTCAACTACATGGAAAAAGCCGCTGATCCCTTCATAGACAACATAAACGGAAACGAGAAAGAGCAGTATGCCGATGATGCCGGATACAATCACTTCCGCTTTGCCATGTCCATATGGATGTTCTTTGTCTGCCGGTTTATTGGCAATTTTGATTACCAGCAGAACAATGAGAGAAGCAAATACATCTGCTGCGGAGTGTATCCCATCCGCAAAAACCGCGTCACTATTCCCGTACAAGCCGATGATAATTTTTCCTACTGTTAAAATTATATTGCTGATTAAACTGATCCAAGCAATTTTTTTCGCCAATGCTTCTCTTACCATTCTAAACCACCCCGGGAAAATTCTTTTGCAATCATACCAAACCAAGCCTAGGTGGGTCTAGAGAAAAACAATTGTTCTCTTCAATTTTATTTGCGTTTGTTCAACTCTCATCCTTTGCTCCCTCTTGTTCTAATTCTTCCTGAACCATTTCCTGTTCTTCTTCCACTGCAATTCGCGTGATTTGATCTTGAAGATGATGGAAAGCCGCATCCAATTCCATTCTGGTTGGAAATTTATTTTTATCGGACATTTTTATCCCCCTCTATTTTAAAAAGAACAGTCGAATAAACATGATTAAAACAGCTTTCTGTAAAAGAAAGCTGTTCACTTTTTTAATCACGATCCACATAAGGATCATGCTCATACGCGGGCAAATCACCAAAACTCGTCATGATCCCTTCATCGTCAAGTTCATCTTCATACTGTTCATGTTGTGGATTCGGGTAAACGGTAATATTTTTTCCGTACAAATCATTGCCAACGAAATTTTCAAAATCCTCCACATAGCCAATGTTTTCATCTGCCTCTGGGTAGATGTCTTGATAATCATCTTGGGGAAAAGCCAAATCGGACGGTGTTTCAGAAGTCCCCCATTGGGCAACTGTTTGCCAGGAATCTTCTGCATCAAAAGCGACATCTTCATCTTTTTCATCCATATCGAATTTTCCAAATGGCGGCATCAGCACACCTTCTTCAACCGGGCGATCATGCGAAACAACCTGATCCGGACTATGTTCTTTGCAATACGTTGTATTGGGCAGTGCCTTAAGTCTTTCCAAAGGAATCTCTTTTCCGCATACTTCACACTTTCCATACGTTCCATTTTCCATTGCTTCTAAGGCATGATTGATATTTCGAAGTTCGAAAGAGTAATGTTCATTAAGCGCAATGTCTTTTTCGCGCTCATAAAGCTCAGTAGCATCATCGGCTGGATGGTTGTCATAGCTCGACAATTCTCCCATTGATTCATGGGCATGGCCGCGATCTAAGCCAAAGTGGTCATTTTGATTGATATGCTCTTCCAATTCCTGTTTTTCCTGAAGCAATTGTATTCGAAGTTCAGCCAACTGCTCTGTTGATAACATATGTCATACCCCCATATAAAAATCAAACCTTTTCCTTCTATTTTCAGATTTAAAGGGCTCAATTATGTAAAATTTTTTCGTTCCAGCAATCTCCAGAGTTTTACTGATTAATCGCCGAATATCTTCACTTGGAAAGTGAATCTTAACAAAGAGTATTTGATTCTGAGATGAAAGAGGGATAAAGGATGGTAAATGAAAACTATGAACGGTTTAAAAAAGAACAACAAAAGCACGAATCGACCTATCTGGGATCAGACCGGAAGCAGTCTCCTGGATTGAATGATCCGGATTATAACAACCAGGACAATACCGGCAAATCTGTTGGAGTAACTGGAAGAAAATAGACTACGAGTGGATGTTTTGAATCAGGAGGTAATATATGGAAGAATCAAATCGTGGCATGGAAGACCAAAAGAATATGAAGTGGTGGCAGCTCTCGCTATTTGGAGTTGGCTGTACGATTGGCACGGGTTTTTTTCTCGGGTCAAGCCTGGCAATTAAAATGACGGGACCTTCCATTTTGATTTCCTTTATAATTGCCGCATTTGGAACCTATTTTGTCTTCGACGCACTTTCGAAAATGACGGCCAAGGATCCGCAAAATGGGGCATTTCGCTCCTATGCTAAAAAAGCCTACGGCAGATGGGCGGGTTTTAGCAGCGGCTGGGTATACTGGTGTTCTGAAATGCTGATTATGGGCAGCCAAATGACCGCTTTGTCAATATTTTCGCGGTTTTGGTTTCCAAAGGTTCATTTGTGGCTATTTGCGACTGGCTATGCCATTCTCGGCTTAGTCGTGCTGTTAATTGGGGTTCAAATATTAAATAAGATGGAGAATTTCCTGGCTGTCCTTAAAATTGCCGCCATTTTGATGTTTATTGTGATCGCCGCCCTTGCCCTTTTTGGGGTAATTGATGGAAATCGGCCGCTAAACATTCCCAATAAGGCGAATGAATTTTTTCCAAAAGGGTTCAGTGGCCTTTGGTCATCAGTCATTTTTGCTTTTTATGCGTTTGGCGGAATTGAAATCTTAGGATTGATGGCGACAAGGCTCAAGGATCCGAAAGAAGCACCGAAGGCCGGAAAAGTCATGCTGATCACTTTGACGATTATCTATGTTTTATCGATCGGACTCGCTGTAACCATGACACCATGGAGTGCGTTTAATGCAAAAGAGAGCCCGTTTATCATCGCGCTTGATCACTACCATTTATCATTTGTCCCGCATATTTTTAATGGGGCTTTAATAATTGCCGGATTTTCGACAATGGCGGCCTCGTTATTTGCAGTGACGAGTATTTTAGTGACATTAGCGGAAGAAGGCGACGCTCCGGCGATTTTTTCAAAAAAAGGAAAATTAAAGGTTCCAGTGCCCGCTCTTATTTTAACGATCGTCGGAATTACGGCTTCAATCATTACCGCTCTTGTCATGCCAAATCGCATTTATGAATATTTGACAACGGCAGCCGGACTCATGCTGCTTTACAATTGGATTTTCATTCTTGCCTCTTCGAGAAAAATGTTAAAGCTGACCGTTAAAGATAAAATGAAATATCTAATTGGCGCAGTCTTTATTTTGCTGGCTGTTTTTGGGACTCTTTTCCACGGTTCAAGCAGGCCAGGATTTTTTATCAGCCTACTATTTATAGGGATTATTGGAGGTGTTACGTTGATAATGAATTCGCGTTGGAAAAAGAAGGAATCTTTTAAGCCGCAGCCAACGTAAGAAGCGGCTGGCTGAGTTTGCCCAGCCAGCTTTTTAGGATGTTTTGGTTTGGCTTTAATTTAGCAATAATTTCAAAGCCTGTACACCAAAATAAATTCCGAATCCAATGAGGGAAAAGCCTGATAAAAAGGAAATGAAAACAAGCAATCCTGATGTTAAATATTTGCGAAAATTGCTTGAAATTCCGGCCATCATAATATCCCAAAGTAAAAGTCCGATAAAAATGGCACTGCTGTATACGATTAGCTGGGTACTTTCATAAGAAGCCGCTGTCTTTGCCAAGATGGAGCCGTAAATACCGAGCCAAAATAGAATGGTCAGCGGGTTTGAAATCGACATGAAAAATCCTGAAAAAAACGACTTATAAAGCGGTTCTTTGCTCCTTTGCTCCTGGAGGTTCAGCTTGCCGGCGCTTATCAGGCTCTCCACCCCAGTATAAATGAGGACAAAGCTGCCGAATGACCACAAAAAGGTTTTCATAAAATTTGTTTCAAGAAACTGAACTACTCCTATGTATACAATCAGCATATAAAAGCCGTCTGCAAGTACCGCACCCACACCAACGAACCAGGCATGCATAAAGCCATTTTTTATTCCCCTGTCGATCTGCGCCGCATTGATTGGACCAATTGGAGCAGCCAACGACAACCCCAACAAAATGTAGCTTAAGAAAACATTCATGAGCTCTCTCCTCAATTTTTAAAATAGAAATAGAAGCCTGTCTACAAATTTCTATTCAGGATTAGGGAGGGATATGAATTAGAAATGGACAACATTCAAATTTTGCTAGCGATGAATGATTTGTGCAAAATAAGTGGTTTTAAAAGGATTATGGGGTAGGTTTTCCCTTGTTACAAGTATTCAGTAGATCTTTGATAAGAGCACGAGGACTACTTTTACCTAATTCCTGGTATTTGCAGGCCCCATGAACCTCTCATGAGGACAACTTTTACCTAATTCCTGGTATTTGCGGGCGCCATGAACCTCTCATGAGGACAGCTTTTACCTAATTTTTGGTATTCGCGGGCGCCATGAACCTCTCATGAGGACAACTTTTACCTAATTCCTGGTATTCGCGGGCGCCATGAACCTCTCATGAGGACAGTTTTTACCTAATTCCTGGTATTTGCGGGCGCCATGAACCTCTCATGAGGACAGATTTTACCTAATTTTTGGTATTCGCGGGCGCCATGAACCTCTCATGAGGACAGTTTTTACCTAATTCCTGGTATTCGTGGGCGCCATGAACCTCTCATGAGGACAGATTTTACCTAATTTCTGGTATTCGCGGGCGCCATGAACCTCTCATGAAGATTACTTATTCATAAATTTCGGTATCTTTTGTCATCAAAATCAGTTCATATGTAATAACTATATTTACCATGCCCTACGCTTGAGGAATTTTTACTCAGAATCCTTTGGATTGTTTTCTTTGAAAGAACAATCCTGCACCAATCAAAAATGGCATTTGTAGTAATTTTTTGGTCCGGAAACAGTAACTTAAATTCCTCCACACTTCGTAAAACTGCTGATTCCAGATTCTCAATCCTCCCGCAATGACGTCAAATGACCATTTTTTCATTAAGCGCCACAACAAATTTATGACAGTGTGCACACGTAATTCCTTTTTCCAGTTGTTCATAAGTGTAGAGGGGCAGCTTCATATTTGGATAATTTTTTATATTAAGGGAAATGAGCCTCTCTGCTAGATTGAAATGGCTTTTTTGTAATTTTACAGGCTTCAAACGTAACTTGCTCAAAAAGCGCTGAAGCTGTGGCAGAAAAATAAATGGCTGATTCAGAGGAGCTTGATACAAATAAAATTCGGGGTTAACAAAAGATACGTATGGTTTAATCGGTAAATAGCAGCTGTTTTCTTGGAGGAGTCGGAGGAAGAGTCTTTCACAGCGTTGCAATTGATGTAGAGGATTTGTAACTTCCTTTTTATTTGCCGAATACCATTTGCCACCTTCAATGAAAAAATCACCATCGTAATTTTTTACATCAAAAACATAAATGAGATCGTGAAAAATGACAAGCGAATCAACTTGAAACATCGTATGGTTGATTTCAAACAATAAATCTTTGAGTATGAGCCAATCCTTTGAATACTTCTCCACCATTTTGTCAAAAAAAACTTCACCTTCGTATCCTTTTTCCAAGTTCATATAATGCTGCTCCTCTTCAGTGGAGAGTTTCATTCTCGTCCGTAAACATTCCAACGTCCTTAATTCCAGTGATTTCTCTCGTGGTTTTGTCTTCATATTCCACATCCTTTCCATTTGCTAACTTCATTTTAAAAAACTTTTCCGTTCATGACAAATTATTTTTCAAAAGCAAATGTGGATAACCATGTGGACAACCCAATTAAATTGTTGATAAATATGTAGATAATGTGAACAACTATGTTGATAACTAAAAACATCATTGTGAATATGTGGATAACCAATACTTTATTTCAGAATTAACAATCGGTCATCTTTTTCTATTAAAACCGAATGAGATGGATTCACGATTAATTCCTCTCCTCTTTTAAGGCCAATCAAAAGCTCTTCTCTTTCAAAAAACTCACTGCAGACCTTTTTAAACGGTATCCCTGCCAAATTTTCTTCCGCCTTCCGCAGCAAAAGACGATTTTCCTGCAAGGGATGAACGAAATCCGATAATAAGCCGTCACCATTTGAATGAAGGCTGTTCACCATAAACACACTTGTTAATTTGTTCGATTGAATGACTTCATCTGCTCCCGCCCGTTTTGCATTGATGACCTGTTCAGCAGTCAGGATTTCTACAATGCATTTGACGGCCGGACAAAGCCCTTTAATTGTTAGCAATGTGAGTATGCTGTTCATATCTGCTTGAAGTTCATCGTTTCCGCGATCGGCTGTAATCAGCACTTTTTCAGCTTGAGCAATATTGCTTTTTAAAATCGTTTCATCCATATGCGGTTTACCTTGAATAAAATGGACGTATCTGGAATGAACCGGATTGGATTCCAGCGTTTCATCAACAAGAACGATGTTTTGCGCATCAAAGCGGGTGAGTTTGTTGATCAACTCCCTTGAGCGCTCATTCCAGCCAATGATGATCGTATGACCATGTCCTTTAAAAACAATTTTCCCTTCAGAAAGGGCATCCTGTCTTGTCACAGCAACTGTTGCTAATGTAGCAAAATAAGAAGAAACAAATCCTGCCCCTAGCAAAATAAGAACCACGGCAGTTAACCTTCCCCAAACAGAATCGGGAATATAATCTCCGTAGCCGACCGTGGACGCCGTAATAATGGACCACCAAATCCCATCATAAATCGTTGGAAACGTAGATGGCTCCAGTAAATGAATCAATATACCAAAGGTGACAAAAACCAAAAGGGCAATCAACAAAATTCTGACAAGAAGCGGCAAATGCAAAAAACGAATATATAAGCGGTTTGGCATTGAAAATCCCCCGTTATGGATTTTATTTTCCATTATTGCCGAAAAAAATTGTTTTTATAAAAAAAGGAATAATTACCAATCGATAAACAAAAAATAAAAGCAATATTGGTCTTTTTATGGGGTGTTTTTACTTGAATCGTGTTTGGACAAAAGAATGGAAATGGTTCTACGCTGCCTTTGTAGCGCTGGCCATTTATTTGTCGCCGCTTTTTATCCTGCAGGAGAATGCCCATATTCGCGTTCATGACAATCTGGACTCGAACATCGCCTGGTATAAAGTGTTGGCAAGGAGCGGACAGATGTTTGGACCCATCCATGGCATAATCCCGCAAATCATCAACGGGCTGCCGCGAAACGCATTCGGTACAGAATACAGCGGAATCGTCTGGCTGTATGTGCTTTTTCCAACAATGATCGCCTATGGACTAAGCCAATTGATTACGAGAGTTGCCGCCTTCATAGGGATGTATGTATTGTTAAAAAAACATCTGCTTCCCGAACGTCAATGGTTAAGCTATCAAATAGGCGCAGCTCTCGCTTTTGCATTAACACCCTTTTGGCCGTCCGGGATGTTAAGTACCTTGGGAATGCCGCTTGCGCTTTGGGCTTTTTTAAACATCCGCAGCCGCGATCACTCGTGGAAGAACTACCTCGTTCTTACACTAATGCCTTTCTATTCAAGCTTTGTGTTAGGCTTTTTCTTTTTTTTAAGCGCCATGGGCGCCCTTTGGCTGAGTGATGCCCTAAGAAAAAAGAGAGTGAATTTGCCTTTTTTGCTGGCGATCGCTTATATGACTGGAATCTATCTGCTAGTAGAGTACCGCCTGGTTTCTTCTTTTTTAGTAAAAGGGGAGCCAAATAGCCGGGATGAATATTTCCATGCCAGCTTACCGTTTTGGCGGGCAGTCCGCTTAACATTTAAAAACTATCTTTTCGGACATACCCACGATATGACCGTTCACGGACTGATCATTTTGCCTGTTACTTTTATGGCTCTCTATGTAGTTTTTAAAAATAAAACGTGGAGACAAGATCGGATATTTGTCTTTTTATTTGTCCTTAATTTTCTATTGTCTGCCTGGTATGCCTTTTGGTTTTACAAAGGCTGGCTGCCGCTGACGAAAAAATTTCACTTTCTCGATACGTTCAATTTTGCCCGCTACCATTTTTTAAGACCGCTTGTTATTTACGCGGATTTTGCCTTAGCCTTAAAAATCCTTGCCAGTCAAAGCTTCACTTGGGCAAAGTCAGCCAAATGGCTAGTTGCTTTGCAAATTTTTGTATTGTTTTTGTTTAATGATGAAATCATTTATCATCAGAAACCAACGGTAAAAGAATTTTATGCAGAAGAATTATTTTCCGAAGTAAGCAATTATATTGCCTTGCCGCAGAAAGATTATCGGGTAGCAAGCATCGGGATTCATCCGGCGATCTCGCAGTACAATGGCTTTTACACCCTTGACACGTATAATAATTTTTACCCGTTGGCATACAAGCACCAGTTTCGTAAGGTGATCGCCCAGGAATTAAGAAAAAATAATGGGATCCGCCGCTATTTTGATAAGTGGGGCGGACGCTGTTATCTTTTTACAAGCCAGCTGGGAAAGCATTATATGATCAAAAAAGATTCCAAGCGCCATTTAAAAAATCTCCAGTTAAATACCGCCGAATTAAAAAAAATGGGCGGGAGCTATATTTTTGCAGCACTGCCGATTGACAATGCAGCGCAAAACAAATTGAAGCTAGAAAAGATTTTTCAATCGAAGCATTCTGCCTGGAAAATTTATTTATACAAAGTGATGTGAGGGATACAGCGATGATCGAACCAATTTTAACAATCGTAGTGCCATGTTATAACGAAGAAGAGGTTTTACCTGAGACCATGTCTGAGCTTAGCGATTTATTGATCGATATGGTCAACGAAAAACTGATTTCTGAGCGAAGCAAAATTTTGTTTGTCGATGATGGCAGCAAGGACGGTACTTGGGATTTAATTTATAAAGAAGGGCTTCATAACGAACACGTCCGCGGCTTAAAGCTCTCACGCAATGTTGGCCATCAAAATGCCCTGCTTGCAGGGTTGTTCACTGCGAAGGATACTTCCGATTGTGTCATCACCATCGATGCAGATCTTCAAGATGACATCGAAGCCATTCGCGAATTTATGGTAAAATTCTCCGAAGGCAATGAAATTGTTTACGGTGTTCGCCGGGGGAGGAAGGCCGATTCGTTGTTTAAGCGAACAACGGCCCAAGGTTTTTATAAAATGATGAAAACAATGGGTGTCGACTTGATTTATAATCATGCCGATTTCCGTCTGATGAGCAGACGGGCGATCCAAGAACTCGAAAACTTTAAAGAAGCCAATCTTTTCTTAAGAGGAATCATTCCATTGATCGGTTTTCGTGCGGCAATTGTTTATTATGACCGTAAGGAAAGAAAAGCGGGCGAGACGAAATATCCGCTGAAAAAAATGCTCGCTTTTGCTTTGGACGGGATTACATCTTTTTCTGTTACCCCCATCAGGGTCGTCCTATTGGTCGGATTTATTTCCTTCTTTATCAGCCTGTTGTTTGGCGGCTACTTTTTAACGCTTAAATTTCTTGGAACCACCCAGACTGGCTGGACTTCGCTGATTACATCCATTTGGCTGATTGGCGGCTTGCAGTTGATTGCGATTGGCATGATCGGTGAATACGTTGGAAAAATTTACAAAGAATCCAAACAACGGCCAAAATTTATTGTCGATTTTGATACTTTTCATATGGGAATACCACGGCATTTAGTGAAAAACACAGCTGAAGACGAATTATATCCTTTGGATAAGAGAAGAATTTTAGAAAAAAGCTAGCGCGTTGCTGGCTTTTTTATTTTATCAGAAAAAATTTCGATCCTTAAATTTAAAAGGAGCACTCCCCCTTATGAGAGTGCTCCATTGTCATTATTTCAAACGTTTCTCAAGCTCAGCTTTTTTCTCTTCGAAGCCTGGTTTGCCAAGTAGAGCAAACATGTTGACTTTGTACGCCTCTACACCTGGCTGGTCAAATGGATTCACACCGAGCAAATAGCCGCTCATTGCGCAGGCTTTCTCAAAGAAATAGACAAGATAGCCGAAGGTATACTCGTCAAGCGCTGGAATCGTAACAATTAAGTTTGGCACCCCGCCATCCGTATGGGCAAGCATGGTTCCTTCAAAAGCTTTATTATTGACAAAATCAACGGTTTTACCAGCTAAGTAGTTGAGACCGTCCAAATCGCTTTCTTCCTGATTAATCGTTAGTTCATGACGCGGTTTCTCTACTTTAATCACTGTTTCAAATAGATCGCGGCGCCCTTCCTGCACATATTGGCCAAGAGAGTGAAGATCTGTTGAAAAGTTTGCTGAAGAAGGATAAATTCCTTTTTGGTCTTTCCCTTCACTTTCGCCAAACAACTGTTTCCACCATTCGGAAAAGTATTGTAGGGCTGGCTCATAGTTGATCAGCATTTCAATCGTTTTACCTTTATTGTACAACGCGTTTCTTACAGCTGCGTATTGGTATGCTGGATTCTCTTCCAATTCTGAGTGGCCGAGGTCTTCGCGTGCTTTTGCGGCTCCTTCCATCATTTTTTCAATATCAGCTCCGCTTACGGCAATCGGAAGCAGCCCAACTGCTGTAAGAACAGAATAACGGCCGCCTACATCGTCCGGAATCACAAATGTTTCATAGCCTTCTTCAGTGGCTAAAGTTTTTAAAGCACCGCGGGCTTTATCGGTAGTAGCATAAATGCGCTTGCGTGCTTCTTCCACACCATATTTTTCTTCGAGCAGTTTGCGGAAAATGCGGAATGCAATCGCTGGCTCCGTTGTTGTTCCTGATTTCGAAATGACATTAATTGAAAAATCGGTGCCCTCAAGAAGATCCATTATATCTGTCATATAAGTGGAACTAATATTGTTCCCGACAAAAATAATTTGCGGCGTCTCTCGCTTTCCTTTTGGAAGCACATTGTAAAAACTATGCTGCAATGCTTCGATAGCAGCTCTGGCGCCTAAATAAGAGCCGCCGATTCCAATCACTAATAAAACATCCGAATCAGATTTAATTTTCGCGGCTGCTTTTTGAATGCGAGAAAATTCTTCTTTATCATAATCTGCCGGGAGGTCAATCCAGCCCAAAAAATCGCTGCCTGCACCCGTTTTTTCATGCAGTGAGTGATGGGCAACCTTGACCGCATCACGTAAATATGTAAGTTCATGCTCCCCAAAAAAGGTTAAGGCCTTTGTGTAATCAAAACGAACATGTGTCATATTCGAATCCTCCGTAAATTTATTTTCAATACCACTTTAACGAATGGCGGGGAGATTATCAAGGAACAGTCCACAATGTAAACGTGTCCAATTTTGATAATTTTTTTACGTTAGAGTTTTTTAAGAAAAACCGGACAGCAGGCTGCCCGGTTTTATTCAGTTTATAGCGATGCTTTGTAAATCGCTAGCACATCTTCTCTGTTCAATTTCTTAAAGTTGCCAAATTCACCATTGACCATTGCTTTGTCGGCCATTAGTTCGATTTGGCTGTCATCGATATCATAATCAGCCAAACGTGAAGGTGCTCCAATACTCGTCCAGAACTCGCGAAGTTTTTCAATTCCCTCAAGGCCTGCTTCTTCTGCAGTTTTTCCTTCTGGATCTACGCCAAATACTCTGACAGCCATTTGCTTAAAGCGTTCCGGCTTCACTTTTAAGTTATGCTTCATCCAGTTCGGGAAGAGAATCGCAAGTCCTCCGCCATGAGGGATATCATATACAGCAGATACCGCGTGTTCAAGGTTATGGGTTGCCCAGTCTCCATGATAACCCATGGAAAGCATACCGTTCAAAGCCATTGTGCCATTGTAAAGAATTGTGGAACGGTATTCATAATTCTCCAAATCATTGAGAAGTTTTGGCGCTGTTTCGATTACGGTCTGCAGCAGTGATTCAACCATGCGATCTTGTAAAAGCGTGTTCTCTTCCTGATGAAAATAATGTTCAAACGCATGAGACATCATATCAACCATTCCATAAATGGTTTGATCCTTTGGAACTGTGTATGTATTTACTGGATCTAAGATAGAGAATTTCGGATAAGTTACCTGACTGCTCCATCCATATTTTTCCTTTGTTTCCCAATTTGTAATAACAGACCCGGCATTCATTTCAGAACCGGTTGCCGCAAGTGTCAATACTGTTCCAAATGGTAGAGCATCTGTTGCAGCTGCCTTTTTCGTTACAATATCCCAAGCATCGCCATCATATTTTGAACCTGCCGCCACAAGTTTCGTACAGTCAATCACACTGCCGCCGCCAACGGCTAAAATAAAGTTGATCCCTTCGTTTTTACAAATCTCAATCCCTTTCTTTGCTGTCGTTAAGCGAGGATTGGGTTCAACTCCTGGTAGTTCAAAAACTTGCGCATCAATTTCATTCAAATAGGCTAAAACCTTGTCATACAGGCCGCTTCGTTTAATGCTGCCGCCACCATAGACAAGCAAGATTTTTTTTCCGTATTGCGGAATTTCAGTTTTTAATTGTTCGAGCTGATCTTTCCCAAAAATTAATTTTGTCGGATTCCAGAAAGTAAAGTTTTGCATTACAACAGCCTCCTTTTCATTTCTTATTATTATGGATTTTCGTTCTGATTGCAAAGATTGCGATTTATTTTTCCCAGCAAATGAATTTCTAAACATAAATGCATATTCTAAAAAAGTTGGATCATCCTAAATACGAACCCATTTAAAGAAGGAGGCAACAGCATGAGTGGCATTCAACGTACTGCTTTGGTTCTTACCATTATCGGTGCGATCAACTGGGGTCTAATCGGATTTTTCCAATTTGATCTTGTCGCTGCAATCTTCGGCGGGTCAATTTCAGCACTTTCAAGAATTATTTACGGTTTAGTTGGAATTGCCGGTCTCGTAAACTTAGGGCTTCTTTTTAAACCAAATGAAGAACTGGAGCGGGATCCTGAAGTTCGGCCGACAAAATAAGAAAAGCGCAAGCGCCCTTGGTTATCGACGTAAGGAGGTGGACTGAGCCGAGTGAGATAAAGGAGAGTCGAAAGACGGTAGTCTTTCGTTCTCGACTTATCGTAGACGAGGCGAGGGAAGCGACGTAGTCGATAGGGCGCTGGAGCTAGACAGTTATCGAAGTTAAGATATAAATTCTGATAATATAAAAAAAAACAAAAATCCTTGCATTGATCGTGAATGCAAGGATTTTTTGAATAAAAAATTAGTTTTTCCCTAAAACTTGTTGAATTCGCTCGATTGCCCAGTCCAATTCCTCTTTTTGAATGACGAGCGGCGGAGCAAAACGGATTACGGTCTCATGCGTTTCTTTGCATAAAATCCCTTGCTCCTTTAATTTTTCGCAATATGGGCGAGCTTGTTCCGACAACTCAACCCCGATAAATAACCCGCGGCCGCGAACCTCTTTAATGACCGGATTAGCCACTTTCTTCAATTGGGAGAGAAAATACTCCCCGAGCTCCAATGAGCGTTCTGCCAGTTTTTCTTCCACCAGCACATCCAGAGCGGCAATCGAAACGGCGCATGCCATCGGATTACCTCCAAACGTGGATCCATGCGAACCAGGATTAAAAACACCTAAAATAACTTTATCTGCAACAACGCAGGAGATTGGGAAAACTCCTCCGCCAAGCGCTTTTCCAAGAATATACATATCTGGTTCAATCTCATCCCAATCGCAGGCAAACATCTTACCAGATCGGCCCAGGCCGGCTTGAATTTCATCAGCGATGAGCAATACGTTCGTTTTTTTGCACAAATCAAATGCCTGTTTCATAAATCCCTCTGGCGGAATGATGATTCCTGCTTCTCCTTGTATCGGTTCAACAAGGAAAGCAGCTGTATTTTTTGTAATCGCTTTCTCCAATTCTTCTAAATCACCATAGGGAATCAATTTAATGCCGGGCAGCATTGGACCAAAGCCTCGCTTGTATTCAGGATCGGAAGAAAGAGCAACAGCCGTCATTGTCCGGCCATGAAAATTTCCGACACAAGCAATAATTTCTGCCTGACCGTCTTCCACCCCTTTCACGTCGTATGCCCAGCGCCTCGCCGCTTTTACAGCTGTTTCAACGGCCTCCGCACCCGTATTCATCGGCAGAACCATTTCTTTCTTTGTCAAGCGGCAAACTTTCTCATACCAGGAACCAAGCTTGTCATTGTGAAATGCTCTTGACGTTAAGGTAACACGGTCCGCCTGTTCTTTCAGCGCCTGAATAATTTTCGGATGGCGATGACCCTGGTTTACTGCGGAATACGCGCTAAGCATATCCATATATTTATTGCCTTCCGGATCCTCCACCCAAACTCCTTCGGCGCGGGAAATAACAATCGGCAGCGGATGATAATTATGTGCTCCATATTTTTCCGTTTGTTCAATCAGCTTTCGCGAGCTCGTTCCTGCGATCATTTCAATTCCACCTCCATGCTTTATTTCAGGCTAATTCTATTGTACTTGAGAGATCCTAAAGTTTGAATCAATCCGTAAAATTTTTTATATGGTGCCTAGCAGAGCTAAAAAAAAACCGGCTTTCACCATTAAGCAGTGAAAGACCGGATCATTTTCCGATCATTATTTTTTTATTAAATCTTCAAGCTGGGATTGATCAATCCACTCTTGGAGCTTTTCCTTCAACGTATTAAAGCCCTGCTGCTCTTCTGCCTCTGGTAAAATTGCTGCAGTTTGCCGTTTCCGTGCCTTTTTTGGCTTTACAGCTGCTTGAGGTGGGGCGTCTTCAGTTGCACGAATCGATAAGCCGATTTTTCCAGCTCCTTCATCGATGGATAGCACTTTTACTTTTACTTCATCGCCGACTTTTAAATGATCATTTATATCTCTTACATAACCGTGGGTAATTTCAGAAATATGCACTAGCCCTTGCGTTTTTTCATCAAGGGCAACAAATGCTCCGTACGGTTGAATCCCTGTTACTTTTCCTGTTAATATATTGCCAACTTCCATTTTTTCTGTCATGAAAACACTCCTACATAAGTTATTTTTCTTTCCCATTTATATGCAATATAAAATTATAACACATCGAATATTTTTAATCAAAAATAAACTTTACACTCTGCTAAAAATGGTTGTATACCCATGCAATTAACAGAATGTTCAAAATACAATTCTCAAAAATGTGGACACCAATGCTACAATTAAGTTGGGAATATGTTAGAAAATGGCTAGCAGTATGATTTCTAATAAGAAAGGAGAGAAATGAAGAAGATGAATTCGATCGGTGAAAATATTAAAAATTGCCGGGAAAGTCGAAACATGTCACAACTAGAATTGGCCAAAAAAATCAGAGTTGGTACAGATACGATTAAACGGTATGAATCCGGCCAGCAAACCCCTAATACTCAAACCATTTTAAAAATATCGACTGTTCTCGATATCGCTTCCTCTGAACTGCTCGAAAAAGCATACAAAACAACCCCTTCTGGAATTGATTATGAAATTGAAAGTCTTGTAAAAGAAATCGGTACGAAAAAGACGAAACTGATCCTTCGAAAAGCAAAAGAGTTCAGTGACGAAGATTTTCTTCGGGCGATGGAATTGCTGTATGAAGCGAAATATCATTACTATGAATAAGCCTTTGCATAGTTAAAGCCAAAAGGAAAGTGCGCTTATTCTAATAATACAGCGTATACAGATGTTTTTTGCAAAATAATTTTTATGAAATGTATATTTAGCGAAAAAAATGGGAAAGATTTATTTATAAGGCTTTCTAGTATTCCCCCCCTTTTTTTGAAGTGGACAACCACGATGGTATGTCCCTTTTTTTTATTGCTCCAGCTTAGAACGGGCATGAGCCGCTTGATTTTATGATAAGCAATTCATCAGACACTTTCAAACAGTCCTCCAAAGGTATAACCTCTTCAAACGAAAACTCATAAATTTGTTGGATTCGCTTTGCCAGCTGTTCTCGATCATCTATTTCATGTACTGCTTGGATAACATCAGCAATTTCCGTATCATAGCTTTCATCCTTTAATCGATAAGGATTCCATTGCAGCAGTACATCGGTTAATTGCAGATTGATTTGTGCGTCCACTCTCATCACCTTTTTTGTTTATGTTTTGCTGTGTTTATTTTATCATAAAATAGAAAACAGCCGATAATCTTTAACAAGGAGGGTGTATACATTGACAATATTTGATGAGAAAGTAGATCGAATGCAAACCGCTTCTTTTAAGTGGGAAAGGACAGAAAATATATTCGGGGCAAAAGATCTGCTGCCAATGTGGGTAGCCGACATGGATTTCCGCCCGCCGCAAGCTGTAATCGATGCGCTAAAGAAACGGGTTGAACATGGAATATTCGGCTATACCTTTATTCCGGAGTCGACGAACAAGGCAATCCAATACTGGCTAAACAAGCGCCATAATTGGAAAATAGAATCAGAAACGATTTTATATGCAAACAGTGTAGTAGAATCGATCAGCGTCGCCATCCAAACATACACAAAGCCCGGTGACAAAGTGTTGCTGCAATCACCTGTCTATACGCCCTTTTTTGAAATGATTGAAAAAAACGGGCGGGTTGTGGCCAATTCACCGCTAAAATTAAACGGCGCACGGTACGACATCGATTTTGAAACCTTTGAACAAGAGTTAAAGAATGGCTGTAAACTATTCTTATTATGCAATCCACACAATCCAGGAGGTCGCGTGTGGAGCCGCGAAGAACTATTAAAAATCGGGGAACTCTGCCTGAAATATGATTGTCTGATCGTCGCCGACGAAATTCATTCAGACCTTGTCTATCAATCACATAAGCATTACCCGATGGCCTCATTAAGTAATGAGCTTGCTGAAATAACCATTACCTGCATCTCGCCAAGTAAAACGTTTAATCTTGCAGGGCTTCAAGCCTCCGCAATTGTGATTCATTCAAAAGAAATGCGGGAACAATTTTTCAATACACAAAGGCGTCATGGATTTTTTTCATTAAATACTTTTGGAATCCTTGCGATGGAGGCTGCTTATCAGAATGGTGAAATGTGGCTGGAAGAATTGATGGATTATCTAGAGGGAAATAAACAATTCGCAATAAGCTATTTGGCAGAAAACCTGCCGCAGCTTACTTACATGGAACCGGATGCTACCTATTTGCTTTGGATTGACTGCCGCAAATTGGCCTTATCGGATAAAGAAATCAAAAAGCTTCTTATTGAAAAGGGAAAGCTGGCGCTTGAGCCTGGACAAAAATATGGTTTAGGCGGTGAAGGCTTTGTTCGGTTGAACTTTGCCTGTCCTAGAGAAATGCTGGCAGACGCTCTCGAGCGATTGAAAAAAGCATTCGCATAAGGAGTATACAAGGACGGACATATTTGCCCGTCCTTATTTATTGAAAAAATTAATGCAGAACATATCCTGCTAACACGGATTGCAATTCATTAATAGAAATACTCCGAAAAGATGCATATTTCGGGCTTTATGAACCCTTTATTACGACCGTTGTTGGCTTTTCACACCGTTTCCGGGCTTTATGAACCCCTTCAATTTCATAAAGGACGTACCAAGTTCTATTATTTATTCAACCAGTCTGTATGGAAGGTTCCTTCGCGGTCAATCCTTTGGTACGTATGTGCTCCAAAGTAATCGCGCTGTGCTTGCAAAAGGTTCGCCGGAAGAACTGCAGTGCGGTAGCTGTCATAATAAGCAAGGGCACTTGCTAAGCCTGGTACTGGAATACCAGCTTGAATCGCAACGGACACGACTTCCCTTGCTGCTTCCTGATAATTTTCAACAACCGATTTAAAATATTCATCCAGCAACAGATTATCCAATTCGGGATTGCGATCATATGCATCTTTAATGTTTTGCAGGAAGCCTGCGCGAATGATACAGCCACCGCGGAAAATCATGGCAATTTCGCCAGGCTTTAGATCCCAGCCGTATTCTTCAGATGCTACTTTAAATTGCGCAAAGCCCTGTGCATATGAACAAATTTTGCTCAAATACAAAGTTTTACGAATTAATTCGATAAACGCTTCCTTATTTCCAGTGAATTCCTTTTTCGCAGGTCCAGATAAAATCTTGCTTGCCCGTACACGTTCTTCCTTCATTGCAGACAGAAAACGAGAGAAAACAGACTCTGTGATAATCGACAGCGGTACACCTAAATCAAGCGCACTTTGGCTTGTCCACTTTCCTGTTCCCTTTTGACCGGCAGTGTCTAATATCACATCAACAAGCGGCTTTCCTGTTTCTGAATCTTTTTTTGTAAAAATATCAGCAGTAATTTCGATCAAGTAGCTGTCAAGTTCACCTTTGTTCCACTCACTAAACACTTCATGAAGCTCATCTGCTGTTAATCCAAGATACTCTTCCATAATATGGTAAGCTTCCGTAATTAATTGCATATCACCATATTCGATTCCGTTGTGAACCATTTTCACATAATGGCCGGCACCATCGGGTCCAATGTATGTACAGCAAGGATCTCCGTTCACTTTTGCTGAAATGCCAGTTAACAAATGCTCAACCGCTTCGTATGCTTCTTTCTGCCCGCTCGGCATAATCGCTGGCCCGGTAAGAGCGCCTTCCTCACCGCCAGAAACACCTGCTCCAATAAAGAGGATTCCTTTTTCCGCTAATTCCTGGTTTCGGCGGATTGTATCTTTGTAAAAGCTATTGCCGCCGTCAATCAAGATATCCCCTTTGTCCAAATAGGGAACGATTGATTCGATTGCTTTATCTGTAATCGTGCCCGCATTGACCATTAATAAAATTTTTCTGGGCGATTCAAGTGATTGAACAAATTCCTCAATATTGGTTGTTCCAAATATTTTTTTCTCTTTGTTATTTTGAAGGATCTCCTGCACCTTTTCTGCTGAAAGATCATAGATCGAGACAGGAAAACCTTTGCTTTCAAAGTTAAGGGCGATGCTTCTGCCCATGACTCCAACACCGACGACTCCGACTTGTTGTTTTTCCAAACTAACTCATCCCTTCAAAGTGCTATTTTTTTATGCAATACTATTATAAAGCGAAAAAATTTTCATACAAACTTTATTATATAGAATATATTTTTTCATACAATGAATGTGCCAATTTTAGTATGAACGAAATGGATAGGTTCATTCAATAAGGCAATTTTTCAATGCCAAGCGCAGCAATTTCTCCCCTGCGAGAGACGCCGTTCCTCCGCCTTGAGCAAACGTTTCATTTCCTCCGCCTTTTCCATTGATCAGCTCAAGCGTTTCGCCAAGAAGATTTTTCATATGAACCGAACCCGCCGTGCCTCTGGCAAAAACGACTTGCAACCTGTCATCGTTTTCAGCAGCAAAGAAAACATTTGCTTGGTCATTTACTGAAACAATCATGCGGGCAAGCTTTTGCAGCTCCTGTATGGAGCGATTTTGAAAAACACGGGCTAGATATACTTCAGATTTTGCAAATGGTTTGCTTTCTGATTCCAAGTCCTTTGCTTCATATGCCAGCAGCTGTTCTCGAGCCTGTTCAAGCATTTTTTGGGCTTCTTTATTACTGTCAAGCAGTTTCTGAACTGCAGCAGGCATGTCCTGTTCTGGAGCGTTTAACAATCTTGTTAACTCAAGGAGAACTTTTTGTTTTTGGTCAAACTGATTGAGCACCCGATTTCCGCAGACAAACTGGACGCGGATTTTTTGTTTTTGTCTTTCCCAATTAAGAATTTTAATTGCGCGTACCTCTCCTGTACTCTTTGGATGGGTGCCGCCGCAGCCATTGTAATCATAGTTGGGAATGATTACGAGACGGATATTCTCTGTTACTTTCGTTTCTTTTCGCAACGGATACTGTGACAATTCTTCAGCTGTAACCCATTTTGTTTCAATCGGTCTGTTATCTAATATGATCTGATTAGCCAAATTTTCCGCTTTCATCGCTTCTTCAGCCGTCAAACTTTCCGTATCAATATCAATTGTTAGAACATCCTGACCCAAATGAAAGCTGACCGTTTTATATTGAAACAATTGATCAAAAGCAGCGGATAAAATATGCTGGCCCGCGTGCTGCTGCATATGATCAAACCTTCGCTCCCAATCGACCTCGCCAATTGCTTGTGAGGGTGTATCGGTTAATGTTTTGTCCACATAATGCCTGATTTCTCCATCAACTTCTTCGACATCAATTACTTTTTGGCCGTTGATTGTACCGGTGTCATGCGGCTGTCCCCCGCCGGTTGGATAAAAGGCGGTTTGCGTTAAGATCATATAGTCCCTGTCATTCTCATCCTTTGCACATTTTACAATCTCCGCTGAAAAAGATTTAAGATAGGCATCTTCGTAATAGAGTTTATTTGCCACTTTTTACACTTCCCATTTCGGTTTCTTCCTCTATTTTTGACAAAAACCAATGATAAATCAAGGGATTCCACTTTTGTCGTTAAAAAATAAACCACCTATCTTGGAATTAGATAGGTGGGTTTATTAAAAAATCTGTTAGTTTTTTTCCGATCTTTGTCTAAAGCCTTGTGGATAACCGCCCATCATTTGCGGGTAGCCGCCCATTTGCGGGTACATTTGTTGTTGATATGCGGGTTTCATTTGAGGATAACCCTTTCCGTGATGGTGATGGTGATGGTGATGGTGGTGATAATGCGGGTAGCCCATTTGCGGGTAGCCGCCCATATGCTGCGGATATCCCCCCATCATTCCTTGCCCTCCTGTTGGATAACCGCCCATCATTTGTGGATACCCACCATAATACTGTCTTTTTTCCAAGCTTATCGCTCCTTCCTGAATTGTACACCATAGTTTATGTCCAATCAGTCAAATGTGTATAGACAACAAACTAAAAAAGAAGAAATGGTCGGTTATTTTTTTTCATCTTGAGCTTTGGTTTGTCCTTTTTGCTGCTTGTTATTCGAAATTTCGCCACAAGCAATTCGCTTTCCAGAATCACCTGAAGGCTGGGTCATTCCATCATCCTTGTCCTCATCAATGACGATCGAGGTGCCTTGTTTCGTAAACAGGGATTTCTTGCCGTCTTTCAACGTGACATTTGATGCCATGATTTCCGCCTTGACACTTCCATCATCTTCCACAATCAAATTCGGCAAGTCCCCAGCATGTGCTCCTTTTGGATGCAAAAGGCCATGTTCTTTATTTTCAGGATTAAAGTGGTTGCCGGCAGACTTAAAATCCGGAGCCTGGCATTTCCCGTTATTATGTATATGAATCGCATGCACCCCCGGAGGCAACCCTTTTAAATTTACATCGAGCTTGACACCGCTTGATTGTTCCGCCAGCTTTATTTTTCCCAAAGAGTCTCCTACAGCATTATACATTTCAACGTCAATTTTCATCGGGTTTTGCTGGGTACAGCCTGCCAAAAAAAGCAAAGCTGCTGCTACTATTTTTCTCATCTACGGATCCTCCAAAAAAGCAATTTGTCATAGTATTTGCTTTCAGAAGTTGCAGTATGCAGTGCACGAAAAAGAACAGCCGTTCACAGCTGTTCTGATATCATTTTATGTCCAACCTTTATCGTTAACCAATAATGACTATTTTAACACTTTGTTTTTTGAAGGGCATCCTTCATAATAGATGAAGAAAAATGATTTTGGAGGCGAGCAAAGGTGGCAGATTTTCAAATCGGGGATACGGTAACCGCTATTTATAAAACGGGAAAATATATTGGTGAAGTGACGGATATCCGTCCGCAGCATTATTTAGTAAGAGTTTTGGCCGTACTTAAGCATCCGATGCAAGGCGATTTGCACAACCCGAAAGACGCAAATGTTGGAATCTTTCACGAAAGACGAGCCCTCTCCTATCGAGAGCAGGCAAATATCCCTAAACAAATGGTCAAGGCTTTTGGTGAAGAAGTTCCCGAATATCTTCAATCATTAAAGGAAGCGGTCAGCAAAATGAAAAATGAGCTCATGGCAGCTGCATCTCCATGGGGAGAAAGAAGCTTGGAAATCATCGCTTCATTGGAAAACGACTATTTTAAATAAACGGTAAAAAGGCCAAATCCATTGTCTGCGATTTGGCCTTTTACGCAAATTCATTTAGCAATTTTGAAAAATCAACACGGTCACCGATCGTCGTTGGCTTCGGTTTTTGCATATATCTCTTGTCTTTTTCCACAAGCCGGAAAATATTATAAGTTGTTAGCGCATCATCAAGGGCGCGGTGATGTCTCCCTGTACCTTCTTTTCCATATTCCTGTACAGCTTTCCATAGACCCGTTTGATTTTGATCGCCGAAAAATCGTTTGTATTCCATTGACAAATCCACTTCCATTGCTCGAAATGGAAAGGGAATTTGCGCTTGTTGACAGTTGTGACGCAGTACCTTCATATCCATATTGCCCCATGTTACAATGACATTATCAATATTTTTATTAAACTCTTCCAATTTCCGAATTAGTTCATAAAAGGAGAGACCTTGGTCTATTTGTTCTTGCGTAATATGTAAAAATGACATACAGCGTTCTGTTAGAATGGGAAACCGAAGGGGTGTGACAAAAGAAGAGAACTGCTCAACGATTTGATCATCAATCACTGAAACCAATCCTACTTCAATGATTTCAGGATAAAAATTTTTCATCCGGCCATTTTTTTCAGGCATCGTAAATTCAAAATCAATAAACAAGGTTTGCCTTTTTCCTTTCACTTTTATCACCCCCATATTCAGAATTTTCTATATTATTAATATATAAAAAAATATGTACAAGAACTGTGCTTATGGTTATTAATATTTCTTCCATTATAACACGTTTTTCACAAAAATTTTTCAAATTTTTTCTATTATTATTTATTCTAGCGGTGCAAAAAAGCAAAACGCCGTTCTCACTTTCGAACGGCGTCATCTTTTCTTCATTTAAATAAATTTTTCGCGTAGTTTACAGCGCTTTGCATTTGATCCGCGATAGACTGAACTTTATTCCAATCAGGAGTGGCATTTTTAAGTTCCTCATTCAGTCCGTCTGTATCTACCTTCTTGACCAGTTCCGAATTCTTATCATTGATTATGTCTTTCAATGGATCAAGCGTTTTATCAAGATTCTCAGCTTGACTCTGTGCTGATGAGCGATCTTGATTTTTTATAGCTTGCTGCAGTTGAGCAATCATGCTGCTTTCCTTGTCTAATTGGGAAGTGACATCTAAGTTATTCGCTTTAACCAATGCATTTTTCATAACCGTTAAAATGTTTGCCGCTTTTGCCCAATCTGGATTATCGGCATTTAACGTCTCTGTTAAGCCATCGGTATTTAAGTTAGCTACTAATGATGCATCTAAGTCTTTGATCGCGTCTTTTGCTGGATCGATCCCCTTATCAAGATCCTCGGCCTGCATCAACGCATTTGTTTTGTCCTGTTTTGTGATTGATTCTTGAGCTTTTGTAATAATTTGTAAAGCATTAGAAGTAATTGCGTTTAAACCAACAGGGAACAGCGTCTGTGCTTGTTTGATACTTTTCTCCGCTGCTGAAATTAAGGCATTAACCTTATTGGTATCTGGAGACTTTTGACTTAATAACAAGACAATTTTGTCGGTTTCAATATTTTTCGCCAATTTTGCATCTTTCATCGAAACAATTTGCTTCAAGGGTGCGATTTCCTTGTCTAATTGCACTGAATCTTTATTGTAGATCGACGGGTCACCATTGGCAATATCCGTTTTCAACTGATCTGCCACGACAAGCGCTTGATCCAATCCCTTTGCAACCAATGCATTATCAATTTGAATACTTTCGCCGCCCATACTTTCCATGCCTAAATGCTGCTGCGGTTTCGTCGCGTAGGCATTTACGGTTAGTCCTCCCAAAAGAAGGACAATAATGGCAGAAAAAGCAATGATAAACTTTCGATCTTTAAAAAATTGTGTTTTGGCCCTATCAACAAAAGGGACAATGATGAGGAGACCCACTATTGCAACTGCTGCCCATAGCAAGCCTTTCAACCCCACCCAGTTTTCAATGCTGTGAATAATCGCGCGGAAGCCGTATCACTTGCTTTGCGCAACGGACTCATACTTGATGAAGACAATAACCAAAAAACGGAGGATCTTTCTGATTTCTTTAATTGGTAATTGTGCAATAGATGGTGAGTAGTTTCAGACAAATCATTTCGGATGCTTAATGATTGATTTTTAATACCGCCATCGTGCACCTTGAGACACCAATCAGCCGATCCTTTTCATCCGTAATTTTTATTTCCCAAACCATCGTTGTTTTTCCTTGATGAAGCACTTGCCCTACAGCAGTGACGTATCCATCTTTTTTTGAACGAATATGGTTGGCGTTAATTTCTAAGCCAACAACCACTTCCGTTTGTTTATCCACCAATTCATAGGCTCCTACGCTTGCAACCGTTTCAGCCAGAGCAACTGAAGCACCGCCATGCAGCAAACCAAACGGCTGGCGAGTGCGGTCATCAACTGGCATTTTGGCTATTACCTTGCCTTTTTCTAACAAAGTGATTTCAATTCCTAGCGCTCCGATCAATGTTTTTTCTAAATCCATTTCAATCCCTCCACAAGAATTTACTTCATTTATTGCTTATTTTAGAAAATCCATTCTTGACGAACAAACCCAATCAGCTTGATCTCAACCTTTTTAACTAATTCCACTTGCAATTGGTAAATCCTTTTTTTAGCCCAGAAAAAAAAACAGCCTACGTGTAGACTGTTTTTCCCATTTTTTAATAATAATACGGATAGCCTCCAAAGCCTGGACCGGGGTACCCAAATCCCGGATATCCAAAACCGCCATAGAATGGACGATAGAATAACGGTGCAGCTAACGCTCCGCCGAGCAGCCCGCCGACTAGCCCTCCCACTAATGGCCATCCAAATAATCCGAAGCCAAAAAATCGCTGATCCTGTCCTTGATATGGTCCACGGTAATAATGATACAAGTGACTTACCTCCTTATGCTCTATACATGCCTACACTATTTCATATGCGGGCTGCCTGCTTTTGGAGTGGGCTATAACATAGAGCTAGAGGCATTTGTCATCATTTTCATAATAGCAATTTTATATTCATTTTTAGTAAGATTACTTCCCAATTGGTTCGAACCGCTCTACAAACAGGGCAAGCGTTCGGGTCATGACTCCTGTTGCGCCTTCGGGGCCAAGATCGTAATCCTTTGCACTTGTCGCTGTGCCCGCAATATCCAGATGCACCCAAGGGGTATCTTCGGCAAATTCACCGATAAACGCGCCGGCGACGATTGCGTGACCTTCCCGTCCCGGGGAATTATTCAGATCGGCAATTTTGCTGCCGCGGACCCTCTCTTTATCTTTTTCAAATAATGGTAACTGCCAAACAGGCTCACCAGCTTCAAATGATGCCTCAAGCACTTGTTCCAATAATCGTTCATTATTGGTCATTGCACCCGTTGTATGAAGTCCAAGCGCAACGATGACGCCGCCAGTTAAGGTTGCTACATCAACCAAATAGCCGGCGCCGTGGTGCTTTGCATAGGTTACAGCGTCAGCAAGCACAAGACGGCCTTCAGCGTCTGTATTTAATACCTCAATGGTCTTCCCGCTCATGGATGTGATCACATCATCCGGTTTAAAAGCTGAACCGCTGATCATATTATCAGTTGATGGAATGACTGCCACGACGTTTTGTTCCGGGCGGAGTTCCCCAATAATTTCCATCGCTCCTAACACAGCCGCAGCTCCGCCCATATCGGTTTTCATGCCGACAATTCCTTCTTTTGTTTTAATGGAATAACCGCCCGTGTCGAATGTAATTCCTTTTCCAATAAGTCCAATCACGTCCTCCCATTGATCTTTCCCTTGATATTTAAGGACAATCATTTTAGGAGGCTCCTCAGATCCTTTATTTACCGCGAGAAAAGCTCCCATTCCCAGCTTTTCAATCTCTTGTTTTTCTAAAATTTCCACCTCAAAATTGTACTTATCGGCAAGCTCTTTTGCATAATTCGCCATATCTGTTGCGGTCAACATATTTCCCGGCGTATTGACGAGAGTACGGGCTGAATTGGTCCCTTTACCAAATGCATAGCCTACAGTTAAAGAAGCATGCAGTTCCTCTTTCTCAACGGCATCGCAATAAACGGCAATGCTTTGCAGATTTTTTTCAGGCATATTCGATTTTTGCCGGTAGCCTTCAAACCGGTATGTAGCCAGCACTAAAGCTTCACTGAGGGCATGAGCGGCATCCGCTTCATCCATATTGTCTGTAAGGAAGCTATTTAATAAAACTGCCGTTTCTTCCTGTTTCGCCCCTTGAATCGTTTTAAACAATTGACCAAACGCTTCACGTAGCTTATCGAACGTTAATTCCGCTTCTTTTCCGAGTCCGATGATCCAAATTTTTTTCGCTGCAATTTTTCCAAAGGTATGTATTTTGCTGATTTTTTTTAACTTGGCGGAAATTTCGCCCTCTTTTACAAGCTGGTGCAAACCGCCGTCAAATGTTTCGTCCAGCATTTTTAATTGTCCATCGAATGAATTCGGTTTATCAAACAACCCGATGACGACACTTTCATGAACATCGCTGAGTGAATATGTATCCTTTACCTGAAACATCTGTTTCACCTCCGTAATTAATCCCTATTATTATAACGAATAATGCTGTTTATTTCGAATTCCGGAGAGTTTTTTAAATAGGTTATGTTAAATTTTGACACTATGTTGATTGGAGCGGAAATCAACAGACAAGGTTCAGAGCAATAAACAAAAAAGGGTGTTCCTAAAAGCTATACTTTTGGACACCCTCAATTATCGAAGTTAAGATATAAATTCTGATAATATAAAAAACAGGCCGAGGCCTGCTGATTTATCTTCTTTCAGATCCAATATATTGCTGGCGAAACACCTGCATTGATTTATTTTCGTTTAAGGCCATCAACTGATCTTCTGACAGCTTTCCGTTGCCTCTTTCAATAACATATACGTCCAGCTTCTTTTTTCCCCATAATTTATACACGTCTTGTACGGTTTCATAATATAAATCCAATTCATTTCCTTTAATGGCACCGCCTTTATCCGCTACAACTCCGTAGCCGTACCCCGGAATAAACAGAATCGTACCAATCGGAAAAACTCGCAAATCTGCCGCAATCGTAGAATATAAATCACGCTTTACTTTCACTCCCGAGTAAGTAATTCCATACTCTGGATGGTTCTTGCTTTTGCCTGTTGATTCGTATCCTGCTGTATAGCCTGTTGCTACTACTGTTTGTTTCGGATACTGCGACCAATCAATCGCATCCTCCAATGATGGTGTTGTTCCAGCAACTGCAACACTTGATGAAATTAACGGCTCTGTTCGGGCAATTTCCTGAAAACTGCGAAATGCTAGTCCAAGAGATTTTAACGCCTGATCTAGATAAGAGCTATTATCACTATATGTTTCTTTTTCCATACCAAAATCATTTAAAATAAGGTTTTGTGCTTTAACGCCAGAAATCGATTGAAATGTCATCAAAAGCGCCATAAAGAAAAGACATGTCATCGCAAAACGTCTTGTCCAAATTTTTAGACGATTCATCTATATTTTCACTCCTCCCAGCAATAATCATTTCCAAAACAAGAAACAATTATTCAAAAGAGAGGAAAAAAACCTTTTTCCACCGGGGAAAAAGGTTTTTAAAACATCTGATATCCATTTTTTCTTAGTAGTTTGATGACAATACCGGCAGTGATTGCGCCAGCTAAACCGCTGGATAAAATGATTACATCCGCCGCCCCAAGTGAGGTAATTCGTTGCCAAAGCTCTTTTAAAGCAGTTCCCGTATGGGTGAAATATTCAATAAAACGCACTTTATCAACAATTAAAATAGCAATAATTGGATATACAATCGCAACAATCCATGACATGCGCAGCAGCATATTCAACAAGAAACCGATACCAAAAAATAAAATGAAAAAGAGCAGAACCGAAATCAATAATACAACTAAATTCATTTGCATTGAATTTTCCCCCTTCCCCCCATATCATCAATAAGTGTACTGAATGACTGAAAGGGAGTCAATGAAAAGAAAAGCGCAAGCGCCCTAGTCAGCAGAGCGCTCCTTCTCTTCCTTATTTTTTCCCGTTCCGCCGCAGCACTTGCATGTTTCCGAACCGCCAAGCAATAATTGAAAATAACCGACTCCTGAACAATATTCACACACTTTCATTTCCAATTGCTGAACTACCACCTTGATTCACTCCTTTTTATTTACTTAATTTTCAGATAATTTTATCAAAAAATTCATGAAATGAAAAGCAAATAAAACAAACAAATAAGCGTGAGAAAGCGGATACATTTTAGATTCGCTATATTTTTCTTTTGAATGCTTATATTTTCAAAAAATACTTCTGTATATAGGAAAAACCGGGCTTCTGCCCGGTTTTTTCTTATAGAAATTTAAATTTCCCTTTTTTCATCACAAGTGATACGCCGCCAATCATAAACAGCGAGCGGTTGTCGATTACTTTCTTCATGAAGGAAGCTTTTGTCCCTGTTAGTTTTTTACCATAAACTACACCGATTGCATCGTCTTCACCAAGCGAACAAACCGTACCTTTGATATCTGGCTTAAAGGCCTCCAGTTCTTTTTTATCACGGATCAGTGCTGCTAAGTTGCGGGCACAAAGTTCCCCTTGCTGCATCGCGATCTGCGCTGTCGGCGGATATGGACGATTAATCTCCTCATTAATGAACAATGAAGAATCACCGATGATAAAGACATCATCATGTCCTGGTGCGCGAAGATCGGGCTGAACTTTCACACGGCCGCGCATGGCTTCAAAACCAGATTTTTCAATAATGGAATTACCGCGCACACCCGCAGCCCAAACAACAGTGCCTGCTTTAATTTTCCGTGGCTCTTCGTCTGCTTTTGCAACTAAAATTCCATCAGGGGTGCATTCTTTAATCGCCGTGCCAATCATGAATTCAACACCTTTGCGCTCCAGCTGCGATACAGCATATTGAACCAATTCAGGATCAAAGCCAGGAAGCACGGTTGGTGCAGCTTCCACACAAATGATTTTGACTTTATGGAAGTCAACATCGTATTCATGGCAAAGTTCAGGAACACGATTTGTTAATTCCCCAAGAAATTCGATTCCGGTAAAGCCGGCACCACCAACGACGATCGTCAGTCTTTCATCCTTTTTCTCTTCTTCCATGTTGTAAGTGGCAAATTGATATTCAATATGCTCGCGCAACTGACGGGAAGAATTGACATTCGTAATTCCAAAAGCGTATTCTTTTAGCCCTTTAATACCAAAAGTTTCGGACTCACCACCAAGGGCAACAACAAGATAGTCATAGCTGATTTCGCTTTTTTCCAAAATAACTTTCTTTTCTTCTCTGTTAATTTCAATCGCTGTGTCTTGCACAAATTCCACCTTGTTGCGATCAATTACATCACGAATATCGTAGCGAACACGGTCGTGGTGAAGGGTTCCAGCTGATGCTTCATGCAACCACGTCGTTTCATAGTGATAATCATTTTTATTTACCAATACAATATCTGCTTCATTCACTCCAACTAGCTTTTGCAGTCGAACCGTAGTCATTAAACCGCCGTACCCTGCTCCTAAAATAACAACCTTAGGCTTTCTCAAAGTGATCACTTCCACCTTTTTTAGTATTTTTTCTTATCTTCTGCTAGAACAAACAAATTTATTTTTTAAAAAGAAGAAAAGATTGTGATATAATTCACGAATGGTGACATAAAAATGTACTTTTTTTGTCACAATATATCCACGTATCATCTTAGTCTTTTTTACTCTCTTTTTCAAGCAATTTTTATTGAATTTAAAACATATAAATGTTTAAAATATTGTATTGTCTGATGATCTTACTTTTCCTAAGAATATTATTCTGAAAAATGTGAGGAAAAATTCATTTTATGTTATTATATAGTTTGGAATTGTAACTACGCAGATGGGGGGATTTGAGTGCAAGAAGATCAAAAGATTTATGATATTACGATTATCGGCGGCGGCCCAGTCGGTATGTTTACGGCTTTTTACGGCGGAATGAGACAAGCTTCTGTTAAAATTATTGAAAGTTTACCACAACTTGGCGGCCAACTCTCGGCTTTATATCCGGAAAAATATATTTATGATGTTGCCGGTTTCCCAAAGGTTCGCGCCCAGGAGCTGATCAACAATTTAAAAGAGCAAATGGCAAAATTTGAGCCAGCTATCGTCCTTGAACAGTCTGTTGAAAAACTTGAAAAACAAGCAGATGGCGTCTATAAATTAACGACCAATAAAGAAGTTCATTATACAAAGACGATTATTATTACTGCAGGAAACGGTGCCTTCCAGCCACGCCGCTTGGAACTGGAAACTGCTGCACATTACGAAAACAAAAACCTTTATTACTTCATTGAAGATTTAAATCAATTCGCTGGTAAAAGAGTGGTTGTTTTTGGCGGCGGTGATTCGGCAGTTGATTGGGCTTTGATGCTAGAGCCAATCGCTGAAAAGGTAACCATCGCCCACCGCAGGGATAAATTCCGTGCCCATGAGCATAGCGTTGAAAACTTAAATAACTCTAGAGTTGACGTAAAAACACCATTTGTTCCAAGTGAATTAATCGGTGATGGCAAAGAAATTAAACAAGTCGTTTTAAAAAGTGTAGATGGAGAAACCGAGGAAACGATCGATGTTGATGCGGTGATCTGCAACTATGGTTTTGTCTCTTCGCTCGGTCCGATTAAGGAATGGGGATTGGAAATCGAGAAAAATTCCATTGTCGTTAACTCAAAAATGGAAACGAATACACCAGGAATTTACGCTGCTGGAGATATTTGCACATATGATGGAAAAGTCAAACTAATCGCCTGCGGCTTTGGTGAAGCGCCAACAGCTGTAAACAACGCGAAAGCCTATATGGATCCAAAAGCAAAAATCCAGCCATTGCACAGCTCTTCAATGTTTAACTAAGAAATTTGAAAAAGAAAAGGCGTCCTTTATTACAAAGTGGCGCCTTTTCTTTTTATTAGCATTCCTCCGGTGTCCCTGCCTCCGTTGCCGTCCGGAACGAAGAACCGCAGCCACATGAGGCGATGGCATTTGGATTATCGATTGTGAAGCCGCCGCCCATCATCGATTGCTTGTAATCAATTTTTGTACCCTTTAAAATAGCCGCACTTTCTTTGTCTACCAAAATTTGAATGGAATGTTGTGCAAAATGCTGGTCATCTTCCTTGATTTCATGGTCGAATCCCATTCCATAGGATAAGCCGCTGCAGCCGCCGCCCTTCACGGCAACACGCAAATACGCTCCTTCTTCTTCATTATGCTTCATCATCTCTTTTATTTGCAGAGCCGCAGCTTCGGTTAACATAATCACATCTTCGCTCATTTTTTCTTCCTCCTTGTTGGTTTACCTTTAAGTATAAAGATTTGAAATCAAGTTCTCAAATGATGAGAATCCGCAGTTATCCGGGAACTTTTGCGTTATAATGAAAGTATTACGTAAAGAAAAGAGATTGGCCCATGACTGTATTAGAACCATTATATGATAAAAAACTGGAATGCTTAAACTGCCAACAGCCTTTTACAAGCAAAAAAGTCCGCAGCAGTTTTGTTAAAATGAAGGAGTTTGATACGGATTTTCGCCCCATATATGAGTCGGACAACGCGAACCCGCACCTCTATCATGTACATGTTTGTCCTGCATGCGGTTTTTCGTTTTCCGATGATTTTTCAAGATACTTCCCGCCTGGGACAAAGGAAGCGATTCAAACAGAGGTAACAAACCGTTGGGTTCGCCGCAACTATGGTACTGAACGGACCATTCAGCAAGCAATCCAAACATACAAACTCGCAATTTACTGTGGAACTTTAAAAAAAGAAAAACATGTTCTCCTAGCTGGCATGTATCTTCGCACCGCCTGGTTTTATCGCAGCCTGAAAGAAGAGCAGCAGGAATTGCGCTTTTTAAAATTGGCCGTACATGAGTATGAGCAATCATACAGTGAGGATGATTTCAAAGGTTCTCAAGTTTCCGAGGTGAAAATCCTTTATTTGATTGGCGAGTTGTCAAGGCGAATCGATGAGGATGGTAAAGCCATCAAATTTTTCTCGATGGTAATCGAGCGTCAAAAGCAAACCGTCGAGCCAAAGATCATTGAAATGGCAAAAGAACGCTGGCATGAAATGAGAGATTCGCGAAAAAGTTGAAGGAACGGTTTACTAAACCGTTCCTTCTTTATTTAAAACATTGGGTTTTCATCCAAAAATTGATAGATCTTTTCAACGAGCTCTTCAGGAGAAGTTCCGGTTACCATTTCACCGTTTACTAAGGCAAACAGAGTAGAAGCACATTTCCCGCAATAGCTGAGGCAGCCATATTCAATGATATCCAGATTCGGATCACGCTCCAATATTTCTCTGGCTCTCTGTGACCCACTCGCCAAATTACTGACACAAAACTCAATGATCGGTTTAAACATTCTTTTCACCTCTACTAAGTTACTATCCTACGCTTTTTTTGCCACCTCGTCAAATATCACTTTTTGTCTGTCTTTGTCAATATGAAAACGTTATATGTTGTTATTTTGTCACAATTTAGTTATACTCATTATGGATTGAAATCACAGAAAATAATATTTTTTCAAATAATGTTCTTCTAGAGTTTTTTGACAAAATGTTTTTAACAAAGGGGATCGTGTAAAAATGAACAAGCTTGTAATTCTCGGTGGAGGATATGGCGGGATGAAAATCATCAACGAACTTCTTCCCGACCATCTTCCCGAAAATGCATCCATCACATTAATTGACCGTGTTCCATACCATTGTTTGAAAACAGAGTATTATGCACTCGCTGCCGGTACCATTTCTGACAAAGAAGTTCGTGTCAGTTTTCCGGAAGATCCGCGCCTTCATATTCAATATGGGGTAGTAGAACGGATCGATTTAGAGGAAAAAAAAGTTTTGCTAAGCGATGGAGATGCCGTTGACTATGGCGATTTAGTCATTGGTCTGGGCTGTGAGGACAAATATCATAATGTTCCCGGTGCCGACCAATATACCTACAGCATCCAGAACATTCGTAAAGCAAGAAAAACGTACACCATTTTAAACAATCTACCTCCCGGCTCGGTTGTCGGTATTGTCGGCGCAGGTCTTAGCGGGGTTGAGTTGGCAAGTGAACTGAGTGAAAGCCGACCGGATTTAACAATAAAACTGTTTGATCGCGGCAAACATATCTTGTCCGATTTTCCTGACCGCTTAAGCAAATATGTTGAAAAATGGTTTGTTCACCATAAGGTCGAAATCATTAACCAGTCCAATATCACAAAAGTTAGCGAGAAAACACTTTATAATCACGATGAAGCGATTCACTGTGATGCCATTGTCTGGACAGCGGGTATTCAGGCAAATCGCATCGTGCGTGAAATGGATATTGAACATGATTCATTGGGCAGAGCAGTGATCACTCCGCTTCACCATTTGCCAGGAGATGAACATGTCTTTTTTGTCGGGGATTGTGCAAGCCTGCCGCATGCTCCAAGCGCTCAGCTTGCGGAAGGGCAGGCGATTCAGATTGTTGAGGTGTTAAAGAAGCGCTGGAATCAAGAACAATTGCCTGCTGCATTACCAACGATTAAGTTAAAAGGCGTTCTTGGGTCGCTTGGTAAGAAACACGGATTCGGCGTAATGGCCGACCGACCGATTACCGGCCGGGTTGCCCGGCTGTTGAAATCGGGAATTTTGTGGATGTATAAGTATCATCATGGCTGAAAGCAGGCGAAAGAAAAAACCAGGGATCCTGGTTTTTTCCTTTCATTATTCTTCCTTATACCCGTATTTCTCCATTTCGGCAAAAATGATCTTTAAGCGCGGATCGCCTTCGCCAACCACTTTTTCATTGATCACGACAACAGGATAAAACATTTCCTCGTCTACAACTTTTTTCGCAAATTCGACCTGCGGTTCATCATCAGAAGGTGGGTTAAAAATATCCACATACGTAATCGTAAACGGCTGATTAGGGAATTTTCTGGTAATCGCAGCATTCAGCCATTCGACCGTTTCCTTGGAAGATGGCATCCTTACACAACTTTGGCAGATTTCCTCCCCGCCATATACAATAATTTCAATCCCTGGATTTTCGCTCATTTTCATTCCTCGTTTTTTCTTTTATTTTACAATATTTTTCTGTTTAAAACTAAGAAAATGTCATAAATCAACCGATTTCCATTCTATCACGATGGATTTTTCCAAACGGTGACATTATAATAAAGGGGAGGAAAGGAGTCGATTGAGATGACAGATTTAGAAATGAAAGAACAAGTCCAAGAAGTATTAGATAAATTGCGCCCGTTTCTTCTTCGCGATGGCGGAGATTGTGAGTTAGTTGATGTAGAGGATGGCATTGTAAAGCTTCGTCTCCTTGGTGCATGCGGTAGCTGCCCAAGCTCAACCATTACGTTAAAAGCAGGAATTGAACGCGCTCTTCTGGAAGAAGTCCCTGGCGTTCTTGAAGTGGAACAAGTATTTTAAGAAAACTCGCCAATTGGCGAGTTTTTTTATCGGCCATTTACCGTCGCATTCCCATCCAGGTTAACGGGCGCAGGCGGCCTTTTCCCACTTAAAACTGCATCGATATTTTTCACGCATAAGTCCATCATCGCTGTTCGGGTCTCGATGCTTGAGCTGCCGATATGCGGCAGTGCGACAACATTTGAAAGGTTTAGCAGTGGATGATTGGCGCCAATCGGTTCCTCGGCAAATACATCCAATCCGGCTCCGGCAATTTCTCCTGCCATCAGCGCCTCGTATAATGCCTGTTCATCAACAACCGGTCCCCTGCCAACATTAATAAAGATCGCCGTTTTTTTCATTTGCTGAAAAACTTCCCGGGTAAATAAATTTCTTGTTTCTGGCGTAAGCGGCGCCAAGCACACAACAAAATCAGCTTTCTCGACTACTTCACTAAAAGAGGCATAGACTGCACCCAACTGCTTTTCCACTTCCGGCCTTCTTGTTCGATTATGATAGAGTATCTTCATTTCAAAACCGGATGCACGCTTGGCAACCGCCTCGCCAATTTTCCCCATGCCAACAATTCCAATTGTTTTGTGGTGAATATCCTGTCCGGCTAATAACAAAGGACTCCAGCCTTTCCACTGATCCTGCTTGACCATTTCCGCTGATTCCACCAGCCTTCTAGCTGTTGCCATTAGTAAAGCAAAGGTTAAATCCGCTGTGGTATCTGTTAAAACATCGGGTGTATTGCATACTGCCACTCCTCTTTGACTTGCGGCAGGAAGGTCAATATTATCATAGCCGACAGCCATATTCGCAATCACCTTTAATTTGCACCCCTCCTCCAACAAGCTTTCATCAATGCGATCGGATAACATCGTTAACAAGGCATCTGCCCGCCGTGCTTCTTCGATCAACACGTCTCTTGGCACCGCTTCATCGTCACGGTTCCACATGTTTACTTCGTATTTTTCTTGTAGCAGTTGAATGACTGATGCTGGAAGTTTTCTTGTAATAAAAATATACGGTTTCATGCCAGATTCCCTTTCTAAAATAACTGCTTTTTTCGTTATTTTAACACATTCCGTTATCGAACCGCATACAACCACTCTGGGATCGTCAAGTTGAATTTTTTCACCGGCGCCCCCACAATGTAAAAAAAGCCACCTAAAAACCGTTCATACTCCTTTGATTGCCGGAGAATTTTCGTTAATTGCTCTTCGAGAACCTTTTTGTCCTGCTCCGAGCGGGTTAAATAATATTTTTCGACACAGTCAAAATAGTGCAGGGGAAATAAAATTCGGGAGTACAGTAATTTCCATGAAAAGGGTGACAGCGGAGCAATGGTTTGATACTCTTCGAAAAAGCGTTTTACATCCAGTTCATACGTTTGAATATTGTGGAAGTAACGCTCTCTTGTCCATTCAGCCAAATCGCGGCTGCGATGATCAAATACCCAATCAAACGGATTTTTCATAAAAAAGTCCGTGCCCCAGGATCTTTTTGAAAAACGCTCATGACACACTGTTCCGTGGTCAACTTCCTTCGGTTCATCATCGATTTCCGTATCAACCAAATATTGAATGGCATTTTCTGTTAATCCCATATAGTAGGGGAACGATTCAATAAACATTCGTTCAAATTCATCTTCAGGCGTTTGAAACAGGAGTCCATTCCAAACTTTTTCCATTTGCTCAAGCCTTTTTTCCCATAATTCCTTCCATTGACCAATTCTTTTTGACCGCTGAATGGTAAAAGGTATTCTCCTCCCTCGCTCATGAAATTTAGCAAGCTTTCGCCCGAGTTTCATTCTTTGCTGCTGACCTGCATGCCGGCTTGCTAAAACACAATAGTTTTTGTTTTCCCAGGTTGTTAAAAATTGACCATCTTTCGAGGGTACAAATACCGGAACATGGCGATCACCATAATTTCTTAAGTGGTCTGCGATTTGTCCCAATTCAATGATATCTTCCTCTTGCTGATCCTCTGCTTTTGCCGGAAAGTATAACCACCCATTTCCTCTTAAAGCCACGTATGAATCCAGCTTTACAGAGCCTTCCACTTTGATGCCGTACTCTTTTTCAAGCAAGTTTTGCAGCATTTTTCTTCCCTCTTTCCTTCGTCTCCTTAAAATATTTATATGTTTACGAACCCTTTTAAAGTATAAGGAAAGCAATTACGGAAATGATGAAAAAGAATTCATTTCAATTTTTGTTCCTTTTTGAAGCCATGTGCATATTTTAAGGAAAAGGTTTTAAAAACTGTCAAAACTTAAAGGAAAAGGTGAGAAGAATCCATGGCGGAAAACAAAAAAGTAGATATTATCGAGGAAACAGCCCGCAAATGGTTGAATGAGCGAGGTGTAACCGTTCAAGATATCGCAAATCTTGTTTATTATTTGCAGGAAAACTATCATGAAAACTTAACGATGGAGGATTGCTTAACAAATGTCGAGCGTGTCCTTTCAAAACGTGAAGTCCAAAACGCCATTATTACAGGAATCCAGTTGGATATTCTCGCTGAAAAGGGGCTTCTCGAGGAGCCGCTTCAATCGATTATTGCAACGGATGAAAGCTTGTATGGCGTAGATGAAATTTTGGCCTTTTCCATTGTAAATGTTTACGGCTCAATTGGATTTACTAATTACGGCTATATCGATAAGCAAAAACCGGGGATTTTAATGCATTTAAATGATAAATCAACAGGGGAATGTCACACTTTCTTGGATGACCTCGTAGGAGCGATTGCTGCCGCTGCTTCCAGCAGGCTGGCACACCGGGCGGCAAAGGTTGAATAGCAAAAAAAACATCTTATAAGAAAAGCGCAAGCGCCTTGCTCATCGGCGTACGGACTGGAGGCCCTTCGACTGAGATAAAGGAAACACGGTGAGCGTAGCGAGCCGATGTTGACTTATCGTAGGGAGAAGGACGAAGTACGCTAGCCGATAGGCGCTTGCGCTAGACAGTTATCGAAGTGCATATATAAATTCTGATAGTACAAAAACAGGCTGAATCTCTAAAAGGATTCAGCCTGTTTTTGATTTTCTACAATTCCCATTCATCCAATGAATCAATCACATAGGTCGGCTGGCGGTCGTAGCCTTTGAGCAATTCTTTCGTTGTAACCCCTGTGTGGACAAGAATCGTATCCATTCCTGCATTCATTCCTGCAAGAATGTCTGTATCATAATTATCTCCAACCATTATCGTGTCTTCCTTCGCCACCCCTAAAACTTTTAGCGCTTGTTCCATAATAATGCTTTCTGGTTTTCCAATAAAAATCGGGTTTGTTTGCGTTGTAACAGTGATGACAGATGTTAATGAGCCGTTACCTGGCAGGAGTCCCCGTTCTGTCGGCAGGGCAATATCTCCATTTGTAGAAACAAACACAGCACCATTGCGCACAGCAAGAGCAGCCACTGCTAATTTTTCATAACTGATTTCCCGGTCTATCCCCATCACGACATAGTCTGCATCTTCTTTTGCAAAGGAAAAACCTTTCTCTTTAAGGGCTGTTTGAATGCCTTCTTCACCAATCACATAAATGGCTGCATCGCTTTTCCTTTCATAAATATAATTAGCTGTCGCCTGGCTTGTAGTGAAAACAAGATCTTCCTCACACGGAATATCAAATTCCCTTAGTTTTTCAGCAACTTGGGCTGGAGTTCTTGAAGAATTATTCGTAACAAATAAGTAAGGGATCTGGTTGTCGCGGAGCCGCTTAACAAAATTGCTAGCGGCTTCAATCCGCTCCGAACCTCTATACATCGTGCCATCCAAATCAATTAAATATCCTTTGTATTCTTTCATTCTGTTTTACACCTCTTCTTCGATCATACCCGTAACGCAAAAGGAGACCGCCTTTTTTACAGTTGACTATGCCTTTAAAAACTAATTTTTAAAAGCCGAGACAGGTCCCAGTTCATTTGTTAAGTAATCGCGAACGTTTTTTGGAAAAACGGCAATTGCTTGGATCTGACTTGAAAATTCCTTTAACAATTCTTCGTGGTTTACTTCTGTGTACATCTGTACGAGCATTTTTCGATAAGGGATCAATTTTCTTAAAGTTATACTGGTCTCTACAGAAATGACCTTTTCATCCCTCAAGATTTCAATGATATCATCATAACTTCCTGGATCCCGCATAATAAAGCCGTCAATCACTGCGTTGCCGGCATCTAAAATGGACTCAATCATCATTTGCACAATCCGCTCAAGAGCTGCTTTTTCAATCGGCGTTGTCCATTCCTCTGCTTTTAAAAAAAGGGCAATTTGCTTTTCAAGATAAATGAGTGTTTTTTCAATTTTTTCGCGGTCAACAAAATACAAGATAAATCTCTCCCCTTTTCAAAAAAATCAAGTTGCCATGCCCTTTAAAAGCGCGGCGGGACGTGCGTAAAAATAGCCTTGAGCCAGATCCACTTTGTGCCGCGAGAGCACGGAAGCTTCCTCCTCGTTTTCAATCCCCTCGGCAACAACTAATGACCCCGCTTCCTTCGCCACTAGCAGTAGCCCTTTGAGCATCGACTCTTTCACCGTATTTTTATCAATATTTTCAATGACAGAACGATCAATTTTTATAATTTCCGGCATAATTTCGCTGATCGTGTTCAAACTTGCGTAACCCGCTCCGGTATCATCGACAGCAATTCGAAAACCCATGATTCTTAGTAATTTAATATTATAAATAAAATCTTTCAATCCTTCGATTGAATCGCGTTCGGTTACTTCAAAAATAATCTGCGTAGGCAGTATTCCTTTGAATTGCTTCAACATCTTTTTCAAATCTTGGATAAAACGTATGTTCCCTAGTGATAACGGGGTACAGTTTACAAATACATCCTGCCGGCATCCTGCTTCTGTAATTTGCTGAAGTGCCTTTTCAATGACAATCATTTCGAGTTGATACAACATACCTGTCTGTCTTGCAACTGAGAAGAGTGATAATGGATTTTCCAATACCGTCCCCCTCGGCCCTCTTGTCAACATTTCCCATGCGCGAATTTCCTTTGTCGCAACATCAATAATTGGCTGAGCTAAAAGCTTTATATCTTTTTCGGCAACGATCTTTCTCAACATATAGAGCATTTCATTAAATTCAGATTTTACTTTTTTCTCTGCCATTGCTGCTGCCTGTTTATATGCTCTTGCTACTGCTTCTGAAAGAGAATCCAGCTTCTTTTCAACAAACATATAGCCGGTTTCCAACTGAATTGGAATGGCTGAATAGTGAGTTTTAAGACTTTGTTCAACATCTATCAATATCTTTTCAATATGTACATCGATCTGGGAAATACATCGGCGATCGTCATGAATTTTAACAACCAATGTGATCACATCGCTATAATAATCATGCAAAGCAATCGTATCCTCGGCTGGAATCTCTTGTTCTACCGCAGTTTGAAAAAATTTTTTCAAACTGTCCATGTATCGAGGAAAAAAATCTGTTAAATCTTTTATATTTTTTATGTTAAAAACGATCACTGCCGCCTCGTGATTTTCTCGAAAAGCTGCTTTCACACCTTCCACAACTGGATCTCTTAAAATAAATTGCGGCGGAAAGAATTTGATGGAAGATTGGGGATACACAATCTTCAGCCATTCAAGTTTTTTCTTGAGTTTATCTATGTAATGACGAACCATTCAATTCATCCCTCTCAGAAGCAAACATAAGAAATATATTTATATTGTATCACAATTTGACAAAATTCCTATTTTTCCTTCTGTTAAATTCCTTTAAATTCGTGATAGAACGCCAACTTTCGCTTCAAAACCGATTTCTTGTGTTTTGGACAAATAGTTTTCGAAGATTCAGCCTTTTGATAATATAGAGAAGAAAATTCCAAAGTCAGAAAAAAGGAGAAAGTTTCTATGAGTGAACGCTTTTTTTTATACGATGATACGGAGGACACAAAAACAAGATTTATCAGCTTTGTAGGAGAAAATAAGCGCTTTGACTTGGCGATCATTAAAACTAGCCGGCATTATGGAAAACAGCTTGTCCTTAACATGCAAGGCAGCCAATTCGCCATCATTGGTCCAGACGACCTTGAGGAAGAGGGATATTTGGAACACGCCTTTCAGCTGAATGAAGAAGATGCAGCCGAACTGCGTTCCTTTCTGCTTGAAGTGATCTAGGTAATTACTAAATTTGATAAAATAAGCAAAAGGACCAGAAAATTTTTCTGGTCCAACTTTATTTTCGAACTTTTTTCAAAACAAAATAAGCACAGCCGAAATTGCAATACTCGTACAAATATTCTCTCAATGTACTAATTTTTGTATCAAAGGATGCTTTTTGATTTTGATCATCAAAAAAACCTTTTAACCGCAGCTGTCCGTATCCCCAATCACCAACAATATAATCATACCTTGATAATATATCACTATAACGCGCCAAAAACGCTTCTTCATTATAGCCATTCCGTTCATTTTCCACTAATTCGTATTGAGTGTTATTTACCGCAACCATTGATACCACCTCTTTTATCTAGGCTTTTTTTTACCATTATAACCGATTCCCCAGCATTTACTAAGAAAAAAAACCGCTTCATTGGCTAATCTAACGAAAAAGGGAGGTGTTTGTTTTGAAAAGAACAACCGCAACAGCCGCTGCATTTTGTATTTTAACCGCGTTAGCCGGGTGTACTGCAACTGATTCGGGAAAGCAAGGAATTTACGAAAAAAGCGGGAATACTTTAAATGTCAACAATCAGCGGACAGAGCTTTATCGGGAAGGCGGGAATCGAGGCATCCGAAATGTAAGCAATCAATACGGCTATGTCCGCCAACAAAAGAACCCGGTGAATGACAACAATAAACAATTTGCGGCACTTGACCGCGAACAGCTGGCTAATATCATCAGCAGGCTAGTCACTGCCATCCCAAACGTGCATGATGCCGCAACCCTTGTAACCGATCAGGAAGTTTTAATCGCGTATCGAACAAATGCAAACGATCGAAATCTGACGGCTGATCAGGTAAAAAAAGCGGCGATGTCAGCAGTTCCTCGTTTTTATCATGTGTATGTGACAGACAATCCAAATTTAATAAGGGACGTTGAAAATCTTTCGCATCTTGATTCAACAAGCAAGAATACCAGAAGCAATGTGAATCAGGTGATCAGCCGAATGAAAAAATCTCCGCAAGGCTCGCCGTTAAACCCAAGCGAGAATCCTAACGGGGAAACAGCGGATGATCAAATCAGCCGGCCGATGAAATAGGGGAATAAGAAAAACCGGGCAAAAACCGCCCGATCCTTTTTGGTTTGGCTGATAAACGGAGTCTGTTGATTTCCGCTCCAGGCACTCGCTTTCCGCGGGCGGTCGGGAGCCTCCTCGTCGCTACGCTCCTGCGGGGTCTCCCTTGATCCGCTTTTCCCGCAGGAGTCGGTGCCTTCCGCTCCAATCAACAGGGTGCCATAAACCGAATCAACCATAAGATTCGAAGCGGCTTTTTGTTAGAGAACATCCGATAGTTTGTACTCTATACCATGTACTCCTTTGTAGTACACTGGATACATTTGTCCACCACATTTTTCGCATGAAAACATCGGTGGAGTGGTTGGATCTCCATCATCCATTAAGTCAAAATCCCTTACGACATTCAATGGAATTTCCTCTTTTTCATGACACGCTAAACAAACATAGCTGACGCTCTGTTTCTTTGGTTGGCTTTGATTTACTAAACGTTTCTTTTTCTTCCCTTTTTTCCGTTGTTTTGACACCGGTGAAATACGCAATCATCCTTTCAAGATATGCCCTTGAATACTTACATTTGGCATATTTTATCTTTAAGGTTCCATCCTGAAGACAGACGGATCCCTTGAACTCATAGTAACACGAGCACTTTGAACAGACCATTGGGTCTTTACCAGTCAGGTCCTTTATTCTTTGGCTCCAATTTCTCTTTCGAAGAACTTTTTTCACCTTTACTATCTGTCTTTTAACTGTTTCTTGAAAAATCGCTACTTTTTGTTTACAATCAGCTTTCTTCCTTCTTGAATAAACACCATAGTATCTTATTGTTTTAAAGTTTTCATCCGGAATATGTCGGATCAATCTTCCGATAAACTCTTCTACCGTTATCTTTTCCCGTTTTTCTTTTCCATCCGTTTTATCCATATATTTAAATGTTACAAATTGACCATCATATTCTTCAATCCGTCCTAAAGCAATCGCAGGTCGACGAATATAACGGCCAATATATTTCAGCTGTTCCTTTACATTCCCTTTTTGTTTTGGGGCATACACATAGAAGCCTTCCCCATTCGCGGAAAAAGCCTTTTGTAAAAGTGGTTGAATTTTTTTCTTTTCCTCATCACATACACTTTTTCGAATTAGTTTTAATACTACCGTTTGCCATTGTTTTCTTAACATATGAAATGGAATATAATCATAAGTCTTCCATTCCCCGTTCTTTTTCATTCCGCCCATTGTTACTAGCATATGTACATGTGGATTGAAATTTAAACGAGATCCAAAAGTGTGTAGCCCTGCAATGATTCCAGGTGTTACTTTGAATTTTTTCTCAAACCACTGTTGTACTATTCCAACTGCCTCATCCATGAATTCTTTTAGAAATTCACGGTGTTTGAGAAAAATATTTCTTAATCCTTCATCAATCGTGAAAATAACATGTCGATGATTGACTTGGAATACATCTTCCGAAAGCAATCTCTCCCACTCTTCTGTTTCCCCACAACTACAGGTTGTACAAAATCTCCCTTTACAACGAAAAGGAACTTTTTTGACATCATTACATCCTTCACACACGAATAATTTGAATCCATTTTTCGGATTTCCGCAGCCCCTAAATTTCTCCACCTCTTTAATCACTATCGGTCGAAGGTTCTTATGATGTTTTTTTACAAATTTATCCCAATGCTGATTTTGGTCAAAAAAGATACGTTTCAGAATATTTGGCTCCATGTTTCGATTTTCCCGCAATCGCAAAAAAGGGTCAACATATAAATTCTGATATTACAAAAAAGGGTCAACATATAAATTCTGATATTATAAAAAAAGCGCAAGCGCCCTTGGTCATCGACGTAGTCGATAGGGCGCTCCTCGAAAAAGCTATCGCTTTTCCTTCGTGCGACGCTATGCTTCCGAAGCTTATTCTTATGGAGCTAGACAATTATCAAAGTTAAGCTATAAATTCTGATAATATAAAAAAGAGTTCAGCTGAACCGAGCTGAACTCTTTTTATTTATGCTTGTTGCGCTTCTTGATTGCCTAGCATTTGCTTGTGTTTAGCAGCTGCATTTACCTGCTCATCTGCATGATAGGATGAACGGACAAGTGGACCAGCTTCACAATGGCTGAAGCCCTTAGATAAAGCAATTTGCCGCAATTCCTCAAATTCAGCCGGGCTATAATACTTTTCAACCTTCAAATGCTTTCTTGTCGGCTGTAAATATTGGCCAATTGTCATAATGTCAACTTGATTGTCTCTTAAGTCATCCATCACTTGGAGGATTTCTTCCTTCGTTTCCCCTAATCCAATCATCAAGCTTGATTTTGTCGGGATATTGGGATTCATTTCTTTTGCCCGCCGCAAGAATTCAAGCGAACGGTCATATTGAGCCCGCGCTCTGACTCTCGGCGTTAAGCGGCGGACAGTTTCAATGTTATGATTTAATATATCCGGCTTGGCCTCCATGAGAACGCGTAAGTTTTCCTCTTTCCCCGCCATATCTGAAGGAAGGACTTCAATGCTCGTAAACGGGTTCTTGCGGCGGATAGCACGGATTGTTTCCGCAAAAATTGCCGCCCCGCCGTCTTTTAAGTCATCGCGTGCAACTGCAGTGACAACCACATGTTTTAAATTCATTAACTGAACAGAATCGGCAACCCGTTCAGGCTCCTTCCAGTCCAATTCAGTCGGCAGACCCGTTTTAACGGCACAGAATCGGCATGCGCGTGTGCAAGTATCACCAAGGATCATAAATGTTGCTGTTCTTCTTTCAGCCCAGCACTCATGAATATTTGGGCATCTTGCTTCTTCACATACGGTATGAAGGCTCTTTTCACGCATCATTTTTTTCAAGCCAGTATAGTGTTCATTTGTATTTAACTTTATTTTCAACCAATCAGGTTTCCTTAAATATTCTTCCTTATTGCTCATTTTTCCACCTCATTCTTTTCATTAGATCCCCAAAAAAATGTTATGTAATGAGATTCTTCCCTGTCACTTTATCATACCGAATAACGATCGACAAGCCAAACACTTACTTTTACCATTTATTAACCATTATGAAATGGATGAGAACTCATAAACTACATATGAAGTTTATTTTTGAAGGGTGGATTGCCGTGCGGATATTTTTTATTATCAGTACTTTTCTTTTCTTTATCAGCACGATGGAGATCAGCGTTCACGCCCAGGAACCTGATCCTTACCAAAAAAGAATGGAACTTTATAAAAAAGTTGAGACAATTACGCAAATTCCATGGTATTATTTAGCCGCCATTGATCAGTATGAACGAAATATCCGCCAGGTTCGCAGGGATTTGCCGAAACCAGACGGGGTAGTTGGAATTTATTTTACCCGCGAAGAATGGTGTGGGATCGCCAATCCGAACCATTCCGACCAAAATCCAGCGACCATTCAATTTTTTAATGGGATCGGCGTGGATGGTAATGGCGATGGGAAAGCAGATTTACAGTCTGATGAAGATGTATTGTATGCAATGGCCAACTATCTTCTTTCATTTGGAGCTGATCATGATAATTTAAAAATTGGTTTATGGAATTATTATAAGCGGGATAAAACCGTTCGGATTATTATGGGCAAAGCAAAAATATACCGTCATTTCGGCCGGCTCAATTTAGACGAGCATGCTTTCCCTGTTCCCATTCGTTCCAACCACAGTTATCGGACGACATGGGGAGATGCGCGCGGCTGGGGCGGACGCAGAATTCATGAAGGAACCGATATTTTTGCCGGTTACGGTGTTCCTGTTCGCGCAACGAATTACGGAATTGTTGAAATGAAAGGCTGGAATCGCTACGGCGGCTGGAGGGTAGGTATTCGCGATATCAATAATACGTACCATTATTTTGCGCATCTTAGCGGTTTTGCAAAGGACTTGAAATTGGGGCAAATTGTTGAACCCGGTACGGTCATCGGCAGCGTTGGCAGCTCCGGATATGGTCCTCCGGGAACTTCCGGCAAATTCCCGCCCCACTTACACTATGGAATGTACAAAGATAACGGCTATATAGAATGGTCATTTGATCCATATCCGCATCTTAGGATGTGGGAGAGACAGGAACGGATCCAAGCCCGAAAAAAATAAGGACTGGCGAAGGTCAGTCCTTATTTTTTTTCCGGCAATTGAATGGCTGGTGTTGACCCGCTTCCGCCATTAAAATATTGCGGAACCTCCCCTGGTATTAAACCGGCTCCAAGCGGAATGGTTTGCTGCAGCTCAGTCACTTTTGTTGCAAATGGGGTGATGATTTGAACTTCAACCTTTAGTTGAAGTGATACTTCAATCCATGTATTATTGATTCCCATTGGTTTTGCATTCATTTTGATATCTGGTTGCACATCACCAACTGCATTAAAGCGAATGGGGATTTTTGGACCTAAATTGCCGAATAAAGCACTATTGGTTGCTTGCCCTAACGGAACATACCATATTATCCCATTTTTATTTTTGGAATGATCGAGGTCGATATCTGTATTGGTAACAGCCGCGATCGATGATAACTCTCCTTTTTCTGCTGAGCGTAAATTTTTTTGGATTTGCTCTACTGTGTTAGCTAAAAGGCGGGTAACGACTTCGGTTTTCAATTTAACTGCAGACACTTTTCCATTGCCGCTTGGCGTGACGTTGATAATTTCATCAATGTTCGTCGTCTCTTTTTTGATGGCCCGATTAATGACTTCTGAAGCAATATTCTTCGTCTGGAATTCAGCATATCTCATGAGCGTTGGCTCAATGCCGTTGTTTACAATCCAAAGTCCTGCTGCTGTTGATAATAGAAAAAAAACGAATGATAGTAAAAAAACATAGCGGAAAGGCAGTGGACCTTTTCGCGGCACTTTTGCGCGAAATTTTGCCAAAAAAAATCCCCCCTCTACAAGCTATATGTATGCCATAAAGAAGAGAACTAGCGCAAAAAATTTAGTTTTTTTGGAAAAGTTGTATCGCATGCGACAATCATGACATTCAACTCTGTCCGTCAACTGATTTCATAACGACTTGTTTCCATCCCATTTTCCTCAAAATATATTCAGAATTTTCCATTTTGCCTACATCATGTAAAAATGGCACCCAAACCGAGAATTTCAACATTTTTTTCAGGAAGATTTAATTTCATGCCAATTGTCAATGGATACATCGTAACATGTAAGGAATGGGTAAAAATGTAGTGGTCATATGAATAAACTTCACTTAACTCCCGATTTTTAACGTTCTTAAAAATGAATTGGATTTCTTTACCTAAAAAGTGCCAATAACCTGAAAAACCTGAAATTTTCTTGTAAATTTCAGGTTAGTTCGAATAGCCAGTCTACACATGTACAAGTCTTTTTACATCATCTTTAATAAAGCTTCTTTGCCACTCATCCCTTTATGGATTCCCAGCGATTCCGCCTCTGTGGTAACCGATTCTAGCGGTGCATCAAGCAGCTGCTCAATTGTTTTCACTCCAACCGCTCTTCCGGCGACGATTTTCCGATCCTTCAGCTTTTCATTTAATAATCCGACATCAAGCGCTCCGCACATAATATACCCTTTATCATTTGTAACGGCAAGGAGCGTTGTTTTTGGCAGTTTAACGGTCACCCCCAGAAACGTGTGGCCATCCAATATTACTGGTGAAAGATCAATCACTGTTTACACCCCTTTCTTTCCCTATCACTTTATGAAATGGACAGAAAAAGGGTGTATTTTGAAAACGATGTTGGTTAAATATCTCCTTGCAACTTCCATTTTAACAGGTCGCGCAGAAACTCAGGGAGATAATATTTTTTATTTTTACTAATATAAATTTCCGGGAAAAACCGTCCGAATGTAAACATATCTGGAACCGCCAAGGTGTACTGGCCTTTTGGGTCAAGCTCCTCTCCATTAATATAAATTTTGTGGTTGTCGTTAAAATCTATCTGATCATAAATAAAAATGCCCATGATCGTCCCTCTAAATCCAAACCCGAAAATCTGTTTATGCGGCCATTCCGGATTGTTTGTTTGCAGAAGAACTTCCTGCAGCTCGCTTCCCGTTAATTCCACTTTACATGGATTAATTGGGTGCGGACATACCGTTAAGAGATCATACTCGGTTACTTCCCCTTCAAGCGGCCCTAAAAGAAGACCGGCGTTTAAAAATGAGCAATCTGCCTCACACCACTTCCTTAAAGTTTGGCAAAGCATTCTTGCCAGTTCCGTTTCCCGAAATGGATCATTTTCGAGCGGAGCCTGCAAATCCGTTACCTTTCGGCTTAACAGTGACTTTCCCTTTTGGTAGAGAGCTTCAATTTCATCTTGTTCATAAGAAGGAGCAGGCAGCTCGTTCACATCGTATAAATAGGCTTTTTTATGTGCTATTTTCTTTTGCTTATCAACAACCAGCACCATATGTCCGACAAAGTTTCCATGCTTCCCGGCAGCGCCCAATAGAACATCCTTAACTTTCTTTCCATTTTGCAAAATATGATGGGTATGGCCGCCCAAAATCACATCAACTTCCGGGAATTCCTCGGCAATTTGCTCATCATCACGGATACCTAAATGAGATAACAAGATGACAATATCCGCTTCTTCCCTCAATGATCCAATCCATTTTTTCAGCTCTGCGATTGGCTCCGTCAAATGCCAGCCAAGCAGCTGATACAAATGGGAAAAATAAGCCGTTAAGCCAATCACACCAACCCGCGTTCCCTGCCGAGTGTGATACACTTTATAAGGCTTTATCCAGTCGGGATAAACCAAGTTGTCCTTGTAAAGATTTGCGGTGAGAACATCAAACTCTGCCTGGTCATACAAATGGTCTAAATCGCCATAGGCAAGATTGATCCCCTCATTGTTGCCAATGGTTACAGCTGTATAGCCGGATTTATTTAAAAGTTCTGTATTGGCTTTCCCCATCGTTGCATCGGAAAGCGGGTGCCAGCGATCAACAAAATCACCGACATCAAACAAAAAAACTTCATCGCCTGCTTCCTGATACCATTTTTTATGTTGACTGAGCCATTGGTGGATACGGGGCCAGCGTTCAAAATGGCTGTGGAGGTCATTTGTATGATAAATATGGATAGTTTCCATGCGGTTTTTCACCTCTTCGCCTTGTTTCATTTGCATTCGGGGATACCTTTTAGCCGATTATTCCCTGATAAATAAGCCGCACTCCGACGATAATCAAAATCGTCCTTAGCAGCAGAACAATGGTGTTGCTTTTTAATTTTGAATTCAAATAAACGCCGACCTTCGCGCCAATCCAGGCTCCAGGAGTAAGCGCGAGCGCGTATAGCCAATTAACGTTCCCAAGCGTCACATGGGTGATTGAACTTAATATCGATGTTGGCAGAATCATGAACATCGAAGTAGCCACCGCCACATGAGGCGGGAAGAAAAAGATCAAAATCATCGTCGGCACCATTAAGGAACCTCCACCGACCCCTAAAATTCCCGATAAAAAACCAACAACAAACGAAATAACAATTCCCGCCAGAATACTGTAGCCATACTCAAAGGTTTTCCCCGTATTATCGGTAAACGTCCTGACAATCCCCCGGTCTTTCCGATAGGGAATCGGTTTTACTTTATCCTTCAACACGAATACAACAGAGACAAACAAAATAAAAATCCCAAAAATAATATTAAAAGAATGCAGATTTAGTTTTTCGGTTACCCATGCGCCGAGAATGCTGCCCGGTCCGCTGCCGATTAGGAAAATAAATCCGCTTTTATAATCAACCGTTTTATGTTTCATATACGCGAGCGTGGACGACAGCCCGGTAAAAATCATCGTAAACAGCGATGTGCCAACAGCAACCTGCGGCGAGACCGCTGAAAAAGAAGAAAGCGTTCCTAAATAAAGTAGTGCCGGAACAACAATAATACCACCGCCAAGTCCAATCAAAGAACCGAGAGAGCTGGCGACGATGCCGATCAAAATGAGGACAATCCATTCCATCTTGAGGTACCCTTCTTTCTAAAATAAGTCCAGCTGTCTTGGAGCCAAGCCTTCATATTCAATGTTTAACAGCTGAATCATTTCTTTTGCATTATCCGCCGCGTCACCGCCTGAATTATTGTTAAAAAGGACAAAAACATTCGCGCATTCTTCTTCAAGTTTACGTAATGCCTGCGCCCACTCAAGCAGTTCTTTTTCGTTGTAGCGGTACAAATAGCGAACTTCCCGCCAGTTTTCATCCGTTTTTTTCTGCCAGCCATGCACATTTCGCCCGTGGAAACGAACGAGCACTTTATCTCGTGTGGTCACTTCCAATACAATCGGAATCGAGCCTTGACCAGACTGCGGCTCATCACAAATCGTATGGATCCATTTTTCCTGTTTCATAAATTCAATTGTTTTTTGTTGAAAGGGAGCGGAGTACCAGGACTGATGGCGGAATTCAAGAGCACATGGAATGGAACTCATCTCCTTTTTTACCCAGCGCAAATATTCAATATTTTCCCGTTTACAGTCAAACCATGGCGGAAACTGAAACAGCACCATGGCCAATTTATTTTTATCTAAATAAGGCTGAAGTGAGTCTTTAAACGCGGCAAACATTTCCTGTTTCGTTTCAAAAGGAATTTCGCCGCGCTGATGCCCCGTCATGCCTTGATAGGCTTTGACGATGAACTGAAAATTATCCGGCGTTTCCGCCGCCCATTTGGCGGCATTTCGCTTCGGCTGAACCGCATAAAAAGCCGCATCCACTTCCACAATCGGAAAATGGGCACCATATTCCTTAAGCTTATCGCGGCGCCGTCCGATTTGGATACAAGCTGTCATGATCTCCCCAGCCCGTCACACCAATGTAAATCATCAGAACCACCTCTATTTCTTCATCATAGCACAATAAAATTATTTTGTTGCGCTTTGTATATTTTCTCACCCCAAACAAATACTGCTAAATAGGGCTTGCTGAACGAATCACCAACTAAAATTTTCTGAAACAGCTATACGCTCGAATAACTCTCTGAAAAAATTGCAAAAAAGAACCCTAAGCTTTCGCTCGAGATTCATCACCAAGAACTGGATGCATACTACTGTTTCACTGGTATTTTGAAGACGTGCTCGAATAAGGCCTAGCCCATTGGTGCGCTTGCCTTCTCCAAATTTACCTTCTACAGCGTTACGTTCAGATGCATCCTTTTTCGCTAATTGTCTTTGTGCTGCATCTTCTTCCTTTGAAGGACGGCCCAGTTTTGGACCGCTAAGACGGATTCCATGTTCCTTGCAATACTGCAGATTTTCTCGGTTTCGATAGATTTTGTCTGCTAGAACAGCTTCCGGGTAAAAACCGAAGCGATTCCGATAGTTTTCAACTGATTCTTGAAGGATGATGCCCTCGTTGAAATTATCCCAGTCTAAAATTCTCGACCAGAACGTATCCATCTACCACGCTGACGGCAACTTTTGAGCCGAATTCTACGTTTGCCTTGGCTTTGCCTCGAACAATTGGACGCACATGTGGCTGGGAAATGCTGACGATGCGATCATCCACACGATATGTTTTTGTGCGGTGCATTTCGTCTTGTTGCCGATAAAGTTCCTGAATGACAAGAACTGCCTGTACTCCTGCTTGCTCAATAAAGATAACGAGCTTTGCGGCACTAACTCTTGAATAATTCCAAGATCTCTTTTGACATATCCCAGTTGTTTACCGACAGCCTTGTGCATCTTTCTGGTGCCAACTTTCCGTTGTTTAGCGATGGCCAGATAGTCCTTTCTTGCCTTCTTTCGATAAGTCCGAGGCTTTTGTTTCGATCCTTTCAACGGTTCATGCAGGACGTCAATGATATGTTCCAGTTTTTCACGAGCTTCGTTCAGGAGTCCACGGTCGGTGGGATAGGCAATATCAGCTGGTGCACATGTTGCATCAAGCAACAATTTACCCTTGTTTGTCATTTCTTCGGATTCATTCGTGTCGGGCTCCATGACTTCTTCAGAAGAATCATGAGTGGAAGGTGGGTTACTGTCTTGGTCATTGTCATCATTTTCTTCATCCTGCTTTTGTTCTTCCATGACCATCCATTCATTGACTTCATTGATGATATCGGGGCTGAGTCTCTTTCGAAAATGGGTCATCAAAGAATGATGGAAAGGAGCTGTTTCTTGGAATGCAGGAAGACCAATGAAGTATTGCAGATACGGGTTTTCTGTAATCTGCTGGACGGTTTCACGGTCACTGCATCCAAGGCGCTCTTGAATGAGCAAAGAGCCAAGGGCAACTCTTACAGAGAGAGCCTTCTCTCCCTTGATGGAATTTTTGAACGTGTTGGCATATTTCTCTTCTGCCTTCCCCCAGGGAACAATTTCGGCTAGAAGAACCCAGCGATTTTCTTTATTTAACTTTCCGCCAAAAGGCAGGAAGAAGTCATCGGAAAATGTCAGTTGATTTTGCGTTGCCTGATACACAATGTCGACCTCCAAGTGCAAGGTTTTTGATAGATATTCGTGCAAATCCTTACACTTTATATCCGACAAAAATGTCTAAAATCCTTGTTATTATTGGTTTTTTGTTTATTCAGCAGCCCCTAAATAAGTTAGCAACCGATTGTTGCGAATCAAATCAAAAAATCTCGGTCCAAAATGGGGGATGCACTTCCCTTGGTGTTTTTTATCATAGATGACACTCAATGCAAAAAGGATCATTCATTATTCAGCCTCCCTTAAGCGAAAAAAATCGTGTTGCTGTCCTATCTCGAATCAAAAATTCGAAAAGGGGGAACTTTTTAGCTATTTTTACTAAAAGTTATTTTTTCATTATAGGGGTAGCACCACATGCCCATCAAGCTAAGGCAAATCATTACCCCCAAATCAAATAAACGCTATTCTTTATGTAATACAATAGAAATAATGGTGTTTTTTGTATATAGATAGGTTTCAAATGTAGGAGCCTGACAGAAGAAGGATTAAATCGTTGATTGAGTCCTTCTGGACTCATTAATACACCCGTTGAAGATTCTAGACAGCTACATAGCTGAGTCAAGGAAGTATTCGCTACCTTTTGGCTTAACCACACGCATAGCGCTATTAAATCTTTGGCTTGGTACTTACTCGTTCTTTGAACAAAACCTACTTTTTTGGTAAACTGTTGGAGAGCTTGTGGGGACAAAGATCGTTGTTATGTTTCAAATGCGTCAATCGCTCCTCGATAGGAAGAAAATGGAACTCAGTGAGTACAAAGCGATTTATATCATCAAGGATTACTTTCCTCTTCTATTTCAGGCTATACAAAAAAGCACCCAAGAACTATCAAATATCCTACTTCGCCTATTAATCCTCCTACAGAAAAACGGGGGAAAATCTCACCGTTATGAGAAAAAGACAGTCTTTGATATTTTGGGTGTTGTCTACCATTATAAAGTGTGTCACAAGGAAGCAGCATAGCGTTAAAAAATGACTTGTTAAAGGTTTATTTGGCATGCCTTTATTCAGTTGCATAGACGATTGGCTTGTGAAAACAGCTCTACTCAAATATTTTTAGGTATTAGCTTGATGGGCATGTGGCGGTACCTCCTTATTAACTAAATTTCATAATTGGCTTAAGAGTTGTACCCTTTAATGAATCTGCGACAGCTTCATTAATGGTATCTAATGTGTAGTATTTAATTAATTTATCAAAAGGAAATACCCCTTGTTTGTATAGTTCAATTAGCATCGGAATATACAATTGAGGAACGCTTTCCCCCATCAAGAATCCGTTTAGATTTCTCTCAAATAGGATTGTATTCATATCCAGGTTAACTTCTGTTCCTAGTGCTGGAGCTCCAACTTGTACGACATGTCCTAGCACAGCAAGGGAGTCAACAGCGAAACGTGTATTTTCAGGACGGCCGCTAGCTTCAACGGCATTATTGACACCTTTCCCTGTAATGCTCATGATTGTTTCCACAACATTTTGTTCCTTTGCGTTGATGGTATGAGTTGCACCCAATTCTTTTGCTAATTCAAGGCGGTTATCTTGAATATCAATCGCAATAATTATGCCACAATGAGATACTTTAGCAGCCATAATCGCACTCAAACCAACAGCACCAATACCAAAAACAGCAATACTAGAACCAGGTTCAGGCTTTAGATTATTTAGTACAGCACCGCTCCCTGTCTGTATACCGCAACCGAGTGGTCCAAGCATTTCAAGAGGAACATCCTTTTGCACCTTTACAACATTTCGTTGATTTGCTATGCAATAATAGGAGAAGCTTGACTGACCAAAAAAGTTGGAAAGGTCTTGACCATCCTTGTGTAAACGAGAAGTACCATCTGCCATTTTGCCAGTGAAATTTAAATCATAAAATACTTCGCAAGCATAAGGTTTTCCTTTTAAACAGTTAGGACAACCTCCACAAGAACTATACGATAAAACAACGTGATCACCAGGCTGAATGGTCGATACACCCATACCTACTTTCTCCACTACACCAGAACCTTCATGTCCTAGCACTGCAGGAAGTGGAACTGGGTAAGCTTGATTTTGGGCAAGAACATCTGTGTGACAAATCCCCGACGCCACTAGGCGAACTAAAACCTCCCCTGGTTTAGGATCATCGATTGTAATTTCTGTGATTTGGAATGGTTCACCTTTTCCAAATGTAACTGCTGCTTTTGTTTGCATACCAATACCCCCTAGTAAAAAAATACTTTTCATAACTAAGATAACCATCCTAAGATTTTTTATTAAAAATTTTCTTTCCAGATTTTCCCATATTGAATATATCCCGTCGGTGACTTCCAAAAGTCTTTCGGGAAAGCTTGATTTGCATATTCTGAGCTGCATCAAGTATACTTTTTCCTGTCGCTGTTTCTAAAAAGTAACCTTGATCCTTCCCACCACCATCACCACGGCTACTACCTAATTTGGATGGGATTGCAATCTGTGAACTTAGCAAATAACTACCGTCTTGGGTTTGATCCATTCCCGAGCCCAATATGATAGCAAGATTATTTAATTCTATCCGGTCCCAGCATCCCGTCGTGACAAACAAACATAATAACAGAATACGGAGCACTTTTCGTCTATTGTTCATCGCTGTTTCTTCCCTCTCTCAGGACTCGGCATTTGACCTTTAGGAGAACGTTTTTTATCTTTGCCAGATATAAATTCTGGACGATCATGCATGCTCCATATAGGTGCACGAATGAAAATATCCTTCAAGTCCCCAGGAATCTGTGGTGCAACCGGACTTAGATAGGGAACTCCAAAGGATCGAAGACAAACGAGATGAATAAGAATGATAATCATGACAAAAACGATTCCAAATAAACCAAACAAACCTGCTAAAATAAGCAACGGGAAACGAAGCATTCGATACGCTGTTCCGAGATTTTACCGTGGGATACCAAACGATGCAATGCCAGTAGTTGCAACAACAATCACCATGGGAGCAGATATAATACCAGCTTACACAGCTGCTTGTCCAATCACTAGCGCACCCACAATGCTAATCGCAGATCCGACTGGCCTTGGTAAACGAACACCAGCTTCACGCAGCCCTTCGAACACTAACTCCATCATCAACGCCTCAACCATCGCTGGAAATGGAACTCCTTCTCTGGCCGCCGCTATACTTATCAACAAATTTGTTGGAATCAACTGCGGATGAAATGTTGTAACAGCAACGTATATAGATGGAAGTAATAGTGCAATATTTAATAAACCATAGCGAATCCATCGAATAAAGGTAACATAAAGAAATCGTTCGTAATAATCCTCTGCCGCTTGCAAACCTGAAAAGAAAGTCATTGGGACAATCAGTGCATTTGGAGTATAGTAGTAACAGACTACCTACAACAAAAACCGCCTGCAATGGGCAGGCGGATGAATACATATTAACCAATAGACCCTTCCATCTCGAACTTAATTAAACGGTTCATTTCGACGGCGTATTCCATTGGCAATTCTTTTGTAAATGGCTCGATGAAGCCCATTACGATCATTTCGGTTGCTTCAGCTTCAGAGATTCCGCGGCTCATCAAGTAGAACAGTTGCTCTTCGGAAACTTTCGATACTTTCGCTTCGTGTTCAAGCGAAATATTGTTATTTAAGACTTCGTTGTATGGAATGGTATCAGATGTGGATAAATTATCCATAATCAGCGTATCACACTCAATATTCGCACGGGCACCGTCAGCTTTGCGGCCAAAATGAACGAGACCGCGATAATTTGTCTTGCCGCCATGCTTGGAAATTGACTTAGAGACAATCGTCGAAGATGTATTCGGCGCTAAATGAATCATCTTAGACCCGGTATCTTGAACTTGACCTTTACCGGCAATCGCAATCGATAGCGTCATGCCGCGTGCGCCTTCGCCTTTTAAAATAACAGCCGGATACTTCATCGTTAATTTCGAACCGATATTGCCATCGATCCATTCCATTGTGGCGTTAGCTTCACAAACTGCCCGTTTCGTTACAAGGTTAAAGACGTTGTTCGCCCAGTTTTGAATCGTTGTATACCGGCAGTAGGCACCGTTTTTAATAATGATTTCAACTACCGCGCTGTGCAATGAGTTCGTTGTATAAACCGGTGCTGTACAGCCTTCGACATAGTGAACAGATGCGCCTTCATCAACAATAATTAATGTCCGTTCAAATTGTCCCATATTTTCAGAATTGATGCGGAAATAGGCTTGTAATGGCGTATCTACCTTTACTCCCTTTGGTACATAAATGAATGAACCACCGGACCATACCGCTGAGTTCAAAGCTGCAAACTTATTGTCAGTTGGCGGGATCACTTTTGCCCAGTGCTCGCGGAAAATATCTTCATTTTCTTTAAGCGCCGAATCTGTATCTTTAAAAACAATTCCCAGCGCTTCAAGATCTTCTTTCATGTTGTGGTAGACTACTTCAGATTCGTATTGCGCAGAAACTCCGGCAAGATATTTTTGCTCCGCTTCGGGAATCCCAAGTTTGTCGAAAGTTGCCTTGATTTCTTCAGGAACTTCATCCCATGACTTTTCTGATTTTTCAGATGGTTTTACATAATAGGTAATTTCGTCAAAATTTAGTGAGGATAAATCCCCGCCCCATTGCGGCATTGGCATATTGTAAAAATGCTCCAATGATTTTAGACGAAAATCCAGCATCCATTGCGGTTCTTCTTTTATTTTTGAAATTTCTTCAACAATTTCACGTGTCAAACCACGTTTTGATCGGAAAATGGAAACGTCTCGATCGGCAAATCCATATTTATAATCACCGATTTCAGGCATTTTTTTCGCCATCGTCGTATTCCTCCATTCTTATTTGAAAAGTGTGAACGGTGAAGTTAGAAGCTGCTGCCAATTTCCAATCACCCATATCAGTTATTATTGTTCTTCATTTAAGCCTTTCTCCATAGCTTTCCATGCTAAAGTTGCACATTTAATCCGCGCCGGGAATTTCGATATCCCTTGCAGTGCTTCAATATCACCTAAATCAAGATCTTCTTCATCATATTCTTTTCCCTGCATCATCTCGGAAAAAACTTTTGAAAGCTTTAAAGCTTCATCCAGTTTTTTCCCTTTGATCGCCTGCGTCATCATCGAAGCAGAAGACATGGAAATCGAACAGCCTTCACCTTCAAACTTCGCATCCGCCACCGTGCCATCTTCAATTTTCATCGTTAATTGAATTCGGTCGCCGCATGTTGGATTGTTCATGTTTATCGTAAGGCTGCCTTCTTCCAAAACCCCTTTATTGCGGGGGTTTTTATAATGGTCCATAATCACCTGACGATAAAGCGCATCTAAATTATTAGAAGACATCGCTAAAATACTCCTTCGTTTTGATAAGCCCTTCGACAAGCTTATCAATCTCTTCTTCCGTATTGTAAAGGTAGAAGCTGGCGCGCGCCGTTGCCGATGTATTCAGCCATTTCATCAATGGCTGTGCACAATGGTGGCCGGCGCGGACAGCCACACCCTCTGCATCTAAGACAGTTGCCACATCATGCGGATGAACATCTGCAAGATTGAACGTAATCAGTCCGGCCCGTTTCGCTGGGTCTTGCGGACCGTAAATCGTTAAGCCCTCAACCGCCTTCAACTTTTCAAACGCATAGGCGGTTAGCTTATGTTCATGATCGGCAATCGCATCAAGACCGACTTCATTTAAAAAGTCAATTGCTGCGCCTAAGCCAATTGCGCCTGCAATACTCGGAGTACCGCCCTCAAATTTCCACGGAAGCTCCTTCCATGTAGATTCGTGCAATTGAACGAAATCGATCATCTCGCCGCCAAATTCCACCGGCTCCATTTTTTCAAGCAATTCCTTTTTACCATATAAAACACCAATGCCTGTTGGTCCGAGCATTTTATGACCAGAAAATGCAAGAAAATCACAGTCCAAATCTTGGACATCAATTTTCATATGGGGTGCGCTTTGCGCGCCATCTACAACCATTACTGCACCATTTTCATGGGCAATTTTTGCAATTTCTTTAACTGGGTTAATCGAACCCAGCACGTTTGACACTTGCATAACGGAAACAATTTTTGTGTTCGGCGTTACCGTTGCCCGCACATCGTCTAGGGAAATCGTTCCATCCGCTTGCAGCGGGATATATTTCAACTGTGCACCTGTCCGCTTAGCCACTTGCTGCCACGGAATAATATTGCTGTGGTGCTCCATATACGTAATGACGATTTCATCGCCTTCTTTTAAGTTGTCTCTACCATAACTCTGGGCAACCCAGTTCAATGAAGTTGTCGTCCCTCTTGTAAAAATAACTTCTTGAATGGACTTTGCATGAATAAATTTGCGGACCTTTTCACGCGCTCCTTCATAGGCATCGGTTGCTCTTGTGCCTAACGTATGCACACCGCGATGAACGTTCGAGTTGTCTTGCTTGTAATATTTCTCAAGCGTTTCAATCACTCGAACCGGTTTTTGCGATGTTGCGGAACTATCAAGATAAACTAAAGGATTTCCATTGACTTCCTGGTTTAAAATTGGGAAATATTGACGAATACCATTGATATCCATTAGCGTACTTTCCTTTCAATAACTTCCGTTAATTGTTTTTTTACCCCTTCAATCGGAAGCTGATTTACGACTGGAGCAAGGAAGCCGTGAATAATCAAGCGCTCTGCTTCAGCTTTCTTAATCCCGCGGCTCATTAAATAATAAAGCTGTACCGGATCGACGCGGCCAACCGAGGCGGCGTGTCCTGCCATGACGTCATCTTCGTCAATTAAAAGAATCGGATTGGCGTCACCGCGCGCTTTTTCACTGAGCATTAAAACGCGGGATTCCTGCTCGGCATTCGATTTGGAAGCTCCGTGCTCGATTTTGCCAATTCCATTAAATACGGAAGAGGCGCTGTCCTTCATGACACCATGGTTTAAAATATACCCTTCTGTATGCTTACCGAAGTGAACAACTTTTGTCGTAAAATTCTGGGTTTGCTCGCCGCGGCCGACAACAACCGTTTTCGTATCACCATAGGCTCCGTCGCCAACCAAATTGGTTGTATTCTCGGAAATCGTATTGCCTTCGTTCATCAAGCCAAGCGCCCATTCAATCCGCGCATCTCTTGCTGCTACACCACGGCGATTCACATACGTTATAATCCCCTTTGCCAAATAATCAACGGCACCGTATTGAATTTTCGCATTGGTATTCGCTATAACTTCTGTCGCAATATTAAACACATTGTTTGTTGAATCCAATGTTGAGATATAGTTTTCCACGTAGACGACCGAGCTATTATCATCCGCAACGACAATGACATGATTGAAAAGATTGGCTTCCGGTTGATCGTGTATATATACAGCTTGGATCGGTTCCTTAATTTCTACATTTTTCGGAACATAAAGAAATGCACCACCATTGAAAAGAGCCGCATGAAGGGCAGCTAACCGGTGTTCATCCGCTTTGATTGCTTTCGTCATAAAATATTTTTCCAGCAATTCGCCATGGTTGCGTGCAGCTGTAAAAATATCTGTAAATATCACGCCTTGATTTTTCAATTCATCCGACAGCCTTAAGTATGCCGGCGTTTGATTCCGTTGAATATATAAATTTTTATTGGCGGACTCAATATCGCCGATTAACGCTTTCACTTCTTCAGGAAGTTCAGATAATGATGCATATGGTTCGCTTTTTACTGTATGCTGATTGAATTGGCTGAAATTCCATTTATCAATTTTCGTTTTGTCCGGTCTGGGCAGCGGCAAATTGTCAGCGCTGTTTAAAGCTTTCACGCGCAATGCTTCAAGCCATGAAGGCTCCCCCATTTCTTTTGAAAAGGAACTGACAAAATCCGTGCCAAATGGTAGTTTTGTTTCGATTGTCATTTTGATCCTCCTAACGCTTACGCTTCTTGTCCAACTGTTTCATCTTCAATGCCAAGTTCTTTCTTGATCCAGTCATATCCTTCTGCTTCTAAGCGTTGTGCAAGCTCCGGCCCGCCAGATTTAACGACACGTCCCTGCATCATAACATGCACGTAGTCAGGAGTGATATAGTTTAACAAACGCTGATAGTGTGTAATCACAAGGCAGCCAAAATCTTCACTGCGCATTTCGTTGATTCCCTTTGATACGACTTTCAATGCATCGATATCAAGTCCTGAGTCAATTTCATCGAGGATCGCGATTTTTGGTTCGAGCATCATTAATTGCAAAATCTCATTGCGTTTTTTCTCACCGCCGGAGAATCCTTCATTCAAATAGCGCTGTGCCATATCAAGATCCATTTCAAGGAATTCCATCTGTTTATCCATCTTGCGGATGAATTTCATTAAAGAGATTTCATTTCCTTCCCCAAGGCGGCTGTTTAGCGCTGACCGCAAGAAATCCGCATTCGTTACGCCATTGATTTCACTTGGATACTGCATTGCTAAAAACAGACCAGCCTGCGCACGTTCGTCTACTTCCATTTCAAGAACATTTTGACCATCTAGTGTAATGCTGCCGCTTGTTACTTCGTATTTTGGATGACCCATGATTGCTGAAGACAGAGTCGATTTACCTGTACCGTTCGGCCCCATGATTGCATGGATTTCCCCACCTTTTATTTCGAGGTTTACACCCTTTAATATCTCTTTTCCATCGATTGCCACATGAAGATCTTTGATCGTTAAAGTTGATCCCGCCATATATATTTACCTCCGCTTTTCATTAAAAAAATTGTATTAGTGGTATTCTTTTAAAAGCTTCTTCTTTATTCTCATTCTATTCTCATTACAATCTTATAACAAATGAAATGTGTTCGCAACTCTTAAACAGTGATAAATGTCACAAATTAAAATGATTTTCTTTTTCAATTAAATATCATCTGCTCCCAAAATTGCAATTCGCTTTGCAGACACTGTATAGGCAAAAAGCCAGCAATATTCGTTGCCGGCTTTCCGAATTTCTTCCTATTATATTTGCACGGTATTTCACCTGCTGCCGATCAAAAGAACTGGCTCGTTTCTGTGGATTTGGTTCGTTTATCCGTGGAATTAGTTCGTTTATCCGCGTGATTGGTCCGTTTATCCGTGGAACCTGTCCGTTTATCCGCGGAATTACTCCATTTATCCGCGGGTTTTCACAATTTATCCGTCCCACTCTTATTATGCAGTAACCGGAATAGAACTATCCCAGGAAATACAAAAAGGCTGACCCAAAAGATTATGAAACATTGACCTTCACGCCCGCGGAAAGCGAAGCGCCTGGAACGGAAATCAACAGACAAGGTTCAGAGCCATAAACAAAAAAGGTGTCCCTAAAAGCTATACTTTTGGGACACCCTCTTTGTTATTTTGAAACCGGTACAACGGCACCTTTATACTTGTCTAAGATAAAGTCTTGAATTTTTTTTGAGTGAAGCACATCAACAAGAGTTTTAATTGCTGGCTTATTTTCGTCACCTTGGCGCACAGTAATAATGTTTACATATTTCGGGTCAGTTGGCTCCTGGGCAATTCCATCTTTTTTCGGATTAAGACCATTATCAATAGCATAGTTTGAGTTGATGAGGACAGCATCGCCTTCACCGTTTTTAAAGATTTTCGGTAATAAAGATGCTTCATAATTTGTATCGAATTTTAAGTGCTTTGGATTATCCACAATGTCTTTAATATCGTACTCTTGAGGATTCACACCTTGTTTCAATTTGATCAGCCCTAACTTCTCCAGCATTAGAAGAAGACGTGGGTGATCCGAGACAGAATTACTCATAATAAGAGTTGCCCCATCTGGAAGATCTTCTAATTTTTTATACTTTTTAGAATAAACAGCAATTGGTTCAATATGAATTCCACCGGCATTAGCAAACTTATAGCCATTTTCTTTCATTTGCAGATTTAAGTAAGGGACTGTTTGGAAATAGTTTGCATCCAATTCCTTTGAAGCCAATGCTTTGTTTGGCATAATATAATCCTGGAATGTTTTGATTTCCAAATCAATTCCTTTTTTCTTAAGAATCGGCTGTGCTTCTTTTAAAATTTCAGCATGTGGTACATTGGATGCACCGACCACTAATTTTGTTAGCTTTTGTCCGCCTTGGGCATTGTCTTTAGATGTTGAAGATCCACAGGCAGCTAAAGCTAATACAAGCGTTAACGCTAAAAGCGCTCCTAACCATTTTTTCATGTTTATACACTCCTTTTTTACCTTTTATCTATTTTTTTTGTGAGAAAATCACCAATAAACTGAATGATGAAAACAATCACCAGAATGATAATTGTAGCAACTAAAGTGACATCGTTGCGGTTCCGTTGGAATCCTTCAAGATAAGCAAGGTTTCCTAGACCGCCGGCGCCAATAACACCGGCCATTGCTGTATAGCTGACAAGCGCGATGGCCGTCACGGTTATGCCTGAAACGAGGGCTGGCATTGATTCCGGAAGAAGCACCTTCCAAATAATCGTACCAATTGATGCACCCATTGATTTAGCTGCCTCAATGACCCCTTTATCAATTTCCCTTAAACCAATCTCAACCATTCGCGCATAAAATGGTGCTGCCCCCACAATAAGGGCTGGCAAAGCTGCTCTTTCCCCGATCATGGTTCCAAACAGAAGGGTTGTAAAAGGAATAAGCAGTACAATTAAAATAATAAACGGAATAGAACGAAAAATATTTACAATTGCACTAATCACTATATTAACAGGTTTATTTTCCCACATATTTCCGGGATGAGTAAGGAACAGCAACAGTCCTAGTAAAATACCTAAAACAAACGTTGCAAGAACTGAATAACCCGTCATGTAAAGGGTTTGAACCGTTGCATCCCACATGGCCTGCCAATCAATATCTTTGAAATATTGATTACCCATTTGTAACCACCTCCACTCCTATTTGCTGCGATTGAAGAAAATCAATGGCTTGGTTGATTTCCTGCTGATCGCCATCAAGATGAATAAAAAGGGTTCCATATGAGCCATTTTGCGTTTGCGAAATTTTTCCTTGAAGGATATTTACATTCGCTTTCGCATTGCGAATAAGATTGGTAATGATCGGCTGCTCAGCAGCATCCCCAATAAAGGTTAACTGAACAATTTTTCCGGAATGGTATTTTTCAAGCAGGTGATCAACCGTTTCTTTTGTTGCTTCCGGTTCTGTAACTTGCTGAACAAACCGTTTTGTAATCGGCTGCTGCGGATTTTTAAACACTTCTAAAACAGATCCTGTTTCAACAACCTTACCACTTTCCATCACAGCAACACGATGGCAAATTTTACGAATAACATGCATTTCATGGGTAATTAACACAATGGTTAAGCCTAATCGCTTATTAATATCCACCAGTAAATCTAAGATCGAGTCCGTTGTTTGTGGGTCTAGAGCCGATGTCGCCTCATCACAAAGCAAAACTTTAGGGTTATTGGCCAGTGCGCGTGCAATTCCGACCCTCTGCTTTTGTCCGCCGCTTAATTGTGAAGGATACGCATTTTCTCTGCCTTCAAGACCGACAAGCTTGATTAATTCCATCACTCGCTTCTGTCTTTCAGGGCCTTTGATTCCAGCAATTTCTAACGGAAAAGCAATATTTTCAGAAACGGTTCTCGACCATAACAAGTTAAAATGTTGGAAGATCATACTGATTTCTTGGCGTGCTTTTCGAAGTTCCTTCCCTTTAATTTTAGAAATTTCCCGTCCAGCTACCTTTATCATTCCTTCTGTCGGAATTTCTAAACCATTCAGCATCCGAATTAAAGTGCTCTTACCAGCACCGCTATAGCCAATGATCCCAAATATTTCGCCTTCCTTAATCTCCAAACTAACATGGTCAACCGCTGTTAATTCACCTTTCTTAGAAGGGAAAATTTTACGGACATTTTGAACTGATATCATTTCATCACCTACTTTTTATCCGAAATTTCGCGACATCTATTCTTAAATATAGAGTTTGAATGTTTGCTGAACAACATTCTTGCAAAAAAGAAAAAGCCTTTCTGCAAGATGGCAGAAAGGCATTAGAAAACAATCCTTTCTCCCATCTCCCAAAGCAATTGCTTTGTGTGAATTGGCACCATTTCAATCACAATTGACGGTTGCCGGGCTTCATCGGGCACATCCCTCCACCTCTCTTGATAAGAGCAACAATAAATCCTATATTCATTTAAACCTTCATCATCGCAAAATAATTACGAAAGCTATCGTATCACGAAAAAAAAAAGGTGTCAACAAAAATTCGACATATTCCAACATTTCCTTTAAACACTTAACTAGTCAGGCTCCTTTTTCGCTAAATAAAAAATAGATTCCAGCAGTAAAATCGTTCGAAAAGGAGCTTTAATCGAAAGAGCCTTTTTCTCCGCCAGGGAGCGCAGCTTTTCTTTTCCTTCCATCAATGCAATCATTCCTGTTTCCTTGCCAATCATCTCGCAATATTGACTTTTTCGGTCTGAATTGATAAGAACATTGCCATCATGAAAACTCATTGAAATTCGATCCATCTCAGTTATGAATTCAATCGATAGGTCAGCCTTACTAAGCAACGGCTGCACGTGCGCTTTCTCCTTTATTTCTTTTATAAAAGCTTGAACAGTATCCATCATTTTGACAACTCCGGATTTATCGCTTTATACCTATATATTCCGCAGAAGTCTTTGTATTCCTTTCAAAACTGTTCGACAATTACCTTTCAATCTCTTCCCTTTTGTCGAATATTTCCTGAGAAATATGTAAGAAAACAGATGCCGAGGCACCTGCTTTTTAGTTTAATTGCTGATTAATTTTTTCCAATAAGTACGGCACAGAGTGGAAGGCATATATCGTTTCCACTACTTCGCCATTTTTGACAAACAAAAGACAAGGCACGCTTTCAACCGAAAAATTTTTTGCTGTTTCCGGAAAAAAGTTCAAATTCATTTTTCCTATTTTAGTCTTTAGCATTTCCTCAATCACCAGCAGCATTTTAGATGCTACTTGGCAAGTTCCGCAAAGCGGTGTATAAAAATAAACGAGACCGGTCGATTGATCAATAAAGAAAGTATTTAACTCGTCCTGGTTCCATTCTTTCATCATCGTCAACCCATTTCTAAAAACTCGGCATGTACATCAATATTCGCTCCGATCAGGATGGTAGCAAGATGCTTTTCCGATGCTGTTGCCACTTCCCGGTACATTTTATCAATATACAACTGCTTCGCTTCGGGAAATTCACGCTTCAACTGTTTGCGAAGCTTTTCCCCTGCCTCATCTGCATCGACCAATACATAAATTTCTTTATCTTCAAGGAACTCGATTAGTTCATCCATTTTATTCATGCTGATTGTCCCGTTTGTGCAAATAATTTCTACTGGTTCTTTAATGATTTTTTTCACTTTGTTCTTATCCGATCTTCCTTCAACAATAATTACCTTATCCAACATCATGCTATTCATCGTGATCACCTATAAAGTTAAATTGTTGGTTAATTTTAACATATTCACATACTTTCTTCACGTGCACCCATATGGTACAACTATAATAGCATGATCATCCATTACTGGAGTAAAAGTTTGCTCAAGACACCGAAAAAAATCAATCCCCTTGATTGATTTTACCAGGCTTAGGCGGGTTAATATATTTTCCGTGCACTTTTACACCCACGCCATCACTATAGACCATCTTACCTCCAAAATAGCCAACCGATAATATGCCGACCGTACTAATAAGGGATAAAATGAGATAAAACACCAATGAGATACGGATAAACTCTTTCTTTTTCCAGACAAAAATCGCCCGCAGCGCGACAACAACAAAGGTGATAATCGTTGTGATATCCGCAAGATCCTGGTGGTATTCAAAAATATTTGTATTTCCTCTTGCATCATGCTCAGGTCCTGTTCCTACAGCAATCCATGCACTTACAAAGGCAATCAGCCAGAGCCAAAATCCTTTACGCGGTGAAATTTTCCGTTTGGTAATCACCATAAAGAAATCGTAGACCGTTGCCAAAATAATGAGCACAATTGGAAAGTGAACCATAATCGGATGAATGTGTGACAATACCTCTTGAAACATCCATTTTCCTCCTCTTCTAAACCGTTATCCTTAAAAGTTTTTACTTACTAGGCGACCTTACCATACTATTTTTAAAAAACTTTTAAAAAGAACCTGAATCCGTGTCGGATGGATGGAGGCAATGACTCTGCGGTGAATATCGGCACATGTGTAGAAGAAGATGCCGGTTTCATCATTAAACGAAATCCTCGCCGCGAAAAGCCCGAAGCTTGGTTGGCAATGCGAATGAAAAACCGATTTAGAATTAGAGCGTTTTCCATCAGGAAAATTTAAAACCAATGATTTAATCTTGCATCTGGGGTGTTTGACGTATAATATTCTCCGATTAATTGGTCAAGAAACGCTAAAGACCGACGATGAACCTTTGAAAAAAAAATGTTTCGCAGAAGAATCAAGACCGTTATCCAAAACCTCATTACCCTGGCATCCAAAATGGTAAAACACGCGAGACAGGTGTCGTTGAAGTTTGGAAACCATAGCCCATGGTTTAAGGTATTCAAGCGAATATACCTTACATTTTCAACCTAAACTGTGCAAGTGAATAGTCGGGAAAGACCTGCCAAAAATAGGAATATCGCAGGTCTATTTGGCAACTCTAAAAATTTGTTATCACAAAATTTTTAAAGAATGGCTCATTTTAGGGATGGTTGTTTCCGCTCACTATGTGATTGGAACGGAAGGCGCGCAGACTCCTGTGGGAGTACGTGGCAGGGGAGACCCCACAGGCGCGAATGCGTCGAGAAGGCTCCCCGCAACGCCCACGGAAAGCGAAGCGCCTGAAGCGGAAATCAACAGGCAACTATAAAGTATCTCAGATTTGGAATAAATTTCTTTTGTTTTTACTTCTCATGTCACGGATTCAGGAAGAATATAAAAAGCACAGCGATGATGCTGTGCTTTTCTTCTAAAAATATTTAATTATTCTTCTTTAGTCATTGCTTCGTATTGGTCGGCAGTCATGAGCTTATCAATCTCGCTCTTGTCCGATGGCTCGATCACGATCATCCATGCCTTCTCATATGGCGACTCATTCACGAACTCTGGATTATCATTTAATTCTTCATTTATTTCGACAACTTTACCGCTTACTGGAGCGTACAGCTCAGAAACGGTTTTAACAGATTCGACACTGCCGAATGGCTCATCGGCCGTTACTTCATCACCAACTTCCGGAAGTTCAACAAATACGATATCTCCCAGCTCGGATTGTGCAAAGTGGGTAATCCCTACACGGACTTTATCGCCTTCATCTTTCACCCATTCATGTTCTTCAGAGTAACGCAATTCTTTTGGTGTATTCATTCAGATCCCTCCATATTTGTTCTCATATTTATTTGTTTTCTCTTAAAAAGAGAATACATCCTAAAGCCACATTTTTTCAAATTCTTCTTCATGAAATCCAACGGTTACTTTCTTACCATCTGTCAAAAGCGGCCGCTTGATCAGCATCCCGTCTGAAGCAAGCAAATCGAGAAGTTCAGCTTCTGAAGAAGTTTTTATTTTATCCTTTAACCCTAACTCACGGTATTTTAAGCCGCTGGTGTTAAAAAACTTCTTCAATTCCAGCCCGCTTCTTTTGTACAAATCTTTCAATTCTTCACGTGCTGGAGGGTTTTCAACAATATGTATTTCCTGATAGGAAAGTTGATGGTCGTCAAGCCATTTCTTTGCTTTCCGGCACGTACCGCATTTAGGGTACCAATAAAATGTCAGCGCCAACCATTTCACCACCTTCTTTTTACAGCATAAAGGTATTCACTAGAATAGTACCATAACCGTTCGCAAACTCCTAACAATGAATGCCTAAAAATCTGTCAAATACAAAATTCGTCTTTTTTCGAACTAAACCTTCATAAATGAAAAATAATTCTGCCCCCTCCATTATGAAGGGAGCAGGATTCAGATTAAACGATATAACGTTCCGCCCCGATTAATCGATCGGCTGCTTCACGTTTTTTCGCAATCACATTGATTGGTGTATGACGGGTAAACTTCCGAAGTGCTGATAACATCATGCGAAGGCTATCCCCCTGCTCGGTTGCAACGAGCGTTTCCTTTGCATGCTGCTCAATTTCATTAAAAGCTTCCTGGCAGAAAATTTGCGTATACAGCAGCTTTTGCTTACTCTTCTCAAGCCCGTCTCGCACGATTGCCTTTTCTGTCCTTAAAACAACGGATTCCATTGCATATGCATTTGAAACAATATCAGCAATATTGACCAGAACTTCTTGTTCACGATCGAGTGCCGTCCCATATTTTTGCACGGCAAGACCAGCTGCCAATAAACCAATTTTCTTTGCATTTTTCACAAGATATTTTTCTTGGGCAAGCGGCTCATCCCCTGGTTCTTCCGGCATTAACATCATCAATTCTTCCTGAAGGCCTTGCGCCTTCTGCAATAAAGGAAGCTCTCCCTTCATTGCCTTGCGCAAATAGGTGCCAGGAACAAGCAAACGGTTAATTTCATTCGTTCCTTCAAAAATTCGGTTAATCCGGGAATCACGATAGGCTCGTTCAATTTCATATTCCTGCATAAATCCGTATCCGCCGTGGATTTGAACACCTTCATCGGTTACATAGTCCAGTACTTCACTTGCAAAAAACTTATTTAATGAGCACTCAATGGCGTATTCAGAAATCGATTTTGCCACTAATTTTGTGTCTTTCATTTCCTCATTGGAAAGCTTACCCATGGTATCCTCATATAGGCCAACTGTGCGGTAAACTGAGCTTTCAGCTGCGTAAATTTTTGCTGCCATTGTGCCAAATTTTTCTTTCGTTAAATGAAACTGGGAAATCGCTGTTTTGAATTGCTGACGGCCATTTGCGTATTTTACCGTCACTTCAAAAGCCCGTTTCGCACCGCCGACAGCTCCAACCCCTAATTTATAGCGACCAATGTTTAAGATATTAAAAGCAATTACATGCCCTTTGCCATATTCGCCTAACAGGTTTTCTTTTGGAACAGGGACATCTTCCAAAATAAGGGTTCTCGTAGAGGAGCTTTTAATCCCCATTTTCTTTTCTTCCGCACCAGTGGAAACACCTGGAAATTCACGTTCAACAAGGAAGGCAGTAAAGTGTTCGCCGTCAATCTTGGCGTAAACCACAAAAACATCCGCAAACCCGGCATTTGTAATCCATTGTTTTTCTCCATTTAGAATATAGTGGGTACCTTCTGCATTCAGTCTTGCTGTTGTTTTGGCGCCTAAGGCATCCGAACCGGATCCTGGCTCCGTTAACGCATAGGCAGCAATTTTTTTACCTGTGGCAAGTTCAGGCAAATACTTCCTCTTTTGCTCCTCATTTCCGAACAAAATAATTGGCAGCGAGCCAATGCCGACATGGGCGCCGTGGGAAAGCGAAAAGCCGCCCGCTCTAGACATTTTTTCGGTAATGAGTGCAGAACTGATTTTATCCAGACCTAAACCATCATACTCTTCTGGAACATCCGCACCTAAAAGTCCGAGTTCCCCGGCTTCTTTTAAAAGTTTAACGGTCCGATCAAATTCATGTTTCTCCAAATACTCAACTTGCGGCAGAACTTCATTTTCAACAAAATCTTCGGTTGTCTTGGCGATCATTTTTTGCTCATCCGTAAATTCCTCCGGGGTGAAAATTCGCTCACACGATACATCTTCAATTAAAAAGCTGCCGCCTTTGATGATCTTTTCCGTTTGATTTTCCATATTCTCTTCCTCCTAACAGTTTGGGAAGGAGCTGCCGCTCCAAGTTTTCTATTTTTTCTCTCTACTATTGCTGCTGACGTTCAATTTATCATTAATTGAACATCGGTTCGTATCTTTTGTTACAATCTTTTCGACTTCGTTTGTCGTTTAGAGAAGCTCAAACACGCCAGCAGCACCCATACCGCCGCCGATGCACATTGTCACGACACCAAATTGCTCATTTCTTCGTTTCATTTCATGCAAAAGGGTTAACGTTAGCTTCGCCCCCGTACAGCCAAGCGGATGGCCCAAGGCAATTGCCCCGCCGTTAACGTTGACCTTGTTTTCATCAAGGCTAAGCTCCCGAATGACCTGAATCGATTGGGAAGCAAACGCTTCATTTAACTCAAATAACCCAATATCTGAAATTTCGAGGCCTGCCAGCTTTAGCGCTTTTGGAATCGCGACAACAGGACCAACACCCATAATTTCAGGTGGAACACCGCCGACAGCGAAGGAGCGGAATTTTGCCATTGGCTTTAGGCCGAGTGAATCAGCTTTTTCACGATCCATAACCATCACAGCAGCTGCACCGTCGCTCGTTTGCGAAGCATTTCCCGCCGTTACCGTCCCAGTGAGTGAGAAAGCCGGGCGGAGCTTTGCTAATGTTTGTAAATTCGTTTCCGGTCGAACCCCTTCATCTTGGGTAAAGTGCTCTGTTTTTTCGATCAGTTTGTTGTCTGATCCTACCGAACGAAGGGTGACCTCAACCGGCACAATTTCGTCGGCAAACTTTCCTTCCTGAATCGCTTTGGCGGCCCGCTGATGACTGCGTACGGCAAACGCATCCTGGTCTTCACGGGAGATCCCATATTTCTTGGCAACTTCTTCAGCCGTGTGTCCCATGCTCATATAATATTGCGGTGCAGTTTCAGCCAATTTTATGTTAGGGCGGACAACGTGGCCCATCATTGGCACAAGACTCATCGATTCGGCACCGCCGGCGATGGCTGTATCGATTTGCCCTGTCAAAATCCCTTGAGCCGCATAGGCAATTGCTTGAAGACCCGAAGAACAGTAACGATTGATCGTTATGGCGGGCACTGTATGCGAAAGCCCCGCAAGCGCACCAATATTACGTGCCATATTCATTCCTTGTTCTGCCTCAGGCATCGCACAGCCAATAATCAAATCATCAATAATCCCTTCATAATTGCCGGCTCGCCTCAGTGTTTCTTTGACTACTAACGCCCCCAGGTCATCCGGACGGACATTGGCAAGTGTTCCCTTCTTTGCTTTGCCAACCGGAGTCCTGGCACCAGCAACAATTACCGCTTCCCTCATTTCATTCCCCTCTTTCCTCTCATTTTGACAATCGATTCATCTCTTTTCCGTTCATTTCACTGCTGTTAATTGCGAAGCGGCTTACCTTTTAGAAGCATATGCTGCATCCGCTGCTGCGATTTTGGTTCGGCCACAAGGCTTAAGAATGCTTCTCTTTCCAAATCCAAAAGATATTGTTCGTCAACTTCTGTCCCATAAGGAACTTTGCCGCCGGCAAGAACGTATGCAAGCTTTTTGGCAATTTTCAAATCATGTTCTGAAATAAACCCGGAAGCGAACATCGATTGGGCACCGAGCAGCAGGGTGGCATATCCAGTTTCACCAACCACCGGAACTTTCCTGCGCTGTTTCGGTTTATAGCCTTGCTCATTGAGTGCAAGAACTGCCTGCTTTGCATCGTATAGCAGATGATCATTGTTAAAGCTGATTGCATCCGCCAAGTTTAGAAAGTTGTTCTCACGGGCTTCGTCTGCAGATGTTGAAACTTTTGCCATAGCGATTGTTTCGAAAACTTTATTTGCAACCTTTTGCAAATCCATCTCGACTCCGTTTGGGATACTTTCCAGGTACTTACTATACAATTCTTTGTTGCCACCCCCGCCAGGGATTAGTCCAACTCCGACTTCCACAAGCCCCATATAAGTTTCCGGTGAAGCTTGAATATGAGCAGCGGGCAAGCTGATCTCTGCTCCGCCGCCTAACGTCATCGCAAAGGGAGCCGCAACTACCGGTTTTGAACAATATTTGATCCGCATTCCTGCCTGCTGGAATTGGCGGACGACCATATCGAGCTCATAAATATTGTCATCCTGCGCTTCCATTAAAATCATCGCAAGGTTTGCACCAACACAAAAATTTTTCCCGTGATTGCCAATCACGAGGCCTTTGTAATTTTTTTCAACTTCATCAATGGCGAAGTTGATCATTTGAATAATATCCAGACCAATTGCATTGTTTGGGGAATGGAATTCCAATAAAGCGACACCATCCCCCATATCAATCAAGCTTGCTCCGCTGTTCTTTTTGATCACGCCATTTTTCTTCTTCAACTGATCGATGCTGATCACCTTTGGATTGACTTTAACCGGGCTATACTCTCCATGATTGTAATAATAAAGCTGTGCTCCCTCTTCTTTATAAAAAGTGGTGTATCCCTTTTCAAGCATTGCAGAAACCCACTCAGGAACCTTCGCACCGTTTTCCTTCATCTTTAGTACAGATTTTTCAACACCGATCGCATCCCACGCTTCAAACGGACCCATTTCCCAGCCAAATCCCCATTTCATCGCACGGTCAATCGCCACAATGTCGTCCGCAATCGTTCCAAGCAGTTCAGCCGAATAGAGCAGTACCGGGCTGAAAATACTCCATAAAAATTCTCCAGCGCGATCCTTTGCGTAGACAAGCGCTTTCATTTTATTGGCTAGACCTTTTTCCTGCTTGCTCATTTCCGTTGCCGCTGTTTTCAGTTTTTTACGCGGACCGTACTCCATCGTTGCCGGATCAAGTTCAAAAATTTCTTTGCCGTTTTTAACAAAGAAACCTTGGCCTGTTTTGCTGCCTAGCCAGCCTTTTTCAAGCATTTCCTTTATGAACGCCGGAACTTCAAAAATTTCTTTTTCACTTCCTTCTACTTGCTGATAAACATTGTTGGCCACATGGACAAATGTATCAAGACCGACTACATCTAAAGTACGGAATGTTGCGCTTTTCGGCCGTCCAATCAGCGGTCCCGTAATGGAATCAACTTCACCTACACTGTAGCCGCCTTTTAGCATTTCCTGCAGCGTGACCAAAAGTCCATAGGTGCCAATCCGGTTGGCAATAAAGTTCGGTGTGTCCTTTGCAACTACTACTCCTTTACCGAGTACATCCTCGCCAAATTCCTTCATAAAGGACAAAACTGCCGGATCCGTGTATTGGGTTGGAATAATTTCCAAAAGCTTTAGATAGCGAGGCGGATTAAAAAAATGGGTGCCAAGAAAGTGTTTTTTGAAATCGTCCGACCTGCCTTCTGCCATGGCTTCAACCGAAATTCCAGACGTGTTTGAGCTAACGATGCTGCCCGGCTTGCGATATTGGTCCACTTTTTCAAATACTTGCCTTTTCACGTCCAAATTTTCAACAACAACTTCAATTACCCAGTCAACATCTTTTAACTTGATTAGATCATCCTCAAGGTTGCCCGCCTCAATAAAGGCTATGTTCTTTTCCGATGTCAACGGTGCAGGCTTTTGCTTAAGAAGTTTCTGGAGAGAAATCGTACTAATTCGATTGCGGACCTGCGTATCATTGAATGTAAGCCCTTTCGATTTTTCCTCATCGGTTAATTCGCGCGGTACAATATCCAGCAGCAATGTTGGTATACCGATATTGGCCAGGTGAGCAGCGATTCCCGATCCCATTACCCCCGATCCTAACACTGCGGCTTTTTTAATAAAATGGTTCAATTTTTTCTCCCCCTTCGTTTTTTTGAATGAATACTCATTCATTTTATGTCCAAAAAAAATTTCCTGCTGAAAGGATGTATTTTGTTACTTTTACTATAAAATATTTTAAAAATTTGTGCAATCTCCAGATGCGGAAAATTTTGAAAAATTATTCTTTTTTAATTTAACGTCTGCTGGTAAATCTAAATTTTGAGGTGATAAAAATGGGTAAAATGAAGAAAAATCCATCCAAAACTGGCGTAAGCGCGGCAAGCGTAAAAGGTGATGCCGGTCCGACCGTTGAGGGCGATGGTGGCGGCAAAAGAAACAGCCAAAACAATCAGTATAAGAAATAAAAAGGATGGATTGCCCCATCCTTTTATTTTTTTAATAAACCTTTTAAGACAAAAGCGACGTTTGCCGGGCGCTCTGCTAAGCGGCGCATGAAATATCCGTACCAGTCAGTCCCAAACGGGACATAGACGCGCATTTTATACCCTTCATTTACCAATTCCAGCTGCCGTTCCGGTCGAATGCCGTACAGCATTTGAAATTCAAATTGATCGTTTGAAATAGCATTTTCCTTAACAAACTTCTTTGTATAATCAATCATTGCCTCATCATGTGTTGCAACAGCCGTGAAATTCCCATTTAATAAATGCATTTTAATGATTTTTTTATAGTTTTCATCAACCTCTTTTTTATCGGGAAGGGCTACCTCTGGAGACTCTTTGTATGCCCCTTTTACAAGCCTTAAGTTTGGTTTGTATTCATTTAAATCCTCTACGTCTCTCTGTGTCCGGTACAAATATGCCTGTAAAACGGTCCCGACATTGTCATATTCCATTTTCAACTGCCGAAAAATATCGAGCGTCCTTTGACAGCGTGAAAAATCCTCCATATCGATTGTCACAAAAACATTATGTTCCTTGGCGGCGTCTAAAATGCGTCGCATATTTTTCATAACAAGCTCATCGGAAATATCGAGCCCCATCGATGTCATTTTTAACGAAAGCTGCGAATTTAATTTTTCACGGCCGATTGCTTTAATTGCTTCGATCGATTGATTGGTGCGTTCAATTGCTTCCGCTTCATGATCAACAAACTCTCCCAAGTAATCGATTGTTACCCCCAATCCTTTGCTGTTAAGCTCCTTAATCACTTGAATCGCCTGACTGATGGTTTCTCCGGCAACAAAGCGGGAGGCGCCGAAGCGAAGTCCGTATTTCTTCGCGGCTTTTGTTAACGATTTATTTTTAGATAAAAATAAGAAAAAATTCTTTAGTGCCTGCTCCATCCTGCTCCCTCCACGGAAACGTTTTCAAAATAAATTAGCAAACTAGCTCATATGTTTCCCCACCTTCTATTTTATCATCTCTATTGTTTTTTGAATATAATTTATATTTTATATTATTCCATTGTTTGCGTTACTTGCATAAAGTTTTTGATTTTAGAGAATCTATATCCGTACATGATAATTGTAACAGGAGGGGTAAAAATGCAACAACAACAAAATTTTCAAATGCAAAATCAGAAAGGGATGATGCCGCAGCCTCCGGGAGTGGTTTCAACAAAAGACTCTCTCTATTTAACAGACATGATGTCTTGGAATTTGCTCGCGGCAAAAAAGGCTCATTTTTTTGCCAGCCAATGCCAGGATCAACAGCTCAAGGCAGAGGCTGAAAAATGTGGGCAGATGCACCAGCGCCATTATCAAAAGCTGCTTGGCCACCTGAATGAACACATTAATCAACAGCAGCCGCTCAACAATATGCAATAAGAAAAGCGCAAGCGCCCTTGGTCATCGACGTAAGGAGGTGGACTGAGCCGAGTGAGATAAAGGAGAGTCGAAAGACGGTAGTCTTTTGTTCTCGACTTATCGTAGACGAGGCGAGGGAAGCGACGTAGTCAATAGGGCGCTGGAGCTAGACAGTTATCGAAGTTAAGATATAAATTCTGATAATATAAGAAAAGCGCAAGCGCCCTTGCTCATCGACGTAGTCGATAGGGCGCTCGGAGCTAGACAGTAACGACTTAATTTGATAAAGGAGACTTTTTGTCATGAACCAAAACCAACAAAAAATTCAAAACCCCGAAACCCCAGTGCCAAAGACACCGCAAATGAATGAACGTGATTTTATTAACGATTTGCTGACAACGGAAAAATATATGACGACTTCTTATACAATGGCTCTTCACGAAGCAAGTCATAAAGGCTTGTATGATGACTTGCTGACAATTTTTACGGAAACCCAAAACAGTCAGCGCGATCTTTATAATTTGATGTTTCAAAAAGGCTGGTATGCCATCGAAGCTGCCGATCAGCAAAAATTGCAGCAGTCCTACCAGCAGTTCCAAGGATATACAAATCAATTGCCATATGGCAGCGGGAATCTTCAATAATTGGCTAATACAGTTTAAAAACAAAACGGAAGCGGGATTAAATCCCTGTTTCCGTTATGATTTTTTCAATCGTATTTGTTCGTTTAATTGTTTAATCTCGGTAATTATCTGCTTCATTTCTTCTTTCGCATCCGGGTATAATTCATTCCAATGTTTGGCGAGGGCTGGCATTGATTTAGCAATATGTGTATATAACGCCCACATTTTCACCTTTTCTTTTGTCGCCTCTCCGCTATCCCCGACCAAGAGCTCACTGTATTTTTCCAGCAGAGCTTCAAATTGTTCAACAAATGTTTTATCCATAATCGATCCCTTCTTCTAACGAGCTAATAAAAAGCAGAACATGATTCTCTCCTTAGGTTGTCGTCGAAAACATATATTTTTTATAGTGGTAGCGGATTGAAAAGATGAGACCAAGTCCGAGCATATTGCCCAATAGCGAGCTTCCGCCATAGCTGACGAACGGCAAAGGAATTCCCGTAATGGGCAGTAGCCCAATTGTCATTCCAATATTCTGGAAGACATGGAAGGTAATCATACTGATCACGCCGACACATAAATACGTGTAATAATTATTTTTTGTTTCCATTCCTACTTTTGTAATATGGTAAATCAGCAGGAAGAAGATACTGATTAGGACACTTGCGCCGATAAAGCCGAATTCTTCCCCCACAGTGGTAAAAATAAAGTCGGTATGGCTTTCAGGCAAATAAATATCGCGATGGCCATAGCCTTTGCCGCTTGTTCCCCCCGAGCCGATGGCAAGCAGCGACCGTGTAAGCTGAAAACCGGTTGTGCTTTGATTATTATAAGGGTCGAGCCATGAATAGATCCGGTCAAATTGGTATTGCTTTACACCTAAATATTTTTCCAAAACATCCGGCTTCACCAAAACAAAATAGAAGATTGCCGATATTAACAGCGTTCCTGATGTAAACATCGGAACGAGAATCCTCCAGGAGATTCCCGAAATAAAAATCATTCCTATGAGAATCGCAATAAACACAAGCGATGTTCCAAGGTCTTGTTTGATGACTAAGACGAGCGGCACCATCATCGCGATACTCATTTTCACCAGCAGCCATAAATCGGATTTGACCGTTTTGACAGGGTTTTTTTGGTGATGATCCTCAATCAAACGGGCAAGCGCCAAAATCAGAAAGACTTTTACAAACTCTGATGGCTGCAAGGAACCCAGGCCCGGAAATCTAAACCAGTTTTTCGCCCCGTTTATGGTTGGAGCAATGCTGGAAGGTGCGAGAATTAACAAGATAAGCATAAATATGCCAAAGCCATATGCGTACCACGTTAATTTTTTCAATTGGTCAGAATCAAGCGTAATGACGCTGGCAATCAACCCGGCACCAACTACATAGAAAATGATTTGCTTCAGCAAAAAGTTATCTTTGTACTGGCCGGTTGTTTGGGCACTGTAGATCGAGATACAGCTGGCTAAAAACAGCAGCAACAAAATAAAAATAAGATTATAATCAAGTTTAGATGTTGTATTTTTATTGGAAGTCATGCTTATTCTCCTTTTACATCAAAAAAGAACGAACGGTGCAAGAGCCGTATCACTGTGCGCCATTTAAATAGGAAATTTTTAGCCGCATTTTTCGGTGTCCGCTCATTCCGTTCAAGTACCTGTACAATATTCCATTATATTTTTAATGAGTCCAAATCACAACTTTTATTGCTGCAATGGATTTATTTACATTTCTATTTGCTGAACTCCCTTATTTTAAAAGGTAACTCTTTGAATTTGTCCAATTCTTTGTCAAGAATGCGAGTTTCGAGAATATGCTTTATTACGATTACTTTAAAAGAGAGGTATAGTATGTTAACGAAACTGGAAGCTTTTGTTCTCGGATTGATTCAAGGACTTACGGAATTTTTGCCGATCAGCTCTACCGGCCATCTTTATCTTGGCAGGCATTTATTTGGCTTACAGGAAGCAGGGCTATTGCTTGATACGATGCTCCATCTCGGAACCTTGATTGCAATCCTTGTGTTTTATAAGGACGAGTTTGTTTACATGCTCAAACATCCATTTGCCAAGCGGACGTTTTTATTACTTGTCGGTACCATTCCTGCCGTCGTAATCGGTCTCCTTTTTAAAGATTTTTTCGATGAAATTTCAAAAACGGGAGTAACAATCGGATGGGAGTTCCTGATCACCGGACTTTTTTTATGGCTGGCTGATTCCGTAAAAAATGGACATAAAAAAATGATCGATATTTCCTATCGGGATGCATTTGTGATCGGAACTTTTCAGGCTGCCGCCATTTTTCCAGCTCTTTCCCGTTCGGGGTTAACGATGGTTGCAGCGCTATGGAGAAAATTGGATCGGGAAACGGCAGCCTATTTTTCTTTTTTGTTATCAACACCCGCTATTGCCGGAGCGGTTCTTCTCCAATTTAAGGACTTAGCCGGCGGCTTAGAGGAAGATATTTCTTTTTCAGCCTTGTTTATCGGTATTTTATCCTCCGCCCTCTTCGGCTATTTCGCAGTTAAATGGATGATCAATTTTCTTAAAAAGCATTCATTAAAGCCGTTTGCAGTCTATGTTTGGGGGCTTGGCCTTGTCATTCTGTATTTCCAGTTTACAGGGAGATTTTATAAGGAAGGCTAGCCTACTAATACGGCTTTTTGTCCTAATCAATGCCCGCCTGCGGACTTTTTCCGCGAAAACGGGCATTAATAAAACATGCATTAACTCCACAAGCGTTATTTCTTTGTAACACGTTCCTAGACTTTGCGCATGCTGCTTCGAATGCACCTTCTCCGTAGTAGCAGTAAAGTTAAGAACAATTTGTAAAAACCAATGTATCCGCTTTTATTTTTCTAAAAAATAGAATAATTCAATCTTTACTAGGATCGATTTCTATGTCAAAATAAACAAGACTAAACGATTTTAAACAAAACGCAACGAAAGTCACTGCATCACTGCCTTTCTTTTTATATAGTTAAAACGGGAAGGGAAAAGGAGGAAGATGCATGTACGAAAAGGCTTATACGCCTGATGAAGTGGCGACAATATTTCAAATTTCTAAGCACACCGTTTATGAACTCATAAAAAGAGGGGAATTGCAGGCCTTTAAAGTTGGCAATAAAATGCGGATTGAGCAGGAGGAGATTGATAGATTTAAAGAAAGTTCGAAAACTTCCGCTAAAAAAAGGAAACAGATACAGCCGGATTCCTTGCATAAAACGTCTAATCCCATTCGACTTGCCGGAAGCCATGACTTTCTTGTCGAGCATTTTGTAAAGCAAGCTTCAAGCGCAATTCAAGAGCCAATTCAACCGATTTTTATCGGAAGTCTTGAAGGTTTGATAATGCTTTACCGCGGACAATCCGACATTGCAGCCATTCACCTGTTAGATCCATCATCACAGCAATACAATCTTCCCTTCATCCAGCAATTATTTATTTATGAATCCATTTCGGTGCTGCGATTTGCTGCAAGGGATCAAGGTTTTATCGTGGCGAAAGAGAATCCAAAAAGAATTGATGACTTTCCAGACCTTACTCGAAAAGACATTAAATTTGTCAATCGGCAGAAAGGTTCGGGAACACGATTTTTACTAGATTCAAAATTAATGGCCAATGGTATTGATCCAGGAGACATTAACGGCTATGAAGATGAAGAATGGAACCATTTGGAAACTGCTTCCTACATAACGAGGGGAATTGCTGATGTTGCGTTTGGCATCCGCTCCGCTGCAAGCCATCTTGACTTGGATTTTATCCCGGTTGCAAGGGAATATTTCGATTTGGTTTTCCGATTTACCGATGAAAACCGTGAAGCACTAACAGCACTAATCCATTATCTTCAATCCCCTGAATTTAAAACGAGCTTAACCTTTTTAGACGGTTACGATATTCGTGACTTGGGGACCATTATCTATCAAACAATGAAAACGGAGGAATATTCATGTTAAAGAATCTCTATTTAGCAGGCTTATTTGTATTCATGCTGCTCGTGCTATCTGCGTGCGGCCAGGCAAGCAATCAAACTGCTGCCTCAAAGGACAGCAACGCTTCAAAACCAGCTGCCAAACCAACTTCGATGATTTTAGCAACGACAACAAGTACACAGGACAGCGGCCTGCTTGAAGTTTTACTCCCGATGTTTGAAAAACAAAACAATGTAAAGGTTCAAACGGTTGCAGTCGGCACAGGACAAGCCTTGGCAATGGGAACAAAAGGTGAAGCAGACGCTCTGTTAGTCCACGCTCCAAAAGCAGAACAAGCTGTGGTTGACAGCGGCGATGTTATCAATCGCAAACGTGTAATGTATAATGATTTTATTCTCGTAGGCCCAAAGGATAATCCAGCCGGCTTAAGCGGAAAAGATGTGAAGGTTGCGTTGAAAAAACTTGCTGACACGAAAACAACGTTCATTTCCAGGGGAGATGATTCAGGCACCAACAAGAAAGAGCTTGAAATCTGGAAAGCTGCAAACATCACACCAGGAGGAAGCTGGTATGTGAAAACCGGTCAAGGAATGGGTGCAACCATCGGCGTGGCCGCACAGAAAAATGGCTATGTATTAACGGACCGTGCTACCTGGCTTGCCCAACAGAAAAACTACAGCAATTTGAAGATTGTTGTTGAAGGTGCTCCAGACTTGATGAATATTTATCACGTAATGCAAGTAAACCCTGAAAAACACAAAAAAGTAAACAGCAAAGATGCCAAAAAGTTCGTTGATTTTATGGTAAATGACAAAACAATGAAAGTCATTGAAAACTTCGGCAAAAAAGAGTACGGCCAACCGCTATTCTTTAAATATACTGAATAAGTAAACGCAGCACTTAGGCTCCTTTCTTGATCGGAGCCTTTTCCAAATAAGAAGTTTAATTGAAGACTTATAAGTTTCTTTTTCGCTATGACGGTAAATGGAAATCTTGGAGGCACTATGGACTTAATGATCGATGGGTTAAAGAAAGCAATTGAAATTATTGGATCAGGTGACAACGAAATTTTCGGCATTACACTGCTTACATTGAAAGTTGCGTTTATCTCCATGCTGATCAGCACTTTTGTCGGCCTTCCGCTTGGCATGCTTCTCGGTTTATCCCGATTTAAAGGCCGAAAACTGCTTTTAGTATTCATTAACATTGGCATGGGGCTTCCCCCGGTTGTTGCTGGACTTTGGATTACAATGCTTTTGTGGCGCTCCGGTCCTTTAGGAGATCTTTCATTACTTTATACTCCTTCTGCGATTGTAATGGCTCAAGTGTTGGTTTCATTACCGATTGTTATTGGCTTAACTAGCTCCGCCTTTCAACAAATGAATAAAAAGATGCTCCTGCAAATCAAGGCGCTCGGAGCGACGAAATGGCAGACACTGCTTATATTGCTAAAAGAATCAAAGATTGCAATTCTTGCTGCAATTATGGCCGGATTCGGCAGAGTTATCGCCGAAGTCGGCGCTGCCATGATGGTTGGCGGCAATATTGAAGGTGATACAAGGATTTTAACAACGTCGATTGTTCTCGAAGTCTCAAAAGGGAATTTTGACATTGCCCTTGCGCTATCATTTATCTTAATCTCCCTTGCCTTCATGATTACTGCAGTTTTAACCTTTTTACAGCAAAGGAAGCGATACTCATGACCCCTTTAATGGAGCTCAAAGAATTGCATTATCAAATTAACAATAAACCAATTTTATCGATTCCTTCTTTCACCATTGAGGAGGGCGAGTTTTTAGGAATCATGGGGCCGAATGGTGCCGGCAAAAGTACGCTGCTAAAACTTATCGCCTTGCTCGAAAGACAAACGAGCGGGGAGATCCACTACCGGGGAAAAATCATCCCTTCAGGAAAAGCGCCTTTAGAGCTGTGCCGGAAATTTTCAATCGCGCTTCAGCAGTCTTTGCTGTTAGATACAACGGTTTTTCAAAATATTGCAATCGGCTTGAAAATAAGAAAACTCCCATCAAACATCATCAAGGAAAAAGTAAGCCTTTGGATGGAAAAATTTCAAATCAGCCATTTGGCAAAAAAAAATGCGCTCAACTTATCCGGTGGTGAAGCCCAGCGGGTGAATTTAGCCCGGGCGATGATTATTGAGCCGGAAATCCTCTTTCTTGATGAGCCTTTTTCGGCGCTCGATTTCCCGACAAAAATTAAGCTGATGGAGGATTTCAAACATATTATTGAAACTTCCGGTATAACAGCGGTATTGGTTAGCCACGATTTGATGGAAATTCAATACTTAACGAAGAAGCTGGCGATTATGGTTAGTGGAGAATTGAAACAACTCGGTCCTACGAAAGAGGTGCTTGAACACCCCAATTCAGCGACCTCTTCCTTCCTAAATAAATGGACACAGTTTTATCCGTTATCGCGGTAATACACAGATAGCAGTTCCAACCTGTTACGGTCGAACTGCTTTTTTCAAATATTTTTGAGCGGTTTTACCGCGGTGATAAATCGCGGGATCGAAAAACCGGTGGAGCCGGCATCGGCTTGTCGATTGTTAAAGCGTTGATGGACGCCCATGAAGACATTATCAAGGTGAAGAGCAGACTCTCAAAAGGTACAAATATGACACAACCATTCTTCTCGTATGATTAAGCCAGCTCCTTGCAGTTTTATGGTGAAATTCAGGTTCATCGTATAGTATTCTTGAACTAGAGGGAGCTGATCTCATCAATGAATAAAATTTCACTTAAAATTGGGCTATTATTTTACGCCACTATTTTTCTTTTGGAAAGTATTTCGATGTATTTTTTACACAATAATATTCTTCACTCACGGGTTCATGAGGAATTAACGGCCTTGCAAACGCGGGGAAATAACCACCGTGAAATCCTCCAATCATCCTTCCGTGAAGAAACAATGCAGCACATTGCTTTAATGGAAGCACGCACAGACACACAAGTGATCATAACCGCTCCAAATGGGACGATCTTACTAACATCCAATACGGTCATTCCTAAAATGGAAGCAAGCATGAAACTAAAGCCAAATAATGTTCCTTATAAAGGCTTAATTTTGGAAGATGATTGGCAGCACGAAAAGTATATCGCTTCCGTCAGCCCGATCAAGATCAATGGAGACTTGAAAGGCTATGTCTATATGTTTCAAAAGACCGGCAAGATTAAGGAGCTCATTTCCGGCCTCAATCGCCACTTTATCTTAGCAAGCGTTCTTTCGCTTCTATTTAGTTTCTTAATCATTATTTTTCTTACACGATTTGTCACTCGGCCGCTCATTCATATGAGCAAAGCCACGAGGGATATCAGCAAAGGAGATTTTTCTGTCTCTTTGCCGAAACTCGGAAATGATGAGCTTGGTGATCTGGGGGAATCGATTAAAGTCCTGGCAAAAGATTTGGAAACCTTAAAGAATGAACGGTCTGAATTTCTTGCCAGTATCTCGCATGAACTGCGAACGCCGCTAACCTATATTAAAGGGTATGCGGATATTGCACGGCGAGAAAACACTGCACCGGAGGAGCGAAAAAAGTATTTAGAAATTATTTTTGAAGAAGGTGAGAAACTTGCTGAATTGATTAAAGAATTATTTAATCTGGCAAAAATGGACAAAAATACTTTTACCATTGACAAAGAGGCAATCCTTCTGGCTCCTTATTTAAAAAACATAATCGAAAAAATTTCACCAGCCATTCAAGAGAGGCAAATGGAGCTGCAGCTGATTTGTCCAGAAAATCTTACTATTGCGATTGATCCGGTTCGTTTTGAACAAGTTATCCTCAACCTTCTTGATAATGCGCGGAAATATTCCGAACCGAACACCAAAATTATGATTGAAGCCACTGAGACAGATTTGGAAATGATCATTCGAATCAAAGATCAAGGCAAAGGGATTCCTGCAGAAGATTTGCCGCGGATTTTTGATCGTTTTTACCGCGTCGATAAATCAAGGGCTCGATCCCTAGGGGGCAGCGGGCTTGGTCTCTCCATCGTCAAACAATTGGTTGAGGCACACGGCGGGATGATCTCTGCTACCAGCACCCCCACTTCCGGTACAACATTCTCTATTATTGTGCCAAAAGAAAACCGCTTATCGAAATAGGATAAGCGGTTTTTTTGTGCTGCTGCGCATTTAATTATTTCACGTTTTTATCCATCCGACGGTTGTTTAGACTCAACCGCCTAAATAGGGATCAGCTCTTTTCCATCTCCTTTTTCCATCCATCGCTGCTTTTCGCCGCGCTCGTTTTTCCAGAATAATTTTCAATTAATTCTTTCACATCGATTCCGCTCGATGCTTTTAATGTTTCCTGCAGGCTCGCCATTAGATTTGTTGCATAGCTTGTCACTTTATTCGCCCCGCTCGTCGCACCGGAACCACCGGTATCAACCACAGTAATCTTGTCAATATTAGCCAGCGGGCTGGCCACTTGCTTCGCATATTCCGGGAGCATTTTGATGATCATATCTAATATAGCCGCCTGGCCAAATTGTTCAAAGGCTTCAGCAATTTTCTCTTTTGCCTGTGCCTCCGCAATCCCTTTCAAGCGAATGATTTCGGCTTCTGTTTCCCCTTGCGCCTTCTGCGCTTCCGCTTTGGCCAAACCATCCAAACGAATTCGCTCTGCATCCGCTTTCGCCATTGCTTCCACTTTATATTTATTTGCCTCCGCCTCCGCTATTTGTCTTGCTTTGTTGGCCGCCGCTGCCTGCTCGACTGAATAGCGGTCAGCATCAGCCCTTTTCTTCACTTCGGAGTCATATTGGCGTTCGCGGCGCAGGATTTCTTTTTCTTCCAGCTCGATTTGTTTTTGTCTTTCAATGATTTTAATTTGCATTTCCTGTTCCATAACTTCCTGCTTTGAACGGGCGCTCTCAAGATCGTATGCCTGGTCTGCCCGCGCTTTCGCTATGTCCTGTTCACGACGAAACTCGGCAATCTTTAATTGATTCATTTTTTCCGCCTCAGCGATTTCGGTTGCCCGCTCTAATTCTGAACGCTTGGCCTCTTTTGCCGCTTCAGCCTTTTTGATGCGCGTTTCTTTTTCAGCTTCAGCAGTGGCAATATCCGCATCCCTTCGCACTTGTGCAATTCTTGGTTTCCCGAGTGAATCCAAGTAACCATTTTTATCGCGGACATCCTTAATCGTAAACGACACAATCACCAGCCCCATTTTCGCAAGATCTTGGGAGGCGACACGCTGGACTTCCTGGGAAAATTTATCGCGGTTTTTATAAATTTCTTCGACAGTCATCGAACCAAGAATTGAACGAAGATGGCCTTCAAGCACTTCTTTTGCTTCATTTTCACGGTCTTCTTTTGCTTTGCCAAGGAACTGTTCAGCAGCGGTGGCAATCTCGCTGATTGAACTACCAATCTTAATAATCGCAACGCCGTCGGCCATAACTGGCACACCTTGCTCCGTATATACTTCAGGCGTTGTCACTTCCAATTTACTCGAAAGCAAACTAAGCGGCTGCGCTTGCTGGAATACAGGCAAAATGAAGCTGCCGCCGCCGCGAATAATTTTGATTTTATTGCCCGATTCGTCCACATGGACATTTCGGTTTCCCAAAAAGCTCCCTGTCACAATCAAGGCCTCATCAGGACCCGCCGTTTTATATTTCGTAATAAAAACGGCTAATAAGGCAAGCAAAATAAAGACAACAATGCCAACTACGACCCAGATCATACTCAACTCCATTCCGTTCCCTCCTAAAGATAATCTTCTAATTTATGATGATTTGTTACTTGAAGCACACCATTTTCCACTTGAATGACGAGAACCTTTTCCCCATTTTGAATATCTTTGCCATCAAAGCTCACTGCCGATTTGGAAATGCGGCCGCTGATGCTATCGATTAATACTTCGCCAAACCCGTTTGCCGGGATACTTGTAATCACCGTGCCAACGCGTCCGATTAAATCAATTTCTTTGTAAACAAGCGATTCTTCAGCTGACGACAACGGCACAAGTACAAAAACGTTTAACAATGTGACCACAATTAACGCTATAATTGTAGAAATTGCCATGATGAGTAAATAATGAAGGGAACTGAGCCCCTCCAGCAGATAGCCATTTGCTGAAAAAATCGTCACAAAGGCAAAGAGCATAACAGGATTTAAAAAATGCAGTCCATCGCCCGCGCCTTGAAAATGCAGAACATCCGCAAACAAAACATATAGTACAGTAAGCACTCCCGAAATAATCAATCCATACATATAAATCGTTTCAAGTGGAATACTAAAAGGCTCCATAAACACATCGGCCCCCATTTTTTTGCTAATATGATATACCAAAAAAAACATTAATTTCCTTACTTTACCTTTTATATACGTTTAAAAAATCAAAAAGATTCAAATGTTTAGGAAAATCGCTAAATAATTAGCTGCGAACGTAAACTAGAAACCTTTGAATATCCGATCCTCCTAAATAGGAAATTTTGTTTTATGCTGTTTTTTTTAAGAATCTTAAAGAACTTTATTTATTTTTATTATAAAAGCAACTGGATGCTCGAAATCGGGCTAGATATTGAATTTTAATGAACAATAACAAAACGAGGAGGGTTTGTCCCTCCTCGTTTTGTTATTTCCACCACCCGTCAAACATGGTTGCTGGGAGCTGGCGTTTGTGTTCGGTTGCTAAATAGCGCTTTTCAATTTTATCAGCTGCTTCTTGGGGAACGGATTTTCCCTCAAGATAATCATCAAGAACATCATAGGAGATACCCAATTCGGTTTCATCCGCTTGTCCTGGTTTCTGATCCAATAGGTCTGCTGTCGGCACCTTCAAGTAGATGCGTTCATCGGCACCAAGTTCTTTTAATAAAGCTTTTCCTTGCCGTTTCGTAAGTCCCGATAATGGAAGAATATCGGCTCCGCCATCGCCATACTTTGTATAAAAGCCTGTTACAGCCTCTGCCGCATGGTCTGTTCCAACAACTAACAGGCCTTCCATTCCGCCGATCGCATATTGGGCGATCATCCTCATTCGTGCTTTGACGTTCCCTTTATGGTAATCGCTGAGCGGCTCTCCCTGTGTCATTTGATTATACTCCGTTTGCACCTCATCAACGGCCGCTTTTATATTAAAAACATATTCGCGATCCGCTTTGATAAATGCAAGCGCCCGCCTGGCATCCTCTTCATCACGCTGGACGCCGTATGGAAGGCGAACAGCAATAAACAACGCCTCTTTTCCTTCTTGCCGCAGTTCTTCTACCGCAATCTGGGAAAGCCTTCCTGCCAATGATGAATCCTGTCCGCCGCTGATTCCGAGGACATATCCTTTCGCATTCGTTTTTAGCAAATAATTTTTCAAAAAATCAATTCGTTTTCTGACTTCTTCTTTAGGGTTAATTTCCGGTTGAATATGTAATTCTTCAATAATCCGCTTTTGCAAATTCATCGAATTTTCCTCCTTTTCTTCCTCTCGATATATTGAATGTACCATATCTCACAAATTTGCGCCTATTCTAACGCTATTCTGCCACACCTTTAATCTTGTTATACCGCATTTGGCTAGGCAATGATACCATTCTATTAAAGGATTTATTCATACACTATAGAAACAAGGATGGTGTTTTTAATGGAATGTTCAATTAATATCGGCCAGTTTACTGTTCACTCTATTTCCAACAATGCGAATATTAATTTTCAAGCCACTTATTAAGAAAAACCGGGCAAAAACCGCCCGATCCTTTTTGGTTTGGCTGATAAACGGAGTCTGTTGATTTCCGCTCCAGGCACTCGCTTTCCGCGGGCGGTCGGGAGCCTCCTCGTCGCTACGCTGAAGCCACTGAAAAAGTCCAAATTTAATAGGCAGTTTAGTCCCTGCAACCGCCTATTTTACTTTATAATAATAGTAAATGGTAATAAGACTGTATAGGTGGTATCCAAATGATTTCCTTTCAAGAATCCCTTAATCTTAGTCCGTATATAGCTATTTATAATCTCGTTGTTCCTAAAGATAATATGCTTCGTCAAATCAAAGAACTTGTGGACTTTTCCTTCATCCTCGAAGAGTTAAAAACAAAATATTGCCTCGATAATGGCCGTAATGCTGTACCGCCGATTCGTATGTTCAAATATCTTTTACTCAAATCAATTTATGATCTGTCAGATGTCGATGTGGTAGAGCGTTCTAAATATGATATGTCGTTTAAATATTTTCTTGATATGGCACCGGAAGAATCCGTGATTGATCCAAGTTCTTTAACAAAGTTCCGTAAACTTCGTCTTCAGGATGTAGGTTTATTAGATTTGCTTATCGGGAAAACAGTCGAGATTGCACTTGAAAAGGAAATCATTAAAAATAAAACAATTATTGTGGATGCCACACATACAAAAGCACGTTATAATCAAAAGTCTCCAAAGGAATTTCTGCAAGATAAATCAAAAAATCTTCGAAAAGCCGTTTATCAGGTCGATGAATCCATGAAAGAGAAATTCCCACCAAAATCAACTACCAACGAGGTAAATGATGAATTGAATTATTGCCGTAAAGTGATTTCTGTTGTCGAATCGGAACCCCAAGTCGCAAAAATCCCTGCCGTTAAGGAGAAATTGAACGTCTTAAAAGAAGTGGTGGAAGATTACGCTGAACAAATGAACTACTCAGCAGATCCTGATGCACGAGTAGGCCATAAAACAGCGGATTCATCCTTCTTTGGCTACAAAACGCATATTGCAATGAGTGACGAACGAATTATAACGGCAGCCGTTGTGACAACAGGTGAAAAAAGTGATGGTAAATATCTACAGGAGTTAATTAAAAAGAGCAAGGCAACAGGAATGGAAATTGACACAGTAATTGGAGATACGGCCTATTCTGAAAAGGAAAATATTCGTTATACAAAAGAGCGTAAACTTCAACTTATTTCCAAACTACATCCGCTCATCACCTATGGCAGGCGGACAAAAGAAGAGGAATTTCAATTTAACAAAGATGCAGGGATGTATGTCTGTAAGGCTGGTCATATGGCGATTCGCAAAAAATATGATGGAAGAAAAGGTCATGATAAAAATCCTCGGGTCAAATACTTATTTGATATTGAAAAATGTAAAGTTTGTCCTTTCCGTGAAGGGTGCTATAAAGAAGGATCTAAAACCAAGTCGTATTCTATAACAATCAAGTCAACAGAACATCTAGATCAAGAGGCATTCCAGGAAACGGAAAAGTTTCGAAATCTGGCAAAAACTCGATACAAAATTGAAGCGAAAAATAGTGAACTTAAGCATAGACACGGGTATGATACAGCGTCATCCTCGGGTCTGTTTGGCATGGAAATTCAGGGAGCCACAGCGATATTCGCAGTAAATCTCAAGCGAATTATAAAGCTCCTCCATGAAAAAGAGGAAAAATAAGAGGGGAAATAGACAGCTTGCCGTCTAAATTCAGACGACAAGTTGCTTTTTTTTGTCTATTTTTAATCGTAAAAACATAAAAAACGTTAGATTTTCAGTGGCCTCGCTACGCTCCTGCGGGGTCTCCCTTGATCCGCTTTTCCCGCAGGAGTCGGTGCCTTCCGCTCCAATCAACAGGGTGCCATAAACCGAATCAACCATAAGATTCGAAGCGGCTTTTTGTTAGAGAACATCCGATAGTTTGTACTCTATACCATGTACTCCTTTGTAGTACACTGGATACATTTGTCCACCACATTTTTCGCATGAAAACATCGGTGGAGTGGTTGGATCTCCATCATCCATTAAGTCAAAATCCCTTACGACATTCAATGGAATTTCCTCTTTTTCATGACACGCTAAACAAACATAGCTGACGCTCTGTTTCTTTGGTTGGCTTTGATTTATTAAACGTTTCTTTTTCTTCCCTTTTTTCCGTTGTTTTGACACCGGTGAAATACGCAATCATCCTTTCAAGATATGCCCTTGAATACTTACATATTTTATCTGTAAGGTTCCATCCTGAAGACAGACGGATCCCTTGAACTCATAGTAACACGAGCACTTTGAACAGACCATTGGGTCTTTACCAGTCAGGTCCTTTATTCTTTGGCTCCAATTTCTCTTTCGAAGAACTTTTTTCACCTTTACTATCTGTCTTTTAACTGTTTCTTGAAAAATCGCTACTTTTTGTTTACAATCAGCTTTCTTCCTTCTTGAATAAACACCATAGTATCATATACTCTCGGCATTCGCCGAGTTAGATGAGGTAAGGATTTCCTCTCCTCATCAAATTGACTTTCCTCCTACCTCGTAGGAGTTTTCTTATTTGTGGAAATATTACAAATTTAACGATTGGTATGCCCACCAAAAAGATAATCTCGTGTTTCTTAAAAGTCTATTTTCCCTTTAGTAGCCTGATATTTTTAAGGCTCTTTTCTAAGAAATGGTTGCTTTTAAATAGGTTCTTTGAACGAATATTGTTTAAGGTTGAATGGAGCGGAAGTGCGAGACTCCTCGAAAATGCATTCGCATTTCCTTCGTGCGGTGTTGTTTCAATGAAGCTAATTCAAAGTCCTGCGGGAGCAGCGGGACAGGTGAGACCCCACAGGCGTTAACGCCGAGGAGGCTCACCGCCCGCCCCGCGGAAAGCGAGCATCTGGAGCGGAATTCAACCACACCGCACACTTGGTAAAGAGCAACAAAGTTTACGAAAACAGCCTTTTTCAAAAAATAAATACGTGACACTTCTTTGACATGCCCTTTTTTGAAAATGTCTTGAAAACGAGAGCCACTTCTTCAATTATGCTCAATTCCCAGTTATTTTTTTGGAAAATACTCCGATTTCAACCTAGAAACTCCGAGAGTCTATTATCTTATCGTTTTAAAGTTTTCATCCGGAATATGTCTGATTTAGATTTATCCCAATGCTGATTTTGGTCAAAAAAGATACGTTTCAGAATATTGGGCTCCATGTCTCGATTTTCCCGCAATCGCAAAAAAGGGTCAACATATAAATTCTGATATTATAAGAAAAGCGCAAGCGCCCTTGGTCATCGGCGTAAGGAGGTGGACTGAGCCGAGTGAGATAAAGGAGAGTCGAAAGACGGTAGTCTTTCGTTCTCGACTTATCGTAGACGAGGCGAGGGAAACGACGTAGTCGATAGGGCGCTCCTCGGAAAAGCGATCGCTTTTCCTTCGTGCGAGGCTATGCTTCCGAAGCTTATTCTTGTGGAGCTAGACAGTTATCGAAGTTAAGATATAAATTCTGATAATATAAAACAGCCATACCGCCAATTCGAAAATTTTGGGCGGCTGTTATAACTTTGGCGATTATTCTTCTTTAACCTGTTGCGAGAAAAATGATTGCCAGTGCTATACAGCGGAAAAGGCTGAATCGACCAGTTAGTTTGTCGCTCGTACGATAAACATTTTTTTGGAATTTTAATCTTATTGCTGTATTCTTAAGGGTGGAGGGATCAAGATGGAAGAAAAAACATGCAATGAATCACGGGTTGTTCGAACAAGCAGAGTGTTTCCGAATGATGTCAACAATCATAACACATTATTTGGCGGAAAATTGATGAGTGATGTTGATAATATTGCCTCAATATCAGCTCAAAGGCATTCACGAACCGAATGTGTGACGGCTTCGACAGATTCGGTTGATTTCCTCAGCCCGATTACCCCGGAGGATTCGGTTTGCTTTGAATCGTATGTCACTTGGACAGGCACGTCATCCATGGAGGTTTTTGTGAAAATTACAGCTGAAAATTTAAAAACCGGTGAAAGAAAGATTGCGGCAACCGCCTTTTTAACCTTTGTAGCTTTAGACGACAACGGAAAACCAACGAAAGTCCCGAAAGTCGTTCCAGAAACCGAGGAAGAAAAAAAGCTCCACGAAACAGGAAGGGAGCGGGCTGAAAAACGGAAGCTGCACCGCAAGAGCAGCAAGGAATTAGCTAATTATTTAACAACGAAGAAGCCGTGGGAATGATCGTAATTTGCCTAAAAAGGCCCCAGTTTCATTTTTTCTAAACGCGATACATCCCCGCTTACAGGCAGCGGGGATGGTGTTTGTAAGGCGACGATTTTAAATAGCTCTTTTGAGATTTGATGGATATCCATCTTTTTATCGCGTACATTTAGCAGCACCGCGATGGAAGTGTGATCCTTGTAATAAACATGGAGCGACTCCCAGCCGCCAAGGACTCCCCGGCTGTAAACAGCATAGCCCAATTTGTATACCCCGAGACCATAGCCAGAATTGGAACCAGGCGTCAGCATTGCTGTCAAACTTTTTTTCGAAATGAGTTTTCCATTCATTAATGCTTGATCGAATTCGCAAACATCGTAAGCAGTCGAATAAATATCGGCAAAACCATATAAAGACTTTGGATTCCACGTCCTTAATGCCATCATCTGATTCATTTTTTTCAAATAACCAACGGACGAGTCAGCCGAAAGATATTGCTCCGTTATAAAACCGGAGTTTTTCATGTTAGCCTGATCAAAAATATTCTTTTGGATATATTCATGGAGCGGCAGCCCCGATACTTTTTCGATAATACAGCCTAGGACAACATAATTTGCATCTTTATAGTCCCACCTGCTCCCCGGCGAAAACTTAACAGGCTTTTTTTCAATAGCCTGAATCAGCGCTTCAGGGGACCGATTTGCAAAATGCCAGTGTGGCGGCTGAATTCCTGAAGTGTGATTAAGCAGATGGATCAACTGTATGTTACTGCCATTCCGGAAATGGGGAAAATATTTTGCGACGGGGTCGTAAATGGACAATTTCCCTTTGTCTTGCAGCTGCAACACGCTTGCAGCCACAATTGCTTTCGTAATGGAACCAATTGGATGAGTCGTGAACCGTTGATTTCGTGATCGATCCGAAAAATTAGCGAAACCGGTTCCATCATTAAAAATCGTCTTACCGTCTTTTACAACCGCAATATTTCCATTAATGCCATTTGCGATCAAATAATTCCGGATTTTTTGCTGTATAGTAGAATCGACAGGCATTTGAGACTCTTGTGCCGAAACAGTATGCATTGCCTTTTCCATATTTTCGCTATCGAAAGAGGGTATATTTTGATAGCTGCTTTGGCTGAAAGCAACCCAGCCAAGCAGAATAAGAAATGGTAGCTTTTTGATTTTCACTGAAACTCTCACCTTTCTTTCAAGTTGGGAAAATGACATATGGTTATTATGGATATATAAGCCAAAGATCATTCTTTTTCCCAAAAATTAAGAAAGAAAAGGCTTGGATATTCTTTACTTGGCTTCCATTTCCTGTTCCACGATCGGATGCCGTCTTCCTCATCAAACTCGATCATGACATCAACAACACCTTTTTCAGCCATAATCCTCTCTTCCAATCGTTCTTTACTATCATCCTCAGCAACTACTGTCCATTCCGGAACGACTTCAATCTCCAATTCTACATGGAGATCTTCACCCTCCTTTTTAACCACAAGGATATACTTAACTTTTGCTGTCATTTTAGAAAGGAAAGAGAAGAGCTTTCGGAAAAACTTCAAGAATGGATGCGATGGATCGTTGCATGTGTTTAGCCTTGCCGCAACAGCTCCGCTAACTGCTTGTCCCTTGCCTTTTTTTCGTTGTCCGATGCAAGATCATACTTTTTCAATAGATGGAAGGCCTGATTCAACTTGTCTTGTGAAAACTCTTTTTCCAAAAAAGCCGTAAATAACCCGATGATCTCCTCTGAGAGAAACGTTTTTTGCGACTCAAATTTCGCTGTAACATCTTCAACCGAATGATCCAATTTACACTCACTCATACGTATTCCTCCTTGCTTTTATTCATTTTAGCATAACAATTGTTAAGGGTTAAAGAAAACGCCCCTATTCTCATTTGAATAAGGGCGTTCCTGCTTACACTTTTTCATGGTCCGTTACTTCAAGTACATCGAGAAGGAAGACAAAGATCGGTATGCCGACGATCAGTCCCCAGACACCAAAGAAATGTTCAGAAAAAATCAGCACAATGAAAGTATAAAAAACCGGCAAATTGGTTTTTGAAGACATTAAGTTTGGATTTAAAATATAGGCTTCAATTCCATGAATAATTAAAATGGCAATACCGATATACAGCACCTTCATAATCCCGCCGATACTGTATGCGATAATCGTCAGCGGGAGAAGCGATAAGATGACACCCGCAACAGGAATTAACCCAAGGAGGAAAATCATAATCGACAGCCCGCCAAGCTGTGGAAAGCCTAAAATCCACAGGGCAATCGTTGTCAATATACAATTCACCAGTGCAATGATTAACTGTGCTTCAATCACTTTCCCAAATGTTCTTGCAAATTTTTGCGCAAAAAATTCAATTTCTTCGTAAATGGATGCAATTTTGCTTGTCTTGAACTTCCGCGTAAATTGTATCAGTCTCGGCTTTTCCAAAAGGAAGAATAAGCTTAATAATACGGCCAATAAAACTTGCAAACCGACTCTGCTAATATCGGTAAAATAGCGAACAATATACGTGAAGCCTTGTTCTAAATAATTGGATATTTGAATTTGCTCCATTCGGTTAACAAAATAACTTAACACGAGATTATCTTGCTTCAATGTATAAAAGGCGGTTAACTGTTTAATTAGCTGGGTTATTTCACTGGCGATAAGCGGCAAATATTTGACCAGCCCAAAAGAAAGCAGCCCAATAATCAGTGCGTAAAGCAGGACAACGATCAACTTTCGATTTAACCGAACGCGTGCTGAGACAAAATTCACCAGCCGATCCATTAAGAAAGCGAAAATAAATGTCAGCAAAATCAAATTGAGCATATCTTTTAGCAAATAAAGAACAAGCGAAATCAGTGCGAAAATGACGATTCTTTTAAAACCGCTGCTATGTAATAGTTTATTTATCATATGAAACCCCATTTTTTTTGTAATAAAGACCCCGCACATTATTATAACAAAAAGGTTGAAGAGGTTTCCATCTCAATCGAAAAAAAATGGAGATTAACCGCTGCTTTGATTCCAGGCAATGTAGCAACTCAAATTTTTCAGTCGGAAATTTAATTCAATGAAAACTTTTATAAATCTTTACAGCTTTCTTCATAATTCGTTCATATTTTTCGGTTAGGATTTGATTGTAGGTTGAAAACCTAACACCTAACCCCCTTTATATACACCTTTCTTCAACCGGCAGCTTGATTGCCGGTTATTTTTTTATCTATTCATCAGCCCCAAAAGGCATGTCCATTTTTTATTAAATCCTTCATTATTTGGTCATAATTCGTTCATATCTATCGGGTACTATAATGATTGGTTAGACGCCTTACAACCTAACCCCCTTTTTAAATAGACCCCTTTTTGAACCTGCCAAATGGGCAGGTTCCTTTTTTAACCCTTAAAATAAAAGCTTCCGAAGAACAGTCTTCGCAAGCTTTTTGATTTTTTCTGTTGTATCAATACAAAATCATTTAGCTGGTTCGTACGGAATCTGGACCATAACGTTTGTCCATTCTCCCCGCTTACTGTCAATGGCAATTGTACCGTTAAACCTTTCTACAATCTGCTTGGCAATGGATAAACCAATTCCATGGCCTCCTTGTTTACGATTTCTTGATTTATCGACGCGATAAAATCGATCAAAAACAAAGGGAAGCTCCTCATGGGGAATGCCGATCCCATAATCCTTCACTTCCATTCGCAAATTTTTTTGCGTTTTCGAACAATGAATCTCCACCATTTTGTTCTCTTTTGAATACTTAACGGCATTATCCAAAAGGATCACAAGGAGCTGTTCGAACTGCCGTTTATTCAAGAGGATCTCAGAACATGCGGGCAACTCATGCTCAAAAACAATCTTATAATCTTCATTAATCATTTGAAAATTTTTTGCCACATTCTCAATCAGCGGAACCACATTCACTTTTTCTATATCATCGGTATTGTTATGGTCCTCATCCATTCTGGATAATTCTAACAATTCCTTCACCAATACCGTCAGCCGATCGACTTCCCGTAAACTCGATTTTAGTGATTTCTCCAAAACTTTTGGATCATCTTTGCCCCAGCGGTCAACCATCGACAAATGTCCTTTTATAATCGATAAAGGCGTCCTCAGTTCATGTGAAGCATCTTCAATAAATTGGCGCTGCTGATTAAATGATTTTTCAATTTGATCCATCAGTTCATTAAAATGAATCGCCAATTCAGAAATTTCGTCGTGGTTTTCTTTGACCTGGACCCGTTCTTTTAACCCATGTTTTTTAATCCGGTTAACAGTCGTTGACATTTCCTTAACAGGCGTAAGCAACTGTTTTGAAATGAGCAAGCCGCCAAAAAAACTAAGAATGATTGCGCCAATGCCTGTGACAACCATGACAAAAAAGAACTGATCGACTAAGCCTTCAAAAGTAGAAAGGCTCCTTGCTATTTCAATTGTACCGACAAATTGGCCATCCGTTATCGGGCTGCGGAGAATCAGCACCCGATCTTCACCATGCTTTGTAAGCTCAACCTGCTCGATGGATACCGGCTGCGGCTTTATCCACTTTGTCGGAAGATCATTGGATACAGACATGATTACTTGACCGCGGTCATTAAGGATGCGAATCAATTGATACTTTTCATTTATTTGCTTTAAATAGGGGTTGCTATCTTGAAACAGCTCTCCCTCTTTATCACGAAAATAGGCTTGTATATCCTGCAAATTTTTTTGTAATGACTGCTGTTCGTAACGAACCATCCAATTATTCATCGTTAAAAACTGGATGACATTATACGTTAAAAATAATAAAACCAACAAGAGGGAAGCCCAGAGCGCCAGCTTCCACTTTATTTTCAAATTTCCAAGCTTATTCCGCAAAAATTTCATTCTCGCATCACATAACCAACTCCGCGAACCGTTTCAATATAATTTTCTCCAGTGTCCGGGTTAATCTTATTTCGCAAATAGCGAATATACACATCCACTACATTTGTTTCGATGGCGATATCATAGCCCCAAATTTGGTCCAATATAACTTCTCTTGTTAACACCCGATTAATGTTTTGCAAAAATAACAGCAGCAAATCATACTCACGCTTGGTCAATTCAATGATTTCCGTGCTTCTTTGAACCGTTCTGGCCACTGTATTAACTTCGATGTCTTTAAATTGAATGGTTTGCACCATTTTATTGGAATTTTTTTCAATCCTTCTAAAAATCACACGCATTCTAGCAAGCAATTCTTCAATAGCAAATGGTTTTGGAATATAGTCATCTGCACCGCTGTCGAGGCCCATTACCCGATCGAGAACACTATCGCGAGCGGTCAACATAATAATCGGCGTGTCTTTCACCGTGCGAATTCTCCGGCAAATTTCGACACCATTCAGTCCCGGTAGCATTAAGTCAAGCAGAATCAGATCAAATGAGCGATTTAGGGCAATATCCAGACCTTGCCTTCCTTCGTAAGCTACTTCCACTTCAAATCCTTCATGCTCCAATTCTAATGATAAAAATTCCGAGATACTTTCTTCATCTTCAATAATCAAGATTTTTTTCATTTGTATTCTCTCCTAAAAAATCAGCACACTCAATAAACCGGAAAGTATATTTCGTCTGTGCAATCCGGCTTTGCAAAAATCAAGCTTTAATGCTCCTGCTTCGCAGCAAGGTAAACAATAGGACAAGCAGCAGCAAAAACGGTTCCGCAATCGCGATCACCGTGACGAGAGCTGGATTAATTTTCGTGTTTCCTAAAATTTCAACAGGAATAGCATTGCTGGAATAAATGGCCAGGTCCTGATCGCTGCTTACAGTAACATATAGCTTATAATGACTAGTATAAACGAAACGGATTGGCAGCGACAGCTTTATCGATTGTCCTGGTGCAAGCGTTGGAATGGGAAGCGGTTTGTCCGCACTATAGTCCTCCAGATTAACTGTCCAATGTTTTCCTAAATCAGCCATTGTGATATAAGCCATTGCTTTCGTCAAATCATGTCCAGTTCGATTCGTTATTTTCACATTGACTTTTGTTTCAAAGCCAGGATAATTACGAACTTTTGAAGGCGAAAGAATTTGAATATCAACAGAATGATTCTCTGCCGCTGCTGTCTGCCTGCCGTTGCTAAGAGAGGCAGAAAATAACACCCCGAAGGTAGCTAATACGATCAATAACTTTTTCATGGTTCATTCGCCTCCTTTAAAATCCAGTTTGCTGCTCGCATAGTACAAGCTGGCAAAAGCTATAAAGAAAAAGCCAATAACAGGTAAAATATCCATTACAATAATGGCCGCTGATAACTTATTAACAAAATAGTCTTTCATGGCAAGCAAGCTTGATGAAATCGGGCTTAGCCGATCGAAAAGATAGGCAAAGCCGGCTTTTTTCATTGTCGTCGACAGAAACATGGGGATGGATGTCACAATAAACAAGACGATCGACAGCATTAAAGCGTTTTTTGTTGAAGACAGCCAAGCTGAAAAGGCTAGAGACAAACATGTAAAGCTGATGACTAGCGGCAAGGCAATGAAAGAGAGAAATACGAGAATTCTAGGGAATAAGTCCGTACCAATTGCCAACGCATAAAAATACGGCAATGACAGTAATGAAAGAACAAGCCAAAAAACAAAGATCCCTACAACCTTGCTGGTCGTAATCTGCATACGGCTTAACGGCGTGAGCATAAGACTTTCCAGTGTTCCTTGTTCTTTTTCGCTTGAATACATCGTCGCCCCGAGCACAAGTGATACGAGCACACTGAGACCAATCATTACTTTCATAAACGTCATATTGACTTCCACCTGCGCCAGCAAGCTTAGTTCTTTTACCGAAATAAAGCTGAATGCCAGTCCGCTAAAAAGAATAGTGATCGCAAAAAATATCCAAATGCCTTTTTTCGATAGCACATGTTCTTTTATTTCTTTTCGAATCAATGCTGTATTCATCACTGTTCACCTTCCTTTGTCACATAGAAGAAAACATCCTCCAGTGTAACTGGCTCGCTGTCGTCGTTTGGCTGAATTTTGTGCCGATATTCATTAAGCAGCTGCGAAATTTCTCCTTCTTCAAGCAGCTGGCCTTTTTTTACAATCGCAACCCGGTTGCAGATTTCTGCAATTTCTTTTAATAAATGGGAAGTGATAAAGACAGTGACTCCCTGCTTCTGATTGAGATCCAAAATAATTTGCTGAATATCCTTCTGCCCCTGTGGATCAAGACCCAATGTCGGCTCATCCAGGAAGATTAACGATGGGCTGTGAACAATCGTTTTTGCTATGCCAATTCGCTGCCTCATCCCCCGTGAGTATTGGCCGATCCGGATATCCTGCTTTTCGGTCATGTCCACCATCTCGAGCACTTTTAACACTCTTTCTTTCCGAATCTCTTTTGTAACGTTATACAGTTCTGCAAAAAAATACAAATACTCATAACCCGTCATCCAGTTGTAATAACCATGTGATTCCGGCAGCACGCCGATCATTCTTTTCACTGAAGGTTCATCTTGCTTCACGAGCGTCCCTTGAATGTAAACCTCCCCGCCAGTGGGCTTGATTAGCCCATTCAACATTCGGATCGTTGTTGTTTTTCCCGCCCCGTTCGGTCCTAAAAAGCCATAAATATCACCGCTTTTTACGTGAAGGCTTAAATTATTCACTGCCATAAACCCATTATCATACACTTTTGATAAATCCTTTACTTGAATCATGATTGACCTCCTTTGTTGAAAATCAGTTCCTGCACTATTTTCTCTGACAAACATTAAAGGGGAGGACATTGTTTTATAAAATCCAGCTCAAAATTTAATGAGAAATTTCTCATCTTCATTGAAACGGATTCTGTACAGGATCTTCTCATGAACCCTTTAGCGATTTTTTTGCTGCTGACGGCTCTTCTCATGGACCGTTGGACGTTTTTTGTTAAATGACAAAAATGCGGCTGGCCCGTGGCCATGCCGCACTGTAATTGGAAGAGGGGGATACTCTTTTAAAAATGCTTATTGATTCGCTTGTTCTCCGTCGTTTTCTTTGCCATTTCGGTCTTTTTCATTGTCATCTGCTTCGACCTTTAACACTTTGCCTGTTTTGGCATCAACTTTTACATCTTGCGTCTTCCCAGCCTTGTCCACGATTTGAACACCGTACACGGCGCTTCCATTTTCATTTTCAAGTTCTGAACTTTTCACGGTTCCAGCAACTGCTTTTAATGCAATGCTTTCACTTTCTGCTTTTGTAAGCGTAGCTTGCTTTAAGACAGCTGCGTCATCTTTGCTGTTTTCTTCCGTTTGAACCGTTTTGGTTGGAGATGCGGCATATGACTTCGTTAGTGAAACTCCTGCTAAGCTTCCACCAACAATTGTCATCGCTAGTGCTGGGATTAACCATTTTTTCTTACTCATTTTCATTCCTCCTAAGTTAATTTGCCTTACACCTATATTTAACCGCTGCTAGATTAAAAAAATCCGTACAGTTTTCTAAGAATTTTATAATAATTCTATCCCATACTCGTTATGTTGCATGTCTTTACTGGTTTTCCGAAATACGTACTAATTCTTGATTTTGCTCATATAATTAAGCTGCTCTTGAGCCTTTTATGCAACTGTTTGGGTAAGGGACGTCGTTTCTTTCGAAATTTGGCTCATTTGCGATGCTAGTTGTTTTTGTGAAAGACGAAAGGGCGATCGAAACCGCTGTTTCAAATTCGTTGGACATTTTTTTTAAATGGGTCTAAAATGATTGAATGATGAGGACGCAGATGGTGTGTGCGTTATTCCTTTTTTAATGGAGGAGATTTTCGATGGATTCTGCAGCATCAGCAAACAAAGAAAAAGCAAAAAACCATTGGTATGTCGTAGCCACTGTGTGTATTGGTGCTTTTATGGCTGCACTAGACGCAAGCATTATTAACATCGCCCTGCCAAAATTGCAGCAGCAGTTCAATACTCCAATGAATGAAATTGAATGGGTAAGTTTAGCTTATCTCTTATCTTTAGCCTCTTTAATCTTAATTTTTGGCAGACTCGCTGATTTGATCGGCCGGCGCTGGCTTTATATCATCGGGTTTGTGCTTTTTTCGGTTAGCTCGCTTTTTTGCGGATTGGCTCCCTCGCTCTCTGTTTTAGTCATTTCGCGTGTTTTGCAGGGAATGGGTGCCGCTTTGCTCCAGGCCAATAGCGTATCGATTATTACGTTTGCGACCCCAAAGAAAGATCTTGGAAAAGCAATCGGTATTCAGGCAAGCGCTCAGGGCATTGGTTTAAGCCTAGGACCGGTAGTGGGCGGAACATTGCTTTCGTTTGTAAGCTGGAAATGGCTGTTTTTTATCAACCTCCCAATCGGGGTAATTGGTACAGTTCTCGGAATCCTATTTTTACCAAAGGATTCAATCAAGGCAGTGAAAGCAAAGTTTGACTATACAGGAGCCATTTTTCTCATTCCCTCGCTGATTACAATCATTTATATCTTAAATATGGGCTTAAAACTAGGCTGGACATCACCAGTTATTCTTAGCTGCTTAGCAATTGCGACTGTGTTTACCTCTTTGTTTATCCGTACTGAAAGTAAGCGTTCTGAACCATTGGTTGATTTAAGCCTTTTTAAAAATTCTTTTTTTACATTTGGAAATATAACAGGTATCTTGTCGTTTATGGTCATGTACGCAGTTTTACTGCTAACACCCTATTATTTAGACCAAGTAAAGAATCTGCCTGTTTTTCAAGCTAGCTTTCTCATCACCGTTATTCCAATCGGAATGACCATTGCAACTCCTATTTCAGGGATGATCACCGACCGCCGCGGTCCGGCCTTGCCGTTGCTTCTTGGCCTTTCGATGGCAACCATCGGCTCGCTTTTGTTAACCTTTATCGATAGTACCGGAACCTATGTCATCACCTGTATCGGGCTTTTCTTAGTCGGTTCAGGCATCGGGATGTTTACGCCGCCAAATAATAGCAGTATTATGGGCAGCGTCCCTCAAAATGTTTTAGGTATTACAGGCGGAATTTTAAATATGTCACGAACCTTGGGCATGGGTTTAGGGGTTACGCTTGGCGGATTAATGTATCAATTCTTTTTAAAAGCATATGGGTCTTCACTTGATCAGCTGCTTTTAACATTCCGGTCATCGTACCTCTTAATTGCGATTTTTTCATTGCTAACCCTTCTTTTAACATTTAAAAATTGCAGAAGGGAACTAAAACATAACGACAGATATCATTCAAAAGAAATTGGTTTATGAGTAATCAAGGGCGGCCTCATTTGGGATCGCTCTTTTTATGTGTTTTCTTAAGAATAGTATTAAATTATTCCTTAAAATAAGGAACTCAATCTATTTCATTTTACCTACTAACCAATTATTTACTTAATATAAGGAATCTATCTTTAAATGCTTACACATTCTGATCGATTTAAAATTCTAGTTAAAAAACTTAGAAAAAAGGCAGATTTTTTGAGCAAAGATAGATTAAAATAAGAACTATAACATATTGTGCTAGTCAGGTGGGAAATTCAACAATGAAAATAGTATGCACGGGATATGGGATTATAGCCCCACAAACCAAAAACATTGAACAATTTTATGAAAATTTAAAAAACGGAGTTTGCTGTTTGGAAATCCAAGAAAATGCCGGTCCAAATGCTGAATCTACGATTGTCGGATTAATAAGAGATCGTTTGGATGAATTGGAGTTAAACAAGCAGTTTAAAAGGCTTCCAAAAGTAACAAAACTTGGTATGATTGCTGCCAAAGAAGCGTTACAATCTTCTAATGTAAATGTACAAAATAAAAAAGTGGGGCTTTTTTTTGGGATATCATTAGGAGCTGGCGGAGAAGCAACTTTTCAAGAATCGATTATGCATGGAAATGAAGGGAATTATAAAAAGATTCCTGTAACCTTTTCTCATTTTGCTAATTATCACAGTATTACATCTTCAATCGGTCACTTTCTAGGGATCAAAGGGATTACAAAGACTATTACAACTGGATGCACTTCAAGTTTGGAAGCTATTCAGGATGCAATGCTTTATTTAAAAAGTGGCCTAATTGATGTTGCCATTGTAGGAGGGGCAGATAGTCCCATTAGCCAGGCTACTACTTATGCGTTTGCAAAGACAAGGGTTCTTCCATTAAATCAAAGCCTTGAAGAAGGGGCTGTACCTTTTCAAGAAAACAGCAATGGTTTTGCAATGTCTGAAGCCGCAGGTGTTATCATTTTAGAACGGGAAGACGATGCCTTGGATAGAGGTGCAAGTATTAAAGGGGAAATTGTAGATGTAGTTTCTAACAATGATGGGGTTTATATATTTTCTTTAGATCCCCATGGTCAGCAAATGTTGAATGCATTAAAGGAAATTACTTATCATCAAAAACCAGACTATGTAAATAGCCAAGCACTCGGAATACAATTAAATGATCAAATAGAAATGAGATGTTCCAAAGAGTTATTTAATCACACAGTTCCGTACAGCTCTATAAAAAGTATGATTGGAAATCCTTTTGGGGCAATTGGAATAATCCAAGTTATTTCTTCTTTATTAAGTATTCAACATTCTTTCATTCCCCCTACAATACGAACTTCTAAAATGGGTTATGAAAGAATGAAAATTATAACGTCAACGGAATATCGAGAAATTAATGAAGTAGTGATAACCAATCATGGATATGGTGGGAATAATGCCTGTGCGCTTGTAAGAAAGGTAAACTAATACGAATAAAAGCAGATTCGATTTTTAGGAGAAACGCCCTATGATTATTGGACTTCTGATTTGTACAATTGGAATTATTCCAATTGTTTTGGCCTTAAATGTAAGGGGATTGTATAAAGGTTCTGAATTGTCTGTTGGATTACTTATCTATATGATTTTAATTAGCATCTGGCAAGCAAATATTGGTATTCTTTATTTTAAAGACCTTCTTAGTGAAAATACTGTTTTACTGTTATTCCGTCTGTTTCGAATTGCACCAACCTTTGCCATCCCAGCCACTTTTTATGTTGCCTATATTATTATTACTAAATACACAACTACTTTTAAAAGCGGGAATTTCTTAAATAAGTTTCTAGGTGTTTTATTTACGAAAAAAGCTTTGGTTGGCCTTATTCTTTGGAGTACAATTATTTATATTATAAATTGGACATCTTTAGGGATAACCGGTTTAAAAGTAGATTCTTTTGACCACTCCTATTTTTATTTTTACTTTCCTACATATGGGCCTTTACTCTGGTTATATCTTTTTCATATGAGCAGTTTTATTTTATTCCTTCTATTCATTTTTTTGCTTTCAAAAAAAATTCTCAATCCAAATATGAGAAACTTTTTAAAGACTTTTTCTCTTTGCTCTCTTTTACTATTTATCGCCGGTCTTATCAATTTTTCCCCAAGTACAGGGGCAATTGCAAGCAGTATCGGTGTGATTATTTTTTCTGTCATAATCATGCTGGCATTCATAAGACTCAACAACACGATCACCTTAAATTATAACAACTTATTAGAGAGGCAAAAAAAGTTGGACTATACCGGTACTTTATCCGGAAGTTTGATTCATGAAGTGAAAAATATCGTAGTAATTCTAAAAGGCTTCTCAAAGTTGTTAATGAATGCAGATACAATGAGAACGGATTTCGAAAAAGGCTCATTAGATATGATACAACATGCTGCACAACAATTAGAAGATTTGGCGAACCACTACCATGATTATATAAATCACTCTAAAATTGACTTTAAGTTGGAAGACTTAAATAAAATTATAGAATTATCCATTCACTTTTCTATTGAAATTCTTAAGGCACATCGAGTTAAAATAGAATTCGAAAAAAAGTATAGTAATTTAATGGCCTTTGTTAATAAAGCTTATCTGCAGCAGGTTTTTATTAATTTAATAAAAAATAGTTCGGAAGCAATGCCGCCCGAAAGAAATGAAAGAAGAATAAAAATCGAAACAGATTTTATAGGGGATCATATTATTATTAACTTTTATGACACTGGGAAAGGAATCCCTCCTGAAAGCTGGGAGAGTATTTTTGACCCTTTCCTCTCTACTAAAAAAGATGGAATGGGATTCGGTCTTCCCTTTGTAAAAAAAATTATTTTTGAACATAAAGGAGATATTCAAGTAGTCGAAAGCACCTCTTCAGGAACACATTTTCAAATCAAAATTCCCCAACTTGTCATATAAACAAGAGCTTTTAAAAAATTGTCCGTTTCTTCCTTAACAGGTATTCGGACTTTTTTAAATTTAATTTCTACTTCTCCCTTCAAAATTTTTGACTAATCTTGTAAAATATTGTATTATAATGCCATCACTTACGGAAAGAGGAATATATAGTGACAAACCTCTATCTGAAAAAACTTGAAGAAACAATAAATAGATTACAAAAAAAATTGATTATGATCGGGCTTCAAGAAGGACTTACTAGTGAAAAAACAATCCAAATTAGTGAGCAACTAGATATTTATATTGTTAAGCTGCAAAAAATAAGAAAGGAAGAATTCAGCAACGATAGTCTTTATTATAACAAAATTGGCCTAAAATAAAGTTTTGAATGATATTGAAAAAATGCCTTCATCTGCATAACCCCAGCCTGAAACGATTTTTTTAGTATGGGGTTATTTCTCCCAAAGCTATACGTATTTTGGAATTAAACGGAAGGATCGTTTCAAGAAAGGTTAAAAACTCTTGATAATTGAATTTTGTCTAAGTTTATGAGTATAATACTCATGTTTTAGTCTTTTTTTTACGTAAACGTACCAATGATCACGGTTAAATTTTTAAAGGAAAAGGGGAGAATTTTTCATGATGTTGAAGCGGTTTTTCAAATGGATGGTAATGTCAGCCTTGTTTATTTTCGCCATAAGTAGTAGCCGTATCGCTTTTGCCGCCAGTGATAACAGTAACGTACAAAGCATTAACGAAAAATTTGGATCTCCGATCGTGGTGTATGGGGCAGCGTTATCTCCAGCCCAGAAGGAAGAAGTGAAAAAATTACTTGGTGTGACAGATACAAGCAAAGTGACGGAAATAACCGTTTCGGGACAAGATGCGGTAACCTATATTAAAGGGGATCCGCGCTCCAACATGTATTCTTCTGCCAAAATAACCCGAAAAGATCCAGGTACCGGGCTTGTCATTAAGCAGGTGACACCGGAAAACATTACAGAAGTAACCGATCAAATGTATGCCAATGCCCTTTTCACAGCAGGAATAAAAGATGCAATCGTTGAGGTTGCTTCCCCTGTAAAAGTAAGCGGCCACTCTGCCCTTGTCGGAATCTACAAAGCATATGATACAGGAAAAGGTGCGGATTTAAACAAAGATCGCACTGAAGTGGCAAATGAAGAATTGAACTTGGCCACGAATTTGGCAAAAAAAGATGGTTTGAATCAAGACAAAGTCAGTGAATTGCTGACCGAGATAAAAAAAGAAATTGCGGCGAAAAATCCGGCCACAAAAGAAGAGATTGCCCAAATTATTGATGATCAATTAAAGACGCTTTCGATTCAATTAAGCCCGCAGGATCGGCAGTTGTTAATTGATTTATTTGAAAAAATGCGAACGCTGAACATCAATTTTGCCAATGTCCAGTCCCAGCTTTCGGACCTTTCCAAAAGCATCGAAAATCGCATTTCACAAGCTGTGGGGGATAAGGGCTTTCTACAAGCAGTTGCCGATTTCTTTAAACAATTGATCGACAGCATCAAAAATCTGTTTTCGTGAGCAGGGGATAACTCCCCTGCTTATTTTATTTTAAGCTTATTTGATTAGCCTATCCCTTTTGTGAAAAATATTTTTAAAACGGATTGATGCATAACTCTTTTTGCTTGATAAATAATATAGATGGCTGTGCCAAAGTTATAGAAGGAGGAGATTGGATATGATACAAAACCAACAGGAATCAATGCACCAAAACATGCATACAGGGGCTGTGCCGCAGCAGTTGAACCATGGTGGCCATGAGGTATTTGATGTTCAAGAAGTACTATCAGGAACAATCTGTACATTAAATCAATATATGATGCTGCGTCCCAATGTGAAGGATCCGGAATTACGGGATATTCTTGACCGCCAATATCAATTCATTCAGGATGAATACAATATTACGCTCGAATGTTTCCAAACGGGGCAGGATCCTTCCAAGCCGACACAAAGCTATAAAATGAACCAGGAGAATGACTTTGTTTACGGTTTAACACCTTCGCAGCCAAAAAAACCAATGCAATCGATGTCGGAAATATCCGACGAGTTCATTTCCGGCGCCATGCTTGCTGCATGCAAATCGGGCGCTTCTCATAAAACAATGGCTGCTCTGGAATCGACCAATCCGGTTGTGCGTCGCGTGCTTGCCGATTCGGTTCCAAATTGTATCGAAATGGCGTATGAGCTTTCCATTTATCAAAACAAACACCATTATTACCAAGTGCCGCAGCTGGCTCAGCAGGACATGATCCAGATTTTAAATTCGTTCGCACCTGCCCAGGGCATGCCACAAACTTCGAACACGAACACGGGCATGAATATGAAGCATTAAAGAGAAAAGCTTTCTTTTCATAAGAAGGTAAGCTTAAATAGCAAAGAAGGACGCTTCCTTGAGAGGAGCGTCCTTCTTTCTTACTTTCTGGTCAACGTATGTCTCACTCAGAAAAATGGCAAAATCTGAGTAGTAATAGGCAACAAAATTAAACCTTGATACTTGGCTTCCTCCCACCACTTTCGTTCGGTAACGTTTTCTTTTGGAATGCCCCAGCGGATCAAATGGTTACTGACACCATATGGTACGAAGAAATGACCAACCTTGTTCTTTAGTTTGCGAATGGAGGGGTAATCCAAGTCCCCAAATACCGGATGGAAGTTTATAAATAATAAAGTGGCAATCACGATAACCACTATAAAAGTTACTAAAAAAATCATGATCTTTTTAATCCTTCTTTTCTTGGAATGGGTTGACTATCTATCATTTTAACCTTCTGTTTTAGATGAAGAAACTAAAACAACCCCGGTTTCCCGAAAAAGGAAATCAGGGGCTTGCTTTAAAAACGGGATCGTTTCGTTACTTAGAATTTAAAGCACCTACTACAGGATGCGGAACATAAGGTTCTTCCAAATATGCAACTTCTTCTGTCGTTAACTTAACCGATAGAGCACCCACGGAATCTTCAAGATGAGAAATTTTCGTAGCACCGATTATCGGAGCTGTGACGGGTTCTTTTTGCAGTAACCAGGCAAGTGCAATTTGCGATCTTGGTGCCCCATATTTTTCTGCGATTTCCGCAACTCGCTCCACAATAAGTCTGTCTGTGTTTTCAGAGGCACCGTATTTGGATTTCTGAACTTGATCTGTTTCTGAGCGAAGCGTTGTTTCCACCCAATCACGAGTCAATCGGCCTGATGCAAGCGGGCTATAGGGGATCACGCCGATTTTTTCTTCCTTACAGAGCGGTAGCATCTCCCGTTCCTCTTCACGGTAGATGAGATTGAGATGGTTTTGCATTGAGACAAATTTGGTCCAGCCATTTTTCTCTGCTGTATGGTTCGCCTTTAAAAACTGCCATGCAAACATGGCTGACGCTCCGATGTATCTTGCCTTACCAGCCTTGACAACATCATGCAATGCTTCCATCGTCTCTTCAATTGGTGTGTTGTAATCCCAGCGATGAATTTGGTACAAGTCCACATAATCCGTTCCGAGGCGTTTAAGACTCTTATCAATTTCACTCATAATATGTTTTCGGGAAAGACCTGAACCGTTTGGACCTTCATGCATGGGGAAATAAACCTTCGTTGCAAGGACAATTTCATCCCGATTGGCAAAATCTTTGAGCGCCCGTCCCACAAATTCTTCACTCGTTCCGTCTGAATACACATTGGCTGTGTCAAAAAAATTAATGCCTAAGTCAAGGGCTTTTTTCATAATGGTACGGCTGCTTTCCTCATCAATTACCCATGGATGAATCCAGCGTTCTGCGACACCAAAACCCATACAACCTAGGCAAAATCTGGATACATCTAATCCTGTGTTACCAAGTTTTGTATATTCCACTTTATTAGCCCTCACTTTCGAAATGATTCCATCTGTTTATTATTATAAATAGATGCTTCTTCCTTGCAATAAGCAAATAAACGGATTTTGTTGCTTAATAAACAAATTGATTAAAGTTGTTCAAAAACTTCAAAAAATTTCGGTACTCCTAATTTTACTTTCCGGTCAACACAAAAAAAGGAAGGCAGACGTTTTCACTCTTTTTTTCGGTTAGGATGGTGATTACTTATTTGCCCAGTCCTGTTAAGAATTCAACGGTTTCTGGATCATAATGTGAGAAGAATAAACTTTGCTTTTAATCTAATTTTGGTATTTTATCCATGTCTTCGTTTGTTAATGCAAAATCAAAGACAGCAAAATTCTCGATCATTCGTTCTTTCTTTACCGTTTTCGGAATGACAACAACATTCCGTTGAATGAGATAACGAAGGGCCACTTGAGCCAACGATTTACCATATAGCTCACCAACTTCTTTAAGGGCTTCATTGTTGAAGAGATCATTCCTTCCTTCTGCAAAAGGACACCAAGATTCAACTTGAGCCCCGTATTTTTCCATGAATTTTTGGGATTGTTTTTGTTGGTTGAATACATGTGTTTCGACTTGGTTCACCATTGGTGTGATTTTTAAAGAGCTCAAATTCTGTAGGTCTATCATTTTTTTTAAGAAGCAATTATGAACTTGATTCATATAACTACGTTTTACTAAGACAAACTTAATTTTCGCCAAATATTGAACCATAAAATTTCCTAAAATAAAAGGAACCATAAAGTTTCCAAACGGAAATTTTATAGTTCCTGTCACAAATTGTTACTAGTCTTTATCCACCTATGTATGGTGGAGACGGTGGGAGTCGAACCCACGTCCAAAGATATCGGCACTTAAGCTTCTACGAGTGTAGTCGACATATTCGCGCTTCGCCGATCCTTATGCCTGTCGACAGGCGTCCGGCCGGCTAGCCTGGTTGTTCTCTTCCTTCATCCTCAGGCGGTGGAATCCGGCGTAGCCCACTATCGTTGAGTCCGCTACCCTACCACATGGGCGATGGAGGGACGAACCGCTAAAGTGCTATTAGGCAGCTAAAGCGAAAGAATTTTGTTGTTTGCCAGTTATTGGCTTTGACGTTTTTACGAGGCCGATCCCCTCGACTCGCAACCTAAGCTCGAACTACCCCTGTCGAATCCGTAGCGTCCCCATGTAAAAAAATCGGCGGCGAATCTCTTTGGCAACTTCGCTCGTTCAGATCCTCACGTACGTTAAAGTACGCTCCGGCCTTCTCTCACTTGTTTCCTCGACCTTCTTGCCGCTTTTTTCCCAATATAATGGCCAGCCGCTTCTTTAAGCAAGCTTGACGTTAGGAAACTCAAGAATACTTGAGCTTTAAGTTATTTGCCGCAACCCTTGCGACAGTTATTATTATAGCACAGTCTCGGGAAAATTCAATTGTAAGTTTTTGTAAAAATACAACCTATTCGTTGCCGTCTTTCCCTATAGCTACATCTTCTGCCGTTCGCGAAATGCCCGCTCGATTTCGCGTTTCGCTTCTTTTTTCTTCAAATCTTCGCGCTTGTCGTAGTTCTTTTTACCTCTTGCCAGGCCGATCAAAATTTTGGCATAGCCATTTTTCAAATAGACCTTTAAGGGCACAAGCGCGTAGCCGGCCTCTTTTGTTTCTCCAAACAGCTTGGCAATCTCCCGGTTGTGAAGCAGCAGCTTCCTTGGCCGTAACGGATCATGGTTATAGCGGTTTCCCTGCTCATACGGGCTGATATGCATGCTGTATAAAAAAGCTTCGCCATTTTGGATTCTCGCATACGAATCCTTTAAATTGACGCGCCCCGATCGAATGGACTTGATTTCGGTTCCTTGCAAAACAATCCCAGCTTCATATGTTTCTTCGATAAAATAATCGTGGTACGCCTTTTTATTTTGTGCAACCACTTTCCCCTCACCTTTTGGCATGTTTTTCACCTCTCGTTCCATTGTAGCAGATTTGCGCGTCTGCCGAAAGAGAGCCTTATTTAAAAGGCTCTCTACGAATGCATGTCCGAATTACCGCCGTTTTTTCCGCTTCGTGCTTTTTGCTTTCGGCACGTTTTCGTAAAACTTGCGCTTCTTTTTCTTTGGCTTTTCTGCAGAAGAGAAATCGCCATTACGCTTGCGGCCTTCTTCCTGCTTACCGCGGCGCGGTTTTTTCACATTGCTTCCTGTTTTAAAAACTTTCGGAGCTTCCGTTCGCTCTCGCCGGCGGGTGCCTTTCATGCCAACGATTTCAAAATCAATCGAGCGCTCATCTTTGTTTACTTTTACAACTCGAACAGTAATTTCGTCGCCAATACGGAAGACGTTGCCTGTCCGCTCGCCAATCATCGCATAATGGCGCTCATCGAAGCGGTAGTAATCATCGGTCATATAGCTGACGTGGACAAGTCCTTCAATTGTATTCGGCAGCTCAACAAACATACCAAAGTTCGTTACCGAGCTAATAATCCCGTCATATTCTTCGCCAATCTTATCTTCCATGTATTCTGCTTTTTTCAGCTCATCGGTTTCCCGTTCAGCATCAACGGCGCGGCGCTCCATTTTTGACGAGTGCTCGGCAATTTCCGGAAGCCGGGCATTCCATTTCTCTCGCGTTGCCTCATCGAGCTTGCCTTCGATTAAATACGTCCGGATCAAGCGATGGACAATTGTATCCGGATAGCGGCGGATCGGCGATGTAAAATGCGTATAAAACTCCGTCGACAACCCAAAGTGTCCAAGGCTTTCCGGATCATATTTCGCCTGCTGCATCGAGCGAAGCATCACAGTCGAAACAACCATTTCTTCCGGCTTGCCCTGCACTTCCTCGATAATCTCCTGGAGCGCTCTCGGGTGCACCTCGTTGGCCGTTCCTTTTACGATACAGCCAAAATTGGTGATAAACTCGAAGAATCTCCTTAGTTTGTCTTCTTTCGGATCCTCATGAATCCGGTAAATAAACGGTACATCCATCCAGTGAAAATGCTCGGCAACCGTTTCGTTTGCCGCCAGCATGAACTCCTCAATCAGCCGCTCCGCTACCGAACGTTCGCGCAAGACAACATCTGTCGGTTTCCCTTCTTCATCGACCAAAACCTTTGATTCTTTAAAATCAAAGTCGATCGCACCGCGCTTCATTCGTTTATTGCGTAAAATCGCCGCCAGCTCTTCCATCAATTCAAACATCGGCACAAGCGACTCATAGCGCTTCCGTGTTTCTTCATCTTGATCAACAAGAATTTTATTCACATCGGCATACGTCATTCGCTCTGTTGTTTTAATGACGCTTTGAAAAATTTCATGGTCGACGACGGTGCCATCTGGCGTAATCTCCATTGTGCAGGATAAAGTCAAGCGGTCGACCTTTGGATTCAATGAGCAAATACCGTTCGATAAACGATGGGGAATCATCGGGATAACCCTGTCGACTAAGTAAACACTCGTCGCTCTTTCTTCTGCTTCCCGGTCGATCGGCGTGCCTTCTTTTACATAATAGCTGACATCCGCGATATGTACGCCAAGCTTATAATGGCCATTTTCAAGTTTTGTTACCGTCACGGCGTCATCCAGGTCTTTTGCATCGGCACCATCAATCGTGACAATCACTTCATTCCTTAGGTCACGGCGATTGGCCATTTCGCTTTCATCAATCGTATCCGGCGTTTCATTCGCCTGCTGGAGCACTTCTTCCGGAAAAGCGAGCGGCAGGCCGTGTTTATGAATAACGGAGAGAATGTCAACGCCTGGATCATTCTTATGACCAAGAATTTCGATAATCTCTCCTTCAGCACTTTTTCTCCCTTCAGGATACGTTGTCAGCTTGACAACTACTTTATGGCCTTCCACTGCTCCCTTTGAAGCTGATTTTGGAATAAAAATGTCGCTGGCAAATTTTTTATCATCGGGAATCACAAAGCCAAAATGCTTGCTTTCGACATAAGTCCCGACCATTTGCTGTATCCCGCGCTCAAGAATGCGAATAATGCTTCCTTCACGGCGCTGGCCGGAGCTTTCCGATGAAACTCGAACCAAAACGGTATCGCCGTGCATCGCATTGTTCGTTTCGGTTGGCGGGATAAAAATATCATCCATTCCCGGCTCATCCGGAACGACAAAGGCGAAGCCCTTGGCATGACCGGTCAGCTTCCCGCGGATTAAATTCATTTTTTGCGGCAAGCCGTAACGGTTGCTTCGCGTCCGGACAACCAGCCCTTTTTCTTCCATATACACAAGTGCTTTGACAAACTCTTTAAAAACGCTTGAATCCTCGATTTCAAACGCCTGCTCAAGCTCTTGCACTGTCAACGGCTTGTACGCCTCATCTTTCATATAATGCAAAAGTTTCTCAACATGGGCTTTTATTGCTTCCTCCAAGCGTATCCCTCCTATCAGGATGCTTTTTTAGCTAATCAGAATTTATATGGATAAATTCTGAACGCATAAATTCAACTACGCCTCATGAACCGTCCAAAGGACTCGCCAGTCGACGAGTTTTCATTTATATTATCAGAATTTATATCTGAACTTCGATAACTGTCTAGCGCAAGCGCCCTATCGACTACGTCGATGACCAAGGGCGCTTGCGCTTTTCTTAAACGGTCCAATCGAGTCTTTCCAAAAAGGCATAGACATCCTCATGAAGCTGGTCGCGTTCCTTATCCAAGGTAATGACATGACTAGACTCTTCGTACCATTTGATTTCTTTCAAATCTGACTCGACTTCATTGTAAATAATATTGGCGCTGTCCGTATTGATCATTTGATCATGGCGAGCCTGGACGACAAATGTCGGGGCATAGATGTGATCCACATGCTCGCGGACATCGGCAATCAATTCTTGCAATGCTTTTAATGTATTCATCGGTTGAAAAGCATTCATTTCTTTTTCGATTTGCTCCGGTGATTTTCCTTCCCGTTTTTTAAATTCGCGGGCATATTCCAAAACACCTTGGTACATCACTTCTTCACTTTTTATATACATTGGTGCACACATGGGGATCATTCCCTTTATAGGAACAGTGTAACCTAATTTCAAGGAAAATACGCCGCCTAATGAAAGACCGGCCACGGCAATTTCATCATATCCTTTATTTTTTAAAAATTCATAGCCGTTCAGGACGTCCTGCCACCAATCTTCAGGACCGGTAAGGACGAGTTCTTCTGGAGGAACTCCGTGTCCTTTATAATGCGGCGCATGGCTTGTGTAGCCCTTTTTTTCTAAAAAACGGCCCAGCATCCGGACGTCTGCGGAGTTTCCGGTAAATCCGTGCAATAGCAGGACCGCTCTTTTTCCTGCTTCAAATGTAAATGGCTGCGGTGTTGAAACTTTCATTGCTAAAATTCCCCTTTCTGTCATACTTTAGTTTTAGCAAACGTGTGGGGAACAATCCAGAAATACGGCTTAGCTGCCCCCTGCATCTGTTTTTTCCATTAACTAAAACAACAAAAAACCCGGCCGCAAAGCCAGGTTTTTCAATATCTATTAAATTTTAAAATACGTAACGGCAAGGGTGAGCAAAAAGAACAGTACGGATAAAACAACTGTAATACGGTGGAGAATTAAATCAACCCCCCGGGCTTTTTGTTTCCCAAATAATTGCTCGGCACCACCAGAAATGGCTCCAGATAACCCAGCACTTTTACCAGACTGAAGTAAAACAATCACAATAAGTGCAATACTCACAATGACTAATAATGTAACAAATAATGCATGCATGTAGGACACCTCCAGTTACGACGTACATTTCGCAGTATTTTAAATGTACCATAAATCGTGTAATTTAACAATAGAAGGAATGGGTCCACCGTCTAAACCGCTTTTTTTATTGAATGTCGTGCCCCTTAGAAGCGCGGATTTTCCGACAACTCCTCTTTTGGAACTGGACGGGCATTTCTGTCGCCTGTAATTCGAAGAATCCATTTTCAAAAAGTCGGATCTTTCGACAAAATCGTCGAATTCCTCTATAAATGCGTCGAATTCGCCTTCAAACGAGTCGAATTCCTCTTCAAATACGTCGAATTTGCCTTTAAACCCGTCTAATCACTCATAAATCGCGTCGAATTCACCATCAAACGAGTCGATCAGTCTTCAAACGAGTCGAATTCGCCTTCAAATACGTCGAATCACTCTTGAAACGCGTCTAATTACCCTTCAAATACGTCGAATCACTCTTGAAACGCGTCGAATTACCTTTAGAGTCGTCGAATTAGGCATATGTACTTACTACTCCGATCAATACTATCAGACTTCAACTCAATTAGCCATACGAACGAAAAAACAAGGCGCCCATACGTCTATGAGCGCCTGATTTCGGAAAAGAGCTGCAATCGCAGCCTTTTCGTAAAACTTACTTGCTTAAGTTGTAGAAAGATTTAATTCCGTTGTATTGTGCTGTTTCAGCCAAATTGTCTTCGATGCGAAGCAATTGGTTGTATTTAGCGATCCGGTCTGTACGAGATGCTGAACCCGTTTTGATTTGGCCAGCGTTTGTTGCAACAGCGATATCAGCGATTGTGCTATCTTCTGTTTCACCAGAACGGTGAGAAATAACAGCTGTGTAACCAGCGCGCTTAGCCATTTCAATTGCATCAAATGTTTCAGTAAGAGTACCGATTTGGTTCACTTTGATCAAAATGGAGTTCGCGATGCCTTTTTCGATACCTTCAGCAAGCTTTTTCGTATTTGTAACGAACAAATCGTCGCCTACTAATTGAACTTTTTTGCCAAGGCGCTCTGTTAAAAGCTTGTGGCCTTCCCAGTCGTTTTCATCCAAACCGTCTTCGATTGAGATGATTGGATATTTCGCAACAAGCTGCTCATACCAGTCAACCATTTCAGCAGAAGTTTTTACAACACCTTCGCCAGCAAGATGGTATTTACCATCTTCTTTGTTGTAAAACTCTGAAGAAGCAGCATCCATTGCTAACATCACTTCTTCACCTGGCTTGTAGCCAGCCTTTTCGATTGCCTCCACAATTGTTTGAAGTGCTTCTTCGTTGGATCCAAGGTTTGGCGCAAAACCACCTTCGTCGCCAACAGCAGTGTTATAACCCTTACCTTTAAGAACGGATTTTAAGTTATGGAAAATTTCTGCTCCCATGCGCAATGCTTCTTTGAAACTTGGAGCACCAACAGGCATAATCATAAATTCCTGGATGTCAACGTTATTGTCAGCATGTTCGCCGCCGTTAACAATGTTCATCATTGGAACTGGAAGCTGCTTCGCGTTGAAGCCGCCAAGGTATTGGTATAAAGGAATATCAAGGTAATCCGCAGCAGCGCGGGCAACAGCCATGGAAACGCCAAGGATTGCGTTCGCACCTAATTTTCCTTTGTTTTCAGTTCCATCAAGAGCAATAAGCGCTTGATCCACGCCTACTTGATCAAGGACACTGTACTCACCAATTAGCTCAGGAGCAATAATGTCGTTTACGTTTTCAACAGCTTTTAAAACACCTTTTCCAAGGTAGCGTTCTTTATCGCCATCGCGAAGCTCAACAGCTTCGTATTCACCAGTAGAAGCGCCGCTTGGTACAAGCGCGCGTCCGAATGCGCCGGATTCAGTTGTTACTTCAACCTCAACAGTCGGGTTACCGCGGGAATCTAATACTTCACGTGCATATACATCAACAATAAATGGCATTTGTATCTCTCCTTATTAATAAAAAAATTTATTTTTGAAAAATTTATATCCAACTGCGCTTTATGAACTGTCTTTAAGGACCACCAATCAGCGTGTTTTTATTTAATAATTGTTTTTCCAGTCATTTCAGCAGGCTGCTCCACACCTAGAAGATCGAGCATGGTTGGAGCTAAATCGGCTAAGATTCCATCACGAAGTTCAACCCCAGATTTCGTCACGATGACTGGAACCGGATTCGTAGTGTGCGCAGTCATTGGATTGCCTTCAAGTGTCACAACCTCATCAGCATTGCCATGATCGGCTGTGATAATCGCATATCCGCCTTTTTCAAGGATCAGGTCTACAACTTTTCCTAAACACTCATCCACTGTTTCAATCGCTTTTACCGTCGGTTCAAGCATTCCAGAGTGCCCTACCATATCAGGGTTCGCAAAGTTCAAAATGATGGCATCAAACTTGTCTTCCTGAATTTCTTTTACAAGTGCATCCGTTACTTCATAAGCGCTCATTTCCGGCTTAAGATCATAAGTTGCAACTTTCGGAGAATTGATTAAGATCCGCTCTTCCCCAGGAAATTTCGCTTCACGCCCTCCACTCATAAAGAACGTAACATGAGGATATTTTTCCGTTTCGGCAATCCTTAATTGTTTTAGGCCATTTTGTGATAAAACTTCACCAAGCGTATTATCCAAATTCGTTGGCTTAAACGCTACATAACCTTTTACCGTTTCACTAAAATGCGTCATGCAAACAAAATAAAGATCTTTCGGGTGCTTTGGTCCGCGATCAAATGAACGGAAATCTTCATTTGTAAATGTATTTGAAATCTGGATTGCCCGGTCAGGACGGAAGTTATAGAAAATAACAGCATCATTGTCCTGAATAGTCGCAACCGGTTGTCCATCTTCTTTTATTATAACAGATGGCAGGATGAATTCGTCAAAAATCCCATGCTGGTAAGAGTCCTTAATCACATCAAGCGGATTCGTGTAAGCAGGGCCTTCTCCATCCACCATCGCACGGTAAGACTTCTCAACACGCTCCCAGCGCTTGTCCCGATCCATGGAATAATAGCGTCCGGAAAGAGTTGCAAATTCCCCTACGCCATACTCTTTCATTTTATCCAGCGTCTGTTGAATATATGTTTCGGCCGTTTGCGGTCCAACATCACGGCCATCCAGGAAGCCATGGACATAAACCTTTTTCAGACCGTGATCAGCCGCAAGTTTTAACAGGGCAAACATATGGTCAATATGGCTGTGAACACCGCCATCAGAAAGAAGTCCGAAAAGATGAAGGGCTGTGCCATTCTTTTTCGCATGTTCAACAGCTCCAAGCAACGTTTCATTTTTTCCAAATTCGCCTTCACGAATGGCAATATTCACTCTTGTTAAGCTTTGGTAAACAATACGGCCTGCGCCGATGTTCATATGGCCAACTTCAGAGTTACCCATTTGTCCATCTGGAAGACCAACCGCTTCTCCGCTTGCAAGCAAATGCGCATGTGGGAACTCTTTCCAATAACGGTCAAAATTCGGTTTGTCAGCTTGGGCAACCGCATTTCCTTTTGTTTCGTTTCTGCAGCCAAAACCATCAAGGATGATCAAGGCAACTGGGGATTTACTCATAACGACCTGCCTCCACTAATTGCAAAAATGATTGTGCTTCAAGGCTTGCGCCGCCGACAAGAGCACCATCAATATCCGGCTGTGCCATGTATTCCTTAATATTCCCCGGTTTTACACTGCCACCGTATTGAATACGTACAGCATCTGCCACATCTTGTGAGAAAGTTTCCGCAACCACTTGGCGGATATGGGCACATACTTCATTTGCATCCTCAGCGGTTGAGGATTTTCCAGTTCCAATTGCCCAAATTGGCTCGTAGGCAATTACCGTTTGTTTTATTTGTTCATTCGTTAAACCCGCGAGCGCATTTTTGATCTGACCGCCAACAAATTCATTCGTTTCACCATTTTCGCGTTGCTCAAGTGTTTCGCCGCAGCAAATGATTGGTGTTAGATTGTGTTTAAACGCCGATTTCGCCTTTTTGTTTACTGTTTCATCCGTTTCATTGAACATTTCACGGCGTTCGGAGTGGCCAATAATGACATATTGAACGCCTAGGTCAGCTAAAGCAACAGGGCTAATTTCACCCGTAAATGCGCCGCTTTCCTCAAAGTGCATGTTTTGGGCGCCAATCTCAACATCTGTTCCTTTAACAGCCTCTACGAGACTTGGTAAAAACAATGCTGGGGCGCAAATTACAGATTCTACTTTTGTCTTGCTTGGAACAGAATTTTTCACTTCTTCTGCGAAGCTTTTTGCTTCGGCAAGCGTTTTGTTCATTTTCCAGTTACCTGCAATAATCGGTTTTCTCATGCTGGCACCATCCTTTCGATTGCTAAATCAACTGCCAAATTATTTATCGTTTAACGCCACAACGCCTGGAAGTTCTTTTCCTTCCATGAATTCAAGCGAAGCACCGCCGCCAGTTGAAATATGGCTCATTTTATCTGCTAAATGGAATTTCTCAACAGCTGCCGCAGAGTCCCCGCCGCCAATCACTGAATATGTACCTTCAGAATCAGCCAGCGCCTGTGCCACAGCTTTTGTTCCACCAGCAAAAGCATCGATTTCAAAAACCCCCATTGGGCCATTCCAAATCACTAATTTCGAGTTTCGAATGACATCACGGTAAATTTCCTGCGTTTTTGGTCCAATATCAAGAGCTTCCCAATCAGCAGGAATTTCTTCGATCGATACGACTTTTTTATTGGCCTCTTCTGAAAAATCATCCGCAACAATTACATCAACAGGCATATAGAAATTAACGCCTTTTTCTTTTGCCTTTGCCATGAACGAGTTAGCAAGATCGATTTTATCCGCTTCTAACAGCGACTTGCCAACTTCATAACCTTGCGCCTTCACAAACGTATACGCCAATCCGCCGCCGATAATCAAATTATCTACCTTATCAAGCAAATTCTCAATGACGCCGATTTTATCTTTTACCTTCGCACCGCCGATGATTGCCGTAAACGGACGGTCAGGATTTGAAAGAGCTTTACCCAATACATCCAATTCTTTTTCCATTAAAAATCCTGCAACGGCCGGAAGATGGTGCGCAATTCCTTCCGTCGAGGCGTGCGCACGGTGGGCAGCACCGAAAGCATCATTCACATAGACATCCGCAAGCTCCGCAAAAGCTTTAGCGAGCTCTGGATCATTCTTTTCTTCTCCAGGATAAAAACGAACGTTTTCAAGAAGAAGAACATCACCGTTTGCCATCGTATCAATAAGAGCTTTGACCGATTCGCCATACGCTTCGTCCGCTTTTTTCACTTCTTTGTTAAGAAGCTCTTCAAGGCGGGCAGCTACAGGGGTTAATCGCATTTCATCGACAGCTTTTCCTTTTGGACGGCCAAGATGGCTTGCCAGAATGACTTTTGCCCCTTGCTCTGTCAAATACTGAATCGTTGGCAGAGCGGCACGGATTCTAGTTTCATCCGTAATTTTTCCCTCCTGCATCGGTACATTGAAATCGACACGGCAAAATACACGCTTCCCATTTACGTCAACATCTTTTAATGTTTTCTTATTCATCTTAAAAAGGACCTCCTCATTTTAGGGGAAAATGGAAAAGGGAGAGGGGAATCCTCCCCGCTCCCCTTTAAAAAGCATTGTAATCACGATTATCATTATAGATGTTCTTGGATACGAATTCCAATCACATCCATTGAAAAATTAAAGTCCTTTTGACGCAATGTAATCTACAAGGTCAACAACACGGTTAGAGTACCCAACTTCGTTATCATACCATGATAATACTTTTACCATGTTTCCTTCGATTACCATTGTTGATAATGCATCGATTGTAGAAGATGCTGTGCAGCCATTGTAGTCACTAGAAACTAATGGAAGTTCACTGTAGTTTAAGATCCCTTTTAATGAACCTTCTGAAGCTTCTTTTAACGCAGCGTTTACTTCTTCAACTGTAACATCTTTATCTAACTCAGCAACTAAGTCAACGATTGACACGTTTGGAGTTGGTACACGCATTGCCATACCATTTAACTTTCCTTTTAATTCAGGAAGAACTAATGCAACAGCTTTTGCTGCACCAGTAGAAGTAGGAATCATATTCTCAGCAGCTGCACGGGCACGACGATAGTCTTTGTGCGGTAGGTCAAGGATTTGCTGGTCATTTGTGTAAGAGTGAACAGTTGTCATCATACCGCGTTTGATGCCGAATTTGTCGTTTAATACTTTTGCAAATGGTGCTAAGCAGTTTGTTGTACAAGATGCATTAGAGAGAACATGATGGTTTGCAGCATCGTATTTGTCTTCGTTAACACCCATAACAATTGTAATGTCTTCGTTGTTTGCCGGAGCAGAGATGATTACTTTTTTAGCGCCTGCTTCTAGGTGTTTTGCAGCATCTTCGCGTTTTGTAAAGCGACCCGTTGATTCAACAACCACTTCTACGCCAAGGTCTCCCCAGCCAAGTTGAGCAGGGTCGCGCTCAGCGATAACCTTTACTTTTTGGCCGCCAACAACTAAATATTCACCATCAACGGTAACATCTTCTGAAAGCGTGCCATGAACGGAATCGTATTTTAAAAGGTGTGCAAGCATCTTTGCGTCTGTTAAATCATTGATCGCAACGATTTCAACATTCGAATTTTTAAGAGCTGCACGGAACACATTACGTCCAATACGTCCAAATCCATTAATACCTACTTTTACTGTCATGAGAAATTTCCTCCTTTTTTGTGTAAGCATAATAAAAATTTATTTAAAAAGGGGTTACCCTTTTAATAACTGGCTTGCCGCACCTTCATCTGTAATTAAAATGGTGGATGAAGGAGCTTGTTTCATATAAGCGCGAATGGCTTTCGCCTTCGATTTTCCTCCTGCAACTGCAATAACATTCGGTATTCGTTCCAAATCATCGAGCTGCAGCCCAATTGTGGCAACTTTATGCACAATTTCCCCAGCTTCGTTAAAATAATAGCCAAACGCTTCTCCTGTCGCTTTTTCTTCTTTGATTTTTTCCAAGTCAGCCGGGCTCGTTTTCCGGCGCTTGGCCATTGTCATAGCGTCTCCAATCCCGTGCAGTACCATACTTGCTGACTGAATAAGACCCAATACTTCATGAATAGCCGGCTCTTTAATCAATGATTCGTAAATGTCGGGACTGACCTGATCAGGAACATACAGAACCCGATGCTTTGAGTGGGTATGTACTGCCATATTGGAGCAAATGGTGTTTGCCTGGTTATGGACGTCTTCACCGATTCCGCCGCGAGCCGGGACAAAAAGCAATTCCTTTTCGCCTAGTTCAGGGGTAAGCATTTCAGCTACGGCAGCCATCGTGGAGCCGCCAGTCACAGCGATGATATTTTCTCCGTTTAGCAGCATTTTCATGCAGGATGCGCAAGCTTTCCCAAGCTCATTTTTCACCATTGGAGACTCATCCACATCGCCGGGTACAATCATCACTCTGCGAATCCCGAGCCGATGTTTCAATTCCATTTCCATTACGTCTATACCCTTGATCTCCCGCATAAAGCTTTCAAGATCTTCCAGTAAGTTCTTTCCCTCCGGAGTCAAACTCATTCCTACATTATTGGAAGTGATTAAGTTTTGATCCTTGAGAAACTCTACTTCACTCCTTAATGTTCTTTCCGTAAACCCTAGGCTTGCAGCAAGGCTACGTCTACCAACCGGCTGCATAAATCCTATGTATCGGAGGATTGAGTAGCGCTTTTGAATAACCTGAAGAAGATCGGGTAATAATTTTCTTTGAATATCTAAAAATTCCCGCATGAATTCATGCCCCTTTAGTTAATTGTAGTTGGTCAATTATCGTCCCACATAGACACATTATGTCCCACTACAGTTAAAAAAAATTACCCCTGGCACATTTTTCATTCTAACAGGAGTAAAAACCTATTTCAACTAATAACATTCCGTTTTTTCACTGCAAACGTTTACTTATGTCAAACTTGTTAACAATGCCGTGTGCCACTTCTTCCCCATCAATCTGAACGACCGGAATCATCAATCCATAACGCTCTGTTAGCTCGTCACTTTGCTCGATATCTTTCTCTTCAAAGGAAAAATGTATTTTCTTTTTCAATTCTATTATGTCTTGTTTCGCTCTTTCACACAAATGGCAGCCATGGCGTGTATACAAGGTAATATGATGCATTGTACCGTTTCCTTTCAATCTAATACCTTTTCCTTTTGGAGGATGATGGAATTCTTAATTGATCACGGTATTTAGCCACTGTCCTTCGTGAAACAATAATCCCATCCCGATTTTTTAATAAATCAACAATTTCTTGATCCGAATAGGGCTTTTCTTTATCTTCCCGTTCAACAAGCTGAGCAATAAGATTTTTAACTTGGGAGGAAGATGTGTTTTCATCTGAAACGGTCTGAACGGTGCTTGTAAAAAAGAATCTTAACGGAAATGTTCCAGCTGGCGTCTGTACAAATTTTTCCCTTACGGCACGGCTGACCGTCGATTCATGGACGTCCAATTCGTACGCCATTTCCTTCATGGTCATCGGCACAAGAAAACGAGGACCCTTTCGAAAAAAATCAGGCTGCTTTTCGACGATTTTTGTGACGACTTTCATTAATGTTTCTTTTCGTTGTTCAATGCTTCTGACAATCCACTGATAATCCTGATATTTTTCCTGTAAAAATTGCAGCACATGCTGATCATGATTCTCTGAAAATTTTTGATAATAATGCGTGTTAAAGCCTATTTTCGGCATTGCTGCTTCACATAAACGAACGGAAAGTTCTGTACCGTTGCATACAATAACCGCATCAGGGATGAGATACGATGCCGGGGCGGCAGTATACTCTGCACACGGCTTTGGATTCAGCTTTTGAACAAAATCCGAGACCGCTTGAATCTCCTTTAATGTTACCTGTAATTCTTTGGAAATAATCTTCCACTTTTTTTCAGCGAATGGAATGAAATATTTTTCAAGAATGGTCATGGCCAGCTTATTTTCCGGATTTGACCGTTTTAATTGCAGCAGCAAGCATTCCTGAAGACTGGACGCTCCTACTCCCGCTGGTTCGAGTGTTTGAATAATCGAAAGACTTCTCTCTACCATAGCAGAAGAAACATGTAGTTTTTCTGCAAGTTCTTGAACACTTCCTCTAAAGTAACCGTTATCATCAAGATCTCTGATTACCAGTCTGATGAGAGTTAATTGTTCCATCGAATATTTTTTTATGTTTAATTGAGAGATCAAATGGTCTTCAAGCGAAAAAGAGGTGTCAGCAATCTGTTCAACCCAATCCGTTTGCTGCTTATCCGTTTTTGCTCGTTTTGTTCGCTGGCGTCTTTCAATTGTTAAAAGGGGATTTTCCAACGCCTTCGTTTCCAAAAAATCAGTGAGCTCCTGTGCTGAGTATTGCAACAGCGCGATTGCCTGTGTCAGCTCTTGCGTCATTGCTAATTTCAATGTCTGCTGCTGCCATAAACCAGTCTTTAAATTCATTTTGCACCCTCCCCCTTCTTCTATTTTACATGAGGATGCGATTTTGGTGTATGGAAAGGATTTGGAATTCGCAGGATATCAACAGTATTTCTTGACTCCTTTTAAAGATAAACTATTTCAAAAACAAAAAAAAATATCACTACGTTTAAGACGTAGTGATTTCACTCATTTAACGCCCTCGTCAGGACTCGAACCCGAATTTCAAGAACCGGAATCTTGCGTGCTATCCATTGCACCACGAGGGCAAATCATTTTAGCGACTTTCATATTATATGCTATATTTGTCCCTTTTGCAAGGGAATAAATGTTTAAACAATGTTTAAAACCTTTAAACTTGGATATCATGAATCTGAGATCTTTTTTCCAAAATGATGAATGTACTACTTAGTGTGTTACATTTTCCTTCGGAATGAAGAGTCAGCAGAACGATCCTTTTGAAATTCTTCAAAGTTTGTCGAGCAAAACAGAAGCTGATTTGTTTGACCTTTATTGACCATTAGTGTATGATAACAGTACGTAAGATTTTTCAAAACAAGTTACATAATTAAAGGAGGAATAGGCAATGAATTTGATCCCTACAGTTATTGAACAGACAAACCGGGGTGAAAGAGCCTACGATATTTATTCCCGTTTGTTAAAAGACCGAATCATTATGCTCGGCAGCGCGATTGATGATAATGTTTCCAATTCGATTGTAGCGCAATTATTGTTCCTTGAGGCAGAGAACCCAGAAAAAGATATTACCCTTTATATTAATAGCCCTGGTGGCAGTATCACTGCCGGAATGGCCATTTACGATACGATGCAATATATTAAACCGCAAGTTTCGACTGTTTGCATCGGTATGGCTGCATCGATGGGTGCTTTCCTTCTTGCCGCCGGTGAAAAAGGGAAGCGTTATGCACTTCCGAATGCGGAAGTGATGATCCATCAACCGCTTGGCGGTGCGCAGGGCCAGGCAACCGAAATCGAAATTGCTGCAAAAAGGATTCTCTTCCTTCGCGAAAAATTAAACACGATTTTGGCAGAACGTACCGGCCAGCCACTTGAAGTAATCGAAAAAGATACGGATCGCGACAACTTTATGACTGCGGATCGCGCTCTCGAATACGGCTTAATTGACCATATTATCACTCGCAACGATCAACAAAAAGACAAGAAATAAAACGGGACGAAGACGATTCAGGAAAAAGGGTTTGACAACAATGTCAAACCCTTTTTCAGTTCTCTTTTTGAATATAATCGCTTAAAGCCTTGACGGCTTCTTGTTCATCATCACCATTGGCGATGATGCGCACCGTTGTTCCTGAACTTACCGCGAGACTCATTAGTCCCATGATGCTTTTCGCATTTACCTTCTTCCCATCCTTTTCAAGAAATATTTCGGCTGAAAAGCGATTTGCTTCCTGTACAAACAGTGCTGCCGGGCGTGCCTGAAGCCCAGTTTTTAACTTTACTTCTACTTGTTTTTCTACCATTTTTACAATACCTCCCCAATGTATTCCTACCTATTTTTTCGGAGCCATTTCACCGGCTCGTATTTTCTCAGCAATCTCGTCAATTTTTCGTAAGCGGTGATTGATTCCGGATTTGCTAATCGCACCGCCTGCGACCATTTCACCTAACTCTTTCAATGTTACATCCTGGTAAGTTACCCTAAGTTCGGCAATTTCCCGCAATTTTTCGGGCAGCACTTGCAGGCCAACCGTCTGCTCAATAAAACGAATATTTTCAACTTGCCTTAGCGAAGCGCCAATTGTTTTGTTCAAGTTGGCCGTCTCGCAATTAACAAGGCGGTTTACCGAGTTTCGCATATCCCTGACAATCCGGACATCCTCAAAGCGGAGCAGGGCATTATGTGCGCCGATAACATTTAAAAATTCCGTAATTTTTTCCGCTTCTTTCAAATACGTAATATAACCTTTTTTCCGTTCAAGTGTTTTACTGTTGAGTCCAAATATATTCATTAATTCACATAAAGAGTCGTTGTGTTCCTTATAAAGAGAAAAAATTTCCAAATGATATGAGGACGTTTCCGGATTATTCACGGAGCCACCTGCAAGAAAAGCTCCCCTTAAATAAGAACGCTTACAACACTTCTTTTTGATTAGCTCCTTCGAAATATCATGGATAAAGGTAAATCCTTCGCCAAGGATTTTTAAATCCTCCAATATTTCTTTTGCTTGTTGGGCAAGGCGGACAATGTACACATTGTTTTTCTTCAGCCGCATTTTTTTTCGTACAAAAAGTTCAACTTGCACATCATAGCTCTTCTTGATGAGAGTGTAAATTCTCCTCGCAATTGCCGCGTTTTCCGTTTGAATATCCACAACCAGCTTTCGATTTGAGAAGGAAAGTGATCCGTTCATGCGAATTAACGCGGAAAGCTCAGCACGGCTGCAGCAGGATTTTACCTCCAGATTGGTTAATTCCTTTTTCGTTTCCGAAGCGAAAGACATCCTTTCACCCCCCTACTTGCTGGCACTTGAGCAATTCATCTGCCCTTGCTGCGCTTTTTTAAAAAATAAAACAATTAAATCATTTTCTATTAATACGCTTGAAATCGCCTTTTGGTTTCAGCAATCAATAAATTATACAAAATTTCCGCAACTTTCTTCGGATCATGCCTCAGTGCCCCATGTTCCAAAACGGCAATATCTCCATGTACAACCTCCAAGCCTAAATCAAACAGGCGCGGAAGATCATACTGCACCGGATGCGCCAGTTCCTTTTTATAGCGAAGCTGAACATCGGCAGGAATTTCTTCATTGTTTACTAAAATCGTATCAATAAAAGCACAATTCATATGGTCATAAATCGCTTTTACATGGTCACTCGCTGTAAATCCATGCGTTTCTCCCGCTTGGGTCATTAAATTACAAATATAGACTTTTTTCGCGTGGGAACGACACACTTCCTCCCCTAGTTTTGGAACAAGCAGGTTCGGAAGAATACTTGTATATAAGCTCCCTGGACCAATGATGATCAAATCAGCCTGGACAATGGCCTGAATCGTTTCTGGCAATGGCTGAATGTCATCCGGAGTCAAAAAAACTTTATGAATTTTTTTGCCAGAAAAAGGAATCTTTGACTCTCCTGAAACAATTGTTCCATCCTCCAATTCCGCATGCAATACAACACTTTGATTTGCAGCAGGCAGCACCTTGCCGTGTACATTTAACACTTTGCTCATCTCTTGAATCGCATGGACGAAGTTCCCGGTAATCGACGTCATGGCGGCTAAGATTAAATTCCCGAGAGAATGGCCGGATAATTCATTCGATGTTTGAAAACGATGCTGGAACATCTCCTCGATCAACGGCTCAACATCCGATAAAGCCGCTAAAACATTGCGAATATCACCTGGAGGAGGAATATGCAAATCATCGCGCAATCTTCCCGAGCTGCCGCCATCATCTGCTACCGTCACAATCGCAGTAATATCAACGGGGTACTGTTTTAACCCTCGTAATAAAACAGGCAAGCCTGTTCCACCGCCAACGATGACAATTCTTGGCTGTCTGAATTGGCTCATTTTGTAATGTCCTTTCTCCTCTCAATGTCACGGTGCGTTATTTGTGTATGATAATCTTTTTCAAAAAAGTGACCAATGTATTCAGCAAGCGCAACCGAACGATGCTGCCCTCCGGTACATCCCATCGCAATCACAAGCTGAGCTTTCCCTTCCCGCATATAGTGCGGCAGCATGAAACTGAGCAGTTCCGTTACTTTTTCTAAAAATTTTTGCGTCTCACTCCACTTTAAAACATAGCTGGACACGTCTACATCCAGGCCGGTTTTTGGCCTCATGTGTTCAATATAATGGGGATTAGGCAAAAAACGCACATCAAATACAAGATCAGCATCGATTGGAAGCCCGTATTTAAATCCAAATGACATGACATTGACGGTAAAAATTGATTTTTTATTCAAAGTAAATTCATTTAAGATTTTTTCACGAAGCTCTCGAGGCTTCATTTGAGACGTATTATAAATAAGTTGTGCTCTTCCTTTTAACTCTTCTAGCAATTCCCTCTCAAGCTGAATCCCCTCAAGCGGCAGTCCAGACGGAGCAAGCGGGTGAGTGCGCCGCGTTTCTTTGTAGCGCCTGACAAGCGTTGAATCCTCAGCATCCAAAAATAAAATTTGCGGTGTCACCCATGAAGTTTCTGCGAGATCATCCAACGCTTTAAACAGATGGTCAAAAAATTCCCGTCCACGCAAGTCCATCACAAGCGCTACTTTATTCATTTTATTCCCGGATTCCTTCATCAGTTCTAAAAATTTTGGAAGTAAAGTTGGCGGCAGATTATCGACGCAAAAGAAGCCTAAATCCTCGAAACTTTGTATGGCTACGGTTTTTCCAGCTCCAGACATACCCGTTATAATCACCATTTGAGTATCGCTTGTCGAACCGCTACTCATTTCAATCCCCCCTATTATTCAGCTCGGATCCAATCGATAGCTTATTAATTCGAAATCGTTCGTATATGTGAAAGTACCATAGATGAGCCCATTTCCATGAATCATATAGTCAAGAATGTGGTAATCACCTGGAGCCATTGGCAAAGAGGCAATGCGATCAATCGGCTGCCACTCAAGCTTTCCCTCAACACTTTCTTCAAAACGCGCTCCATCGGAATCGGTTGCCATGAAGGTAAACATCATCCATTCAGAAACGACTTGGTCTTGCTCCTTCATAATAAATGTAAACACACCTTTTAGCTGCGGGTTTTTAAGATAAATTCCCGTTTCCTCACGATATTCGCGGACACAGGAGTCGCGTACGGATTCGCCAGGCTCCATCTTTCCACCCGGCGCCACCCACCAGCCGCGTCGGGGTTTTTGGAGCAACAAAACTTGATTATCCCGTAACAAAACACAATTGGTGACACGCTGCATATTCTTCACCTCAAACGCTATGTAAAACTTTTCATAAAATAATCTTATGGATTCTTTTCATTATACTATTTTTCAAATACAGTCACAATGAATAACAAGCTTGTTGTTTTGGTTAACATTTCTGAGTCAAAAAAAGAACACAGGCAGTTTACCTGTGCTAAAAGGATTATATTTTAAAGGGGGTCAATTACTAAGATTATCATACCCTACCAATATTTCACTCTTGTTACAATAGAATTAAAAGCCGGTAACGTTTTGATTAAGATATTGTACGGAAAGCGCAAAGCCTTTTAATTACTGCTTTGCTTTTAATTCTTCTTTTAATTCCTCTACATAATGCTGAGCACTTTGTGCTGCAATGCTGCCGTCACCTGTTGCTGTAACAATCTGGCGCAATGTTTTTTCACGAATATCGCCGGCAGCAAAAATTCCGCGAACCTTCGTTTCCATCTGATCATTCGTCTCAATATAGCCGTTCTCATTGGTAATTCCAAGGCTGACAAACGGCTTTGACAGCGGGAGCATACCGACATAAATAAAAACACCATCTGCCGGAAACTCTTGCTCAGAGCCGTCCACAGTCGATACAAGCGTAAGACTCCCTACTTTTCCATCCTTTGCATGAATTTCTTTAACCGTATGATTCCAGATAAAATCGACTTTTTCATTTGCGAATGCGCGGTCTTGCAAAATCTTTTGAGCGCGCAGCTGATCGCGGCGATGAACGATGGTCACTTTTGAAGCGAACCGGGTTAAGTAAACACCTTCTTCAACAGCGGAATCTCCGCCGCCGACGACGACTAGCTCTTTACCTTTGAAAAAGGCGCCATCGCAAACCGCACAATAGGAAACACCGCGTCCACCTAACTCTTTCTCGCCTGGAACACCTAATTTTTTATATTCGGCACCGGTTGTAATAATAACAGAATACGTTTTGTATTCTTTTGAACCAGCCACTACCGTTTTATAATCGCCATGGTCAATGATTTCTTTAATATCGCCATAAGCGTATTCGGCGCCAAATTTCTTCGCGTGGTCGAACATTTTCGTGGATAGATCCGGCCCTAAAATGCTTTCATATCCTGGATAGTTTTCCACTTCTTCTGTATTGGCCATTTGCCCGCCTGGAACACCGCGCTCAATCATCAATGTGCTCAAGTTTGCGCGGGATGTATAAACAGCAGCAGTCATGCCGGCAGGTCCGGCCCCTGCAATGATTACATCATAAATTTTTTCCTCAGACATGGTACTTTATCACTCCTTTAGATACTTGCCTAAGCCATATTATTTCCTACATAAATCTATCCTATAAAACAAAGATTCCGGCGTCCAAATATTTGCTCATTGTAAGCAATTGTTCACCAATTTTACATATTTTCCAACCGTGGCAGCTGACAAACCGTAACGATCGGCCAATTCCTGCTGGGATCTTTTTTCGTTTCGCAGCTTTTTCCATACATATTCTGTTGCCGCAGCCCATGCATAAGTATTATTTAAATCCAATCCCTGATTTACGGCTTGCAAAAAAATGGAAAACCACGTTAAAAACAAACCCGCTTCAATCGTTCCAATCGGCTGATAATATCGATAAAGATTTTTGGCAATTTCATGCCCCTGCCAATAAAATGAGGAATCTTGTTTCATTAAGTAATCTGCATATTGTTTTTCAATCTCTGTAAATTTATCCATTTTAACCAAGGCAAGCATTTCTTCCCGCTTTTTCGAAACAGAGATCAGGAAAAGGGAAAAGAGCCGCTCTTCCACATAATCGCTTTCCAGCTTTCGTGAAATGGATTGTGAATGATCTTCAAGCCCATTAATCCCTTCTCTTTCGTCATTCCAAGGTTCAAGTCCAATTTTTTCCGGATTGATGTCAATGACTTTTTTCCAAATATTTTTTGCAAAAACCACGTTTCCTGTGTGATAAGCGGCCAAAGAAAGCCAATAATAAAATGGGCCGTCGCCAGCAAAACCATATTTATACAGCTTTTTTAGCCAAAAATAGGCAAGATCAAACTCACCGACTAACGCAAAGGTTGCTCCCAGTTTGAACTGATGCTCCGTGACAAGCGGCTGAATTTTTTTTAACATCTTCGTTAGCTTTACGGCTTTTTTTGTTTGCTTTCGATAATGCGCAAATACAAGCAGATTGCACAATGCATGAAGATTTCCAGGATTTCGCTTTAAAACATCCAGCAAAATCGTTTCCGCTTTTTCCACTTTACCTAAATAGAAGTAGGCAAGGGCGAGATTATTGTAAGCAGACCAATATTCCGGGTATTCGTTAATGACCGAATGAAGGAGTTCGATTGCCTTTGGAAAGTAGCCGGACTCTAGCAAGTCGCGGGCTCGTTCCTGCTTAATAATTAAATCGTCTTCTTCATACAGCTCCTCTTCCAGTTCTTCTGACTCCAAAGCCAATAACTCCAGTAATTCTTCGCTATCGTCTGCAAAATCACCATCAGGTTCCAATTCCAAATAGCGCTTCGCATGCTGAAATGCATCTTTAAAAAAGCCTAGATAGGCATAATTATTTGCTAAAAAATAATGGCACTCGACCATTTCTTGATCCAATTCTTCCAGGATATGCTGCAAGAGTTCATTCGAATCTTCATACTCGCCTATTTCTGTTAAAACAATAGCCAGCTGACAAGCAATCATTGGTTCCGTCGGCTCAAGCTGCATCGCTCGCTGAAGATATTTTTTCGCTTTAGTTAAATCCTGCCGATGATAGGCCTTTAAACCTTTTTTAAAATAATATTCCCCATTAGGGAGAAAGGTAAGGATTTTACCATTCTGAATTCTTGCTTTCGCGTCTTTACTCATGCAGTCCTCCATCTTTCATTCAACATACCTTAAGTAGTATACCATATGTACCAGCTATCGGAGAAGAAATTGAGCCTTATAAGGGGTTCGCAACACCAAACGTAATAAAAACGCCGGCAGCCGGGTGCCAGCGTTCTCATCATTCTAATTATCTTGCATTATGTCGTTCTTCCAGCGTTTTCAGAACTTCCGTAAATGGCAGTTCCTGCTCAACAAGCAGCACCATCAAATGATAAAGCAGGTCAGACGCTTCCCATTTTAATTCCTCATGGCTCCGATTCTTAGCAGCAATGATTACCTCTGCTGCTTCTTCGCCCACTTTTTTCAAAATCTTATCGACGCCTTTTTCAAACAAATAAGTTGTATATGCACCCTCTGGCCGTTCTTTTTCCCGCTCAATAATGATTTGTTCCAGCTTCTTTAAAATTTCATAGTTTTCCATCTTCAAATTCTCCCTTCTTAAAACAGCTCACAGCTCCAGTGTGGCACGCAGGCCCCTTCGGATTCACGAGCACGACTAAAGCATCGCGATCACAGTCCACTTTTAAACCAACAACCGTCTGCGTATTTCCGCTCGTTGCCCCTTTATGCCATAATTCCTGGCGTGAACGGCTATAAAACCACGTTTCCTTCGTTTCGAGCGTTTTGGCGAATGATTCCCGGTTCATATAAGCTAGTGTCAAAACCTCTTTTGTATCGGCATCCTGTACAATTGCCGGGATCAAACCTTTTTCGTCAAACTTTAACTCATCAGCCGTCATCTCACCGCCACCCCTTTGTCCATCAGATAGCTTTTCACTTCACGCACCGACGTTTCTTTGTAATGAAAAATCGATGCTGCCAGGGCTGCATCTGCTTTTCCATCGACAAACGCCTCAACAAAATGATCAGCATTTCCCGCACCGCCGGAAGCAATAACTGGGATCGATACCGCTTCACTGACCGCTCTTGTCAGCTCCAAATCAAATCCATTTTTCTCGCCGTCGCTATCCATGCTGGTCAATAAAATTTCCCCGGCACCTAGTTTTTCAGCCTCACGCGCCCATTCTACCGCTAATTTATCAGTAGATTTCCGTCCGCCATGCGTATACACCCGCCATGTTCCAACTTCCGCATCATACTTTGCATCAATCGCGACGACAATGCACTGCGAGCCAAAAAAGCCAGCCCCTTCCGTAATCAACTCGGGATTCAGCACCGCAGCTGTATTCAATGAAACTTTATCCGCTCCGGCGCGGAGAATTTTTTTCATATCGTCAAGCGAGTTGATTCCGCCGCCAACGGTAAATGGAATCGCGAGCTCTGAGGCAACCGCTTTAACGACCTCTACCATCGTTTTCCGGCCTTCATGAGAAGCAGATATATCAAGGAAAACGAGCTCGTCCGCCCCTTCTTCATCATACACCTTTGCCAGTTCAACCGGGTCGCCGGCATCGCGAAGCTGAACGAATTGAATGCCTTTTACCACCCGGCCATCCTTTACATCAAGGCAAGGGATAATCCGTTTCGTTAACATGATTTCGCCCCCTCTTCCAGCGCTTTCTTCAAGGTAAACCGCTTTTCATAAAGGGCTTTGCCAACAATCGCACCGCTGACTCCTTTTACGGCCACCGAACGCAATGCTTTCAAATCCTCGAGGCTGCTGACTCCGCCGGAAGCGATCACACTTTTCCCGGTCACTTCAGCCATTTCACAAACAGCCGCAATATTCGGGCCAGAGAGAGTGCCATCCGTTGCTATATCAGTAAAAATAAACGTTTCTGCCCCCGCCTCAGCTAATCGCTTGCCAAGTTCCACTGCTTTCACCTTTGAAGTATCAAGCCAGCCGTGAGTGGCGACAAAACCATCTTTCGCGTCAATTCCAACCGCAATCCGACTGCCGTATTTCCGAATCATTTCAATAGCAAACTCAGGCTCAGAGACAGCGATGCTGCCAATAATCACCCGGTCGACGCCATTTTCCAAATAATGAAGAATATCTTGCTCCGAGCGAATACCGCCGCCAATTTGCACGTTCACATTCAATTCCTTTGCCGCTTGAATCACAAATCGATCATTGACACGCTTGCCATCTTTCGCACCATCCAAATCGACCATATGAATCCACTCAGCACCGGCAGAAGCAAATTGCCGAGCCATATCAAACGGCGAATCACCGTAAATCGTTTCTTGATTGTAATCTCCGCGCAGAAGGCGTACACAATTTCCGCCTCTCATATCGATTGCCGGGTAAATCGTGATGCTCATTGCTCCGCCTTCCTTTCATCGACCATTTTTAAAAAATTATTTAATAAGCTCATGCCAAGCTTGCTGCTTTTTTCCGGATGGAACTGCATTCCAAAAATATTGCCGCGGCCGACAACCGCCGATACCTCCTCGTGGTAGCTCGCCTTTGCCAGCAGGACCGGCGAATCCTTGGCATCGACAAAATAGGAATGAACAAAATAAACGTAATCCTCATCCAAATTTTCCAGCAGCGGTGAGGATGCTACGAACTCAAGCCGGTTCCATCCCATATGCGGAACCTTATATCCCCCGCCCGGAAAACGGCGAACGATACCAGGCAGCAGATCCAGGCCATCCGTCAGCCCATTTTCTTCACTTTTTTCAAAAAGAAGCTGCATGCCGAGGCAAATTCCAAGCAGCGGTTTGCCGGACTCCGCAAATCCGCGGAGAAATTCTGTAAGTCCCTCCTCATTCAGGCGAATCATCGCATCGCGGAAAGAACCGACCCCTGGCAAAAGCAGCGCATCCGCTCCCTGCAGTTCATCCTTCCGTCCGGAAATAAAATAATCAGCCCCAAGCCGCTCCAGCGCTTTACTGACACTAAACAAATTCCCCATTCCATAGTCAACAATGCCAATCATTTATAACATTCCTTTCGTTGAAGGAACACCTTTGATCCTTGGGTCAATCGTTGTCGCTTCGTCCAATGCCCGGCCAAGCGCTTTAAACACCGCTTCAATCATATGATGTGTATTGTGGCCGTAATGAACAATCACATGAAGATTCATCCGCGCTTCAAGCGCCAGCTTCCATAAAAACTCATGAACCAATTCTGTATCAAACGTGCCAACACTTGGAGCCGGGAATTCAGCGCGCATTTCAAAATGCGGGCGATTGCTCAAATCGACAACCACTTGGGCAAGCGTTTCGTCCATTGGCACAAATGAATTCCCGTAACGCTTGATGCCGCGCTTATCGCCAAGCGCTTCCCGTAAAGCCTGGCCGAGGCAAATGCCGATGTCTTCTGTTGTATGGTGGTCATCAACCTCTGTATCGCCATTCGCAGCTACATCGAGATTAAATTGCCCGTGCTTAGTAAATAAATCAAGCATATGCGTCAGAAAAGGAACACCCGTATCGAGATTCGCCTGCCCTTCTCCATCAATCGCGAGCGCCAGCTTGATCTTTGTTTCATTCGTATTTCGCTCAATATTCGCTTTTCTTTCCATGCCAATAGCTCCTTACCGGTTATTTTTCAGCCTTGCCTCGACCGCTCTCGCATGCGCCTCAAGCCCTTCCATCCGCGCAAACGCAGCAATCTTGTCTGCATTCTGTTTTAATGCCTTTTCACTATAAATAATCACACTCGACTTTTTCTGAAAATCATCCACATTCAATGGACTTGAAAAACGAGCCGTGCCATTCGTTGGCAGCACATGATTCGGACCGGCAAAATAATCCCCGACCGGCTCCGAACTGTAACGACCGACAAAAATCGCTCCCGCATGGCGAATTTTTCCGACAACTTCCACCGCATTCTCCGTCACAACCTCCAAATGCTCCGGCGCAAGCTCGTTGACCGTCTCTATCGCCTCTTCCAAACTCGAAGCCACATAAATTGCCCCATAATCCTCAATCGAGCGCAACGCAATTTCTTTTCTTGGCAGCAGTTCCAGCTGTTTTTTTACTTCTGTAAAAACGGCTTCAGCCAGCTTAGGTGACGGTGTTACAAGTATTGCGCAGGCGCGGGGATCGTGCTCAGCCTGTGACAACAAGTCGGCTGCAACCTCATCTGGATAAGCTGAATCATCCGCAAGCACCGCAATCTCACTCGGACCGGCGATCATATCAATATCCACGTCACCAAATACTTCTTTTTTCGCCAATGCGACGAAAATATTGCCCGGCCCCGTTATTTTATCAACGGAAGAAATCGACTCGGTTCCATAAGCAAGCGCCGCAATCGCCTGCGCTCCACCTACTTTATAGATCTCTTTCACGCCCGCTTCCTTTGCCGCAACAAGCACTGCTGCCGGTAGCTTCCCGTTTTCGCTTGGCGGCGAGACCATCACAATCCGTTCCACCCCGGCAACCTTGGCCGGAATGACGTTCATTAGCACAGATGATGGGTAGGCCGCTGTTCCCCCTGGGACATAAACGCCAACGGAGTCAAGAGGCGTTATTTTTTGGCCGAGAATCGTACCGTTTTCTTCGGTAGTCATCCAGGAAGGCCGCAGCTGTTTTTCATGGAAGATGCGAATATTTTCCGCCGCTTCCTTCACGATTTCCACAAAACCAGGCTCCACCTGTTCATACGCTTCAACCATTTCTTTTTCATCAACTAAAAAAGAATCCAGTACAACTTTGTCAAATTTTTCGGTATATTTCCGGAGCGCCTGATCGCCGTTATCACGAATATCGGCAATGATATTTTGCACGACTGCCAGCTGTTCTGCCGTTCCGGATTCAATCGAGCGTTTAATCGATTGCAACTCTTTTACTTGTAAAATTTTCATTCGATTAACCCTCCGCAACTACTTTACTCAAACGCAAAACGAGTTCGCTGATTCGCTCATCGTTCATTCGATAGCTGACCGGGTTGACAATCAACCTCGATGTCACATCTATAATCTGTTCATACTCAATAAGTCCATTTTCTTTTAACGTCCTTCCAGTCGAGACAATATCGACAATCCGGTCTGACAAGCCAATCATCGGTGCAAGTTCAATCGAGCCATTCAGCTTGATAATTTCGACTTGCTCCCCCTGCTCGCGAAAATAGGCTGCGGCTACATTTGGGTACTTCGTCGCCACCCGCGGTGCAACCTCACTCATCTTCGTTCCCGGCATACCGGCAACCGCCAAGTAGCAAGCGCTGATTTTTAAATCAAGCAATTCGTACACATCCCGCTCTTCTTCCAGCATCACATCTTTTCCAGCGATACCTAAATCCGCTACACCGTGCTCCACATATGTTGGGACGTCCATCGGCTTTGCCAAAATAAACCGCAGACCCTCTTCTTCTACATCAATAATCAATTTGCGATTTTCATCAAATTCTGGGGGTAATTGATAGCCGGCTTTCCTTAGCAATTCAGCAGCCTCTTCAAAAATTCTCCCTTTTGGCATCGCAATCGTTAGCACCTTAGTCATTGGCAGGCTCCTTTCCTGCTTTTCCTAAAAGATAGATTGTATCCGCAAATTTATCGGAATAAGCATCGATATTTTTTACTCCGTTAATGTCCTGAAGCACTGTTCTCGTTCCTTCTCCATGCATTTTTTTTGCCAATTGAAAAGCTTCCTTGCGCCGTTCCTGGCTAAAAAGAATGCAATGGACAGGCACTTCACTTTCGAAATCGCCAAGTGCTTCAATCAGCCAATCAAGCCGAATCGCAAAGCCTGTTGCACTTGCCGATTTGCCAAATTTCTCAAGCAAGCCGTACCGCCCGCCGTTGCCAATCGCAAAGCCGACGCGGCCCGCATATACTTCGAACAAAATCCCCGTATAATAACTCATATGGCTAATAAGTGTTAAATCGAACTTTACCTTGTCCTGTTCTCCGTAATCATTGATAACATCCCACAATTCTTTTAATTGTAAAATGGCTTCCTTTCCTTTTCCGTTCTCAATCAAATCAAGAGCCTTCTCGATGACTTCTTCCCCGCCTCTAAGGTCAAGAAGATCAAGCAGTCTTTGCTTGTCGATAGAAGATAACGGCAAAGTGTTCACATGGTCCCGATATCCGACATAATTTTTTTCATATAAATAACGCTGCAAAGCATTCGCCCGGTCTTCATTCCCTAATATTTGCAAAAATAATTCTTTTACAAAGGCAATATGACCGATTGATATCCGGAAATCATCTAATCCAATTTCTTTTAAGGAAGATACCATTAATGCGATGACTTCTGCATCGCTTGAAACAGTTTCATCATTAATGAATTCGACGCCGATTTGCTCAAATTCAGCCGGTCTACCTCCTTCTCGCTGCTGGGCACGAAAAACGTTTGCTGAATAAGCAATTCGTAATGGAAGATCCTCTTTTAGTAGCTTTGAGGCGGCAACCCTTGCAATCGGTGCTGTCATATCTGGCCGTAATACGAGCGTATGCCCTTCTCGGTCAAGCAATTTAAAAAGCTGTTGGTCAAGAATCGCTGATGCGGCTCCGACCGTCTCGTAATATTCCAAGGTAGGCGTTTCAATAAACGAATAGCCCCATCGTTTAATCACTTTTTCCATGACTGAGCGAAGGCGATGTTTTCTTTCATATAATTCTGGAAGTGTATCTCTCATACCGAGAGGCTTTTCAAACATAAACAAGCGGCTCATCCAATTCATCCTTTTTCATTACTTTTGTCTTTTTTCGTTTAAAACTACCATTATTAAACCATATTTGCAGGTTAATTGTTAACCTTGCTTCGGTTGTGGAATTTATTCTTATGGTTTAGGAGTCGTTCCTTTGCTTTAGTTCGCTAATATGCTAATAAATTAAAGTTTACCGCTCATTTGCTAGCCCGTCAACCAATTACTCTTTAAAATTGGGAACCATTCTGGAGATTTTTTGAAAACAGATTAGAGGCGAGCCTGCTTATCCGTGGATTTTAGTTACTGATCCGTAGAATGTTTGTCTTTATCCGTGAGTTTTCTCCATTTATCCCTGAAAATGAATTATTTATCCGTGAAAATTTATCATTTACCTGAATCCGTGATGAAACAATAAAATTTTCTCCCTGTCAATCGCATAAACCATTGATATAATAAGGATATCAATCGTTTCTGATTGAAATTTTTTCTTCACCCAGTAGGTGCAATAGATGGTTAAATTTATTTTAGAGAATTCTGATGAAACATTAACGACTCATTCTGGGCTGGGTTTAGTCGAACTAATCCTTTCAAAGTCGAACCTGTATAAACGATTTACATCGTTGAGAATACTCGAAATTCGGAAGCCTGGCTAGCTATTGCCGAACAAAAAGGGGGAATGTATCCAAGAAAGAGAAGGAAAGCGTGTCTTTTATGGATCGGTTTTGGTCAAGCCAAAAGGGCTAAATAAAGAGGTTCGTCAAGTGAATAGTCGGGAAAGACCTGCCAAAAAATAGGAATGTCGCAGGTCTATTTGGCAACCCTAAAAATTTGTTATCGCAAAATTTTTAAAGAAAGGCTCATTTTAGGGTTGGTTGATTCCGCTCACTATGTGATTGGAGCGGAAGGCGCTCAGACTCCTGGGGGATTAGCGTTACAGGCGAGACCCCGCAGGAGCGCTAGCGACGAGGAGGCTCGGCGAACGCCCCCCGGAAAGCGAAGCGCCTGGAGCGGAAATCAACAGGTTACTATAAAATATCCCTGATTTAGAATAAATTCCTTTTGTTTTTACTTCTCATGTCACGGATTCAGGTTTTATCCACATTTCTATTTTTTGCCATCCAATCAACCGCCATTCCCGCAACAGTTTACTCCAATTCGTATACTTTTCCCCAAAACAAAACGCCTAGCTTTTTTACCAGGCGTTATTTTTTCCCATAGATCAGATCATCAGCCCACCGCTTGTCCAGCTCTTCCTTCGTATAAATGATTCGCATCGGATTGCCGCCGACAAACGCGCCCGGCGGAACATCTTTATGAACAAGCGTGCCGGCGGAAACAATTGCTCCATCGCCAATTGTCACACCAGGTAAAATGGTGCAATTCGCGCCGATCATCACCTCATCGCCAATCACGATCTCGCCGAGCCGATACTCGCGGATCAAATATTCGTGTGCCAGAATGGTCGTATTATAGCCAATCACCGTATTGCGGCCGACGCTTATTTTTTCCGGAAACATGATATCGAGCATTACCATTAAAGCAAAAGAAGTTTGCTCGCCAACCTTCATCCGCAAAAACGTGCGATAAAGCCAATTTTTCATTCCAAGTAAGGGCGTATAGCGTGCAAGCTCAATCACAATAAAATTTTTAACAACTTTCCAAAATGGAACCGTTTTGTAAACATGCCATAAGGAATTAGCTCCATCAACCGGATAGCGGGTCGTCTTTCTCATAGCGTCCGATCACACTCCGAGAATCGGCAACAAATCAGCCATATTGTCCAGCATATAATCCGGCTCAAATTGGGCAAGATACTCTCTTCCCTTTGCGGACCAGGCGACCCCTGCCGTTTTCGTCCCGGCATTCTTCCCCGCTAAAATATCGTGGTAATTATCGCCAACCATGATTGCTTCAGTAGGATGCGAAGCCAAGAGATCAAGCGCTTTTAAAACCGGCTCCGGATCCGGCTTTGCTTTTGTAACATGATCCAGTGCCACAACCACATCAAAAAAGCGGTCAAGTCTTGACAGCTTAAGACCTTTCTCCACCACATCGTGAAGCTTTGTTGTGACGATGCCAAGCTTAAAACCTGATTCATGCAATGTTTGAATCGTCTCGTACACACCTTCAAATTCGGTCACCAGCAAATCATGCTGCGCCAAATTAAAGGTCCGATACTCCCGGATCATTTCATCCACCCTTAAAGGGTCGATTGATGAAAAAGTTTCTTGCAGTGAGGGCCCCATAAAGGGAAGCACATCCTCCCGCTGATACTGTTTTGGATAAAATTTTTCCAACGTATGCAAAAAACTGTTGATAATCAGTTCGTTCGTATTAATTAATGTTCCATCCAAATCAAACAAAGCTGTTTTAAGATTAGTTTTCATAAGTTGCTTCCTTTCTTTTCAAAACACCTGAGCGTTTCCACAGATTGCCGACAATTAGCGTAATGACAATCGCCACACCGAGCCGGATTAAAAACAGCGGCCAAACAGGAATGCCCAGCGGTAAAAAAATGAGCGTATCCTCAACAACCGCATGGCAGGCCACGAGAAAAATAAACGCCAGCGTCAAATCCTTTTGGCTGACACCATCCTCTTTTACCGCTTGAATCATTACACCGGCTCCGTACGCAAGCCCAAAGAACAGGCCCGCAGCCATCGTCGTCGACGTGTTTTCCTTCATTCCAAGCGAACGAGTGACCGGAGCCATCGCGCGCGAAAATTTTGTCAGCCATTGCAAGTCCTTTAAAATCTGAATCACCAGCATAAGCGGAATAACAATTAATGCAAGCTGAAAAATCCCAAGGCCCGCCTTTTGGATCGCTTCAAGCAAAATGACAGCCAGGCCATCCGGACGAGCCGCATTCGGATCAATTAAGCTCATCTTTGCCGCTTCCCCGCCACCATGCCACACAAGGTTTATAATCAAGGCGGAACCAAACGATAAACCGAGCCGAACCGTTAAGACAATCCACAGCTTTACCCCTGTTTTGACCGCCACGCTCGACTCAACCAGAAGGTTATGGCAAAAAGACAGCATAACCGCCAAAATAAAAACTTCTTTTATCGTTAAATGAAGTGTTAAAATCGCGCCAATTGCCGCATACAGATTTAAGAAGTAGCCTAATACGAGGGGAATCGCCGCATCTCCTGACAAGCCAAGCAGCTTCATGACAGGAGTGATCGCCTTCATCAGCCACGGCAGAACAGGAGTGTACTGCAGAACGGCCACAATCAGTGTAATCGGAAAGATAATCTTCCCAAGTGTCCATGTAGTCTTTAAGCCAACAAACAACCCCTTTTTCATCGAGCCAAGCAGCATTCCTCGAATCCCCCTTTTTATGCTGATTTAAATTTCCTCTTTACCTGCCAGATTCACCCGCATCTCTATGTTCGTCAATCAACAAGCTTTCTTTTAAAACAAACCAATTATCCAGTTCGAAAAAAATCTACATTTCCTCGTGGTCGCCATCTTCAATTACGTCGGTCAGGCGTTCCGTAAATTGCTGGGCAGCATTGACTCCCATTCGTTTCAACCGGAAGTTCATCGCTGCTACTTCTATAATAATCGCAAGGTTCCGCCCCGGCCGAACCGGAACCGTCAGCTTCGTGATCTCCGTATCAATGATTTTCATCTTTTCCTCATCAAGGCCCAGCCGGTCGTATTGCCGCTTCGAATCCCAAATTTCCAAATTTACGACTAATGAAATTCGCTTGTGGCTTCGAACAGCTCCTGCACCGAATAGGGTCATTACGTTAATAATGCCAAGGCCGCGAATTTCCAGCAAATGCTCAATTAACTCCGGAGACGTTCCAACGAGCGTGTCCTGGTCTTCCTGGCGAATTTCCACGCAATCATCTGCCACAAGGCGGTGGCCGCGCTTCACCAATTCCAAGGCCGTTTCACTTTTTCCTACACCGCTATTTCCAGTTATCAGCACACCCACTCCATAAATATCCACTAACACGCCATGAACAGCAGTTGTTGGAGCCAATCTGCTTTCCAAATAATTCGTTAGCCGGCTTGAGAAACGTGTCGTTTTCATATGCGAGCGCAGTACTGGAACGGATTCCCTTTCTGAAGCTTCAATTAGTTCAATCGGAACCTCCAAATCTCTCGTGACGATAATTGCCGGTGTAATGTCCGTACATAAGCGTTCCATTCGCGTAGAACGATCACTCTCAGGGAGCTCATTGAAAAAGGATAATTCCGTTATTCCGAGCAGTTGAATACGTTCAGCTGGATAATATTCAAAATAACCCGCTAGTTCAATTCCAGGACGTGAAATATCGCTCATCGTAATCGGGCGATTAATCCCTTCTTCACCGCTAATCAATTCGAGATGGAATTTTTCTAAAATGTCTTTGGTGCGTACTTTAGGCAAGCAGGCTTCCCCCTTTTTACTTTCATAAATCACTCATTTCTCCCTATTTTAACATTTTTCAGACCAGAACCAAATCGAGATCCTGAATCTATTGAACTTAATTTTCATTCTATTTTAATATCTAACATTTAACCCTGTCCTTTTTTGCTGCTTGTACATATTATATGATTGAACATTTAAACAAACTTGCTGGCTTTTTCGTCAGCTGGATGAAAGAGGTAAATTTCCATGAAGATCATGCTCGATGCAGGTCATGGCTACAACACTCCTGGGAAACGAAGCCCTGCTGGGTTCCAAGAATACGAGTTTAACCGAAAAACAGCCGCATACGCCAAAGAATTTCTTGAAATCTATGAAAATATAACCGTTTATTTCGCCCACTCCGATCAGCGCGATGTTCCTTTAAAGGAGCGAACCGATTCGGCAAATCGATTAAAGGTAGATGTTTATGTTTCCATTCATGCCAACGCCTACGGTACTGCTTGGAATAATGCTGGCGGAATCGAAACGTATGTATACCTTTCCAAACCAAAAGAAGCATATGAACTAGCTCAAAAAATCCAGAACTATTTAGTAGCTGAAACAGGACAGCAAAATCGCGGTGTCAAGACGGCAGATTTCCACGTTCTGCGGGAAACCAATATGACAGCTGTTCTCACTGAATGCGGCTTTATGACCAATCAAGCAGAAGCAGAACTTCTTCGAAGCGATGCATATCAACGCACATGCGCTGACGCCATTGTGAAAGGACTTGCTGAACATTATCAATTAACCAAAAAACCGGTTCCTCCCCCCGTTCCTTCTGCTGAAACAACTACTGGACTTTATAAAGTACAAGCAGGTGCTTTTGCCGACAAAAAAAATGCCGAGGCCCTTGTCACTCGCCTAAAAGCTGCCGGTTTTGAATCTTTTATCGTATATGAGAAAAAATAGCGCATTTCTGGTGCGCTATTTTTTTGGAACTATTTTTGAACCCGCGCAATACATGCCTATTTGATTCGCGGTTCAAATAATACTTTTTGAACAATTACATTGGCAACCGCCATCACTACCGCAGCAAATATTGCCATGCCAAAGCCGGAAATTTGAAATGCCGTTCCCATTAGTGCATCAGTCATTTCCAGCGTAATCGCGTTAATCACAAATAGGAACAGCCCCATTGTTAAGATGGTCGCAGGCAAGGTAAGCAAAATCAGCAGCGGCCGCACAAGGAAATTCAAGATGGAAAGCATCAGGCTCGCTTCCAGTGCAGCGCGAAAATTTGCCAGTTCAAATTGATTATGAAAATACCCAGCAAGCGCCATAAACAATACGGCGTTCAGCAAAACCCCCAACAGCCACTTCATTTTCTGTACCCCTGTTCATTTAAAAATCAAAAAAGCAGCAAACTAAGATTGCCGCCGCTGGTAAAAGGTCTCTACTTAAACGGACGCACACTGCTTGCTTTTCGTACAGTAACCGATCCGGTTTTCGTTTCTGCAAAAATATTCAAGGTTGGATCATCATTGCGAATCGAACGGAAGCGAAGCATTTTTTGAATGACTTCATTTTTTTCTTCTAAAATTTGAATGCCATCCAGCATCACTTCATATCCACCCAGGCTCGAGCGGATTTCTCCGTTTATTGTTTGATTTTCCGGAATATAAAATTCAATACTGCCGGTAGTTGCCTGAGCCTTCAGCGAATCAGAACGGTTCCCGCTTAGATTCGTCGTCAAATTGCCATTAAAACTTTGCGTTTCAATACGGCGAAAATCGCCATCCAGCTTAATCGCCCCATTGATGGTTTCAGCCTCAATGTCATCAACATAGCTGTTCATAATTTGAATATGTCCGTTTGCCGTTTCCGCTTCTAACCGTTTCCCATTTACTCCTGAAAAATCGATTTTGCCATTTGCCGTTTTAATCCGAAAATGATTAGCCTGCAAATGCTCACCGGAAATCGGGCCGTTAAACATTCTCAGTCGGACTTTTTCATACTGAGTTTGCGGGATATAAGCAACGGCTTCGACCTTCATCCACTTCAGCTGGGTCGAAAACCGAAGTTTTTCCCCTTCAACGGCGAAAAGAGTATCTTTTAAAAAACTTTGCCGCGCCTGATCCTGGTTATCTACCCGATAAACCTTTGCTTTGCATTCAATCCGCACATCCTTTTGGTCCCATGGTACAATTTGAATCGAGCCATTTGCCACATCCATATCAATGTCTGTAAAATAGGCATCTGCATGAAAGAAAATATGGGAGATCTCAATCGATTGACCGAAGTTTAAATCCAAATCAAAATCTTTAATTTTTTTCAGTGTCATATCGACAAATTCAAAGATTTTTTCCTTTGTGGACTGAAATTTTTGGTGAACGGTATCTTCTTTTCGCGCTTCTTCAAATTTAACAGCAGTCGACAATTCATTGACAATTTCCGCCTCTTTCTGTTCGGCTGTTTGCGATGCTTTCTCTAAATTTTCCATTAGTATCAGCGCTTCATCTACCGTCAGCTTCCCTTCTTCCACCATCTTCAAGATCCGTTTCCTTTCCTCTTTCAATCTCGATCCCTCCTTGAATGAAAAATTTCCCTCTCCTATACTTATTCTGCTTTTCAGCCTTTTACTCCTTTATGCTGGAAAAACAAGGCGGACCTGCCCGCCTTGTTATCGGTTTGTCACTGTTTCATTTAGTTCAACTTGTTTCTGCATTCGCCGCCGATCTCGTTCAAGGATTGGCTTTAAATAGTTGCCCGTATACGATTCCGGCACTTCCGCCACTTTTTCCGGCGTACCGGCGGCCACAATCGTGCCGCCCTTGTCGCCGCCTTCCGGACCCAAATCAACAATGTAGTCCGCCGCTTTAATCACGTCAAGATTATGCTCAATAACAAGCACAGTGTCGCCATTTTCGACAAGCCGCTGCAGCACAACAAGCAAACGGGCAATATCATCAACATGCAGCCCGGTTGTTGGTTCATCGAGAATGTAGAACGATCTTCCGGTTGAGCGGCGATGCAATTCTGAAGCGAGCTTTACGCGCTGGGCTTCCCCTCCGGAAAGCGTCGTCGCCGGCTGACCAAGCGTAATATAGCCAAGTCCCACATCTGCGATCGTTTGCAATTTGCGGCTGATTTTTGGAATATTGGCGAAAAACTCCAGGGCATCCTCTACTGTCATATCAAGAATGTCAGAAATGTTTTTCCCTTTGTACTTCACTTCCAGCGTTTCCCGATTGTAGCGCTTGCCATGGCAGACTTCACATGGGACATACACATCCGGCAAAAAGTGCATTTCAATTTTGATGATCCCATCCCCGCGGCATGCTTCGCAGCGCCCGCCCTTCACATTAAAGCTGAAACGCCCTTTCTTATAACCGCGCACCTTTGCTTCATTGGTTGATGCGAACACATCGCGGATATCATCAAATACACCTGTATAGGTGGCTGGATTGGAGCGCGGCGTCCTTCCGATCGGCGATTGGTCAATATCAATGACTTTATCTAAATAATCGATCCCTTTTACACTTTTATGCTCGCCAGGCTTTGTTTTGGCATGATGCAGCTTTTGCGCAAGCGATTTATGAAGAATTTCATTGATCAGCGTACTTTTCCCCGATCCGGACACGCCTGTTACCGCAACAAAAACACCAAGCGGAAACTTCACATTGACATTTTTCAGATTGTTTTCTGATGCGCCCTTGATTTCAATATAGCGGCCGTCCGGCTTACGACGTTCAAGCGGCAAAGGAATAAATTTCTTCCCTGATAGGTATTGGCCTGTCAGCGAATTTGGATCCGCCATGACTTCCTTTGGAGTACCCGCCGAGACAATCTCTCCGCCGTGAACACCAGCACCCGGGCCGACGTCAATCAGATAATCAGCGGCCAGCATCGTATCCTCATCATGCTCAACAACGATTAATGTATTGCCAATATCGCGCATGCTTTGCAATGTGCCGATCAGCCTGTCGTTATCTCTTTGATGCAGACCAATAGACGGTTCATCCAAAATATAGAGCACGCCCGTCAGCCGTGATCCAATTTGCGTCGCAAGGCGGATTCGCTGTGCTTCCCCGCCGGAAAGCGTACCGGCTGCACGGCTTAGCGTTAAATAATCCAAGCCGACATTGATTAAAAAGCCAAGGCGTTCAAGAATTTCACGAAAAATCAAGCGGGCAATCTGCATTTCTTTTTCAGATAACTGTAATTCCTTAAAAAACTGGTGCGCTTCTTCGATGGAAAGGTCGGTTACTTCGGAAATATGCCGGCCGGAGATCAGCACTGCCAGGCTTTCTTTCTTGAGCCTATAACCTTTGCACGTTGGGCACGGCTGATGCGCCATGTATTTTTCCATTTGCTCGCGAATATAATCGGAGCTTGTCTCTTTAAAACGGCGCTCCACATTTCGCAAAACCCCTTCAAATTCAATATAGCCGTCGCGAATTTGACCAAAATCATTTTGATAGCGAAAATAAATTTTCTCGCCATCCGATCCATATAAAATTTTATCAAGCTGGTGGCCTGGAAGATCTTTCACTGGAATGTCCATTTCAATGCCGTAATGGCTGCATACCGCATCAAGCAGCTGCGGGTAATATTGGGAACTCGTCGGCTCCCACGGCGCAATCGCGTGCTGCTTCAATGTTAAATCCTTGTTTGGAATCACCAAATCGACATCCACTTCTAGCTTTGATCCTAATCCATCACACTCTGGACAAGCTCCGAATGGACTGTTAAACGAAAACATCCGCGGCTCAAGCTCGCCAATTGAGAATCCGCAAAGAGGACAGGCATGGTTTTCACTAAACAGAAGCTCTTCTACGCCAAAAACATCCACGATGACCTTGCCTTCTCCCAGTTTCAATGCCGTTTCAAGGGAATCAGCCACACGTGAAGAAATTTCTTCTTTGACCACAATCCGGTCAACCACCACTTCAATCGAATGCTTTTTATTTTTCTCAAGCACAATTTCTTCGCCGAGGTCGAGCATTTCTCCGTCAACCCGCACCCGGACATACCCCTGTTTTTTAATGTCCTCAAGTACCTTGGCATGTGTGCCCTTTCGTCCAGAAACAATTGGGGCAAGGATTTGCAATTTTGTCCGTTCAGGATATTCCAAAATCCGGTCGACCATCTGTTCAACAGTTTGTGAGGAAATTTCAATATGGTGAAGTGGGCACGTCGGACGCCCAACTCTAGCAAATAAAAGCCTTAGGTAGTCGTATATCTCCGTCACAGTTCCGACAGTGGAACGCGGATTGCGGCTTGTTGTTTTTTGATCAATCGAAATAGCTGGAGACAATCCTTCAATCGCATCGACATCTGGCTTGTCCATTTGTCCCAAAAATTGCCGCGCATAAGCGGACAGCGACTCCACATAGCGCCGCTGTCCCTCGGCATAAATCGTATCAAATGCGAGTGAAGACTTTCCTGAACCCGAAAGTCCTGTCAGCACAACAAGCTTATCACGCGGAATGGTGACATCGATATTTTTTAAATTGTGTGCCCTGGCGCCTTTCACAACTAACTTATCCATCGCCATACTCCTGTCATCCTTCCGCTTTTAACTCTAATATGAGATCCCGAAGCTCAGCCGCCCGCTCAAAATCAAGTGCTTTGGCTGCTTCTTTCATCTCTTTTTCCATATCGGCAATAATACGTTCCCGCTCCTTTTTCGACATTTTGCCGAACGCTGCCGCTGGTTTATACTCTTCCTGCTCTTCCGCTGCATGGGTTGCCCGAATCGCGTCGCGAATATCTTTTTGAATCGTTTTTGGTGTAATCCCATGCTCTTCATTGTATGCTTCCTGGATGGCGCGGCGGCGTTTCGTTTCATTGATCGCCACTTCCATCGAATTCGTGATCCGGTCGGCGTACATGATCACCTTGCCATTGGCATTCCTTGCTGCCCTGCCGATCGTTTGAATCAGCGACCGTTCCGAACGAAGGAAACCTTCTTTATCGGCATCCAATATAGCTACAAGCGATACCTCTGGGATGTCGAGACCTTCCCTTAGCAGATTGATTCCGACCAAAACATCATATTTTCCAAGGCGCAGCTCACGGATGATTTCAATCCGTTCGAGCGTTTTGACTTCAGAATGCAAATACTGGATCTTGATGCCGATTTCTTTCAAATAATCGGTCAAGTCTTCTGACATTTTTTTCGTCAATGTCGTTACGAGGACGCGCTCATTGCGCTTGATGCGCTCCTGGATTTCACCAATTAAATCATCAATCTGGCCTTCTATTGGCCGAACCTCAATAACCGGATCAAGCAGCCCTGTCGGCCGGATAATTTGTTCGATCATCTCCGGTGTATGCTCTATTTCATATGGCCCCGGTGTCGCTGATACGTAAACAATGTTATGAATATGCTTCTCAAATTCTTCAAAAGTAAGCGGCCGGTTATCGAGCGCTGAAGGCAGGCGGAAGCCGTGTTCCACCAGCACTTCTTTGCGCGCTTTATCCCCATTGAACATCCCCCTGATTTGCGGTAAGGTGACGTGGGACTCATCGATTACAATCATAAAATCTTCAGGAAAATAGTCGAGAAGCGTATAAGGTGTAGAACCGGCTGGCCTTAAGGTGAGATGGCGTGAATAGTTTTCAATCCCGGAGCAAAAACCCATTTCCCGCATCATTTCCAAGTCATAGCGCGTTCGCTGTTCCAAGCGCTGTGCTTCAAGCAATTTGTCCTTGGAGCGAAGCACAGCAAGCCGTTCCTCCAGCTCTTTTTCAATATTCTGGATCGCAATTTGCAGCTTCTCTTCTCTCGTTACGAAGTGGGACGCTGGAAAAATGGCTACGTGATCCCGGTCTCCAATGATTTCTCCCGTGAGGGCATCAACTTCTCGGATCCGATCCACTTCATCGCCAAAAAATTCAACGCGAATGCAATGTTCGTCGCGTGAAACCGGGAAAATCTCCACAACATCGCCGCGTACCCGGAACGTTCCGCGCTTAAAATCAATATCATTCCGTTCATATTGGATATCGACTAACCGGTGAAGCAATTGATTGCGTTCAATTTCCATTCCCTTCCGCAGCGAAAATACCAATTCCCGATATTCTTCCGGCGAACCGAGACCATAGATGCAGGAAACACTGGCAATTATAATCACATCCTTGCGCTCAAATAAAGAGGATGTTGCCGAGTGTCTTAACTTATCAATTTCATCATTAATGCTGGCATCTTTTTCAATAAAAGTATCCGTTTGCGGCACGTACGCTTCAGGCTGATAGTAGTCATAGTAGCTGACAAAGTATTCGACTGCATTATTGGGAAAAAACTCTTTAAACTCGCTGTAAAGCTGCCCGGCGAGCGTTTTGTTGTGGGCAATGATCAGCGTCGGCTTGTTCACTTCCTTAATCACATTTGAAATGGTGAACGTTTTCCCCGTCCCCGTTGCACCAAGCAATGTCTGATGCCGTTTGTTTTCCTTGATACCCTGAACGAGCTTCCGAATCGCTTCGGGCTGATCACCTTGCGGGGAATACTTTGAAACTAATTCAAATTGGTCTTTCATTTTGAAATCCTCCTGCAAAAAAATGGATCCAGCTGCGTAACGTACGCTCTATTTCCATTCTACCACAACACCGTTAAAACAAACCAATCATATGCGAACGAACATTCGTTTTTTTTAAAAAAGAAGAAAGTGCTACCTTCAGCTTACAATAAAAGCTTTGCATATACAAAAAGCCCTGCCGGTTTATCTTGGCGGGGCTGCAGCTTAACTTTTTTTCACAACTCTTTGCTTTAACCGAACGGCATACCAAAAACCCGCAGTTAGTGAAAAAGCATCCAAAATCATAATTGGCCACGTATGTGTGTAACCTTTATAAACTGAAGCTGTAATGAGGCTGACGGTTAAAATCAGACCAATTACACGATTATAAGTGACCCTTGTGAAAAGCAAAACCAGCAGACCAGGCAATATGAGAGCTGATAAGAATTCAATAATCAATGGGTACACCTCTAATTCCTTTCTTTACCGTTATTCTAAAAATAACAAGGCAAAAAAGCAATAAAAATATCCTTTTCAGCTTAAACTTACTGCAGCAGTCTTTTCACTTAATTGCAGCCGCCATGCGGATTCGGGCAGCCGTTCGCGTCTTTTTCAACCTGAATCGTGCTATGCTCAATCGCAAATTGGTCATGCAGGATTTGCTGCGACTGTTTCAGAATCTCATCATGCATAGCGTTATTCGCAATGGTGAGATGACAGGTCAAAACAGGATAGCCAGATGTAATCGTCCAAACGTGCAAATCATGCACTTCCTTTACCATTGGCACCTTACACAACGCTGATTTTATTTGCTGAAGATCAATTTGCTCCGGAACTCCTTCCATTAAGACTTGAAACGATTCTTTGATAACCCGCCAGCCGCTGATAATAATCAAAACGCCAACAATCACACTGGCAATCGGGTCAGCGATCGTCCAGCCAAAAAACAGGATGAGCAAAGCGGCGGCAATCGCTCCTACAGATCCGAGCAAATCTCCGAGCACATGCAAAAACGCACTTTTAATATTTAAATTTTCCTCTTTATCACCCCTCATTAAAATCCAGGCAGCAATGATATTAACCAGTAAGCCAATGACAGAGATCAAAAGCATTCCAGTACTTTGCACTTCCGGCTGCGTGAAAAAGCGCTGAAAGGCTTCATAAAAGATATACACTGAAACAACAATTAAAGTAAGTCCATTTAAGGCAGCGGCAATAATCTCAAACCGCTTGTAACCATATGTTTTATCGTGCGAAACTTTTCTTTCCCCGAGCCTTAAGGCAAAATAACTCAGACCAAGTGATGCAGCATCACTCAGCATATGACCTGCATCAGATAAAAGCGCCAAACTGTTGGTGAAGAGCCCGCCAATGATTTCCACCACCATAAAACTGGCAATTAAAACAAATGAAATCAGTAATGCTTTTTTATTTCCTGTATGTGAATGGCTGTGATTATGGCCATGTGAATGTCCATGATGATGCCCCATCTGCAAATCCTCCTAAAAATTCATTCCTTTTACCCTATGAAGAATTACTGGAAATGGTTTGTATTTATTTTAAGATCAACGGCAAGCCTAAAATGAATTTTCTTATTCCTTCACCCGCAAAAGCCTCAATCCGTTTAAAGGAACAAGCAGATCGTCAAACTGCTCTTTTCTCCCAAAAATAACCTGCAAGTAACAAAACCAACGCAATGACCACATTCACATGCTTTTGCCAAAAAGTCTGTTTCCCCTCAGGCGGAACCGTTTCTTTTTCCGAATAAATTACTAATTTATCAAAGCCCCTGCTTTTTCTATCTCCTCCAATGTTGCCTGCCCATCAACAGCCAGTTTGGAAGCACCGAAATTTACTTTTGCATCAACCGCACCATCCAGGTGCTGGACATTCTTTTCGAACTTAGCCGCACAGCTCGTTCAAGAAAATCCTTGAACGCGGTAAACATGCCTATCATTCACGGCTGGCCACTTCCTCCTGATGGGCAATGGCTAGTTGAATCAATTGTTTAACATGATCATCATCTAGGGAATAATATACAAGCTTTCCCTCTTTCCGATATTTGGCCAGTCCAAGACTACGTAAATGACGCAAATGATGCGAGGCTGTCGCCGTGGTCGCGCCAACAATATTGGCAACATCACAGACGCATAGCTCTTCTTCGATCGTAAGCGCATAGGCAATTTTCATTCTTGTTTCGTCAGCTAGCGCTTTAAAAAGCGTGGATACTTCCGTAACGCTTCCATCTTTCAAATGCTTTTGTACCCGGTTAACCTTGGTTTTATCCACACAAGGTATTTCACAAACGTCATGTTCTTTCAATATTGTCACCCGCATTCATTCAAATGTTCATTTGAGTATATCTTATTCAAATGTACGTTTGAATGTCAATAAAAAAGATGAAAAATTAGTGGATTGAGCTGTGCGGCGTGAACACAAAACACTTTCTTAATTCCGCTATTAAAAAGAACTTTTTTTGGGCCATTCAAAAAGATGGGGAAAGGACAAAAATACATTGCAAAGGCAAACTAATTTAAAAAACGCTAATTCCCTGACTTATTATGAGAATGGGCGTTTATTTCCAAACTACCACTTCACACCAACCTGATTGTTCTTTTATTTAGAATTCAGTAAGATGAAGTTAAAAGAAAAACATTCATAAACAATCTGCTTTTCAGAATAAGCTATATACTAGAACGGAATGTTGGGGTTACACCTACCTATACACCGAAAGGAGTTATGGCTATGTTAAATGTTGCAATCATTATTCCTGCCCTAAATCCGACGCCAAGTTTAATTGAGTATGTAAAAGCTTTACTTACTGAAGGCGCTGCGCAAATTATAGTTGTAAATGACGGGAGCCGGGCAGAGCTCACCTCTATTTTCACAGAGTGCAGCCAATTAAAAAATTGCACAGTTTTAACGCACGATATCAATAAAGGAAAAGGACGAGCTTTAAAAACCGCTTTCACCTATTTTTTAAAAAACATGAATCACTTAGCGGGCGTGATTACAGCTGACGCGGATGGACAGCACGCGGTCGAAGACGTTTGTAAACTAGCAAAATTGCTTGCAGGAAAACAAAACGGGATTCTGTTAGGTGTAAGGGATTTCAGCCAGGCCAATGTCCCATTCCGCAGCAGGCTGGGAAACCGGACAACGAGTCTTATCTTTCGATTGTTGTATGGATATAAACTGGAAGATACCCAAACTGGCCTGAGGGGGATTCCAGCAAGTGAGCTGCCCTCAATCGCTAACCTAAAGGGCGAACGCTATGAATACGAAATCAATATGCTGATTTATGCGAGAAAAATGAATATCAGTATGGATGAAATTCCGATTCAAACGTTATATTTCAACGATAACGACGGTTCACACTATAACTCAATCATCGACTCCTTCAGGGTATTTCGAAAGCTGATTTCCGGGTTGCTCCGCTATTCGTTTTCAACCATTGCTTCCGGTGTAATCGATATCATCTGTTTTATTTTGCTCGCCAATTTTTTATTGATTGAGCTGCCGTTGAAGACACGTGTGTTTTTCGCTACCATGGTGGCGCGCGCTCTCTCTTCCACAGGTAATTATTATCTGAATCGAAATCTCGTTTTTAAAGCCGGGAATCGACTGTCCAGTTCTTTATTCAAATATTATCTTTTAGTGATCAGTCAGATCGTGGCTTCTTATGTATTGGTAGTATCTGCCAATCTATCCCTCGGTGCAAATATTATTCTAGTAAAAATTTTCGTCGATACGCTATTAGGAATCGTTAGCTACCAGCTTCAGCTACATTGGGTCTTTAAAAAAAATTATCCTGAACAGATAGCAGGCGAAAGCAATGGCAGATAACTTTTATGGAAAAGGGTTCAAGCTCGTCCGCGGTTTCGTGCGGATGTTCTACCCCGCTTACTCTGTCAAGCTAGCCAATAATTCCGAAACACCTGTTGTGTACGTTTCGCACCACCAAAACCTGTACGGTCCGTTTGTGATCCTGCTTTGGTTTCCGAAAAGCTTGCACGCTTGGATTCTCCATGTTTTTCTTAATCAAACCGCCTGCTACCGGCAGTATGTGGATTTTACTTTCACGAAACGGTTTGGCTTGAACAAACAGCTGGCAAAATGGGTGGCTTTCCCAATTTCCTTTTTTATTTCCAGGCTGTTGAACTCCGGAAAGGGTGTTCCTGTTTACAGAGGTTCACGGAAAATTTTGCATACCTTCCAACAAAGTGTGGCAGCACTTGAAAAAGGTGAAAGCATCATCATTTTCCCCGATACAAATTACAAGGATTCTTCTGCAGGTACGAACGAAATGTATGACGGTTTCCTCTTTTTAGAAAAATATTATTACAAAGCGACTGGCAAACATGTCTGCTTTGTTCCGCTTTATGCCAGCCAAAAGAAAAAAAGGATCGTCGCTGGCAGCTCCATCTATTTTCGTGAGGGTGAAGATTTTCAGGCTGAGCGAAAAATCGTCCTTGGAAAAATCCACGACGATTTGAATGACTTGGCGAGGCAATGCGGCGATCTGAAGTGAGTTCTGCGAGCAGAAGCGCAATTTTTACAAAAAAATAATGCCAAAGGACGCTTCTTCATCCTCTGGCATTGTCGCTTCCGCTATTTGTTTACGAAACCGCACACGTTATTTGCGAACCATTACTTTATTTCTCCGAACAGCAAATCAAGAATTTTGTCATCCGCTTTCCTGTTCTTTCCTTTATATGGATAGCAGTGAATGTGAATGGCTGGATTGAAATTTATTTCGATGATGCTGTAATTGTCGGCAGAAGCTTCCTCACTAAAGTCATCAATCATCATATCAACTCCGCAAAAAACGGCTCCTGCCGCTTTGGCTGCTTGAACAGCCAAATTTTTATAGCTGTCTGGAATATCATCGGTATAATCAATACTGTCGCCGCCCGTGCTGATATTGGAGTTTTCCCGCAAATAAACGATTTCTCCTTTATTTGGAACATCACTAAATTTTTTAGACTGATTCTTTAAAAACATTTCCTCCACTTCGTCAAGACGGATGATTTCAAGCGGTGTTTTATATCCCTTGCCCCGCAGCGGATCCTTATTCTTTTCAATCACAAGTTCTTCAATGGTATGTTCACCATCCCCGACAACATTGGCCGGTACGCGGTGCAAAATTCCAACCACCTCATCGCCCATCACAAGAAAACGATATTCTTTCCCGGTCATGAATTCTTCCAGCAACACGGTCTGATCGTGTGCAAAGGCCATTTCAAACGCTTTTTGATAATCTTCTTTTGAAAAATCAACCGTAAAAATGGTAATCCCCAGGCCAAAATTCGTTGATTTCGGCTTAATAACGATCTGTTTATTTTGATACAGTTCAAAATCCGCCAGCGCATCTGCTAGCCGATGATAGGCTTTTCCATCTGGCACCCGAATCCCTTTACGTTTTAGGACTTCCTTTGTGACAATCTTATTTTCCATAATTAGAAATGTAATATAGGAATCAAGTGATGTTTTCGTTGCCTGTTTTACATATTCAATTTGGTTCCCGCTTTTTAAAGCAATAAAGTTTTCCACCCTGTCAAGGATTTCAAACTCAATTCCTCTTTTAATCGCGGCTTTTAATAACAGTTGAGTGGATAGCTCCAAATCCTCATAGCCGAAAAATTGATAGCCATTCCGTGCACTTTCGGCTGCGTAGCGTTTTGCTTTTTCCAAATGATAATCCAAATAGCTCGATTGGCGAATGTCCGCTTTGATTTGTTCTGCGAAAGTCAGACGAGGATTCAGCAATTTCAGCTTCTCCTGTTGAAGGATTTCAGAAAAACGCTCACCATCTGCTCCGAAAAGACGCAGCATCGTTTCCATTTCATCGATCAGCTTCAGGCCTTCTTCCTGAAGCGTGCGAAAGGACATATCCAGTTCTTCCTCAATTCCTTTCTGGGCAAGATGATCATGATACAGTGCCGCACGCTGCTGTTCCTTTTCGCCGTAAGGCTCATCCTCCAGCAAAAGCATGCAAAGGATGAACAGATGAATCATATGCATCGTTTCTTTACTGATACCATTTTTAAAAAGCGGGTTTAAATCAATCATGCGCAGTTCTAAATAGGCAATTCCATGATCAAGCAATGATTGCAGCGAATCTTTGCCTTTTACCGGTTTTATGCGAACCGGACTATAAAATTCTTTTGCACTCAATAATTCTTTCGCATCAAGTAGGACGTGTAAATCCCGCACATATTCTTCGATTGAATCAAACGAGACATAGAACGGCTTTTGGTTGCGGTAACCGCACTCACTGTTGCGAAGAGAATTCATATTAGGAATATAACAGCTGTCATCGTCCAATCGCTTTCCCTTTTCAACACACTGCTTCAGATAACTTTTATCAAAAACGGGACTTGCACCTGTTAAATAAATCAGCAGCCAGCGATGTTTTAATAGATTGCGGACTGTTTTCAAGTAAAGTGAATCTTTGAAATCCCGAAACCGTTTCTCTGACTTCGAAACTACATACAGTTTTTGCAAAAAGCTTTCATTAAAGGAAAAATTGTAATGGATGCCGCTTAATAACTGCTTTTTGCGCCCATATTTTTCAGCCAGCTGATAACGGTACTGTTCTTCTGTTGGATCCTCCATCGCCGCGATGGCAATCTCGGCATCGTCCGGCAGTGCAGGCGGATTGCTGCTCGGCCATAAATACTCATCCTTTAACTCTAGTATCACAATATCTTGCAGCGTTTCTAAAAACTGATACGTTTCCTCAATTGAATCAAAAGCAGGCGTTACCATTTCGATCTGGCTCTCGGAAAAATCAGTTTTAATAAAGGGATTGCGCACTTTACTGCCAAACGCTTTTGGATGCGGGGTCAGTGCAATCCTGCCATTTTCGTCAACACGGACATTTTCTTTTTCCAGACCAAACTTGCCGCCAATCAGTTCTTTCAGTAAGCCGTTTTCCACGATTTGCTGAATCAATCTGCTATCTAACACCATCTAACATCTACCTGCCTTCAGCCGTTGATAATTTTACGTTAGCAAAAGAACTGCGCAAATTTCTTAGTGATAATAAAAACCAGAAAACGAGTACAACTCCTTTTAATACACTCGAAATCGCGATGGCCATCCATACGCCATTTAGCCCAAATGGACCTGATAAGAAAAGAGCCATTGGGATTCTTAATGCGGTAAAAACAATGCTGAAGATGGGCGGAATATAGGTTTTTCCAATTCCATTGAAAGCCCCAACCGTCATCAGCTCCAAGCACATAAATAATTGGGAATAGCCTAAAATCCGCAAATAATTTTCTCCGAGTGCTAGACTTGACCCGTCATTTAAAAATAATGAAAAGACCGATTTCGGAAAAACAATAAAAACAACCGAGATCACCGCTCCGAAAAGAATCGTAATCGTGAGCGCTTTCCAATAGCCTTGCTGGATTCGCTCAAATTTAGCGGCGCCAAAATTTTGCCCAATGAAAGCCGCAATCGCGCCTTGTAGACCGCCAATCGTCATATAGGAAATCGATTCGATTTGGATTCCCACCTTCTGAACGGCAATCGCCTCGGCACCCCAAGTGACAATGATTTTAGCAATAATGATCGAAATCACAATAAACGTCACCCGCTGAACTGTAATCGGAAGACCCATTTTGACGACTTCTCTCATTTTCGCCGTGTTTAGTAAAAATGGCCGGGTAAACAAAGCGATGTTTTGTGTATTCAAAAGAAACAATGCGGAAACAAGAAAGTTTGCAATCAATGTTGCCAGAGCTGCTCCCAGAACACCAAGGCCGTTAAATCCGCCAGCACCAAATATCAGCAACGGATCCAACGCCATATTGACAAGAAAGCCAGCCATATACACACGAAAAGGTTTCCTGCTGTTTCCAAGCGCATTTAAAACAAGGCTAAACAATGTATTAAAAAACGTAAAAATGGTCCCAATCATTGAAATAACGAGAAATTGAGAGGCCATCTGTTCAATTTTCGCATCGCCCAAATCAAAAAAGGCAATCAAACGATTTTTTGCAATCAAAATAAAGGCCATGTAGATCATGCCTAAAAGAATCGATAACAGAAAGCCGTTATGGATGTACTGCTTTGCTTCCTCCTCTTTTCCCGCACCAACGCTGTGGGCAACTTTGACACCGCTGCCGATGGCGATCATCGAAAACAAAGCAGCTGCCAAGTTTACGAAAAAGCTCGCTGTGCCAATTGCAGCAACGGGGCCGCTCCCCAGTCTCCCTACCCAGATCATATCGACAAGTCCATAAGTTGTTTGAATAAAGTTGGTCGCAATAATCGGCCATGTTAGTTTCATTAAAGTCGATGTAATCGGATCTTCCGTCAAATTGTACGTTCCCTTCATCTGTGGCCTCTCCCTATACAATATGTAGATTAATCAATTTTTTTTGATATTATACTCAGTCAATATATACCTAATGCGGTAAAAATGCAACTGGATTTTCTCGAAAGATTCAAGCATTATAAAAAGGCAATGATTACAAGATAAGTTAAAATAGAAATTGCCGAATTTTCTTTTGAAACTGATAGGGGTTCTTTTTCTTTCAACGGGAGGTTTTCAAACGTATGCTTTACCTTTTAGCGGAACAAGTGGAACGCGTTGGTTTTCTGATTGCAATGGCATTTTTATTTTCTAGGCAGCAAAAGCTACGCCATTTTATGCAATATCAAGATGATCACAAAAATATCGTTTATTTTATTTTTCTATTTAGTTTTTTTGCGATTTTAGGCACTTATTCAGGTCTGCCCGTAACCGGCATTGGTTATCACGAAACGCCGTGGATTCAGAAAATTTCCGGTTGGGAGGCGATTGCCACTTCAAGGACCATCGGGGTTGTCATCGCGGGGTTGTTCGGCGGAGTAAGGGCTGGAATGGGTGTTGGTGTCATTGCAGGCATCCACCGTTATTTACTAGGAGGCTTTGTCGCATTACCGACAATGATTGCCCCGATTCTCCAAGGGATTTTTTCCGGACTAATGAGAAATTCTCTTAAAAAACGATACGGTCATCTTTCATCCATACAAATGTCCTTTTTGGTAGGCTTTCTGGCAGAAACATTGCAAATGCTTTTGATCCTGTTGCTTGCAAAACCATTTGATAAAGCGCTTTCGCTCGTTATGCTGATCAGCATTCCGCAAATCCTTTCAAACAGTCTCGGCGTCGCCGTGTTTTTTGTGATTCTCATGCAAGTAGCTATAGAGGAAGAAAGAATTGGCGCCCATTATGCCCAAAAAGCTCTGCAAATTGCCGAAATGACTTTATCGTATTGGCGAAAGCCGTTAAATCAAGCTGTTGAAAAAATCAGCCACGCGCTCATTCAGGAAACGGAAGCAATCGGTGTGACCTTCCAGCAAAATGAGAAAGTTCTTTTTCAAATTGGGAACATAACACCTTGGGGAGTGGATCTGCCCATTGAGTACAGTAGACGCAAAATCGGCTTCTTTCGAATGTTTTACGAGCGAAAACAAGACCATCAAAGTGCAGAAGTGGCCGGTATCCTGAACGGACTTGCGCAATTGTTCAGCCAGCAGTTTGCGCTCGCGGAAGCGGAACGGCAGGCTCACTTGGTCACAAAAGCGGAGATCAAAGCATTGCAGGCACAAATGGATCCTCATTTTTTATTTAATGTATTAAATACCATTAAATCCCTTATTCGGACTTCACCAGAGGAATCAAGAAAAATGATTACCCAGCTTGCAAAATATTTACGAAAAAATATGCAAAACGTCAATCAGGATCTGATTACGATAAAAGAAGAATTGGACCATGTTAAAATCTACTTAAGTTTGGCCCAGGCAAGATTAGGAGATCGTTTGAAAATTGAATGGTCGCTAGATGAAAATGCACTGGACTGCACGATTCCTTCGTTAACCATCCAGCCGCTGGTCGAAAACGCCATTGTCCATGGAATTCGAAAAATGAGCAGCAATGGCCGGGTAAAAATCACTGTGGCAAAAATGTTGGACGGCGTTCATATTAGCGTTTTCGATAATGGAAAAGGAATGGAAATCAACATTGTCCATGATGAACAGGAAGAACATATGGGATTTGCTTTAAAAAATATCCAGCAGCGGCTTTTCTATCATTTTGGCGAAAAATCCAATTTTACGATTGAGTCGCAAAAAGGTCAAGGAACGCTTGTTTCTTTTGTGCGGCCAATCGATTAAGAGGTGTTATTAATGACGATTCGAGTATTGATTGTTGACGACGAACAGCCCGCTCGCGAAGAACTGAGCTATATGCTTGGGGAAATTTCCAGTGTGGAAGTAATTGGTGAGGCGGCTTCCGGGATGGAAGCGGTAAAAAAAGCAAAAGAGCTAAAGCCGGATCTCCTGTTTCTTGATATTCAGCTGCCTGATTTATCTGGCTTGCAGGTCGCTGAATTATTAAATGAATTTGAATTCTCGATCCAGATTGTTTTTTTAACCGCTTATGACCATTTTGCGATTGAAGCCTTTAAGCTGCGCGCATTCCATTATCTTTTAAAACCTTATGATGCTGAAGATCTCATCGAGGTATTCAATAACTTTTCAGAGATGGTAAAGGAAAAACAATTAAAAGCAGACCAGACAAAAAATAAATTAGCAATTGAAACAGAGAACGGCATTGCTTATCTGTCACCGAAAGAAATTTACTTTATCGAGAAACAAGGACGTGAAGTGATCATTCATACAAAAACAGAAAAACGAAAGGCTTCTTTTACACTAAGTGAGCTTTTTGAGAAACTTGAACGGTTTTCTTTTTTTCGAACACATAAAAGCTACTTAGTCAATTTGGAACATATTAAGGAACTGAGAACATGGTTTAGCGGCTCTTACAATCTGATTATGAATGATCAAGCCCAATCAGAAGTTCCCGTTAGTCGAAACTATGTAAAAAGTTTGCGTGAAAAAGTCGAATTATGACATTTTGCGCACACTTTTTTACATGATAGAACAAAAGCCATCGCCTCCTAAATGCAGATTGATATAATCAAAGCACGAAATGAAAACGCATTCAAGGGAGGCGTCATAGTTGAAACCAGTCATCTTTTTATTAGTTCTTATTCCTTTTCTCGCTCAATTAGCAGCGCTGCCATTGGTGAATAAAATCAATCCGATCATTTTCGGCTTTCCATTATTTCACTTTTGGTTGCTCATCTGGATGATTCTTACTCCCATCTTTACATGGGTTATTTACAAAATTCAGAAGTCTAGGGGGGAAATTGAATGATGAAGGGGAATTTAACCGCTCTTATTGTTACTTCCATCATCGTCTTGATTGTAATCGGTATCGGTTTTTGGGCTGGTCGTAGCAAAGAATCACGCAGCTCTGTTGAGGAATGGTCTGTTGGCGGTCGCCGGTTGGGAAGCTTATTCGTTTGGTTTCTAATTGGAGCAGACGTTTACACAGCTTATACCTTTTTAGGTTTAACCAGCTCTGCTTATACAGGCGGAAGCATCGCCTTTTTTGCAACACCATATGTTGTGCTGGCCTATCCGCTTGCTTATTTCTTTTTACCAAAAATTTGGAAAGTTGGTAAGGAACATAATTTTACAACGCTTGCCGATTATATTAAAGGCCGGTTTGATAGTAAATTATTCTCAGTATTGATTGCGATTAACGGTGTCTTAATGTTGATTCCATATATTGACTTACAATTAAGCGGAATCCAAGATACATTAAGAGTTGCAGGTACAGGTTATATTAATATCACCTTTGTAGTCGTTGTGTCATTCCTGCTGGTTGCCTTCTATACTTTCTTTGCCGGGATTAAGGCACCCACTTATACTGCGATTATCAAAGATATTTTAGTTTGGGTGATCATGTTGTACATGGTTGTTTCGCTTCCAATGATTCACTTCGGCAGCTGGGGCAATATGATGCAAACAGCTGTTGCCCATGCACCTGGCAAGCTAACTTTACCAACTTCAGGTCCGAAGGGAATGCTTTGGTTCTCAACAGCAGCGCTGATCTCTGCGATGGCATTATTTATGTGGCCGCATACCGCCACAGGTGTATTTAGTTCAAAGAGCGGTGAGTCATTAAGAAAAAATGCGATTGTCTTGCCTTTTTATAATATCGTGTTAATGCTTGTTACCTTTTTAGGTATTACAGCATTCTTAGTGATTCCAAAAGGAACGGATCCACGTTTTGCCTTCTTGGAACTCATCCATATGTCTTATGGCGGTACAATGCAAGGTTTAGCTTACTCGACGATAGCTTTAGCATCTTTAGTTCCATGTTCGATCATGGCAATCGGCGCATCGAGCCTTTTCGCTAATAATATCTATCGTGATGTGATGAATCCAAAAGCATCATCATCTCGAATGACAATGGTTACCCGTTATATGGTCTTTGTGGTAATTGGTATTGCGTTATTATTTGGATTATTATTCCCGAATGCACTTATTTCTCTACAATTAATGGGTGTATCCGGTATCGTGCAAATCTTCCCAGCCGTTGTTTTCAGCCTTTATTGGAGAAAACTTTCTAAAGAAGCTGCTTTATCCGGTTTTATCGCTGGGATGGCCGTTGTCTTCACCCTTTATGCAACCCATCAATCCTTTGGAGTATATGAAGGTTTCTGGGGTCTTGTAGTCAACATTCTCGTTTTGGTCGTCTTAAATCCGATCTTTGCAAAAAAAGCGGAAGGCCGAAACAACGCAGTCATCGAAACATTGTTTGGCAAAAACAATGCAAAATCAGCCATTGAGCGGAAGGTTGGATAAAAGCAAAAGGATGTAAAATCGTCAGCCGATTTTACATCCTTTTTTTACAAAAAACTTTACGCAAATGGATAGATATAATAGGTTAATTCACCAACGATGATCCCAGTGATCATGCCGAAAAACACTTCAACCGGCTTGTGGCCGAGCAATTCTTTTAATTTCTTTTTCGATTCTGTGCTTGTTAAGTCCGGGTCTTTTAACGCTTCCATTAAACGGTTAAAATCCGCCAATAATTGATTTAAAATTTCCGCATGAAATCCCGCCTGCCTTCGTACACCAGTGGCATCAAACATCACAATTGCAGACAGCACAACACAGATGGCAAACTCATTTGAAGAAAATCCGGAAGTCAGACCGATAGCTGTAGTCAACGCAATAATGGTTGAAGTATGAGAACTGGGCATTCCACCTGTACTAAACATCAATCTCCAATTAAATTCTCTCGTAGCTAAAAAATGAATCGGAATTTTAACAAATTGGGCAATCAGCATACCCAACAGAGCCGAAAACAGTGGTTAAGATAAAACCATGGTGTCCTCCTCTTGATCGTTACGTCGTATTCTACTTTACTTTATATAAATAGATTCTCCAATAAGCCTCTTTGGAATCAAAAATCTTTTGCAGTTCAAGATTGTTTTCCTTCGCGTTTTTAATCAAAACAGAAGATAGGACATAGTCTCCTCCCATTCGTTTTAACGCTTCGGTATTGAGATCTAAGTGGTTGATCACCTTTTTCGTGTTCTTGGAAAACATATAGTGTTTACCCAGTTCGCTGACGAACACATATGCCCGTCCGCCCCACTCATCAAAATAACTTTCAAGGGCTTTACTTTTAGCAAGTTCAGGGGCAATCATTTTTCGAAATTCATGCTTATAAGTCAATGGGTAAAAATTGTTATAGGTATCCAAAGTATACATGCCGTTATATTGAGCAATAGCCGGATGCAAGCCGATGCTGACAACCCGATAGTCTTGAACAGGTTTCCCAATAAATTTTTTGATCGCATCAAATTCCTTCACCGCATAAAATTGACCAAAGGAAGGCGAATTGCGGTAATAAATTTGCTCATTTGATGGAATCAGCACTGCAAGCTGAAGGACAACCAATAAGGCGACAAAAGACCGCCAATATTTATTGCCCAACCGCCAAACGATTTGCATCGAAACAGCGAACAAAATGTAAATAATCATTGGATGCAAATAATGATAACGTGAAAAATTAAACGTATTTAAAATACTAATTTTTTGCTTTAGCGGCACCCAGCCCTCATACCACCAAAAGGCATACCAAACAGATAGCAAAAAGTTAGCAAGATGCAAGCCGATAAATAGCTTTTCCTGTTTCCATCTTTTTTGGACAATCACAAGTACAAGAGCAAGGAGAGACAAAGGCAAAATAATATACTGATAGAGCGTCGGGTCTTGATAATGCCCGACTACATAGTTTTTGAAAATTAACCGAATCGTTGCAGCCAGGCTATTTTTCGATTCCAAAAACTCAGACCGATTTGTTTTTTCAGTTGAAAAAATAAGCGATACAAACTGCCGATACTCAATCGCTAAATAAATAAGCGTCATATATGCAATCGAAAAGAACAGACGCCACTGCGGTTTTTTCACTCTGATCACATCAACTAGCCAAAATACTCCCATCGCACTTAAAAAAAAGAAAAAACCTAACATAAACGTCGAATAAAAAGGCAATAGAGTTAACGTTAGGAGGCTCACTCCCATTTGCTGACGATTGCGAATATTAAGGAAGGCCCATAAAGCAAACGGCATCCCCAATGTACTTGCCATTCCATTGGCCCAAAAAGGAGTCAATGCAAAGGTTAAGGCGGCGCCGACACGGATGATTCCCTGGTTTTCATCTTTGATTACGTATTTTTTTAATAATAAATACATGCCAACAAAAGCGAGAAAACGAGAAATGGCTTGATTCAGCCCATAGGCCGTTTCTGCAGGGAAGAAGTGAAATAACTGTACAATCCCATAAAATTCAGAGTAAATCGCATTTCGCGATAAATGTCCGTTAATAATCTGGGGAATGTTCGCATCAATTGAGCCAAACAGCTGTCCGCTTTCCATTAACACTTTGTACCAGGCGATATTGGAGTCCATATTATCTAAAACCCGCATATGGGCTTGTTCCCCTAGGATAAAGTACGGTGCAACCCAAAGGGCAATGATCAGAAGGGCAAGGATAATATACGTTTTTTCCTTTTTCCATAATGCTGCAAATCTAGCTTGTACCATAATTTCCTCGATTCCTTGTAAAAATTTTGAGACGTCAACTTTTTCTATAGTTTATCAGTAATTAATCGAAACATCTTGTCTTACCGTTGATGAAACAAACACCCTCCCTATTATTCAGAGTAATGTGTGCAGAAATGTTGATGCTCCTTCCGATTTTCACTTCAGCTTTTTCCAGCGGACAGCAAAGTACCCGGCATCCTTTTCAATTGCTTGTTTCAATCGGTCTCTTTCAATAGTCGCCGCCTGAGTGCAGTTCACAAATTCATCATCAGCAAAAAATAAGCCAAGCTGAATTTTATCTACTGGAAAGGAAAATAAATTTCTTACTGTTTCAGGTGAAAAAAAGTTTGCATTTGCAAAAACACTTTCTGCCTTTTCTTGTCCTTGTTTTTGATACTTTTTTCCCCACGAACTGTCTTTTCCAATAAAACCACAGACAAATCTCCCACCTTTTTTTAATACCCTAAACACTTCTTTCATCACTTGTTGAGGTTCGTCCACAAATTCAAGAACAATATTGCCGACAATTAAATCAAAGGTTTCATCTGCAAATGGAAGCTGATGAATATCTGCTTGAATAAAATCAATGTCTAAAGAAGCCGCAGCGGATTTTTCTTTTGCGATTTCCAGCATATTTAATGAAGTGTCAATACCTGTAACTTTTAACCCCATCCTCGCTAGCCAAATTGAATAAATGCCCGTTCCACAGCCTAAATCGAGCGCGCACTCTCCCTTTTGGGGCAAGGCTAATTGAAAAATAACGTCTTTTTCCAAATGATCTACAAAAGAACCAATTTCCGTTGAACACCAAGAGTCATACGTTGACGCTGAAAGATCAAAAAGAGCCATAACATTCAACCTCCAATCAAAATTAATTATATCAAAACATCTGCCTACTTTGTGTGGTTTTACTTCTATAACTAAAAACCCATCGATTGGCGAGTCCTTTGAACGGGGTTCATCAGTCGTAGTTGAATCTATGCGTTCAGAATTTAAAGATACACAACTAGCAAATCAAAAATTATCTATTTAAATTGAAATACTTGTTCAGGATCTTTTAGAGAAAGACCTGCCACACGCACAAAAAGACAGCAGCCCTTTGACTGCTGTCTATCTATTATTTTATTCACTCTCTTTCTTTTATCTCCCGCTCAATATAATATTACCCATAAGCCTGCTTTTCGGTAAGTTTTTGTAAAAGGAAAATATCGTATAACACTACTTCCACCTCAAACCCTAACTTTCTGGAGATTTCACCTTCTATTCATTCTTTCGATAGCTTTTTCTAATCCGTGTATTGGAAGAAAAAAATTTCTTGAGTTTTTATTTCTCATGTTACAATTCAGGAGCTTATATTTTTTACAAATTTGGAAATATGTTATTATTTAATTAGGGCAAATTTTACGAAAGTAAAAGACGCAAAGCCACGGGCCTAACGTAATTTTTATTACTATGGCAGCCGGGTTGCATTGTTATATAAACACTTTCTCTAAACTAAATTTGCCTATAATAAATACGAGAGAAGGCAAATTGTGTATTATCCAACGATTAAGAATCAAGAAACCAATCAAATTCATATAGTGAAAAATGAAAATATCTGCGAGTGTGGTATGATTTATAATCCTTTTTCTACACTTATCAAGAAAGACCTTAAAATTATTCAGTTTAGACCCGCAGATAAAATAACATGTAAAGAATGTAGAGCCTTATTTATAAATAACTCAACTTTCGTACATAGAAATAATTAGACCACACTTGATATAGCTAGGTAGAGTTGCAAGCCATTGATTTGATATTTACCTAACGGATTTGTGACTTAAAGCCATCCAGTGCCTCTTCAATGATAGGAAGTGATTTGATTAATCGGATTTTTCACACTTCCAAGACAGCCAAATTCATCGTATGGGTAATCATGCAATGTTCTATCGGTCGAATTTCCTTCATGACTTCACCGATCGCATTGTATTGATATTCCGTTACTTGATGGAGGGGATCGATAGCTTTGGATAACCGTCCTTCTTTCGAATCGATTTCCTCAGTAGGACGTCCAGCATTATCATATTGATAGGTTGTTTTTTCACCTTTGGATTTGTGACAGACTGATTTTAATCTTACAGCCATGCTAAAAAGTTAATCGGGGGTATAGTCATCAGTACGCAAGAAAGCTTCATAACCTATAATTTCCTAAGTCGATCATTAAAAAAGCGGTTGGAAAGTATGATAAAATAGTTGTTTTTCTATCAGATGATTTACTATTGATGACTCCCTTACAAGTTAATGTCTTTTTCATACCCCCTCTGCTTTTTACACATCATGATAGCTTTTTTACATTTCGAGCAGAAAAAATTTAGATTATCGAATAAATAGGGTGAAATATATTGTATATCACTCATGATCATACAAAATATTCTCTTTTACTTGGCAACGCAGCGGTCATAGTTCGAATTAAACCTTTAATTTAGGTATTTCCTCAATACTATTCAAGAGAGTTTTGTAGGCAATTTCGAGATTTTGCAAGCATTCACATCTTATTGCTTCATCACAAACAAAATCAAACAGCAACTCTTCTTTTAGAGTGTAATAAGCACGGCTTGTATTTTTCACTGTCAATCTTTCCAATTGATTCCGTTTAGCTAAAGCAAGTAATTCATTTTTAAAAAATTCTACTGTCCCAAACAAAACGGTCATTCTAGCTTTGCTTCCTTTCTTTTTCAAATTAGCACCCTTTTAATATAGTGGCAGAAGAAGCCTTCTAAAGTTGCTAAATAAAAAGTTTTTTTAGTAAAGAAGGCACATCTTTGAAATGCGGTTTAACAATGAAACCCTTTGCTCCTATTTTTAGAGATTCTTTAATCATAGATTGCTGACCCATTGATGAACATATGACAACCTTTGCTCCAGGTTCTAAATTGAGAATATGTTTTAATACTGTAAAACCATCCGTATGAGGCATGATCAAATCCATTATTACTAAATCAGGTCTTAACTCTTTGAATTTTTCAATTGCCTCTTCACCATTGCCAGCTTCTCCAATAACACTAAAATCTGCAGTAGCGAGAATTCTTGTTAACCAAAGCCGCATAAATTTAGAATCATCGACTAACAGTACGGTTTTCATTTTTAAAATCACCTTTTAGATAAAATAAGCAAATTAAGCAGAGATCTGGACAAAACGAGTCAGCTGCTATCTTCTTTGCATCTTCCACATTTTGAATCAAAAAAATCTAGGAAATCAATGTTTTTCCTAGATTAATTAAGGAAAACTTAACGAAAAACCAACCTGTTAACCCCGAAACTCATACAAATCCTTTTGGCAAAAAAGATTCGAGCCAAATTTGTGGCAGTATCTACAGTTCTTCGCCTCAGCTTTATAGATACTATTTTATTAATTCCAGTTCTTTTGTCTCCCGCTCAATATGGGCATACTTCCCATAAGCCGGCTTTTCGGTAAGCTTTTGCAAAGGGAAAATATCGGAAAGCAACACTTCTACATCAAACCCTAACTTTCTCGAAATTTCTTCTTCTATTATTTTTTTCGACGGCTTTACCTTATCGGTATATTGGAAGATAAATTGCACATGTTCTTGAAAGACTTTTACTTTCCACATAAATGGAATGTTTTCTAAAGAATACACAGCTTCTTGCAAATCATAAAACGTTACTTCCTTGTTAGGAAGATGGACGATATCCTCTTTTCGTCCGTAATGAATCATGATTGGTTCTGTTTGTCCACAACCACAAGTACTTCCATCTCTCAATTCAATGACATCCTGGTTGTAATAGCGGAGCAGGGGCATTCCTTCTCGCGCTGTTGATATGACACAATTCCCTTTCAAACCGTTTCCTAGCGGATATCCATTTTCATCTACAGATTCTACGAGCGCATTCGAATGATTTAAATGGTAATGCCCATTTTCACAACTCATAAATAACCCGCCTGTTTCCGTGCTGCCAAATAGCAGATAAACAGGAACACCCCATAATTTTTCAAGATAGTTTTTTCTTTGTGGGGTTGTGAGTTCCCCGGCCAATACTAAAGCTCTAAGATTTGGATTTGGAAGCAGGACGCCCATTTGTTTACCCACTTCATATAATTTTTCAGCTTCAGATGGTAACATTGTGAGGATTGAAGGATTCGTTCTTTCGATGATTTCAACAACACGCCTATCGGGCGTTACCATACTTGCTTTATCAACACCAATATGTGCAGCTCCTGCCTTAGCAGCCGCCCAATAAATAATAAAAGAAGGAATAGCCATTGCAAACGGAAAACGATTTAACACAATATCGTTTTCATGTAGTTGGAGACTTGAGTGTAAAACCACATTTGCCTCTTGTTCAATATCTTTATGACTAAACCAACTGGGAGTGGGCTTCCCGGTCGTTCCGCTAGTCTCGTGATAGGTTGCGATTTGATCAATGGTCGTGCCTAAAACATCATATGCATCAACATTTCTTAGCTCATTTTTTGTCGTAAAAGGGATATCCAACCAATTTTCAAGGTTTAAACCCGCTAATTTTTCAGTATAAAAGTTAGATTTTAATGCAACATCAACAAAATGCTTAGTTTTCATTGATCGATTCACCCTCCTTTTTATCAAATAATTCATCCATTTTAAGAGTAATGAATGTCATTTCATCCATTAGCTGCTGAACTGTCTCAGTTAATTCACTAATTTTTTCCACGCCACCCATTTGTACCTTCTTCGTAAATTCAGTAACATTGCTTATTTCTTGTGATCCTGCTGAGAGTTGTTGGACAGCCGCGGAAACGTCGATAATCTGTTGTGAAACCTGATTAATTTCTTGTTGAATAACTTCAAACGAGTGTTTGGCGTCATTCACTACCTTTATCCCATTTTCAACCTCATTTTTTCCTTCATTGGTAAGTTCCACTGACCTTGATACCTTTTCTTGGATAGCCGAAACAATATTCGTGATTTTCTTCGTAGAATTGGTTGCTTCTTCTGAAAGTTTGCGAACTTCATGGGCAACAACGGCAAATCCTTTACCATGTTCCCCAGCTCGAGCTGCCTCAATAGCCGCATTTAATGCCAAAAGGTTGGTATTACTCGAAATTTCCGTTATGGTATTTACAATTTGACCGATTTCACTCGAGTAACTGGATAAATCCATTATTGTTTCGGACAAATGATCGACTTTTTGATGGATCGATGCCATTTGACCTATAACAGTTTCAATTAATTTAAATCCTTCTATCGCTTCTTCTGATGTTATTTTTGACAAGTGTGATACATTTGTGGTACTTGCCGCAATTTGTTCAATAGCACTAGACATATCCGTGATTGCAGCTGTACTTTTTTCAACATTTCCTGATTGAATAGTTGCACCTTTTAATACATCTTCCGAAATATTCGTCAATTTACTCATATTCTTACTAAAAGCTGTTAAAGAGGAGACAATCTCGTTCAGTTTATTTTCCGGATCAAAAAATGGTTGGCTATCCGCTGTAGAAACACTTGTTTCTATGGATTCTAGTGGTTTTTCCACAGATACATTCTTATACAGAACAATCGTAACAATAAAAAATACGAGTGAAAGCAACAGAGCTGCTCCAAGCTTCCAGTCAAATCCATTTACCCCCATATATGTAACTAGTATACTGTTTGGTATTAAAAATAAGGCAAAAAGTGCGAAAAATAATTGCTTTTTTAACTTCATTTTTTCCTTTCCTTTCACTTAAAAAATGGCTAATTTGCCGCAGAGGCTCAGATGGACCTCCCTAAAAAAAAAATTCCCTACGATGTATGAAAGGGAATTAAACCAATTAGTTGCGGCAACTGGCTGACATAATCGTTTAGTCGATGTTAGTCCCTTTAGTTTTGTGTCACTTTGTTTCCAAAGTTTTACCCTTATATTCATTTACTATTTTTATCGGCAAGACTCACCAATTCGTAAATAGTTCTTTTTTCCTAACAGAAACCTTTAAATGGCAACTAACTTATTAACGACGAACATCTATAGAGCGCTCAAACAAGCGAGAAAAAACTTGCTATCTTCACTTTCATTGGTTATAATCTCCATACTTTTTGTAATTACTTATTCTAATTGATTGTGAAAAACCATTCTAACTTATTATAAAAAATCACAACACTAGCCAATCTTTTCCCCATCGTCCCTGCCAACCTGAACGAAAAGGATGCCGAGCTCATGGTGATCCCCTTCGTAAAGCGCCCGCTGAACAAAGCGAACTTCTCCATTAGTATCGACAACTTCAAGTTTGCAATGGGCACGATTTTTTTGCAAAGCTTCATAAAAAGCAAATTGATCACGAACCTTAATCCCATTCACTTTCGTAATCAGCTCCCCAACTTGCAGTGCCATTTTATTCGCAGGAGAATCAGGGATAATCCCTAAAATCATTAGACCATTATTTTTTTTCGAAAAATAAAACGGCAGGCCGTCCTCTTTAACACGCTGGATCAACGTTAAAGTTTCCCGGCCAATAATCGCCAAAGCTACAGCGGCAATGGATACAAGCGGGTACCAATAGCCGACTGCTGATATCATAGTGGTAAGTATGCCAAGAACAATAACACGCTTGCCGAGCATGTTTACGGCCTCTTTTGGCAGCACGCCTTGTATTTGCTGCTGAAAGCCGACAGCAAATGGAACCAATAGAAGGCTGTATTTTTCAGCACCCAAGTGAAAAATCGGCCACCATGGAAACGGCAATTGAAGAGCATCTCCGGGTACAAGCATGAAAATCGGCAGCAGCCACAGGCGCTTCACTTCATGAACGCCTACCCGCTGGCCGCGCTTACTCCAAATGAGTTTCGGTGAAGTTCCATAACTGCCATTTTCTAAAATAAGAAAGCCTTCCGCAATGAGCATTAATGCCAGCAATACAGCCACGGAAGGATAAATTTTTTCATCCAGCGTTTGAAAATCCTGCGCAAATAGCGGTATTGGCCAATGATTCCGAGCAGCTGCTACCAGTGCAAAAAAAGCAGCCCCAACCGTATAGGCAGGCCCCATCAATCGAACATTCGTCGTTAAACTCCACAAAAAGGTAAAGGCGGCAATCATGAGAATGGCGGCAAACGGAACAACTATTCCCGCTGCAATTACAATAATTGATAGCACAAGTCCAGTTAGAATTCCGAACGGAAATAACTGCCGCAGTTCAAAATATGCATTGAATGCGCGGACATGAAAGTTTTTCCGCTCCCGCTTCACCCTGCTGACTCCTAAAATCCCTGCTAAGAAAACTAGGTAATAGAAAACAGGATGGAGAAAGAACTTGCCGATCCCTTTTAACACCTCAATCATCCAAATTTGCACCAAATCTCGCCCCCAACCCTCAACTTTATCTATTTACTTTACATTTTATCAAATTGCCAGCATAAAACCTATTACTAGTTTTTTGAAAAATAGAAAGGATGGCATTACCCACCCTTATAAACTACTATTTATTTCGCCAATTCAGACGTTAATTCCACCAAAACGATCAGTTATTCCGCCAATCCCGATAATAATTGCGCCAATTTCACAATTAATTCCGCCAAACCGCAAAACGTTGCCGCAAAAAAATGGACAAGGTATCCCCCCTGCCCATCAATCAGCATTATTGTGATTTGCCACCAGCTGCAAAGCAGTGCGCAGCTGCAAATCATTCTTTTCTTTCTTCATTTCCTTCATTGCATCTTCTTCCATTTTCGCAGCGGTTTTGGCATCAATGATTCCCGTAACGTCCAGATTGTTTTCCTGCTGGAATGCTTTTACCGCTCGGGCAGTGTCCGTGCTAAAATAACCATCTGTCCGGCCTGGAACGAATCCAAGACCTTTTAAAATTTCCTGGGCATTTTTCACCTGTTCATTGTTCATGTCTTGCTGAAGCGGCATATCTACTTGCAAAGGATGTGTCTGGAAAATCGCCGGCTGCTTTACCGGAACGTCCGGTTCAATTCCTTTTTTGTGAATCCAATTTCCATTAGGAGTAAGCCATTTAAACAGTGTCAGCTTAATGTTGCTGCCATCTCCCATTGGAACCGCCTGCTGAACGGTCCCTTTGCCAAACGTTTGTTCACCAACAAGGGGATAGCTCTCTGCTTCCTTTAGTGCTCCTGCCAAAATTTCCGAAGCAGACGCACTTCCCTTGTCGACAAGCACTGCAACCGGATAGTCTTTTTTCTTCGCTAAAGTTGAAAAAACACGCTGCTTTTCACCATTGCGATTTTCAATCTGAATCAGCGGTTTATCTTTTGTCACAAACTCCCCTAAAATCTCTTCTACACTTGGAAGCAGCCCGCCAGGATTGCCACGGACATCAATCACCAGACCTTTAATCTTTTCACCTTCAAGTGCTTTTAACTGTTTTTTGAAATCGGATGCCGTTTTCTCCGCAAAAGACGTTAGCTCAATATAGCCAATTTTTTTGCCATTTTGTTTTTTCACTGCCGAATGAACCGTTTCCAAAGGAATTTCTCCCCGTTTAACCGATACGATCATCGGGTCTTTCAATCCTTTTCTGGCAATTTCCAGCTTAACGGTGGTACCTTTTTTTCCGCGAATTTTCAACGTTGCTTTGCTGAGATCCAAGCCTTCCACACTTTCTCCGTCCACTTTTAAGATTTGATCATTTGCTTTCAAACCTGCCTTTTCTGCTGGTGAATTTTTAAATGGCGAAACAATAACAATTTTGCCATCGACCATTCCAACCTCTGCCCCGATTCCTTCAAACGAAGACTCAAGTGTTTGCGTGAATTGCTTGGCAGTATCTTTGTCCATATAAACAGAATAAGGATCCTTCAACACCGCAAGCATCCCTTGAACCGCACCTTCCACCAGCTTTTGCTGGTCTACCTTTTCAACATACCGGCCTAAAATTAGATCGTAAGCCTGGTTTACTTTTTCCAAAGCAGCAGAGTCCGTCTGTTGGGAGATTGCAGCGCCCGGCTCCGTTACTTGTATTTGTTTCAGACCGGAGCCCTCTGAGCGATTGAGCATTTGCATGCCAGCATATGTTCCACCCGCCCCCGTCAGCAGCGATCCTGTCATTAAAAGGGCAATCCATTTCCGATTCATCCCCATCCTCCTCAGCTTTATCATCTAGGCGCCCAACTAGCGGCGATTGTCCCATATTTTTTTAAATGCGAGCTTGTCTATTAACATATATGTGAGGATGGGACAGGTTATGTAATTGATTTCAAAAAAAAAGAGAAGGAGCGAATGCCTCTTCTCTTTTGCATACTATTTTTAGAAAGGTACAATACCTGCAGGATTGATAGCACTATGGTAAGACCATGGTCCTCTATAGAGCTCAAAGTGCAAGTGCTGGCCAGTTGATTCGCCAGTGCTGCCCATGATGCCAATTTGCTGGCCTTTGCTGACTGATTGCCCCGTGCTGACCAAACTTCTTTCCATATGTGCATAAACGGTAGTATAAACTTGTCCATTGATCGAATGGGCAATGTAAACAACATTCCCGTAGCTGCTGGAATAATGCGAAGTAACAACAACACCATTAGCTGCTGCCACAATTGGCACATTTGCTCCACTGTTGGCAATATCGATACCGTAATGGAACTCGCCCCAGCGTGGACCGTAAGTGGAACTGATTGACCCGGATGCCGGCCTTGTAAATGCTCCTCCGGAAACCGGTGGTGCAGAAACAGATGGAGCGGCAGCGGGCGCAGAAGATCCGCTTCCAGAAGATGTTTGTGCATTTGCAGCAGCGGCTTGACGGGCTTCCTCAGCCTGACGATCCTGCTCCGCTTTAATTGCCTTTTGTATAGCTGAATCTTGTGCAGCAAGAACTTGAGCCTGCTCTTGCATGCTCATTTTTTCCTCGTTAACTTGTTGTTCCTGAACTTTCAACGATCCTAGCAGCTTGTCCTTTTCAGCTCTTTGTGCATTTAACTGATTATTCATTCCTTCTAAATCTTTAAGTAACTTTTGTAAGCTGGCGAGGTCATTTTTCACTTGGGCTTGTTTCTGCTCAAGCTCCTGCTTGTCCGCTTTTGCTTGCTTTAAAATATCCTGATCCGCCTGCATAATCGTTGCAACTGCATTGGCGCGGTCAACAAAATCACTAAAGCTGGATGCCCCCATTAATACATCAATATAATTTACCATACCGCCATTTTCCTGGTAGTTTCGGGCACGGTCTTTTAATAATATATTTCTTTTTTGGATACGGTCTTGAATCACTTTTATATCGTCTTGCAGTTTGGCAATTTGCGCCTTCGTTTCATCAATTTTAGCTGATTTATCACGAATCTTTGCGTTCGTATCTCCAATAGCCTGATCAATCCGCTTCATTTCGGATTGCACATCTGCCTGCTGTCCTTGTAAATTACTAATCTTCTGATTTGCGTCATCAATACTTGAGTTGATATTCGACCGTTGACTTTTCACTTGATCCTGCTGCTTTTTCAAATTTGAAATCGATTCTGCCTCTGTTTTCGAGGCAAAACCCCCAAGCATACTTCCAATTCCTACTGTTGTTGCAAAAGCAAGTGATACGAGCGGTTTCTTCAATTTTCCGATTTCTCCTTCCATTGACAACCTATGTACAGGTAAATCGTATTTATTGTTAAATATAGTAATTATGGTATAAAACCGGAAGGGCACAAACCCTCCCAGACTTATAATCTAAATCTTCAAGAACTTGCGAACAGACATCACACTTCCCCAAACACCGATCAACGCTCCCATCGTGACAAGCAAAGCACTAACCTGATAAATAAATGGTTCGTACGGAAGAATTTGAATGAAATTGCCTTTTAGTTTTGGTTCAATGTAAGCATAGGCATTATAGTAAGCAATTGAAATGAGCACAATTGGCAAGATCGAACCTAGTATTCCAAGCCATAGGCCTTCAAGAAAAAACGGCCAGCGAATAAAAGAGTTTGTTGCGCCTACTAATCTCATAATCTTAATTTCTCGTCTGCGGGCAATAATCGTAATTTTGATCGTGTTTGAAATCAGAAAAATGGCGGTAAATAATAAACCAATAATTAATACAATCCCGACGTTTCGGCTTGCCTTAATAAACTTAAACAGTTTTTCAACCTGGCCTTGGCCATACTTGACCTTAGCGGCAAAGTTCATTTTTTCAATTTTCTTAGCTGCCTTCATCGTGTCTGTCGGATTTTTCGTTTTTACGATAAATACATCGTTTAATGGATTATCTTGCTCAAAAAGCTTAAATGCTTTTCCTTCACTTCCGAGGCTGTCAATTAAATTTTTCAACTCATTTTGTTTTGAAGAAAACTGAACTGATTTTACTTCAGGAAGCTGCTCAATCTGATGTTGTAAAGTTTGCACATCTTGCTTATTCGCCGCGACATCAATGTGGACGCGGATTTCTACATCCTCTTCAATCGTTTGTGCCACTCTATTGAGATTCATCATAATAACGAAAAAAACGCCGACTAAAATAAGGGTAACTGTGACGGCACTTACCGATGCAAAGGTCATCCAGCCATTTCGGCTAATGCTTTTAAGACTTTCACGCGCGTGACGGCCGATTGTTCTAACCTTCATAACCGTAATCACCTCTTTGCTCATCACGAACGATTTTTCCACTTTCTATGGCAATGACGCGATGTTTGATCGTGTTGACAATATCCTTGTTATGGGTGGCCATGACAACCGTTGTGCCACTTGTGTTTATTTCTTCGAAAATATTCATAATTTCCCATGATGTGTCAGGATCGAGATTCCCTGTTGGTTCGTCCGCTATCACAACTTTTGGGGAATTAACGATCGACCGGGCAATGGAGACCCGCTGTTGTTCACCGCCGGACAGTTCCGTTGGCAGCATGCGTGCCTTGTGTTTTAAGTTGACGAGATCAAGAACTTCCATCACTCGTTTTTTGATAAACTTTGGCTGCGCCTCGATAACCTCCAAGGCAAAAGCCACATTTTCGTAGACAGTGAGCATGGGCAAAAGTTTAAAATCTTGAAAGACGACGCCAATATTTCTTCTTAAAAATGGAACCTTACTCATTTTCAACTTTGCCAGGTTCACACCATTCATTAAAATGGTGCCGGAAGTTGGAATTTCCTCGCGGTACATCATTTTAATGAAAGTAGATTTGCCGGCACCGCTCGGCCCCACAACATAAACGAATTCACCCTGGTTAATCCGAACATCTATGCCATTTACTGCGGTTACGCCATTTGGATACTTCTTATATACGTCTTGCATTTCGATCATTCTTATCACCTGATAGTTTTAAATTTCTCGGGTCTATTTAAAATGTTCATCAATAAACAATTAAGTAAGCATTTAAAATTCGCATAGATTCATTATAACATCATAATCCGACAAAAAAAGCGGTAAAAATATTACAGTTTCTTTTCAAAAGGGACAAAAACCGTCATAAGCTTCCTTTTTTGGCAAAATAAAAAACGTTCTGTGCCAATGACAGAACGTTTTTTTCGTAACGACTTATTTTTTAGCAGCAAGCCATGCAGCGACTTTGTCAGCATCATTTCCAGAGATTAACCCCTTAGGCATGCCCCCGCCTTTACCATTTTTAATAATACCTAAAATTTCATCTTTAGAATATTTGGCACCGATCTTTTGCAAGCTTGGTCCAACAGAACCTTCAAGATTGCCGCCATGACAGCTTGTGCATTTTTGATTAACAATTTTTTCAGCATCTCCGCCTTGAGCCGTGCTCGTTGTACCGCCGCCTTTTGAAGTATCCGATCTGCCCCCGCAGGCTGCCAGTACCATTACAAGCGTGATCCCCATAAATAATACTACTAACTTTTTCTTCATTGCAAATCTCCTTTCGGGAAAATTCCAACACTTACTAGTATACTTATATTTAGGCACGTTTGAAACCCTCTTCCAGAACCTCAGCAGCATCCATCACCACGACAAATGCGGACGGATCAATCGTTTTTACTAATTGTTTTCATTTTGTGAACTCAGCTTGATCGACGACACACATGAGCACCGGCCGTTCATTGTCCGTAAATCCACCGTATGCAGATAGTTTTGTCTCACCGCGGTCGATTTTATTATTCAAGTTTCCTTCCCGTACTTCTTCTTGCTTACTCGTAATAATCATCGCCATTTTGGAACGTCCAAAACCAACCTGGACAAAATCGATCATTTTGCTTGTTACATATAAACCAATTAAAGCATACAAACCACGTTCAATATCGTATACAAGCGCTGCTGTCAGAACGATCAATCCATCACCTTTTCCCTTATTGCATTCTCGACCTTAAATAAGCATCAATGAATGGATCCAAATCGCCATCCATTACCGCCTGGACATTCCCAACCTCTGTATTGGTCCGATGATCCTTCACCATTGAATAAGGATGAAACACATACGAACGAATCTGGCTGCCCCAGCCAATTTCCTTCTGCTCGCCGCGGATCTCCAGCAGCTGCTTCTCTTTTTCTTCCATTTCCCGCTGATACAGCTTCGCTTTTAGCATATTCATCGCATGCTCACGGTTCTGAATCTGCGAACGCTCCGTCTGACAGGCCACCACAATCCCCGTCGGAAGGTGCGTAATCCTCACCGCCGACTCCGTTTTGTTAATATGCTGACCGCCTGCACCGCTCGCACGATACGTATCCACCTTCAAATCTTCCGTACGGATCTCAACCTCAATATCCCCATCAAGCTCCGGCATCACTTCACACGACACAAACGAAGTATGGCGCCGGCCCGATGCATCAAACGGCGAAATCCGCACCAAACGATGAACCCCTTTTTCCGCCTTCAAATAACCATATGCATTATGACCTTTAATTAGCAACGTCACACTCTTAATCCCCGCCTCATCACCAGGCAGATAATCGAGCGTTTCCACTTTATAGCCATGCTTCTCCGCCCAGCGCGTATACATCCTAAGCAGCATGGAACCCCAGTCCTGCGACTCCGTACCTCCAGCACCGGGATGGAGCTCTAAGATCGCATTATTTTTATCATAAGGCTCATTCAAAAGCTGCTGCAACTCAAATTCATCCAGCTGCTTAATCAGCTCGATAAGCTCCTGCTCCAACTCTTCCTGCAGCTCCGCATCCTGCTCTTCCTTCACAAGCTCATACGTCACTTCCAAGTTTTCGAAAGCCTCATTCATCTCATAAAAACCATGCACCTGTTCCTTCAAGCTGTTCGACTCATTAATCACCTTCTGCGCCACTAGTTGATCATTCCAAAAATCAGGCTGCAGCATCACGTCATCCAGCTCAGCAATCCGCGCCTCCTTATTCTCCAGGTCAAAGAGACCCCCTAAAACCCGCTAATCGCTTAGCTGTCTTCTCAAGCTCATTCCGAATATCCGCTAATTCCATAACCTTCACCTCAAAAATAGTTTATGCAACATCATAGGAAAGAGAGTCGGCACGGCGGCCGGCCCCCCTATTTTTTATAAAAATGAACGCAGTTGCCTGCTTCGCCCATAAGTCCGTTCATCCAAATCATTCTTTTCACGAAACCAGTTGGCACCACTCGAAAACATTGTTTACTTTCCGGCCCCGTGACAGTTTTTGTACTTCTTGCCGCTGCCGCAGAAACAAGGATCATTGCGTCCAATATCCATTTTCTTTACGACCGGCTTCTTCTTCACTGTTTCACCGTCTTCCTTCGGATTCACGGCCTGGCCCTTTGCCACTTCCTGACGCTCAAGATTGCTGCGGATTTCCGCCTTCATAATATACAAGGAAACTTCCTCTTCAATGGAAGCAATCATCACTTCAAACATCGCAAAACCTTCATGCTGGTACTCGCGAAGCGGATCAATCTGTCCGTAAGCGCGCAAGTGGATACCATCACGCAGCTGATCCATCGCATCAATATGATCGATCCATTTGGAGTCGACAGAGCGAAGCACGATGACCTTTTCAAATTCGCGCATTTGATCAGGTGTTAAAATCGCTTCTTTCTCATTGTAACGCTCTTTTACTTTGGCAAAGATCAGCTCGATCATTTCTTCCGGATCCTTGCCGCGAAGCTGATCGACCGTGATGTCTCCTTCATGAAGAAGGTTCGCGTTTACAAAATCAATAATTCCTTCTAAATTCCAATCTTCCTCCGCCTCGGATGCAGGGGTATGGGCCATCACATTGCGCTCAATCGTTGATAAAATCATCTTTTCGACAATTTCACGCAAGTTTTCCGATTCAAGGACTTCATCCCGCTGTCTATAGATGATTTCGCGCTGCTGGCGGAGAACATCATCATACTGCAAAAGCTGTTTCCGGGCATCAAAGTTATTCCCTTCAACCCGTTTCTGTGCGGATTCAACCGCTCTTGAAACCATCTTGCTTTGGATTGGCTGTGAGTCATCCATACCAAGCCGCTCCATCATCGATTTCATATTGTCAGAACCGAAGCGGCGCATTAGCTCGTCTTCCATCGACAGGTAGAACTGCGTTACCCCAGGGTCTCCCTGACGTCCGGAACGTCCGCGCAGCTGATTATCAATCCGGCGGCTTTCATGGCGCTCTGTACCAATAACAGCCAGTCCGCCCAACTCTTTTACGCCTTCTCCAAGCTTGATGTCCGTACCGCGGCCGGCCATGTTTGTCGCAATTGTGACAGCGCCTTTTTGTCCTGCCTCCGCAATAATCTCCGCTTCGCGTCCATGGTTTTTCGCATTCAATACATTATGGCGAACACCTTTTTTGGTTAACATTCTCGAAATCAATTCTGACGTTTCAATCGCAACCGTACCAACAAGCACCGGCTGTCCATTTTGATGGCGTTGGACAATATCCTCCACAACCGCTCTGAATTTACCTTCCATTGAAGTATAAATCAAATCAGGGCGGTCATCGCGAACGATCGGCATATTTGTCGGAATGACAATAACATTCATATTGTAAATATTTCTGAACTCTTCTTCCTCCGTCTTCGCAGTTCCCGTCATCCCCGCTAATTTTTCATACATCCGAAAATAGTTCTGGAACGTAATCGTTGCCATCGTCATGCTTTCATTTTGAACTTCCAGACCTTCTTTTGCTTCAATTGCCTGGTGCAAGCCTTCACTGTAGCGGCGGCCTTTCATCAAACGGCCGGTAAACTGGTCAACGATGACAATTTCACCGTCCTGCACGACATAATCAACATCCAAATGCATGCTGACATTGGCTCTTAATGCCTGGTTAATATGGTGATTTAATGAGACATGCGAAATATCAAACAAATTGTCGATGCCGAAAGCACGTTCAGCTTTGCCGATGCCTTCTTCCGTCAGCATGACGCTCTTTGTTTTTTCATCGTATGTGTAATCTGCATCTTTCGTGAGAGTGCGCACAAATGCATTCGCTTGAATGTAAAGAACAGTTGATTTTTCAGCTGTACCGGAAATAATCAGCGGCGTTCGCGCTTCATCGATTAAAATCGAGTCGACCTCGTCGATCACGGCGTAATACAGCGGGCGCTGCACCTTTTGCTCTTTATAAAGAACCATATTGTCGCGCAGATAATCAAAACCAAATTCGTTGTTCGTACCATACGTGATATCTGCAGCATATGCTTCCTGCTTTTCTTCCGCTGACATACTATTTAAGTTCAGACCAACCGTCAGCCCTAAAAATTCATAAAGCTGGCCCATTTCCGTTGCATCTCGGCTTGCCAAGTATTCGTTTACCGTTACGACATGAACACCTTTTCCGGAAAGCGCATTTAAATAAACAGGCATCGTTGCCGTCAGCGTTTTACCTTCACCTGTTTTCATCTCAGAAATATTTCCTTCATGAAGGGAAATACCTCCCATAAGCTGAACATGATAAGGGTATAGGCCGAGCACACGGCGCGCGCCTTCACGGACAACCGCAAACGCTTCAACAAGCAAATCGTCCAATGTACCCCCTTTTTGATAGCGGGCCTTAAACTCCTCCGTTTTTTCACGAAGCTGATCATCTGTCATTTTTTCCATCTCTGGCGCCAGCGCCTCAATCTCATTTGCCAGTTTATCAAGCCGCTTCAGCTCACGCTTATTTAAGTCAAAAATTTTATTTAAAATCCCCATAATGATGAACGCTCCTTTGTCATCCTTCTAGTAAGAAAAGCGCATGCCCCATCCAAAAACGAGCAAGACAAAGCCATTAAAAAAGATTCGCTTTTAACAGGCAGAATCCTTTTACAATCCTTCGATAAATTCTTAATTAATATTACCACTTCCGCTAAACAGTGACAACTTATGTAAGCATTCGCTAACGGAGTCACTTGCTAAGTATTGCTAAAAGGGTTACCAATTTAAATGTAAGATGTTTTCTTTTGAATATTTATCTACTTTTTTCAACTGCCTCGACAATTTCCAAGGAAATATTCAGGTGGCATTGCTCTTAAGTCGACAAATCCCACAACGGGACTTCCATTTCCAAACAGGAAAAAACCGGGAGGCTACTTTCTCTCGGCTTAAAGTTTCTTTAGCCAATCAGTTACACCGGGTATTTTCCTCCATAAGTGCAGATGGTCATCCGCATAGATAATCGCTTCGTTTTCATCGCCTATTTGATAATAAGACGGCAGTTCGGATGGAATACGTTTTTTCCCTAAGAGGTAGGGAATCACATGTTTATTTTCCTTTTTTGCTTCCTTCATTATTTTTGCAGCTTTCGCCGTAAAGCCGTGTTCCAGAATTTCAAGCAATGCTCGATTAAAGGTCCCTCTGGCAAATCCTTCGTCAAATTCATCCAGCAGATTTCGCGCTTTTTCAAGTTCTCCGTTGTCAACATACGCAATAAATAGGAAGAAACGCACTCCCTGATTGTCGACCGGATTTAACTCAAGCAGCTCTGCCATTTGGCTGATAGCCTCTCCCCTTTTTCCCAATTGGAAAAGTGTCTGTGCATAATTAAACTTGGCGCGCATGAATGGTCTCGTCTCATACAATCCCCAAAAGTAACCCCTGTTCTCGGTAAAAAATTTCTTGCCTAATTGTCTTTCTCCAATGACCATGCCTTTTTCATACATACTGGCCGCTTCTTCCATACTAGGAGCAGCTTCTGCCAAAATATTATAGGCATCGACGCAGTTCGGATCCAGTTTCAGCGCATCCTTCGCCAGCCTGTATCTTAACGGTCCTTCTGCCTCGAACGCATCGTAAATCATCTGTTGGGCGCGTTCTTTGTTTCCCTTTGGGGCTTTTTTGGGAGCATTGAGCTTTTCGTTAATCAGCCTGTTCGCTTCCTCAATACTCTCAAAATCCCGACCCTCTAACTCTGCCAGCGCTTCTCTCATCACTCGTTCTGTCAGTATCGAATTTGGAAAGCGCCCTTCTGCCGGAAAAGGTTCATGGTAATCAGGCATTTCCATTTCTGAAAGTTCTTCAAGCAGAATACGATCCATTTCTTGGTAAACCGGCGAAATCGATCCTGTGGAGACCTCATAATGCTCTGCCAATTCTTTTTGCGTCATCATGCTATCCATAGGAACAATTGTCGACACTAAATAATGCAGTGCTGCAGCGTAGAGATTTGGGTTTTTGATTCGTTTCTGCCGCTTCTGGCAAAATTGATACCACAACAAGATACCGGTTTCTGCTGCTACGGGATCCTCATTGAAAGCTTCAAGCGACTCTTGGAAAATTTCCGCCACTTCCTGATAGACAGGAGCTGGCCATTCGAGGCTTTCTATATCAAGATCTCCATCTCTGAGCATGGGGAGCTCACTTATTGTTTCAAGAAAAAAGTCTTGAACATACTCCAAGGGATCATCGTATCCCGCTTGCAAACTAAAGTCTTCGATATGATCAAGTGCACTTTCAGCCGAAAGTTCAGCCAGATCAAACGGTCCAGGGAAGAAGACGTACCTTTGCTCATACGGGAGAATGATGCCTAAAAAGAAGTTGCCTTCTGTTACTGGAAAGGCTTCTGTGATCAGGACTGCTTCAATCTTTTTACCTGTGAAGCCTTCCTCAAACGTTACTACATTTCCGCTAATGCTGAGTATTTCTCCTGCAATCGCCCGGGCGCTCGTCCATGTCTGTAAAATTTGCCGAAGCTTCGGCCGTTGAATCCTTTTTCCCTCATAAGCAATAAATTTTTCAAGGATGGTTTTCCCGTCTTCCAATGGTTGAAACAGGGTAAACCAGATGGCATGGATCAAAGAATAGAAATCTCTTATTTCCTCATTGGGTATGAGCAGGGTTTCTTCAAATTCTTCAAAGCTGTCTTCCAGCTCGATGTCGTAATGGTTAACGGCAAACTGAAGAATTTGTTTTTGCAATTCGTCTATTTCCTTATCAAGGATATGGGTAATCGTGACTGCTTCGTTCGCTCCACAGCATTTTTTGTACTTTTTTCCGCTGCCGCATGGACATGGGTCGTTGCGACTGATTTTTTCGTTCATGTATTCCACTTCCTCTAACCACTCTTCCATTTGTTTTTTAGCTTATAGGTGTTCAAAATCGAACCATTGATCTCGAAGATCTAAATTAAATAGGGTGTCTTTGAATCTTCGAAACGGTTTCGGCTTGTCCAAGGCATCAAATAGTTTGTCACTTTTGCGTTTGTCTTCAACGCTCGCGGCAAAATTCTCCATTAAACGGAATGCCTCGGCTGAATCGATTGTTGGAATTTTCAAGTATCGCTCTTCACTTCCATCCTCATCCCAGTTAATCCCGGGTTCACCGGTTTTCGCCTCTCTGCAGTCGTAGACGATTTCCTTCTTTTCCAAGTCATAGTAAGCCTCATTAGACCCATTGGTTAAGTAGATATCTATTAATTCATCTAGCAAATTCATACCCTTCACACTCCTATTTCTATAGTAACATTTTTGCCAGATTGGTAGGAAATATACGTCAAAAAAGCCCATTTATCGGGACACTTCCATTGGATGTTTATTTTACTATAATTACGTAAAAAACGCAGACCCTTTCATCGGGACTGCGCTTCTTGTTGTTTTGCTTAGTGGGCTTCGATCAAGCCGTAGCGGCCGTCTTTTCGTTTGTAGACAACGTTGGTGCGGTTTGTTTCAGCGTTTGTAAACACATAGAAATTGTGGCCAAGCATGTTCATTTGCAGGATTGCTTCTTCGCTGTCCATCGGCTTTAAGTCAAAGCGCTTTGTACGCACAACTTCCAATTCATCTTCCTCTGCCTCGACAGGCTCTGCGGCTGGCGATGTAAACATGGCTGCCACGCTTCCCTTTTCGCGGAATTTGCGGTTGACCTTTGTTTTGTGCTTGCGGATTTGCCGCTCAAGCTTATCCACAATTAAGTCAATCCCAGCATACATATCAGCATTTGTTTCCTCTGCACGCAATACAAGCTGCGGCATTGGAATGGTTATTTCAACTTTCGATGTTTTATCCTGATTAAAGCGTAAGTTCACATTCACCGTTGCCTCCGGTGATTCAGTAAAGTAGCGTTCCAATTTTGCTACTTTCTTCTCTACATATTCTCGAATTGCTGGAGTTACCTCAATGTTTTCACCACGAACGTTATAATTCATAAGTGAACTCCTCCTTTTGTTAAGACTATGTAAATACATTTCTATTTTACCCCTAAAGATTCCTGCTAATCCAGCAAGAAAATTTTGTTGAATTGTCGACAAAAACAACAAAGGCATAGTGGAAAGATTTTAACCTGATTCAAAAGAGGATGCCCGACTCTCCTCCATTGTCGAGTAGGAGGGAACCTGTCCACCTTAAGCTGGATTGTGTTCCTGCCCCCTCACAGAACTTATCCCGACTTCTGGATAACAGAACCGTGCTTGCGCTATTCACGCACACGGCTCCTCCTAGTTATCGTTTACAGAATGTAGCTGATTTCACAGGAAAAACCGCCCCATATTTTGGGCGGTTTCCTTATTTCTTCTTATCGTAAAACACTCCGCCAGCCACTAAACTTTGATACGGATTCAAATACTTCTGGCTTGTCTCTTTTTTTGCATGCAAGTTTTTCATATCACGCTGAATCATTAACTTTTCGCGTTCCAGAAGGCTCTCCAGCTTACCACTCAATACCACCAGCTGCCGTCCCAAAGCTATCTCCTCATCAGAGTATGAGCCCGCCAGTTCCCGTAAACTTTCCTCCCGCTTTGCCAAAAAATCCTGAATCAGCTGAATCTTCTCATCGCGGTCAAGATCCATTTTCTCAAGCAGCTCAATAAGCTGCATGGTATACTGATAAACAGGCTTAACCCTATTCACTACACCTTGCCGCCTTGAGCAAATTGATTCTGCCGATTAATTTGAATAACCTGCTTCCACGTATCGCGAAACTCAACTACAAATCCCTCAACTTCCTCCAGAATCGCCACATCACTCTTAATATTCGCCTCAATCAGCCTTCGATTCATATAATCATACAAAGCCATCATATTTTTCGAAACCTCAAGCTCCATGTTCAGCGTCACCATTAATTCCTGAACAATGCTCTGCGCCTTCTGAATATTCGTATTCTTCGCCTCAATATGTTTCTGTGCAATCGCCATTTTCGCCAGATGGATAGACTTCAAACAGCCATTATACAACATCAACGTCAACTCGCCTCGCGATGCCGTATTCACCGCATTTTGCTGGTAAGATTCATAAGGATTGCCCACTGCCAATTTAAAAACACTCCTTTTTTTGAAAAATAACTGGCCGCAGCTCTGGCGTTTCATTCACCCCGTTGCCAATTTTTATAATGACCCCTGAACTACTTATATTTTTTTATCAACAAGAAGCCCAAGATGTTCCGCCATTGCCGCATAAGTATCCAGCAATTTTTTCGCCGGAATTTCTTTTATGACTTCATTCGTCCGATCATCCACAATCGTCACGTAATATTCTTGAAGCTTTTCATGAAGCTTAAATTTTAACGATGTGTGTGTAGGCTGTAAAAATTCATTTAACCCCTTAATCACTTCTTTTACTTTTTCTTTCTTCTTTGGATCCTTTTGCTGTGATTTCTTCGGTTCAAATTGGTTAGATGAAGCCTCCGCCTTATCTTTATTGATTGGATTTACTTTTGCCCCTTCGTCGACTGCAGTTCTTTGTTGTATGGGAGGAACCGTCCCGTTAAGACGTTCGATCATAAAAATCGCCCCTTACACATTCTCTCTATCGTTTATATCGGAAAGAGTGCTGAAAGTTTAATAAAAAGACACTCCTTTTTTCTCAAAGGAATGTCTTCATTTCCAAAGTATTAACCACCAAATTGCTGGGCAATATAGCCAGCCTGCGAATTCGCCTGCTGCATAGCCTGTTCCATGGCGGTAAACTGGCGGTAATAGCGGTTTTCAACATCCGCCAGTCTCGATTGAAAATCAGTAATTTGCGTACTAATGTCATTCAACTGCTTCCCTAACGTAAATTGTGTATTCGTATAAGAAGCTTTTCCTGCTTTTTCAACAATTTGGCTTTTTGTAGCTGCAAGTGAATCCCGCAAACGCTTGGCAATTCCTTTCGTATCATACGTTCCCCCGTCACTATTAAACAACTGATAAATCGCCTGTGGATTTTCCTGTATTTTTTGCCTTAAGGTTGTTTCATCAATCAACAGCTTCCCATTTTCTGTATAGTCTGGTGAAGTCGTAATACCGATCTCAGAGAGCTGTGTGAAACCAGTCGTTACACTGCCGCCCGATACCGGTGAGTATAGGTCTTGACGCATCTTGCTCAACCCGCTGGAGAGGACCGAATCGTTGCTAAGCATTCCGCTTTTCGCCTTTTCTTCCCATAAAGTAATTTGATTCTCTGTCATGGTTGATCTTTGCTCATCCGTAAGCGGTTGAAAGTCGCGATTCCGTTTTTCAGAAATCTTATCATTAACCTTTTTAATTGTATCGTTATATTTATCAACAAATGACTTAATTGAATTAAAGATAGAATCCACATCGGTTGCAGTTGAAATATTCACAGCAGTAGAGGTTATATTCTTAATGGTATAATTAATTCCATTAATTGTGAAATTATTCGATTTTTGGGTCATACTGTAGCCATTAAACGTAATTTTTGCATCTGTTGCCACAATCGTAGCGTTCGTGTCGGAAAAAGAACTGTTCGCATCAACAGCCATTCCAAATGAATTTTGCATAAAATCAATGGTTGCCTGGTCGTTTGCTTTAATTACGCCGCCTGTCCCAGTGAGATTGTTGCTCATCACAAGTGCTCCACTTGAATCTTTAAACAGTGAAACGCCAAGATTGGAGTTATTAAATTTGGCAATAACAGAATCCTCGGTATCGGTGCTTGAAATCGAAATATTTACCGTCCTTGTCGTTGTACTCCCCGGATCAGTAACGGTAAATTGTAGATTCGTATCCGCACTCGGAGCCGTATAAGCGGTTCCCTTCCAGGATGAAGATGTAGCCAATTGACTAACACTAATGCTTGCGGACATATTACTTAGCGCGTTTACTGCCGATGCTGACACTTTGCTATCATCCGAACTGGTCACTGTTTTTTTGTTAAATGTGGATTGCATGCCAATTCCACTGAAAATCGTTTGGTCCAATTCATCTAAAGAAGAATACATGCTGCGGTAATCGTCGCGCTGCCATTCGATGATTTGTTTTTTCTGATCCAACTTATCGAGCGGAATGCGCTCTGCTTTCATCAACTGGCTGACCATTCCGTCAATGTCCAATCCGCTCGAAAATCCGTTTAAACGCATTAAACCGCTGTACTGACTAGCAATATTATTGCTGCCGCTTATAGGACTTACCATTTTTGTTCACCATCCTCTTCAACATCACTTGACTTGATTCTCTCTATTCTCATTATCGGTTGCATTTTTGATTTTTTTAAGGACTTACGCATAAATATTTATCAGCATCCCTTTGATTTCGCCAACCACTCCAAGCAGATCCAGCCCCTTTGCTTCTTTATCAAGCACCGAATCGGTTAAGTCGACTAGCTTCTTGTCGACTTCTTTTACAAGCTTGTACAGCCGGGATGATCCATATTGGTTAAAGCCCCGCTCTTCTTTCAGCTGCAGGCCGTTTTTTACAACATCGTTCAAAAAATCTTTCACTAACTTCTTATATTTGCGTAAATTGTCAACGGTTCTTGTCTCTACCAGCTTGCTGCCCTGGTTTTCAATCTCTTTCATCTTTTGATTTAGGCTCTCAATTGTCAAATCTGATCGTTTTTGATCCATGACCGCATCAAATGAAATGGAATCCTTCACTGCCGCTTCCTTGTAACCAAGCCTTGACATAGAAGTTTTATTCACACGATTAACTTCCATTGTTTCACACCTTTTCTCCGTTTTAACACTATTATAACTTGCTTGCTACGTATGTGATTTCTCAATTTTTTCTAGTAAAAGAAAAATTTCAGCAATCACCGCATATAACTGGGGCGGAACTGAGGTGCCCAAGTCAACCTGCAGCAAGGTCTCCATCAATTGTGAATCTTCCTGCATAGGAATCTGATTTTGCTGTGCAGCCTCGATAATTTTCTCTGCTACATAGCCCGAGCCTTGGGCAACAATGGTTGGTGCCGCCCCTTCATTGTATTTTAAAACCGCAGCCGAAGGACCATTCAACTGCCTGTGCTTTTTCAGATTCAAAAACTGGCTGGTCATATCGTTAAATCAAATCCCTTCCTCTTAACTGAAGTCGGTTTCTCTATCTTCACCATATCGGTATCCAGTGTGAACCGCTTATATTGAATCGCCCCAACATTGTAGCCGATCTCTTGTAAGCTCTCTCTCACTTCATCCGTCAATGGTTGAACGATTTCTTTTAATGCTTCCTGATCGCTTTTAAACGTAATCGACAAGTTTCGGTTTGTTGTCGAAAGCGAGATTCCCATTTCGCCAAGTTTCTTCGTTTCCAAAACAAAATAGAGATCACAATTCTCCCAATCTATTTTTTCACCATTTTTTTTCGAATTGACGAGAACTTGAACATTCTCAACCTGCTTGTTTAAAAGAATGGGCAGCTGCAAAAATAAATTTTGTGCCCCGGAGGTGTCCTGTCTGCTTAACAATTGCTGGCCGGTGATCGAAGCCAATGCTTGTGCCGCTTTTGGCTGCTCATTGCCGCTCTCCTGCAGCTGCAGCAAAAAGGATTTTAGATTTGCCGGTACATCCCGTTTCTCGGACAGAGCTTCTGCCGCGTCTGCTTCATGGGTAAGTCCCATCGCCTTCACCATTTCAAAAATAAACCTGGATCCTTGTTTCGTTTCAAGAATGGTTTTTGCAAACAGCTCAATTGCTGTTTTAGGTTGTTGTTCTGCAGTATAATGCAAGACTTTTTGTTCGGATGGCTTAAAAGTGAGCTGATCAATCCGTCCCTTTACTTCTTTGACAATCTGGCCGGCTTGCACAAAGTCCCCTCTGCTTACCAATTTTCGTGCTTCTGCAAGCTTCGTGCTGGCTGAAAGCAGCTCTTTTTCCATCGACATATCCGCATAAAGCATAAAGTCACCTTTTAAAATCGTTTTATCTAATTTGGTAATCGTTGCTTCGAGGTTTTGCTTTGCGTTTGGCAGGTTTTTCACTTCTATCAATTTTGCTGCTGTATCAAGACTCCAGCCGAGTTCTTTTCTCACATTTGAAAAATCAAGCGTAAGCTGCGAAAGTTTTTCGGATACTTTCGTAACCAGCACATTTTGTGAAGAAAGCGGAAGCGGTAAAATGGCCTCTTCCATTGTGCTGAGCGCTTTTCCGTCAAAAGGGGTAACAGCTTCCGCCAAGATAGGTGTTCCTATAGGTTTGCTATCGGCAGCTAGGAATTTACTATCACTTGGCTTTACATTCTCCTGACTTTGTTCGTGATCGATATCAGAAAGTAGATTCAAAATCAATTCAGAATCATTGAATGCGGCATGTATCGATTGCAATGTTGTTTTTGTAAACTCCAGCCCCCGTTGCTGAACGAATTTGATTGTTTCAAGTTTTTCGCTAAGTGTGCCCGTTTCAGTTCTCAAAAATTCTTGAAGGTGAGTGAGCGATTCTTTCGATAGTTTGCCACCCTTTGAAAGAATTTGTTTAATGGCTTCCTTTAATTCTGGATAAAGACCAAGGTCGAATCCTGCTTTTCGCAGCAGATCTATTGCGTTCTGATTGCCCTTGTCAGCAGACGAAATCATCTTTAAAGTGATTTTGCCATCCGGCGTTTGCCCCTTTACTTCCACCAACACACGATCTGCGCTTGGTACAGGCCCTTCAAACTTTACTGAGACTTCCTGTCCTTTAAAAATTACTTTCGCTTCATTCCCACCCGTTCTCTCTTTCACAACAATCGAGCTAATATCCCCTGCTTTGGTCGGTATTCCATTGCCTTTATTCGATAGTTGCGAGGAAAAATTGGAACTGTATATTTCCATTTGCCACACTCCGAACTTGTTCTTATTCTTTTTATCGGCAAGATTGGAGAATTTTCAAATGTAAAAAATGGATGGCGTCTTGCACCATCCATCAAGTAAATATTGCAATTGGTTTTCTTGGGCTTCCGAAAATACGTGCTCGTTTCATCGCTTCCCAACGACTAGCACCGCGATACGGCAATGTTTTTCAAGAAAATGAAAAGTTAACAGTTCCCTGCTTCAATCACTCAAAATTCAGTTAAAGCTTTTTCTGCTAGCATTTTTAAGGTAATGTCATCCATCGGCGGATTGTGGAGTCCGGCCCGGACATTTTGATAATAGCGGTGCAGCGGATTTTGCTGCGACAGGCTTCTCGCGCCAACAATCCGCATCGCTAAATCAACCATTTCAATGGCCTGGTTTGTTACGAATGTTTTCACTGCGGCCATTTCCGTTTTAAAATCGTACGCCGGGTTTTTTTCATATTTTTCTGCAATGGAATATAAAAATTCTCTTGATGAAACTAGCTTCAGTTCCATTTCGCCTATCTGCTGTTGAATGTTAGGCAACGTGCCAATCGGCTTCCCAAGGCTTGTCGGCACATATTCGGCCGCAAACCGAACTGCATAATCCCGGGCAGCTCCGGCAATTCCAAGATAGCAGGCTGGAATATGCAGCATCCAACCTTTTCGGCGGTTTTTACTATCGGTCGTTGCTCTTTCCAAGATATAGTTTACCGGGATCTCGACATGGTCAAGAACTAAGTCGTGACTGGCCGTCCCTCTCATGGCGACACTGTCCCACGTTTCCCGGATGGAAACGCCCTTTTGCTTTCGAGACACAACAAAAGTAGCAACCTCTCCATCCTCCATCGTAGCTGTAACCAAAATATAGTCAAGTACCGGCGAAGCGGAAGTAAATGTTTTCTCTCCGTTTAAAATATAAGACCGTTGATCAGAGGATAAAACGACAGTCGTTCTTGGCTTAGCCCCGCGAAGCGGACTTCCGGCATTGTGCTCACTTGCGGCAGTATTGATCAATGCTCCTTTTCGAATCTCCTCGCTAAGTAAAGCGACAAGTTCTGGATTCCAGTGCCGGTGTTCGGCAAATTCAAGAATCGTTCCCATATGCCAGCCGATGGATAAGGCAGTCGATCCGCAGCCTTTGGCGATCTGTTCTTGAAAGGAGAGGAAATCTGTAATTGAAACTCCTTTCCCACCAAGTTCTTTTGGCAGCGTGAGGGTAGTGTAACCCATTTCTTTTAAATCGCAAATATTTTGATATGGAAATGAATTTAATTGATCTAATTCACTTTCACGGCTTTGGAATGCAGGTGTGAGGTTTTTAAGTTCTTTTAGGAATTGATCACGTAATGATGGGGTTGACACGGATTTCCCTCCTTTTTTTACTGTTAATTATATCAGAATAGTTGGATTTAATGTAAAAAATAAGAGGGGATACAACTTTATAACGTTGTCAAACATATCCCATTTATTCCCTTAAGGTACCCGGGTCATCTCTAACGTTTTTAATTGCACACTCCGATCTTAACTTAATTCTCACAATTTTTGTTTTGCCTTTTCAATACTTCCTTCATGATTAATTCCTATTTCTACAATGACAAAAGGTTTATATTTACCCCTATTTTCCTGCCAGAATTTCCATATACGTCATTTGGCAGATATTTGCTTATGCATTTAAAAATTTAGTTATAAAATTTTGGCGGTGATTTTCTATGTTATGATGTTTGATTTTTTCTATGAAGCTTCTTAAAGATAAATGGGTGAACCCATTAATGTATGCCCCACCCTCTGTAGCATTATAAAACACACTTTTTTCTTCATGAGCAATCCACTCAAACCATCTTAAATAACTATATAAGTTTTTCGGTGTATAAACATATCCGTCCTCATAAAAGTTTTTGACTTTATATAAATTATTATTATTTTTAACATCTATTTCGCTAAAAGCATGTGCACCTCTAAAATGAGATTTCGCATTAGTGAATGCCAAGTCTTGACCTACAAGGCAAATTGGTGAGAAACCCATCTTTATTACTAAATCAAACAGGAGTGTTGCGACTGATCCTCCAGTTCGTAATAAGCTGTTTGTCTTAACACCTTTACGATGAAAAAAGTGATGATCAAAATCTTCTTGGTATATTATTCTTTTTGGACCTTGATAATTTTTAGGAACATTACTATTAACCGTACTTAAAAAAAACAAAGGAATTGTTAAATTTTCAACACCGATAATTTGGTTATATACAAAATCAGACGGGTCACTAATACAAAAAAAATCAGGTGAAATATTATGTTTTATGAGATATTTTAAAGCTGTTCCAACACAGCAGATAAAAGCATGTTCTTTTGCTCTGTTTAACAAATGTATATTTTTTTCTAACGATGGTCCAGCGGATACCAAAATAACTGGTACATTTTTAAATTGACCAACAAGGGCATCAATACTATCTGCTTTAATTGTTCGGTTTATTTTGTAATTAAGCAAAAGTAAATCCTTAGCACTCTTTAAATTAGATGTTTTTGTTTTAAAAAAATCTAGTGTAAGTTTGAATGCCTCTAATTGAGAAGGTATATTTTTTAAAGAAGGCTCATGGACAATTACTGCTGTTGAAGCATCAAATTCCTTAGAAGATCCCACAAATTCAGTTAAATTTTCCGTAATGACGAGATTAATTTTCCTATTTGTAATGATTTCAGCGTAGTCTTCATATGCCATTGAGGAAAGAAAGAACTTCACATTTGTTTCCCATATTTCAATTACAACATCCAAATTCTCCACAATATTTAACAAGTATTTAATATGATGGCCACAGCCAAAGCCATACACAACAATCTTCCGTATCAGATCCATTTGATATTGACTTAATTGGTTGTCTATAAATCTCTGTGCTTCTTTCATTACATTATATTTGCTGTGCATTAAAAATGTCATATTATCTTTTGTTATGCGACAAGTTAGTTCATTGTTAAGATTGCGAAAAAAGTCTGCGTTATTATCATATTTAGTAGACGGTATATTTAGTTTATGCTTTTTGTTTTTTCTTATAAGAGCCAGATTTCTTTCTAAAACATCCGTTATCATATTTTATAATCCCTCTGAAAGTCTATTCTTCAAAGCTTCATACCATTGTTGAAGTATGGGAACAATTTCATATTCTAGAATATCACAAATTAAAACATTGTCTCTAATAATCATTGCTTCTTCCAATTCATGAAGGCGATCTGAGATACTTTCATTTATCATAATCGTAACATCATTACTTTCTAATTGGGACATAGCTTTAATAATGAGAAAGATGCCATCAAATAGTTCAGGCATTAATTTCAAAGCTTGTGTTTCCTCAGCACCTTGAAGTAATTCGCAAATATCTTTTGTATCATCAATTAGGTTCGCTAAAAATTCTTTAGATGTTATGAGTAATTCTTTAACCTCTTCCATTTTTCATTCACTTCTTTCCAGCCTGATCAGCTTGTATCTTTTTCAATAAATCACGTAGCCACGTTTCCGTTTTGGTTGCAGCTTCACCTATTCCTTTATAAAAATCAACACTTTTTTCCATTACTCGTTCATATTTCTCTTTATCAGTTTCATTTTTATTAGGTAAGTACCGATGATTCATTCTAATTAAAACAGGCTGTAGAGTGAAGAACATCAACTGATTTTCTAAAAGCTTTTGCAGCCTGCTATCTATATCTTCTAATAATTTTATTAATTTGTTTTTTTGCGAGTTTTTAAGTGACTTTATCAAGTGTAACGCCTTTTCACTAAGTTCTAGGGTATTTTGTGCTTCTTCACAGAGCCTATTGATCTTCCTTTCAAATGCTAACCAGTTTTGTCCATCTGAAAACGAAAAATTAGTAATTGATTCAATTTCAATTGAAAAATCTTTATCTAATTCATTTATGAAATCTTCAAACTTTACTCTTTCTGTCCCGATGATATGAACCCCACCTTCTGTCGAATTTATAATTTTCCTGTTATCTCCCATTTTTTTAGAAGAACTAATTAATGATTCGAACGCCCTTTTCATAGCTAAAAAAGCTACAGAGGTCTTAACACTTATATCATAATATCCATCAGTTTCTACAAGAAGTTGATTTTCTTTACCATCCTCCTCAAGTAGCTTAAAATGATTATTTCCTTCTGCATGAGTTTTATTATTTGTATAAGCAAGATCCTGGCCAATAAAACAAATTGGCCCACTCGTCATAAACATAGCGATTTCGAATGCAAAATTAGCTACTGAAGGGCCTCCATGTAAAAATCCAATATCTTTTTCCAATAAATCACATAACCATTCTTTGTTTATAATATCTTCTGCAAATGCTATTGATTTACTATTATATTCGTTGGGTATGTCTTTATGTACATTTAAAGAAAAGATTAAAGGTATATCATTTATATTCAGATCTTTAAAATGAACTGTATAATTTTCAATTCCGCCGTCAATTGTTACTATAAGATGAGGTTTTATATTGTTCTTCAAAAGAGTGTTTATAGTGGAGCCTGCACATAAAATTAGCGCTCTATTTCCAACACTTTTTAACAAGTCTAATTGTTTAGTCAATGATGGGCCGCCTGATACTATAATTGCTGGACAAGTTAATGAATTTGCCAATGATGATAGTGGTTTAGATCTGAATCCGTGATATAAATTATTGATCAAATTGGTTTGCCATAAATCAGAGAATTGATGAATGGTATTAATATTCATAAGCGTAAAAAGCATTCTTTCTCTTATAAACGTTCCTAGTTTATTTCCATATTCTGGGTATATTTTATTATAGTTTGGCGCAATATTATATTGTACTTTACCTTTATAACTATCAATAAACTGAATGATAGTCTCATCAATTTCCTTAATATCACCTGTTAAAACTGAATGTCTAGGTTCCCTATCTAAATCATTATACAAATTTAAGTGAATCGAAGTTTCCACAAGCTTGTAGTTTGGTTCTACAACAATTAGAAATTCATTTTCAGTTAAAATCTTTATTAATTCGTTTGTAATATAACCCAAGCCAAATCCAAACAATATATGAAGATGATTTGGCTTATAAAAACATCCTGCAAAATTTTCAGCTTCTCGAATTGGATTGTATTTACTATGCAAATAGTATCCAGACATCTTAACCGTTTTCATGCCTGTTTTAGTATTTTCTAATTGAAAATCAATTTCTAAATTATCTATATTTCTCATAAGTTACACCTCATTATAGCAGGCCTATTCTGTCACCTATTCCTAAATAAAGACAACCATTTACATGGTTGTCTTTATTTGTAAGAAAATGTAAAATATGCCAACTATCTTAATAATTGTAGAACGCCCTGCGGTTGCTGGTTAGCTTGAGCTAACATTGCCTGAGCTGCTTGAGATAGAATTGAGTTCTTTGTTTGCGCCATTATTTCCTTCGCCATATCAACATCACGAACTCGCGATTCCGCAGCTGTTAAGTTTTCTGCACCAGTGTTCAAGTTATTAATAGTATGCTCTAAACGATTTTGTACAGAACCTAAATTTGAGCGTTCAGCAGAAATTTTTGTAATTGCGTCATTAATTTTTGTGATTGTGTTGTTTGCATTTGTTGTAGTATCTACTTTTAGGTTTGTTGCTGTTAATGATAGGCCAGTCGTTGACATCTTTTGAATTGTTAATTGAATTAATTGACCGCTATTGGCACCTACTTGGAAATTATATGTTTTCGTTGCAGAGAGTAACTTCTGCGTGTTAAACTCCGTTTGGCCACCAATTCTGTCAATTTCTGAGGCTAACTGTGTAATTTCACTTGAAATAGCAGTACGATCAGCTGTAACATTGGTATCGTTTGAAGCTTGAACAGCTAATTCACGCATACGCTGTAAAATCGCATGAGTTTCATTAAGAGCACCTTCGGCTGTTTGAATAAGTGAAATACCGTCTTGAGAGTTACGAGATGCCTGCTCTAATCCTCTAATTTGACCGCGCATCTTTTCAGAAATGGATAGACCAGCTGCGTCGTCTCCAGCCTTATTAATTCGAAGACCTGAAGAAAGCTTTTCCATTGACTTTGCTTGCGCATTGGTCGCATTTGTCAACTGACGATATGTGTTAAGTGCTGCAATATTTGTGTTAATTCTCATTTACTTTTCCTCCTTGAATGGTTCGTTCACGTCCTTGTGAACTTCTTTCGTTTGAGAAGTTAAGGTCGGCCGCCCTTATTTTCTCTTACACCCTTTTTATCGACACCAAGGAGGATTAGTTTAATACTCATGTTTAATTTTTTGAATCTTTTTGTTCATTTTTGAAGAAATTTAGCAAACCGGAGAAGTCTTTCGATGCCCGCTCATTTTCCAACAAAATCTGATCGAATATTTCTTTGCGGTAGATTTCGACGTTTTTGGGTGCTTTGATGCCAATTTTTACTTGATCGTTTTTTGAAGAAACAATCGTAATCTCGATGTCATTGCCAATCTTGATCGATTCACCATTCTTTCTTGTGAGCACTAACATGTAAAATCATCCTTTCTGGAAAATCGGATGTTTCGTATTATAGGAACAATTGTTTAAAATGACTTGCTTTGCTTTTCGATTGGCTATATTAATTACGATTGGTGCCTGCAGATTGGCAGTTGTTTTTTCAAAAGGGTCAGCCACCGTTAAAATCACATACACCACTACTTCTTTCTCCGTTTTCAATTCAAGTTCTTCTACAACCGGATCTTCAAGTTTAAAATCATACTCTTTGAAAAAAATAAACGGGTTGGCCACTAAAAACGCAAGCTGTGGAGAAGCAATCGATTGCAGCACCGAAAAAGTTCCATCTTCGGACAAAGGCAAGATCACGAATTCTTTCTCATCTAAAAACCCCGGAATTCCTTTTTCAAAAAAAAGAATATCTTCATTATCTATTTCGATTTCCCCATGATATTTCGTTTGGATCATTCTTCCATCATTCCTTTATATAGTTTGCTCATAATTGATCCCAACAAACTTTAAGTTAACAAAGTCAATCTTTAACGACGGGTATTGTTTTAAATTCACCGTTACTATTCCTGGGGTATACTGGATGGTCGGCTTATTTTGTTTACTTTCAATCACCGGTTTATTGACCTTCCAATTAATATCTACCTTGCCCGGATCATAATTGATTCGCACACTGCCAGCAGAAGGAACCCATCCGATGCCAAATTCATGTTCAGGCAGCAGCTTGTGCTGCTTCGCAAGCTCAGCAAGCGGATTGCCGCCAGTTTCAATTTTCATTAGCGCCTCGCCCTCTTGAACGCGGCGGGCGATTCCCGAGAGTAAGTCTTGGCGCCCTTGCCGTGCGGATTCTGCTGTTCTCTGAAAAATACTTTTGAGATCAACGTCCGCCCTTGCTTTTGTTTGGTCGATCGTTAACTTCGATGGTATACGTTCAATTTGCATATTGGCTGGGGGCTGTTCAATGCTTAAATCTGCAGGAGGTTGTTCAATTGTTTGAACAGCCGGAGTGGTTCGGATCGCGATCTCGGCCTTCGTCGACTGCAAGCGAATCTGTGGAAAATTCATCTGAATGCCACCTCTCTTTCAGTAAAAAAAGCTATTCTATTTTGAATAGCTTTTTATCGTAAAAAGTCCAATAGTGTCGGCTGGATAATCCGCGCCCCGACACTCAAGGCTGCCCGCTGAACACTTTCCTGCGTTATCAAATTGGTGATGACTTCTTCAATACTTGCATCTTCATTATCGGACAGTACTTTAGTAGCCAACACTTCTTGCTGGTCAATCCGATTTTCGACCATATCCAAACGATTGGAACGCGCACCAAGTTCCGACCGTTCTGCATTCATTGTAACCATCACTTTATCAAGGTCAGCAAGTGAAGTGTCCAACTTATCAGGAGTATTATCTTCAAGCGCTTTTTGAATGCCGCTAACAACATCAAACAATTGCTGACTAAATACATTTGCGGGATTGACATTCGCCTTAAGCAAAACGCCTCTAGAAACTTCAACTGTATAGTCATTAATTGCAGGGTCTGTTAAATTAGCAGCAACGGTCGGCGGGTTTTCAATTTTAACAGGGGGATTTTTCACATCCGTTCCATGAAAAATATATCTGCCGGCTACTTGTGTATTTGCTGTTTTCACCAAATCCTGCTTTAATTGGTCTACTTCTACGGCAATTGCTTTGCGATCTTCCGGGGTAATGGTGTCATTTTTCCCTTGAACGACAAGTTCGCGAATCCGCTGCAGCGCGCTGTTTGCCTGCTCCATCCCTGCTTCGGAGTTATCCATCCACAAATGCAATTCAGACAAATTTCTCTTATATTGCTCAACCCCTGTCAAATCAGAGCGGTAGTACATTCCTTTCATTGCAACTACCGGGTCATCGGATGGCTTCGTAATTTTTTTACCAGTTGACAGCTGGTCTTGGAGTTTCCCCATTCTTGAATAGCTGTTGCTTATATTTTGAAGCGAATTCGCCGCCAACATTGATTGAGTTATCCGCATTTCGTTCACCTATCTTCCGCCGGTTCCCATACCGTTAATAATTTTGTCAAGCAATTCATCCTGTATGGTGATCATTCTCGATGAGGCATTATAAGCTTGCTGGAATTGAATCATATTCGTCATTTCTTCATCAAGTGAAACAGAGCTGACCGACTGGCGTTTTTGATCGACCGACTGCTGCAGGGCTTTACTGTTAGTCGTAAGCCGCGTGGCTTCCTGTGAAAGAACCCCCATGCCGCCGATTACATTTTGATAATAGTTGCGGAAATCCGCCTGTTCATTGTTTTGGCCATAGTCAAACTGCTGATTGATGACATCCGCTAACGCACGAGCATTGGATGCATCACCAAGTGTAGCATTGGCAGGATCTGCTCCGCTTGCAGTTGCAATGTTGTCAAGACTATCTTTTATGGATTGCGAAACAACGATCCTGCTTGCATAACCCTGCCTTAAATCTATACCATTTGCATCAGAGAAAAATGGAATGGCATCATTTTTACCAGCAGCAATTTCATTCGGGCTCAATCCCGATGCATGCACATCATTAAATTGCTTCGCAAACGTATAGGCCATATTGTCCAATTCATTCAGCATATCCGGGTAAAGGCCGGTTGCCTTGCCACCCATTTCATACCCATATGATTCGATTAAAGCCTTTAATTTCCCCGATGAATTCATTTTTGAAAAATCGATGATTTGCGCCCCTACAGAAATCGTGTTGACCGCATCGTCAACACCTTTATAGTTTACATTCAGCTTATTGGGGCCGGCGACACTTAACAGGACACCTAAATCTGAGCCGTTATCATCGACAAGTTTTATTTCCGCTTTACCTTCAGCCTTTGCGTCCGTGTTGCCCCCAGACTTAACATAATCCACCTTGATGTTTACAAGAGATGACAACTGGTCAATCAGTCTGTCCCGCTCATCATATAAATCATTCGGCAGCATCCCATGCGGCTCCACGCTACCAATCTGCTTGTTAATTTGGTCCAGCTGATAAACAACAGAATTGATTTCTTTTACCGTAACATCGACCTGATCCTTTTGATCTCTTTTTACAGCCGACAAAGAATTGGACAGATAATGAAACGTATCCGCAACGGCTTCCCCACGCTGGCGGACAACCGACCGGGCACCAGCATTCGTCGGATCGACTGCCAGATCCTGCAGTGACTGCCAAAACTGATCCATCACCGTCGATAAACCCGAATCAGACGGCTCATTCATAATGCTCTCCATTTTGCTCAAAGCATCCGAACGCGTCTGCCAATAGCCCAATTTATTATTTTCCCCGCGATACTGCACATCGAGAAAACTTTCACGGATCCGCTGCACCGATTCCGCTTTAACACCTGTTCCCATCTGTCCCGGCAGCTGCGGCATATTCATGCCTACTCCTGGATACGGCTCCGTTTGCGCAAAATTAACCCGCTGCCTTGAATATCCCGGCGTACTCGCGTTGGCCACGTTCTGGCCCGTTGTATATAAAGCGCTCTGCTGCGTAAACATCCCGCGCCGCGCTGTTTCTAATCCCATAAAGGTCGAACGCATAATCGTTCCTCCAAATTTTAAGCTTTTCGATTAAAAAAACCCGTTGATCCCGACTTGTTCGTCTGAGTTGATGGTCCATAGTTAAACTTCTCCGGCTGAGGCGCTACTAAATTCAAAGAAAGGTTCACAAACTGGAGCGACTGATAAATCATCTTTTGGTTTAAGTCGTTTCGTTGCCGAATTTGCACAATCACATCCAGCAGCTCCGAGCGAAGGCGGTCAAGCGTCAGCCAGTCTGCGCCTTCTATTGCGTTTAAACAATCAGATATCGATGGCTGATCCACTCCTGGAACGAGAGCTGCAGCAAGCTGTTGCCGTTCATGCTCCAATTGGTTGATAACTGCAATGTGCGCCTGCTCGTCTTTCAAAGTTAAATTAAGGGCATCCATGTCACCAATTTTCACGATGTCAGTCTTTTTAACAACCAGCTCATAAAGACTTCTATGCAATTTTAAAAGCTTTTCCATCGTACTAATTAATTTTTGCTGTGACATGTGGTCCCTCTAGCCCCTTTGCCGAAAAAATTTTATAGTTACTGATTTGTATAAAAATCCACGATGCTTTTCGCCACTTTTTGCGGATCAATTTTATAAATGCCTTTTTCCACCTGGTTTTTCAGCTCTTCCACTTTTGCTTGACGCTCAGCTGGCAGTTGAGAAATTTGCTGCATTTCTTTCGCGGTTGAAGAGATTTCAACACGATCTACCTGCTTTGGAACCATCTTTCCAGATTGATCCATTTTATTCATTTGCCGTTTATACGGATTAATTCCATGTGAACCAAAAGGATTAATTTTCATCTTTCATCCCCCACTTTCATCCCGATCGTCGTTCTCTATTCCTATTATCGGATAAAAGCTCGCACTCTTTAGTCTTTCGCTGAATAATAGGTTGCTTTTTCTCTTTTTAGGAGTTCCTGCTTGCGTTTTTCCTCTGATTGGAAAATTTTCAGGTCTTCACGCAGGTCGTTCGTACATTTTTGACAAAGTTTCCCCGTACGGATAATCCGGCCGCATTTATCGCAAGGATATCCTAGATTTGGAAAATCAGCTAACAGAATACGCCCTTTTTTAATAAACTTAAGGATTGTTTCCTCTTTCACGCCTGTTTGGGTAACGACTTGATCAATCGTAGCCGCGCGATTTTCCCGTTTCCGCATAAACTTATAGACGGTATTGTAATCTTCTTCTTCTTGTTTCCAGCATTTTTGACACACATCACGAAAGTTATTTTTCAAAAAAATCTCATTGCAATTTGGACAATTAATCAGTTCTTCCATTCCAGAGCTTCCCCCTGTGTCGAAATATGTACTTGCTTTCATTATAGCTTGAACCATCAATGATGAAAATATAGGAATCCCTGTTCAAAGAAAAAAATCCCCCTAACCTAGGAGGATTCGGTTGATAGAATATGATTTATCGTTCACAAATTAGGGAATGAACAATTTTTCAATCCGATTAACCTTCATATCCGTTTTTGTTTGCTTCTCAGCGATATAATCAACGTCAAATTTAAATGAAAGTAAAATATCAGTATGGGAATTGACTACCTTTTCAATTCGATCAACCTTATCTTTCACTTGATTTAACTCATCTTTCACTTGATTTAACTCATTTTTCGCTTGAGTCAACTCATTTTTCGCTTGAGTCAACTCATCTTTCACCTGGCTTAACTCATTCCTGACTTGGCTTATTTCATTCATAACTTCTTTTTTCGAGTCTTTTACCTCTTGCAAAATCACTTGAAACATTTCGTTTTGATCCACTGATCACATCTCCTTTAAATAGATTTTTCCGTCATCTAGTATCTCTATTTTACCATTGCTTGCCCTCAGCATCACCCCCTTTTATCTGGCAATTGTCAGTGACTGGAACGCTATTGCACCCGCTTGTTTTAAAAGCTTTGCTGCATGCCGGAGCGTTGAGCCGGTTGTATAAATATCATCAACCAATACGATGGTTTGCCCGCTTAAGTCAAGATCATCCGAAATCTGAAAAACTTGCGGAAGGTGAATTCGATCACGGCGCGATTTTTTCGATTGTTTTTCGGAGTGAATGCGGGTTAAAAGGGATTCGGGTGTGCAGCCAGCTTCAATTATCAAAGCTTCCGCCTGATTAAAACCGCGTTCATACAACCGCTCATTGCTAAGCGGAATCGGAACGAGCTGATCAAAGGGCATCAGATCAAACTGCGATTTTATCCGCTCTTGAAACACTTTGGCCAGAACATAATCACCACGGAATTTAAACCTCGCAATAACTTCTTTTAAAAAATCGTTATACAAAAAGAGCGAAACATTCCGATCCAGCAGGCCGCTCCACTCCGGATTGTCCTCCCAGCGGAAACAGTCCAAGCATAGATCACCGCTCCGAAAACTGTTTAGTAACGGCCGACCGCAAATTCGGCAGCTTTCTCCAGTGATTTTTTCAAACTTGCGCTCACAATTCGGGCAAACGAGCTGTTCCTTTTCTTTTGAAAAAATTGTCGTCCAGCTGACCGGCGTGAAAATGATTTCATGACAAATAAGACAGCGTGGATTCATGAATCAATCAGCCCTCTCTCTCGTCCTTCTCTATTCATCGCTCCTATTTGCCTTCTCGCTTTCAGCATCGCTTCCGTTTTTCCATAGTGAAAAAAAGTAACCGTTCCATCAGGGTAGTCGGCGCTTCTCCCTGCCCGGCCGGCAATTTGCACAAGGGCGCTTTCGGTAAAAATGGCATCTTCCGCCCCAACAACAGCAACATCGATATTTGAAAACGTCACACCGCGTTCGAGGATCGTCGTTGTCAGCAATAAAGGGATTTCCTTCGACCGCATTTTTTCTACTTTTTCCTTCCGCTTCGGATCTTCGGCATGAACAGCTTCAATGTTTGGGTTCAATTGGCGAAGGATGGGCAGCGATTTTTCCATTAGCAGAATATGAGGAAAAAAGACGAGAGCCTGCTTTTTGGTTTGCAGTCTTTGGCAGATCCATCTTAGGACAGAAACTGGGAGTTTGCCCTTTTTTAAACGTTTTTGCCAGTTGCCGCACCACATGAATTCGGGAACCGGGAGCGGATGACGATGGAATCGGGCTGGGATGGTTACGTATTGACGTTTTCCTTGGCGGCATTCCCGCTGCCATTTTTCACTCGGAGTAGCCGTAAGATAAATGATCGCTGAGGTTGGCTTTCTGGCCTGGGTGGCCGCATATTTTAGCGACTCGTCCATTGTGAACGGGAATGCATCGACTTCATCGATAATAATGGAGTCAAACGAGTGGTAAAATCTTAATAACTGGTGGGTAGTGGCGATGGTGAGCGGCGCATAGAGATGGCGATCTTCACTTCCTCCGTATAAAGAAGCGATCGTGATAGCTGGAAATGCCGCTTTCAGTCTTGGAGTTAACTCGAGAACGACATCTGTTCTGGGCGTGGCGATACAGATGCGTTTTTCTGCTGCCAGTCCGGCGGCGAGTCCTTGGAAAAGAATCTCTGTTTTTCCAGCGCCGCAGACCGCCCAGACAAGCATCTCAGCGTTTTGCCGGATGGCTTCCAGTACTTTGTTTGAGGCTGTTTTCTGTCCATCTGATAGCTGTCCATTCCATTTGAGGATTATTTCAGGCACGACGGGTTGCGGCGTCGGCCCATTCCAGCTGAAAAGCAATGTGCACTCGCTGATCCTCCCCATCATTAAGCATTTGCGGCAATAAAGTTCGGTTCGGCCGCAGCGCGCGCAAGGAATATCAGCAAACCACTGCGGATCGCTATTGCCGCAGCGAACGCAAACATGCTGCTTGCCTTTTTGAATGATACCTTCTCTAACGCGGATATAGCCATTTTCATAGTGGGTTCGAATTTGTTCGTGGGGGAAAGGAAGGTCATCGAGCAGAAGTTGTTTACCGGTTAGAAATGTTTGGAGCTCCGGGGTGAATTTGAATGCTGGATTAATGGGCGGCTGGGCAACGGAACGAATTTTTCCAAAAAAAGAATTATCTTCGGGCAATTTGATCACCTGGCTTAAAATAATAGATTTTTCCTTTTGTTTGGCCTGTGCTTGTAAGATTTAGCTTTGTGAGTATTTTTTGGGCGGCGTTCCTGGATGGGAGATGGAGAAAGTTTCTTAGTTCTGCATTGGTGATTGAATGATCGATTAAAAGAAAATAGTCGTGTAAGGCATTGAGATGTGCGTCTTGGGATGTGGTTTTACAAACAGGGCAATGCCAGGACCTCGGTTTGTATTCCATGGGAAGGGCGCCGCATTTTGGGCAAATAACACCTGGCAATATTTCGTCTTTTGAAATTTTGTATACGTCAAGGATGTTGAATTGCGGCGGGGTATGATGCTTTATTAGGAGTTTGCTCAGTTTTTTCAGCGTTTTTTGATCAATGGGTGTTTGGGTATGTTGTTTTTTCGTGCTGGCAATTTTATCTGTCAGTTTGTGCGGTTTGCAGATTTTTTTTAAAACTTCATAGTTGCCCGGGTCTGTTTTTAAAATAGCGTTTGGATTGGTCATGACCACTAGGAAATCGATGGGCAGGGTTAGAGAGGTTTTGTCTTTCAGCCATTTTGTCAAGAGAGACTGCTGACGTTTTGCCTGTGAAACCGGATTTTCGTATGCTTTCTCTGTCTCCTGGTATGTTTGGATGAGCTGGTCAAAATGGCTGTCAAATCGAAGGGTGCCTTTATAATTTTTCGCTTCGATAATGAGGGCAAAATGAGCGGACAAGAGAAGAAAATCCATTTGGAAGATAATGTTTTTGTAGGTTAAGCGTAAGCTCTGAAAGATGTAATATTCGTCATCGGGGAGAAACTTGAGATAATAGTCGAGGGATTTTTCCCCACGGTACCCTGATTGGTATTTACGCAAGTCTTCTGCAATGATTGGCCGTTTCGGATGAATGAGCGGGAGCCTCCTTAACAATATTTCATCCAGAATGGCTCTAAACGGGTATTCGCGTTCTTTTACGATCAAAATGAAATCACTCCAATCTATTTTTTATTATTAATTCTACATTTTGCGATAAAATCCTGCAATTTTGGATACGTTTTTGCAAATTTTTTTGACTTTTGATGTGCACCAGGAGCTAGATTCCACCGATAGTTTTTTATTTCAGTTCGGTGATTTTAAAATTTAGATGGGTAGCGCTCGCTCTGCGATGGAAATTACCTCTTTTCTGGTTAAGTTCCCGGATCGTGAACCGGATTCCGCCTCCAATTGGCTTTTTTCCGCCTAACTGGTGGCGATTTCCGCCTTCATTCTACTTTTTTCCGCCCTCATCATGAGGAATTCCGCCTAGCCATTATAAATGTATGCTCTCACGTTCAGTATTTTCCAAATTTAGGTGGATAACGCTCGCTCTGCGATGAAAATTACCTCTTTTCTGGTTAAGTTCCCGGATCGTGAACCGGATTCCTCCTCCAATTGGCTTTTTTCCGCCTAACTTGTGGCGATTTCCGCCTTCATTCTACTTTTTTCCGCCTTCATCATGAGGAATTCCGCCTAGCCATTATAAATGTATGCTCTCACGTTCAGTATTTTCCAAATTTAGATGGGTAGCGCTCGCTCTGCGATGGAAATTACCTCTTTTCTGGTTAAGTTCCCGGATCGTGAGTCGGATTCCGCCTCCAATTGGCTTTTTTCCGCCTAACTGGTGGCGATTTCCGCCTTCATTCTACTTTTTTCCGCCTTCATCATGAGGAATTCCGCCTAGCCATTATAAATGTATGCTCTCACGTTCAGTATTTTCCAAATTTAGATGGGTAGCGCTCGCTCTGCGATGAAAATTACCTCTTTTCTGGTTAAGTTCCCGGATCGTGAGCCGGATTCCGCCTCCAATTGGCTTTTTTCCGCCTAACTGGTGGCGATTTCCGCCTTCATTCTACTTTTTTCCGCCTTCATCATGAGGAATTCCGCCTTGCCATTATAAATGTATGCTCTCACGTTCAGTATTTTCCAAATTTAGATGGGTAGCGCTCGCTCTGCGATGAAAATTACCTCTTTTCTGGTTAAGTTCCCGGATCGTGAGCCGGATTCCGCCTCCAATTGGCTTTTTTCCGCCTAACTGGTGGCGATTTCCGCCTTCATTCTACTTTTTTCCGCCTTCATCATGAGGAATTCCGCCTAGACGCTACACCCACCTACGAAAAAAGTGCCCGGCTCACATACAAGCCAAGGCACTTATTTCTTCATCCATCCCATCCCCATCGCACCCTCGCCCAAATGGGTACCGATGACCGCACCGAAATAGCCAATGGAAAACTCAACATTCGGAAACTGCGGCTCAAGCTCCGCTTTCCATTCCAGCGCCTCTGCCTCGCGATTCGCGTGGATAATCACCGCGCGATATCTTGAGTCGGAAACACGAGAACTGTCCCCAAGTAGCTCAGAAATCCGTTTCAGCGCTTTTTTCCGCGTACGTATTTTTTCAAACGGAACAATCACCTTATCCACAAAATGAAGCAGCGGCTTCACCTGCAGCAAACTTCCGATAAAAGCCTGGGCACTTGACAGCCGGCCGCCCCGCTGCAAATGCGATAAATCATCAACCATGAAATAGGCATTCGCAGAGACTTTCAACGCTTCAAGCCGAGCTAAAATCGCTTCAGGCTCCTCACCTCGCGCGGACATCTCCGCCGCTTCCAGCGCATAAAACCCTTGGACCATGCAGCTAATCTCCGAATCAAACGGATAAACCTTAATCCCGTCCACCATCGTTCCCGCCGTTATCGCTCCTTGAAACGTGCCGCTGATGCCGCTTGACAAATGAATGCTGATCACCGCATCATAGCCATCCGCAGCGAGCTTCTCAAACAACTCCACAAACTCACCGACCGGCGGCTGGGAGGTTGTTGGCAACTCTCGATGGCGCACCTCTTCAAAAAACTCGTTCGAACCAATATCAATCTCTTCTTGATAGACCTCACTTCCAAAAATAACCCGCAAAGGTATCATATGTATATTCCATTGATCACGCAGTTCCTTCGGGATATATGCCGTACTATCCGTAACAACAGCTGTCTTCATAAGCAAGTACCATCCTTCTACTTTTTCTCAACTACCTATTTTATATGAAAAAGAAGAAAAAAGCATTCCTCCAAGCCGTTATAAGAAAAGCGCAAGCGCCCTTGCTCATCGACGTAAGGAGGTGGACTGAGCCGAGTGAGATAAAGGAGAGTCGAAAGACGGTAGTCTTTCGTTCTCGACTTATCGTAGACGAGGCGAGGGAAGCGACGTAGTCGATAGGGCGCTGGAGCTAGACAGTTATCGAAGTTAAGATATAAATTCTGATAGTATAAGAAAAGCGCAAGCGCCCTTGGTCAGCGACGTAGCCGATAGGGCGCTCGCGCTAGACCGTTATCGAAGTTCCGATATAAATTCTGACAAAAAAGAGCGCGCCCTCCTCAATCGAAAGCGCACCCCTTTATGTTACCTTACTTCCACCCAGCCGTTCTTAATCGCAACGACCACCGCCTGAGTCCGGTCATTCACATTCATTTTCTGCAAAATATTGCTTACATGATTTTTTACTGTCTTCTCGCTGATAAACAACGCCTCGCCAATCCCGCGGTTGCTCTTGCCATCCGCAAGCATCTGCAGCACCTCGCACTCCCGGCGCGTCAGCAAATGAAGCGGCCTGCGAATCTCAACCGTTTGCAAATAACCACCCGACGCGGAATCCGCCTTGCTCACCGCCAGCCTGCGATACTCATTCACCAAACTATGCGTCACCTTCGGATGCAAATACGAACCGCCCTCAGCCACAACCCGAACCGCCTCAATCAGCGCATCCGCATCCATCTCCTTCAAAAGATAACCTTGAGCGCCCGTCTGCAGTGCATGCGTCACATAATTCTCATCATCATGAATGGACAAAATAATAATCTTCGTCTGCGGAAACCTCTTCACCAGTTCCCTTGTTGCCTCCACACCATTCATATGAGGCATATTAATATCCATAATCACCACATCTGGCTCATACTCCTCAACGATCTTCAGCGCCTCACTCCCATCATCGCCCTCCGCCACAACCGCAAACGTCCGCTCAAACTCCAAGATCCGTTTCACCCCTTCACGGAAAAGCTGGTGATCATCTATAATCGCAATTTTCGTCGTCAACCTCTTCGCCTCCCAAAAACCCTTCTCTTTCTTTAAGTAAAAATACTTCCGTTGCCGCGCCAGCATTTCATTGAGCGGCACCGGCCTTCCTGCTGTCACTTTCCAACAGAGATCGATTTTAAATCCCGAATAGGAATCACTTGAATTGCCCACCGGCCTTCCTGCTGACTTCGCAACCGAAAACACCGCTTAAATATGTCATCAATCCGTAATGTCAGGAAAGAAAATCTCAGCCTCTCGGATTACAAATAATTCTGTTTTCCTACATATCCCCAACGATTGAAACCGCGAATCTTCTTTTTACCCTAAATTCATAGTCGGTACGCGAATGGAAACCGACGTGCCAGCACCAATTTTCGAATTAATCGAAAGCACGCCTTCTAACAGCTCGACTCGCTCCTCCATCCCAAGAATTCCGAACGACTCGGCACTTTTTTTATTCACATCAAAGCCTACACCATTATCCTTAACGAGAACATTCACCGCCGACTTCGTAATTTCCAATCGGACAACAATTTCTTTTGCATTCGCGTGCTTTAAGGCATTCTGCACCGATTCCTGAATTAAGCGGAACAAAGCAACCTCATACTTTGCCGGAAGTCTGCACTCCAAACCGATGTTAACAAACTCAATCCGTGCTTTGTTATGATACTCTTCGATCGTTTGCAAATATTTTCTGAGGGTAGGCACAAGCCCAAGATCATCAAGCGCCATCGGCCGCAAATCATAAATAATCCTGCGCACTTCGTAAAGGGCAGAGCGAACCATTTTTTTGAAGCTGCGCACCTCTAACAACGCCTGCTCGCCGCCATGTTCGCGATACACCCGCTCGATCAGATCGGAGCGCATAATCACATTTGCGAGCATTTGCGCCGGTCCATCGTGAATTTCGCGGGAAAGCCGTTTACGCTCGTCCTCCTGTGCTTCGATAATTTTCAAGCCGAAGTCCTGCTTTGCCTTTGCATCCTCGATCACTTCACCCATTTGTTTCAAATCACTCATTAAATAACCCAATACAACGGAAATTTGCGAAACAAGATGTTCCGCACGCTCAATCGTTTCGTTGAGGCCAATCAGCCTCCGCTCCAAGTCGTCTCTTCGGTCGCGAAGCTGTTTTTCAACTTGCCAGTTGAGCGAAAGATCCAATTGCAGCTGATGCGCCTTTTCATACGCCTCGCGAATTTCTTCCTCCGTGTAGTTTTTAAAACTTTTGCTTACATCGGATAGGCGATTCCGCGCAAGCCGGGCTTGACTTTCAAGCTGCTCCCCTTCATCAATGATCTTGACCACCATCTTTTTCACACTGCTTAATTCAGCAGACAGCGTTTCAAAATCATTTCGGCATTGTTCACCGATGCGGAAAATTTCATTTTTGCTGGCGCCAACCGTATCAATCATTTTTTCAAGAATCATATCAAGCGTCTTTGTATCAAACCTTTTAATTTTCATCAATATTCCCCCAGGCACTTTTACCAGAGACAAGCAAGGCTTGTCCCGAAATCATAGTTAGGAAAAAGTTCCTTTTCCCATATTTTAACGTGTCATGTTGGAATATACTATGCTTAACCCGCTAAATCATTGACTAAATCAATGAAATTCGGTAAAAAGTAGGAGAATAAAGGCAGCCACACCCATACTTTTTACCTACCCATTCTATTGCTAATTACTGGTCAATCATGCTTTATTATACCATGTCGAAATTAAGCAGATATTAAAGTTTTATTACAGTCGACAATATTCTTAGCCTTTCGTCACATTTGCCATTATAATTGGAAAAGTGACAACACCTTTCAAGGAAGGAAGGAGCAACAAATGCTATCTCGTTACTTAACTGTAAAACAGTACGGAGAACATGAAATCGTGATCGAAAAATCGCGCTTCATCGCCCATATCGAGCGCGCTGAAACCGAAGAACAGGCTCAGGAATTTATCCAATCAATCAAAAAGAAGCACTGGAATGCGACGCACAACTGTTCGGCTTATCTAATCGGCGAATACGACCAAATTCAAAAAGCAAACGACGATGGTGAACCAAGCGGAACCGCCGGCGTTCCCATCCTTGAAGTTTTAAAAAAGCGCCACCTAAAGGACACCGTCGTCGTCGTCACCCGCTACTTTGGCGGCATCAAACTTGGCGCAGGCGGCCTAATCCGTGCCTACGGCAAATCGACATCCGAAGGCCTTAACGCGGTCGGCATTGTCGAAAGGCGGCTTGTCCAAACCATCCATGTCACCATCGACTACACCTGGCTCGGCAAACTCGAAAAAGAACTCCGCGCCTCCGAATACAAAATCAAACAAATCCACTACCTCGACAAAGTCGAAATCGAAGTCTACGTGGAAGAGAACAAAACGGAAGCCTTCACAGAATGGATGGTCGAACTGACGAATGGGCAAACTGACATTCGTTTGGGAGAGAAGATGTATTTGGAAGAGGAGTATACACAATAACAGGAGATTCTTGGGTACTAGAATCCCCTGTTATCACCGGTTTTTTATTGCAGTAAACCTAAAAAAACGCATCATCTTCAATAGTGGGTTGAAATTTTTCCCCATCAGACCGATTTTCTCTGCGATAAGCTCTGTAACAATGAGAAGAACTCCAATTAACAAAAAAGATCCCCAAAATTTTGCCTGAGAATAAATAAAGGCTGATAAGCTGAAAAAAGCAGCTAAAGCATAGATCAATAAAACAGTTTGCCGATGAGTAAAACCTAGGCGAAGCATACAATGATGCAGATGAGATTTATCAGGAGACGAGAGCGGCTTTTTATTAATAATTCTCCTAAGAATTGCGAAAAAGGTATCAGAGATAGGGACACCCAATATAATAACTGGAACGATAAAAGAGATAAATGTAACATTTTTATAACCCAACAAAGACAGGACGGAAATCATAAAGCCTAAAAATAATGCTCCAGTATCTCCCATAAAAATTTTGGCGGGATAAAAATTATGAAAAAGAAATCCAAGGGTACTCATTAAAAGTGCACTCGCAACCAAAACGACGTATATATTTCCCATAAAAATTGCCATAACCGTAATTGTAAGAAGCGCAATCGAGGAGACCCCGGCTGCCAGCCCATCTAATCCATCAATTAAATTAATCGCATTCGTGATCCCTACAATCCAAAGGATTGTAAAGGGAATACTAAAATATCCAAATTCGAGCTTTCCCCCAAAAGGTAAATTTAAAAAAACAACCTGAAGATCACCTAAAAAAACGACAACAACTGCGGCAATCAATTGTCCCAAAAACTTGATTTTAGCCGAAAGTTCAACAATATCATCACATATGCCGGTTATTACAATAATGGCTGCTCCAATCAGAATAAATACAGAATTGGGGTACTCAGGTTTTAAAATGAATATACCAGCCATAAACGCGATATAGATAGCCAGTCCCCCAAGTCTCGGCATCAACCTTTGGTGGACCTTCCTTTGATTAGGATGATCCGTTGCGCCTACAATAAAGGCTACTTTCTTTATTAAAGGCGTCAGTACAATCGACAATAAAAAACATAAAATCAAGGTAAGAAAAATCATTAAAATTCCCCCTTGACTCGTATTTTGTCCATTTCACTGACATCAAAAACACAAATGAAAAATTTTAATCGGTATAATTTTCTACAAAATGAAAAACCTAAGAAACATCGGTTCCTTAGGTTTGAATATTATCTGTCTTTTAGATTTACCGGTTTAATTCCTTTAACAAATTTAAGAAGTGGTTTGTAATCTTCCCGTACTAAACCAATTTTTTCAACAATGACCTCAATCACAATCAGCAAAGTGACAATCACAATCATCGATCCCCAAACCGTTGCTAATGAGAAAATAAAGGCAGCAAGTCCCAAAACAATACTCATCGCATAGATAAGAAGTACGGTTTGCCTGTGAGTAAAGCCACTGCGCAATAAGCAGTGATGAAGATGCGATTTATCCGGTGCCGATAGCGGTTGTTTATTAACTAACCGGCGAACAATTGCAAAAAATGTATCTGAAATCGGTACGCCTAAAATAATAACTGGAATAATTAAGGAAATAAACGTTACGTTTTTATATCCAAGCAGTGATAATACAGAAATAATGTATCCTAAGAATAGTGCTCCTGTATCACCCATAAAAATCTTTGCTGGGTGAAAATTATAAAAAAGGAATCCTGTAGTACTTACAGCAACAATTAAAGCAATGACGGAGACAATTACCTGTCCTGTTATATAAGACATTCCAGCAATTGAAAATAAAGCGATTGTTGATACACCTGCAGCTAAACCATCAAGACCATCAATGAGATTAATGGCGTTCGTAATACCAATAATCCAGATCATCGTTAATGGGATGCTAAGTATTCCAAACTCAATCTTTCCGCCAAAAGGAAGATTAATAAATTCCACCTGAATATCGCCCATGATCACAACTACTGCAGCAGCAGCAATTTGTCCAGCGAGTTTCAACTTCGGTGAAATTTCATTAATATCATCAGCAATCCCTGTTAAAATAATGATGATACTGCCGATTACGATAGCCAGATAATTATCTTTAATAGGATGGTAGATTATTGTTCCAATAATAAAACTAAGAAAGATGGCTAATCCGCCTAAACGCGGCATGATTCGCTGATGAACTTTTCGATAATTTGGTTTATCTGTTGCCCCAATTAAAAAGGCTAGTTTTTTTACGATCGGTGTAAGTAGTATTGAGGAAATGAAGCAAACTGCAAGTGTTAAATAAACCATAATACCCTCCATGATTACATATCCTGTCATCTCAATAACACTAAATCTTTTTTAAAGTTGCCTCTTAATCTAAGAATTTATTACCCTAATGGATTATAGCACACCCAATTATAGTTTTAAACATTTTGTTCATTTTTCCATAAACTTGTAAACATGCTGAATTATATTTTAAGAAATTGGGTCGAATTTTACTAAAAATAACATAATATTCGACGTATTGTACAAGATAAAGTTTCACTCTTTCTCATAATTCTATCCATTTATCCATTTTAAAAAATGCAAAACGAAAAAAAGAACTGATAAAAATATCAGTTCTTTTCCTCTGCTTCTTTTACATATGCTATTAATGCTTCTTTCCAATTACGCAGCGGCGTGAAGCCCTGCTCTACCAGTTTCTTTTTACTTAAAACAGAGTAGCTTGGGCGCTTTGCTGGCCGCGGGAATTGATCGGTTGTTAAAGGATTGACTTTTACATTTAGTCCAGCCTGTTTAAAAATTTCAACAGCGAATTCATACCATGAGCAAACACCACTATTTGTTGCATGGTAGGTGCCAAATTTGTCTGTCACCATCAATTCAAGCATAAAGCTTGCCAAGTCAACAGTATAAGTTGGTGAGCCCACCTGATCATGAACAACGCCAACTTCACCGCGTTCTTCGCCAAGACGGATCATCGTTTTCACGAAATTATTTCCACCTACACCAAACACCCAGGCTGTCCGGACGATAAAATAGCGATCCAAATGTTTCTTCAGCAACTCTTCACCGGCAAATTTCGTTCTTCCATATGCACCTAATGGCTTAGTTGGCTGATCAACCTCATATGGTTCTGTTGCTGTACCATCAAATACATAGTCAGTACTAATATAGAGCATTTTTGCGCCTGTTTCTTTTGCAGCTTTTGCCAAATACTCTGTCCCAAGGGCGTTGATTTGATAAGCGGTCTCTTCATCACTTTCAGCGGCATCTACATTCGTATAGGCAGCACAGTGCAAAATAACATCAGGACGAACATCGCTGATAAAGGATAGCACATTTTCTTCATTCGTTATATCAAGCTGGTCACGGTTGGTACCAAAAACCTCATGATGATCCCTTGTTAATTGCTTCACGACATCTTGGCCTAGTTGGCCTTTTGCACCCGTTACTACAACCTTCATTATTCTACCTCTAATCTGTCACCATATTGGGATTTGAAATATTCCTGATATTCGCCAGAAATTATGTTTTTCCACCATTCCTGATTTTCTAAGTACCATTTAATTGTTTGTTCAATCCCTGTTTCAAAATTGTATTTTGGTTTCCAGCCAAGCTCAGTACGTAATTTTGTTGCATCGATTGCATAACGGCGGTCATGACCTGGACGGTCTTTTACAAATTTAATCAGGCTTTCAGGTTTTCCAAGCTGCTTTAAGATGGTTTTTACAATGTCGATGTTTGTGCGCTCGTTATTGCCGCCGACGTTATAAACTTCACCCACCCGTCCATTATGAAGAACAAGGTCAATTGCTTGACAATGGTCTTCTACATGGAGCCAGTCACGAATATTCAATCCATCCCCATACACAGGGAGCTCTTTATCGTGTAACGCATTAATGATCATTAATGGTATGAGCTTCTCTGGAAAATGATACGGTCCATAATTATTTGAGCAGCGTGTAATATTGATTGGAAGTCCAAACGTCTCATGATAAGCACGAACAAGCAAATCAGCGCCTGCTTTACTTGCACTGTAAGGACTATTCGGTGCTAAAGGTGTTGTTTCAGTGAAATATCCAGTCGCTCCAAGTGTTCCATATACTTCATCCGTAGACACCTGCAGATATTTTTTCACACCAATTTTCTTAGCTGCATCAAGAAGAGCCTGTGTTCCTTGAATATTCGTTTGTACGAAAATCTCAGGACTTGTGATACTGCGATCGACATGCGATTCTGCAGCAAAATTCAAAACATAATCAAATTTCTCTTCTTCAAAAAGTCCATTGACAAATTCGCGATCCGCAATATCGCCTCTGACAAATTTATAATTTGGCTTACTCTCAATATCTTTCAGATTCTCAAGATTACCTGCATAAGTTAATAAATCTAAATTAACAATTTGATATTCCGGATATTTATTGACCATGTAGCGGACAAAGTTGCTTCCAATGAATCCAGCCCCGCCAGTAACTAATAATTTCATAAGCTGCCTCCTATTTCTCGTATACAAAATTAAGATGAGTTGCTTCAGCTAAAGTAGGATGCTTTGTATCTTTTTCAGAAAGAATTGGATTGGTTGTCGGCCAATCAATTCCTAAAGCCGGGTCGTTCCAAAGGATGCCGCCGTCGTGTTCAGGCGAATAAAGCTCATCCACTTTGTAAGCAACCGTACTATCAGGAACCAATGTACAAAAACCATGGGCAAAGCCTTTCGGAACGAAAAGCTGGCGTTTATTGTGTTCACTTAAAATAACGCCAACCCACTGTCCGTATGTAGGGGAGCCTTTGCGAATGTCCACAGCAACATCATAAATTGCACCTGTTACGCAGCGAACGACTTTTGTTTGTGCTTTTGGATTTAATTGAAAATGTAACCCTCTTAGCGTACCCACCGCGGAAGATAAAGACTGGTTATCTTGAACAAATTCGTAGTTTAAGCCTAGCTTATCGAATAGTTCTTTATTATAACTCTCCATAAAATAGCCACGATGATCGCCAAAAACTTTTGGCTCTAAAATTTTCACATCTGGAATTTTTGTTTCAAAAACCTTCATTATTCTAACCTCTCTTTTCAATTACTTTCCTTGGTTAGCAATTTTAACAAGATATTGCCCATACTGGTTTTTCATGAGCGGCTTCGCCAGCTCAAGCAATTTATCCTTCGAAATATATCCCATTTTATAAGCAATCTCTTCAAGGCAAGCAATTTTTAAAGACTGTCGTTTTTCAACTGTTTCAATAAATTGTGATGCTTCCAAGAGCGATGCATGAGTTCCTGTGTCAAGCCAAGCATAGCCTCGGCCAAGCAACTCTACATTCAGTTCACCTGACTCAAGATAAATTTTATTTACATCGGTGATTTCAAGTTCACCTCGAGCAGAAGGGGAAATGCTCTTTGCAATCTCAACGACGCGGTTATCATAAAAGTATAAGCCAGTAACTGCATAGTTCGATTTTGGCTCTGCTGGCTTTTCTTCAATTGAAATGGCCTTGCCATTTTCATCGAATTCCACCACACCAAATCGTTCAGGGTCATTAACATAATAGCCAAAAACCGTTGCGCCTTTTTCACGGCTTACTGCTCTTTGCAATAAATTTGTCAGTCCATGCCCATAGAAAATATTGTCCCCTAAAACTAAAGCCACATTGTCATCGCCAATAAATTCTTCTCCGAGCAGAAATGCCTGCGCAAGGCCTCCTGGATGCGGCTGAACCTTATAGGAAAAATTCATTCCCAAGTCCGATCCGTCTCCTAAGCTTTGTTCAAATCGAGGAGTATCCTCCGGTGTTGAAATAATCAAAATATCTTTAATCCCAGCTAACATTAATACAGATAGTGGATAATAGATCATAGGTTTATCATATACAGGCAATAATTGCTTTGAAACTACTTTGGTTAACGGATAAAGCCTTGTTCCACTGCCACCCGCAAGAATAATACCTTTCACAAAAGACAACTCCTTAAATATAAACAATTTTATTCAAAAACCGACAAGTTCTTCCTTCACCATTATAAAGAGAAGGAGATAAAAAGACAAATACCGCATCGGTTTTGTAAAGACAAAGTAATATTTTTTATTATTTCATCCAATATCCGATAATGGCTGAAATAGTTTTCATTCTTCCGATTAATTGCACAGTTCGTGATCGCTTTTTCATCCCCGTTACATTACTGCCATGCCGCACATACTTCATTAATGGCTGATCAATAAAGACAATTTTTTTCTTTTTTAACATACATACCAATGCAATCCATTGATCATGCATCTCAATGGATGCTGGAAATGGAAGAATATCCTCTTTCAATTCTTTTTTAAACGCCATAAATGCACCCGTATAAGCGTTTTTTAAAATATTTCCAATAATCCCTTGATTGATATTATTGTGGTTATAGTCATTCCAAGATGGATTAATTGTTCGTAACTCTCCGTCAACTACCAAAGCATCATGAACAACTAATGTTGCATTTTTTTTACTGAATGCCTCTAAAACAAGTTCAACCTTATTTTCTTCCCAAAGATCATCCTGATCACATAGAAAAAGGATATCGCCTTTCGCCAAAGATATCGCCTTTTCAAAGCTGTGAATTACGCCTAGGTTTTTTTCGTTCACGTATACCTGAACCCGATCGCCATATGTTTCACGAATAATTTGAACTGTATTGTCTCTTGAGCCATCATCTACAACAATGACTTCATCATGGGGACCAAGTTGTTTTAAGACTGTATCAAGCTGTCGAACAACAAACTGAGCCCCATTATAGGTAGCCATACAAACAGATAACATTCCTAGTGAACTCCTTTACATGGTAAACAACCGACGCAGTGTATAATAAGCAATTTTCTTATCTTTTACCGTTAATATTTGTTTCAAAAAACGTTTGGCCAGTTGAAATTTATAGGATTTATACAAATCGCGCCTATAATTTTGATAGAATTTGATCTCTGATTCTAATATGCTTTTATATCTCTCTAATGACACCCTGCTATAATCCATAACTGAGAGCTCATGCTCAAGCGTCGCTACTAATACCCACACCTTATAACCCCTTGCATATATTTCATAGAATAGCCAATGATCCAAATAGTCTAATGGGAAGTCATCGTTAAAACCGCCAATTGCATTCAAAAAGTCCACCCGTATTAATGCCCCTGAATTAATTGCCGTGACCGGCTGCTCTTGAAGACCTGCTTTAGGCTTTTTTGCTTGCAACGGACGCAAAGTATTGCTATAAACAGGTGAAATCATCTGGTTTTCACAATTAATTTTCGGTACAATGGCAGCAATCGTTGGATCATTTACATCCAAATTCATGAATTGTTCGATATATTCAGATGTCAGTTCTGTATCATGATCCAGCAAAAGCAGCCATCGACTTCCATTTTCTTCCGCAACTGCAAAAGAATAGTTGTATGCAGCAGCAATCCCCAGATTTCGAGAATCATGTACATATGAAATAGATATGCCTTCGTATTGACTAGGTTCGAACTCCTGATTGTCCGGACTATTATCATACAAAATTAAGTTTAAATCCTCAAATTCCCTTTCATTTAAAAGCAACGCTTGTTTCAGTGTGCGAAACGTTTTACTCTCATCAATCGCTTGCTTATAGAAAACAATAACGATAGTACATTTCATTTAGAGTCCCCCTTTAGGGACATATTCTTTTTTATTTTGTGAAGCTACAAGCAAAATTAATAAAAAGCTAATACCAATTGGATTATTAATAAAAGGGTTAATATTGGTTAATAATAAGATCCCCATAAACACTGACAATAACGAAATATCCAACGATGAAAATTTTTTCCCTTTTTTATATGCGGAATAATAATTAAAATACACTAGTAAAAATAAGAAAAACCATGTAGCGAGCCCAATTAGTCCCTGTTCAACCAAAATATCCAGAAAACTCATTTCAATCCCTGTAATCCGACCAGCAATAGTGGTTCCATATCCAGTCCCAAATATAAGATTAGTTGGATGAATCAGGATATCTTTTGAAGCAACAATAAATTTCATCCTTGCGTTTACACTTTCATCATTCACTTCTTGTTTCACGACTTTCTGTTTATGAGTTGGAGATGTAGATTCCTCCACTTTTACTGTTTGAAAGCGAGCAAGGGTCATGTAGTTATAAAGGTTTGGTACGGCTATGATAATAATAAATAAAATCACAAACTTTGTTAAAAATTGTTGGGACTTAAGAATTGTCTGAACTTTACGAGCAAACCCCATGATCGGGTCAACAATGACTTTTATATCCAATAGAACAATCATGAGTAAACTCAGAATTAAGGCAAGTAAAAATCCTCTTGTCTCTGACCAAATAATTGACACCGATCCGAAAATGATTAAAATGATATCGATTTTAGTGAATTTTTTATTCAAAAGATCATTCAACGAAAGAACTAATCCTACTAGCACAAAAAAGTGGCTTTTATAAAAGACACCATTGCTAGGTCTAAAAAATAAATCACCATGCATTATCGAGTTCATAAAATTATAAAATTCATCAAAATTATTAACAAAAACTGTTTTTCCCAAAAATGAAACAATTACAGTGAAAATTGCTACAACTAAGGCGCAATTTTTCAAGATTGTGATCACTTTCCCAATAGGAAAACGGTCTTTAGAAAGATAATATGCCAATGGGAAATAAACCACAAAAAATATCACTCTAAGAAAGTCAGATGCAACTGCCCCTAGCGGATGACGATGTACCAAGCCGATTAAGCTACTGATAATAAACCAGCCTAGTATTAAATATACTCCAATTGCAACAGGCGTAAATCGAAGAAACGTGTTCCTTTGTTTGTCAAAAATTGCTTTTTCCTTCACAATCCGGACAATGTAAATTAATAGAAGACCAATAAACAAGATTTGCCGAATCGAAATAAAGCCAAAATCAATCAGCCTACCACCGCCGCCTGCAAACAATTCTATAAAAAAAAATGTCAGCCATATTTTTTCAAATTTATTCATTAAAAGATCCTCTCCCAGAGCCTCATAATAATTATATTAATTAAAATAATTTCCAACCCCATTTATTAAAGAACTTATACATAGAATGCATAAAGATACGAAATAGCTTTGAATTTTTATGAGCCCCTCTTTCGTAATAATGGATAACTTGTGAAAAAGGGGTATAAACAATTTTTTTATGTCTTTTTTCCAATTCCAAGCACAGATCATAATCCTCAAAATACATAAAATAACGATCATCAAATCCACGCAATTCTTTAAAGTCCTCAGAACGTATCAACATAAAACAACCCGAACCAATTCGGATCTCAACATCTCGATCGTCAGGGAGATCTCTGCACTCATAAGTTTCTAATCGTTTCGCAAACATCCGTTTAACAAATTGAAATGGGATAAATCGCAGAGTATAGTCAAAAACAGAAACGCGATCTCGAACCAAATATTGGGTAGTACCATCTGAGTTCAAAACCTTAGGTACCATAAGGGAAATAGTTTTATTCTTTTCCAGCTTTTCAACCATCGGTAATAAACTTTCCCTTGTTAGGATAATATCCGGGTTGAAAATTAAAAAATAATCTTCAGAAGCCTGCAGAAGGTTATAATTGTGGCCAAACCCAAAGCCGCTATTTTCAGGATAAAAAGTAATTTCGGCAAAATCTGCATACATGGATAGTTTCTTGCGATATTCTTCATTTGAATTGTTATCGAATATTAAAAAGCGAAAATGAGGATCTCCGCCAAATTCCTCTTTTAGATTATCTAAAACGTTAAAAATATGCTTACTGTTATACGTTACAATGCTAACAGCTATTTTTTTATTAAAATCCATTTTCACACACTCTTCCATGTCTTTTTTCCCAGATTGCAGTAATAAAATTAACAGTATCATAAATAGAAATCATACATTCGACAATAAGAAACAACAACCAGCATTTACAAAAAAATATTATAGCATTATCCTGTCGCATTTTGTATAATTTATTTACCATTTGTTTATTTATGGTTGATAATATGTTTAACCACATTTATAATTTGGATGTGCTGTAAAATTCCCAGCCCAAGATCCTTAAAAAGGAAGGTTTTTACGTGAATAGTAGAACTCAAAGATCAGGAAAGAGGAAGAAAAAACTTCGGGTTTTCCGTATTTTCCTAACAGCCTTTTTCATATTACTTGTCGGTGCAGGTTTGTATTTTTATAATGTTTACTCAGACGTTGTCAATGCCGTTGATAAAATGCATAAGCCCATTTCAAGAACGGTTTCTAAAAAAAGAACAACAGAAGTAAAATTCAACCGTAAAGACCCGATTGCCATCCTGCTAGTAGGTGTGGACAAACGTAAAGGGGATTCCGGCCGTACAGATTCAATGATAGTTGCTACCGTTAATCCACAAACTGGAAAAACGACTCTTGTTAGCATACCACGTGATACTAAAACAAAAATTGTTTCAACAACCAATCCTAGTAAAAACCGAATCACAAAAATCAATGCTGCATATGCTTATGGGGGTATTGAAATGACAATAGATACTGTTGAAAATTTCCTAAATATCCCAATTGATTACTATATTCAAGTAAATATGGAAGGCTTTAAAGATATTGTAAATGCTGTTGGCGGCATTGATGTGGATAATAAATATGCTTTCGAATTAGATGGTGTTAAACTTAAAACAGGCCCACAACATTTAAATGGATTACAAGCATTAGAATACGCACGAATGAGACACCAAGATCCTCGTGGGGATTTTGGCCGTCAAGAAAGACAGCGTGAAGTTATTTCGAAGGTAATCCATAAAGGTGCCTCCATTTCTACTCTAACGAACTATAATAATATTTTAACAGCTCTTGAGAATAATATTGAAACAAACTTAACAATGGACGATATTATTGGTATTCAATCGAAATATAAACAAGCCGCAAAATCTATTAACAAAATTGAAATCCCTGGTGACGGAAAGGACACTAATAGTGGTTGGTATTATTTCGTTTCCGATAAAACAAGACAAGAAATTTCCAACCAATTACGTGAACAGCTAGATCTAAAACCAAGCACTGTATCAAAGATTAACATTTATCAATAGATAAAAAGAACCCGAATTCCATTTTTCGGAATTTTGGTTCTTTTTCTTTACTATTACGCCCCTTCCTTCCCAATGTGGAGAAAGTCAAAGAAGTTAGATTGTATCCATATTACTGTCTTCACTATATATCTGAATAACTTCCCGACATTGATCCAACAGACAAAAATACCAACGATAAATTTTCACCTTGACAGCAACTCTTCCAAATCTATTACCGATTTTTTAATCAAATAACTAAATATTAACTTGATCCCCACAAGTATCGGGATTAATTTACGCTTAAATAATATAGAAAATCTATTGTTTTGGAAAAATCACTCTACTATACTTAAAATTATATAGGAAAAAGTCTATACACTAAGAGAATAAAAGGTAGGATAGGATATGAAACCAAAATTTTTGACGAAAATGCTTGTTTCCGTTCTAGGATTGTCCGTATTTCTAATCATAGGAATATCTTTTCCTATCAAAATGAAAGCTCAAGGAAATGAAACACAGCAAGTTCTTGTCGTGTATAAGAATAACCAAGGAAAAGAAACGGTTATAAACAAAAGTCAAAAGGTAGAAAAACAGTTTCAAAGTGTTCCTGCAATATCAGTTAAATTGACTCAACAGGCCATAACCGAGCTTAATAAGAATCCTAATGTCGCATACATGGAGCCCAATGTAAAATTTAAAATTTCCGATAATCAATTAAAACCGTATAAAATTCGTTCAAATCTTGATACTACCGCTTCTACCATCCCTTCCGAAGAATCTCAATGGGATTTACAAGCAAGCAATTCCCCAACTGCATGGCAGGAGGGGATAACCGGGAAAGGTGTAAAAGTCGCCATTTTAGACACAGGAATTGCCACCCATCCTGATTTAACTATTGAGGGTGGAATCTCAATGGTCAGTTACACTAATTCCTATTCTGATGACAATGGACACGGAACCCATATAGCAGGGATAGTGGGTGCAAAACATAATGGGATTGGAATGGTCGGTGTGTCCCCTGATGCACAGCTCTATGCAGTTAAAGTATTGGATAATTTAGGGGAGGGAAACCTATCTGATATTTTATCAGGGCTTGACTGGGCGATATCCAATCATATGAACATTATCAATTTAAGTCTCGGAACGGACGTGGATTCTCAATTATTTCATGACATGGTGGACAAAGCCTATAATAATGGTATTTTTGTGGTAAGTGCTAGTGGGAATTCAGGCAACGCTCAAGGGACGGGCGACAATGTTTCTTATCCTGCTAAATATTCTCATGCGCTATCGATCTCTGCAGTGGATATTAATATGGTGAGGGCTTCTTTCTCTTCCACTGGAAGTAAAATTGATTTTTCAGCCGGGGGAGTAAACGTTGTAAGCACATACTTAAACAACAACTATGCCATTGGCAGCGGAACTTCACAAGCTGCTCCACATGTAACTGGATTGCTTGCGTTGTTAAAACAAAAATACCCAACCAAAACAAATGATGAATTATTTGCAATTTTAAAGTCTTACGCTAAAGATTTAGGTACTGCAGGAAAAGACACTTGGTACGGATATGGATTTGCGCAATTTCAAGCAACCAATCTCCCATCAAACACGAATGTAACACCCCCAGCAACAGGGACATCTCTACCTCCTAAAGGATATATTGATACACCCTCAAATGGAGCAACCATTAATGGGAACAGTACCATTCATGGTTGGTTTTTAGATATGAGTGGGGTTTCTAAAATTGAAGTTTTGGTGGACGGAAAAGCCGCAGGAGTAGCTCAATATGGAAGTTACCGTCCTGATGTCCAAAAAGCCTTCCCGGATTACCAAAATGCGAATGCTGGCTATCAATTTACGCTTAATACTAGAACTATTAGTAATGGAACACATTCATTAACGATTCGGGAAACGGGCAATAATGGTAATAGTACTGTCCTTAGTTCAATAAAGGTGAATATATCAAACTTGCCAAAAATCGGCAACATTGATACCCCTGTAAACGGTTCTACGATAACCGGGAATTCGATTGTGAAAGGATGGTTTTTAGATCAAACAGGTGTTTCCAAAGTAGATGTTTTAGTTGACGGGAAAAATATTGGCACTGCTGAGTATGGTCTTTCCCGTCCCGATGTCCAAAAAGTCTTCCCGGATTACCAAAATGCTAACTCAGGTTTTCAATATACCCTAAATACCAAGAATATATCCGATGGACAACACACACTTATTGTTCAAGAAACTGGGATAGATGGTACTACCACAGTTCTTAATAGCATAAAAATAAATGTTCTAAATTTCCCAACAAAAGGATACATTGATACTCCTACTGAGGGTGCTACAATTAATGGGGATGTAAATGTAAATGGTTGGTTTTTAGATATGAGCGGGGTTTCTAAGGTTGAAGTTTTGGTGGACGGAAAAGCCACAGGAGTAGCTCAATATGGAAGTTACCGTCCGGATGTCCAAAAGATCTTCCCGGATTACCAAAATGCGAATGCTGGCTATCAATTTACGCTTAATACTAGAACTCTTAGTAATGGATCACATTCATTAACGATTCGGGAAACGGGCAATAATGGTAATAGTACTGTCCTTAGTTCAATAAAGGTGAATATATCAAACTTGCCAAAAATCGGCACCATTGATACCCCGGCAAACGGTTCTACGATAACCGGGAATTCGATTGTGAAAGGATGGTTTTTAGATCATACAGGTGTTTCCAAAGTAGATGTTTTAGTTGACGGGAAAAATATTGGCACTGCTGAGTATGGTCTTTCCCGTCCCGATGTCCAAAAAGTCTTCCCGGATTACCAAAATGCTAACTCAGGTTTTCAATATACCCTAAATACCAAGAATATATCCGATGGACAACACACACTTACCGTTCAAGAAACTGGGATAGATGGTACTACCACAGTTCTTAATAGCATAAAAATAAATGTTCTAAATTTCCCAACCAAAGGATACATTGATACTCCTACTGAGGGTGCTACAATTAATGGGGATGTAAATGTAAATGGTTGGTTTTTAGATGTGAGCGGGGTTTCTAAGGTTGAAGTTCTGGTGGACGGAAAAAGCATAGGTGAAGCAAAATATGGAAGTTACCGTCCTGATGTCCAAAAGATCTTCCCGGATTACCAAAATGCGAATGCTGGCTATCAATTCATGCTAAATACTAGAACTCTTAGTAATGGTTCGCATTCATTAACGATTCGGGAAACTGGCAATAATGGTATTAGTACAGTCCTTAGCAGCATAAAGGTAAATATTTCAAACTTACCGAAAATCGGAACCATCGATACTCCTATTAATAATTCTATGATTACTGGAAATTCGGTTGTAAAAGGATGGTTTTTAGATCAATCAGGCGTTTCCAAAGTAGATGTTTTAGTTGACGGGAAAAATATTGGCACTGCTGAGTATGGTCTTTCCCGACCCGATGTCCAAAAAGTCTTCCCGGATTACCAAAATGCTAATTCTGGTTATCAATATACCTTAAATACTAAAAATTTATCTGATGGCCAACACACACTTACCATTCAAGAAACCGGTGCGGATGGCACTATCACCGCTCTGAGCAATATAATAATAACTGTTCAAAACTTCATTGCAAAAGGAACCTCTGAAACACCTGCTGCAGGGGTTTACTCACTTAACTAAATAATAAAATAATCCCCACATGTTCCATAAAGGTGGGGATTATTTTATACTTCCTTTAAACTATGAAACCCGCAAAGATCCTCTATTGCTAACGGATAAGTACTTGGTATAGCAGTTAAAAAAGGATACTAAATATGTTTTGTAGCAGCAAAAAACTAAAAATGAGAAAAAAAGAGAACTCTCATTTATAAAATGAGTAATTCTCCTTTATGCCTAAGACAATTTCTATGGATTAAAAGCAATTCCTCCTCCATACAACCATCCTGCTTGCCCGTTAACCAAAACTCTATACCAACGTTTATCATAAGGTTCCTGATCGTCAGGATTATATTTAACATCAGTATTATAACCTAAAACTTTTACAGCGGTTCCTAGTGGCAAATACCTAATAACAGTTGAAGTCGAAATGTACGGAAGAGTTCTTAATGTTAAACCACTCGTCATTACTGTAGCATTCGTATCATTAGTATAATTGATCACAATGTCAGTTGGATACGGTTGCCCTGCTGGTATATCTCTACCAAAGGTTGATGGAGCAACGGATGATCCAGGCAAAATTCCGGCTTGAGAATAAGCAACAGGGTCAAAAGGTTTCATAGATTGCATAAGATTTGCAATCCCGTTTGCCCAATTTTTATCTGTGGCATATTTTACATTCATTCCGGTTAAGTTTGGACCATTATAATAACTTCCATCGGCATTTAAATAGTCTTTCCTTACAATATATGCCTCAAAATTAATACTGTCGGCTCCTGTAGGAAAATAATATCCAGCTGTAAATGGCGCAACATCATACGCTCCATAACCAAACAAATTATGTTTGTACGTTCTTAGATTTGAACCTCCCCAGCCAGTTTCCCAAATTGCATGAGCTACTAGATATTGGGCATTAACACCGTATTTATTTTGTGCGTCTATAAAATTTTGAGCATAATTCTTGAGAGGGCTATCCGGCCGTTTCTGATTGAAAAAATTAATTATATCATTTGCTGTAATATTTGCCGGTTTTCTCAGATCGATTTCAGTATAGGGATTTTCGTTATAAACAAATATAACATTAGAAAGTTCATAAGTAGATCCACTGGTTCCTGTTTCCTTAACAGTTAGAGTATGTTTTCCTTCAGATAACCTTAATGTATCAATGGAATATTGAAATCCCGAATTTTTATTATTATATGCAGGATACACGTTTGCTACATCTGGTCGGAAACTCCCATATTGAGCAGCTCCCATATATGCTCCATCCACAAAGATTTCAACCTTAGAAACATCACTTCCATCTAAAAACCAGCCTTTTACATCAATCGTACCTTTAATTGTTGAATTTGCCTTAGGATTATCAATATCACCTTTTGCCGGCAAATTTTGAACATTGATTATTTGGTTACCAATTACTGAGGTTGTTCCATCATTTCCGATCTCTTTAACCGTTATGGTATGTGAACCGTTTTTTAAATTTTTTGCGTTAAGAGTATACTGGTAACCTGCGTTTGCATTTTGATATTCTGGAAAGACTGACTTAACATCTGGACGTGCAAGCCCATATTGCGCAGCTCCCACAGTAATACCATCGACCAGTACTTCAATTTTTTTTACTCCATTACCATCCAAAGACCACCCTTTTATAATGGTGTCCCCTTGAATTGTAGCACCATTAGTTGGAGCATCAATAGAACCTCTCGATTGTAAATTTTTTACATTAACAGTCTGGGTGCCGATTATTGTTGATTCCCCATTGATTCCTGTCTCTCTAACCATAATTGAATGTTGTCCATTTGTTAATTTTGTGGTATCAAGACTGTACAGAAATCCAGAGTTCGAATTATTATATTTTGGAAACACTCTAGCAACATCAGGACGATTCGAGCCATACTTTGCTATACCGGAGACTTTCCCATCTACCAAAATTTCAACTTTAGACAATCCATAATCATCTAATGCCCATCCTCTTACTTCAATGGTACCGTTCACTACAGCATTATTGACAGGATTATCAACATTTCCTAATGTTTTTAAATTCTCAATATTTATGATTTGATTTATTTTTGATTCAATTCCATTATTTCCAGTTTCACGTACAGTGAGAGTGTGTGCGCCGTTTGTAATTTGTGCAGTATCTAATGTATACAAAAAGCCAGAATTTGCATTTTGATAGTTAGGAAAAACTTTTTGTACATCATTGCGATTTTTTCCATACTCCGCCTGCCCTACACTTTTACCATCAAGTAAAATTTCAATTTTCGACACACCGCTTCCATCCAAAAACCAACCTCTTACATTGCTCTTTCCTTTAATGGTTACTCCAGACGCAGGCTCATCAACGTATCCTCTCGCAGGCAAGTTTTGTATTGTAAGAATTTTACTACTGAGAGTTGTTGTGGTTCCATTTTGTGCTGTCTCCCTGATAGTTAAAGAATGGAGACCATTAGTTAAATTCCTAGTATCAAGTAAATAATGATAACCTGAAGCAAGATTTTGATATTGCGGGAATACCTTATTTACATCTGTGCGGATATTTCCATATTGCGCTGTTCCAGCAAGGTTCCCATCGATTAAAACTTCAATCTTTGATACACCGATTACGTCTAAAAACCAACCTCTCACCGGGATGATCCCTTCAACAATAGAATTATCACCAGGTGTATCAATATATCCCTTTGTCGGGAGGTTTTCGATATTAACTTCTATACTATTAAGCAAAGATATATTCCCGTTGGCAGAAGTTTCTCTAATTGTTAGTGTGTGCTTCCCGTTGGTAAATTTAGTTGTATCAAGGGTATATTGAAACCCTGAATTTAAATTTTGATATGCTGGAAAAGCATTTTTTACATCAGGACGGGAGATTCCGTACTTTGCATCACCAATACTTTTCCCATCAATCATAATCTCTACCTTGGAGACCCCACTTCCATCTAAAAACCAACCTGTAACATTCATATATCCTTTTACAGTAGAACCATGTGCAGGGCCGTCAACATAACCTTTTGCTGGAAGATTTGCTTGCTCTGCAAAAGTATTGACATCATTTAAATTAAGAAAGATAGTAATAAAGGATATAAGAAATAATATAATACTAATTCTATTTTTTATAACATTCCCCCCCTAATTTTTGCATAATCTCTAAATTTGTCGAAAGCACACTCTAAATATAGCAAAATATGTCTTAGTAAACAATTTAAAATTAGTATCTTTTTGTAAGTCAAAAGTCCAATTTTTCTAAATAAAATAGGTTTAAATCCATACTAAATTAAAAATAACAAAACAAAAACAATGTTTCCTCTATAATTTCAAAAATTCATTTTTTGGTAGTCAAAATTGGGATAATCAAATAAATAAAGTACACTACTTATTCTACTATTTTCAAAAAAATATTTATGTTTAAACTTAGCTATTATGCTAAAATATTTATTATCTATGTTTCTATGGTATTAAAAATTTAATTTATAGGGTGTGTGATAATGCGAAGGAAATTTTTATTAATCGTTACTACGCTTTTGCTACTAATGGGTTTAATATCCCTTTCAAATGTAAGTGTTGCTTTTGCACAAGGTAGTGTTTCAAGTCCACAGTCAGCAGCAGGTAATCCTTCTGTTAACTATGCTACTCATGTACAAGACATTGGCTGGCAAAACCCTGTTTCTGATGGAGAAATGTCAGGTACAGAAGGACAAGCAAAACGTTTAGAAAGTATTAAAATTTCAGTTAATAATGTACAAGATTTGGGTGTAAAATACTCCACTCACGTACAAGACTACGGTTGGTTAGATTATATTTCTGACGGCAAAGAAAGTGGAACAACAGGGCAAGCAAAACGCTTAGAAGCTATTAAAATCGAATTGACTGGCGGACAAGCTGCAAACTATGATATTTATTACCGTGTTCATGCAGAAAGTTATGGTTGGATGGGCTGGGTAAAGAATGGTGAGTTAGCAGGAACCACTGGTCAATCAAAACGTTTGGAAGCTATTGAGATTATGATTGTAGCTAAAGGAGCCACTCCGCCTGTTAATAACTCTTCTAAAGCGATAGAAAAACCGACCATTTTAGATCCTTCAGTAACATATCGAACCCACGTACAAGATTATGGTTGGTTAGATCCAGTATCAAATGGGAAATTAAGCGGAAAAGATGATCAAGGAAAACGGTTAGAAGCTATCCAGATTTCCTTAGAAAACGCTCCTTATTCGGGAGGAATTTCTTACAAAACCCATGTACAAGAGTATGGTTGGTTAAATAGTGTATCCGATGGATCAACTAGTGGTACAACCGGTGAAGGTAAACGAGCGGAAGCTATCCAAGTGAACTTAACTGGGGAACTGGCAAACCATTACGATGTTTATTATCGTGTTCACTCCCAAGATTTTGGTTGGTTAGGTTGGGCAAAAAATGGTGAATCTGCAGGTACAGAGGGGCTATCTAAACAACTGGAGGCAATTGAGATTGTTTTAGTGAAAAAGAATGGTGCTGCTCCTGGCTCAACAGATAAACCATTTCTTACAAAACCCTCTGTGGTTTATTCATCAAATGTTCAAGGTATTGGGTGGCAGGCTTTTGCTGCAGATGGAGCAACCAGTGGAACCGAAGGACAAGGAAAACGTTTAGAAGCAATCAAGATTAATTTGCAAAATACCCCATATATTGGAAATATCACCTATTCAACGTATGTACAAGATATTGGATGGGGAAATAATGTATCCAGTGGTGATGTATCTGGTACTGTTGGACAAGGAAAGCGATTGGAAGCAATTAAAATAGGTTTAGCTGGTGATCTAGCAAACTATTACGATGTTTATTACCGTGTACACTCGCAAACGTTTGGTTGGTTAGGTTGGGCAAAAAATGGTGAATCTGCAGGTACAGAGGGACTATCTACACGATTGGAAGCAATTGAGATTGCATTAGTCGAAAAAGGTGGAAAAGCTCCTGGTTCAACAAATAAACCATTTATTACAAAACCATCTGTCGTTTATTCATCGCAAGTTCAAGATATCGGATGGCAAGATTTTGCAGCAGATGGAACAACTAGCGGAACAGAGGGGCAAGCGAAACGTTTAGAAGCAATTAAGATTAATTTACAAAATGCTCCTTATAGTGGTGGTATCACATATTCATCGCATGTCCAAGATTACGGCTGGTTAAATAATGTATCCAATGGTGCTGTATCTGGTACTGTTGGACAAAGCAAACGAATGGAAGCCATTAATATCAATTTAACTGGTGATCTAGCAAATTACTTTGATATTTATTATCGTGTTCATATCGAATCATATGGTTGGTTAGGATGGACAAAAAACGGGATGAACGCTGGCTCAGTAGGGCTTTCAAAACGAATAGAAGCTATTGAAATCAAGTTAGTTCCTAAAGGTCTTGGAGAATCAGTCAATACAGAAATGGCATTCAAGCAACAGATACTCAAGCAACCATTGAAAGTATTCCTAGATCCAGGCCATGGTGGTTCTGATCCGGGAGCAACGTCCGGGGTATATCATGAGGCCGATTTGAACTTGGCTGTTGCAAAAAAAGTTCAATCACTGTTATTAACCCGCGGCTATACAGTATATATGTCCCGCAATACAGATACATTTGTATCGTTGCTTAACCGTTCTCAAATGGCAAATGATTTGCATGCAGATATTTTCGTCAGTATTCATACTAACTCAACAGGAACTGAAACAACTTCTGCTAATGGAATTGAATCTTACTACTACCAATATGATCCAGGATACCCTTCAAAAATAAATGCTGGAACCGATACGAATCCAGATAGAATTGCAAAGAGTGTAGCACTTGCCAACTTAATTCGTAAAAATTTGGTTGAGTATTCGGGAGCAAATGATCGAGGGACTGCTGGAGAAACATTTTCAGTCGTGCGTGAATCGGCAATGCCAGCAACATTACTAGAGCTTGGTTTTATTAATAATTATACCGAAAGGCAAAAATTGTTTACAGATTATTATCAAAATACTTTGGCAAAAGCAATTGCTGACGGGATTGATGAGTACTTTAAAATATATTAATTAACTACTCTCACTAGTTATGATAAAAATGGAAAAATGAATAAAGTTTTAGACTAGAAATCAAAAGTAGATTTCTAGTCTTTTTTTAAAATTAATCTTTATAAGTTTTGGGATACCATTTATATAAACATCTGGCTTTGTTTCATAACTATTTTTTCATTTACATGAAGGTGGTGAATAATAGTTAAAAGGAAAATATGATTATTAACGATTTTTGTATTTTTGATATCCACTAGCGGGTATTTTATAATAAAATGATTCAGTGGGTTTGTAATAGCTTAGAATGTACGAAAGTAGTTCATATCATAAGGAGTAACCTAATAAAAATATGTCGACAAAAAAACGATTGCTAACCAACTTTATTTCCTTGGCGACCATGCAGGGATTGAATTTCATTCTTCCTTTAGTCTCACTACCTTATTTATTGACGATAGTCGGGCCAAGCAAGTTTGGACTCATCAGCACTGCCCAGGCATTCATTCAATATTTTATTCTTTTTACAGACTATGGTTTTAACCTAGTTGCTACCAGAGATATTTCTATTGCAAGAGATGACAAAAAACAACTTTCTGTTATCTTCTCTACGGTTATGCTCATCCGCCTTCTGTTATTGGCCTTCAGCTTTCTTGTCTTGATGATAATCGTCTCTTTCATTCCGAAGTTCCAGCATGACAGCGCCATTTATTATTTAACCTTTGGAATGGCAATTGGAAATGTGCTGTTCCCTGTCTGGTTCTTCCAAGGAATGGAACACATGAGAGTCATCTCAATTCTAAATATTATTTCAAAATCTATTTTTACCATCGGCATTTTTGTGTTTGTAAAAGGGCCATCTGAATACTTGAATGTCGCGATTTTAAATTCCCTAGGTTATATTTCAATTGGGCTAATTGGACTATATTTAGTCATTTTCCGTTATAAAGTTAAGGTGATCAAACCATCAAAAGATCAAATTGTTCATCAATTAAAAGAAGGTTGGGATATTTTCGTTTCAAATATTGTTACAAGTCTATATACAAACAGTAATATTTTCGTCTTAAGTTTCTTTGCAAGCAATAAAATTGTCGGATATTATGCCAGCGCAGATAAAATTATCAAAGCAGTTTCCAGTGTAATTGGACCGCTCATTCAAACTGTATACCCGTTCTTAAGCAAAGCCCTGCAGGAATCCAAGGAAAAGGCTGTCTCGATTATCAACAAAATATTTATCCTAATTACTGTCAGCATGGGAATCCTGGCTCTAATCGTCGGTCTATTTGCTGAGCAATTAGTCAATATCTTAGGCGCCAAATATAATGATTCCATTCCTTTGCTGCAAATCATGGCTGTGCTACCGCTAATCCTTGGTTGGGCAAATGTATTTGGAATCTTGACGATGATTAATTTTGATTATAAGCGGCAATTATCACGTGTCTACATTTTTGCAAGTATTCTAAGTATCATCTTAATGGCTGTGCTTATTCCAAGCTTTAAACAATATGGAACTGCTTGGAATGCCGTTCTAACCGAAGGATTTGCCACCATATTGATGGCCATTTTCCTATGGAAAAAAGGGATTCATGTTTGGAGATGGAATAGAAGGAAGGAATTTGATTATGGAAGAAACTAAAATCGCCTCAATCATGGTCACCTATAACCCGGATTCCGATGTCATTCAAAATGCTAGAGCAATCAACAGTTCTTGTGAACATCTGGTAATCGTTGATAACGGTTCTAACCCCAAAGCAGTGGAATATTTAAAAAAGCTTGAGAATCAGGAAAACATCACGATTATCTATAATAAAAAAAATATGGGACTGGGGCATGCATTAAATCAAGGCATCCAGTTAATCGTGGATTCCAAGGAGTTAAAACAAATCGACTGGATTGCAACCTTTGACCAAGACAGCAAGATTCAGACTGACTATTTTACAAATATGCTTTTTGCCTATGAAAAGCACCCAAAGAAAGAAGAAGTGGCAATCCTTGCTCCAAATTGGGTTGAACAGAAAATTATAAACCAGGAGCAAACACAAACGAATAGCACCATGCCGCTCCAAGAGCAAAAAACGGTGATTACGTCGGGAAGCCTTGTTAAAAGGGAGATTTTTGAAAAGATTGGCTTGTTTGAGGAAGATTATTTTATTGATTTCTTGGATCATGAATTTTGTCTGCGGGCACGGAGCAAAGGTTATAAAATCTTTATTGTACCAAATGTGTCAATGGTGCATAATCTAGGCAATACCCATCAGCACAATCTACTTGGATCCACCGTCATGGCAACCAATCATAATTACATTAGGCGCTATTATATTACACGTAACCGAATATATACGTATCGAAAATTTTTCAAAACTGAAAAAGAGTGGATTAAAGAGGATTTTACCGCTACAGTGAAAGAGTTCCTTATCATTTTTCTTTTTGAAAAAGACAGACTTAAAAAGTTAAAAAGCATGATAGTCGGAACTTTTGATGCCTTAAGAGGAAAAAAAGGTCCTGGGAAATTTTAAAAACAAAAAGCGAAAGCCAAAAGCATTACCTTAACCTTAGCTTTCGCTTTTTTATTAATAACGATTGAAGGCGTAGAGCCATTTAAATAAAATAGTATCCCGATGATTTTGCCGATACAACGGCGACGTGGCTGCATACATGACCCTTCCAAAGAAGGAATTACGTTTATATAAAAAGTCTTCAATCAGTTTTCGCTTCTCAGGGTTGAGTTCCTCTTTAAATAACCGATAAAATTCCTCCGCCTGCTGCGTGTATGGTTTCCGCCGCCCCTCTTTTTTAAAGTTCTTATAGCGAACCATTGCACTCTTTAATTTATTGTCGGCCATACCTAAGGTATTTGAAGAATGCTGACGGTACAATAAATGAGATTCTTCATCATAGATGACTTTACCAAGTCCAGTACCTAATAAGTAGAACCAGGAATCGTGCATCGTAACTTTTTCCTTATTTGGAATATGTGATTTAAAAAGCTCAAGCATCGTTTTATTAAAAAAAATGGTACATCCGGTTGCCACATTCTGAATCAAAGCATTTTTGAACCCAACTCCACTTGGTGGAACAGGAGATTGCTTTAACAATTGAAGCTGCTCATCCACAATATCCAATCTTGAAAAATACAACAGCGGAATGTTTGAATTTTCATTTTCCAATAACTGAACAGCTCTTGATACCTTAGACTGCTTCCAAACATCATCTTGATCGCAAAAGGCAAAATAATCAGCATTCGTATCTGCCTTCAACACTAGTTCAAAGAAACTGGATATTACTCCCTTGTTTTCACCTTTTAGAAATGTAATATTGGAATAGTTTTGGCTATATTCTTCAATAATTCCTACCGTCTTATCTGTTGATCCATCATCACGAATCACAATTTCAATCTCTTTATAATCCTGTCGAAGTAAGCTATCCATCTGCTGTCCAATGTATTTTTCGCCATTGTATGAGGACATTAAAATTTGGACTTTTTTCACATTATCTGCCCCTATCATGATTACTAATTCAATAAAAAATGTATCATGATTTATGATACATTTTTTCTAAGCTAGCTACTCTATTATCGATTTATTAAGATTGTATATCAAGTTTCTGCGCCATAAATTTTAATAAATCATCTCTCAACTCTTCCTTCTGCAGGGCAAATTCAATGGTTGTTTCAATAAATCCTAGTTTCTCTCCTACATCGTAACGCTGGCCTTCAAATTCATAAGCAAAAACACGCTGAATTTGATTGAGTTTTTGAATAGCGTCGGTTAATTGAATTTCTCCTCCTGCCCCAACTTCCTGCTTATCTAAAAACATAAAAATTTCAGGTGTAAAGACATAGCGACCAATTATTGCGAGATTTGATGGTGCTGTTCCCAATTCAGGTTTCTCAACAAAGTTCTTTACTTGAAAAGACCGCCCAATCTGGTCAACAGGGTCAATAACGCCATAGCGGTTTGTTTCATTATCGGGTACTCTTTTTACTCCAATAACAGATGAATGGGTTCGGTTATACTCATCCATTAATTGTTTTAAACAAGGAGTCTCTGCCTGGACAATATCATCCCCGAGCAATACGGCAAATGGCTCATTCCCAATAAAGTTCCTCGCACACCATACAGCATGTCCCAAGCCCTTCGGCTCTTTTTGGCGAATATAGTGAATATCGACCATTTTTGATGTTTCTTGGACAATTTCTAAAAGTTCAAACTTCTTCTTTTCAAGTAAATTTTGCTCAAGTTCGAACGAATTATCAAAATGATCTTCAATTGCTCGCTTTCCTTTTCCAGTTACAATAATTATATCTTCAATTCCCGATTCAATCGCTTCCTCGACTATGTATTGAATGGTTGGTTTGTCGACAATTGGCAGCATTTCTTTTGGCATCGCCTTTGTTGCGGGCAAAAAACGAGTGCCGAGTCCCGCTGCAGGAATAATAGCTTTTCTTACCTTTTTCATTGAAAATGTATCCTTTCATTTTAAATCTATAAAAGTTAATTTATCATAATTATTTCATAGGGAAATCAAATAAACAAGCCAAACGACAGTTAATTAAAATCAACTTTTCATCACTAAAAAGCCATAAATTTCTTTTTTCTCATCATTTTTTAATAAAAATTGCTATATCAAATGACCGATCTTTCTGTTATTATTAGTAAGTGCAAATTTTTTGTAAATTCATGGAGGCTCAAAAATGAGAGCAAGTCAAAGAAAGAAAAAGCGGATCTGGTTGCGTGTGACTGGGATAGTTCTTCTACTTCTAGTGATAGCCGGTGGCGCCTATGCATTTTCTGTTTACAAATCCCTTAAAGATACGGTGGCAACGATGAATCAGCCAATCGATCGTAAACAATCTGCGAAGCGGACAGAACCTGTTGCATTGACAAAGAAACAGCCATTTTCGGTGTTGATGCTTGGGGTTGATGAGCGGCAGGGTGATAAGGGACGGTCAGATACCATAATTGTATTAACTGTAAATCCTAATAACAAGTCAGTGAAGATGCTTAGCATTCCGCGGGATACCCGGACAGAAATTGTTGGAAAAGGTAAGTTAGATAAAATCAATCACGCCTATGCGTTTGGTGATATTCCAATGGCGATGGATACGATTGAAAAGTTTCTTGATATTCCAATTGATTATTATATGAAGATCAATATGGAAGGATTTAAAGATATTGTCGATGCCGTTGGCGGTGTGACTGTTCAAAATAATCTCGACTTTTCGAATGGCGGATATCATTTTCCTGTTGGTCCAGTTACTTTAAATGGAGATAAGGCTTTGAGCTTTACAAGGATGCGCTACGATGACCCACGTGGTGACTTTGGCCGTGAAGAGCGGCAAAGAATGATAATCCAAGCAATTATTCACAAAGGAACCAGTGTTTCATCCCTTACGAACTACAGTAGTATTTTACAAGCAATTGGCAAAAACGTAAAAACGAACTTAACGTTTGATGAAATGGTGGACATTCAGAAGAACTACAAAGACGCTGGAAACAATATTCAACAAATGCAAATCAAAGGAACGGGTACAAGAATTAATAATATCTATTACCTTCTGATTGCTCCAGAAGAACAAAAACGGGTGCAAGATGAGTTAAAAGCTCAGTTGGAATTGAATAAATAATGAACAAGCTGATCGACCTTCAACAAGCCGATCAGCTTTTTAAATAGGCGCCACCCTCAATTAAAAAGGGTCTCTCATTTTTAATTAAATGGAGGCTGTGCAGCTTCATCGCCTCCCACAGGTTTTGATCGGTGATGTTGTCATTTTGCTGCAAGTCTGCAATTGTTCGAGCCAACCAAAAAATTTTAATTTGAGCACGATTACTTAAACCTTGTTTTTGCGAAAGCTGCTGCATGAGTATCAGCTGCTGTTTGGATGGAGGACATTTTTTTAATAACATGTCATAGGAAATGCGGCTATTTGTTATTTCTTTTCCATATCGATGATATTGTCTTTTTCTTGCGCTTGTTACCCGTTCTCGAATGGTTTCAGAAGATTCTTGTGGGATCTTCGACTGATCCTTCAAGTTTTCCGAGTCCAATTCTAAAAAAATATCAAAGCGATCTTTCATCGGCCCAGAAAGTCTATTTTGGTAAGAAAAAATTTGTTTTTTTGTGCAGGTACAGTAGTGGCTTTTCGAACCATGATAACCGCATGGACATAGATTCATCGCACCTAGTAGTATAAAAGATGAAGGATATGTAACGGATGAATGGACCCTGCTGATTGTTACTTTTCCTGCTTCTAATGGCTGGCGAAGCATTTCAAGGGTTTTTTTAGGAAATTCTGCTATCTCATCCAAAAATAATACTCCATGATGAGCAAGAGAGATTTCACCTGGTTTTGGATTTTTCCCTCCCCCGATAATCGAAACAGCGGATGAAGAGTGATGAGGACTTCGAAATGGTGGTGACAATGTAGGTTTAACAGGCACTCCACTGAGTTGATAGATACTCAGCATTTCCAATTGACTCTCTTTTGAGAGGAACGGGAGAATGGATGGGAAACTTTCAGCAAGCATGCTTTTGCCACAGCCAGGCGGACCTGACATGAGAACATGATGCTCCCCTGCTGCAGCAATTTCGAGAGCATATTTTGCATAGGAGTGACCAATTATTTTTTCAAAATTACACTGAGGGATTGTAGAGTATTCCTGATATGGTTTATTCAAAAGTGGTTGAGGAACTTTATGGCCATACAGGAGTTGAATAACATCTTGAAGGGTACGAACGAAAACGAGCTCAAGCCCCTCTATCACAAGTAGCGGAAATGAGTCATCATATGGCAAATAAAGCTTTTTTAAACCCACCTTTTTTGCTGCCATTACTGCTGGCAACATGCTTTCAACAACATGGATGCTTCCATCTAAAGATAGAGCTCCGATAAAACCAGTTGATTCCGGAATGGTGGGGTTTATTTCACCTAATTCCAATAGAATTGCAATCGCTATTGGTAAATCAAACATTGGACTATTTTTCCTTTGCTCTGCAGGAGAAAGATTAATAATTAGCTTCTGATGGTTATGAAAATAACCGAGAGCATGAAAAGCCGCAGATATTCTTTCTTTTGATTCCCTTACTGAAGCATCTGGCAAACCGACAATCACCATTGAATTGATCCCATTTACTGCTTCAACTTCTACAGAAACACGGTAACCTTCCAACCCTTTTAAGCCAATGCCGATTACATGAGAAGCCATCCAATCCACCACCTTAGTAAAATAGAACTTATGTTCTCATTTAAATTATATTCCTTTCCCTTTCTCTTGTCAAAACTTATTTATTGCTTAAAACAAGCTGCCTACACCCTCACTTACTCATTATCTGTCCATTTTTCTATTAAATTTTTCTTTCTTTTATCCGATATAAAAGAGGGAAATTCCAAAGGCAAAGTCACTAAAAGGTGATGACGCAAAGCTATAGGGGCCTCCGCCGCGAAAGGCAAAGCCAGCCAGCTGCCATCAAACAAAAAGGAGATAATGTTGATGTCAATGAATTACGGGCTTACACCTGAAGAAATGCTTAAGAGGAAAAAGCGGAATAAAGTTTTGCTTTACGCTTCTTTATTTTTGGGAACGATTCTTTTAAGTGCACTGATTACCGTTCTTGCCCACCAAATTTAAAGGATTCGATAGGACAGATCCTAAATTTTTAGGATCTGTTATTTATTTTGGATAGATCATTGACCAGTGTAAACGAACCCTGCTGACCATTTATAACAAGAAATAGTTACGAGCCTTGTCCAACGTCGAATAATTTTAAAAATCTCAATTTGTTAAACACTTTAAAGTTTACTGGAAAATACACCACTTTGTAGTATTTTTTACAAATTTAATTAATTTTTTACAAAATTATTGGAGAAAGTGACTTTCCGTTATGATATAGAGTATGGTTTGTAAAATCAAGAGTGGTAAAGTATCCTCCTATCGTTTTTGTCAACATTTTTAATGAAAAGAAAAGAGCAACACACAACACAAGGCGTTGCCCTTCTTCATTGTTTATTTTTTCTTTGCATGCTTCCGCATATCAAACGCCACGGCGACAATAATGATCGCGCCCTTTACAATAAACTGGATATATGGACTTACACCAAGGAAAGCAAGACCATAGTTGATTACTTGGAAAATAAGTACGCCGGTAATGACTCCGGGAACAGTTCCAATTCCGCCAGAGAGGGAGACGCCGCCAACAACACAAGCTGCAATCGCATCTAACTCGTACATATTGCCTGTGTTATTCGTTGCACTGCCGACACGCCCAGCTTCAAGAGTGCCAGAGAAACCATAAAGAAGACCGGCAATCATGTAAATGATAATGATATTTTTCGCGACATTTACACCGGATACTTTGGCCGCTTCTGGATTGCCGCCAATCGCATACATATTTTTTCCAAGCTGGGTTTTATTCCATATTACCCAAATAATCACGGTAGTAATGATGGCATATAGTACAAGATACGGAATTTCGTATGATCCTACCGGGATTCCACGTTGGGCAAATGTTGTAAAGCTTTGATTCAACCCGCCGATTGGCTGTGCACCGTATGGCGGACGGTCAAAATAAATCGACGTTATCCCATAAACACCTATCATCATCCCTAATGTTGCAATAAAAGGTGGAACATGGAGCTTGGATACGATTAAACCATTCACCACGCCGATCAACCCTGTAACTGCCATCGCAATTAAAATTGGAACAAATAGCGGTAACTGGACAAGATGAGGATACATTTTATAAGCATAATCTGATGCTTGTAAAAGCGAAGCGGAAATAACTGCCGCAAGACCTACCATCCTTCCTGCCGACAAATCTGTACCTGCCGTGATCAGTATTCCGGCCATACCAAGCGCAATAATGATACGAGAGGATGATTGACTTAAAATATTAATAAGGTTTGTGACGGATAAAAAGTCCGGGGATGCAATAACGATTCCAACTATTAATAATACTAAAAAAACATAAATAACATTTTCAAACAGCCATTTTGAAATATTTGGTTTTTGGGAAGCTTGATTGTTCATTTGCATCTCCTCCTAGTACAAAGCTGCCAGCCGCATAATTTCTTCTTGAGATGTCTTGGCGGTATCTACAATACCTGCTGCCTTTCCATTGCTCATCACTACTATCCGGTCAGTTACTCCTAAAAGCTCCGGCATTTCTGAAGAAATCATGATAATTCCTTTGCCCTCCGCAGCTAATTGATTAATAAGCTGATAGATTTCAAATTTTGCCCCCACATCTATTCCCCGGGTTGGTTCATCGAGCAGTAAAATATCCGGTTTTGTTAACAGCCAACGGCCAATAATGACCTTTTGCTGATTTCCGCCTGATAAGCTGCCAATCGCTGTTTTTTGCGACGGGGTTTTCACCTTCATCGAATCAATGACCCACTTTGTGTCATCGTGCACTTTACTGTCCGATAAAAACAGCCCTTTGCGGTATTGCGCCAGGTTGGCAATGATCGAATTGAAGCTGATACTTAATTCCGGGTAAATTCCGGTTGTTCTTCGTTCTTCTGTAACAAGGGCAAAACCATTTTTGATTGCTTGCTGCGGGGAATGGTTGTGAACGAGTTTACCATATAACTCAATCGTTCCCGACTTTAAAGCCCTCATCCCAAATAGAGATTCAACTACCTCTGTTCGCTTTGATCCAACTAATCCAGCGATACCGAGAATCTCACCTTCCCGAAGTTCAAAATTTATATTTGAAAACGATGGTTGGGTTTCGGCTGTAAGATCTTTGACCATTAAAATCACTTTGCCCGGTTGGTTGATCTTCGTCGGAAAGCGCTGGGATAGATCCCGCCCTACCATCAACTTGATAATTTCATCCGTTGTTAACTCCTTTGCGCTTTTCGTTGCAATAGACTGGCCATCCCGCATGATTGTTACTTCATCTGAAATTTTTAAAATTTCCTCCATTTTATGAGAAATATAGATGATCGCAACATTTTCACTTTGCAGTTTTTTAATAATAGCAAACAAATGATTGACTTCATTTTCTGTTAAGGAAGAAGTCGGTTCATCCATTACAATTAACTTTGATTTATACGATACTGCTTTAGCAATTTCCACCATCTGCATCTCGGAAACAGATAAAGTACTGACCTTCCTTTTTGGATCAAGATGGATATCTAGATTTTTAAAAATTGCGACGGTCTCGTCATACATTTTTTTTTCATCAATGAAAATTCCTTTTTTAGGGTAGCGGCCGAGCCAAATATTATCCATAACATTCTGCTGACGAACTTGATTTAACTCTTGATGCACCATGGAAACACCATTTTCAAGTGCTTGCTTTGAATTAGCAAAAGAAACTTCTTTTCCATCAAAGAGAATTTTCCCTTCATCCATTGAGTAAATACCGAATAAACACTTCATGAGAGTGGACTTTCCAGCCCCATTTTCGCCCATTAAGGCATGCACCGACCCCTCCTTAACTTTGAGGGAAACATTGTTAAGCGCAATGACACCGGGAAATCTTTTTGTTAAATTTAGCATTTCAAGTAAATTGGACGTACTTGATCCAGACATAAGCAAAACCTCCTTGCCAACCATTTAAAAAATATGAGAGGCACTAAGCAGTGCATCTCATACTTTTTCAAAACACGTATTAATTGAACTCCTTTTGTCTTAGCCATGCAGCAGGAAAACTTATTTATAAGCATCCTTACCTACTTGGATATTATCTTTTGTAACTTCTACATATGGAACACGAACGGCTTTTGAATCATCAAGCTTCCACTCTGTTCCGTCTAAAACATCTTTTCCTTTTGCCGCATTATCAGCAAGCTGGATTGTTGCTTTCCCTTGATTTTTCGCATCATTTAAAATTGATCCAACCATCTTGCCTTTTTCAATCATTTCAAGAGCTTCTGGAATGGCATCCACACCAACGACAGGCATATATTTGTCTCCTGAGAAATAGCCGGCTTTTTCAAGAGAGGCGATCGCTCCTAAGGCCATCCCATCGTTATTAGCAATAACAAATTCAATTTTGTCACTGTATTTTGCCAGCCATGCATCCATTTTTTCAGTGGCCTTTGTTGCATCCCACATAGCCGTATCCATTGCCAGTTGCTCCATTTCAATTCCTTTTTGTTTCACAGTATCGACAGCATACTTTGTCCGAGCTTCTGCATCAGGGTGGCCTGGTTCACCTTTTAGCAGTACAAATTGGATTTTTCCGTCACCGTTTTTATCCCATTTCGCTTTGTTTGCCTCCCATGCTTTGGCAATCAATTGGCCTTGTAAGACTCCTGATTCTGAAGAAGTGGTTCCGACATAGTAAGCTTTGTCATATCCTTTCAGTACTTTGGCGTCAGGCTCTTTGTTAAAGAAGATAACCGGTATATTTTTTGGTTTTGCTTTGTCAATAACCGTTTGCGCAGCCTTCGGATCTACAAGGTTAATAGCTAATGACTTTGCACCTTTCGCAATTAACGTATCCACCTGCTCAATTTGCTTAGACTGGTCATTTTGCGAGTCATTCAGCATAAGTTTGACATTGTCTTTTGCCGCACTTTCCATTGAACGGCGGACATAGGACATAAAGTTATCGTCAAACTTATAGATGGTTGCGCCTACAGCAGGAAGGCTCGCATCTCCTCCCTTTGCAGAACCGCCCGTACCGCTTGTCGTACTGCTGCAGCCTGCCGCTACAAGAATACCAGATGCGATAGTTAATGATAAAAATAAGTGTTTTTTCTTTTTTACCATGTGATTGTTCTCCTTTTCCTTTTCAGATTAAAGTAAGCCTTTACATAAATGTTATCATGGTGAAATCGTTAACAACACAGCGATTAATAGCACAGTTTTGTGATTATCTAGATTATTTTGCAACAATTGCAATACAACTGAAATCTTTAGTCTCGTTCTGTACTTTTATATAGCGGGACTCGAAGCTAGATCGTTATCAAAGTTTAGATCTAAACTTTGATAGTACAAAAAACCAAACCGGCTGGCGATTTGGTTTGTTCCTACTTTTCTTCTTTTTAACAACCTCAAGGAACCTTTCGAAATTCTGTAGGCGATACTCCCGTATGTTTTTTGAATACCCGGCTGAAATAATTTGGATCCTTGTAGCCAATTGAATAGCAAATTTCTTTCAAACTTCTTCTGGGATCAAGCATGGCAACTTTGGCATGCTGAATCCGAACATTCGTTAAATAATCAATGAATGTCATACCAAAGCGATCTTTAAATAACTTGCTAAAGTAATAAGGACTTAGTTCCACATATTCTGCAACTGACTCTAATGTTAGTGCCTCTGCAAAATGATTTTCAATATATTCCTTTGCCTTATACAGCATCCCCTTCGCATGATTGTTCCGCCAAACTTGGACATGATGGACAATCGACAATAAATAAGCTTTTCCTTTCATGATGATTTCTTCGCTGTTATCCATATCTTCCACTCTGAATTTTTCTTCATAATGAATGCCTAAATCATGAAGCATACGGTGAAGTAAGACGAACAACTCATCAAAGGATCTTTTTATCAGCTGCTCATTGGGATTTCCATCATCCAGCCTGCTTACAAATACGTCAAACGCACTTAATACCTGTTTTGTCTCCCCTTGCCGGACTGTATCCAAGAGTTGCTTCTCCACTTCAAGAACGCTTGATCCGGAAACGGGTACAGCTAATGCATCTTTCGTGCAAAATAAGATTTTCCGATTAGCTGTCTTTTCAAGCTGTCTCAATGCTGCCGCAGCCTCATGATAAGATTTAGTAAGTTCGTAAGCATGATGATAGGGGTGACCTACTCCAACCTTTAGATCACCGTTGAATCCGCTTTTGTAGAATTCAGATTGGATATGCTCAATGATCGACAACGCATCTGCTTTATAATGGTTCTTTCCAGTTATTCTTTTACAGAGAAATAAAATAGGCACTTGATATTCGCCTAACGGGCCTACCATTGTCTCGTAATGATTTACGTTTGTTTTTAAAGCATCTTTTAACCATACATTCCATCTCTGAAGTTCATTCGGAGAGATATCCGTTTCAGCTGAAAGTTTCAGCGAAAAAATCATCATCCAACCGGATGTAATTTCCTCCCCTAACAGCTGGCCCCATTCTTCAAAAGTCAAATCTTGCACTTGGTTTAATAATAGTGAAGATACCCATTCCTTTTGGGCAATGGATACTGCCCGATCCAAATTTTCTCTTAAACTTTTCTGCTCTTCCTTTTGTTTACGCTCCTCCAAAATATCACTTACAACACGTTGCAAGCTGGCTAAAATATCTTTTTGACTGCTAGGTTTGAGGATGTACTCTCTGACCCCTTGCTGCATTACTTCTTTTGCATACTCAAATGTATTAAAAGCAGAAACCATGATAAATCTTATGCTTGGGTCAATCTTCTTAATTTCTTTGACAGCCTTAACACCGTCAATCCCAGGCATTTTTATATCCATAAAAATAATATCAGGCCGATATTTTAAAGCCATTTCAATCGCTTTTCTTCCATTCGGAGCCTCACCGATTACCCTCACATCTTCGGAAGAACGATTCATGATTTTGGTTAATGCTTTCCGCTCCAACACCTCATCATCCACTATAAGCACTTTCATCATTGCGAATTCCTCCTTTTGAGAACGCAGGAATAATCAAGCGAAACATGGTACCTTTCTTCCACTCTGATTCAATTTCAACAATGTCATTCCGATGATAAAAAAGCTGCAGTCTCCTTACTACATTTTTCACACCAATTCCATTTGAAGACCCTTTGGATGTTTCAATTTCGAAAATATCATCCATTGAAAGACCATCCACATATTTTCGTAATTTCTTTTTTGTCGTATTATCCATTCCCTTTCCATTATCGATCACTTCAACCAAAACTCTTTCTTGATGACGATAAATTTGTAAACGAATAACCGCATTTTCTTCATATTCTTCAACGCCATGAATGAATGCGTTTTCAATTAATGGTTGCAAAATTAACCTTGGGATCTCGACTTCCAAACAGTCTTCTTGAACGTCCAAGACAAAATGAATTCGCTCGCCAAATCTTGTTTGTTGAATAAAAAAATATTCTTTTACAATACGTACTTCTTCTCGAAGGGTAGAAGCTTTCGTAAAGTCACCCAGATTGTATCGCAGTAATGCGGCAACTGCCTCAATCAGCCTTGATGTTTGTTCCGCCTCTTCCAAGTAGGCCATTTTCGAAACCGTGTTCAATGTATTGAATAAAAAGTGCGGATTCATTTGATTTTGCAGACTACGCAGCTCAAGGTCTTTTAAAAGTTTATCCAGTTCCGATTTCTGCTTTATTTCCATTACCAATTGCCTGATGCTTGTACGCATATGGTTAAAACTTTCTGTTAATGGTTTTAATTCATCTTTTGTTGATACTTTAATATCATCACCCGATAAATCCCCGCTGGAAATCTGCTTTGCTGCTTCTGATAATAACCGAATCGGTCTGGTAATCCCTCCGGAAATCCAAAAAGCTACTAATGTGCTAAGAAAAAAAGCCGCGATAAACAGCCAAAGAGACATCAGCTTATAATAGTCATTCTGCTTTTCCATCTCAGCATAAAACTTCTGATAATCCGTCAGTTTATTGTTTAACAGTGCCAATGTACTCTCTTGGAATAAATACGGAAATTTTCAAAACCTCGTTAAAATGATAGGAGTACCGGTTAATATCATCTTTCTGAAAAAATGTAACGGTTGCTTCACTTTCTTGTAAAAAACTATCAATCATATTTTTATAATTAATTAACGTAATATCCCTTGTATTCATTTCGGTATAAATCTTCTTTTGATCCTCTACTAATTTCGATTTTTCTTTATAATAGTCTTCTAGATAAGATTGATCCTTGTCTAAAATATAGGCATGGAGCTTCTCAGCGATTAAATTTGTTCTTTGCGTGATATCATTTAGCAGTAAAAACCGCTCAAAGCTGCGATCATACTCCCTCATCAACTTTTCGCTGCTTTTATAGAAAAAAATTCCTACAGACGTTAACAGTACGACAAGCACAATAAAATATAGAAGCAGCTTCGATCGAATCCGAAATAACATCACTGGTTCTCCTTCAAATTTTTTAAAGGTAAATCTTGTTTCCGCAATATGCGTGTATCCGTATATACAACTGAGGGTACTTTTTTCCCTTCAATTAAATGAACCAGCATTTCCACTGCTCCATAGCCCATATTGTACGGTTCTTGAACGACGGTTGCTTTAATTGTCCCTTTCCGAACATAATCGAGCGTTTCAGGCAGCGTATCGAAACTGATAATATATACTTGATTCTTTTTTTCAGCCTTTTCGACCACTTGGGCAATGCCAATCCCATCCAGCGCACTTGTCCCATAAAAGGCATTAACGTTGGGATAGTTTTTCAGGATTTGGTATGCTTTTTCCGCAGCCCTCACCCTACTAATATCTGATTCTTCCACATCAATGATATGAATTCTTTTTACATCTTTTACTGCATCTTTGAACCCTTTGACCCGCTGCTGTTGATGATTTTTATAAAAACTGCCTGTGATAATCGCAGCATTTACTTCACCTTTTGTATCCGCTATCATTTCTTTCCCTGCCAAAAAACCCGCATAATAATTATTCGTGCCAATATAGGCCAATCGTTCACTATTTGAAGCGTCCGTATCCACGGTGACGACCGGAATCCCGTTTTCTACCACTTTATTAATCAATGGAGAAAACTGTTCATCACTCAGCCCTTGTGTCAGGATCCCATCCACTTTAGAAGCAGCTGACATCTCAATTGTTTTTAAATGATCGTCAATATTGGCTTGCTTTGGCCCCGTATATTCCAAATCCACCCCATATTTCTTAGCAGCAGCCTTTGCACCTTTTTCAACAAGCCGCCAATATTCATTATCAAGTTCTTCAGGAATGAGCACAAAATGGTATTTATTCTTCTCTTGTGTTTTTGCCTCTGCTGGAAGTTTATGATTGACTACTTTATATCCATAAAATATGGCTAATGAAAGGCTAAACAGAAAAAACAACACACCAAATAGGTAGGCAGTTATGGAAAGCTTACTCATAGGCACCTCCGCCATCTTGATAAGGATATTATACGGAATATTTCTGAAAATCAACATAAAAACTTAATCGCCGAATGATTTTGGCCGCAACACGCCGCTTGGGACACTAGAAGATCACCCTGATTCGCCAACCTTTTACGACTATGTAAAAATACAATTGAAAAAATAAATGCCACTAAGCCGGCAGATGCTGTTGTCGTTTGGCAAAGTATACAAAGGATACTCTGTATCCAAATGCGGCTGGGCACCGTAAGCTTTCAAAAGTGGTCGTAACCGAATTAAAAAAGCTAAAACCAAATGGTGAGATTTGATTTTAGCTAAAGTTTTACAAATTTATAGAAGGAGTTGACTTGGTTCATTAAAGAAAACAGGTTCTGCAGAAAAATGGCGTTCATTTTTAAAAAAATATTTAGCTAACCGGCTGGGGCATTGCCAGTAAATAGCCTTGGCAATAGGGTACGTCAAGAGAGAGGGCGGTATGCAGATCCATTGTTGTTTCAATTCCTTCAAGGATGACATTGGTGTTTGTTTCTTGAAAATAGGAAAGCAGGAGCTGGATCATTTTTTGCTTTTTGCAGTTCGTTGCTAAATCGATTGAAAAATAGCGGTCGAGCTTGATAAATTCCGGCTCCAGCTCGATGATCAGGCTGAGGGATGACCAGCCCATGCCGACATCATCCATGGCGACCCGAAAACCGCAGCTCTTTAAATAATTAATTCTTTCTTTAAGAAGAGCTAAATCCGCAATCTTCTCTGTTTCAATGATTTCAAACACAATCTTTTGTGCTGTCCCGGGAAAATGCTCGAGTAAATTTCGGATAAAGGTTAAGAATTCCCTATGAATAATGGTAGAAGGATAAATATTAATAAAGGCAAGTCCATTTCGTGCCAGATGCGCAAAGTTCGTGTGCAATGCTTTATAGATTGACTTCGTATCCAATTCAAATAGTTGGTTCTTCTCTTTTGCCATTTGAAAAATTTCCTCAGGATTTCCATACTCCGCTCGAAAAAGAAATTCAGCTCCTAATTCAACCATTCCTTTTATCCGATAAAGAGGCTGATAGGAGTGAGAGAATGATGTATTTTTAATTATTTTGCGAATCATAGGAATTCTTCCCCTCGATTTTTTATGGACAAGAGGTGCTTGGAAAGTAGATTGTAACCGGAAACCATAAAGGCTCGTGATTATTTTTGATAGAATTCAATTGGCAAACCATCTGGATCGGCAAAAAACGTAAATTTCTTTTCCGTGAATGGATCGATTCGAATTGGCTCCACTTCAATCCCCTGCTTCGCCATATATTCAGCTGCTTCTTCAATGTCATCAACCTCAAAAGCAAGATGGCGCAACCCCGCGGCCTCTGGGTAGCTTGGCCGCTTTGGCGGGTTTGCAAAAGAAAACAGTTCAATTTGGTATTGCCCGTTCACTTCCAAATCGAGCTTGTAAGAATCCCGTTCTGCACGGTACACTTCACGGACAGGCGTTAGTCCTAAAATCCTCACATAAAAATCTTTTGATTTTTTATAGTCTGATGCAATGATGGCAATATGGTGAATACGATTTAATTTCATTTGAAAACCCTCATTATCATATGGCTTTAGCAAAAAGGCCTAGGCAAGCCTAGGCTCAATCAACAACTGCATGTAGTTTTGAAAATAACTCCAACACTTTACTGTGATGATATAAAGCTTTGATCTTCCATTTCATTTTTAATTTTTCGCTGCAGCAATCGTTCAACAGCAATTCATTATAGCGCAGCAAAAATAAATGCCAATAATACTCAAGTTTAAACAGCTGATTTTTTAACACAAAAACCCTCCTCTTGTATCGGTATATTTCAAAGACAGGAGTACGTATTTGGTAACTGGCTGGCTAATCATAAATGATGGTAGCCCCTTAAGCTTTGCGTCACTATTTTTCAATAGTTTTGCCCTTTCCTACCAATTATGTGTTATTAAAATCAGTATAGTAGACCATTATTAACGTGTAAAGGGGATTTTTACCTGTAATAACGATTTGACTGTCTCAAGTTATCATCCTTGTGTTGAAAAATCATAAAACAGCTGTTGCTCTTTCACTTAGCTTCGCGTTTGCAACAGAATTTCTTCAGCTTTTTTTAGGAAGAGACGGACGGCTGTATGACCTTGGCATCGATACATTTGGAATTCTTTCGGCCTATCTATGTATGATGGTTTTAAATGCTGTGAAGCGGGTTTTGCTTTAAGATTTTGACAGGACGGTGGCAGCCGAACCTTGCCCCCGCCCTTTTTCCTGTTAGCCCCGATGGCTATCGCGGGGATTTTTCCCTTTTAGGCGATAGCTGTCTTCAAAAATATAGAAGCCTTGTTTTGGTTTCACATAGAATGACAACGGGTTTTTAATATTTTTTGTCATCATCTCCCTCAGATCGTCAGCTTTTTGCCGTTTGTCATTGAAGGAGCTTTGTTTCATTTCAACGGTAAAAGTATGGCCATAGCTTAAGCTGACTTCTGTTTTACGCACTCCGATTGCTTTCGTTTTGCGAATATGAGTAAGGGCAAACCACGCACAGCTATCCTTTTTATACGCTTTTGTCGGAAATAGCCAGATGTCTAACACAGCGTTAATTTTAATCGGATACATTTTAATCGGCCCCAGCAAAAATCGCGAACTTTCAAGCGCTCCACGGAAATCGCCGCCTTGATGCAGCAGCGTATGATTAATGAGGGCAACTGGCGCCATGTCTACAAGGAACGTCCTGTCTCCTTCAAATACCCTTGTGCACAAATTGCCAAATGGATCATACTCCCCTTTTAATAAAATTGTTTTTTCATTAATTATGTACTCCTTTAAATTCTCCACTTTTACCCCACCCTTTTTATTTAAATTTTGTTGGAAAAAGGGTATACTACTATAAAGTTGGGTATACCCAATTCGCCTTGCCCTCGAGTTTCGTCCGCCAAGACCTAATACCCGGGGGTTTTGCTTGCTTTTTTCAACGGATCTTTCGCCTTCTCGTGATGGTTTCTTCTCCTTTGGCAGATAGGATTCGTTCTTTCTTGTATCGGCTCTTTTCAAAGTTTATGATGCCTCTTTCATTTCCATTGTTCTCACCTGCCTTGTTTTTTCAGCCACTCTACGAGGCTTTCGATCGTTTCTTTTTCGTTTGATAAATAAAAATAGCCATCCCTTCCCTTACTTGTTCCTTTGAATTGCTGCCAAATCGGATTGCTCCTTTGCCAATTCACCGTCCTTAGCGGTTTCATCCGTTGCAGCATTTCATTTTTCCGTTCAATAAATGGATACTTTTCCAGCCCTTTATTAGCATAGTAAGCAATGCTCATTAACAACGGTGTATTGGCAATCATTGATTCTCTAAAATCCCCAATCCGTTCGGCCGGGTAGCAAGCAAACAATTCATCAAACCAAGTATTCAATAAGCGTACGTACTCCTCCCCTTGTAAATAAGGTTGGAAGCTGTCCTCCGTTGTCCGATAAACCATTTTTCCTGTTAAAAAAATCCCGACAATCTGCCTTAACTGTGTTAACGACAACAAATTTTTATTTTTCGGTCTGACGACAGCGCGTTTTTCGTCTTCTACTCCCGCAATTTTTAACTGGCAATTGGTTTTCAGCACTTGATTTGTAATCGTATTTAACCCGCTGCGCGAATCAAAGGAAATCCGTTTGGAAAGGGCAACTTTCTTTCCTTTCGTATTAAGATCAATGTAAAGCTGATCGCATTCGGATGCTGTCAGACCTGCGAAGATCAAAACAGATACGGCGGAATGCTGAAAAAAATAGAGTAGCTTATAGCCTATTTTGATCTCTTCATCATTGTCACTCCTGATCGCCTTGTAAGCCATTTCCTCCAACAAACAGAGTGCCTTTAGCCGCTGCGTGCCGTCGACAATGATAAACTGATCCGGTTTATCCTGATTCGGGCTTAAACTTTCTGCATTGGCGACGATAGGCGGAAAATAAATTTGCTCACTGCTGACATTTTCCAGTAAATATTTTTTCAAGGCACGGACATGCAGTTTGTTTACTTCCCTTAATATCACTTTCTCTTTTTCAATCAAGGATGTCAGCTCCTGAATCGAATAGACGGCTACCGTTTGTCTTTTAGAAAAAACTTCATGAGTAATCAAGCTAAATCAACCTTTCCCGGTCTAAAATGGTGATGAAATTCATTGCTGTCTTTTCAATTGCAGTTGTGGTTGAATGGTTCTTTACTTTACTGGTTGATGGATCGTAGATGTGGGAAAAAAGCGGGTCATTGTGTTTCCATGTACAGAGATTTTTTAGGAGCATTAATTGTTGGATCGCCTCCAAATGGGGGATGGAGTATTTCTTCGTTAAAAGGTAAACAGTGTAAGCCAGTGCAACTTGAGTCCCCGTTAAACCAGATACATACTGTTTTCGATTGGCCATTTGCCGTGGAAACAATTTCAGCCAGCTTTCAAAAAAGGCAATCGAAATCCTCTGAACATCGTTTGGATGGCAATTTCGGAAATAAGCTGTTCCTTTTTTCTCGGATAATTTTCCTTCGAATAAAGCAATGAGACTTTTTCGAATGTTGATCAGTGAAGTAAGCGCCGTGTTCTGGATCGTCAGACGCGAGAGCTTTTGTTCGATCTCAAACTTTGTTTGCAGCTGATTGGCGACCTTCCGTGCTAACTCGGTATATTCATCGCGCTGATCGTATTGCATAATCAGTCCAATATGCGCTTCCTTGCGCTCGGTATTGATATCTGTGAACAACTGGCGCTCTTCTTGTTGGGTCAAATCCAAATATACTTGCATCGAGACAGGATAGGCTCGTAGTTTGTCAATGTGTTTTTGTATCGTATCCGCTTCTTCCTTGTTTCCGGACTCTTCAGCTGATTCTTTGCGTGACTTTAAATGACTTAAGGCCGAGGACATCGCTGCCGTCCTGTGCTGCCCATCCAATATGTATAGCTTGCACCCGGGGGCCAGCTCCCAGCCATTTTGTGTTTCCTTGATTGCTCCCCTTGCCGAAAAAACAAATGGGGAAAAATAGAAGTCTTTATTTTCCAGAGCATCGATGATAAACTCTCGAATTTCCGATCGACGCTTTAGATCCAAGCTGCGCTGCACTTCGGGATCGACTTCAAAAATGGCCTCCAATGTGGAGAAGCGCAGCTGTGTAATTAAAACTCTTTTTCCAAATTGATTGTAACCGTTTCCCTTTATCGTTGTACGAATATCCGTTGTCAAAAGTTCCATTTTATCCCTCCTCGTTTCCATTATGATACTAGTAAATTTAAATGTAAATGCTATTTTCAAATAACAGTCAGTTGATTTTCACTCTCGACGCATCTCAGTTTATTGCCTTTTTAGCGGAACCTTGATCGTTTTCTATTTTAGAAGTATAATAATTGATTTCCGATTTCAAAAGCGATTAAAACGGCTGGAGAAACGGGGGCTTGCTGCACATTTCTAAACCATTTTAGCTAATTTTTAAAATAAAAGCTTCCAATTTAAAAGTTCAAAAAGAGTTAACTTTTCTATCTTTAATCCTGAATAAGGCCGCAAAGCAGACAATCCACGTCAAATTTTCTTCCTATTCTAATCGACAATTTTCGTACAGCAAACGATTGTATAATTCATGCATCGAGACCGATTTAGAGCAGACAGTTCGAAAAGGTCTAAGTAAGGGGGATTGCGATCCTTATTTTAAACAAAAAGAGAGCTTCTTTTTTGTAAGAGCTCTCCTTTTTGGGCCATTTTGTTGTCCGTCGTTTTATTCTTGTCCTTCCAGTTGTCTCGCTATTTCTTCGCATAACCGGTGGGTTTCCAAAGCATCTCGGGCGGTTATGGCTGGGTTGGCGTTCTTGTTAATTGCATCAATAAAATCCATAACCATGGCTTCAAAGCCCCGTTTAAACAGTGTTGTTTGCCAATCACCAAAGCGGATTTCCGTTTCCGATTGGTCTTTTGAAATCACGAGATTTGCAAGATTGTAGGCTGTTCTTTTTTCAATTGGACTCATCACTTCAGCTTTTTCTTCGGTTGTCCCACTTTCCCTATTCATGATGCCAATGGCCGTAGCTTGATTGGATATGAATTGGACAATGACATGCGAAAGCAGCTCGCCCGTCTTCGTTCCGCGAACGAGGACTTCTTCAATCGGATAGAGAAAAAGATACCTCATCGTATCAACAACATGGATAAAGTCATCAAAAATGAACGTTCGGATTTCTCCAGGCAGCGATGGCCGATTTTTTTGCACAATGACCATGTTGGGCTGGTTGACTTCTTTTAATTGCTGAATGGCTGGTGCAAATCTTCGGTTAAAACCGGTCATTAACAGCAAATTTTTTTGCTCTGCTAATTCGACTAATGCTTTAGAAGTGCTGTACTGATCGGTAATTGGTTTATCAACAAAGACATGAATCCCGTTTGTTAAAAGTTCTCTTACAACTTCTTCATGAGTTTCGGTCGATGAATGAACAAATGCGGCGTTGATCTTACTTTGAATGAGCGACTCAAGGCTAGTATGAACGTTGTTAAAGCGATATTTCTCCGCAATTGCCGCTGCCTTCTGCTGGTTTGGTGTGTATAGATGAAATTCTACATCATCTGTAGCCGCGTAAATCGGCAAATATGCTTTTTGCGCAATATCCCCCAGCCCGATAACCCCCACTTTTATCATGCTGCCATCTCCTTTGCATTTTGAATTGAGATCTTTATCGATAAGATTAACATACTTTCGAGAGGGGATGAGCCCGTCTTATCGCCACTTTGGGTCTTTTATCGATAAGTCTTTGTGCGTTATCCATGGTTTTTCCCATTTTACCCGTGTGATTTTCAAATTTTTCCGTATCTATTTCGGCGTTATCCATAGGAATCCGGTTTTTATCTGTACGAATTTCGTCTTTATTCCGCCAATTTCACAATTTATTCCACAGCTGTCACCATATATGTTCGCCTGTCTCAATTTATTCTCCTTTCAAGCTATTTTAAGACTCAAGCCGATATTAAAAACCCCTATCGATAACAGTAATAAACGAATCATCGATAGGGATCCAATTCAATCCGGCTATACTTTAAAACGATTGACAAGTGCCATTAATTCCTCAGCCAGTGAAGCAAGGGCCTGAGCAGAAGCACTGATTTCCTCCATGGAGGCAAGCTGCTCCTCCGTAGAAGCTGCAACTTCTTCAGAGCTCGATGCATTGGCTTGTGCCAGACTAGATATTTCGTTAGCCAACGCAGAGACCCCTTCAATGTTTGAGGTAATTTCTTTTACTGTCGCAGATACCTCTTCAATTTGCGGCGTCATGTTTCGAGTGCTATTTAAGATTTCCGTAAATTTTTTCGAAGTTTGTTCAGATACTTTAACCCCATCTTGAACATTTGCCATTACTTCATGCATGATTTTTACTGATTCTTCTGTATCCTGTTGAATGACTGTAATTAAACTGGCAATATTTTTAGTAGAAACCTGCGATTGTTCTGCTAATTTCCTTACTTCATCTGCAACCACCGCAAACCCTTTTCCATGTTCACCTGCCCGTGCAGCTTCGATTGCAGCATTTAAAGCTAACAGGTTTATTTGATCCGTTATTCCGCTTATTACCGCTAGAATATTACCAATCTCTTTCGAACGCTCAGAAAGCGCGCCAATGACCTTGTTTGAACGGTTTACAGAGTCTTGTATATGCTTCATTTGTTTCAAATTATTTGCAACAAATTGTCCGCCCTCTTCTGCTTCATAGGAAGATTTTTTTGATAGCTCTGCCACATTCGCTGAACGGTTGGAAATTTGTATTACTCCTTCTACGATTTCTTGCAAGGCTGTTGAATTCATTTCCAACTTTGAAGTAGTAACTTCAGAACCGCCCGCAATTTCTTGAATAGCAGTTGAAACCGTTTCTGCTGCTTTTGTTGATTCTTCTGCGCTTGCGTTTAATTCTTCAGCAGAAGCAGCAACTTGGTCTGAATAAGTAGCAATACCACTAATCATTTCACGTAAATTAAAGGTCATTTGTTCAAATGATTGGTTTAAACGATAAATCTCATCCTTACTTTTGATCACCAGCTTTTCAACATTCAAATCTCCCGCAGCCACTTGATTAACATTATTCCCAAGCTTTACAATTGGCCTTGAGATAAGAATTGAAATAATAATTCCACTGATTATTGCGATGAGAGTGGCAACGACACTCAGAATCAATACTTTTGCTAAACCAGCTTTCGAATTAGCCTTCGTTTGCGCTATGTTTTTATCTAAAATATCCTTCTTAAGCCAATTATTTAAAGAATCCGTTGTTACGGTCAGTTTGTTACTGATCGGAACAATTTTTTCAAGTCCATCCTTAATCGCTTTTTGTTTATCCGTTGAAATAGAATTCATTACTTCATTTGAAATTTGGCTATATTGATGATTTAAATCCGCAATCATATCCAGCCGATCTCTTGTTTCCTGTAAAGTTGATATTTCTTTTCCTTGCTGGATAAGGTCGTTAATCTTTGCATTCTCTTCATTCATCTTATCTTTATAATTATTGTCTCCATATAACATATAGGCCCGATAGTAACCGACTTGCAAAGCAGACGCGGTTTGAATGTCTTTTGTAATCGATCTTAGCTTCGTAACCGTATCGATTATATAATCATAGGATCGGTTGGTTTCTTTCATATTTTTATAGGAAAAGAAAGAGGATAACCCAAAGATCATAGATACAATTAAAAAGCTTCCAATAAGTTTTTGTTTAATGCTAAAATTCATGCTGTCATTAATCCCCCAATTTTTACTTTTTATATATAAATTAATATCGACAAATTCATTAAAAAGTTTAGTAAAAACATGGAGAAATCACTATGTAAAATTTAGTAAAAATTATTATTTTAAAAAATCATTATTGTTCGTAAAAGCGAGAGAATGGTTTTTAAAAAATAAATTTCGGACGGTGCCTGGCACCCTACTAAGGAAGGATTTTACCTCAAAGTTAAGAATATAAATACAGTACATACATTGATATGGGAGGAATTTAGTTGGAGAGAGTACTTCGCGGACACCATCTTTTATGCGTTCACGGCTTCAAAGGGATGGGGTATAGTCCCGAATTCATTGTAAAAATGGGCGAAATTGTTAAAGATATTCGAGAAGCGAGGAAAGATTTTACGATCAAGGTTGTTGCGGCTTTTGACGATGCTTGTATCGCCTGCCCGCACAGAGGGGTAACTGAGTGCGAAGCTTCAGAGGGATCAAATGACCATGTCTTGTCAATGGACGAAAAAGTCATTCGCCATCTCGGTCTGGAAGCGGAAAAATCCTACCTAAAATCTGAATTGATGGCACTGACAGCCGAGAAGGTACGGCCATCCGATCTCGATTATTTATGTGCGGGGTGTTCATGGCTGCGTTTTGGGGTCTGCAAAGAAGGGATCAGTACCATCCGCCTTGCACATAATCGTGAATAAAACGTGAGAAGGAATCAAAGAGACCCCTTTGATTCCTTTTTTTGTCCTACAAAATCACGGCAGCTGCAGGCTCACGTAACCAAATGATTGATCTACTGTTATTATAGTGAATTGTGGCAAAAGAAGGCTTGCGATTTGGTCGATATTTATTCAGCTTAAAATCGCCCGCCTCCTATTTAAGCCACAACGCCAATATCCCTAAATATTCTTTTAAAGCAAGCCGGGTATTTTCAAGTCCGGATGGAACAAATTGGTTGGCGTAGATGGCAATGGTTTTATTGGTTATGTAGTCTGTTGGATAAGGCAGAACCTGTACCCCCTGCTGGGCAAAATTGATCACTGCCCGTTTCATATGAAAAGCTGAAGTAATCAATATGGGATGTTTGAAATGGCCGGCGGAAAGAATCTGTTTTGTAAACTTGGCATTTTGCTCCGTATTTAAACTTTTCTTATCAAGAAGGATTTTTTCCGCGGAAATACCCAAACTGATTAGCTGCCTTTTCGCAATTTCTGCTTCATTACCAGAGTCCTTAAAAACCGTTCCTCCTGAAATGATGATTGGAAGATGGGTTTTTTTGTACATTCTAGCAGCTGTTAACAGGCGGTTCGCGCTATGCCCTGTCAATTGTCCTTGTCCATCGATATCCGTTGTGTCTCCTGTCGCCCCGCCTCCCAGCATGACGATCACATCACCTTTTATTGTCTGCGGAGGCTGATACAATTTTTCCAAAGAATGAAGCAGCAGCTCACCGGTTATTTCCGCAGAAAAAAGGTAGATAAAAAAGGAAAGAATCAGCAGAAAGAGACCATTCTTTTTTTGAAAGCGATAGAACCATATCCCTGCTGCGAATAGTAAAAGGATAAAAAGACCTGGCGGTAGTAAAAATCCATAAATAAATTTGATAATGTATAGCAAAAACCGCACCTCCCCCGGGAATAGGGGGACGGTTCTCATGTTTCCTTCAGGGTAAAATTCACAAATCCCAAGTGGTGTCTGGCACCGAACTTTCTCCTAATCCCTCTCGAAAAAACACGAGAACCGTCCCTATAGTTCCCAATCAATTTCCTCTCGCCCGATTTGCCGCAAAAATGCATTTGTTCTCGAAAAAGGTCTGCTGCCAAAAAAGCCCCGATTGGCGGAAAATGGACTTGGGTGCGGGGATTTTATGATGAAATGTCGTGATGAGGTAATGAACTGTTGTTTTTGCATGGCAAAATTTCCCCAAAGAATAAATACAACTGGTTCCTCACGCTGATTTAGCATTTCGATCACTCTGTCTGTAAACGTCTCCCAGCCAAGATCTTTATGAGAATTAGGCTGACCGGCCCGAACGGTTAACACCGAATTCAACAGCAGCACTCCCTGCTTTGCCCACTTGACGAGATATCCATTATCAGGAATTAGGCAGCCTAGATCCGCATGGAGCTCCTTGAAAATATTTTGCAATGACGGCGGCACTTTTACTCCAGGCTTTACAGAAAAACTTAAGCCGTGCGCCTGCCCTGGGCCATGGTAAGGATCTTGACCAATGATCACAACCTTTGTTTCTTGATAGGTGGTATAGTGCAATGCATTAAAAATATCGTGCTGATCAGGATAAATGACTCTTGTTGCATACTCTTCCTTCAAAATTTGCCGCAGCCGCTGATAGTAAGGTTTGGTAAATTCTCCCTGCAACAGCGGCCCCCAATCATTTTTTAAAATGGCCATTTTATCGTACACTCATTTCTCTTTTATGACTACTTGTTCAGCGTTATTTTGTCTAAGAAGGACCATAGAACACAATTCATGCCGTGCCAAACCGTTTTTTTCGGAAACGCGTCATGAAACCTCTTCCCATGACCCGTTCCACGATTTTTTTTTCGGAAACACGTCATGACATCACCCCTCATGACCCGTTGAATCAATTTTTTAACCGAAACACGGCATGACACCATCTCTCATGACCCGTTGAATCAATTTTTTAACCGAAACACGGCATGAAACCTCTTCTCATGACCCGTTGAATCAATTTTTTAACCGAAACGCGGCATGAAACCCCTTCCCATGACCCGTTCATCTATTTTTTTAACCGAAATGCGTCATGAAACCTCTTCTCATGACCCGTTGAATCAATTTTTTAACCGAAATGCGTCATGACATCACCTCTCATGACCTGTTGAATCAATTTTTTAACCGAAACGCGGCATGAAACCTCTTCTCATGACCCGTTGAATCAATTTTTTAACCGGAACGCGATATGAAGCCTCTTCTCATGACCCGTTCATCTATTTTTTTAACCGAAATGCGGCATGAAACCACCTCTCATGACCTGTTGAATCAATTTTTTAACCGAAATGCGGCATGACACCACCTCTCATGACCTGTTGAATCAATTTTTTAACCGAAATGCGTCATGACATCACCTCTCATGACCCGTTCATCTATTTTTTTAACCGAAACACGTCATGACACCACCTCTCATGACCTGTTGAATCAATTTTTTAACCGAAATGCGCCATGACACCACCTCTCATGACCCGTTGAATCAATTTTTTAACCGAAATGCGGCATGACATCACCTCTCATGACCCGTTCATCTATTTTTTTAACCGAAATGCGGCATGACACCACCTCTCATGACCTGTTGAATCAATTTTTTAACCGAAATGCGTCATGAAGCCTCTTCCCATGACCTGTTGAATCAATTTTTTAAACCGAAACGCGTCATGACATCACCTCTCATGACCCGTTCATCTATTTTTTTAACCGAAATGCGGCATGAAGCCCCTTCCCATGACCCATTGAATCAATTTTTTAACCGAAATGCGTCATGACACCACCTCTCATGACCCGTTGAATCAATTTTTTAACCGAAACGCGGCATGAAGCTTCCCATAAACCGGCCAGCATCTTTTTTACCTTAAACGGTTAATCGACGCCCTGAGTGTGAATCCAACTCTAAAATTTAGTAGTTTCTTTTTTATTATAAAAAGGAACGCATTGAAGCTCAATTGAAATCTTAATAAATGCTATATCTGTTTTGTTTTTGGCGCGGCCATCACACTGTAAAAAAAAGACTTTGACAGTAACATCTTCTCATGCTAGTATTTTTATTAAATTTAAAAAATTTATGAAACTTGGAGCCGTGCCTCTATTTCCACACAAAAGGAAACAAGAGAACCGTGCCTCTGTTTCAATGCTTCAGGTGCTGAGCAAAGTACTGTTCAGTTAAAAGGGAAGTCCGGTTAAATGCCGGCGCGGTCCCGCCACTGTATTGGGGAGCAACTTATCGTCAAACCACTGTTTCATTGAAATGGGAAGGGATAAGAAGCGGTGAACCAGAGCCAGGAGACCTGCCTGTTGTATGCACTTTTACTCTACGGGTATATAGAGGAGGTGAAATACGCAACGGTGAGAAAATCAACTTTCTCAACTGTATTTAACTATGCGCATTTATCTCTCTTTTCCTAGAAAAGAGAGATTTTTTCATTTTAAAAAGGGTGAACTTTATGAAAAATATGTTCCCCCCCAACTTGATTCTTAAAAAAGGAGTGTTTCCATATTGAAAAACGTAATAAGTTCGAACTTAGGATATCCGCGCATTGGTGAACATCGTGAATGGAAAAAAGCGCTTGAGCAGTTCTGGGCTGGAAAGACAGAAAAAGAGGCTTTTTTAAAGCAAATGGAAGAGTTTCGGCTGGAGCATCTTAAAAAGCAGCAGGATCAAGGGATTGACCTTATTCCTGTAGGCGACTGGAGCATGTATGACCACGTGCTTGATACAGCCATGATGTTCGGACTAGTGCCCGAGCGCTTTGAATACGCAGGAGGCAAAGTACCGACCGAAACCTATTTTGATATTGCGCGAGGCAGCCGCTTCGCAGTCGCATCTGAAATGACAAAATGGTTTAACACCAATTACCATTACATCGTGCCTGAATTAAATCAGCGAAATCCAGAACTTGTTGAAAATCGTCCTCTTGCATATTATCAAGAAGCAAAACAGAGACTTGGCATTCATGGAAAACCCGTTATTCTCGGTCCGGTGACTTTTGTAAAACTGTCCAAAGGATACGATGAAAAAGAATTTAAGGATATGGTAGAGCTTTTTACCCCTCTCTATGCCCAGATTCTAAGTGAATTAGAGGCCGCTGGTGTTGAGTGGGTACAAATGGATGAGCCGATTTTGTGCACCTCCCTTTCAATCGAAGATATTCGTCTGTTAAAGAAAACGTATGAAACGCTATCCAAAGCCGCACCGAACGTAAAAGTAATTTTGCAGACGTATTTTGACCATATTGATTATTTTGAAGAAATTGTAAGTCTTCCCGTACACGGAATCGGCTTGGATTTTGTCCATGACGGCGGGCAAAACCTGAAAGCTTTAACTAAATTCGGCTTCCCTCAGGATAAAATTCTTGCCGCAGGTGTGATTGACGGGCGGAATGTTTGGAGAGCAAACCTTGAAGAGCGTTTTACCCTTATTGAAAAAATGGCAAAATCGGTTACACACGAACGCCTAATCGTTCAACCATCTTCAAGTCTAGTGCATGTTCCCATAACGGTTAAAAATGAAGAGGAACTCGCGCCGCTTCTCAAAAATGCGTTATCTTTTGCTGATGAAAAGCTAAATGAAGTTATCATTCTTTCAAAAGGCCTAAAAGAAGGAAAAGACGCCATTGAAAAAGAAATCACAGCCAGTAAGGCGGCAATTGAAGCATTAAATGCCTCACCAGATCGAAATCATACAAAAGTCCAACATGCCTGTGCAAATTTACAAGCAATCAAAGCCGAGCGGGAGGCTCCCTTTGAAATCCGCAGCAAAGTACAGGAAGCCGCTTTTCAACTTCCCATTCTTCCAACCACTACGATCGGCAGCTTCCCGCAGACACAGGAAGTAAGAAAGCACCGCTTAAAATGGCGAAAAGGCGAGCTGACAACTGAACAATATGAAGCATTTATAAAAGCGGAAATCAAAAAATGGATTCAGATTCAAGAAGAACTGGGACTTGATGTATTTGTGCATGGAGAATTTGAGCGTACCGATATGGTCGAGTATTTTGGCGAGAAATTAGGCGGTTTTCAATTCACGAAGTTAGGATGGGTGCAGTCGTACGGATCAAGATGTGTCAAACCGCCACTCATTTATGGGGATGTAGCTTTCCTGTCTCCTATGACGCTGAAAGAATCTGTTTACGCCCAATCCTTAACCGAGAAGCCTGTAAAAGGAATGCTGACAGGTCCGATTACAATATTAAATTGGTCTTTTGTGCGCAACGATATTTCTCGTGTTACCGTGGCCAACCAGATCGCGCTTGCATTGCGGGAAGAAATTGAGATCCTCGAAAAGAATGGAATCCGGATGATCCAAGTAGACGAGCCGGCTCTTCGAGAGGGCTTGCCATTAAAGAAAGAAAGGTGGGATAACTACTTAAACACAGCGGTCTATGCTTTTAAGCTGGCGGTCTCAACCGTAAAAAATGAAACCCAAATTCATACCCATATGTGCTACTCCGATTTTGAGGACATTATTGATGCCATTAACGCTTTAGATGCAGATGTCATTTCGATCGAAACTTCGAGAAGCCACGGAGAACTCATCCAAGCTTTCGAAGATTCCACCTATAAAAAAGGCATTGGGCTTGGCGTTTATGACATCCATAGTGCACGAGTGCCGACTATTGAAGAAATGGCCAAAAACATATCCCGCGCCCTCCAAGTCCTTGATCCAAAGCTATTCTGGATCAATCCTGATTGCGGTCTGAAAACAAGGGGAATTGATGAAACCATCGAGGCGCTGAAAGTAATGGTTGAAGCAGCCAAGGAAACAAGGGGAAACAGTGGGAGGGTTCTTGCGTCTCCTGCCGGTGGAAGCACGAGAACCCTTCCCCAACACCCGTAAAAAAATAATAGGAACGAAGCAGCCACATTAAGAGGCATCGCTTGGTTCCTCTTTTATTTCCTCTTGATCGTATTCGATTAAAATGCTGGTTCCTTCAGAAGACGTGTAAATTTGCACCCGATCAGAGAAGCTAGTTATGATTTTGAAACCTTGCCCTAATGACCGTTTACTGGAATAACCGGAGATTAATACCGTTTTGGGGATTTCATGCAGCGGGATACCTGACCCCTTATCTGAAATCAAAAATTGCAGCATAGATTTTTTTTGGTAAATAGATAATTTCCCCCGGGTTGCGTGCTTGAGAATATTGGTCGCAGCCTCCGTCACCGCAATCTGAACCTTCATCGAACTTATTTTTGTCGGGAACTGTTCCATTGCCCTTTTCGTCAACTCTCGACTTTTTGGTACATCCGACTTATTATAAATGGACATTTCGTATAACCGTCCGCCTAATTGGTCTGCTAAACTTTCCTTTGACGAATGAAGTAAAATTTTCCCATCGGATAAGGTGTTAATCACCTCAACATACAACTCAAACATGTCTTGTTCCAACTTCTTTCGGTAACCAATGAAAGGCGTTAAATCATGAGCAAATATTCCAACTTTTCCGTTTTGAAAGGGTTGAGCATATACATCCAATGTTCGATTCGAATAAACAACCGTGTCATGGACCAGCTCTTTGCGTTCAGCTGCGTTTTTGACTAGTGATTGAATAACCGCCGGCGGCAAGTTCGGTGTTGAAACTTGGCCATTTTCCACTTCAATAAAGAAAGACTCTCCGATACTTGAATAGGCATCCTCAGCCCGGTAATTGTCTTTTACTGCGGATTTTTTTTGCGGAAATTCCTCCACATGCGAAAGCCTTTGTATGTTTTCAAGTATCATTTCGATATGGTACAGTTCCACTTTTTCTACTAATTTCGGGTCCAAAGTGGTTCCAGATTGCTCTTTTAATAGTTTTAAAATGGTTGCTGGATCATCATGGCGGTGAAATATGTGATCCACTTCATTCGCTAAGGCTATTATCCGGGACTCGTAAGGAATTTCTTCGCCTTTCAAGCCTTTTGGGAACCCCTTTCCATCCCACCGTTCATGGTGATAAAGGATCCAATCCGAAAAGGAATTCTTTGCAAACATCGTTTTCACAATTTCTACTGCTTTTTCCGGATGGCTTCGATATTCATGTTCTTCTGATAGTGTCAAAGCTCCGCGTTTTGTAAAGATATGCGAAGAAAGCAATGCTTTTCCAATATCGTGAATGATTGCAGCTTGTACCAAATCCGGCCGTTTTCTCTTCGGATAGCCCAAATCATCCAAAATCGCTTCACATATCATTCCCACTCGGTTCCCATGTCCTGCTAGACTTGATGTTATCCGTTCTTCTAAAACTTGAATAAAGGCAGTCGTTGTTGATTTTCTAAGGGAGAGTTGCTGAATGTATTTCCTTGAAAAAAAGATCACAATGAGCAGGAAAAAAAGCGTGTAAAGCATGGTAAGAATGATTTCTTTATCTGTTTGTTGAATGAGAAGGGCCGGGATAACTATCGAATACACGATAATCGGGACAATTAGCTCTGCTAATTGCTGCCTGATATTCGTAAATAATTCTTTGTTATAGATGACTTTTTGGATGATTTCTAAAAGAAGGAGATTAACCAGCTCATATATAAAGGTTGTCAGTGCAACCGCTAGGATCAAATTTAATTCTTGAGTCATGTACCATATAAAGTTTGCTGCCAATAATGAGAATGAATACATCCCAATATTTACAATGACACGAAACAAGGGAATACGGATAGACCTATATATTTTTATGAAGGCCGCAATCAAGCCAATAGTTAGAGCTAATACCGCTTGACTGAAACCAAAATGCACAAGGACAAACAAAAAACCAATACTTCCCGCTTCAAAATCATCACCACTTGGTAACTTTATAGGAAACACTTCCAAGATAATAATGATTGCCACCATAATAAAAAAGATACTTTTTTCATTTACCTGCAAATACATGAAGGAATATAGTAAAGCAGTTAGGCCAGAAAATCCTAAAAATGTTGTAAACCAATTAACTGATTTCAAGATACATCACCCTGTCTTTTTCGACGTTCAGAGTGTTTGACAATCAGTAAAATAATCCCTATCCCCGCCAAAATGTCTCCTGGGCTCAATATATATCGGATAAGCGGTATCCAATCCCCCAAAAACCAAAACACTGTTTCGTTCATAAGATGGTGCCGCGCGTCTGTTTCAAATGAAGCGTTCTCTTGTCCGGTTATTTGAATCGCTTTATCAGAAACTGGCATTGTTCCACCATTTAAAAGAAGGGCAAGCAGGTTTAATATTGCTCCAGCGACAATCCATTTCACTCCGGCTATCTTTCTATTTTTTAGCAGACCGGCAATGATGCCCACGAACGTCAAAACGAAAATCCACTCTATTTTTTCTTTTGTTTGATAAGTAACAAAGGATAAAACGATTTGCGCTCCAAAGCTCAAAAGAATGATAAGAGGCCATTCAAAGGAGATTGTGCGGATAAATGAAAACGGATTCCTCCTTTGAAAAAGTGTAATGACAATTGCGATGATAATGAAGTACACCATTCCAATGACCCCCAATCAAATGAAAGAATGGATGAAGGAAACAAGGTGATTTGTTTTGCACCTTCGTTTCCTTCAAAAGATTACTAGAACCATGGGCGACCAATAACTGGTGCAAAGGCAGCAGCAATTACCGCACCGATCGTTAAGATGTTTTTCACTCTTGCTTTCATGTGATTTCACCTCCTTTCAAAGAGAAGAAACTTCTTTGCTGACTATGTTTGTCGCTTTACTCAGATTCTACCTATCCAAAAAGTCTTCGTGAATTGTAAAGATGAGCAAGAAAAGACCTAGTGCTTTCGGTGTGTATATAAACCATATTTTTCCAATTAATGCAAAAATCCGCCCCGAAAAAGGGCGGATGAATAAAAAGACTCCATCTTTTTCGGTAACCCGGCTGCCGTGACAAATTGTTTTAGGCCCGTGGCTTTGCGTCCCTACCTTTTGATAGGTTTGCCTTTATCAACAAAGATAAAAGTATGAAATTTTTTAATAATATAAGAATATAGCAATTACATAAAAATTGCAATACTTCTCAATATTTTTACTACGCTTACAGAGTTTAGAAGAAACCAGTGCCTTTTTTCACATACACTTTTACCTATTTTGCAAGTGACTAAATAAAAACTTCTTCTCCAATTATTTTTGGCAATTGAATAAGTTGAAAAATTTCCATCACATCTTCTGCTACATTTGAAATCGTAATGGCTACATCTCTCTCTTTCAATGATTCCACAAAATTCAAAAGCAAACCCATACCGGAAGAATCTACAAAACGGACATTTTGAAAATCGAGGTTAATTAATTTGTAATTATCTAAACTTGGAATCAATTTTTCTTCAACCGTTTCTGTAGAATCGATATCGAGATCTCCCTCTAATCGAACTGAGACGGAGTCGCCTTCCGGGTGAAGTGAAAATAGTAGCATTGCATTCTCTCCTATTCTTGATTAATTAAATATAATTCTTGCTTGGTCATCCAAGCTGGCTTTAAGATGATAAATGGTTGAGTCTACCTTTCGCTTGGCATTTCCAATTTGGATCAAAGTACCTTCCATTGCTTTGTTAATGATGATTTTTTGGTCACTTGGAACAGCAATAATTGTGGAGGTGCCACTTTCAGCGCCTGCCTCGTTAATTTCCACCCCTAACCTTCCGTATACCGATCCTCCACGGATAATCCCATTAATTTTCACGCTTCCACCTGCATGAATTTTCGTATTAATACAACCCTGTCCTAAAACAAGTACATTACCACTACAATAGAGTTGACTATTTTGGGCACTAGGGATGGTAATAAATGAATCTGGTTCTAGAGGTGCTTTGCTGATTTCATGAATTTTTTTCATTTTTTCGGATAATTGAATAATCCGTTCAAGAGAAATGATTTCATTTCCAAAAGTTAGAAAAATTTGCGTCAACGCAAGACTGATCTCTCTCCAAACCCCCTCCTCGAGAAAGGCCTCCCCCCGCCTTACTACATCAACGTATTTCTTGACAAGAGGTGGAAAACTCTTGAATTTTTTTTCTAACAAAATGCGAATTAATGGTTGAAGTCCCCCACGAGTTAAGTCATTGGATTTAAAAGCAGATGATAAAGTAAGTTGTCTAATTACTCCAATGATTTTTTCAATATTTTGGTGCAAAATTCCGAGCAAATGTCCTAGCTCTGCTACATAGATATTATTTTTTCCTGCTGAAACTTCGGAGCCAACAATATTACCGTAAGTAATAATTGCTCCTGAACTAACCAGTTGAGCCATATTTGTGGTTTTATGAACAATAAGATCTCCTTCGGCTTCAACACTCATTCTTTCATTTACTTCGCCGACAATCTCAACATCTCCGATAAAACGAATGTTTCCCGAAACTAAATCTACATTGCCTGCATGTGTAAGCTTAGGCATGATCGAGATTTTAACAAGTTGTCCTCTTTGTTTAACATCCGGGCGACCGGAGGAAGTTGCAACAATTTTATCTTCAACCATCGTTACCCCTTGCCCAGTTTTCAGAGTAATGGGAAAACTTTTCTTGCAAGGAATGGACTCATTTGTGACCGTACATCCCGGTTCTCCAGAAATCGGAGGATGGATAATCGCAATTACCTTTCCCTTCTCAACGGTAGGAAAGCTTTGAATATCACGGAAATCAACTTTTCCATTTTCTTTCAGCTTTGGACCTTTTTGCGTCTCCATATTCACCTTTAATTCGATCCAGCCATTCTTTCCTTCCTTTGGCTTTAATCCCGTTGCAATCTCGTATGTTCCCGGAACCGTTGTTTTTACTGCTCTCATCATTTCATCATGCTTTATCCCATATTTCACGCCTAACGCCTCTAACTTGAGCATTAATTCTGAGATAAGAAGCGTGTTCATGATCTCTTTTTGTTCATCCACTTTTAATAAAATGTGGCTGTCCGGCTCAACATCTAATATGGATCGGAGTAACCGGTAACCCGGCTCGACTTTTAACAATACTTTCAATTTGCTTTGATCGAGGGACACATCCCAAATTGTTTGTTTCTCTTCATTTTCTACGTTTATTTCATAAAAATCTTGATCGGTTACGATCGTTGATTTCTCTGTCACAAGTTGTTGATTTTTATATAATTTTACTCCATCCGGGATGGTGACCGTTGGAAAAACCGCTTGTGACGATTTGCAAAATAATCTGCCATCCTTCACCCAAACTTTTCCTTCAAGCAGTTCAGGCTTTTCTTCTTCAGGCAGATTTTGCGTATGAACTTTTGTCTCCTCTGAGACGTTCTCTTTTTCACTTAAAGATTCCAAGATTAACAATTCTTCATCATTTTCTATGTTGGAGGGAGATGCAGATTTGCTTTTGTTTTTGATGATTTTCACAATTGCATTTTTTGAACCTAAGCCTAAAAACCCCTTTGTTTCATGCTGGATGACTTCGATCGTTACCTCTTCTTTTTTGGCTTCTAAAAGCTCTAATCCTAGATTTATGGCTTGTTTTACATTCTTTCCTTTTGAAATAATGCTCTGCATATTGGATCCTCCTATTATCTGACTGGAGAATTGAGACTTGTGATATCAGCCTTTTTTTCACTCACTCTTAAAATCACCATCGTTATATCATCTTTCTGAGGGACACCTTCTGTAAATTGCTTTAAAGAATCAAAAACCAATTGCTGAATTTCTCCTACTGTTAAATTTTTAGAGTTTAATAAGGTTTGAGTCAAGCGCTCTAATTTATATTGATTCCCCTTCTTATTTTGAGCTTCTATGATTCCGTCTGTATAAAAAAAGATGGTATCATTTTCTTCGAGATGTACGGATTCTTCTTTATACATTTGGTTGGGAAGTCCGCCAACCATAATCCCATTTATCTTGGGAAGTTGCTCTACTGACGTTCTTTTTTCACTAATAAGCAATGGCGTATAATGACCTGCATTAGCGTAAGTAAAAGTTCTTTCTTTTGGATTCCAATCTGCACAAAAAAGAGTTACAAACGATTTTATGTTTCGCAAATCCTCATAGAGGGCATTATTGATCGCTGTTAATGTTTCCCCCGGGCTTTGTGTACTTTCCGCTGCGCTGCGGAAAGCACCGCGTGTTAAAATCATCAGCATGGCGGCAGGAATTCCTTTCCCCATTACGTCGCCAATCACCATACGAATTTTCCCATTTACTAAAGGATAAAAGTCGTAGTAGTCCCCGCCAATCAATCTTGCTGGAAGCGAATAACCAGAAGCCTCCGCACCTTCAAATTTTGGTGCTTTTGCATTTAATAATTGGAATTGGATATTCCTAGCTAAACGAATCTCGCGTTCTAGCGTCTTATCAACTATTTTGTGCTCATCTGAGGCAGCATTATCCAACTTATTTGTTTGCAGGTTGTACTTCATTCATTCCCCCCCCTTGCCTATTGTCTCTAATATTTGGAATACACCAACTGTCTCAAAAATATCTTTGATTTCTTGATTAATTCCTTGAAGTTTAAGGGTGAAATGTCCCTCAAGAGATAAGTATATTATATTAATGATCGACCCGATACCGGTTGAATCGATAAATTCCAATTCACTAAAATCCAAAATTAAGATTTTAATATGTTCAATGTTATTTAGATAGGGTTCGATTAGATTATTTGTTGAGATATCTAAGATTCCTTTTATTTTAAATATTGTAGTCTCACCCTGAACTTCTACATTGACTGTTAGCCCCATAAACAGCCCCCTCCTGTTCTTCGTAAAGCATTAGGCTAGTCTTCCTACCAACTTCTGAGATGCATTCTTTTCATCGATTCAACTAAATTAGGTATCTCCTAACTCAAAACGCAAATGATGTGATCAAACTAGACACAGCTATTTACTATTTTCTTTGTTCTTATCTTATTACTTATTAGGTGAAAATGGTAACCTTACTTCAACCGTTGTCCCTATGTTTTCTTTGCTGTTGAATTTCATTGTCCCTTTGTGTTCCTTAATGATTCGAAAGCTTACCATTAACCCTAAACCTGTTCCTTTTTCTTTATTACTATAAAAAGGTTCCCCCAATCTTTGCAAACGTTCTTCACTGATCCCAATGCCGTTATCCGTTATTTTTATGACAAGCTCATCCGATTCTCTCCAAACTTTAATTTGAATTAAACCCTTTTTATTTCGCTCAATGGCCTCAATACTATTCTTGCATATATTTAAAAATACTTGTTTAATATGGTTTGGATCACAAATGATCATTGGGAGATCCGATTCGATTTCTACTGAAAATTCGATATTTTGAAGGTTTGCTTCAGACTCCAATAATGTTTGAACTTTTTTTATTAAACGATAGATGCTCACCTTTTCCGGTTTAATCTCCTGTGGTTTTGCAAGCGCTAGAAATTCCTTAATAATATCCTCAATCCGATCAAATTCTGAAAGGATAATATCAAAATAATTTTCCTTCATAAAACCCTGTCGAAATAACTGGATAAACCCTTTTATAGAGGTAATTGGATTTCTGATTTCATGAGCAATCCCAGCAGCCAGCTCTCCAACTAACGATAATTTTTCCGAATTCCATAATAGTTCTTCTGCTTTTCTTCTTTGTGTAATATCTCTTCCTACTAATACAAAATGTTTCACGCATCCATTTTCTTCTACTACCGGACTAACAAAAGATTCAACTAAAATCCACTCGCCTGTATTATTTATAATCCTAAATTCCATCATCGATGGCATTTTTGTTTCTACCATATTATTATATTGAATAGATAAAAATGAAACATCCTCCGGGTGTATGATTTCACAAACACTTCGGCCTTCTAAAGTTTCTTGAGAATACCCCAGCACGTTTTTGTTTGATGGAGAGGCATACAATATTTTCCCATCAAGATCTAAAATAATAATTAAATCCGTCGTATTATCAGCAATCAAACGATATTTATTTTCACTTTCTCGCAAGGCTTTTTCAGCCATTTTGCGATCTGTAATATCCATACAGGAACCAATTACCTCTACTACCTCTCCCCCTCGTTTAACAGGACGTAAAATGGAAAGATAATGGATCCCATTTAGTTCCATCTCATAATTAACAAGCTCCTCATTGTTCCAAACTTGTTGATAGTATTGCTCTTTCCTTTTTGCAATTTCTTTCGGAAGGAAATCTTGTAATTCTTTTCCTATTATTTCATTTGGAATATATCCTAAACGATACAGCAATTCACCGTCACACAAAGTATGGACAAAACGTCCATTAATCTTTTTAAATTTGAAAATGAGCCCTTGTTGTAAACGGATCGTGTCATCTAATTCTTTCCTAGCCATACGCAATAATTCTTCTGTCCACATCCGTTCATTTACATCTTGGGAAACACCGAGTTCCTTCACCATTTGTTGAATCTCCGGGAGTCTTTCCGATAATGTATTTGCGGGGATTGGCTTCGAAAACAAATATCCTTGCCCCTCATCACAAAGATGCTGCTGCAAAAATACAAGTTGTTCTTTCGTATTGATTCCTTCTGCAACCACGCTTAAGTTTAAGTTATGAGCCATTGAAATGATAGTTTTTACAATCGTTTCATCATTTGGATTATTATGAAGCTCTCTTACAAATGACTGATCAATTTTTAATGTATCCACTGGGAATTGTTTCAAATAATTTAATGAACTAAATCCTGTTCCAAAATCATCTATGCTAATACGTACCCCAAGCTTCTTTAGTTTCCGTAAAGTTAAAATGGTACGTTCAATATCCGCTGTCATGCTCTCAGTAATCTCTAAATCTAAATAGTGTGGTTCAAGTGCCGTTTCGCGAAGAGCCCTGGCAACCGTTCCAACAAAGTCCGATTCAGTAAATTGCCTTGCTGACAAATTTACGGAAATGATCGGCGAAAAACCTTGTTGATGCCATTCTTTATTTTGCTTACAAGCAGCAATTAACGCCCATTCACCGATGAGAATAATCAACCCTGTCTCCTCTGCAATGGGTATGAAGGTGTTAGGGGACAACATTCCTAATTCTGGATGATTCCAACGCAATAATGCCTCGACACCGACAATGTTACCTGTTTTTAAATTAATTTTCGGTTGATAGTGCAATAAAAACTCATTGCGTTCAAGAGCTTTATGGAGATCCGTTTCAATTTTCAGAGGGCTCATATTTTCTTTATATCCATACGAGGAATAAAACTGAAAAGTGTTTTTGCCTATTTTTTTCGCTTGGTACATAGCAAATTCAGCTTGTTTAATTAGAGACTCTGCTGAATCTCCATCTTCCGGGTAAAGACTGATCCCGATAAAGGGAGGAGCAATGATATCGTAAAGACCTATTTTAAATGGATCAGAAAGAACATGCATAATTCTTTTTACTACTCTTGTGACAAATTTTCTATTTGCGTCAAATAAAATAACAATAAATTCGTTGTCTCCTTGGCGAAAAATGCTATCTTCATCGTTTAGTATGTTTTTTAATCTTTTTGATACTTCCTTTAACAAGAGATTTCCCGTTAAACTCCCTAAGGAATTGTTGAGTACTTTAAAGCGGTCAAGATAAATAAATACTACAGCGGCTTGCAAGTTCTTTTGCGCAGCCAATAATTTATTTTGTAGATGCTGATCAAGCATTTTTCGGTCGGGCAATCCCGTCAAATAGTCCTGTAATGCTGGATCCACAAAAGACTCTTCTGTTGTTTTTTGTTCGGTGATATCTTTTGAAATACAATATACATCGGCCATCTGTTCTTCAATAATGTTAGGTAAAATTGTAACATTTAAATAGACAATCTTGCCATACTTATTGGTCACCCTCATGATTACGTTTTGAAATTTCTTTTCCAATGATTGTTCGAAAGCTTTCATTGCTAACAGTATATCCTCATAGTAAATAATCTCGAGAATAGTCATATTTAATAATTCAGAAGAGGTATAGCCAAATAGCGTTTCACACGCTTCATTTACACTGGTAAAATACCATTTTAAATTCAATGTAAAGATAGGATTCTTGTTAGTTGAACAAAGCGAAATTTGGCGATGCAGTTCTTCATCCGGGGTATTTCGAAAAGTAGACGCGCTTTCATTTATTTTCATAGCACATTCTCCAATTATTGTAATTTATTTAAATAAATGAAAAAAATAGCTTGTTTACTAAATTATAAATCCTAATATTCAATCAGACAAATATAAAATAGTTTTTATTTTAAGAAAATTCAAGGGGAACAAAAGAACCGCCCCTTTACTATCGGAAAAATTTCGGGTGCTTACTAGCAATCGTGACTATATATTTATTGAAATTTAAATCCTATTTCAGTTATTATAATTATGTTATGTAAGAAAAATATTCAATCACAGGAATATAATACCTACACATTCTATTAAACTACAGGTGGTAACTCTAAATGGTTTTTGATGGCATTATTTTGTCTTTGATTGTCGGATTTTTTCGAAAGGGAAATTTAAAGGGATTATCCTCTTTAAAATTAAAATGGGGATGGATTTTCCCGTTGTTGCTCGGAATTGAAATTCTCATGTTTATTTTCCAAAACCATTTTAAGATTCTTGGACAAGCCAGCGGGTTTATTTACATGCTTGTTTACATTGCCGGTTTATTATTCCTGTTTATCAATCGCAAACAAACAGGCTTTATGCTTATATTAATTGGAGTATTTTTGAACTTTTTCGTAATGGTTTTAAACGGGGGAAGAATGCCCGTATCAGAGCAGGCTGCATCAGTATTGGATCCTGGCTATTTCGAAGCACTGAAGGGTTCTTTATATGCAAAGCATCAGGTTTTAACGGAATCGACTAAACTTGGTTTTTTAGGCGATATCATTCCGCTAACAAAGCCGTATCCCCGCACTCAGGTTATTAGCATTGGTGATATTATTATGAATATCGGAATCTTCCTTTTTATCCAAGCATTAATGGTCCAACCATCCAAGGATAAAAAGGTTAAGATATCACATCCCATTTAAGGCAGGTGAATGGAAAATGAAAAAACAGCAAAAAGCTGAAGGAATTAAATTAACCAATGTATTATTTAATGCACTTATTATCGTGTCTGCAATTGTTGCGTTAACTTCTGGATTTAAACTAGGATAATAAGTAAAAGGAGAAGTAAACTATGTTAGTGACTTCTCCTTTAATCAAAATTGAGAGAGATGAAAAATGCATTTTTTTAAAAATCCATCCAACACCTATCTGTTTTTCGTTTCCCTTTTTGGAATTTTCGTCTTTATAAGTTTATCTAACTTTGGATCTTATTCCACTGATAATTGGATTACCATTTTTTCAATTACTGGAGCAATCCTGCTATTAAACTACTTCTTAATTGAAATACCTCCTAAAGGTAACCGGCTATCCTTGGATTCATCTATATTTTTAGCAGCTCTTTTTTTATTTGGTTTGGAATTGACTTTAGCTATTTTACTTCTTTTCACGATAATTTTTGCATTAATCCGAAGAAACACCGCATGGTGGAAGCATATCTTTAATTTTGCCATGTATACATTGATGATTGTATCAGCCTATTATGTTTTTATCTTTACTGGCGGAACAATAGGTTATGTTCGTATCACCAATTTGTTTCCATCTATTCTCTCTTTAAGTATGTACTTTGTCGCAAATGTTGTTCTAATTGGTTTGTATTTTTTATTGTCAGCTTCAGAAAGCCTAATAAATATATTTAAAGGATTCATTACCGAGCCGATTTCAACTTACTGTAGTACTTTATTACTTTCTTTAGTACTTGAAATTTTAATAAGTTCACAAAAAATGCTTGGCCTTGTTCTATTTATTTGTATCTCCATTCTATTGTCCTTGGCTTTCAAACAGCATTTTAATTTATTTAAAGAAATCTCAGAAAAGGCAAATAAAGACTTTCTTACTGATTTAAACAATCATGGGTATTTTAAAGAACTTCTTGAAAGAAATGTAAAATGCGCAACCGAAACTGGCCAGAGCCTTGCTCTCGCGCTTTTGGATATTGATGATTTTAAAAAATACAATGACTTATACGGGCACATCCAGGGAGATCAACTGCTGAAGGAATTCGGCCACCTTTTAAAAAATACAGCAGAAGAAAGAAATTTTATCGTTTCCCGTTATGGCGGAGAAGAGTTTACGATCTTGATGCCGAATACGAGCCGCCGTGAGGCTTTTCATTTTGTAAACGATTTGCGCAAAAAAGCAAATGACACTTATTTTTATGGTGTAGAAGGACTTCCTTATGGATGCTTTTCGTTTTCTGCAGGAATTGCCGAGTGGGAAAAGGGCTTATATAGTATATCCCAATTTATTCATCAAGCAGATCAGGCGATGTATGCAGCAAAAGAACAAGGCAAAAATTTTGTACAAATTTTTAACGAACACTCCGACTACTCAGTGCAAAAATCACTGTATCTTGAAAAAGATCTTGAAGAAGCGGAACAGCAATTAAAAATCTTTTTGTCAAAGGATGTTTACACCTACCGCCACAGCAAACGTGTGTATCAATACGCCGTCGATTTTTCGAAAAGACTTCAACTAACGGAACAAGAGCGAAAAATCCTTATCCTTGGTGCATTGGTTCATGACATCGGTAAACTAGAAATCCCACGGGATATTATTAATAAAAAAGGAAAGCTCGATCCACATGAATGGGAAATTATGAAAAAGCACGTTACGTGGGGAAAAGAAATTATTTCGACCAATAAAAAGTTTGAGGATTTGATCCCTTTAGTGGAACTTCATCACGAACGTTTTGATGGCAACGGCTATCCGTATGGCTTGAAAGGAAAAACGATTCCAAAGCTTGCGCGGATCTTATGTGTCATCGACTCTTTTGATGCGATGACAACCGAGCGGCCATACCAAAAGACCAAGACCTTTAAGGAAGCAATCATTGAATTAAGGGCATGTACAGGCAAACAATTTGATCCGCAATTCGTCGAACCTTTTATTGAATTAATTGAGCAGCTTGATACGCAACTTTGTGTGGAAACGGCTGAACTTGCGCCGAGTGTCTGATATTGAAACGTTATATAACTTTTCAAAAAAACATTAAACAAAGTCCCAGTTCTGGCATTGGGGCTTGTTTCTTTCATTCTGCAAATTTCTTAAGGTATTATTAATGAGACTAAAGTCGGATGAATTTTTGTCGAAATAATGTAAAAATAATGAGTGTAGGAGAAAAAGCAGAGATCCAACTAATTGAATAATTCTTGTTTTTTTAAAAGGCAAACTTACTGAAAAGTGAGGACGCAAAGCCTACAGGTCTAAGGTGAATTGCTAGGACGGCTGGGTTGCAAAGAATGGGATGTCCTGTCCTTTTTATGGATACGATCGATTCTTGCAAACAGCCTTTTGCAAGTTTTTTTATTTTAAAAAATTAAACAAGGGGGAGAATGGAATTGAAAGAAACGATTCGCAAAACAGCAGCAACCGCTGTAATCACGGGAGCAATCGCACTAAGCTTGAGCTTTGGGGGAGGAAGTGCTTTTGCAGAAGGAACAACCACCACCTCCGGCCAAGACACTCAGACTGTTGAAAGCACAACAACTTCTGGAGATACACAAACATCCAATCAAAATCAAAGCAGTTCAACGACTGAACAACCTACTGCCAGCCAAACAACGGCAGATTCAACCCAGACGTCAACAAATACGAATCTACCTTCAACAGATTCAACAACAGTCACGAGCAGTACGCCAAGTCTGCTTCCTGGGGATTTCTTTTACTTTTTTAAACTATTAACAGAAAATATTAAATTAGCATTTACCTTTAATGATGCGGACAAAGCGAAGCAAATTGCCCAATATGCCCAAGAACGGTTAGCCGAAGCAAATGAATTAATGAAGCAAGGGAAAACAGATTTAGCTCAACAAACGATTCAAAAAGCAATTGAAGAACAACAACAAGCAGTCGATACCGCTAAAAAAGCAACTGAATCAACAACAAAGGATCCAACGGCCGATCCTGCTCAAACAAGCGGAGATCAAACCGCAGAAAAGACCGATTTAAAATCACAGCTCCAAGCTCAATTTGGCCAGAACATCCTAGCATTACAATCCAATCTGGACAAAGTGGACAATCCTAAGGCAAAAGAAGCTCTTGCAAAAAATATTGAAAAAGCCATTGAACACGTAAGTGCAAAACTGGCAAAGAAACTGGAAAAATTTCAACAGAAAAAAAGCCCAAATGAGGATCAGACCGCTTCAAATGACGGAGCGAATCAGCAGGAAACTTCAGCAGCAGACCCTTCGAATCAAACTGCAACTGTAAAAAGCGAAGAGAACAAAACGAACAAGAACAAAACCGAAGAGATAAAAACCCAAGTATCCGAACCGGCTAAACCAGTAAGTTATGAGCCAGAAAAAACGAGTCATCAAGCGGAAAATCATTCAGAGAAAGAAAAAATTGCTGCTCCAGCACAAATTCCGGCACAAGCTCCGGCACAAATTCCTGCCGTTCAGCCAGTGGCCGAGAATAACGAAAACCTACAAAAAGCAGAAAAAGCAAAAAAACAGGCTGAGCGTGAACACGACAATAGCAAGAAAGACGAAACGGATAAAAAAGAAACTGACCAAGGTAAAAACGACTAGAGAAACGAGCAGTACAGACACTAATTTTATAATTGGTGTCTTTTTTTTTTAGGTGAACAATAGTAGTCAATCTAAACAGTATCGAAAAGCGGGGATTCAACTTAATGCAGAGATTTTAAAAACAGTCGATAAGACTGATCTGTTGAGTGCCGCCAAATTGCTTGGAATGCTCGAATGAAATAGCATCGTTTTTGAAAGCGAAATAGAAAGTGATTATCTTTATAACTTTGTCCTAAATTCCGCCGTTACATTCGTTTTTTCCGCCTTGCGTGTGCGGAATTCCGCCTTCACCCCGACTAGGCATTGATGGAGCACATTTTAAATATGTTCGTAATTTAGGAATCCTTTTGTATAAGTCTTTTCCTCACCATTAGGAAGAATCACGTGGTCAATCGTTATTCCAAATCGATCAACTTTAGCATTCGTGGAACTGCCCACTTTCCATGTCAACACAATCACCCTCCAGAAAGCATAGGGTTGGTTCTCCTGCCCCCGCAACGCAAAAAACAGAAACCCATCCTAAACTGCGATATTTTCTGTTTTCATTTTACCATATGGACGAGATGTTATCCTTGAACACCATTCCGCTGTTTTCGACAAATTCCGGGTGGTGCCTGGCACCGAAATGAAGTAAAATAGACCTATCCCAATCTTTTACTATCGGAGGAAATGATGAAAAAGAAGAAGCGTGTGTGGAAAGTGGCAGGTCTTAGTATTTTGGCTGCTTTTATTCTGGCCGGAATCGGCTTTGGATATGAATACTATCAGTTGCAGCCAAAAAATCACTTTAAGTCTGTTCCAGTCGTCAATTCAGGAAAATCGCAAAACTCTGTTGAACAGACAGTAAAGCAGCTGGACAGCCCAGTATTTAACATTTTGTTAATTGGCTCAGATGAGCGAAAAGGGCAAAATATCGGGCACTCGGACTCTATGATGCTCGTTCATGTTGATTTATCGAAAAATGAATTTCAAGCTGTCAGCATCCCCCGCGATACGCGCATACATTTAGATGGCTATGGATATACGAAACTCACAAGTGTGCAATATATTATGCAAGCAAAAAAAGGCGCCAAGCAAGGAGTTGAAGCCGCAGTCAATGCCGTTTCTGAATTAACTGGGGTTCCAATCAACTACTATGTAGAAACCAACTATTGGGGTTTTCAGTCAATGGTAGACGCAGTAGGTGGAATCAATATGGACGTACCATTTGATGTGAAATTAACGCACCCATGGTATCCTGAAAATGCTAATAAAGTAATTACCACAGGAACTCATTCCCTTGGTAGCAAAATGGTCACAGAAATTGTCCACGAACGATATTCGCTGCAAAACGGCGAATACGGCCGCCAGCAATTACAGGAAGAAGCACTTAAAGGAATTGCGAAAAAGGCTTTGCAGCCAAGCAATGTAACAAAACTGCCTTCGTTAATCAAATCCATTCCTGACTATGTGCTAGCAACAAACATGTCCACAGAAGACATGCTCAGTCTCGGAATGGCAGTAAAAGATTTTGATCCTAATAAACAATTAAAATACCATCAGCTTCGCGGTTCCGGCCAAAAACTCTACGATGACATTCTAAAAGCAAAGAACGACCAAATCGTCCTTGATCCAAAAGAAATCAAAAGAGTGTTCACAAATAATTTTCAATCATGAAACAGGAAACAGGAGGACGGTTCTCGTGTTTGCTCCCCACTGTGGGAAACACGAGAACCGTCCCTTCTGCAGTTTTTTGACAAAAAGAAAATAAAACAGCAGACAAATTTCTTGGAATTTCATCTTCTGAATGTGCTAAACTAATGCAAAAAAAGAAAACGCTCACAACAGGTGTTTAAATTCTGCCTAAACAGGAAATATATACAGTATAATGCGCTTTTTACGAGGAGTGATTCTTATGGAAAAGCAAGGTAACTTCCTGGTCGGAATGTGTTGGGGAACATCGTTGAGCGTCCCATTATGGATCGCCTTTTTCGGGTGGATTAAAATCGTTCTTCATTTCTTGTAGGGACATGTGGTTGCTTCAAACTTTCATTTTGTTTTAAATATAAGGTTGTGGGATACTCCCAAAATTCTTGCAGCCTGACGCAGTGATAGTCCGTCAATACTGTTTATTTTCCGCAACATTTCTGTTCTTTTTAGCTTAGGTAAGCTTTTTACTTTTGCAATTTCGATGGCACTGAGCACCTCGCGAATTTTCAGCCTAGCCTCTTCATCTGATAATCTCTTATCTTATTCATGCTATCATTTAGACTTTGATCATCATTCATTCTCTCATTAAATTCCTTTAATTTCCCCTTAGCAAGCATTCGATCAACCCAAAATAGCGGAGTTCTATTAGGTTAGGGAAATAGGGTTTTAAATTTTTTGCATTGTCCATGATATAATCGCCATATGAAAAAGTATGTCCTTCTATGGATTGTTGAGTTTGGCGATTAAACAATACCACAAAGAGCATACTTTTTCATTTCTTTATATTTTTTGTCTGAGAGGACTTTTAAAGATGCAACCGCGTGGCAATTTCGTTCTTCTCTTGTTTCACACGGTTAGGAAAAGAACCATCTCCCTGCTTACTTTATTTGGCCCCGGATAAATCCCATTTTTGAAGATTGTAATGTGTACCGAACAATTTCGGCCCACCGTATGTTACATTTTTGGAAATAGAAACAATTTCATTCGGTGAATATAACGTAATGATAGGGACATCTTCATCCCAGATTTTTTGTAGTTCAAAATAAATGGCTTTCCGTTTCGCTTGATCCGGTTCGACTTTGGCTTGATTCAATAATTCTTCTGATTTTGGACTGTCATACTTCATAAAGTTATAGGTTCCATTTAGGCCATATAGAATAGAATAGTCCGGATCAAGTGTTAAAGTAAATCCAATCAAAAGTAAATCAAAATCCCCGGCTTTTCCTTTTTGCATGATCGTTGGGAAATCATAGGTGGTTGTTTCTACCTTTAATCCAACAGCTTTTAAGTTTTCAGCAATTATATTCGCGGATTGTTCACGAACTTTGTTTCCAATCGGGACAACAAAGCGAATGGGCTTGTTAAAATCCCAGCCAGCATCCTTTAGCATTTGTTTTGCTTTTTCCGGTTCATATGGAATGGGTTTTAAGCTTTTATCTAAATATGGACTAACAGAAGTGTAGGGTCCGTCAATTACTTCCCCATTGCCTCGTAATAACTTATCAACAATTTGTTGACGATCCAGAGCATAGACAATCGCTTTTCGAACCTTTGGATCTTTAATTGTTTTTGTATTGAACTGCATCGTTTGAAATCCAAGCGACTTTTGGATTTCGGTATTTACATTTTTAATCTTTTTAACAGTATCCAGATCTTGAGCGGCAATTCCCCCATTTCCTCCAGAGGAGTTCATGTGAATTTCTCCAGTTTGAAGCTGTGCAACTAAATTAGGAGCAGCCATTATTTTCACAAACAATTTTTGTAATTTTGGCTTCCCTAAATAATAATCCGCATTTGCACTATATTCTACGTATTGGTCTTTTTTGTAATTTTCAAAATTGAAAGGACCACTCGAAACAGTTGGTTTTTGCATAAATGGAGCTTGAGCCAATTTATCTGGTGCAATATCTTTTAACACATGTTTTGGAAGAGTTATAATTTTTGTCCCAATCATTTCTTTAATATAATTTGAATCGACCGGTTGTTTTGTTTTAAACTGGACCGTATGATCATCTACAACCTTTAGAGAAGGAATTTTAGATTGGCCTTCAGGCAATTTGCCTGTCACCCCTAATCCTTCAAGTGTGGAAATATTACCACCAACTGCTGTTTCCACTTTGGGATTGGCAATTAAATTAAAGGTAAACTCTACATCTTCTGCGGTAACAGGTTTCCCGTCTGTCCATTTGGCATCTTTATTTAATTTTATCGTAAAGGTCTGACTATCTGTTGTATCAATAGAATCAGCCAATTTTGGAACAAAGTGTAATGGCTTATCCATTTCTAAAAATGTATCAAACATAAATTTTTCTAAAAATTGTGCCGCAAGATCACTCGAGTTAATCGGATTAAACCCCGCTGGCGGGTTCACCATCCCGATGTACATCGTCTTGTTTCCTGATGTTGTCCCCCCCGTTGTTGTTTTATTCGCTCCCCCACTACATGCTGCTAATATTAGCAGTGAAAAAATTAAGATAACTCCCATGCTTTTTTTAAAGTATGACCCCATTTCTCTATTACCTCCTGTATTTTCTTTAGACTTATTTAGAATAATTTGGTTCTAATGCATCTCGGAGGCCATCCCCCATAAAATTAATCGACAAAACCGCTAATAAAATCATCATACCTGGCGGAATCCATAGCCAAGGTTGAGACGATAGTACAGTAATCGATTGTGCTTCCGTCAACATATTTCCCCAGCTTGCTGTTGGCGGCTGAACGCCCATTCCTAAAAAGCTGAGAGATGCTTCCATAATAATGGCAGAGGCTATTCCAAATGTGGCATTGACAAGAATGGGAGCTAAAGTGTTGGGCAAAATATGCTGGAATAGAATCTTCGGTGTACTGTAACCAAGAGCAACACATGCTTTGACATAATCCATTTCTTTAATGGATAACACACTCCCTCTCACCAAACGAGCCACTTGCGGCCAACCTAAAACACCTAAAACGATAGTAATATTAAACAAACTCGGACCTAACACACTAACGAGAACAAGAATGACCATCAAATAAGGAAAGGACATAAAGATATCTGTCAATCTCATAACCAGATTATCGATCCATTTTCCAAAATAACCCGCAACAGCGCCTAAAACTGTACCAATCAAAACATAAATCGCAACGGCTCCGAATCCTACATACAAAGACACACGAGAGGCGTATATCAGTCGACTAAGCACATCGCGCCCAACTTGATCCGTACCAAGAGGGTGTTGTGCAGATGGCGGCGCTTCAAATTGATTTTGAACATCATAAGGATTATGCGGTGCTAGTAATGGGGCAAAAATGGCCATCAAAACGATTAACATAATCACAATGAAACCCGCTACGGCTAAACGATGCTTGAAAAAACGGCGGACAACCGTTCTTACATAGCTTTCTTCTTGACCCAGTTCTTTAGAAGCCAATAATTGCTGCTGAAATTGAACGGTTTGAGCTTTTGGCATTGACATGTCCCGTCCTCCTCCCTTTAATTGTATTTAATTCTTGGATCCGCTACCGTATAAAGCAGATCCGTTACCAAATTGGATAATAACACGGCCATTGCTGCCATAAAATTCAAAGCCATCAAGGTGGAATAATCTCTTGAACCGATCGATTGAATGGTAAGTTGCCCTAAACCTGGCCATTGAAATACTTGCTCTGTGACAACCGCTCCCCCTATTAACAAAGGGATATCCATTCCAATAATCGTAATGATCGGAATTAGCGCATTTCTTAGCGCATGTTTATTCACAACAAAAAACTCTCTCAAGCCTTTAGCACGTGCTGTTCGTAAATAATCTTTCCCCAATACTTCTAACATACTCGAACGCACATAGCGAACCATGTTTCCGGCTACACCAGTACCTAATACAAATGCAGGCAGAATAAGATGTTGGAATGTATCCATAAACCCACCAGCGCTCCCTAGTGTATTCATCCCACCAGTTGGAAGAATTCCTAGTAAAATAGCAAAAACATAAATGGCTCCTAGACCTAAAAAGAAATGGGGAATGGAAACTCCCAAAAAAGAAAAGCTAGTCGTTAAGTAGTCAATCCATGAATATTGACGCGTCGCACTGACAATCCCAATCGGAATCGCAATCAAATAGGCAATGATAAGGGAAATTCCCATTAATAAAAGTGTAGGACTGACCCGGACAGCAATCATATTGGATACAGGTTCTCTTGTCGCATAGGAAAAACCGAAATCTCCATGTAAAAATTGCTGAATCCAGTGGAGATATTGGATCCATATTGGGTCATTTAAACCTAACTGTTCCTTCTTCAAGGCGAGCTGTTCAGGACTGGCCGATGGATCCACAAACATGTCAACGGGGTTGCCAGGTGCTAAATTGATGATAAAAAAGGTAAAAATCGTAACCCCAAATAAAACAGGTAAAGCAATCAGTAATCGCCGAATAAGATATTGAAACAAATTTAGTTCCTCCCTTCACACAACTTAAGATAATGGGAAATGGCAAGCAACTGGATGTCGTCCACCTTGTAGGACAGGCATTTGCTCACGACACTTCGCTTGTACATATGGACATCTAGTATGGAAGGCGCAACCTGCCGGAGGGTTTGCTGCATTTGGCACATCCCCTTGAATGACAATTTGATCCCGTTCTCTCAAATGAGGATTCGGCGGCGGATAAGCATTTAACAAGACTTTCGTATATGGATGCTTCGGATGGGTAAAAATTTCTTTTGTTGGCGCCATTTCTACAATCTTTCCTAAATACATAACCGCGATCCTGTCACTGATATATTTAACGGCTCCTAATCCATGGGCGATAAATAAATACGTAAGCTGAAATTCTTTTTGCAAATCTTTTAACAGATTTAAAACTTGGGCTTGGATCGATACATCTAACGCTGATACTGGTTCATCGCATATGATTAACTTGGGATTTAAAATCAACGCTCTTGCAATGCCGATACGTTGGCGTTGTCCCCCCGAAAATTCATGAGGATAACGGCTTCTATGGAATCTTGTTAAACCTACAACTTCCAAAATTTCATCAACTTTTCTATTGATCTCCTTCCCCTCCGCCAACTTATGGGCTTTTAAAGGTTCGGATAAGAGATCACCAATCCGTTTTTTGGGGTTTAAAGAAGAATAAGGATCTTGAAAAATAATTTGAATGTCGGTACGCATTTTTCTCAGTTCTCTATTTGAAAGGCTAGCTAAGTCTTTATTTTGAAAAATAACTTCTCCATCTGAAGGTGTTTCCAGTTGGACAATAACCCTCCCCGTCGTGGATTTTCCACAGCCCGATTCACCAACAAGACCCAGTGTTTCCCCAGGATAGATGGCAAAATTCAATCCATCCACTGCTTTGACGTGACCAACTGTGTGGGAGATAATTCCTTTTTTAACAGGATAGTATTTTTTTAAATTGTTAACTTGTAAAAGTGGACCCCCGTCAAGAATCATACTTATACCTCCCCCACTACTTCATCCTGTTTATAAATCCAGCACCTTACCTTATGTTCTTTTTGTTCTTTTAAAGATAATAGTTGTGGTTTTTCCTGTAAGCACCTTTCACTTGAGAATGCACATCTAGTATGAAAACGGCATCCTTTCGGCATTTGCTGCAAAGTGGGTACCGCGCCAGGAATGGAATGTAATCTTTGATCCGCTTCATATTCCAGATGGGGAATCGATTCCAATAATCCTTTTGTATAGGGGTGCTTTGGGTCGTCAAACAAACTATATACGTCTGCCTCTTCGACAATTTGTCCAGCATACATCACAATCACTTTATCAGCCATTTCCGCCACAACCCCAAGATCGTGGGTGATTAGCATAATAGCTGTATTGGACTCATCCTTTAATTGCTTCATTAATTTCAGAATTTGCGCTTGAATTGTCACATCTAGGGCTGTTGTCGGTTCATCTGCAATAAGCAAACTCGGCTTACATGCTAGCGCCATTGCAATCATCACCCGTTGCCTCATTCCACCTGATAAAGAATGGGGGTATTCCTTCATTATCGCTTCGGCTCTAGGAATTCCTACTTTTGTAAGCATTTCAATAGCATATTTCTCTGCCTCTTTTTTCGTCAGCTTTAAATGTAGCTTAATCACTTCAAGCATTTGGCTTCCAATAGTGAAAACTGGATTCAAAGAAGTCATTGGCTCTTGAAATATCATCGAAATATCATTGCCTCTAATTTGCCTCATTTCTCCTTCCGATGCTTTAACCAAATCCTTTCCTTTAAACAGCATTTGCCCATTTTTCACTTTCCCCTGTTTCCCAAGCAATTTCATAATGGACAACGATGTGACACTTTTTCCACACCCTGATTCACCAACGATCCCTATCGTCTCACCCGGTTTTAAGGAAAAGCTGACTTCATCTACCGAAGTAACTTCTCCTTTATCCGTTTTAAAAACCGTTTGAATCTCCACCACTTCTAAAAGAGTTCCCATCGTGTCACCTCTCATCGATTTACAAATTTAATTCCAATGCTTTTCGGTCTTTTTGTAAAACCAAGTAATGAAAGACAATACTTAGCAATGCCTTTCCGGCTGTCAACATCGCTCTTTCATCAAAATCAAATCGTGGATGATGGTGTGGGAAATTGGCTCCAATTTTTTCATTTCCCGCTCCAGTGAAAAAGAACATTCCCGGTTTTTCTTTTAAATAATAGGCAAAATCCTCCCCACCCATAACCGGTTCAACTTCAACGAGCATATTTTCATCCATTCCCTCTTTTATTGCTTCAATGAATTCATCTGTTTCTTTTTCATGATTGTAAACAGCAGGGTAGCCTCGCGTATAACTATATTCACAACTTGCATGAAAGGCTGCACAAACATTTTTAGCAATCGTATTAATTTCTTCCTCAATATGGGATCTTACCTCTTTATCAAAAGAACGAACCGTTCCTGTCAGTGTTGCTGAATCAGGAATGACATTGGCCGCATTGCCGGCATGAAATGTCCCCACTGTCAAAACAGCTGACTTTAAAGGATCTATTTGCCTGCTCACCACCAATTGAAGCTGGTTAATCAATTGGGCTCCGATGGCAATCGAATCTACGGTTTGATGTGGAGCAGATCCATGTCCCCCATGACCTTGGATTTTTATCGAAAATTCATCGGTTGCAGCCATTATGTAGCCTTTTCTATATGCAAGTCTTCCAAAAGGTTCAGGGGTCCATAAATGAGTGCCAAACACGGCGTCCACCCCATCAAGGCATCCATCCTTAATCATGTCCCTTGCTCCTCCAGGGATTAATTCTTCAGCATGCTGATGGAGTAAAACGACATTTCCTGATAAATCATCACGATGCTCACTCAACACCTTTGCAACTGCAAGCAAAGTAGCCGTATGACCGTCGTGACCACAAGCATGCATAACTCCAGGAACAGTCGATTTATATGCTACTTCTTTTTCATCCTGAATCGGCAGCGCATCAAAGTCAGCCCTTAGAGCAATCGTTTTTCCTGGCTTAGCGCCACGAATGATTCCGACTACTCCTGTTCCGCCTACTCCTGTTTGAATTTCAATCCCAAAACCAGTTAAAATTTCTGCAATCATAGCAGATGTTCGAACTTCCTCATTCGATAATTCCGGATACTTGTGCATCTCTCTACGCCAGTCCACCATTTGTTCATATAACTCTTCCAATCTCGCATTCCATGATTCCTGCATGCTCATCCCTCTTCCTTTTTTAAAATATTAAAAATATTCTATTGAAAAAATTTTTTCTTCCTAAGTGCAAGGGAAGTTTATACCAAGAATCATAAACCAACATAAATTTAGTTTGTTAATCTATGTTAGATTTTTTGACATAGAATCTTGGCTATAGAGAAGAACAGCCTTTGCCACAAGTCTTTTCCGGATATTCAACATCCTCTACCCATCTGCCGTGTAAGTTTAGCTAATTTACTTGTAAATTTTTTAGATTAGAATGTTTTTCAGTATAATGGATATAAAGTAAAAAAGAGAAGTGCTGGTTACACTTCTCACTAAAACCTCTACCGTCAGGGTGGTGGTTGTCATGTTGGTTATTTGCCGCCCCACAATATTCAGTTGCACTTCCAGTCTATCATTTTTTATCATTTCTGGTTTCTATCAAACTTCAACAAATTCGCAACAGTATCTATCAATTTAGAGAAGTGTCTCCCTGTTCCAACCAGAAAACGGAAAAAACACAAGAACCGTCCCCTTGTTTTCTTTCAGGTGGTGCCTGTCATTTTTTAAAAAACCATTTACTTTCTGGTCTTTCACGTGGCGTTAAGTTCACAATGAAATACCCAATGATTAAGATTAAGATGGCCAGTGAATAAAGCAATGTGTTTACGGGATGACCATGATCCACAATAATGATTCTTATCATAGCTGTAATGCCAATATATATGAAATACCGAATAGGGAAGTGATACTCTTCTTTAAAGTATTTCACGATCATCGTAATAAACTCAAAATATAAAAAGAAAATAAGGATATTCTCCAAAAATAGATTATAGTCATTATGGCCTTCATCGATTAAAGTTTGACTGAAAACAATTAATTCCTTAACTAATAAAATGGAAAGAATGATTACCAAAACAAGCAGTGACGTATTCAAAAACAGTTGAAGCACCTTTGGAATAATGGATAAATTAAAAGCAGGACCCTTTTTTCTCTTTTCCATACAAACCTTCCTCTCATTTGAATTCATACCTCCACTAATCTTCAACAACATTCGGACAGTGCCTGGCACAAAGATAAAGATGGCTTTCAACCATTTCTGTTGCATCCGCTTGATCTTTAAGAGCAATTTCATAGATATACGGCCTGGTTACTAAAAATGGAATAATTGGCTCCCAATGAATGCGGCCAGATCCCAATGGCAAACCATCATGGGTTTTTCCTTCGCTGTCAACCACGTGAAAATATTGAATATAAGGATCGAGCATTTCCATCTGCTCCAATAGCAGTCTGTTATCACCTTTAAAAGAAATAAAGGCGTGGCTGATGTCATAAACCAAAGGCAAATTCAAAGGCTTGACAAAGTCCTCGAACCACCTGGGATTTTCAGCTGTAAAAGGACCAAAAATGGAATTCTCCCATAAGAAGACATCTCTTCCATATGATAAAATTTTTTCCATTTCACGAACGATTTTTTTCGTATTTTCTTTATTGATTATCGTGGTTTCTGATTTAGTGTAATGAGGGTGAATCACACACCGAATCGAATGAGTAGAACAAATTTCTGCGAGAATCCGAGTAGACAGATGATAGTAGAGATAATCCTCTTGTTGTTCGTGGATAATATTTAAATATCTGCCTTTGTATTTAGATGGGTGATGCAAATAAACCTCATACCCCTGACTCAACAACATAGAAACGGTATGTTCCAATTGTTTTCTTTTGTCACCAAACAAATCATCCTCAAGCAAATGTAGCTCCATAATATCCGGTTTGTATTTCAGTCGGTCATACAGCTGTTCCGGCTGATAAGAGCCTTTTAATCCTAACTTCAGCAAAGAAAATCACCACTTTCCAGTTAATCTGCCAGGTTCTTGAGAACGAATAATATATTTTTCCATTATTATTATATCAAAACTTCGGGTTCCTTTCCTTTGCCGCTGTTCATGGACTTCCATTCAAATAACTTCCTATCCGCAAAGTTTCATGACCTAATCAACGTTTAACCCAGACAGACGGGACTTCAAGGTTTTATTCTATATAGACCTGATACGGACGATCTCTTATTCACTCTCAACCGACTGAAGGAAAGATCGGTATTTATCGCGATATCCTTCCACCGCTATTTAAAGGAAACCATAAAAATGGCGGAGTTAGCGAAGAAGCAAGGAGCGATTGTGATTGGTATCACGGATTCTTCTGTCGCACCAATTACTCAGTATTCCGACACGATCTTAACGATTTCACAGCCTGCAAAATCAACACTTGATGCTACCCCAACGCTTTTTTCCTTATTAAATGCAATTGTTGCGAATGTATCGGTTCAGGATAAAGAACGATTTGAAAAGAACAGGAACATGAATCACTAGAGGTGGACCACCTCTTTTGTGACTAATCATCAAGGAGAAACAGTGATGAAAAGAATGTATCGATATGAGGAATATCCTTTTAACGGGACATCATACATGAACGGACAATGGCTGGCCTGAAGGCAGCCAGAGCCAGAGGTCGAAAGGCGGAAGACCAAAGGTTAATCATAAAAATTAAATCAGGCCATCGCTTTGTAACGCGGCTACATTATATTGTGAATTATCAGAAAGAGTAAACCTATTAAAGGTGTGCTCATAAGTCTTTAATAAACTATAGTACCGGATAATTGAACCAGATCCTTTGCTTTTGATGAAACAGCATTCTCCATTTATCATAAAGAACCCAACATGAGATGATGACCCTTGGAAACACAATTAAATTTCTTTTTTATAATTTATTTGCAAACTGGTTAAGCTGGTAAGACATATCTTGAATTTCCTCAATAAACGTTGAGATTTGTTGAGTAGAAGCTGCTTGCTCTTGACCAATAGCAGCAATTTGCTGAATGGAAGACCCAATTTGTTGAGTACCTTCTTGTATTCGCTTTAACGTTTCCTTAATTTTCACAGTAGAGGACAGTGTTTCATTGGATAGTTTACGAATTTCATCGGCTACAACTCCGAAACCTTTGCCTTTTTCCCCCGCATGTGCCGCCTCAATTGCAGCGTTAATACCCAACAAGTTGGTTTGATCCGCAATTTTTTTAATGAGCGATAAGACCCCTTCGGTTTTCTGAACCGATTCAGCAGCTTGAGTTGATTCAGCAAGAAGTTCTTGGCTAAAACCAGCTAATGAATTGGCAGTTTCAGCTACATGAATAATTTCTTGTTTGGCTTGTGTGAGCGAATTCAAGATTTGATCTGAAATTTGTCTTAATTCAGTTTGTCTGCGCATTTGGATAGCTAGTCCTCCAATTACTTTACCAGTGTTGTCATGGAGTGGAATTGCTGTTCCAGTGAATTCAAATCCATAGAATTCAGCAGGTACATCTGCTCTATATGGTTTATCGTTGATTAATGCAAGATACAGTGGCTCTTCAGGGTTTAAAAGTTGACCTGCTTTTATATTTAAATCGATTCTTTCACCTGGTAAATACGCAATAAACTTCTCCAAATCACAAATGCCGATAGCAATATCAATGGGGACAGCTTCTTGAATAATAGGAATCATAGCATAAGCACTTTCCAATGAATCTATTTTGTTAACCATGTAATTACACTCCATTTCAATAGCAATAAATATATCATACGGGGGTCATATTTGCCAACTAGCAAGCATAGTCCCTTACGACCTTAGCTCCTTTAGTTTTACCCGCTATTATTACTGAGCCACCTTTTGCTTAAACCTCTTTAACAAAAAAAGGCGAACCGGAAGAGACTAGGTTCACCTTTTTGAACTAATTTTCTTCGGCAGCCTGGCAACCATAGCAAAAGTGCTTTAGGTCCATAACTTTGCGCCCTCACCTTTCGATAAGTTTGCCTTTATCGGTAAACTATTTAATTAGTACTATTATATCAATTTTCAATAAATTCGAAAAATATTGACTCATTTTCGTTTGAGTCAAGCATTTGTTGGCGAGGAAACGCGAGAACCGTCCCTTTGTTTGCCTTGTTTGTGAAATTCAACCTAAGAATCAATTATAGATTGCAAATTTGCTCCTTTCCTTAAAAATGACGCCCCATTTTGGATGAAAGGAGCATTTTTCGGCACTAAAAGTGAAAAAAGCTCGTTCGCCGACAGGATTTATTCGCGCTATCTTAAAGCTACCCGGGAATACATTGGAAGCGCGCTATCCTGAAGGGATTCGCAAATGGAATTGGTAAACTTTGAGCAGTTCGCCGAACAGTACACACCGATGATTTACAAAATCATCAACAGTTTGCACATTTACAAAAACAAGGATGAATTTTATCAAACAGGCTTGATTGCTTTGTGGGAAGCCTACGCCAACTTTGATGAGGCAAAAGGCAGTTTCACGAATTATGCTTATTCGCTTATAAAAGGAAGAATCCTTACCGAGTTAACAAAAGCCAGAAAACAAGAAGAACGATCCGTCTATCCGGATGATGTCTACTGGGACACTGTCAAGGATGAGCAGACAGAAACGCCATTTGAAGTAGAATTCCTGCGGTCATTCTGCGGTGATTTAACCGAAAAAGAAACCAGGTGGGTACTCTATACATGCCTAAACGGCTTCTCCGTCCGGGAAATTGCCGAGCGGGAGCATGTCTCCGTCTCAGCCGTCAAACAGTGGCGGAGTAACGCCAAGCGAAAATTGAAAAAAGACGGAATCTTGGAGATCAGGTGAGAACCGTCCCCATGTTTTTCCTAAATAGTTGATATATTAGTTTAATTTACCTATAATAGGAATATAATAAAAAAATCAGGTGCGCGAACACCTGATCATAGCAGCTACAGCCGCAAAGTGAGCGGCTAACCCAACAGAATAGGTAAGTATATCAAAAAGAAGTAACAACCCTTATCCTTTGGAAGGCTGGGCAAGTTACTTCTTTTTGTATTGAACAAGCATAATTACAATTGTTATAACACCTACCAAAACTAAGTTTGAATTAAGTGCTACGATAATTGTTTCATACCGTCAAATTTACCACCTCCCTTCCCGGGAAGTGGCTAAATGCCCACCTGCTTATGTAGTTGCTTGTTTAATAGTATTAGTTAGTATAAGCGAAGTAGCCAGACTAAAAATTAGCGATATTTGTAGTAAGACCATTGTCGGCAGAAATGGTCGTTCACCATTAGTATAATCAATGCAACTTTTGTGTCGTGCCTGATAGAGCGCTTAATGCTCCTGCTGCTTTCACACGAATTCTTGTTGCATTGCCTGGTAAATAGGCAAGAGGCACATCCTCAATATCAACGATTTCAAGACGTTCCCTGTCCGCTCCTGCACTAATAGCTTCTTGCATGGCTTGGGACTTAGCAAGTTCCAAGGCCTTATCTCTACCGATTTCATCTAAAACGAAAATCTTTTCGACTTGTCCGCTGACTTGGGAAATGGCTGCGCCTATTGCATTTGCAACACCAGAATGCTCAGGACGGATCACTTTAGAAGCACCTTTTAATTCTTCCGGGAGCAAAATGCTTCCCCCCCCAACAAGAATGACAGGCACGGGAGCAGCGCTTGTTTTCATTTTATCAATCGCTTCCTCCACCAATTCAACCATTTTTGCATAAACCTCTGTTAACAAGTCTTTGTCAAGATGAGCAACTTTTGAAGCATCGCCAAGCTTAACCTTCCCCAGCGCTACTGCTACATCTGTTGTAGTTAACGTATCCCCGCCAAAAATCAAGCTTTTTTCAGGAAGGCGGTAGCCGACGCTGTCCGGTCCAATCGTGAATTCTCCATTTTCTTGTATTCGAATAATGGTACCGCCGCCAAGACCAATAGAAACAAGGTCAGGCATGCGGAAATTTGTCCGGGCACCGCCAATTTCAACAGCCAATGAAGATTCCCTTGGGAAGGATTGGACTAACACGCCAACATCCGATGTAGTTCCGCCAACGTCTACTACAACGGCATCGGCTAACTGACTTAAGTAGGATGCCCCACGCAGAGAATTAGTTGGACCGCAGGCAACGGTAAAAATCGGGTATTTCACTGCATAATCTACTGACATTAATGTCCCATCATTTTGTCCAAAAAAGATTCTGGCATGGTGAATCCCTTCACTTTTCAAGGCATTTTTAAAACCATCCGCTGCAATCTTTGCAACGTTTACAACCGAGGCATTCAGAATTGTCGCATTTTCTCTTTCCAACAAACCAACAGAGCCAATTTCGGAAGATAACGAAATGGCCATTTGATCGCCTAATACTTCTTTAAAAATCTCACTTGCGCGTTCCTCGTGAGATTTGGATACCGGAGAGAAAACAGAAGTAATCGCTATCGAATCAACCTTCCCTTTTACTTCCTCTGCAATCCGATACAAATGTTCCTCGTCCAACGAAACAATTTCCCGGCCATCAAATTCATGGCCGCCGCGAACCAGATAGACATACTTTCCAAGAACTTCACGAAGATCCTCCGGAACACCAATCAATGGTTTTACGGCTAAGGTTGCAGGGGCACCGATACGGATTGCTGCCACCTTGTTCAGTCTTTTTCTTTCAACAATAGCGTTGGTACAATGGGTTGTTCCAAGCATCGCATATTTTATTTCCTCTCTAGGCACATTGGCTTCGTGAATGATTTTATGCATGGCAGTAAAAATGCCTGTTTCCACATCCTCAGTAGTTGGGGATTTCGTCTCCGCGAGTACCCGATTATTTTCATCCAATAACACCGCATCTGTATGTGTTCCACCCACGTCAATCCCAATCCGATAGATTCCCATTATCATAGCACTCCTTTTTTCACAAGCTCTTCTACAGGTACATAGTCAACGTCATAACCAAAATATCTTGGTCCAACTGCAGCGATACCTTTTTCTGTTCTCCACTTTGGATCACAAGGGATACCAATCACGACACATCTGGAACCATAACGAATCCCTTCCGTAGTAACAGGTAGTCCCGTTTCCGCATCTAGTACAGCAATTAAATCCGGCGTAACACAAAGCAAGCGCTGATCTGTCTGAGCAATTAAGTGTTCATTCTGGAATCGGAGTTGGAGTGTTTCGCCTTTATATTCATTTAGTCCCTCTATGGTTGCAATTCCTCTGGCAAAACCTGTTTCTGTCTTCCGATTGATATCACTGACCTTGCCACGGAACAATTCAAACCCGCCAACCTTTTTCAATACTTCTTTTATTGGATTGACATTGTTCTGCTTTGCAAGCCGAATGGACTTACCAATCTCCTCTTCCAACTTTAAGATATTTCTTACACCACTTTCCTTTAGATTTTTGCCGGTCATCGGATAAATCGCACACATAATCGATCCGCCCATCTGTATCGTCGCGGCACGAGCAATCCTCTCAGTCCAAACGTTATCAATTGTATTCAGCACGGCTGTGTTTCCTTTTTCATCGGCAATTACCCCCGGTGTAGCTGAAATACCGTCTAAATAAAAGGTAACCATCTGCAGTTCTGGAAACGCACGTCCCATCCCGTCAGCATCTATGACCGGCAGTCCCAAGCGCGCTGCAAGCGCAAAAGGCATCATTGAATTTACTCCGCCAGCTTCAATTGGAAACGTAGCATACACTTTTTTTCCTAAATATGCTTCCAAACCTTGAAATGCAGCAATTGCTTCTGCCCCACTTGGCGCTTTTTCAACCATAACCGTTGGTGCTCCCATCATTGAAGAAGGAACAACTAACACATCGTCCGGCACTTCATCTGCATCCAATAAAGTGACTTCCCCAAATTCTTCGATGGCTTGCAACGCCATAAGCTTCCCAATATATGGATCCCCTCCACCACCAGTTCCAAGCAATGCTGCTCCTACTGCGATATCTTCAATTTCTTGCTTTCCTATTTTCCTCATAAATTTAAATACCTCCAATATTCTGAAAGTTTATCATGCAGCTTTTTCATTTACCGTATTTTTAACTGACCTCATAATGAGAATTCCCACGTAATAAACGATTGCGCTGACTAATAAAGAATTAATCGATGGGATGCCGACGTTTACGAAATAACCTGCTGCAAACCCTGCCGCCCAGGCTAGTAAGGTAATCGGACTTAATTTTTCCGTATCCGGCGGTAATATGCCTTTTTCTCTGCTTTCATCTAATACTTTGCGATGAGTTTTTAACACAAAGTAATCCATAACCATAATCCCGGCAACTGGCGGAATAAAAACTCCTAATAAAACGAGAAAACTGACAAATTTATCAAGAATGCCAAGAATGGAAAGCACCGTTCCAATTAGACCAATTACAAGTGTGACCATTCCACGGTTCAATTTGATTTTAAATGCGGAATCAAAGATCGTTGTAAAACCGAGTGAGGAAGAATACAAATTCAAATTATTAATTTTAATAGTTGAGGCAACAACAACTAGGGCTCCAAGCCATCCGGATGTTTGCATCATAATGCTGGCCACGTCACTTGATTTAGCAGCAAGTGCCATTAATACGGCGATCATATTAATCCCTAACTCACCGATAACCGTACCAATCATCGTCATCCAGAATACGTCTTTCCCATTTTTAGCAAAACGGCTAAAATCAGGGGTAATAACGGCGCCAATAATAAATCCCCCGGCAACCATCGTTGCAGCTACACCCATTGTTAGCGGTTTACCTGCAGGAGCACTTCCCATTAAGTCGACAATCGAATGTTTGCTAAGTAGTTGAAAAATTCCGATACCTACAGCTAATAAAAAGGCAGGAACTGCAATTGTAGCCGTAACACTTAGTAATCGAAAGCCGAATATGACCAAAACCGTTACACCCAACCCCGTTAGTGTTGCCGCTACAGGAAGAGTAAGTGCGCCACCGGTTGCCTGCACTAGACCATTTGCAAATACGGAGTTTTGTACACCAAACCAGCCGATACACGCAATCGCAATGATCGCACCAATTATACTAGCCCCATATCGGCCAAAACCTGCCCATCTGGATAATAGACTCGTAGAAAGCCCTTCTTTTGCACCTGCATATCCTAAAAGAAAGCTGATGACCTCGAGAATCACACTCCCAAACATCGTTGCCCAAAATGCTTGCCAAAAACTCATTCCATAGCCCAGAGAAGCCCCCAATACAAATTGAGAAATCGTTGCCAGTGATCCAACCCTTACAATTGTAATACTCCACAAGGACTGTCGGTCTGTACTTGGAACCCTCGATAGAGAATAATCATCTCCAATATTTGTTTTACTCGCCATTTTGAAAACCCCCCTATTTTTTATAAAATTAATTCACCAGTAACTTTTGTCTTCACTCGGAGGATTTCTCCACTTAAATATGCAAATGGGTATTCTTTCACATACGAAACTTGTATGGAATCTGGATTAGCTCCCTTCTTTAGAACAGCTTTTTTACAAGTATCTACAGCTTCAGCAATAACCTCTTCCTTGGTTCGGTTATTTAACCAATAAACCTTATCTACCACTGCACTTACCGGAGCAAAACATGCTCCAATCGCACTGCTCACTGGATATCCTGCTGGATGTAAGACCTGTTGATACTTTCCAAATAATTGTTCATTCAATAAAGGGCTGCCACCGCCGACAAGAACGATCGGCCATTCATCTTCAGGTTCCTGCAACATTGCAAGTGCGTCTTTAATTTTACCCACAACATACCTTACAACCTGTTGACACTCACTGTGATCGAGAGATTCAAGCCTAGATACATCTATATTTTGATCATAAAAAGAATCAGGATATAATTTCAAAAAACTATCACTTACAGTCCATGAGGTTCCTCCCCATGCGAGCCCATCCTTTTCAATATCTCCTGATTTTGGTGAGAAAAGCTGCAATTTCCCATTTTGGATAGAAGGTAAACTACCCCCTCCAAAGGGCAAAGAAGTAAATTCTGGGATTTCAAGGCTCGCATCAATCCCTAATAGGCTGGTCGAGGATGTTAATTCTTTCAGTTGGCCATTGCGTACTTTTCCTATGTTGATCATACTCCCACCAACATCCACCGCGAGAATGTCCTTTTTACCGGAAAGAATTGATGCACCTCTTAAACTATTGGCAACTCCTGATGCAAGCGTTAGTACAGGCAGCTCCATGGCCTCATAAACAGACATTAACGTGCCGTTGCTCTGGGTAAACCATAAGGGACACGTGAGGCCTAAATCAGAAAAGCACATATTGAGGTTCTCAAAGACTTCACGAATCAGCTTTGACAACAAAGTGTTTAACAGAGATGCATTTTCTCTTTCAATGAAGCCAATACTTCCTAGTTGATGTGAAACTGTCACAGGAACAAAAGGAAAACGTTTTTTTATTTCTCGCTTTAGCTGAGTTTCTTCCGCTTCATACACCGGAGAATAGGCTCCAACAATACAAACTGCCTCAATTGAATTGGTTTCAATATTCTGAAATATAGACTTCAATTTTTCCTGGTTATTTGTCGATTGACAAACGCCATTGTATCGGTTGCCTGTTTCCAAAAAGAAAATTTCCTGAAGAAACGATCTTAGTGACGAGGGCCAATTTAAAGCAGGTAATACTTTCGTCGGCCGTCTGCCGATTCTAACCAGGGCGCTCTTTGCCATCGTTTTTTCTTCAAAAAAGGCTTTTAAAAATTCTGTTGTCCCAATGAAAATCCCTTTTACCTCACCTGGAGGAATACGTGTTTTCTCAAACAAATGCTTAACCGCATCAGAAAGACCTGTTAGCATATCGGATGATGTTGCTTGTTTAGCTGCTGCAATAAGTTTGCCCTGATTAGAGACCAATACTGCGTGGGTATTCGTTACGCCAATATCAATTCCAATTTTCATAGAGTGGGACACCCCCATTAAATGCAACTGGAATATCAAAACCCTTCGGCCCTGTAAGTCCAATCATTTCTTTTGTATAAAAAACACTTGGGGCGGATACCGTTAATGCAAAAACGACCATTCCTTCTCGAATATCAGAAACAGAGACAGGAAAGCCTGTTTCATAATGAACAAAAATAAGTAAATCAGGTGTGGTGAATCTCATTTCCCTTGCTACTTGCATGGATAAGAATTCATTTTGAAAATAAACATCGGCGATTTCTCCATGATAAGACCGTTGTCCATCGAGATGACAAGTGCCAACAAGCACCCCGCTTTCAAACCATCGGTGTATTGAAGAAATACGTCCCATAAAAACCACTTCCATATTTCCATATACCGAATTAGAGAATAAAATTTTGAGCGATTCTAGTTTTCGATGAACCTCACCTGAGGATAGCACACGTCCAATATCACGTGCTAATTTCAATGTTCCTGGGATCATTGCGGCTTTCATTTGCTGTCCATGCATTCCGTAGCCAGCAATATGGCCATATCCATCATTATTAAGAAGAAAGGATTGAAACTTTTCATGAAACTGTTGGGGGTTTTGAACCATTAACGTGTTGTTTCCAGAAAGCACAACGAGAGGGAATCGATCCACTTGCGAATGAAAAAATGAAGTCATTTCAAGTTTCGGAAATGCTCTTCCCATCCCGTCTCCATCAATAACCGGAAGACCCCGCTCAATCGCGACAAGCAATGGAATTAACCCATTGATGCCCCCCATCTCAATCGAAATAACCGCATCTGCTGTTTTCTTTGTTATACTTTCATATAACTGAAGAGTTTGCCCCATTTCAGACCCCGTAGGTAGGTCTTCATTAAATAATACTGTTGATCCAGCTATCGCCACTGGTACAATCCATTCATTTAAGATGTCAACAATCGTTTTTACCACGATCATATCAGAATCCGTCATGATCGATAGCAAGAGATATTCGACTGTCTTTGTATCACCGCCTCCTCCACATGATAAAAATTTAGCTCCTAGACTCATTTCCGGAATGTCCTTTTTTGTGATTATCCAACCCATTTGAACACCACACCTTTTATATTGCAATTTTCGTGCCAACTTTTCACCATTTCAAAAAAAACTAATTTACAGACTTTTCAAACGTTTTCATTTTCTTTTTCTATCCTTTTAATCGTTTTCTCACTTAAGAAAAATTGAGAAAACAACTAACGAAAATAAGGTGAATCTTATTATTTTCTCAAAAATTCTCATTTTTTCTCTTTTTTCTCACTATTCACTTAAGACAACTTTAATTTTTTTAGCTGGCGATAAAGAGTGGCGAGACTAATCCCCAGCTCAGATGCAACCTTTTTCTTTCCTTCCGTATTCCATCCAAAACGGTCTAATAAGAATAAAATTTCATTTTTATCCTGCTTGAAAGAGCCCCTTTGATTTTTTGTATTTTTCACAGAAAAAGAGTTGTTCTCTTGATTGGATAGAGAAGCAGGCATACTCTCCAAGGTAACCGTTTCTCCCATTTCCAATTCAACAAAATGCCTGACTACATTTTGCAATTCACGAATATTCCCAGGCCAATGATATTCTAACATGCGATGTAAAACCTCTTTAGATAGTCGCTTCGGTAACCGGTTCATATTGCTGCAAAACTCTTTCATATAATGTTCAATCAAGATTGGCAAGTCTTCCTTCCGCTGACGAAGCGGCGGAATATTGATTGGGATAACACTGAGGCGATAGTACAAATCTTCTCTAAACTTACCTTCACGAACAAGATTCTCAAGGTTTTGATGGGTCGCTGTTATCAGTCTGACATCAATTCGTATACTTTGATTAGAACCAATCCGTTCAATTGTTTTTTCTTGGATAACACGTAAAATTTTCGCTTGCAAGTAAAGTGGCATATCGCCAATCTCATCTAAGAAAAGAGTCCCTTTATTGGCTAACTCAAACCGGCCCTGTTTTCCCTTTACCGCCCCTGTAAAAGCCCCTTTTTCATATCCAAATAATTCGCTCTCAAGAAGATTTTCAGGAATGGCTGCACAATTAATCGCGACAAAGGGCTGATCTCTTCGATTACTTTTTTGGTGAATGGATTGGGCGAACATCTCTTTCCCTGTGCCACTCTCTCCCCTTAGCATGATAGTTGCATCCCCTTTAGCCACACGCTTTGCCGCATTAATCGCCATCAATAATTCTTTGCTTATCCCTTTAATGTCCTCAAATGTATAAAGTCTACGCGGTGTTCGTTCTTTTTTTGCTTCCTTTTTTGTTTTTATATGAAGAATAAAGGACTCTACCTTTTGATCAATAAGGATCGGTTGGATAACAGCTGAAAAATCTTCGTTTTGATGATTTATTTTTAATACCGTTTCCCCTCTTCGTTTTTGGTTTTTTATGTCATTCCAATAATCGTAAGATATTACTTCGGATACACTCTCACCAATTAAAGAAGAACGATTTTTTTTAACAATAGAAGCCATGGGGTCATTTATTTCTTGGATGATTCCTTTCCCGCTGACCATACATAATGGCTCAGTGATTGTTACAAATAATTTTTTTATTTCGATTTTTGAGAGCTGATGCTCCCTCTTTATTTGCTCATATTCCATACTGTTACCAATCCAATTGCAGCCAAGTTCTGCCAGTCTTTCCAATAGTCCAAGGCCATTCGAAAAATCTTTCTCGAAATTTTTTTTCGGAAAAAGTAATAAAATTGCTTCTACCTTGAGTTTGCAAAAAATAGGAAAATAATATATAAAAGAAGTTTTGTTTCCTCGATTCACTACTGAAGAAGCCTTCATACCCGTTTGAAAGACTTCCCGAACACAATCCTGGTCAATGGTTTGGCACTCTATAAGTTCAGCTTTTGATTTAACTTCTGCAATCAATGGTGTCTCGGCAAAAATTTCTTTATTTAAATACTCTTCATAATGACGATAGATGGACATAGTTTTCCTCCTAGCGTTCAAAAATTTAAAAATATAGAAATATTATAACAATATATCTTTCTCCATTCTTCTTTTTTTCGATGGCACTACTCGGAAAACTTAATTAATGGTTAAAAACGCAAAAAAGAGAGGAATCTGCTCCCTTCTCGCGAACGAACTGCCAAGTCTCCTCGCTCATGCCTCGCTGTGAGGTCTTGCCAGTCCGTTTTTCCGCAGGACATTGAACGAACATCCTCGAATTAACACCGCACGAAGGAAATGCGAATGCATTTTCGAGGAGTATCGCAGATCCCCTTACAGTCAACAACATCGTTTAATAAAGCTAGAAAAACCGGGCAAAAACCGCCCGGTCCTTTTTGGTTTGGCTGATAATCATTATGAAAGATATGCTTTGCGTATTTATAGAATAAAAGCAAATGTAGCTCGTAAAATCAGGACACCGCCAACCTCGCTGATAAGTATACATCGACTTAAATCTTGGCTTGCATAATTGAGTCATTGAACACCCTTATCGACAAGATAGACAATTAGAATGCCTTCTCGTCGATTATTGGGCTTTTTACGTTTGTCAAGTGCTTGTAGTCATATTACGAAACTTTTTTGAAAAATTCGATATTCCAGTTTTAACCATCAACTGCATAAGGCATGAATTCAATAATCTGAAAGTCCTGCTCCTTGAAGGAGGCAGGACCTTTCCACATTGATAACAAATTAATGGAACTCGTAACCGCTGCCCGGGGGAAGCGAACGGGAAAGCACTACAGGCGGCAGGTCGGTCGCCACCACCCGGCCTTCGATCTTGTAGCTGACAGGCGAGTGCTTCTTCAAGAACGCCCGGATTGCGTCGTACTGGCTGATGGGAAGCACTTGCGGATTTTTTACTTTTTGGATTTTATAGACCATGTCCGGCTTCTCCCCTTCTCTTTGGAAAGAAACCACCTTATATTCACGGTTAAGATCGATCGGTTCCCCGTTTACCTCAATTTTGGTGATTCGCTGCCCTTTCGGTTTGCTCGACACACATTCCACCTTTATCCCGGAAATCCGTACCACCCAAACAAGCGCTTTCGGACGGAACGCCAATTCCAACTCCTCTTCCATCCAGTCCCAAATCTGCTTTCCGGTTGCAAGAGCCGTTTTTAATTTAAATTCCAACGGAAGCATGTTCGACAGATCTTCTTCCGTAATCGGTCCAGGCATAATCGGCGGACTGAAGCGGTATCCCTGGGTGATTCCGACGTCTGCATTGGCTGCTTCCCTCATCGCATCGGAAATAAAGTTGTCCATTGTGGTTTCCAATACGGAATAACGGTACAGCGGAGTTGTGGTAGTTCCGATTTCTTTTTTCAGAAAAGAAATATAAGGTTTCCGAACTTTCTCGACAATCCGCTTCATGCTCGGATCTTCCGGATATACTTCGGGACTGACTTCAATCATTTGATAGGAATAATCCTTTACCTTGCCATCCTCTACGATTAAATCCACCCGGCCGACAAACGAACCGAACGAACCCGGTTCGACCACTGGAGCATATTTGCCCTTAAGCGGTTCGCGCAATCGCTCATGCGTATCCGCCCCAAGGATGAAGTCCACGCCTTCGCACGCCGGGTTGTTCGACAGATCCACTTGCGCGGGCAATCCCAGGTGAGTAAGGGCCAACACCACGTCGCATTTTTCCTTGTTACGGAGAATATCCACATATTTGGCAATGCTTTCTTCCGGCATTGTAAACTTTAACCCCTGCGTGAACGACAACGGCTGTCTGACTTTCACAAACGGATCCGTATAACCGATGTACCCGATCTTCAACCCGTTGACTTCCTGCACGAAATAAGGTGAAATTAAATGTTCACCCGTTCGCTCGTCCATCATGTTGGCACAAACCGGCATCGAAGTGAGCTTGTCCATCAATACCCGGAACTGTTGAGGCCCCTCCTGCTCCTCCCAGTTCCCCGGCATGAACACATCATACCGTAGGTGGTTCAAGATCGGAATCAACGCTTCTCCTTTGGTTTGCGCGGTCACATAATTCCCTGAAAAACAGTCACCGCAGTCAACCGCAATTGTACGCCCCGGGTTTTCCGCACGCACGCGTTCGAACAAGGAATGGATGCGGGGATACCCTCCCGCCATTCGGAAAACAGGCTGATTGTTTTCCCAGAAAAACTCCGGGTGGGTCAGATATTGTGAATGAATGTCACACGTTTCCAGAATGGACAATGTCCGAACCTTGTCCCGCTTGACCACTTCGCTGTTCATCATTTTCTTAAATACACCATCGCCTATATTCGTCTGGGCCAAGACAGGAATAATCGGCATTCCCAACCCTACAAGAAGACTGCCTTTTCCCACTTTCTTGATCAGTTCACGGCGCGACATATTTTTGTCGCCAGATTGTTCATGTTCCAATTGATGATTCTGATCACCGCAATGTTGACACATGTTTGGTTTCCTCCTTAGTTATTCTAAAATCGATCTTCCATATTGGCAGACATCTGCCGCATGGAAGATCATTTACGATAATAACAGGCAAATGTGCAGAAACATTGTAGAATTACTCTAAACAAAAAAACTACGACGGACCAATTAACATACAAGCTTTATCTTCAAGCTTTTTCAGGTAACTGGGTCTTTTCGGAACCGACGTCTTTTTGTGCTTTCTGAGAGACGTTCACACCATTGTTGCCGAACATGTTTGAAGGTCTTGTACGGAACTATGCTCAATCTTCGTATAATGTCACTTTAGTTTAAATCATCGTCCACCAATACAATAATCTCTCCGTTTCGCAGGATGTATTCATTCCAGCTTCGTAGCCCTGTCATACGGCGGTGCCTCGCCTTGGGGTATTTCCGTCTTCCAGCAGCAAGGAGCGAATCGCAGCCACGTAATCTTTTGCGACTTCAGCTTCGGTAGTGTCTAGAAGTCCGGTGAAAAAGCCTCATTAACCAGAAGGCAAATGCATCGTACACATCGAAAAGATAAGAAAACAAAAGATAAGGAAACCCGGAAAGAAATGAGTGAATACGGTGAAAGCGTTAAAACAGCACGGCATGCAGCCTCAACTCTTTCAAATGATCGATAGGGAGGAACTGGTTCCCTCAAAAACATTTCTTCGCCAGTTAAACGAAGTCATCGATTTTTCCCATGTACATGATTGGGTGGCTCCTTTGTATGGGGATCGCATCGGGGGCAAGGAGGTGGACTAAAGCCAAGTGAGATAAAGGAGAGTCGAAAGACGGTAGTCTTTCGTTCTCGACAATCCGTAGACGAGGCGAGAGAAGCGACGTAGTCGATAGGGCGCTTGCGCTAGACAGTTATCGAAGTTAAGATATAAATTCTGATATAATAAAAAAGAGAAGTGCGCGAACACTTCTCCCGCACCCTCTACCGTTAGGGTGGCGGTTGTCAATGTAGATTATTTTGAGAACTACCCTTTTGCGTGTGAAGGCGTAGGGTGGTTTTCTTGTTTTCTAGAATGTTTTTCGAAAGAAATAAGCACAAATTTCTCATATTATTCCTTTCAAAATTTCTCGCAGTATTTCAAGAAATGTTTCCATGGTTATCACCTTCTTTCCTAAAAAGGAAAGAAGATCGACAACCAACCACCCTCACAAGTTTCAGCTGCACTTCCATTCTATCATTTACCAAACATTCAATAGCCTATCATTCTTCGACAAATTTCGTGGTAGTCACCGTTACCAAGAAGAAAATTTTTAAACTTACAGCGTGCCAGGCACTAATACTGAATATGTTCGACAAAATTGACAAAGGCCTTTACGACATTCCATTCCAAGGATTCCTTATGATAGAACATCCACGTTCTTCGTAAAATGGGTTTCCCTTTTTGATCCGTTAAGTCGATTTTATACAAATCCTCTATATTGTTAAGCATTCTGCTGGACAGGATGCCATAGCCCAAACCATTGATCACCATTTCCTTGCATGTATCCACTTGGTCTACTTCTATACTGATCAAAGGCGGTTCTGTATAGTTTTCGGCCCACCAATTATCAATTAAGGATTTTAGTAAATAATCCCCTTGGTAATCGATTCTTGGAAGGTGCGGCAGATTAGCCATGTTAATCTCTTCCTTTGCCGCAATGGATATTGTTTCTTCAAATAATAGATGTTTCATTAACCCTCTATCGCTATAATTGCCACGAACAAAGGCTACATGAACATCTTTATTGTGGATAAATTGAGTAACATCTTTGCTCCAACCAGTCGTCACTTTAAATTCCACATGGGGATATTTCATTTTAAATAACCTCAAAAGAGAAGGAAGCTCATAATTTGCAAAAAAATTGGATACACCCAATTTTAAAATGCCTGCTACTTTTTTATCTTCATTATTGCTCATGTTTCGGACATGTTCTTTTACTTTTTGGTAATGAGCAAGGGCTTCATCCGCACAATGGACTAGATATTCTCCCTGTGGAGTAAAATGAATCCCACGGCTTTCACGAGTGACGATTTTGACGCCTAATTCTTCCTGCAAATGCTTTAAACGATTGGTTAACGCAGGCTGCGAAATAAACAAAAGTTTGGCTGCTTTTGTTAAATTTTTTTGACTATAAAGTACCTTCAAAATCTCCCAATCGCGATAATCCATTGAATCCTCCCAAAATAAATATGATATAGATTTTACTTATATCTTAGTATAAATTATTAGCATTTTATTTATTTCAATTATTGCATTATCCTTAGTGTGTAGCAATAAATAATGACATCTTTAAATTTTTACCTATTTCGTTAAAAATTACTTTAAGGTATAGATGGATGTCAATTACAATTTAGGAGGAACCTATATGTGGATTATTACTCGTTATATAGATACAGATATTACAATGTTTGAATTTGAAACCGAAGAAGAAGCTAGAGAGGCTTTTAAAAACATGAAGGGCTGTAAAATTCTATCCGAAGTGATTTACTACAATGATCCTTGTTTTCTGCATGATGCTGCATGAGGAATGTTCAACCATGACGGTTTTAATGAGAACTTCATGAAGTAATTCAAGAAATGTTTTCATGGTTATCACCTCCTTTCCTATAAGGGGGTTTTCCATTTTATCCGCGGACTTTTGCCTTTTATCCGTATTTTCGTCTGGCAACGAGAGGTTTTCCGCAGGATTTACACGACAAGTTCTCTCATCTACTCTCCTCCCAAAATTAAAAACAAAACTCTGCTAAACTGTTCACCAGCTTGTTACACAGCCAACCTGTCCTTTTTGCCCGCCCATCCATGTTTAGAAAGTAAAGGGCGGTGCATATCCATGAATATTAAATCAGGCAATATCAAGCATTTTGGATCGTACTCACAATTTAACCAGTAATCTTTTTAAATCAAACAATCAAAAGATAACTAAACGTCAACAAGAACCGTCCGAATTGAACCATGCCTTTGTCAGTGACTGCGTACCGCAGCCATTTGTTCAGCATGCAAAAAATTTTTTCCCTGAAGCCAAAACAGTCGAGGAAATGTGACATATGGTGAAAATCGCCGCTATGTTAAATGCCGTCAGGGGAAACAATCCGAATTGGGGAGATTGGATTTTATTTTTTCTAACTGCTTGTGATCGTACGGCCACCGGATAAACCATAAATTAGATGCTACAGAGCATTTTGCACAACAAGGCTTGACTCAGTGCCATACCGATCCTGAAAAAAAGGTGTGGATTTATACTTTTTCTGCCCCATTTACAAATAATGCCATTACAGTTTCAGAAAAGGTTGGTATTTCACCAAATACAGCCCGCAATGCCCTAAAGGCATTAGCTGAAAAAAAGGTGTTATTTTCAGATTCTGAAATCAAACAAACAAAAAATACCGTAACTACGATTTAATGAGAATTTTAAGGGATTAGGATTTATTTGCTGTTGCTCTGTCCACGATAGGGCTGCAAGTTTTCGACTGAATCCCCCCTTTCGTTCCATTAAACAAACGTTTGATTAAACTTGGCCCAATCCCATGGCAAATAAGACTTTCCAGCCTGAACAGAGAAAGAAGATTGTCAACTATTGACGCCAAATAAAACAAAAACACGATTCCTTTTTAAGGCTGAATTTTTTTGTGTATTATCACCCACATTCCTAATAAAGGAAAGAGATTGACAACCAACCACCCCCACAAGTTTCAAGTCATGGCAACAGAATGAACCCATCTCCGTATAAATTTTGAGTAATAAAACCTTCAAATTACCCATAAAACATAGTAATAAGGTTCTGGGGGGATTATGGTTGGTGAAAAAATATCACTTGAATCCGGGCTATGTTACAATCCCTGAAGCAAATGAAATTGTTTTGCGTATTTTGCGCATCGTAAATAAGGGAGATAAATCCCATTACAATAAAATTTTGGAAGGTGCAAAAAAGGGGTTATTTGGCGGTAAGAAACATGGCAGCAGAATGTACCAAGTTCGAAAGGACGACATTGTCCAATATGCTGAAGAATGTCTGCAGAACGAAAAAGAAAACCTGTTTAACTTAGAAATCGCCTCTGACGAAAATGAAATCGAACAACTAGGCAATACGCCGAATATTGACAATAATACTGCAGCCAGGCTTTATTATTTTCTAAAATCTTTACGGTTTTATGAAGTCATCTCGCACGACATCTTTCAAAAGGCTGAAAAAAAGATTATTATGAGCCTAAATTTCGGAAAAATTTCTGCTAAATGAAGCCGGGGTTCGATTTTCTGTTTTCTTCCCGCATGATAGGAGAACGAGAGAACCGCCCCCCGCATCCCTTTAAATATTTTAAGTATAAAGTGCTGATAACACTTCTCTCTGTAACTGCTACCGTCAGGGTGGCGGTTGTGAAAGTTTGTTTTTTGCGACAACCACCCTTTACCTTGTGACGGCGATGGGTAGTTTTCTTATGTTCTAGAACGTTTTTCAGAAAGAAATATGCGCCTATCTCACGCACAACTCCCTTCAGAACTTCATGAGGTAATTCAAGAAATGTTTCCATGATTATCACCTCGGTTCCTAAAACAGGAAAGAAGTCTAACAACCATCCACCCTAGCAATATTCTGCTGCACTTCCATTCTACCATTTTAAACAATATGATCATCTATCAACCTTCAAACAAAGTTTGGAACGTGACCAGCGCCGTTTTGTTTGGCTTGAGTTTTTATCTATTCTAAGCAACTACATGCCGCATAAAGAGCGGCTGTCCTTGAAGTAAATATTTGAAAAGAATAACCACCTTACTCATTGGCCGATGGAGGGGCGGTTTTTCTTTGGTTAACGACGAACATGAATCATTTCATACCCACTAAAGCCGTCCACATCGTCATTCCAAATCATCTGTCATATCAACCATTTCGATTTTTATCTGAAAGCCTTCGAATGCCTTAAGCATTTTGCCGACTTCATCCCATGAAAAGGGTTTCCCATCAATCATGACAAGTGGGGTGTCTTCAGAAGTTTCATCATACTCTATTAAACCTTTGAGTTGATCACTGATCAATGTATGGAATGCGTGTCCATTCAATACAGTTGTTTTAACGTGTTGCTCTCTGGTACCTTTTCTCACTTTTTCAATTAATTTGTTAAGCAGTTCTTGCTGGTTGCTGTTTACTTCACCATGTACAGCAAATTTGTAGCCAAACTCTAGGTTTTCTACTGCTTCCAAATAAATTCCTACTGGGTGTATGTATCGTTCCACCCTAAAGGTACGACTGACACCTTGACCATCCTTTATTGAAAAAGTTTCTATCAGCTGATCTAAATCCACTTCAAGTTCCTCCGCCATCAGTTCGTTATAGCAATTCGTACATAAATGCAAAGTAGCATGCTCCAGCTTTAAATGAACTTTTGCTTCCTTACTCTCACAATGTTCACAGCCAATCATAAAATTCACCACCCTTTTTCCTTTTATTTTACCATGATTGTTGTCTTCTTTAATACACCATCAAATAGACAGGATAGGTTTGTACTTTACGGATGGAAGCTGCTTTGTTGTTACAACAAGATCCGTCCCCTTGTTTCTGCCCTTGTTTCTGAACTAGTGCCAAATGTAAAAAAACACAGGAATTTTGCGTCCATTTTGTAAAAAATACGCTCCATTTTAGATAAAAAGGGCTTTTTTGGGCATCAAAATTGAAAAATGCTAGTTCTGTCAGGATGGATTCTCGCTATCTTAAAACTACCCGGGAATACGTTGGTAGCGCGCTATCCTGAATGGATACGCAAGTGGAAGTAAAAAATTTTGATCCGATTGCGAAACAGTACACCCCGATGATTTACAAAATCATCACCCGATTAAATATTTATAAAAACAGGGATAAATTTTTTCAAACCGGATTAATTGCCTTGTGGGATGCCTACAAGAACTTCGACGAGGCAAAAGGCAACTTCAGCAGTTATGCCTATTCGTATATTAAGGGAAGAATCATGACAGAGCTAACAAAGGCGAGAAAACAAGAAGAGCGATCCGTCTATCCCGATGAAGTCTATTCGGACACCATTCAGGACAAGCAAACAGAACCGCCATTAGAAGCTGAATTCCTCCAGTCAATCTGCGCTGAATTAACCGATAAAGAAATGAAATGGGTGTTTTACACATCCCTAAACGATTTTTCAGTCAATGAAATTGGCAAACGAGAGCATGTCACCGTTTCAGCCGTTAAACAGTGGCGGAGCAACGCCAAACGGAAATTGAAGAAAGTCGCATAATGCCTTTCAGAATTTCTCTGAGCACTTCAAGAAAAGTTTCCAAGTTTTTCACCACCTTTCCCCATAAAATACGGGAAAAGAAGTTTGACAACTTCGCCACCCCTACAACATTCAGCTGCACCTCTATTCTAGCATTTTCTATTTATCTGAAAACCGATCCATCTTCGACAAAATTCTTGCAGTACCTGTGTTTTTTACTTTAATGTTTTAATACTTTAGCTGAGGGGTCAGCCACAACGCCGGAATGTAGTATTTTTGGTAGTTAACCCTTATAATTAAATTAATAGCTATAAATAGGTGCGATTTATTTTGGTAAAAGGGAAAACAACCAATGGTTTGATGCGTCACTTGAGGGATAATCATGGCATAGAAATTAGCGGAAGCAAACAGAAGAGGGCTTTGCTGAATATTGGATATTACCATGGTTACAAAGGATATCGTTTTATTAGTCATGCCAGTAATCAAATTCCATACACCAATTTCGATGAAGTCGTTGCTGTCTATGAATTTGATACAAACCTTAAGACGATTTTATATCCGCGAATCATGTTCATTGAAACAGCGATTAAAAACTATACACTGAATACCCTGATTGGAATAGGCCCGGTGGATTTTGATTTTGTTTTTTCACACTTATTAAATGATTATAAAAAAGAAAATACGGGTAATAGTAAGTATAGGGATAAAATGAAAAAACGACTTGATGTAACCGTCAAGTGAAAATGGACACTTTTTGCTAATTAATTTTGGACACTTTCATCCCCAAAAATTGAAGAACGATGTTTCATACGATAACTTTCTTCTTCTCTAAAATGGATCACTTCAGCTCGATGGATGAGTCTATCCAAAATAGCTGTAGCTATGCCGGGATCCCCTAATAATTCACCCCATTCCTGAGGGCTTTTGTTTGATGTTATAATGACGGAGGCTCGGTCGTACAAGTCATTAATCAAATGAAATAACAGATTAGCTTCCCGAGTGTCCATCGCCATGTACATCAAGTCATCAATAATGACCAAATGGGAGTCTCTAATTCGTTTCATCCTTGTCTGTGACTTTCTTGTAAATTCCTCCGTTTTCAATGTGTGTATTAATTCCCCCATAGAGATAAAGGATACTTTATATCCTTGATGAATAGCCTCTATTCCTAGTGCCGTCGAGAGGAGGGTTTTTCCCACCCCTGTCGGCCCTAGAAGTATAAGGTTGTACAGTTGATCAATCCAAGTGAATTCCTTCAATTGATTAATTTGCTTCATGCTTAAGGATTGTTGCTCATTGACGTTAAATGCATCAATTGTTTTATAGAAAGGGAACCCTGCCCACTTTAATCGCTTTTCAATTTGCTTCTCATCACGACGCTTTTGCTCATAAGCCGTCAGGTGCTCGACAAACATCCTGTATGTCCAATCCTCCGATTCGGCTTGGGAAATAAGCGTAGGAAGATAGGTGGCGCTTTCCGACCACCTTAATGAACATAAACGTTGTTGCAATTGTTCTAGAGACAAGCTCAATTGGGTATACCTCCTTGTAAAACCGCTAAATAGTCGTTCATATCTCGAATCTTTGGTTTCGTTAATAGGACGGATTTATCAGCTGCTTCCAAAGGCTTTATCGGGGCTTTTTCTGGCTCGGCTTGTGCACTGTCCTCTTGGCGCTGTCGTTTAACATATAGGATAATATCACTAAATTCAGTCGCACTATACAAGCCTCTATCCATACACTCCTTTAAAGCCTCGCATGCAAACTCTGGAGCCGTTTTAATCGCTTTTGATATAAGCTGAAGCTGATCCCGAATATATCGCGGATATCTACTATGGACTTCAGTTAGAAATTCATGTGCGAGCTCAACTTCTTCAAATTGCTTAGAAACACTCGTGATGTAAGCAGGAATACCTTTGGTTCGGTCTCGTTTATGTTGGCGGTCTTGGATCAATTTGCCCTTTTCTTGACAAATAATATGGTCCGCAATCACAGGCCCTTCCTTTTCCTCTCGAACAAGGAGATGGCTCTCATCCGTCACTTCTATATAAACATCTTTATCTTTCTTATAGGTTCCGAGAGGAACAGAGTAGCGATTTGACAAGTAGAGAATGGTGTTGTCCTTACGAACGGTTCTTGTTATACTTGAATCAACGTTTGAAAGTACAATTTCTTTAGTGACTAGTCGTAAGTGTTGTTTTTCTAGGGCAAACACTTCGACTGGTCTTTTTTTAGTTGTATTGTGAACTTTACCATTCCCCGTTCTTTCTAGCCAGGCGATACACTGTTCATTCCACTGATCGATCCCACCGAATACCCGATTTTTAGCGAAGTTTTTCTTTATAAATCCAACCACATTCTCAATCCGACCTTTACTTTCAGGGTCCGCTTTCCGACAGACGTGTAGGACTAATTTTCTTTCTTCACGGTAAGCTTGAAATTCTCCCGTAAGTATTAAGTCGCCTGAATTCTCACTGACCACCATGAGAGAATCCTGATCATAAACAAGTTCATGTGGAATGCCTCCATAAAACTGAAAGGCGCTCTCATGCGTTCGAATAACATCTTTCGTTGTGAATGGCCTGTCCAGCCACTCGACGTACTTAAAACGAGAATGTGACAACACAAAGCTAATGAAATATAACTTAATCTCCTTTCCATCCGGTGTTTTTTGTACGGTTTGGCCAAAGTCGACCTGTGCCTGTCTTCCCATTGGTGGATCTGGTATGGCTTCATAGGCCCGCTTTTCTTCGACTTTAGGAATATTGTATTTCTCACGTAATCCTTTAACGTAGCCACGCACCGTACTCTCGCCAATTTGTAATGTCGGATTCTCTTCTCGTAACCAATCATGAATTTGGGAAGAAGAGAGATCAGGGTGCTCGCTTAACCATGTGTGAATGAGCATTTCATAAGGATCCAATTTTTTATACCTCGTTTTTGTAGATGCCATCCATGCACTCATTTCCTCTGGTGATTTCTCAAGGTATTTATACACGGTAGTCCTAGAGATCCCTAATTTTCTAGCAATTCTTCTCACCCTAAATCCTTGCTGCTTTAATTGGTAAATTTCCATATACACTTTCCACTTTTCCACCTTTCAACTTCCCTCCACCTGAATTGATAGTTTGATACCCTATCACATTATACAGGTTATGGGAAAACATTTAATAGTATGGGGAAGGTGGGTACGAGCATTGAAAAGGGTGCCGCCCCTCCCCGGGACGGCACCCTTTTCAATGCCAAATCCCCTAAAGCCCCTAGGTTAAAAAGTGTCCATTTTTATCTAGCGGAAACTGCCTACTTTAGTTTAGCAGTTACACTTGATTTAAGAAATAAGATTAACCAACAAATCAGTTATAATTATGCAGAACAAAAAGCCGTAATTTCACACTTTTTCCACAGCAATAAGCCGATGCCACTATGGGCAATATTTGAGGTCATTAATCTTGGGGAATTCGGTTTTTTCTTACAATGTTTAAATCAGGACACGAGGATTGCAATCGCAGAGGATTTAGACATGCATACGACTAACCATAATCAAAATGGTAGAATTGTTGAAGATATCATTTTTCTAATAAAGGAACTGCGTAATGCTGTTGCACATAACTCGGTTGTCTTTGATTGCCGGTTCAAAAAAACAAACCCACCTTCACGATTGAAGGAATATCTGCAAAGCGAGACTGGTATATCAAATATCACATTCGAACACATTGTGGATTACTTTATCATTGTGATTTTTCTTCTCAAAAAGCTTGGAGTAACCAAGACTGAATTGAAACAAATTGTTCGAAAATTCCATGCGGAATCTGAAAGGCTTAGAGATGCCATACCAATACCGGTACACACCTCTATAATGGGGTCCGACTTTAGAAACAAAGTAACTAGCTTAACGAATTATATTTAGGCTTGTACTTTACGAATAGGACAAACTGTAGTATCATAGTATATTACTAATAGCGGTGTATAGCTTCGGCTTGCACTTAAGGGGACTGGATGCGTCTGGTTCTCTTTTAATTTTGTCCAAAAACATAATTCTACCCATTCAAAAAAGGCTCATCAAGTGGCATAAGCTATGCTCAGTGGGTTCCTTAAATAGTTCTTCAAGATATAAAGATGTCATTTTATTCGATAGTGAAACACTTCTCTAGATTCTCCCTTTTCCGGTGCTTTAAATCTTTCTAGTTTCCCCTGCTTCATTAATGGTCTCAAAATAACTTGAAAGATGTGCGAATCAGAAATGACCATCGTAAGCCCCCAATCAAACACCGCATATAAACACGCAGCGCCTCCTGGTACTATGAATGAATCAATTTATGGGAGGTGCTTTTCAAATGCCGCAACAAAAACTTACAATTGTCCCTGTTACATTGCATTCCGAAAACAAAGTTTCAAATAAATCCAATTCATCATCAACCTCTGCTAATAACGTTTGTACGATCAAAACGGCAAACGTAGAAATGCAACGGTATGGATGAGCACATCATCCATACCGTTATAAGGGAGCTGAAACATCTGTGAAATAGGACTATACAAGTGTGAAAAATATTTACATTATTTGTAGAAAGACCGACATGAGAAAAGGCATTGATGGACTGGCAACACTGATTCAAGATTCTTTTAAGCTGAACCCATATGGTGATTCCATTTTCTTATTTGCTGGATGGAGTAATGCTTGAATGCATGCGTCTTTCGTTGTAATACACCATAAATTCAGAAACGGTCTGATAAACCTCGGCATACGTTTCAAATTGCCATCTGGATAAGCAATCAGCCTCAAAAATCCGATGGAATGACTCGATATGGGCATTCATATTCGGTATTTTGGGTGAAATTCTTTCGTGCTCAATTTTGTAATTTTCGAAAAACTCCTCAATAAACTGTGGTCCATCGTCTGTTCAAATAACAGATTTTTCCAATTTATCGAATTGTTGGCGTTTAAGTAAAGCCCGCTGTAACGCCTAATTCACGTCGCTGCCTGTACAACTAAGACCCATATGGTTAGCATTTATGTTCTTTATCATTGGTCTCATCGCCTTTATGGATCGTTCAAATATTGCTGTAGTAGCTACGCCGATGATGAAAGAATTTGGTATGGATAAAGTCCAATTTGGATTCCTGAACTCATTATTTTCTTTAGGTTATGCAGCTTCTCAAATACCGGCAGGATTATTAAGTGAAAAATGTGGTGCTCGGTTCATTATTACATTCGCTCTAATATGGTGGTCAGTGTTTACGATGTTAACTGCAACCGTAAGATCATACGGTTTATTAGGGGCTGTTCGTTTTTTATTTGGTATAGGGGAAGGCCCAATGTACCCAGGAAATGCAGTGTTTAACACCTATTGGTTTAGCAAACAAGAAAAAGGCCGCGCCTCAAGTGCACTATTAGCTGGATCTTATTTCGGACCTGTTATTGGTCCAGCCATCACAGTAGCAATATTCCAAGTATTTGGATGGAAAGCAGCTTTTTATACTTTTGGATTAATCGGAATTTTAATTGCTATCATTTGGTATGCGATCGGGAGAAAATACCTGTACCCTTGTCCCTCTTTTGCATGGCTGTAATCACAGGAAAAGAAGGTCGACAACCAAACCACCCTAACAATATTCAGCCACAACTCTATTTTATCACTCTACTCACACATATAATTCTATCAATCTTCGACAAAATCCGGGTTGTGACAGGCACCAGAAGCGAAGTTATATTTCCGCCAACTGACTCCAACCCAATAAAAAACGACCTCTTCACTAATGGAAGGAGGCGTCATAAATTAAACTAATTTAATTTTGTGTCCGGGCTGGATGAAAGAAAGCAGCGGCAGGTCCACTTCAATAATTTTTCCAATCACATTGACCCGGTCATCCGCCGGTAAATCTGTAAGGGTAATTTGTACCTCCCCGCGGTAGCGACCATAGCGGTCATTGTCCATTGTGATTGTTCCCCGCAGACGCGCAGCCGTATACGAAGGGGGAACCGCCATACTGCTTCTTGTATCCATCACCCGAAGGACATCGCGGGCGAAGTCAGGACGCAAACGGAATTCCCCTTTCAAATCACTTTCGACCCGAAGCGGGACTACTCGTTCACGGTCATAAGCTATTAACCGATCAAGAAGCCCTTCACTTACCTCCGGGTCGCCGACATACACATCGGTAACCCCCGCATGATATAATTCGAGTGCAGCCGCAAACGGGTCCACTCCGCGATGTTTTTCCAATGTCGGCAGGCCTTCAAACAGCGGCCCGCGCTTCTCACCATCACCAGGAATATATGCGCAAACAGTAATACCAAATCGTTTAAACAACTCATTCTGCACCGCGAAAAAGCCATCCTCTAACCCGGTCTCACGGCGCGGGTAAAAATTATGCCAGGCAATCAACTGCTCAGGCTGAAGCCCACCGTCCAGCAATTGAAGCAAATCATCTTCAAACAAGATACTTGCGTTTAAGGCAAGTTTAAAATTTTTTGCCAGCCCCAAAATCATCTCATGGTCAAAAAAATCATCAAGCCGCAGGCCCGCCACACCTAACGATTTTAAGGAATATAAGCTTTCTACCCCTAAATGTGCAGGAGTTCGCGCAGACACATCCGCATACACTTCAATCCCAGAATCCTTCGCTGCCTGCAAAAGTTTTTTCGCGCGAACAGCTAAATCACCGGACTCCTCCGGGATGTGAAGCGAGGTAAACGCCCGCTTCACACCATGCCGGCCAGCAAGAGCAATCCGATCCTCAGCCAACGGATCATTCAAATAAAAGGAAATCCCAATCAATTAAATTCACCAGCCATCTCGTCTTTGAAACCGAACAGATAAGTGAACAAGAAGCCTGCTGCATAAGCGATTAACACTCCGACAAGATACAGAAGCACTTGACCAGGTACAACAATAAAGGCAAGCGGCAGACCGGAAACACCGATTGCTACAGTGGCAATATTAAACATTGCCTGGAACGCACCGCCGACACCGGCACCAAGACAGGCTGTTAAGAATGGACGGCCTAATGGTAAAGTTACCCCGAAAATCAGCGGCTCGCCAATTCCTAGAATACCAGATGGCAAGGCACCGCCAATGGCATTTTTCAGGCGTTTTTTCTTTGTTTTAAAATAAATCGCAAACGCGGCTCCCACCTGTCCGGCACCACCCATCGCCAGGATTGGCAGAAGCGGGTCATTTCCTAATGAATTAATTAACTCAAGATGAATAGGTGTTAAACCTTGATGTAAACCTGTAACGACGAGCGGCAGGAAGGTTGCCCCGAGAACAAAGCCCGCAACAACGCCACCCATATCAAGTACGGATGTTAATCCTTTTGTAATCACATCTGAAATAAACCCACCAAGCGGCATAAAGACAAGATAAGTGACAATACCAGTAATCAGTAAAGCAACCGTTGGTGTGATAATAATATCAAGTGCTTGCGGCACATAGCGCCGAACTCTTTTTTCCACAATCGCGATAAAAATAGCAGCAAACAGAACCCCAATTAAGCCGCCGCGGCCAGGGAGCAATCCCATGCCAAACAATTTAATGCCCGCTGCTGCCGGGTTAATGATCAAAATACCAGCAAGTGCGCCGAGTGCAGGCGATCCGCCAAATTCCTTCGCTGCGTTAATACCTACTAAAATACCAAGATAGCCAAACAGCCCGCCGCCGATGACAGTTAGGATCATCGCAATCTGCGAATCTGCTGCCAGCCACCCAGCTTGGATAATCGCTTTCGAGATACCAGTAATTAATCCGGAAGCTACAAGTGCCGGGATTAACGGAATGAAAATGCTTGAAATTTTACGTAAAAACAATTTGAAAGGAGTGGCATTTTTTCTATTAATCTCCGCTTTGTTCTCGGCTGCCTTCGCTATTAAATCAATCCCGCCCACGGCGTCTACTAATTTACCAAACTCCTCAGTTACAAGGTTTACTTTTCCGGGACCAATAATGATTTGCAGTGTTTCTTCTTCTACAAGTCCAAGAATCCCGTCGATTTTCTTTAGTGCCGCCTTGTCAACCAGCGATTCATCGTTCGGTGTGATCCGAAGCCGTGTCATACAATGGGTGTAATTCGCAATGTTCTTCGCGCCGCCCAATTGCTCAAGAATCTTTTCGGCTAAAACTTTGTTCTCTCCAGCCATTTCAATTCCCCTCTTCTCTGTTGTTTTTTCTACTTTCCTTGTTTTAAAAACCTGATGGCTTCTCTTGTATTATCAATATAATCGACGGTTTGCTCGTACTCAGCAGTGGCCATTGATAAAAACAAGATATCAATCATAAATAACTGCGCTAATCGTGAGGAGGTAGCCGCGCTTCGGAACGGAGCCTCGCCTGACCCTGCGGTAAACAGTTTGATATCGGCAAGTGACGAAACCGTTGACTGGCCGTATTTCGTTAAGCTAATCGTTTTAACCCCATGCTCCTTCGCCAGTGCCATCACTTTAATGACCTCCGGCGTCTCCCCGGAATGGGAAATCCCAAATACCACATCGTCTTTGCCTGCATTGGCAATTAATGTCGCCACAAGATGAGTATCCGAGAAAGCGGTTGCCCCTTTATGAATCCGCAGCAGCTTTTGCTGTGCATCGATGGCGATGATATTGGAAGCACCGATACCAAAGAAATGAACGTTTTGGGCTTGCAGCAAAGTTTTTACCGCACGCTCCAATTCTTCATAATTAATAATTTCTTCAGAATCTCTAAGACTTTGAATACTATTGCTCGTTGTCTTTTGGATAATCGAGATAAACGATTCATCCGGCTCGATGTCGCGGTAGCCCTGCTCAACCGGTTTCACCAAATCTCCGGCTACTCTTACTTTCAAATCTTGGAAGCCATTCAAACCGAGCGACTTACAAAGCCTGATGACGGCCGCCCCACTTGTATTTGCCTGGGCTCCGATATCGTTCACGGTACTGTTTAAAATAGATTGCGGGTTTTCGAGAATATACTCAGCAATTTTCCGTTCAGAGGTAGGAAGCTGCCCGAGCATATTTTGAATCATGTTTAGACCGCCTGCCGCCACTAACAACACCACTTTTCCTAGGATAATGCACTTTATTTTTCAACATGCTCGATGGCTTTTCTTACATAACCATTAGCTTTTATCAATAATTTGTCAGCTTCTTCTTTCGATTTTCCAGTTTTGATCATGACAATAGCTGTTTTCGCCTGAAAATCTGCTTTTTCAAGCGCCTCCAAGGCAGTCTCATAGGAAACGTCTGTGACTTTTCGTATAATATCAATCGCCCGTTCCTTCAACTTTTCGTTGCTTACACGAACATCTACCATAAGATTTTCATAGGCTTTTCCTAGTAAAATCATCGACGAGGTGGAGATCATATTTAAAATCATTTTGTGAGCTGTACCCGCCTTCAGCCTTGTGGAACCAGTTAACACTTCAGGCCCAACGATGACTTCAATGCTTTGATCTGCCTCTTTGCTGATGGCTGCATCTTTGTTGCAGGATAGCGCGACCGTTTTGGCACCAATGCTACGGGCATATTGTAGTGCGCCAATAACATAAGGAGTCCGACCGCTCGCGGCAATGCCAATCACCGTGTCATCTTTTGTCAGCCCAATTCGTTTTAAATCTTCGACCCCTAGTTCTGAGCTATCCTCTGCCCCTTCAACCGCTTTCAAAAATGCCCCTTCTCCGCCGGCAATGAGTCCTTGGACCATTTCGGATTCTGTGCTGAAGGTTGGCGGGCATTCAACGGCATCAAGCACACCTAGTCTACCGCTCGTACCAGCTCCCATGTAAATCAGCCGTCCGCCTTTTTGAAGTGATTCAAATACAAAATTTACTGCCGCTTCTATTTCTGGCAAGACCTCCTTTACAGCTAAAGCTACCTTTTGGTCTTCTTCGTTCATCATTCTTAATATATCCACCGGCTTCGCTGTATCAATCATCATTGATCGTTCATTTCGCGATTCTGTCGTTAATAAACCGAGATTTTCTCTCATATGACCTTGTCCTTCCTCTTCGTTTTCTAGGATGTAACTGATTACCTGTGACAACTTCATTATAGTGTGTTTGAAATGTAATTTCAATATTTTTATTAAATTTATGAAATATTATTTTAAAATACTATGTAAAAAGGTGTCGCCGAATTGCCTTTGCTGCCCCAGCTTCGTTATTGTTTTCGGTGACGGCATTTGCAACTTGCTTCACCTGATCTGGTGCATTGCCCATTGCAATTCCAAGCCCGGCCGCCTTAAGCATCAGCGCATCATTATAGTTATCTCCAATCACCGCTGTTTTTGACATCGGGATTCTTAGCTGTTCGGAAACCTTAAAAAGAGCCGACGCTTTTGAAACACCTCTCGGGGTGATTTCTAAATTGCGAAAATCAAAGCTACTACTGATTTCAAGGTCTAATTTGAGGCCAGCGAAGCGGGTGGGAAAATCCTGAAGCTTTTCCCCTTTATCGAATACTGCTATTTTGGTAATCTTGGGCTGTGTTTCTTTTATATAATGATAAAATTGATTAACCACTCGAACCTCACATTTTTTTCTTAGATCCTCACATGTTTCTAATTTTCCGCCGGTTTTTTCCAATAACGGAATATTATTTTCTATCCAATTTTGGTTCCACTCATTGATGGCCAGCACCAATAACATGTCCCCTTCGTACAACTGAGCATAGATCCCTGCCACTTCACATACTTCCCAAAATGTTAATAATGTATCATGCTGAAAAATCGATTGTTTCTCGATCTCCCGTGCTCGTTGATAATAATAGCCCCATTGTAGGCAATAATGGGTTCCCCTTCGATCCCGATTGTCTCGGCCACCCATTTTGTCGACAGGGGGGAACGGCCGCTCGATATCACCACCTTACCACCTCTATCCCGGTACTCTTGAAGCGCCTCGATCGTTTCAAGCTCAATTTCTTTTTCATCAGTAAATAATGTGCCATCGAGGTCGACGGCTAATAATGGATATTTCATTGCTTCCTCTCCTTTGCTTTTTTCATGATTATTATTTATATGCCCATTCCGCTATAATAGCATTAAAGAGATGGGAGGAAAAAATGTACGGGAAGTTTGAAAATTAATAGACGAGGAGATAATAGTCGTAAATATGGCCGTCAATTTGCCGATATTTTTTTAGCAGAAAATGATCGAGGTAATTGATATTGCCAAGAACCCAGAAACGGTCACTCCAATATTGAAAAAAAGTCCGAGTGCTAGTCAGCGAAAATTATTATAATATCATTATCACAAGTAGTGACATACATCCTAAACTTTAAATCATTGGACGCTTGCTATGGAACTATGTGATTGGACAGGGTACCTGTCCCCTTATCCCCGTTCCTCCCTTTTTGTTATAATACGATTGAAAGAAAAATTGGGGTAAGCGCGGTGCGATTTGAAGAACGTGTACAGAAGTTTGAATACAAATTAAATGACACAGATGATCAAATTGTTGATTATGTTTTAAAAAATAAACAGCACTTCATTAACCAATCCATCCAGAACATAGCCGCCAGCTTATTTACCGTACCGAATACTATTACAAGATTATCTAAAAAGCTCGGCTATGATGGGTTCTCACATCTCAAAAATAGTATTAAAGAGGAACTTGATTCAACAAAAACTCCTGATGATGGTTCCTACTATCTTATCCAAAAAACATTTGAACTAATTGATGACGACTTAATTAAAGGAACCGCCAAAATGATTCATGAGGCAAAGCATGTTCTTTTTTTTGCGGTGGGTGATACGGCTGCTTTCTGTGAAATGATGGTTCGAAATTTACGGGTAGTTGGCAAAACTTCTGATTTCTTTTTTCATCGACACGAAGTAATTCATCGAATTGAACAAATGAACAAACATGACCTATTATTTTTAATAAGCCTTTCAGGGGAGACAAAACAAGTTTTGGAATTGGCAGAAGCAGCAAGGCAAAAAGAGATCCCGATTATCTCATTAACCCACTTCAATAAAAACTCTCTGCAACAAAAAGCATCTATCAACCTATATTGCTACACTCCTAAGAAAAGTAAAAACGGCTATAATATTACGGATCGAACACCCATCATGATCGTATTACAAACACTATCCCAATATTATTGGGATCATTACTAAAAAATGTGTAAAAATACACACGGGAACGCTTTACTCATTTCGAACTGTGTAAAAATAAGAAGAATCGCTCTTCTTATTTTTTTTTGATACGATAGAACCAGTAAATGAAAACACTTTCAATGAAATAGAGGGGGTAATATGATGCAGTTACAAAGACTTACCTCGCCAAGCTTAATTAGTACTGGGATAACATTTCAGTCAAAACAGGAAGCGATTCGGTACTTAGTCAAGCAGTTAGGTAAAGCGGGGAAACTTTCTTCTGAAAATGAATTTCTTCAATCTGTTTTTGAAAGAGAATCACTTTCTCCAACAGGATTTGAAGGAGGCCTTGCCATCCCACATGGAAAATCAAAATCAGTGAAAGAAGCAGCTTTTGCCATTGCTACCTTGAAAAAGCCATTAACCGATTGGGAGAGTATTGATCCAAACAATCAAGTACAGCTTATCATCTTACTTGCAATTCCAAAGAATGAATCAGATTCCACACATTTGGCCTTACTAGCAGAATTAGTAAAGAGATTATCAGATCCTTCCTATAAAGAGAAACTTTTAGAAGCCAAAACTACTATTGACCTATACGGACAGCTTGATAAAACACAGACTAAGGATGAAAAAATGTCCATTAAAAAACTGAATAAAACCGTTCTGGCTGTTACCGCTTGCCCAGCCGGGATCGCCCATACGTATATGGCAGCTGAAGCCCTCATTAAGGCAGGCCAGGAACTTGGAGTTGATGTATTGGTTGAAAAACAGGGCGCTAATGGGATTGAAGATCGCCATACCACCATCCTTTTGGAAAAAGCAGATGCCGTCATCTTTGCAAACGATGTTGCTATCAAAGATGAAGAGCGATTTGCCCATTTACCAAAGGTGAAAACCACAGTGGCAGCACCCTTGAGAAATGCAAAGGGGTTAGTCCAACAACATTAGAAAAAGCGGAAACAACCCCAAGAAAGCAGTATGGTCCAAATCAAATAGCGTATTCAGCCCCAGATGATAGCAGCGAGAAATCGTTTAAAACCGAAGTAAAAGATTCTATTTTAACTGGTATTTCCTATATTATTCCTGTCATTGTAGTCGGCGGTATGACCTTGGCGGCAGCTGTTTTAATTTCTCAAGCCTTCGGGCTCCAAGAAGTCTATGCTAAGGAAGGATCCTGGCTATGGTTATTAAGGCAACTCGGCGGCGGACTCCTTGGTCAACTTATGGTTCCTATTTTAGCCGGCTATATGGCATACTCAATTGCCGATAAACCAGCGCTTGGACCTGGCTTTGCAGCTGGTGTGGCAGCTAATCTTATCGGTTCCGGCTTCCTAGGTGGTATGCTTGGTGGTTTCCTAGCAGGTTTTTTTCTAAAGTATTTAAAAGAGAAAGTTCAATCCAAAGGCACTTTTGCCGGATTTATCAGCTTCTGGGTGTACCCAGTAGTCGGAACACTTGTGGTCGGTTCCATCATGCTGTTTGTAATTGGAAAACCACTTGCTTGGATCAACCAAGGCTTAATCGCATGGTTAGGTAGTTTATCTGGTACGAACGCCATTATTCTGGGTGCCATTATTGGCGCAATGGTTTCCTTTGACCTAGGCGGACCAGTTAACAAAGCAGCCTACACTTTCTCCATTGGGGCAATGGCAAGCGGAAACTTTATCCCTTATGCGGCTTTTGCATCCGTAAAAATGGTTTCAGCATTCTCAGTTACGGCTGCAACCATTATAGGCAAAAAGTATTTTACCGAACAAGAACAAGAAGTAGGAAAACAAACTTGGCTGCTTGGAATAGCAGGAATTACTGAAGGCGCGATCCCATTTATGATGAATGATCCCCTTCGCGTAATCCCATCCTTAATTGCAGGTTCAGCTGTAACAGGATCGATCGTCGCCTATTTCAATATTGGATTAAGTGTTCCCGGAGCAGGGATATTCTCTTTAGCACTAGTAAAGGGACAGCCGATTCTAGTCGCTGCAAGCATTTGGCTTGGTGCCGCCCTACTCGGAGCTTTCATTTCCATGATCCTGTTAATCTCATCAAGAAAGAGCAAATTGAAAAAAAAGAAAATGAAGTCGCTTCAACGCAAAGAGTAGCTTAATGGAAAAAAATAAATGGTGCCTAGCGACGACTTCCCTAGGTACCATCCTATTTGGAGGGCAACATGAAAAAAGTTCATATCGTACCCCACATGCACTGGGATGAAGCCACTGAAAATCTAACGTTTTTTATGTTTTTACGATTAAAAATAGACAAAAAAAAGCAACTTGTCGTCTGAATTTAGACGGCAAGCTGTCTATTTCCCCTCTTATTTTTCCTCTTTTTCATGGAGGAGCTTTATAATTCGCTTGAGATTTACTGCGAATATCGCTGTGGCTCCCTGAATTTCCATGCCAAACAGACCCGAGGATGACGCTGTATCATACCCGTGTCTATGCTTAAGTTCACTATTTTTCGCTTCAATTTTGTATCGAGTTTTTGCCAGATTTCGAAACTTTTCCGTTTCCTGGAATGCCTCTTGATCTAGATGTTCTGTTGACTTGATTGTTATAGAATACGACTTGGTTTTAGATCCTTCTTTATAGCACCCTTCACGGAAAGGACAAACTTTACATTTTTCAATATCAAATAAGTATTTGACCCGAGGATTTTTATCATGACCTTTTCTTCCATCATATTTTTTGCGAATCGCCATATGACCAGCCTTACAGACATACATCCCTGCATCTTTGTTAAATTGAAATTCCTCTTCTTTTGTCCGCCTGCCATAGGTGATGAGCGGATGTAGTTTGGAAATAAGTTGAAGTTTACGCTCTTTTGTATAACGAATATTTTCCTTTTCAGAATAGGCCGTATCTCCAATTACTGTGTCAATTTCCATTCCTGTTGCCTTGCTCTTTTTAATTAACTCCTGTAGATATTTACCATCACTTTTTTCACCTGTTGTCACAACGGCTGCCGTTATAATTCGTTCGTCACTCATTGCAATATGCGTTTTGTAGCCAAAGAAGGATGAATCCGCTGTTTTATGGCCTACTCGTGCATCAGGATCTGCTGAGTAGTTCATTTGTTCAGCGTAATCTTCCACCACTTCTTTTAAGACGTTCAATTTCTCCTTAACGGCAGGGATTTTTGCGACTTGGGGTTCCGATTCGACAACAGAAATCACTTTACGGCAATAATTCAATTCATCATTTACCTCGTTGGTAGTTGATTTTGGTGGGAATTTCTCTTTCATGGATTCATCGACCTGATAAACGGCTTTTCGAAGATTTTTTGATTTATCTTGCAGAAATTCCTTTGGAGACTTTTGATTATAACGTGCTTTTGTATGTGTGGCATCCACAATAATTGTTTTATTTTTAATGATTTCCTTTTCAAGTGCAATCTCGACTGTTTTCCCGATAAGCAAATCTAATAAACCTACATCCTGAAGACGAAGTTTACGGAACTTTGTTAAAGAACTTGGATCAATCACGGATTCTTCCGGTGCCATATCAAGAAAATATTTAAACGACATATCATATTTAGAACGCTCTACCACATCGACATCTGACAGATCATAAATTGATTTGAGTAAAAGATATTTGAACATACGAATCGGCGGTACAGCATTACGGCCATTATCGAGGCAATATTTTGTTTTTAACTCTTCGAGGATGAAGGAAAAGTCCACAAGTTCTTTGATTTGACGAAGCATATTATCTTTAGGAACAACGAGATTATAAATAGCTATATACGGACTAAGATTAAGGGATTCTTGAAAGGAAATCATTTGGATACCACCTATACAGTCTTATTACCATTTACTATTATTATAAAGTAAAATAGGCGGTTGCAGGGACTAAACTGCCTATTAAATTTGGACTTTTTCAGTGGCTTCCGCCAAAGCGGCGAGGAGGCTCCCCGGCACGCCCGCGGAAAGCGAAGCCGCCTGGAGCGGAAATCAACAGCCAATTAAAACACACAACCCTAAATTTAAAGGGACTTTTTCAGTGCCCTCCACTGGGATAGAGAGTGGTACTTTTCAACCGAAGAATCTCGAATTCTACTTGTCAATGATATGGAAGAAATATTGGAAATGCTTGAAACGAACCCAGACTATCCTTACTATGTATTAGATGGTCAGACCGCCGTTCTGGAAGATTACTTTGCCGTGAAACCAGAAAATAAGGAACGGGTAAAGAAACTTGTCGAAGCAGGAAAGCTTATTATCGGCCCTTGGTATACACAAACAGATGAAATGGTAGTCGGTGCTGAATCAATCGTTCGAAATCTTCTATATGGTTTAAAGGACTGCGAGGAATTTGGATCTTCAATGAAAATCGGTTACTTGCCTGATTCGTTTGGTCAATCATCACAAATACCGCAAATACTTAATGGATTTGATATCAAATACTCCATTTTCTGGCGCGGTACATCAGAACGCCATGGAACCGATAAAACGGAATTTTACTGGAAAGGTACGGATGGCTCAAAGGTTCTCGTTCAACTCTTTCCCCTTGGTTATGCAATCGGAAAATATTTACCTGAAGATGAGGAAAAACTTCAAGAACGGATGGACAAATACTTTACTGTTCTAGACCTTGGTGCCACAACTGAACATATTATTCTTGCAAATGGGCATGATCAAATGCCGATCCAAAAAAATATTTTTATCATCATGGAAAAATTGCAGAAATTATATCCAGATCGCCAATTTTTCTTAAGTAAGTATGAGAATGTTTTTGCAGAAATTGAGAAAAATCAAGCACTCCCAACCCTCCAAGGGGAGTTCCTGGACGGTAAATATATGCGGGTTCATAGAAGCATTTATTCAACCAGAATGGATATCAAAGCGGCAAACACTCGAATTGAAAATAAAATCACCAATATCTTGGAACCATTGGCCTCGATCGCCTATTCCCTGGGATTTGAATACCATCATGGACTAATTGAATTGATTTGGAAGGAAATCATGAAAAATCATGCACATGATAGTATTGGCTGCTGCTGCTCCGACAAAGTCCATCGTGAAATCATCAACCGATTCTTCTTAGTGGAAGAGAAAACCGATCAGCTAATTAAATTCTATAAACGAAAAATTACAGATGCACTCGACACAAATCGTCAAGAGGATCGACTAACAGCATTTAACCTCCTCCCTTATGAGCGTACAGAGGTTGTGAAAGCGACAGTAACCACAAGGTTGCATTCATTTACACTAGAAGATGCAGATGGAAAAATAATTCCTTTTGAAGTAGAAAGGAAGGAAGAGATGGATCCTGGTTTGATTGATCGTCAAATTGTTCATTACGGGAACTATGATCCATTCTATCAATATACAATCCTATTAAAAGATACCATTCCAGCAATGGGTTACAAAACCTATTTTATCACCAGTGCCGAAAACATGATGAGCCATACTTTTGTAGAAAAAGAAGTTGTGGAAACAGACTTCTATAAAATTTCAGTGAATCCAAATGGAACATTGAAAATTTGGGATAAACAGCTTGAAAAGGAATTCGACCAAGTCCTTCTTTTAGAAAATGGTGGCGATGATGGAGACGAATATGACTTCTCCCCTTTGCCTAATGAACAACTTATTTACAGCAAAGATGTCGAAGCAAAAATTCAATTGACTCAAAATCCAATTGAGTCACAAATAGACATTCAGGTAAAGCTTAATGTACCCGGCCATTTAGAAAATCGAAAAAAGAGGATTATCGATCGATTCGTCGATGTTCATTGGAAAATAACCATTCCAAATCATCAAGCTATCTTGAAAATAGAGGCAGAAATAGAAAATCAAGCTATGGATCATCGCCTTCGTGCCTTAATTCCTACAGGGATTGCTTCCACCTTCTCCCTGGCAGATAATCAATTTGGATTCATAAAACGCGAAGTCTATGATACCGCCATGGAAGTCTGGGAGCAAGAGAATTGGGACGAGCGCCCTGACTCCATCTATCCAATGCTCTCCTATGTCGGTTTATCTGATGCAGTGAACGGCGTAACTATTTTAATCAATAGTACGAGAGAGTATGAAATCATTGGAGAAGATTATGATACAATTGCTATTACGCTCTTTAGATGTGTTGGAGTTTTGGGTAAGGAAAAGATGCTAAGAAGACCCGGCCGTCCTTCGGGTATTAAATTACCAACGCCTGACTCACAAATGCTGGGTAAACTTAAACTAGACTTTGCCATTGCCACACATAAAGGCACAACGATCACATCAAATGCTGCCAGAATGGCAAAGGAATATACCACTCCGATTCAAACCTATAATAAAATACCATATAATACGATGAAACTGAACACATCTGATGTCCGAACGCCGTTAACGTATCGTTTTCTTCATGAAACTAGTCATTCAGTAGTACTAAATACACTCAAAAAGGCTGAAAAAGAAGATTACTTTATTCTTCGGTTCTTCAATCCCAGTGAAGAAAATAACGAGGGCTCATTTCATGTAAACCGTTCAGTTAAAAATGCATATGAAGGAAATCTAAACGAAAAGGCAATCGCTCCTTTAACCTTAACGAACAATCAAATTACCCTTTCACTAGAACAAAATCAAGTAAAAACGGTACTACTTTTATAAAAAACTAAAATCCCATTGTCTGCAAGTAAATAATGGGATCTTTTCCTGTTTTCTAGAACATTTTCCTAAAAAAATATGTGCTTAGTTCACGCAAAATTCCTTTCGAACTTTGAACTTCGACAAAATTCGAGGAGTACCAGGAAGAATAACCAATGGGAAGTACAGAGGTGGGGCAAAGTACAGTTCTTGTTCTTTCCACTTGCACAAAGAAAAAATATACTTCAACAGTTTCATAAATTCCCAGAACCCATGACAAAGGAGATTTTCTATTTTTACGGCTGTATTCATTTGAGCAAGAAACAATTGTTTCAGGGGTTGAATAGAAAAAGCTGTTCATTTTCTTTTCGGAGATTGACTATTGAGAGGCATTTATTCGCTTTTTGGGAACGGCTCTCGCTTCCTTTATGAATGGGAGAAAGCATAGTAACCGTCCCCGTGTTTCCTTACTGTTTAATCAAGTCGAGTGGAATTGGAATAAATTTTTCGACGGATTCTTTTTTAGAGACTTTTATGGCTGTTTCGACGCCTTTTTTACCGATGTCTGTTGGCTTTTGGGCAACTGTGGCAGCCATTTTGCCGTCTTTTACTGCTTTTACAGCATCATCAGTAGCATCAAATCCAACCACAATTACATTCTTTAGACCAGCAGCTTCAATCGCTTGTAGTGCCCCTAACGCCATTTCATCATTATGGGCAAAGACAGCTTGAACATTTTTGTTAGCTTGAAGAATATTCTCCATTACACTTAAGCCTTTTGCACGGTCAAAGTCTGCAGCTTGTTTGGCAACAACTTTAATTTCCGATACTCCATCAATTGCTTTATGGAAGCCTTCACCGCGTTCACGGGCAGCAGAAGATCCAGGAATTCCTTCTAACTCCACAATATTTCCTTTTTTACCCAACTTATCCACAATAAATTCTCCTGCCATTTTCCCACCTGCAACGTTATCAGAGGCAATGTGAGAAACAACTTTTCCTCCATTTGCACTACGGTCAACCGTAATAACAGGGATATTAGCGTTATTTGCCGATTCTACAGCAGCTGTAACAGCGTCAGAATCAGTTGGGTTAATCAATAGAACATCTACCTTCTTTTGGATCAAATCTTCAATATCATTTACTTGTTTTGCAGAATCGTTTTGTGCATCAACGGTAATAATCTCCGCACCTTGAGCTTTTGCTTCTTTTTCAGCACCCTCTTTTAGTGACACAAAGAAAGGATTATTTAATGTCGAAATAGATAAACCAATTTTAATTTTTCCAGACTTTTCAGCTGTCCCTGAAGCTTTTTCAGTAGATCCCGGGGCTTTTGTTGAACATCCTGCTAATACAAGCATAAATAATGTTAATAATAAAACTCCCTTAAATACTTTACTCATTAAATATTTTCCCCCTTTTAATTTGCATTAGACAGTTTTCTTTCGATCAAGTAAGACGGCTAAAAGAATTACACCCCCCTTAACAACCTGTTGATAGAAGGAGCTAACATTCATTAAATTCAAACCATTATTTAAAACTCCAATAATAAGAGCCCCTACCAATGTTCCGAAAATCCAACCTCTTCCCCCAGAAAGGCTTGTCCCTCCTAATACAACAGAAGCAATTGCATCTAATTCATAGGAGGTGCCTGCTGTTGGTTGTGCAGAATTTAATCTCGAAGCAAGAATAATACCAGCCAGAGCAGATAACATGCCTGTAATAGAGTAAATCCATAGTTTCACACGATTAGCACGGATTCCAGATAAGATTGCTGCTTCTTCATTCCCACCAATTGCATAAATCCGCCGGCCAAAAGTTGTTTTTTTCAAAATCAAATATAATATCACATAACAAACGAGCATCCAAATGACAGGAACTGGGACCCATCCCACATATCCTCTGCCAATCATCTCAAACAATGTATGATTGGAAAGCCCTGTTATCGGACGACCATCAGTATAAACAAGGGTAAGGCCGCGGTAGATAGTCATCGTGGCTAATGTTGCAATAAACGGGGCGACTCTCCCTTTTGTAATGAACAAACCGTTAATAGCTCCCATCACACCACCAGACGCCAAACCGATAAGCATAGCAAGAATTGGATCCATTCCTCTAGCAAGCATCCCGGCAGTTATAGCAGAAGATAACGCTAAAATTGAACCAACTGAAAGGTCGATTCCGCCAGTCAAGATGATAAAAGTCATCCCAAATGCAATTAAAGCATTGATTGATACTTGTCGTAATACATTAAATACGTTATCAAGAGTCAAGAAATTCGAACTCACAATCGATAAAATTACAATAATAAGGATTAAGCCAATTAGTGGACCTAATTTTTGAAAGATTTGTTTTGAAAAAATGCTTGATGACTTCATTGTTTATTCCCCCCAGTGGCATATTGCATAATCAATTCTTGATTCGCCTCGGATTTGTTTAGAATAGCAGCAAGATTTCCTTCATGTATAACAAGTATCCGATCACTCATCCCAAGGATTTCAGGAAGTTCAGAGGATACCATGATGATCGAAACCCCTTGCCTAGTTAACTCATTCATCAATTGATAAATTTCTTTTTTAGCTCCAACATCCACACCACGGGTAGGTTCATCAAGAATAAGGATTTTAGGATTGATCCCAATCCACTTTCCAATAACAATCTTTTGTTGATTTCCTCCACTTAAAGATCGTACACTTAGCTCCTGCCCAGAGGTTTTTACGCGAAGTTTATGTATCATTTCATCAACATATTGAATTTCTTTTTGATTTGAAACAATACCCATAGCAGAAATCCGATCTAAATTTGTGATTACAAAATTCTCACGGACAGACAAATCGAGAATCAACCCTTGAATTTTCCGATCCTCCGTAACAAAACCAATCCCTTCTCGAATTGCGTCAAATGGAGATTTTATATTAACTTCCTTACCGTCAACAAAAACCCGACCACCATCCAAATGTCGATAACCAAATATTGCTTCCATAATTTCAGTCCGACCCGCCCCCATCAGTCCGGCAACACCAATTACTTCACCTTGCTGTACAGTAAAACTAATATCTTGAAAGCTATCTTCTGAAGTTAAATTTTCCACTCTAAACCGTTCGGGTCCAATTATTGTGGAACGTTCAGGAAAACGATCCCCTAACTGTCGACCAACCATTAATTTAACAATTTCATCAAAATTAGTATTAGAAATCGCTTTCATTCCAACGAATTGCCCATCCCTTAAAACCGAAATTCGATCACAAATTTGAAAGATCTCTTCCATCCTGTGTGATATGTAAACAATCCCAACACCCTGCTTCTTTAAATGATTAATTACTTTAAACAGTACTTGAATTTCCCTATCCGTAAGTGCAGCGGTGGGTTCATCCATTATTAACACTTCAGTGTTTGCTGCGACTGCCCTTGCAATTTCAATCATTTGTTGCTGACCTACCGAGAGATTCCCTGCTTCTATCGATGGATCAATGTCTATTCCTAAGCGATTTAAATACTCTTTTGTCTTTTGTTTCATTTCTTTATCCTTGGTAAACCCGAAACCACTTGTTAGTTCTTTTCCAAGGAACATATTTTCATATACTGTTAGATATGGAATAATGTTTAATTCCTGATGTATAACAGCAATGCCATATTTTTCTGCTTCTTTAGGATTCTTAAAAACCACCTCGTTTCCTTTTACATAGACTTTGCCTGCATCTCGTTCATAAATGCCTGTTAAAATTTTGATAAGAGTAGACTTTCCCGCGCCGTTTTCTCCCATTAAAGCATGAATCTCTCCTGATAAAAGTTCAAAGTTGACATTTGCTAAAACTTGATTTCCGGAAAAAGCTTTACTAATACCTTTCATTTGGATAACAGGTGTAGAATTCATTAAAAAATCACTCCTGCGTGAAGAATGATATTTGCATAAGGTGTTGCTTCTCCTGTTCGGATTACACATTTGGCTGCCCTTGTTAATTCTTTTAGTTCTTCATGCGATACATAATCAATCAAAACATCGTTTATACGCTTTTGAATTTCATTGTTAACCCTTGGATTTTTATCCTTTATTTCGCTTGCTAGAATAACTTTTTCAATTTCCATGTCTTCTAAAACTGCATCAAGGGTTTCTATAAAAGTAGGAGATCCTATTTTAAGAGATATATCAATTTTTCTTGTTGTCTCAGGGATCGGAAGGCCACAGTCTCCAATAACAATCGTATCGGTGTGTCCAAGATTTGCTAAAACTTCAGAAATATGACTATTTAGTATCCCATGTTTTTTCATTACAATCACTCCTCATGTGCATAAATTCTCGAACCTCTTCAATAGTAGGCATCCCTCCTTGGGCACCGAACTTTGTTACGGATAAGGCTGCAGCGGCATTGGCAAAATCACATGCTTTTTCTAAATCAGAATCTAAGCTTAAGGAATAAGCCAAAGCTCCATTAAATGTGTCACCTGCACCTGTTGTATCCACTACATCTACTTTAAAACTAGGTATCTCTTTTACTTTCTTATTATGATAAAATACAATTCCTTTAGAGCCTCTAGTGATAATGCATTTACTGAGCACATTCTCCCGTTCCTCTGTTGTGAGACCATTTGTTTCCAAAAGCAATTGTTGCTCATGCTCATTCGGAGTAAGATAATCAACTGAAAGTAATAATTTCTTTGAGAGAGGTTGAATAGGTGCTGGGTTCAAAATCACCTTAACATGATGTTTTTTAGCTAGTTCAACTGCCTTTTCCACACTTTCAACGGGAATTTCAAGTTGAAGTATTAGGATATCACTACTCGAAATAATTTCTTCATATCCTTCAATGAACTCAGATGTGACCTCATAATTTGCACCGGGAACGACAATAATTTGGTTATCCCCTTCTATAATGGTAATGGATGCAATACCAGTCGAACTATCTGTAACCGGTTTCACATTATCTACATTAACGCCTTGTTTTTCTAGATGATCCATTAATTCTGTTCCAAAAGAGTCATTTCCAACACATCCAATTAGTGTCACATCTGCGCCAAGACGTGCAGTCGCTACAGCTTGATTTGCTCCTTTTCCCCCAGGTACCATATGGAAGGATTGCCCCAAAACCGTTTCTCCTATGTTTGGAACCCTTCTGGTAAAAGTGACCAAATCCATATTGATACTCCCTAAAACGGTTATTTTTTTATTTTTCAATATTCGTCACTCCTAAGCTCTTTGTAGATTGGCCTTTTAATATTGAAACCGGGAACTGATAATGTAGTCTTGATAATGGCTTTCCTTCAATCATATTAAGTAAAAGCTGTGCAGCAGTGGCACCTAATTGGTAAATCGGCTGTGCCATGGTGGTGATTTCAGGACTTGTTAGTTGGCTTAGTTGAATACCATCAAAACCAATCAGTGCTAACTGATCTGGAATATGAATTTTCATTTGCTCAGCAGCTTTTAATACTCCTATAGCCATATAGTCATTCCCAGCGAAGATTCCATCTATTTCTGGATGTCTCGTCAATAAATCCTTTACTGCTTTTGTAGTTTTAATCACCTGGTAATCTCCCTCTACAACTAAGTCACTCTGGAACCAAGGTTCATTTTCAACTTCCGCTAAATATCCCCTGTACCGTTGTTCCGCATTGACAATGGTTTTTGGGCCACGAACATGTGCAATCGTTCTGTATCCTGATTCTTTCAAGTGCCGAACTGCTGCTTTAGCCCCTTCAAAATTATCTACTGTAACCGATGGAATATCATCACTGATGGGACGGTCTAATGCAACAATGGGTATATCTCTTTTTTCAATATGCTTAGGGGTCAGAGTACTGGTAACAATGATAATCCCATCCACATATTTTTGCTTCATTACATCCAAATACATCATTTCTTTTTCTACTTGCTCATCTGAATTACATAAGATTAATGTATAGTCATGGCTACTCATTAAATCCTCTATAGCTCTTGTAATCTCTGGAAAAAATGGGTTTTTTATATCCGGGACAATAAGTGCAATCGTCCTTGATTGTTTCTTATAAAGGCTTCTTGCCACTTCATTTGGTATATAGTTTAGCTTTGTTATAGCTTTTAAAACGCGTTTTCGGGTGTCTTCATTTACATAGCCATTATTATTCAATACCCTTGAAACGGTAGCCACTGACACTTTTGCTTCAGCAGCCACTTCTTTAATTGTAGTCATACTCTTCACCCAACTTTCAAAAAGCCCCTATGATTCTTGATGTGTAACCCGTTACATATAAAAGTTACAAAAAAGTGTAATCCATATACACTTTTAAGAAACACTTTTCAGTTATCAACATGTAACCGGTTACATATATTTTACCATTCTTATATAGATTGTCAACTCATAATTTTTAGAGATCAATGAGTGTCCTTTGGCTGACGTTATCCCTTGGTTTCTTTTGAGTGTCCTTTTATTTCGGATAGTGACAGGTACCGTTCCTATCCCTTTTAAAATTGAATTTTTTTGTGTATAATGAACATATAATAAAAAAGAGAAGTGCGCTAACACTTCTCCCTGCAACTGCTACCGTCAGGGTGGTGGTTGTCAATGTAGATTATTTTTGAGAACCACCCTTTGGCTTGTGACGGCGTAGGGTGGTTTTCTTGTTTTCTAATACGTTTTTCCGAAAGAAATAAGCGCTAAGTTCCCGCACAACTCCCTTCAGAATTTCACGAAGAAATTCAAGAAATGTTTCCATGGTTATCACCTACCTTCCAATAATATGGAAAGAAGTAAGTATGACAGCCAACTGTTGCATTTCTATTATATCCTTATCAATTACCCCATCTATCTAGCAATCTTCGACAAATTTCAGGTGGTGCCAGGCACGAAAACCTTCGATGCGACACTGTGATCACCAATACGAAAAGGAACCTGTCCCTATTGGGTTTTTAAGTTCCACTTTTTGATCTTTTTAACAAGAGTTGAGTGATCTATTCCTAAAGATTGAGCTGTTTTCCGTATGGATGTTTTTGATTGAAGAGCATCCCTAATGATTTTTTTCTCAAATTGTTCTACTCTTTGTTTCAATGTTAGAAGAGACTCCTTATCATGATCCATACCAATATGTGGCGGGAGATCGATGGACTCTATAGTAAGAGACGGAACTGAGACAATCATGCTCTCTACTAAATTTTTTAATTCTCGAACATTTCCTGGCCAATGGTAGTTTTGTAGAATAGTTTTAGTTTCAGGTGATAAACGTTTCTTGATATTATACAACCTACAAAAATGAGAAAAAAAGTAATCAATTAAAAATTCAATGTCTTCCTGTCTCTCATGAAGTGGAGGGATATATATATCTACTACCTGTAGGCGATAATACAAATCTTCTCTAAACTTTCCTTGATTGACTAACTGTTTTAAATTTTTATTAGTGGCAGATATAATCCGAATATCCAATTGCTTTACTTTATTGCTACCCAGTTTTTGAATTTGTTTTTCCTGTATGGAGCGAAGTAATTTTACTTGAAGAGCTAAAGGGAGTTCTCCTACCTCATCAAGTAGGACCGTTCCTTTATGTGCTAACTCTAGCAGGCCTATCTTCCCTTCCTGTCGGGCCCCTGTAAAAGCTCCTTTTTCATACCCAAATAATTCTGATTCTAATAAATGTTCAGGAATGGCTCCACAGTTCACCTTAATAAAAGGCATGTCCTTTCGATTACTTTCATGATGAATTAGATTGGCGATCACCTCTTTTCCTGCACCTGAAGGGCCAGACAAAAGAACACTAGAAGGATATGGAGCAATTTGCTTTACTTTATCCATGATGTTTTTCATTTGACTACTCTGAAAGATTATCTTTTCATCTGAACCCTCCGGTGAAAAAGTGTACCTGTTTTGGTTCATCTCTGAAAAAGTCTTTGCTCTCTTTAATTCATCGTTTATCTCATTTAAGTGGGTAATGTCTCGAACGCTGGTTACTACCATCTGAATTTCATTGGAATCGTCTAAGACAGGATTACCCGTTACAATGACATCTTTTTTTTTATCAATTTTTTGTAAAATAGATATTTGTTTTTTTTCTTCTAAAACAAGTAAGGATACAGATTGATCAAAATACCCTTTATTCATTAAATATTCCATATGATTTCCAATAAGTTCATTTCGATTAAACCCGGTAATTTCTTCGTAAGCAGAATTAACGAAAAGGGTTTTTCCATCTTTATCAACAACATAAATTCCATCGGTCGAGAACTCTATTATTTTTTCCATTTTTTTAAAAAGAGATTGATAGTGTTCCATTTGAGAGATATCTTGTATCTCGCAAACAACACCTATTAGCTGATTATCTTGATAGAAAGGCGTACGATTGACCATACATTGCACGCCTGAAATGGTCATTTGAGCTCCAACAGAATTCTTTCTATGGCTTAATACTTCAGGAATTTGTGTATTGGGAATAAATTGGCTGATATCCTTTCCTATGTATGGATCATCTTTGTTAATATTCAATAGCTTTTGGGCAGAAGGATTCACTACGACAATTTTTTGATGTTGGTCAACCACAATAACACCATTGGACATGGAAGAAAAAATTTTTTCTAAAATTGTTGGATTTACCACCGTTGAATTCATAGAATCTCCCTCTTTCTTAGGAATTGGTGAATTTTTTCAACAAAAGGTGAATGTTTTCACCGCCCTCAAAGACCCTTCATATAATGAAAACGGTTTCTTATAGGTGAATATTATCACCATTTGTAATTGTTTACAAGTTAAAAACCCTGTAAACATAACATTCTTCAATGTTGGCATATAAATTGCATTATTAAAAAGTGCATATGAAAGGAGGCCAATATGGGCACAATAGGAATTTTTATTAATGGACAATCAGAGGTTAAGAAGCGGAGCTATGATCTACATTCTCCATATAGTGGAGAACTTATTGCAAAAATCAGTATGGCTGACGAAACAGATGTGCAAAGAGCTATCGAGGGTGCCCAAGCAGCCTATCAAACCATGAAAAATATGCCTGCATATAAGCGCTCAGAGATTTTGTTTAAAGCCGCAGAAATTCTTGAAGCCAAAAAGGAAGAAATGGCACGTATTATTGCGCTTGAGGCTGGTAAACCCATTCGGACAGCAAGAGGGGAAATTGATCGAACGGTTGTAACATATCGATTTGCCGCAGAAGAGGCAAAGAGAATTTATGGTGAAACGATTCCAATGGATGCAGCACCAGGAGGAGAAAATCGACTAGGCATGACATGGAGAGAACCACTAGGGGTTGTTGTTGCCATCAGTCCTTTTAACTTTCCGTTTAATTTGGTTGCACACAAGTTGGGACCAGCTTTTGCTGCTGGAAATACGGTCGTATTAAAGCCAGCTGGACAAACTCCTTTAAGTGCTTATAAAATCGCAGAAATTTTTAAACAGGCGGGTCTTCCAGATGGTGCCTTACAGGTCGTTACTGGAAGCGGTAGAGAGCTTAGTGATGCTCTTATTACAAATGATAAAGTTAAAAAGGTTACTTTTACCGGAAGTGCTCAAGTGGGTAAGTTAATTAAAGAAAAAGCTGGATTACGAAAGGTAACTCTTGAGCTAGGCTCCAACGCAGGATTAATTGTTGAACCAGACATTCCTTTAGAAAAGATCATACCTAGATGTGTAGAGGGGGCTTTTGCATTTGCAGGGCAGGTTTGTATCTCACTACAAAGAATTTATGTTCATGAATCTATTTATCAAGAGTTCAGTAAGCAATTTATTGAAAAGGCAAAGGAATTAAAAGTCGGTGACCCATTAGATGAAACAACGGATGTTAGCGCAATGATTAGTAGTGGAGAGGCTCAAAGAATTCAATCATGGGTAGATGAAGCCGTTCAACAGGGAGCAAAAGTTGGCCTTGGTGGTACCCTTGAAGGCTCTGTTTTTTCACCAACAGTATTATTAGATGTTACAAATGATATGGTTGTATCGTGTCAGGAAACATTTGCACCGGTGGTTTCCATCGTTCCATATAAGGAGCTAGATGAAGCTATTGAGATGGTGAATGATTCAGTATACGGCCTCAATGTCGCTATTTATACTCAAAATATAATGAATGCATTAAATGCTTCTAAAAAGCTGGAGTCTGGAGGAGTTATCATTAACGATATTCCGACCTTCCGTTTAGACCATATGCCCTATGGAGGAGTAAAAGAAAGCGGGTATGGTCGCGAAGGAATTAAATATGCTGTTCAAGAAATGACTGAATTAAAATTTGTGACTATAAAAACCACTTTTTAGGAGGAAAGAATAAATGAACATTATTAAACCAAACCCGAAACTATATGTATTGGATAACGGAAGGATGAGGATGGATAAAAATTGGATGATTGCCATGCATAATCCAGCAACCATTCGTAATCCTAACGCACAAACTGAATTTGTAGAGTTTCCGGTATATACAGTTCTGATTGATCATCCTGAAGGAAAAATTCTTTTTGATACGGCTTGCAATCCTAATTCTACGGGACCAGAAGGTCGTTGGGGAGAAGCAACTCAACAAATGTTTCCTATTTCAATGAGTGAAGAGTGCTATCTGCATAACCGGTTAGAGCAACTAAATGTTCGACCAGGGGATATTAAATATGTTGTAGCCTCTCATCTACACCTTGACCATGCTGGATGCTTGGAGGTATTTACGAATGCAAAGATTGTTGTCCATGAAGATGAATTGAATGGAACTCTTCAGACATATGCTCGCAATCAAAAAGAAGGCGCTTATGTTTGGGCAGATATTGATGCTTGGATCAAAAACAATCTCCAATGGCAAACCATTAAACGTACGGAAGATACTTTACAGTTAGTAGAGGGAATTAAATTATTAAATTTTGGAAGCGGACATGCTTGGGGAATGCTCGGTCTTCACATTGATATGCCTGAAACAGGTGGAATTATCTTAGCATCTGATGCCATATATACAGCGGAAAGCTTCGGACCTCCAATTAAGCCACCTGGTATTATTTATGATTCTTTAGGTTACGCAAATGCTGTTGAAAAAATACGAAGAATAGCCAAAGAAACGAATTCTCAAGTGTGGTTTGGCCATGACTCGAATCAATTTAAAAGTTTCCGTAAATCTACTGAAGGATATTACGAGTGATAGGAGGGGAAAATCATATGAGTATTGCAAAATTAGTGTTTGCACCGTTAAGCTACACTGGATGGGGTGCTTTAGAATATTTAATTCCTGAAGTTGAAAACTATTCACCCAATAAAATTCTTTTAGTTACTGACCCAATGCTTGAGAAAATAGGATTAACAAAACGGGTAACAAATCCCCTTAAAGAAAAGGGATATGATGTTTCTGTATACACGGAGGTTGTACCCGAACCACCATTAGAAACGGGTGAGAAGCTTGTTGCCTATACTCGTGAGGGGAAATTTGAAATGGTAATAGGTCTTGGCGGAGGAAGTGCCATGGATTTAGCTAAATTAGCGGCAGTTCTAGCTACTCATGAAGGTCCAGTGGTGGATTATTTAAACTTATCTGGAACTAAAAAAGTTGAGAATAAAGGATTACCGAAAATCCTTATTCCAACAACATCTGGTACAGGATCAGAAGTAACAAATATTTCGGTTCTTTCTCTAGAAACAACAAAAGATGTTGTAACACATGATAACCTTCTAGCTGATGTAGCAATCGTAGACCCTGAATTAACCTTTTCAGTACCGCCAAAAGTAACAGCTGCAACGGGAATTGATGCTTTAACACATGCTGTCGAAGCTTATGTATCAGTAAATTCAAGTCCAACTTCTGATGCATTAGCTCTTCAGGCTATTCGTTTAATTGGACGTTCCTTACGAAAGGCAGTAGAAGATGGAAGTAATAAACAAGCTCGTATTGATATGAGTCAAGGAAGTTATCTTGCTGGACTCGCATTCTTTAACGCTGGGGTAGCCGGTGTACATGCGTTAGCTTATCCGATAGGCGGTCAATTTCATATATCACACGGTGAATCCAATGCCGTTTTATTACCATACGTCATGGGTTACATTAGAAGAAGTTGCACGAAACGGATGGGAGATATTCTTAATGCTCTAGGAGGAAACTCTAGTTTCTTGTCTGAAGAAGAAGCTTCCTATAAATGTGTACAGGAATTAGAAAGGCTAGTAAAAGATGTTGGTATTCCCCAAACATTAGCTGGCTTTAATATACCAGAAACAGCTCTAGAAACACTAACACAGGACGGGGCTAAACAGAAGAGATTATTAGCTCGTAGTCCATTACCTTTATCTGAGAATGATATAAGAGAGATTTATCGATCATCTTTTGAAGGGGTTGTAAAGGAACCTAGTTAAACGTATGAGGATGTGATGTAACTATTTTACACAGAGCACTCGGCTACATTTTAGCGCATTCAAAACCGATACTTTCGAGCATTATTGGAAAAAGACCTAGATTGGTTCGTAACACTGGACAATGCTACAATTTTTGTTCTTCATTCTCATGAAGTGTACAAGATTCGGATTAAAATACAAAATTATATTCCTGTGGAAGCCCCTTTTTAGGGGTTTTCTTTTCCGAAAATTTAGCCGGAATAATTTGAAAAAGGATTTTCACAATATGAAATAAAGTGAAAAAAATAGCACAATACTTCAGATTTCAATCCGGAATATTGTGAAAATGGGATTCTGAAATATTGTGCTCGTTTACACAATTATCAAGGTTTGTTTAAAGTCGTTCTTGCAGTCTTTTTACAGCCTGATCCCTTGCCTTAGTTTCATATTCATCATTTAATGGGAGCAATTTCGAGTCACCATATTTTCGATCCATCGCCCACATTATAAGTTGATCAGCTATCATTGGATTTTTGGGTAAAACAGGTCCGTGAAGATACGTTCCAATAAAATGATCCTGCTGATAGCCCTCTGTCTCATCTATTTGGTTATTTCCATATCCTTTTTTTACCTTTCCCAGCGGTTTTCCTTGATGGAAAGTTTGACCTGCATGGTTTTCAAATCCAATAATCGTACCGTATTCTTCCGATTCAACCAGCACATCACCAACGAGTCGTTTATTTTCGGCCTTCGTGTAATAATCAAAAAGCTGGATTCCTTCAATTTTTGTTCCATCTAATGTCTCATAGTATTGACCTAACAATTGATAACCTCCACATATCGATAAACAACAAGCACCATCTGCAATAGCATTTTTGATATTTTGAGATAGGGAATGGACAAAAAATAATATTTGCCAAGAGGTTTGCAGTGGTTGTTTTTCCATTTGTACCTGTAACAAAGATGATCTTTTTTATTTCTTTCCTCATCTTTTTTAAAACAAGTGGATCTATCCGTAAAGCAACAGTTCCACTAACTGTTGTTCCTTGATATCCTCTAAGACGACTTAGAAAATATGTGCACTTGGCAATTATGATGGCTATCCATAGGCGCAACTTTCTCATCCTCATTCCCTTGTTTTCTTTTCGGGGAATAATTTAATTCATTCATCCCGAGTAAACACACCATAAAAAGACTGAGCTAATCAAGATCAAGTTCATTTTTTCTATCGTTTTTTTTCAAACAATACATTACTTTTATTTGTTAATTTTAATAGAGTCAATTTCATAATAGATATTTAATTAGCTAATTCTTCCAGAATGAAGGTTGTCCATTTTTTTTGAAAAATTCAGAAACAAGATTCTAAAAACAAAAAATGAGCGACCAAATAAAAGTTTGAACGAATTTTTATCAAAAACTTTTACATCACGATTCATTCTAAAGATTTTAGGCTACTTCTTTTATTTTATTCATCTGCACTGCTTGTTAATACGATCAACTGCCAATTTACTGTGCGTATAAACGAGGCCTGTTCTTCACGCTTGGTTAAAGTGCAATTTTCTGATAAGCTCTCTATTAGCTACCTTTAACATCCTTTTTTCCTCCCGAATCATGAAGTTCTCGACAAACTCTATGATGAGGGATTTGGTGTTAAGGGTGGTCAACTTTTTGATTAGCGAATTGTACTAAAGTGGTCAACTTTTATTTTAGCGATTACATTAAGTTAGGACTTCAACCTGAGGGACGACTTTAGTGTCAAAATCCACCTGCTTTAGCAGGTGGTCGTTTAAGAATAATGTTAAATTCCTATCATTTCTATGGAAGTCAAGATGGATTTCCATTACTGCACACTGTAAAGGAAAATAAGTATTGCTTTAATAAATAATTAGCCAATTATAAAAAGAATGGATGGGAAGTTTTTTATTTTCCCATCCTGACTATACTTTTGCATTTATCCATTATTGATTGCCGTTATTATCACCATTATTTCCGCTGTCATTATTATTACCGCCATGACTGCTATTACCACTATTATTACTATTACTGCTACCATTACTTGGATTATTATTTTTAACTGAATTTGTATTATTAATGTTAGCTTTATCTATGGTTTGTTTTTTACTTTCAGATACACTCTCATTTTTATTATTAACAGCACCATTATCCGTATTGTTTATATGACTTTCATTTTTATTATTAACAGCACCATTATCAACATTGTTTACATGACCTTCATCTTTATTCTTTACAGCACCATTATCAACATTATTTACATGACCTTCATCTTTATTATTTACAGCACCATTATCAACATTGTTTACCTGACCTTCATCTTTATTCTTTACAGCACCGTTATCAGTTTTATTTTGTATTACTTTCATTATCTCCTTGACACTTGTATCTTTGTACTGTTCTACAGTAGCAGTAGGGTCTACCGCTTGAAGTTTTTTAATTAGATTAAGTTTTCCAGCGGTAATACCTAATGAGTTTGCTTCTTTACGCTGAGCAAGAGCGACATTATCTTCATTAATAACTGCATTTTGTTTGTTTTCCTTCAAAGCGTCATATGCTCCAGTTTCCGCATCCTTTTGAAGTTTAGTTGCAGTATTTTTATTATCTGTTTCCGATGTAAGAGAAACCACTGTCGAACCATCCTTAGCCACATAACCATTATGAATAGCAGATGTAATCAAAGTGCTAACAGCTTTTGTAACATTAGAACCTGTCACATTTATTCCATTCAATATCTTCTTACCGTCATTATTGTATCCATCAGCTTTTACAACTTTACCAAATGCATTTATTCCTAATTCCACACTTGGGTTAATGTCTAAACTAAGATAGGATACGGGTGTTTGATAATAGGCATATGCTCCGCCACTTCCACCAATTAATAAAACTACTAAAAAAGCGGCTATTGCTATCTTCACTTTCATAGGGACTAACCTCCATTTTATAAATTTAGGGTTCTGATTATTTACCAATGCCTCTCTTAAATACATCTCCGTTTTGTTTACTAATTCGTCTTCTGCTTTAATCTTATTTAATGCAGATTTATAACGAGTAATCATATTCCGTTCCCCTTAATTGTTGTTTTAAAAGTGCTTTTGCCCGTTGTAGTTGTGAGTATATGGTGTTTTCATTTTTCTTTAGCAACTTTGCCATTTGTGGTACAGTATAATCTTCATAGTAATATAGATAAATAACATCCTGGTACTTTTTTGGAAGGGATAAAACAACCTGCATCAGTTCATTTTCAACCTTATCTTCAAATGGAAATTCCATACTTTCAATTGAATCCATTTTTTTTCGCCACGAGCTTTTTAACACATCCTTACATTTATTAATTGTAACTCTTATTATCCAGGCTTTTTCATGTTCAGCACTTTCAAAGGGGGTTTTCTTTTGTAATAGTTTTAGGAATACCTCTTGAAAAACGTCATCAACATCTGTACTGTTATGTAAATATAAAAAGCATATCCTTCTTACCATGTCTGAATATTTCTTGAGTAAAGCTGAAATATTATCGTTGATTTCATGCTGTGGCGATTCCATGTTTTACTCCCTTCAATACTTAATACGATTAGATTATAAAAATCCTTTCAAACGATTAATCAAATTAAAAATTATTTTTAATCGAGTTATCTTATACATCCTAGAAACATGGGGACGGTTCTCGCGTTTCTGCTCGGGTGTGGTTGAATTTATCTGGCAAAAATCATACAAAAAGTGAGATCTCTGCAGAGTTTCAACTACACAGAGATTGCTTGATCGGCTTTAGTCCACCTCCTTACGTCGATGACCAAGGGCGCTTGCGCTTTTCTTATTTGGCGTGTGATGGGAATTCTTCTCATGACACGCGAAACCTAATTTTGAGCTTTGGCGCGTTATGAGCATGCCTTTCTTGACGCGCCAAGCTGGTTTTTGCGGCTTGGCGCGTCATGAGCGGGCCTTTCTTGACGCGCGAAGCTGGTTTTTGCGACTTGGCGCGTCATGAGAACCCCCTTCTTGACGCGCCAAGCTGGTTTTTGCGGCTTGGCGCGTCATGAGAACCTTCTTCTTGACGCGCCAAGCTGGTTTTTGCGGCTTGGCGCGTCATGAGAACCCTCTTCTTGACGCGCCAAGCTGCTTTTTGTGACTTGGCGCGTCATGAGAACCTTCTTCTTGACGCGCGAAGCTGGTTTTTGTGACTTGGCGCGTCATGAGAACCCTCTTCTTGACGCGCCAAGCTGGTTTTTGCGGCTTGGCGCGTCATGAGAACCCTCTTCTTGACGCATGAAGCTGGTTTTTGCGACTTGGCGCGTCATGAGCGGGCCTTTCTTGACGCGTGAAACTAATTTTTGTGACTTGGCGCATCATGAGAACCCTCTTCTTGACGCGCGATGCTGGTTTTTGCGACTTGGCGCGTCATGAAAACCCTCTTCTTAACGCGTGAAGCTGGTTTTTGCGACTTGGCGCGTCATGAGCATGCCTTTCTTGACGCGTGATGCTGGTTTTTGCGACTTGGCGCGTCATGAGCATCCTCAACGATGACCATGGATTCCTTTCCCTCTACAACCTGGACCTGAACCTGAAAATGGTAACCTTCAAGCCCCTTTAAACCAATGCTTGGTATTTTGACCGTCATAAGAAAAGCGCAAGCGCCCTTCGGAACAAGCAACAACTGCTTGTTCCTGCGAAGCAAATTCACAGATGCTTTCCTTTGTGCTCATCGGCGTACGGACTGGAGGCCCTTCGACTAAAGATAAAGGAAACACGGTGAGCGTAGCGAGCCGATGTTGACTTATCGTAGGGAGAAGGACGAAGTACGCTAGCCGATAGGCGCTTGCGCTAGACAGTTATCGAAGTTAAGATATAAATTCTGATATCATAAAAAACAACCTCCCTCTAATACAATTATTACCTTACTCTTAATGAAAGAGGAAAAAATGATGAATGAAATGGGGAAAACGCACGTAGTGGATTTCTGGTTGTAGTTAAGATGGAGGAGGAATAAGCGATACAAAGCTTTGTGTGGAGATAAAAATTTTTGTGAATCTATATAATTTTTATTCAACAGCAAGTACTAAATACCTGCAAAATTTCATAAAAAGTTTGAACTCCATCAACTGGTGGAAAGAGGACAGTCCGCTCATTTTGTTTGAAAAAAAATGAAACGCGAGAACCGTCCCCGTGTTTCTTCACCCACGAAGCATTTCCCTTACTTCCGTTTCGTCTAACCCTGTTAATTTCACAATTCCCTCTATCTCAAGCCCATTTCTCGCCATATTTCGAACAAGTTTTGCCATTCCTTCTTTTTGGCCTTTTTCCATTCCCTGCCTAATCCCCTCTTTTATTCCTTCTTCTCTGCCAGCGCGGCGTTCCCCTCTCATGTTTGAGAGCTGGTCGCGCAAAAATTTGAGCCGGGCTTCATATAGGGCTCGGTTTTCCTTATTGGCACTTAAACTTTCCCATTCGATCAACGCTTCGTGTATTTCTTGTTCATTCATTGAAAACTCCTCCAATTCATGAAGAATTTCTGAATCAATTTTTTTTTTGCGAAAATCCGCTGCAGTCAGCATCATTAACCAGGGCAATTCAGCAGAAGAACTTTCTTTCATTTCCCGTCTGTCAAGGCCGGTGTAAAAATTTATTTTTTAGCCGGTTTATTTTTTTAGAGTGGAGCCGGGATTTTGATTTAGGAGGGGGGCTAGCCCCCCTCCTAAATCAAAATTTCGCCGGTTGCCGGTCGGGCCTAGTTTGACAGTTAAATTCTGACCGTGTATTGATCTCCTTCTCTTAAATCGAATCGTACATCGTCCATAATGACAAACCAATTTTTAGCTAATTCTAATCTACAGGGGATTGGCTTTTTCCCTATGTATAGCTCAAAGCTTTCTCTGCAATGGATGGCGTGTTTCCTACCCATTATATCAACGTACCACTGCTCCTGCTCATTATCATAACGCATCCTGTTTTTATTCATGAGCTGCCTCCAATCCATCCTTTGTTGGGATAATGCCGGCGCGAACCTTCTCTTTTAGCCGATATGAGTCACCTCGAATATTAAACACTGAGCTATGGTGTAAGAGCCTGTCCAAAATGGCAGTTGCCAGGACCGAACTTCCAAGCATATCTCCCCATTCACTGTACGATTTGTTCGAAGTGATGATCAGGGATCCTTCTTCATATCGCTTAGAAACCACTTGAAAGAATATTTGTGCACTTGTTGAATCAAAAGGGGCGTAACCAATTTCGTCCATGATGAGGACGGTTGGCCTTGAATATTGTCTTAGAAACTTTTTAATTTGATTTCGTTCGGCTGCCTCTTTGGCTGCTTCGATAAAGTCATCGGATCGAATAAATAAAGCTGTTTGTCCTTGGTCAATGACTTCTAAGGCAATTGAGATGGCCAGATGTGTTTTGCCCACACCAGGCGGCCCCAATAGTAGGATATTATGCCCGTCCCGGTAAAAGGAGCGTGAAATTAGATCCTGAATACGCTTTTTATTCACACTGGGTTGGACGGTAAAGTCAAACTCAGTTAATGTTTTCACAAATGGAAAACGCGCATTTTTTACTCTTCTGCTCCATGAAGCCTCTCTTCTGAAATTTTCTTCGTGCTGTAAAATAGTGCTTAAGAATTCCGCATATGTTATACTTTCGTTAGAGGCTTGTTCCAAGATGGAGTCAAGGTCCTGAGCCACTGACCTCCATCCGAGCTGTAGACAGCGCTTATGCAGGTCCTCTAAAGCTTGCATGGTTCTAGTTCCTCCTCGTGGATATTTTCATAGTATTCAAGGGAGCGAACTTCTACTTCTGGAGCTTTCTGAACGTGAGGGGAGGTCGCCAAACCCATATCCCCTTTTTCAGGAGTTCCTTTTGTTTTAGGTAGATGTTCAGGCCTGTAAATAACCTTCTTTCCCGGATCTTGATTAACTTCATATTCTGTGATTTTTTTCTCGTGATCCCAGACTTCAAAATAATTCTTGTCTATCCAACGAATGCGTACCTCTTTCAGTGACGAATGACTCGGGACAGAATATTTTTTGGAATTGACGGAAATGTATCCATTGTTTACTGTGCGTTTTTCCAATTTTGTGACGACATATGGTTGAATCATACCTAACGGTAATAATTCTGCTTGTTCATCCTTAAATCGCACATCGGGTGCAACGCCTGTAGTTTGATTGGGTTTAGCGTTGGCCACGTTCGCCAGCCACACCAGGGCATCATGATTCCATGCTTCTAAAAACGGTTCGTGTTTACGCTGCAGGAAGTTACGGCGAACATACTTTACAGAGTTTTCAACTTTTCCTTTGGTACGTGGCTTTCCTGGCTGGCAAAGATCTACTTGAAACCCATAATAATAAGCAAAGTCCTTAAACACTTCCGTTAGAATGATTTCCTTTTTAAGCCTCTGCTGAACCACCGTTTTCATGTTGTCGAAAAGAACTTTTTTTGGAATTCCGCCAAAATACTCAAATGCTCTAATCATACACCGTAGGAAGGTATCCATTTTCATGTCGTTCGTAAAGCAAAGGAATCGTTTACGAGAGTAACCCATTGTCATAATGAAGCCATAGGTTCGCTTTCTACGCCCATCCATTTCTCGAAGACCGCAATCCATCCAATCCACTTGAGCCTGTTCGCCAGGTTGGGTTTCATACCTTGGAATTGCCTGCTTTCTTGGAGCACTTCTATAAGGTTGGACAAAGTCTTTTAGAATCGTCTTTTTCCCCGTATAACCCCTTTCTAATAATTCATCGAAAAGTACCTCGCAATTCGTTGTCCCTTCCGCAATGCGCTGCTTGAGATAGTCTATGTGGGGATCTAATTTACTTGGCCTATTTGGCCTTGTTTGTTTTTTTGGCAGCTGTTCAGTGTACTTTTTGGCCGTCGGCCAACTAATTTGGCATTCTTCCGCTATAGCCGAAATACTCCAACCTTTCTTGTGTAAATTTTGAATCATCCAGAAAACCTCTTCCTTTTTTTCAAAGTTCATTTTTTCCTCTCCTTCCGTAATAGATTATAAATCTATTACGTAAGCCCCCAATCAAACAACGCATATAAACACGCAGCGCCTCCTGGTACTATGAATGTATCAATTTATGGGAGGTGCTTTTCAAATGCCGCAACAAAAACTTACAATTGTCCCCGTTACATTACATTCCGAATACAAAGTTTCAAATAAATCCACTTCATCATCAACCTCTGCTAATAACGTTTGCACGATCAAAACGGCAAACGTAGAAATCTCCTTCTCCAACGGCGTGGATGAGCACATCATCCAAACGGTTATGAGGGAGCTGAAATATCTGTGAAACACGACTATACAAGTGTGAAAAATATTTACATCATTTGTGGAAAGACCGACATGCGAAAAGGCATTGATGGATTAGCCACATTGATCCAAGATTCTTTTGAACTGGATCCATATGGTGATTCCATTTTCTTATTTGCTGGCTGGAGTAAGGATCGCTATAAATGTTTGTATTTCGACGGTGATGGCTTCGCCATGCTTTATAAACGTTTGGATAATGGCAAATTGCAATGGCCCAAAGACGAAAATGAGGTACGCAAACTTTCTCAGCAGGAGGTTCGATGGCTGCTCGAAGGGTTATCAATCCAACAGCCAAAGGCAATTCAACCATCTCCAAGAGGTGTATTCTAAATTTGTTAAACCACTATTTTTTTCTTTATTCCGCTGTTCGAACTAGTTATAATAAGATGAATGAAACCGAACGAAAAGTGGTGAATGGTGTGGCGAACGCTTCTTCTGCGAATGAAAATCAAAACGAGAAATTAATTCGGCTGCTCGAAGAGCAATTGGCTCATTCGAATCAACAAAACAAAGAATTATCAAAACAGATCGAAGCGTTAACCGAACAAGTACGCCATTTAACTAAACTTTTATTTGGATCAAAAACTGAAAAAACGAAATATAACGTGCCAGACGGGCAAGGCTCATTATTTGATGATGACCCGGCTTTTAGCGAACCTGAGCACACAGAAGAACAAAGCCAACAGACAATATCTTATACTGTTGTACGAAAAGTTCAATCGAAAAAACGAAATGACTCTTTGCATCAAGATATTGAAATAGAAGCAATTCACCATCATCCGGAAAATACGATTTGTGACTGTTGCCAAGGGCAAATGATTGAAATTGGCAGTACAATCGTCCGTGAAGAGGCAAAATTTATTCCTGCGAAAATGATGAAAGTGCAACACATTGAACATGCGTATGAGTGTAAAGACTGCAAAAGTGATTCATCACAGCCAGCGCAAATCAAACGTGGGAAAGCACCACAACCAGCGATTCAGCGTAGCATCGCAAGCCCTAGCGTGCTTGCCAAAGTTATTTATGATAAATTTGTACAATACTTACCCCTTTACCGCCAGGTTAAGGAATGGGATCGCTATGGCCTTGATACAAATGATAAAAACCTTTCGAATTGGGTCATCCGTACAGCACAGGATTGGCTTTTACCTATTTACGAACGAATGAAAGAGTTGATGATGGCTAAATCTGTTTTGCATGTAGATGAAACATATGGACAAATTATCAATCGATCCGATGGGAAATCCGGTCAGATCAATGCATATAATTGGGTGTCTCGAAGTGTTCCATGCCAAGGACCACCAATAACTCTCTTTCATAGCGCATTATCACGGGCTCGATCTGTCCTTGAAGGTTTCATTGAAGGCTTTTCTGGAACGATCGTTTGCGATGGTTATTCCGCCTATGATAAGTTGGAAGGCGTTACATTCGCGAATTGTTGGGCCCATGTTCGTCGTTATTGGCTGAAAGCAGACAGCAAAAATGGCCGAATTGGAGTGGGCTATTGCGATGAATTATATCAACTCGAAAGGAAATTTAAACATTTGTCTCCGAGTAAACGAAGAAAAAAACGCCAAAAATACTCGAAGCCAATTGTAGATAAATTCTTTGAGTGGGTTGAAACGTCACCATTCTACGGAAAAAATGCCCTTGCTAAAGCAGCTGAATACACATTGAACAGGGTAGATGGACTAAAAGCATTCTTGAATGATGGGCGCATTGAAATTGATAATAATCCAGCAGAAAATGCCATCCGTCCCAACGTTCTAGGAAGAAAAAATTGGCTCTTCAGTGTTAGTGAAGCCGGCGCAAAAGCGAACGCCATTTGTTTGAGTATCGCAGAAACAGCCAAAAGTAACGGCGTTGATTTCTATGAATACATAAAGAAACTTTTAACGGACCTACCGAATCTTGGCATCCATCAAAACCCTGAAATTTTAGACCAATACATGCCTTGGTCAAAAATGATCCAGGCAGAATGCAGTAAATAAATGAAATAAGCCGTATATTTGATTAAAAAAATCAGGATATACGGCTATTTGTAATGCGCACCGGAAAGGTGCGCTAATTTTTTATAATTCGGGCTTACTCTATTACAGTCGGAAATTGTCGAAACTCTAAAAATTTATTCCGGCTATATTCTTAATTTTACACTCGGCCGTACCACCGTCTGTATTTTTTCCATTTTACCATAAATTGCGATAAATCAATCGTATGAATTTCGAGATGAGAACTCCAGATAAAATTTTCAGTATCTTCTCTTAAATGAAATACGGTGTGGAAATTGTCGGTTTCATGAGGAAATAGTGGGTAGTTTAGGATGGAGATCATGATGGTGGGAGTAAGTTCGGAATAACTTTGACCTATGGTCAAGGAAGAAGAAAACAGCTTTGACCAATAATAAAGTACCCGTTCTGGCATATCATTTTGATTGATTATTTGGATTTCAATGTTAATCCGTTCTCCGTCTGAAGTAAACACCAGCACATCCAGCCTGCTTGATTTGCCATCTTCGGTATCTCTTGTTATTTCAGTATTTTCATATTGGACATCGGTTATGCGTTCTCGATCTTTTCGATGAAGAATATCATTCAAAAATGCGATGGTAATCGGTTTACGACTTGGGTGACCAAAAAACAGTTTAAACATAAAGTCCATTTTTAAATCGAGGTATTCTTTTGTCATGTGGAAGGATCCTTTCAAAGATATTTGGGAATGTAATTCGAGGGGACAATAATGAATGTCTTCACTGCAAATATTCAACAAAAAGCGGGAAAATCCTTCTCGGAGCAAAAAAATTTGTCTCCCCATCTTAATCGCATGATTCTGCGATCCCAGCCACATTAATCAAACGTTTGATTAACTACTTTTCGACAAATGTAAAGAAAGCAAGGAGTCCTCTCTTGTGAAGTAGTAGTCACTTTCTACCATAAAGAATTAGAAATCAGGTGGCTCACTTTTTATGTGATCAAATCGTATAAAAGTGGCTAAAATCTAATTTATCAAAAACAGTTTGAACTCCATCAACTGGTGGAAAGAGGACAGTCCGCTCATTTTGTTTGAAATAAAAAATGAAACGCGAGAACCGTCCCCGTGTTTCTAAGATTTGAATGCCCTAGCCATTCGGAAATGAGCGGCAAGGGTACACCTTTACGATAAAGGTTCAATGCTCTGCTATGACGGAACATGTGAGGTGTCACTCTTTCAGGAACATCTGCACAGGTTGATCTGGCTAAAGACGCATACTTTCCAATGAAACGGGCAACGTTATCGTCGGACATAGTGTGCTTTGTCCCGTGGATTTCCGTATAAAATACGGGAACATCATTTTCTTTCTCTTGGTGAAACCGTTTCATGTAACTTTTATAATGCTGGACAGTTTCCTTCATGATGGGTATCATTCATATTTTCTTTCCCTTTCCATGAACAATGATATATGGAGATCCTGTTTCCGTGATAACATCCTTTGGCATCAGATTTAGGATTTCACAGTCCCGTGCTCCGGTATCATACAAAAGGATCATATAAAACAGATTGCGATGTCCCTTCCTAGTCTTAGGATCAGGCTGGCTAAGTATTACATTCAGTGCTTCCTCACTAAAATGGTCTACCGTCAGTTTTCTTTCGGATTTACGTTTGGCGACCTGGCTTGCTGATAGGTAATAATCATTGTATGTTGGCACTTTCATTCCAACATATTTCAAAAATGCTCGTATCACTGACAAACGATGGTTAAGTGTTGTTAATCCGCAATGACGTTTATCCTCCAGCCATTTTAAAAAGGCATTGATACTGCCAACTGAAATGTTTTTAAAGGAGATGTCCTTTAGCTGCAGTGTATTACTATTGCAAAGAAATTCCATATAAAGGTTTAGGGTCTCCCTGTAGGATTTTACTGTGTTAGGGCTCACAGCCTTTTGTAATGGTAGATAGACCATAAGATATTCCTTTAACAGCTCGAATAATCGCTTGTCCTTAATCTTCATAATTGAGAACCTCCTGATTACAAATCCAGTCGGTCGAAATCGAAGATTTGAGATGTTCTGGGACAAGATGAATATAATAAGCCGTATACTCTAAAGATGAATGCCCCATATATGTGCTTAGATAAGGAAGAAGGTTCATAACATCCTTCTTTTCATTCATCCAACCAATGATTACCCGGGTGGCAAAATTATGCCGCCAATCGTATACCCTCGGTTTGTGATCCTGCGAGAATGAAACCCTTGCGGATTTCCAGCATTTATAGAAATACTTCTGAATACAGGCTGACCGGTAAGGCCCGCCGTTAGGATTCTGAAAGAAATACTCCCTGCCTGGGAGAACTGTCTGGATAAGGCAATTATATTTGCGGCATAATTCAAGCAGTTCCGGCGACATTGCCACAATGCGATCCTTTTCTCTTTTGGAGTCTTCAATGTAAAAAGAACCATCCTCAAGGTTGACATCGCTAAGCTTTAGATGTCTTACTTCCTGAGGACGCAGACCGCAGCAATAGAGCACCCGGAACATAACGGGTATAACGTATTCTCTGTACGGTGATAAAGGATGGGGCGACAGGTGATCCGCCCCGTTAAAAAAACTACTCAGTTCCACATCATTATATAGATACGGCATAAAAGTTACCCCTTTGCCAGCGAAACCATCCGGAAGGACATAGGCGTTTTTACCAATGCTGACAAGGTATTTTGAAAAATTTCGGAGTATGTTGGTACGGAGTCGTAAGGTATTCTCTTTCTCATTTTGTCTTAAGGAACACCAGCTCTCAGCCATTTCCTGTGAAAGTTCAGCTCTGTCAGGATACTTTTCCGTGCAGAAAACGTCAAAGGAATGGAGCCTGCGTGCAAAGGTATCTTCTTTGTTACCCAGAGAGCAGCGCAACTTTATATATGCAAGAATGTCATCGGCGAACAGGCTGTTGAACTGGTATCTCATCTGTACACCTCCGACTCTACCTGTATCCCATCAAATCCAAGGGCACAGATGCTGAGATTGGAAGGAGACAGTGGCAGATATCTTTTGAGGACACCCTTACTTTGATGGCCCAAAATCTGTGAAATCACTTCTGGTGAAGATGCTGTGTCAAGCAACCAGATGCCCATGCTCCGTCTGAAAGCATGAAAGGATTTTCCGTCATGCCTTTTCTTTTCAATACCAGAGATTTTAATATACTTATTAAGAACATTCGCAACACTGGATTTGTCACTGAGCCTTCTATAAGGGGCTATTTCAGTGAGAAAGATATATGGGCTGTCTGCTTCAGGGCGGGCATTTAATATATAGTCGGCAACGGCTGCAGCAGCATTAGCAACCAATGGAAGAGATAAACCAAATCCTGTCTTGTGCTGAACAAAGTGGATAGTCATTTCCTTCCAGTTGATATCTACTAGTTTTATGTTTGCTATATCAACGGCCCTGATACCGGTAAATGAAGCCAGCATGAGAATGGCATAATCTCTTTTTCCTGAAGGTGTGTTGATGTCTGGCTGAGCAAGGATGTACTCCATATCCTTCCGTTCAAAAGAAGGGAGGATTTTGCTCCTGGAAGGCGGAAGCGAAAATGGCATCAGCTCTAAAGGGAAGTTATGAAATCCCTTGCTCCGAAAATGTTCACAAATCAGCCGAAGGACGTATGTGACATTATTCATACAGCCCCGATGATCTTTATATTCCATCATAAGAAAATCATAAAGAATTTCCTGATTTATAGTTGCAAGGTCAGTAACTGACAGTTGCTGTAGGTGATAGAAAAAATCTCTTGCAATGGAGTAAAGCATAGCTACAGTATTTTTCTTTACCGCTAAACTGGCCCGAAACTCTTCCGCAAGATTTTGATAAAAAGGGGCAAGCCGATGCTTGTATCGGCTTACGGCAGGATATGTTGCCTTGAAAGGTTGGTTAGCATAATAATCATCCAACATACCAAGCACACGGAATGTGTATCTGTCTCCTGAGTATTTTAGAGACTGCTTCTCCTTAGAAAGTAGTTGGAGTCCATATCTAATCTGGTTGTTGATATCAGCTTCGTAAGAAGCTTGTTGATGCTCTTTGTAGAAAGTTAGGATTGCGCCGCCAGCCCTAGAGTACTCTTTGATAGTTTCTGGACTACGGAAATCGTTGCAGAATTTCATGACAGCTTCGATTCCCTCGACAATAGGTCTTGATTGCATATTGAATTCTCCTTTCTGATTTTGAAGATTAACTACAAATTCAGAATAGGATATCAACCAGTCCTTGGCTATAAGTTATTCCGATTTTTCTGATAGCAGAATAGCAAAAAGCCCAAGATTGAGTTAAAATATCGGAATAACTTTTTAATCGGAATAATCAATCCCCCAAACATGGTTAGGGTGGGTAATAGCCAGATTTCTAAGAAGGTATGGATAAATCCGGTGTTCTAGATTACGTTTACTAAGGTTAGGGCCTGGTGCAATCCCCGCAATGCCCATTTCCCTCATATGGCGTTGTACTGCTTTACGATTAATACTTAATCCTTTGTCGTTTAAGACAACCGTGATTCGCCTAGACCCGTAATAAGGATGCTTGGTATAAATTTCATCAATTCTGTGTTTGATGAATACCTCTTCAGGAGAAGGCTCTACAGGCTTATAATATAAGCTAGAACGATTCAGCCCAAGTAGTTCAGCCTGGGTGGTGATTGGCAGCTCTTTATCATCCCATTCAATCATTTGAATACGTTCAGCCCTACTCTTTGATTCCAGATTTTTTTTTAAGCCACGTCAATTGCGTGGTTAAACGGCCGACCTCCGCGTAGAGGTTCTCAATTTGGCTTTCATATTCTGCCTTCATTTGATCCGCCTTTTTATTTTCTTTAGCATCAAAGGCATTTGTTCAAGAAATGCATTCCTCCATTGTCGAATTTGATTGACGTGAATTCCATGAGATGAAGCAATTTCATTCATAGTTTTTTCTTCCTTTAGGATCTCTAACACGATTTGAGATTTGAACTCGGGTGTGTATCGATTTCTTTTCATAAATCTACTTTAACATCTCCTCATTTCGTGTCTAGTTTCTTGGGTCCATTATAAATTTTTCAAAATGAATAACGAAATAAGAATTATTCTATTACTCTTCAAACTCGATCAACTTAGTATGGTTAAAGTTAAAACAAAAGAAAATAACAATTTTAACAACAGAGTTATTTCAGTGGACACAGATTAAATTTCATATTTAATAGTACTAGTTTCTCTTTTTTGAACGATAATTGTATTATCTGGGTAATGCCCACTTATCACAGAACCAGCTCCAATTACACAATTATCCCCAATATGGGTACCACGTAAAATTACAGTATTAGCACCAATCCATACATTATTACCTATAACTACAGATGAAACTTTGTACTTGCCAGCTATCTTTCCACCTTCAGCGCGAAAATCATGATCATTATCATATATCATAACGTTAGGGCCTAATGCACATTTATTACCTATTACAATCTCCTTATGACATGATATAACGCAGTTTTTATTCATGTAGCAATTATCTCCTATTGTTAAGACGCCACCTTCAGCAACATGAAAATCAACGTTTCTTTCAGTAGCAAGTGATTTTCCAATTTTTATATGTCCACCATTTAGAAAGGCAAATCGCGTTGATAACGAAACCATTTCATTAATTTTAAAAGAAAATGAATTAATATGTATAATCTTTACGGAAGAAAGTTTTAGAAATGCCAATAATCTCCTGATAATAGCTTTTAAATATTTCATTAATTTCCTCCTCGTATATTAGTAGTAAGAGCTCTTTCTAGAAGAATTAGTAATGTGTTGTTCCTATTTTTGTAGGGGGACGGCTCCCCTTACAGTTATTTGTTGTGCCTTAAAAAACTGAATATCGAGAAATGGCGGAGAATGGAGGAGGCTCCACCGTATGACTCCATCATTTTTTATAGCGTTTCAGACCTGTCCATGGGACAATAGGAACCGACAAGTTCGTATCAGGATATAGCTTATTCTCCTTGCGGACACCTCGGTGTGCTGCTTAAAAAGCCTGCTACCCATGGTTCATTATTGAAGGTCTAACCACTGGTTGCGCCGTTTGAAAAGAAGAGAGTGTAGCGCTCAGATGGTCTTCTTTTCACTTGAGTGCTTATGACGAGGAAGACATCGATGATTCCTGTGGGCACCCAGGTCTGAAACGTACTTGATTACTTTAGCTTTTGGAGGTGATAGGTATGTCACAAATGCTTGTTGGTGTAGATGTGAGCTTACGTTCTCATCATGTCCATTTCATGAAAGAGGACGGTAATGCATTGGCTGACTTTTCTGTTTCTAATGATCAATCCGGGGCCGATACCCTGATCAAACGTATATTAGAAGCAGCGGAAAAGAGTCAGGTAACACAACTAAAAATTGGAATGGAAGCCACAGATCAATACAGTTGGCATCTTGCCCACTACCTTAAAGATCAATTGAAGGGTTATGAACCTCGTTTCCAATCCTTTATCTACACGATAAATGCGAGAAAAGTCGCTCGTTTCAAGAAAGGCTATGATTCTTTGCCAAAGAACGACCGAATAGATGCCTGGGTCATCGCTGACCACTTGCGATTTGGTCGACTACCTAATGAAATGAAAGATGCAGTTCAATATGAAGCTCTGCAACGCCTTACAAGAACGAGATTTCATTTCATGAAAGAAATTGGGCGAAATAAAACCTATTTTTTAAATCAGCTTTTCTTGAAATTCAGTGGATTGCGTCAAGACAATCCCTTTTCGAATACATTTGGTACTACTAGCTTAGCTGTGATTGAAGAGTTAGAGCCTGAAACGATTGCCGAAATGAGTATTGAAGATCTGGTTAAATTTCTACAGAATAAAGGTAAAAATCGCTTTGAAAACCCAGAGGAATTGGCCAAGTATCTTCAAAAGTTGGCTCGAACTTCCTATCGTTTAGACAAAGCCATGCAAGATCCAGTGAATATTTCTTTATCCGTTACGTTAAGCACCATTCAACATATGGAATCACAGGTAAAACGCTTGGATAAAGAGATTGCCAAACTCATGAAAGGCATTCCACAAACATTAACGTCCGTTAAAGGAATTGGCGACGTGTTTACAGCTGGTTTAATCGCCGAGATTGGTGATATAAGACGTTTTAAAAACCATCATTCATTGGCTAAATATGCAGGACTTGTTTGGAATCAATACCAATCTGGTGAGTATGAATCCGAGGAAACAAGCCGCATGAGAACCGGAAATAAATATTTAAGATATTATCTCATTCAAGCTGCAGAATCTATTCGTAAATATGATTCTGAATACAAAGCGTTTTACAACAAGAAATTTCATGAAGTTGCAAAACATCAGCACAAACGTGCTCTCGTCTTAACCGCAAGAAAATTGGTACGGTTGGTGTATTCGCTACTAAGCACCAATCAATTGTACACACCACCGGAAAGGAGAGACTAAGAAATACTCTTTCACATCCTTCCAAATGCCCAGCTTCGCACACTAAAAAAATGGAAAAATATTGAAAAATGTGCGAGGTTTATTTGGTATACCCTTTTTTAGGGGTTTTTCGTCTTTAAGGCAAAATAATTTCCAATTCTTTAATTTTTTGTGCTTGACATATTACCACTGGGCTTCAACAAACTCAGACAACCTATTTGTTGATAATACCCTTTATGTTTTCTTTTATTTCATTAAACTTGGGATACTTACTAAACAAATAGCTTGCTATGACTTGCATCAACTCAAAATCATTCTCATGATCTAAGTCCAATACTCCCGTATCAATCATTTTAATTACGTCACATTTTCCTTCAAATATTCCTCTCTTACTTACAAGAAATTCAGGTGAATATGCATACAACGAAGCATTCATATCATATAATTTTGGAGCTTCCTGTCTTGTATTATATGATGACTCTATTACTCTTATATAACCTTCTGCTGTTTTCTTCACCATATTAAAATAGGGGTTTCTTCTAGATTCAGTAACCGAAAAAACAACATCTGCTTCTGAACTTATCTTTTGTTTAATAAGGTTATTAATATCTTCTGCAGTTCTTAATGGCGAGGTAATGTCTAAATCAACAACCATATCATAGTTAATTTCCTTACGATCCTTCATTATCTCAAGACTGTTTAAAATTACTGCTATTTTTGGTGTATTATCTAATCCTAAAGATGCATCTCTTTCGATAAAATCCATTTTTATTTTCAAATTATCTTGAAATAATTTTATTAAATCTTTGCTATCAGTATTTAATACAATATCACAGTGTGTGTCGGAATTTTGTTTTCTAAATAAATCAATTGCCGAAACTGTATAATATGCCAATGGATAACCTAAGAAATCTTTCAAATTCTTGTTTTTGATTCCTTTCGATCCAGCTCGTCCACATATAGTAAACAATATATTCAATTACAAGTTTCCTTCCTTTGCTATCTTAAGAGTCCTCACTGCAGTTGGTATATCATTATGATTTATTTCTTTTCCTTCTAAAACATCGAAAAAATATACTATTTCCTTATATTGAAAGTCATCTCTTGATTCCTTAAACGATAGAGTTCTACCACTTTTCAAATAACGAATTTCACTATTTATTAAGTCTCCGACTATGGTATCTTCGTCAGTGAAGAGTTGAATTTCTCTTATAGGTTTTCGACCAAAATAATCTAAATGAACCTCTACAGCCATGTTTTTATATCTAGCCAAATAGAGAGATAAATCATCACTATCTATTTCTAAATTAGAAAATTGACCTCTAATATTATATACTTGTTCGGGTTTCCCGAACAAATAATGCAAATAATCCCATTCATGAATTAAGTCAATTGATACTCCGCCACCTTGTTCTTTATGTGCACTGTAGGTCGCCCTATAATCTAAATGTGGTCTCCAATCTGGAAGATAAGTTGAACAAATTACCCTTGCACAGTATACCTTACTTAACTCACAATTTTGTTTTAAATATTGAATCACATTGGTATACCTTAATGGACAAGCAACATAATAAATTGCATCTTCTTTTAAAGGTAAATCATCTATAGAGTTATCTTCCTTATCAAACACAGGTTTCTCAATAAACATGTGTCTCGTCTTTGAAGCAAATTGTTTTACAGTTTCAAAGTGTAAATAGGTTGGATTTGTAACGAAAATAACATCATAATTATTAGGCACTTCCTCAAAGGAAAAATATGTTTCATTTATTATTTTTTCAGTTTCTTTGTCTAATTTTTTCCCTGTACCACTTCTTATCAGGTCAATTGTATAAGAATAGTTCTTTTCGTTTAATACATGTGCAATATTATGCAAATGCCTAGTTCCTATTGATCCAAGCCCAATTATACCTATTTTATAGTTTTTATTCATGTCAAGCCTCAATCTGATCAATGATTTTTAATATTTCTTTATCTTTCTCAAAGCTATATAATGGAATATTTTTATTTCTTACAGTTTCAAAAAATGAAATTATTTCATTTGAATAGGCGTTCTCCACCACGAATTTACTATAATTATCTAATTGATCAATTTCCTTATACAATTGAACTTCAATATCCTTTTTTAGATCATAGTCATAAAATCTAAGTCCTGTCGGTGAACCATCCCAATTAAGATATAACTGTTCACCAAAAATTTCCAAGTTTCTCACTGCTTTTCTTGACAAAATATCTACTGCAAGTGTTCCTTTGTGCCCAGTACTATGTTGGATAATAACTAAATAGTTATCGTTATAATCAATATTTAAACTGCTAACTTTATTTTTTACTACATCTACCTTAACGATATCACCAAATACATCTGTTAACCATGGGAGCTCAATGGCAAAAATTTCTCGACACCCATTTGAGCGCTTATCCCCTACAAAAAAGTCTTTATAATTTTCCCACGGATGCCAATCTGGCAAATATTGACCAATATGATAAGTATAATTAAGTAAACAATTAGCATTTTTAACTGATGACTTTATTTTTTTAACTTCTTCTCGATATAAAAATGTGGATGAGAGAAATAGAACTAAATTTTTCTCTTTCGCTAAAGCAATATTCTCCTCATACCCATCAGAGACCAAATTCAATTCAGTGAAAACATGTATTCCTTGTTTTAGACATTGATTAATGATCTTTTGGTGAGATAATGGTGATGTACATATAAAAGTACAATTTAATTCATTTTCGGTAATCAAATCAATTAAATTTTCATAAGTCTCTATATTAAATTCTTTAGTGCATGATTCTCTTCTTTCTTCATTGGTATCTACGCCTATTATTTCGATTGTTTTATCATATTTTTGAATCAAGCGGATTCGTCTCTTTCCCATAGACCCCAATCCTATTACTGCTACTTTCATGTTATATCACTTCACAATCGTAGAAATTCTTTTTAAGTTCAATTCTATCGTTTATCAGAAAATTTTTTATTACAGCAACAACTTGCTCAGAAGTATTGCCATTTCCATATGGATTAACTGTATTTTTAGCTTTTTTTTGAAACTCACTCGTTAAAGCAATATTAATAGCCTTTTCAATATCGTCTATATTAGGTTTACAATTAATAACACTATCCGCCTGCAGTCTACCTTTTTGACGATCACCTATGTTTATTGTTGGTATCCCAAAGCTTGGTGCTTCTAGTAATCCACTTGAAGAGTTCCCGATAACAAAGGTACAATACTTTAGTGCACTTAAGTATCTAGTCATGCCTAATGAAGTAAACGCAATAGCATGACTATTTTCCTTTGTATAAATATCGATCATTTTATTGATTATCCGACCATTTGCATCCGCATTAGCTTTTGTAAAAATAAATTTCATATTCTGGTACCTCTTACACACATCCAATAAAGCTTGAATCTGTTCTTCTGAACGTTCATCTTCAAGTGTCACTGGGTGGAATGTTACAACTGCATATGGTTTATCTAATGAAAACTGGATTGAAGACTCCAACTCGCTTTTATCCATTAACTTTTGATTAAGGATATTCTCTATACCTACAGCACCCACAAAAAATACCCTGTCAGGCTGTTCTCCTAATTGAATAACACGCTTACGGTATTCTTCCGTACTCGTAAAATGTAAATAACTTAGCTTTGTTATGGCATGACGAATAGACTCATCTACAGCACCTTCTGTGGTTTCTCCGCCATATAGATGAGCAATAGGAATTCTTTGATTCATAGCCGCCATACAAACCGCCAAAGTTTCATAACGGTCTCCAAGAACGATTAGCATGTCAGGCTTTAACCTTTCAAAATAATCCGCAAAGCTGATTAAAGCTAAGCCCATTGATTTAGAAATTGCCGAGGGTGAATCAGCACTTAAAAGCATCTCTATTTTTTCATCAATCATAATACCGTCTTGTTCGATTTCTTTATAGGTTAAGCCGAATTCTGGTGAGAGGTGTGCACCCGTAACTACTACGCGCACATCAAACTCCGAAACACCGCTTAATTTATCAATAATTGGTTTTAAGAGGCCATATTCTGCTCTTGTAGCAGTTAGTATATTTATCTTTTTCATATTTCAATCAGCTCATCTTCTTCAAAATCCCTAATAGCTGGTTTGCCAATTACTTCAAACCAGTTCATTGGGCTAATCCCATTACCAGGTCTTTTGACTGTTAGATTTCCTTCTGTCAAAATCTCACCTTTTTTAATAGTACGGTTTGCAATGATACTTTTTCTAGCAATCATCATATTTTTTGTTTCAGAAAGTGCAGGTTTTTTTTCACCAGTACCAATTGCCTTTTCCACATTCCGAATTGCACTTACCATTGCTTTTAACTCATTCGGCTCTAAACTTGCCTTATGATCCGGACCTTCCATATTTCTATCAAGGGTAAAATGTTTTTCAATTACTGTTGCTCCCATGGCGACGGCAGCGATTGGGATTTCAATCCCTCTCGTATGATCAGAATAACCAATAGGTACTTCAAACTCCAGATGGATTGTTTTCATAGCTGTTAAATTGACATCCTCAAAAGGTGCAGGATACTCTGTTGTACAGTGAAGCACGGTTATTTCTCCTGCTCCATTTTCTTTCAGTACATGTAACGCTGCACGTATATCTTCCATAGTACTCATCCCTGTAGAAAGGATTACAGGTTTGTTTAATTTAGCAATTTTCATTAAGTAAGGTAGATTTGTTATATCTCCAGATGGAATCTTCCATGTTTTCATCCCTAAACTATTTAAAAAATCAATACTATCAAAATCAAATCCCGTTGAAAGAAATTCAATTTTTTTTGACTTGCAATAATTATTCAATTCAATGAATTCATCAAAGGACAACTCTAATTTTTTCAGCATATCCAATTGACTTTCATCAGAATCTGTCTGTTGTTTTTGATATTCTGCTTTACCGGCGTTTTTAGAAGCAATATTTTTTGCTACAAATGTTTGAAATTTTATACAATCAGCACCAGCATCCTTGGCGCTGTCTACTAATTTTTTTGCAAGCTCTAAGCTCCCGTTATGGTTTACTCCTGCCTCCGCAATGATGTATACACTCATTTGGATTGAACCTCCTTACATGGATGACCAAACGCAGTGGTATTACTACCAATATCATGCACCACAACACTACCCATTCCAATCAATGTCTTTGATCCTATCCTTATTTGTTGCTTAATCACGCTTTTGGCTCCAATATGTGTTTCTGCCCCAATTTGAACCTCTCCGCAAAGAACGGAACCTGGAGAAATATGGACAAACTCTTCTATTACACAGTCATGTTCTATTAATGAGGAAGTATTAATAATTGCTCCTTTAGAGATAATGGAACCAGCATTAATCACTGCATTCTTACCTATAAAAATACCTTTATCTAGCTTAATATGATTACTAATTACAGCTGTTTTATCTATAATATTGGGAATATCAAAGCCGATTTTTTCTAGGATAGAAAATAATTTAATACGCAACTTTGGATCACCGATACCCCCCACTGTTACAAAGGCATGTGTAAAACCTTCTTGATAGAGTCTAGGTAAATCATCATCACATCCTATGATGGGTACACCTATTATTTGATCACCTAAATTTTCTTTCTTTTCGATTATACCTATATCAGAATAATCCTTTGTTCCAAGAAGGGAATCTAAAACAGATTTACAATGGCCTCCTCCACCTATCAAAAGGATTTTCTTACTCATCACGCTCTAACCTTTTCCTCATCTTTTCCATTTCATCTAACTGCCCCATGTCAAGCCATGAATGTTCACTGATAGGATATACTCCGATTTTTTCTCCAGCTTTTTTATATTTTTCAATAATATCTGGAAAACCTATTGATGTGTTCTCTTCTAGTTCATCAATAACTTTTGGTTCCACGATATACATTCCAGTATTTGTAAAAAAGGAGAATTCGGGTTTTTCTTTCATTTCTTCTATTTCACCAGTTTCACCTATTTCAATAACACCGTATGGTATTCTTACATTTTTAAGTGAACATACCATTGTAACTAGATTGTTTTCTTTCTTATGATAGTCATAGATCTTTTCGTAATCTTCTTCAATAAGAATATCACAGTTTGTTAAGATAAATGTGGAATTAATTTTACCTTTTAGTAAGCTTAACCCCCCACCTGTTCCTAGTGGCTGATCCTCATCAGCATAATTGACTTCATAATTTTTTTCAATCTCATTGAAATATGCTTTAATCATATTTTTTTTATGATTTACAATTAGAAAGAATTGATCTACTCCATTTTCGTTAAAACGATTAATAATATGTTCTACAATAGGTAACTCCCCTATAGGTATAAGCGGTTTTGGGAGAATCTTTGTATAAGGGTATAACCTTGTTCCTAATCCGCCCGCCATAATTACAACTGGAACATAAAGGTTTTTAGAACCATAAATTTCCTCTTCATTTCGAAACACTATAGATATAATATCCTTATACTCGTTTAGAACAGGCAATGCTTCTATAGAAAGCTCACGCATAATTTCTTTTGCAGCCATCTTATCTTTTTCATTAATGAATTTGGGACTGTAGTTGGCAATTTCTTTTACTCTTGCATCGAGATTACCTTTTTTTAGGATCCACCTTCTTATATCACCATCAGTAATAGCCGCAACAAATTGGCCTTCTCTCACAACAAATAAAACTTTCTTGGCTACTCTATCAAGCAAATCCATTGCTTCTAGCATTGTGGCTTCTTCGTCAATTAAGAAATCTTTAACATCCAACCTATCCACCTCTTAACAATACTCTTAATGATTAATTTGCCGAATTTTTTAAGCAGTCTACTACGTATTGAACATCTTCAATGCTTAAATTAGAACTACATGGAATATTCACAACATGTTTTAAGTAGTTCTTTGCTTTTTCTATTTTGAAAGTCTGACTCCCTAAATAAGGCCTCTGTTCACTAATTAAGCCCCAAATTGGCCTTACTTGAACCTTTTCTGCCGATAAATAGGTTATGATTTCGTCTCTATTCAACGGATAATTTTCATCAACATATAAAGCATAGAACCAGTGGTTGCTTCTTATGTTTTTATTGAAATCCAGTATCGAAAGTCCATGTATTTCTTTTATCATTTCTTGGTATCTTTTATAATTATTTGTCTTTGTTTGAATGAACTTCTCCAATTGCTCTAATTGAGCTAATCCAAGTGCAGCCTGAAGATTCGTCATACGATAGTTATAACCAATTTCATCATGTGTATAATACAGCTCATCACTCTTAGCCTGGGTTGTAAGATGCTTTGCTCTTTTTAATAACTCTTCATCATTGGAAACAATCATCCCGCCTCCACCTGTTGTAATAATTTTATTTCCATTGAAAGAGTATACACCCACTGTACCTATTGTCCCGGCAAATTTATTTTTATACTCTCCTTCGATATAATATGTTCCAATGGCCTCTGTGGCATCTTCAATTACCTTCAAGTTATATTGAGCTGCTATCTCCATTATTTTGTCCATATTAGCCATATTACCGAAAACATGAACAACGATAATTGCTTTAATATGTTTCTTCGTCTTATTATTGATAAGCTTTCCATTAATAATCTTGCATTGCTCATGACAAAATTCTGTAAGCTTATCCGAATCCATACAAAGAGAATCATCACAATCCATAAAAATGGGGTCAGCACCAATATATTTAACAGGGTTTACTGCTGCAATGAAGGTTAATGTAGGCACAATAACTTCATCATTTTTAGTTACACCACAAACTTGAAGTGCAATGTGTAAACCAGAGGTACCATTTTGAACCGATACAGCACCTTTAGCTTTCACATATTTAGCTGTTTTTTCCTCAAATTCATTTACATATGGTCCTCCTGTTGATACCCACTCTGTCTCCACAGCGTGAGTTACATATTCTAATTCTTTTCCCTTTAGATTTGGCACAGATAGAGGGATAAATTTTTGGCTCATATATTCCCGCTCCTATATGTTATAAATGTCTGTTTTATATTTATCTAAATTATGTTTAAAAAAATCAATTGTTTCCGCAAGACCTTGCTCGAAAGTATATTTTGGTGTCCAGTTAGTCAGGCGTTTGATTTTCTCATTAGATCCTAACAATCTGTTTACCTCACTATTTTCTGGTCTTAATCTTTGCTCATCACACACAATTTTTGCATTAGGATTAATTTGTCTAATTAGTGCTTCTGCAAGTTGGCCTATTGAAATCTCCTGCTGTGTTGCGATATTAATTTCTTCACCAATAGTCTTTTCTGATTTAGCAATTTCAATAAAGCCATTAGCCGTATCTTTTACAAAGTTAAAATCCCTTGTTGGAGTTAAAGAACCAAGTTCAATTTCCTCCTTTCCTGCAAGTAATTGTGTGATAATTGTAGGAATTACGGCTCGTGCAGATTGACGCGGTCCATAAGTATTAAATGGTCTTACTATTGTAATAGGCATGTTAAAACTTCTATAGAACGATTCAGCTAATCTATCTGCACCTATTTTTGTTGCAGAATATGGAGACTGACCTTGATAAGGGTGATTTTCATCAATCGGTACGTATTGAGCAGTTCCATACACTTCTGATGTCGATGTAATGAGTAATCTAGATGTCCCCAAATCTCTCGCTGCTTGTAGTACATTAAGTGTACCTTTAATATTGGTGTCAACATAAGTGTCCGGTGAATAGTAACTAAAAGGGATGGCAATTAGTGCAGCAAGATGGTACACCTCATCCATCCCTTTCATCGCCTCTTTTACACCATTCGGATCTCTTATGTCTCCAGTGAAGATCTCAACTTCATTCATTACTTCTTTTTGTAATGTATCTAACCACCCCCACGTATTAAAAGAATTATATAGCGTAAATGCTTTAACCTTATAACCTTGTTGTACTAATTCTTCGGTTAAATGGCTTCCAATAAATCCATCAGCGCCTGTTACAAGAATTTTTTTCATTTTTTAGTCCCTCATTCTTATAATATTTTTTTATAGATGATAATAATGTTGTAAACCTTAACTTCTTAGTTTTATACGATTTACCACATTAAAAATTTGCTTATAAACATAAACTAACTCATATCTAAAAATAAAATAACTAATAAATATTATCGGTATAATTATTATCATTCTAATTAGGATATTATCGAAATAAAATAAATTACCAATACACATGGTAATTATCATAATTATACCTATCGCTGTTTTCGATGTTCTTTCTATACTTCTATAGTAATGCTGTCCTATCAATGTTCTCAGAATCATAATAATAACTGATGATATTCCAACACCAATTGCGGCACCTAATCCCCCATAAACAGGTATAGTAAAATAACAAATGATTAAATTAAATATAAATCCTACAACCGTTGCTATCAGATTTAAGTTACTTTTCTTTGCAATTGAAACTCCGTAAGCAGTTGTCTCACTAATTAACGCAGTTATTGGTCCTAACATGAGTAGCATAAAATAAGGTTGTGAACTTCTATAATCGCCACCTAGGAGAAAATAGAGTATATCTTGAGTCATTATTATTAGTATAACCATTAATATACTTATTAGAATTACGTAATTATGTACGTTTCTAATAAGTTGATTTTCTGTTTTATAGTTGGAATACATAAAAGCAGACCAATAAACTCCAAACCCTGCGGGTAATATAGCAAAGATATTTGCTAAAGAAATACCCATTGCTAATACTCCTATTTCGTCATACCTTCCTGTTCCGCTAAGCATAAGTTTTCCAATTGAGTTATTGAGCAGTATAATTAATGCCATAGGCATTAACGGAATGGAATATTGCATTAGTTTATAAATGGATATTGTAGGTAGCAAAGGATTAACACCTATAAATAATTCACGTTGTTTCCATATATAAAATATCATTAGTAAAACCATTCCAAGAGTTATTGTAAGTGTTGCATAAAAATATGTCGGCAAAAATAAAGCAACTCCAACAAATAAAACTCGGTTGATCATTATTTGAGCAATACCCTGTGTATTGTATTCTCTGGATTTTTCCTCCATTCTGTACATTGTATTTAGTTGCCTAAAGATAATAAGGGTTGTAACATAAACTGATAACATTATTAAAACAACAAAATTAACTTCTCCAAAAAGTAAAGCAGAAATAAAATAAGGGTTTATCAAAAATATTAATGCCGTAATAATTGCATTTATACAACACCCCACTATTAAAGAGAAAAACAGTATACTTTTTTTATTTGTTCCTTTTAGTGGTTCATGAAAAAACCTGACAACAGCATTATCCATGCCAAGTAGAGCAACAGACATCATCATATTGCCAACTGTAATGAACATGTTAATTTTCCCGAATTCTTCTACTGAGAAAACACGAGAAATAAGCGGAATAACCATAAGACTAAGAAGTGCAGAAAAGACCGTTACTATAGAAAATTTTCCAATATTTTGTATAAGTTTCTTCCCTGAAATTTTAGGTAACACCTGCATAAAAATTTATCCTCTTCTATTCCCTATACATTTGTCAATTTTGTTAATAATAGAATCTATTTCCTCTTGAGAAGCGATATCTAAATCGTATTTCTTCCTCATGTCCCAAAATAACTTCACTTTCTTTTTCATTCGTTTACCTAAGATTGATGGATTTTTATTTCCAATTCCTATTTTTATAACCACTCTTTTAAGAAATGGTCTTATTATTGATTTAAACTGAATTCTATATTTGGCTACTTCATTGGGAATATTGAATTCATCAGTTTTTATTACCTTTTCTAACAAATCACACATTCGTTCATACGCGTATTCATTCTCTTTAAAATCATAATATTTTAATATAACTTCTCTCTCTATTGGTGGTTTAGATAACTCATTATCAACATCAACTTTAAAATCTTCGTAAGTAGTTATCATATTAGCCCCTTTATATATCAATGTTTCAATATCATCATTTATATGAACTGGCCTTAATATGCCACAACTTTTATTAGCTAAAATAGTTTCAACAATTGCCGTGCTTATCCAAGTAAAAACTTTATCAGCTATAACGATCCATTGCTTAACAGAAAACTCATCAATAATTTTGAAATTTTCATACTTACTCTCTAATTCTTGTAAACTTTTATCGATTAATTCACCTGGATGTGGCCTATAAATAAATGTAATATTCTCTCGTTCACCTAGTATGTTATTAAACCATTTTAGAGTTTCTCTTTTTGAAAAAGCCATTACTTCTTTAATGTCATTAACATTACTGTCAATTCTCTCTGACATAACAGAAAGAAATTCATCGCTTTCATTTGCTAGTGTAAAACTTGAAATGTAAAGCATAACCTTTTCAGTTTTAATATTATACATCTTTTTAATTTCTGTATCTCCTAGATAATAATCAGCAAACTTTTCTTGTAAAAAGTCAGTTTGTATAGGACCCGTAATGACAGGATTTTTAACACCTGATTTTATTAATCTCTCATATGTTTCTTGCCCCCAACAAATGTGAGTTGCATATGCCGCTTTACCCTTAGGGTTATGAAAACCGACATTCAACCATTTTTTTGATAAAACTTGTTCCCACTGTAGGTTAACGATTTTATTTGTCTCTCCCACAATTGTATTTACATGATAATGGAAATCCTCACTATCATATAAAGCCGAAGTTAATATAACCCTAGGCTTTAATCGGAATAGATATCGTGCACGTTTTAAATTATGAATATTAAGTATTTCAACTGAGTAACCTCTTCTTTCAAGTTCATATTTGAGTAGACAATCATTTTCTAGTTCCCGGGCTTTATGCTCGTATAAAATCAAAAAATCTAACACCTTACATCCTCCAATTCATTACCAATCTAATCATTTAATAAAAATATTTTTATTTAAATTTTGTTGGGTTCCCTTTGCAAAGTACTTTGAACTTTCTTTGATTTTTCATGTGAAAATAAATATGCAAAATAAAAAACTATATTTGTTGCTATAAACACTGATGAGATCAAAACCAAAGTAAAATAAACAATAAAAAATATCTTTGCAAATCTATCACCCTTAAAAAAGCCTGATGCGAAAATTACAAACACCAATGCTGCTCCTATAATTCCACTTGTCCAAATTGTGTAGGCCATACTTGAAAAATACATTTCAGGTAAGATATTTCCATATCCATTACCAAATAATAACTTAGATAATGGCAAATCCCAAAGTACATTATAACTGACTGTTCTAGCGTCAATGGCATTTGCGCCTACTTGTGTTGTAAATAATCTGGATGTTGTTTGATTAACAATGTTTGAATTCATTAATAATGGTATAGCGATCATAATTATATAAAAGATCAATAAAGCGTTTAATATATGTTTTTTGGTTTTAAAATCTTTAATATATAACAAATACCATATTGCCCATAGGAAAGAAATTACAACAAAGCCCATACCTGACGTTGATAATAACACTGCTATTGTTATTATCAGCGCTGCAAACAAATTTCCTCTATTTTTCTTCTCTTTAGAAAACAGTATTAAGGTAATTGTTAGAACAACATATTGAAAAAAGTGGGAAGGTTCTAGAAATATAGAAGATGGCCTAAACATGCTACCTACATTGTAATACATCTCTACACTTCGATTTACGTCAATAACAGTTAAAGGTCTTATTATGACAGAAAACGAGAACCCCAAGATACGATATGAAACAAATTGTAAAATCAGAATTACTGATGCAATAATTGAAGTTATTTTTAGTACCTTTACAGCAATTTGATAGTTAACCATATCGTTACGTATACCAAGTAGGCCGATAAAAACTAAAAAAATAAATTTTCCAGTTCTAACAATAATTAGGTGCGTTGATGAATATATTATTTCTGTAATTAATGATAGTCCCGTTACTATTCCTAAGTAAATCAAAAGCATTAAAAATATTAAAGGTATGGGCTTTTTATTGATTGCAAATCTAGTCAGTACAATTGGTGAAAAAAGAATCATACAAAATGTTGCAAGATCTATACTGCTTATTGGACTTATATAGATGGATAAGATCGGTATAAGAGGAATATAAATACTAAACAGTGTATTCTGCCTGGATCTACTCATTAATTAAAACCTTACTTTCAATTAATTTCGCGAGTTGATCACTATTAAATGGATCGAAAAATTTGACGTCCTCGTATTCATCCAATATCTCGTGTGAAAATGCACAGTCAGATGCTAATATTGGTGAACCATGCATTTTTGCTTCAAGCATCGGCAATCCAAAAGTCTCAATATATGATGGGAATATAAGAATTGACTTGCTATAATACTCATAAACCTCTTTAGCACTAATCTTTCCAATAAATTTTATAGATAAGTTATATTTCTCAACTATTTTGTATAGTTTCTTCACATTCCTATTCTCATTACCTCTTAAAGTAAAGATGATATCGTAATTTTTAATATTTTTATCTCTTAACATTTTTACTGCTTCGACAATTACCTGATGATTTTTATATTTTAGTTCGCTTGCAGGATAAAAAAATAATTTCCTGTGAGTATTTTCTTGTTTATAGTGACTGTTAATCTTCATATGAATTTCTGGCTGTATCAACTCAAATTTACTAGGACTAACATTAACTTTTTGCAAACACGCATTTTTCATCCACTGTGTTTGAACTACTACTTTATCTGCCAGTCTTATAGAACGAAAAATTATTATATTAATTACATTCTGATAGAGCCAAAATTTAAAATTTTTTGTTATACTATATCTCTTCTCAATAAATGGTAAAGGTTGATGTAAATATAATGTCTGCTTAACCTTGACATTTTGAACAATTACATTCTGCAATGATAGAACTTCATCGGCATTATACTTAACTACTATTTTGTGAGCAACATACTTGTCAAAATATAATCTATGAAACCAGCTTTTTTTCACCCAAGGGAATTTAAGGACTTTTACATTTTCGGTTTCATTTAGATTAGGAGTACTAATCACGAAAATCCAAGTATTTTCCTTATCTCTAATTGCTCTTTCGTGATACTGCTTTAAAATTGTCAATGCCCCCCCACTTTCAGCAGGAACATCAAAAACCACTATTTTCATGATTTCCTCCAAACCATTCTATTAACAATTCCCGTATAACTCTGTATAATTTTTACTACTTTCACGCTAACATTTTCGTCTGTATAATCAGGAACATCCACACCATTGTCCTTATAAGAGTTCATATCTACTGCCATATCCACAGCTTGAAGTACCTGCACTGTTGTTATACTGCCAATAATCATATTACCTTTATCAAAAGCTTCTGGCCGTTCAGTACTTGTCCTTACAGAAACTGCTGGAAATTTAAAATAAGAAGCTTCTTCTGCAATTGTCCCACTATCTGAAACTACACAATATGCATTGAGTTGGAGGTGATTATAATCAGAAAAACCAAAAGGTTCTAGTTTTTTTACATTTGGATGAAATTTGAATCCTCGCTGTTCTATTAACTTCTTACTCCTAGGGTGAGTGCTATAAATGACTGGCATTCCATAAATTTCGGCCATTGCATTAACTGCATTCATAAGTTCCATAAAATTTTGCTCATTATCGATATTCTCTTCACGGTGAGCAGATAACAAGATATATTTCCCCTTTTCCAAACCGAGTGTGTCTAACACTTTACTTTTATTTATTTTATCTGCATTTACACTTAAGACTTCAGCCATAGGTGACCCTACAACATATGTTCTTTCTTTTGGTACGCCCTCAGAGTTTAAATACCTCCTAGCATGCTCCGTGTAACAGAGATTAACATCACTTGTATGATCTACAATCCTTCTATTAATTTCTTCTGGCAGATTCTCATCAAAGCATCTATTTCCTGCTTCCATATGAAAAATTGGAATCTTTAATCTCTTGGCAGATATTACGCTTAAACAAGAATTTGTATCTCCAAGTACTAAAACAGCATCTGGTTTTTGTTCAATCATTATTTCATAGGATTTCGCAAGGACGTTTCCCATTGTTTGTCCCAGGTTTTCACCTACAACCCCAAGGTAAAAGTCTGGTTCCCTAAGGCCTAATTCCTTAAAAAACACCTCATTAAGGTTGTAATCATAATTCTGCCCTGTATGAACTAATATATGCTCAAAATATTGGTCGCACTTTTTAATTATCTCTGATAATTTAATAATCTCTGGGCGCGTCCCAACAATTGTCATTAGTTTTAACTTTTGCATTTTTTTAGTCATCCTTTATCTAAAAATAATGTGAATATAATTCTCTATGTGCTAAAATCCATTCCTTCATTTCAATAATCATTTCTTCATATGATGGAACTATAAAATCAAAATCCTTCCTATTATTTATCAATGATTTATCTAGAGATACTTTTTCACTTTTATTTATTTCTAATTGATTTCCTTTAAAATATTCATTAAATAGTTTTAGGAGTTCATACTTTGAAATTGTTTCATTATTGACTAAGTTATATAACCCTACTAAATTTTCTTTCATTGCCTTTTCAATAGCCTTAACTAAGGTTACAGTTGTTACTCCTGTCCAAATAGCCTTAGTAAAACCATTAATTTCTCCCTCTTGCTTCATAAACCAATTAAAAAGTCCTATTCCATTTTCATTTATATCTGGGCCGATAATTGAATTTCTAAATGTTAGATCTTTATCATTTTCTAATTCCCCTAGAGCTTTGGATCTATCATAAAAAGTTTCCCCATCTCTTAAGGAATATTCATTATAATTCCCAGTCTTACCTGAGAAAACACAGTCAGTACTCATATGAATAATTTTTGTTTTTGAATCTTCTGTAATATAACTAAGGTAGTGTGGTAAATAACTATTTAAAAATACTGCTTGATGTTTATTTTCTTCAGCAAATTGATTGAGAATACCAATACAATTTATTACAGCATCATAGTTACCGTTTTTGATTATTTCTGTCACTACAGGTAAACTAGTCACATCCGCAATAATATTTTCACAATAAGGGAAAGATCTTCTAGTTAAAGCAGTTACTTCATGGCCTTGCTCTTTTAAGTAAAAAGCAATTACATGACCCGCCATACCTGTAGCACCTAATACTAAAAATTTCATCATACGTGCACCTTCATCCATTTATCGAGTTCTTCCCTTATATAATTAAGTTGCATTAATTTTTCTTTAATCTGTTCAATATTTAGACGGCGTGTATTGTGAGAATTATATTCTTGATCAATAGAAAGCTTTTCATTACCTTGTTCAAAATACTTTTCATAGTTTAAATCGCGTTTATCTGCTGGAACCCTAAAGAAACCACCTAAATCCTCTGCCACAACATACTCTTCTCTTGTTAATAGGGTCTCGTATAGCTTTTCTCCGTGTCGGGTACCAATAACTTTTATCTCATTATCTGCCCTAAAAAGTTCTTTTAAAGCAATGGCTAAATCGCCAATTAAGCAAGCAGGTGCTTTTTGTACCATGATATCACCAGCCTCAGCATTTTGGAATGCAAATACAACTAACTCAACAGCTTCTTCAAGACTCATTAAATATCTAGTCATATTTGGATCTGTAACTGTTAACGGCTGACCACTTTTAATTTGTTCAATAAATAGTGGTATTACTGAGCCCCGTGAAGCCATTACATTACCATATCTAGTTCCACAAATAAGTGTTTTGTCTGGGTCGACTGTTTTAGATTTTGAGACAAATACTTTTTCCATCATGGCTTTTGATATACCCATTGCATTAATCGGATAAGCTGCTTTGTCTGTTGAAAGACAAATTACCTTCTTCACTCCGTAATCTATTGCAGCTGTTAACACATTATCAGTACCTAGTACATTCGTTTTTACAGCCTCAAGAGGAAAGAACTCGCAAGAAGGAACTTGTTTAAGTGCCGCTGCATGAAAAACATAATCAACCCCATGCATTGCATTTTTTACACTTGCTAAATCTCTTACATCACCAATATAAAATTTTAATTTATCATTTTTGTATAATTTACGCATATCATCTTGCTTTTTTTCATCTCGTGAAAAAATACGAATTTCTTTTATATCACTGTCTAAAAATCTTTCCATAACAGCATTACCGAAGGAACCAGTTCCTCCGGTAATTAATAGGATTTTATCTTTAAACATTTTTAACATCTCCATCTATGAAATTTTTGTAAGCAAGTCACTTAATCTATTTATATACTTCGTTTTTGAAAAATTATTGTCATAGTATTTCCTTGCATTTTTACCATAATCAAAATGCTTATCTTTTTCTTCGGCAAACTTTCTTATATTATTAGCCAACTCTTTTGAGTCCTCAGCTGGCGAACAATATCCACAGTTTGCTTCATTTATTACAATTTGGGTTTCTCCATCTATTGATCCAATAATCGGCTTACCTGCTGCCATATAGGATTGAACTTTATTAGGTAATGTATAAGAAATTATTTTATTTGCTTTCAATGTAACCAAAAAGGCATCTGCCATTTCATAAAATCTTGGCATTTCCGTAACAGGATGTTGCCCGTAAAAAATTACATTTGTTAGTTCCAATTTATTGACCAATTCTTCACATTTTGTTTTTGAAGATCCATCCCCCACAATATTAAACTTAATATGGTTTTCTTCTTTAAGTTCATTTGCAGCATAAATTATTGTTTCAACGCTTTGCATTTCACCGATATTCCCTGCAAAAACCAGGTTTATATTTTCATTTTTATTATTTAATGGTTTAATATTTTCAAATAAAGCCTCTGCATAAACCGGCATATGTGTAATTTTTTTGTGAACGTTTAATATATCTTTGAAGTACTCTTCAAACAGTTTCGAACTAGTAAATATCTCGTCAGCATTGTTGTAAATCCACCTACTTAACTTCAACAAAATAGTATATATCTTACTATCTGATGAAATACCCGCCGAGGCTATACTTTCTGGCCATAGATCGTGACAGTATATTACAAGAGGTTTTTTAGTGATTTTTTTTAGTAAAATTCCAGGCAATGCCATTGTTACTGGTGAAAGTTGATAAACTAGTATTAAATCAAAATCTTTTTTCATAATAAGAGCTTTGAGAGTAGCAGATACAGCAAAACTCAAATAGTTTGCCGCTAATCTCTTTGTACCTTCTCCCCTTCCCAAAAGCCAGGAACGAATAACCTTAACCCCGTTTATCTCTTCATTTCTATTTTTAAAACCTCTGTATTTTCCCTCTACAATTCCACTAGGATAGTTAGGTAACCCTGTCAAGACAGTAATATCATGTCCTTGCTTTACTAGTTCAAAGCATATATCATTTACTCTAAATTGTTCCGGGAAAAAATATTGACAAACTACAAGTACTTTCATTTTTATTTTCCTCTTTGCCTACTATTTAAATACTCTTCTACTTCACCCTTAATCCCTTCTTCAAAAGATATAGGAGAGTATCCAAAATCCTTTGTCGCTTGCTCAAAACTAAAAGCCTTATCTTCTTGCATTCTAAGTACCTGCTCAACGGAGATAATGGCCTTTTTATTTATTGCATTATAGATTTTTGCCGATAATTTTGAAAACCACAATGGAATTTTCACTATCGTATTGTTTCTTTTTAATGTTCCTGAAACACATCGAACTAGATCTATATATTTAATAGGAGATTTACCAGATAAATTGTATTCTTTATTAAAAGTCTTATTTTTATTCATAAGTACATCATAGTAGGCATTACCTAAATCTTTCGCATGCACAGGCTGCATTAGGTTTTCACCTTGGCCAAACATAGGGAAAAACTTATGCCTATATAAATAATCCACCAATTTGTACATATTTCTATCTCCAGAAGAGCCATAAATCATTGTTGGTCTAAGGATCGTAATTCCAATTTGATCTCGTTTTTCAAGCAGTTCATCTTCAATCTGAATATATTCCTCCGAAGCACTTTTATATTTAGAATATCTACCAGTAGTATGGACAAGAATTGCCCAATTAACATTATTTTTGATTGCTGCCTTTATAACATTATTAGAAAATAATATAGTTGAAATGTGTAGTACAGTTTCCACACCTGCCATCATCGATTCAAGAAACTTTTCGTCTTCTAGACTTCCATAAACTTTTTCTATGTTGAGTCCTGAGCAGTCTAAAAGATTAGTATTGCTATTCTCTCTAACTAAGCATCTAATCTTACCTGAATATTTTTCTTTAATTAACCTTTCTAAAAACCATTTACCTGTATGACCAGTAATTCCCGTAACAAACAACATTTTTGCACCTCTATTATTCTAATTACTTTTAAAATGAACCAGTCTTTTTACTACTAGCAACTTCTTTTTTTCCTATTGTTCCAGTTCCTCCTTCAACAACGCCATCACTCCTCAAAACACTAACGATGGTTCCAAGGAAGCAACTGACATCCATCCAAAGGCTAATCTTCTCTGTATACTCCCCATCCAATTTTGCTTTAACTTCGATAGGGAGCTCATCTCTACCATTAATCTGAGCCCAACCAGTAAGTCCAGGTGGAACGCTATTTGCACCATACTTATCACGCTCTTCGATCAAATCATACTGGTTCCACAATGCCGGTCTAGGTCCGACAATACTCATTTGTCCAACAAAGATATTCCAAATCTGTGGAAGCTCATCAAGTGAAGTTTTTCTCAGGAACTTACCCATCTTTGTGATGTACTGCTCCGGGTTTTGTAATAGATGTGTTGGAGTGTCCTTAGGCGTATCTATTCTCATAGTTCGAAACTTTAATATATTGAAATGGGTCTTATTGATTCCCACACGCTTCTGTTTAAAAAACACTGGTCCTCTTGAATCGAGTTTAATTGCAATAATAAGAATAAAGAAAATTGGTGATAGAATAATAAGACCTATAAAAGAAAGAATGATATCTATCAGTCTCTTTATTTTCAAATACATACCTGTAACACTCCTTGAATAGTTATTAGTGAGTTAGGACTTAATTGGAAGCTTCACTTCAGCCTTTCCAACTAACTTCTAAACCTCTAAATTAATTCTACTTCTTATAACCACTCGTAATATCCATTCAACTAACAAGCATTATAAATAGATTTTCAAACAATCACTGCTAAAAACTAAACTAATTGTAAAACCTTTCTGTTCTGTCAAGTTCCTTTTAATTTTTAATCAGAAATTTGTTATTAAACATAAAGACACCCTCCTAAAAGAAATAACGCTAGTACGATAACCTTAAAAATTCTATTACGAAGGGTGCATAATAAATATCTTTTCTTCTTTCAGACTAAAAGTACGAAATTACTCAACTGGTAGAAATAGTCTTTTATCATCTATCCTAACTTCTCAATTTATACCTTTCCCGTTGCTTCTCCAAAACCTCTATCAAATAACTAAGGATCTACCTGCGAATTTCCTCATTCTGCAATGCAAAGTCAATCGTCGTCTTCACAAAGCCTATTTTCTCACCGATATCATACCGTTTCCCTTCAAAATCATACGCGAATTTGCGCTGAATTTGATTTAGCTTCTGGATAGCATCTGTTAGTCTAATTTCTCGCCGGCTCCGGTTTCTTGTTGTTCTGGGAATATAAAGATTTCTGGGTTTAATAAATAACGGCCCTTGATCGCTAGATTAGATGGAGCAGTTCCAGGTTGTGGCTTTTCCACAAAATGAATGACTTGATATCGATTGCCCTCTTCTGCTGCTGGATCAATTATTCCATATCGATGCGTCTCATGATCTGGCACAGACTGAACCCCAATTGCCGATGAGCGAGTTTCTTCATAATATTGAATCGTTGGCTTGTCGACGATCGGCAGAATTTCTTTTAGCACTGCCTTTGTTTCTGACAAGAATCTGTCCCAAGTCCGGCTGCCGGAATAATTGCTTTACTTACGTACTCTCTTCAAATCTCTTTCCTCCTACTCACTCACAGCCATTTCATAAACCGGATTCTCTCTCCGATTCGCCAAATTAATGACAAAGTCTCTGATCTCTTCCCCTGTCATGTTTACAAATCGATTAAGAAGGAACTCGATTTCATCTTCTTGTTCCAATATCGCTTTCCCAATAAATATCTTCGGATAGATCGGATCAGGATAAATTTCTTTTTCATTTAATAGTTCTTCGTACATCTTCTCGCCCGGACGAAGACCAGAGAACTGGATACCGATTTCTTCTATCGAATACCCGGACAACTTAATCAAGTTTTTCGCTAGATCGACAATCTTGACTGGTTCACCCATATCGAGCACAAATATCTCGCCGCCTTTAGCTTTAGCTAATGAACCAGCTTGAATGACAAGCCTCGATGCCTCTGGTATCGTCATAAAATAACGGGTAATATCCGGGTGGGTGACGGTAATCGGACCGCCTGCCTGGATTTGTTTTTTGAATAACGGAATAACGCTACCCCTACTTCCCAGGACGTTACCGAAACGTACAGCTACAAATTTTGTAGTGCTCTGCTGCGCTAATTGCTGAATGATCATTTCAGCAATCCGCTTCGTTGAACCCATGACATTGGTTGGATTGACTGCTTTATCCGTTGAGATCATTACAAATGTATTGACACCAAACGTCGCAGCTGCTTCCGCAACATTTTTAGTGCCAAATACATTATTTTTAACTGCTTCACGCGGGTTATACTCCATCATCGGTACATGCTTATGGGCTGCTGCATGATAGACAACATTCGGGCGATACTCGTCCATCACCTCGAAAATCCGCTCCCGATCTTGAATGTCGCCAATGATTGGCACAATCTCGATCCCTTCCTGATACTGGCTCCTTAATTCCATATCAATCTGGTAAATACTATTTTCACCATGTCCTAATAACAAAAGCTTTTGCGGTGAGAACTGGCAAATTTGCCGGCAAATTTCCGAACCAATCGAACCTCCTGCACCAGTAACTAGGATTGTTTTTCCGGCAACATACTCTGAAATACTTGCAATATCCAACTCTACCGGTTCTCTCCCCAATAAATCCTCTACTTGAACATAACGAAAAGCAGTAACCGAGACCTTTCCTGTCATTAAATCCTCTAGTTTCGGAATAATTTGCGTCTTCGCCTTTGTTTTTGCACACTCCTCAAAAATCCGACTTAATTCCTTTCGTCCTAAAGACGGAATGGCAATAATAATATTATCTATATCATACTTTTCGACCGTGTTCGTAATCCGGCTCGAATTACCAACAACCGGGATACCTAAGATATCAAGCTTGTATTTTTTCGGATCATCATCGATAAACGCTACCGGCTTCAGCTCAACATCCCGATTTTGCAGCAATTGCCTTGCTACCATCGTTCCACCAGCACCGGCACCAATGATTAAAGTCCTCTTAAAGTTCTCCTGCTTTCCCAAGTAATTGTCACGGAACATTCTCCAAGAAAATCTTGAACCACCGATTAACAGTACGTGAATCATCCAAGTAATCAGTAATGCTCTCACGTATGTATTATCAAACATCACTTTCTGCATTAAGCCAGTGATGATCGTTGAAATTGTTACTACCTTTACGATCGCAAGCAGTTCCCCGATACTCGCGTATTGCCAAGCCCGATGGTACAATTTATAAATCGAAGCAAATAGATGGTAGCTGATCAATAAACTAAGTGATGTAATCAAAAGCATCGGCACTTGGAAAATATGCAAACTTGGAGTTAACGTCCAATAGCTTATATAGATTCCAAGCAAAACAATTACAGAATCTAAAAACGCAAGTGTCGTCAGCCTTTTTCTGTATGTCACCGGAATTCCCCCTTTTCATTTCATTACCGTGCGGTAGTATCATTACATTACAAAAAATAAATACCTAATGGAAATGCAAGTAATTTTACTTGTTCTTTCATTAGATATTTATTTAAAATGATTTTAAAATGGGCATCTAACCCGTCCTCACATCATGCTCTTGACGACCCGCGTCTAAGGACGGGATGATTCTCCCTCCCACAGCATGACCGAGTGCCTCCATTGATAACGGACAGGAAGCCTCGCCGATCAGGTAAATAAAAGCCTGACAAAGATGTATCGATTGATCCGCAAATTCTTGTCTGTATCGTCGATTAAAAAATGTTAAAGAAGCGTTTCTTCTTGATTGGTTCCGGGATTTCTTTGTACACATTTTGTCCCGCAACAAGCAGTTCGGCGTTTTCTTTTAACATCATTTCGATATCGATACCAAAGGTGGCTGAGATCACTTGATACGCCTCTCGAAGCTTGAAGCTGCGCGTTGTAATGTTATGCGCATCGGAAGCGACAAAATGAGTGAGATTGTGTTCGATTAATTGGGTTGAGAAAGTTTTGATTTTTTTTCCTAAATCACCGCAAACGCTTGAAGCAGTTAATTGTGTTAAGGCACCTTTTTCGACAAGCTGGTACAAGCGATCCGGATGCTGGATGATTTCCTGATTTCGCTCAGGATGAACGATGACCGGAATCAGTCCGTTCGTTTGCAAATCATAAAATAATTGTTCCGTATACCTCGGTACATGGGAAGATGGAAATTCAATGAAAATGTAGGGTGATCCCGTAAGTGTGATGATTTCTCCCCTATCCATGCTTTTTAGCAGTTCGCCGTCAATGCGCGGCTCTTGGCCGGGCAAAATCTTTAAATTGATATTTTCTGCTGTTAATGCCTCGTTCAATTCTTCTACTTTTGCTAGAATCGTTTGCTTTGGATTGATGTAGCGATTTTGTATGTAATGAGGGGTGGCAACGATCGTGTCGATGCCTTCTTCGACAGCTTTTCTTGCCATTTTCAAGCTATCTGCCAGATTTTGCGCCCCGTCATCGATGCCCGGCAATATATGACAATGGATATCGATCATTTTCCCCACCCTTTCCCTTAAAACGTTAAAATTCTATGACTTTTATACTATCACTCTCTATAAAACTGGTAAAGAACAGATATTGTCGAATTCTGTCTATTTTGCACCATAATAATAATAATAGTTCGTATCCTTTACGTCTTTATGGTTTAAAACGACACCAAGCAATTTCGCTTGAGCTGCTTGCAGCAGTTCTTTCGCCTTCATGATCGGATCCCGCTCTGTCTTATGGCTATAAACAACTAGAATCGCCCCGTCACATTTATTGGCCAAAATCTGCGCGTCTGTTACCGCTAAAACCGGCGGTGTATCAAACAAGATCATGTCATAGTCGGCATATGCCTCTTCTAAAAACTGATCCATTGACTTTGACCCGAGTAATTCTGATGGGTTCGGCGGAATCGGACCGCTTGTTAACACAGAAAGGTTTTCAATACCCGTTTCCTTTACGGCATTGATTAATGTCATTTGTTTTGTCAGTACACTCGTAAATCCAAAAGTGTTCGTCATGTTAAACGTGTAGTGTGCAGTCGGCTTGCGTAAGTCAGCATCGATCAGCAGGACTTTTTTTCCTTGTTGGGCAAATGCCACCGCCAAATTGGATACGGTCGTCGATTTTCCTTCAGATGGACCCGAAGATGTCACCATGATCGATTTAATCTCGCGGTCAACGGCTGAAAATTGAATATTCGTTCGAATTGTCCGGTATTGTTCAGAAATCGGCGACTTTGGATCAAGTGCCGTAATCAGTTTTCGTTTCATCTGCAAGGCGTTTTTCTTTGTATTTTTATTAGGAACCAACGGATTCACCTCTTACTCGCGCTCTACTCTGTTGATTGTGCACTTTTTCTAGCTTGGAGTCTTCAATCGTAGCGATGACTCCCAATACAGGCAGTCCAAGCAATTTTTCAATTTCCTGTTCACTTTTGATCGTGTTATCGAAATATTCAATCAAAAATGCTACTCCGACGCCCGCCATTAAGCCCACCACAAGGGCAATTGCAATGTTTAGCAACGGCTTCGGTTTAATCGGTGATTGGTTAGCTGAGACGGTAGCTTTTGCTAGAATGCTAACATTATCCACATTCATAATTTTGACAATTTCTTTTTCGAAAACGGTTGCGGTTGTGTTCGCGATTTTTGCAGCTTTCGCCGGATCCGGGTCTTGAACAGAGACATTTACGACCTGAGAATCCTTTTCACTGGCGACAGTGATTTTTTTATTTAACTCATCTGTCGTCATATCGAGATTGAGGTCTTTTGCCACTTTATCGAGAATCGCCGGGCTTTTGATAATAACATTATAAGTATTGATTAATTGCAGGTTTGTTTGCACTTCACTTGGACTATAGACGTTTTGGTTATTTTTTGCTTGGTTCACAAGAATTTGCGTTGAAGCCTGGTAGATCGGTGTGAGGAAAAAATAACTGACGACTCCGCTCACAAGTACGGCTGTAATCGTAATAACCAAGATTAATAGTAAGCGTTTTTTCAACGTCTCAAGCAATTCTTTTAAACTAATCGTTTCTTCCATGGGATCCTCCTTGTTGCATATGTAAAGCACAATTATTATAGCACAGTTTCTTGTCAAAATTTGTAGTTTTCGCCACATTTTTTTATGATACTTTATTTTAACAGGAAAATTGTCTAGTTTTGTAGACTTTTTTTAAAGATGGGATAATTTACTTCGATTTGATTTGATATAATAGGGTAACAACGTAATTTTCGGAGGAAAAAAGATGAAATATTTTTTAACAGCGAGTTTGGCAGTAGTTAGTATCGTGGTTCTCTTCTTTGGCCATTCATATTGGAAGGAACGGACTGCGGTCAAAGCGGATGCGGTAGATACGCCTGTAGTTGCCGAGGCAGCAGCACCGAAAGCCAGCCAAGCTTCAGACTTCGTTCAGCTAACGAAAAACTGGCCCGTTGCTGCGCAAAAGCAGTTTGCCCAATCAGTAAAGGCGAAAAAAACCTTTACGATTTTGTTTGTTGGCTCTCGTGCGGATCGCAGCTCGGCTCAGGCAGTCGCGGCAAAACTGGAAGAGACTTTCGGGAAAAAGCTGGTTAAAACAGCGGTACAGACATCCGATTTAACGTCGACCGAGTTTGTGGCGCAAAAAAAATCGCTTGAGATGGCATCTGAGCAAGCACAATTGATTATTTTCGAGCCGTTTCTCTTAAACGATAATGGGAAGGTCGAAACAAAGACGGCACTCGCGAACCTGTCGAAAGTGATTGAGAGCGTGAAAGCGGTGAATCCCGGCACAACGTTTATCTTGCAGCCGTCCTATCCGTTATTTGCCGCCAAGTTCTACCCGCTCCAAGTGGATGCTTTAAAGAAATACGCACAGGATAACGGCATTGCTTATCTCGACCACTGGAAAGCCTGGCCCGATTATCAGAAAGAAGAGTTGAAAAACTACTTGCTCGCCGATCAAAGCGCACCGAATGACAAAGGAAATGGCGTCTGGGCGAAGTTTTTGGAAGATTATTTGATTAGTAAGTGACGGAATGGCTGGTATTAGCGTAGTGACCTTAATTCTGCGATATCATTAAAGAAACTGTCGGGAGTTGATGATGGTGGAAGCAATCTTAACTCAAATCCTCGATGAGTTGAAAGACGTCAAACAAGATTTGAGTGATGTCAAACAGGTAATAAAAGATTTAAAGCAAGGCCAAGAGCGACTAGACAACAGGATGGTAAAACTTGAAGAAAGCCAAGAACGACTTGATAACAGGATGATAAAGTTTGAAGATGGACAAGGTCGACTGGAATCCAGAATGGTTAAGCTTGAAGATGGACAAGGTCAACTCGAATCCAGAATGGTTAAGCTTGAAGATGGACAAGGTCGACTCGAATCCAGAATGGTTAAGCTTGAAGATGGACAAGGTCGACTGGAAACAAAAGTTGACAACTTAACATTAGAATTGCGTAGCAACTTTAAATTGACAAATGATAAATTAGATGAACAACGAAAAGTATTCGATGTTGTTTCTGACGAGATTAAAGGCGTTAAAGTAAACATTGATTATTTAAGCTCAAAAATGGGCAAACATGATATGGAACTAAACAGCATCATGAACAAACTAAAGAGTTAATCTCTTGTTAGGGGCGAACAGAGGGGCGGTCCTTATGCTTCCTGGAGAAGCATGAGAACCGCCCCTTCGTTTTCCTTCCCTACACAATTCGTTTCCAATCTAGCTTTCATTCTTCTTATTTACTGTCAAATTCTAATCATTTTTTCCATTCTCATAGGCTTTCTGAATAATTTTCGAGAAGTTTTTTTGAAGCTGCTTCTCGTCTTGTTCACCTGCCATTTGACATTTTTCCCCTTCTTTTTTCTACATTCTATTAAATTACAAATTATTTGTAAATTTTTAGTTAAATTGTCCTTTTTGACAAAAATTCTCCCGATTTTCCGGATATTTATGGTAAAATAATAGAAAAGTGGAGATTTATCACGATTTTAAAACAGAGGTGATGGAAGATCATGAAGAAAAAGGTAGTATCCGCCCTAACAACTGCTGCGATTGTCTCAGCCGCCTACGCTGGAACAGCGTCCGCCGATACATATACCGTTCAACAAGGCGATTCCCTATCTCTTATCGCGAAAAAATATCAAACGAGTGTGCTAGATTTAAAGAATTTAAACGGTCTTCAGTCTGACCTGATTTTGGTCAATCAAGTTTTGCAAGTTTCCGTTCCGGCAAGCCAGCCAGCACCTGTTGCGCAAGCCCCCGCACCTGCAGCGATTTACACCGTGGTAAGTGGTGATACCTTAAGTAAAATTGCGCAGCAGTTTGGCATTTCCCTTTCCGATTTGAAGCAATGGAACGGCATCAACGGCTATCTTATTTTTCCAGGACAGCAATTAAAAGTTTCAAATGGCAGCTCGGCAGCACCAGCGCCCGTACCTGCTCAGCCTGCCGCAGTCCAATCCGCGACCGAGTATGAAGTTGTCAGCGGCGATACTCTAGGAAAAATTGCACGCCAATTCGGGATCGCCCTTTCTGATTTAAAACAATGGAACGGCATCGACGGCTATCTTATTTTTCCAGGACAAAAATTAAAGGTGTCAAATAGCGGAACGGCGGTTTCTGCACCCGTAAGTCAGCCAGCACCAGCACCGGTTTCAGCGCCAGTACCCGCGCCGGCTGCTCCGAGCGCAACCGCGGATTATACTGTCACAAGCGGCGACACCCTTGGCAAAATTGCCACGCTCTATGGAATGTCCGTTAACGAATTGATGAAATTAAATAACCTTTCTTCCAGCTTAATTTTTCCCGGACAAACGCTGAAAGTGTCAGGCGATGCGGCAAGCAGTGCTCCAGCTGCGGCACCGCAGGCATCCTCTTCTGTCATCGAAGTCGCAAAAAGCGTGATGGGCGTTCCATATGTCTGGGGCGGCAGCACACTCTCCGGCTTCGACTGCAGCGGTTTTATTTATTACGTTTTCAATAAAACCGGCAAATCCATCGGGCGCTATTCGGCCGCCGGCTACTTTGACCGCTCTTACTACGTTGACAAGCCGCAGCCCGGCGACCTCGTCTACTTTGCGAATACATACAAAAAAGGCATTTCGCATATGGGAATCTATCTCGGCAGCAATCAGTTCATTCACGCTGATGAAAAATACGGCATCAAGATTTCCAGCCTGGACAGCCCTTACTACAAAGCCCATTTTGATAGTTTTAAGCGATTCTATTAAGAAAAGCGCAAGCGCCCTTGCGCATCGGCGTACGGACTGGAGGCCCTTCGACTAAAGATAAAGGAAACACGGTGAGCGTAGCGAGCCGATGTTGACTTATCGTAGGGAGAAGGACGAAGTACGCTAGCCGATAGGCGCTTGCGCTAGACAGTTATCGAAGTGCATATATAAATTCTGATAGTATAAAAAAGATTTAGCCGGCCTCTAGTAGGGCTGGCTTTTTTAATGCCACGAACGGCTCGGCACCATGAATATTTCTATTCAGCGTCGAATGAAATTCGGAACGCATAATGGCATCTACGGCGCTGTCCTTTAGCAACGGCTCCGCCAGTCGGCGAGTTTTTTTAACAAAACATTCACACACCTTTGCCGAATCATGCTGTATAGTCTAAATTAGAAAGGAAGTGGAACATGGTCTACAAACCTCGCGTTGAAAAAGATGAGATCAAGATTTGGCGATTTTTAAATGCACGAATGACATTGACAAAGGATGAGAAACAGCATTTTTTAAACCTTGAAAAAGGGTTTAAAGGCGAATTGATGTTTGACCTGCTTACCGACAAGCTTCCCGCTGGTCACCTCATTTTGAACGATCTGCTGCTCGAAGTGGACAGGAGCAAGTTCCAGATCGATACCGCTGTGGCTGTTCAGGAAAAGATTCACCTTTTTGAAGTAAAAAACTATGAAGGCGATTATGTATTTGAATCCGGCAAACTCTACAGAGTCACTCCTCGAAAAGAAATGAGCAATCCACACGATCAAGTGAAAAGAAGCGAATTCTTGTTACGAAAGCTGATTCAAAGTTACGGATTCCGACTTCCCATTGTCCAACATGTTGTGTTTATCAACCCCGAGTTTACCCTGTATCAAGCCCCTATCGACGAGATCCTTTTAATGCCCACCCAAATCCATGCTTTTATGAAAACCTTTAGTGCGATTCCATCAAAATTAAACAATATGCATTACAAACTTGCCGAGTTATTGGTTTCCTTACACCAAGTTGACGATCCTTATTCCCGGGTGCGCTGCTATCATTACGGCGATCTTACGAAAGGGATTCTTTGCGGCACCTGCTATTCGTTTATGCATCTAGTCGGCAGCGACCACGTCGCATGCCCCCATTGCGGAGCGTATGAAAAAATAGACTCCGCCGTGCTCCGCAATGCGAAAGAACTCAAATTGCTTTTTCCCAAAATGAAAATTACCACAAATCTTGTTTATGAGTGGTGTGATGTGATTGGGTCGAGAAGAACAATCAGGAGGATCTTATTACAAAACTTTCGCTGTATCGGAGTTAATAACCACCGTTATTATGAATAGAAGTGATGCTCTTAGGGAAATTTTGGGGGAATTATGAATTTTTTATTGAAATAATGTTTTTTTAAAATTAGAGCTATTTTGTTTTGATGCCGCGAACGGTCTTGAGCGCTTTATTCATGACGTGTGCGCGGTTTTTTTATTTGGTGTGTGATGGGAATACTTCTCATGACACGCGAAACCTAATTTTGAGCTTTGGCGCGTCATGAGCGGGCCTTTCTTGACGCGTGAAGCTGGTTTTTGCGCATTGGCGCGTCATGAGAAGCCTCTTCTTGACGCGCGAAACTGGTTTTTGTGGATTGGCGCGTCATGAGCGGGCCTTTCTTGACGCGCGATGCTAATTTTTCTGGCTTGGCGCGTCATGAGCGGGCCTTTCTTGACGCGCCAAGCTGCTTTTTGTGGCTTGGCGCGTCATGAGAACACTCTTCTTGACGCGCGAAACTGTTTTTTGCGGCCTGGCGCGTCATGAGAACCCTCTTCTTGACGCGTGAAACTGGTTTTTGCGGATTGGCGCGTCATGAGAACCCCTTTCTTGACGCGTGAAGCTGATTTTTGCGGCTTGGCGCGTCATGAGAACACTCTTCTTGACGCGCGAAGCTGGTTTTTGCGGCTTGGCGCGTCATGAGAACACTCTTCTTGACGCGCGAAACTGGTTTTTGCGGATTGGCGCGTCATGAGCGGGGCTTTCTTGACGCGCGAAGCTGCTTTTTGTGGCTTGGCGCGTCATGAGCGGGCCTTTCTTGACGCGCGAAGCTGCTTTTTGTGGCTTGGCGCGTCATGAGAACACTCTTCTTGACGCGCGAAGCTGGTTTTTGCGGATTGGCGCGTCATGAGAAGCTTCTTCTTGACGCGCGAAGCTTTTTTTTGTGGCTTGGCGCGTCATGAGCGGGCCTTTCTTGACGCGCGAAACTGGTTTTTGCGGATTGGCGCGTCATGAGAAGCCTCTTCTTGACGCGTGAAGCTGGTTTTTGCGACTTGGCGCGTCATGAGAACCTTCTTCTTGACGCGCGAAGCTGGTTTTTGTGGCTTGGCGCGTCATGAGAACCCCTTTCTTGACGCGTGAAGCTGGTTTTTGCGGATTGGCGCGTCATGAGCGGGCCTTTCTTGACGCGTGAAGCTGGTTTTTGCGGATTGGCGCGTCATGAGAACACTCTTCTTGACGCGTGAAACTGGTTTTTGCGGATTGGCGCGTCATGAGAACCTTCTTCTTGACGCGTGAAGCTGGTTTTTGCGGATTGGCGCGTCATGAGCATGCCTTTCTTGACGCGCGATGCTGGTTTTTGTGGATTGGCGCGTCATCAGCATCCTCTTCTTGACGCGCGAAGCTGATTTTTGCGGCTTGGCGCGTCATGAGAACACCTTTCTTGACGCGCGAAGCTGTTTTTTGCGGCTTGGCGCGTCATGAGCATCCTCTTCTTGACGCGCGAAGCTGATTTTTGCGGCTTGGCGCGTCATGAGAACACTCTTCTTGACGCGCGAAGCTGGTTTTTGCGGATTGGCGCGTCATGAGAACACTCTTCTTGACGCGCGAAGCTGGTTTTTGCGGATTGGCGCGTCATGAGAACCTTCTTCTTGACGCGCGAAGCTGGTTTTTGTGGCTTGGCGCGTCATGAGCTGCCTTTCTTGACGCGCGAAGCTGGTTTTTGCGGCCTGGCGCGTCATGAGAACACCTTTCTTGACGCGTGAAGCTGATTTTTGCGGCTTGGCGCGTCATGAGCGGGCCTTTCTTGACGCGCGAAGCTGATTTTTGCGGATTGGCGCGTCATGAGAACACTCTTTTTGACGCGTGATGCTGGTTTTTGTGGATTGGCGTGTCATGAGCGGGCCTTTCTTGACGCGCGAAGCTAATTTTTGCGACTTGGCGCGTCATGAGAAGCCTCTTCTTGACGTATAATGCAACTTCTTCGGCCTTATAACGGCATGAGCCATTTTTGGGTTATGGTGGGCATTGAGACATGTACCCGATTAAAACAAATGGAATGACCGTTGCAATAGCTAATTCCACCTCTATGAACCTCTCCTATTGACCGCAGAGGTTGTTTTTTCCAGAAAAAGCTCTATTTGTTTTTCTATAAATGGAGGAAGGGACAAGGTTTCGGCAGTGGCGGTTGTTGTCAATATTAGTAATTGTCTGATCTTTTAGTTTACTAGTCTAGTAACAAGAATCGATGCCTTTTTGCTAGATGTCTAGTAACAAGAATCAACACCTTTTTTGCTAGATGTCTAGTAACAAGAATCGACGCCTCTTTTTAGTTGCATTATGAGTGGAGCAGGTGGGAACTAGGCGGATGAAGTGCCACTTTGTATTAGACAAGGACAGGTGGATGGCGCGAATGGCGTGCCTTTTTAAAAAATGGCTTTGGGTTTGCATTTAAAATCAGGCGCAAGGCTCGTCGAATGCGGTTTTTTTGGGTATAATAAAGGAATATGGATTTTTGTGCGTTTTGGGGAGGTCGATGCTGTGAGTTCGGTGTTGGAGAGTACGAGTTTGGAGCTGCGGGAGGCGCTGAATCCGTATAAGGCTGAGGATGTAAAAATGGTTCAGTCGGGGATGATGCTGTACCGGCAGGGGATGGTGTCGCGGCTGCGGTATGTGAAGGAAGATGTTCTATCGGCGACGATTCAGGATGTGATGCCGGCAAAGGTTGAGCTGGATTTGAGTTTTTTGCCGATAAGTGCGTGTTCTTGTCCGGCTGATGGGTTGTGCCGCCATCTGATGGCTGTGTTTTTTGCGGCATATGCGAGTGCTGGCAGTGTGGCTGAGTGGGTTGAGGAGTGGCGCGCGCCTGTTCGGGAACAGGAGCAGATTTCCAAATGGGGCGTGCAAAGAGCGAAGGATTTGGTCAAGGGAAACAATGTGCTGACTCCCGATTATGATCGTTGGGTGCAGTCGTTTGCGGAAAGCTTTGATTCGCTGCTGCGCGCCAAGCCATATACGAGTCCATATGTGATCGTAGAGCTGTTTCAGATTTACCGGCGGCGCGTGAAGGCGGGTGCGCCGCTTGAACAGGAATGGCGCTTGCTGTATGAGCTGATTGCCGATGTGATTTCGTTTCAAAAGCTGGCGGCGCTGAGCGAGGAGCTCGGCCATTCCGAGGATGCCGTGAAGCGCACCTATCTCCATTTATTTCATCAGCTTACGGATGACTGCGAAGATTTGGCAACGAAAATTGGTTACCAGACGCTGCCGTTTGCCTTCGATGCATTTTTTGAAAAATTTAAAGAGGATGCCTTTGGGCTGCTGACCTGCGCGGCGGGCCTGTCGTACGATCGGATTTCGCTGTATCAGCTTTTATGGACGGATTTATTTAAAAAAAATGCCTGGCGAATGGCCGAGTTGACGCGGATTGAACAGCGGCTGAGGCGATTGAATGAGCGGGAAAATCCCCTCTCGCTCATGATGGCCGGCATTCATTTGAATGTGCTAACGGGCGAAGATGAACAGGCGCTTCGTTTAATTGAGGCGATTGAGGATTCGGTTGTGACGCCTTATATGCTGTTTTGGATAGAACTATTGTCACAGCAGAATGCTTGGAAAAGAGTCGGGCCGATGATTGAGTTATTTTTGCAAAAAGTCAGGGGTTATTTGCTGGTTCTGCATGATTATTTTGCTTGTTCGAATTTTGCGCGGCTTGCGATTAAGGCGATTGCTTCTTATTGCGCAGAAAATGGCCGGACGGATGTGTATGAGCGCGCTTTAGGGCAAATGCTCCCCTACTCGTTTTCGGAATATGAATATTTGCTATTTGAGCGCGGCCAGTATGAACGCTGGAGCGAGCTTTATGCGTTTATTGGCGTCGAGTTTTCCGACTTGCCGAAGGATCGGGTGAAAGTTGTTGAGAAAGCGCAGCCGGAGGTGCTGTTCGGACTGCTGCACCAGTCGGCCCAGCGTGCGATTGAGTTGAAAAATCGCCAGAGCTACAGGGAGGCGGTCCGCCACCTGAAAAAATTGCGAACGCTGTATAAGAAAGCGAAGCGCCTCGATGACTGGCAATTCTTTTTTGATAATCTAATTGAGAAAACAAAGCGGCTTCGCGCGTTTCATGAAGAGTGCCGGCGCAGCAAACTGCTCGAAGGATAGATCCCGGGCAGTTTGCTGCAAACTCGTAAACAAATTGCCTGGGCGCACATAAACTGGATAAGTTCGCAAATAAATGCATGGGTTTCAAAAATAAACGGCGTGCCTTCGCAAATTAACGCTTGGGTTTCGAAAATAACGGCGTGCCTTCGCAAATAAACGCTTGGGTTTCGAAAATAACGGCGTGCCTTCGCAAATAAACGCTTGGGTTTCGAAAATAAATTGCGCAATTAAACAGTCCATTTGCTCGTAATAAAACAATTATTCTTAAAAATACAGCTTTACAAGTCACATTCTCGCTCTTTACATAGATAGCTAAAGGAGTACGTTGGTCGATGATTAAATCGAGATTTTTAAAATTGCTAACCATGGAATTAGAGGAAGGCGGCTACTTGCTTACGGCTCAGGATGAGGATGGCCGCTACATGCCGGTCGCCCAGTGGAAAAATCTTGTCTTCAGCCGACATGAGGAAAGCTACTTTGGCACCATGCTTGAGGAAAAAACCATAAACGGCCTTGATGGAGTGTCGCTCAGCGGCTGGCAGCTGGTAACGTTATTTGCAAAAGAATCCTTCAATCATTTCATTCAATGGGACTGGAGTGAGACGGCCGAAATTTGTCTGGCGGCGTCGCATGCTCTATATGAAGGCATTGTCGAGAAAGATTGGCATCCCGACTTTTCCGCTTGGGAGGAGGGCCATTTCCGCTGGCGGCTGCCGATGCAGGTGAAAAACGAATTCAGCGATGAATTCTGGGAGCAACCGATCCCCTCCCCTTCCAAAACAGCAACTATCTTTATTTCCAATCTGTACGACCGCGCGCTTGATTCGTATTTAACCCGGAATCCATCCATGAAAGAGCTGTTCGGACCAAAGCTCGATTTGTTAAAAAAACAAAATATTTCCGGTGGAGAGCTGGCGCGTTATTTTGACGAAGAGAGCTGGCTTGAATGGGTTGGCATCAAGGAAAGCGCGGCTCCCTTCACCATCGGCCTGCGATTGGAAGAACCTCTAGATGGCGAAGGACCTTGGAGCCTCGAAGTTTTTTTACGCAGCCAAAAAAATCCGGATGACACATATAGCCTTTATGATGAAAAAATACCCGCTGGCTGGCGCGAGCATTTAGATAGGGCCGATCGCGAAAAGAAGCGCTGGGCAAGGCTGATTCCCTGGCTGCGTGAAGATGAAACTACCGGCGAGCTTAAGCGGCATTTAACGGAAGAAGAGGCATGGATGTTCTTAACAGAAGCAAGCGAAACGCTTGTTGCCTTGAATGTCGAAATCCTTCTGCCTTCGTGGTGGCAGGCGATGAAAGCTGCCAATTTAAAAGTAAAGGCCGCTTTAAAAGGGACGTCGAGCCACCGCCCTTCATTTGTCGGATTGCAGGCCATGCTCGATTTCAACTGGCGCTTTTCGATGAATGGTGTCGATCTTTCGGAAGAGGAATTTCGCGGGCTTGTCGAGGAGAAGCGGCGGCTCGTCTATATTCGCGGCCGCTGGGTGAAGCTCGACCCGCAGTTTATTCGGCAAATCCAGGAGCTGATGAAAAAGGCTGAAAAAGAAGGGCTACACGTCCGCGATTTGCTCGAGCAGGAGCTGGTCGAAGCCACTCAGGCTGAAGAGGAACTCGAGAATCCGAAAGCTTTTGCAAAAATTCAAATAGAACTAAACCGGCAGTGGAAGCAAATGATCAAGCAGCTATCTGAAATCAAAGAAATTCCGCTGCAGCCGGTTCCAGCTGGGCTACAAGGTGAACTAAGGCCGTACCAGCAGCTGGGCATGAGCTGGCTATGGTTTTTGCGTCAAAACGGTTTCGGCGCCACGCTTGCCGATGATATGGGGCTCGGTAAAACAGTCCAGCTGATTTCTTATTTGCTGATGGTAAAAGAGCGGCACATTTTCGAGGAAATGGGCAGCGAACCGCGCCGAAAGCTTGCGAAAAAGCATTCCAAAGTTTCGCCTCGATTGATCGGGGTTGCTCCTGGTTCTGCAAGGAATGCTTGTGATAACCCAGAAACAAGCTCTTCCGGCAGCCAAATCCAAAGCGAAGAAGCAGCCGGGCAGCGCCAAACGGAAAAAACGCCGACAAAGGCGGCGCTTATTATTTGTCCGACATCCGTACTCGGCAACTGGCAAAAGGAGCTGGAACGGTTTGCTCCTGAGATGGAGGTGCATTTGCATTACGGTTCGAACCGCTTGAAGGGCGCTGCTTTTTCCGAAAACGCGCAAAACGTCGACGTGGTGCTGACCTCCTACGGTTTGAGCCATCTTGATACCGAGGAATTTGAGTCGATGCTGTGGAGCACGATCGCGATCGATGAGGCACAGAATATTAAAAATCCGCAGACGAAGCAATCGCGTGCGGTTCGCCGGCTGCGTGGCGGCCACCATATTGCTTTGACCGGAACGCCGATGGAAAACCGCTTAGCGGAGCTGTGGTCGATCTTTGATTTTACCAATCACGGCTACTTAGGCAGCCTTGGACAGTTTCAGAAAAAATTCGTGATTCCGATTGAAAAAGATGAAAAGAAAGACAAGGTGCGCCAGCTGCAGGCGTTGATCCGTCCATTCTTGCTGCGCCGCACGAAAAAGGATGAGGAAGTCGCGCTCAACCTGCCGGATAAGCAAGAGCAAAAAGAGTATTGCCCGCTGACGGCCGAACAGGCTTCCCTATACGAACAGCTCGTGCAGGATACATTTGCCGAGATTGAAAAGCTGACCGGCTTTGAGCGCAAAGGCTTGATTTTGCAAATGCTGAGCCGTTTGAAGCAGCTGTGCAACCACCCTGCCCTTTATTTAAAGGAAAAATCAACCCAGCATTTGCTCGAACGTTCGAATAAAATGGAGAAGCTGACGGAACTGGTGGAAGCTGTGCTCGACCAGGGAGAAAGCTGCTTGATTTTTACCCAGTATATTGAAATGGGCCAAATGATTAAAGACATTTTGAAGAAGAAATTTGGCGTAGATGTGCCTTTTTTAAATGGCAGTGTGTCAAAAACGCAACGGGATGCGATGATTGAGCAGTTCCAGAACCGGGATTTCCCGGTATTTCTCCTCTCCTTAAAGGCCGGTGGGACGGGGCTAAACTTGACGGCCGCCAACCATGTCATTCATTACGACCGCTGGTGGAATCCTGCTGTCGAAAATCAGGCGACGGACCGCGCCTACCGGATCGGGCAGCAGCGCTTTGTGCATGTGCACAAGCTGATCTGCACCGGAACACTTGAGGAAAAAATTGATGCCATGCTCGAGAAAAAGCAATTTTTAAACGATCAAATCATTCAAAGTGAAAATTGGCTTACCGAGCTGTCCACCGATGAGTTGAAGGACTTGGTATTTTTGGGATGACCGGAATCACAGGGACGGTTCTTATGTTTTCATGATGGGGCAAACAAGAGAACCGCCCCCTGTTTTTCTTGATGGTCTTTACGGCTGGCAGCAATTTTTACATTAGGGCCGTCGGCAAGGAACAGAATGCGCTTCTTCTTTTTCACCAAAAAGTGTTTAAAAATTTTATAAGCGTTTTCTTTTGTAAGTTCGCCATCCCGGTCAATTAGCTGCAATGACTCGTTGTTTAAAATCAATTCAATTTTTTCATCTTGGAAGTAGAATCGTTCGTGAAGGGTATTTGTGAGTGAAATCATTTGGTATCGAGGTTGTTCTTTCTGAGGCAGCAGCTGCAAAAGATGTAACGCATCCAGAAAACCAGGGACTCCGCTAAATTTGATTTCCCAGGGATGCGGCATTTCACCTAAAAAGAAAAGTGCCATTCCACACCCGCCCGGAAGACATTGCTTTGAAACAAGCGAATACGATTTTTTCTCCATCGGACAAAAGACCTCCAAATATTACAATTACTTACATTTATAGATACTATTCGACCTTTTCTTCCTTTTTCCTCCTAAGAGGTTTTTTCCCTTTTTCCTTTAATGTCAAGGTTTTCACTATTTTCGTGCACAATTAAGTCATTCATAATTGTGCATTTTATTCACATTTTGGCTAAAAACTTCTTTTTACCGTTAAGTTAAAAGCAACGATTTGATAACGGCGGTGAAAGAAATGGCACTATCGGAAAAATTAAAAGAATTACGTGATCGGAAAAATTGGTCACAGCAGCATGTAGCTGATTTAATAAAAGTGGACCGGTCCACAATCAGCCGGTATGAAACGGGGAAAAGCCTTCCCTCGTACCAAACAGTCATTCAGTTTGCGGAAATCTATCAAGTGGACAAAGAATATTTGGTGGCAGAGCTTGATCAGCTCCTTCCTGATTCGGAAAAACCAGGTTACATACTGAAAGAAACAGCAAATGATAAGGAACTTGAGCTCATCCTGCAGCTGATTGAGCAAGATCCTGATCTAAAAAGAATTCTCTTGGAACTTCATTTTATGGGGCAAAAACGGAGAAGATTCTTTCTCGAAGTATTAAAAGCGTCGATCAAGATCCAGCATAAATATAAATTGATGTAATTGAGCGATTTTTGCCGTCGGCGCGTCATGATGCCTCCTCCTATGAGGCGTGGATTACCACAAATGCACTGCGGCACAAAAAAAGTCCATTTCCCTCTTTGCATACGAAAAGGCCGCTGAATCTTTCAGCGGCCTTTTAAAAAAACAGGGGGTTTTTTTCTAAAAGTATTGCCCTAGATAAAAATTTTGTAAGCGTCAAATTCTTCCCACCTAGTAACAGCCCTATAATCATGAAATAATCACCTTAAGAAATATTTATTAAGGGGTTTTTTTATGCAAAAAAAACGAGTTGCGAAAACAATGGGAACAGCGAATTGCTTCATATAGAGCCAGTGGGCTGACCCAAGCAAAATGGTGTGAAGCCAATAATTTAGTGCTTCATCAACTAAAATACTGGCTTAAGCGGATCGAAGATCCAGCCCTTAAGTCAGTTTCAACTCTATCATTTGCACCTGTGGTTATTGAAAACCAAACAACCAGGCAAGATGATATTCTTCAGGTTAAAGTTGGCGACGTTTCTATTGAGGTAAAGCCGGGATTTAACCATTCATTATTGTCTGATGTTGTAAGGACTCTGAAAACATTATGTTGATTGGGACGACTGTGAATCGTGTCTACCTCGCCAGAGGTAGTACGGATTTACGAAGATCTATTGACGGTTTAGCTGCTCTTGTTCAAGAAGAATTTAACCTTGATCCATTTTCTTCGAGTCTATTTTTTTTGAAACCGTGGACGAGACAAATTGAAAATTCTTCATTGGGATCATAACGGATTTTGGCTTTATTATCGTCGACTGGAGCGCGGTAAATTTAATTGGCCGTCCGACGGGGATTCTGTTCCTTTGAAAATCAGCCCGAGGCAATTGCAATGGCTACTCGATGGACTATCGTTGGAGCAAAAACTAGCTCATCCATTAGTTACTGCTAGAACTGTAATTTAAACAGTTCTAGCTTTTTTGCGAAGAATTCTGTTGAAATTTGTCGTATTTTGTAGTACAATAGAATTATGAAAAATAATACAAATCTTCCAAAACCTACAATCGAAGAACTTCTAAAACGCTTAGAAATGCTGGAAAAGCAAAATGCAGAATTAGAGGCGAAGCTTAAAGGGAAAAACGAGTTAGAGGTCAAAGTAAAATGGCTCGAGGAAAAACTTCACCTTATGCAGTCTAACAGATTCGGCGCTTCTAGCGAAAAAACTCTCCCTGGTCAATTGGAACTTTTTAATGAAGTAGAAAACGAATCCAATCCTGAATTACCAGAACCAGAAATAGAATCCATTACTTATAAGCGTCGCCGTAAAAAGCGTGGTTATCGCGAAGCGATGTTAGAAAACCTGCCCGTGGAAACGATTGAATACCGTTTACCAGAGGAAGAACAGGTTTGTTCGTGTTGCGGTGGAGCATTGCATGAAATGAGTACTGAAGTACGCCAAGAACTCATCTATATTCCTGCGGAATTAAAAGTAAAGAAACATGTACAATATGTTTACTCTTGCCGTCATTGTGAGCACGAGGAGATTGAAACACCTATTAAAACAGCATCCATGCCGAAACCCGCCATCCCAGGCAGCTTGGCATCTCCTTCAATCTTGTCACATATTATGACTCAAAAATACGTAGAGGGTTTGCCTTTATATCGCCAAGAGAAACAATTTAATAGAATGGGTGTAAATCTGTCACGTCAGACGTTTGCCAATTGGATGATTATTGGTGCGGACCGGTGGTTGAGCGTGATTTATAATCGGATGCATATCCTTCTTCAAAAGCTTGATATTTTGCATGCCGATGAAACTACGCTTCAGGTTCTTCATGAACCAGGGCGAGTGGCCACTTCTAGATCCTATTTATGGCTTTATCGCACGGGAAGAGTTGGGCCGCATATCATTCTTTATGATTACCAAGAAACTAGAGCCGGAGAAAATCCGAAGAATTTCTTGAACGATTTCAAAGGTTATTTACAGGTTGATGGGTATGCAGGCTACCACAAGGTAGAAAATGTAACTCTTGTCGGCTGCTGGTCTCATGCACGAAGAGTCTATACGGATGCACTAAAATCATTGCCAGCAACGAGTGCAAAACCCGTAACGGCTACAGAAGGCCTTCAATTTTGTAATAAACTTTTCGCTATTGAGCGAGATTTAAAAGAATTGGATCCCGAAGACCGCTATGAGAAACGTCTAGAAAAAAGTAAACCTGTGCTAGATGCTTTTTTGGTATGGCTAAAAATACAAGAAAAGAAAGTATTGCCAAAGAGTACATTAGGAAAAGCCATCACGTACTGTCTTAACCAATGGGATAAATTAGTGGCCTTTTTAGAGGATGGGCGACTGGAAATCGATAATAATAGAAGTGAACGCTCGATCAAACCTGTTGTAATTGGAAGGAAGGCATGGCTCTTTGCCAATACACCAAAAGGTGCGCGAGCCAGTGCCATTATATATAGCATCGTGGAGTCGGCAATAGCGAATGGATTAAATCCATATTACTATCTTCGATATCTATTTGAAAAGCTTCCCAATATGGATTTGACAGACGAAAATGCCCTAGACAAATTACTACCTTGGTCAACGACAATTCCTGTTAATTGCATCGTCTTTAACAAGTTAACTAAATAATACTTCAAGTCCCTGCCTTCAAAAAGGTGGGGACTATTTGTCACTTACAAAATTTTAAACATAGGGAGAAAAAAGTTTTTGCATAAGAAAAGCGCAAGCGCCCTCGGTCATCGACGTAAGGAGGTGGACTGAAGCCGAGTGAGATAAAGGAGAGTCGAAAGACGGTAGTCTTTCGTTCTCGACAATCCGTAGACGAGGAGGGAAGCGACGTAGTCGAAAAGGGCGCTTCTCGCTAGACAGTGATCGAAGTTCAGATATAAATTCTGATAATATAAAAAAAACCGGGCAAAAACCGCCCGATCCTTTTTGGTTTGGCTGATAAACGGAGTCTGTTGATTTCCGCTCCAGGCACTCGCTTTCCGCGGGCGGTCTATTTTACAAGTAATTTTATACTGAAAGTGGGGATGGATTTTTCAGGAATTTGCTTTTCATAAAATTTCACGGACTTTTTCAGTGGCTTCGCTACGCTCCTGCGGGGTCTCCCTTGATCCGCTTTTCCCGCAGGACTTTGAAATAGCTTCTTTGAAATAACATCGCACGAAGGAAATGCGTATGCATTTTCGAGGAGTCGGTGCCTTCCGCTCCAATCAACAGGGTGCAAGAACTGAATTAAGCATAGTTTATCTAGGCCTTTCTCATTTACTGGTATTTACCGGGCGTTAGACACCTCTATCAACCAGGTTTTTCCCTTTTACTGGTACTTACCGGGCGTTAGACACCTCTATCAACCAGATTTTTCCCTTTTACTGGTATTTACCGGGCGTTAGACAGTTCTATCAACCAGATTTTTCCCTTTTACTGGTATTTACCGGGCGTTAGACACCTCTATCAACCAGATTTTTCCCTTTTACTGGTACTTACCGGGTGATAGACACCTCTATCAACCAGGTTTTTCCCTTTTACTGGTACTTACCGGTTGATAGACACCTCTATCAACCAGGTTTTTCCCTTTTATTGGTATCTACTGAGCGATAAGTTAACATATAAAAACCCACCAAGAATGTTTCATTCCTGCTGGGTTTGATTTTATGATCCCATTTCTGTTTCTTCCTTTGTAATTCTCCAGTCATGGGTATAAATATTAAAGCTTTGGTTCCGAATAAACCCTACTGTCGTGATCCCAAGATTGTCGGCCATCTCGCTTTGGCGCCTGCGGGGTCTCCCCTGCCCCGTACTCCCGCAGGACTTTGAATTAGCTTCATTGAAACAACACCGCACGAAGGAAATGCGAGCATTTTCGAGGAGTCTTCGCCGCCTTCAACAGACAAGGTTCAGAGCAATAAACAAAAAAGGGTGTTCCTAAAAGCTATACTTTTGGGACACCCTCAATTATCGAAGTTCAGATATAAATTCTGATAGCATAAAAAAACTCCGGCGTGAAAAGCGCCGGAAAAAAAGGGAGAGTTTGTTCGAGGAGTTGATTGAATTTCTCTAAGGCGGGATTCTCATGGAGAAATTTTTAAAGTTTTGGTTGTTTTCTGTCTGGATGGAGGAGGATTCGAGTTTGGCTGCGCTTAATTTCCCTCTGCTCCATCAACAGCCATTCTAGCTGACTGACGCGCTGCTGCAAATGGTCAATGCTTTGGTTGGATTTCCCTACCATTTTAATCAAACTTTCTAACAGTTGTTCTAAGCTGCTTACAACATCCTGTTTACATTCCAACTGGCAGTCCCTCCCTGCTGCTTCGTTCTGGCGGTAGGTCTGTATACGGCCTGTCGCTGTCTCGTTCCGGCGGCGGGGTCGCAAACGACCTATCGTTGCTTCGTTCCGGCAGCGGCTCCGCATAAGGCCTGTCGTGGCTTCGTTCCGGCACCGGGGCCGCATAAGGCTTACTGCTTTTTGCATCTGAAGCTGGCCCTGCGGGTGGTTTGCTGCTTAGAAAGCTTACATTTTCCGCAACGACTTCGGTTAAATACACTCTTTTTCCCTCTTGATTATCATAATGACGGGTTTGAATTCTGCCGGTAATGCCGACCACCGAACCTTTTCGGCAATAGGCTGTCGTATTTTCAGCCGCCTTTCGCCACAGTGTGCATTGAACAAAATCGGTATCAATTTCACCATTATGGTTGCGGTAGTGGCGATTGACAGCAAGTGTTACATTGGTTACCGGCGTCCCTTCGGTTGTAATTTTCAATTCCGGATTTCGCGTCAGCCTTCCCACAAGCGTCACTTGATTGATCATATTTCTCCTCCTTTCGCTTTGATGGTTTTATCATAGCGCCTACCCTTTCCAGTTGTAAAAATGGCAAATTGCCGTTTTCTGAAGCGTTCGTTTGCGAAAATGAATAAATCTCCTGGAGAAACAATTATTTTGAACAAGCGGCTGTAGAAAATTGCTGTTTTTGACACATTTCTTAAATATTTTTCGACAATGGTTTTGCGGTCGCAGTATGTTATAATCGGAGTGAGAATTTCCAACGGTTTCCGCAATTCACGAGCAGCTCTTGTCGAAAAAGGAAGGAGTGTGAAGTTTTGCTAATGAAAACATTTAAGCTCATTTCATTAGAAGTAGTTGATGAAGATACGGTCATTGAGGTTCCATTAACAGATGGATTGATTATTAATAAAGAAGATGAACATTCCACATGGCTGCTTGAAGCCTACACAGCTGCCCCGCTTTATGATTTTTTTAAAAAATTAGCCGATGACAATAACGAGATGATTGTTCAAGCGGTCATCACCAAAAAGGACAATGATCCTGCTTTTTTCCAAACAAAAGTGGTCAACTTAAATCAGTTTGAACACCACATAAGTGTTCTGCTGCAAGGACGCCTGCGCAGAGCGAGGAGAGATTACTCCGAACTTCTGCTTGACAGTCTCCTGCAAAAAGGTTTTTCCGGAGAGGCTCTCCTGCACGAATTCAAAGATAAGATGAAAAGCAAACCGCGGATCAAATAGTTCGATGCCAGCCCAATAGCCGGGACTGGCTTTTATTTTCGAAAAAAATTTTGCACAATCTTCGATTACATTCAGTGTCAACGAAAAGATTATTGGAGGAAGGGAGTTATAGCATCAGCCTGATTGCCCCCATTGTTGGAATCGGTGTTGCCATCTTTGTCAGTAATATGATTTCAAGGCCAGAACAAGCTGTTTCCAACTCGCTCAGACTGCTGGCAAAAGGCAATTTGTCCATCTCGGATGTTCGCCCAGTTTAAATGATAAGGACCTGAGCACTCGCAGCGGGCGGGTGTTCTTTTTAGTTAGATTCTTAGGGGGCGGCTCCCTTTAGCCGACTTTTTCCATCGTACGAAATCAAATAATTCTTCCAACATAAAAAGAAACCCCGCCATCTCTTTTCAGCAAGGTTTCTCTTTTTTCTCCAACTATTTCTCTTCCTTATCCCCAAGCGCGAACGTGATTTCCGCTTCACAGACAAGCTCTCCATCCACGGTAGCAACGGCTTTTCCTTTTCCGATCGAACCGCGGACACGCGTCATTTCCACTTCAAGGCGGAGCTGGTCGCCAGGTACGACTTGTTTTTTGAAGCGGCAGCTGTCAATTCCGGCAAAAAAAGCGAGCCGGCCGCGGTTTTCTTTTTTAATCAGCACGGCAACCGCGCCGACTTGGGCAAGGGCCTCCACAATTAGCACGCCGGGCATAACCGGGTAGTGCGGAAAATGTCCATTAAAAAATTCTTCATTCGCTGTCACATTTTTAATTCCCACCGCGCGCTTCCCTTCTTCTACTTCCAAAATTTTGTCCACCAACAAAAAGGGATAGCGGTGTGGAATGATTTCTTTAATTTGCGTCACATCTAACATTTAGTACCTCCTACAATAATAGGTATTGATTTTTAGCTAATCAGAATTTATATCTGCACTTCGATAACTGTCTAGCGAGAAGCGCCCTATCGACTACGCCGATGAGCAAGGCGCTTGCGCTTTTCTTAATTATACACAAAAAAGAAGGGAGTTCTCCCTTCCTGATTATTTTTCTTTTTCCACAAGGTCGCGAATATGCGTCCAGGTCGATGCTTTGAAAACATCGGTGGCCTTCCCGCCCCCGATGGCGCCATAACCAACGAGCGCCCCAGATGTTATGCTCACCACAATCATCACGAGCAGCAAAACAATGCGAAGCCAGATGGGAATAAGACGAACCCGAATCCGCCCTGAGCCTGAGGACGAATGCTCATTGACCTGCTTTTGCTTCTTCAATTCCTCACGCGTATTCGCTTGCCCTTCCTCCGATTGCTGTTCCGCCATCATCGCATTCTCCTTTTGAAAAATCAACCGTTTCACTATTTTATAAAAATCCTCTGCTTTAAACCCTAGCGAATTCCGTTAATCAGCCCCATCATTTGATCCGCAATTGTAACCGATCTCGACTGAAATTGATACGAACGCTGGACATTCATCAAATCGGTCATTTCCTTCGATAGATCCACATTTGACTGCTCGAGCATGCCCTGACCAACCGAAATCAACCCTCTCTGCTGTCCGGTTAAATCGGTCAGCACATCCGCTGGCGTTACCCCTGCCACATTCGCAGCAAGACCGATTACATTTCCGCCCTTTTGCTCAAAATATTGCGGCTTATTGATTTGAACAACACCCAAATTGAAAGATTGGCTCGCACCATTTGTCATCGTGACATTCATCTGGCCCGTTCCACTCACTTCAATTTTACCAACATCTCCCGTCAACGTGATCGGCTTGTTATTTTCATCCAAAACAGGACTTCCATCGCTCATGACAAGCATCACTTCATTCGCCGAAACAGGTGAGAGCGAGAACGAACCATCCCTTGTGTACTGAACAGTGTTATCCTTTGGAGACAAAACTTTAAAATATTGATTCTCCTTTTGAAAAGCCAAATCGAGATTTCTTCCCGTTGTTTTCAGACTTCCTTGTTTGGCAACCATTTGAACTTGGTCAAGCCTCGCCCCGACACCTTGGCGAATCCCATTTGGAGTAAGCCGGCCAACTTCCGCGTTGGCAATCGGCTGATTATCGAACTGCTGAAAAAGCAAATCCGTAAAAGTGGCCTGTCTGCTTTTATAGCCCGTCGTATCCACATTCGCCAAGTTATTGCTTATTATGTCCATTTGCTTTTGCAATTGACTCAACGTATTCGTTGCCGTAATCATTGTGCTGTTCATTTGAATTCCTCCCTTTGGAGTTCAAACCCTTTTTTTTGAAAAAAACTTTCGGGTGACGGAGCTGGCAATTTTGAATTAACCGATTTTGCCGACCTCGTTTACTGCTTTATCCATGCTGCGATCATAGGCCTGCAAAATCTTTTGGTTCGCTTCAAACGAACGGTAAGCGGTCAGCATATCGGTCATTGCCCGGCTTACATCCACATTCGAGCGCTCCAAAAAGCCCTGCTGCAGTTTGTATTGAACGCCGGGTTGGGTGCCCGCATTTGCCAGGGGTGCACCATTTTCAGTTCGGTACAGGCCGCTGCCTTCTTTGATCAGCTGCTGCGGAGTGGCGGCAAATGCAATGCCTAATTGAGCCTGCTCGCCGTTTGCCCCGCTGATTTGCCCGCTATCACTCAACGTAAACTGATCGCTTGAAAGCTGAATTGGTTTGCCACCTGCATCCAATATGTAAAGGCCATCGCCTGTTGTCAAATATCCTTTGGCATCGAGCGTAAAATTGCCGTCTCTTGTGTAGCGCGTTTCACCATTTTTATCTTGCACCGTAAAAAAAACAGAACCTTTCAAACCATTCGTAACCGGCATCGTCAAATCGACAAGCGCCATATCTGTTTTATTGCCGGTTTCCTGCATATCCCCCTGGATAAACTTCGGAATGGCTTCCTGCATATAAACGCCTGTATTCAGGGAGCCAACCGGTGTGCTTACCGTTGTCGCGGGCGCCGTTTTGTCAAAACGCTGCAGCAACATTTCCGGAAACGCCCTTAATGCTGATTGATCTTCTTTAAATCCCGGTGTATTGGCATTTGCCATGTTATTCGTTAACATTTCTGTCCGGCTCTGCTGGGCAAGCATGCCGGAAGCGACTGTAAAAAATCCTCTAAACATCGTTTCCACCTCGTTTATCGATGGCAATATATTTCTATTATAAGAAAATTTCCGTAAATACACATTAACTTTTTTGAAAAAATGCAGTTTTTTGTCTAAAAAGAACGTTTTATTACATAAATTTGGTTTAAAGCCCTGTTTAAATGGAAATAATTTTCTATTTTTAGAGCTCTTGTTTCGACTGGGGGGCGAATTCCGCCTTCTTTTGACTTTTTTCCGCCTTGCCTGTGCGGAATTCCGCCTACCTTCCTCTTTTTTCCGCCTTTATGAGGAAGAATTCCGCCTACCTACCTATTTTACCAAAATAAAAAGCCTGATGACCAAGGCTTGTCCACCTTTTTCTTCAGACTTTTAAAAAATTACACGATTTTCTTCTTTGGCAGGCGGTCGATATTGTCAAGCATGATGCCAGTTCCGATCGCTACGCAATCCATTGGGTTTTCCGCAACAAGAACAGGTACCTTCAACTCTTCCGCAAGAAGCAAGTCGATTCCGTGCAGCAATGCTCCTCCGCCTGTTAGAATGACCCCGCGATCGATGATATCCGCTGATAATTCAGGCGGTGTCCGCTCGAGGACGGTTTTGGCAGCTTGAACGATGACAGCAACGGACTCGCGTAGTGCCTGCTCGATTTCCACAGAACGAACGGTAATCGTACGCGGTAAGCCGCTAACCATGTCACGGCCGCGGATTTCCATTTCTTCCGAACGAGATCCTGGAAACACGGTTCCGATGTTGATTTTGATGTTTTCGGCTGTGCGCTCCCCAATCAACAGCTTGTACTCGCGCTTGATGTAATTTAAAATTTCCCCGTCAAATTTGTCACCAGCCATTTTAATGGAGGAAGAAGTCACGATATCGCCCATTGATAGTACTGCTACATCCGTTGTTCCTCCTCCGATATCGACTACCATATTGCCGCTTGGCTGAAAAATATCCATTCCGGCGCCAATGGCTGCCACTTTCGGTTCTTCTTCAAGATACACTTTTTTGCCGCCGCTTTTTTCCGCAGCTTCGCGAATCGCCTTTTGCTCAACACTTGTGATATTCGTCGGGCAGCAAATTAAAATACGCGGTTTTGATAAAAAGCCTTTTACATTTAACTTATTGATAAAATGCTTAAGCATGGCTTCCGTTACATCAAAGTCTGCAATTACACCATCTTTAAGCGGACGGATGGCGACAATATTTCCCGGTGTTCGTCCAACCATTTTGCGCGCTTCTTCCCCAACAGCAAGAACGCGGTTTGTGTTTTTATCAATCGCCACAACAGAAGGTTCATTCAATACAATCCCACGGCCCTTAACGTGAATCAACACATTGGCCGTTCCTAAATCAATGCCAATATCCCTTGCAAACATTCTTTCTCTTTCCTCCTTGATACGGATTCCACATACTGTCCTAATTATATATTGTATCACAACCAGGACCTTTTACATATAAAAAGTTGTAAATATTTGCAGAATTATGTCAGATGAAAGGAAAAAGAAAAAGAATTTTATCAAAGAGAAGAGAGAAAATTTGCCAGTTGGCAAGGCTGGCGTTTCTTCGGATAAAATCCGGCCTGGCTGCTTATTTGACAGCCTCTCCTTCTCTTTCTTCTTTTTGATATTTCATTTTTGTTGCTTCACCGCCCCGTAAATGGCGGATTGATTTATGGTAATCTAAAATTTCTTTCACTTCATTTGCCAGATCTGGATTAATTTCAGGAAGTCTCTCTGTTAAATCTTTATGGACTGTACTTTTGGATACGCCAAACTCCTTCGCAATTACGCGAACCGTTTTCCTCGTCTCCACGATATACTTTCCAATCTTGATAGTTCTCTCTTTGATGTAATCGTGCACACCACTCGCCCTCCCTAAGTTGGATGTGAGAAGTGTGAAATGAGACCCGCTTATCTTTGACGAATACTGCCTTCCGCATAAATGGAGCTCCTTGATTATGCGGCAGAAAGTAAAGTTACTTTCTGAACGTACAATGAATAATCAAGTCCGCAACTAATACCCCGCTGTTTCCAAACGACTCCTCACCTCAAACACTCTCTTTGTAAAGGTTTGTAAACATTTTATTAGCTTGGGTGAAGGATTATGCCCAATTCAGGCAAACGGGACAAGGTTTTTAAGAAATTATTTGATAATTGAACAAAAAATCATAATCAATCCTGCTTTAAGAACAGTCCATTTGTACAATCTGCGTATCGATCCAGCAAGCGGCCTTTCGACATTTTATTAAAATAGAGAAATATTTCCCGAGAAATTTGTCAAATGCTGTGCAATTTTGGAATCTATCGAGAAAGGGCTGCGATTTGTAAATCCGCAGCCCACCCCTATTTCTTATTTCATTTGCATAAACAAATTCTTTACTTTGCCGACAGGGACTTGGGAGCCGTCGCGGCCTTGCACATTTTCAATCATCATTGCCATCATGAGATTCGGTGAATAAGCGACAAACCAGCCATTCTCGGTGCCAGTCTCGCCTTGCTTCTGCTTGATTTCAGCTGTTCCCGTTTTCCCGGACAGCGGATAGCCGGGAATCTCAGCACGATGAGCCGTTCCGTTTGGATCGGCCACAACTTTCCGCAGCATGCCTGCGAGCAAATTCGCCTGGTCAGCCGAAATCACCTGCTGCTTCCAGACCTGGCTCTTGGCATCGTCCAGCAGTAAAATCGGTTTAATCACATTGCCACTATTTAAAAATGGAGTGTAAGCAGCCATTAAATGGACAATATTCATTTGAATTTGACCTTGACCGTATCCGGAGTCGGCAAGCGCAATTTCATTATCCAGCTTGCCGATTTGTGAAGCCTCCAGCGGGAAAGGAAAATCAAGATTTTCCGTAAAGCCAAATTTCTTCAAACCATCGATAAACGTTTCTTTCCCGATTTTTAAAGCAGCCTGCGCAAAATAAATATTGTCAGAATAGACAAGCGCTTTTTCGAGATTAACAGGGCTTGAATCATGCACACGCGTGACAAAATAATTTCCCCACGATTTGTCTTTTTGCCACTTTAGACCGTTCATCGCTACTGCTTCATCTAGGTTTATTTTACCAGCTGCCAAACCGACCGAAGCCGTGATTGGCTTCATCACCGAGCCGGGCGCATACAATTGTTTAAATCGAGTCACTAGCGGCTTCTGCGGATTGTCTTGGAGCGCTTTCCATTCATCTGCTGAAAAGCCCAGAGCCGCTTGGTTCGGGTCAAACGAGGGGCTGCTGACAAGCGCAAGCGTCTCTCCGGTGACCGGGTTCATCGCAGCCGCTGTTCCTGCTTCACCGCTCATTTCGGTAAAAATTTTCTGCTGTACCGCCGCATCGATGGTTAAGGCTATATTTTTCCCATCCTGTACCGGTTTTTCGGCCAATATTTCCTCGCTTCCGTCTTTCTTTTTAATCGTGACTTTTACGCCGCTTTGGCCTTTTAATTGCTCGTTATAGACTTGTTCAAGTCCTCTTTTCCCAATCACATCTTGTGACGTATAGCCTTTTCCTTTTAGCTTGGCCAGTTCATCCGCTGTAATCTGGCCGACATAGCCGATCAATTGCGCGGCTGCTTCTTTGTATGGATAAATTCGCGCTCCGACTTTTTTCGTTTGCACTGGCTCGAGTTTGATCAGTTCCGCAATTCTTGCCTGGTCGTCCATCGCTACTTTTTTCAGCGGAACAAAGTACTCCGGCTTCACCCAGCTTGCGGAAATGGCTTTGTTAATTTGATCAGGGGTCATTTTCAACAGAGTTGCTAACTGGGCGACAATCGCGTCTTTTTGATCGCCCATTTTTCCCGGGACGACGCCGACTTCATATGCTTGACCGTCAACTGCCATTGGATTCCCGTTGCGGTCCAAAATTTCGCCGCGCTTCGGTGGGGTTGTTGCCACCCCGATTCGGTCTCCATTTTTTAATTGAGGAAAAATATAGGTGGTGTTCCAGTCGATATACCAGTTCTTGTCTTCTTTTTTCAAATTCGCTTTATTGGTAAATTGAATTTTGCCGCCGATGCTGTTCATTTGCGCACTGTATGTATAGTTCGCTGCAGTCTCTTTTGCTTGCTTATCATCTTTCGGCTTTTTATATTCAATCTTGAGGTCAGTAATTTGCAGGTCTTGGTAAATTTTTTGATACCGGTTCACAAAATCCTTTTGGCTAATAGACTTTTTGGCGTCTTTTGATAAATAGCTGTACATTTTGTCAAATTTTTGCTGATTCCACAATTTCACATATTCAGCAAATCGGTCTTGCGGCGTCGGTTCGTTGCTACAGCCGGCTGCTACGCTGACAAGCACAGCCATTGTTAAAATAAAAGCAATCCACTTTTTCAACGTATCTCCCTCCTCTGTCCCTTATTCTATCATAAACAAACGGTTCCATCCTTTTGAAAATTAAGAACATGACAGGGAGGAGAAGCTTGAAATGCAAAAAAGAGGAAGGCTGACCCTCCTCCTGTTTCTTATGAATTAGTGTTATTGGTTGAGTCCGTTGATGGATCGGTTATCGATCCGCCATCCGTATTTGTATTGGATCCATCCGTTGATTTGTTGCTTGAATTTTTACTAGAATCTTTTGTCGAATCCCCATTGATTGCATCTTTCTTCATTTGGCTGTCATCGATCTTTTGGCTATTTTTCTTAGCATCTGGCATGCTGCTGTTTGTTTTATCAACTTCAGCCAACGCGCTTACAGGCTTGTTAAAATAGTTTTCCGGATTCACAGCTACACCGTCTTTGCGGATTTCAAAATGCAAATGGGTTCCTGCTTTTTCGTTTAATGTGCTTTGACCAGCTTTTGCAATCGTTTGCCCTTGCTCTACTTTGTCGCCAATCTTGACTGTCACATCTTTTACAGATTCATATTGAGTGACAACACCTTTGTCATGTTCAATTTCAATAACATTGCCCAACAATGAATCTTCTTCCACTCGTGTGACTGTACCGCTTAAAGCAGCCACTACATCAAAGGTTTCGCCATTTTTCATCGTAATATCGATCCCTGTGTTCGGAACATACGTGTTGTTGTAAACAACTAACGCTGCTTCCTGGTCTGCTTTTTTCCCGGAGAAATCATAGAATTTCTTTTCGATCACAGCTTCGCCGGCATTTTTTACAGGCATCGTGAAGTTTTCCAGTGCTCGGTTAACTTCCAAGGACGGCTGCTTGTACTTTTTGCCAGCAATGTCAGTGGATTTATAGTCGTATTTGTCTGTCGCATTGTTGCTCGTTGTTTGATACCATAGAACCGCGGTCAAAATGATTGCTGCACTTGCAATATAAAGAGCTGGAAATACCCAACGCTTTTTAAAAAAGCGCTTAAAGCTGGAGCCTCGAGAAGACTGATTTTTTTCTTCCTCTCTCATTTTCATCACCTCAGCTACCATTCTGAACAGTTCGATAGAATTCTATACATGCCGCAAAAAATTTTTTTTAGTTATTTTTCGACAAAGGCAAAGTTTTTATGCATGGTTTGAAAAAATAATTTTTGGGATTGATAAACGACGGGAACAGGAAAGGAACGCGTTACGTTTGGAAATGGATCCTATCTTTGTTTAGCTAATCAAAATTTATAGTTTCCTGAACCATTAAAAAACCAGTCCCCCTATTTTGAGCACTGGTCGCCGAACGTATTCATTATTTTTTCCCACTGACCATTGCGAGCATGCTTTGGGAAGAAGTGACTTCGACACCTTGGTAATAGTACTTTACTATATCCTTATAGCTTTTACCTTCGGCTGCCATGCCGTTGGCGCCGTATTGGCTCATGCCGACCCCATGGCCGTAGCCTTTCGTCGTCACGACAATCTGATCGCCTTTGCGAACCCATGCAAAATCACTCGATTTCAAATCCAACTTATCGCGGATCTCTTTTCCAGTTAAGACTTTACCATTGATATCTACTTTGGCGACTCGTTTGCCAGCCGTCCAAGCGACAATTTTACCAATTGAATTCCCCTTTATATGAACGCCGAGCTTCGCTTCAAAATCGCCCACAGTAAAAGCTTTTTCAAATTTAAATTTAGGAGAAGTTTTATCCCAGGGACTTGGAACACTCCGCAAATAAGGGAATACATTGGGCCAATAGTCCTCCGAATTTTCCGTATAACCATTGCTTGTCGAAAAAAAAGTGGCCGTAATCGGCTTCCCGTTATAGGTCAAGATTTGTCCGCTCGTTCCCCGAACCGCATCCACAATTTTTTTCCGCTTCCAACTGTAATCCATTCCCCAATCCCTGCGCAGCTGATCATCACTTAAATAAGCTTGCGTCAGCTCCGTATCGCCCACATCCGCCCCTTTCGGAAGGCCGAGGTGGTCGCCCTTGGTCAACATTTGCTCGACAATATAGGTACGAGCCGTCAGCGCCTGTGCCTTCAACGCTTCCTCCTGGAAATCAGCCGGCATCTCAGCCGCCACAACTCCTACCAAGTAATCCTCAAGCTGAACTTTTTCAATTTTCCCCTTCGAAAAGCGATAAACAGCCACTTCCACTCCCGAATCCGCATTCGGAACCGCTGCCACATTTTTTGTTGGAGCCTGCGCCACATTTACACCTAATTTTCCGCTCGCCTTCTCCGCAGTAAATGGCAGCACAAGGATGGACGGAACAACCAGGGTGACAGCAAATAGAGACGATGTTAGTACCATGAAGGGTTTCAACTTTTTCATCAATAAGCCCCCAATATCCAAATTCAACGACAGCTCTCGCCACGTCTACTTCATACATATGGAGGCGGACAAGCATTTATGCCAAAAAAAACAATGGACGCTACACAAGAACCGTCCCTGCGTTCCATTCCATTCCACGTTCAAAAACAAAGCCGAAGAATACATCTGTCGGTCATCTGACAGCTGCACTCTTCGGCTGGCTCTGTTTGTACAATTATGCATTTAAGTCAGAAACGAGAGGCTGAACCTCTGTGTAGATCTCTTCCACTTCGTTTACGCGCTCGATGTCCGCGCCAAGGGCTGCCAATTTCTCATGGAAATTGACATAGCCGCGGTCAAGATGTTTAAGCTCGGTGACGCGCGTCATTCCTTTTGCTACGAGACCGGTTAAAATCAGTGCTGCCGCTGCACGCAAATCGGTTGCCGCAACTTCAGCGCCTTGCAAATTAGAAGGACCGTTTAAAATAACAGAGCGCCCTTCAATTTTAATATCGGCATTCATGCGGCGAAATTCTTCGACATGCATAAAGCGGTTCTCGAAAACCGTCTCGGTGATCATGCTTGTGCCTTCTGCACGGAGCAAGAGAGCCATCATCTGCGATTGCATATCCGTTGGAAAACCGGGATGCGGCATCGTTTTGATATCGACTGCTTTTAGACGTTCCGGACCAATGACGCGAATGCCTTCCTCATCTTCGAGGACGGTCACGCCCATCTCTTGCATTTTGGCGATTAAAGAAGATAAATGTTCAGGTACAGCGCCTTTAACAAGCACATTTCCGCCTGTAATCGCAGCCGCAACCATGAAGGTGCCTGCTTCGATGCGGTCAGGAATAATTGCATGATCAGTGCCAAATAATACATTGACACCTTCAATGCGAATCGTGCCGGTTCCAGCACCTTTTACATTGGCACCCATTTTATTTAAAAGATTGGCAAGATCGACAATTTCAGGTTCTTTTGCAACGTTTTCGATGATGGTCGTTCCTTCCGCAAGTGTGGCGGCCATCATGATGTTTTCAGTTGCCCCTACGCTTGGAAAGTCTAAATAAATTTTGGCACCTCTTAAGCGGCCGTTTACTTCCGCTTCAATAAAGCCATTTCCTACTTTCACCTTGGCACCCATTGCTTCAAATCCCTTGAGATGCTGGTCAATAGGCCGGGATCCAATAGCACAGCCGCCGGGCAGCGCAACCCGGGCACGCCCATTACGGGCAAGTAAAGATCCCATAACAAGAACAGAAGCGCGCATTTTTCGAACGTATTCAAAAGGCGCTTCTTCATTTAACTCTCTGGATGCATCTACCACTACTGTATTGTTTTCAAATACGACTTCAGCGTTTAAGTTCCGTAACACTTCGTTGATCGTGTATACATCGGAGAGAGTTGGCACATCTCGAATAATTGTTTTTCCATCACTTGCTAATAATGTTGCAGCGATAACAGGCAGCACGGAATTTTTTGCGCCCTCTACTTTTACCGTACCATATAGCCTTTGTCCGCCGCGGACGATGATCTTTTCCAAGAGTATTCCCCTCCGCGTCCATTTTCTCTATATTAATATTCAATCGTTATGATTGGTGTGCCAACTACAATGGTAGTCTTTGCGCCCAATCCTTCTCGGCGTAGTCCAATTTGTAAGTTCATGTTGTCAGTTTTTGTTTTGATTGATTCTTTAAATAGCGGCGAATAGGCCGATACTGACATGAAATTATCCTCTTTTAACGCTTCGATTTCTTTTGCTTGAAAACGTTTCGTCAAGTTGTTGACCATTTTTGGCAAAACCGTATCCATCTTATCACTGATTTCGCCTTTGATACAAGAAAAAATTGTCGGTTTCCCAAGAAATATGTCGGTTAGCCTATTTTTGTATTGTCTTGTGGTAAAAAAGGACTCTGTCTGCTTTGTCCACTGTTTCCCGCTGACACCATATACTATATACGTGTAGGTAGGACCGTTTGTGTGGGTTGTCAGAATCTGAAGCATTTCTTTGTGGTTGTTAGAAGTTGGAGATACTGCCGTGACTTCCCATTTTTGGCTGGTGTTTAACTCGGACCATTTCCAATCTGGAAATTTTCTTTGAAGCTTGCGCACATATTCCCTTACTTCTTTATCACTTTTTAGGTTCACCGCATGTTCTCTTGCATACAAAGACCAATCTTTGAGCAAAATATTTTCGCCTTTAAAAACAGATACCATTTTTTGTAAATCGAGCTCTCCGGAAGCTACAGACGTTTTATTCCCAATAAATAAGCTGCTAAAGCCAATCATGATCAAAACAGTTAAAATAAATGCTATTCTTTTCTTCATCTCTTTACACTCTCCCTTACTACCATTGTTACCAAGGAGAAGGGGAGCATACTTGGGAATTGTCGTCACATTTTGACATTTTCGTTTAAAGTATAACCTGTTTATTCATGTAAAGCCTTAAGCTGCTTTTCCACACAAAATGAATTGTACTTAAAAAGTCAACAAATTAGAACATGTATGAAGACCTAAATTTTTTCCATTCGTATGTACTGCATGATTAATGGCAGCTGCCTGGACCATTGCAAATAATCAAGGAAAAAGTTACTAACAGATGAACCAATGACAATGGCCAATAATATATATAACAGTCGTGCCTGAAATACACGGTTTGGCCGCAGCAGTTTTTCAAGCTGAATTGCCTGCAAAGCCCACCAAGCGATCGCAATAAACACTAGATGCGAGAGTATGCTTAATAGGGCTTGCTGCCCAAAATCATTTATCATCCTGTCACCTCACTTTTTTTCACAACATGAATATTCTACCACATTGATGCGTTAAAAGCAGATTTGAAAGTAAAATTTTTGCAGGAAAATTTAGGGGAGGGAGCGGGCTTAAAATCATTATTCAATCTAATTTTGTTGACAGCTTCGGTCTTTTTAAGGTTTGGCGGAATTCCTCGGCTTTTTGGCGCAATTAAGTTGGAGTTTGGCGGAATCCCCCGCGAATAGGCGAGAAAAAGTACTTCAGCGGCATTAATGCCTTGGCAAAAAAAACAGAGGACAGCTGCGCTACCCTCTGTTACGTTATTTTACCCCTTTACTTACCGCTTTCCCCAAACATGATCCTGCCCCAATTACTTCAAGAAATCTTGGAACTGGTTAAAATGGTTGTGGAGGAAATCAAGTGCGCTGTTTGGCGCGATTCCGAGCAATACCGTCGCAATGACGGAAACGATGATGACAAAAAGTATTCCAAATGGGATATCGAATTTCGAATCGTCGCTTGCCGGACGAAAAAATATTTGCGTTAAAACGCCGAAATAATAGAAATACGAAACAACCGTTGTCGCAATCATCACCGATGCCAAAACATAATGGGCGTTCGGATCGATAAATGCTCCGATAAAAATATTTAATTTTCCAATGAATCCGGCTGTTCCCGGGAAGCCAGCCAAGGAAAGAATGAAAATCCCCATTGCCACAGCAAGTGCCGGCGACCGGCGGTACAGCCCGGCAAAATCAGCAATTTTTTCAGAACCGGCTTTTGCTGAAATCAATTGGATCACCGCAAAGGCTCCGAGGTTCATAAATAAATAGGCGATTAAGTAAAACCAAATCGAATCAAACATGAAATAATTCATCGTTGCCAGTGCCACTAAAATATAACCCGCATGGGAAATGCTTGAGTAGGCAAACATTCTTTTAATGTTTGTCTGTCTCAGGGCAATCACGTTACCAATAATCATTGTCGCCCCGGCGATGAAGGCAATATAGTTTTGCATTTTCAGCAAGATCGGATCCGTTCCCATACCAGATGTTACGGCCATGCCGAATACGGATAAAAGAATCCGGATGACAATCACAAACCCGGCTGTTTTGGAAACAACACTTAAGAAAGCTGTTACCGGCATTGGAGCCCCGTGATAAACGTCCGGAGCCCACATATGGAACGGTGCAGCAGCCAGTTTAAACGACAGGCCCACTAAAATCATCAAGAAGGCCAAACTAAGCAAGTATACGTGCTGCGGGCTGGATAATGTCTGCAAACTGGCGACCATATCCTTTAAATTGGTCGTTCCGGTCAACCCGTATACGTAGCTCATCCCAAACAGCGTGATCGCGGTGGAAATCCCGCCATTAATAACGTACTTCATCGCTGATTCATTTGACTGAAGTTGATGCTTGCGGATTCCAGCTAAAATATAAGATGAAATCGACAGCAGTTCTAGACCAACAAACAACGTAATTAAATCGCCGCTTGAAGCCATCATCATCGCACCAAGCAATGCTGTCAAAAACAAGTAGTAAAATTCCCCGCGGTATTCCTCGAGCCCATCCTTTCCCTCATAGCTGATCGCCAGGAAGAGCACTAAAGCGGAACCGCCAAGCAAAAGAAACTTAAAAGCCTTCGCAAATGAATCGAGACGGAACGTATCGTACAGAATAGAGGTTACTCCGGTATCGACCATGCCTGCGAGTGAGATGATCGCAGCAAATATACCGGCAATTCCAATCCAGCCAAGAACTTTTCGATCCATTTTTTTCGGCATAAATAAATCCATTAAACAAAGAAGCGAAGCGACACCAAGGATGATGAACTCCGGTGCCATTACACCCCACTTAAACGATTGTAATGTATGAAAATCCATTTTTCATCACCCTCCTAACCCAAGCAGTGTGGCATGAAGTGGTGAACTTAAAACACTTGGGTAAACACCGATCAATACAATCAGGAGCATCAGTACAACCACTGGAACAAACTCGACTCCTTTTAAGTCAAGAACGCCAGTAAAATCACGCTCGGCTTTTCCGAACGTAATTCCAAGAACCGCCCTTAACAGATAGGCAGCGGTCAAGATGATTCCAAGTGTACCGACGGCGGCAATAACCGGCATTTCTTTAAATAAGCCAAAGAAGGCCATAAATTCACTGACAAAGCCAGACATTCCCGGCAAGCCAAGTGAGGCCATTGCTCCAGCAAGCAAGAAGCCTGCTGCAAGCGGCATCCCTTTCGCCATTCCCCCCAAATTGGCAATAAACGATGTATCCGTCCGCTCATAAAAGGCGCCAACGAGGAAGAAGAGTAGTGCCGAAATTAAGCCGTGTGAAATCATTTGAAAAATGGCTCCCTGGATTCCTGCTTCATTCAAGGCCGCAAGCCCCATGAGCACGATTCCCATATGGGAAATCGATGAATAGGCAAGAACCATTTTAAAATCGGTTTGAATAAATGCTAAGAATGCACCGTAAAGCAAATTGATTACGCCAAGAACGGCGAGCAAAACAGCGATCGCTTTAAACTGTTCAGGAAAGATTCCCAAACCGAAGCGGATGATACCGTAAGCGCCAATTTTTAAAAGAATGCCTGAGTGGATCATAACGATTGGCGGCGGTGCTTGGACGTGAACTTTTAACATCCAGCTGTGCAGCGGGAAAATCGGCAACTTGACGCCGAAAGCGATCAGCAAAGCGATGAGCAGACCGAATTTTGCTCCCTTGGACAGCGGTGCAATCAGCTGAACATTTTGACCATTGATAAAATGTGTTAGCAAATCAATGTTCGTTGTTCCCGTACGGGCAAATAGAACCATAATGACTATTAACAGAATAGCCGAACCTAGTCCGTTGTAAATTAAAAAGCTAAATGCCGCTTTCTCTTTTTCAAAATACCCCCATTTACCGATTAAGAAAAAGGTTGGAATGAGCGTTACTTCAAAAAAGATGAAGAATAGAATCAAGTTTTGCGCCGTGAAAACACCAAGCATGCCAGTCTCTAAAATCAGAAACAGCATGAAATAGCCTTTCCACTCTTTTTTAATCCGTATCGAGGCGATAGCTGCCAAAGTGGCAACAACAGCTGTTAGCACGATTAATACAAGCGACAAACCATTCAGACCCAGTTCGTAATACACCGAAAATAATCGTTTGTCGACATCCTTGAAGCCGCCAAACTGAATCCACGGTTTTGCCACGGAAAAATCATTCAAATTTTTCCCGGCAAGGTAATGAAAGTATGCTGCAAATGCTAAAACCAAGGCTGGCAGCGTGGCTAAAAAGCCGACCAGTTTAATCGTTTTTTCCTGATGCTTCGCCATAAACGCTAAAATCACAACACCGAGTAAAGGGGAGAATACCAAGACTGTCAGTACCCATGATAAACTCATTTTAAGTACCCCCCTGTCAATGCAAATATAACAGCTAGAACGGCAAGGCCGAGGAAAGCCATTGCCCCATATGTCTGAACCTGTCCGGTTTGCAGTTTTGAACCTGATTTGCCAAGTACCTGCACAAACCCGACGACACCTTTGACAATCCCTTCAACAAGGAATACATCAATAAAGCGCAGGAAGTAACTGAAGCCTTTCATCAAGTTCACAACGGTGAGTTGATAAAATTCATCTACATAATATTTGTTGTACAAAATGGAATGCAGCCTATCTCCGCTGCCGCTTAACCAGCTGCGGGACAGCGAACGTTTTCCGTACATCAGCCAGGCAAGGTAGATGCCGAGCAAAGAAACGATTGTTGCAGCTGCCATGATCCAAGCAGGCGCTTCTGCATGCTGAACGAGCGCTTCGTTTCCTTTTGTCAGCCAATCGCCGAGGAATGTGCCAAACCATGGTGTATTCACATAACCGACAACAACAGCAAGAATGCCAAGAACAATCATCGGAAAGGTCATCGATGCTGGCGACTCATGAACACTTTTCATTTCACTTCTTGCTTCACCAGTAAATACCATAAAGAACAGGCGGAACATGTAGAAAGCGGTAAAGAACGCCGCAATCAGGGCGAGCAGGAATAGAATCGGATGACCGCTTTCCCAGGCCGCTGCAAGAATTTCATCCTTACTGAAAAATCCGGATAAAAGCGGTACACCGCTGATGGCAAGTGTGCCAATTAGAAATATTGGTCCGGTTATGCGCAGTTTTTTCCATAACCCACCCATTTTTTCAATGTCTTGATTACCTCCAACTGCATGAATCACGCTTCCTGCAGCCAGGAATAGCAATGCTTTGAAAAAAGCATGGGTCATTAAATGGAAGACGCCAGCAACATAGCCTGCAGATCCGAGCGCCAGCATCATGTAGCCGAGCTGGCTGACGGTTGAGTATGCGAGTACTCGTTTAATATCGGTTTGCACAAGCCCGATGCTTGCGGCAAAAATGGCCGTAAACGCTCCGATCACGGCGATCGTGAATAAGGCCGTTTTGCTTGCAAGGAACAGCGGAAACAGAGCCGCTACCAAGTAGACACCGGCAGCTACCATTGTTGCGGCGTGGATTAACGCCGAAACTGGAGTTGGACCTTCCATCGCGTCCGGAAGCCATGTGTGAAGCGGAAATTGACCGGACTTACCAACAGCCCCGATAAAAATCAAGATGGCGATCAATGTAATCATGGATTGTGAAACCGCACCACTGTCTACCACTTTAAAAATTTCGCTATATTCAAAACTTTTTGTTTGCCAGAATAAGAGAATCATGCCGATAAACAGGCCGACGTCGCCAATCCGCGTCATAATGAACGCTTTTTGGGCGGCAGCCTTTGCTTCTTCTTTGTAAAAATAAAAGCCGATTAACAGGAAAGAACCAAGGCCAACCAGTTCCCAGAAAATATACGTTTGCAAAAGGTTGGGTGAAATTACAAGCCCGAGCATCCCGAACGTAAACAATCCCAGATAGGCATAAAAGACCGGGAATCGCTCGTCGCCATGCATATAACCTTTCGAGTAAGTATGTACCAAGAAACTTACGAGCGATACAATAAACAGCATTAATGCATTTAATTGATTCACTTCAAAACCCGCTGTTAAATGAAGATCTCCTATTGTGAGCCAGTCGGCTTTTGCTTGGTAATTCGGAGCAGAAAACCGCTCAAAAAGTACCAATATCGAGTAGATAAGTGCGGCAAGCGTGAGGAAAATCCCCACAAATGCACTTGCCTCCTTTAGCCGCTTACCAAATAGAAGAAGGATCAAAAACGATAATAGCGGGAAAAGCGGTATGATCCATGCAGATTCCATCATTATCACTATCCCCTTTTTTAGCTAATCAGAATTTATCACCTTAAATTCTGTGACGGTGCCATTGTTTTGCCGATGTGGCTCACCTTTTTTCGCGGAATATTTTCGCGCGTACCTCTTAAGCTCCCGGACGGTATGAATGCGGCCACGTTTTAGGCCATTTTGTTAATGTTTCAGCGTATCCATCTCATCAATATTAACCGTTTTGCGGTTGCGGTACAGCGAGATTAAAATCGCCAGGCCGACAGCCGCTTCTGCTGCTGCTACCGTAATCGCAAACAGAGCGAAAATCTGGCCGGTAATCGATGGAGTGATTCCATATTTGCTAAACGTAACCAGGTTGATGTTCACGGCATTTAGCATTAATTCGATTGAAATCAAAACGATTACAGTGTTTCTTTTCGTTAAGGCACCGTACAAGCCGATGCAGAATAAGATCAGCCCGAGCGCTAAGAAGGCTGATGCGGGAATTGAACTCATTCCTTATTCGCCTCCTTCTCGTCTTTTTTGGCAAGAATAATGGCGCCGACAAGTGCAACCATCAGGAGAACGGAAGTTAATTCGAATGGAATCACAAACTTAGAATAAAGGGCTTTACCAATTTGCAGCGTGTTGTTAACATGCAAATTGCTTGCAACCTGCTCGATATCCAGATTGTAAATTCCCATATAAACCGCAAAGGCGAAGCCGATGACGCCGAGGAGCAATAGCCACTTTCGCCATTTCCCCGTTTGCGCTTCACTTTCATCATCATGTTTTGTCAGCATGATCCCAAACAGCATGATAATCGTAATGGCGCCAGAATAAATCAAGATCTGCACCACGGCAACAAATTCGGCTGAAAGCAGGACATAAATGCCGGCGATGCTGACAAACGTGAAGACGAGCGCGACGACCATATGAACCACTTTTGTTAAATTGATCAGCAACACACCGCCGATAATTGCGACTAAAGCTAGACCCATAAAGGCGATAAATTCTCCCGTCATGGTTTATTCACCTTCCGTACATTTTCATCATTTTCATCCAGCCATTCCAAATTTTTAAACAATTGATCGCGGCTATACTCTGCAAGTTCGAAATTGTTTGTCATAATAATTGCTTCCGTTGGACAAACTTCTGTACACAAATCACAGAGAATACAAATTTCAAAATTGATGTCATAGGTGTCAATAATTTTTCCCTTTTTGGTTGGATCCGGATGCTTTTTCCCTGTTAAATTGATGCATTCCGTCGGACAAATATTCATGCACTGATTGCACACAATGCACTTTTCCGGGTAAAATTTCTGGATTCCGCGAAACCGGTCCGGAAGTGGAAGCGGTTTGTTCGGATAATCATATGTTACTTTTTCCCGTGTTAATTGTTTCAGGGTATACTTCAAGCCTTTTGCTAAACCAAGCACGTTTTTCACCCCTTTTTAAGATGAGAATTTTAACAACTTCCAACAATGTAAAAATTTTTAGAAAAAGAGTGTTTTAATAAGAGCTGTTAAAAAGATATTGGCTAAGGCCACCGGAAGGAGCACTTTCCAGCCAAATTCCATTAATTGATCTGCCCGAAAACGCGGAAACGTGACGCGCAGCCAAATGTACATAAACAAAACAACACTGAATTTAAGCGCAAACCAGACGGCTCCCGGAATAAAGCTAAGCACTCCAAGCGGCGCTGTCCAGCCTCCCAAAAACAAGACGGTGACAAGGGCTGTCATCGCAAATAAATACACATACTCAGCGAGCATGAAGAATGCCCAGCGAAAACCGGAATATTCTACATGGTAACCGGCGACAAGCTCTGATTCCGCTTCCGGAAGGTCAAAGGGTGTCCGATTTAATTCAGCAACGGAAGCAATGAAAAAGACGATAAATCCAATCGGTTGCAATAAAATGAACCAGCCATGCTTTTGCGTTTCGACTATATCATTTAAGTTTAAACTGCCCGACAGCAGGATCACACCGAGAACCGACATCACAAGCGGAATTTCATACGAAATCATCTGAGCCGCTGCGCGCATGCCTCCTAATAGAGCATACTTATTGTTCGAAGCCCATCCGCCGGTCACTACGCCGATCGTTGTTAATCCGGAAACGGCAATGTAGTAAAGCAGACCCACACCGATGTCGGCAAACTGGAATTTATCGGTAAACGGAATCGTTGCCAGTACCATAAACGATGGTGCAAATGCTATTACCGGAGCAAGAATAAATAACGGACGATCTGCCAGCTTCGGGATAATATCTTCTTTTAGCAAAAGCTTCAAGACATCGGCGACAGTTTGCAATAGTCCCCAGCGACCACCCACCTGATTAGGTCCGTGGCGCAGCTGCATGTATCCCATTACTTTCCGCTCCGCTAGGATCCCGTAGGTAACAAAGCCCAGCACTACTAAAAGCAAGATCGCACCGAGGCTCAAGAAGATGATAAAGTTGGCCAAGCCGGGGCTTGAGTGCAGTAAATCTTGTACCATCAGCCATCCACCTCCCCGAGGACAATATCAATGGCCCCTAAAATAGCAATCAGGTTAGCGATGTTTTCGCCTTCCAAAAGTTTTGGCAATATTTGAAGATTATAAAATGATGGTCTTCTAAATTTTAAGCGGTACGGTTCTTTTTTTCCGTCGCTTGCGATATAGCAGCCAATTTCGCCGCGCGGCGATTCAATTCTGACAAAAGCTTCACCTTTTGGCGCTTTAATGATTTTTGGTACTTTCGCTAGAATCTCACCACCCGCTGGAAATTGCTCGACAGCCTGTTCAAGAATTTTTAATGATTCTTCGACTTCAGCCATGCGCACATGATAGCGCGCCCATGCATCTCCACCTTCTTGAACGGGAACATCAAAATCAAAACGGTCGTAAATGGAATACGGCTCATCTTTGCGGAGATCCCACTTTACCCCAGTGCATCGGAGGTTCGCGCCGCTGAGTGAATAATTCAATGCATCTTCTTTCGTATATTTTCCGACGCCTTTTACCCTGTTCATAAAAATTTCATTTCCAGTGACGAGCGAATGATAACCAGCTAGCTGCTCCCTCATATATGGAATAAATTCTTTTACTTTTTCAATCCAGCCTTCCGGCGCATCCCATTTTACACCTCCAACCCGCATATAGTTGAAGGTTAAGCGGGCACCCGATAATTCATTCAGCATATTGATAATCATTTCACGTTCACGGAACGCATAAAGAAACGGACTGACGGCTCCAATGTCTAATAGAAAGGTACCCCACCAGACAAGATGGCTCGCAACCCGGCCCAGTTCCATGGCAATAACACGCAAGTAGTCAGCTCGTTCCGGTACTTCGATGCCCATCATTGTTTCAACAGCATGGCAGAGTACATAGTTGTTTGTCATCGCTGACAGGTAATCCATCCGGTCTGTATAAGGAATAATTTGAGTATATTGCAAGTTCTCAGCCAATTTTTCTGTTCCGCGATGCAAATAACCAATGACGGGCTGCGCTTCTTTGATAATTTCACCGTCAATTTTGATTACAAGCCGGAATACTCCGTGTGTACTTGGATGCTGGGGACCTACGTTTAGCAGCATTTCTTCCGTTCGTAACATTGGCTACACCTCCACGTCATACGGCTCATAGTCTTTTCTAAGTGGATGGCCAATCCAATCATCTCCGAGCAAAATCCGATAGAGTTTCGGATGCCCTGTAAATTTAATTCCCAGTAAATCATATGCTTCACATTCAGGCCAATTCGCTCCGGCCCATACTGGCTGCAGGGAATCGATTGTTGGTTCATCACGGTCTAGTTTTACTTTTAAGGCAACCGATTGGCGATTTTTGTATGAGTACAAGTGAACGTACAGTTCCATATGTGTTTCATAATCTGTTCCGTGCAGTTCGGATAAATAATCAAAACCTAACAGCTCATTGTATTTTAAAAATTGCGCAAGTTTGAAATACGTATCCCGTTTTGCAACAAGCGTTGGAACATGTTTTGAAAGGTTATTAATATAGGAATCTTCCAAAATATCAGACCCCAAATTTTCCTCAATCACTTTTAAATATTTATCAAGGTATTGCTGGTTCGGCGACGGCTTTGTTTCGAGGGCAGGTTTAGCCGTTTCAGCGCCGGTCTTACCTGCGGCTTTCGCTTTAGCGGCGGCAGCAGCTTTTGCCTTCGCCTTTGCGGCAGCGATTGCTTTCGCCTTTTCATCGTCACCATCGGATGCTGCGGTTGTTCCAGCCTGTTTTGCGGTTGCAGCGGCTTTCGCTTTGGCGGCTGCAGCAGCCTTTACTTTCGCCTTTGCGGCGGCGGCAGCTTTCGCTTTGGCATCCGCTCCATCTGCTTCAGAGGCTTCTGTGACCTCTGCAGGTTCGCTTGTTCCGGACTCTCGCGCTTGTTTAGCGGCGGCAGCGGCTTTCGCTTTGGCGGCTGCGGCGGCTTTTTTCTTTGCTATGTCGAGCGACTTTCCGGCTTTATCTGGTTCTTGCTGCTCAGGTTCTGGTGTCTTCTCCTGGGCTTGTGCGGTCTCACCAGCTGCCTTTATTTTTGCCATAGCTGCAGCTTTCGCCTTTGCCGCAGCGGCAGCTTTTTTCTTCGCAAGGTCATCGCCAGCGCCGCTGTCCGCAACATGGTTCATCTCTTTTGGATTTTCTTCGCTTTTGGCCGCTGCTTCTCCAACTTGCTTTGTCTGCCGCTTTGCCAATGCGGCTGCCTTCGCTTTTTCAGCAGCTTCCTTTTTTAATTGGTCGAGATCCTTTTCACCGCTCATTGGTTAGATCACCTTCTTCCCAGTCTTCGCTTCGTAACGAATTTTTTCCCTTAATTTATTAATTCCATAAATTAAAGCGGCCGGGTTTGGCGGGCAACCTGGTATGTAGACATCAACCGGAACAATCTGGTCAACTCCCTTGACAACCGCATACGATTTGATATACGGACCACCAGCCGTCGCACAGGATCCCATGGCGATAACCCATTTTGGTTCCGGCATTTGATCGTATAACCGGCGTAAAATCGGCGCCATTTTCTTCGTCACCGTTCCGGAAACAATCATGACATCCGATTGCCTTGGTGATGTCCGGAAAAAGGACCCAAACCGGTCCAAATCATAATGGGACGCGCCAACACCCATCATTTCGATTGCGCAGCATGCGAGACCAAACGTCATCGGATACAACGAGTTGCTCCTGGCCCATGCCTTCAGCTGCTCCAGCGTGGTCATAAACACATTTCGCTGCATGTCCTCCATTTCTCGAGATGAAACGCCGTCTAAATTTAAGTCCATTTTAACACCTTCTTCTTCCAAGCATAAACAAGGCCGATGACAAGCATAATCACAAATATCAGCATTTCAATTAACGCAAAAGCTCCAAGTTTATCATAGGCTACAGCCCATGGATACAAAAATACTGTTTCCACATCAAAAATAACAAACATTAGGGCAAAAATATAATAGCGGACATTGAACTGTACACGTGAGTCGTGAAATGGCTCAATACCGCTTTCGTAAGTGGTGTACTTTGCATCGCTAGGTTTATAGGGACGCAAAAGCTTACCTAAATATAACGCTACCACTGGCAGCAACACTCCCAGACATAGGAACACAAAGACGATCAGATAATTATTCTGATATACATTTAGAAGTTCCATGTCTATCCCCTCCAATGTTGTAGAATTTTCATACTAATGAAACTTGTAACCGAATTCATTATAGCATTGTTACAAATCTGTGTCGACAAGCCAGCTGCTAAAAAAATAGTGTTTCTTATCGCAGCAAAGCATTCCTTTTTTTCTGCATAAATACAAAAATAGGAAAACCTTCGTAATTTTCAAGGCTTTTGTACATGTATTGTCAACAACCTTTATTTTAATAAAAAAATTTGCATGACGTCAGTGAGAATTGTCATAAAATGTTCCGATTTATCTTATTCTTCTCATGCGAAAACTAGTACGATTAGAAAAATTGGTAATTGAATAAAAAGCAAAAAACCTCCCGGCACAATGATTGTGCCGGGAGGTTTCCAAAAAACTAGCTGCATTTTCATGCAGTTTTTAGCAACATTACATTCTTCTATCCGAAACGGCTAGGCGATTGATCGCACGTTGAAGAGCCAATTGGGCTCGTTTAAAGTCGATATCTTCTTGGTGCTGTTCGTGCAGACGCTGTTCAGCACGCTCTTTTGCCCTTAGTGCACGTTCAACATCAATATCAGTAGCTAATTCCGCCGCCTGGGCCAAAATGGTTACCTGATCAGGGCGAACTTCTAAAAATCCGCCGCTTACGGCAATCAGTTCCATTTTCCCTTCTTTTTTGAGACGAACGGCGCCAATTTCCAGCGGTGCCACCAAAGGAATATGTCCTGGCAAAATACCAAGTTCACCACTTTGAGCTTTTGTGCTGACCATTTCCACATCGGAATCAAACACCGGGCCATCAGGAGTAACAACATTGACTTTGATCGTCTTCATTTTTTACCCTCCTGGCTCGTTTTAAACCTCTACACCCATGCGTTTTGCATTCTCAATTACATCTTCAATTTTACCAACAAGACGGAATGCATCTTCCGGAAGGTGGTCATATTTTCCTTCAAGGATTTCCTTGAAGCCTCTTACCGTTTCTTTGACAGGCACATATGAACCCGGCTGACCTGTGAACTGTTCAGCAACGTGGAAGTTTTGCGATAAGAAGAACTGAATCCGGCGCGCGCGGTGGACAACAAGCTTATCCTCATCGGAAAGTTCGTCCATACCCAGGATGGCAATAATATCCTGCAATTCACGATATCGCTGCAAAGTTTGCTGTACCTTACGGGCAACATTGTAATGCTCTTCGCCAACAATTTCAGGTGACAACGCACGAGAAGTGGAGGCAAGCGGATCCACCGCAGGGTAGATACCCATCTCAGAAAGCTTACGTTCAAGGTTTGTTGTTGCATCTAAGTGAGCGAATGTTGTCGCCGGAGCCGGATCTGTATAGTCATCCGCTGGTACGTAAATCGCTTGGATTGATGTAACAGAACCTTTATTAGTAGAAGTGATCCGCTCTTGCAATCTACCCATTTCTGTTGCAAGTGTTGGCTGATAACCTACCGCAGAAGGCATACGGCCAAGCAGCGCCGAAACCTCTGAACCTGCCTGAGTGAAACGGAAGATGTTATCCATGAAGAACAACACGTCTTGTCCTTGTTCATCACGGAAATACTCAGCCATTGTCAAACCAGTTAAGGCAACACGCATACGGGCGCCAGGCGGCTCGTTCATTTGTCCGAATACCATTGCTGTTTTCTTAATAACGCCAGAATCGGTCATTTCGTGGTAAAGGTCGTTTCCTTCACGCGTACGCTCACCAACACCGGCGAATACGGAAATACCGCCGTGCTCTTGAGCGATGTTGTTGATCAATTCCTGGATTAATACTGTTTTACCTACACCGGCACCACCGAAGAGACCAATTTTACCACCTTTAATGTATGGGGCGAGAAGGTCTACTACTTTTATACCTGTTTCAAGAATTTCTACTTCTGTTGATAACTGTTCGAATGACGGTGCCTCACGGTGAATCGAATCGCGGCGAGCATCTGCAGGAATTTCGCTATCAAGGTCGATCACATCACCTAAAACGTTAAATACGCGACCTAATGTTACGTCGCCAACCGGCACTGAAATCGGAGCGCCAGTGTCGACAACTTCCAAGCCACGAGTCAAACCGTCTGTGGATGCCATTGCAATTGTCCGAACTGTATCATCACCCAAATGAAGAGCTACTTCAAGGGTTAAGTTGATATCAACTTCTGATTCGTTACGCGCATTATAGTTGATTTTCAAAGCGTTATAGATCTCAGGAAGATTGCCGTTGTCGAATTTCACGTCAACGACCGGACCCATAATCTGAAGAACGCGTCCTGTGTTCATCGTTTTCCCTCCTAACGTACTCTGTAAAAACTTTCTTTTAAAAATGGCTCTGTTACATTTGCCTGTTGATTTCCGCTCCAGGCACTCGCTTTCCGCGGGCGGTCAGGAGCTCCTCGGCGCATGACGCGCCTGTGGGGTCTTCCTTGACCTGCTTTTCCCGCAGGATTCTCGCACCTTCCGCTCCAATCAAGATATCGAGCAAAATCAACAATGAGCTTTAACATAACCTTAAAAATAAGCACGCAAGGCAGCGATCCATCCATTTAATCAAATGTTCGCTATTGGCTTGCGAGCCTCGTTCGCTTATTCTAAGGCAGCTGCTCCGCCGACAATTTCGGTAATTTCTTGCGTAATCGCCGCTTGGCGGGCACGGTTGTAGCTCAAGCTATAAGAATTAATTAATTCAAGAGCATTGTCCGTAGCATTTCTCATCGCCGTCATCCTTGCGGCATGCTCACTGGCTTTTGAGTCAAGCAATGCACCATAAATCAAACTTTCGGCATATTGAGGCAAAAGAACTTCCAGGATTTCTTCCGCTGACGGTTCGAACTCATAGGAAGTCAGCTTACTCGAAGTGCTGATGTCTGAGAATGGAAGCAGCTGCTTCTCCGTTACGTTCTGCTGAATCGCACTGACATAGTGAGTGTAATACAAATGGAGTTCATCAAACGTCCCATCTGCAAACATACCAACTGTGCTGCTCGTGATATCTTTTATATCCGCAAAGTTCGGCTGGTCGGAAATCCCAACGATCTCAAGCGCAATGTTCATTCCCCGCTTTGCAAAAAAGTCACGCCCGACTCTGCCAATTGCGATAATCGCAAAATCATCATTTGACTGATGTTTACTTTGAATTGTTTGATATACACGGCGAATCACGTTGCTGTTATAAGCACCGGCCAGACCCCGGTCGGATGTGATTACGATATATCCGGTTTTCTTTACGGGCCGGGATTGAAGCATTGGATGGGCAATTCCCTTGCTGCCATGCGCAACCGAAGCGGTTACTTCCTGGATTTTTTCCATATATGGGACAAATGACTTCGCATTCATCACTCCACGGTTCCAGTTCGCGGCTGAGACCATTTCCATTGCTTTTGTAATCTGGCTCGTCTTTTTCGTTGAATTAATCCGGGATTTAATTTCGCGTAATGATGCCACAGGTTCTCACCACCCTTTTTCAAAGAATGTCAGAGACCAGCACCCCTTGGCCAGCCAGGCTGAGGTGCCTTCTCCGTTTTGTGCTAGACCAATTACTCCGATACGGCAAACGTCTTTTTGAAATCGTTGATTGCAGATGCCATATCGTCATCAGCTGGAAGCTCTTTTGTTGTGCGAATATGGTCTAACAATTCTTTGCGGTTGTGGTCTAACCATGTATGGAATTCAGATTCAAAACGACGGATGTCCTGAACGGGAATATCGTCAAGGAAACCGCGTGTTAATGCGTATAAAATCGCTACTTGCTTCTCAACTGGCAGCGGCTTGTGAAGATCTTGTTTTAGCACTTCAACGGTGCGTGCACCGCGGGCAAGCTTCGCCTGCGTTGCTTTGTCAAGATCGGAACCAAACTGAGCAAATGCTTCTAACTCACGGTATGAAGCAAGGTCCAGACGCAATGTACCAGAAACCTTTTTCATCGCTTTAATTTGTGCGGACCCACCAACGCGGGAAACGGAAAGACCTGCATTGATCGCCGGGCGCACACCGGAGAAGAATAGGTCCGATTGCAAGAAAATTTGTCCATCCGTGATGGAAATAACGTTTGTTGGAATATAAGCAGAAACGTCACCTGCTTGGGTTTCAATAAATGGTAATGCTGTAATCGAACCAGCGCCTTTTGCATCGCTTAATTTCGCAGCGCGCTCCAATAAACGGGAGTGCAGGTAGAATACATCCCCTGGGTACGCTTCACGGCCTGGAGGGCGACGAAGCAGCAAGGAAAGCTCACGATAGGCTGCTGCTTGTTTTGTCAAGTCATCATACACTACCAATACATGCTTACCGTTGTACATAAATTCTTCCGCCATTGATACTCCGGCATATGGAGCAAGGAATAACAATGGAGCTGGCTGAGATGCAGCCGCTGTCACAACAATTGTATAATCCAAGGCGCCGTATTTGCGAAGCGTTTCAACCGCATTACGTACCGTAGATTCTTTTTGGCCAATTGCTACATAAATACAAATCATGTTTTGGCCTTTTTGGTTCAAAATGGTATCAATGGCAACGGATGTTTTACCTGTTTGACGGTCACCGATGATTAACTCACGTTGTCCGCGTCCGATTGGCACAAGGGCGTCAATCGCTTTAATCCCCGTTTGCAGCGGCTCGTGAACCGATTTACGATCCATTACGCCAGGTGCAACGGCTTCAATCGGGCGAGTTTTTGTTGTATTGATTGGTCCCATGCCATCGATTGGCTGACCCAATGGGTTGACAACCCGTCCAATCAATTCTTCGCCTACAGGCACCTCCATGATGCGGCCTGTACGGCGAACCTCGTCGCCTTCGCGGATTTCCGTATAAGGTCCAAGGATAATAATACCGACGTTATTTTCTTCAAGGTTTTGCGCCATACCCATAACGCCGTTTGAAAATTCAACAAGCTCTCCAGCCATGACATTGTCGAGGCCATGAGCACGAGCGATACCGTCACCGATCTGGATAACCGTACCCACATCACTCACTTGAATTTCCGACTGATAGTTTTCAATTTGCTTTTTTATCAGCGCACTAATTTCTTCAGCTTTGATGCTCACGAGTTTCACCCCTATCTACGAATCTTAGCCTAATAATCTACGTTCTAGACGTTCCAGCTTGCCGCGCAAGCTTCCGTCATAAATTCGGTTGCCAATTCGAAGGCGTACGCCGCCAAGTAAATTGGTATCAACAATGTTTTCAATTCGAAGCGATTTTTTCCCGACTTTTGCTGCAAAAGAAGAGGAAAATGCCTCACGCTCGGCATCTGTTAATGGACGAGTCGTATAAACTTCCGCTTCGGCAATGCCTTGTTCTTCATTTGCTAACTCGATAAAACTGTCAGCCACTGCAGTCACTTCATCCTCGCGGTGGCGATCAATCAAAAGCAGCAATGTATTGAATACATACTGATTCATCGAAGCAAAGGCTTCTGATAAAATCTCTTTTTTCCTTTTCACATCAAGTTTTGGAGATTTTAATACAGCCTTTAAATCGGAACTGTAAGTAAAAACTTCTTTTACAACGCGAAGTTCTTCTTCCACTCGATCAAGAAGCCCTTGTTCTTTTGCGATTTGGAAAAGAGCCAGCGCGTAACGCTTTGCAACCATTGAGCTCGTCATCGCTCTTCTCCTGCCTCTTGAATATATTGGCTAATCAGCTTGTCTTGATCTTCGACAGTCAATTCTTTTTCAATGACTTTTGAAGCGATTAGAACAGACAAGGAAGCCACTTGTTCGCGGATCGCCGCAACAGCTTTTTCTTTCTCTTGCTCAATTTCAAGCTTTGCTGCTTCTTTGATGCGCTCAGCTTCTGTCCGGGCAGCTGCAACAATCTCCTCGCGCTGCACGTCTCCCTGTTTTCTAGCGCCTTCCATTAAGTTTTGCGCTTCTGTACGCGCTTCTTTTAAAAGGCTACGCTGTTCTTCTAATAGTTTTTTTGCTTCCAAACGGCTGTTTTCCGCCGCATTGATTTCATTTGCAATATGATCTTCACGCTGTTTCATGATGCCCATCAAAGGACCCCATGCGTACTTTTTCAATAATGCTAACAATACAAGGAATACAAGTAATTGGAAAATGATATCTCCGCTATTTAAATGGACGCCTTCAGCGGCAGCACCCAATACTAAACTGTCTGCTAACACCCTCGATTCACTCCCTTCAAGAGTCGTTCACTTCAAAATGATTTCTTTCACGACAAAATGAATGGCGAGGGTTTCAATTCATCCCTCTCGCCATTTGAATGTTTCAGCTCTTATCGGCCTAGTACCATGAAGGCAATAACAACGCCGATAATTGGCAATGCTTCAACTAATGCTACCCCGATAAACATGGTTGTTTGAAGTAAACCGCGTGCTTCCGGCTGGCGGGCAATCCCTTCTACCGTACGGCCTACGATTAAACCGTTACCGATACCTGCGCCTACTGCTGCTAAACCAATTGCAATTGCTGCTGCTATAAGATTCATTATTATGTTCCTCCTTAAAATTGGATAAATATCTTTTTTATCTTTTAAAACCACAAATGCATATAAAATGCTTTGTGAAAGAAAAACTAAATTTTTGCCTGAAGGCTTCCCCGTAGGCTGTACTAAATTTTGCTCAAAATTGAACAGACAAGATTTTAATGGTCATGCCCAACTTTATGCGACATGTAAACCATTGTCAGCATTGTAAAAATATACGCTTGGATCGTGCCGACAAAGATTGAAAACGCCTGCCATACAAGAGTTAGCGGAATTGCTGCAATCGTTCCGACTACTCCCGTTGCCAAACCTCCTGCCAACAAAGATAACAACAGTTCCCCCGCATATATGTTACCGTAAAGCCGCAGTCCCAAGGTTAACGTATTGGCAAATTCCTCAATAATTTTCAGCGGGAATAAAAATGCCATAGGGCTGAAAAATCCTTTTCCATAACCTTTCACACCCTTTAGCTTTACGCCGTAAAAATGGGACAGGGTTACGATCATGACAGATAAAGTCATTGTAATAATTGGATCAGCTGTTGGTGATTTCCACCACAACTTATCATTCACTACAATAGCAAATGGAAGACCCAGCATATTTGAGACAAAGATATACATGATTAAGGTAATACCAAGAATATGAAATCTTCCGCCTTCCTTCCAATCCATTGTACTATTAATGATCCCTTTGACGAAATCCATGACCCATTCAAAGAAATTTTGCATGCCGGTCGGCTTCATTGCAAGCTTGCGGGTTGAGAGAATCGCAATAATCAAAACAATGATGCTCGCAACCGAAATCATCAACACATTCGCTAAATTAAAATAAAGGCCAAGAAATTCCACCACAGGAGCTTCATGATTCATATAAACTCACCTCGCTTCCCACTTATTTATGTACAAACAAAGAATGGTAAAGATAATCTATCATAATGACAATATAGGATGTCATTAGTCCCCATACAACACTTATCATATAAAAGTATTCCGGATATTTCAATGCAATTATGACCGCAATTGCTGCCGACGCCATCCGAGACAGCGATCCGAGCGAACGCACTTTTTTTCCGTTGGCAATTGCCTGATCAAAACGTTTCATCCTTCTGACCAAAAGCCAAAGATTCAAGAAACTAAAACAAGTTCCGAGAATCAAACCTAAAAAAATAGTTTGATAAGGAGTGAATCCCCAGCCGAGAACATAAATGGACAGCAGGTAAAAGAATCCCTTACGCTGTCTTTGATACATTTCTTGAAATTCTGGCATAGTTGTTTAATCTCCTGAGTAGAAATGACGGATTGAAAGAAGCATGGAATAGACCCCTGCCGCTAATCCAATAAATAATCCAATGATAAGGAAAATTGGTTCTGTTCCCCATTGTGAATCTAGCCATCTCCCGCCAAAAATACCAATGAGAATGGAACCAACTAATTGAGAAACAATGGCAGACATTAAAGCCATCGCTTGGAATGGGTTGCGGTTGTTTTGACGCATCTTTTCACATCCTCGCTTCATGAGAATGAGAGCAGGGCAATGAGGGAAAATCGATGGTTACCGAAATAGAGAAAATATATTTTTGATCATTGCGTGAAAATTATGAAAACCCTACCATTTTACACCCTTTGTTAGCATACAATAGGGGCTTGTCAATGTCAATGAATTTGAGGCGAAAAAATTCACAATTCGTTCATACTTATTCCCACCGGACGAATGCATAAATCCTCTTATTTTCGCCATGAAAAAAGGGGAAATCCCCCCTTTTTTTCACGTCACGCTAATCATTCCTGCTGCCCTTTGCCAATCATTACCGTCGTTTCAAGATGATCCTCCTTCTGCGCCTTTTTGGCAAATACTCTCAGCAAATAGGTTCCCGGTTGAGGCAGCTTTTCCCGGGCGATCTCTTTGCGCAGCAGCCCCTTCTTCACATTCCGTTCCGCATCCAAGTAACCAACAAACCGGTAATCAGCCTTCGAAAATAGCGCAATTCCAAACTCCTCCGCTCCTCCCGGCAAATAAACCTCATAGCGGTATGTTCCCGGCTGATCCCCCTCCGTCAACTCAAAGCCCATTACCCTCGGGTAGTCTGGCTCTTCCAGCACATATACGTACGGAATGCGAATCTCCTCCGAACCGGCATGCAGCCGTAAATAACCATCCTGAATTTTCTTTTGAAAAAATTCCGGCTCCACCGCAAGTTCCACTTCCACCTCACGCCGCTCACCCGGCCCAAGCATAAACGAAAGCGGAAACTTCCAATGCAGCCCATCCTTCCTTTCCGGCAAATCAAACGCATAGCGCTGGCGCACACCACTTTTATTCTCTACCACCAAGTATGCCTTATGCCGGTGCAGCTGATCAGCAAGCTGAAACTTGCCAAACTGAAGCGAACTCGGCAGCACGAGCGTCTCCGCCTTCACCGCCTTATCCACCTGAATTCTTCCTGCCCCCTGCTCATACGCATGATACTCCTCCCCGCCGTTCTTCCGCAACGGTTTAGCCGTATTCATCAGCGCTGCCTTCACCTCCGCCGGCGTCCACTCCGGATGCGCCTCCTTAATCAGCGCGCACGCCCCCGCCACATGCGGCGCCGCCATACTCGTCCCCTGCAATGCTAAATATCCCCCAGGCACCGTCGACTGAATCGCCACCCCCGGTCCCAGCAAATCCGGCTTCACCTCCCACGTCACCGTTACCGGCCCGCGCGAACTAAAATCCGCCAGCCGATCTTTCTCTGTCTCCATTGCAAGCCGAACCTTTAGCTGCACACCTTTCTTTTTTAAAAAGTCTCCAGCCCCCTTTGATAGCGAACCAACCGGGATGGTCACGAGTTCCTGCAAATTTCCCGTGAACCCGCCGCTTGTATTGTTGTACACCAGCACCCCGATGGCTCCCGCAGCCTCCGCATTCTTGGCTTTCTCTGTAAACGAAAGTCCCCCCCTTTTGATGAGGACAATTTTACCAGCCACCCTTTTCAGTTCCTTTTTCATCCCTAAGCCGCCATCAACGAGATCAACTGTGCGGCCGATCGTCCAATTTCGGGAACCCGTCATCGGTTCTATTCGAAACTTCTGCCGCGTTCCTTCTATTAATAAAGTTGGCACCTCCCTTGTTGGAGTCGAGGCTCCGACCGAGATTGCTTTCGCCGCCGTTCCAGGCGAGCCGACCGTCCAGTTGTTCGGTCCTGCATTTCCGGCGGCTGCAACCGCAATCATTCCTTTTTCCACCGCGCGATTAAGAGCTAGACTAATCGGCAAATCCGGTCCGTTGATCTCATCGCCAAGCGAAAGATTCATAATATCGACCTTGTCCTTGATCGCCTGCTCGATCGCGGCAAGAACCTGCTCCGTTGTTCCCGACCCGCCGGGGCCTAAAGCCCGGTAGGCAATGATTTTCGCCTCGGGAGCCACCCCCTTAATTTTCCCATTTGCGGCAATGATGCCGGCGACGTGAGTTCCATGAAGCGTAGCTTTGCCGGGGACGTCGCTTTTTGTTTCCATCGGGTCATCGTCTCCGTCGACTAGGTCACGCCCGCCTCCATAACTGTGATGGAGGTCAGGGTGTGTATAGTCAACACCCGTATCAATGACGCCAATCGTGATTCCTTTGCCTGTCAGCATTCTGTGTAAACGGCGGACTTCTTCTCCGCCAATAATTTTTACATTTTCCTCCATTTCAGCTTGATAGTGATAAACGGGGGATATGTGCAGAATTTGATTGCTGTTCCGCGCCAGATTGGCAATTGAGGTCTGACTGCCTTCAACCGAAAACCCGGTAATCGCCTCACGAAAAATGCGGCGCAGTTTAACATCAGGGAACGGTTTGATCAACTCTTTCATTTGCTGTTCGGATTGCGGGCTTTTCAGCACGATGATCGCAACGGCAGTATTAGGAGAGTTTGTTGGATTAGCTTGGGTGCTTGCTGGCACTGCGATCATCATGATTATGAACAGGGCAAGCAATCTCTTCATGTAAGAAATCTCCTTTTTTACCCTATTGTTTTCTAAACGGGCAAAAAGTATGTGAAAAATCAGCCATCTAGGGAATAGAAGCATACATAATTGAAGGTTTTTTGATCGTTTACCTGTTGGCGGACATTATCAGCCCTTTTATTTGTGAGAGCATCCAGCTTATTTGTGAAACATCCCTTTTATTTGTGAAAACCGTAAATATATTTGCAAAGCCGCTCACGATTCTAAAGATGCCTCTATAAACTAAAAACAAGCTGAGTTCAACTCAGCCTGTTATGTAATCTTCCGGACGATCTTCTTTTTGCTTAAAAAAATAACGAATTGCTTCAGTAATCCGGCGTGAAGCGCCTCTGTTTTTTATTTCGTTCCAAACAAGCGGTCGCCGGCGTCGCCAAGGCCTGGGATGATGTAACCGTGGTCGTTTAGTTTTTCATCAAGAGCTGCGATGTAAATATCGACATCCGGATGGGCATTTTTCACTGCTTCGACGCCTTCTGGAGCCGCGATTAAACACATAAACTTGATGTGCTTGGCGCTGCGTTTTTTCAATGAATTAATTGCTTCGATCGCCGAACCGCCCGTTGCCAGCATTGGGTCGACAACGATGAAATCTCTCTCCTCAACATCGCTTGGGAGCTTTGCATAGTACTCAACTGGCTTTAGCGTTTCAGGATCGCGGTATAAACCGATATGGCCGACTTTTGCAGCTGGAATCAGCTTTAAAATACCGTCTACCATGCCAATGCCAGCGCGCAAAATCGGAACGAGTCCAAGTTTTTTTCCGGAAAGCACTTTTGATTTTGCCTTGCTGACAGGTGTTTCAATTTCGATATCTTCAAGCGGCATATCCCTTGTAATTTCATAGGCCATCAATGTTGCCACTTCATCGACAAGCTCACGAAACTCCTTTGTACCTGTATGTTTATCGCGAATGTATGTCAGCTTGTGCTGGATTAGCGGATGATCAAAAACATAAACCTTTGCCATGTTAAATCGCTCCCTTTTTTATAAATTTTTGAAAAAAACAATTAAATTTGTCGTAAAATCACTTCGTCTAATTTTACAGAAAAAATGCCCATTGAGCAACTTCAAAAAAAGAACAATCTTTTTTAAAAGCGGACAGTTCCCGCTTCGGCACTTTACTTCGCCATGATCATCCTTTTTCTCGCCAATTCGGTGCGGAATTTCGCCAAAAAGACAAGAAATTCCGCCAAACAAAAAAAATCGGCCCTACAGCCCGGCCGATTTTTCAAGGAATTTAATATTCAGGATACAAAGTGAATCGGTTGGTCAATGCTTCAACGCGGTTTCGCGCTTCCGCAAGCTTTGCTTCATCTTCATGATTTTTCAGGGTAAAGGCGATGATAGAAGCAATTTCATCCATTTCTTCCAGGCTGAAGCCGCGGGTCGTTACAGCGGCGGTTCCGATGCGGATTCCGCTTGTGACAAATGGGCTTTGCGGATCGTAAGGAATCGTGTTCTTGTTGACAGTGATTCCAATTTCATCCAGAACGCTTTCAGCCACTTTACCGGTCAAACCGACTGATTGCAAATCAACAAGCAGCAAGTGGTTGTCTGTTCCGCCGGAAACAAGGGTAATTCCTTCCTTTTGCAGACCTTCTGCAAGGCGTTTCGCATTGGCGACAATTTTCCCAGCATAGTCTTTGAAGCTGTCCTGCAAAGCTTCTCCAAAGGCAACAGCTTTAGCGGCGATCACATGCATGAGCGGGCCGCCTTGAATTCCAGGGAAAATGGACTTATCAATTTTTTTGGCAAACTCTTCGCGGCAAAGAATCATCCCGCCTCGAGGGCCTCTTAATGTTTTATGAGTGGTAGTCGTTACAAAATCGGCGTATGGTACAGGGTTTTGGTGCAATCCAGCCGCAACCAGCCCGGCAATATGCGCCATATCGACCATTAAATACGCGCCAACTTCATCAGCGATTTCGCGGAATTTTTTAAAATCAATTTCACGAGGATAGGCGCTGGCACCTGCGACGATTAGCTTTGGCTTATGCTCGCGGGCTTTTGCTAAAACATCATCATAATTAATGCGATGGGTTTCTTTATCGACACCGTACTCGACAAAATGATATTGGACACCGCTGAAATTGACCGGGCTTCCGTGGGTTAAGTGGCCGCCATGGGAAAGGTTCATTCCAAGAACCGTGTCGCCGTGCTCAAGAATGGTAAAGTAAACAGCCATATTCGCTTGGGCTCCGGAGTGCGGCTGGACGTTCACATGTTCCGCGCCAAAGATTTGTTTTGCACGATCACGGGCCAAATCTTCGACAATATCCACATATTCACAGCCGCCATAGTAGCGGCGCCCAGGGTAGCCTTCCGCATATTTATTTGTTAAAACAGAACCTTGCGCCTCCATCACTGCTTCACTAACAAAGTTTTCCGATGCGATCAATTCAATCTTCGCGCGCTGTCGGCCAAGTTCTTTTTGAATCGCTTGAAAAACCTGCTGATCCTCATTTGCCAAATGCTTCATCACATGATCCCCCTTTATTCTATTTAAAACGACGTAATTTTAAAAATACTTTATCATTTTAGCACGTTTTTTGTTGAAAAAGAAAAAAATTCTTTGGCAATTTCAATTGTAAACGCCTTCTTGTAAGCGGGATGCGGGGAAGAAAAATCTGCCGCCCCCTTTTGATATTGCCTGCCTGTTTGTCAGCTGAAAAAGGCTGTAAAAAATAGCCCCGCCCCCATCGACGAAGCTTTGCTATTCAAATATCAACAACTTAAATTATCGCTTTTCCGCTCGTAGACTGCCCTTGCGCCGCCAATTAGCTTTGGCCGCGTTTTTGCGAGCGTTACATGCGCCTGTCCAAGCATTTTCTGCTTCACGCGAACCGGCACAGCCACATGCTTTAAATGCATGCCGATCAGCGTGTTGCCGATGTCGATGCCGGCATCCGCTTTTATAAATTCGACAACGACAGGATGATTCATTTGCCCAAAAGCATAGGTTGCCATCGCCCCGCCTGCGTTGCGTACAGGGATGACCGATACTTCATCAAAGCTCCTCGCTTCGGCCACGCTCTTTTCCACGACCAAGGCTCTATTTAAATGTTCACAGCACTGAAAGGCAAGCTGTATGCCTTTTTCCTGCTGCCATTTTCTGAGGCTGCGATAAATCATTTCCGCCACATCAAATGTACCGGCAGTGCCGATTTTTTCACCGAGCACCTCGCTTGTACTGCAGCCGAGCACAACGAGCTGTCCTTGTTTCAGAGCAGCCTGCTCGCTAAATTCAGCAAGAATCGACTCGAGTTCTTTTTCCCACTCCGTAATCATCAGCCTCGGCTTCCTTTCACTGCTGCTTATTTTCATAATCGGTAATTTTGCCAATCCGGTTGGCATGACGTCCGCCCTGGAACTCCCCTGTCAGCCATACTTGGGCGATTTCCCGCGCAAGGCCTGGGCCAATCACCCGTTCTCCCATTGTTAAAATATTGCTGTCATTATGTTCACGCGTTGCTTTTGCACTGAAAGTGTCATGTACAAGTGCTGCGCGGATTCCTTTTACCTTGTTTGCAGCAATCGACATGCCAATTCCTGTTCCGCAAATTAAGATTCCTTTGTCAAACTCCCCGCTCGCAACTTTTTCAGCAACTGGAAGCGCGTAGTCGGGATAATCGACTGATGTGCTGCAATCGCAGCCAAAGTCAACGTATTCGATACCAAGTTCATCCAGTAATTTTGCAATTTCCTTGCGAATATTGACGCCGCCATGATCTGATCCAAGAGCGATCCTCATTCTTTCTCCTCCTAAAATGCTGCTTTATTTTATTTTGACACACTCTTGAAAATTTATAAAGATTACCGCATTAATCATTTAGTAAATGTGAATAATTCCCGCCTATAGGAAGTGAGCTTTTTCCACTTAAACATTCAGCGAGTGCCTAAAGTGTAAATTGTTTGATTGTCTCATTTAATTTTTCCGCTTGTTTTTGCAAATCACTCGCCAAGCCTTCAACGCCTTCGATCACATTCACTTGTTCCTCTGTAGCGGAAGCGACTTCTTGGGAGCCCGCGGAGGTTTGTTCCGCAATTGCCGCAACTTCCTCAGATTGGCTTGCGGTATAACGAATGCTCTCCATTTGCTGACCGATCAGTCCAGAAATCGATTGAACCATCTCTGCCATTCCAAGAACCGAATCAGCCATTTCTTCCATTACCGCATTGGTTTGATTCCCTTTAGCCGCTTCGCTATTCGCGGTTTCCACTTGTGAAGCAATTTCATTGACAACATTCTTTACTTCCGTTTGGATACTTTTAATTAACTGTGAAATTCCTTGAACAGCTCGTGCGCTCTCATCCGCCAAATTACGGACTTCATCAGCGACCACCGCAAACCCTTTCCCGTGTTCACCAGCCCTTGCTGCTTCAATTGAAGCATTTAAAGCAAGCAAATTCGTCTGGGCTGCCAAATCCCCGACAAGACGAATGATTTCTTCCACTTTCCCCGCATTTTCCTCAAGCCGCTTAACCGTTTCCATTGATTTACGATTTCTGTCGGCGATTCGCTCCATGCCGCCAATGAGCAATTGAATGGTTTCTTTTGAAAGCTGCAATTCCTGAACCATTTCCGTGGATACTTTTTCGGAAGCCACCGCCTTTGCTTGCACGGTTTCAGCAATCTGAATCACATTGTCCATTGATTCTGCCGTTTTTTGAACCGAAGCCGCTGAATTTTCCGCTCCGGCAGCGATCTCATGAATCGTACGGGAAATCGCTTCAGCCTGTCGCGAGGCATGTGCTGAATTTTGTGAAATCGCCACCACCTTTTGCTTCGTTTCGTGGAAGTTTTCTTCAATTTGCCAAACCATTTCCCGCAAACTTGCAAGCATGTGGTTGAAGGCTAAGCCGAGGGAACGAACTTCATCATCCGAAGCTGGAATCGCCACATCTTCGCTGATATCTCCCTCCGCCGCTTTTAGCGCACCCATTTCAATCCTTTTTAACGGCCGAATAATAAATCCTGCGGCAATAAATGCCAATATGCCTGTCCAAACTACGCCCAGCACCAGCGTAAGGATGGTAAACGTAACTTGATCCATATAGTCTTTTATAAATGGATAAAGGACATAAATAAAAAACGCACTTGTTGTGTATGTAATGATGGCTGAGATGGTTGTTAAAAAAACAACCTTCTTTCTTAATCCAAACCGATACCTTTTCTTCTCCTCCATTGCTTTCCCCCTGGTTGAATGTCATTTTATGTTTGTTGGAAACCTTGCCGGGCAAGATTTCCTATGATTCATTTTTTAAACGATCAATCGCCGCATGAATCAATGTCTCAAGCTGGCGATACGTATGGCGATAACGCTCCACATCGCCGCCGAATGGATCGTCCACGTCCAGCTGATCCTTTTCCCCTGTAAATTCCTTTAGTGTATACGTTTTCCCCGAGGCCTCAGGAAAATTTTCAACGATGGCTGCTTTATGGGCAGCTGTCATGGTTAGGATTAACGTTGCCCAGGCTACCTCGTTACCCGTTAGAGGCGTTGATTGATGGTCATGTTCAATTTTGTTTTCGGCAAGAACCTGCTTTGCATGCTGCGACGCATTACTTCCATGTACGGCATAAATTCCTGCCGATTTTACGTCTACATCAGGTATGTTTTTATTTTTCAAAATGGCTTCTGCCATTGGACTTCTGCACGTATTTCCAGTACACACAAACAAAACGCGCCGCATTTCGTTCCCTCCTTTCCTTCATTATAAGGCAATTTTTAAAAATTCCAACATACTCCAGAAAAAAAAAAACAGCAAAATACAAACAAAAGAAAAAGCGCTTTCTTATTGGAAGCAACTGTTAGAAGGGGAGCAGCAATTTCAGCCCAAAGGCAAGCAAAACCGTGCCGCCGAGCGCCACGCTGTACGCCCCGAGCCACCCCTGCACTTTTCTGCCGATCAATAGGCCGCTCCACGTCAGAATGGTCGCGGCAATACCAAAACACACGATGACGAGAATCGTTTTTGCACCATAAATCCCCAATGTGAGCCCCACTGAGAGACTGTCCAAGCTCACGCTTAATGCAAACAAAATCAAGCCCATGCCGACGGGCGTGATCACACTTTCCTGGTTCTTTTTCAAGCTTGACCAAACCATCTGTATCCCTAATAGGATGAGCAGAAGCCCCCCTAGTATGCTCGCAAACGTTCCAAACCTTTCCGATAAAAATTTACCGACAAACATGCCAACGAGCGGCATCCAAACATGGAAGATGCCAATCGTAATCCCAATTTTAAAAATTTGCCTTAATCGCAGTTGATACATGCCCATTCCAAGACCGACAGAAAAGGCATCCATCCCTAGTGCAAACGCCATAATTACAAGCGTTAGTAATCCTCCCATCATTGCTGTCATTTGATCTTTCGCCCCCTTGGACTTGCTAGTTCAAGATATGCGTATCCAAGGCAATTTAGAAGAGCGAAATGAACTTGCATGACCGCAAGCTTTTTTCGAGCCTATTTTTTCTATTCCGTCCAGCAGACGAAAAAAAATCAGCCTCTTCAACAAAAGAAACTGATTTTTTTGCTCATATTATTTTTCCACAATGATATGATTTCCGGCCGCTTTTTGCAAGCGATTCATAATCGCTTGGCCCATGCCGGCAGTCGGGAAAACTTCGCTGTAAATGATGTCCACCTTTTTATGATTAAACGTGCGTAAAGTATCATAAAGCGCACTCGCTACCGTTGACAGCTCCGCCCGTTTTCCGCACGCAAGCACAAGGTCGCTTTTATAAAGATCCGCCGTTTCTTCCGTTGCCAAAACGCCGACACGCAAGCCTTGTGACCGTTTTTCCTGGACAAGCTGCTGAATGAAAGCTTGGGTGCCGTCTACTAAATACATCGGAGCATTTGGGGCATAATGCTTGTACTTCATTCCGGGTGCTTTTGGCTTTAAATTCCCATTCGTTAGCGCCCGGTCGACCTTAAGTGCGCCGACCACTTCTTCTAGCTGTTCTTTCGTCACTCCACCCGGCCTTAATATGACTGGAACCGATTCCGTGCAATCCACCACCGTCGATTCGACGCCAACTCCGGTTGCTCCGCCATCCAATATGCCGGCAATTTTACCATTTAAGTCCTCCAGCACATGATCTGCCGTTGTTGGGCTCGGTTTGCCTGAACTGTTGGCACTTGGAGCCGCAATCGGCAGCGCACAGCTTTTTAAAAGCGCGAGCGCAACAGGATGATCAGGCATTCTGACGGCGACAGTTGCAAGGCCAGCGGTTGCCTTTTCTGACAATACACCAGGCTTCTGCTTAAAAATAATCGTCAGCGGGCCCGGCCAAAACACCTTCATTAATTTTGCTGCCTTTTCGGGAATTTTCGCAACAAATTCTTCAAGCTGTGTCTGTTCCGCAATGTGAATAATCAACGGATTATCCACAGGCCTCCCTTTTGCGGCAAAAATTTTTGCAACGGCTTCGTCATTTTTGGCATTCCCTCCTAAGCCATAAACCGTTTCTGTTGGCAGGGCGACCACTTCATTTTGAATTAAAAGCTGTGCTGCATCCACAATCTGTGGATTGTTTTCAAGGTTATCAACAGGATTATCCACATTCCACACTTTTGTCCTCATTTTTTTCCACCTTTATTCAAAAACCATTCCTTCATGATTACATGTTCAATGGCATATGATTTTTCATAAGTACGTTTGAAAGTATAAAAGAAGGTGGGATGAAATACAAGTTTTATCCACAAAATGTGAATAACTACACTGAAACAGTGGATAACTTTGTGGATATATCCACATTTAAAAAGAATAATTTAGAAATATTGAGTTATCTACAGTTAGGATTGACTGAATATGCCTTGATGTGTATAGTTCTTCAGGCAGACTGCTCCGGTCAATAATTTGGAATCCCAATAGTTGAAAAAACGGAATAGCGTTCTGTTTATTCGTAGCTAAAAATACTTTATTACCATCCGGTTTTATTAATGAAACAATTTTTCCCATAACTCGACAACAAAGAATTTTACTTTTACTGGTTGTTCATCCTGTGCTGTGTAAACAGGCGCCTTCTGCTCATCACCGGCTGATTTAAGAACCGTCTTTTGTTTTGCCAGCGGCGCCGCGCTTTTTCCGGATTGCTTATTTTCCTCTGCCTTCTGCGGATCCGCTGCCTTGGCTGGTACTTGGACTTGCTTCTCATCCTTCACTGGTGGCTGCTCCCGCCGCGGTTTTTGCGTATGCTCCGCCGGTTGAGCGGGCTCCTTTTTCACCTGTTGTGAACTTGATTGTTTAGACGTTTGCGAGTTTGCTTGCTGCGGCTCTGCCTTTTTCGCCGGCGGAACTTCTTCTGATGACCGAGCCTGCTTTTCCTCCACCGTTGCAGCCTTCTGCTCAGCAGGATCCTGTATGTCTTCCTTCCTTGCTGGTCCTGCCTTTTTATCCTCAAAGCCAGCGCTCACAGCCGTACCATTTGAAAAATCAAGAAAACATAACGGCGGAAACAGCACACACCACCAATTGGCCCCTTTCCCTTCACCCAGCGTAATCAGCAACGCTTCGTACGTCCCAGCCGGATACAAAAACTCGCCATATAACTTTGTCGGAAACTGCACCTTGCCAAACTGCACCTTAACTGCCTGGTTCGCTCCTTCACGTCTCACGGTTTCCTCAGCTGTCGCCTGCAGCTCTGGGAGATGAGACTTAATCACCTTCCGAGCCTCTTTCTGTGACGTTAAATCCTGCACCCAGCCGGTAATTTTCGCATTCACCGCATCGCGAACCTTAATTTTCAACGCCTGATCCGACTTTAAATCACTGTTCGCCAAAATCCTCAGCCGGATCGCATCGCCCGGAATCGTCACCGCTTCCTTCGCAGTAGCCTCATTTTTCGGTATATATAAACTCAAAATTGTCCCCAGCGATAATACAACCAAATAAGCCCAAACAATCGTCTTTCTCCTCATTATTGGCACCGTCCCTTCGATATCTTCAGCATGGACAAAATGCCAAAATCTTAAACTATTAAATTTCAAAAAAAATGATATCGGTAAATTTATACAATTTGTCTGTACTATAAAAATTGGCACTTTACTAGACAACAACAAAAGCCCCGGGCCATAATCACCCGAAGCCAACCTCCGCAAAAATCATCCGATCCTTGCCGTTTATATCATCAACAACCTCAACCTTTACATCTTTAAATGCTTTTTGAAAAAGCTCGGCTACCGCCTCACTCTGACCGGCCCCCATTTCAAATCCAACCAAGGCCCTTCTTTTCAGCACGAACGGTAATTCCACCATAAACCTTCGATAAAAGTCCAAACCATCCACACCCGCAAACAGCGCCCGATGCGGCTCATGTTCCGTTACCACCTCGGACATCCATTCCTGATCAGCAAGCGGAATATAAGGAGGATTCGAGATGACCACATCAAACTTCGTTCCGTTTTTGATAAACGGCTGAAGCAGGTCACCCTGGACAAAGTGGATATCAGCATCAAGACGGCTGGCGTTTTGCCGCGCCACTTCTAGCGATTCGTCCGCAATATCGGTCGCTACAACGTTTAAAGCAGGATTCTCCAGCTTTAAGGTAACGGCAATTGCGCCGCTCCCCGTACCAATATCGGCAACTTGAAGCTGTTCCTGTTCCGGGAACAAACTTTTGATTCGTTTCAGTGCTCCGAGAACAAGCTCCTCTGTTTCCGGCCTCGGAATGAGAACCGCTTCATGGACGAGAAACCGGCGCCCATAAAATTCTTCTGAACCGATGATGTATTGAACGGGTACGCCTTGTACATGTTGGCGAACTGATTTTTCAAAATCATTCCAGATTGACGGTTCAAGCTCTTCACGGATGTTGGCGAACAGCTGTGACCGCGACATTTTCGTATAATGACGCAGCAAAAGTTCCCCCGCGTTTTCACCGCGATTTGCTTTTTTTAAAAACGAAGAAGCCCACTGAAGAGCTTCGTAGATTTTTTTACTCATTTGAGGCACTTTCAAGCTTTCTCGATTGATCTTCGAGGATTAACGCATCGATAATCTCGTCCAGCTTTCCTGATAAAATTTGATCCAATTTTTGAATGGTCAGGCCGATCCGGTGGTCAGTTACGCGATTTTGCGGGAAATTATACGTGCGAATCCGCTCAGAGCGGTCGCCTGTTCCAACGGCTGATTTTCGCTGCTGATCGTACTCAGCCTGCGCTTCCTGCTGGAATTTATCATAAACGCGGGCGCGTAAAACCTTCATCGCTTTATCCCTGTTTTTATGCTGCGATTTTTCGTCCTGACACGTCACGACGATCCCAGTCGGAATATGTGTAAGCCGCACTGCCGACATCGTCGTATTAACGCTTTGTCCGCCGGCTCCGCTTGACGCATACGTATCAAAGCGAATGTCTTTTTCGTGGATTTCTACTTCTACTTCCTCTGCTTCCGGCAAGCAAGCAACCGTGGCAGTAGAAGTATGAATTCGGCCGCCTGACTCGGTTTCCGGCACACGTTGGACACGGTGAGCGCCATTTTCAAATTTTAATTTTGAGTATGCACCAGTGCCGTTAATCATAAAGGTAATTTCTTTATAGCCGCCAAGACCGGTCGGACTTGCATCAATTACTTCTGTTTTCCACCCTTGTGCTTCGGCATACCGGCTGTACATCCGGTATAAGTCGCCGGCGAATAGCGCTGCCTCATCTCCGCCAGCCGCACCGCGGATTTCAAAGATAACGTTTTTGTCATCGTTCGGATCTTTTGGGATCAGAAGAATTTTCAGCCGCGCTTCTAATTCTGTTATTTGCGTTTCCAGGTCATTGACTTCTTCCTTGACCATTTCACGCATCTCCGCATCAAGTTTTTCCTCCAGCATCGCTTTTGCATCTTTCAGTTGCTCGCGAACTTCTTTGTACTGGCGGTACGTTTGCACCGTTTCTTGTATATTGGCTTGTTCTTTCGAATATTCTCGCAGTTTTTTTGCATCATTAATAATTTCCGGATCGCTTAAAAGCTCATTTAGCTTTTCATACCGATCCTCAACGGATTGAAGACGATCAAACAAATCTATATCACCTCTGGTTTAGTCCATAACATTCTAATTATAGTATAGGTGAATATCACCGTCAAAACCAACTAATGACAAAAAAATTTTCCGGTTTTTTTCGGCCAAACAAAACACCGCCCAAGTTCGGCACTCGGGCGGTGTTCATTAAAACCTATTGGTCGCTTGCTTGTCTTCTTGATAGCGCTGCGTTGTTTTCGGGACTTCATGATGATGACGGCAGCGCGGCTCATATGCTTCCGAGGCGCCGACTAAAATAACCGGATCGTAATAGGAAGCGGGTTTGCCTTCGATCAGCCGCTGTGTACGGCTTGCAGGCGAACCACAGACGGTGCAGACAGCTTGGAGTTTTGTAATTTGTTCGGCAATCGCCATGATGGCAGGCATTTGGCCAAAAGGCTCGCCGCGAAAGTCCTGATCAAGACCGGCAGCGATCACGCGATAGCCGCTGTCTGCCAGCTGCTGAATCACCCGAACAATTCCTTCATCGAAAAACTGAACTTCATCGATGGCCACTACATCAATTTCCGCTTCAACATGATGCAAAATTTCAATGGAATGAGAAATGGGCTTTGCGATAAAGGATGTGCCATTGTGAGACACTACAGCCTGGTCACTGTAGCGATTATCCAATTTCGGCTTGAATACAGCGATTTTTTGTTTGGCAAATTCTGCCCTCCTAACACGGCGGATCAATTCCTCCGACTTACCGGAAAACATACTGCCGCAGATCACCTCTACCCATCCGCTTTGCTTCATTACGTACATCACTCAGCGTCTCCTTCCATTAAAACCACAATCATTGTCCTATTTTATCATAACCGGAGGCCTAACTTCCAAAACACATTTTCAAATTATGGATATTCAGACAAAACCCGAAGGCTCTTCTCTAAATTCGCATAAAAAACAGGCAAGCCAACTTGCTACTTGCCTGTTTTTGAGCATTTCATTTATTCAGGACTTACGGGCAATACACCCGCAAATGACTGATTGACTTACTAAACAGACAGCGGAGGATGATTCCCGCTGCTTGAAGCTTCACCTTATTGTTGCTTAATGCCGTATTTTTTGTTGAAACGGTCAACACGTCCGCCAGCTTCAGCGAATTTTTGACGACCTGTATAGAATGGGTGGCATTCTGAACAAGTTTCAACGCGCACCTCGTTTTTAACAGATCCACTTTCAAATTGGTTACCGCATGCGCAAGTCACCATTACTTTTTTATAATTTGGATGAATTCCTGCTTTCATTCCTTTTCAGCTCCTTCCGCCCTGAATCTTTCGAAACAGAGTTATCTAAATGCTTGTATAAGTAAACAAGCACGAACTACTAAAAACACACTGTACACATTATAACAAGCGGAAAATGTTTTTGCAAGCTGCACATTCTCCCTTTTTCTAGAAAAATTTAGGATCTCCTTGCCTTCAATTCTTCGCCTAATGCAGCAAAAAATTCTTCGTTCGACTTGGTCTGTTTTAATTTTCTCAAAAAGCGCTCGGCAAAATCCGGAGAATCGGACATCGACTTGCGAATCGCCCAGAGTTTGTCCAATTGGTCTTTTGGCAGCAGCAGTTCTTCCTTGCGTGTTCCGGAGCGGCGGATATCAATTGCCGGAAAAATCCGGCGCTCAGCAAGCGAACGGTCTAGATGCAACTCCATATTGCCTGTACCTTTAAATTCTTCATAAATGACATCATCCATCCGCGAGCCCGTATCAACGAGTGCGGTGGCGAGAATGGTTAGGCTGCCGCCTTCTTCAATATTGCGGGCCGCACCGAAGAAGCGTTTCGGGCGGTGGAAAGCCGCCGGGTCAATCCCCCCAGAAAGCGTTCTGCCGCTTGGCGGAATCACCAGGTTATAAGCACGGGCCAGACGGGTTATGCTATCCATAAGGATAATGACATCGCGTTTATGCTCAACGAGCCTCATGGCGCGATCTAGCACAAGCTCTGCTACTTTGATGTGGTTTTCAGGCACTTCATCAAATGTGGAGCTAACAACATCGCCAGCGACAGATCGCTCAATATCGGTCACTTCTTCCGGACGCTCATCAATCAACAAAACAATCAATTCAGCTTCAGGGTGGTTGGTAGTAATGCTGTTTGCGATTTCTTTTAGCAGCATTGTTTTCCCTGCTTTCGGAGGAGCGACAATCAAACCCCTTTGACCAAATCCAACTGGAGCAATTACATCCATTATTCTTGTAGACAAGGACTTCGGAGTTGTTTCAAGCTTCATCATACGATTTGGATAAAGTGCCGTTAAAGCCGGAAAGTGGACGCGTTCTTTGGCTGTTTCCGGATCATCTCCGTTAACTGCCTCAACATGCAAAAGACCATAATAGCGCTCATTTTCCTTTGGAGGACGCACTTTACCGGAAACCTTATCGCCATTGCGGAGATCGAAGCGGCGAATCTGGGATGCCGAGATGTAGATGTCTTCGGAACTTGGAGAGTAGTTAATTGGGCGCAAAAATCCAAAGCCTTCGGATTGGATAATTTCGAGAACGCCTTCCATAAAGAAATAGCCCTGCTGTTCAGCCCGTGCTTTTAAAATGGCGAATATTAATTCTTTTTTCGTTAACTTGCTGTAATAGGAAACTTTATACTCGCGAGCCAGTTCATAAAGTTCCTTTAACTTCATATTTTCTAAGCCTGAAATTGAGACTTCCATTTGCACACCACACTTTTAAAATTTTCAATCTATTTCAAAACGTTCGCTTTTTCCTCGTGCTTAATAGCAGGAAAATCTGGCAATAAAAGAATAAAAGAGGAATCGGATCACTCATAAAATAGAAGGCATCTTGAAGTTTATAAGAAAAGAAAGAACAGAAAAAACAGTAAAAAACAAGTTCTATTTTACCCTGTTTTTCAAAAAATAATCAACAATAAATTTTATTGGAAAATTAATTCAGGGAGGAAACTTACGAATACGAGGGAAGTTTTTCTTCTTCCCTCATATTGTAAGGGGTTGCACTGCCAATAAAAATTTTTTTATTTCATTACGAGATTTGGTTTCTTTTTCAAACTGTGCTGCCCATCAATAAAGCGAACCGTACCGGATTTTGCTCTCATAACAACAGAATGGGTTAAACCATGTGAACCGTTAAATTGGACACCCTTTAGCAATTCACCGTCCGTCACTCCTGTTGCAGCAAAAATGGCATCATCCCCTTTAACTAGGTCCTCCATTCTTAAAATCCGATTGACATCGATGCCCATTTTTTCGCATCGCTCGATTTCCGCTTCATTTTGCGGCATTAATTTTCCAATAAGCTCGCCGCCGAGGCATTTTAAGGCAACAGCAGCCAAAACGCCCTCTGGGGCACCGCCTGAACCGAAAAGGATATCCACACCGGTATGTTCAAAAGCAGTATTAATCGCTCCCGCCACATCCCCGTCATTGATTAGCTTTATTCTGGCACCGGCTTCGCGAAGCTGGGCAATAATATGTTCATGGCGCGGGCGGTTTAACACGGTCGCCACCACGTCTTCAATACCTTTGTTTTTGGCTCGCGCCACAGCTTTTAAATTATCCAATACTGACGCGTTGATATCAACTTGTCCAACTGCTTCCGGCCCAACGGCAATTTTGTCCATATACATATCCGGTGCATGAAGAAGGTTTCCGTTGTCGGCAATCGCAAGCACCGCCAGTGCGTTCCAACCGCCGGATGCGACTATATTTGTTCCTTCTAGTGGATCAACGGCAACATCCACACGGGGTCCATAGCCCGTTCCCAGCTTTTCCCCAATATAAAGCATGGGCGCTTCATCCATTTCTCCTTCACCAATGACGACCGTCCCTTTCATTGGCACAGTATCAAACACATTCCGCATCGCTGAGGTGGCAGCATCGTCTGCTTCCGCTTTTTTTCCACGGCCCATCCACCTTGCCGAAGCAAGTGCAGCTGCTTCTGTGACACGAACAAGTTCCATCGTCAAACTTCTTTCCATCGGTTTCAATCCCCCAGTTTTCGCTTTCGTTTTTCTGTATCTCTAGGTGTTTTGAATAATGGTTAGGTATTCTTTAGATGCTCTAGTTCTTCTTTCGTTAACGCTTCGCGCCAAATGGTTGCGCCTAGCCCATTCAATTTTTCAACAAGGTTGCTATAGCCTCGATCGATATGTTCAAGTCCGGTTACTTCGGTAATTCCTTCCGCCATCAAGCCGGCAATCACTAGTGCGGCGCCAGCCCTTAAGTCGCTGGCTTTCACTTTTGTCCCCTGAAGCTGAATCGGACCATTGATAATCGCCGACCGTCCTTCCACTTTGATGTTGGCGTTCATTCTCCTCAATTCATCAATATGCTTAAAGCGGGCACCATAAATGGTATCCGTGACAATGCTCGATCCGGCCGCATTGGTTAGCAGCGTGGTAATCGGCTGCTGCAAATCCGTAGGAAAGCCCGGGTATACGAGCGTTTTAATATCGACAGCCTTAAGAGGGTTTGATCCTCTTTCGACAAAAATTTGATCATCCCCAGTTTCGATGCGAATCCCCATCTCGCGCAATTTGGCAATCAGTGATTCGAGATGCTGCGGAATTACATTATCAATCAACACCCCTTCACCGACTGCGGCACCGATAATCATATAAGTTCCGGCCTCGATTCGGTCAGGGATAATCGTGTGGCGGCAGCCATGGAGGCTCTCGACACCTTCAATTCGAATAACGTCTGTTCCTGCACCTTTTATTTTTGCGCCCATATTGGTAAGAAGTGTGGCCACATCAATGATCTCCGGCTCCTTTGCCGCATTTTCAATGATGGTTCTGCCTTTTGCTTTGACTGCGGCAAGCATAATATTAATAGTAGCTCCGACGCTGACAACATCCAAGTAAATCCTTGCACCGCGAAGTTCATCGGCCCGCAGATAAATGGCGCCCTGCTCGTTTGTCACTCGCGCGCCCAGTGCTTCAAATCCTTTTATATGCTGGTCAATCGGCCTCGGGCCAAGATGGCAGCCCCCCGGCAGACCAATCACCGCTTTTTTAAATCGTCCGAGCATTGCTCCCATTAAATAATAGGAAGCCCGCAGCTTTTTCACTTTCCCGTTCGGGAGCGGCATGGAAATCATTTCCGACGGGTCAACCGTCATTTCTTCATTTGAAAACCGAACCGTTCCGCCAATCTCCTCCAATAAATCCTTGAGGATGTCTACATCGGATATATCTGGCAATCCTTCAATGGTAACCGGTGACTCTGCTAAAATTGTTGCTGGAATCAGGGCAACTGCGCTATTTTTGGCGCCGCTGATTCTCACAGTCCCTTTTAGAGGGTAACCACCGGCAATTTTAAGCTTTTCCATTTTCGACTCCCTTCTATGCCTTGTGCATGAACCATGATGAGAAAATCTCTATAAAACGACCAATCTAGTCAGAGGAATATTTTTCCATGCCAAAAAAGCGTTTTCCGACAGCTTGTCTATTTATATAGTTTACACGATTATTCTCTTTTCATGTATCGAAATTCAAAAAAGTTCAAAGAAAATGGAAAAAATTTTTAAACTGGCAGCATGCTTTATGCGTTTGTACGAGTATTCCAGTCTTTTAAAAACGCTTCAATTCCTTTGTCTGTTAATGGATGATGGAAAAGCGACATCAAGACTTTGTACGGAATGGTTGCAATGTGTGCACCGCGTAGCGCAGCTTCTGTCACATGCATTGGGTGGCGAATCGATGCAGCGATGATTTCCGTTTCAAGTCCATGAACAGCAAAAATTTCTGAGATTGTGGAAATGAGCTCTAGGCCATTTTGTCCGATATCATCTAATCTGCCAAGGAACGGAGATACATAGGTAGCACCGGCTCTGGCAGCTAAAAGAGCTTGGTTCGCACTGAAAATAAGGGTGACATTCGTCTTGATTCCTTCTTGCGAAAAAGCGTGAACCGCTTTCAATCCATCCGGAGTCATCGGTACCTTAATCGTGATATTCGGAGCAATCGCTGCCAGCTCCTTCCCTTCTTTGATCATGCCTTCTGCATCAAGGGCGATCACTTCCGCACTGACCGAACCATGGACAATAGCCGTAATTTCTTTTAAACGGTCGTGGAAAGAAATATTTTTTTCTTTTGCAACAAGAGATGGATTTGTTGTTACTCCTGATAATAAACCAAGCGCGTAAGCTTCCTTAATTTCGTCCAGGTTAGCTGTATCAATAAAAAATTTCACTATCTTTCCCTCCGATTATCGTTCTATTTTCGACTAAATCTCAAATAATTAGAAACGTGCTGAAACCGCCCTTTTTACAGGACGGTTTCTGGTACATACAATTGAATTAAGCTTTATTGGAAGAACCAAATTCACGCATTTTGCCAATCACTGTTTCTTTGATTGCATCGCGGGCAGGTCCTAAATATTTACGTGGGTCATATTCATTTGGTTTAGCAGCTAACACTTCGCGAACAACCTTTGCAGATGCGATTTGATTTTCAGTGTTAACATTAATCTTTGCAGTTCCAAGGGAAACCGATTTTTGAATATCCTTTGTTGGAATTCCAGTTCCGCCGTGAAGAACAAGCGGAAGACCGGTAATATTTGCGATCTCTTCCATTTCTTTAAAGCCAAGATTTGGTTCACCTTTATATGGTCCATGAACAGAGCCTAAAGCAGGTGCAAGACAGTCGATGCCTGTCCGTTTTACAAGCTCTTCGCATTCTTTTGGATCGGCATAAACAACACCGTCAGCAACAACATCGTCTTCCTGGCCGCCAACTCTTCCAAGCTCTGCTTCAACAGAGACTCCTTTAGAGTGAGCGTAGTCTACCACTTTAGAAGTGATTTCAATATTTTCTTCGAACGGATGATGGGAAGCGTCGATCATTACGGATGTAAACCCAGCATCAATTGCTTCTTTACATTTTTCGAAACTTGAACCGTGGTCAAGGTGAATAGCAACTGGAACGGTAATTTTCAAGTCTTCCATTAAACCTTCTACCATTTTTACAACAGTTTTGAAGCCGCTCATATAACGAGCTGCACCCTCAGATACTCCAAGGATAACAGGAGATTTTTCTTCTTCAGCTGCTTGAAGAATGGCTTGTGTGAATTCCAGGTTATTTAAGTTGAATTGCCCAACAGCGTAGTGCTCTGCTTTTGCTTTCTTCAGCATTTCGGTCATTGAAACTAAAGGCATTTCTCTTCCTCCTTATTCTCGGTCATCATCTTTCCTTTTCATATAAAGGTTTTCCTTCATACTTGATGAATATGTATCGCTTTTACCTAAAAGAAAAGACAAACTACCATTAAAAGTTCATATGTATCATACCAAAATGAGAAAAGAAATGCCATCAATCTGAAAGACTTTTAAAATTGTTCACAATGAAAGCGCGACCAAGATTTTCTTCACCATCTTGTGCAAATCATGAGCGTTTTTCCGGTAAATTGCTTTTCACTGCCGCACGTATATCATCAATATCAAACGGTTTAGCGAAATGGGTAATTGCGCCAAGATCCTTTGCCTCTTGAATCATGTCCAGCTCCCCATATGCTGTCATAATGATGATTCGGATTTCCGGATCGATCACTTTCATCCTTTTTAAAATTTCAATTCCGTCCATACCGGGGATTTTCATGTCTAATAAGACGAGATCTGGGTCATGCTTTTTCACAATATCGAGCGCCTGAAGACCATTAGCTGCCTGAAATGTATTGTACCCTTCTTTTTGAAACACCTCATTAAGTAAAATGCGGATGCCAAACTGATCATCAACGATTAAAATCTTCTCTTTCATAACTCCTCCACCTCTTCCTATTCCTTAAAATAACTGTTTGCTGCTTCCCCACCTGTATATTTTCGCTTATTATTCTTAATTTCCTTCCGCGTTTCCTTTGAATAAGAACTATTTATACAAATTTTGCTTATTTTTTTATCGTGCTATAATAATTATGGAAAAGAAAGTTGAAGGAGATACATAAGGATGTTAAAAATGTTTACAACCCAATTAACGGGATTATTTAAAAAAGTTAGCGAAAAAGAAGAGTTTTCCCTTGAAGATGGTGCTAGGCTGCTTGCCCAGGCTTCAGCTGGCGATGGCGCAATCTATCTTTTTGGGACAAGTGAAATGAAGGCCGTTTTATTCGAAGCAACGGAAGGTGCAGAACCGCTTCGTTTTGGCAAAATTTTAACAAAACCACAGGTAGCGGAATTGACTGAAGCCGACCGTGTTCTAATCGTTACACGCTATTCGACAGATACAGAAGCAATTGAGCTTGCATCTTTATTAAAAGAAAAAGGCATTCCGTTTGTTGCCATGGCATCCGTTCCTGAAAACAGCAGCGGCGATTTAGCTGAGCTGGCAGATGTCCATATCAACCTTTGGCTCACAAAAGGATTGCTTCCTGATGAACAAGGAGACCGGTTTGGCCTGCCATTTGCAATGGCTGCTTTGTTTGCCTACTATGGCCTAACCTTTACACTTAAAGAAATTCTGGATGAATATGAACTGTAAAAAAAACCGCCAATTCGACTGTTCGAGCTGGCGGTTTTGTGTCTTACTTATTTTCCAATGATGCTCGGATAAATTCGCGGAACAGCGGCTGCGGACGGGTTGGACGTGAAACAAGCTCCGGGTGGAACTGTGAAGCCACGAACCAAGGATGATCCTTCAACTCGATAATTTCCACTAAGCGGCCATCCGGGCTTGTCCCGGAGAAGACAAAGCCGGCCTGTTCCATTTGCGGGCGAAATTCATTGTTAAATTCATAACGATGGCGGTGGCGCTCATACACCACTTCTTCACCGTATGCTTCAGCTGCTTTCGTGTTGTCCGCAAGCCGGCATGGATACAAACCAAGTCTTAGAGTACCGCCTAAATCTTCAATATCCTTTTGTTCCGGCAGCAAGTCGATAATTGGATATTTTGTATCCGGATTAATTTCCGAAGAATGAGCACCTTCCAGGCCGAGGACATTGCGGGCATACTCAACTGTTGCCAGCTGCATGCCAAGGCAAATGCCAAGGAACGGCCTTTTATTTTCACGAGCATATTGAATCGCATGAATTTTCCCTTCGATGCCGCGGTCGCCGAAACCTCCAGGAACAAGAATTCCGTCCGCATCCTTTAGAAGGTCTTCGACATTTTCAGCTGTTACCCCATCCGAATTGATCCAATCGATATCAATATCGGAATCAAAGGTGTAGCCTGCATGTTTTAATGCTTCAACAACAGAAATATAGGCATCTTGAAGCGAGACATATTTCCCAACGAGGGCAATTTTTGTTGTCTTTGATAGAGAACGGACTTTATCAACCAATTGCGTCCATTCCGTCATATCGGCTTCTTTTGTGATTAATTTAAAGTGGTCACAGACAATCTGATCCATTTGCTGTTCTTGAAGAGCAAGCGGTACAGCATAAAGGGTATCGGCATCTTGCATTTCAATGACTGCTTTTTTGTCAATATCGCAGAATAAGGCAATCTTATCTTTCATGTCTTGAGAAATCGGCATTTCCGTGCGAACGACAATGATGTTTGGCTGAATTCCAAGGCTGCGCAGTTCTTTCACACTATGCTGGGTTGGCTTTGTTTTCATTTCACCCGCAGCTTTAATATATGGAATCAGCGTGCAATGCACATACATGACATGATCGCTGCCAATGTCGCTTTTAATTTGACGGATCGCCTCAAGGAATGGAAGAGATTCAATATCACCAACCGTTCCGCCGATTTCCGTAATGACAACATCCGCATTCGTTTCTTTCCCTGCCCGAAAAACACGGTCTTTGATTTCATTGGTGATGTGCGGAATCACTTGAACCGTTCCGCCTAAGTAATCACCGCGGCGTTCTTTTCTTAGGACGCTGGAATAAATTTTTCCAGTGGTGACGTTATTGTACTTTGTCAAGTTGATGTCGATAAACCGCTCGTAATGGCCTAAATCCAAATCCGTTTCAGCACCATCATCGGTTACGAAAACTTCTCCGTGTTGATATGGACTCATTGTTCCTGGGTCGACATTGATGTATGGGTCAAATTTTTGAATGGTGACACTTAAGCCCCTGTTTTTTAATAATCGGCCCAGCGATGCTGCAGTAATTCCTTTTCCAAGTGATGAAACCACCCCGCCGGTTACAAAAATATATTTTGTCATTTTATTAATCCCCCTCAAATACAGTTTGTGCATTATCCTATTTGTTTAAGGCACTTTTTTTAAAATAAATTGGAATACAGGGAACAGAAGGATCATTTTGCAAAATAAAAAAGCACTCCGCTTACTCAAGGTAAGGGAGCGCTTTTTCGCTATTATGATTCGTTCCTTTTTTTAAGGAGCCCATAAATGATTCTACAAGGGCAAAATGAAAAAGTCAAGATGATTAAATATCTTCCTCTTCCTCTTCATCCACTTCATCGAGGTCATCCAATTCCTCATCTTCCAAGTCAAATTCCTCTTCCTCTTCAACGAGCTCATCATCGTCGAAATCTTCGGAATCGTCATCAAGGTCATCAAAATCTTCTTCATCCACCAGCAGATCCGTGTCATCATCAAAGTCGTCAAGATCGTCATAATCGAGATCTTCTTCCAACTCATCAAGTTCTTCAAGATCAACATCGTCTTCATCCAATACTTTCTTCGCCTTCTTCTTCTTCGGCTTCACTGTTGTTACGACTTCTTCTTCAACCGTATCTACCGGATACCAAGTTCTGAGGCCCCAGCGATTTTCTCCTATAGCAAGGAATCGGCCATCTATGTTCATATCTGTGTAAAATTGTGCGATTTTTTTCCTGACTTCTTCATTTGACAGACCCAGAGCCCCTGCCATTTCATTCATTAACTCATTGAAAGAAATCGGTTGTTTGCTGTCTTTTAAAAATTCAAAAGCAATTTCAATGAAAGACATTTCCTGCAACTGCTCTTTTGAGTAATGTGCTATACCCAATATCGGCACTTCCTTTCTCTATTCACACTCAAGGAAAATGAGTGGTGACGGACTTTTAGTAAAATTTCTCCCAGAATACATATTCTTCATTATAAACAAATTTCTCCCGTTTATGCTAGTGCAATCTGCGGCCCCGTTTGATTTTTTCTTCTTTTTTTTGATTGCTGTCCGTTCGATCCTGTTGTTTTAGTTTTTTTACCTCCCTAATCGTAATGAAGAGGAAGAGAAGAGCAAGTAGCAAAAAGGAAACAGCACCTAATTGGCGCTCATAGAGGTAATACAGCGGCCAGGCAAAAATCAATAAAATCATAATGATATGTGGTAATTTCATTTGTTTCCACCTGCTTAGATCACCCATTTTCAGTCATCCCTTTGCTCAATATTATTTTCATTCATGCTGACTGCAAAAACAGATATTTTATACGTACTAGCAAAACTAATTTAAACACATTTATAGCAAAAAAAACAATGGCTTTAGCTGCCATTGACAAACTTTCTTATTTTTTCTTCCTATTTCTCCAACCGGCAGCTCCCGTTTGTTTTCCAAAAAACAAACACAAGTCGGTTTTGTTACATATTTCTCCGGTATTGCCCGCCCACTTCGTATAAGGCACGAGTGATTTGACCAAGACTTGCGACTTTCACCGTTTCCATTAATTCAGCAAAAATATTGCCATTGTTCACAGCGGTTTCCTTCAGCCGCCGCAATGCTGCGGGAGCTGCATCGGCATATCGCATCTGAAACTCCCTTAAGTTGGCAATCTGCCATTCTTTCTCTTCCTTTGATGCCCGGGCAAGCTGCATTTGGTTAACGGCTTCTTCCGAAGGCAGGTTTGGATTTAAGTACGTGTTAACACCAATAATCGGCAGTTCACCAGAATGTTTTTTCCTTTCATAAACCATTGACTCATCCTGAATCTTGCCGCGCTGATACTGCGTTTCCATTGCACCCAGCACCCCGCCGCGGTCATTGATCCGCTCAAACTCCCTTAGCACTGCTTCCTCGACAAGATCGGTAAGCTCTTCGATCACAAAAGATCCTTGGAGTGGGTTTTCGTTCTTAGAAAGGCCATGTTCTTTTGTAATAATCATCTGAATTGCCATCGCCCGCCTTACTGATTCCTCCGTCGGTGTCGTAATCGCCTCATCATAGGCGTTTGTGTGAAGCGAGTTGCAATTATCATTTAACGCCATTAACGCTTGCAAGGTTGTGCGGATATCATTAAAGTCTATTTCCTGGGCATGCAGCGAACGCCCCGATGTTTGGATATGGTATTTCAGCTTTTGACTGCGCTTGTTTGCACCGTACTTAACGCGCATTACCGTTGCCCAAATGCGGCGGGCCACACGGCCGATGACGGTGTATTCCGGATCAAGTCCATTCGAGAAAAAGAAGGAAAGATTTGGTGCAAAATCATCAACCTTCATCCCGCGGCTCAAATAATATTCCACATACGTAAAGCCATTCGCCAGCGTAAATGCAAGCTGGGAAATCGGATTTGCTCCCGCTTCGGCAATATGATAGCCGGAAATCGAAACAGAGTAATAATTGCGGACTTGATAGTCAATAAAGTATTGCTGAATGTCACCCATCATCCGGAGCGCAAATTCAGTTGAAAAAATACATGTATTTTGTCCCTGATCTTCTTTTAAAATATCGGCTTGAACCGTTCCGCGCACGGTCTTTAGCGTGTACGCCTTTACGTCTTCCTGCTCGGCAGCAGTTAACGGCCTCCCGAGTTCCGCTTCTTTTTTCGAAAGCTGCTGTTCGATCGCTGTGTTCATAAACATCGCTAAAATAATCGGTGCCGGACCATTGATTGTCATCGAAACAGAAGTAGATGGGTGGCATAAATCAAAGCCGGCATACAGTTTTTTCATATCGTCAAGCGTACAGATGCTTACACCGCTTTCACCAATTTTTCCGTAAATATCCGGGCGATAATCTGGGTCTTCACCGTACAAGGTAACAGAATCAAACGCGGTGCTCAAGCGCTTCGCTGGATCGTCCTTTGAGAGATAGTGGAAGCGGCGGTTCGTCCGCTCTGGTGTCCCTTCGCCGGCAAATTGCCGCTTCGGATCCTCCCCTTCCCGTTTGAACGGAAAGACACCGGCCGTGTACGGGAATGAACCCGGCACATTTTCGCGGTATACCCAGCGTATAATTTCGCCGTAATCTTGATACTTTGGCAATGCGACTTTTGGAATGTCAAGGCCAGACAAGCTCTTTGTTTTTAAAGCGGTAAGAATTTCTTTATCGCGAATTTTTGTGACAAAATGTTCCGCTGAATATGTTTTTTTCGTTTCTTCCCAGCCATCAAGAATCTTTTTCGTTTGTAAAGTCAGTTTTGCCGCCGTGTCCTGCTTAATCGCTTCCAAAGCTGCGAAAACTTCAGAATTAGCGCCTGCCTGTTTGACAGCAGCCATCGCCCCTTCTAATTGAAATAGTTTTCGCGCAAGGCTGGCCTGCTCCTCCGCTTTTTGGTGGTAACGGCGGACCGCTTCGGAAATTTCACGCAAATAATAGCGCCGGTCGTTTGGAATGATCACATTTTGCTTTTCTACCTTGGCATTTTTGCTGAAGGCAGTCTGCCAATTGGTTCCAGCCTTTTCGTTCATTTTTTCGATTAACGCTGCAAATAGGGCATTGGTTCCAGGATCATTAAACTGGCTGGCAATCGTGCCATATACCGGCATCTCCTTAACGTCTTTTTCAAACAGCATCCGGCTGCGCTGATACTGCTTCTGCACTTGGTTTTTCGCATCTTCTGAGCCTTTGCGCTCAAATTTATTAATGACAATCAAGTCGGCGAAATCAATCATATCAATTTTTTCAAGCTGGGAAGGAGCTCCAAATTCGCTGGTCATCACATATAATGAAACATCGCAAATTTCCGTAATCTCCGCATCGCCCTGGCCAATTCCGCTCGTTTCGACAATGATCAAATCAAAGCCAGCCGCCTTTACAACGGCTAGTGCATCGCGGATCGCAAGCGATAGTTCATTTTTTGATGATCTGGTTGCAAGGCTGCGCATAAAAACGCGGGGATGGAAAATGGCATTCATGCGAATCCTGTCGCCCAAAAGCGCTCCACCTGTCTTTTGCTTCGTTGGATCAACAGATAAAATCGCCACTTTTTTCTCTGGGATTTCATTGATAAACCGGCGAATCAGCTCGTCGGTAAGCGAGCTCTTGCCAGCACCGCCCGTTCCCGTTATCCCCACAACCGGAATCGATGATGACATTGTTTTGATTTTTTCGAGAACACTCTCCAGTGCAGCTGCGGCTTCACCTTGCTGTTCGACATGAAGCTCGGCAAGCGTGATCAGCTTTGCAACGGTATTCACATCTCCAGAAGCGAGCGTGCCGATTTCTTCAACTGTTTGCAGATCAACAGTCGAAAAATCACACTCTTCAAGCATATTGTTAATCATTCCCTGCAGCCCAAGCTTTCGGCCGTCCTCTGGCGAAAAAATCCTTGCGATTCCGTAATCATGCAGTTCCTTTATTTCCCGCGGTATGATCACTCCGCCGCCGCCGCCATAAATGCGGATCTTTGGCGCCCCTTTTTCGCGCAGCAAATCATACATATATTTGAAATATTCAACATGTCCGCCTTGATAGGAAGAAATCGCGATTCCTTGAACATCTTCTTGAATCGCCGCATTCACTACTTCCTCAACCGAGCGATTGTGCCCGAGATGAATCACTTCCGCACCGCTTGCTTGAAGAATTCTCCTCATGATATTAATCGACGCATCATGTCCATCAAAAAGGCTCGAAGCGGTTACAAAGCGAATATGATGCTTCGGTCGATAGATCTCCATTGCGCTCATTTTTCTCCCCCTGTTCAAAAATTACCCCTTGTTTACCGTTAAATTTTGCTGATGAAAAACCTGGTCAGCACCGCTGATACCGGTAAATAACAGCTTCGTCTGAATTTCAATATACTCATCCAGCTGATATAATTTTTGCAGCTCCCAGCGGCGGAATGCCCACATTTGCCCCTGAACAATAATATTGTGGGCAATTACTTTGACTTGTTTTTCATTCATATCAAGCACCCCATTTTCGACACATTTTGCGAGAAGCGCTTCAAACATGGAAGTCATTTCCACCTCTTTGCGCAAAACGTACGGGAGGGCATCTTTCGAAAGCGACTTTACCTCTTGATACATGACAAGCACTTCATCTTGCATCTCATCGACAACCCGGAAATAATAAGCAATCCCAAGCCTTAGATTTGCGAGCGTGCCCTGGCTCGGATCAATGTCCATTTGCAGGCGATCGCGAACATGATCATAAATGCTGTCGCACACAAGATAGAGAACGTCCTCTTTCGTGCGGATGTATTCGTATAAAGTCCCAATACTAAATCCGGCTGCCCTGGCAATCTCTCTTGTTGTTGTCCGATGAAAACCCTTTTGTTTAAAAAGGGTCACAGCACCTTTTATCATCTGATCGCGTCTTTTTTTCACAAGAAGTTCATCCTTGACCGATGCTTTTACTTCCCGTTTTTTCATCCACTATCCACCGCCTTTCACTGCCCGCAGCTGTTTTGCCAGACGAGCTAATTTTTGCTGTTATTTTTAAAAACTGCCGCGGTTGATCAGAAAGCTCCAGTCTCAGACTGCTTGCGTTCTCTTAAGGACGCAGTACCGCTTGCCGCCGTGTTCATCATTTTGTAATCATTCTTGAGATCACAAGGCGTTGAATTTCCTGAGTGCCTTCATAAATCTGGGTGATTTTCGCATCGCGCATAAACCGTTCGACCGGGTAGTCTTTCGTGTAGCCATAGCCGCCAAAAATTTGCACCGCTTCGGTTGTCACTTTCATCGCTGCATCACCAGCAAACAGCTTCGACATTGCCGATTCTTTTCCATATGGCAAGCCATTGGACTCCAGCCATGCTGCCTGATAGGTTAAGAGCCTTGCAGCTTCGACACTTGTTGCCATATCAGCCAGTTTAAAGCTTATTCCTTGCTGGGCAGCGATCGGTTTGCTGAATTGATGGCGTTCGCGCGCATAATCGATCGCAGCATCAAGGGCTCCCTGGGCAATTCCCACCGCCTGGGCAGCGATTCCATTGCGGCCGCCATCGAGCGTCATCATCGCAATTTTAAAGCCTTCTCCTTCTTCGCCTAGGCGATTTTCCGCGGGAACCTTGCAATCGTCAAAAATAATTTCCGTTGTTGGCGACGAACGAATTCCCATTTTCTTTTCTTTCTTGCCCACAGAAAAACCAGAAAAATCTTTTTCAATGATAAAGGCCGTTGTGCCCTTTTGCTTACTCTCTGGGTCGGTTAAGGCAAAAACAACATAAAGATCCGCTTCCCCGCCATTGGTAATAAAAATTTTTGAACCATTTAATCGATAATGGCTGCCGTCAAATTTTGCTGTTGTTCTCATTGCACCTGCATCGGATCCGCTGCCCGGCTCGGTTAAACCGTAAGCGCCCAGCATTGTGCCTTCTGCGAGCGGCCGCAAATATTTCTGTTTTTGCTCTTCTGAACCAAATTTGTAGATCGGCCAGCCTGCGAGCGACGTATGCGCTGATAGGGTGACCCCAGTTGACGCGCATACCCTTGACAGCTCTTCAATTGCAATGCAGTAAGCTAAATAATCGCTGCCGATTCCTCCGTATTCTTCGGGCCACGGAATTCCCGTTAAGCCCAGCTCAGCCATTTTTGTAAAAAGGCTGCGGTCAAAGCGTTCCTGTTCATCGCGCTCCGCTGCGGTCGGCGCCACTTCATTGCGGGCAAAATCACGTACCATTTTGCGAATCATTTCATGCTCTTCGGATAATTGAAAGTTCATTTAGTAAATCCCCCTTTTAAAAATTGTTGTTTATTTGAGAAGGTATTTTCCAATTACCATTCGCTGAATTTCACTTGTTCCTTCATAGATCTCGGTAATTTTCGCATCGCGGAAATACCGTTCAACCGGATAATCCTCCGTGTATCCATAGCCGCCAAAAATTTGAATTGCCTCCGTGGTGACTTCCACAGCTGTTCTAGAGGCAAACAATTTTGCCATAGAAGCCTCAAGGCCGCATTTCTTGCCTTGCGCCCTTAAATGAGCCGCTTGATAGACTAACAGTCTCGCAGCTTCCACATTTGTTGCCATGTTGGCAAGCTTAAAAGCCACTCCTTGCTGGGCAGCGATTGGCTTGCCAAATTGGCGGCGGTCTTTCGCATACAGTGTTGCCGCCTCCAGAGCAGCTTCGGCAATACCAAGCGCTTGAGCGGCAATGCCGATTCTTCCCGCCTCCAGATTGGCCATCGCAATTTTATAGCCTTCTCCCTCCTGTCCAAGGAGATTTTCTGCCGGTATTCTCATTTCTTCAAACGTCAGCTGTACTGTTCGGGATCCGTGAAGCCCCATCTTCTTCTCATCCTTACCAATGACCAGGCCCGGCGTGTTTTTTTCCACGATAAACGCGGTAATGCCTTTGCTGTCAAATACAGGCTGAATGTTCGCAAAAACGATGTAAACATCCGCTTCCCCGCCATTGGTGATAAACATTTTTGATCCGTTCAAAACGTATTGGTTTCCGTCTTTAATCGCACGGGACTTTAAGCTTGAAGCATCGGAGCCCGAGCTCGGCTCTGTTAAGCAAAAGGCGCCTAAATACTCGCCTGCTGCCAGCTTCGGGACATATTTACGCTTCTGTTCTTCCGTGCCAAAATAAACAATCGGATTCGTGCAAACAGACGTATGAACCGATAAAATAACCCCGACGGTCGCACTCACTTTTGACAGTTCATTGATCGCCAAAATATAGGAAACAAAGTCCATCTCCGCCCCGCCGTATTTTTCGGGTATCGGGATTCCCATCAAGCCAAGCTCGCCCATTTTCCGGAGAATTTCACGAGGAAATTCACCTTTTTCCATCTTTTCCACAAAAGGGGCGACTTCGCTCGCGGCAAAATTACGCACCATTTTGCGCATCATTTCCTGCTCTTCCGTAAATCGTAAATCCATCCCTATTCCCCCAGTCCCACTTGAGGATCCATAAAGCCGCAGCTGTTGGGCAATGTGTTCAATCCCTCATCAGCTGCTCTTGCTGCCGCTATTCGAGTTCCATCTTTCCTTATTCATAGCTGTAAAAGCCGCGCCCCGTTTTCTGTCCCAGCCAGCCTGCTTTGACATATTTTCTTAGGAGCGGGCACGGGCGGTATTTATCGTCACCAAAGCCTTCGTGAAGCGTTTCCATAATATACAAGCAAGTATCAAGACCAATAAAATCAGCTAATGTTAACGGTCCCATAGGATGGTTCATTCCAAGCTTCATGACTTCGTCAATTGCCTCTTTACTCGCCACACCTTCATACAGCGTATAAATTGCTTCATTGATCATCGGCATCAGCACCCGGTTGGAAACAAAGCCGGGAAAATCATTTACTTCAACTGGCACTTTTTCCAACGTTTCCGTCATTTCTTTGATCACTGCGTACACTTCATCCGCTGTCGCGAGTCCACGGATGATTTCCACCAGCTTCATCACTGGCACCGGATTCATAAAGTGCATGCCGATCACTTTTTCCGGCCGCTTTGTTGCCGCGGCAATTTCCGTTATCGGCAAGGATGATGTATTACTTGCCAAAATTGTATGCTTCGAAGCAATTTCATCCAGCTCGGAAAAAATTTTCGTCTTAATCTCCATATTTTCAACAGCGGCTTCGATCACAAGATCTACTTGAGCTGCATCCAAAAGATCGGTTGAAGGAGTGATGCGGCCCATTACTGCCTGTTTTTCCTCCTCAGATAAGCGGCCCTTCTCCACCTGCCTTGCTAAATTTTTCTCGATGCCTTTCTGACCGCGCTCAAGGAATTCCTGCTTCAAATCATTTAAAACTACTTGATATCCCGCTGTGGCACAAACCTGGGCAATACCTGAACCCATTTGCCCGGCACCGACAACCATGACTTTTTCGACCTCCATTTTTCCCCTCCCCTTCTATCTCTTTGGCACTTCGATCATTACGGCATCGCCTTGTCCGCCGCCGCTGCAAATGGCAGCAATTCCAATTCCGCCGCGGCGGCGTTTCAATTCATGCATTAGCGTAATAATGATTCGTGCGCCGCTTGCGCCAATTGGATGGCCCAATGCGACCGCCCCGCCATTGACATTTACTTTGTTCGGATCAAGTTCAGCAATCTTCATGCTTGCTAACGCAACCGCAGCAAATGCTTCATTAATCTCAAACAAATCAATTTCAGCGAGACTCCTGCCTGTTTTCTTCAGCAGCTCCTGTATGACAAGTCCAGGTGTCTTTGGAAAGTCCTTTGCTTCAACCGCTACCGCTGCATGACCAAGAATGATTGCTTCTGGTATTCGGCCTTCCTTCTCTGCCCGCGCTTCACTCATCAACACTAAAGCTGCAGCGCCATCATTAACGCCAGGAGCGTTGCCCGCTGTAATGGTTCCAACCGAATTGAAAACCGGCGTTAATTTGGCTAGCCGTTCAAGCGATGTATCACTTCTTGGGGCTTCATCTTGCTCAACAATGACCGAAGCTCCTTTATTCCCCTGCACCGTGACCGGAACAATTTCCTCGGCAAACTTACCTGATTCGATTGCAGCAATCGCCCGCTCATGGCTTCTCAATGCCCACTCATCCTGTTCTTCCCTTGTGATTTCCATTTCCTCCGCGGTTGAATTTCCATATGTACCCATATGGGCTCCTGTAAAACTGCAGGTTAGTCCATCAGCTATCATCATGTCTTTTACCGTTGAATCACCCATCCGCAAGCCCCATCTTGCTTTTGGCAGCATGTACGGCGCATTGCTCATCGATTCCATACCGCCAGCCACGATCACTTCTTCATCGCGGCTGCGGATGATTTGATCAGCCAGCGTCACACTGCGCATCCCTGAAGCGCACACTTTATTGATCGTTTCCGTTTTTACTGCCCAAGGCAGGCCGGCATTTCTTGCTGCCTGCCGCGATGGAATCTGTCCCTGTCCCCCTTGTAAAACGGTTCCGAGGATGACTTCCTGAACCTCTTCACCGCTGACTTCAGCCCGATTTAACGCTTCTTTGACAGCAATACCGCCCAATTCAGCGGCTGTTAAACTCCTGATGACACCGCCCAGCTTTCCAAAAGGAGTTCTCACTCCACTTAATATAACAGTTCTGTTCATAGCTCTTCCTCTCCCCTTTGTTCTCGTTACGATTCTTTTGACTTTTGACTGAACGCTCGCTCAAACTGAAATGTAAACGTTTTACTTAATCAACTTTATTTTATCGCAAAAAGAACAGAAGTTGAATTAATTTACATAAAATTCTATATTTTTTGAATTAAATGAAATTTCTTCAACTTCTGCGTTTGTGAAAAAGTATTACTGTCCGCAGACTGCTTTTTCCAACAGTTCTGCAACATCGTACGTGTGAACTTGCTCTTCGACTTCTTTTGCTTTTGTTCCATCCGAAAGCATTGTCAAACAATACGGACAAGCAGAGCTGATCACTGTCGGGTTCACCGCCAGCGCTTGTTCTGTCCTCGCAATATTGATCCGATGCCCCGTTTCCTCTTCCATCCACATCAATCCGCCTCCTGCTCCGCAGCACATCGCCGTCTCACGGTTTCTCTCCATTTCCACCAATTTCACGCCTGGGATGGCTTTTAATATAGCCCGCGGCTGCTCGTACACATCGTTATACCGCCCAAGGTAACAAGAATCATGGAAAGTAATCGTTTCATTTACTTCGTACTTCGGTACAAGCCGCCCTTCTTTAAGAAGTTTTGCCAGCAATTCTGTATGGTGGTAAACTTCCGTCTCAAGGCCAAAATCAGGATATTCATTTTTAAATGTGTTATAGGCATGCGGATCAATCGTGACGATCTTGCTCACTTCATTTTTTTCTAGTTCCTCAATATTCTTCGCGGCAAGCTCTTGAAACAAAAATTCATTTCCTAGCCTGCGTGCTGTATCGCCTGAATTTTTCTCCTTATTGCCGAGGATTGCAAATTTCACCCCCGCCTCATTTAATAGTTTTGCAAAGGAGAGGGCAACTTTCTGGCTGCGGTTATCGTAGGAACCCATCGAGCCGACCCAGAATAAATATTCAAATTCTTCGCCAGCCTTGTTCACTTCTTTTACCGTCGGTACTTGCACGTCTTCTCTTACTTCCCGCCAGTCCTCGCGCGCCTTGCGGTTCAAGCCCCACGGATTTCCTTGCCGCTCTATGTTCTGAATGGCGCGCTGGGCATCGGCGTTCATTTTACCTTCTGTTAAAACAAGATAGCGTCTAAGATCGATGATTTTTTCAACATGCTCATTCATAACCGGACATTGATCTTCGCAATTTCGGCATGTCGTGCAGGCCCAAATTTCTTCTTCTGTTATTACGTCGCCAATCAGGTTTGGATTGTATGCCGTTGCTGCTGCCGCTTCTTTAGCTCCGCTTCCTCCCGCTGCCAGCGCGAGCTGGTTGCCTTTTGTATGGGAAAATGCGAATGTCGGCACCCACGGCTGCTTTGAGGTAACCGCTGCCCCGTAATGGGTCAGGTGATCGCGAAGCTTTAGCATTAAGTCCATCGGCGACAGCATTTTTCCTGTCCCCGTCGCCGGGCACATATTCGTGCAGCGGCCGCATTCCACACAAGCATACAAATCGATCAGCTGCAGCTGTGTAAAGTCTTCAATTTTTCCGACACCGAAAGATTCTTGGGACTCGTCTTCAAAATTAATTTTTGTTAATTTTCCCGGCTTTTCCAGCCGATTGAGATAGACGTTAGCTGGTCCGGCGATTAAATGGGCGTGCTTGGACTGCGGCACGTACACCAGGAAGGAGAGCAGGAACAATAAGTGCAGCCACCAGGCAGCGTAGAAAATAACAATGGCAGCAGTTTTACCAATACCGGAAAAGGCCATCGCAATCAAGGAAGCGACCGGTTCTGTCCAGCTTGGATCCTCGCCATGCCAGATGATTCCCATTCCGTTTCCAACGAGCACCGATACCATTAAACCGCCAATAAAAATTAACACAAGCCCAGATTTAAAATTTCGTTTTAAACGAACGAGCTTTTCAATATATCGGCGGTAAAAAGCCCAGACCACAGCCATTAAAATGATCAACGTTATCATTTCTTGAAAAAAAGTAAAACCCGAATATAGCGGACCAAGCGGCAGGTGTGAACGAGGATTGATCCCTTTCCAAATAAAATCGATTGCCCCAAACTGAACAAGCAAAAATCCATAGAAAAACATGACGTGAATTGCGCCGCTTTTTTTGTCCTTCAGCAGTTTCTTTTGCCCAAAAACGTTACTCCAAATTTTCTCCAAGCGCGCTTTTACATTGTTGTCAAATTCTGCTTTCTTGCCCAGCTTGATGTATTGGATTCTCGTTTTTACTACGTATACGAATAGACTGATTGCGTAAGCGGTTACAAATAAAAACGCAATCAAGTTGATCCATAATAGTCCATTCATTCCCTTCGCCCCTTCCCCTATTTTTTCACCATCCATTGAAAATTCGAAAACAGCTAAATTTTCTGAATTCATTTCTAATACTATTATATTATGAATGAACATTCAGTCAATCTTTTTCTGTCCTTTTTAAACAACTAATAGGAATCACCTTATTCGGAAAACCTAAGACAAATACGAAATGGAGAGGATCTCTGTGACTTTTGTGCTCTTTACCATCCTATTCATCTTGTTTATTTTTATTTGGCTTTTTTTCGATTATCGCTTCGGCAGAAAAAAGCATCTTCGGGTAGCGGAAAAACTGGAATCTTCGCTCCTTCACGGAGGCTTTGAAATTTTCGCTCTTGGAAAGGAGCTGTTCGCGGATTATTTTCTAAGTCTGGAACAAGCGGAAAAAAGCATCGACATCGTGTTTTATATTGTTCAAAATGATACATTCGGCCGGGAGTTTTTATCTCTTTTAAAAAACAAAGCCGGTGAAGGAGTGAAGGTTCGCCTTCTCTTGGATCAAATTGGCAGCTTGAAGTTTTCCAAAAAGCAGATTACCGATTTGGAAGCGGCAGGCGTCGCGTTTCAGTATAGCAGCAGAGTCAAGTTCCCATTTCCTTTTTACAGCTCCCAGGTGCGCAATCATCGAAAAATTACTATAATCGATGGAACAATCGGCTATCTGGGCGGTTTCAATATTGGCAAGGAATACATTGGCTTTGACCCAAAATTGAGTCCATGGCGCGATTATCATTTAAAAATAACCGGTGAGGGGGTTTCCTTTTTGCAGCGGGTGTTTTTACATGACTGGCAGGGAGATTCGCCGAAAAAGGCTTGTAAGGAAGGGGACGTAATGGCGCGACAGCGTGACAAGGATACTCTTGAGACAGCGCGTGAATTTACATTTCAGCCTGATCCAGCCGCCCGTTTTCCCGGGCAAGCCAATCAGAAGATTGCTCATCGCCTGCTTGCAACCGAAGCCAATCTGCTTGAGGATACTTATGTGCAGCAAATTCAATCAGCAAAAGAATGGATTATGATTGGAACGCCTTATTTTATTCCGAGCAAAAAAGTTTTTGCTGAGCTACTGAAATCCATTCGCCGCGGCGTAAAGCTTACCATCATCGTGCCTGCTACAGCTGATCACATGCTTGTGCAGGAAGCCTCCTATCGCTATTTTCGGACGCTGTTACAAGAGGGTGCAACAGTTTACCAATTTAAAAACGGTTTTTATCATGCTAAAACGATTGTGATTGATGAAACGATATGTGAAATTGGAACAGCTAATTTTGATAGAAGAAGCCTTGCTTTGAACAAAGAAATCAATTGTTATTTTTATGATTTGAAATTTAACAAGCGGGTGATAGAAGTAATCCGGCAAGACATTCAGGATTCACAGCCGTTATTATTGGAAGATCTCAACAAGCCCAATCTTTTTCGCTCAGTTAAGGAAAAGATTGCGGCGACTATATCGGGCTTTTTATAAGTGTTGTTTTCAAATACGGATAAAGGTTGAAATTCTACGGATAACGGCAAAATCTCGCGGATAAGTTTTCGAAATCCACGGATAAATTTCCAACCCCCGCGGATAATCACAGTATAGCACATAAAAATAAGGCTCCTTTAAAAAGGAACCTTCATTTTTACATTTTTTCCGGAGCGGATACCCCGATTAGGGCAAGCGCGTTTTTCAATGTGAGACGCACTGCTTTAATCAATGCCAGGCGGGCTTTTGTTCGCTCAGGATTGCTGTTGTCAAGCACTTTTTCAGCATTGTAGAAGCTATGGAACGCTGATGCTAAATCAAAAATATAATGAGTAATGCGGTGCGGTGTCCGTTTTTGCGCCGCTTCGCCAACCGCTTGCGGGAATTCGCCAAGCTTTTTCAACAAGTCGATTTCTTTTTCAGATGAAACAAGGGAAAAATCAGCCTGCTCATCAGGATAAATTCCTTGCTCCTCGCCTTGGCGCAAAATGCTGCAAATTCTCGCATGGGCGTATTGCGCATAGTATACCGGATTTTCATTCGATTCGGAAACAGCCAGATCGAGGTCAAAATCCATATGCGTATCCGAGCTTCTCATCGCAAAGAAGTAGCGAACGGCATCGAGGCCGACCTCATCGACAAGATCCCGCATCGTTACCGCCTTACCTGTCCGTTTGCTCATTTTCATTTTCTCGCCATTTTTGTATAGGTGAACAAGCTGAATGATTTCCACTTCGAGCGCTTCACCGTCATAGCCTAGTGCCTGAATGGCCGCGCGCATCCTTGGTATATAGCCGTGGTGGTCAGCGCCCCAAATATTGATCAGCTTTTCAAAACCGCGGTCAAGCTTGTCTTTATGGTAAGCAATATCAGGTGTTAAATACGTATAAGAGCCGTCCTGCTTAATCAAGACGCGATCCTTGTCATCGCCAAACTCTGTCGAACGCAGCCACGTCGCTCCGTCCTGCTCATAAATATAACCGGTCTTCCGAAGCGCATCCAAGGCTTCATCAATTTTTCCATTTTGATAAAGCGAGGTTTCCGAAAACCATACATCGAAGCCAACGCGAAAATCTTCCAAATCCTTTTTCAGCTTGGCCATTTCATATTTTAAGCCATATTCACGGAAAAACTCGAACCGTTCTGTTTCATCAGCATGGACGTATTTGTCGCCAAATTCTTCGGCGAGTCTTTTGCCAACCGCAACAATGTCCGCACCATGATAGCCATCCTCCGGCATTCCTTTTTCCAGCCCAAGCGCCTGGAAGTAGCGGGCTTCGACAGACAATGCCAGATTGTTAATCTGATTGCCGGCATCGTTTATATAATATTCACGGGAAACGTCATAGCCCGCTTTTGCTAAAATATTGCAAAGCGAGTCGCCGACAGCCGCACCACGCGCATGACCTAAATGGAGGTCGCCCGTTGGGTTGGCAGAAACAAACTCGACTTGAATTTTCTGCTGCTGGCCGACCGTTGTTTCTCCGTATTTTTCACCAGCGCGGAGAATGGTCGGAATCAAATCAGTCAGATAGCTGTTATTCATATAAAAATTAATAAAGCCAGGGCCTGCCAGCTCAATTTTATCGATCGATGCTTTCGAACGGTCAAAATGGGCTATTAGTTCTTCGGCAATCATCCGCGGCGCTTTTTTTGCCACCCGCGTAAGCTGCATCGCCATATTGGTTGAGTAGTCACCGTGATCTTTATCCTTTGGCACCTCTAAAATGACATCTGGAATTTGACCTTCTGCCGCAAGATTAGCTTTTATGACCGCCGCTTTAATTTCTTGCTTCAATTTGTTTTGAACCTGCTCGACAATGTTCATTTCTCTTCCTCCTGAAATGTAATGTGCAATTCGTATGTACCCGCATCCGTTCCTTGCACGGAAAAATCGTAAACCAATTGGATGTAGCCTGTACCGCTTTCCGTTTGATACTGATGCTCTATTTTTTTTGTAAAAGTGGATGTTGCAAATTTACCAAACGGCACTTCATAATAGCCGCTTTTCTTACTATCAAGGGTAAACGGTAGCCTCATTGTAACGGCGCCATTCCGCAAAATAAGCGCTTCTTCCTTTGTCGCCTTCACAATGGTCCGTATGCTGCCCTCTTCGGTCATTTCTTCGTATTTCAAATAGAACGTTTCGCCTTTATGATAAAAACGGCCAACCGCTGCCGCGTCAAACGTTTCCGAACTGTTTTGCTGCGAAATCGTTGTTTTTACATTCATTTTTACTAGTATTTCAGGGATGGACAATCAGGTAGCACTCCCTTTTTTCACTCTATTATAACCGGATCAGCCCAACAATTCAAAAGGTGCCTGCGGACAGGCACCTTTTCATCCATATTATTTCACCCAGCCAAGAATCATCTCGCGGATCAATTTGCTTGCGGTATTGGCGGTTTGTTCAGAAGGATCATAAATCGGCGCAACTTCGACAAGGTCAGCGCCAACGACGTTAACATCAGACGTGGCAATTTCATGAATGGATGCAAGCAGCTCCCTTGAAGTGATGCCACCGCAATCAACGGTGCCTGTACCAGGGGCATGTGCCGGGTCAAGAACATCGATATCAATCGTGACATAAACAGGGCGGCCGGCCAATGTTGGCAAAATTTCTTTCAGCGGCTGGTGGACATCGAACTTCGAAATATGCATGCCCACTTTTTTCGCCCAGTCAAATTCTTCTTTCATTCCAGAACGAATTCCAAATGAAAACACATTGCTTGGTCCAATTAATTCGGCAATTTTACGAATCGGCGTTGAATGGGACAATGGCTCGCCTTCATATTGCTCACGCAGATCGGTATGGGCGTCCATATGGATAATCGCCAAATCAGGATATTTCTTATAAACAGCTTTCATCACCGGCCAGGAGACGAGATGCTCCCCGCCCATGCCAAGCGGAAATTTTCCGGCTTCGAGAATTTTATCGACAAATTCTTCAATCATATCAAGGCTTCTTTGCGCATTTCCAAACGGGAGCGGAATATCGCCTGCGTCGAAAAACTTCACATCTTCAAGCTCACGGTCTAAATACGGACTGTATTCTTCAAGACCGATTGACACTTCGCGAATCCGTGTCGGGCCGAAACGGGAACCAGGGCGGAAGCTGACAGTCCAATCCATTGGCATGCCGTATAGTACCGCCTTGCTCTCCTCAAAATTAGGATGACTTTTTATAAAAACATTTCCGGAGTATGCTTCATCAAAACGCATTCGCTGTCCTCGCTTTCCTTCACTTTATAGGGGTCTAGCCCCCGCTGCTTTACCGCGTTAACGGATCGGGGCTTGTCCCGTTATCGTTTACTTCACTAAATCACCAACAAATTTTGGCAACACAAAAGCTGCTTTATGAAGTTCTTTTGTGTAATAGTTGGTGTCGATTTCGTGGAAACGGTCCTCGCTTACTTCAAGCGGATCATATTTTTTCGAACCGAGCGTGAAGGCCCACATGCCGCTTGGGTATGTTGGAATATTCGCTACATACAGACGGGTAATCGGGAAGATTTCCTTTACGTCTTTTTGAACATTGCGAATAAGATCCGCTTTAAACCAAGGGTTGTCCGACTGGGCAACAAAAAGGCCGTCTTCTTTTAACGCCTTTGATATTCCGGCGTAAAAACCTCTTGTAAATAAGTTGACCGCAGGGCCAACCGGTTCTGTGGAGTCAACCATGATGACATCGTACTGATTTTCGCTTTCGGCAATATGCATGAATCCATCGCCTACTTTTACTTCAACGCGAGGATCGTCCAATTTCCCGGCAATTTCCGGCAGGAATTTTTTCGAGTACTCAATTACCTTGCCATCGATGTCAACAAGTGTCGCCTTTTTTACGCTTGGGTGTTTCAAGATTTCGCGAATCACGCCGCCATCGCCGCCGCCGACGACTAAAATGTTCTCAGGATTTGGGTGGGTGAACAAAGGCACATGTGCCACCATCTCATGGTAAACAAATTCATCCTTGATCGAAGTCATGACCATATCATCCAGTAAGAGCATGTTGCCCCATTCCTCTGTTTCGATCATATCAAGCTTTTGAAACTCCGTTTGCTCCGTATGTAAAGTCTGTTTCACCTTCATCGTGATCCCGAAATTTTCCGTTTGTTTTTCCGTAAACCAAATTGCCATGTAACTCATCCTTTCAGCTATTTATTTTTGAAAAGCCGCCAAACCATGGACATTCACTTTTTCTATTATGCTTCCCTATCGTATATTTTACAAACACAAACAAGAGGCGGAAGCGCCCGTTTAGCGACGTATGGACTGGAGTGCTCCAACTGAGATAAAGGAAACACAAAGAGCACTAGCGATTCGATGTTGACTTATTGTAGGGCGGAGCGGGAAGTACACAAGTCGCTGGGCGCTGGAGCTAGATTCAGAAAGCTTGTGGAAAATTATCCGCATTATACAAATTTAATTTCCTTAACGTAGAAAAAGTATAGAGCAATCTAGCAAAATTTCAAGAAAAACTTTCCTAAATGTTTAAAATTTGCCCGTTTTTTTCATACTGTACGTATAGCGCTTTTTGCCAACAAACTAAACAGCGGGGTGATAAACGTGGAAATCATGACTGATCAAGGGTTTAGAAAAACGATTAAATACTTGCGCGCATTCATCATCATCAGTTTGATAGGCATGATTTGTATGCTTATCCTCTTTTTCGGCATATTGGTCTACGCCAAAATGCTCGGTGCGCCGCCGCTGGCTGTACCGCAGTCAACCATATATTTCTCTGACAATGGAACAAAAATTGGCGAAAGCACGAATGGGCAAAAACGCTATTGGGTGCCGATTAAAGAGGTTTCCCCTGATTTGATCCATGCAACACTGGCGATTGAGGACCGAAATTTTTACCATCACCATGGCTTTGATTATAAGCGTATTGCAGGTGCCGCTCTTGCCGATCTCAAAGCATTTGGCAAGGTTCAAGGTGCGAGCACCATCACCCAGCAGTACGCCCGGAATCTTTTTCTGGAATACGATAAAACGTGGACACGAAAACTTCTTGAAGCCTTTTATACGATTCGGCTGGAAATGAATTATTCAAAAAAAGACATCCTTCAGGGCTATTTTAATACAATTTATTACGGCAATGGAGCATACGGCGTTGAAGCAGCTAGCCAATATTACTTTGGAAAAAGCGCTTCAAAATTATCCCTTGCCGAAGCTTCAATGCTTGCCGGAATTCCAAAGGGCCCGGGAATTTACTCGCCATTGGTATCCATGCAAAACGCGAAAGCGCGCCAAAGTATCGTCTTAAAAGCGATGACAGAAACCGGCTACATAACAAATAGAACAGCAGCAAAAGCCGCAGCTACCCAGCTGACTTTTTCAGCTGGCAAGCCGCACGAGCAGGCAAGCATTGCTCCCTACTTTCAAGATGCCGTAAAAAATGCGCTAAAATTTCAATTACATTTAGATGACCGCACGATTGCCCTCGGCGGTTTAAAAGTATTTACGACGCTGAATTTGAAACAGCAGGAAGCGGCAGAAAACGAAGTGATCAAGACGATTGCCAGCGGTTCCGATATTCAGGCAAGCTTAGTGGCAATGGATCCAAAAAACGGTGAGGTCAAAGCGATGGTCGGCGGCCGCGACTATGAAAAAAGTCCGTTTAATCGGGCTGTCCAGGCCATCCGACAGCCTGGTTCGACGTTTAAACCACTGTTGTATTACGCCGCCCTCAGCAACGGCTTCACGCCTTCAACATTGATGCGCAGCGAGTTTACTACGTTTCATCTTGATGGCGGCGGCAGTTATACGCCGCACAATTTTAACAATAAATATGCCGATGGGGATATTACGATGGCGCAGGCTTTGGCTCTATCCGATAATATTTATGCGGTAAAAACCAATCTGTTTTTAGGTCCGGAAACGTTGATTGAAGCTGCAAGAAAATTCGGGATCTCAACAAAGCTGGCCAATGTTCCTTCGCTTGCCCTTGGCACTTCAGGTGTCCGCGTGATCGAAATGGCGAATGCGTACAGCCTGTTTGCAAACGGCGGAAAAAAAGTGGAGCCAACGCTCATTACAAAAGTAGAAGATTACAACGGAAACGTCCTATATCAAAAAGAAGACGCTCAGGAACAGGTGCTCGATCCGAAAAAAGCCTTTGTGATGACACAGATGATGACCGGCATTTTCGATCCTAAGTTGAACGGATATGCGAGCGTAACCGGCAGTACGGTCGCGAAAGAGCTAACGCGGCCATATGCGGGAAAATCCGGTTCGACGGAAACTGACAGCTGGATGATCGGTTTTACTCCCCAGCTTGTGACAGCGGTGTGGACAGGCTATGATAAAGGGAAGCCGATTGAACTTGTAGCTGAAAAAACGTATGCAAAAAAAATCTGGGCTCATTTTATGGAGGATGCATTGAGGGGTCTGCCTGTGAAGGAATTCAAGCCTCCAAAAGAAGGTGTTATCGCAGTTGATCTCGATCCTTCTACTGGTAAGCTTGCGACCAAGGATTGTCCTGTTAAGCGCAAGACCTATTTTATTGCCGGTACAGAACCAACCGAATATTGCACGGTTCATTTGAAGCACAATTATCCGGAACCCCCAGCACTAAAGGAAAAAGTCCCATGGTACAAACGAATTTTCCCTTGGGGTAGCCATTGATCGGAAAGATGCCCAAATGAATATTTTTAGTGAAAAGCTCCGGGGGCAGAATACCCTCGGAGCTTTTCTTTACCTAGTGTTTTTCATGTAACTACGCAATTTATAGTTTCTCTTTTAAAAATTAAACAGTTAAACCGTTTTTAAGTTCATCCGAAGATTGCTCCCACAGCTCTTCATTATGGCTGCGAAGAAAGTTGGCCAGCACATGTTTCGATTTGGCATCCATGTGGTCGACAATGATGTGGCGCTTCAGCGATTTATCCATACGATTGACGTGTTCTGGAAGCGATTTATAACCGCGGCGGCTCTCGCGGTCAACCGTCATTTCACAAGCTGTGACTCCCGCATAATACGGCCCTCGTTCATCACGGTCTATCGTTACCCAAACAAGCCAGTACGGCTTTCCGTTCGGAACCTCTGCTTTTTCCGGCAAAAATTTAATTCCCTTTTCAACAGCGCTGCGGGCGTGCATGGCGCCAACATCAATGATAGCCTCTCCAGCCTCGACATCAATAATAACTGGCGACACATTATCAAGACTTAACGCACCTTTGCCATAGCCGCGGTGCCCGTCTGTCGGATCACTTTTAATAATATTAAAACCCATTTTCTGCTTTTTCTTTTCTTCCATTTACTCTTGTAACCTCCTTAGCTACATAAACAATTGGTAAAAGAACTGATTTAAGCTCCCTACTACGGATGGAACGATTTTGTATAAAATCGGCGAAATCGTATATTGATCGAGCGGAGTGATGACTAAAATTAGGAAAATAAGCGAGCCATATACTTCATATTGGGTCATCTTAGCCCGAACCTCTCTTGGTGCCAGATCCTCGACAATCCGATAGCCATCGAGCGGCGGAAACGGCAGCAGGTTAAAAATGAACAAGACAATATTCAATTGGATAAACAAGTCAAGAAATTCGCGCACATATGGAGGGAAACCAGCTCCGGAAGTAACGCCCGCGCGGCTTAAACCGTACCAAATGGCAAACCCAATAACGGCCAGAATAAGATTACTTAGCGGACCAGCAACCGAAACAAGCACTCCAGCAAGACGCGGCTTTTTAAAGAAAAAGCGATTAACCGGTACAGGGCGCGCCCAGCCAAATCCAGCGAAAAAAATAAACAAGGTGCCAAGCGGATCAAGATGCTGAATCGGATTTAATGTCAGCCGCCCTTGCTTTTTCGCCGTCATATCACCAAACTTATAAGCGACAAACGCATGGGCAAATTCATGAAACGTAAAAGCAATCATCAATGTAATTGCAACATATGGGATATCGCGTAATGGATAGGCGAGAAACCGCTCAATTCCCTGGTCCATACCGTTTTGCTCCTTCCTTTGTAAACGAAAAAAATCCTCGTTTAAGCCATCAATTTAGTAAAAGTATACACGAAACTGGCCGCAAAAGAAAAACAGATGGATTTATAACGTTGGTTTCCGCTTCAGCTGGTGACGCGTTTCTCATTTCACTTGCACTTTTTTAAAATTTATGAAAAACTACAATCGAATATGTAAAAAGGAGGACAAGCCCATGCCATATGTAACGGTCAAAATGCTTGAAGGCCGCAGCGAAGAACAGAAAAAAGCGCTCGTTGAAAAAGTAACAGCCGCTGTCAGCGAAACAACTGGTGCTCCAACAGAAAATGTAACGGTATTTATCGAAGAAATGAGCAAAAATCATTACGCCGTTGCCGGAGTAAGATTGAGCGACAAATAAGAAAAAGCTAAGCTCTTTCAAGACAGGAGCTTAGCTTTTTCTTTTAGAGAGGCAATGTATTGATAGGCTTCATCAATCTCCGCTTCCGTATAGCGCTGGCTGCTTTTTAACGTAAACACTTTGTTGACCACTTCTTCTTTTGGAAGATTATCAAAATATAAAACTGTGGATACAAGTTCAAGAAATCTCGCGTTCTGCCCGTTCATATCCAAAAGGCAATCCTTCAAAAGCGGCATATCCACTTGATTTAAGCTTAGAAACTCCTTGCCGCTGTCTGTCAGGGTGTAACGATATTGATAATATCCGCCTTTTTTTTCTCTTACTTCATTTAAAAAGCCCATATTGCAAAGTTCTTCTACTCTTAGTGTCAATTCTTCAGAATACGGCCCGTAAAAATGGAACTGAAACCGCTCCTGAAAAGGAAAGTCTATTTTTTTCGCAATATAGATCATCTTTTGCAGCTTTTTTCGCCCAATAATTTCATCCGAAACGAAAATGGCCTGCATCAGTTTTGCATGGTCTTTTAACAATGTCGGTCAACTCCTACTCCATCTAACCCGTCTTGCTTAAAGTTCTAAAAGGGAACGTATTTGTTTCTTGAGATTTTTTTTCGAAGAATCATCATGTATAAAATCAGCCGGAAAATAGAGTTTATGGTCCGTTCTTCTTTTTCCTGAAATGGCATCAACAATTTCTGATTCTCTGGATAGTTCCTTTAGATCCCCATTTTCCATGAGCAAGTGAATGGGCAGTCGCTCCTCTTCTTCCCCCGGTCGGTAAAAATCATATGGCAAATCGGATGAAGAATCGACGACTAAATAATATTCCGGGTCAATACCCGCTTTTTTAAATAAAGCCGTCAATTCGGCAAGTTTTTTATATTCTTTAGCGGGATCAAACTCAACGTATTTGAACAAATTGCGGTTCATGAACCGGCGGCACAAATCACTTAAAACGGCATCATCTTCGTCCTGCCAAATTTGAAAATAATACAAGATTACAGATTCATCAAGTTTTACATAGTCTTCCAATGTCACATTGCCGTGAAAAAAAGAATAAAAGTGATGTGGTTCGTACTTGAAGGGATAATGATTTTCGTATAAATCTTTTGCACGGTGCAAAATTTTTGATAAAATCACTTCGGCGCTCCGCGATACCGGATGAAAATAAACTTGCCAGTACATCTGGTAGCGGCTCATAATGTAGTCCTCAACGGCGTGCATGCCGCTCTTCTTGATAACAACCTGATCCTCACGCGGACGCATGACGCGCAAGATCCGCTCCATATCAAAATGACCGTAGCTGACACCCGTATAATAGGCATCCCGCTGCAAATAATCCATACGATCGGCGTCAATTTGACTGGAAATCAAGCTGATCACAAGCTTTTTTTCTGATGTTTTCGCAATCACTTCGGCCACTTTTTCCGGAAATTTTGACCCTGCTTTTTCCAGAACTTTGTTCACTTCGGTATTTCCAAGAATGATGGTACGCGTAAAATCTTCATGGTCAAAGTCAAATACTTTTTCAAATGAATGGGAAAAGGGGCCATGTCCCAAATCATGAAGAAGGGCTGCGCATAGAGCCAGCAGCCGATCCCCATCATTCCACTCCGGCCTTCCTGCAAAAACATCATCGATGATGCGGCGGACAATTTCATATACTCCGAGAGAATGGTTGAAGCGGCTATGCTCAGCACCGTGGAATGTTAAAAAAGTGGTTCCGAGCTGTCTAATTCTTCGTAAGCGCTGAAACTCTTTTGTCCCAATTAAATCCCAAATCACCTTATCACGGACATGAATATAGCGGTGAACGGGGTCTTTAAACACCTTTTCCTCACTGAGCTTTTCTGCCGAGTAACCCATTCTCTCCCCTCTTCCTCTTATGCTAGTTATTATTATACCTCATTCTCTATGCAAATCACCCAAAATCCAGCAAAATTCTCTGTTAGTTTTCGACAATTCTCGAGTCGGACGTGGCGGAAAAGAAAACCACCTATGAACAGTGTCAAAGGTGGTTATTTTACCTTTTTATTTATTTTTTCCATTAATTCCTCTTCGGTTAACGCGGCAACAGGACGATTATTGACAAACGCGAACGTTTTTTTTCGGCCTGGACCGCAGTAGGATTGGCAGCCAATCTCGATTTTTGCATCAGGATCAAGCTCTTTTAAACGAGGAATTAATGTCTTTAAATTTACGGCCTGACAATCGTCACAAACGCGAAATTCATTTGACATTTTTCCAGCCCTTTCTGCAGCTTATGATGAATTCTGATAAGCTTAAGGATTTTCAGAAAACGAGTTTATACCATTTATCTTCATGATTTAAAATGTCCAAATATCCACAGTTCTAACTCCTATGGTATTTTACAGTTTCTTTTCAGTCAATGCAAGCCGCGCAACACTCTTATTTAAAAAAATCTACTATCCTTACAATCATTTTGGTATAAAGCTTGCGATATTTGGGAAACCTTAAACTAGAACTTTAAAGAAAACTCGTCGGGCAATTGCAGCGATGAGTTTTACTATCATTTACATTTAAAGGAGTTGAAAGAATGAAAGTTCGCCAAGATGCTTGGTCAGAGGAAAACGACTTGCTTTTAGCAGAAACTGTTCTAAGGCATGTTCGAGAAGGAAGCACGCAGCTGAATGCATTTGAAGAGGTGGGTGACAAGCTCAACCGCACATCTGCTGCCTGCGGATTCAGATGGAACGCTGTTGTCCGCCATCATTATGAGAAGGCGCTCCAATTAGCGAAAAAACAGCGGAAACAAAGACAAAGAATTCTAGGAAAGGAACAAGGAGGCAAGAAGAAATTGCTTTACAATCCTCCAATTCCAGTTTCCACAGACATTGAAAGCCTAGAGTTGACAGCTCCAGGGTCAATGAGTACTGCGGAGATGCCAGTTGGGAATGCTGAAGATCTTTCAGTGGAACTAAGTGTGGAAACTTATGCGATTCCACAAGTTCAAACGTATCAACCGGCTTCAGCTGCAAATATAACGCTTGAGAGTGTCATTGATTTCTTACAAAACTTTAATCATTCAAATCTGCAAAATAATGCCTTGAAAAGTGAGAATGAAAGATTAAAACGGGAAATTGCTGAATTGAGAAGCCAAAACGAAGAACTGTCGGCAAAAATCAATGAACTAGAACAAAATTCAGTCACAATGCAGGAAGATTACGAGACATTAATGAAAATTATGAATCGTGCCCGCAAATTAGTATTATTTGAGGAAGAAGAGCGAACGCAAACAAAATTTAAAATGGACCGAAACGGAAATTTAGAAAAAGTAGCAGAATAGTAAGAACGATTCTGGGTCAGGCGGAAGACAACAATGGTTAAGGAGAGAAAGCAAGCTGCCCTTTTAACGAATACTTGGGAGAGATGAGAAAAGGCAACATACCTCGAATAACAGCCGTAACCTATATGGTTACGGCTGTTTAGCTGTTGATGATTTTTTCGTTTCGGTCAACTACCCGTTCGTAATAAGCAGGAAAGATCTCCAGTTCGTACTCATTCAGCTGTCCGGCGTAAAGGCGGCTGCTGTTCACTTTGAGCTGGCGTAAGAGGCGCAGCATCACATCCGCAATCGTGAAATGATTGTTCAGCAGTTCCGAGAGCGATGCCATCACTTCTGGAACAATTTCGGGATACGAGAATTTAGGTGCTTCGCTATTTTTGGCAATTTGATAGAACTGTCGTACTATTTCGGCCCGGGCACTGCCGCTGCCGTTGACACTGAGATAGATTTGCACCGCCACTCCTTTTTTCAGGCGGCGCTGCGAGATGCCGGCAAATTTTTTTCCGCCAATGCTCAAATCATAGCTTCCAGGACAATAGGAGCCAACAACTTCACCCGCAGTGATTTGTACCGGAAAATCTGCGAACATTTGCTGGATTAACATCGACATTGTGTCATAGCCGCGGTTGATATCAATTCCTTTTTCCGTCTCAGGTAAAATTAATGAGAGATTCAAAACTCCTTCATCAAGCACGACAGCAAGTCCGCCTGAATTTCGGACAATCACTTGATAGCCTTCTTGATGCAGGAATTCAATCCCCGCTTTTAAATTGGGCAGCCTTGTATCCTGGATTCCCAGCACGATGGTATTGTGATGCACCCATGTTCTTGCGGTGGCAGGCGCCTTACCGCTACCAACAGAGTTGCACAATGTATCATCCGTTCCAAATGACTGCAATGCCGGAAAATGAATTCCCACAGCCGATTGGTCAATGATGCGCCACTTTTGCTGGCGCAGTAAGCGGAGTGCTTCTTCCATGACTTGTTACCCCTTTTAGCTATTTGTTTCGATTATACCATTACTTATAATGAGCCTTGTTTGAATAGGCCCAATTACGACCGAGGCCAGTCCTAAATGGACTGGCCTTCTTCCTGTTACGATCTGGTTTCAATCAGCATGATTGAGGCTTAACTTTCATTTTAACTGTGCAAAACCTACAATACTTGAGCAGCGGTAATTAAAGCAAGTTTGTAAACATCTTCTTCGTTACAGCCGCGGGAAAGATCGTTAACAGGGCGGTTCAATCCTTGCAGAATTGGCCCGACTGCTTCAAAATTTCCTAAGCGCTGCGCAATTTTATAGCCGATGTTTCCCGCTTCAAGGCTTGGGAAAACAAAAACATTTGCGTCCCCCTGAATAACGGATCCTGGTGCTTTACTTTTAGCAACTGATGGGACAAACGCAGCGTCAAATTGGAATTCCCCATCCAACACAAGCTCAGGTGCAAGAAGCTTTGCCTGCTCAACGGCTGCAGCAACCTTTTCTGTTTCCGGCGATGTAGCAGAACCTTTTGTTGAAAAACTGAGCATGGCAACGCGCGGATCGATATCAAACATTTTTGCTGTTTTCGCGCTTTCTACGGCAATTTCCGCCAAATCCTGGCTGTCTGGAGCAATATTAATCGCACAATCCGCAAATACGTATTTCTCATCGCCGCGCACCATAATGAACACTCCGGAAGTTTTCTTGACTCCCTGCTTTGTTTTAATGATTTGCAATGCCGGGCGAACCGTGTCAGCCGTTGAATGCGCCGCACCACTGACAAGACCATCCGCTTTATTCAAATAAACAAGCATTGTACCGAAGTAATTTTCATCTAATAAAATTTTCCGCGCATCTTCTTCCGTTGCTTTCCCTTTTCTTCGGTCAACAAATGAAGCGACCAATTCATCCATTCCCGCATAATTTTGCGGATCATAAATTTCTGCGGAATCCAAAAAAACGCCAAGCTCCTTCGCTTTCGCTTCAACCTGCTCAATGTTTCCAATAATAATCGGAGTAACCACTTTTTCCTCAGCAAGCCGGCCGGCAGCTTTTAAAATCCGCTCATCCAATCCTTCTGGGAAAACAATTTTTAAATTCCGTCCAGTGATTTTCTGCTTTAAACCTTCAAACAAATTGCTCACGTGTAAATCCTCCTTTGCATTCTTTTCCTGTTAGTGCTATGATTGCGATTTATCTTTCAGCACTTTTCTTATTTAGCATACTTTACCTATTGAAAAATTCAAGGACAAGGATCACAGGCAACGCTTTCAGATAAAATATTTTTGTTTTCAGAAAATATTTTGTTCCCATTTTTACTATTTGCTTCTTGCTTGTAAAATATCCTTTTTGTTCTGCGGGTAAACGATTTTCTTTTAAACGGCAAGTGGTTTATTCATGAGGCGATTGGCGAAACTATGATATAGTATTATTGTTCATAAGTACTATTATTATTTAGGAGTGATTATAATGAGTGAAGCGGCACAAACACTCGATGGCTGGTATTGCTTGCATGATTTCAGAACAATCGATTGGACAACTTGGAAAATGCTTTCAAGCGACGAACGTCAAGCAGCTATCCACGAGTTTTTACAATTAGTTGACAAGTGGAATACCGCTGAGGAACGCAATGAAGGAAGCCATGCTTTATATACAATCGTTGGTCAAAAAGCAGATTTTATGATGATGATTTTACGTCCGACGATGGAAGAATTGAACGAAATTGAAACCGAGTTTAACAAAACCAAATTGGCTGAGTTTACGATCCCTGCTCACTCGTACGTGTCGGTAGTGGAACTGAGCAATTACCTGCCTTCCGGCGAGGATCCTTATCAGAATCCGCAAATTCTAGCGCGGCTGTATCCAACTTTGCCAAAAGCAAATCATGTATGCTTCTATCCGATGGACAAGCGCCGTCAAGGAAATGACAACTGGTATATGCTGCCGATGGAAGAGCGCAAGAAATTAATGTACAGCCATGGCATGATCGGCCGCAAGTATGCTGGAAAAGTAAAACAAATCATTACTGGATCCGTTGGCTTTGATGATTATGAATGGGGCGTTACTTTATTTGCCGATGATGTGCTTCAATTTAAAAAGCTTGTATATGAAATGCGCTTCGATGAGGTAAGTGCCCGTTACGGTGAATTTGGAACTTTCTTTGTAGGCAACATTTTATCAGAAGAACGAGTTGCAAGCTTTTTGCAGGTTTAAATTAAATGTTCTAGAACAAACGCAAGCGCCAGTAGCTTGCGTTTTTTTATGGCCAGCATAGTTATATTTTTCCTCTTATAAACATACTATTTAAACAGCGAATTCCAACTTTCTTTTTACCCACTTTAAAGCGAGGTGAGATCGTTCACATTTTTGATGAACATGGGCAAAAGAAAATGAATATAGATTTTTCGTTCACTATTTCTAAGGAGGGAAAAGGATGAATCAATATTATAATCCGCAGGGATTTCAGCCTTATTCGGGTGCGGCCGGCCAGCAGATACATTACCCAACACAGCAGGGCTATCAACAGCCGCAGCAAACGCCGCAGGGTTCCGTGATGGGAGGGGGACCTAGCGTTCCGTTCCTGCAAAACGCCCCGACTGCTGGGTCACAAGTCCCTGGTATGCTGCCCATTGAACAGTCTTACATCGAAAATATTTTAAGGCTGAATAAAGGAAAATTGGTTACACTTTATGCAACCTTTGAAAACAACAAGGAATGGAATGCAAAGGTATTCAAAGGGATTATCGAAGCAGCTGGACGTGACCATGTCATATTGAGCGACCCGCAGACAGGCATGCGCTATTTAATTCCAATGGTTTCTGTTGATTACATTACCTTTGATGAGCCGATTGAATATGAATATCCATTTGGAAGCGGCCCATCTTTATCAAACTACTCGCCTCGGTAACAAAAAGAGAAGCTATGGTATGGAAACACCACAGCTTCACATGCGGGAAGCCGGGGTCACGGCTTCCTCTTTCATTTTTAAAATTTGCTTATAAATACCTCATTGCTCCAATGATCATTAAAATCCAAGCAGCTAAAAAACTAACGCCGCCAAGCGGTGTAATAGCGCCTAAAATGCCAATCTTTGTAACACTTAAAATATAAAGGCTTCCACTAAAAAGAACAATCCCGATTAGCATCAGCCATCCCGACCAGGAAAACAATGAGCTTGCAGCCACTTTCCCCAGCAGAATCCCGGCTATGAGAATTCCTGTTGCGTGAAACATTTGATAGGTGACCCCTGTTTTCCATATTTCTAAATATTTAGGCTCCAATTTGCTTGCGAGCCCGTGTGCTCCAAATGCTCCAAGCGCTACCGCTAGAAAGGCGTTAATCGCGCCAATCACAATAAAAACTTTCATTCTCCATCCCCCATTTATTAAAAATCAAACAATGAATCTCCGTTTGCTCCGTCCTCTGTTTCCAGCTTTTTAGCCTGGTTCAGTGCAGACATTGGCTGCGAGGCCACAGACGGATATACTGCCGGTGATGTACTGCTGATCACTTCGTTCCTTCTCACTGTTGTTTTTTCCTCTAGAATTAACTCGCATATTATTTTAATAGAGTAAATTTTTTCCCGCAAGTTCTCTTCCTTGCTGCTCGTTTTGGCCAATTGAAGTTCTGCTTCCATTTTCGCCAATAATTTTTCAATTGCAATCATCATTGAAAAATAACACCCCACATTCACACTACTATTGTACATGAGAAGCAGCAATTTATTAAACAATTTGCCGGCTAAACTTACAGGAAAGACAACTAGTCAGCAAATCTTCCAAGAAACTCCCTTATTCGACAGTATTCTGCCCTGTTCCACGTGAAACAAGTAAAATTTTGTAAAAACATGTTCGGAGTGACTCTTTCTGACAGCGAGTATCTCCATTTGCCAAATGTATTCTTGTCGAGACGGGATATATAAAAATTATTCAAACGGATGCATTCTACTATAGACGCTCGGAATAAATAAGCAATTCATTAAGAAGTATGCAAAAATTTTACTGGGAATTATGTTGAATGCCTGAAGTAATCATAGGTTTCATAGTATTTTCAAAAATGCGCATGCATTATTTTTGAAAAAATTGACTAGGTGTTGTTTATGGAAGGCTGTTTTCGTAAACTTTGTTGCGATTTAACAAAAATAGAGAAGTGGTTGATTTCCGCTCCAGGATGCTCGCTTACCGTTAGAAGAATTTGAAACCCGTACCAAAAAAGGTACGGGTTTCGCTATTCACCCCAAAATCCGCTGATAAACGGATTTGGCATGGGTTAAATCTTTTGTTCCATGGATGAGCGAACGTCCGTCTTTAAAAATAACCATCCGCTCCGTTCCCATTTCCACTGATAGTAAGTATGGATTGCCGTTGACTGTATAGCCCGCAGATCGCAGCTGTGCCGCAAGGTCTGCAAGGGAAATTTCTAGGGGCTTAGCAGGGCGGATCTGTACGGTATCACGGCCGCAAAGCACGGTTGTTTTCGTCCTATTTTCTTTTTCCAAATAAGGATAGGTCGGGTGTTCACCACATGATAAACAGCCGGAATACTTTGCTTTTCCCATCTTCATTTTATTATATTCATTGCGCCATAAATCAAAGCTGACAAACGTTGTGCGCACTGCGTCCCAATCTTCAGCGAGAATTTTCAGCGCTTCCGCCGTTTGATAGGCAATGACCATTTGCACCGCCGGTCCGATAATGCCGCCGGTATCACATGTTAATCCTTGCAAAGGAATTGTTCGCAGCAGGCAGTTCAGGCAAGGAGTTTTTCCGGGAATGATCGTAAAACTCATTCCGTAACTGCCGACGCAAGCACCATAAATCCACGGCACTTGAGACTTTTGTGAAGCATCGTTAATTGCCATTCTCGTTTCAAAATTATCGGTGGCATCAATGATTAAATCAACATCCGCTGCTAATTCTTCGATAACCTCCGGCGTTGCATCGCCAATGATCGCGATCACTTCGGCATCCGAGTTAATCGCTTTTAGGCGCTTTTCCGCCGCTGCCGCTTTCGGCAGCTTTTCCGCCACATCTTCCTCCGTATAAAGCTGCTGGCGCTGCAGATTGCTTGCTTCCACATAATCTCTGTCGATGATCGTCAGCTTGCCAATGCCAGCACGGACAAGCACTTCAGCATTCCCAGAGCCTAGCGCACCGGCACCGATCATGAGGACATGTTTTTGGCTGATTTTTTCCTGCCCCTCTTTACCGATCCCTGGAAAGAGGATTTGCCTTGAATAGCGCCCGCTAATGCTCATGTTTGATTTCCCCTTTCCCAAGCCTTTAAAAATTTGAAATCAGCCGCCGCTAACTGGCGGAATAAAGGCAATAACATCGCCTGTTTTGATTACTTCTTCATTGGCTGCAAATTCTTCATTAATCGCTGCCATAACGGTATCCATTTTTGGCAACTTGTAGCGTGCAGTAATCTCTTCCTTTAATTCCGCAACGGTTTTTCCGGCTGCATCCCATTCGATGAACTCTTCGCCTACGGTATCGCGTAAATGGGCGAAAAATAATACTTTATTCATGAAATTCGCCCTCCTTAGGTCTTCCGGTTGGATATTCGACTGTTTCCAATTGATTACCTATCCATTTTTCACCGTTTTCCCAATGCTCTTTTTTCCAAATCGGAACAATTTCTTTGATCCGCTCAATGGCATAACGGTTCGCTTCATAGGCATCAGCGCGGTGCGGCGTTGAGACGGCAATGACGACCGCAACATCGGTGATCTCGAGGCGGCCGACGCGGTGGGTGATTGCTACCTTTGCTCCTTGCCAGCGCTCTTCAATTTCATTGCCAATTTGTTCAAGCTTTTTAACTGCCATCGCTTCGTAAGCCTCATAGATTAAAAACAATGTTTTTTTGCCATTTGTTAATTCCCGAACTGTACCAATAAAAGTTGTCACCGCACCAGCCTCCCGCTGGATTACTTTATCGATGACCGCTTGAATATCAATCGGTTCTTTTGATATTTCATAACTCACTTACTTTCCACCTCATCGTTCAACCTGCCAACGCAAGCTAGAGTGTTTTCGGCTCCTTTGCTGCAACGACCTCGTAACCGCCGATTTTTTCAACCATTTGCTTAAAAGCATCAGAATGAATAACAGAACGCAGCAGCATTCCTTTTTCACTTTCAAAAAATTCGCGTGACATGACTAAATCATACTCTTCATCAGCGAGCGGCACAAATGAAAGATCCATTGCTTTCGCTGCTGGATAGATACCGAGCCCAACTGTATGCTCATCGCCCCTTACTTCCGCCGCAACGGCAAGGTGTGAAAACATTTCCCGGTTGTATCCGCGGATTTCATCCGCTGTCATACCGGCTTCTTTTAGCATCATATCAAAGAGGATTCTTGTACCCGCCCCTTTTTGACGATTGACAAACTGCAAATTCGGCTGTGCAAGATCCTCTACTTTTTCTATTCCGAATGGATTGCCCTTTGCTGTCATCCAGCCCTGTTTTCTTTTTAAAAAAGGATATAGAACAACATCTTGACCCGTTAGTAATTTTTTTACATATGAAACATTATATTGCTTTGTCTCTGGATCAAGCAAATGAATCCCCGCTATATGGGCTTCCCCTTTTCGAATGGCCATAATGCCGGCCATGCTGCCGACATGGGAAGAGACAATTTTCAAGTCGTGGCGCTGGTTTTTAAGCAATGATGATAGCAGATCAATTGTTAAGTCGTGGCTGCCGCTAAAAACAATGGCGTTTTTTATTTCCTCAAGCGGTCTTAACAATTCTACTTCAACGATTTCTCCTTGTTCATAGCCAAGGGCATCAGCCGGAACAATCAGCATGCCATCCGCCCTTACATACGACATGGTGACGCCGGCAGCTCTTGTTAATGGATTGGCGACAAATTGTCCATTCACATAGCCGATATTCATTCTGACGAAATCTTCCGCACCCATCGTGGAGACGATCCTTCGGCCTAATTTGACCTCCATTGTTTGCCGCTTTGGTTCCGGTATTAGTAAATATTCACAAATGAGCGGCCGTACAAACCATTCAAGGGCAAGATAGGCAGAAACAGGATATCCGGGAACGCCGACAACAATTTTTCCATTTATTTTCCCTAAAATCACCGGTTTCCCAGGACGGGTTGCTACCCCATGGGAAAATACCTTGCCCAGTTCATTGATAATATGAACTGTATAATCTTTTGAGCCTGCCGAGGAACCAGCGTTGATCACGACAATATCCGATGTATCAGCGGCCGCAAGCAGCGCTTCTCTGATTTTCTCCGGATCATCTTTCACGATTTCATGGAGGATGGGTTGTCCACCCCACTGTTTCACAAAATTGGCAAAAACGGTGCCATTGAATTCTATAATTCTTCCCGATGCCAGCTTTGTATTTACCTCAACAAGTTCATTGCCCGTTGGAATGATCGTGACAACCGGTTTTTTGATAACGGGTACTTGTATGACTTTCGAAGCGAGCAGTACCCCTAAATCCGCCGGCCGTAAAATATGCCCTTGCGGGAACAGCATTTCTTCCTGTACAATATCCTCCCCGATGGGGCGAATATGCTGCCAAGGCGTTGCCGGTTCAATGATTTCAATCGTTTCCTCATCGATCATGTTGACATCCTCGATCATAATGACAGCGTTAAAATGGGCGGGAATGGCATTACCTGTATCGACAATCACAAACTGTTCTCCAAGCTTCAAGTGCAGCGGGTGATGTTCATGGGCTCCATATGTTTCTTCTGCTACTACAGCAACTCCATCCATTGCCGAGGCGTGATAGTGCGGCGTTGATGTCGCAGCAAAAATCGGCTCCGCTGTGACGCGGCCAAGCGCTTCGGCCACATTAACCACTTCTTTTTCAAATGGAAGATCAAAGGCGGCCAAAAGCTCCTGTTTAGCCTCCTCCCGGGGTTTGTCCTGTAAATAAATTTTACGATTATACCGTTTTTGATCCATCTGAGGCTCCCCCTTATCTTGATAGGATGACAGGAACGTATTCTCCTTGGGCAATGCCCTCTTTTGCAGAAATAATTTCAACGATGCCGTCGCTTTTCACTAAGGTTGTAATTAAGCCTGATTTCCCGATGATCGGTTCGGCCCACCATTCGCTATCCTGTTCAAACAAACGAACACGAACATAGTCAGACCTGCCTGCAGCCGAAGGAATATTTTTCGCAATACGGGCATAGATGCGGTCCGGCTTGCGCTCGATTCTTTCTCCGGTTAATCTTCTTAAAATCCGCTCGCCAAATAAACGGAAAATAATCATCGCCGAAGCCGGGTGGCCAGGAAGGCCAATGACCGGCTTGCCGTTGCCCACCGCCAGGATTGTTGGTTTCCCTGGTTTAATCGAGATCCCGTGGACAAACACGCCTGGTTCTCCAAACGATTGGATGACTTCTGTTGTATAATCCTTGGCACCGACTGAGCTTCCCCCTGATAAAATCAGACAGTCCACCTGATCGTAAAGCTCGCGTGCTTTTTGCTGGAATTCCTCCAAATGGTCTTTAACGATCCCGCCATACACGATATCGATATCCCATTCTTTTGCCAATCCCGCAATCGTTAAATAATTAATGTCACGGATTTGCCCAATTTTCAGTGTTTTCGTCTGGAAAGGAACAATTTCATCTCCGGATGAAAGATACGCGGCTTTCACGCGCCGGTATACCTTTACATGCGAGATTCCAAGGGAAGCGATAGCTCCCAGTTCTTGCGGCCGCAGCTTTGTTCCAGCTTCAAGCAAAACTTCGCCAGCCTTGATGTCGTCTCCTTTGCGAATGACATTTTCTCCCGGTGCCACTTGCTTGTAAGTGTTCAACAGTCCAGCGACGTCTTCACAGTGTTCAATCATGATCACGCTGTCGCTATTTGGCGGGAGCATGCCGCCGGTTGGAACGTATATGGCTTCGCCCATCCCGACTGGACGATCGGCTATTTCCCCCATTTTCACTTCGCCGGCAACGGTCAGGAAGCCAGGCATCGATTCAGAGGATCCATACGTATCACTTGCCCTTACTGCGTAGCCATCGACCGTTGAACGGTCAAACCCAGGGACATTTTCGTTTGCTTTTACCGGTTCTGCTAAAATAGAATGAAGAGCATCTTCAAGCGCCCGTGTTTCCGTTTGTTGAATCGTTGGAATCATTTCGTCAATTAAGGCGAACGTTTCCTCGACTGTTTTTACTTTAAAAAATTGCATCGTGCCGATCTCCCCTCCTGATCCTCTGCCTCTGCCCATTTTCTGGCTTCTTCATACTCGTTCGGGTGGTTCATATTGAAAAAAATCCGTTCCAGCTGCCGGTCATCATACATTGGTAGATCGTTCTCGGTTACATATCGGACATGCAGGCAATCGAGAACATGCTTCATGCGAAGACGGTGATTTTTAATACTTTCTTCAATTACGGGGGTGGTTTTCTTTGTAAAAACAGAAAATAAAGGATGCTGCTTGCCGTGAATAACAGGCACGACAGCATCGTAATCATCCATTTGTTCCATCATCGTTTTCGCAAGCTCTACTGAGATAAACGGCATATCGCAGGCAGCGATCACATTTACTTCATTTGTTGAAGCGATTAAACCGGCGTGAATCCCGGCAAGTGGGCCTTGTCCAGGGTAATGATCCGAAACCGTTGTCAGCTGCAAAAAACGATAATCATCAGGATTGTTTGTCACAAGAATGAGATCGTGAAAATGCGGTTTTAGCAATGAAGCCATCCGCTCAATATTTGGCTGTTCGCTGATGGGCAGCAGCGCCTTATTCGTCCCCATCCTGCTCGATTTTCCGCCTGATAGCAGTATAGCCCCCGCTTCCATGAACAGCACCCTCTTTTAATTGGTTTGTTTTTTTTCTCCGACGGCATAGTAGCCGTTTTCCTGTGCAATAAAGTCGAGATGAATCGACGTTAAATCAAGCAATGCCGCAGATGGCTTACTCAGATACTGCCTTGTATCGATTATTTTTGTATAGCCATAGCATTCTTCACAAACTTGGATTTGCGAAGCAGGATCTTCTTCAATCGTTAAAAATTTTAGTGTTTCATGATTGTGATTGCCGCAATGGGAACAAGTCAGCCGGCTTTCCTGCCAATGTGCCAGACAGCGCGGACAATGGACCACCTTTTTCCCTTCTTCTTCAAGCTGTGCCACCCGAACTGGCTCACCGCAAACAGGGCAGCCTTCACCAGGAATTGCATCTTTGACTTGATCCTGGGCAATTTCTGCAATCCGCTGCAAATACGGACGTATTAATGTTTCAGCAAGGAACTGAGGAATCCACCCATCAAGCTGATGTTCTTCGGCGAAGCCGATAAAATACAAATGGTTAAAAGCAAGGGCTTCGTCGATCCATCTCCGGGCAATTTCTTCATTTATTATACTATTTAATCGGTTAAGCTTACCAGACAAACCCTCGCTATTCTTCACTAGCAAACTCGTCAATTCGTCTAACCACTGTAAAAATAGAGAAAAATCAAAATAAAAAGAAGTGAATGCAATAACCGGAACACCAGATTGGATCATTGTTCGATCCCCATTCAGTTGAAAAGCTTCGAGCGGCAAACTTTCTTTCCACTTTTCCTGAAGCTGAATCATATCTTTATGAAGCTGTAGATATTCCTTCGTGACGACTGATGTTTTCATGGATTCAGACCCCTCTTTCATATTTAAAGGAATGACCATCGTGCTGGACAGCCATTCCTTCTTTTTTTTGATTAAATTGACCCAGCAACAGCGGAGCAATTCTTTAATCTTTTACGCACCCTTCGACTTGTTTTGATCATCTGGAATGATTTTTCCTTCTTTTACAAGCTCATCGTACCATTCACGATAATGGGATTTTACAAAATTCACGTCTACATCGCCCTTTACCACACCGCGGAATGCCGGGCTGGAACCGGGGTGCAAAATGCTTAAATAAATGTGCCCGACCACTACAGCAATTGCAAGTCCAAAGCCAACATTATGCATTAAATATCCCCACTGCACGAGTTCACGCGAAAAAAACTGCGGGAACCACATCGTGATCCCTGAAGCAATGATGATGATCGCTGTAACCATTTGGAGCAATGAATTTATTTTTTCACCAGCATTAAAGAAACCTTGTTTCGGCGTTTTTGCTTTTGCACCAAAGAACTCTTTAATAAATTCGGAGAAAAAGCCAAGATCCCTTTTTTTCCAAGTAATTAATTGTTTCATCCAAAAGAAAAATCCTTTGCGGTCAAATAGTAAATAGATGATCGTCGGCGTTACAAACATCACTGCAAAAATTCGATGCAGCAGGCGGGCATTTGCCGGACCGCCCAATACAGGATAAAGCCAGTTGAAAAAATCGGTGTACAACGGCAAGGCTGTCACATAAAGGGCGAAGAATGAGAATGCATTGATTGCATGAGCCCAAATAAATGCTTTCGAAAAACGCTTTACATATTTGGTTGGTTTTTGTTTTTCACTCACGGTCATCCCCTCCTTCTTCCTCATGACCATGTCCGCCTTTATTAAACAATTTGTTGGAAACAAACCCCGCAAGAACTGCCATTGTTGTTGCACCAAGCATCATTTTCCCGATTGGCTGTGCGTAATCTTTCCAGATAACAGCGGATATAGGTACTTTGGGATTTTGCGGCAGACCATAAACAGATGGTTTTTCTGTCAGCACATATACCGTATGGGTGCCGCCTACTCCTGGCGGATTATAAATATTAGCATTTGGATATTTTCCTTTAATTTCGTTTAAACGTGTCTGTGCTTTTTTCAGCATCGCGTTTTTGCTGCCGAATTCGAGTGAGCCAGTATGGCAAGTCGTTACGCACGCGGGCTGCAGTCCTTCTTCAAGACGGTCGGTACACATTGTGCACTTAAACGATTTTCTGTACGTATCGCCGTTTTTATCTTTAAATTCCTTTAATGCAATAATTTCAAATGGGCAGTTTTGGACGCAGTAGCCGCAGCCGACACATTTGTCATGATCGATCACAACCGTTCCAAAATCGGTATAGCTGATCGCCCTTTCCGGACACACCTTTTGGCAGGCTGCATCGGTACAATGAAAGCAGGATGAGTGACGGAAAAGATACTCTAAATTTCCTCTTGAATCTTCATGTTCTGTATAGGTCAGCACATTCCATGTATCGGCGGATACGTTCGAATGAGATTGAACGCTTCCAAGGAAATCTTGCGGCTCCGCGGGAAGGTCGTTCCAGTTTTTACACGCCACCATGCAGGCACGGCAGCCATCGCATTTTGTGACATCAACATATTTTACGTATTCTGTTGTCATACATCTGCCCTCCTAACGTTGCACAGGAATGCTTTATATTCAGGTATCGACGAGTTAGCATCCCCAATATGCGGTGTCAGTCGGTTAGCTGTATCTCCTGTGACAATTCCTTTGTAGCCAAAATGCCACGGCATTCCAATTTGGTGGACTTTTTTGCCATTCACCGTATATGGCTTAAAGCGCTTTGTCACCATTGCATAGGCCTTAACTTCACCGCGGGCAGAGCTGACAATAACTCGATCTTTATTTTTGATGCCTTTTTCGTTTGCTAATTCTTCACTTATTTCAATATACATATGGCCAACGAGTTCCGATAACCATTCCTGGTTTCTTGTCATTGTTCCCGACTGCCAATGCTCACTTACCCGATAAGTAGTGGCCACAATTGGGTAATCATTTCTCTTTCCTTTTAAATTAAAGGATCCAGTAATAACCGTCATTGTTGGATTTGTCTGCTGTTTCGAGAACGCATTTGGAACCGGGCTTTCAAATGGCTCATAGTGTTCAGGAAGAGGGCCGTCATTTAAGGTTGTTGCAAATAAAACACCCACACCGTCTTTATTCATGATGAATGGGTTGGTTCCGCCTGGATCCGTTGGTGCCGTCACCGGTTTGAAATCCGGAACATCATTGCCGACCCATTTTTTCTGCAGCCCATCCCACCAAATAACAGCCTTTTCCTTGCTCCACGGTTTACCGCTAGGATCTGCTGATGCGCGGTTATAAAGAATCCGGCGGTTCATTGGCCAAGCGTAGGACCAATTTAGATAGTTCGCATTACCCGTGTCTTTGTTGTCCCGGCGTTTTGATAAATTTCTTCCATCTTCCGGGTAAAATCCAGAATAAATCCAGTTTCCCGAACTGGTTGTACCGTCATCCATTAAAACTCCAAAGTTCGCGACTAATTTCCCCGTTTTCAAGTCATATCCATTGATTTCTTTGGCAACAAGGTCAATATCCGGCTCTTCTCCTGTTCCATAATTCCAGGAAAGTGCCTGAATCGGCTGGTCAGCAGATTTTGTGCTGTTTGCATAAAGCTTTTTCAAGCGGGTTGCCAGCTCATGAATAATCTGCAAGTCAGGCCGCGCCTCGCCTTTTGATTGAATTGCCTTCCAGCGGTATTGCATCCAGCGGGAACTGTTTGTTACACTTCCTTCTTTTTCAAAAGAAGCCGATGCCGGAAGCAGGAATACTTCTGTATTAATTTTACTCGGATCGCTGCCAGCTTCTTTTTGCCAGAAAGCCGATGATTCTGTTTCCCAAAGGTCGACGGCAACCATCCATTTTAAGTTTGTGAGAGCTTCCTTTTCTTTTCCGGCATTTGGTCCGCCGACTGCAGGATTGGTTCCGAAAAGAAAGGCCCCTTCAATCTCGCCTTTATACATCGCATTAAATAAGTAGATGTGGGAATAGTTTTTATTTCCCTTTGGCAAAAATTGATAGCCGAATTCGTTTCCAGCCGTCGCATGATCTCCATACCAAGCCTTTAATAAGCTGACGACAAATTTTGGCTTATTGCTCCAGTAGCCTGTTTTTGGCGTTTCTTTATCTAAGAAGCCTTTTAAGGTTGCATGCTCTGGAACAGTTGCCTTTGGCGCTCCCAGATAGCCTGTTAAACTATCATATAAAAGTCCAAAATCCGTGGATCCTTGAACATTCGATTCACCGCGCAGCGCATTGATGCCTCCGCCCGGAAGTCCGATATTGCCTAATAAAAGCTGCAGAATCGCATACGAGCGGACATTTTGAGTTCCGACAGTATGCTGGGTTGTCCCCATCGCATATAGAATCGTACCCGTTTTCCCAACTTTACCGGTTGAACAGAATGTTTCACAGACTTTTAAATAGTCTTCCTTCGGCGTTCCCGTTACAGCTGATACCGTATTGGCATCATAGCGGGAATAATGCTTTTTCAATAATTGGAATACCGATCGAGGATGCTCCAGTGTTTCATCTTTAACCGGCTTGCCATCTGCTGTTGTTTCAAAAGACCATTTCGTTTTATCGTACGTTCTTTTTGCTTCATCGTAGCCTGAAAACAATCCATCTTTAAAATCATAACCTTCTTTTACGATAAAAGAGGCGTTTGTATATTTAGCCACATACTCTTTGTGGATCAAGTTGTTTTCAATCGCATAGTTGATCATTCCGCCAATAAACGGAATATCCGTACCAGAACGAAGTGGTGCATAAACATCTGCCTGGGCGGATGTTCTTGTAAAACGAGGGTCAACTGAAATGATTTTTCCGCCATTTTCCCTTGCTTTTAGCAGCCATCTAAAGCTGATTGGATGGTTTTCAGCAGGGTTTGCGCCAATGATCATTGCACAATCGGTATGTTGCAGATCATTCCAATGGTTTGTCATTGCTCCACGACCAAATGTAGGTGCCAGACCGGCAACCGTAGAACTATGTCATATTCGTGCCTGGTGTTCCAAGTAGGTGACACCAAGCCCTCTCATTAATTTTGTCAGCAAATACGTTTCTTCATTATCAAGAGCTGCCCCGCCAAGACAGGCAATTTTCTCTGTCTTATTCACAGTCACGCCATTTTCAGCCTCAACAAATGATTGGTCGCGGGTTTCCTTGGCACGCTTTGCAATCGTATCAAGCATCCAATCCCAGTCTTTTTCTTCCCATTTGCTGCTTCCCGGAGCCCGGTAAAGCGGCTTCGTTAACCGCTTTTCAGAAGTGTATAACTGTCTTAATGTCGTTCCTTTACTGCATAGCTTTCCTTCATTTACTGGGCTATCCGGATCCCCTTCCGTATAGACCACTGTATTGTCCTTCGTATGAACTAAAATGCCGCAGCCGACGCCGCAATAACAGCAAATTGTCGGTGTTATTTTTGTTTTAGCAATCTTGAATTCTTTTGTTTTTGCATAGGCTGATGTTTCATTAAAGCCCAGCTCGACAATTGCCAGAGTTGCTGCTGTGGCACCTGAGAGCTTCAAAAACTGCCTGCGGCTGAGATTCATTTTATCAATCATCTCTGTCTCTCTCCTTCCCAAATATGCTTGAACATCCCTTTTTACCTTTACTTTCTATTTTTCTAGTAAATTCCCCCTTTCAATGCATCTCCACAATCGCATGTTCCTTTAAATCATCGACAACCCTGCCTGATGACGTATATACGATTGCCATTTTCCCGCGCAAATAGCCAACCACCTCAATGTTCAAGTAATTAGCCAGCTGAACGGCCTGGCGAGTAGCAGCTGTCCTGGAACCTATAACAGCAAAGCCAAATTTTGCTGCTTTCGAAAGCATTTCATATGAGACCCTTCCGGTTGTCAACAAAATAAGCTGTTCAGGATGTAAGCGATTTCGAATTGCGTGGCCAATAATCTTATCAACCGCATTATGGCGACCGATGTCCTCCCTGACTGTTATCGAACCTTCTTCATTGATCATACATGCCCCATGCATACCGCCTGTTGCCAAGTACAAAGGTGAGCTTTGTGCAAATTCACCCCGCTTTTTCAAAAGATAGCTAAGTTTATAGGTTTTTTGCGAGTGATTTTTTTTAAAGCTTTTTACATCCGTCATGGAAAAAAAGGTGACGCCCCGTCCACAGCCAGCTGTGTAGTGCTTCTTTTTCGAGAACCATTGCTCACTGTCAAAATCACCATGGAGGACAGCGCTGATGCTGCCCATTTCTTCGTTAATAAAGATCGACTTTATATCATCCGCTGTTTCGATAAATCCTTCGGAATACAAATAACCGTAGGTCCAGTCCCCTAAGTCCTGTTTCGTCATTTGAAAAACAGCCACTTCATAACCGTTTAAAATCAAGGTGATCGGATATTCATCGGGATAACCTTTCCGGCTCATTGACAGATCCCCCCTTTGCAGAAAAAAATTCGTACTATAGTAACATTGTAAAAGTAGATTTCCAAATGAATCTGCGATATTTATCACAATCACCGCAAAGCTAAACCGAAAAACCCAAAATGAAAGCGTTTCTATTTAAATTTATCTTGCTTTCGGTTGATAAATTGACAAAAATTTGACGGAATATGAACGAAAATGTGTCAATTTATTGTATTGTTTGTGAATAAAAATACATATAGGTGGTAATCGTAGGATTTTAAATAAACAATTTTGCTTTCGGTTCTGAACTATTACCCCTACCCGTATAATACTTTTGCACCTCTCTTTCCGCAGTAATATTTATCACGTTAAAGCCGTAAGGAAATTATTTTGACAGTTCGACCATTGGCCTATAAGGGTGGCTCAGCAGGCATGGGTTTCGCTTTTTATAAATGATTTTAGTATGATAGAATTGTTTCCTTTTTTTAAAATGAGACAAAATTGTATGGAAGCGAGGCGAAAAGGGATGAAACCAATTGAACTTGATACTGTCAAAGAAGCGATTGATCGCTTTACTGATCAAGATGTGTATCTTCACCTTGAAACGACAAACGGGGCTTATGCATCCCATCATGATGAAACCTTCTTTTCAGCTGGCGCCTATATCCGGAATGCCCTTATCCGCTATGAGCGGGGAAAAATAACTGGCAGCGGCCCCTATCGGGTTGGTCTAAAAACCGGGATTGGCTGGGTATATGCAGAAGGAATTACTCATTTTGAAATTGACGAAGAAAACCACCTTCTTTTAGCTGGACACGATTATAATGGCCGACTTGCTGTAGCGCTTGAAATCAGCCAAAAGCCGTTTGAATAAGCATTTTACGGACAAAGCATCAGTCCGTTTTTTCCACAAACGGCATCGTTGCTTTATTTTGAAAAACTCTTTCGAGGAGAGATATCCATGGAAAAAGAACGCCAAGTTTTAGTTGTTTTCCCGCATCCAGATGATGAAGCGTTTGGAGTTTCCGGAACGATTGCGTCCCATATTGAAAATGGAACGCCTGTCACCTACGCTTGCCTTACCTTGGGAGAAATGGGACGGAACATGGGAAATCCCCCTTTTACAAACAGGGAAAATCTCCCAAAAATTCGCAAGGAAGAATTAAAGCAGGCGGCAAAAGTCCTTGGCATCCAAGATTTGCGCATGCTTGGTTTTCGCGACAAAACCATTGAATTTGAGGACGAGGAAATGCTGGCCGATCTCGTCTCCTCTCTTATTAATGAATTAAATCCATCGCTGATTATTACATTTTATCCGGGTTATGCCGTGCATCCGGATCACGATGCAACGGGAGCAGCTGTTGTTAAAGCGGTGAAACGCCTACCGGCTGAGCAGCGCCCGAAATTGCATTGTGTTGCTTTTTCGAAAAACTGCGTTGAAGAACTTGGTAAGCCTGATGTCTATAACAATATTCAGGCTGTTATTGAGAAAAAGCTGGCAGCCATCCAGGCACACCGTTCTCAAACCGAGCATATTACGAAGGATCTGGCTGAAAAACGAAAAAACAAAGATCCGCAAATTATGTCCTGGTTGAAAGATGAACGATTTTGGACTTATAAATTTTAAAAGGGTGTTCCAAAAGCAATGCTTTTGGGCACCTTTTTTTATACTATCAGAATTTATATCTTAACTTCGATAACTGTCTAGCTCCAGCGCCCTATCGACTACGTCGCTTCCCTCGCCTCGTCTACGATAAGTCGAGAACGAAAGACTACCGTCTTTCGACTCTCCTTTATCTCACTCGGCTCAGTCCACCTCCTTACGTCGATGAGCAAGGGCGCTTGCGCTTTTCTTAATTCCTAGCTGAATTTTAAATTTTCTTTTGTGACCTTTATGATTGACCTTCTCAAATTTTAGAATAGAATAGTAGTGAGTAATCACTCATTTTTATAACTAATGGGAGGCTTTTGAATGGAACCTTCAATCGTTGTGAACCAAGTCAGTAAAAATTTTGGCAAAAAAGAAGTATTGCAGAAAGTTAGTTTAAACGTGCAGCCCGGGGAAATTTTCGGACTCATCGGACCATCCGGCTCCGGAAAAACAACCCTTGTCAAACTGATTGTTGGAATCGATCACCCCTCTGCAGGAGAGGTTCGCGTAATGGGCACTTTGATACCCAATTTATCCATCCTGCAAAAAATCGGCTATATGGCACAAGCGGATGCACTTTACATAGATCTGACCGGAAAAGAAAATCTCGCCTTTTTCGCCTCGTTGTTTCATTTAAAAAAAACGGAGCAAGAGAAACGGATTGCTTACGCTGCTGAGCTCGTAAATCTTTCAGGAGAATTAAAGAAAAAAGTTCAGGCCTACTCCGGCGGAATGAAACGGCGCCTCTCGCTTGCAGTCGCGATCATTCAAGATCCCGATATCCTTATTTTAGATGAACCAACCGTTGGAATTGATCCAGAATTAAGACAATCCATTTGGGCAGAACTTTATCGCCTTAAAAAGGCCGGAAAAACGATTTTGGTCACAACCCATGTAATGGATGAAGCGGAAAAATGTGACCGGTTGGGGATGATTCGCGATGGAAGACTTATTACAAGCGGCTCCCCCGCTGAGTTGAAAGAACAATATGGTATCAATGGCTTAGAGGAAGTATTTTTAAAAGAAGGGGGTACGAGCAAATGAGAATTTTTGCTTTAATAAAGCGTATTTTTCAGCAAATCCTGCGGGACAAACGCACGCTCGCGCTGATGATGGTAGCACCGCTATTTATTCTCACTCTCATGCACTTTCTCTTTAACAGCACTTCACCTGATCCACGGATTGGGGTTGTAAATGGCAGTTCCGCCTTCATCAGTCAGTTAAAGGACAAGAATATTCACGTAAAGCAATACGATAATGTAAAAAATATCACGAAAACGATCCTTGCCGACGATTTAGACGGAATGTTACAAATTGACGGTTCCCGCTACCAATTAACAGTAAGCAATTCTGATCCGACGGCCGCAAAAGGCCTGCAACTGAAAATACAACAGATTATTGCTGCAGAAACAGCGAAAAATCAAGCTGCCAATGTTTCTAAGTTTATGCAAACGATTCAAAAGGCTGTCCCTTCTCTTCCTCTAAAAATGGAGAAGGTTCAGTCTCCTAAAGTTAGTACTGCTTATATCTACGGCGGTAAAGATACAAGTTTCTTCGACATATTAGGACCGATTTTAGTTGGCTTCTTTGTCTTCTTTTTTGTCTTTCTCATTTCCGGGATCGCTTTATTGCGCGAACGGACAACAGGCACACTTGACCGCTTAATGGCTACTCCGATCCAGCGGCGGGACATCGTTTTTGGCTATTTATCCGGCTATGGACTGTTTGCGATTATCCAGACGGTGATTGTTGTGTTCTATGCTGTAAAAGTTTTAGGGATTGTCCTTGCAGGCTCCTTATGGAATGTAATTTTAATCAATTTAATATTAGCGCTTGTTGCGCTTTCGCTTGGAATTTTGCTGTCCGCTTTTGCCCATTCGGAATTTCAAATGATGCAATTTATTCCGATTGTTGTCATTCCACAAGTCTTTTTCGCTGGTATTTTGCCGGTTGACGGCATGCCAAACTGGCTTCAAGCGATTGCAAAATTAATGCCGCTGTACTACGGCGGAGATGCACTAAAAGCGGTCATGTATAAAGGGATGGGACTAAGTGATATTCGCGACGACATTGTGGTTCTTCTCGGTTTCGCGCTCTTCTTTATTGTTCTGAATGTGTTTGCGTTGAAAAAATATCGGAAAATATAGGATGTCTATGCAACCTGATTCAAAAGTGATTGAATTCCGCTTTATAATCGATGATTTTTTTTAAAAAGGTGATGAAAACCGGTGCCACCAAGAAATTTTATTGAATTGGCCATTAGCCAGGCAAAGAATAAACAAGAGATGACGGAAAAGCAGCAGCGTGTATTGGAAGCAGCGATTTCCCTTTTTGCTGAAAAGGGCTATGCCTCCACGTCAACAAGTGAAATTGCCAAAGCTGCCGGAGTGGCAGAAGGAACCATTTTTCGCCATTTCGGCTCCAAGGAAAATTTGCTATTGTCTGTCATCCTACCATTCATCATTGAGTCCATTCCAATTTTGGCCGATGAGTTTATTCAAGATGTCTTAACGAAACCATACAACAGCTTCGAAAGTTTCCTAACGGCTTTAATTGAAAACCGTCTGCAATTTGTAAAAAATAATCAGGAAATTTTTAAAATATTGGTTGTAGAGCTGTTGCAGCGCGAGGATTTGCGCGAAGAACTGATGACTTTTTTTCAGAAAGCTCCATCCCAGCATATCAATAGCATTCTCGATGACTTTAAGCAGCGGGGAGAATTATTGGATTTACCCAATTTCAGCTTATTCCGCTCAATGGTTACCCAAATCTTTGGCTATTTCATGGTCCGCTTCACCATCCTGCCGAACCGGGAGTGGAACGATCAAAAAGAAGTGAAGCAGCTTGTTCAACTCATTATTCACGGCGTCGGTGCCCAAAATGATTAATTGAAAATCTGGAAGTGTTCGATTGCCGGAAAAATTTAATGAAGCAACAGGGTTTGCAGCTGTGTGTTCTAATGCAAGTACGATTAGTGGATGGGGCTATGAAGGCAAGCTCCCTGATGGCTTGGCTTTTCAAGGTGTTATCTTACTGAATCAAGTGAAAAGTTTCGATTGGCAAGCTCGTAATCTTCAGGTAAAAGGACAAGTACCTAAAGAAATGACTGTTTAGCAAAAATACATACCTTTTTATAATAAATGAAGACTCGCCTGCAATCGGCGAGTTTTTTTATTCCAATACAGTTAAAATCGCTTTGGCTACTCCGCTTTCTTCATTTGTATCCGTGACAAAATCACACAGATCCTTTATCATTTGGCTGGCATTTCCCATTGCCACTGAGCGGCCGGCTTTTTTAAACATCGATACATCATTAAAATTGTCGCCAATCGCCATTGTTTCCGATAATGAGATTCCTTTTGCTTTTACAAACGCTTCTAAAGCAATTCCTTTTTGAGCCTGTTGATTCGTGATCTCAAGATTCTCATGACCCGAAGAACTTACGGCAAGCGCCTCAATATTTCCCAACTCTTTGCTCACTTTTGCCAATTTTTCCGCATCGAATGAAAAGGCAAGGAATTTGTATATTTGATAGTCTTCATTAGCAAATAACTCTTGATAATCATTAACTTGGTGAATGGTTTTGACTCTTTCTTCGGCAAAGTGAATCATTTCTTCATAACTTGCGTCAGGATTCGCGCTTACGGCAATGTCAACGATGATGGATACCGATTTTTTTGGATCGTTCGTAAATTTCCCTTTATCTGTGTAAACCTCGAAATAAACCCCATTTTCTTTTAAAAGCATGGCTGCATCTGCGGCATCCTGTTTCGCTAAGGGCGTTGCAGAGACGATTTCACCCTCTTTTGATCGGAGTTCCGCTCCATTTACACAAATAACCGGGCACTGCAATCCGGCTTCTTCCAGCAGAGAATCCACTTCATCATAGGATCTTCCGGTAGCAATCACTACCTCTATTCCCTGGGACTGCGCTTTTAAAATCGCATCCCGATTTTCGTCTGTGATTTTTTTAGCCGTTGAATTTAAAAGGGTACCATCCATGTCTGTTGCAATACATTTAATCATGCTGTTCTCCTTCTCTATTTATTTCCTTTTTCCATTTTAACATGTTCATCGAAAATAGTATTGGCTTTTTGCTTTAGGCGGACGCCGCACTGATGTATAAAAATAACGACAGGGATTAAACTACAAGTAGTTTCGATGAAGGGAGACGCTCAAATGACCAAAAAGTATCATAAAGGCAGCAAAAATCAGAATTCCCCTGAAGCAGGCGGAGAGTTTCAAAGCGGAGACAATAGCAAAGGGAATAAACGCAATAAAGACCAACAAAGCAAAAACCATTCATAATTCCTGGTTGCATAAAGGAGTCTTTCAGATGGAAAAAGATCATGAAGATGTGAAAATCTCACAAGGCAAGGAGCTTTCTGAAGCAGAGGAAGCGAACCTTGAAATGCAGAAACCTTTTAAAGGTGAAACGGAACAGACGCCGAAACAAGGAGTTTCTTCGGCCTTTATTTACAATCCTGTAGTCAATACAAAAAAAGAATAAAACGGACCAGGGTTCCGGGGCAGTTTTATTCTTTCCTTAATAGTAACAGCGGAACGAGCGGATTCTTCTTAAATCAGTTCCGTAATATTCCCAGCGGTACCTGCGCCAGCGAAAACCAGCAACGGAGGTTCTGCCGACATATGTCGGGTACAACCAAAAACTGCGGCCGTTATTCAGCCAAATATACGTAAACCGATACAAGCAGCCTCGAATGGCTCCAGGGTCAACAGCTTTAATTCCCGCTGATTCTTGCGGAATGACAGCCGGTGGGAGTGTTGTCGGTGCACCTGCTTGCTGCCCGCCACCTGGAAATGGAAACCCTTGCTGCCCGTGCCCGCCACCCGGGAATGGAAAGCCGCCTTGGCCTGCTCCCCCATGGAAGGGAGATCCTCCGTCAGTCCATCCAGGAAATGGGAATCCTGCCTGCTGTCCTCCATGATGCGGAAGATGCATAAACTCATTTGGAGTTTGCCGCCACTGACCGCCGTTAGAGAAAATTTGATATCCCAAAATGGTTCCCCCTATTACATCCTTTTCTCTCTAATGTATGCACAACGCCCAATTTGGTGAAATGCAGCAATAAACTGATTTTTTCAGCAGCGTTCTGATTATCACTTCAGCCTTTTGCCTGACTCTACTTGCATCTCTTCATTTCATCCTTTTGTCAGTTTGGCATATTGAGCTTTTGTGGCTTCTTTTAATCGATTGGGCTCAATAACGACTTGCAGGCCAATTTTCCCGCCGCTCACAACCATTGTCTCAAGGGACTGGCAGCTTTCATCGATAAATGTACGATAATCTTTTTTCATCCCAATTGGCGAGCAGCCGCCGCGAATATACCCCGTCCATTTTTGAATATCCTTTACCGGAACCATTTCAACTTTTTTTTCACCGGCCTCTTTAGCTGCTTTTTTTAAATCGAGTTCTGCATCAACTGGAATGACAAAAATCAAAATCGTTTTGCTTGCGCCCTGTGCCACAAGCGTTTTAAAAACTTCGCTGGTGCTTCGGCCGATTTTCGCCGCTACGGAAACACCATCAATTTTGCTATCCTGATGATCGTACGACAGCATTTCATAGGGGATCTTATTCGCATCGAGAATCCGCATTGCATTTGTCTTAGTCTGGGCCATTTTTCTCATCCTTCCGTTAACAACTATCCATTTACTATTTTGAACGATAGACGAAATAATTTCACTATTCACGTCCTTTATCAGCCTTAAAATGCACAAAACAATCGTTAAATTTAAAGCATTTGCGGGAAAAAGGAAACAGGGATCGGAATAAACCGATCCCTGTTTTGATTTTAGTGCCCGCCCAGATAGGCTTTTCGGATTTGGTCGCTTTGATTGAGTTCATCGGCTGTTCCCGCACTGACAATCCGCCCTGTTTCAATAACATAGGCACGGCGAGCGATGGACAGCGCCATGTTTGCATTTTGTTCAACGAGAAGTATCGTCGTACCGCTTTGATTGATTTCTTCAATTATCCGAAAAATTGTCTTCACAAGAAGCGGAGCCAGGCCCATCGATGGCTCATCCAGCAACAGCAATCTTGGGCGCGCCATTAATGCCCGCCCCATGGCCAGCATTTGCTGTTCCCCTCCTGACAAGGTTCCCGCTTGTTGTTTTTTCCGCTCAAAGAGCCGGGGAAACAGCTGGTACACTTTTTCAAAGTCATCTCGAATTCCCAACTTATCCTTGCGTAAATAAGCACCAAGTTCGAGATTTTCTTCAACTGTCATATTGGAAAAAACCCGCCGCCCTTCCGGAACATGGGAGATTCCTTTTTTGACGATCGTTTGGGCAACTTTTCCGCCGATAGACTCTCCTTCAAATAAAATTTCGCCCTGTTTCGGTTTTAAGAGGCCGGAAATAGTTTTTAGCAGGGTGCTTTTCCCAGCTCCGTTCGCTCCAATCAGCGTAACAATTTCCCCTTCTTTTATTTCGAGAGAAACTCCTTTCAGCGCCTGGATGTTTCCATAATATACATTGATATCGTTAATCTTCAGCATTACGAAACCTCCTCCCCAAGGTATGCTTCGATTACCTTCGGATTGCTGCGAATTTCTGCCGGCGTCCCTTCCGCAATCAGCTGGCCGTGGTCAAGTACATAAATCCGCTCACAAACACCCATGACGAGCAGCATATCATGCTCAATTAATAACACCGTCAGCGAAAATTTTTTGCGAATAAAAGCAATTAAGTTCATCAGTTCCGCTGTTTCCTGCGGATTCATTCCGGCGGCAGGCTCATCAAGCAGTAACAGCTTCGGGTTAGCCGCAAGCGCCCGGGCAATTTCCAAACGGCGCTGCTGCCCATATGGAAGGTTCTTTGCCTTTTCAAACATGTATTTTTCCAGCTTAAAAATTTTTAAAAACTCAATTGCTTTCTCTTCCATTTCCCGTTCGCCCAAAAAATGGGGAGGCAGGCGGAAGATTGAGCTCGCAATTGAATGCTTGGCAAGCGAATGGTAGGCAACTTTTACATTATCAAGTACAGACAATTCGCTGAATAAACGAATATTTTGGAACGTCCGGCTGATTCCCTTCCTTGTAATTTTATAAGGAGGCATTCCGTTCAATTTTTCACCATCCAGCGCAATAGTCCCTTCTGTCGGTACATAAACACCGGTGAGCAAATTAAAGAACGTTGTTTTTCCAGCACCATTCGGACCAATCAATCCGACCAGCTCGCCTTGTTTCAATTCAACATTAACATCCGATACCGCTTTTAATCCGCCAAATTGGATGCCGACATGATCAACTTTAAGCAACGGTGTGTTTGCTTTCATCCTTCATTCCTCCTTGGGCAGATGTGCGTCCTTTAAAAAAGGATGTTAATTCTCTTGTTCCGAGCAGCCCTTGTGGACGGTAAAGCATCATGACAATTAAAACAAGGCTGTAAATAATCATCCGAGTTCCCGGATAATCCTGCAAATAAGTAGAAATGATAGTCAGCAGTATAGCTGAAATAACAGCCCCTGACATACTTCCTAAACCGCCGAGAACAACAAAAATTAAAATATCGAATGATTTCAAAAATCCAAAGTTGGTCGGCTGGATAATGTAGAAATTATGGGCGTAAAGAGCGCCCGCCACACCGGCAAAGAACGCGCCGATGGCAAAAGCGGTTACTTTATAATAAGTTGTATTGATACCCATTGCATCTGCAGCAATTTCATTTTCTCGGATAGCAATGCATGCGCGTCCATGGGTCGAGTTGGTAAAATTGACAATGACAACGATCGTTAAAAGCAGACAGCCTGCCAGCCACGGCCATGTCGTTAAGTGGGACACCTGCATCCCGCTTGCTCCACCAACATAATCGATATTCAGAAAAGCTATTCGGACAATTTCACCAAAGCCAAGCGTCGCAATCGCAAGATAATCGCCTTTCAGACGGAGGCTTGGAATGCCAATGATTAATCCGGCAACAGCCGCTGCCACGCCGCCCGCTAATAAAGCAACGGAAAAAGGAAGCTGCAGCTTCATCGTCATAATCGCCGAAGCATAGGCACCAACTGCAAGAAACCCGGCATGTCCAATCGAAAACTGGCCTGTAATGCCGATAATCAAGTGAAGACTAGCAGCAAGCATAATATTGATGCCGATAAAAAACAGGGTATTTACATAAAAAGTATTCAGTGTTCCGCCGGTAATCAGAATTTGGACAACGACTGAAAAAATGACGGCCAAAACGAACGAGGCCCAAAAACCTTTAGCCTGTTTAACTGTATTCATCGCTCAAGCCCCCCTACACTTTTTCCCTGACGTTTTTGCCAAACAGTCCGGATGGACGGAAAATCAAGATCAATATTAAGACAACAAAGGCGACGCCATCCCGCCAAAGCGAATAGCCAAGTGCACTGACAAGGGCTTCAATCACGCCGAGTAATAAACCTCCCACCATTGCTCCAGGAATGATCCCGATTCCGCCTAAAACCGCGGCAACAAATGCCTTCAATCCTGGAATAATCCCCATCAGCGGCTCAATTTTTGTATAGTACATTCCAAAAATAACCCCTGCGGCTCCGGCTAGTGCAGAGCCAATGGCAAAGGTTGCGGAAATGGTATTATCAACATTAATTCCCATTAACCGTGCAGCATCCATGTCATGTGAAACAGCACGCATGGCTTTGCCGATTTTTGTTTTATGAACAATAAACTGGAGCAAGACCATAAGTAAAACCGATACACCTAAAATAAACAGCGACTGGCTGTTTATTTCAATCCCCAAAAATTTAATCATTTTTGTGGGGATGACACCGTCTGGGTATGCCTCAGGCTGAGCCCCTCTCAAATAAATCGTTCCGTACTCAATTAAAAGCGAAACGCCAATCGCCGTAATTAAAGCGGCAATCCTTGTCGCATTTCTTAGCGGTTTATAGGCAATTCTTTCTATTAAAACACCGAAGATTGCACAGACTGCCATTGAAAGCAGAAGCGCTGGCAAAAATCCCAAATGGAATACCGTAATCGAATAAAAGCCAATAAATGCTCCGACCATGAAAACATCCCCATGGGCAAAATTAATTAATTTTACAATTCCATATACCATCGTGTAACCTAAAGCAATTAATGCATAGATACTTCCCAGTGAAATTCCATTGATTAGCTGCTGAACGAATTCCATGCGTAAACCTCCTAAAAGGGCCTAGTGAAGCAATCGGGAATTGATTGCACATTCCCAGTCAGTTAAAAAATTGAAATAGGGAGATCCCCCATCTCCCTATTCTTTTCTTTGATGATTTTTTACCTTTCGTTAAACGCCGGGTTCTTTATTTGTATCCAGCAGGCGCTTAAGGATTAACCTTTGTTTTGAAAACTTGCTGGCCGTCTTTGTATTCAAGGATGACAGCCGATTTGATTGGATCATGGTTTTTATCCAGCTTTATTTTTCCGGAAACAAGCTCAAGACCATCCGTTTTTGCCATTGCGTCCTTAATTTTTACCGAGTCTGCGCTTTTTGCCCGCTTAATCGCATCTGCGATGAAGTAACCTGAATCATAGCCAAGAGCGTTAAAGGCATCTGGTGATTTACCGTTATATTTTTCTTTAAAGGCCTTAACAAATTTTTGAACGATCGGATCCGAGTCACCAGAAGAATAGTGGTTCGTAATATACGTATTATTTAAGGCAGCAGCACCGCCTATTTCAACGAGTTTTGGAGAATCCCAGCCATCGCCGCCCATAAACGGCACGTTGATTCCAAGCTCTCGTGCCTGCTTCACAATTAACCCAACCTCTTCATAATAGCCAGGCAGGAAAATGAATTCTGGATTTTTTGCTTTGATGCGCGTCAACGTTGCACGGAAGTCGGTATCTTTGGCAACATATGCTTCCTCTGAAATAATTTCTCCGCCATTTTTCTTAAATGCTTTTTTAAATGCGGCGGCGAGCCCTTTCGCATAGTCACTCGAGCTGTCGATTAAAACGGCCGCCTTTTTTACCTTTAATTCCTTTGTGGCAAAGTTGGCGGCTACCGTTCCTTGAAATGGATCGATAAAAGATGTACGAAAAACAAAGTCATTTACTTTTCCATTCTTATTCGTAATCGTTGGATTTGTGCCAGTTGGTGTTAACAGCGGAACTTTATTGTCTTGCGCCACTTGCACCTGTGCCAATGTATTCGTGCTTGTTGCTGCCCCAACAATAGCAGCGACTTTATCTTGGCTGACAAGCTTGATTGCAGCGTTTGTTGCTTCGCCTGCGTCTGATTTGTTATCGACTTTTACAAGTTCAAGTTTCTTTCCAATGACTCCGCCTTTTTTATTAATTTCGTCAAAAGCGAATTGCAGTCCTTCGAGCGCAGACTGTCCATATGAAGCTACTCCTCCAGAAAGCTCAAGATTTGCGCCAATTTTAATCGTGCCGCTTCCGTCTCCGCCTTTTCCGCCTGTGCTTGCTGAACTGCAGCCTGCCATCACGCCTGCTGTCAGCATCAATGACATCAAGATACCAGCGTATTTTCTTTTTCTCATGCTTTACCCCCCAAGATTAATAAAATGTTATTGCCAAAACAATCCTGTATGCCGTCATCGAATGATTGTCGGACTGTTAACAATAAAAATAATATTCTGAAAACATTGTACATAATAATCCTTCATTCGTCTAGTAATAGGTAACATTATTTTAAAATAATTGTAACAAATGATTCTATTCGTAAAAATCAGTAATTTCTTGCTTTTTAAAGGAAAATTTTTTTGAGTCAAAACAGTTGAATAAGAAAAACCGGGCAAAAACCGCCCGATCCTTTTTGGTTTGGCTGATAAACGGAGTCTGTTGATTTCCGCTCCAGGCACTCGCTTTCCGCGGGCGGTCGGGAGCCTCCTCGTCGCTACGCTCCTGCGGGGTCTCCCTTGATCCGCTTTTCCCGCAGGAGTCGGTGCCTTCCGCTCCAATCAACAGGGTGCCCTAAACCGAATCAACCATAAGATTCGAAGCGGCTTTTTGTTAGAGAACATCCGATAGTTTGTACTCTATACCATGTACTCCTTTGTAGTACACTGGATACATTTGTCCACCACATTTTTCGCATGAAAACATCGGTGGAGTGGTTGGATCTCCATCATCCATTAAGTCAAAATCCCTTACGACATTCAATGGAATTTCCTCTTTTTCATGACACGCTAAACAAACATAGCTGACGCTTTTGTTTCTTTGGTTGGCTTTGATTTACTAAACGTTTCTTTTTTTCCCTTTTTTCCGTTGTTTTGACACCGGTGAAATACGCAATCATCCTTTCAAGATATGCCCTTGAATACTTACATTTGGCCTATTTTATCTTTAAGGTTCCATCCTGAAGACAGACGGATCCCTTGAACTCATAGTAACACGAGCACTTTGAACAGACCATTGGGTCTTTACCAGTCTGGTCCTTTATTCTTTGGCTCCAATTTCTCTTTTGAAGAACTTTTTTCACCTTTACTATCTGTCTTTTAACTGTTTCTTGAAAAATCGCTACTTTTTGTTTACAATCAGCTTTCTTCCTTCTTGAATAAACACCATAGTATCATATACTCTCGGCATTCGCCGAGTTAGATGAGGTAAGGATTTCCTCTCCCCATCAAATTGACTTTCCTCCTACCTCGTAGGAGTTTTCTTATTTGTGGAAATATTACAAATTTAACGATTGGTATGCCCACCAAAAAGATAATCTCGTGTTTCTTAAAAGTCTATTTTCCCTTTAGTAGCCTGATATTTTTAAGGCTCTTTTCTAAGAAATGGTTGCTTTTAAATAGGTTCTTTGAACGAATATTGTTTAAGGTTGAATGGAGCGGAAGTGCGAGACTCCTGCGGGAGCAGCGGGACAGGTGAGACCCCACAGGCGTTAACGCCGAGGAGGCTCACCGCCCGCCCCGCGGAAAGCGAGCATCTGGAGCGGAATTCAACCACACCGCACACTTGGTAAAGAGCAACAAAGTTTACGAAAACAGCCTTTTTCAAAAAATAAATCCGTGACACTTCTTTGACATGCCCTTTTTTGAAAATGTCTTGAAAACGAGAGCCACTTCTTCAATTATGCTCAATTCCCAGTTATTTTTTTGGAAAATACTCCGATTTCAACCTAGAAACTCCGAGAGTCTATTATCTTATCGTTTTAAAGTTTTCATCCGGAATATGTCTGATTTAGATTTATCCCAATGCTGATTTTGGTCAAAAAAGATACGTTTCAGAATATTTGGCTCCATGTCTCGATTTTCCCGCAATCGCAAAAAAGGGTCAACATATAAATTCTGATATTATAAGAAAAGCGCAAGCGCCCTTCGGAACAAGCAACAACCGCTTGTTCCTGCGAAGCAAATTCACAGAAGCTTTCCTTTGTGCTCATCGGCGTACGGACTGGAGGCCCTTCGACTAAGATAAAGGAAACACGGTGAGCGTAGCGAGCCGATGTTGACTTATCGTAGAAAGAAGGACGAAGTACGCTAGCCGATAGGCGCTTCTCGCTAGACAGTGATCGAAGTTCAGATATAAATTCTGATAATACAAAAAAAAAAGAATGAACGGCATTTGCGTTCATTCTTTCTATTGCCTATGCCAATTCTTTTTGTTTCGTTTCTTTTCCTAACACCAGAACAGCAACTGCACCAATTAAAACAGAAAGGCAAAAGATAAGGAAGATATTCGCAATCGTCGTCTGTTGAGCTACCAAGTAGCCAACTAAAAGCGGACCAATGATGCCTCCCACCCGGCCAAAGGAAGCAGCCATCCCAGATCCCGTTCCACGAATCACCGTAGGATACTGCTCAGGTGTATAGGCATATAAAGCACCCCACGCACCAAGATTAAAGAATGACAGCAGGATGCCTGAAGTTATCAGCAATACGGTTGTTTCGGCTGTGCCAAATAAATAAGCACTAATCGCTGTTCCAATTAAGTAAACAACTAAGACAAATTTGCGCCCGAGTTTTTCGATTAGCCACGCCGCAGTAAAATAACCTGGTAGCTGAGCGAGTGTCATTATCAAAATGTATTCAAAACTTTTGATCAGCGTAAAGCCTTTCATTATCATCACACTTGGAAGCCATAAAAACATTCCATAATAGGAGAAAACGACTGTAAACCATAGAATCCATAGCATCGTTGTTTGCCTTGCGTATTCTTTCGACCACAGCATGGCGATGCTTGCAAAAACATTAGTCTTTTCTTTTCCTTTTATTGATGCAAAACGAGGAGAATCCGGCAGCCCTATCCGTAAATAAAGTGCATACAATGCTGGAATTGCACTGATCAATAACGCCGTTTGCCAGCCATACTTTGGTATTATAAAATAAGAGATCAATGCCGCAACAAGCCAGCCTCCCGCCCAAAAGCTTTCAAGCAGCACAACTACCCGGCCGCGTTTGTCCTTAGGGACGCTTTCTGAAACAAGAGTGGAAGCAACCGGAAGCTCTCCGCCCAAACCCATTCCAATAAAAAAGCGCAAGGCCAAAAAAAGTGCGAACGAAGTAGTAAACGCAGCCGCACCACTGCCGATCGAAAATAATAACAAGGTGGCAATAAATACATTCTTTCTGCCAATTCGATCAGCCATCACGCCAAAAAGCAAAGCGCCAACTGCCATTCCGATTGAGTTAAGGCTGCCGATCCAACCCATTTGTTCAGTCGACAAATTCCAATCAATTTTTAAAGCAGCGATAATGAAAGAGAGCATACCTACGTCCATCGCGTCAAACATCCAGCCCATGCCGGCAATGCCAAGCAGCTTTTTTCCAGAGATTTCTTTTTCCTTATTCAAAACCATTTTGTGGCTATATGCGTCCATTTTGAATTTCCCCTTCATAAGAATTTTTTCTCTCTTATTCTATTCATATTCTAGCAAGTGTCTTTACACTTGTCACGTTGTTTTTACATTCTATCACTATTCTTCCCACCGCATATGTTTTTATGAAATGTTTTTGTCAAAGTTTGTAAAACAAAAGATTATCATCAGAATTTACAGAGTATTCTAATAAATGTATAATAACTTTGTATCATAAACGAAAGGAGGATCGTGTTTATTTTTCACGGCCAAACAAAGGGGGGTATTTTAAATGGCAGTAAATGAAAACGCTTTAAAATATGAGGGGCAAAAAAATTTTTCACTCGATTACACTGAAATTGTCCAATCATCTTCATTTCAACAGCTTCTTCAGGAAAAGCGCAACTTTATCGTACCATGGTCCATTTTCTTCTTAGTCTTTTATTTCACCTTGCCAATTTTAACTGCTTATACATCTATACTTAAAAGTAATGCATTTGGGTCGATCAGCTGGGGATGGGTTTTTGCTTTTGCGCAATTTATCATGACATGGGCATTATGTATGATTTATACAAAACGGGCAGCAAAATTTGACCAATCGGTTGAAGAAATCAAACAGGCGGCAAAACTAAAGGGGGCACAAGAATAGATGAACACAACAGCCTTTACACTCTTCCTCATCATTGTCGGCCTCACACTTGTCGTAACATACGTCGCTTCAAAACGAACAAAAACAACAAGCGATTTTTATACTGCCGGCAGCAGTTTGACTGGCTGGCAGAATGGGCTGGCGATTGCCGGAGATTATATGTCTGCCGCATCCTTCCTTGGCATTGCCGGGATGATCGCCCTCTCCGGGTTCGATGGTTTTTTTTACAGCATCGGCTTTCTTGTCGCTTATCTTGTCGTCTTGTATATTGTTGCCGAACCGCTCCGCAACCTTGGAAAATATACAATGGCGGACATGATTGCAGCGCGATTTAGTGAAAAAAATGTCCGTGGGGTTGCCGCTTTAAATACCATCACCATTTCCACCTTTTATATGATTGCACAGTTGGTCGGTGCAGGTGCTCTGATTAAGCTGCTGCTTGGCATTGATTATGTATACTCCGTTTTAATTGTCGGCGTCCTCATGACTGTCTACGTTGTTTTTGGCGGAATGATGGCCACAAGCTGGGTGCAAATTATTAAAGCACTCCTGCTTATGGGGGGAACAGTGGTGATCTCGATTATGGTTTTTGCCAAATTTGATTTTAGTGTCATCAAAATGTTCGAGCATATGAAAACCGCAACTCCGTTAGGTGAACGATTTTTAAGTCCCGGCAATAAATTTACCAATCCACTTGACACGATTTCGCTTAACTTGGCATTGGTGCTCGGAACAGCTGGCTTGCCGCATATTCTTACCCGTTTCTTTACGGTAAAAGATGCGATCACCGCACGTAAATCGGTTGTCTATGCGACTTGGATTATCGGTATTTTCTATGTGATGACGATCTTTTTAGGCTTCGGTGCCGCCGCATTTGTCGGCTATGATAAAATTGTCGCGGCCAATGCTGCCGGTAACATGGCTGCACCGCTGCTTGCAGAAGCATTAGGCGGGGAATTCCTCTTCGCGTTCATTTCTGCGGTGGCCTTTGCGACCATTCTTGCCGTCGTTGCCGGGCTCGTACTGTCAGCCGCATCGGCTTTTGCCCATGATTTTTACAGTCATATCATCCGCCATGGCAAAGCAACGGAAAAAGAGCAGGTCGTTGCCGCACGCTGGGCATCCATTGGGGTTTCTATTCTTTCCATTCTGCTTGCCTTATTTGCGCAAAAATTGAATGTCGCCTTCCTTGTCTCGCTGGCATTTGCCGTAGCAGCAAGCGCCAACTTGCCGGTCATTGTGTTTACGATCTTTTGGAAACGATTTAACACCGCAGGGGCAATTACCGGCATGCTTGTCGGGCTCATCAGTTCCTTGATTTTGGTTGCGATCAGTCCAAATGTATGGTCTCCGGAAGTCGGTAAAGCGATCCTCATCGGAAAGCCGCTCGTCACCTTGACCAACCCGGGGATCATCTCGATTCCGCTAGGCTTTATCGCTGCCTATCTTGGCACAGTGCTATCCAGTAAAAAAGCAGATGTGAAAAAATTTGATGAAATTCTCGTTAAAGCGAATACAGGATTGTAAGTTTGAAAGGCTGGCGGGAAATTTCCCGGCAGCCTTTTTTGATCCTAATCAAATGTTGTCCCTTCGACATTTTTAAACTGATTGTAATACATCTGATCATAACGGCCGCGGGCTGCCATTAATGCTTCATGGCTCCCCTTTTCAATAATTTCTCCCCCGTCAACAACCATGATCGTATCGGCATCGCGAATCGTATTCAAACGGTGCGCGATGATGAAACTTGTGCGCCCTTTCATAATCGACAACAAAGCATCTTGTATATGCAATTCCGTTCTTGTGTCGATACTGCTTGTCGCTTCATCCAAAATTAGCAACGCCGGTTTGGCTAAAATTACCCGGGCAATCGCCAAAAGCTGGCGCTGCCCCTGGCTGAGGTTCCCGCCATTTTCCGATAGCTGTGTGTCATACCGCTTTGGAAGACGGTTAATAAATTCGGCGGCATTGGCCATGGCCGCGGCTTCTTCCACCTCCTGATCCGTTGCATCCGGATTCCCATACTTAATATTTTCCTTAATCGTGCCTGAAAAAAGGTAGGTGTCCTGAAGCACAAAACCGAAGCTTCTGCGCAGGCTGTCTCTTGTATAATCGCGGATATCCCTGCCATCGATCAAAATCCGCCCGCTCGTCACATCGTAGAACCTTGTCAGCAGATTGACAACCGTTGTTTTGCCTGCACCCGTTGGACCGACGAGCGCCGTACTGCTGCCCGCAGGCGCTGTAAAATGAATATTTTTCAAAATCGGCACATCGGGGCAATACCCAAAGAAGACATTTTCAAACTGCACATGCCCTTTTGGATTCTCCAAGGGCACGGCATCCGGGGCGTCAGCCGGCTCTTCCTCTTCATCGATGATTTCAAAGACCCGCTCCGCCCCCGCAACCCCTGATTGCAAAACATTAAAAATATTGGCGAGATCATTCAGCGGGCGGACAAATTGCCTCGAATACGTTAAAAAGCTGGCAATCACCCCGACTGTAATGAAATTTTTTACAGCAAGGATACCGCCGACAACCGCAACGACCGTAAAGCCCAGATTATTGATCGCATTCATGATCGGCATCAGGAAGCCAGACCAAATTTGCGCCTTAAGGCCGACATCAAGCAGCTTTTTGTTGACTGCTTCAAATTCTTCAATCGCCTTTTGTTCATGGTTAAACGCCTTGACAACCTGCAGCCCGGAAATCGTTTCCTCAATATGACCATTCAATTTTCCCAATTCGACCTGCTGATTTTTAAATAACACACTTGTCTTCTTTGCAATTGTCCGCGTCAATATAAAAACGAGCGGCACAGTGATAAGACTGGCGATGGTTAATATCGGGCTTAAGATCAGCATCATCGTCAGCGAACCAATAATTACGATCAAGCCCGACATCAGCTGGGTTGTTGACTGCGAGATCGTATTGCTGACATTGTCAATATCATTGGACAAGCGGCTCATCAGCTCGCCATGCGTTCTTGAATCAAAAAAGGCAACAGGCAGTTTTTGCAGTTTTTGAAAAAGCGTGCTGCGTAAATTTTTCACAATTCGCTGAGAAACACCTGCAATTAACCAGCCTTGCAAAAAAGTCAGGATGGCATCTGAAAAATACGCGGCAAGCAGACTGAGGACAATCATAGCCAGAAGGCCGAAATCAACCTTTCCGCCCCTCAGCGTCATCGCGTCGACAGCTTTTCCGATCAAAAACGGAGCAAGCAGCATCAAGGCGGAATCCATTACAATAAAGATAAAAATTGCCAACAACATCTTTCTTTCTTTGCCAAAATAATACCAAAGCCGCTTGAGCGTTCCTTTAAAATTCTTCGGTTTGATCACCGGCCCGCGTCCATGGCGGAATCCGCCTCCGCCCGGCCGGCCGGGACCCATCATGGGGGCTGCTTGGGGATTGTTATTTAGCCGTTCCGATTGCTGCACCATTTTAACCAACCTCCTTGCCGATTTGCGATTGAAAAATTTCTCGGTAGACTTGGCAATCCCGCAGCAAATCTTCATGTTTGCCAATTCCAGCGATTTCCCCATGGTCAAGAACAACAATTTTATCAGCATCCATAACCGAAGTAATCCGCTGGGCAATCAGCAAGCAAGTAAGGCCCTTGGCATACTGTTTGAGCGATTCTTTAATTTTCGTTTCCGTCTCCACATCAACTGCACTTGTACTATCATCGAGGATTAAAATTTCCGGATTTCTGACGAGCGCCCTGGCAATCGAAATCCGCTGCTTTTGCCCGCCGGAAAAATTAACACCTCCCTGGCCAATTTTCGTTTCATACCCTTCAGGCGATGCTTCGATAAATTCTGCGGCACAGGCCATTTTTGCGGCTTGCCGGATCTCTTCAAGCGATGCCCCTTCTTTTCCCCAGCGGATATTGTCGGCAACACTGCCGGTAAAGAGAATATTTTTCTGTGGAACAACCGCTATTTTTTCTCTCAGCTTGTGCGGATTGATTTTTGTAATGTCTTCTCCATCGACTTTAATGGTTCCGGAGCTAACATCGTAAAAGCGCGGAATCAAGTTTACGAGCGAGCTTTTTCCGGATCCGGTTGAACCAATAATGCCCACGGTTTCCCCCGGCAGGCAGGTCAAATTGATCTTTTTCAAAACAGGGGCGCCCGCAGTTCCTTCGTAGGAAAAAAGGACATTTTCAAAATCGATTCTTCCCTTTTCACCTGTGTTCAGACTGCTTTCGTCCGTCCAGGTTTGCGGGTCATCCAATGCGAAAACTTCAGCGATCCGGCTTGCCGAAGCTCTTGCCCGGACAAACATATTGAAGACCATCGAAATCATCATCAGAGAAAAAAGGATTTGCGACATATAGTTGATAAACGCAATAATATGCCCCACTTGCATTTGCCCCTTTTCAACTCCATTTCCACCCAGCCACAGCACGGCAACAATTCCTAAATTGACCGTCAGCATGATCGCCGGACTGAAAACCGACATGAGGCGGATCGCTTTAATCGATTGATCTTGGAACTCAAGGTTGGCGCGATTGAACTTGTTCGTTTCATAGTCAAACCGATTGAAAGCTTTGACGACACGGACACCCGATAAGTACTCCCGCATGACGCTGTTGACGCGATCGAGAGCTTTTTGCACTTTTTGAAAAAGCGGAAAGCCAAGCTTCATATTGGCGGCAATTAAGAGTGCAATAGCGGGAACGACGACGGCCAAAACAACTGAGAGATGGATATTTAAGCGGACAGCCATAATTAAACCACCCATCGCCAGCAGCGGCGCTTTGACAAAAATCCGCATCAGACCGTTTACAAACACCTGAACTTGGGTGACATCATTTGTCAGCCTTGTGACGAGCGATGCCCGGTCAAAGCGGTCAATATTTTTAAACGAGAGCGACTGGATTTTTCGAAATAAATCGGAACGCAATTCAGCTCCGACGTTTTGTGAAACTTTGCTAGCGAGAATACTGCGCACAGATGCCGATAATGCTCCGAAAGCCGTAATCAAGAGCATTAGACCGCCCATTTTCCAAACATAGGGGAGGTTTTTTTCCGCGACACCGACATCGACAATTTTGGACATAATCGTTGGCTGCAACAAGTCCGATACCGCTTCAAAGGTTAAAAATAAAATCGCAACGCTAAACAGCTTCCCATACTTTTTGGCGTATTTATTTAAAAATTGCATAGGGGGTCCACCTTTATTCCATTCTCGAAGGATTTGCTCCTTTCATTATAAATTTTTCTTCGGGCGGCTAACAAATTTTAAAACTGAAAAAAACAACAGCCTGAAAAGTGCTCCAAGCTGTTGTGATCTTTATGAAAATTTACCATAAGTTCGGTTTGATAACCATGAATCCAAGAACCACCAACAAAATCAGGATGTACCAGATCGTCGCACTCATCAGTTTCTTCGACAGTACCTCACGATCTTGCTTTTCCTCCGTAAATTTCCTTAGCAGCGGGGAAAAGGCTCTGGCAAAGAAATAGAGCGAACTAACCATAATCAGGATCGGAACAAGAATCCAGGACGTTGTCCATGTCCAACTACTAAAAATGACAGGAAAAATCCCAGAAACAACCAGAACATGGGCAGCATGCATCGTCAAGCGACCGACAAATTTAAATGTACTGATATAAGCTTCCTGTACGGCCGCCTGTGCATCACGAAGTTTCTTGATGATGGGTAAAACGGCAAAAAAAGGGCCGATTGTCAAAATAGCACTGGCTATATGGATGTAAAGAAGGATGCGATGAACCATCTTCATTCACTCCGTTCATTGCTCTGGTGCAGCATGAAATTCATGAACCCAGACACGCATGTGCGGAAGCCACGGCATTCCCGGATGTATTGACAGAATGGACTGCTTGTATTCTTCCAAATTGGCGAATCCTTCCCGCTTGGCGTCCTCATCCGTCAGATCTCCGAGCGATTGCGAATAGACCCGGTCGATCACGAACTTTTTCCCTTCAAGAACCATGATTTCACCAACATCCGCATAGCAGCCGTTTCTGCGCGTCTTTTGCGACAGAATGGTAAATTTCTGAAACTCTTTAACTTTTCCACTTACAGATTGCGAAAAATTACCATCCAACGGAACATCATAATGATTAAAAATCATGGCTGCTTGAAATAAATGTACAAAGGAATGTAATCCGTCAACATCATAAACTTTAAGAGTTGGCAACAATTTTTGAGTCGTTGGTCCAAAATTTCCATTTGCTGTAGCATCATCAAGTCCTTCCTCATATTGAATTCCATAGACTAAAGCCTTTTGCACATCTCTTGAGAAGTACCCATCACACGGAATATAAAAAAAGTTTTTTCGATTGATATATTTGCTATTGAGCCATTGCTGAGCCGACCGGACCTGTGGATCCCCACCGTGCCCGTAACGTCGTATTCAATCAAGTTACGGTCCGAAATGTTTGCAACGCCGGGGCAGGCATCAAAGTATTTGGAGGCGATCACCATGCAGACGATGGCTCGATTCGAAATCTGGATTGTATTCAATGCGGCGGTAAGCCAGTTGTTATCGGACACGGCGTTGCCAATGTCCTGACAAAAAATGTTTGATGCAGTATAAGTTAAAAGGCAGCGATGCAAAGGCGCTGCCTTTTAATCCAATCAGATTTTCATATCCCTTTTCGTAAAAAACAGATAGGTGACCGAGACAAATCCAGCAATTAAACCAAGCAACAAGATCACGTATAACGGATCAAGCCCCCCGTTTTGCAAGATTGTTTTTGCCTCATAATGCTTAAACGGTGTCAGAAATTTCAAGCTCGACAGCTTTCCATTCAAATCGATCACGATCGATAGAAGGAACGTACTAAGCAAAATAACCGTACCAACCCCGGCGGCTGACTTCGGCCTTTTGCTCACCGCCGCAATGCCCGCTCCCAAACACAAAAATAGCAGCTGCACAAGAAGCATCCCTAAAAGCAAAAGGACAATATTCCGGGTCTCTGCTCCACTTTTATTATAATACGCAATCACTTGGATCGAAGAAACGAGGGCAACCAAATACAGAATGAGAATTTGAAAAAGTCCGGCCATTAATTTGGCACTGATCATTTTCCTACGTGAAATCGGTTTTGCCAGCAAAAACTCTGCTGTCCGATCTCGTTCTTCTTTTGCCACCAGATTCGCTCCGAGCGTTAATGCATGAATGGCCGTCATCAAGAGCAAATAGAGAACCAGAACGCCGAAATAGCCGATTGCTGTTGTTAAATCCAAAGAACCCAATCAAAGGATTGCCTGCAAAGACTTCGGCATCAGCGCGACAAGTTCATTGATTGACTGATTGGAAGAATCGATGGTACCATATTTGCTCATTTGTCGAAGCATTTACAAAGCCTTTCTGGGCAAACTCTTTACTAGCAGCATTTAAAATTCGCTCTTGTTTTTCCTGATCGAGCGTGAGAAATTTATCAAACATAGTCCTATGCCCTCTTCCCAGTCGTATTGACCACATCAGTCAATTACATTTCATCTCCATTGACCAGTATGGGCAATACATTGTTTGCCCGTTTATGGAAAAAGTTATGATATGATGGAACTAATCAAAAAGAAGGAGATGAAGCAAGGTGAAAGACGAAATCATTGCCCGATTCACTTCGTATGTCAAAGTGGATACCCAGTCAAATGAAGAAAGCAGCACATGCCCTTCAACACCGGGACAGTTAGTCCTTTTGAACAAATTAGTTGAGGAATTAAAGGAAATTGGCATGGAAGAGGTGACAATTGATGAAAACGGCTATGTCATGGCAACGCTTCCAGCCAACACGGAAAAAGATGTCCCGACAATTGGCTTCTTAGCCCATGTCGATACAGCTACCGATTTTACCGGCAAAGGGGTCAACCCGCAAATCGTCGAAAACTACGATGGACAGGAACTGACCTTGAACGATTCCTTACATATCGTGTTATCACCAAAAGATTTTCCACAGCTTGCTGATTACAAAGGGCAGACGCTGATTACAACAGATGGAACAACCTTGCTTGGTGCAGATGACAAGGCCGGTGTTGCTGAAATCATGACGGCAATGGCTTTCTTAATCAAACATCCGGAAATCAAGCATGGAAAAATTCGCGTTGCCTTCACGCCCGATGAAGAAATCGGCAGGGGACCGCATAAGTTTGACGTTAAGGCCTTTAATGCAAACTATGCCTACACGGTTGACGGCGGACCGCTTGGCGAGCTAGAATATGAAAGCTTCAATGCGGCCGCCGCAAAGCTTACGTTTAAAGGAACCAATATCCATCCAGGAACAGCGAAAGGCAAAATGGTCAATTCCGCCAAAATCGCGATGGAGTTCCACAGCAAGCTTCCAGCTGAAGAAGCACCAGAGTATACGGACGGATACGAAGGATTTTATCATTTGATTTCTTTTCATGGCGATGTTGAGGAAACGAAACTGTACTATATCATCCGCGATTTTGACAAAAAGAACTTCGAGGCCCGTAAAGCCACTGTTGAAAAAATTGCAAGTGAGCTGAAAGCCAAATATGGCGAGAAAGCAGTTGTTTTGGAATTAAAAGATCAATATTATAACATGAAGGATAAAATTGAGCCGGTGAAGGAAATTGTCGATATTGCCCATGAGGCGATGGAAAACCTCGGAATTAAGCCAATTACGAAACCAATCCGCGGCGGCACCGATGGTTCCCAGCTTTCCTATATGGGACTGCCAACGCCAAATATTTTTGCCGGCGGTGAGAACTTCCACGGCAAATACGAATTTGTTTCCGTCGAATCCATGATCAAAGCAACCAATGTAATTGTTGAAATTGCCAAGCTATTTGAAAAACACGGGGACGGTTCTCCTGTTTTTGGAAATACGGATATATTGCAAATTTACAATGATAAATAGCAGTTTCACACGGATAAAATAAACAAACTCACGGTTAAGGTTTTAGGACAATTAAGAAAAGCGGAAGCGCCCTTGGTCATCGACGTAGTCGATGACCAAGGGCGCTCCTCGAAAAAGCTATCGCTTTTCCTTCGTGCGAGGCTATGCTTCCGAAGCTTATTCTTGTGGAGCAAGACAGTTATCGAAGTTAAGATATAAATTCTGATATTATAAAAAAACCTGATACTTTTTAGCCTATTAAAAATGAAGAAAAAGATCGGCAGATGCGGCTTCGTTTAATACCCATTTAATCGGAACTTGTTCAGCATGATGGCGAAAGTCGCTATGATCACGAACATCTAAATCGACAACATACAGCTGCACACCCATTTCTACAGCAATATCAAGCAATTCAGGGATGGAAGAAACTCCGAAATTTGTTATGGCATGGGCCAAATATTCCAATCCTCTAGATGGAACGGCTGTATAGCTTTTATCTAATAAATTAACCCCTTTCCGGGAAAAAGCTAATATGACTTCTGCTCCCGAGGAAACGGCTCCAACGGCTATATTCAATGGAGGATAGGCCGATTCCAGCTCATCATGAAGCGCCATGATAACCACTTTCTTTCCGCTCATAAACACTCCCCTTTCAATAACTTAATACTGAATCTGCTTGATAGGCCATTTTTAAAAAAGTTGCAACGCCGGCCAGCTCAGCCCCATCAACCAACTCAAGGCCCTCGGCAATCAAAACGTTCATCTGGCAGCCGTACAGCTTGATTCCCTTATCAAGAGCAGCACGAAGCAAATATGCCAGTTCCACTCCATGGGCTCGTTCCATCATGGTACCATATCGCTTATCTAACACCCGCGCACCATCAAGGTCAAAAAAAATCGCAATTTCATCCTGATCTTCTGCCTTTTTAAGCGCTTCCAAAAGAACAAAGGGCACATTTGAACTTAACGACACAAAGTAAACGATTTTCTTGCCCGCCATGACAATCCCCTTCTTTCACCGTCTTCACCATCGGAAGTATTCTAAAACATTACACCTTCATTATACCCTTTTGGGTATATAGAGAACACTTTAAGTATCCAAAAAGGAAAAACCCTTGCTTTTATATTTACCAAAGGGTCTTTTCCTTTTTAAAAATGAGTCTCTATTCGCCCTTCCAGGTCCTTCCTTAGCGGTTGTCTACTTTTTCTGGATAAAGGTCATGGTTCATCAAGCGAAATTGGGCCATTTCCTCATATTTTGTTCCCGGTCGGCCATAGTTGCACCAAGGGTCAATTGATATACCGCCGCGTGGGGTGAATTTCCCCCAAACTTCAATATAACGGGGATCAAGAAGCTTAATTAAATCGTTCATGATGATATTGACGCAATCCTCATGGAAATCTCCGTGGTTACGGAAACTGAACAAATATAATTTAAGCGATTTGCTCTCAACAATTTTTTTATCGGGAATATACGAAATATAGATCGTCGCAAAATCCGGTTGGTGGGTTAGCGGACATAAGCTTGTAAATTCCGGGCAATTGAATTTGACAAAATAATCGCGCTCGGAATGAAGATTATCGACTGCCTCCAATACCTCCGGTGCATAATCAAATGAATAGTGTGTATTTTGATTCCCCAATAGAGTTAAATCCTTTAAGCCTTGTTCTTGGCTACGTCCAGACATACAAAAACCTCCTGTCGTTATAGCTCCCACACTTAAGCAGGAGAGTCCACTCTATTTTTAAACGGTCGGGACAGAAACAAAAAGCCACGTCCTGTATGGACATGGCATATTGACATGGATCCATAGTTTTTTATAGAGGGTTTACAGCTATGAACCTCTCCCATTTAAATACGGGTATTCATTTCTTTTTATAATATAAAACGCTGGGGAATTCGTCAACCTGAAAAACATTCTTGCTTTTACTGTGAATATGGACTACAATTTATTGAATAAAAATACGAAAATATTATTATACCTTTTCTTGGAGGTTTCATTATGTACAATACAGACATTGTTGATATAGAGTTAAAAAACTGGACAATTCAACAACGCAGGCATTTCCATATGCACCCAGAGCTTTCCGGGAAGGAGTTTCAAACAGCTGCCTATGTAAGAGAAAAACTAACTGAATTTGGAATCGAATTGGATGAACATTATTCCGCACCGAATGTCATCGGCTATTTAAAAGGAACAGACGGGAAGAAAACCATTGCCCTGCGCGCCGATATGGATGCTCTGCCGCTTCAGGAAGAGGGAGACAAGCCCTACCTTTCAACCGTTCCCGGCGTGATGCACGGCTGCGGCCATGATGGCCATACTGCTATTTTGCTTGCGGTTGCAAAGTGGATCAGCTCCAACCCCCATTTAGTGAAAAACAATATCGTGTTTATTTTTCAAAGCTCGGAAGAAGCCTCGCCAAGCGGAGCTCAAAAACTTGTAAATGAAGGGATCTTAAATGGAGTAGATGCAATTTACGGAATCCATTTAATGTCAACCATGCCTCTTGGTAAGATCGGCTTTGCTGTTGGAGCCGCGATGGCGTCTTGCAATGATTTTGAAATCATCATTAAAGGCAAAGGCGGGCATGGCGGCTATCCGCATGAAACGGTTGATCCGATTTATATTGCGAGCCACTTGATTCAAGCATTTCAATCCATTGTCAGCCGGAATCTGAATCCGCTCCACGCAGGTGTTATTTCTTTTGGCGGGATGCAGGCGGGGAATTCTTTCAATGTCATACCGTCTGAAGTAAAGCTGACGGGTACGATCCGTGCAATGACGTTTGAAGCAGCTGACCTGATGAAACAAAAAACCGAACAGCTGACAAAAGCGATCTGTGCAAGCTTTGGCGCAGAGGGGCATTATACTTTTATTGAAGGGACACCTCCGCTATATAATCACCCGGAAGCATGTAAATATGCACGTGAAATCATTGAGAACACATTCGGCCCTGATGTCTTTTTGCCTATTGACCCAGTCATGGGCGCTGAAGACTTTTCCTATTATTTAAAAGAAAAAACAGGTGCCTTTATTAAAGTTGGCATGCAGAGTGAAAAAAGTCAGTACCCACACCATCATCCTAAATTTGATATCGACGAAGAGGCTATTCCAGCCGCGATTGAACTGATGATTCAATTGGCTTTAAATGCTTAAATTATCTTTAATAAAAGAGAGCACGAGAAGGAATACAGCCTCTCGCTCTCTTTTCTTTACTCCCCGGCATTTTGTGCTTTAAGGAACCTCAAAAATGATACCAGTTCGCACAGTCCTATCCAATTGAATACTTTCTATTTTACCATATGAAATTCTCTTGCAAACTCAACAATCATGTGCAGATATTGCTCGACTGAATCGATGATTACATATTCTTCGTCCCCATGCCAATTTGCTCCGCTTGGCCCAAATTCAACGGCCGGAATGCCATAGGCAGAATAGAACCGCGTATCTGCCGAGCCATGCTGGCCAAAGAGGTTTAATGTAGCATACTTTCCAATAATCGTGCTGAGTGCGGGGATAAACGGACTTCTTGGATCGGTTCTTACCGGCTCCCCGGCCTGACTGACAATCATTTTTCCATCCGTAACACTTTCAATTTGCTGAAGAATCTCTTCCTTGTTTTGGGTTGGCAAAAATCGAATATCAAAGGAGAGGATACATTGATCTGGCACTTTATTATAGACATCCCCGCCTTGAATTTTGGCAAGGTTGATGGATGGAGAAGAATAGAACTCCGAATTTTCTTTTAAGAACGGAAGCTTTAAAATTTTTTCGTAAACCTGATAGGCTTTTTCAATCGCATTGATTCCTTCCCATGGCCGGCTCCCGTGGGCTGATCTTCCCTTAACCTCAATATCAAGATTTAAAATTCCTTTCGCCTGTAGCCCAATTCCAAGCTGTGTCGCTTCGGAACATATAACAAAGTCTCCCCGGTAGCCTTGCTCAGCCAAATATCCTGAACCATTTTCTCCTCCAGATTCTTCGTCCGAAACAATCTGCAGCTGAATTTTTGATTGCAAATCATATTTGTTCAATTCAACCATTGCAGCCATCATCGCAGCAACTCCCGCTTTCATATCGGCAGCTCCGCGTCCATACAGCTTTCCGTCTTTTTCTTTTGGGATAAACAGTTCTGCTTTTCCGCTCACGACATCCACATGGCCATTAAAAATCAACGTTTTCTCACCGCTGCCAATTTCGCAAACAATCATTTTATAGCCGTTATTTTCGATTTCTTGAATAACCAATCCGCGCTCGGAAAGCCAATGACCGCAAAAATCAACCACTGTATTGGCGCCTTCCTTCGTCGAACTGTCAATCAAAATTAAACTCTTTAGCAATTGAAGCAGCATTTCCATTACGGTTCCCTCCCTCTGCATTTGTTCTCCATTCATGCATTTATCCTATTTCTGCAAGTCTAAAAATAAAAAGAGAAAGCATATGCTTTCCCTACCCGCGCTCAGCCCGGCTGCTGGCCTTCAGCACGCTCCTTGATCAAAATAGTGCCCACTAGGCCAAGTATCGAAAATACCACCGGGATAATGAATCCATAATAATACCCCACACTGCTTCCCGCCGTCTGAAAATGGTCCAGCACCTTACCAAAAATGGTTGGCAGAAGAACGGCACTTAAAAAACCACCTGTATTGGCAAATCCCGAAACAACTCCAACATCTTTAATCGGAAAAGACTGGCGGACAACCGCAAAGGTTAACGAGCTGGCACCATTCCCGTACCCCATAACCAGAAAGAGAATAACGAGCATGTAGAACGGCGGTTTCCCATTAAATAAAAGAAAAGCAGACCAGCTCATAAAGACGGCCAGCTGAACAATTATATACGGACGTTTAATCGATTCCAGCCGGCTTGTAATCCAGCTAGTCACTGGCGCGCCAACAATTGCGCCAAAAAGGCCAATCATAATGAGCTGGCTCGCAGCTGAGCGGGACATTTCATACACATGCATTCCATACGGCACCGCCCATGAACCAATAAAACCAACGTATGTACCGACGACGCCAAAGTGGCAAAAAAAAGTGGCCCACGCCTGTCGATCCGTAAAGATCCGACGTAAGATCACCAGCGTTTTTTCGCGCTCGACTGCTTTACTGGCGGCAGACTTTTTCCTCGCTGAATGAAGCCCCATCTGCTCCGGCTTTTTTACAAGGATAAAATAGAGCAGAAGCCCCGAAAAAATTAAAAGAATTCCCACAGTAAGAAAAGGAATTCTCCATCCCGAAAGAGCAATCCACGCCGAAAAAGGGACGGTCGCCATTAAGAAGCCGAGACTGCCAGACATTCCGGCAACACCGAGCAAACCAATAAATTCTTTTACTTTAAACCATTGGCTTAATATTAAAACCAAATTCACCCAGATAGTGGCATCGCCCATCCCAACAAGTAAACGAGCGGCGAAAAGTACCGCTTCATTTGGCGCCAGGCTGTAAAGAAGAGTGCCTGATCCATTCAGGATGGTTCCGCCAATCAAGAAAAAGTTTGGGCCAAAGCGATCTGATAATATCCCGATCGGAATTTGCAAACCGGCATAAGCTAAAAATTGAATGCTTGTCAGCAGTCCAATCATTGAAGCTGAAATTGTAAATTCTTTCATTAATTGATCCGTAATTAAGCCCGGTGCTGTCCGTTGGCTGACGATTAAAAAATAAGCAAACAGCACTGCGGCAAAAACAATCCATCTGTATTTGCTATTCTGTTTTTCCAATGTTCTCTTCTCCCGTTTGTTGTTACTTTCTATTATAGTCTATTTTTTAAAAATATGGGGTTTGAATGAACAATGCAGAATAAGCAAACTGGCAGTTATTGTTTCAGTTTCGGATCCAGAACATCCCTTAATCCATCGCCCATCAAGTTAAACCCCAATACGGTCAGCATAATGGCAACACCTGGAAAAAACAATGTCCACGGAGCTTGAACCAAATACTGTTTAGAATCTGAGAGCATTTTTCCCCACTCCGGCGTTGGGGCCTGGGCACCCAATCCGAGAAAACCTAATGCTGCTGCTTCGATAATGGCTGTAGCAATGGCCAATGTTGCCTGGACAATGACCGGGGAAATACTATTTGGCAAAATGTGATGGAACAGGATTCGAGTATCTTTCATCCCTACAGCTCGCGCTGCCACAATGTATTCTTCCTGTTTGACACTAAGCACCTTCGAACGGACGAGTCGCCCGAAGTTCGGAATATTAATAACAGCAATAGCGATCAGGGCATTTTGTAAAGAAGGTCCTAAAATGGCAACAACCGCGATGGCCAAAAGGATACTTGGAAATGCCAGCATAATATCAAATATACGCGAGATGATGGCATCAACCCACCGGCCATAGTATCCGGCCACAATTCCAAACATTGTTCCAAGGATAACCGACCCTAGAACCGAGAAAAATCCAACCCACAATGAAAGCCGTGCACCATATAAAATCCGTGAAAAAATATCTCGGCCAAAGTCATCCGTGCCGAACCAATGCTTGCCTGATGGCGGCAGTAACCTTTCGGCCAAACTCTGATCTTTATAACTATAGGGAGCCACAAAAGGTGCGATGATTGCTAAAATAATAAAGAAGATCACAATGCCTAAGCCAATGACCGCTAATTTATTTTGGTAAAATGACTGCCATGCTTCCTTCCAGGGGGGTGTGTGCTCTTCTTCCATATTTGCCGCTGTTATATTTATCGTATCTTTTGCAAGTTCAGCCACAATATTTCCCTCCTATTTCGTGTATTTAATCCTTGGATCGACCACTACGTATAATAAGTCAACGATCAAGTTAATCAGGACAAAAATCGCTGCAATGAGCAAAATCCCTGACTGAATAACAGGATAATCACGGTATCCAATTGCATCGTATAAATATCTCCCAATTCCCGGCCAGCCGAAGATGGTTTCTGTTAATATGGCTCCCCCCAACAGAAGGCCCACTTGCAAACCGATCACAGTGAGAACAGGAATAATGGCATTTTTTAATGAATGCTTATATACAACCCAGAACATTCGTAGACCTTTTGCTCTCGCTGTGCGGATATAATCGGATTTCATAACCTCAAGCATGGTAGAACGGGTCATTCTTGCAATAATCGCCATTGGAATTGTCGCAAGCGCAAAGCTTGGTAAAACTAAATGCTGAATGACTGCAGTCAATTGATCAAATCTTCCTTGTATCAGCGTGTCGAGTAAATAGAGATTTGTAATCGCCGTGACTGGATCTCTTACATCTTCCCGTCCCGTGGTTGGGAACCAGCCTAAATGAATCGAAAAGGCCCATTGCTCCATTAATCCTAGCCAAAAAATCGGCATTGACACTCCGATCAGTGCAAGAACCATCGCAACATAATCAAACCATGATTTTGAAAACCAGGCGCTGATAATCCCGGCATTCACACCGATTACAACAGCAATCAGCATAGCGACAATGGTTAGCTCCAGCGTTGCTGCCAAATACGGCCAAATTTCTTGATTTATCGGTCCCCTTGTCCTTAGTGAAATGCCTAAATCACCGTGAAGGAGCGCTTTAAGATAGTCAAAGTATTGTATGTACCAGGGCCTGTCCAATCCTAATTGTTGTGTTAATGCTGCCACTGCTTCCTTTGTTGCCCTCTGGCCGAGAATGACTTGAGCCGGGTTCCCGGGAATCGCATGAATAATGGAAAAGACAACAAGCGTCATTCCGATTAATACAGGTATTAATGCAAGCACACGGCGGACTGAATAAGTTAACAAGCTGCTCACCTCTTTTTTTAAAAAATAATCTTAAACAAAACTCCGCTTCGAAGTGGAAAAAGGAGGGAAACTTCCCCTCCCCTTTTACACGTTAATTTTTAAATTCAACCTTGCTCAACAGGTCTGATCCAGTTGGATGCGGCAAATAATTTACTACATCTTTTGATGCTGCCAATAGAGGCGTTGAGTGAACAAGAGGAACCCATGGAGCATCATCATGGATGATCTCTTGAGCTTGTTTGTAAAGATCATTCCGTTTTGCTTGGTCGGTTTCAGACTGTGCTTTAATTAAAATGTCATGTAATTGGTTATTGCTATATTGGGAATAGTTATTTGCCCCAATGCTATCTTTGTCAAGCAATGTATAGATGAAATTATCCGCATCGCCGTTATCGCCTGTCCAGCCTAGCATGTAAGCATCAAATTCACCTTTTGCGGCATTTTGTAAATAAGTAGCCCAGTCAACTGTTTTGATATTCGCTTTCACGCCGATTTTTGCAAAGCTTTCCTGGATCACCTCTGCCACTTTCATTCCTTCAGGCATATACGGACGAGCTACAGGCATTGCCCACAATTCCATGCTAAATCCATTTGGAAAACCTGCTTGTGCCAATAACTGCTTTGCTTTTTCCAGATCATATGGATAGGCTTGAATTGCATCATCATAGCCTTCAATGGATGGCGGCATCGGGTTTTTCGCAGCAACTGCCTGCCCTCCGTAGAATGCTTTGATGATCGCTTTTTTGTCAACAGCATAGTTTAACGCCTGGCGGACGAGCTTGTTATCAAATGGTTTACGCGTTACGGTAAATCCTAAATAGCCAACATTCATCGATGGACGTTTGATTACTTGAAGTTTTGGATTCGACTTAACCGTGGCTTCATCAGAATTGTTTAGACCATCCATTACATCGATTTCACCATTTGCTAAGGCATTTAATCGGGCTGTGTTCTCAGGGATTACCCGGAAAATCACTTTGTTTAATTTAGGCAGACCTTTTTGCCAGTAATCAGGATTTTTCTCAAGCGTAATCCGGTCATTTTGTTTCCATTCAACAAACTTGAATGGTCCCGTACCAACTGGATGTTCTCTGAATTTGTCGCCATATTTCTTAACAGCAGCCGGACTTGCAATCCCGAATGCAGACATGGCCAAGTTTTTAAGGAATGGAGCTTGCGGCCGCTTTAAGACAAACTGTACTGTATATGGATCTACTGCTTTCACTTCTTTAATGACATGTCCTTCATCTTTTTTATAGCCGCCAAACATGGTGTAATAAGGGAATTGCTTCTCGTCGCCGTTCATCCAGCGATCAAAGTTAAACACGACAGCATCTGCGTTGAAGTCTGTGCCGTCCTGGAATTTTACGCCCTTACGAAGGTGGAAAGTGTAAGTCAGGCTGTCTGAAGAAACATCCCACTTTTCAGCAAGTCCCGGGTGTAAAGTTGTATCCTGGTCCCCATAATTGACAAGTGTTTCAAAAATATTTTTCGTAACCTTAAACGTTTCTCCTTCAGTTGAAGTAATTGGGTCAAGTGAAGTAGAATCACCGCCGCGGCCATATACGAGAGTATCTTTTTTCGAAGTGCCGCTTGAATTTGAAGCGCCATTGTTTGAAGTCTTGCTGGACTGACTGCTGCAGCCAACAAGGAACATGCTGATGGCCAAAATGGACATCACCAGCAATTTAACGGTTTTTTTCATAGTTTTTCCCCCATTTTCTCTTTTGTTTATTTATCATCGTTGGGCATTTTACTTGTTAAACAAGTGGCATGCCACAGAATGACCGTTCAGATTGTGTTCTTCAGGCCTTGTCGTTTTGCAAATATCCATACACGCTGTGCATCTTGTATGGAATGCACAGCCCGAAGGCGGATTGGCCGGACTTGGAAGTTCTCCTTGAATCAAAGTTCTCTCTCTTTTTAGATCAGGATCGGGTATTGGCACGGCGGAAAGAAGAGCCTGGGTATACGGGTGTTTCGGATTTTCATAGAGTTCTTCGCTTGCAGCTAATTCGATTAATCTGCCTAAATACATGACGCCGACACGGTCGCTGATATGGCGGACGACTCCTAAGTCGTGGGCGATAAAGATATAGGTAAGGCCAAATTCCTTTTGAATGTCCTTCATAAGGTTAAGAACCTGCGCCTGAATCGAAACATCAAGTGCAGAAACCGGCTCGTCCGCAATGATTAGCTTTGGTCTTGTCATTAAGGCTTTCGCAATGCCAATCCGCTGCCGCTGCCCTCCGCTAAACTGGTGAGGATATCTTTTGGCATGATAGCTGCTTAAGCCTACCACCTCAAGCATCTCCCTTACTTGCTTCCTGCGTTCTTCTTTTGTACCAATTCCATGTACGATGAGAGGTTCTTCGAGAATTTGTTCGACAGAATGCCTTGGGTTTAACGAAGCGTAAGGATCTTGGAACACCATTTGGATATCTCTGCGGGTTCTTCGTAACTCCGATTTCGACATGCGGGTAATCTCTTTATCTTCAAAAACAATTTTCCCATCGCTCGCTTCAATGAGCCGCATTAATAGCCTTCCCGTCGTCGATTTGCCACAGCCGCTTTCGCCAACGATCCCTAATGTTTCACCCTTTTTCACATAAAAGGAGACATCGTCAACTGCTTTGACCTCTCCTTTTTTACTGCCAAGAAGTCCGCCAGTGATCGGAAAATATTTTTTCAACCCTTTTACTTCAAGAAGTAGCTCCGACATGCTGGTCACTCTCCTCTTTTACTGTATGTAAGAAACAACGAGCAACATGCCCGTCTTTTTTGACTTTGTATAAATCAGGGGATTCATTATGGCATACTGCAAATGCTTCGGCACATCGCGCTGCAAAGCGGCATCCTTTTTGAATCGTCCCCGGAGCCGGGACACTTCCAGGAATGCTGTAAAGCCGATCTTTCTTCCCTCTTAAATCGGGAACAGACTTCAGCAACCCTTTCGTATAAGGATGCTGGGGATCCTTTAAGATCGTCCTAACATCTCCTTGTTCGACAACTTGTCCGGAATACATCACAATCACACGATCACAAATTTCGGCGACAACGCCTAGGTCGTGGGTAATCAAAATGATCGATGTGTTTGTTTTTTTATTGAGATCCTTCATTAAAGTGAGGATTTGCGCTTGGATGGTTACATCAAGGGCTGTTGTAGGCTCGTCCGCAATCAGCACTTTCGGATTGCACGCCATGGCCATAGCAATCATGACTCTTTGCCGCATACCGCCAGATAGCTGATGCGGATATTCCTCAAGGATTCCTTCCGCTCTCGGAATTCCAACAAGCTTTAGCAACTCTATACTTCGGGCTCTCGCTTCGGATTTTGTGAGTTTTGTATGGAGACTGATTGCTTCCTTCAGCTGGTTGCCAATTGTAAACAGAGGATTCAATGACGTCATCGGTTCCTGGAAAATCATCGAGATTTGATTCCCGCGTATTTTTCTGAATTCCTTATCGGAAATTTTCGTTAAATCCTTCCCATCAAAAATGATTTCTCCTTTTTCAATCTTGCCAGGAGGTGTAGGGATCAGCCCCATGGCGGTTAAAGAGGTCACGCTTTTCCCGCTTCCGGACTCACCCACAATTCCCAGTATTTCTCCTTCATTTAATTCAAAACTTATTCCATCAACTGCCGGAGCATATTTTTTTCCTGATTGAAACGAAACCTTCAAGTCGTTGAATTGTAAAATAGGTTTTTTATTCACTTTTACACCTACCCAATAATTCTATTATTTAGAAATTATTTAATTATAACATATATTACAATATAGTAAATTTTAAAATAATTATGGCATTTACTATTGTGTGGTTTTTGTCGAACCTTGTCAATGCGCAAAACAATTTTTTCGACAGAATTTAGGGGATGAGGCCACTCCCGCTACCCATGACATTAATAAAATCCGCCAAAAGGTTGGAATGGTGTTTTAGTATTCCAACATTTCCCTCACAAGAGCAATATTAGAAATTTTATTTAAAAAAGGTAAAAGTTTCTGTTGAGGGGTGTAGGCGGAATTATTCGGTTTGAAGGCGGAAAAAGGTGCAATGAAGGCGGAATTCCACTGCAGGTAGGCGGAAAAAAGCAAAACAAAGGCGGAATCCACCTCCTTCTAGCCGCGTTACTCGTGATGTTAACCTTTGACGCGTGATGAACTTTACTCCCATGGCATGTTTTCTGCGTTTTTGGCGCTTGATGCGTCATGGGCTACACTCTCATGACGCGTTGGCCGCGTTTTTGGCGCTTGATGCGTCATGAAATGCACTCTCATGACACGTTGGCTGCGTTTTTGGCGCTTGATGCGTCATGGGCTACACTCTCATGACGCGTTGGCCGCGTTTTTGGCGCTTGATGCGTCATGAAATGCACTCTCATGACACGTTTTCTGCGTTTTTGGCGCTTGATGCGTCATGAAATGCACTCTCATGACACGTTGGCAGCGTTTTTGGCACTTGATGCGTCATGAAATGCACTCTCATGACACGTTTTCTGCGTTTTTGGCGCTTGGCGCGTCATGGGCTACACTCTCATGACGCGTTGGCCGCGTTTTTGGCGCTTGATGCGTCATGAAAAGCACTCTCATGACGCGACAGGATTCATGGCCTGAAACTTCCTCACCCTTTCACTCCCGTCAACGTAATCCCTTCAACAATTTGCCGTTGGAAAATGAGAAAAATAATAATCATCGGAACAACAGCTAAAGTGCTCATCCCCATTATCGTATTCCATTGGATGCCTCCGCTGTCGCCCGTTGCATAGAGGGAAATACCAACCGGAAGCGTCCTCATGCTGTCGGTTGAGGTAACAATGACCGGCCAAAGATAGGCGTTCCAGTTTCCTAAAAAAGTAATGATCCCGAGCGCCGACAATGCCGGTTTCACTTGGGGAATGGCCACCTGCCACCATATTTTAAACTCGCTCATTCCATCAATTCTTGCCGCATCTAAAAGGTCATCCGGGATACTTAACATAAATTGTCTCATCAAAAATACCCCAAAAGCTTCAATCAGCCCCGGAAACATGATTCCTAAGTAGCTGTCAATCAGGTTTACCTTTGTTCCCATCACATACCATGGAATCACAAGCATTTCCGTTGGAATCATTAGCGTACTTAAAATTAAAATGAAGATCATCTTAACGCCTGGGAATTTATATTTTGCTAATGTATAGCCAACAAGCGAATTAAAAATTAAGCAGCTTAACGTAACGATCAAACCTACGAGAATACTATTCCAATACCACTTTAAAAAATCAGTCTCCTGAAAAATAAATTGATAGGCTGAAAAATCAATTTTATGTGGTAAGAAAGAAAAACTATAAAAATCAGGCAAACTTTTAAATGACGAAAGAACCATCCAAAGAAACGGGAAGGCTACCACAACAACACCCGCAATGAGAAATAAATGAATACACAATTCAAGCCCTTTAAATTTTCGTTTTTTCAATTTGTCCTCACCTCCTACTATTCATAGTTTTTGTTGATGATTTTAATTTGCAAAAGGGTAATAAGTAAAATGGCGATAAATAAGACGACCGCAACGGCAGAAGCATATTCCATATTAAAGTCCTGGAAAGCATTTTTATACATATAAATCACGACACTAATCGTACTGTTCAAAGGACCTCCGGCACTTGCCCCGCTGCTCGCTGTAAGATTCTGTATTTGCGTAAAGGTTTGCAGCGCTTGGATGACTCCTGTCACTGCTAAGAAGACAATGGTTGGATTTAACAGGGGGAAGGTAATTTCCCAAAACATTTTCCAATTTCCTGCTCCATCCACTTTAGCAGCTTCATAAAAATGCTTTGGGATCGATTGGAGGCCTGCCATAAAGATTAACATACTAAACCCCATCGATTGCCAGATCATCACCGCAGAGATGCAGAAAAGAGCCAGTTTTGGATCGGATAGCCAATTTTGTGGAGGAATCCCGAACCAGCCAATGAATTCATTTAAGAAGCCGGTATTCGGATCAAACATCAGCCGCCATACCCAGCTGACGGCAACAACCGATGTAATATAGGGTAAAAAGTAAATCATCCGATATAACCAGCGAAAATGATGGATTCGTTCAATTGCCAGGGCAATCAGCAAACCAATTCCCATTTGCAATGGTACAGTAATGATTACGTATTTTCCTGTGTTCCAAACCGATTTCCAAAAGACATGATCTTTAAACAATTGTTGATAGTTTTCGAGCGTAAAACCTGAACCATTTTGCGGCGAAAAGGACATTGAAAAGGCGTAAAGGGTTGGATAGATCCGAATACTGAGAAAAAATAAAAGAGGAATCGTTAAAAACGTATAGGCGACGAGCGTCCTCCTTGTCTTTAGCTTGATAGGCGGCCTGTTTTGCACATCTACGTTTGATTGCTCCAATGAATAAAGCCCCCTTTCCCTTAAGGAAAATGCTTTTAAAAAAGGGCAGTCTTCTTATATTGAATAGAAGTATACCGCCCGCAGTCCAATCACTGATTCTTAAAATAATCATCGCGTATTTTTTGCTGCTCTTTTACAAGACTTTCAAAGGTTTGATCAATTGGCTCATTATTTAATAAAATTTTATCAATATGAGCAGACATTGAGTCGCGTTCCTTTGGTTCATCGACAAAGAATGTAGCATGGGCATTCTTTAGTCCTTGAACAAATGGGCCGTAGATCGGGTCATTATTAATCGATTGATCCGCGGCAAAAGATGCATTTGCAGGCAATTCGCCGACATTTTTCAGCCAATCCTTCTGGGTATCCTCTGAAATAAGGAATTTAAGGAATTTCTCAGCTGCTTTAAGTTTCTCCCCTTTTACACCTTTGGCAATTCCGTTGGTCCAATAAGAGCCAAAGTTTGACTCCAGTCCTCCCTGTTCTTTTACAGGAAGAGTTGCCACACCCCAATCAAACTTTGCAGCATCCTTTACAGCTGCAATGTCAAACGATCCATCAATCATCATTCCAGCTTTCCCAGCCTTAAATGCTGTATTGTATTCTTGAAGGAAGGTAGGTTCACCCATTTTTTCTTTCTTCGTCATATTCACCCAATACGTAAAAGCTTCAAGACCTTGCGGAGAAGAGTTCCACTGAACCTTTTTCCCATCTGGACTAAACGGTTCTACTCCCCATTGCCGGAGCAAAACTTCTTCAAACGCATGGTAACCTTGGCCATTTACATCCCAGGCAAAACCTTCTTGTTCTAATTTCCCATTTTCTTTTCTTTTTGTTATTTTCTTTGCGTACTGAATCAGCTCATCCCATGTTTTCGGCGGTGTATTTGGATCAAGTCCGGCCTGTTTAAATAAATCTTTGTTCCAGAAGAGCGCGAGTGAACGAACGGCAATGGGAAGAGTATAATATTTACCATCAATTTTCGAAGCCTGAATCATCGGAATATATTTTTTTTCAATTTCTGAGGTGCTCATAAAGTCTTGAGGAATCGGCTGAAGATAGCCTTGTTTAATATATTGCGGGAGCCAGCCATAATAGAGATTGAGAATATCCGGCCCTTTGCCGGCATGCATGGCAGCGGAAACTTTTTGGTTGTATTGATCATACGGGAAATCTTGGACAATGACTTTTATATTCGGATGCTCCTCCTCAAATTTTTTAATTAAATTTTTGATTTCCGTTACTTTTGCCGGAAATGTATATTGCCAATAGGTGATGGTTGTAACCTTTGAATTCGAACTTGACGATTTGCCGTTGCTGCCGCATCCGGTAAGGGCTGCTGTAACGCTGATCACCATCATGACAATAAGGATTTTGAAAAGTCTCCTTTTCATCAAAATTCCCCCTTTTGAACAAAATTTTAGTAAATCTACTTGTTTCGGTATTGCCTCTTATTGTTTCCTACTCCAATTTTGTGTCAACAGATCGAGCTGTTCGAGGCAAAGATCCACTCGATTGATTTCAACTTCTAATAGTTGCATGTCGCTCCTCAGTTGCTTTTTTCTTTCGGTAATTCCTCTTTTTATTTCCTCCGGTGCGGTTCCTCCAGGAAGCGAGCGAATTTTAATAAAATGCTCAGGATCCATTGCTGTCCGGATTATTTCTTCAGGTAAATTCAAGACATGGCCAATAACCGATTCTGCCGCTTCATCTACAAGCAAAGATGTTACTTGCATAGCATTGAAACCCCTTAACATGGCCAATTTTACAACCCGGCTTGTAATCTCATGGGCGATCCGAAATGGAATATGCGTTTCTCTGAAAAGGGTATCAGCCAATTCCGTAACGGTAGCGAAGCTTTCTTTTGCTCTTCTTTTTAAAATCTCTTCATTCACTTCAATTGTTCCCATAACCGCTTTTGCCAGCCGAAAAACTTGATCAATCAGGCTTAATCCTTTCCATAAATACGGCTGCAGGTCATCCTCTGTATCGTTGATGTCTCCATATGGCGTGTTATGCAACATCTGTAAAACGGTTTGCGCATTTCCTGCGCCGCTTGAACTCAGCGCCCGGATATGTTCCAGGGAAACCGGGTTTCTCTTCTGCGGCATAATGGAACTTGTTTGCACAAAAGGATCCGCCACACGAACAGCTGAAAATTCTTGCGTACACCATAAAAGAAGATCCTGCGTAAACCGGCCAAAATTAATAAAGGCCAATTGAATGGCCGAAGCCATTTCGCCCAAATAATCTGCACCAGAGATTGCATCATAGGCATTCCTTACGAATCGAGGGAATCCTAAAAGATCAGCTACTCGCGAGCGATTAATGGGAAACCCCGTTGTCGTTAAAGCCGCTGCTCCAAGCGGACTGGCATTGCATGTCTCATAGGCCGCTTTCAGTCTTTTGACATCGCGGTCGACCACATCGTACATACCCAGTAAATAATGAGAAAAAGTCATTGGCTGCGCCTGCTGTGTATGGGTATGACCTAAAACGACTGTTTCTTTGTACGTATCAGCCACTTCTAATAGCGTTTCTTGGAAAGCAAGTACAGATTTTAGCGCCTTTTGGAGGTCACGGCGAAGAACCATTCGATACATGGCAACACCCATATCATTTCGGCTCCGCGCGAGATGCAGACTTCCCCCTGCTTCGCCAGCGGTCTCAATGATCTTGCTTTCAACCAGGAAAAACAGATCCTCATATTTCCCGTTATAGGTGGATTCTCTTAGTGCATGGATATCCAGAGAACGGATCCCGTCCATAATTCTGGCAGCTTCCTCTTCAGAAAGAAGGCATTGCTCAACCAACATAATCAGATGGGCTTTATGGATGGCAATCATCGGATCAAGCAGAACACGCTTTGCATTTTCATAAGCAGGTGCTAAAACGACTTCCGAATACGTGGCCCCAGGAAATTTTGTTCCTTCTATTTCAAAAATACTGTCTCTACGCATAACATAGCCCCTTTATAACCTTTATTACAGTGAATATGTCTCTAGCCATTGCTGTTATCCCAAAAGTTGAGATTATTAAATCTTATTTACTTTGTCGGTTTATTTAGAACAAGTTTTTAAGCATGTAGCACTCATTGTTTTCGATCAGGAGGTGGATTCCGCCATTTTTATGCTTTTTCCCGCCTATTCGGTGCGGAATTCCGCCTTCATACCGAATAATTTCGTACACCCAAAAAAATCCAAAAAAAAAAAAAAAGCAACAGCCTTTCACTAAAAGGAGACTGTTGCTTTTTTACATTTCAAATTTAATAATCCCATTTTACAGCATGAAGCAACGCTTTTCCCTCTGTTGCAAAAAAGCGAATGCCATTGCTGTCTGTGCTTGGGAAAATGCGACTTGTAAATACTTCTTCGCCGTCATTTATAAAAATTTCTACGGAAGATGTATCGATAAACAACTGAAATTTAATTTTTGAAGCATCCAGAGAGCATTTTCGAACGGTTCCGTACTCAACTCCAACTGCCTCACCCGAATTTGTCCGGTCAAAGACAACTTTTTTCTCAATAGCGTTATACGTAATAATCGTCTTCTCCGTCTCTCCAGCCCTAAATTCGATTCCAAACTCCGTTGCATCAAAATCCTCAAACTCAACGATCATTTCATAAGATGTTCCCGAAAAGCCATCGTAAGATTTCTTCTCATTCGCAAGAGCAGCTTCGATTTCAAATTGCTGTTTGCGAAGTGCTTCAAGCTCTTTTACCGGCTGTTGAATCAGTTTGCCACCCTCAATAGACAATTCTCTAGGCAGTGTTAAACAATGCGCCCATCCGTTTTGATCCGTCGGATACTCGATTTCCGGAAGTCCCATCCAGCCTACTAAAATTCTGCGGCCGTCCCCATCAACCATTGTTTGCGGGGCGTAAAAATCAAATCCTCGATCAAGCTCTTGAAAAGAGCCATGAGACATTGATAATTTTTCAGTATCGAGCTTATCGCCAAGAATATAGCCAGATTGATAAATATTTTGAAATTGGTCTCCCTTAGGTTCAATTCCTTGTGGTGAAAAAATCAGCACGCCTTGGTCCTTTAGTGTAAAATAATCCGGGCATTCCCACATGTAGCCAAAATGATCTAGACCGGTTTTGATTTCTCCTTCAAAATTCCAATCCAGCAAGTTGTTTGAGCTATACAGCACCACACAGCCCGTTTCATTTTCCCGCTGTGCCCCAATAACGGCATTAAATTTTTCTCCGTCTTTCCAAACCTTTGGATCGCGAAAATGATCGGTATAGCCATTAGGAACTTCTCGAATTACCGGCTGTTCCAGCTTCTCAATTTCCCCTGTTTTGTCCATAACAGCAAGACATTGAAAAGGATGCCTTACCCAATTGTCATCACGCGTGTTACCCGTATAAAGCAAATACAACTTCCCTTCATGTTCAATGGCGCTTCCGGAATAGGCACCGTGGCTATCATACTCATTTGTCGGTTCAATGCCAATCCCAACATTTTCCCAATGAACAAGATCCTTCGATTTTGTATGATACCAATATTTTAAACCGTGCACAGGTCCAAGCGGGAACCATTGATAAAACAAATGATACTCACCGTTGTAATAAGAAAATCCATTCGGATCATTCAGCAGGCCTGTTTCAGGCTGGATATGATAGTTTTGCCGCCATTTGCAGCCGCTCACTTCTGATTGTAATTTTAAAATTTCTTCCTGACTTGCTTCTTCAATACGGCGATAACGCTGTTCTTTTGTCCAAATCATGATCGTCTAAACTCCTTTTAAGCAAATAAAGGAGAATCATTTGATTCCCCTTTCCATCTGTTTGATTATGCCGCTTTCTTTTCAGTTTCTGCTGCGTTTTTTTTTGATTCTCTTTTTGATAAAATAAGCGTCATTGTAAATGCGACAACAATCGAGATGGCCATGCCAATTACATAATAGAGGATCGCACTAGGCTTGATTGAAATAATCCCAGGAAGACCCGCAGCACCCAACGCAACCGCTTTTACCTTAAACAAAGTTATGAATGCAGAAGCGATCCCTGCGCCAATAATCGCTCCGATAAATGGATATTTCAGTTTTAAGTTAACACCGAACATAGCAGGCTCTGTGATCCCTAATAGGGCAGAAATTCCTGATGCAGAAGCAAGGCTTTTCATCTTTTTATCTTTCGTAATAAGTAAAACCGCAAGAGTTGCAGCACCTTGAGCTACGTTTGACATCGCCGCAATCGGAAATAGGAACGAACCGCCCGTTTTGGCAATATCAGAGATTAATTGAGTTTCGACCGCAATAAAGCTTTGGTGCATCCCCGTAATAACAATTGGCGCATAGAAGAATCCAAAGATGCCTCCGCCAACAAAGCCGGTTGTATTATATAGCCATACAATTCCATCTGTGAAAAGGTTACCGGCTGTTCTTGTGATTGGGCCAACAATTGTGAATGTTAATACTGCCGTTACCAGGATAGATAGTAATGGTGTTAAAAGGTTATCCAATGCAGATGGAATGGCTTTACGTAAACTTGTTTCAATTTTTGCTAGAATGAAAGAAGAAGCTAGAACAGGAAGGACGGTTCCTTGGTATCCAACCTTCTCAATCGTGAGCCCGAGAATATGCCATGCGGGCACTTTATGATCCACTAATGCAGCGCCGTATCCATACGCATTTAACAAATCTGGATGCACCATAATCATACCGAGCGCTGCCCCTAAAAACGCATTACCGCCAAATCGCTTCGTGGCAGAAAAACCGATTAGCACAGGCAAGAAGACAAAGGCAGCGTTTGCAAATGTATTGATCATTGCTGCTAAATCCGCAATACCTGGGTTTGCATCAATTAATGATTTGCCAGCGATAAATAAGTCTTTTGCGGTTAATAAGTTATTCAATCCCATTAATAGACCGCCTGCCACGATAGCTGGAATAATCGGTACAAAAATATCTGAAAGCAATTTGACAAGCTTCAGAAAAGGATTCTGTTTTTTCGCACTTGCATTTTTGACCTCAGTTGTAGACATTTCGCTAATTCCTACAAGATTAATAAATGGTTTGTATACTTCATTGACAATGCCGGAGCCTAAAATAATTTGGAATTGGCCCGCTGTTGAAAAAGTCCCTTTGACAAGATCCATACTATCTAATGCTGCTTGATCAATTTTATCTTCATCATGCAAGACTAAACGAAGTCGCGTTGCACAGTGTGCTGCAGCTGAAACATTGTCTTTACCGCCAATAGCTTCTAAAATGGCTTGCGCGCTTTCTTTGTAATTCATAAATCATTCTCCTTTGTTATATGGCCTCTATGGTACCGGTTCCATACATGCTTTTAAAAAATAAATGAAACTTGATCATCTTTGGGAACCGGTTCCATTTCACGCTGAATGAAAACGATTCCGCGAGGTGGAACCGATTCCAATTGAATTATAAATCATGAACAAATAAATTGTCAACGCTTTCTCGATTAATAATTTTATATTTTGATAAAATTAACGGCTCAACTTTTTCCCCATTTAGCAGCCCTACCACGCTTCGCGCTGCAATTTTTCCCGCGTCCTTATAATAAAATTTCACAGTTGTTAAACTTGGATGAATAATTTCTGTTACATCATATCCGCCAAAACCTGTAATCGAAAGATCTGTCGGCACCTTGATGCCTTTTAAGTGGGCAGCCTTTATTGCTCCGAGTGCGATATTGTCCGTTGCACAAGCCAATATTGTCGGATTAAATTCATTTATGATTGATGGTACCTTTGCAATTGCTTCATCAATTTTAAAACTGGTCTCGTAAAATTTTACTTCACAACCTTCTACCTCTTTAAGTGCTCGTTTAAATCCTTCTTTTCGATTTACCCCGACGGCGATATCCTTTTCCGTTACTCCTAAAAAGGCGATTTTCCGATGTCCATTGGCAAGGATGTATTTGCCTAATTCATAGGCTGCATCATAATCATTGTGAATGATGCTGTAAACATCCTTATGCTGCTGACCAACTAGCAATACAGGTGTTTGCAGCTGATGAAATGCCTGCAAATGGGCGTCTGTTATTTGCGTTGCCAGCAGGATAATCCCCGCCACTTTTTGCCTGGCCATGCTGTATATATTTTCAATCTCCCGTTCCAAATCTTGACTCGTATTGGCTATCAGCATTTGGTAATTTAGTTTCCTTAATTGCTCATCAATCCCGATTAATGTTTGTGACGTTGCAAATGAATCAAGGCGAGGGACAATGGTTCCGATAATATTTGGTTTTTTTGCTTTTAAGCTCTGGGCAAATGTGTTCGGAATATAGCCTGTTTCTTTGATCACACGTTCAATCTTTTTTTTCGTTGCCTCGCTAACGGAACCACCATTGAGGTAGCGTGAAACCGTGCTCTTTGCCACACCTGATAATTGAGCAATGTCGGAAATTGTTTTTATCATAATTGAATCCCCATTTTTCTTCTATGTCTTATCTAGATTAAACCCGGGTTCATTGGGTATCTTAAGTATAAGATGATTTTTTTTATTTAGAAAGTGTTTTTGAACGTTAGCATTAATTTAATTAAAGCATATTATTAAAATAATCTTTAAGTTTAAGTTTCTATATCACGCCCGTTGTGTTCACAAACTTAAGCGAAAATGAAAAAATAGTGATTGGTGAGCAAGAAGTAAGGATTCAGTTGGTATCGTTTTTTAAGAAGCTTCTTATTAACCCAGCGGCCGGTTTTTTTGATTTTCGGTCGCATAGAACCTTTCATATTGGCCCACTCGACGTCTTTTTTCCACTTCTCGGGCACGAACAGCCCTCTCATTACACCCTTCCATTCACTCGAAAACATTTAAAAACAAGATAAAATAGGTTGTATTTCTCTTAAAATTCCTATATATTGAATCATGTACAAACAATTAATACTACATATTGTATGCCGTAAGATTAGATGCCATTTGGCTTAATAGGGAATCCGGTGGAACGCCGGAACTGCCCCCGCAACTGTAAATGCTGACGAAATAGAGAAACCACTGTATATGAAAACTTGCAGCCGCAGGTACTTATATGGGAAGGGTTTAGAGTAGGATGAAGCATGAGTCAGGAGACCTGTCTGATCTTAGTTTGTTTCAACTTCTTCGGGGATTGAGAAGATGAGACGGTGGCCCCAAAAGGGAATGCAATTGTGCTTCCTTTTGATGTTATCGTTTCATCCGCTCAGGTCCCCTTGAGCGGATTTTTTATACTATCAGAAAGTATATCTTAACTTCGATAACTGTCTAGCTCCGAGCGCCATCGGCCCCGAGATCTTAAGCCGATAAGCGGGCGCTCTGCGCTTTTCTAATTTTTAGGAGGAAAACGATGATCACACAATCTTATGTTCTCGAAGCAATCGAAGAAGCATCGAAGGATTATCACGTCGATGCAGTAACCCTTATAAAACAGGTAAAAGAGACATTCACCACAGAATCAGAGGCAAATGAGCAGGCTTTATTCTATGCATTAAATCAGATTGCAATGGATGAGCCAAATTGGACGTATGTTGCTGCCCGTTTATATCTTAATGAATTATACGAAAAAGCTGCAAGAAACCGCGGGTATCATCAAACCGATAAATATGGAGATTTTTTCACTTTAATCAAAATTCTTTCAGATAAGGGAATCTATTCAGCGAACCTGCTAAACTTCTATTCTAAGAGGGAAATTGAAGAACTGGCGATAGAAATAAAACCTGAACGGGATCATTTATTTAACTATATTGGGTTATTTTTGCTTGCAGATCGGTACCTTGCCAAAGACCACGAACGAAATGTATATGAACTTCCCCAAGAAAGATTCATGGTCATCGCGATGACGTTGATGATGCATGAAAAACCAGCCGTTCGTTTACAGCTGATCAAAGAAGCTTATTGGGCACTAAGTCATTTATATATGACAGTTGCAACGCCCACATTGGCGAACGCGGGTAAAAATTTTGGCCAGCTTTCATCCTGTTTTATCGATACCGTCGACGATTCCTTGGACGGGATTTATTTAAACAATTGGGATATTGCAAGATTAAGTAAAGACGGCGGAGGCATTGGGATTTACTACGGCAAAGTACGCGCCCTCGGTTCAGATATCAAGGGATTCAAAGGAAACTCATCTGGAGTCGTTCCATGGATCAAGTTAATCAATGATACGGCTGTCAATGTAGATCAGCTCGGCCAACGCCAAGGGGCGATTGCGATTTATCTCGATTTGTTCCATAAAGATATCATGAATGGATTTCTCGATCTGAAAACCAATAATGGCGATGAGCGTCGCAAAGCCCATGATATTTTCACCGGCGTCACAATCCCGGATTTATTTATGGAAAAACTTCAAGAAACAGATGAGCTGGGGCGTAGCATTGGCGAATGGCATACATTTTGTCCGCATCAAGTCAAACAAATCATGGGCTGGAAAGATGAAAACGGTCAGCCGCTTGGGCTTGAAGATTTTTATGATGAAACAGACAAAAAATATTTCCGTGAAAAATACATGGAAGCAGTCAATCATCCGCTTTTGCCACGAAAAACATATCGGGCGATGGACATTATGGTTCGGATCATGGTCGCCCAATTGGAGACAGGCACGCCGTATATGTTTTATCGCGATGAAGTCAACCGGCAAAACCCGAACAAACATCTTCTTGGCAGGGGACGTACGGCTATTTTCTGCAGCAATCTTTGCACAGAGATTGCCCAAAATATGTCTGCCACGACCATTATAAATGAATATCAGGATGAAGATGGAAACCTTGTGATCGTCCGGAAACCTGGTGACTTTGTTGTCTGCAATCTGTCGTCTATTAATCTGGCAAAAACCGTTCCCGCAAACGTTCTTAACCGGTTAATCCCGATTCAAGTGCGGATGTTGGATAATGTGATCGATATCAACACAATTTCAGTCGGACAAGCACAACAAACCAATCAAAAATTCCGGGCAATTGGGCTTGGGACATTCGGCTGGCACCATCTTCTTGCCCTTAAAAAAATCCACTGGGAGTCGGAAGAAGCCGTCCAATATGCTGACAAGCTTTATGAAGAGATTGCCTATCATACGATCCGCTCATCGATGGAACTAGCCAGGGAAAAAGGGGCATATAGCCAATTTCCGGGATCCGAGTGGGATACAGGAGCCTATTTTGAACGAAAAAAATATACATCCGAACGCTGGCATCAATTAAAATCCGAAGTGAAAAAATACGGTATCCGAAATGGCTGGCTGATGGCAATCGCACCAAACTCATCAACGGCAAAAATTGGCGGTTCAACCGATGGAATTGATCCTTTATATGCAGTGGAATATGCGGAAGAAAAGAAGAATTTTAAATTTAAGGTCACTGCGCCTGATTTGAATCATATTACGTATAACTACTACCGCCGGGCGCGCCATCAATTAAATCAACTATGGAGCATTCGACAAAATGCAGCCCGCCAGCGTCATATTGATCAATCCATCAGCTTTAATTTATATGTAAAGCATGATATTAAAGCAAAAGAATTATTAACCCTTCATATGGAGGCGTGGAAGCAAGGGTTGAAGACAACCTATTATGTCAGAAGCACATCGCAAACCGAGATAGAAGAATGTGAAGCCTGCCATAGTTAACATGGCGGTTATAGGAGGATTTTTAAATGAATATACATGCACCATTACAAAGAATGAAGCTGCTCAACCCTGAGCATCCCAATAAATCGACAGGTATTATCAATGGAAAATCTTCAGGATTATTGAATTGGAATGATATTGCCTTTCCGCAAATGTATGATTTATATCATACGCTATTGTCAAATTTTTGGAAGGCGCAGGAAATCAACATGCAAGATGATATTAAACAATGGGACTTCCTTAGTCCCATTGAACAAGACGCTTTCTTGCGGATTAACACCCAGCTTGCTTCTTTGGATAGCCTGCAGACACCGACAATGAGTCAAGTCATGGACTATGTGACAGACTCTAGCTTTAAAGCCATTTTTGCCGTCATTTCACAGCAAGAGGCCGTACATAACGAATCGTATTCATATATTTTGAGTTCCCTTGTGCCTTTAGGTGAGCAAAACGCACGGTTTAATCAAGCGAAAGACGATCCGATTGTGCAAAAACGAAATGAGCTAATTTTAGACGCTTATGAAGGCTTTCGTCAAAGCCCGACACCTTACCATTTATTTAAACTTGGCGTCAATTCGATTAATTTGGAAGGAATTTACTTTTATGCCGGATTTGCTTTTTTCTATAACCTTGCCCGTCAGCAGAAAATGGTCAAAACAAGCACGATGATCAGTTATATTCAGCGGGATGAAATGCAGCATGCATACTTTATGTCCCAGTTCATTCGGATCTTGTTAACAGAGAATCCTGATTTAAACACCGCTGAAAACATTGAATATATTTATCAAACAATCGATCAGGCCGTACAGCTTGAGAAAGAATGGGCACATGTGATTTTAAAAGAGATAAAAGGAATCGATCTCAACGAGTTTGTTCATTACGTTGAATACTTGGCCAATAAACGCTTGCGTCAGCTTGGTTTACAAAATTGCTATCCCGATCGGGAAAATCCAATGCCATGGATTCATGTATTCAGCGATGAAATGATCAACGAGACAAAATCTGATTTCTTTGAACAAAAGGCAAGGACGTATTCAAAAGTATCTCAATCGAACGGTTTTGATGAACTATGAAAATCGCATTCATCTACTCTTCTAAAACGGGAAACACAGAAGATCTCGTTCAGATTCTTCACAAGCTATTTCTTGAACATGTTTCAACAGTCTATACATTTCGTATTGATGAATTCCCCCTCTCCCAGCTCAGCGGGTATGATGCCATTGTCATCGGAACCTATACGTGGGGAGATGGGGAGCTCCCGCTTGAGATGAAGCCACTCTATCAAGCATTTGAAGCGATAGATAGTAAACAAATCATTACAGGGGTAGTCGGAACAGGGGACAGTTTTTACCCGAATTTTTGCGGAGCAGTCGATCGATTTCGCGATATGCTGTATATCCATACCGATTTGACCGTTACCTTAAAAATTGAGTTAAGTCCGCAAATAAGCGATCTCGATCGCTGCAAAAGGTTTGTTGAAATTTTTATGAAAAAATGCCATTCCAAATTAAAAAACGGAAGTGAATCTTGTGTTAACGCTAGATGAACAGTTTAAACAAATTTTAGAAAACAGCAACCGGGATTTGGTACAGGAAAACGCAAATGTGGATGGATTATCGCCAATGGGGATAATGAGTTTATTTGCATCTGCCTCTGCCAAGCATTATACTCTCGAAAACCTGCTTTCAGAAGACGTAAAAAAAGCTTTTTTGGATGGTTATATTCATATTCATGACCTCGATTACTACGCAAGCGGCACAACAACTTGCAGCCAAATCCCACTTGCAAAACTATTGAAAAATGGTTTTAATACGGGTCACGGACATATGAGAGAACCGAAAAACATAATGAGTGCGATGGCATTGACGAGTATTATTTTTCAGGCAAATCAAAATATGCAGCATGGCGGCCAATCGATCCCTACTTTTGATTATGATTTAGCCCCTTATGTTCGGATGACCTTTGAAAAGAAAAAAGAATTGGTTCGTGAAATCGCATCTGAAGCTGACGAAACATTCATTGCGAAAAAAGCTTGGGAATTGACGGATCGTGATGTTTTTCAAGCATGTGAAGCCTTTTGCCACAACTCCAATTCCATGCACTCAAGGGGCGGAGCCCAGACCCCATTTATTTCGATAAACCTTGGGACGGATACGTCAATCGAAGGGAGACTTGTTACAAAAAATATTCTTCTAGCTACGCAAAAAGGATTAGGCAAGGGTGAAACCCCCATCTTTCCAATTATCGTTTTTAAAATAAAGGAAGGAATCAATTTTAATGAAGGCGATCCAAATTACGACTTGTACCGACTTTCTTTAGAAACGACATCAAAGCGGCTTTTTCCAAATTACGTATTTATCGACGCCCCTTTTAATCTGGCATACTATGACGGCACAAAAGAATCGGAAATCAGTACAATGGGGTGCCGCACAAGGGTAATTGGAAATATCAATGGCAAAGAAACTCCAGTAGGCAGAGGAAATCTTTCTTTTACTTCAATGAATTTGCCACTGCTGGCGATTGAATCAACATCCATTCATGACTTTTGGAAAAAGCTCGAAAATTATACAAATCTTTGTATTAAACAGCTGTATGAACGGTATTTATATCAATCGAAAAAAACAGCGAGCCACTTTACATTTTTATATGGCCAAGGCGTATGGTGGAACGGAGAAGAATTAGAGCCGCAGCAAAAATTAACGGATATTTTAAAACAAGGGACACTGTCTGTTGGTTTTGTCGGATTGGCTGAAGCTTTAGTTCAATTAACCGGGGCACACCATGGAGAGAGTAAAGAGGCACAGCAGCTTGGATATGAAATCATTCAATATATGCGGGTAAAAATGGATAGAGCAACTGAGCGATATCAGTTGAACTTTTCATTAGTAGCTACTCCTGCCGAATCGTTCGCAGGGAAGGCTCTTCGGCAAACAAGGGCAAAACATGGAGTCATTAAAGGGGTAACCGATCGAGAGTATTTCACGAACAGCTTTCATGTCCCTGTTTACTATCAAATAAAAGCGATTGATAAAATCAAAATCGAAGCCCCTTTTCACGAACTGACAAATGGTGGACATATCACTTATATCGAATTGGATGGAAATGCAAGCAAAAACATTGATGCTTTAGATTCGATCGTTCGGGCGATGCGAAAATATGGAATTGGTTACGGAAGCATCAATCATCCTGTAGACGGATGCATGGTGTGCCACTATAAAGGCATCATTGAAAATGAATGCCCGAATTGCGGAAATAACGATGAAGCGAAAATAGAAAGAATTAGAAGGATTACCGGGTATTTAGTCGGATCCTTAAACAGGTGGAATTCGAGTAAACAAAGTGAAGAACGTGATCGCGTCAAGCACGGACTTTTTCCAAACGAGATGAATAGAAGAAAGTTAAACTTCAAAAACGGGGAACAGCCCTGTGTGAAGCCGGTGACTGCTTATGCAAGTGCTAAACATTCTTCATGACTCCATCGTAGACGGCAAAGGTTTGCGGACAGTTGTTTTCTTTGCAGGGTGCCCTCATCATTGCTTCGGATGCCATAACCCGCAGTCGTGGAATCGGGATAATGGCAGCGAAATGTCAGAAGATGAGATCTTTCAAGAAGTCGTAGGGAATGAATTATCGGATGTGACGTTTAGCGGCGGAGAGCCCTTTATGCAATCTGCAGAGCTTACCCCTCTTGCACAACGCTTAAAGCAGGCCGGCAAAAACATATGGTGTTATACGGGCTATCTTTTTGAAGAACTGATCCGGCAGCCGCAGCATCTTGCTTTGCTTCAGCACATTGATGTATTGGTAGATGGAAGGTTTGAACTTTCAAAACGGGATTTATCCCTGCTTTATAAAGGCAGCCGAAATCAACGGCTGATTGATGTGCCGAAAGCGTTGGAATGCCTTTACGCAGCAGCTCCGAAAGAAAGAGTCTGAGCCACCTCAGACTCTTCTCCATTAAAGCAAACCTAGTGATTTTGCCCAATGGGTGCAAAAATATTTGATACCTCCAATTGATTCAACTAAAAAAAGCAGATAACCCTTTTACTGCTTTGAGTTATCTGCTTTAATTTTTTTGATGAAAAATGACAGTTTTAAAATTGATGCTTTTCACTCTTGATATGGATGTGGATTTTCCCCATTTTTATCATACAAGGTTCCCTTATACATTAAGCCATTTCTAAATAAACCTTCAAATATTTCTTTTCCAGTTTTGCTATCGTAAAGTTTTCCCTTTTCACGTAATCCATTCTGATCCAATGTACCCTCGAAAATCAATTTTCCATTATCATATTGCTTAACATCTTTCTGACAGCCTGTCAAAGTTAGCATACCTAGAATTGCAATAACGATCACTATTCTCATAGATTATCCTTACCCTTTCCTAACCATTTGGAATTTATATCCAAATCTTTCATCTTCTTCATATCCTAAAAAAAATTTCACCTAAAACAACAGCCACAATGATAAGAATATCTATTATAATTAGTGCCTTTATCCAGGTTTTCATCGCATAGTGCTCCTTTGAGTTATGATTCATATTGTACACCGAAAAGTGAAGATCTCTCTTAAGAAAACCTACCGTTACTCCAAAACCATTTTAGCCCAAAACAGCCGGCTCATCACTTTTCCGGCTTTATAAAACAATTCTACTATTAATTTATCACTCTCATCCATATTCATCAATCGTTCAGTAATCCGGTAAGTATTGTAAAAGGCTTGCAATTAAAATTGCAAGCCTTTCTGAAACAACTACATAATTAAACAGTTAATTTCTCGTTTTAACACTGTCTCTTTCGATTAATTGATGCTCAACAAAAACATTCTTCTCACAAGCCTCGCCTTCCATCAAATTCTGAAGTAACAGCGCCGCTTGATTGCCCATCTCAAAGAAATTTTGCTGAATGGTCGTAATCGTAGGCTGTGTGTACTCTGTTAGTAAAATTCCATCAAATCCCGTGACCGATACATCCTCAGGGATTGCAAGGCCGGCTTCCTTTACAGCATTCATGACCCCGATAGCCATTAGATCACTAAAACATAGAAATGCAGTCGGCTTCTTCGTTTTAAGCAGTTCTTTCGCTTGTTCATAAGCTTTACTTTCAGAAAAGTCAGCATGCAGGATTTGTTCATCCATTAGTTCAAGGCCATATTCCTTCATGGCTAATTTCACTCCAGCAAGCCGTTCCGTATTCACCCATGTTTCCTTTTTACCTGCAACAATTACAATATCTTGATGATTGCGGTTTAATAAATACTCAGCAATTTCTTTGCTTGCTGCAATATTATCTGTCGAAACAACACCGATCATCCCACTGTCATTTTCCGTTTTAGCATCTAAAATAACACAGGGAATTTTTGTATCAATTAATTCTTTAAAGTAGGGATCATCCATCCGGATCCCTACTAAGACAACCCCACCGATATTGCGTTCCTTGCAAAATTGCGTATAACTTTTTTCCTTTTGTTTCATTGAGTCAATTAAGTAAATCGCTAACTCATACTGATTTTGCTCTACAGCAGCGTATACACCTTTAAACACTTGGAATGAGTTGTTATTATCTTTTATCCCACTGTCAAAGTAACCAGAGGCAATCAAAGCGATTGTTTTTTGCTTTTTTGAAGACAAGTTTTTCGCAACGAGATTCGGTGAATAATCCAGTTCTTTTGCTACTTCAAATACCCGTTTTTTCGTTTTCTCGCTAATATCCGGATAGTTATTGAATGCCTTTGACACAACCCCGATGGAGACACCCGCTTTTTTCGCCACATCTTTAATTGTAGCCAATTTGAACCCCTGCTTCCTGATTGAAACGTCTCGCACAACCATTAATTTTGCTTTGATGTAAACTCTTCCAATAATAGTGATAACACAAGCTGCTTCGTGTTTTCAAGAATTAAATCTGCTCCAACCTGTTTCATTTTTTCAACTGTCCCAACACCAACTGCAAACATGCCTGCATCTTTGATTGCGGAAATTCCTGCAGTGGAATCTTCAATCCCAATACATTCACTTGGCCTTACCGCCAGCTTTTCTGCTGCTTTTAAAAAGATATCCGGCGCAGGTTTTCCATTAGCAATCTCCTCAGGATCGACCACTGTTTGAAAAAAAGACGTGATCTTTAGTGACTCCAAAATAGCCGGGGCATTCTTGCTTGCAGAAGCTAATCCAATGAGAATGTCATTCTTTTTTAACTCTTCCAGAAATTCTTTTACCCCTGGAAAAATATCCTCTGGCTTCATTTGCGCTAGCAGCTGAACATACCTTTCATTCTTCGTCTTGGCCAGCGCTGCTTTTTCCGCTTCACTATATTGATCCGCAACTCCGCCATGCTCAAGAATTTTTTCCAAGCTTTCCATCCGGCTAATGCCCTTTAGCTCTTCATTAAATTCCCGGTTGAAGTCAATGCCAATGCTGTTGGCTAAGTCCTTCCAAGCCAAGTAATGCCATTCTGCCGTATCTGTAATCACGCCATCTAAGTCAAAAATAACTGCTTTAATCATGTTAACCTCCCCGGCCTCTAAGAATTTATCTAGATTCGTTTTGGTCTCGATACTGAATTTGTGTTTCCTTTGCAAAAGAATAATTTTTGCCAAAAACTTTGAATTCCACATTGTCTTGGCTTTCGGACTTTATTGATAACGTATTTTGATCAATTTGAACATGAAGCGGATTCCCTTGCCAACGAATCGTAAATGACAGCTCATTCCAATGTTTCGGTAAGCGCGGATTGATTCTCAGTTTTCCGTCAACCATTCGAACGCCGCCGAATCCGAGGACAATAGATTGCCAGATCCCGCCGATTGAAGCAGCATGTACACCGTGATCAGAAGAATGCATGGCAGGTCCAAGGTCAATTTCTGCTGCCCTTCTGAAAAGTGAATAGGCCATATCTTCAATCCCTAAGTCATTTGCTAAAATCGCATGTGTCGACAAACTTAAAGATGAATCATGCAAGGTTTTTGGTTCATAGTAATGGAAGTTTGCCACTTTTACTTCAGGACGGAATTTGTTCTCCAGTAGTAAGAACAAAATCATGATATCGGCTTGTTTCGAAACTTGAATTTCATTGACTTGCTCCAAATTATAATCAAGGAACATAGAGCCAACTTTTGTTTGGGTCTTATATTTTTCAAGGTTGATAATCTTTTTGCCTAAATACGTGTCATCTTGCGGAATGATCTGATCCTTTTCTCTCGGCTGCGGCAAATAAATCTGATTGATTTTCTTCGTCCATGCAGAATAGGAATTTTCCAGATCCAGCTTTGTTTCCAAATTCACCAGCACTTCAGGGTGTTTTTCCTTTATTTCTTGATAATATTGAATCGCGAGCTCAATATTAAAATGAGCCATATAGTTCGTAAAAGCATTGTTGTTTACATGCTCTTTATATTCATCCGGTCCAACTACATCGTTAATATGATATTCTTGTTTTTCCTCATTCCACTCTAATCGGCTAGCCCAAAATCTTGCCGTATCAAAAACCATTTCGTAGCCGTATTGGTCCATAAATTCCTGGTCATTTGTAATTTTGTAATATTGCCATACTGCATACGCAATATCAGAAGTAATATGCTGCTCGATAAAGCCTGACCAAATTTTTGTCTGCTCCCCTGTGACGATATCAACTGCTCCCCAAACCGGAGTCACTTCACCATCTGTCGGCCAGGCTGCTTCCCAAGGATACATCGCCCCTTCATAGCCGTTTTCTCTTGCTTTTTTGCGTGCCCCTGCTAAACCATGGTAACGGTACTCTAATAGTGACTTTGCAATTTCAGGATTCGAATAAGTAAAGAATGGGAGAATGAAAATCTCGGTATCCCAGAAAGAGTGTCCTTTGTATCCTTCGCCGCTAAGCGCTTTTGCTCCAATTCCCATTCTTTCATCATGTGCCGGTGTCATAATCGTTAAATGATATAGAGCGAATCTTAAGGCAAGCATATCGAATGGATCTTCACTTTTAATCGTAAAATTGTATTGATTCCATACCTTTGTTTGCCATGCTGCTTTGCTTTCAGCAAATGCCGCTTCATACCCTTTTTCAAATTCATGACGAAGATTAGCAAGTGAACGTTCACGCAAGTCTTCCAACGTATATTGATCGTTGTCCACTTCCTTGTCCCTGCTCGTATTTACAGTTGTGAGCTTTTCCATTGTTAACGTGTCATTCGGCTGAAGTTCTGCTTCGAATTGGAGCCATACTTTCCGCCGGTCCATCATCATAATCGGTTCTTTCTCCAATTCCTTCCCGTTCACCATTACTTTATGGACAGTGTTTAACACGATATCGACTTTGGATTCTGTTGTCGTTTGAATGAGTTGAATAAAGCGTTTATCAAATATTCTCCGCTCACCTTCATGGAAATGCTGTGCACCCGAGTTGGACATTTGAGCATTGATGCCAGAGTCGAACGAAATCACAACCGGATGGATTAATGATTCCACTTCCATTTTCATCCCGATTAAATGGAGATTTTCTAATGAAACAAATCGTCTAAAATGAAAGCGCAGTTCTTTCCCTTGTGGTGAGACCCAATCAAACGTCCGTGTTAATTCAGCCGTCTTTAAATTTAATTGTTTAACATAATTTTTCGTTTCGCCAAATTCCAAGCTGAAACGCTCTCCATCAATTCGAATGTTCAACCGTGTCACATCCGCAATGTTGGGAAGTTCGCTCACTTCATCCTTGTCAAATTTATTGAAGGTTCCAGCGACAAAGCAGTTCCTTACTTCCTGAAGATAGGGTTCCTCATTTACAGAACGCAAACCCATGTATCCATTTCCAAGATACATAATGGCTTCGCTTTTTCCTAAAGTATCTACTGAAAAACTGTCATCAGAAACTACCCAATTCTGATAATCGCCTTTTCCTAATCGATAATTCATCATTGTCCATTGCTCCTTTTAAAATAGATGGGATCGAAAACGTTTTAGAACATACATGCGAAATCAGCAAGGTTTCGTAAGCTGATTTCACTTTTATTTTAATGAAACAATTACTTAATTCCGCTTGTCGAAATCCCTTTAACAAATTGCTTTTGAAAAATAAGAAAGATAATAATCATTGGCAGCGTCAACATAATAACACCTGCTAAAACACTGTTCCAATAGGCGTTGTATTGGCCATAGAAGGAATTCAGCCCAACAGGCAGCGTATACATATCAGCACTGGTCGTTAATAATACAGGCCATAGAAATGAGTTCCAGTTCCCTTGGAAAGTAAAGATGATTTGCGTGGCAAGTAATGGTTTCGAAAGAGGCAGGAATATTTTAAAGAAAACACCCCATTTTCCCAATCCATCCATCTCCGCTGCTTCTTCTAGTTCCTTTGGAAGTCCCAGGAAAAATTGTCTTGCTAAGAAGATCATAAAGGGGCTCATTAAAAACGGGATCGTTAGTCCTTGATACGTATTGATCCATCCAAGTTTAGCCAGCAGCATATAAATCGGGACAAGCAGCACTTGACCCGGGATCATCATAATCGCCAGGAAGACATAGAACAAAACGCCCCGCAACGGAAACTTGAACCGGGCGAAAGCATAGCCTGCCAATGTATTGACAAAAAGGTTCCCAATCGTCACAATTACGGCTACAAGCAAACTGTTGAATAACCAGCTGGCAAAAGGAAAGTTTGTTAGGATGTTTGTATAGCTTTGAAAACTCAACTTATTCAGCGGTGTCCAAAAGTTAAAAACTTCATCCGTTGGCTTTAATGATGTATAAATGGACCATAAAAATGGAATCAGCGTTAATAGTGAATAGAAGATTGCTACCACGTAGAGGGCAATACGATTCTTTTTCATTTTTCTTCCCCCTTACTTTTCTTCTCTGCCTAAGAAGTAGTTTTGGATCAGCGTCAATATCAGGATAATACCGAACAGTACGAATGCCATTGCTGATGCGTATCCCATTTGCATCGTCTTAAACCCTTTATTAAAAATATCTAATACAACGGATAGCGTAGAATTCAATGGTCCGCCGTTTCCGCCGGAGATTACATATACTTGGTCAAATACCTGGAAGGTTCCAATCATGGACATAACGACATTCAAGAATGTTGTTCTGCGCAATAACGGAATCGTGACATACCAGAGCAATCTCCATCCGCGGGCACCATCCAGCTCAGCAGCTTCATATACTTCTTCCGGGATATCTTGCAATCCAGCTAAATAGATAATCATAAACTGGCCAACACTCGACCATATGGCCATTAACATAATCGCCGGCAATGCAAACGTCGGGCTATTAAAGTAGTTTGGGCCATGAATCCCGAAGTTCGCCAAGAATTTATTCAAAAGTCCGTCTGGCTGAAAAATAAACATGAAAATCACACTGACAGCTACCGTTGAAGTAACGGTTGGCAAATAATAAGCTACGCGGAAAAATGTTTTTCCTCGAATGTTATTGACAATCAATGCCAAAAACAGGGCAATAGCTGTTTGAATCGGTACAACACCAAGCGTATATAGGGAGGTATTCCATAACGCCCGCAAAAATTCCTTATCATTAAACAAATTAATGTAATTTGCAAAGCCAATAAATTTGGCATTTTGCGGATCTAAAAACGAAAACTTGAAAAAGCTGATATAAAAAGCATAGAAAATCGGGCCGATCAAGAAGACCAGCAAGGCTACAAGAGCCGGCAAAAGAAAAAGGTATCCGGTCATTGCCTGATCAAATTTACTTCGTAAGAGACTTTGTTTTTTTAAACTCATCTTCTTTTGTCCCTTCTTTACAAAATCGGGTAACAAATGCAAACTTTAAGGAAGTTTGCATTTGTTACGTTTCATCACATTTTGCTTATTTTGATTGCTGTTCAACGGTTTGTTGGGCTTGTGATAATACCTTCGATGGTTCTACACCTTGCAATATACCTTGTTCTGTTGCTTTATTTATAGCATCTACGAAGTTTTGTCCATATGTTCCGAATTGGTAAGGAACAGCTTCCTTCACACCGTTTACAAATGCTTTATATTCTGGGTTTTTGCCTAAGAATGCTTCTTGTTGGCTGACCCTTGCAGGAATTGCAAGTCCTGATTCTGCTGTCATTTTCTGAGCTTCTTTTCCAGTTAGGAAGAACAATAGTTTTGCAGCTGCATCCGGATTTTTCGTTGATTTTGCCATTGAATAGCTAACAGTATAGGTCATGTTTACGCTTTTACCATTTGCAGATGGAAAATCAGCTATTCCGTACTGTAGATTTGGTGCAGATTCTTTCAAAAACGGAATGACCCAAGCCCCTTCCAAAGCCATGGCAACTTTGCCTTGCGAGAACGGAACTCCGGCCCAATCGCCGCCTAAATCCTTAGGTGTAACTAGATTTTTCGCTTTCATATTGTCAATAAAAAACTTCAAGCCTGCTTCATTTGCTTTATCATCCAATGTAACTTTATTTGCCGAACTGTCGTAATAGCTGCCGCCAAAGTCTTTCACAAGCGGATAGTAACGGGCAACGTCAATTGGCATAGATAGTGGAGTGATGCCTTTTGCTTTTAATAATTCTGCGTCCTTAATGAGCTCGTCCCATGTTTTTGGCGGCTCAGTGATTCCAGCCTTTGCAAATAAGTCTTTATTATACTCAAGCGCCATCGTGTTGTAATCTTTTGGTAAACCATATAATTTATCTTTCCATTTAAATGCATTTAATGCGGCTGAGGCGAAGTCGCTCGTATCTACTTTTTCTTTTTTAATGTAATCATCAAGCGGAGCTAATACACCTGAGTCTTCAAGTGCAGGTGCATAGGAAGCATCAACGTAAAAAATATCAGGGGCTGTTTTTGATGCCAGCATTGGCTGAAGCGCTTGCAAGTAATTTCCAGTAATAACTTGTTCTGTTACTTTAATATTTGGATTCGCTTTTTCGAATGCTGCAATTTGTTTATCTACTAATTTCTTTTCAGCAGGACTTGATGCCCACATGCCAACTTTTAATGAAACTTTGCCACCGTTGCTTGCATTATTGCTACCGTTAGAACTGCAACCAGCTAATAAACCTGCACCTAAAACAACAGCAGAAGCGACTCCCAACCACTTTCTTTTCATTTCTTTTCCTCCCTTTAAAATATTTATTTTTGAAAACTGAAACGTTTTCGAAAAAACGTTTTCGTAAACCGCTTACATCATTAAATATAAACCTCCATACTTTTTCAGTCAATCAATATTTTTTGAAAAAAATATGTACCGTAGATTAGATTACAAAATTTACAATTGACGGATTGCGGGGATTACTTCAGGGGACTATTGACTGGTTTCGCAAATAAAACTGGGTGGTCATTACTCCCCGGGGGACTATTGACTGGTTTCGCCAAAATGGACGGACATCTGTCATTACTGATAGAATACGTCCCCCTCTTTTTTGAAAAAAGAGTGAAGCCTTTCCAAATAAAAGGCCACCGTTCCCGTTTTAAATATCAAGCGTGTTCTATCTGTGATCTTTAGCTAAATAAGCCTTTAATACAAGTCTCCCCATCTTCCGATAACAACCAGTCAATATAAGGTTTTTGTGTTCTCATTTGTTCTTGCAGCTCTCAAATAGGGTCTGAAACAAATGACGAGGTACAGACAAAAAATAAACTGCCCGAGCGATCGCTACAGGCAGCAATTCATGTTCAATAGATGATAAGGGGCCCTAACCTTTTAAAAAATGCTTTCCCAACTCATCGTTATTCTCTTCATTTCGAATAGCCCAAAGAAAATAAGCGATATCCTGAATACGTTCCCCTTTTTGAAGAAAATCAAAATCAATGATGTATTTTATCTCATGATGCTCATTAAACAATACATTCCAAGGATGCCAATCCCCATGAATTATGGCTTTTGTTAATAAGCTCTCTTTTGAAAGCCATTGCTCAATAACTCTTTTGTACAATTTTTCGACCTCTATTATTTGAGAAACATCGTGTAATTCCTTTTGATGCTCTTTTAACAAATATATACCTTTCTTTAGTACTTCATGGGATGGATAGTTTGACCAAAATGGAGTTGGAACGTCTATTTCACCCGTTAAAGCGTTATGAAACTTTCTAAGCAGAATACCACAGTAATTAAGATGATCTGCACGGATTAATCCGGAATGTACGTGTATTACATATTGTCCTGATGCAGTTGTAATTTTAAGATTTACATTAAATAAGCCCCCTAACTCTCCATCCATGCTGACTAACTTGCCAACTTGATACTCATCACAAAGCCGTTCAACTTCAAGCTCAGTGGGGATATATCGAACCATGGTGTCTTCTTTTAGCTTTTCTAATATACTTTTCATTTGGAACTCCTCTCTTTACGTTATGCGAAGTATTCCCTTTAATTACTTTGTTTTTGCTCAAGCAAGTTTCCGTACCGCATCCATTATCCATTATTATACTATCTACTAAATTATCAAATATAGAAAAAGCTGTTGAGAGTACACAACCCCCAACAGCTTTTTATTCTTCAGTATTACTTGAACTTATTTATTAGGCAATTTGCAAAGTGGGCGAAGCTTTACGCCAATTATGCTACCAAGCATGGCAGCGATCATCCACGCCCAGCCGTGAAGACTAAAAGAAGCGACCCCTCCGAAATACGCCCCAATATTACAGCCGAACGCAATTCGTGCGCCATACCCCATTAGGATTCCGCCAACGAGCAGGCTCAGAACCGTCCGTGCCGGAACCTCACGCCAAAAACGATTCGGCTTACCGCTGAGACCAAGAGCCAATAAAGCCCCAAATATTACCCCAATGTCCACAACTGTCGTAACATCTCGAAAGATACTGCTGTTCAATGCCGAAGCGTTGGCTGCTGTCTGCCAGTAGCCCCATTCTGTAACCTGTATCCCTAAAGCTTGCGAAATTTTCGCTCCCCACAGGGCAAATGCAGATGTTACTCCCCAAGGCTTTCCTGAAATATATAGAATAAGAGCATTACCTGCTGCGAGTACAACACTTCCAAGAATCAAAGGCCAAGGTCCTTTATAAATCGACTTCCAACCGGCTGTCCAATCTGGACGGAGCGATTCAACATTGCCGTTGCGGCGCTTTTCAATATAAAGCGTCACAACAAATACAAGTGCGAGAAGGATTAGATTGAACAGGAAACCTCCGAGAACTCCAAAGGTTTTGATGAATGAAACGGGTCCAATATTCGGAGTGGCCATCCACCAAGTAAAATGGGCACTACCTATCACTGAGCCCGCAACAAATCCGACTAGGGTCAGGATTCCCCGAGAATCTCCCCCACCTAAGTGGTAAAGCGTACCTGAGGCACAACCATCCCCTATTTGCATTCCTATACCGAATATAAAAGCGCCAAACAGAACGGACATCCCGACTGGAAATACGTATCCAGTGGCCTGATTACCGAAAACGCCTAACATAATCGGAAGGAACAGAAGGTTGGCAATTAGGAACAAAATCATCTGGGCTCGGATACCAACACCACGTCCAGCGGTCAAGAAAACGCGAAAAGCGCTGGTAAATCCGTAATGGGCATGATACAAAGCCAAACCTAGAATGCCAGCAATCAAATACAAGAAAGCCTGTTTATAAGAGACTGTGCTGCCAAGAAATAGAAATCCAATTGCAAAAAGCGCCAATGTGAAAACCGTGATTGGTCTATTTACACTTCTTAAGCTTGGCTTGTGAAAAGAAGATTTAAGATCTACTGTTGCATTTTGGGTACTCATTTGAATTCTCTCCACCTTTACTTGTTCTTTTTATCTACTTGCTAAAATCTGCAAGAATTTTTCACGCTCAAATCGTTTTTAAGAGCAATTATGTTGACATTGGCTCCTCCATCATTTCTTTCAATATGATGCCAATTTAAACTTTGCTTCTGCCTGTTTATATTACAGTATTCCAATCGGATTTTCAATAAATATATCTTGCGTAATAATGGAGTCAACACTTTTTATTTACTCGGAAGGTGTAATCTTTCAATTTTTTGGATGGCGCTCAGTTTTTCGACTTTGGAGGGGGGGAGGGCGAATGACTTTGGATCGGGATTCGACGACTTTGGAGCGGAAGTTGAATTCGATCCCTCTTCTGGCTGTACATAAATCGTTAAAAACTTTGACATACTGAGAAAAATAAGGTAAATTATCAAATTGACGAACGTTTTTTTTATTTTTATATCTAATATTCGTATTTTGGGGGTGTTATTTTTGGAAAATGTATTTGATTATGAAGATATACAACTGATCCCTGCAAAATCTGTGGTAAAAAGCCGATCAGAGTGTGACACATCTGTAACCTTTGGTGGTCATACATTTAAGCTACCTGTCGTTCCGGCAAATATGCAGACAATTATTGATGAAAAGATTGCAATTTTTTTAGCAGAAAATGACTACTTTTATATCATGCATCGTTTTCAGCCAGAAAAACGGCTACAATTTGTTAAAGACATGAAATCACGCGGATTAATCGCCTCTATAAGCGTTGGAGTAAAAGAGGAAGAATATCGGTTCATTCAAGAATTAGCAGAGAAACAACTTTCTCCGGAATATATCACAATTGATATTGCCCATGGACATTCCAACGCCGTAATCGAGATGATTCAGCATATTAAGAAACATTTACCGCAAAGTTTTGTTATTGCCGGAAATGTCGGAACTCCAGAAGCAGTTAGAGAATTAGAAAATGCCGGTGCGGACGCGACAAAGGTTGGCATTGGACCTGGTAAAGTTTGTATTACGAAAATTAAGACTGGTTTTGGAACAGGAGGCTGGCAGCTTGCAGCACTCCGCTGGTGTGCGAAGGCTGCAAGCAAGCCGATTATTGCAGATGGGGGTATTCGTACACACGGCGATATAGCGAAATCAATAAGATTTGGCGCCTCTATGGTTATGATTGGTTCCTTATTTGCCGGACATGAAGAATCGCCAGGCGAAACAATCGAAAAAGATGGAAAGTGCTATAAAGAATATTTTGGATCGGCTTCGGAATTTCAAAAAGGGGAACGAAAAAATGTAGAAGGCAAAAAAATGTATGTTGAATACAAAGGCCCTTTAATCGATACTTTGATTGAAATGGAGCAAGACCTGCAATCCTCTATTTCGTACGCAGGGGGAAACAAATTAGCGGCCATCCGTAATGTCGACTACGTCATCGTGAAAAACTCGATTTTTAACGGGGATAGGATCTATTAAATGCTTACGTAAGCAGGAGACAAAAGATGCTGGCAAAACGTTAGCCAGCATCTTTTTCTTTTGTATTTGCAGTATTTTCTATCTCGGATCCATTGCTAAAAACCCTCAATTTTGTATCCACTCGAAACAGGAACTACACATTCCGAAGCAATCTCTCTAACGATCTTCTCGATTGCTTCCGGGCACAGTCCTTCTGTAATACGGTTCACAACCTTTCCATTTTTCATAACGATTATAGCTGGCCCGCCGAAGTGTCCTAAGCGGTTCGCTAAAGTTTCCCCCTTATAAATATCGATCTTATCTACTTTTATTTTCCCGCTGTATTTATTTTTCATTTCATCTACTACAGTCATTAATTCACGGCATTCAGGACTTGTCGGATCCCAGCAATATACAAGCCCCGGAAGCTCCTTCTGCAGCAATTCCTGTTCCACATATTCACTTTCCGCAATATAGCGTTCAGCAGCGAAACCAGCAATTGCGCCGTCTCCAACGGAAGTAGCCACTTGGCGCAGCCATTTTTCACGAACGTCCCCAGCCGCAAATATTCCTGGTACAGACGTTTCCATTCTTTCATTCGTTTGAATATATCCCTGCTGGTTCAAAGCAAGAATTCCTTTAAAAATATCCGTATTCGGAATGTAGCCAATAAAGAGGAAACAGCCGTCCACTGGAACAGAGATCTTTTCCCCGGTCTTGATATTGCGAAGAATAACTGTTTGCAGGAAATTCTCACCAACAAATTCATCGACAACTGTATTCCAAATAAACTGCATTTTCGGATTGTTCATTGCCTGTTCCTGGGCAATTTTATTCGCATCCATTACTCCTTCATCATGGATGACCGATACCGTCACTTTCCTGGCAAATTTGGTTAGAAAAATTCCTTCTTCAATGGCAGCATCGCCGCTGCCAATCACCAATACTTCTTTATCAGAAAAACGGGCAGCATCACACGTGGCACAGAAAGAAATTCCTTTATCAAAAAGAAAATCTTGCTCACCCTTCGCACCTGTAAGGCGAGGTTTTCCTCCTGTTGCCACTATAACAACCTTCGCTTGGAAATCGACTCTGAATGTCTCGACAATTTTCCGATCTTCTTCTACGACAATGCCTTTTACATCAGTCAGTTTAATTTTGACATTAAATTTTTTGGCTTGAGCTTCAAACTGTTTCATTAAATCCAGCCCGGTGCTTCCTTCTGGAAAACCAGGGTAATTTTCAATTTCATTTGTATAGGTTGCGAGGCCGCCAGTTAACGACTTCTCGATCATCAGAGTCTTCAGCTTGGCTCGGCCGCAGTAGATCGCCGCGGTCATCCCCGCAGCGCCTCCTCCGATGATAACAACATCATATTGTTCTCTTTTTTTCTCCAAACCCAATCCCTCCTAGAGGCTACATGATCCATTTCACTAAAATTTTGCTGCCGATCCATGCGCCAAGAAATATAAAGATAATAAATACCCAGCCATGCAAGGACAAAGATGCTGTCCCGCTAAAAAGCGCCCCGATGTTACAGCCAAAGGAGATTCGAGCGCCATAGCCCATCAGCAAGCCTCCGGCAATGGCCACAACAACCTGCTTCATGGATTTAATTTTTTTAATTTTAAATTGAGATGCTGCCAAAGCGGCGAAAAAAGCTCCCACAATGATACCAAGGTCTGTTAAGGATTCGGCATGGGAAAAAATATTCTCATGCAAGAGTGCATCCATTTTAGTTCCTTGAAAAAATGCCCAGGTTTCGGGATGGCCGCCTAGCCCTTTCAGGATCCAGGCACCCCAATAAGCAAAAGCAGTTGTAACGCCCCACGCTTTATCAGTTGATGAGAGCATCAAAATATTAATCAGGCCTAGTAAAAGTCCGCCCAGCCAATACGGCCAGGCATTTTTAAATAATTTTTTATAAATGGGATGGTTCTGTATTCTCACAAGAACGCCTCCTTAAAAAATGAATAAAGGGTAAAATTCGTGAAGCACTTCACATTATCCTGTAAAATCATTCAACCTTTTCGATATAAACTTCCCATTCGCCGTCATCGACTTCTTCCAATTCAACATTATGCCCTTGCTTTCGAGCCCATTCCGGGACATTTTTCATCGCACAGCTGTGATCAATTTCAACAACTAAAACATCGCCTGCGGCAAGTTCTTTCATCTTCTTCTCTGCTTTCAAAAGCGGTACTGGACAAGCTTCTCCCATACAATCTAAACGATATTCAGCCATTTTCTGTTCCTCCTAAAATTTTCAATTTATACTGCTTTGTTTTTTCGTTTATCATACCAATCTGCCAGCCAATAAAGGAAACCTAGCAATAGCAGCTGCCCAAAAACAGCAGTGGGCCATCCGACAACTTTTGGTAGCCAAACTGTTGGTGCGTTATGAACCATCATTTTTTGCCACCAGCCAAAATCATGTGCTGCCCATACAGAACCAACGATAAAAGCAATAATGACGATCCACTGCTGCATAAATCCTTCTCCCATGCGCATTAATGTCCCCGATGCGCATCCGCCTGCAATCACCATCCCAATTCCAAACATCGTTGCTCCGATCGCGGTGTGCAATCCAACAGGATTAATGTTCCCTGGGATCGTGTCCGGATTTTTCAAAAAGGCTCCATATTGAACCGCAGCAAATCCAGCAGTTGCGACAGCTAAACCAATCAGGACTGCCCTCGTCAAAGAAGTACTGCCTGTTAATACAGGGTCACGCAAGGATGCGGTAAAACAAAAACGTGATTTCTGCAAAACAAATCCAAGTGCTGATCCAAACACCCACATTAATCCGGCTTTTGGATTCTGCGCCCCCAAAACAATTCCTACTGCAATAATTCCAACCAGTACGGCTGTTGCGTAAGGGATCTGATTCTTTTTTGCTTTTGCAGGCCTTGTTCTGGCCTTAGGAGTCACTGCAACTTCAGCCATAAAATTCCCTCCAAGTATTGTGATAAATTTCACATGCGATACGCCCCCGGGTTTGCTACACTCTTATTATAAGAGATGAAATCGCCTTGTAGTTATAAAACAAAAGCATACCCTTATAAAGTTTTTTTATATCCTAAAAAGAGGTGATCCAACATGAATACCGAAGCTTTAAAAGCCTTTTACTTAACCGTTGCAAATAAAAGCATCTCCCACACGGCAAAAGACCTTCATATGACGCAGCCGGCGCTAAGCAAGCAACTCCAAACATTGGAAAGCTCAATCGGCGCAAAACTGCTTCATCGCAGCAATAATGGCGTTACAGCAACTCCCCATGGTGAAGTTGTCTATAAATATGCCAAAAATATTTTACGACTCATTGAGCAAATGGAAGAGAGTCTACAAGAGCTTGATGAAAGTACCTATCATCATCTTATTATCGGATCCTGCCCTTCCATCGCCGAATATAGTCTGCCTTGCAGTATTTATCTGTTCAAAGAAAAATTCCCTAAAGCCCGCATTGAACAAAAGGTGCTTCGTTCCCAAGAAATTATCAAGGAAATTGCCAACCACTCCATTCAGGTTGGATTTATCCAAGGATTCTACCAACACCCCGCCGTCATCGTTCAACGCCTATTCACCAGCAAGCTTCACCTTGTCATGTCCGCAAGCCACCGATATGTAGCCGCTGATACGATGACATGGGATGAGTTAAAACAACTCCCCATGGTACTTCCACAAAAGGATTCATGCGCGCGCAATATGCTTGATCAAATTTTAGAAAAACATCATATGGATACAGAGGATTTACAGGTTTCGATGGAATTAAATTCATTGGAAGCGATTAAAACGCTCGTCTTATCCGGAAGGGGAGTGGCATTCCTCCCTTATATGGTCATTAAAAAGGAATTGTATACAGGTAATTTAGTATCGGTTGAGGTGGAAGCGGCAGACATGCAATGGATTTTCTCCGTTGCCTTTTCAAAAGAACCAAGTGTCCATACAATAAAAGAGGATTTTTTGCATTTTATTACCTCTCCTAAACGAGGATTCTGCTAAACATTTTTCTTAATTTCAATTTCCCAGATCCCATTCATAACTTCATTGGAATCGACCTTATATCCTTTTTGTAAAAAAGATTGACTGAAGTTTGCTTCAACACAACTGTGGTCGGTTACGACCGTTAGCGTGTCCTGATTGGACATTTTATCTAGAACTTGTTTCGCTTTTATAAGGGGAATGGGACACATTTCTCCCAGCATATCTAATCGTTGACTCGCCATCCTGATCACCTCAGAGTTTTAAGATTTATAACCATATTCTAACACTTATTTAGCCATTATTCTGCATTAATGTACATGGAACGCAAATTTTGCTTCCCTTCTCAATAAAATGAATGTCCTTTGATTCACTCCCTTTAGTGGATCATTATACGATGTGGGCAGTCAGATTCTTCTTTAAATTCAATGTCTCCTTGTGGTTTAACATTTCACTATTGATGCAGATGGCTTATTTAACAGATGCTTTTGTTTACAGCGTTTTTACCCCATTGATACACGGAATCAAGGATTCGCATTAAGCTTTTTCCTTGTTCGATCTGTGAATATTCTACTTTTGACGGAACAACAGGATAAGCTTTCCTATCAACATTTGTTTCACCTCCAAATCCAAGTATAACAATTAGTATACTTTTTAACACTATGTAAAAATAAAGTGCGTACTTTAAAAATTTCAGTATAGATATTATACTAGCCACTGTAAGAGAGAGGATTGGTTATAGTTGCCGGGTGAAACAAACTTGATCCTTGGACATTACTATTACTGTGCACCAAATTTTAAACACGAGGAGTGAAAAATAGTTGGAATTACAATTAGCCTTAGATTTAGTCAATATTCCTGAAGCAATTGAACTGATAAAAGAAGTAGAGGGCCATATCGATATTGTTGAAATCGGAACGCCGGTTGTCATTAACGAAGGTCTCCGGGCTGTAAAGGAAGTAAAAGCAGCTTTTCCAAATTTAAAAGTTCTTGCCGATCTTAAAATTATGGATGCCGCAGGATATGAAGTCATGAAAGCATCGGAAGCAGGTGCTGACATCGTTACCATTCTCGGTGCAGCTGAAGATATGTCGATAAAAGGCGCTGTGGAAGAAGCGAAAAAGCAAGGTAAAAAAATCCTTGTCGACATGATTGCCGTTAAAGACCTTGCAGGCCGTGCCAAAGAAGTTGATACAATGGGTGTCGATTATATTTGTGTCCACACAGGCTATGATCTTCAGGCTGTTGGGAAAAACTCTTTCGAAGACCTGCAAACCATTAAAAGCGTTGTAAAAAATGCTAAAACCGCAATCGCAGGCGGCATTAAATTAGAAACCCTTCCAGAGGTGATTAAAGCACAGCCAGATCTTGTCATTGTTGGCGGCGGTATTACTGGACAGGCTGATAAAAAAGCGGCAGCTGCTAAAATGCAACAAATGATAAAAGATGCACTCGTTTAATAAAAATGCAGACTACCCAATATTTAGAGGAAATTATAAAGGAACTAAGCCGCTCGGTTCCTTTAATTTCTGATGCAGAGGCCGAAGAGCTGTTAAATGGAATTCTCGAATCGAAAAAAATCTTTGTAGCCGGGGCAGGCAGGTCAGGTTTTATGGCAAAGTCTTTTGCCATGAGAATGATGCATATGGGAATTGATTCCTATGTAATCGGTGAAACCGTCACCCCTAATTTTGATAAAGATGACCTTTTGATTATCGGTTCAGGCTCTGGTGAAACAAAAAGCTTAGTTTCCATCGCTGAAAAAGCTAAAAACATCGGTGGAAAAATCGCAACCGTCACGATTTTCCCCGAATCTACCATCGGGCGGTTGTCCGATATAACGATTAAAATTCCCGGCTCACCGAAAGACCAATCAGATGGTGATTACAAAACCATTCAGCCAATGGGCTCACTTTTTGAACAAACCCTTTTGTTATTTTATGACGCCCTCATACTAAGGTTCATGGAAAAAAAGGGACTTGATACAAATAAAATGTATGGCAGGCATGCCAATCTTGAATAAAAATAAAACCAAAGAAATATGTAAAAGACTGCAAAGGTTTTAAAAAACTTTGCAGTCTTTTACGATTGTTTTTGAATAACTAATATCATGATACAGAATGACTCTTAGTAAGAAAGTTTTAAACCAATCGTTGCATACAACGTCCAACAAATAAACTCCTAGAGGTTCTCCCCATTTGTTGCAATCACATCTTTATACCAGAAGAATGATTTTTTCCGGCTGCGTTCTAATGTGCCGCTGCCATCGTCATGTTTATCAACATAAATAAATCCATACCGTTTGGACATTTCTCCCGTTGAAGCACTGACTAAATCGATACACCCCCATGGAGTATAGCCCATTAGGTCAACACCTTCTTCAATTGCCTCGCCCATCGCCTTGATGTGTTCCCGCAAATAATTAATCCGGTAATCATCGTTGATGGAGCCGTCTGCTTCGACCTTGTCATAAGCACCTAAGCCATTTTCCACTACAAAAAGCGGCACTTGATAGCGATCATACAGCTTGTTTAACGAAATCCGCAGTCCGGTCGGATCAATTTCCCAGCCCCAGTCACTAGCCTTCAGGAATGGATTTTTCACTCCGCCAATGATATTTCCTTGCGCTGCTTCTTCTTCGGACTGCACCTTCTTCTCGGTACGGGACATGTAATAACTGAAGCCAATATAATCAACAGTCCCTTCTTTGAGTACCTCCAAATCGCCGTCTTGCATCTCTAGTTCAATATTGTGCTCTTTAAAATAGTGTTTGATGAATGCAGGATACTCACCGCGAACCTGTACATCCCCACAGAAATAATTGAAAATGCGCTCTTCATTTAGTGCAAACATTACATTTTCCGGATTGCAATCAAACGAATATACCGGTGCAAAAAGGAGCATACAGCCGATTTTCGCATCCGGAATGATCTTATGGCATGCCTTAACCGCGATCGCACTGGCAACAAATTGATGGTGGTAGGCTTGAAATGTCGGCTGGTACTTATCCTCTTCTTTTTGAATCGCAAAGCCAAGACCCATAATCGGCATTACCAGTCCACTGTTGATCTCATTAAACGTCATCCAGTACTTCACTTTGTTTTTATAACGATTGAAGATCGCGTTGACATAGCGTTCAAAGAACGTAACCACTTGACGGTTTCGCCAGCCTCCGTATTCCTTCACAAGGTTGACGGGCATTTCATAATGGGAGATCGTCACTACCGGCTCAATGCCGTACTTGTGCAGCTCATCGAACACCCGGTCATAGAAAGCCAGGCCCTCTTCATTGGCTTCCAGTTCATCGCCATTTGGAAAAATCCGTGTCCAGGCAATTGACATTCGGAATACTTTAAAGCCCAATTCCGCAAACAAGGCAATATCCTCTTTGTAGCGATGATAGAAGTCAATCGCTTCATGATTCGGATAGTAATAGCGGTCACGGTCAATCTCAAAGTCAAAACCGGGAGTTTGTAATATTTTTAGCCGTTCCTTACCTCCTGGAAGAACATCGGCAATGTTTAAGCCTTTGTTGCCTTCATGAAAACCGCCTTCCAATTGGTTGGCAGCTGTCGCACCTCCCCATAAAAATCCTTCCGGAAATCTTTTGTTTGACATCCAAATACCTCCATTGTTAAAAAGTTTAGTTAAAACAATAATCGTAGCAGTATCGACCTTAATTTTACTTTTATATCTTAAAACAAAATAAAGTGACCATCAATTAGAGTTCGCAGTTGCCATGTTTATGATCATTGACTTGTTTAAATCTGTTATCAAGGATATGCATATACTCACCGATGAAAAGTTTAATGAGCTTTTTGATCAGTTTTTCGCCAGCCTGCCAAATTAGGGTATATTAGGTATGCCTGTTTGCGAAAGTTGAGTTTTTAAATTGGGGGTTGTAGGAAAAGAGAAGAATTTTATTGTTCTGGATATTGTTCACGAACTTGCTCCCATTTCACTTTTAACACCTCCATACAATCTTTTACAACTAGTATATCACTAAAAAATATCTCGCGGGCAAACCATATGAGCAGAAACACAATAGATATATTTCTGCTTTTAAGGTATCATTAGGACCTCATTTCCTTATAGTACGGTTCACCATAGCCTCTTTGAAAAAAGAACCTTCAATCCAAAGAGAGATCAAAGGTCCTATGTTTTATTTTCAATGATATTCTATTATTTACTCAATTCTTTACGTATTTTTTTAGTTTATCTCTGTTTTTTCAATCATTGCCTTTTCAATCTCTTCATCGAAGATACAATTTCCCATTGATGAAAAATGTTGCTTAAACTTTTTCATTAAATACCTTTGTTTATACATCCAAAGAACTAACTAACTATGGACCAGTTCTTTTTCGCTTAAACCAAGCGTCTGTATAGTTGATTGGACCAGTTCTTTTTCGCTTAGACCAAGCATCTGCTCTGTTGAAGTATGAATTTCTTGGAAAAAATCTGGGTTTTCCACTAGTGACACGCCATAAGAAGGAATCATTTCTATTATTTTTGGTTCCCACTCATTCATATGTTGTGGGAAGCATTTTTCTAATACCTCAAGCATAACGTGAACGGCAGTAGAAGCACCCGGAGAAGCACCGAGCAATGCAGCGATCGAGCCATCAGCAGCACTAACTACTTCCGTACCAAATTGAAGTGTTCCTTTACCGCCGATCTCAGTATCTTTAATCACTTGGACCCGTTGACCCGCTACCACGATATCCCAATCTTCGCTTTTGGCAGTCGGAATAAATTCCCGCAGCTCTTCGATACGCTGTTCTTTTGATAACATAAGCTGCTGGATCAGGTATTTTGTCAATGGAATGTTTTTTGCTCCTGCAGCCAACATCGTGATGACGTTATTTGGTTTTACTGAACGGATTAAATCCAAATTTGAACCCGTTTTTAAGAATTTTGGCGAGAATCCGGCAAATGGTCCGAATAGCAAGCATTTTTTGTTATCGATATAGCGTGTATCCAGATGCGGAACAGACATTGGAGGAGCCCCGACCTTCGCTTTGCCATACACTTTTGCATGATGCTGCGCTACAACGTCCGGATTGTTGCATACCAAGAACAGTCCGCTTACCGGGAAACCGCCAATATGCTTACTTTCAGAAATACCGGTTTTTTGCAGTAAAGGTAAGGACCCGCCACCGGCACCGATAAAGACGAATTTTGCAGCATGATGTTCGATGATACCGCTCGCGTTACGAACCTTTAATTCCCATGATCCGTCGCTCGCCCGCTTAATATCCTTAACACTATGCTTATAGTTTATCTCGACATTTTTACTCTTTAAGTGGTCAAGCAACATCCGTGTTAAAGCACCAAAGTTGACATCTGTTCCAGAGTCGATTTTTGTTGCTGCAATTGGCTCATCCGAGGTACGGCCTTCCATAATAAGCGGAATCCATTCCGTCAGCTTTTCATGGTCATCGGAAAATTCCATTCCTTTAAAAAAGGGATGTTTCGAAAGCGCTTCAAAACGTTTTTTCAAAAATGTTCTATTTTTTTCCCCTTGTACAAAACTCATGTGAGGCAATTGTCTGATAAAATCCCTTGGGTTATCGATAAGCTTTTTGCTTACGAGGTAGGACCAAAATTGCCTTGAAATCTGAAACTGCTCATTAATTTTGATCGCTTTGCTAATATCCAGCGACCCATCCGGCTTTTCGACGGTGTAGTTAAGCTCGCATAGCGCAGAATGCCCCGTACCTGCATTATTCCATTCGTTCGAGCTTTCCTCTCCGGCTTTTTCAAGCTTCTCAAACACTGTAATTGTCCAGTCCGGCACTAATTCTTTCAAGAGTGTCGCCAAAGTCGCACTCATGATTCCAGCACCAATTAAGATCACGTCTGACTTCGTTTGTCTGTTACTCATTTTTCCCATCCTTATACCCCTTAGATTTGCAGAAAGGATGTAGGCGCTCCTTTTAGGCACCGTAGTAAGCAAGAGCGCGACGAACCACACACCATTTCTGAACCAGTTATTACTTCATTCTAGTGTACCACTATTATTTGATATATTGAAATATTTAATATTATTAAAGTTATTATGCTATTAAAAAGGGACTCGGGAAATCTATGACCATAATGGCTGTAAAAGAAGCGATTTCCTTGTCTACTAAAAGAAGAATGAATAAAAACTATTTACCAGAAATGAAACTAGATGCAAAGAATCTTAGCCGGAGAGAGTGTCATCAACGTCGCAAAGACAGGTGAGGTCATATTGATGAAAATCCTTTATAAAAAATCGTATTAAAGAGATGAGGGTAGATGAAATGGAAACATCTAAAAAAATAACAGTGGCAACAACATTTCAAGCACCAATTGGTGTACCCTTTATTGTTCAAAGGGATTTTATTCCTATTCTTTATAAGAAAAATCGGGCAAAATCGCCCGGTTTTTCTTATGTATTTCATGCAGACGGTTTGTGGTTTTTTGGTCTTCTGTTTCTTTTCTAATTCATCTATTTCTTATCCACAAGCAGTGCCCTATTGTTTTTGAAAAGAAAGGAAGCATTTTTACTATTTTATTTCTAAATGTGCTGAATCAATATATACTCCTTTTTTTTGATTCAAGGAATCGTTGGATCCGTTTTAGTGCTTCTTGCAGTTGCGTCATCGATGTAGCGTAGGAGCATCTCACATAACCTTCACCACTATGACCAAATACGTTACCGGGAACCACTGCAACTTTTTCCTGCATGAGTAATTCTTCGGCAAACTGTTCAGAAGTAAGACCGGTCGCTTTTATTGATGGGAATACATAAAATGCTCCACCAGGAAGATGACAATCCAAACCGATATGATTTAAAGTTTGCACCATGAAGTTCCTTCTCCTTCGATAGCTTCGCTTCATCTTTTCGACTTCATGAAAAGAATTACGGAGTGCTTCAATTGCACCATGCTGAAGCATCGTTGGAGCACACATGATTGTATATTGAAATATTTTCAGCATGACTTCTACAAACGGCTTTGGAGCTGCCAGGAATCCCAATCTCCAGCCGGTCATCGCAAATCCTTTGGAAAATCCATTAATTAAAATGGTTCTTTCATACATCCCTTCAATTGCCGCAAAGCTTGTATGCGTATCGTCATAGCTCAATTCAGCATAAATTTCATCGGAAACGACAATTAAATCATGCATGTTAATAATTTGAGCTATTTCCTCAAGTTCATCTTTGTTTAAGGAAGTTCCAGTTGGATTGTTTGGAAAACATAACAGGATCGCCTTTGTTTTTTTAGTTATAGCATTTTTCAACTGTTGAGGTGTCAACTTAAAGCCATTTTCGGGCGATGTTGAAATAGCGACAGGTTTTCCACCGGCAATGGAAACTAATGGGGCATAAGAGACAAAAGCCGGCTCGACAATCAGTACCTCATCCCCTTGATTTAATATGGCTCGAAAGGCTAAGTCGATCCCTTGACTGGCACCTATTGTCACAATAATTTGACTTTTTGGTTCATAGTTCACCCCAAACCGTGTCTGCAAATAGTTGGCAATCTCCTGTCTTAATTCTAGTAGACCCGGGTTTGCTGTGTAGGCGGTATAACCTTGTTCCAATGACAAGATCGCTGCTTCTCTTATATTCCATGGAGTAATGAAATCCGGTTCCCCCACTCCAAGAGAAATGACGTCCTTCATGCCGGCGGCCAGGTCAAAAAACTTTCTAATTCCAGACGGCTTTAAATCTTTTGCTGTTTCTGAAATATAGCAGGAATAATCATCGTTCATGGTGAAACCACCATTCTGCGATCTTTATCATCGCCGCTGTCGAAAACCACACCATCATGTTTATACTTTTTTAATATAAAATGTGTTGTAGTAGAAATAACACTATCTATTGTTGATAATTTTTCGGAAACAAATGCGGCAATTTCATTCATCGTTTTCCCTTCAATCGTTATTGACAAATCGTAGGCGCCCGACATGAGATAAAGGGAAGATACCTCCGGAAATCGATAAATTCTTTCAGCAACTTCATCGAATCCTACTCCGCGCTTAGGTGTGACTTTTACATCAATCATGGCAATAACATGCTCTTGCCCCTCAACTTTACTCCAGTCGATTAACGCAGGATAACTTACAATTACATTTTCTTCTTCTAATTTTTGAATCGTATTTCTGACCATTTCTTCGCTGCACATCGCCATTAACGCAATTGTTTCCACAGGAACCTTGTGATTCTCTTCAATAATTTTTAAAATCTCAATTTCCTCATGACTCAGTTTCATATCCGGCCTCCTCAATTTTAAAAAAAACGATCCCATAAAGTTCATTTTAATAAACTATCACTTAATTGTCATCTGGATGAGGCTTGACCCAGCTATGCAGAGTAAATTTATTAGCTTGGTCCCTCATTTAAGTTAATTTTAAGGTTATTCTGGTAGATTTAAAGAAAGCTTCAATACTCGGTTAAAAGATAGAGGAACGAAACTATCCGTTCACAATTACTCTCCTATTTTTGAGGCAAATCGAGAAATGACGGAGGATCTATAAGGCATGAAGAAAGTAAGACTTATGAAAATACTAGCCATCATTGCTATTTTTCTATTCATCTCACAAAAAATCTACGAAAATGTTTATGCAGGAAACTCAAGTGTATCCAATGATCATCCAACCAATCCCCTTGAAGGCAGAACCGTTGTACTTGATCCTGGTCATGGAGGCATTGATGTTGGGACAACAAGCATTGCAGGAACATATGAAAAAACATTAACCTTGAAAACAGTAAAAGTCGTCGAACAAAAACTGAAAAATGCAGGAGCCAATGTCATTCTCACTCGCAGCGATGATGCCTATGTCCCTTTAGAACAACGGGCAAACCTTTCAAATGAAAACAAAGCAGATGCTTTTATTAGTTTTCACTATAATTGGTTAGATGACTCATCGGTTAATGGAGTGACAGATTTTTACGATCAAAAATCGAGGGATCGCCGTTTAGCTGAAAATATTTTAACAGAAGTCGTCAAAACAACGGGATTAAAAAATGCCGGAACAAGATTTGAAGACTTGAATGTTTTACGGAACAATTCACAACCAAGTACACTGATTGAGCTTGGATTCCTTTCCAACCAACAAGAGGATGCCACGGTTGAAAATCCCGCTTATCCTGATCAAGTCGCGCAAGGAATTTATCAAGGTTTGCTCAAATATTTTTCTGATAAAAATAAGTAACACTTAAAAAAATCGGCTCAAAAGAAAAATCAGAAGTGGAAAAAGAAATAAACAATCGGTCTTTTCAAAAATACACTTTTGATTTCGTTTCATTGGAAAATAGCTCTTTTCTAAACTTCCTCACTCTTATTATTTGTAAAAAATTTCCTAAAAATAAACACCATGGTTGTCTTTAGTGACATACAATGTGGTAACCCCATTTAAGAAACAGGGGGAGCCATTATCGCGATTGGACCAAAGGTAAAGAATTTTTATTATAGAGGAAAAATGATCGAAAATAACTCCACAATGAATGCGAACATATGGAGTCGGGGCAAGGAACCTCCTTTGACCGGACGCATTGTGGTACCGGAAGATCCTCAATACAATCAAAGCAGGAAGGAATTTAACACCTTCTTCAATAAATTTCCGCAGAGCATCCCGCCTGCTTGATTCCCTTAAAATCCAAAAACTTCGTGAAAAAACAAAGTGAAATTTTAATCAGTGGGAGATTTTTCATCCCCCACTGATTGTTTGCCGTTAATAGGTGATCGCGAGATTTTTCTTAACCTCTTATCATGAAAAAGAAGGAACAAAAGGTATTGAATGATTTAGAGATATTTGAATGAAGAGGTTACAAAATTTATCAATGTCATAACCATATTTCAGCGTTTGAATGTTAAAACATACCATTTTTGTTCGGAGAATTCTCTGGTATCGCTTGGCCTAGGGTGAGAATCGTTTTATCCTGCTGTTGAGTCCACTATAATCATCCTTTCATTTCAAGAATTATGTTTTTTGAATTATTAAAAAATTAAGGGTGATTATTGTCTTGTGACAATATATGGGGTACTTAAAGGACACTTGGTATTTTTCGTATATATTATATACCAATTATTCACAAAAAAGATTATCTAGTTTTGATCATTTCGCCGTTACTTATGATAAAACTCACCGCACGTATTTAAGCTGTGGTTTTTGTTGGTTTTTTCTATACCCAAATTTACCTATGAGGAATTATTTACCACAACCAATTAAAATCCATCTCCTCATAAAAGAAGCCGGCTTAAGTGTTATCAAAAACACGATCCAATAATCTATTAAATCTCGTTAAGCATACATTCGATTTTTACGGAATATATGTAAGTTGTACTTATATTTTTTTATGGATTAGTGTAAACTATATTTAACATCATGTTGCGTAAGTAGACCCGTTGAATTAAAAGGTAAAAAAATACTGAAATCCAAACCAAAAATCTATTTAGCTGATCCGGCCATCAGAAATGCGGTTCTCATGCTCGGGGAGGAAGTTTTAACAGATTCTCTTGAAATGGGAATTATAATAGAAACCGCCGTTTATAAACATATTCATACTTTTTTCTACTCTCAACACCTGGATATTGGTTATTTTAGGGATGGAAAGACACAAAAGGAAATTGATATTGTTGTCTCCTTCCCAATTGACCGCATCATTATCGAAGTTAAATACAAACATAACTCTACTATCTCTGATCAAGAAGCAATTGTTGAATGGGCCAATGATTACCAGACAAAAGGAGCCATTGTTGTCACGAAGAATGATGATGACTATGGTATTACGAAACATAAAACGAAAACTTCTATTATTCGGATTCCTGCCTTTGCATTTTTATATTTATTAGGACATGCAGAAAAAGAAGGGTATGTACAATGAGCCTCACGCAATAATTTAAAATAGAAATGGAAATTTAAAAGGCGATAGTGCCCTTAGAAATTGGCAAATTTAATACTATTGAAAAGGAGACAAAAGGAGCCTGAATTTAAAACGGGCTCCTTTTTGCGGGTATGACATTCACTTATAATCTCCACCTACACGTCTAGTTGAGGGGGACATTAATTATAAAGCAGTAGATAACCGGGTATTTCTGGCATTTCCACATTTTGCAAAGTTATTTTTAAATAATACGTGCAGTGACAATGCCTTCAATCTGTCTTATTTTTCCCTCTATATAAGGAATGATATTGCTTGCTACATTATTATCAACGTCAATCATTGTGTAGGCGTATTCCCCTCGGCTTCTATTTACCATATCTGCGATGTTTAAATCATAGTTTGATATGGCTGAGGTAATCTTACCAACCATGCCAGGAACGTTTTGATGGAAAACTGCTACACGTTGCTTCCCTGTATATGGCAAGTTCGTATTCGGAAAATTCACAGAGTTTTTAATGTTTCCAGTCTGCAGGAAATCCCTTATCTGGCGCCCCGCCATAATCGCACAATTTTCCTCAGATTCTTTTGTAGAGGCACCTAGATGCGGGATGCATACAGTATTCTTCATCTTCAAAACATTCTCATTTGGAAAGTCTGTAATATATTTACCCACTAACCCGCTTTCTAGCGCAATTTTCATATCCATTTCATTCACAAGTTCCCCGCGTGAAAAATTCAAAATATGAACACCTGGTTTCATCATGCTAAAAGTAGCTTGGTTAAACATTCCCCTTGTATCATCGGTTAGTGGTGTGTGGACGGTTATAAAATCCGCGTTGGCAAACAACTCTTCAATCGTTAATGCACGTCGGACTGTACGCGATAAATTCCATGCTGTATCAACTGAGATATACGGATCAAATCCAATCACATCCATGTCTAAAGCAATCGCATCGTTGGCTACAAGTGCACCAATGGCGCCTAAACCAATTACCCCTAGCGTCTTACCCTTAATTTCGTTCCCTACAAATTGCTTTTTTCCTGCTTCCACAAGTTTTGGAATTTGTTCCCCTTCACCATCTAAGGTGTTTGTCCAGGCAACAGCGGTAAAAAGGTTTCGTGATGAAGCCATTAATGTAGTTAATACTAACTCTTTTACAGCATTTGCATTTGCACCAGGAGTATTAAAAACCACTATTCCTTGCTCTGTACATTTTTCGACAGGAATATTATTGACACCAGCCCCTGCCCGAGCGATGGCTTTTAAATTCGCTCCGAATTCCATGGAATGCATATTGAAGCTGCGAACAATAATGGCATCAGGATTTTCACAATCATTGTCGACCGTAAAGGCATCGTTATGAAATACATTCAAACCACTTTCTGAAATATTGTTTAGTGTTTTGATCTTTTTTACCTTGTCCAATGTAATTGGGCTCATCTTGTTTCTCCTTTAAAATGAATTTTAAAAACAAAAAGAGGTAAGGGATCCTTTTCCCTTACCTCTGCCCAGGCGAACGGCTACGACACTATGCGCTCCCTCACGGTTATCCGCGTTTCGCCAGTTACACATAGTCTTTTGATTTCTTCCATTTTATCAAGTTCTTAATCAACTTTCAACCGGTCTTTGATAGTTACATAAATATCAAAATTATGAAAAGCCTTGATAACAGGGCTTTTTTAGAGGATGTTCAAAAAGTATCTTTTTGACCATTTTCAAAACAAAAAGAAAATTTTCTAACCTTCCATAAATAGAAATAAAAGTAATTTAATTGTTCGATATTACTTTCCCTGTTAGAAAGCTGGAATTTACATCTAAAAAAGTGCAGCCTTCCCCCTTGGACATAAACAACATTTTTAAAAATTGTTCGATTGGGGTTTACTAAACAGCGAAGTTTAATGACATCTGTTCAATCTGTACCTGTTGTAATTCCTTTATTTTTTCGACATGACCCTTGGGTAAAAGGGTATCTCGGGCTTGCTTGATCATTCGTTCAATTATTCGAAATATATCTCTCATCACTAGTGTTGCGTTAATATGGTTTCAATGTTAAAAATATTCATAATCTTCAATAATTTTATTTTCCGTAAAGAAAAAGTCCTTTATAATGGATTAGTCAGGTGGTAACCGTCCAAATTCACTAATAAAGGACAAAAACTCATGGACAAGATTACACGAAAAACTTTATTTGGTCAATGGTTTTCACCAATAAATTCGAGAGTTTTTGCGGAACAGGTGAAAACATTGAAATTAGATTTCTATACGAAAAAATTAACGACAGAATCGTTCTTAAAATTATTGCTTTTTGCACAGCTACAAGAAGTTGAAAGCCTTCACGCACTAAATGATTGTCTTTTTGATGATCAACTTCAAAAAGTAATCGACCTTGATTCGATCAGTATTTCTCAGCTGTCGTTGTCCCTATTAAAAGTACATTTAAATTATATTATAACCCATGTCCAATACCTCAATTTGGTAATCATACCAATCAGATCTTTGGTATCTAATCAATTTCTAAAGATAATCACATTGGCTACTGTTGTATTAATAATGAGTTTTATAAACGAGCATATTATTCCAGAGTAAGCCCGAATTATAAAAAATTAGCGCACCTTTCCGGTGCGCATTACAAATAGCCGTATATCCTGATTTTTTTAATCAAATATACGGCTTATTTCATTTATTTACTGCATTCTGCCTGGATCATTTTTGACCAAGGCATGTATTGGTCTAAAATTTCAGGGTTTTGATGGATGCCAAGATTCGGTAGGTCCGTTAAAAGTTTCTTTATGTATTCATAGAAATCAACGCCGTTACTTTTGGCTGTTTCTGCGATACTCAAACAAATGGCGTTCGCTTTTGCGCCGGCTTCACTAACACTGAAGAGCCAATTTTTTCTTCCTAGAACGTTGGGACGGATGGCATTTTCTGCTGGATTATTATCAATTTCAATGCGCCCATCATTCAAGAATGCTTTTAGTCCATCTACCCTGTTCAATGTGTATTCAGCTGCTTTAGCAAGGGCATTTTTTCCGTAGAATGGTGACGTTTCAACCCACTCAAAGAATTTATCTACAATTGGCTTCGAGTATTTTTGGCGTTTTTTTCTTCGTTTACTCGGAGACAAATGTTTAAATTTCCTTTCGAGTTGATATAATTCATCGCAATAGCCCACTCCAATTCGGCCATTTTTGCTGTCTGCTTTCAGCCAATAACGACGAACATGGGCCCAACAATTCGCGAATGTAACGCCTTCCAACTTATCATAGGCGGAATAACCATCGCAAACGATCGTTCCAGAAAAGCCTTCAATGAAACCTTCAAGGACAGATCGAGCCCGTGATAATGCGCTATGAAAGAGAGTTATTGGTGGTCCTTGGCATGGAACACTTCGAGACACCCAATTATATGCATTGATCTGACCGGATTTCCCATCGGATCGATTGATAATTTGTCCATATGTTTCATCTACATGCAAAACAGATTTAGCCATCATCAACTCTTTCATTCGTTCGTAAATAGGTAAAAGCCAATCCTGTGCTGTACGGATGACCCAATTCGAAAGGTTTTTATCATTTGTATCAAGGCCATAGCGATCCCATTCCTTAACCTGGCGGTAAAGGGGTAAGTATTGTACAAATTTATCATAAATAACTTTGGCAAGCACGCTAGGGCTTGCGATGCTACGCTGAATCGCTGGTTGTGGTGCTTTCCCACGTTTGATTTGCGCTGGCTGTGATGAATCACTTTTGCAGTCTTTACACTCATACGCATGTTCAATGTGTTGCACTTTCATCATTTTCGCAGGAATAAATTTTGCCTCTTCACGGACGATTGTACTGCCAATTTCAATCATTTGCCCTTGGCAACAGTCACAAATCGTATTTTCCGGATGATGGTGAATTGCTTCTATTTCAATATCTTGATGCAAAGAGTCATTTCGTTTTTTCGATTGAACTTTTCGTACAACAGTATAAGATATTGTCTGTTGGCTTTGTTCTTCTGTGTGCTCAGGTTCGCTAAAAGCCGGGTCATCATCAAATAATGAGCCTTGCCCGTCTGGCACGTTATATTTCGTTTTTTCAGTTTTTGATCCAAATAAAAGTTTAGTTAAATGGCGTACTTGTTCGGTTAACGCTTCGATCTGTTTTGATAATTCTTTGTTTTGTTGATTCGAATGAGCCAATTGCTCTTCGAGCAGCCGAATTAATTTCTCGTTTTGATTTTCATTCGCAGAAGAAGCGTTCGCCACACCATTCACCACTTTTCGTTCGGTTTCATTCATCTTATTATAACTAGTTCGAACAGCGGAATAAAGAAAAAAATAGTGGTTTAACAAATTTAGAATACACCTCTTGGAGATGGTTGAATTGCCTTTGGCTGTTGGATTGATAACCCTTCGAGCAGCCATCGAACCTCCTGCTGAGAAAGTTTGCGTACCTCATTTTCGTCTTTGGGCCATTGCAATTTGCCATTATCCAAACGTTTATAAAGCATGGCGAAGCCATCACCGTCGAAATACAAACATTTATAGCGATCCTTACTCCAGCCAGCAAATAAGAAAATGGAATCACCATATGGATCCAGTTCAAAAGAATCTTGGATCAATGTGGCTAATCCATCAATGCCTTTTCGCATGTCGGTCTTTCCACAAATGATGTAAATATTTTTCACACTTGTATAGTCGTGTTTCACAGATATTTCAGCTCCCTCATAACCGTTTGGATGATGTGCTCATCCACGCCGTTGGAGAAGGAGATTTCTACGTTTGCCGTTTTGATCGTGCAAACGTTATTAGCAGAGGTTGATGATGAAGTGGATTTATTTGAAACTTTGTATTCGGAATGTAATGTAACGGGGACAATTGTAAGTTTTTGTTGCGGCATTTGAAAAGCACCTCCCATAAATTGATACATTCATAGTACCAGGAGGCGCTGCGTGTTTATATGCGTTGTTTGATTGGGGGCTTACATTCCAGATGAACTTTTTCACTTTTATTCAGAATAAAATCTGAAATAATGTGCGTTTTTTTTCACATCAAAATGTTTAAAATCCTGTTTTCCATCACTTATGATACGGTTCACTGTAACGTTGGATAGGGTAAAATAAAGACAAAAAGGAGAGGTATTTTACTACCTCTCCTTTACCAATTGTATAAATGTATGGAAATATATGATTAAATGTATGAAATTACATTTTATTTACATTTATTATTGTTGGTGTCCTGAACTTTGTAAAAGCATTGTTACAAGATGAATTAAGACAATTAGAAAATGGCAATTCATGTGCAAGGGCTTCTATATTTTCAATAGTCTATACTGTTAAGTTTGTATCTAGCCCTTATACTCCTCCTCTTTTACCAGAACATTGGAAATCCAATTTCATAAGCTTGCCATCCTTTTCCTCTAATACATGGTATGATGGGAAGGACAAGACTATTCAAATATTATATTTATCTATTTCTCCTTTAATAATATTTCAAGTTTTGAAATTTGAGATTCCGTAGTTTCACGCTCCCAATTTTGCCTAGATAAAGATATTGATTGAGCTTTTGCATCTTGGTAATTTTCAATATCTCCTAAACCAAAATATGCTTCCTCTAGAGTTGCAAAAATCCAATACTGATCACTTCTATTAGAGAATTGGTGGTTTAACAAACCTTTACATATCGACACAACTTGCTTTCGTATCCTATTTGCTAATGTATAGTCTGTTACTGACTCATCACCAGAGGTCAAACTACTACGAACATTTAATAGATATGCTAGATTGATACCATTATAATAATCATTTTTTATATAAAATCCCTTTTCATAATACCAAATGGACTTATCTAAATGGGGTATGTCATTAAGTTCTTCCCAAAGCCTTTTATGAATCGCACCGGCAAGCCCAAGTGTTTCTGGATCTGTGGTTGAGTCAAGATTAAGTGGTTCAAGTATTGATAATGCCTGTTTTAGTGACTCAACATGATTAGGAAATTTACTCTTATAGGTTGCTAGCGCTAACTTTTGAATTATATAGCTACTTTTAGTATCAATGGTAAGTGCATGTCCAAATAATACTTTTGCTGTCATAAAATCATCTTTATCTAAAGCACCCTTAGCACTTTCAAGAATAGAACTTAGCGTATTATCATCATTTGTTTCATTTGAAGAGCTCTTTTGTTCTTGTTCCAATATGGGAGGAACAAGATTACTTAGAAAAGTATATACAGGACTATCTGTTCTTGGATCTTCCAAAACTGTCCTAATAGTTTCTTTAAGCTCTAATCGAAATCGCATTACTTCATCATAGCCAATATCTTTACCTAGATGTTCATATTGTCGGATAACAGTATGGTTTACATCAAAAGGAGGAGCAAGTTCGCTTTCAGCAATCGCAATTGTTGTAAAAGGCCTTAATGCATGTCTTACCCCTAATTCATAAAATGCATTTGAATTGCTAGTAGACAAATCCGCTATAACAACATTTGCATTAATTAGATGCTCATACATTGGAACATCAATAGTTCCAGAGTGTCTAATTTCATCGGCCCTGATACATTTTAATCCTAACTCTTCAACTGCGGGTTTAATAACATTTTTATATGTTTTATCTAAATCTAGCTCCCTACCTGTAGCATAGTCAGTTTTAACACCATAGCCCATTATAACAAAACAAATTCCTTGTTCAGACAATATTTAACCTCCAATTCAAAATGTCAATAAACTAAGATTAAGCGTTGTTTATAGCATTACTTATTGAATCAAATGTAAATGACATTGCCCAACTAGCACCTATTCCTAAGATTTCTGAAGGAGATTCATTGGTAGACTTCGTTTTAACTGCAATGATTTTTTTATTTAACTCTACAGCTTTATTAATCTCCCATTTTACCCAATCTTTTTTATGGGTGTTTTCTCCTATGATACAAAGAAAGTATGTTGAATTATTAATTTTGTTTGAGATAACCCTTTTAATTGCTGCCGCATCTGTGCTGTCTACCGAAACATCTACTGATTGATCGTTGAAGCTAAAATCAAAGTCGGAGTTTGCATCCCATGCTAATAATAAATTCTTATAGTGTTTATCTTCGTTGTAACTGTAACTAATAAATACTTTTTTCTTTGCCATATAATCCCTCTCCCATCTATTTAGGATAAATTTACCATACAATATTATTATACAACTTATGACCTATAAATCTACTAATCAATAAAATATTTTGGTAATTCGAAATAAGTACGATTACGTTCAACTATCAATTGTATATTTTTTTGTTTAAGTAAACGGGTTCAAGAGAACTCGGATTCGGTTCATCAATCACTATAAAATAATACAAGAGCAACTTTCACTTTGCTAGTAAAAGTTATTTATTATTGGCTACGTATTTTTTTAATGCAGGAATTATTTCATTAGCCACAACTTCTAAACTCTCATCAGTTCGCTTAAAATACTTAATATCATCGAACAAGAAGTCTATTTTCTCTTCTTCAACCCCTTCATGTACAACAGCTATTGTTATTACATCTCTTTTCGAGGCGTATCTACTTGAAAACTTAGTTAATTCTGTATCACACCAACTTGAATTAGTAAAATCTTTTGTAATCCAAAATATTACACCAACAGACTGCCTTATTCCTTTTTGAATTGCTTTAACAATGGATTCACCATAATCAATATTTATTTTATCAAACCAAACTGGTAAACCAGCTCCATTAATATAAGGAATTAGATCCTCAACATCACTTGTATCCTTCGAAGAGTGACTTAAGAAAATGGGCATTTGATTTCCAAGTGGCTTATCGAAAATAAATCCCATATTCTCTAACTCTTTTTTCTCTCTAAAAGGAAACAAAATATTACTTTCCATTGCTGATTCCACATCGTCCTCATTTACTAGGGTTTCGCCATTAAACCTTCTATTACTTATTTCCTGCTGCAATTCATTAAATGTAATGTCTGGCCGGTATCTTAAACCTACACTCAACATTAAATTCTTCATAACCTCAACATGATCTTCATGGGGGTTATCATAACTAACCACTATGTAGAATTCTAAATTATAAGGTATCGAATTAGTTAAAAGACTTACCATCTGAAGAGACGTTGCATCTTGAGAGCTCAATAGATGCTTTAAAACTGGAATTAATGGTCTTCTAACACCATAATCACATTCCCAAACATAATCTTTGTCTAAATTATTCACTTTCGTCACCCGCTTTTTATAGATATTATTAAAAACAAACAGCTAGATTCTGTTGCTATTATCATGGATTATTATCTGTAAAAAAATAGCTCGTATCTGTATACTAAACAGAAGATGTAACGACTATTTAATATTTAATTTGAAAATATAAAATCAGCTAGAAAATCAGACCCCATTACATTTGAGCAGCCAATTGTAGTTCTATTCACCTTATATTGAGCAATTCCCGCATATTTTGGAAGATCATCTGGATAGTATATTTTTTCAACATATCTACTTCTTACGTTATATGTTAGTTTTCCATCTATAATTTGTACCAAAGCAATACCATGAGAGGCCGCATAGTCAATTGCACCAGATTGGAAATAGGATGTAGTAACCAGTATTCCCTTTTGAGCTCCAGTTGCACGTAACTTATCAAATAATATTTGAACCTTCTCCCTTGATACTGGGCTTTTATACATCTTACACTCAACTAGGGTTAAGTATTTAACACCCATTATCTCAAACCTAATAGTACCGTCTATTTGGAAATCCCCTTCTCTTGTCTTAATTATTTCATTATGCTGAACAGTTATTTTCCGCTGTCCTTCACTAGCTCTATATAATATATCCATTACAAATTTTTCGAAATCTTGTGGTGTCATATTTGTATAGTTCTCTTTAGTAGGTATAAACATATTCTCCTCCAGATATCTATTCCAATAACAAATTGACTAAAGGTTCTGTTTTTCCATAATATGTGAAGTCAGTTGGACATTTTATCTCTAAATCATAAATTGCAAAAGTATATTTAGGATATGAGAAATTTATTAGTATTTCAGGTGATAGTGAATTTTGTATTGTCATTATGGATCTATTTACAATTTGTAAAAGAGCTATTCCATGAGTTCTAGCATACTCCATTGCTCCCTGTTGAAAACTTGATGTTGAGATAAAGATCCCTTTGTTAGCACCAACCCTTTGAATTGTGTCGTGTAATATTTGAATCTGTGACCTTTTAATTCTACTTTTGTATCTTTTACATTCGACCACAGTCTTATAATTTACGCCAAAATGATTAAATTCTATTAAACCATCAAGTTGATAACTCCCATCATTTGTTTTAATAATTTGATTGTGTTTTATTTTACAATTTTCTAATTCTACGTTTGTAGATTTCAATAGTTCTAAACAATAGACCTCAAATTCCACTGGTGTTAGTTCAGTAACTATATTTTCCAGCATGTTCACATCACTCTACCATCCCTCTTGGATAATAATTATCAAACTATAGAAGTGATAAATTAATATCAACTAACACCTAATTCCAACCACATCAATAAAGGCATGACTTCTCCTGTCTGAGTTGTCATGCCCTTGTTGTAGTAGTTTTTATAGTGTATTATTTTAGATTTCCAGTTATAAATTAACTATTTTAATAATAACCTTCTCTCCAATTCCTTACTAACAATTTCTGCTCGCTTTTGGAAGAAAGTATCATAATCATCGTCCCAAATTCCATATGTATCAACATCATCAATTAAATGAGTCCGCATTGTCTCTTCTAATCTGTCATTTTGCTCTTTGAATGTCTTCATATAAACGGAAGGAGCTTTAGCCTTTATCTTCCTTTTGTTCAAAAAATCATCGACAATTGTGATGTTTAGAATATGATTTATATAAAATTCGTCTTCTCCCTTTTTCTTTAGGAAAGCACGAGGGAAAAAGTGATGATAATTTTTGCTGTTTGCCTGCTTTAACCAGCCATTATTTATCCGTACAATAGAATGATCATTGAATAACTTCGGCTCCTGGTAAGCATACAGGCATAGAATAGACTTTATATAACTTCTCACTAGTGTTGCATAAATAGTGTCGAAATTTTCAGTTTAATTATTTTTCTTGTTTAGAACCAAAAAGGTAAATACCTAATTAAAGGTGGCTCTGTCCATTTGGAAATTAATTTACAATTAGACTTGTGCGACAACGACAATTTTGCTTATTAAGGAATTGCTTTCCCTTCTATTTTTCGCATCCAGATATAGGCTGGTTTCCACAAGGAAGCCCTTAAATAACGACTAATTTGTAGCGTTTTCCGTTTGCTTTTTGTTTCAATTTGCACAAGAACATGTAGACAAGAAACAATCAATGCAATAAATACTTGGTTTTGAATCGCCCATTCGCTCTGACCGTAGAACTTTTTGATACTTAAATGTTGTTTGATCCATTTGAAAAACAATTCAATAGCCCAGCGTGATTTGTACATTTCTGAAATTTCGTCTGCACTCAAATCAAAACGATTGGTGATTAAATGGAGCACATTCCTTTTTGAATCCAATACCTTTAATAGGCGAAAATAGTTTTCAGTACGGTTTTGCGGCGTACCAATCAACACCATTTGATCCGATAACACAGACGTATTTTCGGGCAGCTTAAAGTTGTAAATTTCCCTTACAACAGCATTTTTTCGTAGCCTTGAAAGAAAAAAGAAACCATCATCGGTCATGCGATCAAATCGTTCGTAATCCAAGTAACCACGGTCAAACACATACATGCAATCTCTGTCATCAATCATAATTTCAAACTGGCCGCGATCATGTTCTTTGGCCGTTGTCATAACCATCTTTTCAGGATAGGAAGTTCCTTTTTCCATAAACACAAGGCGAAGATGCAACTTTACTCCCGCATTTGTTTTGCGGATTTTGCCCATTTATGATTCGTCAAATTGAGGGGCAATGTGCTTGAATCGATGATTTTTAATGGCATCACCAGTTTCGTATAGTGTGTTTTGGCATGGATTTGTGAGACTAAATCAAGAAAAAGCTTTTGAAATAGATCCGGATTCAACCGATTTAATCGGCGTGATAGCTAAGAAATACTGATCGAATCAAGGTCGATTGCTTTTTGAAGTTGATCATCAAAAAGACAATCACTTAGTGCGTGAAGGCTTTCAACTTCTTGTAGCTGTGCAAAAAGCAATAATTTTAAGAACGATTCTGTCGTTAATTTTTTCGTATAGAAATCTAATTTCAATGTTTTCACCTGTTCCTCAAAAACTCTCGAATTTATTGGTGAAAACCATTGTCAAAGTTTTTCGTGTAATCTTGTCCATGAGTTTTTGTCCTTTATTAGTGGATTTGGACGGTTACCACCTGACTAATCCATTATAAAGGACTTTTTCTTTACGGAAAATAAAATTAGTGAAGATTGTGAGTCTTTTTAATATTGAAATTAAATTAACGCAACGCTAGTGAATATATATTTAATTATTATTTTGGTACAGAAGGCTTTTATTTAAAAGCCCATTAACCAATAAATGATACAACCTGTTTCTCAATTTCTTTTTTCCATGCTGGTGCATGGGCATTACGGGGAATTAAACAACTGTCTAGTAATTTTCTAAAGTCTCGATTTTCAAACGGTTGCGACAGGAATTTCTCCATTACGGCTATGAACTGACTTAATGTTAAAGGTACAATGTTTATAAAATCAGGTTCATCACCACGATACCAAACTCCAATTCTAAATGTTTCTGCTGTATTATTATCAATACTTCTTGCTAAAAATAACCCGTACACTGGTTTATCGGATTCTTGATATTTTAATTTCTCTTTTGCTACATGCCTTCTTACAGGCTCACCCTCTGCTGCCTCCTGTCTTGAAGATGAGGTAAGGGTAACTTCAACAACCAATACAAAATCTTCAAATTCAAAAATCATATCAGCACCTCCACCAGATGCGCATGATATCGGGAAGAAATCTTGGTCAACTTTAAACCTTCTAGCTTCATGGGGTTTATTTACTAGATTGTTAATTGCTAAAAACGCTCTCCATACTGCCCATTCAAGATATGAAGGTGCATCATCTATTTCAATATCAAACTCATCATCAATTGGCTGTTTATCCAACTTCTTGAGGTAAGCTATTATTTCCCTAACTTGATTTTCCTCATTCTGGTCTATAGCAAATTTCTCTTCAAGATATAAATAATACATCTCTTCATATTTCATACGAATCATATTAATATCAGCAATTTCTAGATTAGGTGCAACTGCTGGAAGTTTATCTTCACTAAATCCTGCATTTAATAAGATTTCCTTAAATCTATCAATCTCACTTAATGCATTAGCTTCATTATCAGTTGGTAGTTCAGCCCCGTTCCATAATCTATTCAAATAAGCATTTTGGTCAATAGAATCGATAATTAAATGGTTTTTCAAAATCGCCTTTATTATCGGTATTTTATTTTGGTTTACGACCAGACGTTTTCCTTGTAATGATACAAGACCAGTAAGTCTCGGATAACGGAAGTTAACATCTGAGTAATCCCTTAATGACTCCCAACTTACCCCTGCTGTACTAGCTATTTTTTCTAACAAAAGTCTTTCCTGATGACGTTTACCTACACGACCTTGAGCATTGTCATAATTTACTCGATAGCTCATTATTTTATTTAAAACCTGGTCAACTTCATCATGACTTCTACATACCTGAACAAGAGCCATTTCAGTTTTAGATAATCCCCTTGTATCTTGAGATTCTGATAACTTCAACAATACTTGTAATATGAATACAAATGGACTAAAAGGGTCTGTCCCATTTCTTGGTTCAATTGTGGAAGGAATTTGATATGCTAGTAATGCTCTTAACATACACTCATTTTGTTGTTGTATACTTTCAGCATTAATCATTCTTTGTCCACTTGGAGTTATTTCATACGGTTTACCAGATAACTCTGAAAAAGAATAATCAGACTGAACTTCACGAATAACCCCATCTACCTCATCAGAACCAACATTTCGTGAAAATTTATGTGTAATAAAACCTAACTGAGAAAAACAAGACCTCCATTTACGACCCATATCACTATAATCTCTACTTTTATTAGCAATAGTTACAACTCCTGCATTATCTAACGCATCAGCAAATAAAAGTTCTTGTTTCTTTCCAATCAAGTTACCGTTTAAGGGTGAATTTTGAAGTACAATTAAGCCATCTCTAATTCTCTGTGGGTTTCTCACTGTTGTGTTTCCAAAATGCCAGGCAGAACTCATATCAGTTACCCCCTAATGCCCTACAAATATATATTCATAAACCTGATTTCGATTGTCATTAACTTTATGTCCTTGATTACCAAATGAATACCTATGGTTAATCTGGTGTACAGTTACATTTTCCTTATATTTTTTCATTAACTCAATCATTTCATCCATAGTTGGAAAAGCATTAGAGGAATACGAAATCATTAAGATACTATTTTGATACTTTTTAAATAGTTTATCAAAAGCATCATATGTTCCATTCTTAGTTCCAAACGGTGATTCATATTTTTTAAATTTCTTTGTTTTTGTATTCCACTGAATCTCAAGCCCCTCCCACATTTTAGATAACCCTTCAAGGAAATGATATCTTCTAGTGTACTCATTATCACTTAAAGGACTGTAATATGGTGGGTCGATGTAGACCAAATCAGCTTCCTCAGATAAATCCATCGTATCAATATTGAAGGATTTATTTTCCTGTCCATTGTTAAAAACAGCTTCATTTAATAATTTAATGGATTCTAAGAAATGTTGATGTAGGCTTTTTGTCAAATCTTTTCTTCCATCGTTATAACGGAATCCTGTGTATGTGAACACACCTCTAGGTCGTTTCTTTAAACAAGCTCGACATAATGCTGAAATTGCAAGTGCCTTTTTATACTCACAGTTTAATAATTCAATCCTAGCTCTCACATCATCAATAAAGGTATTTTCTTCATCTGTATAATAAAGGTCTTTAAATGTACTTGGAATGAACCCATTTCCTGAACCTTTCTGAAGTAAAAAATCCACATCTTCCTGCGTCAACAGAACATGGTTATTTTCAACTATTGACTTAGCAATGTTTGCAGAGTAAGTCATAAAATCGTTTGAAATAACTCTTTTACCCTTAGTTTTAAACATATAGCTTACTACGCTACTTCCACTAAAGGCATCTAAAACTGAATCAAATTTAAACTTGCTCGCAATATCCCAAATATCATTTACTAAGTTCTGTTTACTTCCCATATACCTAGTGCCGGGAAACTTGTCCATTTGATTTTTTGCAACCTTTGGCTTTATCACTCTGACACTTTTTCGCATAGGTTGAGCTAAGACAATTACATCTTCGCCAATGCGGTTGTTTCCATTTGAATTAATGAAACGTTTAGTCTGATGAACCTCAATTTTATAATCACTGTATAATTCATGTACTAAGGGATGATTGGAATTTGTTAAAATAATATTACATCCCATTTGATAAAGACGATTAACTTCCTCAGCTAGTTCCCTATGGTCATCATTATCAAAAAAATGCTTAGTATATCTTTTAAAATCGGCATTTTGAGAAATTGGGATATAAGGCGGGTCAAGAAAAATAACATCCCCCTCGGATGCATACTGACTCAACACCTCTAAATAGTCATCACATACTAAGACCTTGCCTTCCAGTGCTTTACTCGCACTTAGTAATACATTTTCATCGCATATTTTAGGATTCTTATATTTACCGAACGGCACATTAAATTCACCCTTTTTATTAACTCTGTATAATCCGTTAAAACATGTTTTATTAAGGAACATAGTTCTTGCAGCTCTCTCTAATTTACTTAACTTATTAGGGTCTTGAGAACGCATGAAATAATAAAACTCTTCATCATTTTGATATGTGCCTAGAATTTCGATAAGATTATATACGTTGTCTCGAACAACTTCATAAAGGTTAATAAGGTCTGGATTTGAATCCGACAAAACTGCTCTTTCAGGCAAAAGACCGAAGAAAATAGCACCTCCCCCAAGGAAAGGCTCAATATATTTATTATAGTGATAAGGAATATGTTTTTCGATTTCCGACCAAAGTTGCTGCTTTCCCCCAGCCCACTTCAAAATAGGCTTTAATTGTTGTATCCTTCTATTACTGTTTATATCTACTATATTTGAAGTCATTAAAAGCACCACCGCATCAATTTACGAACATATGCGCCCATTATAACGGATTTTATTATCCATTACAATTCGACATTTTCTTATTTCATTTTAATATAAAGTTTATATAATGACCACGAAATCAAATAACCAATGATTAGAAACTCCCTTTTCTATGTCATAAATATCATCAATCAGTTGTAAGCCCGAATTATAAAAAATTAGCGCACCTTTCCGGTGCGCATTACAAATAGCCGTATATCCTGATTTTTTTAATCAAATATACGGCTTATTTCATTTATTTACTGCATTCTGCCTGGATCATTTTTGACCAAGGCATGTATTGGTCTAAAATTTCAGGGTTTTGATGGATGCCAAGATTCGGTAGGTCCGTTAAAAGTTTCTTTATGTATTCATAGAAATCAACGCCGTTACTTTTGGCTGTTTCTGCGATACTCAAACAAATGGCGTTCGCTTTTGCGCCGGCTTCACTAACACTGAAGAGCCAATTTTTTCTTCCTAGAACGTTGGGACGGATGGCATTTTCTGCTGGATTATTATCAATTTCAATGCGCCCATCATTCAAGAATGCTTTTAGTCCATCTACCCTGTTCAATGTGTATTCAGCTGCTTTAGCAAGGGCATTTTTTCCGTAGAATGGTGACGTTTCAACCCACTCAAAGAATTTATCTACAATTGGCTTCGAGTATTTTTGGCGTTTTTTTCTTCGTTTACTCGGAGACAAATGTTTAAATTTCCTTTCGAGTTGATATAATTCATCGCAATAGCCCACTCCAATTCGGCCATTTTTGCTGTCTGCTTTCAGCCAATAACGACGAACATGGGCCCAACAATTCGCGAATGTAACGCCTTCCAACTTATCATAGGCGGAATAACCATCGCAAACGATCGTTCCAGAAAAGCCTTCAATGAAACCTTCAAGGACAGATCGAGCCCGTGATAATGCGCTATGAAAGAGAGTTATTGGTGGTCCTTGGCATGGAACACTTCGAGACACCCAATTATATGCATTGATCTGACCGGATTTCCCATCGGATCGATTGATAATTTGTCCATATGTTTCATCTACATGCAAAACAGATTTAGCCATCATCAACTCTTTCATTCGTTCGTAAATAGGTAAAAGCCAATCCTGTGCTGTACGGATGACCCAATTCGAAAGGTTTTTATCATTTGTATCAAGGCCATAGCGATCCCATTCCTTAACCTGGCGGTAAAGGGGTAAGTATTGTACAAATTTATCATAAATAACTTTGGCAAGCACGCTAGGGCTTGCGATGCTACGCTGAATCGCTGGTTGTGGTGCTTTCCCACGTTTGATTTGCGCTGGCTGTGATGAATCACTTTTGCAGTCTTTACACTCATACGCATGTTCAATGTGTTGCACTTTCATCATTTTCGCAGGAATAAATTTTGCCTCTTCACGGACGATTGTACTGCCAATTTCAATCATTTGCCCTTGGCAACAGTCACAAATCGTATTTTCCGGATGATGGTGAATTGCTTCTATTTCAATATCTTGATGCAAAGAGTCATTTCGTTTTTTCGATTGAACTTTTCGTACAACAGTATAAGATATTGTCTGTTGGCTTTGTTCTTCTGTGTGCTCAGGTTCGCTAAAAGCCGGGTCATCATCAAATAATGAGCCTTGCCCGTCTGGCACGTTATATTTCGTTTTTTCAGTTTTTGATCCAAATAAAAGTTTAGTTAAATGGCGTACTTGTTCGGTTAACGCTTCGATCTGTTTTGATAATTCTTTGTTTTGTTGATTCGAATGAGCCAATTGCTCTTCGAGCAGCCGAATTAATTTCTCGTTTTGATTTTCATTCGCAGAAGAAGCGTTCGCCACACCATTCACCACTTTTCGTTCGGTTTCATTCATCTTATTATAACTAGTTCGAACAGCGGAATAAAGAAAAAAATAGTGGTTTAACAAATTTAGAATACACCTCTTGGAGATGGTTGAATTGCCTTTGGCTGTTGGATTGATAACCCTTCGAGCAGCCATCGAACCTCCTGCTGAGAAAGTTTGCGTACCTCATTTTCGTCTTTGGGCCATTGCAATTTGCCATTATCCAAACGTTTATAAAGCATGGCGAAGCCATCACCGTCGAAATACAAACATTTATAGCGATCCTTACTCCAGCCAGCAAATAAGAAAATGGAATCACCATATGGATCCAGTTCAAAAGAATCTTGGATCAATGTGGCTAATCCATCAATGCCTTTTCGCATGTCGGTCTTTCCACAAATGATGTAAATATTTTTCACACTTGTATAGTCGTGTTTCACAGATATTTCAGCTCCCTCATAACCGTTTGGATGATGTGCTCATCCACGCCGTTGGAGAAGGAGATTTCTACGTTTGCCGTTTTGATCGTGCAAACGTTATTAGCAGAGGTTGATGATGAAGTGGATTTATTTGAAACTTTGTATTCGGAATGTAATGTAACGGGGACAATTGTAAGTTTTTGTTGCGGCATTTGAAAAGCACCTCCCATAAATTGATACATTCATAGTACCAGGAGGCGCTGCGTGTTTATATGCGTTGTTTGATTGGGGGCTTACAATCAGTTAGCGAAACCAATAAAAAACACCTAACACAATTCAAGCCTTACAGCGAATAGTCAGGCTTTTATCGTTAAGTGTTAAATTTATTAGCATTTTTCTTTAGTACTAAATTTTTCAAAATAAATCTCATATGCCCGTCTATTAAAATCTTGGTCATCAAAATATGGATAGGATTACCCCATCTTCTAAAACAAATTTGTAACCATTTATTTCACGTTCTTTATCAGACATCTATATTTCCCCTTGTACTTTAATGGCACTAATTTCTATTGATTAGACCTTGTAGCTGCTGCATATGCTTTTGCATATGTAAATTCTTCTTCCGCCGTTATCAATTGTTGTACCTCATTATATAGTTTCTTCAAGTGAAGGTCGGACATATCTAGTATAGGTTCAAACATAAAGGAATTCAGATGAATGTTTTCAGGAGTCATTATATTTACTTTTTCTAGGATTCCTATACTTTCTAACTCCTTCGGAAAACGTTTCTTATATTCACCGAATAACTTACCAGTTTGATTACCTTTTAATTTAGCTAGAAAATCACTATCAGCAATCAACTCAATCATAAATTCTTCTGCGATTAAACGAGTAGCAATTGACAGGACTATCTTATTTTCTAGACTTAACACACATTCTGTTTCTTTATCAGAAATTTTATCTGCCACCTCAAGAATTAAATCATAAACTTTTTTATCATGTTCTTCTACCGAAAAAGAATCTAAATCACTGAACACCTTTTTATAATAGCTTTCCAAATCACCTAAGCTTATTGTTTTTGTGTTAGGCTTTATATGAAGTAAACATGTTAAATTATTTTTTACGTCTTCCGCTCCCACATATTCAGCAATGTTACGTACAAAGGTAATTGAAGCTATTAGTTGTTCATTATTATATTGATTATTTTTTAAAACATTTTTCCAGAACTTCAAAGGATTACTTATATAAGTGTGCCCTGGTTCTATTAATTCAATTTTATTTTCATCTTTTATTGCAATATAGCAATTATGGTGTTTATTTATAACTACCCTTTCTTGAACTGTTCTAAAGAAGTCAAAGTTATGGGTTAGGATAATAGAATAAAAATTATCATGTTTGGCGACTTCTTTTAAATATTCAATAATTGCATACTTATTTTTATAGTCAAAGGAATCTGCAATATCATCTATTATGAAAAGGGATTTAATCCCTTGCTTTTTCCTAGATTCTATTTCAAAAATTATATTTAATAAGTATAATGTTCGTTTTTCTCCCTGACTTAATACCCTTAGTAGCAATTCCTCGTCTACATTTTCAGGTCGTTCCTCAAAATAATAATCAATACTTGGTGCCATGTCTTTTAAAATTGAATCTTCTTTATTTTTTATCACTAATCTGTATGGAACATAAAATCTCCTATTGAATATTTCAATAACATTCTCCCAAGCAGTTTGTTCATTTTTTGCTCTTTCAATAATCTCTTTAATTTTACTTTGCCCTTTTTTATATTCATTTACTAGATTTATATATTCTTCTTTATTATCCTTCAAATACGAAATCCATAGCTTTTGTTCAAATGCATTCAAATCTGACAGCTCTGTTAGAATGTCCTGGTTCTCAAACAAATACTCCCTAAAATCCCTTAATTGTGCATTTGATATTTTTTTATCAATATTATTAAAAATAGTTTGTAAAGATTTATCATTTAATATTGCTTCTTTTGCACTCTTTATCATTTTTAAAAAATCTTTCTGGTCAGATATCTCTTGTTTCTTTCCATTTATGTTTAGATTTATTGAATGTTGAGCTTTAAAAAATCCATTATCTGTTAGGCTTTTTTGTACAGTAGTAGCATGGTAATGATTAAATTCCTTGCTAAGAATGGGTGAATTATTTATTAACTCATCATATTTTTCTATGTATTCTTTAATTTGATTTTTAAAATCGCCTGTCTCAAGAAAAGCAATTACCTTCTCGTTAAAAATGTTATTATAAATTATATGGCTATATTGTGAGGCAATACTATTAATGATTTTATCTTCAATACTGCTTAATACCTGTAAGAAATTATTTTTATCATTATTAAAAGAATGACAAAATGCCTCTTCAATACCCTTTTTCAATCCAGCTAAAGGCAAAAGTACTTCAATTAGCTTTTCTTTTTCAATTTCAATATTTTCATGGATTTTTTCATACTGTTTCCTTAATTCATCATTAACTAATAAGGTGGATATCTTATTAGATTTAAAGGTTTTTTCGTAATGTCTAATTACAAATATCGATTCCGTGGCAACGTCATTTCCTTTACCATCTTTAATATTTCGTATAGATTCTTTTTGTGGATACATAAGGTCTTTTGACTCTGCACTTTTACTGTAATCATCAAAAACATTTGCAAATGATGTTTTCATTACCCCATTTGGTGCATAGATAATTTGTGTAGATTTATCCCCTGTAAAATCAAATTCTTTTTCTAAACTATTGATACCGTAACAGTTTTTAATCTCTACTTTAACCTTATCCATTTCATATAGCCCTCCTTTATTGGTATAAAATCACATTTTTATTTTTACTAATTTCGACAAAGCGAGAACATTTACCTTTTTAAATTCTTCAAAGAAATTAACTTTTTTCCTGAATTAATTAAGGTGGACCCCTTTGTCAAGACACTAATTTTAAATTTTTAAGGTGGGTCAGAATCCAGTTATGGATATCTGCTATTTGGAGCTCGAGGTCCTCACTGGGGCTGTGGGGGAAGCCACTGAAAATCTAACGTTTTTTATGTTTTTACGATTAAAAATAGACAAAAAAAAGCAACTTGTCGTCTGAATTTAGACGGCAAGCTGTCTATTTCCCCTCTTATTTTTCCTCTTTTTCATGGAGGAGCTTTATAATTCGCTTGAGATTTACTGCGAATATCGCTGTGGCTCCCTGAATTTCCATGCCAAACAGACCCGAGGATGACGCTGTATCATACCCGTGTCTATGCTTAAGTTCACTATTTTTCGCTTCAATTTTGTATCGAGTTTTTGCCAGATTTCGAAACTTTTCCGTTTCCTGGAATGCCTCTTGATCTAGATGTTCTGTTGACTTGATTGTTATAGAATACGACTTGGTTTTAGATCCTTCTTTATAGCACCCTTCACGGAAAGGACAAACTTTACATTTTTCAATATCAAATAAGTATTTGACCCGAGGATTTTTATCATGACCTTTTCTTCCATCATATTTTTTGCGAATCGCCATATGACCAGCCTTACAGACATACATCCCTGCATCTTTGTTAAATTGAAATTCCTCTTCTTTTGTCCGCCTGCCATAGGTGATGAGCGGATGTAGTTTGGAAATAAGTTGAAGTTTACGCTCTTTTGTATAACGAATATTTTCCTTTTCAGAATAGGCCGTATCTCCAATTACTGTGTCAATTTCCATTCCTGTTGCCTTGCTCTTTTTAATTAACTCCTGTAGATATTTACCATCACTTTTTTCACCTGTTGTCACAACGGCTGCCGTTATAATTCGTTCGTCACTCATTGCAATATGCGTTTTGTAGCCAAAGAAGGATGAATCCGCTGTTTTATGGCCTACTCGTGCATCAGGATCTGCTGAGTAGTTCATTTGTTCAGCGTAATCTTCCACCACTTCTTTTAAGACGTTCAATTTCTCCTTAACGGCAGGGATTTTTGCGACTTGGGGTTCCGATTCGACAACAGAAATCACTTTACGGCAATAATTCAATTCATCATTTACCTCGTTGGTAGTTGATTTTGGTGGGAATTTCTCTTTCATGGATTCATCGACCTGATAAACGGCTTTTCGAAGATTTTTTGATTTATCTTGCAGAAATTCCTTTGGAGACTTTTGATTATAACGTGCTTTTGTATGTGTGGCATCCACAATAATTGTTTTATTTTTAATGATTTCCTTTTCAAGTGCAATCTCGACTGTTTTCCCGATAAGCAAATCTAATAAACCTACATCCTGAAGACGAAGTTTACGGAACTTTGTTAAAGAACTTGGATCAATCACGGATTCTTCCGGTGCCATATCAAGAAAATATTTAAACGACATATCATATTTAGAACGCTCTACCACATCGACATCTGACAGATCATAAATTGATTTGAGTAAAAGATATTTGAACATACGAATCGGCGGTACAGCATTACGGCCATTATCGAGGCAATATTTTGTTTTTAACTCTTCGAGGATGAAGGAAAAGTCCACAAGTTCTTTGATTTGACGAAGCATATTATCTTTAGGAACAACGAGATTATAAATAGCTATATACGGACTAAGATTAAGGGATTCTTGAAAGGAAATCATTTGGATACCACCTATACAGTCTTATTACCATTTACTATTATTATAAAGTAAAATAGGCGGTTGCAGGGACTAAACTGCCTATTAAATTTGGACTTTTTCAGTGGCTTCGCTGTGGGGTTGGTGGATGCACATTTTTTTGCGAGTGGTTCATCCGACTCTATTTTTTCTTCTCAGGGGAGGTTCTGTCAAGGGCGTGCGGAGCGAGGGCTTGCCGTACCCTTGACAGGTTCTCTCCTGAGAAGTGAATCGGCTACACTTAACTGGACAATAAAATTAAGGTCAAGTAGACTAAACGCCAAATGTGGGTAAACTGCTAATAAAATAGAAGTGATCCGTACAAGAAACTTTACGTGGAGTAGCGGGTTGTAACCGTCAAGTGAAAATGGACACTTTTTGCTAATTAATTTTGGACACTTTCATCCCCAAAAATTGAAGAACGATGTTTCATACGATAACTTTCTTCTTCTCTAAAATGGATCACTTCAGCTCGATGGATGAGTCTATCCAAAATAGCTGTAGTTATGCCGGGATCCCCTAATAATTCACCCCATTCCTGAGGGCTTTTGTTTGATGTTATAATGACGGAGGCTCGGTCGTACAAGTCATTAATCAAATGAAATAACAGATTAGCTTCCCGAGTGTCCATCGCCATGTACATCAAGTCATCAATAATGACCAAATGGGAGTCTCTAATTCGTTTCATCCTTGTCTGTGACTTTCTTGTAAATTCCTCCGTTTTCAATGTGTGTATTAATTCCCCCATAGTGATAAAGGATACTTTATATCCTTGATGAATAGCCTCTATTCCTAGTGCCGTCGAGAGGAGGGTTTTTCCCACCCCTGTCGGCCCTAGAAGTATAAGGTTGTACAGTTGATCAATCCAAGTGAATTCCTTCAATTGATTAATTTGCTTCATGCTTAAGGATTGTTGCTCATTGACGTTAAATGCATCAATTGTTTTATAGAAAGGGAACCCTGCCCACTTTAATCGCTTTTCAATTTGCTTCTCATCACGACGCTTTTGCTCATAAGCCGTCAGGTGCTCGACAAACATCCTGTATGTCCAATCCTCCGATTCGGCTTGGGAAATAAGCGTAGGAAGATAGGTGGCGCTTTCCGACCACCTTAATGAACATAAACGTTGTTGCAATTGTTCTAGAGACAAGCTCAATTGGGTATACCTCCTTGTAAAACCGCTAAATAGTCGTTCATATCTCGAATCTTTGGTTTCGTTAATAGGACGGATTTATCAGCTGCTTCCAAAGGCTTTATCGGGGCTTTTTCTGGCTCGGCTTGTGCACTGTCCTCTTGGCGCTGTCGTTTAACATATAGGATAATATCACTAAATTCAGTCGCACTATACAAGCCTCTATCCATACACTCCTTTAAAGCCTCGCATGCAAACTCTGGAGCCGTTTTAATCGCTTTTGATATAAGCTGAAGCTGATCCCGAATATATCGCGGATATCTACTATGGACTTCAGTTAGAAATTCATGTGCGAGCTCAACTTCTTCAAATTGCTTAGAAACACTCGTGATGTAAGCAGGAATACCTTTGGTTCGGTCTCGTTTATGTTGGCGGTCTTGGATCAATTTGCCCTTTTCTTGACAAATAATATGGTCCGCAATCACAGGCCCTTCCTTTTCCTCTCGAACAAGGAGATGGCTCTCATCCGTCACTTCTATATAAACATCTTTATCTTTCTTATAGGTTCCGAGAGGAACAGAGTAGCGATTTGACAAGTAGAGAATGGTGTTGTCCTTACGAACGGTTCTTGTTATACTTGAATCAACGTTTGAAAGTACAATTTCTTTAGTGACTAGTCGTAAGTGTTGTTTTTCTAGGGCAAACACTTCGACTGGTCTTTTTTTAGTTGTATTGTGAACTTTACCATTCCCCGTTCTTTCTAGCCAGGCGATACACTGTTCATTCCACTGATCGATCCCACCGAATACCCGATTTTTAGCGAAGTTTTTCTTTATAAATCCAACCACATTCTCAATCCGACCTTTACTTTCAGGGTCCGCTTTCCGACAGACGTGTAGGACTAATTTTCTTTCTTCACGGTAAGCTTGAAATTCTCCCGTAAGTATTAAGTCGCCTGAATTCTCACTGACCACCATGAGAGAATCCTGATCATAAACAAGTTCATGTGGAATGCCTCCATAAAACTGAAAGGCGCTCTCATGCGTTCGAATAACATCTTTCGTTGTGAATGGCCTGTCCAGCCACTCGACGTACTTAAAACGAGAATGTGACAACACAAAGCTAATGAAATATAACTTAATCTCCTTTCCATCCGGTGTTTTTTGTACGGTTTGGCCAAAGTCGACCTGTGCCTGTCTTCCCATTGGTGGATCTGGTATGGCTTCATAGGCCCGCTTTTCTTCGACTTTAGGAATATTGTATTTCTCACGTAATCCTTTAACGTAGCCACGCACCGTACTCTCGCCAATTTGTAATGTCGGATTCTCTTCTCGTAACCAATCATGAATTTGGGAAGAAGAGAGATCAGGGTGCTCGCTTAACCATGTGTGAATGAGCATTTCATAAGGATCCAATTTTTTATACCTCGTTTTTGTAGATGCCATCCATGCACTCATTTCCTCTGGTGATTTCTCAAGGTATTTATACACGGTAGTCCTAGAGATCCCTAATTTTCTAGCAATTCTTCTCACCCTAAATCCTTGCTGCTTTAATTGGTAAATTTCCATATACACTTTCCACTTTTCCACCTTTCAACTTCCCTCCACCTGAATTGATAGTTTGATACCCTATCACATTATACAGGTTATGGGAAAACATTTAATAGTATGGGGAAGGTGGGCGCGAGCATTGAAAAGGGTGCCGCCCCTCCCCGGGACGGCACCCTTTTCAATGCCAAATCCCCTAAAGCCCCTAGGTTAAAAAGTGTCCATTTTTATCTAGCGGAAACTGCCTACTTTAGTTTAGCAGTTACACTTTGTCAACTACTTATGTTACAAGACCAACATTTATATAGATTTTAGTCATTATTTCACTAATCGGATTAAGGAATGATAAAGTTAAACAAATATCCTGTAAATACAATTCCAAGACCCACTACAGTTATAAATATTCCAAGAAGCCTAGGCTTTAATACCCTTCTTAAAAGGATCATTTCTGGTAAGCTTAAAGCTGTAACAGCCATCATAAAAGATAGGGCAGTTCCTGTTGCTACTCCTGCTCTTGTGAGCTCACTAACAAGAGGAATAACTCCTGCTGCATTTGAATAAAGCGGTATCCCAAATAATACTCCAACTAAAACTGCGAAAGAATTATTTTTACCTGCATACTTTGCTAAGGCTCCAGATGGGATCCAGCCGTGCATGACTCCACCTATAGCGATACCAATGATGACATAAATCCATATCCTCTTTATTAAATCCCATGTAAATTCCCAAGAATCTTTTAATCTTTCTTTAACGGATAGATTTGGTACATCTGCATCGGCATCTACATTCATCTCGTAGACGTAGCCTTCTACATATTTCTCAAGTTTCATCTTTCCTAATACCATTCCAGCCACTATAGCGATTACTTCACCTGAAACTACATAGATTAGCGCTATTTTGCAACCAAATAATCCATATAAAAGTCCTAATGCAACTTCATTTACCATAGGAGCTGCAATTAAATAGGAAAAAGTTACTCCAAGTGGTACTCCTGCTTCTACAAAGCCGATAAATAATGGCACGGCTGAACAAGAACAAAATGGGGTTACGATTCCAAGAAGCGCTGCTAGAATATGACCTATAAAGGCACTGCCCTTGTTTTTTGCAAGTATTTTTCTTGTCTTTTCAGGTGGAAAGAAACTTCTTATAAAGGTTATGGCATAAACGATCATTAACAGAAGAATAAATATTTTGATACTATCAAACACAAAGAAATCTAAAGTACTGCCAAGTTTGCTGTCTTTAGCAATACCCAATATATGATAAATGAGCCAATCTGCAAACATTTGTACAGGTGTAAACATAAGATCGCTTCCCTCTAATCGCTTCATTTAATATTGATATTTTTATTTAACCTCATAATTATATTATTAAACACTTATATAATCTTCGAAAAAATAGGAACGATGCCTATTCTTTCTACTGAATCAATTTTACTATTTCATTTACGGATGCAACTTTACCATAGATCTTAACTTTTTCATCAATGACTAAAGCTGGTGTGCTCATAACTCCATACGACATTATATCCTTTATTTCCTCCACCTTAACTATTTCTGCATTAGCCCCTAATTTTTCTACGGCCTCTTTTACATTTGCCTCAAGCTTTTTACATTTTGAACATCCTGTTCCTAAAATTTTGATAACCATAATATATTCCTCCCTCTTTCAATTCTTAAATTTGTTATTTCACCATTCTCCAAAGCATTAACCATCTTGTTCACTTGAATAAATAGGACATAACCGGATTTAGTTTTTCTTTGTTTAGGCTGTATATCGTAAATTTACCTTCTCTACTCGAACTGATTACTCCCCCTTTTTCCATAATTTTCAGATGATAACTTATTGTTGAAGAAGCGGCATCCAATGCTGAAGTAATCTCACACATACACATATCCTCAATCCAAAGCAAAGCAATAATTTTTAAACGAGTTTCATCTCCCAAACCTTTAAAAAAGGAAGCCATACTTTCCAATTCTGCAGAGTCCAAGACTTTTGGAAATTGATTTTCAGCTGATTGACGGATTTTATCCAACTCGTCATTGGACTTGATGTTCCAATTTATTTTCATAATGTTTGATTATACCCCCTTACGTAATATATTATATAACTATTTTTCTAGTTTTATAGTTTTAATTGTGTCTATTTTTCGTCATTATTATAATGGACCCATAAAACTAGACGAAATGAGGAGATGTTAAAGTAGGTTTATGAAAAGAAATCGTTATACCCCGGAATTCAAATCTCAAATCGTTCTAGAGTTCTTAAAAGAAGAAAAAGCAATGAGTGAAATTGCATCGAACCACGGTGTTCATGTGAACCAGATCCGTCAATGGAAAAATGTGTTCCTAAATCAAATGCCTCAAATCTTTACGAATGAAAGCAAAAAAACCGATAAGGTGAAGGAGGACTACGAGAAGCAAATCGAAAATTTATACGCCGAAGTCTGCCGTTTAACCACGCAGCTGTCGTGACTAAAAAAAATCTGGGCTTAAAGGATAGGCATGAGAGACTGGAGATGATCGAATGGGAGGATTCTGAGCTTCCGATCCTCGCTCAGGCTGATCTCCTTAGCCTCAATCGCTCCAACCTGTATTCATAAAAGAAAGAACAATTCCCATTAGTACTAGCAAACTTAATTTTTTACTGTGAGCCTTTTTTTAATGTGTTAATCATTTTATCACCTCCTTATTTCTAATTATAATACTATTTTTAAAAATATTGTCTAAATTGGTAGATATTAAATATTTTATCTGTTTTTTGTAATATGAATACCCAAAAAATACTGATAATTTATCAGGTATTATTTTTACTAGCATCTTTTCACCTATTTCCTTCTTCATGAGTATATACATGAGGGAATCTAAAAAATGAGCTGTATAAATTTTATAGTGTAAACGGGCACATTTTTTCAAAATGTAGTTTTCACTTTAATCTGAAAAAAGTCTGAAATTATGTGCATATTTTTTCCACTTGGAATTTGAAGAATCTATTGTGATCACCATTACAATAACACCAAACAATACGAACTCTACTAACCATTTGCATTTCTTGGTGATTGTCCACACAACCCAAGGTATCACAAAGAAGCATAACAACAACCTTTCCATTTTCCATCCAGCCCATCACATCTAGAGAAAATAACTTGTCTTCCAATAATCAAACATTTATAAATACCACCTCATAATTAATTTAGCCTATAAAAATTTTGGTAACATCCATAAGAGGAAATTTGGTATTTTACCAGTTTGTATGTAGCGAAACCGAAAAGCTGATAGGGAATACTTGTTAAAAAAATATAGTTCCCTTTTATAAAAGAAAAAACCGGACAAAAAGTGCCCGGCCATTTTTATGTAATCACGCTAGGACTGTCCATACTAAATGCAGTTTTGTTAATCCCTTAACAAGACAATTAAATCAATTCCCAGAGAGTTGCCTTTCTTTAAAATTGTTATGAGATGTACTCCTCATGTATTGACTGAAAAACAAACTACACAATTTAACTCAACTTATAATTTCAACATAAAAACCTCATTTACTTATGATACGGTCCACCCCGATTAATCCGAAACGCCCGGTAAATCTGTTCGACCAAAATCAGCCGCATGAGCTGATGGGGGAAGGTCATCCGCGAGAAGGAGAGCTGCTCGTTGGACCGCTGTAACACCTCGTCACTTAAACCGAGGGAGCCGCCGATGACAAAGGCGATTTTGCTTTTACCGTAGGTGGCTAGCTTGTCCAGGCTGTCAGCCAGTTCTTCGGATGATTGCATCTTGCCGTTGATTGCCAGAGCGATGACATGGGTGTCTTGGCTGATCTTGGCCAAAATGCGTTCACCTTCTTTTTGTTTGACCTGTACCATTTCCAATTCACTTAATTCTTCTGGTGCTTTTTCATCGGCCACCTCGATGATTTCGACTTTTGCGTAAGCCGACAACCGCTTTAAATATTCTTCAATTCCTTGCTTGAGGTATTTTTCTTTCAGCTTGCCTACCGTTACAATCGAGATATTCACAATCCACAGCCCTTTTTAAAGTAATTATAAACAAGATATCCACATTTTTTATCCACATATCCACATTTTTTATCCACATATTGTGTGAGATCATTCGTTCGCCACAACATATACAGCCGTATTTGGGCAAAATTCACAGCTTGTTGATAAGTTATCCACATCTAATTTTGTTAAAATCGGAAACGTTTCAAAATCATCCACAATTGTGTCCAATGCAAGATCCACATGTTCCTCACAACAATAAATCATCGCTTTCGTCTGCCTTTCACTATTAAAATTTATCCTTATTTTAAACCAGTGGGTTGATACACATTCTTGCTGCAGCTTTTCCCATTTTATCATATAGGAAAAATCGCAACAGATAAAACCTTGTCACGGAAAAAGGCGGAGGATTCTCCCCGCCCTTTGTCACATTAACCTTTACTTTTTTCTTCTGCCAAAGTCACTGTCGTTTCTTGAAGTTTTCCATTTCGATAAAACTTAACGGTCATTTTATCGCCGACTTTTTTATTCTGATACAAGTGTTTGCGCAGATCAATAACATCATTTATCTTTTGACCATCTAACTCCACAATGACATCCAGTTCTTTAAGTCCTGCTCGATCAGCTGGCGAGCCGGGAATCACTTGCCTTAAAGCAACCCCGTAATTGACATCATTCGGCAGCTTTAACGCCTGCTGCTGATAATAGGCCGGAATTTCAGCTACTGATTTCAGATCAACTCCCATATACGGCCGCTTCACCGTACCGTACTTTTCAAGGTCGTTAATAATCGGTTTTGCGGAATTAATCGGAATCGATAATCCAATTCCTTCCACTGCATTCTGGGCAATTTTCATCGAATTGATCCCGATGACCTGGCCGGCGATATTTATGAGGGCTCCACCGCTGTTGCCGGGGTTAATCGCTGCATCCGTTTGCAAAACTTCTGCCTGCCAATCCATGACACCATCCTGGTTAATATCAACAGGAATCGTTCGTTTTAAACCAGAAATAATCCCTTTTGTGACAGAGCCGGAAAAGGTTGGACCGAGCGGATTTCCAATTGCAATGACTGGTTCACCTATCTTCAGCTTATCGGAGTCACCAAATTCCGCTACTTTTTTCACTTTCGTCCCATCAATCTGCAATACTGCTAAGTCCGTCCATATATCACTTCCCAGTAACTTGGCAGGGAGCTTTGTCCCATCATCTAAGCTGACTTCCAACTTAGTTGCTCCTTGTACCACATGATCGTTTGTCACAACATATGCATAGGTTCCATCGTTTTTATAAATCACACCTGAACCAGTACCCGCTGCTTGTTCACCATTTTGACCATTGCTATTGTCTGACCAGAAATTCGAAGATTGAATATTGGTAATCCCAACAACTGCGCCTTTTGCCTTTTGGACAGCTTTTGTCGTATCCGTTTCCACGTCAACGGCAACTTGTCTTTGGACAATTTCATTTTTATTTCCGTTAGTTAGATTGTTTTGCCCGGTCGTATTTCCCGGCTGGATGCTATATGGCAGCATGCCGCGTTCAGCCAATGATGGAATGGCAAAGATCACTAGGATAGCGCCCAGAATAGCACCAACCAAACTTGCTAAAAAATAACCGCTTTTTTTCCTAGGTTGTTCTTTATAGCGTGACTCTGCATCATCGTCGTAATAACCCAATTACACCATTCCTCTCTCCAAAAAAATAAACTCTTGTCATTATTTTGGCTTTCTCGAAATAATTATACTCTATCCTTTTTAAATTTCTAAATAATTGCAACAAGTTATGAAAATCTTCCAACTTTGTTCATAATTTGTTCTCAATTATGGGTAAAATAAAAAAGCGCAAGCGCCCTTCGGAACAAGCAACAACTGCTTGTTTGTGCGAAGCAAATTCACAGAAGCTTTCCTTTGTGCTCATCGGCGTACGGACTGGAGGCCCTTCGACTAAAGATAAAGGAAACACGGTAAGCGTAGCGAGCCGATGTTGACTTATCGTAGGGAGAAGGACGAAGTACGCTAGCCGATAGGGCGCTTGCGCTAGACCGTTATCGAAGTTCAGATATAAATTCTGTGATAATATAAGAAAAGGGTTTCCCTCTTTTTTATTTCCATTATGGAAAATGAATAAACCTACACAGCTGTTAAGGCCGTTGGATTTTTCGCATCCGTATCGTATAAATCAAATTGTTCTCCAACGATTAGCCCTCTTGTTTCCAGCGTTTGGGTAACAGACATTCTTGCTAATTCTTTCATATTATTATCAAGGCTTAAATGGGCAAGATACACCCGCTTTGTATTGTCACCGACCACATCGCTCATTGCGAGAGCTGCGTCCTCGTTGGAGACATGGCCAACATCACTTAAAATTCTCCGCTTGATATTCCATGGATAACGTCCCATCCGCAGCATTTGAACATCATGATTTGATTCAAATACGTACATGTCCGCATTGGAGATGATCCCTTTCATTCGGTCGCTCACATATCCCGTATCGGTAATAAGCACAAGTTTTTTTTCAGAATGGTGGAACACATAAAACATCGGCTCTGCGGCATCATGCGAGACGCCAAAGGATTCGATATCAGTAGAGCCGAAACTCATGACCGTCTCCATATTAAAAATAAATTTTTGTCCGGTCGGAATTTCTCCTATGAGACCCTCCATCGCCTGCCACGTTTTTTGATTTGCATAAATCGGCAAGTTGTATTTGCGGGCAATAACACCAAGTCCTTTAATATGATCGCTATGCTCATGGGTAACAAAAACACCGGAAAGCTCGCTCATATCCCGGTCAATTTTTTGAAAAAGAGCCTCCATTTGTTTACCGCTTAGGCCGGCATCAACAAGAAAGGAATGTTGTCCATCCTCAACGTAAATCGCATTGCCCGTACTGCCGCTTGCAAGAACACTGAACTGCAAAGACATTCATTTTCACTCCACTACCTTATTTTCATCGCTGTTAAAGTCAATAATCTGCCCCTCGAAGGCATTTACAAATAAATCTTCTTTATCATTGACAACAATATGCCAAGTCGGTGCCAGCACTTGTGAGGCCGCAAGCTGGATTAGTGTTGCATATCCAAGCTCCACCTTCGTTATTTTGCTCTTTGGCTTCAGCATTCCTTTTTGATGAAGGGTTTCAATTGCTTTTAACGGCGGGAGAATATCCTGCTTAGCTGTCAACTTTTCGATCCCCTCTAGATATGTTTGCTCATAAGAATAAATTTGATTATCCTTATTTACATAAAAGGTAATCATCCCGCTGATATTGTGATAAAAGGTGTCACCCTCGTATTGCTGCAAATACGTAATCGTGCTTTTTTTATCATTTTTTTCCCAATACTTATAATGTTCACTGTATAGAACATTTTCTTTTAAAAATGAAGCCATACTTGCTTCTTCAAATTTTGAATTTAACTGAATCGGTTTATCCAATGTTGATTCAAGTGTTGTTCCATCTTTCAAATAAACAGTTTGTCCTTTTAATTTGGCCATTTCTTCTTTTGTAAAAGCTCTCGGCTTCGCGCTAATGTACTGATCCTTAATCGGTGTCTTCGGAAGCTCGACATAATGAATTTCATCGGCTTTTAACTTGTCCTCAAACGATGTCTCGGTAATCAATTCATATTTATTTGCATCGCGAATTTTTATAAATTGATAGAAGAGGTACACATCTAAAATCAAAAAGGTCACGATAAAGATGGTCTTGATTTTACTCCAATCCATTCGTCACACCTCCCAGATCTTCTAACGTAATTTCGCTCCAGGTTTTATCATACAGGTAAAACCACGCGGGCTCTAGGAGGATGAGTTTTGACGTTTTAGAATCCCGTTCCATTTTGTATCCTAAGACGATTTTTTCAAGAAGCTCAGGCTTGATGCCTTTTTTACTTAATAAATAATTTAAAGCTGCACGGCCCGAAGGAAATTTAATTTTCTTCATCTCCGTTTTAAGGGGAAGTTCTAAAGAAATATTTGGCCGGACATATTTATTAATTTCCGTCCGCCCCCATGTTTCATTGATCTCTGACATGCCGCTGTCATTAAAAACCGGGTAGCCATCGTCACTATACAGTCGGAATGTCACCTTATGCTGCAGCTCATCTTTTCCAACATATCGGTACGAATCTGTCCAGCCGCCATGCTCATTGACAAAGTCAATGCTGCGCTTCACTAAATCATTCGTGGTTTCCGAAAAATCACTGTCGACGGTTGGATTCACATAAAGTAGCATATTTCGATCATAGTTGATGTTCATTTTACTTGAACCATTCGTAAATTCTTCGCCTTGCGGTACAAAGCTTTTTTGCACAAAGCTTGGATCATTAAAGAGTGCTTCCTTAAATTCATCGGAATTCAGCGTTACAGGCAAATATTTATATTCCATCATTTCCAACTCATTTTCAGGCAAGAAAAATGTCTGCTTATTGGCCGCATTATAAGCAAAATAGTGTGGATATTGCCATGCCACTTTATAAAAATCCCGAGTAAAGTCATTTAAAAAAGTTAACGATATACGGCTTGTATAAACTTGTTCATTACTGGTCGATACAAAATAAACGATCCCATTATCTTTTTCAGGATTTTCCACATTCACAATAATTTTATCGAAATTAAACGAAGGCAACTTTTTCTCTTCAAAACGAAGGACATTTCGATAAAGATTGATCGGAACATCGGTTGGAAAAACAATTTCCACATTGCCATTGGCGTGCGTTAAGTCATTGATATTTCCAATTCGATCGGTATCGTTTCGAACATCATAGAAAACCCATCTGCTTAACTCTTTCGTCAGCTTATCCAGCTCAAAAGGATTTACAGTCCCGAAATGTTCGCCCTTTATATGGTACAACGCCAGATCCGGGCGGACAATTTTTTTAACATCTTGTTTTTGACTCAATGTGACCTGAGCGACATAATTACTGTTTTCGATTGTGTCATAATTTGGCTGATACGTCCATAGGTTCCATGTTAAAAATATACTGAGCAAGACTAACATAGTTAACACAATCGATTTGATTTTTTCATATCTCATGACCATTCATCCTCTTCTGAATGCTCATATGGAAGAGAGAAGGAAATTTCTGTTCCTTTTCCTTCTTCACTTGTTGCCCAGATGCTACCCCCGTGCGCATGAACCATTTCTTTAGCAATGGCAAGACCTAAACCGGTTCCTCCTAATTTACGCGACCTTGCTTTATCGACTCGATAAAAACGTTCAAAAATCTTGCCGATATTCTCTTTTGGAATTCCCATCCCTTGATCGGTGATACTTACAATCACTTTATCTTCCTCTTCCTTTATGGAGAACGTAATTTGTCCGCCTTCAGGTGAATATTTAATGGCATTTGAAATAATATTGTATAACACTTGAGTAATTTTATCTTCATCAATTTCCAAAAGGATGGAGTGATTGGGAAGATCCCTCTTAAATGTGACATTTTGCTCTTTCGTCATTTCAAACCGGTCAATAATTTGATGGAAAAAATCGACAAAATTCACCCATTCTTTCGTAAGCTTGTAATCAGTGCTATCCATCTTTGAAAGCTGAAGAAGATCATTCACAAGGCGGATCATTCGCTCTGTTTCCGTTCTCGTTACATCAAGGAAAGTTGGCGCTATTTCTTCATCTTTCCAAGCACCATCGGCTAATGCCTCCAAATAACTGCGCATTGTCGTCAACGGTGTCCGCAGTTCATGAGAAACATTTGCGACAAATTCCCGTCTCTCCATATTGATTTTTTCCTGTTCGGTAATATCATGCAAAACGGTGATTAACCCGTTGACAAACCCTGTTTCTTTTTGAATAACAGAAAGGTTTGCACGCAAAATATACGGCTTGTTTTTCGTGCTGTAATCCAAAATGAGCGAATCCTTTTCTTCTATTAAATCTTCAAAGGTATATTGATCACTTAAACCGAGCAGCGTCACAATCGGCTGGGACAGCACTGTTTCACGTGAAACATCCAGCATTTCCGCTGCAGGGTCATTGATTAAAATAACCCGTCCTTTTCGGTCTGTTGCGATCACTCCATCCGTCATGTACGAGAGAACCGATGAAAGCTTTCTTCGTTCCCCCTCCGTCATCGCCTGTGCCTCTTGAAGTTTTTTAGTTAAATTATTAAAAGTAATCGCAAGCGTGCCAATTTCATCAAATCCATATACTTTTACTTTCCTTGAAAAATTTCCTTTTGTCATGGCTAAAGCTTGCTTTTTCATATCGGCGATCGGCCTTGTAATCGTTTGAGCTAGTAAAATGCCCAAAACGGCTGTAATAGACAGGGCAATCGCCGTTCCCGTGGCAAAAATACGATTGATTGTTTTCATCTGTTCAAACACATTTTCAATTTTGGCAATAACGTAGATCGCACCAATTACTTTCTTGCCCGATTTTATTGGAGTTGACAATACCCAAAGCCGGTGGCCCGTTTGGGGGTCAATTAAAATGCTGCTTTGGTCTTCTTCTAAAATAATGGACTGTTTTATCCTCAATTCAGTCGTTCGGGAACCAACGAGACCTTGATTATTGGGTGCAGATGTCCCGAGAATTTTAAGTGATCTGGCATCAATTACCCGTACTTCCGAAATATCGACCGCTGAGAAATCTTTAAGAACTTTCTTTATATCTTCTTCCAGCGTTGGGTCATCAGCTGTTCGCTGCTTCTGCATTTCTTCGACAACATTGTAAGCAAGCAAGTTAACCCGTGCTTTTAATGATGTCTGAAAGTTTGTCCGCAATGTTTCCTCAAGCTGCTTAACAAAATATACCCCAATGATTTGCATCGCGACCAAAAGAAGCAAAACATATATGATAACAAATTTCACATGAATCGAGCGAAAGAATCCTACTCTTCTCATTCAATTTACTCCTGTTCAGGATTGCGCAAATAGTATCCAACCCCGCGCCGCGTTACAATCCATGCTGGGTGGCTTGGGCTATCTTCGATTTTTTCCCGCAGTCTTCTTACCGTTACGTCAACGGTTCGCACATCGCCAAAATAATCGTAGCCCCAAACGGTTTGCAGTAAATGTTCCCTTGTCATCACTTGGCCAATATGCTTCGCTAAATAATGAAGTAATTCAAATTCACGATGGGTTAATTCGATGATTTCTCCCCGTTTTGATACGACATAGGCATCTGGATGGATCACAAGGGATCCAATTTCGATTTCATTTGTATCTTCTTCAGGGATTGCTTGGGTGGCGAGCTGCTGGTGGCGCCGCAGGTTAGCTTTGACCCTTGCAATTAATTCCCTTGTGCTAAAAGGTTTTGTCACGTAATCATCTGCACCGAGCTCTAAACCGAGAACCTTATCAATTTCCGAATCCTTCGCGGTCAGCATAATAATTGGCATTTCATACTTTTTCCGAACTTCACGGCATACCTCCATGCCATCACGCAATGGAAGCATGATGTCGAGTAAAATCAAATCAGGCTGGACTTCGTCGACCATCGAAATGGCTTCATTGCCATCATAAGCACAATACACATCAAATCCTTCTTTTTTTAAATTAAATTGCAAAATATCTGCAATCGGTTTTTCATCGTCTACAACAAGAATTTTTTTCTCCATACTTTGGCTCCTTTCATTAACGGCTTTCTATTTGTTAGATTATTCGCTTCGTCTTAAAAGTTTTTAACTATTTTTTCTCTATTTCACTTTACCATGTTATTTGCCGTAATTCATCTCTTAACAACAATTGTCAACAGAGGGTGAAAAAAGCCTCTAGTAAAAACTAGAGACTTTACATACTAACGTAGTTTAATGGATTTTGCAGCTGGCCATTTTTATATAATTCAAAATGAAGGTGTACTCCAGTAGCGTCTCCACTAGCTCCCATAATTCCGATGGCGGAGCCTTTACCGACAATTTGACCAGGGCGGACGCTAATCGAGGCCATATGGGCATACACGGTTCGAAATCCGTTTCCATGATCGATCACCACTTTGTTTCCATATCCGCCATCCCAGCCAGCAGAAACAATGACGCCATTATCAGCTGCTTTAATTGTGCGGTTGCTTGGTCTGGCGATATCAATCCCTTTATGAAACTTATTCCAGCGAACCCCTTGTTGACTTGAAATATAGCCTCCAACAGTTGGCCAAGTAAAGCTTCCTTCACCGCGGGAAGGAATCACTTTTGTCCCCTTAATGACAACTTGATTTACCGGCTGCTTTAGAACATTTTGATTGATTATATTCTTCGTTACAGCTACTCCATTTTGTTCCGTTATTTTATAAGTAACATCTTGGAGCCCATTCTGCCCTTCTTGTTTAACCTTCGTTTCGCCCTTTGGAAGCATTGGGTCTTCAATGACCTCATTTTGATATGGAATGGGTTCTTGTTGATTCACTTCTTTTTCGACAATAACATCAAGGTACGATTTAGGAACCGTTATATTGATTTCCTGGTCAATTTTTAAGACTGAGTTTTCGTTTAAACCAGGATTAATTGCAAGTAATTCCGCTAATTTTAATTGATGATTATTTGCAATGGATCCAAGTACATCCCCGTCTTTAACCTTATATTTTTGTTCTTCTAACGTTCCCTTTTGTAAAAAAGCTACGGCATTATCGATTGGTAAAATTTTTTCTGGTGCTACTTTTGTATTTTCCAATGAAACGTTTTTGGATAAACGGACGTCTAATAAACGTGTTTCATTTTCTTTAAGCGGAGGCAAGGCCTGTGATGCGCTTGTTCTAGTTTCTAATTCTTTTAACTGGTCCTCCGTGACATATTGAAGTTTGAGCTTTTTCATAACTTCCGCCGCATTGTTTTGATTATCAAGGTAGACGACTGGCTTTCCATCAATGATGACAGCGGATGCCTGCGCTTGCAGAAGAGAGTTTTCTAGGTTTTCGATTGTATTTTCATTATTCGCTGTGGATCGGAATACTTGCTCTGGTATGTATTTAAGTTGTGAAGAAAGTTGAAGGTTGATGTCGTTGCGGGATTCTTCCAAGTTATTCAATTTTTCTTCAACTGCTTTTTTGATTAGTTTTTTATCAGAAGCTGTACCCATAAATGTATCGTTTAGATAAACATAGTAGATGGTCGTTAAATTTGAAGCGCTTGCATTGGCAACTGGACCATTGCTAAAAATAAGCGATGATGCTGCTACCGCAGTGATAATGGCAGTTTTCATGCCCACTTTCTTTAAAGGTTTGTTGTTGCCCGTTAGATTGGACATTCTTTGTTTTTGAAACGTCATACTGATCCTCCCTAAGATACGGAACAAATCTTTCAAACTAGTTCTATTGGTCTATTAATCAATTTTTTCACCTTTTTACTTTACCATAGATAAAGCAAAAAAGATTAAAAGCCTTTGTAATGTAACAAAAATGTATAATAGCTGACATTTTATGTCGTTTGTTGGTAAATTATAGAACGATTGTATAGGCTGTTTTTCACTGCCTTATAAGGAAAATTCTTATTAAACCTTGTGAAATCAGGGATTTATTGTAGGATTATTACTTTAGTGAAAAATAGGACAAGTTTCGTGTTTTTTTGCAAAAATTGGTTTAAATTTTACACTAACATTACGAAAGTAACTTTGATGGAGAGAGAAAAAAGGAGTTTGCGATCGCAAACTCCTTTTTTAGGATGGCTCGGGACGGAATCGAACCGCCGACACAAGGATTTTCAGTCCTTTGCTCTACCGACTGAGCTACCGAGCCGTGTATGTAATTGTTTCCTAAACCTATTTTCGCTTCGCTCTTTGTCCCCATCTCAGTAAGCTTATTCAAGATGAAGCTCGATGGGTACAACTCGTTGATGATTCATGGATGCTCTGCTCGTTGCTCTACCGACTGAGCTACCGAGCCGTGTATGTAATTGTTTCCTAAACCTATTTTCTCTTCGCCCTTTGTCCCCATCTCAGTAAGCTTATTCAAGATGAAGCTCGATGGGTACAACTCGCTGATGATTCATGGATGCTTTGCTCGTTGCTCTACCGACTGAGCTACCGAGCCGTGTATGTAATTGTTTCCTAAACCTATTTTCTCTTCGCCCTTTGTCCCCATCTCAGTAAGCTTATTCAAGATGAAGCTCGATGGGTACAACTCGCTGATGATTCATGGATGCTTTGCTCGTTGCTCTACCGACTGAGCTACCGAGCCGTGTATATTTTTTTAAGTGGCGGTCCGGACGGGACTCGAACCCGCGACCTCCTGCGTGACAGGCAGGCATTCTAACCAACTGAACTACCGGACCACTATTTTAATGACCCCTACGGGATTCGAACCCGTGTTACCGCCGTGAAAGGGCGGTGTCTTAACCGCTTGACCAAGGGGCCAAATATGGAAGAAATGGTGAGCCATGAAGGACTCGAACCTTCGACCCTCTGATTAAAAGTCAGATGCTCTACCGACTGAGCTAATGGCTCGTACTACAATTTTCAAATAAATCCTTTAATTGGCTGTCTCACCAAATGTTACATCATTCTTGACGACGTTTTTAATAATAACATATAAAAACTAAATTAAGCAATAGATTTTTTAAAAAATCTTGAAGTATGTTAAATTACACGTTCACAAATTTATTTCACCTGATTTGCAAATTCCCAAAAAAGAAAGCCTGCTCCCGCTAATTCAGAAGCAAGGCCTTTTAGCATTTATATTAAATATGTCTCCAAGGGCTGCTGACAACATTTGTCTGGTTGCGGTCTGGACCAACAGAGAAGGTTGAAAGCGGAATGCCAGTCAATTGCGAAACTCTTTCTACATAATGGCGGGCATTTTCCGGCAAGTCGTTCAACGATTTGCAGCCTGTGATATCCTCTGTCCAGCCTGGTAGCTCCTCATAAACCGGCTCACATTCAGTTAAGATGTTAAGGCTTGCAGGGAACTCATCCATTATCTGACCTTTGTAACGGTACGCGGTACAGATTTTTAACGTCTCAATCCCTGTTAACACATCAATTGAATTCAGGGATAAATCGGTAATGCCGCTGACCCTGCGGGCGTGGCGGACAACAACGCTGTCAAACCAGCCGACGCGGCGAGGCCGACCCGTTGTCGTACCATATTCACGGCCGACTTCACGAATTTGATTGCCAATCTCATCTTTTAGCTCAGTTGGGAACGGGCCATCGCCAACACGAGAAGTATAGGCTTTACACACTCCAACAACATGGTTAATCTTCGTAGGACCGACACCTGAACCAATCGTCACGCCGCCCGCAACTGGATTAGAAGAAGTGACAAACGGATAAGTACCTTGGTCAATGTCGAGCATAACGCCTTGCGCACCTTCAAACAATACACGGCGGCCCTCATCGAGCGCATCATTTAAAACAACAGAAGTATCACACACATATTGTTTAATTTGCTGTCCGTATTGGTAGTATTCCTCTAAAATCTCTTCTTTTGTAAAACCGGTTGTTTCATAAATTCGTTCAAACAGACGATTTTTTTCTTCAAGATTTCGTTCCAGCTTTTCTTCAAAAACTTCACGATCCAGCAGATCGGCAATGCGGATTCCGACGCGGGCTGCTTTATCCATGTAAGCTGGGCCAATTCCTTTTTTCGTTGTGCCGATCTTATTTGCGCCTTTACGGGCTTCTTCCACTTCATCTAATTTTAAATGATACGGAAGAATCACATGGGCGCGATTGCTGATGCGAAGATTATCCGTTGTAACCCCTTTTTCATGTATATAGGCAAGTTCTTCAACAAGTGCTTTTGGATCAACTACCATACCATTTCCAATAACGCAAATTTTTTCCTTATTAAAGATTCCTGAGGGAATTAAGTGCAGCTTATACGTTTCTCCATTAAAGCGAATGGTATGTCCAGCATTGTTCCCGCCTTGATAGCGCGCAACAACCTCTGCATTTTCAGATAGGAAATCGGTAATTTTTCCTTTTCCTTCGTCACCCCATTGGGTTCCAACCACTACTACTGATGACATAAAAAAGCACCTCCGAATGTTAACACATTCATTAAATTTAAAATGAATCCTTCATTAGTTTACCAACTCATCACAAAAAAATCAACAAAACACGAACGATTAATATTTTAAAAGAAAAATATGTTCGTAAAATAGTAACCTAGCACTATAAAGAAAACTCGCCGATTGGCGAAGACAGAGACGTAGTTGCACTTATGCTAATCAGAATTTATGGAGATAAATTCTGATTAGTTAAAAATAGGATTAGCCAAGTGTATGGCTAATCCTGAATTTAAGCGCCTGGAGGAATAGCAGAATCATCAAACCGCTTCTCCAAATTGACAAATTTATTGTATTCCTTTACAAAGGCAAGCTGAACAGTGCCAACTGGACCGTTACGCTGTTTAGCAATGATGATCTCGATAATGTTTTTGTTCTCTGATTCTTTATCATAGTAGTCATCTCGGTATAAGAAGGCAACGATATCCGCATCCTGCTCAATACTTCCCGATTCACGGATATCAGACATCATTGGCCGCTTATCCTGACGCTGTTCCACACCCCTTGACAGCTGTGAAAGAGCAATAACAGGCACCTGCAGCTCTCGCGCTAACGCTTTTAATGAACGGGAAATTTCTGAAACTTCCTGCTGGCGGTTTTCACCCGAACGGCCATTTCCCTGGATCAACTGCAAATAGTCAATCAAAATCATCCCTAAGCCATGTTCCTGCTTTAAACGGCGGCATTTCGAACGGATCTCGCCAACTCGGACGCCTGGAGTGTCATCAATAAAAATTCCCGCGTTCGAGAGGCTTCCCATTGCCATGGTAAGTTTTCCCCAATCCTCATCGGTTAGCGAGCCGGTTCTTAATCTTTGGGCATCGATATTTCCTTCGGCACAAAGCATCCTCATCACAAGCTGTTCCGCACCCATCTCCAAACTGAAAATCGCGACATTTTCACCTGTCTTGGTTGCAACATTTTGCGCAATATTTAATGCAAAAGCGGTTTTACCAACGGAAGGACGGGCACCCACAATAATTAAGTCATTGCGCTGGAAGCCTGCTGTCATCCGGTCAAGCTCAGCAAACCCGGTAGCAATTCCAGTAATATCGCCGACACGGCTATGCATGAATTCAATATTATCATAGGTGCGGACAAGCACATCTTTAATATTATGGAAAGCACCGGTGTTTTTCCGCTGCGCCACTTCAAGAATACTTTTCTCGGCTTCGCTTAAAAGATTTTCCACTTCATCTTCCCGCGTATAGCCATCCTGAGCAATGTTTGTAGCAGTTCGAATCAGCCTTCTTAACAAAGACTTTTCTTCTACTATTCTCGCATAATACTCAATATTGGCAGCAGTCGGGACAGACGCCGCCAGTTCACTTAAATAGCTTACGCCGCCGGTGTCTTCCAGTAGCTTTGCAGCAGCTAGTTCTTCTGTGACGGTAATCAGGTCAAGGGCTTTGCCTTGATCATTCAGCTTAAGCATCACATTGAATATCTTTTGGTGAGCTGCCCGGTAAAAATCTTCCGGGATCAAAATTTCCGATGCTAACGTTAACGCGGAGGGTTCGAGAAAAATCGCGCCCAATACAGCTTGTTCGGCCTCAATATTTTGCGGCGGCAGGCGATCTGCCAATAAATCATTCATCTTATTTTTAACCTCCTATTCGAAGAAGGATTAAATCTCTCCAAAAAGCAGAAAGAGTGACCAGCTTTAACCGATCACATCTTATCTCTTGTCTATTTTACCATGTTTATTGATAAAATGAACTGCCAAAATTAGTTTCCTTCTTTAACATGAACATCCAGCACAGCCATTACTTCATGATGAAGCTTAACCGGAACCTTCGTATGGCCAAGGGTGCGGATCGCATCCTCCAGTTCCATTTTACGCTTATCAATTTTAATGCCGTGTTTCTTTTGCAGCTCTTCAGCAATTTGCTTTGTCGTAATCGAGCCGAATAAACGGCCGCCTTCACCGGCTTTAGCGGTTAATTCAACCGTTACTTTCTCAAGAACTTCCTTTATTTTTTTCGCTTCTGCCAATTCTTCAGCAGCGAGTTTTTCCTCTTTCTTTTGCTGTGCAGACAGCGTGCTCATATTTGCTTGACTGGCCTCAATTGCCAGCCCTTGTTTAAAAAGAAAGTTATGTGCATAACCATCCGCTACATTTTTAACTTCCCCTTTTTTTCCTCTTCCTTTAACATCTTTTAAAAAAATTACTTTCATTCCTTTTTGCCTCCTTCAAAATAATCATCAATCGCATGCTTTAATTGTCTCTCTGCCTCATCAAGCGCAAGGCCGGTAAGCTGGGTTGCAGCATTTGTCAGATGCCCTCCGCCATGAAGGCTTTCCATGATCACCTGAACATTCACATCGCCGAGGGAACGGGCGCTGATTCCGATCATATCATCATTACTTTTGGAAATAACGAAGGAAGCAACAACGCCGTCCAAGGTTAACAATGTATCTGCCGCTTGTGCAATTAACACTTGGTCATAGGATTGATCCTCGCGTCCCCGGGCAATCGCAATCCCTTCTTTATAAAAGGACACTGATTCAATCAATTTTGATCTTCGGATATACGTATTAAGATCCTCTTTTAAAAATTTTTGGACAAGAACCGTATCCGCTCCTTGTGCGCGCAAATACGATGCGGCGTCAAACGTGCGAGATCCGGTGCGAAGGGTGAAACTTTTCGTATCAACGATAATCCCTGCCAAAAGTGCGGTTGCTTCCAGCATGTCGATTTTTCCCCGCTTCGGCTGGTATTCAAGCAGCTCGGTTACCAGTTCCGCCGTTGACGAAGCATACGGCTCCATATAGACAAGCAAAGGATTTTTTATAAAATCTTCACCGCGGCGATGATGGTCAATCACGACCACTTTATCCATTTTATTTAAAAGCCTTTCTTCAATCACAAGCCCCGGCCGGTGTGTATCTACAATGACAAGCAAGGTTCGATCTGTTGCAATTTCAAGTGCCTCTTCCGGACCGATAAACCGTGAAAGCAATTGCTCACTTTGACGGATTTCATCCATCAGCCGTTGAACCCCTGTGTCAACTTTTTGAAAGTTCACTACAATATAAGCATCTTTTTGATTCATCTGGGCAACTTTATAGATTCCAATGGAAGAGCCAATTGAGTCCATATCAGGGTTTTTATGACCCATAATCACTACTTTGTCGCTCTCGGAAATTAACTCTTTTAAGGCGTGAGATATCACCCGCGCTCTTACTCTTGTTCGTTTTTCAATCGGATTGGTTTTCCCTCCAAAGAATCTTACCTTTCCGTTTGCCTGCTTGATTGCCACTTGATCTCCACCCCGGCCTAAAGCTAAATCAAGGCTTGACTGTGCAAGATTCCCCAGTTCCGGCAGGGAGGATACACCAGCCCCAACACCGATGCTTAAGGTAAAAGAAACATTTTGCTTCGAAGTTGTTTCTCTTACGTTATCAAGAATCGCAAACTTCTCTTTTTCAAGTGTCTGCAGTATGCCTTCATTAAAAACAGCGATAAACCTTTCAGAAGAGATTCTTTTAAGAAAAATCCCATTATCTTGAGCCCATTTATTTAGTAAAGATGTCACTAAATTATTGATGCTTGAACGTGCTTGATCATCCATTCCCTGCGTCAATTCATCATAATTATCTAAAAAGATAATTGCAATTGCCGGGCGTTCGTTTTGGTACATTTTTTCAATTTCTGCTTGTTCCGTTACGTCGAAAAAATAAAGAAGGCGTTCTTCACGCTTATGTATCACCCGGAATTTGCGGTCATGGAGCTTAATGATTTCCGTTTCCACTTCTTGTTTAATAAGAGGCACTAACGCTTCAGCAACATCATAAAGCGATCTTCCAACTAATGTATCTTCATCAAAGCAAGATGCAAGAAAAGGGTTTGTCCATTCAATGTAATACTCATCGTTGATTAACATAATCCCGATGGGCATTTCCATTAGGGCTTCTTCGCCGACTCTTTTTACTCTGTAAGATAAGGTGGAGATATATTCCTCCATTTCTTTCCTTTGGCTCTGATCGATTAGAAACATATAATAAACAGGCAGAAACATGATCAGCAGGCCGCCCAAACTCAATATCCAGTTATACAAAGATAAGACGATGAGAAGCACCACTGTAACACCCAATAATCCGTAGAACGGGTATCGGTTAGACCGCTTTTCTAAATATGCAGGCATTGTTTCAACTCCTAACAGTAGTCTTTATTCTCTTGGTTCCGATCGTCTCCTCAAACCAAAGCCTAAGTCAATTATACCTAATATCCCCACAAGATACAGCAATATTGGTACAAGGAAGGAAAAAACCGCGATGATAGCCGGTATGGATTTTGAAGTTCCTCTCTGATGAAAAAAGAAAAATAGAAAGGTGAATCCTTGAAAGACCATGAACAATTGCAAAATATACGTTAAATTGGTCAAAACATCAAATCCGTACGTACCGGCTTTCGGGTGCAACAGTATTCCCGCGAGCATCGTCAGCAAATAATACCAAATAAAGCTTTTTGGCAGCGAAATCTCCCGGAACGGCTTCCAATTTTCAACCTTTATCCCAAACCTTCTGAGAATCGGGAGGGAAAGGAGCTGAATGATAAAAACCGTAAGAAACGAAACCATGACAAACAAACTTGGCAAAAGTGTTTTAATCAGTGCCAAAGCTTTCGTGAATTGCTCCAAAACTTGGTTGTTTTTTTGCTGTGCACCAAAATTCTTCATAATATCTGAAGACATTTTAATCGAATCCTGCATCATTTTTAATAGTTCATCAATGTAATTCATATGAAAAAAGACTACCGAAACTATATATTGGCCAACGATATTGACGAGAAATACAAATGATGCGGAAATTAAAATGGCTGTTCTGCTTTTTTGTTTTTGAATCATGTACCCCATTATTGCTCCTGTTGTTCCATAGGCAAGAGTAAGCGGCATTGCTAATAGGGTGCCTGTGATAAACGAGATTAATAAGGATGCCACAACAAACACAAGGATACTTTTCCAATCATTTTTTGCAGCAAATAAAATGAACGGCGCTGGTAAAAATAGATTCACAACAATACCAATGACCGGAACATAAATCGTTAAAAGCAATAAAACAATAAAGGCGGCTAATAAAATTGCCCCTTCAGTCAATCTTCGAACATTTTTCACTTCTTCACCCCTAAATGATTTCAATTCCTTTCCCTTATTGTAGCCAGATCCGCTTCCTGATTCAACATAACAGGGCTATTCCGCACGAAAACAAAATATTTACCTTTTAAAATATACAAAAATGCTTTATAATCCAACTATACAACTAGGAATAATGCTAATAAGGGGGTTGTTTACAATGGCGAAAGTGGTCATTCAAATAAATAAAACGGGAAATGATTATTTTAAACGGGTTACCAATACTATTCTCAACTTAAAAAAAGCGCTCGGTGAAGATTTAGTTGAATGTGAAATCGTCCTGTTTGGGGAAGGGCTAAATCTTTTACTAAGCGAAGACGAGACGATTCGTTCACGCATTCAAGAAATCTTGGATCAAGATCTTCGCTTTATCGTCTGCAATAATACGTTAACGAAACAAAATATCAAATTGGCAGACTTGCAATGCAGTGTAAATTCTGCCGGCTCTGGTGTTGCACACCTTGTAACCAGACAAACGGAAGGATGGGCTTACTTAGCACTATAAAGAAAGGAGATTCTTATGATTCCATTCGTTCAACTACAAGATATTAGCTTCCAGTATGATAAAGGATCCGCCGTTTTAAACCGTCTGAATTTTGAAATAAGTAAAAATTCCTTTGTAACTCTTTTAGGCCCAAGCGGCTGTGGAAAGTCTACGCTTTTAAATATCATTGCTGGTTTTTTACCCGCTTCTGCCGGTTCGATCAATATTGAGGGAAAGGAAGTAAAAAAACCATCCAAAGACAGGGGCTTTGTCTTTCAGGACTTAGCCTTATTCCCTTGGTTAACTGTATATGAAAATGTCGAGTTTGGTTTAAAAATGCAAAATGTTCCAAAGGAAAGAAGAAAGCAGAAAGTGGAGGAGCTAATAGAAATGGTTGGGCTGAAAAAGTATGCTGATTTCTCCATATCATCCTTATCAGGTGGAATGAAGCAAAGAGTGGCCCTCGCAAGAACATTAGCACCAGAACCAAATATCCTCCTCTTGGATGAGCCCTTTAGTGCGTTAGATGCACAAACACGAGATGTTCTTCAGGAGGAGCTGCTCTCCCTGCATAAAAAATTAAATATGACAACCGTACTGGTTACCCATAGTATTGATGAAGCAATCTATCTTTCTGATGCGATCATTCTCCTTTCTAAAAATGGAATGATAAAAGAAATTGTTGAAGTACATTTAGATCAGCCAAGAGATAGGACTTCAGCTTCCTACAATGATTATCAAAAAAATCTATATGAATTCTTACGAGAAGAAAGACAAACGTCATAGAGGAGAAAGAAATGAAAAAACGACTGAGTTTGCTGACAATTGCTATATTACTATTGCTATCTGCCTGCGGATCACCAACAGGTAAAGGTAAAAATAGTACCACAAAAGAGTCTGGAAAACCTGAGTTAAAAATTGGATATGTCTCGATTTTGGCAAATGCTCCAGGTATTATTGCGGACAAAGAAGGATTTTTTTCTAAAAAACTAAATGTAAAAACCTATGCATTTAACTCTGGTCCCGAGCTCTATCAAGCTTTAGCGGCAGGTGAACTGGATGTTGCCTACGCAGGAGTGCCTGCACTTGTGAACTGGTCATCCCGAGGACTTCCTGTAAAAGTTATTGCGAAAGTAAGTGAAGGAAAAATTGGGGCTGTTGTCGGAAAAGATTCAAGCATCACTTCAGTTAAGGAATTAAAGGGGCAAGTCATTGCCAGCATTGACCGTGGAAGTGGTGTGGATATTATTACAAGAGGAGTTCTTTTACCAAAAGCCGGCCTTTCAAATAAGGATGTAACCATTCAGCAGTTTAAACAGCCAAACATTGAAGCGGCGATTGATTCGAATCAAGTGAAGGCCGGAGTATTAAATGAACCATTCTTAACCTATGCCCTGTTGCGCGGGAAAAAGCAAATAGCAGAAGAAAATGATCCTGCTCTTGTTGTCGTTGCTACAAAAGATGCACTCAAGAAGAAGCCTGAAGCTGTTCATGCCTTTATGCAGGTTCATCAATCAACCATTCAATATTTAAATAATGATCAGGGAAATGCCAATCAGGTATTGGTTAAGACTTTCAATATCAAAGCAGTAGGAGATGTACCTGCTGAACAGGTGATTGCCCAAGCAAAGAAAAAAATGGTTTTCGATTGGAAATTCAACGAAAAGAATTTCGCCGGATACCAAAAACTTGCGGATGCAGCGTATGAGCTTGGTTATGTAAACAAAAAGGTTGATGTAAAAAGTTTGTTCGATCTTTCATTTGTTAAGGGAGTAGTAGAAAAGTGAATAAGTGGAAATTCAGCTTGATGGCAGTTCCATTTGTATTTATGATTTGGTTTGTCGTATCAGCAAAATACCCTGCATATATAGTCCCCAGTCCTGTGGATGTCTTCCATGAAGGCGTCGTACAGTGGAATAAGGGAGAGATTCAAACACATATCCTTCTGAGTCTCAAACGACTCGTTTTAGGATTTGTTCTTTCTGCCTGCATGGCTTTTTTAATCGGAATTTTGGCTGGAGCATTCCGGCCGTTCCGGCTTTTTTTAATGCCGCTTGTTTCGTTTTTTCAAGCGACGCCGCCAATGGCATGGGCTCCATTATTGGTTATTTTTCTCGGCTTAGGGGATGCACCAATGATTTCTGTCATCATGATTGCCTCCTTTTTTCCAATCTTAATGAATGTAATTCAAGGGATGAATATGATTCCTGAATCGCATATTCGGGCAGCTAAATCACTGGGAGCAACAGGCTGGAAACTTGCCTTTTACGTATACTTACCGGAAATTATTCCCGCCGCTATCAGCGGGATTTACGTAGGTTTTGCGATTTCATGGCGTTCACTTGTGGCAGCAGAAATGATTGGCGGTAATGGAGGAATTGGCTATTTTATCTCGTTTAATGGACAAACAGGAAATTCGTCAGCAGTCATACTGGGAATTTTAATTATTGGCTTTCTGGCGTTGTTCATGGACTTCCTTTTCTTGAAACCTCTTCATAACCGCTTTGCTGGTTGGGCATTACGAAATAAAAATGAATAAGCAAAAAAGCAGCAGGGGAATCCCCTGCTGCTTTTTTGCTTATTCACCTGCAACAAATGGTAATAAAGCCATTTGACGAGCACGTTTAATCGCAACAGTTAATTTCCGTTGGTATTTTGCGCTCGTACCCGTCACACGACGAGGTAAAATTTTACCGCGTTCAGAGATGAATTTTTTAAGTAAATCTACATCTTTATAGTCGATGTGAGTGATTCCATTTGCTGTGAAATAGCAAACTTTGCGGCGTTTTGCACGGCCGCCTTTACGTCCTCCTGCCATGAATATTCCCTCCTTTTGTTATTGTTTTTATCGTAATATTTCGCTGAAAAGTTGTGGTTTAGAATGGAAGATCATCATCAGAGATGTCAATTTGCCCATTACCGGCAAACGGATCATCATCCACTCTTGTAAAGCCTTGATTATTATTGTTCTGGCGTTGATTCTGACTGCTGCTGCCGAATGGAGTGTTTTGCTCCCTCGGGGCATTGTAATAATCGCTGTCATTTCTTGCGCTTGACGCGCTCTTCGGCTCTAAAAATTGAACACTCTCAGCCAAAACTTCTGTAACATAGACACGCTTGCCATCTTGTCCTTCATAATTGCGCGTTTGAATGCGTCCATCAACGCCTGCAAGGCTTCCTTTTTTCAAAAAATTCGCCACGTTTTCAGCTGGACGCCGCCAAACAACACAATTAATAAAGTCTGTTTCCCGTTCCCCTTGCTGGTTCGTAAAAGTACGGTTTACAGCCAGGGTAAACGTTGCAACAGGAACACCATTTGGCGTATAGCGCAAGTCAGGATCCTTCGTCAAACGGCCAACAAGAACGACACGATTCATCATCAGAATCAACTCCTTTTTCTTTAGTTTACTGTTTCATGTGAAACAATTTATAGTCAACGCAAGCTTATGCTTCTGCTTTAACGACGATGTGGCGAATGATATCTTCGCTGATTTTAGCCAAGCGAGAGAATTCTTCAACCGCTGCAGCCGTAGATGTAACGTTTACGATTTGGTAGTAGCCATCGCGGAAATCATTGATTTCATATGCAAGACGGCGTTTGCCCCAATCTTTCACTTCTACTGATTCCGCACCATTATCACTAAGAATCGTGTTAAAACGCTCAACAAGCGCCTTTTTAGCCTCATCTTCAATATTTGGGCGGATGATGTACATGATTTCGTACTTTTTCATCTCTGTCACCTCCTTTTGGTCTAAACGGCCCGAATGGGCAAGGAGCAATTATTCATTACTCACAAGTTAAAAGTATAGCATAGCTTTCTATGAAAAGCAATGACTGCTATTAAGCATAGATTGAAAAAACTCCGCCAATTAGGCAGAGTTTTTATCTTTTTATACATTAAAGCGGAAGTGGATAATATCCCCGTCTTTTACTTCATACTCTTTGCCTTCAAGGCGCACTTTGCCTGCTTCACGCGCGGCATTCATGGATCCGGCGGCCATCAAGTCATCATAGGATACCGTTTCTGCCCGAATAAAGCCGCGCTCAAAGTCAGAGTGGATAATCCCGGCACATTGCGGAGCCTTCATCCCTTTTCGGAAAGTCCATGCGCGCACTTCTTGCACACCGGCTGTAAAATAAGTAGCGAGGCCAAGCAGGTGATAAGCAGCCCGAATCAATTGGTCCAATCCGGATTCTTCAATTCCTAACTCTTCCAAAAACATCGCTTTTTCTTCGCCTTCAAGCTCGGCAACTTCCGATTCGATTTTGGCACAGATTACAATCACTTCTGCATGATCAGCTGCAAACTCGCGCACTTTTTGAACATACTCATTGGAAGATGGATCTGCAACATCTTCTTCTCCTACATTTGCAACATAGAGAACTGGCTTAATAGTAAGCAAATGTAGCCCTTTTACAATCTTTTGCTGGTCATCGGTAAATTCAATCGTCCGAGCCGGCTTTTCTGCTTCAAAAGCATCACGCAGCATGGTTAAAACTTCAAATTCCGCCACCGCTTCTTTGTCTTTCTGCTTAGCTAATTTTTCAACCCGGCCAATCCGCTTTTCAACTGTCTCCATATCAGCAAGGATTAACTCTAAATTAATTGTCTCAATATCCTCAATCGGATCAACTTTCCCGGAAACATGCGTAATATTATCATCAGCAAAACAACGGACAACTTGGCAAATCGCGTCCACTTCACGAATATGCGAAAGAAATTTGTTGCCCAGCCCTTCACCTTTGCTTGCACCTTTTACAATTCCAGCTATATCTGTAAATTCAAAGGTGGTAGGGACCGTTTTTTTCGGCTGAACCAATTCAGTTAGCTTATTTAACCGTTCATCCGGAACCTCAACGATTCCGACATTTGGGTCGATCGTACAAAACGGGTAATTGGCAGACTCCGCCCCCGCTTGTGTAATCGCATTAAATAACGTAGACTTCCCGACGTTTGGAAGTCCGACGATTCCTGCAGTCAAAGCCATGGAAATGTCACTCCTCTTTCAAATCTTTATCTATTTTTTATAAAAATGATCTCAAAAACTGAGCCTTTTGACAGAACGAAACTGATTATAAAATTAATTAAAAAGCCTCTCACAATTATAGGCATATGTCACTAAAAAGACAAGGCGGTTAGCAGCAAATAAAAACAGCCGCCATTTATGGCGACAATTGCTTAATTTTTTCAATATTTACAAGGCAATCATATAACGTGCTGCCCAGACGATTGTCAGATTCTAGGCTGGATGTTAATTGATTGACAGAGCCGCCAAAAGCAGCGGCAATCCCCTCATCAATATTAATCGTATTAGGATGGGCTTTTGCCATAATCGATACCGTTCCCTCAATCGTTCCGCGTCGATTCCAAACTCTTACTTGATCACCATCCTGCAAATCAAGGTGCTCAGCAATGTTTTTTGCAATTTCAACTTTTACTTGAGGATCGTTTTTCCACAAGGAATAGTGCTGCGAGTGATTGGAACGAAGCGGATGAATGGTTAGCAGACTGTATGGATACTCCTTTGCTAGTTCCGGCTGGGACCATTTTGATTCACTTGGGAGCGAAAGTGTCAGTTTTCCATTCGACCCCTTTAACGATCCTAGGCTTGAAGTGAACTCATATTTACCGCTCGGCGTCTGAAACTTCCGGTCTGCCCAGGGAATTTTTTGAACAGGCAATTCCAGCCATCTTTGGTTCTTTAGTTTTTCAAGCGTAAACCCATGCTTTTCAAGCGGCTCTAAACACTTGTTCATCCATTGTTCCCTTGTAAAAGCAAAATCATCACCAAACCCGAGACGTTCAGCCAACTGGGTCCATATCCACAAATCAGGCCTGGCTTCTCCAGGCGGGTCGACCAGTTTCGGTCCATAATTAACATAATGATGGTACATAGAAGAATAATAAAGATCTTCTTCTTCAAAAGACCCCGCCACAGGTAAAACATAGTTTGCCAGCTTTGCCGTGTCAGTCATATAGGAATCAATCACAACCAATGTTTCTACTGAAGAAAATGCTTTTTCGACAATTGAAGTATCTGGTACTTGTGTGAGTGGATTTCCGCAAGTGACAATAATCATTTGGATTTTTGGATCAGTTGCTGCCAGCACTTTTTCTGCCTGGTGCATAATTGGAAATTGGCGATGTTTTTCTCTTCGATTTGGCAGAGTGATCTGTTCAAACGAAAAGCTTTGCCCTACTTGGATATTGGCATAGTTTGCACCACCGCCTGAAATGCCTATATTTCCACTAATGGCAACAAGGGCATCAATCAACCGGATCGTATTGCCGCCATTTCGATAGCGCTGCATCCCTAGCCCCATATAAGTTGCGGTTGGCTTTTCAGCATATATTTGCGCTAATTGGGTAAATACTTGTATTGGAACTTCAGTCATTTCACTTATTTTTTCAAGCGAGATCCCATTGATAAGCTCGAGCAAATCATTAAATCTAATCGTTGCCGTTTCAATAAATTCGCGGTCTTCCAAGCCAAGACGAATGATTTCTTTCATGATTCCAACAGCCAAAAAACCATCCATTCCAGGCTTAATGGAAATATGCTTGTTCGCAATTTTTGCAGTTGCATTATATATTGGATCGATGACATAGATGTTGGCGCCTTGCTTCTTTACTTCCAGCAGCTTTTCATAAAAATGCATGTTCGTCCGGGCCGCATTTCTTCCCCAAACAATGATATTTTTACTGTTAACGATGTCATTTGGGGCGTGGCTGATTGCATTGCCAAAATCCCATTTCTGCGCTTCGATACCAGCTCCCCAGCAAAGAGAACCTACTAATTCTGTTACACCACCATAGCAATTAAAAAAACGTTGATCTAGATTTTTTAAAATCCCATTGTTTGCATAGTCATGGCTATGCAGTACGGCAGTTGAACCGTGATTTTCTTTAATTTCCGCTAACTTCTCGGCAATCTCATCAAGAGCCTGGCTCCAAGTAATCGGTTTGAATTGTCCATTTACTTTTTTTAATGGGAAAAGCAGTCTTTCCGGCCCATTCGCTCGATTGACAAGCATTCTGCCCCGGCTGCAAATCTTTCCCTTTGTAATCGGGTGGTCGAAATCCCCATCCACTTTTATGACTTTTCCGTCTTCAACCGTTACTTGAAATCCACAGCTATCCCAGCAATTTAATGGACAAGCTGAATGTTTAATTGTTGCCATTTCTCCACCCCCGTTCGTTTCTTTAACGTGGCTCCGCCTCTTTTCTAGTAGAAAAAAGAAGCATGGAACGGTTTACTCCTCATGCTTCACAAGTATTTTCTTCATTTTACGGGAAAACTCTTTTCTTGGAATTAATACACTGTGGGAACAGCCTTCGCATTTGATTCGGATGTCCATTCCCATTCGAATGATTTTCCAGCGATTCACCCCGCATGGATGCGGCTTTTTCATTTCAACAATATCATTAATGGAAAATTCCTTTGGCTCCAAATCGGGTTCCTCCTTTTACACACCTGGCTCTTTTGACTGTACGGCCTCTCTCGAATACATCACAAGCCGTGGAAATGGAATTTCTATGCCATTTTCATCTAGTATTAGTTTTACTTCTTTACGAAGCACTCTCGCAATATAAAAATGCTGCATTGGGAGTGTTTCTGCAACTATTCTTAAAACAATCTCCGATGGGCCTAGATTTTGCACTCCCAAAAGTTCCGGTTTCTTAACAAGTTCTTCATATTGCTCAGGTAATCTTTCTAAAAGTTCTTCAATAACCTTTTCTGCTTTTTCAATATCTTCCTCATAGGCTATGCCCACATCAACAACGGCTACACTGTTATTTAATGAGTAATTCGTTACTTGATTAATGCTTCCATTTGGCAAAATATGCAATTCACCGGTCCAGCTTTTAATTTTCGTTGTTCTTAAGCCAATTGCTTCTACATTTCCTTCAAATTGACCCACTCGAATATGGTCTCCAACGGAAAACTGATCTTCAAATATAATAAAAAAACCGGATAAAATATCTTTGACTAGGCTTTGTGCTCCAAAACCAACGGCCAGTCCAACAATCCCAGCCCCTGCCAATAACGCTTTTACGTCAATATTGAGGACAGACAGAATCATCATAAACGCAATAAAATAAACAACGTATGAGAGGATATTATCAATCAGCCTCAGCAATGTAGCTTCTCTGCGTTCCGACATCCGTAAGGAAACAAACGGTGTTAGAGAAGCTCGCGCCCGTATTTTCACCATATTGTGAATCGTTATTTTACCAACGCGAATGAGAATTTTTGCTACAATAAGGATCGCAAAAATTTTTAGAAATCCTTCGCCAATTGCAAGCCAAGTTTCTTCATTTTGGAATTTATCTACAACACTTTGAATAACTTTTTCAGTAGGAAACATTTTATCACCTTCTCATTTATAAAGATACAATGAATATGGCCCGGTCGTAAAGCACTTGAGAAAGGTTCTTAAAATCAAGGCACTCAGCTTATTAAGCCTAATCTAATTTATTTTAACAAATTTTCTTTACAGCTTTATAGTTTTGTGATTTTTTCTTTTAAAACAATAAATACCAAAAAATTAGTTTAATACATTTTTATTAAAGGAATGTATAGATATCAGCAAATCTCCGTATAATGCTAATATTAAAACTAAGGAGTGGGCTTAATGGATCTGAAATCAAAAATTTTTGACAGGAGGGAAAATACACGAATTAGTCATGAGGATAACACAGCAGTAGAACAACTTGCAACAGAATTAATTTCACTGTTTCCTGCCATGACTAGCCGCCCCATTGTCTTTGTTTGTATTGGTACAGACCGATCAACTGGAGATTCATTAGGACCACTTGTCGGCACTTTGTTAGAAGAAAAGAATTTGCAACCTTTTTTTGTTTACGGAACACTTGATGATCCGATCCATGCTGTCAATTTGGAAGAAAAATTGAAAGTGATTAAAGAACAGCATTTCCATCCGTTTATTATTGGTATTGATGCATGCTTAGGGCGTTTTAAAAGCATCGGCATGATTGAAATTGGCGAAGGGCCGGTAAAACCCGGAGCGGGCGTTAACAAAGATTTGCCCGCCGTCGGCCATATTCATATAACCGGCATTGTTAATGTCAGTGGTTTTATGGAGTTTTTTGTTCTCCAAAATACTCGCCTTAATCTAGTCTTAAAGATGGCTAAAACAATGGCCAACGGTATCTATAAAGCAAGTTTGCGCTACCCGCAGCAAACAAATTGCCATGAGTTTAATTGGAATGCCGCAAACATAGAAGCTGCAGAACAATAATTTTAAGGAAAAACTCGCCAATCGGCGAGTTTTCTTTATAAATATTGATGATATTTGTATAAAATTGTTACAATCACCGCTGTTACAACAATAGACGGCAAAAAATTGGCGACCTTCACTTTTGTAATACCAGCTAAATTAAGGCCAATCGCAAAGATCATAATTCCTCCTGTTGCCGTCATCTCAACGATAAATTGATCCATTAATTCTTTCGGAACAAAGCGGTCGATTTGCGTAGCAAATAAGGCAATCCCGCCCTCATAAAGAAAAACTGGAACAGCAGAAAACAAAACACCAATCCCAAGAGTGGTCGATAAAATAAGAGCTGTAAACCCATCAATAATCGATTTTGTATATAAAACATCATGATTGCCGCGAATTCCGCTATCAAGTGCTCCTATAATCGCCATTGCGCCAATTAAAAAAATTAATGTGGCTGTTACAAACCCTTCGGAAATGCTCCCTCTTTCATTCGAACCTAACTTTTTCTCAAGCCATCTTCCAAGCTGATTCAATTTTTCTTCTAATTGAAAAAGTTCTCCAAATACAGCACCGATTACAAGGCTCAAAATGACAATTAAAAAGTTTTCACTCTTTAATCCCATTTGCAGTCCGAGCACCATAACCGATAAACTGATTCCATACATGACTGTCGTCTTCATGCCTTCTGGAATTCGCTGCAGAAGCCTTCCAAGCAAGGTTCCTATAATAATTAGCAACCCATTTACGAGCGTACCCAATAAAAACATTCAATTTCACCTAATTTCAAAATAAGGATCGTGCATATGCTATGCTTCACAGCCAGAGAGTACATCTGATTCTAGTACTTTTTAAAAAGGCTATGTTAAACTTCGTTGTTGATGTTTGCTAATATCCGCTCCCTTTCCACCCGGACGAACCACCGAACCTCCTCGCTCGTACCTTGAAGCCACTGAAAAAGTCCGTGAAATTTTATGAAAAGCAAATTCCTGAAAAATCCATCCCCACTTTCAGTATAAAATTACTTGTAAAATAGATTAAACTCTCCCACTTTGATATTGGAAAACGGCGGTATTTTGGGATTAGGTTTTTCGGAAATTTCATTATTAAACAGAAAAAGCCCTTTTCAGTGGCCTCCGTACCTTGCTGCGGGGTCTCGGCAGGCTCGTTTTTCCGCAGGACATCCTCGAATTAACACCGCATGAAGGAAATGCGAATGCATTTTCGAGGAGTCTCGCGGATTTTAGCTCATTAATAGTGGAGTACAAATCAACATTCATCTTTAATAGCGCCTTTAAAAAAAATAAACCATCCAAGCTGATGGTTCACAGCGATGATTCATAATCAAGCAGTTCCAAAATCCGCTCTAAATCTTCATTGGAGAAAAATTCAATTTCAATTTTCCCCTTATTTTTCGATTGTTTAATATTGACTGGCGTTCCAAATCGTTCGCGAAGCGATTGCTCCCGTTCTTTCAGAAAAACATTCTTTTTCTTGGCAGTTTTTTTTGTTTCACGTGAAACATTTTCATTTAATTGCTGAATTAATTTTTCGAGCTGCCGAACATTTAAATTTTCTTTCATAATTTTTTCAACCATCACGGGTATTCTTTCTTTTTTCCGGAGTCCAAGCAATGCTCTCCCATGTCCCATTGAAATTTTGCCATCGGAAATAAATTGTTGGACTTTAGGAGGCAGTGACAATAAGCGGATATGATTGGCAATATGTGGACGGCTTTTTCCTAAACGCTTCGCAACTTCTTCTTGGGTTAAAGCTAATTTTTCCATCAGCGTTTGGTATGCAAGACCTTCTTCGATCGGATTTAAGTCTTCTCGTTGCAAATTTTCCAATACCGCTAATTCCATCATTTGCTGTTCCGAAAGTTCACGAACGACTACCGGCACCGTTTCCAGTTTTGCTTCTTTTGCCGCCCGGAAACGGCGCTCTCCTACAACAATTTCATACCCTTTAATGCTTTTTCTGACGACGAGCGGCTGAAGGATGCCGTGCTCAATGATGGAGTCTTTCAGCTCTTCTATCGCTTCCTGCTGGAAATTTTTTCGCGGCTGATAAGGATTGGGACGCAGATCCTTCAGTTTCAATTCCTGAATGGTCTCTTCCTTGCCAACCTTCATGTTTGGGAAAAATGCATCTAGCCCCTTGCCTAACCCTTTAGCCATTGGAAACCACTTCCTTCGCCAAATCTAAATATACTTCCGATCCGCGGGATTTTGGATCATAAGTAATGATCGGCTCTCCATGACTCGGAGCCTCACTTAGACGAACATTTCTCGGAATAATTGTTTTGTAGACTTTGTCTTGAAAATACTTTTTCACTTCTTCAATGACTTGTATACCTAAGTTTGTCCGGGCATCCAGCATTGTTAATAACACACCTTCTATTTTCAAATCCTGATTCAAATGTTTTTGAACAAGACGAACTGTGTTTAACAGCTGACTTAGGCCTTCCAATGCGTAATATTCGCACTGAACGGGAATTAAGACTGCATCTGATGCCGTAAGAGCGTTAATGGTTAACAATCCTAATGAAGGCGGACAATCGATGATAATATAGTCAAAATTCTCTTTAATTTCCTGGAGTGCCCGCTTTAAACGGACTTCTCTCGAAATGGTCGGAACAAGTTCAATTTCTGCCCCAGCTAATTGGATGGTTGCCGGTATAGCATACAAATTTTCAACCGCAGTCGGTTTAATCACCGCCTTGGCTTCAACATCGTCTACTAAAACATCATAGATGCATTGATCTACTTCTGCTTTTTCAATTCCAATTCCGCTTGTTGCGTTGCCCTGAGGATCAATATCAACTAGCAAAACCTTTTTTCCTATGTAAGCTAAGCAGGCGCCTAGGTTGACAGATGTAGTCGTTTTGCCGACTCCACCTTTTTGGTTCGCGATTGCAAGTACTTTGCTCACGATGTCACCTACCTTTATTTTTTCTAAATACAAAAATCTTTACGTTTAAAAAGAAAAGAAAACGGCCATAGTATTTATTTTAGCACGAAACTGTTTCGTTGTTGTTTTTTTTCTAAAAATTTCAATCCTCTATTTTTCACTCATGACTTTTTATCGTCAGCTTTATTCCTAGGTTACAAATAGAGAAGTGGTTGATTTCCGGTCCAGGTACTTCGCTCCAATCATTTTTTTTATCAATGATTTACTTACGAAAAACTATTTAGAAAAAAGCCTTGCAATTTAAAAAGGAATCAGACTCATCCGTTGTCTGATTCCTCTCAATCTGCTTACTTTTTCTTTGGAATACGAATCGTGAATTGGTAATATTCATCGAATTCTTCTTCTTCGGAGTCGAGCTTGATTCCGCTATCCGTTACCATTGATAGGGACTGGCGAATGGTATTGACTGCAATTCTCATATCCTTGCTAAAAGCCTTCCTTTTCGGCTTTGGCTTTTGATTCTTGCTTTCCAAAAGCCGGACGACACGCTCTTCTGTTTGCTTTACATTTAAATTTTTCTCAATAATTTCTTCCAAAAGCTTAACCTGTTTATCAGGATCTTTTAAAGGTATAAGTGAACGGGCATGGCGCTCTGTGATTTGTTTATTCAATAAAGCATCTTGTATAGGCTGCGGCAATTTTAGCAGGCGTAGCTTATTGGCAACCGTAGATTGCCCTTTTCCAAGGCGCTGGGCGAGTGCTTCCTGGGTCAAATTATGCAATTCAAGCAATTTGCCATAGGCAATTGCTTCCTCAATAGGTGAAAGTTCTTCACGCTGCAAATTCTCAATCAGGGCGACAGATGCTGTTTCTGTATCGGTTAAATTTTTAATAATCGCAGGTACGACGTCCCACCCGAGCTTCTTCATTGCCCGCCAGCGGCGTTCTCCAGCGATAATTTCATATCGGTCTGTTTCAAATTCTCTTACAACAATTGGCTGAATAATTCCATGGATATGGATGGTACGCGATAATTCTTCAATTTTTTCATCATCAAAAACCGTACGAGGCTGAAACCGATTGGGGACAATCTGATCAATTGGGATTTTTCTGATTTCATCCTGGTCACTCGGTTTTTCTATGTCAAAATTCCGATTATGCTCTTCTTGTCCTTCCTTATCGCCGAGGCCAAAAAAGCGCGTAATTGTATGCTTCATCCCCCAACACCACCTTTACGAAACTCCCTAATACTAATTCTCTGCAGAAATGTCAATTTCCTGCTGCTTTTACGTCCAATTTTAAAACAAAATTATTGCGGTTTATTCAAGCGGCATTTTCCCTGGAGTGCCTGGTTTGCGCGGGTACTTCTTCGGCGTCTGTTTTTCTTTTTGTATGATAAAGATCGTCCGTTCACTTTCTTCGAGCGGCAACGTAAATGTAAAAGAATCTTTCAGTTTGCCGCCCAAAAGGGAAATTGCCTTTTGGCCAATGGCTAATTCCTCATTTGCTTGTGCTGCTTTTAGCGCCAAGAAATATCCGCCGACTTTGACAAGCGGCAGGCAAAGTTCACTAAGAACCGACATTCTTGCAACGGCGCGTGCAGTTACAACATCGTATGTTTCCCGATGCTGCGAATGGACTCCAAGCGCTTCCGCTCGGTCATGAATAAAGTGAACTTTTTCAAGTTTTAAAACTTTGGCGAGATGGTTTAAAAATGTAATTCGCTTATTCAACGAGTCAACGATCGACACTTCAATATGCGGAAATACAATTTTTAATGGAATACTTGGAAATCCGGCACCTGCCCCAACATCGCATAGCCGAATTGGCTTTGAAAAATCAAAATAAAATGCAGCTGTAACAGAGTCATAAAAATGCTTTAGATAGACTTCTTCCTTATCCGTTATTGCGGTTAAATTCATTTTTTCATTCCATTCGACCAATGTTTCATAGTATATTTCAAATTGTTCCAACTGTCGGGAATTTAATGAAATTCCCTTTTCCTCGAGCATGGTTGTAAATTGATCTATTTTCATCGACAAAAATTCCTCTTTCATCATTCATTCGCGATTCGGGCAATTCGTCCCTGCTCTAAGTAAACGAGAAGAATTGAAATATCTGCTGGGTTTACTCCGGAAATTCGCGATGCCTGAGCAATTGATAAAGGTTTAATTTTTTTCAATTTTTGTTTTGCCTCCGTTGCAATGCCGGTAATGGCATCATAATCAATATCCTCAGGAATCTTCTTATTCTCCATCTTTTTCAAACGATCGACTTGCTGAAGCGATTTTTCAATATATCCCTCATATTTAATTTGGATCTCAACTTGTTCCTTTACTTCCTCTGTTAACGGAAGCTCGCTCGGTGCCAAACTTTCGATATGGTCATAGGTCATTTCAGGCCTTTTTAAAAGATCTGAAGCCCGAATCCCATCTTTCAGCTCGCTGCCGCCAAGGCTTTTGATCAGTTCCTGCACTTGCTGTGATGGTTTCAAAATGATCGCTTGGAGTCTTTTCTTTTCCGTCTCAATTGCTTTTTTTTTCGCCAAAAATTTCTCGTAGCGCTCAGCTGAGATTAAGCCAATTTGATAGCCAATTTCCGTCAATCTTAAGTCAGCATTGTCGTGGCGGAGCAATAAACGATATTCAGCTCTAGATGTTAATAGCCTGTACGGTTCATTTGTTCCTTTTGTGATTAAATCGTCAATCAGCACGCCAATGTACGCATCCGACCGACTTAAGATGAGCTGCTCGCGGCCTAAGGCGTTCAAACCCGCATTAATCCCCGCCATCATTCCCTGTCCGGCAGCTTCTTCATATCCGGAAGTACCGTTAATTTGACCAGCCGTATAAAGGTTTTTAACTACCTTTGTTTCAAGGGTTGGCCAAAGCTGTGTTGGAACAATCGCGTCATACTCGATTGCATAACCGGATCGCATCATTTGGGCGTTTTCAAGTCCTGGGATCGTTTTTAGAATTTGCTGCTGTACATCTTCCGGCAAGCTTGTCGATAGCCCTTGAACATAAACTTCTTCTGTGTTTCTTCCTTCCGGTTCAAGGAAAATCTGATGGCGCGGTTTGTCGTTAAAGCGCACTACTTTATCTTCAATCGATGGGCAATAACGAGGCCCTGTTCCTTTTATCATGCCGGAATACATCGGCGAGCGATGAAGATTGTTATCAATAAGCTGATGTGTTTGCTCATTTGTATAAGTCAGCCAGCAAGGGAGCTGATCGGTTATATATTTGGTTGTTTCGTATGAAAAAGCTCTAGGTACTTCATCTCCAGGCTGAATCTCCGTTTTACTGTAATCAATTGAATGGCTGTTGACGCGCGGAGGTGTCCCTGTTTTAAAACGAACAAGCTCAAAACCAAGCTCCTCCAAATGTTCGGAAAGTTTAATAGAAGGCTGCTGATTGTTTGGCCCGCTTGAATATTTCAAGTCCCCGATAATAATTTCGCCACGCAAAAAAGTTCCGGTTGTAATGACGACTGTTTTTGAACGATAAATGGCTCCTGTTTTCGTGACAATTCCTTTACAGATGCCATCTTCGACAATTAGTCGCTCCGCCATTCCCTGAATCAGCGTTAAATTGGGCTCATTTTCAATTGTTCGCTTCATTTCACGCTGATAATCTGCTTTATCAGCCTGAGCCCTTAAAGCTCGAACCGCAGGACCTTTTCCCGTGTTCAACATTCTCATTTGAATGTAAGTTTTATCAATATTTCTTCCCATTTCGCCGCCAAGGGCATCAATTTCTCGAACAACAATACCTTTTGCTGGTCCGCCAATGGAAGGGTTACACGGCATAAAGGCGATCATATCTAAGTTGATGGTGATCATTAACGTTTTTGCACCAAGGCGTGCAGCTGCTAGGCCTGCCTCACTGCCGGCGTGGCCTGCTCCCACAACGATCACATCATATGTTCCAGCTTCGTACTCCATTTCTCTGCTCCTTTTTTCATCGTAAATTTATTTCCCTAAACAGAATTGTGAAAATAACTGATCGATCAAACTTTCATGGACACTGTCTCCGATGATTTCACCTAATAATTCCCATGTTCTTGTTAAGTCAATTTGCGCGATATCGATGGGAACCCCAGAGCGAACGCCTTCGATTGCATCTTCAATGGTATGAAGCGCTTGGTTTAACAAAGCAATATGGCGGCTGTTTGATACATACGTGATATCAGCCGCTTCAACCGAACCGGAAAAGAAAAGAGAAGCAATGGCTTCTTCCAGCTCCTCCACACCTTTGTCCTCAAGAAGGGAGGTTGTCACAAGCTTATGTGCTGCTGCAAGTTCCCTCACCCTATCCATTTCAATTTGCTGCGGGAGATCTGTTTTATTGACAATAACGATCACATCCATGCCTTCTACTGCTTTAAATAAATTCTCATCTTCAGGTGTTAATTTTTCTGAGAAGTTTAGCACAAGCAAAATGAGATCTGCTTCTTTTAAAACTTGACGGGATTTTTCCACACCAATCCGTTCGACAATATCTTCCGTTTCCCGAATTCCAGCAGTATCAAGAAGGCGAAGAGGCACTCCCCGAACATTGACATATTCTTCGATCACATCACGCGTCGTTCCCGGAATATCGGTAACAATCGCTTTGTTTTCATGAACAAGACTATTTAAAAGGGAAGATTTCCCGACATTGGGCCGTCCGACAATTACAGTTGCCAACCCCTCACGCAAAATTTTTCCTTGCTGTGAGGTCTGCAAAAGTTTTTGAATTTCCCCACGAACAAATGATGCTTTTTCCAGCAGCATTTTATGGGTCATTTCTTCGACATCATCATATTCGGGGTAGTCGATGTTTACTTCTACATGGGCGAGGGTTTCTAAAATTTCCTGCCGCAATTTTCGAATCAATTGCGACAGCCGCCCTTCCATTTGCCCAAGAGCAACATTCATCGCCCGATCCGTTTTTGCCCGGATCAAGTCCATGACAGCTTCCGCCTGTGACAAATCAATTCGTCCATTTAAAAATGCCCGCTTGGTGAATTCTCCTGGTTCAGCCAATCTTGCACCATGGTTTAGAACAAGCTGCAGTACCCGATTGACTGATACAATTCCCCCGTGGCAATTAATTTCAACAACATCTTCTTTTGTGAAAGTCTTAGGACCTTTCATTACGGTGACCATAACTTCCTCGACCACTTGTCCGCTTTTTGGATCGACTAAATGTCCATAATGGATTGTATGGGTCGCCATTTCCTTTAAAGGTCTGCCGCTGATACTTTTAAAAAGCCGACCGGCTATTGGAATCGCTTGTTCACCACTTAAACGGACAACGGCAATCGCTCCCTCGCCCATCGGAGTCGAAATTGCCACAATCGTATCCATCTCCATTTTGTACACCACCATTTCTAATTGAACTTTATTTAGCTAATCAGAATTAACTTATATAAAAAAAGAATTTATCCCAAATGGCTAGAATACCATATCTTATTTTCGTATGCAAAAAAACCTTCTTAGTTATCCACAAGCAAAGAATTATCTCGTTATATTTTAACTTATCCACATGTGAATAACAATAAAACAAACCAGAACCGTCCTTAACAATAGGCTCTGTTAATTTTTTATTAAAAGAAAGGGAATCTACAACATCGTTTAACCTAGCCTAACAATAAAAAAATAAAGATAAACAACAAACCTACCGTTCATTTTATCTGCATTGTTGTAAGAGAATAAAAAAAACACCCTATCACGCAATGATAGGGTGTTTTTTAGCACCGTCTAACTCGATGAAGCCTTATCTTTATTTACTTATTTGGTGAAATGACGATAAATCGATGTGGTTCTGTCCCATCAGAATATGTTTTAATCCGACGATTGTCCGCCAAAGCGGTGTGAATCACCTTTCGCTCGTATGAAGGCATTGGTTCTAAGGATACAGCTTTTCCCGTTCTAACTGCCTTTTCGGCTAATCGATGCGCAAGTTGAATCAGTGTATCATTTCTGCGTTTTCGATAATCCTCCGCATCTAAAATCACAGTAAAATATTGATCTGCAAAGCGATTGATAACCAATTGTGTCAAATATTGAAGCGAATTTAAGGTTTGACCTCTTTTTCCAATCAATAAAGCAATCTTTTCACCTTTTAATGTAAAAAGAATTTGTTTCCCATCCCGCTTTACATCAATTGAAATGGGTGCTCCCATCTTCTCGCTGACTTGACTGAGAAAGTTTTTCGCTTCTTCAACCGGATCAATTTTCACAGTGACTTTGACAATCGCCGGCCGTGATCCAAAGATACCAAAGATGCCTTTTTTTCCTTCATCAATGATTGAAACTTCTGTGCGGTCTTGGGTTGTGTTTAGCTGAGCTAAAGCTGATTCTACTGCTTCGACAACAGTTTGTCCTGTAGCAGTTACTTGTTTCACTTTTTCGCTCCTCCCGCATTGCCGGATGCTGATGATTTCTGCAATTCCGGTCCTTTAATAAAGTAGGTTTGTACGATCATGAAAATATTACCGACTACCCAATATAAAGATAGAGCTGCCGGGAAATTAAAAGCAAAAATAACAATCATAATCGGCATCATCCATACCATCATTGCCATTTGTGGATTTTGATTTTCGGTGCCGGCCATCATCATTTTTTGCTGAATAAATGTTGTGATTCCCGCAATAATTGGCAGGATGTAATAAGGGTCTTTCACTCCGAGATCAAACCAGAGAAACGAATCTTGGGCAATTGCCCGCGTTCTTGAAATAGCATGATAAAAGCCAATTAGAATAGGCATCTGGATGAGCAGCGGAAAACAGCCGGCCATTGGATTTACGCCATGTTTTTGGAACAGCGCCATCGTTTCCTGCTGAAGCTTTTGCTGCGTCTTTTGATCCTTGGAACTATACTTTTCCTTCAGTTTCTGCATTTCTGGCTGCAAGGCCTGCATCGCCTTTGAGCTCTTCGTTTGCTTAATCATCAGCGGCAAAATCAATAACCGAATAAGGATGGTAACCACAATAATGGAGAGACCATAGCTGCCGCCAAGGACCATGGCCACCCTTGTGATAAACCATGACAACGGATAAACAATATATTCGTTCCAAATCCCTTTACTTTCTGGTGTGATTGGCTGCTGGATCTGGTTGCAGCCCGCCAACAGAAGAAACAAAGAAATCATACTGATCAAAACAATTATTCGCTTTTTCAACCAAGTTTTCCTCCTTTTGATTATATCTATTTTCCTTAGTCCTTTACCATGGCATTATGTAAATGTTCATGAAATGTTTAAAGAGATTTATTTTTTCTTCCTATTCTTTCGAATCCCTCTTTAAAACTTTTCCTACCTTCAGAACGTGCTGCAAACTTTTTTTTACCTCAAAAAAAGACATTTCTGCTGCCGGTTTCCTAGCAATAATGACATAATCATTTCCAGAGAAAAGAACGTCATTTAATTCAAAAATAGCTTGGCGGATGTAGCGCTTAATTCTATTTCTCGTAACTGCATTGCCAATTTTTTTGCTGACAGAAAGACCGATTCGGAAAGATTGCTGCTCTTCTTTATGTAAAACATACACAACAAACTGCCGATTGGCAAAAGAACGTCCCTTTTTAAATATTTCTTGGAATTCTTTATTCTTTTTTATGCGCAATTCTTTTTTCATGGAAAAACACCTTCAATTTTGGTTAGTCCAGCAAGCGGCGCTCCGTTCTTCCTAAGGATTAAAGTTAGAAAAAAGACCACTGAGACTTTTCAGTGGTCTATGCTGATAATACTTTTCTTCCTTTACGGCGACGGCGAGCCAAAACTTTACGTCCGTTTGCTGAGCTCATTCGGCTGCGAAAGCCATGAACCTTACTATGTTTTCTTTTATTTGGTTGATAAGTTCTTTTCATCTATGACACCTCCCAAAGGAATAGCCCTAAAATTCAAATAGACAGTCTCAATCATTATATAGATGACAATCATTAATTGTCAACTGTCTCTAGCCTTTTATGACCTATTTCCAGTTTTTTAATGTACAGCTGCGTTATTCGTTCTCACCTTAAAGCTCATCCATTAGCAAGTTTTCTTTTCATCAATTTATCCACAAATCAGCGCTGTGGATAAAAAAAACGACATTTTTTTCTGTTTGCACAACTTATCGACAGTTTTTGCACAAACCCATAGCTTGTGGACAAATTCTATTCAAGTAATGTTATCGTTGTGGATAAACTCCGAAAAAACATTGCATCACTAACAATTATCTGGTATTATATTTGTGTTTTCACTCTGAATAACCATCAAGAGAATTTTTATTATCCACAGATTGTGGATAAGGTGTGGATAATTATTCTAGCGTTCTGAAAAAACTTGTCCACAATAAGTGGATATTGTCGAAACTCCACTTTTATTCCTTATTATATATTTTTCCACAACCGGGCTTTTGTATATTTATAAATTAATAGATTTAAACTGTGAAATTCACTATTTGATCCT